>NZ_VBSL01000099.1:311-580 GCF_006149005.1 Larkinella sp. C7 | reverse complement strand
ATCTGGTGGGAATGCAGCCTGTGAAAAGTTTTGGCCCTGGCCAACTGATTCGCCCTTTTTTAAAAATTGAAAAGAAGGATTTGCCAGATATTTTTCACTTCGAGGATGAGAGCAACCAGAGTGATACTTATCTGCGCAATCGCATTCGGCACCACTATTTGCCAAGCTTATCCCAGGAGAACCCTAAGTTTTCTGCTGCCCTAAGAGAGCTGGGCATGGAAACAGACTACTTACTGATGGCCCTGAGCGATTTGACGGCTGACATAGAG
>NZ_VBSL01000099.1:0-292 GCF_006149005.1 Larkinella sp. C7 | reverse complement strand
CTGCAAAGTTTCCGCAAACAAAGTCCTGCCGTCCAGTATTATTTGCTCCGAAATTATCTGGAGGATTTTCCAGATTTATCGCTGACTAGGGCACAGTTTGAGAGCCTTCTAAAAAAAATTGGCCAGGCCAGTCCAGAAGATAGCTATCTGAAAGCAGGCTACTATCTTCACCTCCAAAAAGATCAATTTTACTTGGATAAAATCGGTCCTCGGACGGATAGCGTTTTCCCTGCGCAAGTGTTAAAATATGGCAGTATCGTCAGTTTTGGTCAAACCAGCTTTGAATTTGGAC
>NZ_VBSL01000098.1:272-583 GCF_006149005.1 Larkinella sp. C7 | reverse complement strand
AACTGGAATAACAGTGATTCCTGCATCATGGAAGCGTTCCATGTATTTTCCTGGGTTTCCAGCACCAGTCGTCACAACTTTAACGCCTTCTTCAATAACGAGGTCAACAATATCATCAGCAAAAGGAGATAAAAGCATGATGTTGACACCAAATGGCTTATCAGTAATTGATTTCACCTTATCAATATTCGCCTTGACAACTTCTTTAGGGGCATTACCGCCACCAATAATTCCAAGTCCTCCGGCATTGGAAACAGCACCAGCCAAATCACCGTCTGCAACCCACGCCATACCCCCTTGGAAAATAGGGT
>NZ_VBSL01000098.1:0-245 GCF_006149005.1 Larkinella sp. C7 | reverse complement strand
TCACCGTCTGCAACCCACGCCATACCCCCTTGGAAAATAGGGTATTTAATATTCAATAATTCCGTAATTCGAGTTTTCATATAATTACTTACCTTTTTATATGTTATAACAATCCAACAACTTTGACCCTCAAAGTTTGAATATCAAAGTATTGGCCTAAAGAAGAAGGCGGATGAGTTGCCTCGTCCACCTTGCAGCCTAGCGTACTATTCAGAAGAACTAAGACGTTTCAAGGCTACACCTTC
>NZ_VBSL01000097.1 GCF_006149005.1 Larkinella sp. C7 | reverse complement strand
TGATCGTAATTAGTAACCTTTAAAGAACTATTCGAATGGTTCTTCCTGTATTCTTTTATGAAACGCCTGACAGACGCTCCTTTCTTCAGATAAACATTCAAATGATTCAGTCTCGTTTCAGTAATCTTATGATAGCCTGCCGCCGTCAATTCACAAACCTGTCCTTGATTGTTGACACTTTGGACATAGCCTGTAACTTTATAGGTGTGAGACCTGCCATTATTATCCAGTCTAATCCAATCACCAATTTTATAATGATGAGCTAAGGCACTGCCAATTGCCACCTCATCACTGGTCGAGGGGTTTCTACCTTTATAAATAATATCATTAGTCAACTTAGAGAAGTCTGGTGTTACAAATGCTGTTAGACCTCCATCAGGACCATTGACAGACTGAGTAGAATAGTCTAAAACTTGTTTAACTCTGGAGTCGCTTTTAAGCTCCTTTTTTATATTTTGTAACTCTTGAGGTTTGTCTACAGTAAAAATAGCAGAAGGGAGCTCTTCTGAAAGGGTTCTTAAAAAATTGTCGGGCTTACCGGCGGTATTATAAAGCAGTGTCCCTGAGAAAGCGAGTAACATCATG
>NZ_VBSL01000096.1:344-586 GCF_006149005.1 Larkinella sp. C7 | reverse complement strand
CTTTTTCTTGAACACGTCAATGACTCGGTGGAAAAAGCAGTTTAATCGAAATAGTTCCGACTAACCTCGCTTCCCATTTCCAAGCACGGGTTAAAAAATCTACTGCATTTTTAACCTTCGAGTCGTTTGACGGCTTTCTATTTATTGCTTATTTATCTTAAGCCTCGTGCTGTCCTGGGTTATTAATGGTTGAGCCATTCATGTGTTTCACACGAGCGGAAATTTCCTTGTGACGACCATTA
>NZ_VBSL01000096.1:0-224 GCF_006149005.1 Larkinella sp. C7 | reverse complement strand
TACCGAGGTAGCCACAGGTCCGTTTAACGACATCTACGGTCTTAGGATCGGTGTTGCCACAATTTGGACACATAAAGCCACGTTCTGTTGGGGTAAAGTCCCCTTCAAAACCACACTCATAACATTTATCAATTGGGGTATTGGTGCCTAGGTAACCAACACGGTCATAGGCATAGTCCCATACAGCCTCCAACGCCTTAGGATTTTGCTGCAGAACTGGATAT
>NZ_VBSL01000095.1 GCF_006149005.1 Larkinella sp. C7 | reverse complement strand
ATGGCCTGTTGCAGGGCGGGCTGATCGTTGGCGACCCCATTCCCTACCGCTTTCACAGGCAGGCGCGTATCGGTTTTAACGTTGTAGACGTTGCGGTAAAAGTCCAGTTTGGCCGCCCAGCCAACCCCCAGCTGGAAATAGTCCTGACCGGGGGCGATGCCCATCAGCCGAAGATCCATGCGGGTTTCACCGGCGGTGCCACCCAGGCCGTTGGTGATCAAAACCGTGTAGGCGACTCCGGCCTGCAGGCTCCCGGGCAGTTTCAGACTCAGTTGGTAGGCGTCGCTCTGCTCGGCATTCACCACCGCTTCGTGAACGGTGTTGGAACCATCCGCCAGCAGACGAACGCGGGGATTTGCCCCGGCCAGTTTCAGATTCCGGCCAAAGATCCGAACCGTGCCGTCGGCGTAGACCTCCGGCGAGTCGAAATGATGCCCCAGCGCCTGGTTGACGAATACACTGGGACTACGCTGCCCCTGGTCTTCCACCCAGATTTCGTAAAGATCCAGACCGGTTTGGGCGGGTATCTGAACAGTAAGCTGGTTGGCACTCTGCACCTGAATGGGCAAGGCCGTGGGCGTCGTGGC
>NZ_VBSL01000094.1 GCF_006149005.1 Larkinella sp. C7 | reverse complement strand
GTGATCACCGATGGTTCGGGTTGCAGTGTGACGAGAACCGTCACCGTTACGGTCAATCCGGTGCCGGTGTTGAGCCAGGTGTCTTCATCGACCATCTGTGAGAATAATTTGGTGCAGGTGTCGCTGTCGTTAACAGCCTCCGGTGGCGTGTCGTATTTGTGGAAAGGCCCGAATGGCTACAGCAGCACGCAACAGAACCCGGTGATTGCCAATGCGACGAGCGCTAACAGNGGGCAGCACGGTGGTGACGGTGGGCGTCTGTCCGACTTCGCCCTGCAGTCTGTCGGGCACCCTGACGGCTTCGCAGACGGCGGTGTGTTCGGGCGGCAGTGTGGTGCTGACGGCCAGTGCCAGCAATGCGGTAGGGAATGTAAGTTATCAATGGAGCGGAGGTTTGGGCAACGGCAGCAGTGTGACGGTGTCGAACCTGACGGCGACCAGTACGTATACGGTGGTGATCACCGATGGTTCGGGTTGCAGTGTGACGAGAACCGTCACCATAGCGGTCAATCCTTTGCCGGTGTTGAGCCAGGTGACATCATCGACCATCTGTGAGAATAATTTGGTGCAGGTGTCGCTGTCATTAACAGCCTCCGGT
>NZ_VBSL01000093.1:338-601 GCF_006149005.1 Larkinella sp. C7 | reverse complement strand
GTCACGTACTTGTCAGTCAGGCAACTGGTTTTCAAAAGCCTGAGAAGGAAATCTTTAATCTGGCTGCTGAGCAGTTTGGCATGAATCCAGCTACCACGCTTTACGTAGGTGATTCCTATGACAATGATGTAGTCGGCGCCAAGACAAGTGGTTGGCAGGCTATGTGGTTTAACCATCGTGGTCGGACTCTTAAGCCAGGGACCAAGCCTGTTTATGATGTAGCAATTGATAGCTTTGAGCAACTCTTCGGAGCTGTTAAAATT
>NZ_VBSL01000093.1:0-247 GCF_006149005.1 Larkinella sp. C7 | reverse complement strand
ATGATGGCTGCTGAGCGGCTCTTAGAAAGTAATATGAGTGTAGATAAGGTTGTTATCCTGCTGCGGCTGACCAAGCAACAGGAGCGGGTTCTCCGTATGAAATACGCTCTGCCATAGTTAAAATAAATCTGAAAGCCGAGTTTGAAGGAATTTCAAGCTCGTTTTTTTCTCTCTTGGTAGATCTGACAGCTCAACATCAAGAATTACTGACGTCACTCAGATAGAGGATAGTCGTCTTAAATTACTT
>NZ_VBSL01000092.1 GCF_006149005.1 Larkinella sp. C7 | reverse complement strand
TAAGGAAGAAATTTTCTTTTCCTTGGTCTATAAACACAATCAAACTTTACACCAGACTATCAAAGAAATTATTGATAAAAGACCTAAGAATCAGACTGATTTTCAGGTCAGCTATCTGGAAATATGTCGAGTACTTCAGGACTTATGCCAGCACTACCCCCTATATTTCGAAGGGATGATTGGGCCTATTAAGCTTGACCTTGACAAGAAAGAAACGCCTCAAGTCTACAAGGATATTTATCAGCTGGGGCTGGAGACCAACCAGCTCATTAGTCGGTTTGTCCAATACGGTATCGAGCTTGATTATTTGCAAGAGGGCCTGAATATTAATCATGTGACTATCTTTTTCTGGAGTGCTCTTTCAGGAATCATCCGCATGGCTGAAAATAAGAAGGCCTATTATCAATTGCTGGGCCTAGATAATCAGGATTTTTTCAATGAGGAGTATCTGAATCTCTTGCTCACTTTTAAGAAAGGATAGCTAATCATGAAAAAAAGAATCCGTTTGACTTTTCTGATAGTGTTTATGGCCGTTATCATTACAGGAGGTGCAACCATGCTTTCTATTGGAAAGAAGGCTACTATTCAGACCGACATCCACTTAAAGGGT
>NZ_VBSL01000091.1 GCF_006149005.1 Larkinella sp. C7 | reverse complement strand
GGTTGAGGTCGATATTTTCCTGAGCCACCCGCACAGCTACACCATCTAGGTCGTAGGCGTAGATGTCCTTGGCCCCGAGGAGGGAGCTGGCAATGGAGAGCACGCCCGAACCGGTTCCAACATCTAGGACAGTCTCACCGCCACGCAGAACCTGCTCCAGGGCGTAGAGACTCATCTCGGTCGTCGGATGGGTACCAGTTCCAAAGGCCATACCAGGGTCCAGCTTGATAATCTTTTCTCCAGCTCCAACTTGGTAATCCGTCCAAGAGGGGACAATGGTCAAATCATGGCTGATTCGAGTTGGTTTGTAGTACTTCTTCCAATTTTCCGCCCAGTCTTCCTCGGCCAATTCATGGCTAGATAGGTGGGTCTGACCCATCTTCAAGCCAAATTCTGGCAAGTGCTGGATAGCCTGATTGACCTGATCCTTGATTGCCTCAATATCCATAGAATCAGGGTAATAGGCCGTAATTTTAACCGTCTCAGACTGCACGACCTCTGGAAAGAGCTCACCATACTTGCCAACAGGACCCAGATAGTCAGCACTATCCTCAATAGCCACACCCTGGCTACCTGAGTCCACCAAAATATTAGCAACCGCCTCCTGAGCCTCCCG
>NZ_VBSL01000090.1:407-623 GCF_006149005.1 Larkinella sp. C7 | reverse complement strand
CATCATCCCATTATCTAAACTGTTACCCTTACGGGACATAGATGGTATCATCTTATGCTCTTTTAGGAAATGGTGGTAATAAGCGTGCTGATACTGCCAGCCCTGATCACTATGTAAGATAGTACCCTGATAGGTTTTGTCAGGAAAAGCCTCCTCAAGCATGGCTTTCAGCTGTTGTAAATTAGGAGAAGTAGATAAATTATAGGCAATAATTTC
>NZ_VBSL01000090.1:0-397 GCF_006149005.1 Larkinella sp. C7 | reverse complement strand
GTGGACTCTAGCTGCTGTAAATTAGGAGAAGTGGATAAATGATAAGCGACGATTTCGCTATTGTAACCATCAAGGGCTGGTGATAAATAGAGCTTCTGGTCACTGGCTGGAATGGCAAATTCTGTGACATCTGTGTAGCACTTCTTCAGAGGTTGGGAAGCCTCAAACCGACACCTAATCAGATTCTTAGCTTTCTTACCGACGTCTCCCTTGTAAGAATTATAGCGACGTTTGACACGGGTCCTAGCCTTCAATCCAAGCTCCTTCATCAAGCGTTGAACTTTCTTGTGATTGAGGATATAGCCACGATTCAATAACTCTTGATGGATTCTACGATAGCCATATAGACCCTTATGTTCGGTATAAATAGCTGAAATTAGCTCCTTCAACTCTCTAT
>NZ_VBSL01000009.1 GCF_006149005.1 Larkinella sp. C7 | reverse complement strand
TACAAAACCGGGTATCTGGTTTTGCCGTTCGGATTGAAACCGGGCGGGGTGTATACCAGCAATTGCCGGGTCGTCCCCAGCGTGCCGGATTTGTAGTAGCGATAACTGACTTTCCCGTGCGGTACGTTCTGGAGTGAATGAATCAGCGGCTGATCGCCGGGCACATCGACAATACTGCGCTTAAAGCGTTCGTTGGCAAAGATGTACGTATTGTTCGGATCGGCCATCTCCACACTATCCACCCGAAAACTGTACGGATAGATGTCCGGTTTGACGGGCGGCACCGTCACGCTCCAGATGCCCGACGTATCTTTCGTCAGGGCGACCGGTGCCTTCAGAAACTCGCCGTTCAGGGTCACTTTCTGCGCTTTTTTGGAAAAATACCGGAAGGTAATGCTGTGGTCGGGATGCACATCGGGCGAACTGATGGACGGTGGCCGCTGGGCAATTACCACAATAGTCGACAAAAGAAAAGCCTGGAGGAGATAGATACTACGTTTCATGGGATCGGGCGGGTCTTATTGGAAAAGTAAAGGCGTGGTTTCGGCTACGTACTTTTTGACGTTCATCCAGGTATGACCGCCGTCGGTAATCAGGCTTTTGAAGACCACGTTTTTCGCCTTCAGGTAGTCCATAAATTCGACGGTGCCTTTATACAGAAAATCGTCGCTGCCTACACTCACCCAGAACAGTTTCAACTGCTTGTTGGTAGTTTCCGGATTGCCGCCGATGTGCGGAAAGTTCTGGTCCATTTCGGCGGGCGACAGGTACGAGCTGTAGCTGCACACCCACGCAAATTTGTCCAGGTTGCTGAATGCCGTGCGGAGCGTTTGCCCACCCCCGCGCGAAAAACCGCCGATGGCCCGGTTTTCCCGATTCGCCACTGTCCGGTAATGTTTCTCGACATACGGAATGACCTTGCTCACCAGATCGGTCGCAAAATCGTTGGCCCGTTTGACCGCATCGGCCCCGTCCCGAACCGTCGGATCGGCGGGTTTGGTGCCCCCTTTCTGCTCAGCGGCCCGGGCCGCCATATTGCCATACGGCATGACAATGATCATCGGTTTGGCTTTGCCCTCCGCAATCAGATTGTCCAGAATCAGATTCGTTTTGCCCACTTTGAAGAAGGTTTCTTCCGTATCCGTCGTGCCGCTGATGAGGTAGAAAACCGGGTATTTTTTCGATGGATTCTGGTCGTAGCCCGGTGGCGTATACACCACCAGCGAGCCGGTTGTGCCTTCCAGCGACGGGTAATATTCGTAGTTGATGGAACCGTGTGGCACGTCGCGCAGGGCGTGAATCAGGGGCATATCGCCGGGAATATCCACCAGACTGGCTTTAAACCGCTCGTTCGGGAAAAACGCGACGTTGGCGGGGTCCATGACGGTAATACCATCCACCTGAAAGCTGTACGGGTAGATATCGGGTTTGATGGGCTCCGTTGTTACGCTCCAGATGCCTTGGGCATCTTTGGACATTTCAACGGGTGCTTTCAAAAACTGCCCGCTCAACTTAACCTCTTTGGCGGTCGGAGATAAGTACCGGAACGTGACGGTTTTGTCGGCGTTCACCTGGGGCGATACCACCAGCGGGCCGCGTGGCGGCTGGGCATTCACCACGCTGCACAGGCAGAGTACTGCCCAGAGAAGCCACAAACGACTGATTATTACCTGCTTCATGGTTTATTAAGATTTAGGAATCGATTTTACTTTTATCATTGGGTAAGGATGTCAATTTCGGCATAGCCCGATGCCGAACCTTCCTGCGTATTTTTCAAGGCCCGTAATTTGATATACCGGGCTTTGGTGGGTTCAAACGGTTTGGTTTGCCAGACCGGACTGTTTTTAATGTTTGAAAACTCCCCCTCGCTGACCCGTTTCCACGTGACGTTATCGGCAGACACCTCAAATTGATACTGGGTGATGATGCTGGCTTCTTCCCACCAGTTTTGGGCGGGCAGATACCGGAAACCGGTCAGATTTTCTTCTTTCCCCAAATCAATGACCAAATCCGCTGGCATTGGTTGGCTTTTGGGTTGTTGCCAGGACGTATGGGGGTTGCCATCCAAAACCTGATCCGCCGGTTTGGCCGCCGTATTCAGGATTTTCCAGCCGTTGCGGGCGATGTCAAATTTCTCTTCGCTGACGATGCTGCTTTGTTTCGTGAACGGATTGTAGGCGATGGCCTTCAGGTCTACTTTGCCGGTGCCGGTTTTTACGGGAGTTGTGTAGCGGTTGGCGGTTGCCGTGGGTGTGCTGCCGTCGAGGGTATAATACAATTCGGATTCGGTATCGCCCGCCTTGATGTGCAGATCGCCGGCCTGGTCACGCATGACGATGGGGGGCGTTAGAATCAGCGGGGCTTTGTAGACCTCCAGATTTGAAATCAACGGGCAACCTTTGGCATCCAGAATCGTCAGCCGCAGTTGCGTGGCTTCGACGGTCGGAAACCGGAGAATGCGTTTATAACCGATGGTCGTTTCTTTGGCTAGTTCTTTCCAGTTTCCATCGACAAAAGCCTCCACGGTAAATGATTTGACCCGTTGCCCCAGCCGAATGGGTTCCTGCACCAGAAACCGGTTGAAAGCCGTGGGCTTCGCAAACCGGAGCGTCAGCGATGCGTTTCGAACGGCATCGTCCGTGGCCCAATAGCTTTCCGGATCGGCATCGATGGCTTTACTGGCGTCGTAAACCGGTTTCTTTCCGCGTACCTGTGAGGCCGTTGCCCGGGCATTTTTGGCCAGATTGACGGCGAACGCTTCTTTGGTGGCTTTGGCAAATTCCTGCACGGCTTTTTCGTCCTTTTCGTGAATCAAACCGTTGGGCATGATCGGAAAATTGAGCAGCAACGTCCCGTTCCGACCAATGGAGTTGTAATAAAGATCCATCAGTTGGGGCAAAGTTTTTACCTTTTTGTCTTCGCGCTCGTGGTAAAACCATTCGGGACGAATCGACGTGTTTACTTCACCCGGCACCCACGTATCCCCATTCTCGACGCCGTGACGCAGCATTTGTTCCGGCACATCGCCGGTCGCATTCAGTAAACTCCAGTTGGTTTCGCCCACATACCCGGCTTCGGTGCCGACCCAGCGCAGGTCGGCCCGGTCGCCCCCGTCGTTCCAGATGACCATCTTGGGCTGGAGTTTGCGCACCAGTTTGTAGGTATTTGGCCAGTCGTAATACGTTTTGGAATCGATTTTACGGGTTTCATTCGCTCCCCCGTAATAACCGGAACCGCCATTGGCACCGTCGAACCAGACTTCAAAAATGTCGCCGTAGTTGGTCAGCAGTTCCTGCAACTGGTTGCGGAAGTAGGTGATGTATGCGGGCCGGCCATATTCGGCATAGTTGCGGTCCCAGGGCGACAGATACACCCCGAATTTCAAACCGTATTCTTTGCAGGCATCGGCCAGTTCCCGCACGATGTCGGCCTTCCCATTTCGCCAGGGCACATTTTTCACGGAATATTCGGTGTATTGGGAAGGCCATAGGCAAAAACCGCTGTGGTGTTTGGCCGTAAAAATGATGCCTTTCATACCGGCCTCTTTGCAAATCCGGGCCCATTGCCGGCAATCCAGTTGGGTCGGGTTAAACAACTTGGGGTCTTCGTTGCCGAGGCCCCAGGCCATATCGGTATAGGTGTTGATCGAAAAATGGATGAACGCGTAGTATTCCATTTTTTGCCAGCGCAACTGGTTTTCGCTGGGGAGCGGGCCAACGGGTTGGGGCGGTGTTGGCTGGGCAAATCCCGTCTGGTGGAACAGCAGGATTAACCCGATCGCAAAAAGTTTTTGCATCTTTTTTTTTAAGTGGATGCAAGCATCCGATTTTGAACAGCCTGGGCGCATCGCTACAGTAGGTAAGTTTCAATCCACCGAAGGTACACGATAGCCCTGTATGGCAAGCATTTTTACTGCGTAACGTTTTCCCAGTTCTCGATAGCCAGCGGCATCAAAGTGCAGGTTATCCGCCGAATCGGTACAACCCGCCGATGAAATGACGTGCGCGTTTTTGATGGTTTGCGGGAGCGTCGCAATGATCTTGTTCATACTCGCACAAATGCCGCCCTGATCGGCGTTGACGGTTTCTCCGGCCAGTAGCGGCACTTTTTTCGGTTTCAGATTCAGGTCATGCATCAGGTTATCGTAGACCACCTTGACCTTTTGGGTCCACAAGGTGTCGTTGGTATTCGACTCGCCCTGGTGCAGCAGAATGCCTTTGATGACGCCGTCTTTCTGCGCCCGTTTCGCCATCTCGACCAGCCGGGCGTAGGGGTTTCCGTCATATTCTTTGATGAAGTTTTTCATCCAGCTCGGCACCGTCGTGACGTACGATTCGTAATGGTCTTTGTCGAACAACTCGATTTTACAGCCCCCCACGGCCACATTGATGACGCCCACCCGGACCTTTTCGGGCAGATTGGCAACCAGTTCCCGACCAAAATAATCGGCGGGGGTCAGGCCGGTCCGGCACCGGCACAAAGGCGGAACGGCGGTATACCAATTTCCTTTGGTTCGGTTGAGACCGGGACAATCGACGGCTTCCATCACCTGAAAACGGGGGTTCACATGAACCGTATCCTGCGGTTCGATTTTGGCGTTGCCCTCCATATTGGATTGCCCAAAACAGAGGTAAATATGGAAGTTGGGGTCCTGCGCCGAAGCGTTGAATCTCCACAGCAGAAAGCCAAGAAGAAGCGTAATGGCAGAAAAAGTCTTTTTCATAACGGGTTTAGTTTCGGGAGGATTGCGAAATTTTGTCTTCAATCCGGAAATAATCAAAGTCGGCAAAACCGCCCGTCTGCTGCGTGGCATAGTTGAACAAACCAAACCGGTACCCCATAAAATGCGGGATGGTGTAGGGCATTTTCAGCCGCTCACCGATGGATTGCCACGATTTTCCGTCCAGACTATAAAAGAACTGAGCGGTGTCGGCCCGGTCTTTAAAATTGCACTCTGCTTTTAAATAGACGGTTTTTTGCGCCAGCGGAACCCGCTGAATGTCAATCGATTTTCCGGAACCCGCGCTCAGCATGACGATGAAATTTTGCCCGTTTTCCCGTTTGACACCCACCAGACCGTAGTTTTTCTGTAACAGACTCAGCCCGGCAAAATCTCCGTTCTTCAGGTTGGCCACGTCGAGCAACGTTGATCCGGTACATGCCGGGCCGATGGTCCGCTGCGTCAGGGTGTTTCGGGCCAGTACAAACGAGGTGTCGATGCGACCGGTTTTCAGCCGCAGAAAGCCTTTCCGTTCCGTAACCGACCAGAGCTGGTTGTCGGGATTGTGATTCCACTGCCAGACCAGCGGCAGCGCAGAATCTCCTTTTTTCCGCGTGAATTCGTCCGAAGCCACAATGCCCGGAATCAGGCCTTTGCTGGCAGGCAAATCGAGCGTTTCGGGTACTTTGCCATTAACGCCCAAAACCGGCCAGCCGTCTTCCCACGTCACCGGAACCAGATACGGAATGCGCCCGACTCCGCCAGAATCCCGGAAAAGATAAGCGTACCATTTCCCATCCGGCGTATCGATCAAACCGCCCTGCGCCACACCCAAATCCTGCAAACCGATTCGACCTTCCCACGGCCCCGTGATCTTGTCGGCGCGGTGAATCACCACGGTTCGCATGCCGCCCCGCGGCCACGTAATGTTGAACAGGTAGTATTTGCCCTTCACCTTGAACAATTGCGAACCTTCGGCGGGCAACCCTCCGCCGGTGCCGGATGGCGTACTTGCGTTCTCAATCAGGACCTGTTCGGCGCTGCCGGGCCTCACGCCGGAGGCATCGGCAGTCAGTTCAACCAACCGGAGTTTGCCCGCACCGTAGATAAGGTACACCCGACCGTCGTCATCAAAAAACAGGGTATTATCGTGGTAGGACGGTTTAAATGAAGTCTCTTTCCACGGCCCTTTTTCGATATTTTTGGTCGTAAAAACATGGGTTTTGCCGGTGGTTTGGGCAAAAGTGGTCACGTAGTACGTGCCGTTGTGGTAGCGCAGGCTGCTGGCCCACGACCCTCGTCCGTAGGTGCTTTTGCCGTTGGTCAGGTTCAACGCATCCACATTCGCCAGCGTATCATACGCATACCCAACCAATTGCCAGTTTACCAGGTCTTTCGATTTCATGAGTGGCAAACCCGGACTCAGGTGCATCGTGGTGCTGCTCATGTAATAGGTATCGCCCACCCGGATCATGGACAAGTCGGGCACATCGGCAAAGATCACCGGGTTTTGGGCGGTTTGGGCTTCCGAAGCGAATACCGCACAAAACAGGGTAACCACCCCAACAACCGCCTGAAAAACCGTCCTTTTCATCTTAATGTATTCATTCGATTACTTAAACATCGGATCATCCCCTGCATATTTCAGGTACTGGAACGAAGCGGTATTCGTGCTGGCGTCCCCCGACGACGTCGCGTACATCCCATACAAACAGCCGATAAAGCTACCCGCTGCTTTGGTACTCAGGAATTTAGCGTCCACCTTGTCCTGAAGAAGTTTCCAGTTTTTAGCATCGGTGGAATACTGAAAATGATAAGTATCCCCCTGCGACGCGATACGCAGACCCACTTTCCCGGTTTTTCCGGTCAGCGGCACTTCGGTCAGCAGTTCCATTTCCTTGGATCGCGGTATACTTTTATAGAGTTGCAGCACGTCTTTGTCCTGCGATTTGGATTTACACAGAAAGTAGAAATGGCCCTCATCCTGAAGAATGATCAGCCCGGCTTTTTCTTTTTCTGATGTTGGGGTGAAGTCCAGTTCGGTTTCGGCCGTACTGAACAGGTGCTGCTGGCGCTTTCCGATGAACGCCGGATTGCCCAACTCCATGACGGTTTCGGGCTTGAGTTTCAGCGTCATTCCCTGTTTTTTAGACAGCGAATACCAGCTTTTATCGAGGGTTCGCATAAACAGCAGCGCCGGGTCCAGTGCCTTGTCAAAAGTAAGCGTATACGCAAAATTACCCGATTGGGGCAACGCGTCTTTCTGTTTAACCTCTTTGTAAGTAACCGGATAAGTGTATGAAATTGCCTTCTCGCCATGCTCGATCATGGGCCAGTCGTTTGACCAGGTGACGGGCGCAATGAACGTTTCACGGCCGGTGTTGTAATAATCGCCTTCGTAGGGCCGTACGGCCAGAAAAATGCAATACATCTTGCCATCGGGTCCATCCACAAACTGTGCATGACCCGCCGACGTAATGGCGTATTTCCGGTCGGCTGGCAACTCCCGTTGCGTCAGGATCGGATTGCCTTCAAAAGGCACATACGGCCCCCAGACCTCTTTGCTCCGCAAGATCACTTCGGAATGGTTGACCGACGTACCGCCCTCAGCCGCGTAGAGGTAATACCAGCCATTCCGCTTCATAATGTGGGGGGCTTCGATCCAGACCGGTTTTTTAGACAGATCCACCCCACCGTTAACCAGTTGTTTTTCTTCCCCGACAACTTTTAAATTCTGGTAATCGAACTCATACATCCGGATGGTCCGGTGTCCCGAATACAACGGTTTGTTGCCAGGCGCATCGCTGTTGTATAAAATATAGGCTTTGTCAGCCGCTTCGTCAAAGTAAATGGACGGATCAATCCCCCTTACCTGCGGGATTTTAACCGGATCGCTCCAGGGACCAGCCGGATTTTTGGCCGTCACCACGAAATTGCCATCGTGGTCTATGTCGGTGCAGGTGAGGTAGTACGTGCCTTTGTAGTAACTGATGGCGGGAGCAAACAAGCCCCGTGTCAACCGTTCGCCCATGAAATCCATCTGAGTAGGGCGGTCGATGACATTCCCGATTTGCTTCCAGTTTTTTAAATCCTTGCTGTGAAAAACCGGAATGCCGGGAAAATAGGAAAACGTCGAGTGGACCAGATAGTAGTCGGTGCCAACCTGCACGATGCTCGGGTCCGGGTAAAAACCGGTCAGGATGGGGTTGACCAGGGTGGTGGTCTGGGCAAAAATGAGTTGACTCAAAAAAATACCAAGTGCCAGCAAAGCACCCGGCAGAACGTTTTTCATCTTTTTCATAGCAATCTTAAAATCAATAGCCAGGTGGCTGGGCTGCAAAAGCAGTGTGTTCTTCCGGCGTGGGTGGTTTATCGTAACGCTAAAGAGACGTAAGAGGTCAAAAGCCTCTTACGTCTACGCAATTTATCTACCAACTTTTCTTACTTAATAACCCGGATTCTGCGGGAATTTCGGCCCTTCCACCACCCGGTCGATTTGCGACTGGGGAATGGGTCTGAGCATGTGAAAATCCTGAATATTGGCAGCCGCTTCCGGATTCCAGGCTTTCACGCGTCGCACCAGCGAACGGGTCCGAACCAGATCATGCCACCGTTGCCATTCGCCGAAGAGTTCGCGGGTTCGTTCGTCCAGAATAAAGTCAACCGTTACGTCGGCCGGTGTAACCGTCATGGCCGTTACAGCGGCCGCATTCTGAGCCGCCGTGTTGGTTTTCCGGAAAGCCGCGCGTTGCCGAACCGTATTCAGCATTGCAGCCGCTTTCGTCGCATCGCCCGCTTTCAGGTAGGCTTCGGCCCCGGTCAGGTATACATCCGCAAAGCGGTACAGCACACAGGGTCGGGTCGACGGATCGTTGAAGTTGGCACCCCGGCTGGGGTCCATGAATTTTTTCAAAGCCGGGAAAATGCCGTTATCCCACAAACTAGGCGGTACGACCAGCCCTTTGAAAGGCCGTGTACCGATGAATTGTGGCGCACCTTCTACCTCAAAGTCGGGCAACCAAACGGCCGTATCTGCCCCTACGACGGTGGTGTAGCTGATGCCCCGCTTGTTGTTGGCGGCCGTAGCGGTGTTCGTAACGGCGGTATTGGAAATGTAAACCGTATAGAAGGAATTGATAAACCGTGAATCGACCGTCCGGTTCGTAAACGCCTGATCCAGAAAGTAGTTCTTACCGGCATTGGGGCCTGAAGGCCATTTGTAGCTGTTTGGGCGCATCCGGGTATAAGGCCGTCCATACTGCGAATCCCGGATCATCAACGAGGTTCCGCTGTTCACGTAGGCGCCTGCAGCACTTTTGTAGGAGTTGATGCCGCTGTTGTTGGGATAATTCCAGTTGGTAAACCAGGGCGTCAGATTTTGAGCAGCACCACCACCAGCGGCTCCTCCAACCTGATAGTAGCCAAATTTCGGGTCGAGTACGTGATCGCTGACAAACATGGTTTCTTTGCCATAATCGTTGGCCGGTACAAACGCATCGCCGTAATCCTGCCATAGATCCAGACCGTAGGTTGCTTTATTGGCAATGATGTCCGCACAAATGGTTGCCGCCTGCGTAAAATCAGCCGCTGTATTGTTGAGCCAGCCACGGGTTAGATATGCTTTGGCCAACAGGAGCTGCGCCACCGGCTTGGTAGCGGCTTTTCCCAAAAACGGGGCGGTCGGCTGGTTGGGCAGATCCGTGGCTGCTTCGGTTAGATCCTTGATAATCAACTCATACACCTGCGCCACCGGCTGGCGGGAAGCAGCCTGTGAGGGGACCGTAATAAATTCGGTACTGAGCGGAACATCGCCCCAGGTCTGCACCAGATAAAAGTACCAGAACGCCCGCAGAAACTTCGCCTGTGCCAGGTACTGCTTGCGGGTAGCCTCCGGCAGATCGATCGTCTGGCCGTATTTAAGTACACCGTTCAGCGTGTTGATGTCCTGAAAAGCAACGCCCCAGGCCGAACCGAAGTTACTGCTGTTCAACCCATTATACGTATAGGGCGGAACGCCCCCGCTGCTGGCTCCCTGCAAAAACTCATCCGTACCGGCCTGCATTTCGACCGTAAACCCTTCGGTGCCCCACTGGCCCCGGATGTCGTTGTAGACACCGGCAATCCCGCCTAATACCCCCGACGGCGTGTTGAAGTAGGAAGGAACGATCTGTGATTGTGGATTCTCTTCTAATATTTTTTCGCAACCCGTGTTGAGCAACGCTGTTAGGCCAATGATGGACCAGAATTTTATCGTTTTCATGGTTCTATCCAAGATTAGAATTTAAAATTTACCCCCAGCGTGAATTGCCGTACGGGCGGGTTGTTCAGGTTGACAGAAATCTGACGCTCCGGCGTACCGCGTTCGCTGGCACCCTGCGGGTTCAGGGTCGACTGACCGCTGGCATAACTGTTTCCTTCCGGATCGACGGCCAGTTTGTCTTTCACCAAGGGCGAATACAGGATCAGCGGATTGGTGGCGTTGAAATACACCCGGGCGGAGTTCATGCCGATTTTCCGGATCAACTGACTGGAAAAGGTATAGCCCAGGTTGATACTTCTGACTTTAATGAACGATCCGTCGTAGTAGCCCAGCGTAGAACCAAAATAGGCGACGGCGCTACCGGCATCCGGTGCGGGGAAGGCATTGGTCGGGTTGGTTTCGGTCCAGTAATCGGTTTTCACCTGATTGACCCGGCCCTGGTTGAAGAACGCAAAACCGCCCGAACCCGTGGAATTACCCGTCAGATACGGTACGATCACTTTCATTCCCATCCGGGCAAAGGTTACGACCGACAGATCAAAGTTTTTGAAGCTGAACCGGTTGGTGATACCGCCTTCCCAGGTGGGCTGGAAATTGCCCAGAATCTGCCGGTCAGATGCATCGATCTTCCCATCGCCATTCAAATCTTCCACCCGGATCTGGCCGGGAAACTGTGTGGGTGAAGTCTGTTTGGCCAGCGTGCCGTTTTCTTTGTCCGAGGTCTGCCAGATGCCGATTTTTTTGTAGTCAAAAATGACCGAAAGCGGTTGGCCCACAAACCAGCCTGCTCCTAAATTGGCGAGTTCGGTCGGCGTTGTAAGCTGCGTAATTTTCTCGCGGTTGAAGAAATACGTCACATCGGCGCTCCAGTTGAAGCCTTTCGGGTTCCTGAAAATCTCAAACGTCAGCGCGGTTTCCAGTCCCCGGCCTTCCGTGCGTCCCAGGTTTTTCAGGGTCGAACCGGCTCCGTTGCTCGGTGGCAGCGGAACAGACAGCAGAATGTTTTTCGTTTGCTGGTGATACCAATCGACTGAACCCGTAATGCGGTTATTCAGGAAGCCAAAGTCAACACCGATATCCACCTGCGAGGTCGACTGCCAACCCAGACCGGTCGCTGGCAGACTGGTAACCGTGTAGGCCAACTGCTGGCCGGCGGTTCCCGTTCCGAAATTGTAATAACCGGCCGACAACGCACCCAGCGTCGCATAGGCTCCCACGTTTCGATTTCCGGACAGACCCCAGCTTCCCCGTAGTTTCAGGTTCGAAATGAACGGGGCTCCTTTCATAAAGCCTTCCTCGATAATATTCCAGCCAGCGCCAATCGCCGGATAGTTAAAATACTGGTTACCAGGCGATAAGGTAGAAGAGCCATCCCGTCTCAACGTCAGGGTCAACAGATAGCGGTCATTGTAGCTGTAATTCACCCGACCCATGTAGGAAAGCAGACCGGTTTCGGAAAATGAATTCCCGAAGTCCGAGTTGGCAACCGGTGTTCCGGACGCCAGCGAGAAATTAGACGTCTTGATGTAATCAGCCGGAACCCCGGTGATTGTAAACCGACTGCCCAGTGAGTGGTTTTTCGTAATTTCATACAGCCCGGTAACGCCTACTTTATGTTTGCCAAACGTCTTGTCATAGTACAGCAGGTGCTGGAGGTTAATGTCCCAGTACTCGGTATTACTGATTTCAGCATTGGACGACGACTGAACCGTAGCGCTGTTAAAATACGTCAGCGGACCATTATAGCCATTGTAGTTCGACTGGCTGAAGTTCAACCCGGCATTCATCCGGTACCGCAGGCCGGGCAAGATAGCCACCTCGGCGTATAAGCTGTTAAACGTCCGTAAGGCCCGCGTACGGCCCAGATACGAATCTTTCTTGGTCAGAATCGTTAAAGGGCTAACGCCAGCGGCATCGATGGAGCCTTCGGCCGGAAACAGGTTGACCGAACCGTCGGCATTGTAAGGTGCAGCCAGTGGCGTTTGCCGCACCAAACCACCCGGAATACCACCACCACCCGGTGTGTTGGTGTAGGTCAGTGTATTCAGGGTGTTCAACCCAATCTTGATCCGCTTGCCAATGCGCTGGTCGACCGTCGCCCGGATGGTGTAACGTTCAAACTTTTGGCTGGGAATGATGCCGGTTTCATTGAAATAACCCAGACCCAGCGAATACTGCGTGTTTTCAACCCCGCCGACCATGCTCAACTGGTGGTTGGTGTTGAAACCGGGTCGGTAAATTAAATCCTGCCAGTCGGTGGAAACACCGGCGGCCAGGGCATCTTTTTCCTTCTGGGTCAGCGGATAAGCGGTTGTGCCGGGGCTGGTGCGGTTGTATTTGGTCGCATCGTCTTTAAACCGGGCATATTCCGGTCCATTCATGACGTTGAATTTGCCCATGATGTTGGTCACCCCATGATAGCCATCGTAGCTGAATACCGGTTTTCCGACTTTACCCCGTTTGGTGGTAATCAGAATGACGCCCCCCGATCCCCGCGACCCGTAAATGGCCGTTGCCGAAGCATCTTTCAGAATTTCGAGACTGGCGATGTCATCGGGGTTGATGTCATTGAGTCCGCCGAAGGGGATTCCATCGACCACCACCAGCGGGCCATCGAGCCCGTCGCTCGACCCGGAACTCGTCGTCAGCGTTCGGTTTCCCCGAATCCGGATTTGTCCCTGAGCACCCGGCGTAGAACCGTTGCTAATGATGGAAACCCCGGCAGCCCGGCCTTTCAACTGGTTCACCAGGTTGGGAGCCGGAACCTCTTTCAGCGTGGTTTCATTGACCGAAACCACCGAACCCGTCACATCGTGTTTCCGCTGAACGCCATAGCCCACCACCACCACCTCCTCCAGCGTTTTATCATCTGCAGCCAAAGCGACATTGACAACCGTTTGGCTCCCCACAGTTACTTCCTTGGTGGTATAACCGATGTAGGAAAAAATGAGAACCGTCCCATTGGCCGACGGCACCGAAAGCCGGTAATCACCATTGCCGTCGGTGGTGGTGCCCCGGGTAGCCGACTTGATCTGAATCGTTACACCCGGCAGCCCTTCCCCGTTTTCAGCCGTGACCTTCCCCGTGATTTGTACATCCTGAACGGTCTCAACGGCGTTCACATCGGAAAGTTTGCCCTGGAGCGGTCCGGGTGGCGTCGACATTCTTTTGAGTACAATTTGCTGATTGACGATCTCGTAGCTGACATTCAGTGGCGTAAGGATCTGGTTTAGAACCACATGAAGCTGCTCATTCTTAGCCTGGTAAGAGATTTTTCGTTTGGATTGGATAATCTCCCGGCTGAACAGAAACTGCACATCAGCCTGTTCTTCGATGCGTTTGATCACGGTCTCGACGTCCTGATTTTTGGCGGAGAGACTGATTCGTCGGTTCAGGATTTCCTGGCCCCGCACATCGAACGCCACGCTGATGTGAATGAAGGCGAGCGCAAGCAATAGTTGTAGGCTTGAAAATTTCATAATCCTGACCCAAGCATTGCGGTTTATAGAATAGGAATGCATAAGTTTGCGTG
This sequence comes from Larkinella sp. C7, assembly GCF_006149005.1. GTDB lineage: Bacteria > Bacteroidota > Bacteroidia > Cytophagales > Spirosomataceae > Larkinella. Next base: position 230,405 of record NZ_VBSL01000009.1, on the reverse strand, counting down.
CTTTGTTGTTCTTCAATTAGTTAGGAATGGCAAAAGTGTTCCCGACCCCTCACCTAAAGGGATAATGTGTGGTGGAACGCACATGATTTGGGAAGCGTACAGGCGATGGTGTTGGAAGCACTGTCGCCTATTTCTGGCAGGAAAGAGATGGGTTTCTAGTTCATGTTACCTGGCTTTGGTTAAGAGTTAAAAAATCAATTACAACCCTGGCTGTGGATGACCACCTGATTGTCTACCAGTTCAAAGGTAGAAGCCGTCGTTAGGCAGATGAGCCGCACTTTTTCAAGGAAAGGCACATCATTGAGTTGTCCGGTAAAGGTGCAGTTTTTCAGCAGGCTCCGGTCATAGTGAATGGGCATGTGGTAACTCGCTTCCAACTGATCAAAGATCTCCGTAACGGGCGTGTAATTGAACGCGAATGGTTGAGCCAACGGGGCGGATGGTGGTTCTTTCTCCAAAAAGTGTTCGTGCCGGACCAACTTCTCCGCACTGGCATTCAGCCGAAGTTCTTCGTTTACCGTCAGCAGGACGGTTTTGCCCGGCGATTTAACGGAAGAAACCGCAACTTTACCCGTTTTCACTTTGACAAACGCCGTGGACTCTTTGTCAAAAGACCGTACCTGAAAACAGGTCCCCAGCACTTTGGTCGTTAGATTGGACGTGTAAACGATAAACGGTTTAGCCGGATTTTTGGCCACTTCAAAGAAACCTTCACCCTGAAGATACACTTCCCGAACCGCCGGATGTGTTTGTTTGCGAAACCGGATCTGGCTATCGGGCGACAGCAGAACCGAGGAATTATCGGGCAACACAACCACCAGCGACTGCTCCGTACCATTCTTCACCAGTTTCCAGTCATCCCCACTTGCCTGCTGTTTTTCCTGCCTGCCAACCACGCGGCCTGTCTGAAAGACGGGTTGATCCAATTGCCACCAGACCAGCAACATCACCACGGCCGCTGCGGTTGCCCAGCGCCCCCAGCGTCCACGAAAGAGCGGTTTGATAGCCGGGGAAGCGTCCGGCAATTGATCCAGAATTTCGTCCGCTTTCTCTTTCGCCTGCTTCCGCGAAGGCACAGCGGTTTTGCCCTGAATGGCCAGAAAAGTAGCCACGGCCTGCTCGTAGAGTTCCCGTTTATCCGGATTCTGAGCCAGCCACTCCCGCCAAAAAGCCTGATCTTCCGGTCGTTTTTCCAGCATCCAGCGCCGGAAAGCGTCGCTTTCCAGGAAATCCTCAACGGTCGAAAAACGTTCGAAAGGAAGGTACATTGGTACTATTCGGCTGTTTTTATTGATAGTATGAAGACTTGGCGCGTTGATACCCTTCTCAAAGCGAATTTTTTTGAGAAAAAATACAAAATCTCACGGCCATAGCTGGACAAACCACCGGCTCCGGAGTTTGCCGAGTGCTTTTTGCAAAAAATTGGAGACCGATTGCCGGTTTACGTGCATCACTTCGGCAATCTCGGGGATGGATAAGTTCTCGTAGTAGCGCAGATACAGGGCCTCCCGTTCACGGGCAGGTAGGGTAGCCAGTTGATCCTGAATGGTCTTTGTCATACCAGCCAGTGATTCCTGACGGATCAATAAAGTTTCGGAATCAACTTCGTCAATTCCGGAGTTGTCCCAATCCAACTCTTCGAATTTCCAGCGTTTCTGAACCCGTAAATACTGAAGGATGTGGTTCCGGAGGGCCTTCAATAAATAGTGCCTGATACAGCCCGTCTCATTGATCTGCAAGCGGTTTTGCCAGAGTTGCAGAAAAAGCTCCTGAATACAGTCTTCAACCACGGCTTCATCCACCATAAATTTCAGCCCATAGTGTTTCAGCGCGCCATAATAGCACTCGACCAACCGGCCCAAGGCCTGTTTTTCTCCCTCACGAAAGGATTGCCATAACGCTTGATCCTGGGCCTGAGAAGTCATGGAGCTTACTGAAATAAAGACTGATAAAGCAAAAATGAGTACGGGTTAGCTGAATCGTACGGTGGCGGCCTCACCCGTATCACGTGTCAAATTTCCTGCAGGAGATTTCCAGTCGATCCGGGAACTCCGGTAAATCATCCGACGGCGAGCAGCCTCATTCTGTTGAAGCGGAAAATTTAGCATGAGTAAAAGGTGTCGTACGAACGTAATTTAATAACTGTAAAGTTGACGTTTATTTTTTAATTGTCAATAAGACAATTAATGTTTTTGAAAAAAAATTTTCTTATTGGCACGAATAATAGAATTATACCAAGTTTTCCTGGGCGGCTTCGCAACGAATCAGGAATACCGTTCAACCAGGCAGGCACTGCATTTCACCCTCCATGATGCGGTAAAAAAAGCCTCTTCCGCTAGCTCCTTCTCCAGAATCGGCGGGGCAAATGCCGTAATAGATTTTACCTATGTAAATATAGAATATATCGATTGGTATTATTTCTCCCAATAACATAATTTTATCCCGCTGCACCCAATCCGGTGCAGGCATCTATCGATTAAACAAAGAATGTATCGAAATGGAAAAAGGATCAAACGACATCAGCAAGTGCCCGGTTCACAATGGCAGTCTGAAACACAACGTGGGCGGTGGTGGCACCCGAAACCGTGATTGGTGGCCCAACCAGTTGAAGCTCAACATCCTGCGTCAGCACTCGTCCTTATCCGACCCGATGGGTGAAGATTTCAACTACGCCGAAGCCTTCAAAAGTCTCGACCTGGAAGCCGTAAAAAGCGACCTTCACGCCCTCATGACCGATTCACAGGACTGGTGGCCGGCCGACTTCGGACACTATGGTCCTTTGTTCATCCGCATGGCCTGGCACAGCGCCGGAACCTACCGCGTGGGCGATGGCCGGGGTGGTGCCGGTGCCGGACAACAACGTTTTGCTCCATTGAATAGCTGGCCCGATAACGTGAGCCTCGATAAAGCGCGCCGGTTGCTTTGGCCGATCAAACAGAAATATGGCCGCAGCCTTTCCTGGGCTGATTTGATGATTCTTACCGGTAATGTGGCCCTCGAATCGATGGGTTTCAAAACCTTTGGCTTTGCCGGCGGACGGGCCGATGTCTGGGAGCCGGATGAAGACGTCTATTGGGGTGCCGAAACCACCTGGTTGGGCAACGACCACCGCTACGCCGATGGTTCGCCCGGTGTTGCAGACCATGGTGTCGTATCATCGGATGAAGATCCGGGACGCAACATTCATTCCCGCAACCTGGAAAAACCGCTCGGTGCCGCCCACATGGGACTGATCTACGTCAATCCCGAAGGTCCCGATGGCAATCCGGATCCCGTAGCGGCCGCAAGAGACATTCGCGAAACCTTTGGCCGCATGGCCATGAATGACGAAGAAACCGTTGCCCTGATTGCCGGTGGGCACAGCTTCGGTAAAACCCACGGCGCTGCCACTTCCGAGCACGTAGGCAAAGAGCCGGAAGCTGCCGATCTGGAATCGCAGGGATTTGGCTGGAGCAACAGCTATGGTTCGGGCAAAGGGGCCGACACGATCACCAGCGGGCTGGAAGTCATCTGGACCAAAACACCGACCCAGTGGAGCAATAATTTCTTCGAAAACCTGCTGGGTTTTGAATGGGAATTGACGAAAAGCCCCGGTGGTGCGCACCAATGGGTGGCAAAAGACGCCGGGAGCATTATCCCCGATGCGTATGATCCCTCCAAAAAGCATGCACCAACCATGCTGACGACCGACCTGGCGCTGAAGTTCGATCCGGCTTACGAAAAAATATCCCGCCGGTTTCTGGAAAATCCCGACGCCTTTGCCGATGCGTTTGCCCGGGCGTGGTTCAAACTAACGCACCGCGACATGGGCCCCCGCGCCCGGTATCTGGGTCCTGACGTACCGGCCGAAGTATTGATCTGGCAAGACCCCATTCCGGCGGTGGATCATGCCCTGATCGACGAAAATGACATAGCGGCCCTGAAAGCAAACATACTGGCCTCCGGCCTGAGCGTTTCGGAACTGGTTTCCACCGCCTGGGCTTCGGCTTCTACCTTCCGGGGCTCCGACAAACGCGGAGGTGCCAATGGCGCCCGCATTCGCCTGGCTCCCCAAAAAGACTGGAAAGTCAACAACCCCGTGCAGTTGCAAAAAGTGCTGGGCATTCTGGAAAGCATTCAGCAGGAATTCAACGGGACGCAGTCGGACGGCAAAAAAGTTTCACTGGCCGATCTGATCGTGCTGGCCGGTTGTGCGGGCGTTGAAAAGGCAGCGAACGATGCCGGACACCCCATCAGCGTTCCTTTCACCGCGGGTCGTATGGACGCGTCGCAGGAACAAACCGACGTGGAATCGGTCGGGTACCTGGAACCGATTGCAGACGGTTTCCGCAACTACCGCAAAGCAAAGCTTTCGGCTTCTACCGAAGAGTTGCTGATCGACAAGGCGCAATTGCTCACCCTGACAGCACCAGAATTAACCGTGCTGGTGGGCGGAATGCGGGTCCTGAACACGAATTTCGATGGTTCCAAAAACGGTGTGTTTACGCAACATCCGGGCAAGCTTACCACCGATTTCTTTGTGAACCTGCTCGACATGAACACCGCCTGGAAAGCCATTTCCGAAGACCGGGAATTGTATTTGGGCAGCGATCGGAGTAGCGGTCAACCCAAATGGACTGCCACCCGTGCCGATCTGGTCTTTGGCTCCAACTCCGAACTGAGAGCCATTGCTGAAGTGTATGGCAGCGCCGATGCGCAGGGCAAATTTGTCCGGGACTTCGTAAAAGCCTGGAATAAAGTGATGAACCTGGACCGGTTTGATCTAGCCTGATTTAAGTCCTAACGCTTCGAAAAAGCCCGTCTCAGGTGATCTGAGACGGGCTTTTTCTTGTTTTTCCAGGTCTGCTTTCCAGCGTCAAAAGAGTCGGAGTTATGCTTCCGGATGGTGGAGGCATCGCTGATTATGTCGCAGAAGAAAATCAAAAACACCTTATAAATAACTGGTAATTAGTCATTTGTAAGGTGTTTCAATGTACCGGGAGCGGGAATCGAACCCGCACGAACATTACTGCTCACAGGATTTTAAGTCCTGCGCGTCTACCTATTCCGCCATCCCGGCGTGGTAGCAACCACATTCTACAAAAAAAGCACCGCGGTGGGTGCTTTTGAGCGAAAGACGGGGTTCGAACCCGCGACCTCGACCTTGGCAAGGTCGCGCTCTACCAGCTGAGCTACTTTCGCGTTCTATGCCAGAACGTTGGCGTTTTGTGGATGCAAATATAAGGGGTCTGCGCCGTTTGGCAAGTACTTTCCTGAAAAAAAATTAGCATTATCATCAATAATGCCACTTAGATTCTGATTATGAATCGGTTAAAACCAACAAAAAAAGAAAGAAAACATTCAGCCCCGTGCCCGCCAGCAGCGTCATGCGCATCGCCGACCGAAAATCAGCCTGCCGCTCGTCCCGAAAAACCCGGTTTGCCCAGAACAGAAAATACAACACCCCCGGCAACAAACAGACGGGCAACAGCCAGAATACCGTCTCGCCCCGGAAATACACGTAAAAACCGGCCAGCGACAGCGTGAACCAGATCAGCGTATTCAGAAAGGTACAGCGAACCCCGAGCAAACGGCTCATCGTCAAATCGCCCCGACGGCCGTCTTCCTCGTGCTGATACACCTGCGTGATCGGGTAAATGGCCAGCAGGTTCAGCGTGCAAAGGAGAGCCGCCAGCAGAGGCCGGAAGGTCAGCAGGTTAAAAACCGGTAGCGCATCGATGGCTTGCAGGGACATCAGGTAGGTAAAACCGCCCTGAAACAATCCGATCACAAGCCAACTGGCAATGGGGTACTTTTTTAAGCGAATAATTGGATGACTATACGCTTTGGAAATCAATCCGTAAATGAGTAAATAGGCCACGAATGCCCACCCGATCCAGACGCCAATCGCCAACGCCAGCAGGTCCAGCGCCCAGGCGACGTAAAACAGGGTTTTATCGACCGGCGGGGGCGTTTCCAGAATGCCGATACTGCCTTCGTCTTTGTCGAAATAACTGTTGTAGGCATTGCTGGCCGGATAGAGCAAAAGGTGAATAACCGCCCCGATCACGGTCACCCGCCCCCAATCCAGCGTACCCTGACGAAGACTTTCCGACTGACTCAGCGCAAAGAGAAAAACCGGCAATAGAAAAAACGAAAACGGCACCCGCAAATGGAGCCAGACAGTCCGAAAGGTCATACCGGGAGAGGAAGGATAGAGGGTACAGATTTCATCATGCAAAGTCTAACATTCAAGTGAACCTTTGGTTATAGAAAAGTCCGGATCGCTCCGGCAACCCTGAATAGGACTAAATGGATAGCTACATTACTGCCATCGGCACGGCCGTTCCGTCATACGGCTTCTCGCAGTTGCAAATTGCTTCGTTCATGGCGCAGGCTCTCCAGCTCGATGAACACAACCGGCGAAAATTACAGGCCCTCTACCGACTGACCCGCATCGACCGGCGGCATTCGGTGCTGCCCGACTACGGTGCTTCACCGGGTGAATATACATTTTTTCCGAATACGCCTGATCTTGAACCGTTTCCGACCGTCGGAACCCGGATGGAATTGTACCGCCAAGAAGCCCTCCCGCTGGCGGTGGCGGCTATTCAGGATTTATACCGCGACGAAAAACGAACCGTGCAGCCCACGCACCTGATCACGGTGAGTTGCACGGGTATGTATGCGCCGGGGCTGGACATCGACCTGATCGAAGCCCTCGGGCTACCCACCACCACCCAACGCACCGCCATCAACTTTATGGGCTGCTACGGTGCTTTCAACGCGCTGAAAACCGCCGACGCCTTCGTCCGCGCCGATCCGTCGGCCTGCGTGCTGATCGTTTGCCTGGAATTGTGTACGATTCATTTTCAGAAAAAAACCGACGAAGATCATCTCCTGTCCAACGCGCTCTTCGCCGACGGAGCCGCTGCGGTGTTGGTGGAAGGTCGACCCCACCGGGAAAAACCGGCTCCCTCCTTCCGGATGCGGACGTTCTTCTGCGATTTATTACCCGATGGAAAAAACGACATGGGTTGGATCATCAACGACCATGGGTTTGAAATGACGCTGACGTCGGACGTGCCGACGGTGATCCGGCAGGGCATCGGCCAGGCACTTTCCCGCTTACTGGAACGCAGTGGACTGGCCATTGAAGACATCACGCAGTATGCCATGCATCCCGGCGGACGCAAAATTCTGGAAGTGATTGAGCAACAGTTGGGCATCGAACCGCACGAAAACCGCTTTGCCTACGAGGTGTTGCGAAAGTACGGCAACATGTCGTCGGCCACGGTTCTGTTTGTGCTGAAAGAAATCCGGAATCACCTGCTTTCGGAGTCGGGGGCGGGAAACATCCTGAGTTGCGCTTTCGGGCCGGGCCTGACGCTGGAGTCGATGATTCTGGAAATTATACCGGCGGTTTTGCCGGTCACCGATCAGGCAGTGCCCGAATCTACTGCAATACCTTCCAACGCATAAGCCCCCAGCGGTGCAGCCGGTAGCGTATCGACACTGCCAATACGCCCAAACCGTAGATGCTGCTTCGCCGGAAATTGATCGACGACGCTTCCTCAAAGTATTTCGTCGGGCAGGTCACCTCGGCAATTTCAAAGCCTTTGTGAAAGATTTGGGCGATCATTTCATTGTCAAAAATGAAATCGTCGGAGTTGTGCGTAAAATCCAGACTACGCAGCACTTCGCCCGAAAACGCCCGGTAACCGGTATGGTATTCCGACAGTTTCTGGTTCATCAGCACATTTTGCGTCAGTGTCAGGAAGCGGTTGGCCACGTATTTATACAGCGGCATTCCGCCTTTCAACGCCCCTTTGCCCAGAATCCGGGAGCCAAACACCACCGGGTACAAATCATTGCCAATCAGGCTGACCATTGCCACAATCAGCTTGGGCGTGTACTGATAATCAGGATGTAACATCACAACAATGTCGGCCTTCAGTTCCATCGCCTTGCGGTAACAGGATTTTTGATTGCCGCCGTAGCCTTTGTTTTTTTCGTGCCGGATCACATGCCGGATGCCCAGGCGCTTTGCTTCATCGACGGTATTGTCCGGACTGGCATCATCGACCAGAATGACCTCATCAACGATATCGAACGGGATTTCACGGTAGGTACGTTCCAGCGTCAGGGCGGCCCGGTAGGCCGGTAATACAACTACGACTTTCTTATCATGATACATATTTGCAAAAATAAGGAATCAACCGAAATCATAACCTGTTACTTAATAGAGCTATATTGCAATCAGTTTCACAATCCGATTTGTTTGGTTCTGCAACTCTCCGATCTTCCGGCGAATTTTGTGCCAAAAGCCAATTAAACAGTTCTATTTAAACACTCGTTATACGCTAAATTTCATTGTTTTTCGACTCATGAGTTACGAAACCATATTTTTCATCTGCTTTGCGCTCTTCGTTCTGTTGGTGATGGCCTTCGATTTGGGGGCATTTACGAAGCAGAAAAGCCATATTGTCAGTTTTAAAGAAGCCGGTACCTGGAGTGCGGTTTGGGTGGCGTTATCGATTGGCTTCTATTTTTTCATTAAAAATTTCGGTTACCTCGTTCACGGCATTACCGATATGGCGCGGCTGGAAGAAGTCCGCAGCCTGTATGCCGATCACCTCAAATTGATTCCGGGCAATTTCGAGCAGAGTCTGGCCATTTTCCAGAACAACATGGCGCTGGAATACATCACCGGTTATCTGGTTGAGTATTCCCTGTCGGCCGATAATATTTTCGTCTTCATCATGATTTTCGCGTCGTTCGGCGTACGTCAGAAGTTCTACAAAAAGATTCTGGTCTGGGGCATTCTGGGGGCCATCGTCCTGCGGTTTATCTTCATTTTCGTCGGCTCCGCCCTCTTACAGCGGTTCGAATGGATCATCTACATTTTTGGGGCTTTTCTAGTCTACACCGGGATCAAACTTTTCTTCGAAAAGGACGAAGATCAGCAGATGGAACCAAAAAACCACCCGGTGGTGAAGCTGACGGCCAAATACCTGAACGTCTACCGCCGGAACGTCATCGACCACTTTTTCGTCCGCCGGAAATCCGACCGCAAGCTGTTCGTGACGCCCCTGTTCATTGTCGTTATCGTGGTTGCTTTCACCGATCTGGTGTTTGCCGTCGACTCGATTCCGGCCATTTTCTCGATTACCAAAGACCCCTACATCGTCTTTTTCTCCAATGTTTTCGCCATCATGGGGCTGCGGTCGATGTTCTTCTTCCTCTCCAGCATCATGAGCCAGTTCCGTTTCCTGAAAACCGGTCTGGCGGCCCTGCTGACGTTCATCGGATTAAAAATGATCTTTCACAGTTGGCTGGAAGCGCACGGTTTCGAGACGGTTTACTCGCTCTATGTCATTCTCACCATTCTGGGCGTCAGTATTCTGGCCTCCTGGCTGATTCCGGAAAAGAAAAAGGAACCTGAGGAAGTAGAGGCTTAGATTTCGAGCAAACTTTCAGGGAGATTTCGACCCGGTAAGGAGGTTCACAACCGGATCAATGACTGATTGGTCCGGTTGCCATTGAATTGGGAATCGGCCGGGCTGCCTGACAACTCGCTTTTAGCGCGGGTTGTCAGGTAAGTAACAACCTGATTCCGCAACCTCAGGAATAACCAGGATTTAAATTCCGAGTCAGATTGAGGTTCTGATCCGTTATCCCGCAGCTCGCTGAAAACAGCGCAAACCATTTTCTCAGCTTCTGCCCTGTTTTTAATCAGGGACTCGCAAAATTTGAGGGAAACCGGTCGATACTGTACATAGAGAGCCTCGTCGGTCTTCGGCGACCGCCGGATCATTCCACCAGGCATATGCTTAGGAGTCGAAGCCATTGCGTTATCGGTGCGTCTACACGTCAAAAAGACCCATATTGAGGACCTTAGAATGAATTTAAGCGTACAGTATCTGTGATAACAAATGCTACTTATATAACTATATTGCAATATTATACTAATATTTTATTGTTTTAATATACATTTATAGCCATTTGATGTACGATTTTACCACAATGAAGCACCGGAGAATTCCTGACGAATCAGGGCGAACCTCAACCCTGATCGTTTAAGCCGGGCAACCCTTTTGAGGCCCCTGTGTTTTTACGGCTTTTTGGGTAGTTTTGTGGGGGCAGCGGGGAGAAAGGTGCTTCGTTTGATAGCACAACCAGGTGCATTCACTCTTCGGTGGCGTTTTCATTCGCGCCCTATTTTCTGACAGTTTCCCGGACAAAACACGGATTCAAATCCGTGGGTACGTATGCTATCCCCGACGGTTCTTAAAGCTTATCTCAAACGCCTGACCAACCTCAGCAGCCGCAACCGGTCGCTGCTGCTGACCAACTTGCCCGTCGAACAGTTTCTGGATCTGCACGAGCTTGATTTTCTGGACAACAAACCGTCGTTCGATCTCGTCCGTCAGTTGATGGCGCGTCGTCCGGCCATCCCGCTCTGCGATGTGATGGACAGCCGGCTGGAAAAAGGCAACGAGGTCAGCAAAAAACTCCGGAAAATTGCCCGAACCGACCGGTTTATTGAAGAAGAACGCGGTTCGGAAGATTTGTACGTGGGGTATCCCTTCGTGCGTGGCAAGCTGGCCGACGGAACGGTGATTCACGGGCCGCTGGTTTTCTTTCCGGTCCACCTCGAACCCCAGGGAAACAAATGGATGCTCGTTCGCCGGGCGGATGAGTCCATCATGCTTAACCGCAGCTTTTTGATGGCGTATGCCTACTACAACCAGTTCATTCTGCCCGATGCGGTTTTGGAACATACGCTGGATGAGTACGACAAAGACGCTACGGTTTTTCGCACCCAACTCTACGAATGGCTGAAAGCCAGTCCGTTGGAAATCAATTTCAATCAGAATCTTTTTACGGATCAACTCCAGTGGTTCGATCCGGTCAAAAAAACCGATCTGGATAAACTGGAGCGCAACGGCGAACTGAAGCTGTATCCCGAAGCCGTACTAGGCATTTTTCCGCAGGCGGGTTCGTATCTGGTCCCGGATTATGAGGTGCTGCTGGAAGGCGAAGCCGTGCAGTTTCTGCAAACGGACGAGCTGCCGGAGCCGCCCTCCGAAGCGTCGATAGCCGGTTTGCTCCCCAATTTTAGCCCGTCTCGGAAACCGATTCCGGTCCGGGAAGAAACGCTGCACACCCCCCTGGCCCTCGACGCGTCGCAGGAGGAAGCCATCCGGCGCATCAAAGCCGGGGAGTCGATGGTGGTGCAGGGCCCTCCGGGAACCGGCAAATCGCAGTTAATCGGGAATCTGATGGCCGATTTTGCCGCGCAGGGCAAGCGGGTTTTGCTGGTTTGTCAGAAACGGGCGGCTTTGGATGTAGTCTACGAACGACTGCGCCAGGTCGGTATGCAGCCTTTTTCGGCCCTGATTCACGATTTCAAGAACGACCGCAAGGCACTTTACGACCAGATCGCCGGTCAGATTGAGCGGGTGGAAGAATACCGCAAACAGAATTACGGCCTGGATGCGATTTTGCTGGAACGCAATTTCGATCAGGAAAGCCGCCGGATCGATCAGACACTGGCCGAATTACAAGCCTTCAAGGAAGCGCTGTTCGACGAAACAGAAGCGGGAATTTCCGCCAAACAGTTGTACCTGAGCAGCGATCCCACCGCCAAGACCATTCCGCTTGCGGATGTATACAGGCAGTTCCGGCCCGATTCGGTGGCCGGTTTTGTGGAAAAACTCCGGGAATACGGTGCTTATGTAAACCGCCTGGGTCCCGATCATCCGTGGGCCGACCGGATTTCCTTCGCTCCCTTCTCGTTTGGCCAACTCCCGGCACTCAAAAAACTGCTGGGAGAACTGCCGGTTTTCGTTAAAACCGTAACCGAACAGGCCCAAACGCTCACCCATCGTACCTTTTCGCTCGCCGACTGGGAAACCGTACAGGAAGACGAATGGGAAACCACGGCTTTGCTGACCTTGCTCAATGCCGACCCTTCGGCCCCCCGCTGGCAGTGGGTGCGCTGGTTGCAGCAACAGCCCGGCCATCCGCTGTTCCGGACCGAACCGGAGGAACTGGAACGAATGGAAACTGAACTCATTGACTGCCTGGGCGGAACCGGAATCGAAAAAAGCCTCCCGGTGACCGACCTGCCCAACATGGCCCAACGGTTGCAGGAAGCGATTCAAAGCCATTCGTCGTTTGTCGGGCGCACGGTTTGGGGCTGGTTCAGCAAAGACAAAACCGGGTTGCAGCAACTCGCGTCCACCAACGGCCTGGCCCTTTCTGACGAAACGCTGCCGGTTTTGCTCGAAAAAGTACAGCGTCGAATCCGTTTTGAAATCCTTCGTCAGCAAATCGAAAAGAATGTCAACCAGGACGTTACCGCCGAAAATGCCGTTCTGACCGTTCGTCTGGCCCGTCAGGCGCTCGAAGCGATCCGTCGGCTGAACGCCATTTCCTGGTTAAAGGCCCTGCCCGAATCCCGATTGGAAACCGTCGGCGTTTTTTCAAAAACCGTACAGCAATTGCTGGAAACCGGTCGTGGCGTGGCAGCCCAACGCAGCCGGTGGCAATCGTTTTTGAGCGAATCGCAAATCCAGCGGCTGTGGCCGGAACCTGCCCAAACCGATCGGCTGATTCAGGTGCTGGAGCAGGACATCGACCTGCTGATTGAAACCGATCGGCTGACCGAAAACTTCACACCTTCGGAACGGGAGATTGTGCAAAGGCTGGGCGATACCGGAACGGTCTGGCTGTTTTTAAACAGCCTGCACCTGGCCTGGATTGAACATCTTGAAGGTATTTACCCCATTCTGCGTGGCGTTTCATCCCTAAAAATCAGCCAGTTAGAAACCACTTTACAGGAAAGTGTCCGAAAAAAGCAGACGCTGAGCCGCCAGATTCTGCTGGTTAAACTCCGTGAAAAGGCGTACCAGAATCTGGCTTTCAACCGCCTGAACAACCTCGTGACCTACCGGGAATTGAGCCACCAGGTGACCAAAAAACGCAACATCTGGCCGGTTCGGAAACTGATGGAGCAGCATTCGGACGAAGTATTTCAACTGGTTCCGTGCTGGATGGCTTCGCCGGAGTCGGTTTCGGCCATTTTTCCGATGAAACCGGGGCTTTTCGATCTGGTGATTTTCGATGAAGCCTCGCAGTGTTTCGCCGAAAACGGCATTCCGGCGATGTATCGCGCCAAGCAGGTGGTCATCACCGGCGACAGCAAGCAGCTTCAACCGAGCGATTTGTACCGCATCCGCTTTGAAACCGAACCCAGTGAGGAAACGTCCGCTGCGCTGGAAGTAGAATCATTACTCGATCTGGCCACGCATTATTTCCCGCAAACGCAGTTGCGCGGCCACTACCGCAGTCGCTCGATTGATCTGATTGATTTCTCAAACCGCCTTTTTTACAAGAATTCACTGCATCTCCTCCCCGATTTTCACCAGCTCAACCGTCGGGAGCCTGCCATCCGGTATTTAAACGTGAAAGGAACCTGGGAAACGAACACCAATGAAACCGAAGCCCGCGCCGTGGTTGCCCTGATCGATCAACTGGCGAACGAGTTGCCGGGGCGTTCCATCGGCGTGGTGACGTTCAATTTCCAGCAGCAGCAGTTGATTCAGGAATTGCTGGAGGAACACGCGCTGGCTGGGCTGGGGGTGCGCGCTGTTCCAGCTTTGCAATCGCCGGGCGCCCCCGCTGGAACGAATGACATTTCGGATTACAACGGGGTCGCCCGGCGATCCGAAACAGATCAAGATGCAGCAGGGTCGCCCGGCGATTTGAAATCGGCATCAGCATCCCCCACTTCCACCGAAACTACGTTCGTCAAAAACATCGAAAATGTGCAGGGCGACGAGCGCGATGTGATTATTTTTTCCATCGGCTACGCACCCGATGTTCGCGGGAAGTTATCGGCGCAATTCGGCAGTTTAAACGCCAAAGGGGGCGAAAACCGCCTGAATGTGGCCGTGACGCGGGCGAGGGAACGCGTCTACGTGGTCACAAGCATTTACCCGCAACAGCTTTCCGTTGAAAATACGGCCAATGAAGGGCCGAAAGTGTTGAAGCAATACCTCGAGTATGCCCTCTCCGTGGCCGACGGTTCGTATGCCCCGCAACCCCGCCGAACCGACCGCGTTCCGGGGGCGCGTTTGCTGAAAGATGCACTGAAAGACACCAAAACCGGTCTGGTGGAAGAACTGCCCTTTGCTGATCTGACCCGTAAAACCGCCGATGTGTACGAGGGGCTGGTGTTGACCGACGACGATTTATACTACGAAAGCACGCTCAAAGACGCTCACGCATACACGCCGTTTGCGTTACAGATGAAAAGCTGGCCCTTCCAGCGGGTGTACAGCCGTGAGTATTGGCGCGGGCGAATTACGATTCCGCCGGATCTACCGAAGGCGTAGCGGGTTGGTTGACCGCATCGAACGGCCACTGTTTCCGGATGCGAGCCGTAATCAGGAAGACCACAATACCCAGCCCGATCACCGTCAGACCCGACAGCATAAACGTCCAGCCGGTGGAAATGAAGATGAAGGTCCAGATGGCAATGGCCAGCAAAACCGGCAACGGATAGAGCGGCATTTTGAACGGAAACGCACTGGTTTGTTTGCGTTTATGCAACAGCAGCAAGCCAACAGCCTGTCCGATAAATTGCACCACAATCCGCATCGCCAGAATGGCCGTGATGACGTCGGACAAGCGGAAGAGCAAACTAAAGCCGAAACCCAGCCCACCCAGAAACAGCAGCGAGACATACGGAAAATGCCGGGTGGGGTGCAATTTGGCGAAGATCCGGAAAAACTGGCCGTCAGCGGCTGCCGCGTAGGGAACCCGCGAATACCCCAGCAAAACCGCGAATAAAGACGAAAACGCCACAATCAATACCATAAACGTCGCGATCGTACCCGCCTGCGAGCCGTAGAGTCGCTCGATCACGGCACTGATGATAAACTCGCTGTGCTGGGCTTCCTGCCAGGGAATGACACGGACGACACTCCAGTTCATGGACAGATACAAAACCGCAATGCCGACCACCGAAATCAGCATGCTCAACGGAATGTTGCGCGACGGATTGCGGATTTCGCCACCCAGATGACAGACGTTGTAGTAGCCTAAATAGCAATAAATCGTTTTCACGGAAGCAATTCCCAGACCGGCGCCAAACAATCCGGACAGGGATTCGCCCGACGGCAAAGCGAACGAAACCGTCTGTTGCCCGCCCGTCAGCCCCCCCCAGATAATCCAGCCGAGTGTGGCCAGCACACAGACCCATAGCAAGATGCTGATGCGGCCAATGGATTCAATTTTGCGGTATAACAGCATGGTAATCAGAATCACCACACCACCGGAAACGGCTTTGCGTTCCCAGCCCTCCAGCGGGATCAGATACGAGGCATACTGTGCAAAACCGATGGCTCCCGAAGCGACTACCAGCGGGGCCTGAATCATGGTTTGCCAGACATACAGAAACGACAGCATCTTGCCCCAGCGTTGTTCTCCGTAAGCAATTTTCAGAAAGTTGTAGCTCCCCCCGGCCTGCGGATAAGCAGCTCCCAATTCGGCCCAAACCAGGGCGTCGATCAGCGAAATAACCGCTCCCAGAATCCACGCCCAGAGGAAATGCGGCCCGCCGATGATGTGAATAACCAGTGGGAGCACCACAAAAGGCCCGATACCGACCATGTCGATCATATTTAAGGCCGTAGCTTGCCACAATCCCAGCCGTCGGGGCAAAGGAGTCGAATCAGTAGAAGTAGACACAATCAGGTTGAGTAAGAAATCGGTTGTCTGATAAAATAACCCGGATCGGGCAAAAACCGGCTGGCTTTAGGCCGGGCAAAGAACGGCATAACCGTCAAGTTCTTTCATATACGACGCCAGTTTCTCGATGAACGCATCGGTATACGGGGCGTGTTGTTTGTTTTTCAGCGTCGCGGCATACCACGTCCGCAGGAACCGTTTCCGGGTGAGCGAGACGGCGGATAATTCGCCGGATTTCAGGTACGGTTTGACAATCCAGTTGGGCAGCAGCGCCACGCCCATTCCGGCTTTGACCATCTCCAGAATGGCTTCGGTCAACGTCATTTTATAAAGCCGCTGGGGTCGGCAGTTTTTGAAGATCATCTGAAAATTGGAGCTTTCCTCTTCCGGGATGTTGTACATGACGTAATTCTGACCGGCAAACTCCTCCAGATCTACCCACTCGCGCCCCGCCCATTCGTGGTCAGGCGCTACGATTACCATGAACTCGTCCTGAAAAAGTGGCGTGTAGGTCAATTTTGGATTTTCAGAATCTTCGAGAATCGCGACGTCGATCCTGTTTTCAAGCAGGTGTTGCTCGGCGTAGTGCGTGGCTTCGATGTCGATTTTTACATCCACTTTCGGGTAAATATCCCGGTAGGCCCGCAGAAATCCCGACAGCCAGTGGTAGGAGGTGTAGCATTCCGTGCAGAGCCGCACCTCGCCGGACTCCTTGTCGGTCAGGCACTTGACTCGGGCTTTGGTTTCGGCCACTTCCCGCAGAATTTTCTCGGCGGCCTCCAAAACCACCGTACCGGCATCCGTCAGCCGCATCTGCTTTTTGTCGCGGATGAACAACTGGGTATTGAAAAAGCCCTCAATTTCTTTCAACTGATGGCTCAGTGCCGATTGGGTCAGGTACAGCCGATCGGCGGCTTTGGTGAGATTGCCACAACTTGCGACCTCTTTCACCATTTGCAGATGCCGGATTTCCATGATGAATAATTTTCATGATTTCGACAAAAATAATTCGTTTTGCTAATATTCCAAAACGCTGCACCTTTGTCACAGAAACTAAACAACACAGACTCATGAAAACGATTGCACAACACGTACTGATGACCCTTTTAATCGGTTTACTCGTAACGGTATCGAATGCCCAGGTAACCGCAACCAACGATCCAAAGGCCAGCCAGTCGGCCTTTGATGTGAACATGTTTCTCGGCACCCAGGAGAAGATCAATGTGATGCTGGCCGTTCGGGAGCCCCGAAAAGTGACCATCCGGCTGAAAGATGCCAACAGCACGGTTCTTTACCGGGAAGCCCTGAGCAAAACACCCGCCAACCACTGGCGCAAATTTGATTTTGAAGGGATGAAAACCGGTGTTTACTACCTGGAAATCACCGACGGCAACCAGAAAATCGTTCGCCAGATTGAAATTGGTTCCTTGCCCGCGGTGCAATCGCAGCGGTTTATCACGTATGCGCAGTAAACAACAATTCTACTTTTATAACACCGGCTTCCTCATACGTGGAGAAGCCGGTGTTTGGTTTCATTAGCTTAGGCCGAAAGGGTCAGCCAAGTAATTTCTTCAGCGCTTCCGGATCAGGCAGCACATCACGCAAATGCGCCGGCAAATCCGAGTTCCTCGTCGCTGATGTCGCCCAGCAGCTTGCTCTACTGGTCTGGCGTTTCGGTGCTCATAGGTAGTGGATTTTCAGGGTACTCTATTCATTCAATACCCTAATCCTACATAGACACAAAAGGCTTCCCTGGTCACAGAGAAGCCTTTTTAAATCCTTTTATTCACGGACTTTAGTCCAAGACCCGGAAGCTACACGTCACAAATCGCAATACTCTCCTGCAACGACGTCAGCGGATCGCGCTTCGGAATAAACTCCTGCGCCACAAAGCCTTTGTAGCCCGTGTCAACGATGGCCTGCATAATGGCCGGGTAATACAGTTCCTGCCCGTTGTCGATCTCGTTACGACCCGGATTGCCGCCGGTATGGTAGTGAGCGAAATACTGGTGATCCCGCCGGATGGTGCGGATGATGTCGCCCTCCATGATCTGCATGTGGTAAATATCATACAGCATCTTGAAGTTTTCAGAACCGACCATTTTGCACAGTTCAACGCCCCAGGCGGATTTGTCGCACATGTAATCCTTGTGATCAACCCGGCTGTTGAGCAACTCCATCACCATCACCACGCCGTGTTTTTCGGCACTGCTCATGAGTCGTTTCAGGCCCACCGCGCAGTTTTCCATCCCCTTCTGATCGTCCATACCGCGCCGGTTTCCCGAAAAACAGATGACGTTTTTCAACCCCGCTTCCTTCAGTTTCGGGAAGATGGCCTCGTAACTCGCCACCAGTTCGTCGTGCAGTTTCGGATCATTGAAACCGTCGTTGATGCCTTTCCCGGCCCCCTGCGCCATCGAGCAGGTCAGACCATACTTTTTAACGATCGGCCATTCGTTCGGTCCCAGCAGATCGATGCCGGTCAGGCCGATTTCTTTGGCGGCTTTGGCAAAGTCTTCCAGCGGAATTTTTCCGTAACACCACTTGCAGGCGGAGTGGTTGATCCGGCCTTTCAGGGCCGGGAAAGCGGTTTTCTGGGTTTCTTCCATTTGAGCGGCTAAAGAGTCGATAACAGAAAAGGTCAGGGCGGTTCCGGCCAGGGTTTTGATGGCCGAACGGCGGGAAGGGGTTTTCATATAGGAAGGATTTTGATGCTAATATCGAATACTGAATAACGAATATTGAATGATGAAATAAACACGACTCGTTCGTTATTCAACATTCGTTATTCAGTATTCGATATTAACTATAATTCTTTGATTCGGATATTCCGATACCATACTTTATCGCCGTGGTCCTGAAGGGCGATGTGGCCTTTGCTGAACTGGTTGAAACCTTCCCAGCCTTTGAACTTGCTTTCGCTCACCATTTTATCCCATTCCGGACCGCTGGTGCGGTATTCAACCACTTTCTTACCGTTCAGGTAATGCTCGACTTTCCCGTTGTTGACCACCAATTTAACCTTATTCCATTCACCGGCTACTTTCTGAGCCGAAAAATCCGAGGGCGGCAGCATGTCGTAGAGCGATCCGGAGGTCCGGTTTCCGTTTTTACCCGCTTTGGCGTCCTTATGCCGCTCGTTGTCAAGCACCTGCATTTCCGGGCCGGAGTTATACGTGCTCTTGAATTTCGGATCTTCGTGAACGCGGTAGATGATTCCGCTGTTGCCGCCTTCCGAAATCTTCCATTCGAGTTCCAGTTCGTAGTTTTCGTATTCCTTGTCCGTTACGAGATCGCCCCCGCCCCGGCTGGTCAACACAATGGCCCCGTCTTCCACCTGCCATTTGTCAGACGCTTCCTTTTTCAGGTAGCTGTGCCAACCGGTTAATGTTTTTCCATCAAAAAGTTTGACCCATTTTCCTTTTTTGGGGCCTGATGCGTCGGTTTGAGACGAATTGACGACGTTTAAAACCAGAGCCAACAAAGCCACCCGGGCCAGCGTGTTGAGCGTAATCTTCATAAAAATGTAATTTGAGTTCACGATTGGTTTGCTGTAATGCTACAACGCAACAATATTAGAAAACCGGGACCGATGCGGCAACTTTTTTAGTAAAAAGCTTCCATAAAATGCGTTTTTTACAAGATGATCGATTTTTACACCTGAATTCAACCAGATTGCCACCAACTTTGCAGGTATGACGGAGCGAATCGAACTTGACTGCGAAAACGGCATCACACTGGCCAGCCTGAAAACCGGGGATGCCGAAACCATTGCCCAACTGGCCAATAACCGGGCCATCTGGCTCAATTTGCGGGATTCTTTTCCGCATCCGTATTCGCTCAACGACGCGGTGTATTTCATCGAAGCCGCTCAGGATGGTGCTATGGGCCTGGTTTTAGGAATCTATCTGGACGGAAAGCTGGCGGGGGTTAGCGGTGTGATTCCGCAAACGGACATTCATCAATTGTCGGGCGAAATTGGCTACTGGCTCGGCGAACCCTATTGGGGTCGGGGGATTGCCACGGTTGCCATTCGTCACCTCGTTCAGTATACGTTTGAAACCACCCGGCTGATCCGGCTTTTTGCGGGCATCATGGCCTACAATAAACCGTCGATGCGGGTGTTGGAAAAAAATGGATTTGTACGGGATGTCATTCAGAAAGCGGCTGTCTACAAGAACGGAAAAGTCGTGGATGAATACCGGTATAGCCTCGTCAACGAGGAGAAAGTAACCGCGCTGCTGTCATGACCATTGTCGAGAAAATCCTGAATCGAATTAACCGACCGGACCTTCTACAGGTGCTGTCGGACGAACTGACACCCTCGGAACTGAACTCGCTGCTGCTCGAGGTGTTCAATCGGCAAACCGGGCGGCTGGCACCGGCGGAATTGCTGCAACACTACCAGAAAAACCGCTTCGTCAAACCGGCCGACACCAATTTCCTGGCTTTGCGCGGTCTGGAAACCAAGCTTTTACAGCTATTCGAGACGTTTCAATTCAAAGCCATCGAACTGTCGCCGGTGGCACCTTTGGGTTCCTGCTCGGTGGTGGCAACCGCCGATCAGCAAAAAATCCTGTCGGCCCTGCGCGGCACCGAAGTGCTGGCCGACGCCACCAACGCGCTCGCGCTGCACGTTAGCGACTTGAAAAAGAGCGGACAATGGAAACCGGTTTCGCCCACCGACCAACTCCGGTTCAGCACCATTCAACGGCATGTCCGGACGCCGAAAGTGGCCGTTGCAGGGCATACCCAACACTTTAAAATCGGTTGTCTGGTCTCGTCGGGACGCGATACCGGCAGTTTTCAGTTTGAGCGCGAAAGTCTGGCCGAACACCTGGCCGTGGTGACCGCTGTTTTGCGCGACGCCCTGCGGATGGACACGCTGCGGTTTAAACTCATTCAACGAAGTGAGGACGGTCGATTGCTGGAACAGGCGAAAGACCATCTCCTGCAACGTCGGCCCGACCTCGTCATCGAAACCGAAACCGCCCCCAATCATGAAAACCACTATTACAAAGGACTACAGTACAAGGTATTGATTACAGTTGGCGGTCAGGACTATGAAATTGGCGACGGCGGTTTTGTCGACTGGACGCAGCAATTGTTACAAAACAAAAAAGAGCGGTTTCTGATCACCGGCCTGGGGGTCGAACTGCTGTTTCGACTGGTGTCATGAACAAGGGACGGGTTATTTATGAAGACGAAGCAGAACCGCATTTCCGGCTGGCCCACCCCAGCCCGGCACTGACGGTTTTTGTCGACTATTATTTTGAAGTGAATCAACCTGCGACCTTAGCGAATCCACTGTATTTGAATGGGTTACCTAACCTCTCCAATCTACTGTGCATTAGCCTGCATCCGCAGAACTGGCTTTCGATCAACCAGAAAACCGGCGCGGTTAAAACCGGACACGGTTCCCGGCTGCTCGGAAATCTGACGGATCTGCACACGTCCATCTATCCCGCTGGCGTTCACGAATTTTACGTCAAATTCAAACCGGGAATGCTGGGTAAACTGTTTCATTTCCAGACTCAGGAAATAGAAAACACCCATGCGGACTTAAGTATTTTGATCCGCCCGGACGAACTGGAAGAGCAATTACAAACCGTTCCCGTGTTTCACGAACGCGTCCGCCTGGTGGAAACTCTGTTGCTGAAGCGAATTCAGCGGGTAGAAGTGAATTACAAGCTCAAAATTGTGCAGGCGGTTTTGCAGAAATTTGGGCCAAAAACCGCAAACCGGGAGCAACACTTGAGCAAAATCTGCCACGAACTAGGCGTTTCGTACCCTTCATTACACCGGTATTTCAACGAAACCCTCGGCTATTCGCCCAAATATTGCCAGAAACTGCTTCGATTCAAGAACGCTCTTCAGTTGTATCAACGGTATGGAAGCCGGTATCCATTTGAAGAGGTTGGCTACACCGATTTCTCTCATTTTGTGAAAGACGCTCGTCAGTTGACGCAGCGTTCGCCATCCGAATTATAAAAAAACGGCCTGCTAAGATCAGCAGGCCGTTTTCGCAAAGATTCAACTTTATTTTACGACTTATCTTTTTTCTCATCATCGTCGCCATCGCCATACCCCATGTGGTGCGGGTCGTAGTTCTCGGAAGGCTTGTCACCTTCTTCCAGATACGTGGCACCTTTGCGGACAAACAGCGCTTCGTCCGACGGATTATCGGGCAGACCTTCAATGCTGCTGGGCAAACCGCTTTCGACGCTATCCGGCGCATGGGCCGCATCCTGCCGGTTTTCGGCAATCACATTGGGATCTACATCCCATTCCTGTGTCGATCCGTGGCTATCCGGGCGGGCTTCATGTTCAAAATTACCCCGGTTGTCTTCCCGGTCGGCACTGATGTCGTGGGCGACGTCGCCCCCATCAGCCGATGGAACCACCATTTCGCCGGTTCCTACGCCCTCACTCGGTTTCCCGTAATCGGACGTACCGTGCTGGTATGGATTTTTAGAATAATATGATTCGTCCCGGGCCTGCGGGTCGAAGATTTCCTGATTTTCGTTTTCGTTCGTGTCCATCATGGTGAGGGTTGTTTCCATCCATAACTGCGAAACGGATCCGAATGTTTACGATTTTCGGTCGACCTATCTACCCATCCACCCGCCGTCGACGGTCAGAATCGTTCCCTGCACGTAGTTGGAAGCCTGCGACGCTAGATAAACGACGGCTCCCTGCAAGTCGTCAGCTTCGCCCCAGCGTCCGGCGGGAATACGCGCCAGAATGGCCGGATTGCGGTCGGCATCGGCCCGGAGCGCGGCCGTGTTGTCGGTGGCGATGTAGCCCGGCGCAATGGCGTTGACGTTGATGCCTTTCGACGCCCATTCATTCGCCAGGGCTTTGGTCAGCGACCCGATGGCACCTTTGCTGGCGGCATAGCCCGGCACCGTCATGCCACCCTGAAAGGTGAGCAGAGAAGCAGTAAAAATGATTTTTCGGTTGTAGTCCACCTCCCGCGCCAGCATCTCGCGACCGATTTCCCGGCTGATAATGAACTGGGCGTTGAGGTTGATGTCGATGATTTCGTCCCAGTATTCGTCCGGATGTTCGGCCGCCGGTTTTCGGCGAATGTTCCCGGCATTGTTGACCAGAATATCGATGGGCGGACACTCGTCGCGGACGGTTTCGAGAAACGTGTACAACGCGGAGCGATCCGTAAAATCGACCGGAAACGGATAAAACTTGCGGCCCAGTGCGGTTACGGCGGTTTCCACCTCGCTACCCGGTTCGAGCGTGGCCGAGACCCCGATGATGTCGGCACCGGCTTCGGCCAGCGCGATGGCCATCGCTTTCCCGATACCGCGTTTCGCGCCGGTTACCAGCGCCGTTTTGCCCTGAAGGGAGAAAAGATCAAGAATCATGAAGGAATGAAATGAAGATTGCTAACCGTTAAAGCTCCGATCAGGCTTTCCTCTACTGTCAACCAGCCACCAAATTGAAATTAAACGTACCCACGGATGTTAAAACGCCGGTACGAACAAAACCGCATCGGCCACCACCGGCCCGTCGGTTTGCTTGACCGCAATTTCAACCGAGGCCGTTTTCCCTTTTGGCAGGTCGTATTCCCCAAGCGACACCCATTCGCCGGACGTTTGGCCAACCACCACAATATCAGCGGGTTTAATCGGAATAGCCTTCTGGCTTTTTCCGTCCGAAACCGTTACCCCCAACTCGGAAGCACTTTTGGCCAGGCGCGGGAAATAGGTATAGATCCGGTATTTACCCGCCTTGACAATGTTCGGCGTAAACCGCACCGATGCAGCTTCGGTGCCCTGTCCTTCGTGGATCAGATACGACGGGCCATAGCCGCCCTTGCTCTTGCTTTCCAGCCGCCAGGGGCCGGTTGTCGTTGTCAACGCCTGGTCGTCATTATCGACCAGGATTTCAGGTGTACTTTTGTCCGCTAACGGATTCATTTTCAGTTCCTGCTGCAATTTAGCAATGTCCACTTTCTGTACACTGGTTTTCGCATCGATGGCCATCGAAGCCGCCAAGGCCGTCGATTGGCCCAGCACCATAAAAACCGGCTCCATCCGAATCGATCCGTAGGCAATGTGCGACGCCGACAGGCAAACCGGCACCAGCAGATTCCGGCACTCGGTTTCTTTCGGAATCAGGGCGCGGTAGGCAATCGGGTACGGCCCGAAACCGCCCACCTCAACGTTCCCCTCGTTCTTCGCCATTTTCTTGCCGTCTTTTTCGATCACAATCCGCTGAATGTTGTGCGAATCCATCGTGTAAGCCGCCATGCCGACGCCATCGGTCACGACCTCTTTTCCCTGGCAATTGGCCTGCGTCATCACATACGCCCCCACCATCCGGCGCGCTTCCCGAACGTAAAGCTGCGGAGACCAGTTGCCGGTATCGGTGTATTCGTCTTTCGGATAGCCCCACTTCAGCATCTGCTCCCGAAGCTCCTGCGGAACCCGCGAATCGTGGCCGAAGAAATACAGCAATCCCTTGGTATACAGCTCGTGATCGCGAATAATCTGCGCCCGTTTCCCGTAGCTTCCGTCCGGATACTCGTAATTCATGCCGATCATATCCGTCGAAAAACCGTTCCGGTTGTTGATGTCGGTTTTCTTGTTGGGCATTCCGCTCCAGATAAAATAGTCGTTGAGTGTGCGCTTTTGCGGCTGGGCTTCAATCAGCCGGGCGAGCAGGTCATACATCGTAGAATCGTAACCCGCCGGGCGCGTAATGGGTACCTGATTGGCCGGATCGGACGACAGGCAGATGCGGTAGTTATACGCCTGAACTTTGGTATCGCCGGTTCCATCCGGTTCCAGTTTCGCCGGACTAATGCCCCAGAGCAGGCCGGATTCCGGTTTGCCGGGGGTCTTGAACGGGTCGATGCCATCGGGAAGCTGGTGGCCTTTCATGAGCTGCACCCCACTGATGGTTTCGTTGTACTTCGAATTAGCCTCCCGGCCAACGGTGTACGAAACACCGGCTTTCGCCATCAAATCGCCCTCATACGAGCAGTCGATGAACATTTTGGCCCGAACGGTGCGCTTGGCAGCCGGTTTTTCCGAATCTTCCAGCACAATTTCCTGAATGGTTCCGTTCGTCTTTTTTACACTCGAAAGCCGGTGCGACAACAGCACATCGACCTGGCCTCGTTTGACGTAGTCGTTGAAAAGATTTTCGGCTACGTGCGGTTCAAAAATCCACTGCTCGAACTTGCCGTAGTGCTGCCCGATGCGCCGGTAATAATCGCGGGAGATGCCCGTAATGGCGTATTTATTGCCAATGTCGGTGAGGCCCAAACCGCCGGAGGTCATGCCGCCGAGGTGTTTGCCGGGTTCGATCAGCAACACGGTTTTTCCCAGTTTCCGGGCCGTGTAAGCCGCAATGACGCCCCCGGATGTGCCGCCGTAGACGCAGATGTCCACCTGCTGCTGGGCAATGGCGGAGGTAAAGAGAAGAAGATTGAGGCAAAGTAGTAGGTATCGCATGTTTTTCTAAAGAGTTGTTACACAGAGTTGATCAAAGTATATCAGAGATACACAGAGAAAAACTCTGATTAACCCAGATTTCCTCTGATCAACTCTGTGTAATAGTTTTATTTTTTCAAAGCGGCCAACTGGTTGGCTTCAAAATTCGGGTCGGCTGTTGAAAGTCCCTTCTCATACACCAGAATGGCCTTTTGCTGCAACAACGACTTCTGCAATTCCGGTACCGACAGGTCATGTACCGACTGTGATTTCTGGACGCACAGGGCCGCAGCGGTTCCGGCGGCTTGCCCGAGGGCCATCCAGCACGGTTCCATCCGGAGCGTCGAAAAACCGATGTGCGTGGCCGAAGCCGGAACCGGCGCCAGCAGGTTTTCCAAAGGCGAATCCGGCACAATGACCCGGAACGGAACCGTATAGACCGCCGACGGATAACTGATAAAACCGTCCAGGTGAATTTTGCCCGCTTCCCGTTTCCGAACCGCGTGCGAGTCGAGGGCGTAGTGGCTGGCCGTGATGCTGTCGGCGTGGAGCGGAGGTCGGCCGCCCGGTTTGACCGGCTGCGCATCCTGGGCTTTGAAGATGTATTTTCCCTTCATCCGGCGACCTTCCCGAACGTACAACTGCCGGGGAAAATTTCCGTTGTCGGTGTATTCGTCTTTGGCCCAGCCCCATTGTGCGCACTCGTTCCGAAACCACTCGGGTAATTCGGGGTCATTCTGGGCGAAGTAAAACAGGCCTTCCGTGTATTCCCGCAACCGTTGAGCAAACCGGTCGCGCCACTCCCAGCCGGAGGTCGGATAGGGCCAGTTTTCTTCCGGTAAATCGGTGGAAATGAAGGCGTGGTGCTGGTTATTGCCATCGTTTTTCCCGTTCGGCAGTTTGACCATGTTCGTCAGCCAGGCGATGCCTTTCGGCATTCCGGGAACGTCCGGCGACACGCCCGCTTTTGTCTTGCGCTGAATTTCAGCCTTCTGCGCATCGGTCAGTTTCGTCATGGCGACGCCGGTATAGGTGCCGGTTTTGACGTCATTGATCAGCGACACATATTCTTCGCGGTTATATCGCGCCGGTTTCTGGATTTTGACCCGGATTTTCGGATCGTTGGTCACGCACAGGCGGTAATTGTACGACTGAACGGCATTGTCGCCCTGAAACGTCGAGCCTTCGCCCTCCGGCCCGGCCCAGTATTTATACACCCGACCGGCTCCCACTTCGTTGTATTCCGATTTGCCTTCCCGGCCCAGAAAAAACGGAACGCCCGCAGCCGCAATCAGGTCGCCTTCGTAGGTCGCGTCGATAAAAAACCGCCCCTGGTAGGTTTCCGTTTTTTTCGTCGTTCGGTTGATGACGCGAATGCCCCGAATCCGGTTTTTCTCAATCGTCAGATTTTCGGGTTCAAAATCGAACTGCCGCAGGGTCAACACCGTCGCATTCGGGCTGTCTTTTAAAAAGCCATCGAAGATTTTGGCGGCTACCGACGGCTCAAAATGGTAGCCATTGGCACAGTCGGTGGCCTGCTGCGAATCCGCTCCGTATTTTTCGACGTAATAAGCCTTGATGCGCTGCACAAATTCCAGAAACAACCCGCCCGTTGCGCCCCGGGTGGCGATATCGGTGGCCCCCAGACCGTTGGCGGGCAAACCGCCGATGTAGGCCGTCCGCTCCAGAATCAACGATTTTTTGCCCATCCGGGAAGCCGAAACGGCGGCCATGATTCCGCCGGGCGTGGCTCCAACGATGATCAGATCATACTCAGTCTCCGCCAGCTGAGCGCTTGTGCTGGCGTACAGTTCGGGGAGTCCGGCGGTGAGGGCTAGACCGCTCAGGCCGGATAGTTTCAGAAAGTGGCGTCGGGTTGCAGGCATTAGTTTTAGTTTCAGGCAGGTTTATTACTCCTAAATCTCCTTTAAACTGCTCTAACAGGAATTACCCCGGAGGGCCGATCTGTCAATAGGCAGAGTCCAGAAGTCCAGATTCCAAGCCCCGGCTGGGGCGGACTTAGCGTAAGGGCATTCCTTAGAGCGCCCCAGCCGGGGCTGACGGTCACTAACTGGGTTCCTATTGACTATTAACAGACCACCCCTCCGGGGTAACTGTAACTCCCTCCTATCAGAGCCGCTCAAAAGCAATTTAGAGATGATCAGACATCCGTTTTATAATTTAATAACCAGCGTTTTGAGTCAGTACTTTATTCGTAACGGTTTCGATGTACGGAATCGGCCACAGGTAATCGCGGTTCGGATTAAAAATCCGGAGTTCGACCACCCGCATGTCGGCTTTGTTAGGCACATTGCTGTAATCCGGCGTTCCGTTGGCGTCGATCACCGGCGCTGTCGCCAGCAACCCTTTCGGAATCCGGCCCAGGAAATTTCCGTTCATCAGCTTTTCAGCGATTTTCCAGCGACGGATGTCAAATAAACGAAAGCCTTCATTGGCCAATTCATACTTCCGTTCCTTGCGAATAATCGAGCGAAGTTCAGCCTGCGTTTTGCCGGTTTTGATGGCCGGCATGTTGACCCGCTGCCGCACGGCATTGATGGCGTCATAAACCGATTGGTCGATCTGGTTGGCTTCAATTTTAGCTTCCGCGTAGATCAGTAACACTTCGGCGTAGCGGATCAGAATGATGTTGAGTTCCGAATTGCTCCGGTCGTCTTTGTCCGTCAGGTCGGTGTATTTCCGCCAGCAGTAGCCGGTGTAGGTCGCAAAGGCGTGAATGGCATCCTGGTTGTCAACCCGCGCGCCCGTGGCATAATTGATCGTTTTGACGCTGTCTTTGTGGGTTTCAAACTTGAAATTGAAGTAGTTGGAACCCGGTACGGCCAACGTAAAATCCAGGCGCGGATCGCGGTTTTTGAACGGATCTTTCGGGTTATACAAAGGCGACTTATCGATCGACAAACCGTCCGTACACTCGTACGAATCCACCAGCATTTGCCCCGGCACCTTGTTGGAAGCGCCCTGCGCATTGCGTGACAGAAAATTCTGCGGGGTGCTGTGTGTCAGCGTTCCTTTCAGGTATTGCAACGAGAACATGATTTCACTGGAATTCTGGCCTTTATATGAAAACAGCTCTCCGAAATTCGGGTGTAGTTTGTTGATATTCAAATCCATAACGGCTTTGGCAGCGGTGGCCGCAACGTCCCATTTCTCGTTGTATAAGGCCGTCCGGGCTTTGGTAGCCAGAGCCGCCTGCCGGGTGGCCCGACCGGTATTTCTGGCGTCATAGCTGGTTGGCAACGCCTTGGCCGCTTCGTCCAGTTCATTCATCACGAAGGTGGCGCATTCGTCTTTTGTGCTTTTCGGAACCTGCGCATCGGCCAGTCCCAGCGTTTTGGTCACCAGCGGAACCCCGCCAAACAGTTCGATCAGATAACCGTATTGGTAAGCGCGGATGAAACGGGCTTCGGCCTGGTAGCGGGCATACAGCGTCGCATCCATTTTGCCGTCCAGCTTGTTCATGTTGTCCAGGATAAAATTACAGCGGCCAATAATTTTGTAGGACTCATTCCAGACCGAGCGCACAAAACCGTTGTTGCTGTCGTGGCTTCCTTTGCCGATTTGCTGCATGGCACTGTTGTTCCGGTCCCAGTTGATATCGGTGCAAACATCCAGCAAAAGCTGGGTCGGCATCCCATCGCTGGGGTGAAAATTCATGCCCTTGTAACAGCCGTTGACGGCCAGTTCCAGCTCACTGGCGTTGGCAAAATACGATTGGTCGGCGGGGCCTTCCAGCGGAAAGCGTTCCAGATAATCCTCGCAGGAGGTCGTACTCAGGATCAGGCAGACGGACAAAAACCAGTAGTGTATCTTTTTCATTCGAGTGATTCAGTTGAAAATGGGAAGGAAAACCGGCGGTTTTTAGAAGCTGACATCAAGTCCGAAGCTGACCATTTTGACCTGCGGATAGCTGCGTCCCGAACCGACCGGCGATTCGACATCGTAGCCGTCCCAGAACTTATCCCAGGTCAGCAGATTCTGGCCGTTGGCAAAAACCCGCACGTTGTTGATGCCCGCGCGCTGGGTCAGGTTTGTCGGCAGCGTGTAGCCAATCTGAATATTTTTCAGACGCAGGTAGGCGGCATTCCGCATCCAGAAGCTGGAGTTTTTTTCGTTGTTGGCTTCGCTGAATGCCAGCCGGGGAAAAGTGGCATTTGGCGTTTCCGGCGTCCAGTGGTCTTTGTGTTGTTCCTGCACGGTTCCACCCAGAAAGAACGGCATGATGCCCTGCTCATTCAGATAGCCGTCAGCTTTGCCAACGCCCTGAAGAACAATGTTTAAGCTAAACCCTTTGTAATACGCATTCAGCGTGCTGCCGTAGGTGAAGCGGGGAATGGTATTTCCAAAAACCACGTTATCATCGTTGTTGATGAGACCGTCGCCGTTCTGATCCTTGTATTTGATATCACCCGGTTTGATCACCCCAAACTGCTGGGCGTGGGCGGCCACTTCGTCGGCCGTCTGGAAAAACCCTTCCGACTCCAGACCGAAGAGGGAATTGATGGGGTAGCCTTCCCGGTTGGCAGTCAGGCCCGTCAGGTTGACACCCCGCATGTCGATCACCTTGTTTTTAACATCCGATATATTGAATCCGATATCATAGCGAAAATTCCGGACGGCTCCTTTGTAATTGATGCCAAGTTCCCAGCCTTTGTTTTCCACCACGCCGGCATTTTGTGAAGGCTTTCCCAAACCGATGATGGCCGGGATATCCAGTTCCAACAGAATATCTTTGGTACGTTTCGAAAAATAATCAGCGGTAATCGACAGGTTGGAAAACAGCGTCATGTCCAGACCAATGTCCGTCATTTCGGTGGTTTCCCAGGAAATATCCGCGTTCGCCAGCGTATTGAGGGCAACAACGTTGACAATCTGTTTATTGAACGTGTAAGGGCCGAACTGCAGCGACGACATAAACGGATAATTTCCAATGAGCTGGTTACCCAGTTGTCCCCACGAAGCCCGCAATTTCAGCTCGTTGACCACGTTGGAAACCGGCAGCATAAACGGTTCCTGTGAAATCCGCCAGCCGCCCGATACCGAAGGGAAAAAACCGTATTTACGCCCCGTCGCAAACCGGGAAGATCCGTCGTAGCGGGCATTGGCCTCCAGCAGATACTTCTGTTTGTAATCGTAGTTGATTCGTCCGAAAACAGATTGCAACGCCCATTCCGAGGCTCCTCCCGAAGCCCGCTGGATGTCCGAAGCCCCGGCGTTCAGCACCTGATAATCGGGCAATAGAAAGCCCTCCCGGTAAGCCGATACATTGTCATTTCGAAAATCTTCCCGGGAAAAACCGGCTAATATTTTCAATCCATGATCACCGTACGCTTTATCGAACGTCAACGTTCCGCGCAGGGTCGTATAGAGCGATCTGTTTTCTAATTCCGTCAGCGTGCTTCGGGCCGGTGCCAGAAAGCTCAGTGCACCATTGGGTTTATACGCCTGAATCGCTTTGTTGAAATTTTTCTCGATCGACAGGGCATATTTGGGCGCATAGGCGATTTCGGCCGTCAAAAAGGAAGTCGGTTTGTACACCAGGGCCGCATTCAGGAAAGCATAGGGGCTGTTGTTCTTCCGGGTTCCGCCGTCGCGTGACATCGCAATCGGGTTGTCGCCGTTCCAGCCATCGCCCCAGGTTCCGTTGGAATTGATGCCGATCTGATTGGCCGGAATCCGGTTCATCCAGTGGAATACTTCCTCGGAACCCCGGCCCGGTTCGAGGGTCGTGGCTGCCACGAGCTGGAGATCGACCCGCGCGCTGAATTTTTTAGAGAGCTGAATGTCGGCATTGTTCCGGAGCGTGTACCGTTTGAACGTCGAATTCTCGATGACGCCTTTCTGGTCAAAGTAACCTACCGACGTCAGAAAGCGGATTTTATCACTCCCACCGTTGATGCTCACAAAGTGGCTCTGTTGCAGACCGGAACCCGTCAACACTTCTTTCTGCCAGTCCGTATCGGGATACAAATCGAGGTTGGAAGCGCCTTCCGTACGGTATTTCTGGATTAAATCATCGGAGTACAGCGGGGAACGGCCCACGTTCACATACGCTTCGTTGGTGAGCAGCATGTGGTCGATGGCGTTGGCCATTTTGGGCAAATTCGTAGGCGTTTGCCAGCCGACATAGTTGTTGTAGTTGACCGAAATCCGGTTGCCCTTGGCCCGTTTGGTGGTGATCAGAATCACACCGTTGGCCGCCCGCGACCCGTAAATGGAAGACGAAGCCGCATCTTTCAGGACCGAAACCGTCTCGATCAGGTTGGGATCGATGCTGTTCATCGACCCTTCAATGCCGTCGATGAGCACCAGCGGGTCCGAGTTTCCCAGCGTTCCAACCCCGCGAATCCGGATGGAACCGCCGTCGGCACCCGGACGCCCGGAGCGCTGCGTCACCGTCACCCCCGGCATCATGCCCTGCAAAGCGGCTGAGGTCTGGCCCACGGGGCGTCGCACCAGTTCCTCGTTCGAGATGGACGATACGGCCCCCGTCAGGTTCACTTTTTTCTGCGTACCGTAGCCCACCACGACCACTTCCGAGAGCGACTTGGTATCGTTTTCCAGTTTAACCCCTACCGTGGAACGGTTTCCGACGGTCACTTCCTGGGAGATGTAACCGACAAAGCTGAAGACCAAAACCGCCTTTTCGTCGGGCACATTCACCTGGTAGAATCCTTTGCTGTCGGTGGTCGTACCGCGGGTCGTGCCTTTCAACACGACGCTGACGCCCGGTAATCCCGCCCCGGATTCGTCGATAACCGTGCCGCTGATGCTGAGGTCGGCCACAACGGGCTGGTGGTTGGCAACGGGTTCGGGCGCATTGCCATCGGCACGCTCATCAACCGGCGTGGTGGCGGGCATTGAAGCTTCCGGCTGCGTTTCCGGGGTCCGGTTCGACAGGTCGTTTTTCGTTTTCCGCTCTTCGGTGATCACAAACGTGTCTTTCCGGATTTTCTTCACCCGCAAACCCGTATTCTTCAACAGATTGTGCAGATTTTTCTCGACAGAAACGTTCAGGTTGACCGGTTCGGAAGGCCCGTTTTTCCCGGCCATGATCCGGTCTTCAAACACAATTTCAACGCGGTAATGGCGCTGCAAATCGAGCAAAACGTTTTTGAGTTGCATTTGCGCGCTTCGTCCGGCGGAGCGTTGCAGGTGTTGGGCAGACGCCAGCGTCTGGCAAAAACCGGTAACCGGATAGCCGATCAATAGCACTGCTAACAAGCCCAGGTGGTGTACAGCTTTCTTCATTTGATCTGAAATAAAAAGGAATGGGAACAATCAGTTGTTTTTTAGCAGGAGACCCGTGCCGGTTTTCTCGGTTTTGATTTCAAGGGTTTCGGTCAGAACATCAAGCAGTTCGTCGGCATTGTCGGCGTGGTAATTTCCGGAAATGGTTCGTTGCGCCAGTGAGTCATCGACGATTTCTACTTTCAGGCCAAAGTTTTCGCGGAGCAGGTAGCACACTTCCCACACGGACGTTTCCTTGAAGGTCAGCCCGGTTTTGCCCCGGGTTTCGGCCGGTGGAACCGCCGGAAGCTGGCGCAGATGGAGATTGCCCTGGTGGCTGAGCGTCAGCAGATCGCCCGGTTTCATCGTCAATTGGTGTTTATCGGCGCCCCGGCTGTAATCGACCCGGATTTTGCCCCGGCCCAGCGCCACGTTCGTGCTTTGCTTCCGGGCATACACCGTGAACTCCGTACCCAGTACTTCAATCTGAAACTGGTCGGACGTTTTGACCACAAAACGCTGGTGATCGGGTTTATGCGTCACCGAAAACCGGCCCTCTCCCGTCAAAAAAACTTCCCGTATGTTCGTGTAAAAGCCAAACCGGGGGACCTGCAAGGATGAATTGGATTTCAATACCACGCCGGTTCCGTCTTCCAGCCGGAGGGTTTTCGTTTCCCCGTAGGTCGTATAATGTGTCTGATAAAACAGTTTATTCCGCAGAGGAATGAGCAGCGCCAGCAAAACCGTTGCTGCCACCAGATACGGTTTCCAGCCGCCCCAAAAGAACAGCGGTTTGCGAATGGGCATCGGTTCTTCGTCTGCTTCCGGCCTTTCGGTCTGGTCCAGCCGCTGAACCATTTTTTCAAAGGCCGCTTCCTGATCCGGCACAAATTGCAGGGAGCGGATCTCCCATTCGAGCAGCCATGCGTGGAACGTCGGGGTATTGGCCGGATTTTTCAGCCATTCCTCCACGGTTTGACGCTCGATCGGGGTTGCCTGTCCGGCCAGATAGGTAAACAGGGTATGTTTCGATACCGAATGATTCATGGTTATGGCATTTGAACGAGAGACTTGAAAAGCTACTTTTCCCCTTAGTTCAGCAGAAAAATAGATTGATGAGGCAGACGAGCACCGCCCATTCTTCCCGCAGGGTCTGGCGCAGGTGTTTGAGCGCTTTGGAGATATGCACCTCAACGGTTCGGGGGGAAATCTGCAATTCGGTGGCAATCTCTTCGTACTTTTTATTCTCGAACCGGCTCAGCAGAAACACCCGCCGACACTGCGCGGGCAACTGGCTGATGGCGTCGTTGACGGCCAGAAACAGGTTGTTGAAATGGACTTCCGAATCGGGCTGCGGCTGATGTCCCGTCAGGTGATTCTCGGTAGTGGCATCGATGGAGTCGGTTTTGCCAAACTCCCGGCGCAGGTGCGTATAAGCTTCGTTCCGAACCGCCGTGAACAGGTAGCTGATGTAGGAGGAGTGCACTTTTCGGTACGCTTCCGTGCGGTAGAACTGGTAGAACACCTCACTCACCAGGTCTTCGGCCAGTTGCCGGGAATAGACGAACCGGACAGCATGGCTGCACAGCGGGGTATAATAGTGCCGGAACAGCAGTTCAAACCCTTTCCGCGGCTCCTGTTCAAAGGCTTTCCGCAAAAAAAGCTCGGAATCATACACCGTCGTCACCGGTTTCTCTCCGGCAATGGAAGGCGTAGGGCGGTTTTCGGGCGATATCGAAGGATTCAACAGGGTAAAGGTAGCCATTAGCGCAGATCTCTAAAACGAATTAAAGACTTTATTGCACTATTTTACCCTTAGTGATTTTTGAAAAAAGTTGACTTTTTTTTGACCGCTGGTCAATTCAGTTATGGTTTTTAGCAATTCAGTCACCGGTTTGACCTTTTGAGACACCCGGTTTTTGGGTGATGACGCACACTTGCCTTGCTTTGTACCCATTCTGGCAAACAGAATCACAAACAACAAAAACGACTGAACAATGGTAAAAATGCGTTTTCTGGCGCTACTGGCGCTGGTACTCCTTTCGATTGCCTGTAAAAAAGGCGGCAATGAATCCGTTGATCCGGCGGATCATTCATCCGGCGACGGAAGCGGCCAAAATCCGAATTCCGGTAATCCGCCCCCGGCAACCGGAAAAATACCGGCAGAACTCGTCGGCAAATGGTCGTATGGAACGTTCTCACCGACCAATTTCTGGGATTACAATGGCAAATACACCGGCAACGCCTACGAGCAGGCCCTGGTGTTCGAATTTCACGCCAATGGCACCTACGAAGAGTACGTCATTAACTCCACCACGAGCTACAATTGCCGGACGGAAGCCTACACGTTTTTTAAAGGAACCGTCAAGGTTAACGAAGCGAACCGTTCGTTTGTCATCACCCCCACCAGCGGCAATTACCGGGGCTTTTACGGCTGTGCGCCCAGGAGCAACATCAACCGCGATGCGCGAAAGGAAGAATTGAAGCAGGAAACCATGAATTACCAGGTTGAAAGTGGCAAAACCGCCCTCAAACTCTCGGATGCCGAAAATCCGCAGGGAGTGCGCCTGAAAGCCATTACGTGGTAAATTAACCGACATCAAACAGATCGGCTGGATGGCTTTCCGTAGGCCATCAGTCGATCTGTTTTGATGTTTTCGACTGATTTTCCAGCAGAATTACCCCGGCTTTCGACTGCCGCCAGCGGTCTAGCAACGCCTTGGGCGTGGGTGTTACCCGGAAGGCAAACGAACCCAGCAGCAGGTCCTCGTCGCCATCCTGATCGACGTCGGCGGCATCCATCGTCAGCCACGCGCCCTGATCCGCATCGGGAAATGATTTCGGCCGAAACCGGTTATTCCCCCGGTTTTCCAGAAACACAAAGTTCTCCAGCGGTTTGCGCACCACATCCGGGAAAAACGCAATGGCCGCAACATCCAGATCACCGTCGCCGTCGAAGTCGCGGGCGAGGGCTTTCGTGGCCCCGTGCAGGGGATAAAACCACACCTGCCGAAATTTAAAATTGCCGTCGTTGCGGAACAGCCGAACGCCATGGTACCGCTTCAGGGTGTTGGAATAATCCGCATTATCACCATTGGTATAGAGCAGATCCATATCACCATCTTTGTCAAAATCAACCACATCCAGGTAACTGGACCCAAAGACCGGCGGAAAACGCAGCACGGTTTTCTTCCAGAACCGCCCCCCGCCTTCGTTGTTAAAAATCGCAACTTGCTCATCGCTCTGCGACAACAAAACGACAATATCCGCCTTGCCATCGCCGTTCATGTCGGTCACCACGGTTCGAACCGCACCCGGCACCGGTTCCAGAACGTGTTCGGTGTAGGTCGACCCGGTATTTTCAAACCAGGTCAGTTGTCCGGTATAAAATCCGAACTGACTCACGAGAATATCTTCTTTCCCGTCGCCGTTCAGATCGGCATAGGTGGCATCGACCGGGCGTTGCAGTCGCTTCAGCAACACCGTCCGATCAATCTTTTGCGTCGCCGGATTTCGGTCGATGTGCAGCAGTTCGCCATTCAGGAGGTCGTTGGGGTCCATCGTTCCCATCGCCAGCACATCGAGACTGCCGTCGGGACGGGTGCGCAGGCTGGAAGGGGGCGAAAAGGTCACCACTGAATCGACCTTTTTCAGGCCATTATCCAGAAAATACAGCCTTCCGCGCCGACTCCCCACCGCAATCCGCCGACTCGTCGGCTGGTAGGCCAGCAGGGTTACCAGATTATCGACGGGCTGGGCAGGTTTGCGAGTTTTGAACAGCGGCAAATCGTATGAAATGGCGGGGCGGGGGGCTTGTGGCAACGGCTTTTCAGGCGCGTTTTTTACGTAATAGTCGGTAATTTTCTGCCAATCGTCGGGATGCACCATCGGCGCGTTGGCAAAGGCTGTCGATTGCAGCACCCGCTGAATTTCGTCGGGGTCGCTCAACTGCCGAAACGGCGAGAGGGAATCGGCCGAAAAGCCCATCCGAAGTGCCATTTGCGGCAACACTTTCCGTTTCCAGATGTCTTTTTCCAGCAACTCCGGTGATGGAAAAGCGTGGCAGCCTGTGCAGTACTGCCGGGCTAGTTCCGGTCCACTTAAGCTTGACGGTTCGGTTGGCGTGGTCGACTTTGGGCTTTGATTACACGCCACTACCCAAAAAACAAAAAACAAAAAGACGAAAAACGAAATTGATCTATTGAAAGACATCGTATGATAAAAAACAGAACAAACTTATCACAAAACCGCCTGTTTTTCAACTGGTGGCAGACTGTCGTTTGACCTTTTCCGAAATCGCTATCACTTTTTCCCATTTCTTTGCACTGCATTAGCCGCCCTTTACTTTTATGATGAATTGCATTCTCGGCGTCGACATCGGCACGACTAACGTTAAGGCCCTCGCTTTTCAGCCGGAAACCGGCGATATTGTTGCCCACGCTTCCGTCCCCCTGACAACGCTCCACCCCCAACCCGGTTATGCGGAACAGGACCCGGAGGAAGTCTGGGCGAACCTGGTCGACGTGCTGGACGAAGTTTGCCGGGAAGTGAAGCAGCAGAACGGGCGCATCGAAGCCGTTGGATTCAGCTCGGCCATGCACAGCAGCATGGGGGTCGATGACGCCGGAAAACCGCTCACCAACGCCATTTTGTGGTCCGACAACCGGGCCGAAAAACAGGCGGCTTCCCTGCGCCACGACCAGGCCGCTCTCGGCAAAGACATTTATGAGCGAACCGGCACGCCTTTGCATCCCATGATTCCGCTTTGCAAACTGGCCTGGTTCCGCGAACACCATCTGCGGCTGCTCCGCCGGGCCACGGGCTGGATTTCGATCAAGGAATACATCTGGCACAAGCTGACGGGGCAATACCAGATTGATTATTCGATTGCCACCGCCACCGGTTTATTCGACAGCCAGCGGAAAGAATGGTATTCGCCCGCGCTCGAGTTTGCCGGAATCCGGATCGAGCAGTTGTCGGAACCGGTGCCTACTACCTACGCCGGCAAGCTCACGAACTCCGCGCTACCAGACTCCGTTACCAACGGGTTGGCGGAAGCGGCCCTGTACATCGGGGCGTCGGACGGCTGTCTGGCAAATCTGGGAGCCGGGGCCATTGAATCCGGCATCACCACCATCACCATTGGCACGAGTGGAGCCATCCGCCGGACGGTTCAACGGCCTTTACGCGACGAAAAAGGGCGGTTATTCAGTTACATCCTGAACGTGAACGATCCGACGGACAAAAATTACTACGTGGTCGGCGGCCCTACCAACAACGGGGCGAATGTCCTGCAATGGGTCTCCGAAAAGCTGACGCAAACCGAGACCACCGACGTTCTGGCCGAAGCTGCCACCGTGGAAGCCGGTTCCGACGACCTGCTGTTTTTGCCTTATTTGCAGGGTGAGCGCGCTCCGCTTTGGGACGCGGGCGTGCGGGGCTCCTACCTGAATGTCGACTGGCACCACGGGCGGGCGCATTTTGTGCGGGCTGCGCTGGAAGGCGTGTTGTTCAATCTGCTCCGCATTGAGCGCATTTTGTCGCGGCACACCGGCCCCACGAGAGTGATTCACGCCAACGGCGGTTTTGCCCAGTCCGCGTTCTGGGTGCAGATGATG
Source organism: Larkinella sp. C7 (assembly GCF_006149005.1). Lineage (GTDB taxonomy): Bacteria > Bacteroidota > Bacteroidia > Cytophagales > Spirosomataceae > Larkinella. The sequence goes on along the minus strand of NZ_VBSL01000009.1, from coordinate 192,337 downwards.
GCCGATATTTTTGGCGTTCCGGTTCGGCTCAACGAGAGCAACGAAAGTGGCGCCATTGGCGCTATCTTACTGACAATGAAGGCCACCGGGCGGGTTTCGTCCTTGTCCGAAGCCACCCGCCACGTGGGTTTTGGCCAGACGTTCGAGCCTGACACCGAACGTCACCGGCGGTATCAGGCGGTGTACAAACGGTTTGAACAGGCTTTACCCTAGAACCACCCGGCGGCACCCCCACAATCAGTCCATCATAAACTGCTTTTGATACGCATCGATCACCTGTTCACGCGTCCGTTTCAACCGCATCTTGACGGCGCTATGGTTAATATTGTACTGCCGGGCAATTTCGGTTACGTCAACATTATCCACGTATTTGAGTTGTAGCAACGCCATTCGGTCCGGCGAAATTTTTTCCATTACCACCGCCATTTGGCTCAGCATGGCATGGGCGGTATCGCTGCCTTCCGAATCGGGAATGTTGTCGATATCAACTTCATCCATAGCCACCAACACCATGCGGTTTGCCACCCGGGTTTTTTGACGGCAATAATTTTGTGAAATGGAAAACAGCCAGGTCGAAAAAGCGGAGCGTCCCTGAAACTGATCGATCTTGATGAAAACCTGAAGAAAAATGTCGTGCGTATAATCTTCCGCCTTGACCGGATCGCGGGTAAATGTCAGACAACTACCATACACTTTATGCACATAGCGCTTGTACAAAGTCTCCAAACAATCCGCCCGGCGGGTGTTCAGATATGCACCGATGAGTTCTTCGTCTTTCAATACACGTTTCATAAGGCAGAGAAATAAATATCCAATAATGAACTGTTACGTTTAGGTCCGACAGAAACAGGTCCTCCCAAACCGGCAACCTCGGAAATGGCGTTAATTTTTGAGTCTAAAATCAACAGTGATGTTACTGATTTTACATGATTGTTAAATACAATTATCCCGCCACAGGGCCCAGTTGACAGGGATAACAGCATGAACAAATAGATTAACATTATAAACCGAATCATATAGAGTATAAATACTTATATTTGGACCTATCAACTTATTGTAAAGGATTTCTGACTTTAAAAGTGAGTATCCGCGTCACTAAATAGTGGCCCAATAGGACTTTTTAGGGCATGAATGCTCTTTAGAGTACGATGAGTAAAAATTGTTCGTTAATATCGGCTGGGTTGCTTGCTCAAAAAACTTGTTTACTTATATTTACCGGCTTATCGTTATACCGTAACAACACTCCTCTACTTATATAGCTCAATTTCATGAAATATCGTCAATGTCTGATTGTAGACGATTCTGATTCGGCAGTAGCCATCCTGCAGGAGTACCTGGCACGGCTCCCTTTTTTTATGCCCCCCCAGGTTAGCGGAACGGTTCGGGATGCCACAAGCCTCCTCCAACAGCAGCATTTTGACCTTATCTTGCTGGATATCAGCCTTCCAGACCAAACAGGGCTGGATCTGTTACGCTCGTTTTCCAAACCCTTAACGGTGATTGTTACCACTGCCAACCCCGATTTCGCCGTTGAGAGCTACGATTTCGATGTAGCAGATTACCTGCTCAAACCCTTTTCTTATAGTCGATTTATCCGGGCCGTCAACCGCGCCCTGGGGGTTCAACTGGCCCAAAACAGCCTGACCGAAGATCGTTTCATCTTTTTAAAAGTGGGCCACGCCATGCAACGCTTCGATTACGACGCCATTGAGTACATACAGGCTTTTGGCACGTACTGCAAGGTGGTTATCAACCAAAAAGTGGTGGTGGTAAATGAAATAATTTCCAATTTGGAAAATCTGCTCCCCAGGCATAAATTCCTCCGGATTCACAAATCGTACTTATTGAATTTATCCAAAATCAACAGCTACAATTATCGGACAATCCTTGTAGGCACGACCAAGATTCCGCTGGGTGCTTCCTACCGGGATAAGTTCGAAGGTTTCCTGAATCTGCTCGATAAAAAATCAGAACCGTAAAATCAGCGGATTTGCTAACTTGCGCGACCGTTTTACCTCCCAATTTATGTTTGTTGAAGCCATTGAGCGGGTCGACCCTTTTGTACGTCCTATTTTATCGATTGTCCGGCGGTATGGCAGCAGCGAAGTAATTCCGGCCTGTTCGACCATGTTCTTCGTCAATGAACAGGCCTGCGCCGTCACCTGCAAGCACGTGGCCGAACAACTGATCAGTTCGGATACGATCCATCAAAATTACATCCAGTTTCAGGGCGAGCGCCGTTCCATTCCGCGGGACAAAAACCAGACCCGGCGGCAGGAAGAACTGGAAAATAAATACAACCTGCGCCGGGAAAGCATCATCCGGATCAAGAACCAGTTTGTCAACTCGGTCGATCAGTTTTCGGAAATCACCTACCACCTCCACCCCACGCAGGACCTGGCCGTTATTCAGTTCAAGGGATACAGCCAGATTAAGTACAACGCCTGTGCGGTTTTTCTGCGCGATAGCAGCAAAATCAAGCAGGGCCGGAGCCTGTGCCGACTGGGGTATCCCTTCCCCGAATTCACCAACTACCGTTTTAACCCGGATCTCGACGACATCGAGTGGACCGCCGACGGACGCAGCAACACCCCGCGTTTTCCCATCGACGGCATCGTGACCCGGCTGCGGGCCGAGAACGGCGAAATCGTCGGCGTTGAAATGAGCACACCCGGTTTGCGGGGACAAAGCGGTGGCCCACTTTTCGATACCAGCGGGATTATTTATGGGATGCAAAGCTCCACGCGCCACCTCCACCTCGGTTTCGACATCGAAGACCGGGATGTGATTGTGAACGGCCGCCAGACCCGCGTGTCCAATTATCCGTTTCTGAACGTTGGCCAGTGCGTTCACGTTGACATCATCAAGAAGTTCCTGCGAGATTTGAGAATTAAATATTATGAAGAATAACGCACCCAAAGACCGGTCCGCAGGCACAAAAACGAAACCACTCACGGCCTATTCGCTGGAGACACAAACGGAAGCCGCTATTGACCTCTTAAAGCAGCTCATTGCAACCCCTTCGCTCAGCCGGGAGGAAGACCGTACGGCGGTTCTCATCGAGCAGTTTTTCCGCCAGCGCAGCATTCCCTACAAGCGAACCAAAAACAACGTCTGGACCCACAACCGGTTTTTCGATCCCGCCAAACCAACCTTATTGCTCAATTCACACCACGATACCGTTAAACCGAATGCATCGTGGACGCTCGACCCCTTTCAGCCCATCGAGCGTGAAGGCAAACTTTACGGATTGGGCAGCAACGACGCCGGGGGCTGTCTGGTGTCGCTCATGGCCACGTTTTGCCATTTCTACGACAAAAAAGACCTGGCTTACAACCTCGTAATGGCCGCTACGGCCGAAGAGGAAATATCCGGTCGCGAAGGGCTGGAAATGATTCTGCCCGAACTGCCGCCCATCGACTTTGCCATTGTGGGCGAACCCACGCAGATGCACCTGGCCATTGCCGAAAAAGGGCTTCTGGTGCTCGACTGTACGGCCAAAGGAAAATCCGGCCATGCTGCCCGTGACGAAGGCGACAACGCCATTTATTACGCCATCAAAGACATTGAATGGCTGACCAGTAACCCCTTTCCGAAAGTGTCGCCGACGCTGGGACCGGTCAAATTGTCGGTGACGATCATCAACGCGGGTTCGCAGCACAACGTCGTTCCCGACACCTGCACGTTTACGGTCGATGTCCGCGCCACGGAACAGTACACGCTGGAAGAAATCATCGAGACGATTCGCAAAAACATCCGCTCGACGGTTCAGCCGCGTTCGATTCGCCTTAAACCGTCGAGCATTCCCCTGGACCATCCGATTGTGCAGGCGGGTATTGCCCTGAAACGCGAGACCTACGGTTCGCCAACCACCTCCGACCAGGCCCTGCTCGATTGCCCCTCCCTGAAATGCGGTCCCGGTCACTCCGAACGATCGCACACCGCCGACGAATTTATTTATTTGCGGGAAATTGAACAGGGAATTGAGTTATATATCCGAATGTTAGAACAAATCCTGTAAATTATGTTGCACCCACTCACGTTTGAAACGATTTTCAAAGACAAAATCTGGGGCGGCCAGAAGATCAAAACCGTTCTGGGCAAAGACTTTTCTCCCCTGCCCAACTGCGGAGAAACCTGGGAAATTTCCGGCGTTTCGGGCAATATCTCCGTGGTGGCCGAAGGGCCATTGAAAGGCCAAAGTTTGCAGGAACTGCTGGCGCATTACAAAGACGAACTGGTTGGAAAACACGTTTACGAGCGGTTTGGCAACGAATTTCCGTTGCTGGTCAAATTCATCGACGCCAACGACGACCTCTCGATTCAGGTCCACCCGAACGACGAACTGGCCAAAAAACGGCATAATAGTTTTGGAAAAACCGAGATGTGGTACATCCTCGCAGCCGACGAAGGGGCCACGCTGAACTCCGGTTTTAACCGGGAAGTGACGAAAGATGAGTACGTAAAAGCCGTCGCGGATAACACGCTGATGGACCTTCTGAACATCGAACCAGTCAGCGCCGGGGATGTGTTCTTTTTGCCGGCCGGTCGGGTTCACTACATCGGAAAAGGTATTCTGCTGGCCGAAATCCAGCAGACGTCCGACATCACCTACCGGATTTACGATTTCGACCGCACCGACGACCAAGGGCAGAAACGCGAACTCCATACGGAGCTGGCCGTCGATGCCATCGATTATACGCACTACGATCAATACAAAACGCCGTATGATTCCCAGCCGAATCAGAGCGTCAATGCCGTCACCAGCGACTATTTCGTCACCAATGTCCTGAAATTTGATCAGGAAGTGCTGCACGACTATACGCACCTGGACTCGTTCGTGATCCTGGTTTGCGTCGACGGTTCGCTGACCGTCGAAACCGGCGATGGTTACCGCATCCCGCTGAAAATGGGCCAGTGTGTGCTGCTCCCGGCTTCAACCACGCAGGTAACCCTGCTGCCGAATGGCAACATGACGGTTTTGGAATCCTACGTACCCTGAAAAAATGATGAACGATGAATGATGAACGATGGATGACGCGTCCGCCACTTCATCGTTCATCATTCATAATTCATCATCCCTATGAATTTCATCTACTTCATTTTTGCCTTTCTGGTTGGAACGGCGACGAGCATTCAATCGGGCGTGAACTCCCAGTTGCGGCAGAGCATTGCCCATCCGATTCTGGCTGCTCTCATTTCGTTTGGTTCCGGTTTTGTGGTGCTGGCGTTGATGTGCCTGGCGTTCCGGACGCCCATACCAGCTCTCGAAACCATGCGGGGCATCAGTTGGTGGAAATGGACGGGCGGTTTGCTGGGGGCCATTTATGTAACAACCGTCATCATAACCGTTCCGCGGATTGGCGCGGGAAACCTGCTCAGTCTGAGCGTTGCCGGTCAATTGCTGGCGGCCGTTGTGCTGGATCATTACGGTCTGCTCGGGTTTAAAGAACACGGTCTGACGTTGTGGCGGCTGGTAGGCGTTCTGCTGATCGTGCTGGGTGTTGTGCTGGTGGTAAAGAATTGAGGAAAAACGAACAATTCGGGTTCCAATCGGTGTTCAGTAGGCATGGTCAAATACCGCTTTTATCCGACGCTGCTCAACACCTTTTCCCGGTATCTTTCCGGAGGCAACTTCAGCCTGCAGCAATTGCTCGACACCATCAACCGGGTTCCGGCCCCAACGACGGTGGCGCAGGAGCGCGGCACCCGGTTTGAAGACGCCGTGATCAAGGGCGAAGACGAAGAACGGTTCAACGCCGACATTCTGGAAAAATTCCGCCGGCACTTGCCCCGGCCCATCATCGAAACCCAGGTCTATTGCCAGTACGAGATCGACGACGTGCTGTTTTACGGCTACGTCGATCTGATCGGAAAATACAAAGCCGTCGATATCAAAACCACGGCGTCCTACCAGCATCCCCGATTCACTTTCAACCACCAGAATCTGTATCTCCACGCGCTGAAAAAACGCGGCATCCGGCTGATGGAATACCTGATCACGGATTTCAAGGAGGTGTACGTCGAAAGTTATTCCCTCACGCATCCGATTGATAAACAGCTCGAAGAAATCCGGCTTTTCAAGCAATTTCTGGAAGAACACCGGGCATTGATCTCCGATCCGAAGATTTTTGTAACTCCAGAGTGAGTAGAAAGGGTTGTTTCGCAGAGTTTATCAGAGAAAATCAGAGGTAAGCGGAGAAATCTCTGATAAACTCTGCGAAACAACTTTTGAATTCCCATGAAAAAACTCATCATCGCCATTTCTTTCACCCTCGCTTTCTGCTCGTTCCAGAAAGAAAAATGGGTTAAACTCTTCAACGGGAAAGACTTCACCGGCTGGACCATTCGCGGAGAACAGGTCAAGAATGATTACCGCATCGAGAACGACGAAATCGTCGGAATTTCGAAACCCAATTCGCAGAATACCTTCCTGTGTACCACTAAAAATTACGACGATTTCATTCTCGAACTGGAAGTAAAAGTCGATACGGGCATGAATTCGGGCATTCAGTTTCGCAGCGAAAGCCGCCCGGATTTCAAAAATGGCCGCGTTCACGGTTACCAGGCCGAAATCGATCCGGCGGCCCGCGCCTGGAGTGGCGGTTTATACGACGAAGCCCGGCGCGGCTGGCTGGTGGATCTGAAAAACAACCCCGAAGGCCGTCAGGCGTTTAAAAAATTCGACTGGAACAAATACCGGATCGAAGCCGTCGGCAAAACCGTCAAGATTTTCCTGAATGGCGTCAAAACCACCGACTATACCGACACGCTGGCGACCCAAGGGTTTATTGCCCTCCAGGTTCACGGCACCAAAGTGCAACGGCCCATGGAAGTCCGCTGGCGCAACATCCGCTTGCAGGAATTGGCGAAGAAATAACGGCAAATCGCGTCCACACCCGAAATCCCTCTTTTTTATTCCCCGTTAACCGGTGACCTTTGCGGCTATGATTGGCCGCAGTTTACGTCTGTATCGGGATGCGTACCGGGGTTTACCCGCGCCCGTGTGGCTGCTGGGGGGCGTGATGCTCATCAACCGCAGCGGCACGATGGTGCTGCCGTATCTGACGCTGTATCTGACGCAACACCTGCACTACAGCGTGACGGAAGCGGGCCTGGTGATGGCCATTTACGGGGCGGGGGCGCTGGTCGGTACGTTTCTGGGCGGGCGGCTCTCCGACCTGTTCGGTTTCTACCCGGTTCAGTTTCTGAGCCTGTTGATTTCGGGCTTCTTCCTGATTTTCCTGCAATTCGCGCAGGATTTCTACACCATGTGCGGGGTCGTTTTCGTCTACACCCTACTGGGGGATGCCTTTCGTCCGGCGGTTTCGTCGGCGGTTGCCTATTACAGCGTTCCCGAAAACCGCACCCGTGCCTATTCGCTCAACCGGCTGGCGATCAACCTCGGCTGGTCGCTCGGGGGCGGTTTGGGCGGCTATCTGGCCGGCATCGACTACCGGCTTTTGTTCTGGGTCGATGGTGTCACCTGCATCGTGGCCGCAATCGTGCTGCGGGCCTACCTGCCCGTTCCGGAGCGATCCAGTTCAACGGTTGACAAAACCGACGCCCCCGCAGCAGGCATCCGATCAGCCTACCGTGACCGGTTGTTTCTGATTTTTGTCGGGGCTACGATTCTTTTCGCAATCGGCTTCTGGCAGTTGTTCGGCATGATTCCGCTGTATTTCAAACAGGTGTTGCACCTGAAAGAAACCCAGATCGGGCTGCTGATGACAATGAACGGCCTGATGATCGTCTTCATCGAAATGGCGCTGGTGTACGCGATTGAAAAGCGGTATGCGCACCTGAAAGTCGGCATCATTGGGTTTGGCGCGTTGCTGGTTGGCTTGTCCTACCTGCTCCTGAATACCGGTTTGTGGCCGGTTTTAGCCATTGTTGCGATTTTTATCAACACCTTTGGGGAAATGCTGGCCATGCCGTTCATGCAGTCGTTTACGGTGGAACGGGCCAATCCGCAAAACCGGGGGCAGTACCTGGCGTTGTATTCGATGGCCTATGCCGTCGCCCAGATTACGGCACCCGCCTTCGGGTCGCAGATCGTCGCCTGGGCGGGTTTTCCGACGCTCTGGGTAGTGGTGATGGGATTTTGCCTAACCTCGGCCTGCATATTCTGGTGGATAGCCACTCAGGTGAGGAAAACCACTCTTTTAACAGATTTACTAAATAGTCCGGGAAGAACCGCTTAATTTTGCGGCTTTCTAACTGACTCCTTACGCGCTTGAAACTCTGGCAAAAAGCAAATACCGACCCTCATTCCAAAGCAACCGCCGATTCTACGGCCTCCGAAAAAATCGAACGGTTTACGGTCGGTCGCGACCGCGAGATGGATTTGTACCTCGCTCCTTTCGACGTTCTGGGCAACCTCGCCCATGCCACCATGCTCGAAACCATCGGCCTTTTGTCGAGTGATGAGTTAAGAGTTTTGAGTGAAGAGTTAAAATATATACATCGCCAAATAGAAGCCGGCGAGTTTGTGATTGAGGACGGTGTGGAAGATGTTCACTCGCAGGTGGAACTGATGCTGACCCGCAAACTGGGCGATGTTGGCAAGAAAATTCACAGCGGACGGTCGCGCAACGACCAGGTGCTGGTCGACCTCAAACTGTTCACCCGCGATCGGCTCTGGAAAGTGACCGAAGCCGTTCGGCAGGTGTTCGACCGGCTGATTGCCCGTTCGGAGCAGCACAAGGCCGATTTGTTACCGGGCTACACGCACCTGCAGATTGCCATGCCGTCGTCGTTCGGACTGTGGTTTGGTGCCTACGCCGAAGCCCTGGCCGATGATATGCTGCTGTTGCAAACCGCTTACCGGTTTGCCAACCGGAATCCGCTCGGTTCGGGCGCAGGCTACGGTTCCTCGTTTCCGCTCAACCGCACCTTAACCACCGAACTGCTGGGCTTTGAAGGCATGCACGTCAACGTGGTGTATGCGCAGATGAGTCGCGGAAAAACCGAACAAACCGCTTTGACGGCGCTGGCCGCCGTGGCCGCTACGCTCTCGCGAATGGCGATGGACATTTGCCTCTATAACAGCCAGAACTTCGGGTTCCTGACGCTGCCCGACGCCCTGACGACCGGTTCGAGCATCATGCCGCACAAGAAAAATCCCGACGTGGCCGAACTGCTCCGGGCCAAAACCAACCGCCTGAAAGCCCTGCCGATGGAGGTGACGCTGGTGATGAGCAACCTGCCGTCGGGTTACCACCGCGACATGCAGATTCTGAAAGAAATTCTGATGCCGGCTTTTGAAGAAATCCTGGATTGTCTGGAAATCACGGATTTTATGCTCGAAAACATTCAGGTGAAACCCAATTTGATGGACGATCCGAAATACGATCTGATGTTCAGCGTCGAGCGGGTCAATGCGCTGGTGCTGGAAGGCGTTCCGTTTCGGGAAGCATACCTGATGGTCAAAACCGAAGTAGAGGATGGAACGTATAAAGCGTCACGCGAACTGCATCACACCCACGAAGGCAGCCTTGGCAATTTGGGGAACGACCAGATTGTGAAGCACATGGATGCAAACATGCAGGGATTTGGCGCGGAGAAAGTGGCCGAAGCCGTGGAGCGACTTCTGGCAAAAGCGCTTTAATTTTTCTAAAAATTTGCCTACATTGGTTATCAAATCTGCTTAACGATTATGGTAGCAACTGAAGAAACCGTACAAACAAAACCGGAAACTCCGCCCGTGCCTTCGTACCTGATCTACGAAGTGCTGAACGGACAGCCGGTTTACTACCGGGGGTACCGGGATGTACTGGCGGGCAAACTCGATTTCAACGCTATTATGGGCAGTAGTTCGCTTCAATCGTTTCTGGTATCGTTCATTTACGGCTTTATTCTCAACAACCGGGATAAAAAACGCTACGTCCCTTTCACCAATGAAGCAGGCCTTCATCTTGAGATGAATGACAATCTGGCCGCCGACATTGCCATCTACGAGAAAGGAACCTTCGAACTAACGACGAAATACTTCAACACACCCCCTAAAATAGTCATTGAGGTGGACATCAAAGCCGATGTCAGCGAACGACTGGGTGCCGAGATGGAATACATTGCCGAAAAAACGCAGCGACTGTTCGATTTTGGCGTCGAAAAAGTCTTCTGGGTGTTGAGCAAACCACGTCGGGTATTTGTAGCGGTACCCAATCAGGACTGGATTTTTACGGACTGGGGCAACGATGTCCCGATTATGGAGGGCTGCGTTCTAAACGTAAAGAAAATACTCGAAGACGAAGGAATTCCGTACTAAAAGGTGCCAGGCTCAATGATCTGACACCTTTTAGTTAATCTGCTTACTCAACCCGGTACGCGACCAGCTTGTTCTTGAAAAACGTCGGAACAACGATCATTTCCTTGCCCGGAATGTATTCAATATCAGCGGTATTCATTTTTTCAGGCCGCGAATCTAGCATCAATTGTTTCTGCCCGTCCGCACTGATGTAGAAAAGCCGGCCACTCCAGTCCGAAACGATGAAGTCTTTCCCGACGGCCACAATACCGTCGGTGTTTCCCATGCCATCGGCCAGTTTCGTAATGGCTTTGGTTTCGACGTCGATGGATTGCAGGGCCCCGATTTTGGTGCTGCCAATCATCATTTTCTTCGTGCCGACTGCCAGCAAACCGTTCGGATTGTTCAGGTCGCCACCATCCATCCAGATTTCCCACTTGCTGTCTTTCAGGCGATAAATCTTGCTGTTCCGGCTGTCTGATACATAAACCGTCCCCTTTTTATCAATCGTCACATCGTTCAGAAACGCCTTTTTGTCCGTGGCATCCCAGGTTTTCTCGGCCTGCCCGTTCGACAGATTAATGGCAATCAGCCGGTAGACATCCGTGACATACAGGCGGTTTTTGTAGATGCCCATGCCCTTGGGCGCGTTCAGGCCCGTGGTCCACTTGAGGTTTTCGATTTTGCCGTCGAGCGAGACTTTCGAAATAAAACCGTCCCCATCGAGGGAGTCGGATTTGCCAACGATGTTGGCCACGTAGAGAACTTTCCCTTTCGGATCGTAAAGCACCGATTCCGGCACGCGCAGCGTGGAGTCGGTTTCCCAGACTTTCACGAGTTTTTTTTCTTTTTTCGGCGATTCAAACGCCGACAAGGCAACGGTCAGTACAATACTGCCGCTTAACAGTAGATTTAGCAAACGCATAATTCGGGAGCAGATGGTTTTGTAATGTTTACCTTGTAAGTAACGACACGGAGGGCGTTATTCCAACGGTTTGGCCGGTTTGTTACCGTACAACGCGCTAACTTAAGCGAACCGCAAACAGCTCCTTGGAATTGTAATAGACATAGGCCACGACGAACAGCGTGACCACCCCGCCCAGCGCCACCGAAGGCACCACGCCCAGCAACCGGGCCGCCACCCCCGACTCGAAAGCCCCAATTTCGTTGGAAGAGCTGACAAAAATACCGTTGACAGCCGCCACCCGGCCCCGCATGTGATCGGGCGGGAAAATTTGCAGAACCGTGTTTCGGATCACCACACTGACGCTATCGAACGCACCCGTTACGAACAGGGCAAAAACCGACAGCCAGAAGTGGGTCGAGAAAGCGAACACCAGCGTAAAAACCCCGAAGCCCAACACTGCAATGAGCATGTTCCGCCAGGCGTTGTGGGTGGGCGGAAACCGCGTCAGGAGCAGCATGGTTCCGATGGCACCGATGGCCGGTGCCGCCCGCAGAATCCCCAGCCCCTGAGCGCCTACCTTCAGAATGTCTTCGGCAAAAATGGGCAGCATGGCCACCACACCGCCGAACAGAACCGAAAACAGATCCAGCGAAATGGAATAGAGAATGATCTTGGTTTTGAACACAAACCGGAAGCCTTCACGCCCGCTGTTCCACAGGCTGTCTTTCGGGCCTTCAGTCACCGGAACCGGTTTTTTCTTAATCATCGAAATCAATATCAGACAAACCAGCAGCAAACCGATGACCACCAGCAACGAATAATCCAAGCCCAGCCAGACGTAGAGAAAACCGGCAATGCCCGGCCCGGCAATGGCACCGGCCTGCCAGAACGACCCGCTCCAGGTGGACGAGTTGGCATACAATTCCCGTGGAACCAGGAACGGTTTCAGCGACGAACTGGTGGGCGAATAAAATCCCTTGGCCGTCCCGATCAGCACGAACGCGCTGTATATCACCACCAACTGCGTGGATTTGGAAAGATGTCCGACTACGGAAGGTTGAAAAACCAGGTACAGAATGACGGACCCCAGAATAATCACCGACAGGCTGACCTGCAAAATGGACCGTTTCTCCCGCCGGTCGGCGAGGTGACCGCCAAACAGCGACATGGCGATGAACGGCAGCGCTTCGGCCAGGCCAACAAGACCCAGCGCCAGCGGATCGTGCGTCATCTTATACAATTCATACCCCAACAAAACCTCCTGAATCAGAAGCGTGGCCGTAAACAGAAAGCTATTGGCAGCAAAAAAGCGAAATTCGGGATAACGAAGGGCTGCGTAGGTGTCAACCTTTTTATTCATACGGCAAAAATAACGGTTCGATCAGGATTCTGCTGCTTATTAAGTGGAACTGTCATTTCTTTGTTTTTGTAAATGAGCCGCCGAGCAGCCCCAACCCACGACCGGGCTACCCGTCGTCCGCTTAATGTCTTTCAAAAGAATCGGTTATGCGTGTCAAAATTTGTTGCATCAGCAGTGTGGAAGAAGCCCGGCTGGCGGTTGGAGCCGGGGCGTCGGCGGTGGGTCTGGTTGGGCGGATGCCCAGCGGGCCGGGCGTGATCGGGGATGATCTCATCCGAACGATTGCGCAAACCGTGCCTCCCCCCATCGCCACGTTTCTGCTGACGAGCGAGCCTACGGCCGAAGCCGTGATCGAACACCACCGCCGGGTTTTTACCAACACCATTCAGTTGGTCGATGCCCTGCCGCCGGGAAGTTACCGGACCCTGCGGGCGGCTTTACCGGGCATAAAACTCGTGCAGGTGATTCACGTTTTGGATGAACTCAGCATCGACGAAGCCCTGGCGTCGGCCGAGGAAGTGGATGCGTTGTTGCTGGATTCGGGCAACCCGAAACTGGCCGTGAAGGAACTGGGCGGAACGGGTCGCCGGCACGACTGGACACTGAGCCGCCGGATTGTGGAGCAAAGCCGGGTGCCGGTTTTTCTGGCCGGTGGCCTGAATCCGGAAAATGTTCGGCAGGCCATCGACACTGTGCAGCCCTTCGGTCTGGATATTTGCAGCGGTGTTCGAACCAACGGAAAGCTGGATTCGCATAAACTGACCCGGTTTTTCACCCAAATCCACCGAAATTAGATACTAAAAAACCCCGACCAAACCGGCCGGGGTTTTCTTTCTATGCGTCGACTCACCTTACGCTACTTCAATTTGTTTGGGTTCGATCACCGGTTTTTCAACTTTCGGCAGATCGATTTTCAGAATACCGTCGGTGTAGGCAGCCTGAATTTGTTCGTTGTTCACGTTTTTCGGTAAGCGGAAGCTCCGTTCGAAGGAACTGTAGCTGAACTCTTTCCGGGTATACTTTTCGGTTGTTTCTTCTTTGGCTTCTTCCAGTTTGGCCGAGATGGTCAACTGGTTGTTGGTCAGGTTGATCGCGAAATCTTCTTTCTTCAAACCGGGGGCCGCCAGTTCAATGTGATAGGCGGTTTCATCTTCTTTCACATTCACCGCCGGAACGACCGAGCTAGCCGCTTTGGCAACCGCTGGCGTGTGGAAATGACGGTTGAATTCGTGGTTTACCAGATTGTTAAAAAACGAGGGTAATTGGTTGTATTGAACTAAGGTTCTCATGGCTTTATGTTGGTTATCTTTTTAATTTCTGAACTACAACTCCCTTTGTTCAACTTGTGTACCAATCCAAAAACAGAACACAAACCAGCCATTTTGTCACTAAAATTATATATATTGAAAGAAATGATGACATTTTGTCTTGCTTAATCGGCATTTTTGTCTGAACGACTGCTCAATGTGCCCGGGCGTTCACCTGTGCTGTTCCCTAACCACTTATTCAGGCCGGACGGTTATGGATTAAAAGTGCGGGATATGGAGCAGAAATACGGACACAAAAGGGTTAGCGTGGCTTTTCAGTATGAGTAAGCAAGAAATTTAATGTAACTGATAGTTGATGTATCGACAATCAAACCTTATTTTTAGCCTTCTGTACCTTCCTCTCAACCGTACTATTACTTATGTTCCAGTATTACCGTCTTCTATCCTTCATTTTTTGCGTCTTCCTGAGTACCACGATCCTACAGGCGCAGCAGACCGCGGCCACGTTTTTTGAAGCCGGCATTGTGAAAAGTAAATCGGGCGATTTCATGGGTGCTTTGCAGGCATTCAGTATGGCCATCGGGGCAAATCCCGAAAACGCACCCAGCTACTACAACCGCGGACTGGCCAAAGCCAATCTGAAAGACCACCGCGGTGCCATCCTGGACTACGACCGGGCCATTGAACTCAATGGAAAAGATGCCCTGGCCTATCTCAGCCGCGGGGTCAGCAAGAGCAAACAGGACGATCACCGCGCGGCCCTCATGGACTTCAGCCGGGCCATCGAACTGGCACCCGACGACGCTCAGGCGTATTATTACCGGGGCGTGAGCCGCAGCCGTCTGGAACAATACCGGGGTGCCTTGCAGGATTTCACCAAAACCATCGAACTGGACCCCAACAACGTGCAGGCGCTATACGCCCGCGGCATCACCAAACAGAAGCTGGACGACTATGCGGGCAGTCTGGCCGATTTTTCGAAGGTGATTGAACTGAACCCCAAACGGGCGCAGGCTTACGCCGGTCGGGGGGCATCGCTGGTGAAACTGGGCCAGTACCAAAAAGCCGCTGAAGATCTTAACAAAGCCATTGAACTGGCGCCCGAAGATGGCGAATCGTTCTACAACCGGGGCTTTGCCAAAAGCAAACTGGAAGATTACAAAAGTGCGCTGAATGACTATGACCGCGCGATTGTTCTCGAAGCAACCAACTACCGGGCCTTTTATGGCCGCGCCTTCTGCCGTGGCAAACTGGGCGACCAGCGCGGAGCCATTCAGGATTACAATACGGCCATTGAAATCAATAATGCCAACGTGGAAACAAAAGTGGTCTATAACGGCAAAATTTCCAGGGCGGTTCTGGACAATTTGCGGAACGCCGTGCAGCAGAAAAACATCATCGACGCCCTGTCGACCGAACGCTCGGAAGCGTATTTTAACCGGGCCATCAGCAAAAGTAAAGTCAACGACATCAAAGGAGCCACGGCCGATTTGAACAAAGCCATCGAACTGAACCCGACCTACTCCGAAGCCTACTTCACCCGCGGCCTCATCCGTTCGCAGCAAGGCGACCAGAAAGGGGCGATTCTGGACTGCAACAGTGCGCTGCAACTTGATCCGAAATACGCCGAGGTCTACTACGTGCGCGGCATCATCCGCCATAGCCTGGGCGACGAAAACGGCGGCTGTCTCGACCTCAGCAAATCCGGCGAACTCGGCTACACGCCGTCGTATAAGGCGATTAGTGACTATTGCAATTGAGTTAGGAATTAAGAGTTATGAGTGAAGAGTTAAATGCGTCAGCCAACTCTTCACTCATAACTCTTAATTCCTAACTCTTTACTCAAACCGCAGGTGCTTGACCGACTCGCCCGATGTGGCTAGTTCGCGGAGGGAGTCGATGCCGATCTGAAGGTGTTTTTCGACGTACGAGCCGGTGACGCGTTTGTCACTTTCTTCGGTTTTGACGCCTTCCGGCACCATCGGATTGTCGGAAACCAGCAGCAGGGCGCCGTGCGGAATGGCGTTGGCGAAACCGACGATGAAGATCGTGGCGGTTTCCATGTCGATCGCCATGGCCCGAATCTCACGCAGATACTCCTTGAACACTTCGTCGTGTTCCCAGATGCGCCGGTTCGTCGTATAGACCGTACCGGTCCAGTAATCCAGTTCGTGTTTCTTGATCATGGACGAAACCGCCCGCTGCAACCGGAACGACGGCAGGGCCGGGATTTCGGGCCGCATGTAATCGTTGCTGGTGCCGTCGCCCCGAATGGCCGCAATCGGCAAAACCAGATCACCAACCAGCGTTTTTTTCAAACCACCGCATTTTCCCAGAAACAACACCGCCTTGGGACTCACCGCCGTCAGCAAATCCATGACCGTTGCCGCCATGGCACTGCCCATTCCGAAGTTGATGATTGTGATGTTGTCGGCAGTTGCCGTTTGCATGGCCCGGCCCAACCCATAGATTTCCGTATCGTATTTTTTTGCAAACAGCTCGACGTAATTGATAAAATTCGTCAGCAGAATATACTCACCGAACTGCTCGATGGGCGTTCCGGTATACCGGGGCAGCCAGTTTTGGACAATTTCATCTTTGGTTTTCATGGTTTGAAGTGTATCGTCGATCGATGGCAGCATTACTCCGTCAGATTCCGTATTTTTGACGAATGGAATCGTTAAACCTACCGGTTTTTGATTACAATACGAAGCAGATCGAGGGGAAACCGTATATTTTCGACGTGTTGCGGAAGAAGTATGTGCTCATTACACCGGAAGAATGGGTGCGACAACACGTCGTGCATCTGCTGCTGAATCAGTATGGCTATCCGAAATCATTGATTCGGACGGAGGGCGGTTTGAAACTCAATCAGTTGCGAAAACGAACGGACATTCTGGTGTTCGACCGATTGGGAAAACCGTTTCTGCTCGTCGAATGCAAAGCCCCCCAGGTGGCCGTCACGCAACAGGTTTTCGACCAGATTGGCCGCTACAACCACATTCATCAGGCGCCGTACATCGTGATCACCAACGGCCTGACGCACTACTGCTGCTGCGTCGACTACCAACTCCAAACCGTTGATTTTCTGGACGATCTGCCCCGGTTTGAATAATCAATTCGCTTTGTTCCCCGGTTTAGGAAACACCTGATGGGTGTTTGCCCACTGACGCCATAGCCCTTCCAGTTCACGCACTTTATCGGGATACCGGGCCGCGACATCGTTCATCTCGGTTCGATCCGTTGCCAGATCAAACAGCCGCCAGGTGGTGTCGCGGCTGGCCGAAACCAGTTTCCAGTTGCCGGACCGGGCATACCGCGCGCCAAAATGTTCATTAAACAAGGTCGAATGACCCACTGCGCTTTTTCCCTGAAAAGACGGTACCAGGCTGACGCCCGTGGTGGGTGTGATCGCGTGGCCCTGGTGGGTTTTGGGGTACGTCGCACCAGCCAGTTCGACAAATGTGCTCATGAAATCCATTACGTGTCCTGTCTGCGCACTAAAACTGCCTTTTTTCGCCGTCATCCCGTTGGGCCAGAAAGCCACCAAAGGCGTATGAACGCCCCCTTCCGACGATTCGGCTTTCCAGAACTGATACGGCGTGTTGGCGACATTGGCCCAACGCTGTCCAATCGAGGAATAGGACGTTTGCGCGCCCGGCATGATTTGCTTTTTGAGGTCGTAGGCAATCGGTCGGCCATCGCGCGTCTGGTTGGGCCGGTCGAAACCGGGGCCGTAAGCCGCACAATTTTCGGGACTGGCTCCGTTGTCCGACAAAAACAGAATCAGCGTATTGTCCAGCTGACCGGTTTCGCGCAGGGCTTTCAGCATCCGGCCAATGCCCTGATCCATCCGGTCGATCATGGCGGCATGAACGGCCATCGCGCGGGCATCCCACTCTTTATCCGGGTTGGCTTCCCAACTCAGGTCATTCTGCCAGCGATCGGAAAGTTTTGTTTTCTTCGGATCGATCAGGCCCAGTTTGACCATTTTCTCATACCGGTTTTTGCGAATCACATCCCAGCCCGCTTTGTAGGTATCCTTGTATTTCGCGATGTCTTCGGGCAGCGCCATTAGCGGCCAGTGCGGGGCCGTGTGGGCCACATACAGGAAAAACGGTGCCGATCCCTTCGCAAACGACTGAATATAGGCGACCGTTGTATCGCTGATGGCATCCGTGTGGTAGTAGTTCTTCGGTACGGACTTGACCGGTTTGGTGCCGTTCACCAGGCTGAAGGGGTCAAAAAAATCGACGACGCCCCAGATGTTGCCAAAATACCGGTCAAAACCCCGGTTGGTCGGATATTGGTCGATGGGCGCAAAATCGCCGTAGTCTTTCTGGTGGTTCAGCCAGGCCAGTTGCTCCTTCGGGTCTTTTTGCACAGTGGTGTTCGAAACGTGCCACTTGCCGGTCATCGCCGTCTGATAACCGGCGGTTTTGAGTACTTCCGCCAGCGTTACGGTATTGTCAGTCAGGTGTCCGCGGTAGCCGGGCTGGTCTTCCGCTTCGGTCATTTTGCCAATACCGGCCTGCTGGTTGTATAAACCGGTCAGCAGGCTGGCCCGCGTCGGGCAGCAGCGCGAGGTGTTGTAAAACTGCGTATACCGAATACCATTTTTGGCCAGGTAATCGATGTTCGGGGTATGAATTTCACCGCCGTAGCAGCCGACATCCGAAAAGCCGAGGTCGTCCGCCATGATCACAATGATGTTGGGCCGGGCGGGCGCTTTGGACGACGGGGTAACGAGCGGTTTCTTCTCAAAACTGCCCAGAAACAGGATGGCAAAAACGGCCAGCAAAGGGATCGACAGCACCAAAAGCCCCTTCTTCATAACGCAACGAGTGAATTTGAACCAATATGAATGCAACCTACGGATAATTTATGCCGGATTGATCGACACGTTTATTTTTTACCGGTCAATGTTTTGATCGTCTTCACCTCCTCCGCGCTGAAGGGCGTTCCGTCTTTCCGCAAAATATCGTGAAACCACAATTCCGGCTCTTTGCCGTCGGGCATGGGCGTTCGCCAGGCATAGATGGTGTTGGTCTTACCCGCCACAAATCCCCAGTTGATCGCACCGATGTTTTCCTGTTTCAGCAGCGGCATAATGGTCTGAAAAATACTGCCGTTGGAGCGCGCCATGTATTCGGTGCAGATCAGCGGTCGCTTGTGTTGCCGAAGGTCCGCAATCCGCTTTTTATGATCATCGATATACTTGTAATGGTGGTAGGTGATCACATCCGAATTTTCGAGCTGAAACTGGTTTAGTTCGGTAAATTTTTCGTCCCAGTTCCACAAACCGGCACTCACCGGCTGCGAAGGATCAACGGCCCGCGCCCAGCTAAAAACCGCTTTCAGCAACGGCAGGCTTTTGCTGAAATACTGGTTGTTGCCCGGTTCGTTATACAGATCCCAGAGCAGAATCCGCTCGTCGTTTTTGAAGGTGATCATCACATCTTTCACATACCGCTCCAGCATCGCCAGGCTGTCTGGATGGGTGTGGATCATGGTGCCGGGATCGCGCACCCAGCCGCTGTTGTGGATACCCGGCTTGGGTTCCGGCTGTTTTCCGGGGCGGTATTCGTCGTTCCAGCAGTCGTCAAAAAACACCAGAATGGTTTTAATACCGTGTTTTTGGGAGATTCCGAGGTATTGATCGAGCCGTTTTTTGAACCCCGCCTGATCCGACGTCCAGGCCACGTGATGCAGATACACCCGCATCGCATTGAGTCCCAGCCCTTCGGCCCAACCGAGTTCACGGTCGAGGGTTTGGGGATCGAAGGTCGCGGCCTGAAACATCTCCAGTTGGTTGATGGCCGAACTGGGCTGGAAGTTACAGCCCCGAATCCAGCCTTGTTTCTGGTACCAGGCATTCGCCTTTTCGGGCGTCCAGATCTTGTTTTGGGCACTTAGCTCCGGCAAAAACCGCAGCAGAAAAAGGAAAAGAATCAGTAGTCGTTTCATGGAAAAGTTAGTACTTGACAGTCTGGCCGTTAAACGTTAGTAACCCGGATTCTGGACACACAATTTGTTGGCATCAATTTCGGACTGTGGAATCGGGAACAGCACCCGCTCCGGTTTGGCGTTCGTTATGCCCCGCGCCTGAGCCAGCGCAATGAACGTTCCCTGACGAATCAGGTCTTCCCGACGCTTGCCTTCGGAGACAAACTCCCAACCCCGCTCCCGGAAAATAACCGTCCGGAAGGCCTCTTTGGTGGCGGCATCGGCGGTGGTCAGGTTGGCAATACCGGCCCGGGTGCGCACCTGATTGATCAGCGTAAAACACTCGGCGGTCGGGCCGTTCAGCTCATTCAGGGCTTCGGCGCGGGTCAGCAGGATGTCGGCATACCGAATCACCGGCACATCGGTTCCGCTGTTGTTCCCCACCGTATTGTTGTCCCAGTATTTGAAACTCCGGGCGTTGTCGCCGGTCGACAGATCGACGGTCTGGTTGCTGCTGTTGACGTAGCTGGTGCAAATCAGTTGCAGCCGCTTATCGGTCGGCGCAAACGTGCTGGTGAAGGCGGTTCGCAGGCGGTATTGCGTCGCAAAATTCGACATGGTGGTCTTGTAAACATAATTGGAAAACTGCGGGCTGCTCTTGTACGACGGCGGCAAGGTCCCGGCCTGAAACCAGTTTCCGAACGGATCTTCGGTGCGGCACGGCAACACCAGCAGCATTTCGCGGTTGTTCATGCCTTCATTCTCCACCCGGAACAGGTCCGAAAAAGCAGGATGCAGGGCGTAGTAATTCAGATCCATCACCGCTTTTGCGGCATCGGCAGCTTTCTGCCACTGTTTGGTGTTGAGGTAAAACTTGGCCAGAATCCCGTTCGCATTTCCCTTGTTCAACCGGCCATAGGCTTCTTCTTTCCCCGGATCGGGCAGATCGGCAATGGATTGACTGATTTCCGTTTCGATAAACGTTTTGAGATCAGCCTCCGCAGCCCGCGCCAGTCCGCCAAGCTGACTCGTCGAAGTCCGAAGCGGAACCGTACCGAAGAAATTGTACAGGATCGCGTAGGCCTGTGCCCGCAGCACACGCGCTTCGGCTTTGAAGAGTTTCTTCGTGGCATCGGTCGTATTCACCTTGTCGATGTTCTCGATAACCCCGTTGGCATCGCGAATGGCCCGGTAATTCGGAGCCCACATATCATCGTTGAACGTTCCCAGCGACGGGTCCCAGGTGAAGTTGATGATCGTGATGAGCTGCCCGTTTTCGGCCCCACCGGTATTGAATGCCATATCCGTACAAACTTCCGAATCATTGATGACGTAGCGGGAGTTGGATTGGGTTTGCGCCTGGGCATAGGCCGAAAACAGCAGCGACTTGATGCCGCTTTCGGAGGTCAGCACGTTGCCCGGCGAAAATTCGGATTTGGGGGTTACTTCCAGGGTTTCTTCGCAGGCTGGCAACACCAGAACCGCACCAACGAGCAGGATATAGTTGACGATCTTTTTCATGGGTGATCCACTGTTAGGACGTATAAAGTCTCGTTTCACGGTCAGAACTGGAGGTTTAGCCCCGTTGTAAAGGTTCTGGTTAAGGGATAGGTGTTATAGTCGATGCGTAAAATATTGTCGCCGAGGGCATTGGCCGCCGGGTCAGAGCCGGAGTAGTTGGTGAAGGTGTACAGATTCTGCCCGTTCACGAAAACCGATGCGCCACTGATGAACCGCGTTTTCAGGGGAATTTTGTACGATAACCGGATCGACTGAAGCCGCAGGTACGAAGCTTCTTCGACGGTTTTGTTGGTCACCTGCCGTTGCCCCTGCACATCGTTCGGCAGAAACGACGGATAGTCGTTGGTGGGGTTCGTGGGCGTCCAGCGGTTCAGATACGGTTCGGCCAGTTTGTTCCGGCGATAATCCACCGGATAATACGAATCGACCAGACTGCTATTCAGCATTTTAGCGCCCTGCGATCCTTCCAGAAACACATCCAGAACGAGGGTTTTGTAGGAAACGCTGGAATTAAAACCGTAGTAGAAATCAGGCAGCGATTTGCCCAGCACCACCCGGTCGTTGGCATTGATGATTTTGTTGCCGTCCAGATCGCGGTATTTCAGGTCGCCGGGCCGAACGCCGGTTTGCGCCTGACCGAAATCGTCGCCCGTTTGCCAGACCCCATCGACCAGATACCCGTAGAACGAGCCGATGGATTCACCCGGTTTCAGAATGCTCACCTGACCGATGCTACCCGGCCCGGTACCGATGGCCTGACTCACATTGCCCAGACTCAACACCCGGTTTTTCAGCGTCGTAATGTTGAACCCGGCATCGAACCGAACGTCCTTCTGGTTCACAATGACGGCTTTCAGCGCCAGCTCCAGACCGGTGTTGCGCATACTGCCCACGTTTTCGGTCCGGCTGCCAAAACCGGTGCTGGCTGGTTGCGGAATGTCATACAACAGATTGGAAGTCTTCCGGTTATAGTAGTCGATGCTCCCCGTCAGACGCGAGTTGAAGAAGCCGAAATCCACCCCGATGTCGGCCTGCACGGCGGCTTCCCATTGCAGATCCGGATTGGCACTGCGGCTCGGCTGGAGCGAACTGACTTTGTTGCCGTTAAAAACCGCATTGCGTCCGGCGGAGTAGGTCGAAAAATAGAGGTAATTCACCGTCGGCTGGTTTCCGGTGACGCCGTAGCTCGCCCGCAGTTTCAGTTCGCTCAGCACCCGGTTATTTTTCAGAAAATCTTCGTCATATATCCGCCAGGCCACGGCTGCCGACGGGAAATACCCGAACCGTTTGTTGGGGCCAAACCGTGCCGAACCATCGGCGCGGATCGACGCTGTCAGCAGATATTTTCCTTTGTAGGCATAACTGGCGCGCCCCAGAAACGAGACGATTTTGTTTTCCTGACGACCACTGCCCACCCCGTTCAGCGTATTATCACCGGTACCCAGCGCATCGAACGTCAGATCGGGCAGGGCAAAGGAACGGGAATTGGCGATCAGGCTACTGGACGTATACCGCTCATAGGTCGCTCCGGCCACCGCCGAAATCCGGTGCTCTTTCAACTCCTTGTTGTAGTTCAGCGTCCCTTCGGTCAGGTAATACCCCCTTTTTCCGTCGCGCACGTCGGCATAGCCATTGTACGACAAACCGGTCAGCGTAGTAGGATCGATCCAGAAATACCGCTGGTTGTTGTTCAAATCCACGCCGACCCGAACCTTGGCGGACAGCGACGGCATCAGAAAGTATTCTGCATACACGTTCCCGAAGGTGCGGTAGGTGTCGCCCATGCCATACTGCCCATTGATGACGGCCAGTGGATTGTCCATCGGAGCCATCAACGGCGAGCGGTAAAACGAACCGTCGGGGTTGTAGGGGGCTGCCGTCGGATCGTAGTTCTGGGCCATGTAGAGTGCACTGGCGTTGTCGTTCAGCCCGACGCCGGTGGCGTTGTAGTAATCGCGGCTGTAGGCCGTCGTCAGGCTCACCCCGACATTGTATTTGGAAGCAATGCCGTTTTCCAGATTCACCCGGGCGTTGTAGCGATTGGTGCCGGATTTCAGCATAATACCGTCCTGGTTAAAATACCCGACCGATACGTAATATTTGGTATTTCCACCGGCCCCGCTGAACGACAGATCGTGTGACTGGATGGGGGCGTTGCGTAACAACAGCTTCTGCCAGTCGGTATTGGCGTTCGGGCCAGTTACTTTGGGCGTGCTGAGTTTCCCGAGGTCGATGATTTCATTAATTACTTTGGTGTATTCATCCCCCGTCATAAACTGCTGGGTATGCGCCACCGTCTGAACCCCGTAGGTTCCGTTGTATTCCACTTTCAGCTTGCCTTCTTTGCCTTTTTTGGTGGTAATGATCACCACCCCATTCGCCCCGCGCGACCCATAAATCGCCGTAGCGGAGGCATCCTTTAAAATCTCGATCGACTCAATATCCGCAGGATTCAGGCTGTTCAGTGGCGTCCGGTTGTTGGGATTGCTGGTCGTGCCACCCGCGCTCGCTGAGCCAATGGCCGTGCCGTCGTTGACCGGCAAACCGTCCACCACATACAACGGATCGTTGTTGCCCGTAATGGACGTAATGCCCCGGATTTGCACGCTCATCGTGGCCCCCGGTTCCCCGCTTTTCTGGTAAATCTGCACGCCCGGTGCCCGACCCGCCAGCGTTTGCTGCAGGTTCATGTTGGCACCCCGCGTCAGATCCTGGGCTTTCAATGACGTCACAGAACCGGTCAGATCGCTTTTCCGCACCGTTCCATAGCCCACGACAACCACTTCGTTCAGCGCCTGACTATTTACTTTCAACTCCACATTAATTTCCGAACGGTTATTGATCACCTCTTCCTGCGCCAGGTACCCCACGTACGAAAAAACCAGCGTCAGGCCCGTTGCCGGTTCCGGAACGCTCAACTGATACCGCCCATTGGCATCGGTCGTCGTACCCCGGTTGGTGCCTTTCAAAACCACGCTGACGCCGGGCAACGAACCGCCATTGTCGGCACCCGTCACCGTCCCACCGACGGATATATCCACCGGAACGGCGGTTGTAGACGCGGTCAGGGAAGCCGGTAAGCCGCTGATTTCCGTGTTACCAGCCTGCTCCCGCCCGGTCGCCGGAACGACCGGAAATCGCGCATCACCGACCGGCGGTTTTCGGTTCAGAACGACCCAGGTACCCGGTTTTACCTGTTTGTAGCGCAGATTGAACGGTTTCAGCAAACGGCTCAGCGCGTCTTCGAGCGTAGCACTGCCGACCAACGCATCCGCCGGAACGGTCAGATTGGCGATGGTACGGTCTTCAAACAGAATATCGGTCCGATACCGGGTTTTCAGGTCATTCAGCACGTCGGCCAGTCGGCGCGTCACCACGGCCGATGGAGCCATCGTCGTGCGGTCCTGCTGCCGAACCATCGCCAGGGTCTGGCTGCTGGCCGGTTGCGGACTGCTCAGTAACCAAGCAACCAGCAAAACGGGCAGCGGAGTGGAGTTCAAAGGTGAACACATAGAACGGGAAGGTTGGTAAGGGTAGAAAGACTATTCGAAAAAAGTGACGGTATTTTCTTTCTGTTTGTAATTGATTTCCAGCAATTCAGCCACCACCTGCAGAAACTCGTCGGCATCGTGGGCCTGGAAAGAACCCGTGATGGTGCGGTTGGCCAATGCCGGATTTTTCAGTTCCAGCCGCAGATCGTAGGTATCGCGGAGAAGATCGGCAATTTCCCGAACGGGGGTGCTTTTGAATACAAACCGGTGGTCGCGCCAGGCCGTACTGGCCTCCGGCTGCGCCGTATAACTCTGGGTTAGCTGACCGGCGGGATTGACCCGGACCGCATCGCCCGGTTTCAGGCGCAGGCGACGAACGGGCTGGGTCGGGCTGTTGTAGTTGAGCTGGATAGCCCCCCGACTCAGCACAATTTTGGTTTCCTGCGGTCGGTCATATACGTTAAATTCAGTACCCAATACCTCCACCTCGACGCCCCGCTTCGTGTGAACGACAAACCGCTGGTGCGTTGGCGTATGCCGGATGGAAAAAGCCGCTTCGCCCGTCAGCCAAACCGCCCGGGTTTGTGTGCCGAAGCCGAAACGCGGTACGCGCAGCGTCGAATTGGCATTGAGCGTTACCTGTGACCCATCCGACAGCGTTACCGGTCGGGTTTCACCAAAACCAGTCGCTATGGTCTGGTAGAGCAGCCGTTGCCGACCCGCATAGAGTCCTGCCAGCAGCGAAAACACCACCGCAGCCGCCACGAGCCAGCGGGGCTGAACCGGCAACGGGTGAATGCGGATGGGCGGGTTTGCCGGAACCGCCGGGTGTTGCTGTTCCCAGATTTCGATGCGATCCGTGAGGGTTTGCAGGGCCGCATCTTCATCGGCAATGTACTGGAGATGCTGGCGTTCCCATTCGTCGAGCCAGGCTACGTAGTGCGCCTGGTTGGCCGGTTGCTGCAACCACTCGGCGATCATCGTCCGCTGCAAAGCCGTGGAACGGCCCGCAAAATGTTCGAACAATTTTTCTTTCGTGATAACCGGATTCATACGATGACGGAGGTTTGCGCCGATGCAGGGGAGCCCGGTTGCGTGGCGGGATGAACAAGGGCAAATGCCGTTAGCCAGCAAAAGAGGCCCAATTGAAGCGACTGGCGGAGTTGCGAAAGCGCACGGCTTAAATGCGCTTCGATCGTTTTCGGAGAAATCTGGAGTTCGTCGGCAATCTCGCGGTGCTTTTTGCCTTCAAACCGGCTCATCACAAACACGCGCTGGCATTGCGGGGGAAGCTGCCGAACGGTTTCTTCGATGCGCTGGTAGAGTTCCGTATACTGGAGCAATTGTTCGGGATCGAGCGCAAAATCGGCGTCCATTCCATCACCTTCGGCCTCCGCAGGCATCGCTTCCTGCCGAAATTCCAGCCGCAGATGCGTGTAAGCCCGTTTCCGGACGGCAGCATACAAATAGGCCTGATAGGACGTGGTAATGTGCTGGTGAACCTGGTTTTTCCAGAAACTGAAAAATACTTCGCTCACCAGGTCTTCAGCGATGGTACGCGAGTGGACAAACCGAACCGCCTGGCTGCACAGCGTCCGGTAATACCGCCGAAAAAGTAGTTCATAGCCCCGCCGGGCGTCGCTTTCGAACGTCTGCCGAATCAGAAATTCGGTATCGATCACCACCGGTTCCGCAGACGGCTGCCGGAAGGGATTGGAGGGAACAGGATTTTCGGGTAGATTTTCGGC
Source organism: Larkinella sp. C7 (assembly GCF_006149005.1). GTDB lineage: Bacteria > Bacteroidota > Bacteroidia > Cytophagales > Spirosomataceae > Larkinella. The sequence continues at coordinate 165,847 of NZ_VBSL01000009.1, read as the reverse complement.
CATCGACAAAGGAAGACAAACGGATCGGGTTTACTACTAAGTCCGCAAAACCGGGCTTATCCCCTAGTCTATTCGTAGATTTTTTTTTATTATTCTCAGATTCTCTCAAAAAACCACCATTCAATCCCTGAATCATCCCCACGACCCCAAACCTCTGGACACAAAAAAACCGCGTCCTGCTGGCAGGAACGCGGTTCGTTACGGGAGTACGCTAAAAACTTATTTCGTTTTTACGCCGGAGGCTGCATTGTCGGCCGTTGCCACGATGTTCATATCGACGGTGAAATCATCGTAGATCACTTTGTCGCCCAGGTTATCGAAGAATGATTTCGAGCCGTATTTAATCTCGAATTTTGCGCGGTTGATGGTAGCTTTACCACTAGCGGTCAGCGTGTTGCCCGAAACAGAATACGTTACCGGAAACGTGACGGGGTTCGTGATGCCTTTGATCGTCAGATCACCGGTTACGTCGGCAACATTACCGGCAGTGGCTTTCACTTTCGTGATTTTGAACGTAGCAACCGGGTGTTTGGCAACTGAGAAGAAATCGTCCGATTTCAGGTGATTGATCAACTTGTCGTGGTATTCCTTGTTGTCTTTCAGGTCGGTGCTGGTCATTGTGCGGAGGTCGATCGATACCACACCGCCTTTCAACTGGTTACCGCTGAGGGTCAAATAGCCTTTTTCAGCTTTTACAGGGCCGGTATGTTCGCCGGTCACTTTTTTACCATTCCAGGTCAATACACTTTTATCGACGTCGATGTTGTAAGTCGTCGTTTTGGCGACACTCTTTTTGGCGTTTTTGTCATTACCGGAAACACCATTGCTGGCTGCTACGGGATTGCTGATTGCCACGCTCAGGGCCACGAATCCTACTAAAATTTGCTTGTACATGAGATTAATTTTTAATTTAGGGAAATTGGTTGGTTGTAATTTGATTTATTGGAAAAAAAAGGGATTGCTATTCGGACGATCCACGCAGTTTGTCGAGCAGGCGGTTTAGCTCATTGGCTTCTTCTTCGGTCAGGTTGTGAAACCGCTTTTCCCACTGATTCTGGTGCTGATCCATAATTTTCAACAGATCCAGACCTTTCTCCGTGATCACGACGTCGACCGCCCGACGGTCGTTGGGGCATTCGGTGCGCTGGGCCAATTCTTTTGCAAGCAATTTATCGACCAAGCGGGACGCATTCGACATTTTATCCAGCATCCGCTCGGTAATATCCGCTACTTTGACCGGGTTAGGATATTGTCCGCGCAAAATCCGGAGGACGTTGTATTGTTGAATGGTTAACCCATACGGTTTCAGTAAATACATCTGCTCATCGCATACCCACCCGTTGGTATACATCAGATTCACCGTCATCCGGTGATACGGAGACCGGAACGATGTTGTCTGTTTGATGTCATTCTCGATTGGCATTGTCATTTTTGCTAAGTGAGGAACGGCTTCTTCGGTTCAATCGCAAAATAACCATTTCACCTTTAATTACCAGTCCCCGTTAACGTTACAAATATACTGTTTATACATTTAATGTAACAACATTATATTCAAAAAAAGTTTCAGCGGTATGGAATAATTTCTGGTGCCGAGGTGTCGAAGTCGCGGAAACGGGCCGTTGGTATTCCTTCGAAGGCCGGGCGGAAAGGTGCCGGGTTGTTGGGAATATTGGGATACCAAGCAATCCGGATCTGGAAACTGTTGAAGGTCAGGTTTTCGTTCCGCAACCGGAACGCCACGCCATAGCCCTGATAAAGAGGGCCCTGGAACAATTTTCGGGTCTGGTAGGTGACCAGTCCGAGGTTGGCAAAGGTGACAATGGCCACCCGAAAACCGACGATGTTCAGGCGGGAGAATAAAATGTTTTCGAGATTGGTCAATAGTAATTTCGTACCGCGCAGTTCGTTGTTATTGATCCCGAGTCGGTCGCGGCCACTCAGCGTCAGAAATTCGTTGTCGAACCGCTGGGAGCCCATCGTATAGCGGAAGTTGATGAAATGCCGCCAGTTGCCCCAGTTGGTCGTTCGAAGGGGGGTGAAGTAACTCGACTCCAGCGAAAAAACACCCTGCTCGACGGTGGTCTTACTGCGCAAAAAACTGCCGATACTCAATGCTCCGTACAAATAACCGAACGATTCGAGATAATGCGCTTTGGAGTATTTGAAACCCAGGTACTTGCGCTGACCCAGTTCGGCATTGTCGTAGCCCGCCACAATGGACGCCAGACTCCCGAACGGAACGTCCTCTGTCCGGCCAAAACCGTAGATCAACACGTCCCGCACATAGCGCCGACGCGACAAACCGATGCTGAACAGCGTGGCATTCGTATTCTGAAACAACTGATTGGTGTCCTTCCGCACTTCCGGCCGGTTGGTAAAAGCCAGTCGCGTAAAGCGGGCGGCCACCACCAGCCGCGTCCGGTCGTCCCCTTCCCCCAAAAAACTAAAGAACGGTTTGAAGGCATAACCAGCCCAAACGTCATTATAATAATAACCGAGTTTGGTGAGTTGAGCACTGTCTTCCGAAAAGACGATATACCGGGGAAACCGGTTGTAACTCAGTTCGGCGGAACCCGCCCATTTTGTATCCGGTGTCAGGAACGGGCGGTAGAAGCGAACCGCATATTGTTTCAAATCGCGGGTTTCTACCAGATCGGCTTGCCCCGTAAAAAACGTTTTGCCAATGTACGGAACAATATACCGCCCCCGGTATTCGAGTTTTTGAAAGGGATCGTCGGCGTTGTACGCAATCTGATTGGAAAAGGTGTGGGCCAGTCCCCGGAAGTTTCGCTGTTCCAGCCGCAGATCGAACCGGTTGAAACCGCCCACGCTACCCGACGGCAGCAACGACCAGACGTCCTGCGTGATGACGTAGACATCGACAAAACCCCGGCTTCCTTCGTGCGGCACCACGATGATCCGCGCATCATGAAACACATTGGAGTTTCGGAGCAGTCGCTCGTTGTCGCGCAGCGTGTCCGGACTGATGCGGTCGCCCTCTTCGAACAGCAGAAACGAGCGTCGGATCACCCCCTCGCGGGTGTCGGCATGAAGCTGGTTTGCCGTTCGTTCGAGCCAGCTTCGGGGTTGGCGGAGCGTATCGTATACGCTGGAGCCAAAAACGCCCAGCCGTCGGATGAAAATTTTATTGATCACCCGGCCCTGGTATTTTATAAAAGGATTGACTTCTATCTCATTGACATCCCCGGTTTTGATCCGGCTGTTGTACATGTCGTGAAAAAGCAGTTTATGGAGTTCACGCGTAATCTTGCGTTTGAACATCCGGTTCTTCAGTTTCGTGTAAAACAAACTGTCGCGTACCACCTGTTTGGCATCCCGAATGCCTTTCGTAATCGAATCTGCCCGGGTGAGCGAATCGCCTTTGGTGTCGGGAACGGGAATTTTAATTTCCTGCGCCACCGAAACCGAAACGGTCATCAGCAGCCATACGATCGTCAGCCAGCCCATGCGAATGAGCCAGAACCTACTGGAATCGATCTGACGACCTCTGACTGGTTTCACGCTACTACACCTCTTTTTTCATCCAGTAATCCCGCTGCCGTTCGTGGCCAAACTGAAAATAATGCCACCCACATTGTTGAAAACCCATCCGCTCATAAAAGCCAATGGCCCGTTTGTTCCGTTCCCAGACCCCCAGCCACAACACTTGATAGCCTTCCTGACGGGCCCGATCGAGGCAGTTTTCCATGAGTTGTCTCCCCAATCCGTTCCCGATCTGACTGTCCAATACATATAAACGCTGAATTTCAATGGCCTGTTGGCCTTTGAGCTGACGGGGTGGGCGGTTTCTTCGTAATTTCGCATAGCCCACCACTTCCAGATCGGAACCAACGGTTACTAAAAAGGTTGCTTTGGGGTCCAACAGTTCCTGACGGGTTTGTTCCACAGAAAAAGCTTCTTCTATATACGCTTCAACCAGTTCGGCCGGATTGTGGGGCGGCCCGAAAGCTTCCCGCATCGTCCGGATCGCCAGATCAGTCAGCGCCACAGCGTCATCCAGGGTGGCGGTTCGAATCTGAAAAGGTGTTTTCAAGACAAGTTTAGTTGTTATGTTTGCAGGGAATAGATGCTTTTGCCCCGTTAACCGTTTAAAGTATACGAATAATATTTCAGAAATCCATGCAATTGAACCGTCCCCTGGTGTTGGCATCCAATTCGCCCCGCCGACAACAACTGATGCGTGAAATGGGTTGTACGTTCCGCGTTGACGTTCGACCGACCGACGAAAGCTTTCCGCCAGACATGCCCATTGCTGATGTTCCGGCATTTCTGGCGCGTCAGAAAGCCGACCGGTTTCGGGCTGATCTGGGCGACCAACTGGTTTTGTGCGCCGACACCATCGTCGTTGTCGATTCCGATATTCTAAACAAACCAGCCGATGCCGACGAGGCCGTGCAGATGCTTCAGCGGCTGTCGGGCCGCGCCCACCAGGTCATGACGGGCGTTTGCCTGCTGTCGGCCGAAGAAACCGTTTCGTTTACCGACGTGGTTACGGTGGTTTTCAATCCGCTGGACGACTACGAAATTCACGCCTACGTCGAAAAATACCGCCCCTTCGACAAAGCCGGGGCCTACGGGGTTCAGGAACCCATCGGCATGATCGGCATCCAGCGCATCGAAGGTTCTTTTTATACGGTAATGGGATTACCGGTCCACCGGGTTTATCAAGCCTTAAAGAGTTATGAGTTAAGAGTGATGAGTTAAGAGTTAACCACCCATGCGGTTGGCTGGCACATTCTACTTTTAATTTTTAACTCTTAACTCTTAACTCTTAACTCTTGACTCCTTATGTTTACCCATATCGACCCCAAAGGCAATCCGTCGATGGTCGACGTCGGCGACAAGGCCATCACCCGGCGCGTGGCCCGCGCCCGAAGCATCGTAGTGCTGAACGACGACATCATGCAGCACCTGCAGGGACAGGATATTCAGACCAAAAAAGGGCCGGTTTTTCAAACCGCCATCATCGCCGGCACCATGGCGGCCAAACGGACGTCCGACCTGATTCCACTTTGTCACCCGCTTGGTCTGGACAGTTGCAAACTGACGATAACGACCGACGGAAACGAGGTGATCATCGAATGCACCACAGCCCTCGAAGCCAAAACCGGCGTTGAGATGGAAGCACTCGTGGGCGCGTCGGTGGCGGCTCTGACGGTCTATGACATGTGCAAAGCGTTTTCGCACGATATTGTGATCAAAGAAACCCGGTTGCTGGACAAAACCGGCGGAAAAAATGACTTTCACCAAACCGCCTGAAGCAAGCTCCCCCCTGTTGGGTCTGGTGCTGGCCGGTGGGCGCAGCACCCGCATGGGTGTGGACAAAAGCACCATTGCCTACCACGGAAAACCGCAGTACGAATACCTCCATGATTTGCTGGCCAAGTATTGCGACGATGTTTTTTTGTCGGTCAATGCGGAACAGGCCCTCCAATTAGCCGACAGCCGGTTTAAGCTCATCCCGGACGATTCGACGGTAAAGGGTCCCTTAGCCGGTATTTTGACGGCTTTCCAAAACCAGTCGGCCCGCCACGCCTGGCTGGTGGTGGTGTGCGATTTGCCGTTTTTATCCGAACAATCGATCCAAAAACTAGTCTTCAACCGAAAGGGCGAAACCATCGCGACGGCTTTCTGGGACAGCGACCATCGTTTTCCGGAACCCTCCGTCTGCATTTGGGAACCAGCCGCCTATCCGGCCATCCTTCGGGGCATCGCCGAAGGCACACCCTATCCGCGAACCATTCTGATGAACAACGCGATCGAGTTGCTGGAGATTGAGGACGTAAACGAACTGACCAATGTGAACACCCCGGATGGATTGGCTCCCCAACAGCAGGATGCCTTTTTTTTGCAGGAAGCCATTCGGCTGGCCAAAGGAGGAACGCAGCCTTCCCATGCAGCAACTCCTCCGCAGCAAAACGATAACGGTTTTTGAACAATGGCCGGAAAAACCAACTAAACAAATGATGAGCGATGAGTGGGCTCATGCAGACAGCCCTGTCATCGTTCATCATCCATCGTTCATCATTCTTTCAACTTATGTCTTCACACCACATTGTACGCGATAAACAGGAACCGGCCTTGCTGATTGCCAACGGCGAAAGCTGCGACCCCGAACTGCTGGGCCAACTGCTTGAATGGAATCCGTTCGTCGTTGTGCTGGACAATGCCATCTGGCGCGTACTGGACCTGGACATTAAGGTGGACGCCCTGCTCGGCGATTTCGATTACCAGCCGGATTTCGAGGTGATTCGCGAACGGCAATACCCCATCGAAATCATTCACACGCCCGACCAGAACAAAACCGACCTCGACAAAGGCATCGAATTTCTGATCGAACGCGGTTTTCCGGCCGTCAACATCGTCTGGGCCACGGGTCGCCGGGCCGATCACACCATGACGAACATGACCAATATCATTCGCTATAAAGACCGGATTAAGATCGTTATGGTCGATGATCATTCAAAAATTACGCCCCTGACCGGTTCTTTCGAAAAATGGTACGCCAAAGGCACGCCCATTTCGCTGATTCCGGTCGGTGCGGTGGATGGCATCGTTACCGAAGGGCTTAAGTACAACCTGGCCGACGAAACCCTGACCCTGGGCTATCGAACCGGCAGCAGCAACGAAGCAGCCGAGGACGGTTTTGTAAAGATTCAGTACCGGAACGGCGATTTGCTGCTAATGGAATGCTGGGATTAAACCGGCTGGCTTAGCGATGCAATACCGCCTTACCACTCTTCTGCCGCCCATCATTCAATACCAACCGAAAGACATACAAACCGTTGGGCAGTGGCACCCCACCCTGATCCGTGCCGTCCCAGAAAACCAGATTCTCGCCCACCCGCACCGGCTGCCGAAGGGTGCGAACGAGATGGCCGTTCAGGTTCCGAATCAGAATCTGACCCTCCCCCGGCGACTCCGTTCCCGAAACCGTAAACCGAAACCGGGTGTGCGTCGCAAACGGATTGGGCGTTGCCTGCACAACCGACAAACTATCCCCATTCTGCACCCGAAACTGGATCTCATACGGCCCCGGCCCGGCCCGGTTGCCACTGACATCGGCGGCATAAACCTGCAATGCATACAGGCCGTCCGCCAGATTTTGGGGCTGATAATCCAGCACAAACCGGTTATCGGGACCCGCCGGTTTCCAACGAACCGCTGGGCTATCCAGGGTTACGCGTTCAAAATCGCAGGTTGCACACGGTTTTTTCAGGAACACCTCAATCCCGACGGTATCCTGACGGATTCGGTACGGGTCTTCATCCTGTAAAACCAGACGAATCAGGGGATTGGCGGACACCAGGGCTTCATTTTTCAGTTGAATACCGTCAAACGTCACCTTCAGCAAGGGGTTCAGGCGATCGGGCGGAAACCGCTGGCCCGAATCCGGTAAGACCACCGTGTAGCCATCCGCCCCGGCTTTCAGGTCGAACACCACCAGATTATTGTTTTCTTCCGACTCCTCAATCTGGTTATCCGGATCAACCACGATTTCAAACCGGTTGGGCGTTTCGGCGTTGGGCAGTGACTCCGGTTTGAAGGCGTAAAAGAGGGTATCGCGGTAGGCAATGGCGTTGTTCACCTTCGTGCCGTAGGAGCGCATCTGCCCTTGGGCCAGCCGTTGCCGAACCGCCAGCCCCACCCGCTGCCGGGTCTCGAAACGCCCCGCGTTGGTCACCACCACACCGAATCGCACGGAATCTTTTTGCGAACCCCGCTGAAAAACGCCCGACGAATTGACACTGAAATCCGGTTTGTGAATGGGAAACAAACGCAAAACCGGGTCGCCCTGCAACACCATCTGGTGGGCATTGGAAAGGTCGTAGGCTCCGCTGTATTGCGCCAGCACGCGCCGGGTGGTTTCCTGCTGAATCAACCCAATCGGTTTGTTGAGAAAAGCCGTGTCGGCAAATAACGTCTGATAGAACTGCTGGGTGTAGGTTTCGAGCGGGCCGGAATAGCCCGAACCGCTGTGCGCCAGAATCGCAATCGCTCCTTTGTCGGGGGTTAGCAGCCAGTCGGTGGACAAGTTACCGACCGACCCAAAAAAGATATTACCGATTCCGCAGCCGTTGAAAAACATCAGCGGATACCGACCCTTGTTGTGATAACCGTAAGACGGTTTGGAGGCATAGCCAAAATCCAGATCGGTCACGATGGGCGACGAATGACCGAAAAACGTCATCAGGGCAACGCCGGCATTGACAATCCCGCTGACGTCCACGCGCTCCACCGGTTCGTCGGTCTGTTTGGCTTTGACGGTAATATTGGCCCCCACATACTGCCTGCGGGCGGTTTCGCTGGCCCGATCCAAAATACGCCGGAAGGTGGTCACTTCAAAGACCGAACTGCCTCCGCTCAGGTGCAGCACTTCCTTCCGCCAGGGTTCGTTAACGGGCGTGCGCTCAAACTCCTTTACTTTTTCGAGGTACGTCAACACCTCCTGCGGATTCAGCGTGTTGATCCGCCCGGTCGGAATCGCCGGCACATTCGCCGGATAACCCGCCAGCCCTTCCGTCAGTAACAGGTCAGAACCCGGCACATTGCCGATGGTCATTACGAGGTCGCGGTAGTACTGATCCGGACTGGTCCGCATGGGGAAATACGCATTGCCGCGCCCGATCAACAGCATGTATTTGGTCGTATCGCCGGATGAGGGTTTGCCCGTCAGCATGTAATCGGCAAACCGGCGGATGGCCAGGGGTGTCCGTTCGCCGTAGCTAAACTGGTTGAGCAATTGTTTCATCGTGACCACCAGCGTATCATGCCTCCCGCCCGCTGCCGACGCCCGGTAGCCCGCGTAGGCTTTGACCGGATTCGCCACGTTGCCCACCGGCTTCATCAACGACTCGTGGCTAACCACCAGATAATTGTGTTTTGCCGGATCGATCTTCCGAAAAACCGTCCGTTCCAGCCGCGACGGCGTCAGCGTTCCGGCCGTGATCAGAAGCTGGCGCGGGGTTTCGGTATTGGGTACGACCAGTTTCAGAAGGGTCTGGTCACGGACGGCGGTCAGACGGCGCGGATGAACCGGATCGGTTAGGTCATACAGCAGCGCATTGGCCGGAGCATCCGTCAACTCTATATACGACCGGCCTTTGGGATTGGGCAACAGGTTGATGGTCCTCCGGGTCAGGTTGCTCAAACTGAACGTCTGCGGGAACCGAAGCCGGTAGTAGCTCACCGAATAGCGGTCGGTTTCAAACGGGCCATGCGATTGGGTTGAGAGCGTCAATTCATTCGACGACGAGACATCTGTTGGCGGGATGTCGAACGCCAGGCGGGCCGTATTGAACCATTCGAAGCGGGTGTTTGCCAGCGGAGATGACCCCGGAGCGGTTTTCCCCGAAAAGACACGAACCAGGTGGGTGGTGTTATCGCGCCCGTTCAGCAACAGTTCCATGCGCGGTTTTTCGGGTGCCGTTCGCACCCAGCCGTCGAGCAGAAAGGTTCGGCTAACCAGGCTGTCTTTTTTCAGCATCGGGCCGGTATAGCCTTCACCTTCTTCAAAAAAAAGTTCGTAGGCCGACGGAAAAGGCGACGGCCCGCCGTTCGACTGGTTGATAGAGATTTCGTTGGTCAAAACCGTGAGTTGCTCGGCCAGATGATACGGCTCCGGTGTCAGGCCCTGCGCGTCGGTTTCGGCAATAAAGTCCATGCGTTTGCCCTTCCGTCCGTCGAGCCGCCAGGTCAGAAAGTAGGCCGCGGTATCCGAATACATGCTGTAATACGGATGCGGCTGGGCGTTCCGGGGCCGGTAAAGCAGTGAATCCTGCCGACCGTCGTTTTTTTCACCGATAAACTCCAGGTAATCGTCCGCATCCAGTTTGTTGTCCGATTCACCGGCCAGGTAAATCGCCAGTTCGATACCCCGCCGAAATACCTGCAAGCTGGCAGGGTCAATGGAAGCCGTTGGAACACCGGCTTTTTGCAAATCGGCCATAGTGAGTCGGTACACGCCGGGCTGGGTGATGGGAATTCGGTAGTAGGTTTGCCCAAAATTGATCCAGCCGTTACCAAAGTCAGTTGCTTGCGCAACCAATTTTAATGATGCCAGACAGAACAAAAAGCTTAAGAAGATGAGTCTCATGGCGCGGGTAGATAAAATTCGGCAGATAAACTTACAAATTAATCGGCGTTTACGCCAAATCCGCCATTCATCTCTTTATTTTTTCCGCTCATCATTTCAGCAAAGAGTATTTTATAAAGTACCTTGCATTGCATAGTACCTTTGTGTACCTTTGAACTATCAAAACTGGAAAGGTCAGGAGCTGGTTGGACACCAATTACTACGTGAACAACAACTGATGAACAACCGATTACGACCATACATAAACCGATCAGCTCCTACCCCCGTCAACTAGTTAAACGTCATGCAGTGATATGAATATTGAAAATGCTCAAGTGCAAATGCGGAAGGGAATTCTGGAATTCTGCATTCTGCACATCATCTCGCGGGGCGAAGTATATGCTTCCGACATGCTGGAGGAACTCACGTCCGCCCGCATCATGGTCGTAGAAGGCACGCTTTATCCGCTTCTGACCCGGCTCAAGAATGCCGGGTTGCTCGATTATAAATGGGTGGAATCAACCTCCGGCCCCCCGCGGAAATATTACCTGCTGACCGAAACCGGCCAGGCGTCTCTGAAAGGAATGAACGATACGTGGCAGGAATTATCCGATTCGGTGAACTCGATTGTCAGTAAAACCGAAAAACACAAGGCTGCGATCAATGGATTGACGGCCGTGGAAACCTCGGTTCTGTCCGTCGAAAACAATCCCGAAAAGCCCAATCCGGAAAACTGACCTAAACACATCTCGACTCTTTCACACGCTTTGTTGCCATGAAAAAGACCATCAGTATTAATATAAGCGGAGTGATCTTCCACATCGAGGAAGATGGCTACGATAAATTAAAAGGGTATCTCACGTCGATTCAACACTACTTTTCGACGTATGAAGACAGCCAGGAAATCATTACCGACATCGAAAACCGGATTGCCGAAAAGCTGCTCAACAAGCTCAAGGCGGCAGAAAAGCAGGCCAGTCCGCGCCAGGTAGTTACACTGGAAGATGTCAACGAATTGATTCTGTCGATGGGAACGGTGGCCGATTTCGAAGCCATCGAAGAAGAAGACAGCATCGGTGTTGCCGCCAGCAGCCGTTCGCAGGCAGCCTACGAATCGGCCGCAACGGCGGGTGCCAATCCGGAACCCAAAGCCGGCCCAGCCCCCGGAACGGGTTCGGTGCCACCGCCCCGCCCGAGCGGTTTACCCCCACGCAAACTCTACCGTGACCTGCGCCGGAAAATTGCCGGTGGCGTTGCTTCCGGGATTGCCAACTATTTCAACATCGACCCGGTTTGGGTACGGCTGATTTTTGTGACGCTCATTCTGGCCCTGCCGCCTTTCAGCGGAATTTTCGGACACGGCAGTGACGAATTCTTTGGCGGCATCTCCGGTTTCACCGTAATTCTGTACATCGCCATGTGGGTGGCCTTTCCGGGTTCCATGACACTGGAAGATGACAAAAGTGTCAAGAAGTTCTACCGAAATCCCGACGATAAAGTGCTGGGTGGTGTTGCTTCGGGGATTGCCGCTTACTTTGGCATCGACGCCGGGGTGGTGCGTCTGCTGTTCGTTCTGACCATCTTCCTGTTCGGTACCGGTTTTCTGGCCTACATCGTTCTCTGGATCATCTCGCCGACGGCCAACACCTTAACCGAAAAGATGGAAATGCAGGGGGAGCCCATTACGCTCTCGAACATCGAGAGCAATATCAAGCGTAGCCTTGATATCAACGAAACCGCCGAAGAAAGTACGCTGGCCAAAGTTCTGCTGTTTCCGTTTCGGCTGATTGCCACCATCTTCAACGGGTTGGCCAGTATTCTGGGCCCGTTGGCACGCGGCACGGTATCGATTGTCCGGGTTTTAGCCGGGGTGTTTCTGGTCGTGGTCGGGTTTGCCATTATGGTGGGCGCACTGGGCGTTCTGGGTACGGTTTTTGGTCTGAAAGGAATTCACTTCGGGAACAGTGACATTCCGTACATGATCCAGCGGGAAATCACCCCTCCGATGATTCTGTCGGCCTTTGTTGCGGTTTTTCTGCCCGGTCTGGCCATCGCAATTCTCGGAATCATGATCATTTCGCAACGGGCCCTGGTGACTACCGCTATCTCGTTAACGCTGTTGAGTGTCTGGTTTTTAGGCCTGATTGGGCTGGCCGCTACGGTTCCGCAGGTGGTCAATGAATTCAGCCGCAGCGGCCACATTGAGGAGACGGTGACGTTGCCGGTTCCGGCCGCCATCCCGACGCTCGACATCAATGACGAGGACGACAATGACAACGATTTTCATACATCCATTGAGTTGGAAGGGGTCGAGGGCACAGCCTGGAGCTTGCTGAAGCGTCAGGAAGCGCAGGGGCCTACCCGCCAGATTGCCCAGCAAAATGCCCGGACTATTCTGTATAACTGGTCGGTCAAAGACTCCCTGATTCGGTTTGACGACAACTACGAAATCAAACCGGGATCACGGTTCCGGGGGCAGGATATCGACCTCACGATCTACATTCCCTACGAACGCCCGTTCCGAATGACCGAAGCTTTTGCCCGTCATATTCGCAACGAGTTTGGAAACGAGGAACTGGAACGGATGAAAACCAGCCTCTGGAAATTCAGCAAAACCGATGGTCTGGTTTCCCTGACCCATCCGCGTGAACTGAACGACAACCGCTACGAGGAAGACTTCGATACCAACGACGCCATCGACGAAGCACTGCGCAACGAGTTGGGGGATGATTTCCACCAGAAAGGTGAATACACCCGCCAGTTTGAAGCGACAAATTTCTCAAAAATCGACATGGGGGGGGCCTTTGCCGTCCGAGTAAAACGGGGCGAAACCTTCAAGGTCGTAGCCGATGGCCGTGAAGAAGACATCGACGATCTGCGGGTTCAGGTTGAAAATGGCGAACTGCACGTCGATTTCCGGAATGAGGGCATTTTCAAATGGCGCAACCGCCGTCGGATCGGCATCACGGTAACGATGCCGGATGTGCAATCCATCCATTATTCGGGAGCCACGCAGTCGATCATTACCGGTTTCGACTCGCTCGACAACCTGGACATCGACCTGACCGGGGCCTGCAAAGCCCTCATCGACGTCAAAACCAACAAACTGGACATCGATCTGACCGGCGCTTCGAAGGCGACCCTGCGCGGACGCTCCAACAATGTGAACGCACACCTGTCCGGTGCCTGTAAACTCGATGCGACGGCAATGACAGTTGGCCGGGCCGACGTCGAAGCAGTCGGAGCCAGCAACGCAGAATTCGGCACAGTAGACGATCTGAAGTCGAAAACCAGCGGAGCCAGCAGCGTACACGGAAATACGAATCAGCCGCAATAGATGCAACGTTTTAATACGGTTTTGCATCTTTAGCCTGAATTGTTCAACTAAAATCTGCTATGAAAAGGTCACTTGCGTTCTCCTTATTAACACCCTTTCTGCTCTCGACAACGGTTTTATCGATAGCCGCCATCAGCCCTTCGGGAAGCCAGTTGGTCGAAATCATGAGTGCCCTGCCCGTTCAGGACGAAACCCGGACGTTCAACGTCAGCAACTTCGACAAACTCGACCTTGGCAGTGCCTTCATCATTCACGTGACGCGCGGCAGTGGCTACAAAGTGACGGCTTCGGGGCGGGGCGATGACCTGGACGATCTGGAAGCGAAAGTGATCAACAATAAACTCCAGGTCCGTTACAAAGATAAACTCGGCTGGAACCGGAACCGTCAGCGGGTTACGGTCAATGTGACCCTGCCCGACCTGAAAAGCGTGTCCTTCTCGGGGGCCTCCAGGTCCGATGTGACTGGTTTCCGCAACCTTAAAGAACTGGCTGTCGACATATCGGGGGCGTCGACGTCGACCATCGAAGTAGATGCGGAACGCGTGCTGGTCGATCTGTCGGGGGCTTCCAATGTGACCCTAACCGGCCAGGCCAAGCGGCTCGACGGGGAAGTTTCGGGGGCCACGACGCTGAAAGCCTACGACCTGAAGGTGTCGAGTGCCAAAGTGGATTTGTCGGGAGCCAGCAGCGCCCGGATGAACGTCAGCGACCGGCTCGATGCCGACGCCAGCGGAGCCAGCAGCCTGACCTACCGTGGTTCGGCCTCCATTCGCTCCAATACCTCCGGTGCCAGCTCGATCAAAAGCGTAGACCGGTAAAAATAAAATAGTTAATAGAGATTGGTAGAATCAAAAATCGCCCTCTGAGTCAGAGGGCGATTTTTTTATTGAACAGAACCCGGTGACTATCCATGGATCGTCTCACCGCGTTGAAAGGTATTTTCGTATTCTTTCAGCGTGGGGTCTGCAAAGACGTCGGCACCATTCAGGTTGTAGCGGACGGGCTCGTTCACGAGGTCGTGCCGATGCCGAAAATACCCCAGGGCCGAAGAATAATGACAGACGTACGATTTGCGGGTCAGGCTTTCATCCAGAATCGGTTCGCCACCGTGGGCCAGAGCCGCGTGCCAGATCAGGACGTCGCCCTTTTTAAGCAACAGCGTCTTCCGCTCCAGTCCCTCACATTCGGCAATCAGATAACGGCCGAAATCCGTCGGATTTTTGGTCGATTCACCCGTGAAGAAAATACCGTTTCCCCAGTTGAATTTCGGAATCTTGTGCGATCCGACAAAGTAATGCAATTCACCCGATCCGGGTTTCACATCTTCCAGCGCGATCCAGGCTGCGGCCAGATGACTCGGAACCTGGGGAACCACATACGGAAAATCCTGGTGGGTTTCCTGCTGTGAACCATACAAAAAAGTCAGGCTCTGCATGGCCACCACCTTTTCGTTGAAGATGGCCTCCAGAAACGAAACAATGGCTTTATGAAGCATCAGTTTCTTGCCAGCCACCGAGGCATTGTGGAAGTCCATTACTTTAATGTACTGGCCTTCAATAATTTCACGCGGAACATCCCGGACTTTCATCACCGGGTGTTTGCGGTATTCGGGCCGGTCGATGCGAATGTTGATGTCATACTGCTTGTGTTTTTCGATCAATTCCTGCACATCGGCCAGATAGGCATCGATCAGTTCGTCCGAAATGACCTTTTCGAGAATGACATACCCGTTCTTGTGCCAAAAATGAAGCTTTTCGGTCAAATCATAGGGTAACTGGCTGGCTTTGGGGAACTGTTTGACGAACCCCTCGATGTCCGGATTCTGCCTGTCAATCCAGGGCAGATTCTCAGCCGGAAAATCATGGAGAACCGGGGCAGGAAACAGCCTTTTGTAAGCCTGCCGCGCTTTGTTTACGATGGACATAGTTTCAGGTAGCAATGTTGCTCCTAAATCTAGTATTATTCTTTTTAAATTTTTAACATAACCCGCTAAAAATCAACGGAATAGATTTTAAAAAAATCATAAACCCCTGACAATCAGAAAATCCCGTTTAATCGACTTTTAAAATTTATCCAAAAATAAGTGTATGAAGCGCGCAAGATTACCAGTCAGAAACGGCAGATTTTCACTACCGGATGTCGCTCAATTGAACAAAATCCATGTCGGTAAACGAATAATTTTCGCCCGCCATGGCCCAGATGAAGGAGTAACTGGCGGTTCCGGCGCCGGCATGAATGGACCAGGGCGGAGACAGAATGGCCTGATCGGTGGCCACCAGCAGGTGACGCGTTTCCTGGGGATGGCCCATAAAGTGAAAAACACGCTGGTTTTCCGGAATATCAAAATAGATATACGCTTCCATCCGGCGGTCGTGAACGTGGGGCGGCATGGTGTTCCAGATGTTGCCGGATTTCAGGGTTGTCAGTCCCATCACCAACTGACAGCTTTGCAAACCGTCGGCATGAATGTATTTGTAGATGGTTCGCTGATTGGCCGTTTCCTGGGCGCCCAGCTCCACCGGCGAGGCTTCTGCCGATGTCAGTTTTGCCGTCGGACAGGTTCGGTGGGCGGGGGTCGAAATCAGCGCAAATTTGGCCGGTTTGTCGGACTGGTTGCTGTTAAAAATCACCTCCCGGCTTCCCATCCCCACGTATAGACAATCTTTTTTTGTCAAGTCAATCACCTGTCCGTCAACCGTTACGGTTCCATCTCCGGCCAGATTGATGATCCCCAGCTCACGCCGTTGCAGAAAGAAATCCGCTTTCAGCTCGTCATACGTCGGTAATGTCTGCGGCCCATCGACGGGCATGACGCCCCCCACGATCATCCGGTCGTAATGCGAATAAACGAACTCGAAAGAATTGGATGTAAACAGGCTTTCGATGAGAAATTCCCGCCGAATCCGGTCGGTATCATACTGCTTGAAATCGCTGGGATTGGTCGTATAACGGGTCTGCATGGATGAATAAGATCAGTTTGTGAATAGAGGGCTAGAGCGGTTTTTTCTACTGTTATCGGTCAGGATATGGCTTGCCGAATCCGGACCAGTTTCTCCAGCAAACCTTCCAACTGACTCAGCGGCAACATATTGGCCCCATCCGATTTAGCTTCCGACGGGTTGGGGTGAGTTTCGATAAACAGACCGTCGGCCCCTACAGCAATGGCGGCTTTGGCGATGGTGGCAATCAGGGCCGGTTTTCCGCCCGTGACGCCCGACGACTGGTTGGGCTGTTGCAGCGAGTGCGTACAGTCCATTACCACCGGAACGCCATGAGCCTGCATCATCGGCAGGTTTCGATAATCGACCACCAGATCGCCGTACCCGAACGAGTTGCCCCGGTCGGTCAGAAACACTTCCGCATCCGGATAAACCGACTTCACTTTTTCAACGGCAAAAGCCATCGAATCGCCCGACATAAATTGTCCTTTTTTGATGTTGACCACTTTCCCGGTTTGGGCGGCTGCGGTGAGCATATCGGTTTGTCGGCACAAAAATGCCGGAATTTGCAGCACATCCACGTACTCTGCCGCCATCGCGGCCTCGTGCGATTCGTGGAAATCCGTGACGGTCGGAACCTGGAACCGCTCGCCCACTTCTCTGAGAATTTCGAGGGCTAAACGATCGCCGATGCCGGTAAAAGAATCCAGTTTTGTCCGGTTCGCTTTGCGGTAGGAGCCTTTGAACAGAAACGGAATCCGGAGTCGATCCGTTAGGGCGACCAGTTTTTCGGCAATTTCCAGGGCCATTTCGCGGCTTTCGATGGCGCAGGGTCCCGCAATCAGGAAAAAGTTGCCAGAATCGGTATGTTTTAGTTTGGCAATCTTCACAGGCGTTTTTGAGGTTTTCGTACAAAACTACACAATTAGCCCACTTTGAACGGTTCAGTCCTGTCAAAATCGCACTTTCGCTAACTTTTACCGGTTCTGGCCGCTTTGGGAGCGACTAATCTGAAATTTAAGTCGTTTATTGCCATTTTGATAGATTGTTGGGCCATTCGACGAAACCGGAGCTACTTCATTTGGCCGTCTGGTGATCGAGTTGGTACCGGGACGGTAGTTCGGTTGGTAAATACAATTTTATTTTGTAATAAGCTGTTAATCTGTCTTTTTACAAAAAAAACCAAGCACTTTTAAACGATTTTCGATAGAAAAAATTATTTGACAATACTGTTTTTAATCTCTTTCTTTGCACAGTTTTTAGAACCCCAAACGCATACAGAAATGTCAGAAATTGCAGACAAAGTAAAAGCAATCATTGTTGAAAAACTGGGTGTTGAAGAATCGGAGGTAACGCCGGAAGCCAGCTTCACTAATGATCTGGGCGCTGATTCGCTCGACACCGTTGAACTGATTATGGAATTTGAAAAAGAGTTTAACATCTCTATTCCGGACGATCAGGCGGAAAACATTGGTACGGTAGGCCAGGCCATTACGTACCTGGAAGAGAATGTGAAATAAGCTTTTCTTTTTGTAGTTCATTCTATGCCTTTTAAACGAGTAGTAATCACCGGCCTGGGCGCTCTTACGCCGATTGGTAATACAGTACAAGAGTTCTGGAACGGCTTATCTGCCGGTGTAAGTGGCGCCGGTCCGATTACTAAATTCAATGCCGAAAAATTTCGGACAAAATTCGCCTGCGAAATCAAGAACCTGGATATCAACCAGTTCATCCCTCGTCAGGACGCTCGTAAGATGGACCCTTTTGCCCAGTACGCCCTCATTGTGGGCGACGAAGCGGTGAAAGACGCCGGGCTTGACCTCACCAAGCTCGATCTAAACAAAGCCGGTGTCATCTGGGGTTCAGGAATCGGAGGGCTCAAAACCTTCGAAGACGAAGTAAAGAATTACGCCACCGGCGATGGCACTCCCCGTTACAATCCATTCTTCATTCCGAAAATGATTGCCGACAGTGCATCGGGCATGCTCTCGATTCGCTACGGTTTTCACGGTGTCAATTACGTGACGGTTTCGGCCTGCGCTTCGGCGACCAACGCCATGATCGACGCCTTCAACTTCATTCGGCTGGGACGGCTGAACATCGCCATTTCCGGCGGTTCTGAAGCCGCCGTAACCGAAGCGGGTGTCGGCGGGTTCAATGCGCTCCGGGCCTTGTCGGAACGAAACGAGTCGCCGGAAACGGCTTCACGGCCGTTTGACAAAGACCGCGACGGTTTTGTGCTGGGCGAAGGGGCCGGAGCCCTCATTCTGGAAGAGTATGAACACGCAAAAGCGCGGGGTGCCAAGATTTACGCCGAACTGATCGGCGGAGGCATGTCGTCCGATGCCTACCACATTACGGCACCGCACCCCGAAGGGTTAGGCGCACTCAATGTGATGAAAGATGCGCTCGACGACGCCCAGATTCGGCCGGAAGACATCGACTATATCAACGTACACGGAACGTCGACGCCTTTGGGCGACGTCAGCGAAGCGACAGCGATTGAAAAAGTTTTTGGCGACCATGCCTATAAAGTCAACATCAGCAGCACCAAGTCGATGACGGGTCACCTGCTGGGGGCGGCCGGGGCCATTGAAGCCATTGCCTGTCTGATGGCGATGAAATACGGTATTGTTCCACCGACCATCAACCATTTTACCGACGACGAACAATTTAACCCGAAGCTGAACTTTACGTTCAACGAAGCCCAGAAAAGAACCATCGACGTTGCTTTGAGTAATACGTTTGGGTTCGGGGGTCATAATTTTTCCGTGATATTTCGCAAACTTGAGTCATAAACAGCCGCGTGCCAGCCGCTTCAGCCAACACCTTCTTCGAGCCTATTCGCAGTTTTTTCCGGTTTCGGCTGGGCAACAGCGAACGCAAAAAATTTAAGCGCTCCGTTGAACACATCATTGGCGAAGCGCCTTCCAACGTCGGCCTGTATCAACTCGCCTTCCGGCACACCTCGGCCTCGAAAGAAACGGCGATCAAGGGCTTCAAAGAATCCAACGAACGGCTGGAATACCTGGGCGATGCGGTTTTAGGCATGGTGATTGCCGAGTTTCTCTTCAAAAAATTTCCGTATAAAGACGAAGGCTTCCTGACCGAAATCCGCTCCCGGATTGTCAACCGGGAAACCCTTAACGGCATTGCCCGGAAAATCGGTCTCGAAAACCTGATCGAATACGACGGCAGCCGCAACCGGGGAATTGTTCCTTCCCGCACCTCCATGTACGGCGACGCGCTCGAAGCGCTGGTCGGTGCCATTTATCTTGACAAAGGATTCCGGTTTACGCGTCGGTTCATTCTCAAGGAGTTACTGGGCCATTATGACCTCGAAGCCCTGATCAGTAACAACGCCAATTTCAAAAGCCGCCTGATCGAGTGGGCGCAACGGGAAGGCAAAAAAGTAGAATTTATCATTATTTCTGAACGCGGAAACAACCACTTCCGCGAATTCATCTCGCAGGTAACGGTCAACGACGAACCGTTTGCCCAGGGCAGTGGCTACAGCAAGAAAAAAGCCGAACAGTCGGCCGCCGAAAAAGCCTGTGAGCAATTGCAGATGAAGCCGGTTTCCAATTAAAATCCGGCATCTCCCCCCCCTTCCCGATCAGGTTTCCGGACAATTCGTTTCTGCACCAACCTTCGGTATTTTGTGTCATTTTATCAAATGTCACCCCTGGTAGCTAAAAACCACCTGTCAAACTGACCTGGTTGTCGTCTAAAATAAACAAACATTCCCGTCATAATGACATAAATTTCTCTAAACATTGGACTGGTATGGATGTTGTAACTAGGGTGCTATACCTCTGATTTCTGACCAACAACCCAATAACTGAAAATTGTGATTTTCACTGGCTCTCCATCTCTTGTCTCAACGGCGCAGCCAGCCAACATTCGCCTGTTAAAATTTGTTAATTGCGTTAAAAAAGCGAATTTTTGGAAAAGCAGATTTCGTTATCTTGGGGAACTGGTACGAAAACAGTAAACGACCCATTTTTAGAATCAAGTCATGAAAAACAACTGGAAAACGTTAGCGATCATCGCTCTGCTGTCAAGCTTTGTTACATTGGCCGCTTATAACTTCTTAGGATTTAATAAGCAGGATGTAATTTTTAACGAATCGTCACCAACTCCTACCCCTACGGGCCGGTTGGCGGCATTGACCGGGCCTCAGGGCGCTCCGGGTGATTTTACCTACGCTGCCGAAGCCACTACACCGGCGGTAGTACACATCAAAACGACTATGACCCGTACGGTTCGCCAACAGCAGATTCCGGATATTTTCCGTGACTTCTTTGGGGACGAATTTGGCCGGGGTGGCAACGGCGGTGCCCCGCAACGGCAACGCGGTCAGGCATCCGGCTCCGGCGTCATCATTAGCCAGGACGGCTACATTGTTACGAACAACCACGTCGTACAGGGTGCCGACGAAGTGGAAGTGATTCTGACCGACAAGCGCAGTTTCAAGGCGAAAGTGATTGGAACCGACCCGCTGACCGATCTGGCCGTAATTCAGGTGAATGCCAAAAATCTGCCTTCCATTACCCTGGGTGATTCGGATGCGCTGAAACTCGGTGAGTGGGTGTTGGCCGTGGGTTATCCGCTGGATCTGGAATCGACGGTTACAGCCGGTATTGTGAGCGCCAAAAGCCGTCGGATTGGTATTCTGGATCAGAATATCGACCGCAACGACGCCAAACCGGATTCGCCGGTCGAAGCCTTCATCCAGACTGATGCCGCTATCAACCCCGGTAATTCCGGTGGGGCACTGGTCAACCTGCGTGGTGAACTGGTCGGTATCAACTCGGCCATTGCTTCAGCTACGGGGTATTATAGTGGATACGGTTTTGCCGTTCCGGTTTCCTTGGTGAAAAAAGTTTCGGCTGACCTGGTTAAATATGGCAACGTACAACGGGGCTACCTGGGCATCATTCCGGTTGAACTGAATAGCCTGCGAGCACAGGAACTGGGTTCTAAAATTGGTCGTGGGATCTACATCAACGAAGTCGTGGAAGGCGGTGCCTCAGCGTCGGCTGGTTTGAAGAAAGGTGACGTGATCGTGAAGATGGAAGGCCAGAATGTGGATTCCGACGCTCAAATGCGCGAAATCATCGGCCGTCGTCGCCCGGGTGATGTCATTGCGATGACCGTAAACCGGAATGGCGATCTGCGGGATTTCCGCGTCGAACTGCGGAACCGCAACGGAGGTCGCGACATCATCAAGAAAAGCGACAACATTTCTGCTTCAAATTCAGCCGCCACCCTGGGTTCGCTGGGAGCCGACTTTGAAGAACTGGCCGCAACCGATGCCAAACGGCTGGGTGTTGACGGCGGTGTTCGGGTGAAGCGGATTCGGGAAGGGAAAATGTCCGAAACCGACATCGAAGAAGGTTTCATCATTGTGAAAGCCAACGGAAAAGTTGTCCGCACGGTGAAAGATCTGCAAACGGCACTGAACACCACCAAAGAAGGTGAAGGCCTGATGCTGATCGGAATGTATCCGAACAGTTCCCGGATGTATTACTACGCCGTGCCGGTATAAAGTATCAAGTGTGTTTTCGGGTTCATACAAAAGCCGCCGGTTCTGAGAACCGGCGGCTTTTGTATAAGAGCTTTCGTGCGTAATTTACTCGAAATAATTCATGACCCGGTGACCGCTTTTCTCCAGCAACTGGTCACGTTGGAACAATTCGATGTCGGCAATAACCATTTCTTTCACCAAAGCAGCCAAATCGTATTTCGGTTTCCAGCCCAGTTTGGTCATGGCTTTGGTCGGATCACCGAGGAGCAGATCCACTTCCGTCGGGCGGAAATACCGTTCATCGATGCAGACCAGTTCGCGGCCCACTTCAATGGGATAGCTGGGGTTGGTCGACTTGACTACCACACCGGTTTCGTTGACGCCCTCGCCCTTGAACTCCAGTTCGACGCCGATTTCGGCAAAAGCCATCCGGATAAAATCGCGGATGTGAGTGGTTTTTCCGGTAGCAATCACAAAGTCTTCCGGGGTTTCCTGCTGCAGCATGAGCCACATCGCTTCGACGTAATCCTTGGCGTGGCCCCAGTCGCGTTGTGCGTCCAGGTTGCCCATGAATACTTTGTCCTGCAAACCCAATGCAATCCGGGCCACGGCCCGCGTGATTTTCCGGGTAACAAACGTCTCCCCGCGCAGGGGTGATTCGTGGTTGAACAGAATCCCGTTACAGGCATACATGCCGTAGGCTTCCCGGTAATTGACCGTAATCCAGTAGCCGTAGAGTTTGGCAACGGCGTAGGGAGAACGGGGATAGAAAGGGGTCGCTTCGGATTGAGCATGTCCCTGAACCCCACCATATAATTCCGAAGTTGAAGCCTGATAGATGCGGGTTTTGTTGCTCAACCCCAGCAATCGAACGGCTTCCAGAATCCGCAATGTGCCAATTCCGTCGACGTGTGCCGTGTACTCAGGTTCATCAAAACTCACCCGAACGTGCGACATTGCTCCCAGGTTATAGATTTCATCCGGCTGAACTTCCTGAATAATCCGGATGATGTTAGTCGAGTCGGACAAATCACCGTAGTGTAGCACAAACCGCACGTGTTTCTCGTGTGGATCTTCGTAAATATGATCGATCCGCTGGGTGTTAAACAGCGAACTCCGGCGTTTGATACCATGAACTTCGTATCCCTTCGACAGGAGCAGTTCCGCTAAATAAGCGCCGTCCTGGCCGGTAATTCCGGTAATGAGTGCTTTTTTCATAGATTATTGTAAAGACTGACTACAAAAAATATAGTTTATCGCTATTTAATGGATAAACTTCTTCTAATCTCGATTCGATCGGGCAAAAGCGTCGCCGACGAAAACTGCTGACGCAGTTGGGCCAAATACCGCTCGGCATCGAGCCGACGCATGAAATCGCCCACTTTCAGCCGGTATGTTGGCTGTCGGTACGTCGTATAGGGGTTCAATTCCGGAAAATTCTGGTAGGTAAACCGTTTGACGCGATCCACCTCGGCCCGCTGGTCACCAACATACACCTGGATTCGATACCCTTGCGCATACCGGATGGAGCGGTTTTTGACTGAAATAGTGTCCAGTATGGCATCCAGTTTTTTGTTGATGTGCAGAGGCTCGGCCATGGGCAGGGTCCGGCGGGTTTCGGAAGCCGGGCGGGCGGGCGGGGTGGAAGGTAATGGTTTGGAGGCTGTTGCGGGTACGGTGGTGTTGTACTTCGGACGGGTAGCCGACAAATCGTAATTATATGTATTGTAATCTGTCGAGGAAGAGGACGACGACCGGGACGCCGTCTTTTTCGATGAGGCACACGAGCTGATCAAGCCCGACAGTCCGACCAAAACTACCAGGATAAACGCGCTATCCGACCCAATTTTATACATCTGTGCTTTCATCCCTTGTTTGCAAATTTAGCAACTATCTGGTTATGCAACAATCCGAACGCTATCTTGTTGAGCAATACCGCCAACATACCAACGTTTTCCCTTCTTTTTACTTACTTTGAGGTAGCATTCTTACGCTACCCCATGCTAGATATTCAGAGCCACGTATCGCTGAAATCCTATAACACATTCGGAATCGACGCGAAAGCCCGCTATTGGGTCGAAATTGATACCGAAGAACAACTGAGAACGCTTTTCCAGGTATCCGAGTTTTTGGCCGCTCCCAAACTGATTCTGGGGGGAGGCAGCAACCTGCTTTTCACGCGTGATTTTGAGGGACTGGTTATTAAAATGTCCATTCAGGGAATCAAAGTGGTGCGGGAAGACGCGTCACACGTTTTCGTAAAAGCGGGCGCGGGTGTCAACTGGCACCAGCTGGTTCTGTTTTGTGTACAAAATAGCTATGCCGGCATCGAAAACCTCTCGCTGATTCCCGGCACCACGGGTGCAGCCCCCATGCAGAACATCGGCGCGTATGGCGTTGAAATCGAGCAGGTGTTCGACCACCTGGAAGCGGTGGACATTCAAACGGGCGAAACCCGGATTTTCAATCATGCCGAATGCCGGTTCGGGTACCGCGAAAGCGTTTTTAAACACGAAGCCAAAGGAAAATACATCATCAGCAGCGTCACGTTTCGCCTGAACAAACAGCCCGTTTTTCACATTGAGTACGGTGCCATTCGGGAAACGCTGGCAACGATGGGCGTGTCGGAGGACAATCTCAGCATCAAGGCGATCAGTGAAGCGGTCATCCGAATCCGGCGCAGCAAACTTCCCAATCCTGCCGAAATTGGCAATGCCGGGAGCTTCTTTAAAAATCCGGAAATCTCAAAAGACGACTATGCCCGGCTGAAAACCGAGTATCCTACCCTGCCCGGCTACCCGACCGGTGACCTGACGATGAAAGTTCCGGCGGGCTGGCTCATCGAGCAGTGCGGCTGGAAAGGTAAACACATCGGTCCTGCGGGGGTGCATTCCAAACAAGCGCTCGTGCTGGTCAACCACGGAGGAGCCACAGGTGCCGAAATTCTGAACGTAGCCCACCAGGTGCAGCAATCGGTGGAAGACCGGTTCGGGATTCGGCTGAATCCCGAAGTGAATATTGTCTGAATGGTTTGAAGTGGCTGGATGGTTAAATGGTTTGAATGTTAAACATGGTTCAAGCTGGCGGATACCTGCAACTCCCGACCATTTTTAACCATTTTAACCATCCAGCCGTTTAAACCATCTATTCAAAACAAAGCGATGCCGCGCCCAGCAGGCCCGCGTCGTTGCCGAGGGTGGCGCGTTTGAGCGACAAACCGTTCTGATAATAGGGCGTGAGCCAGAAGTCCAGTTGTTTTTGCACGGCGGGCAGAATGTAGTCGTAAGAAGCCGACAGGCCACCGCCAATGAGGATTTGCTTGATGTCCAGCACCCGAATCAAGGCCACGAGCCCGTCGCCGAGCATCTCGCCCACTTCCGTCCAGATTTGCAAGGCCAGCTCGTCGCCAATGGCGGCTGCCGCCACCAGACTGGTCGTTGAAATGCTTCCGTCAGATGCCAGTTGGGTGGTTCCTTCAAACTCCTGACGCCGTTCGTTGGCTAAATCCAGCAGTTCTTTTTTACCGATGTTCCGTTCGAGAACGCGGTTGTTGCGTGAAGGCAGATGGCCGGGCTCCATCGCGTTGCCATCACCGCCGACAAATACCTTTTTGTTGATAATAGCCGCCCCACCAACGCCCGTTCCCAGGGTGATGAAAATATAATTTTCGTCGATGTTATCGTCAGCAAAATAAAATTCGCCCAGCGCAGCCGCGTTGGCGTCGTTTTCCAGAAAAAACTGGACGTCCGGAAACCGTTTGTTCAGGGTTTCGACCAGCGGGACGCCGTTCAATTCGGGGATGGCCGTAATTTCGAGCGGGACGGTTCGCTCCCGGTTGATCATACCGGGCAAGCCAATGCCTACTTTCTTAATTTCCTTGTGTTCATACAGTTGAAGCGCAATGGCGTCAGCAAATTGTTCGACAAAATGCCCTGATTCGCGCCAACTGGCCGTATCATGACTGTAAAAGTTGGAAATATTGCCACTTTGTGCGTCGACAATACCCATTTTGACATTCGTACCGCCGACGTCAATACCCAAATATTGAACAGATTCCATTACTGGAGTTTTATGTTTGAAACGTACTTTTCTATCTCAGTTTTTTCAATGAGGGCGCAAGATACGAAGGAAGATTTTAATGAATATCGAATAATGAATATTGAACGCTGATAAACGAAGTGATGCGTCTCTTTCGGTGTTCAATATTCATTATTCGGTATTCATTGTTTTCTCATTTAATATCTCCCAATTGCGGTCTGAGCAAAATCTCTTCAACCACGGCTCCCGCCGATAAATTATACGCCGACCAGATGACTTCGGCGACATCGGAGGCTTGCATAAACCGGGTTTGGGGCAAACCGGAAGCCGCCCAACTGTCGGTATACGTGGCCCCGGGCAGCAGGGTTGTCACTTTAACGCCGTACGGTTTCATCTCTTCCCGCAATTCTTTGGCCATTCCCAGCAGGGCAAACTTGGAAATGCAATACGAACCGCCGTTCGGATAGGCCGTTATGCTGGCCGTTGACCCCATCATAAAAATGTGGCCATTCCGCTGCTTCATCATATCGCCAATCAGCCCGCGGGTCAGGTGGTAAATGCTGGCCACATTGAGGTTCATCGTCCGTTCAAATGTTCCTTCCGGCTCGTTGTGGATTTGCCCCGGCAGAAAAACACCGGCGTTGTTGACCAGCGCACTAACCGGGCGGGCCAGCGAACGAATGAAGTCAACAAATTGATTAACCTCCTCACGCTGAGCCAGATCGGCTGCAAATGGAAAGATGGTTGGCAACACTGCATCGTCGAATCCTTCCAGAACCTCCGCCACCGATTCCTCGATTTCGTGCTTTAACTGCCTTAAATCGTCCTCGTTGCGGGCACAAACCACCACGTCAAAACCGCCTTCTGCAAAACGTTCAACCACGGCCCGGCCAATGCCTTTCGTACCGCCTGTAACTACCAATAGTGGATTCATAGAATCAGTCAATGGTCATTAGCCACCACCCAATCTACCTAAATACGAAAGATTGTTTGTTAATGACTATCGACTCTTTCATGTTTTTTGGCAAGATACGCACAAAAGCGTTCTATCTTTACCGTAGTTTTATTGTTATTTGTGCTCATGCATCACCTTGGACGTTATTTTATTTTCCTGGGCTCCTTATTTCGGAACCGCGAAAAAATGGGGGTTTATTCCAAACTGGTTCTGGACGAATGCATCCAAATCGGCATCAACTCCGTCTTCATCGTTTCCATCGTCTCGACGTTCATTGGGGCCGTAACCTGCGTCCAGACGGCTTATAACCTGGTTAGCCCGCTGGTTCCGTTAACGATTATTGCCGTCATTGTACGCGACAGCACCATTCTGGAACTGGCTCCCACCATCACCTGTGTCGTTTTGTCGGGCAAAGTCGGCTCCAACATTGCCGGCGGTTTGGGAACCATGCGCATCACCGAGCAAATCGATGCGCTGGAAGTGATGGGGATCAATTCCAGCTCTTATCTGGTGTTGCCCAAAGTACTGGCCTCCATGATTACGTTTCCGATGCTGGTCATCCTGGCGGGTTTTCTGTCGATCTACGGCGGTTACATTGCCGGAACAGCAGCCGATATCATTACACCTGAAGACTACATCAGTGGACTCCGCTCCGACTTTAAACCGTTCAGCATCACCTTTGCCCTGATCAAATCGGTGGTATTTGCCTTTC
The DNA here is from genome assembly GCF_006149005.1 of Larkinella sp. C7. Lineage (GTDB taxonomy): Bacteria > Bacteroidota > Bacteroidia > Cytophagales > Spirosomataceae > Larkinella. Next base: position 138,240 of record NZ_VBSL01000009.1, on the reverse strand, counting down.
TAATTTCGACGATTTCGTCTTTCAAGGGATATTATACGGCGGGCGGAGCGCTGGAAGTGGGACAGGCCTCGACGGCTGCCGTCACGAATAGCTGTATTGCGGTCTTAGCCGCCGACTTTCTGTTAGCGCAGTTGTTGTTGTAAAAATGAACTATTACAGAGCGTTTATCGGGGAAAATCAGAGGGAATCAAAGTAACCTCTGTGTAACTCTGATTTCCCCTGATAAACGCTGTGTAACAGCCAATTACCAGCATCATGATTGAAATAAAAAACATTCAGAAAACTTTCGGTGAACGGACGATTCTGTCTGGTATTTCGGGGAAGTTTTTGCCCGGCGACACGAGTTTGATCATTGGCGGCAGCGGCACCGGCAAAAGCGTTTTGCTGAAGTGCATGATTGGCCTCATCAAACCCGAAGAAGGCCAGGTGCTGTATGACGGACGCGATTTCCTGACCGGCGACGAAGACACCCAGAAAGCCATCCGGCGCGAAATGGGCGTCCTGTTTCAGGGTGGCGCGTTGTTCGATTCAAAAACCGTCCTGGAAAACGTCCGGTTTCCGCTCGACATGCTGACCAATATGCCCACGTCGGAAAAAATGGAACGGGCGCAGTTCTGTTTGCAACGGGTCGGGCTCGAAAATGCAGCCGATCGGATGCCGTCGGAAATCAGCGGGGGGATGAAAAAGCGCGTCGGCATTGCCCGCGCCATTGTGATGAACCCCAAATACCTCTTTTGCGACGAACCCAACTCCGGCCTTGACCCGCTGACGTCCATCAAAATTGACGAGCTGATCCGGGAAATTACCGACGAATTCAAAATTACCACCGTTGTGATTACCCACGACATGAACTCGATGATGGAAATCGGCGAGAAAATCATGTTTCTCTACCAGGGAAAAAAAATGTGGGAAGGCTCCAGTTCAACCATCACGCAATCGAAAGTAGCGGAACTGAATGAGTTTATTTACGCCAATAAACTCTTACGGGACACCAAGGCATGAAACCACAGAATAATGCACTGTTAATCAAAAATGGCGGACCGACACAATGGTCATCCTTTACGGTGAATGGTGCCTTATTGCTGGTTTTCTGGCTCGGATTTCGATCTTTTGGGTTTGCGCAACAGCCCTGGCCACCGGTTTTTGAAATCAAAACGGATTCCGGCCGGGTGAAAGTCGATACGGCCCATTTCCAGATACTGGCAGACCTGGCGGAAAATTACACCTTCGAACAGGTACAACGCAGCGATTCGTTCCGGTACGATTCCCACTACAATCCCAACCGAAATTCGCATGTTTACTGGATTCGTATGCGGGTCAAAAACACGTTGCCCCACGATCTGAATCTGTATTACGGCGATTTCTACGCCAGTTACCTGGATCTGTACCGACTGGATGCCAGTCAGCGTTGGCAGCACCAGCGAACCGGCGATCTGGTTCCGGAAAACCAGATTCCGGATCGAAACGGCAATAAAGAAAGAAGCCGACTGTTCATTCATCTGCGCCCCGGCGAGCAAACTACGCTCTACCAACGCTCGGAAAGCGCCTACTGGTACCCACCCCTGACCTACCTGGAGCCTCAGTTCGAAACCGAGGACAACCGCATTCAATCGGTTTACAAGTCGATCCGGGTTGAGAACCTCTGGGAAAATTACTTTTTTGACGGGATCATGATCGGGGTTCTTTTTCTGGCCATTGCCTACAACCTGTTCATTTTCATCTCGATCAAAGACATCGTCTATCTCTATTTCGCTATCTGTCTCTTTTTCTTCACCTTAGACCGCAACGCCTACAACATTCAGCTTGCTTTTTTTGAAAACCAGCCCCATCTGTTCAAACTGCTGGCCAATTTCTTTTTCATTATCTTCTTCAGCTTTTTCATTCAATCAATCCGAAAATTTATTCAGCCCGCTCCGGAGTTGGGTCGCTTAAACCGCGCTATCTCCTATTTTCTGGCTTTGACTGCCGCCGTCAATATACTTCAGTTTTTCATGTATCGGTTTTCGGGGATGCCGACCTTCGAAATCATGCTTCTCATCGAAATTCTGATCCGGGTCGTGTATGTTTTGCTGGGTATCGGAATGGTGAAAATGATCCGGCGCGGATCGCTCGACGCCCGGTTTGCCCTGTTGGCAACGCTGCCTTTGTTTGCGTATTGGCTCTTTACCCTTAGCACACAAATTGTAGGACGGTACCTGAATCTGAAGCTACCCAAAGGGTTTCGGGGTATGCTTGAGTACAGCGAAAGTTTCTGCTTTGCCTGGCTGATTATTTTCTTTTCGGGAGCCCTGCTCAACCGCTACAACCTGGCGCGCAAACGGGTGGCGCAGCAGGCGATTGAAAAAGAACAGCTTGAAAAAGAACGCGAGATCGAACGAAACCGCATCATTGCCAGCCAGAACGAGCGGCTGGAACAACAGGTGAAAGAACGCACCGCCCAGCTACAGACCTCACTCGAGGAACTGAAAGCCACGCAGAATCAACTCATTCAGAAAGAAAAACTAGCCTCGCTGGGTGAACTGACCGCCGGGATCGCCCACGAAATTCAGAATCCGCTCAACTTCGTCAATAACTTCTCGGAAGTAAGCACCGAACTGGTGACCGAACTCGAAGAGGAACAGCAAAAACCGGATCGCGACGCCGAACTGGAAAAGGAACTGTTGGGCGATTTGAAGCAGAACCTCCAGAAAATCAATCACCACGGCGGCCGGGCCAGTCAGATCGTCAAAAATATGCTGGCCCACTCGCGCACCACGACCGGCGACCGCCAGGCCACCAACCTCAACGCGCTCTGTGACGAATACCTGCGGCTGGCCTACCACGGATTACGGGCCAAAGACAATACGTTCAATTGTGAATTGGTAACCGATTTGGATCCGACGGCCGGTTCGGTCAACCTCGTCCCGCAGGAAATCGGGCGGGTGTTGCTGAATCTGTTCAACAATGCCTTTTATACCGTCCAGAAAAAACAGAAAACAACTTCGGAACCGTACCAGCCAATGGTCAAGGTTCGGACCAAAGCCAGCCTGAAGCAGATCGAAATCCGGATCATTGACAACGGACTGGGGATGGATGATACCGTCAAGGAAAAACTCTTTCAACCCTTCTTTACGACGAAACCCACCGGCGAAGGCACCGGCCTGGGGCTGTCCCTGAGTTACGACATCATTACCAAAGGCCACGGCGGAACCCTAACCGTCGAAAGCCAGCCGGGAGTCGGATCGGAGTTTATTATCACCTTGCCGGTTGATCGATGATTTTTCAAAAAAATAATAAATGTAGCATTGATCATTTTACATTTATTATTCATTATGAACAACCCGCCCCCGGTTTCGCACTTTCGCCAGCAGGGGCGCAAAGGTTCTCCGCTCGATCACCAGCATCGTGCCGACATACAAAAGGAAAAGTACGAGGTGATACGGTACGGAAATCCAGAGGTTGGAAATTTCGATTTGGGAAGCCAGATAGATCAATAGCCCCCCGCTGAACAGATAAATCAACGCCGACGACACATCGTAGGGAACCGGATAATGCTTTTCGCCCAGCAGGTAGCACGTTACGCACATCACCACGCTCGATGCCAGATACGCCACGGCACAGCCCATGTAACCCATCACCGGAATCAGCAACACATTGAGCAGCACCGTGACAGCCGCACCCAGGGCAGTAATAAAGGTGCCGTAGGCGGTTTTATCGCTCAGCTTAAACCAGAATGAAATGTTGTAATAGACGCCCAGAACCAGATTGGCCAGCAGCAAAAGGGGCACGACGCTCAGCCCCTGCCGGTAGGTTTTCCCGATAAACAGCCCAATCCAGTCGAGGTTCAGGCTGATGCCAACCCAGATGATGACGCAGACAATGACAAACCATTTGTTGACGTCGGCCAGCAAACCAGGGGCGTTTTTGTCTTCGGCGCGGGAGAAAAAGAATGGGTCAGCCGCAAACTTGAACGATTGAATGGCGAGCGCCATAAAAACAGAGAGTTTATAACAGTTCCCGTAAATACCGAGGGCATCTTCCGACGTCAGGCCCGGATAAAAACCGTCCGGCAAAAGCGGGCGCAAAAACCAGCGATCCGTCAGCATGTTGACATTACCCGCCAGCGCGGTCAACATGAGCGGAAACGAATAAGCCAGTAAAAGCCGCACCTGCGGCTTGTCGAGCTGAAAACGAAACCCCGCAAACGTTTTCCACAACAGCGGAAAATACACCAGATTGGCGATCAGATTCGCCAGAAAAATGTAACCGGGTCCAACGGAAGGGTCGTAGAACAGATCCACGACGGGTTGCAGAAAAAGCAAATACTCGCCATTGTAAATCTGCGGGCAGATGACCAGAAAGAAGACATTCAGCAGGACATTGAAGGCAATATTGATCAGTTTGGCCTTCACAAACTGCCGGGCCTGGTTTTCGACCCGCAACCGGGCAAACGGAATCGACACAATCGCGTCCGTCGCCACAATCATCGCCACCCAGATAATGAACTTCTGCTGACCGGGGTAATTCAGTGCAGTAGCAATTTGGGGAGAGAAAAGCGCAATCAGGGCCGTTGCCACCAGGCTGACGGCCAGCACAATGCTCAAGGTTTCGTTAAAGACCTTCTGCTTATCCTCTTTCTGGCGGGAAGCATACCGGAAAAAAGCGGTTTCGAGACTTAACGTATACACCAGGAGCAAAACCGGGACGTACGAAAACAGTTCAACATTCGAAGACAGTTCGCCGGGGCGCGGAAACACCCGCGTATGCAACGGCACCATCAACCAATACAGCATCCGCCCCAGGATGGTACTGACCCCATACAGAGCGGTATCGCTCGCCAATTTTTTAAATGCACTCATACGATTTCGTTCCCGCAAAGATAGGCGTTCCGGTAATACACTTTTGGTTTTTATACGAAGCCGGATCCAGGCGGTTTTTCTACCCCTAAATCCAGAACGTGCCGCTTGGGATGAAAGGATTTTTATAAAGAGAAATTTGGGTCAAACAGGCTTTTTTACAGAATTTAGGGCAGAAAATAAAACCTGATCATTATTCTGAAAAATAATGCATCAATTTTTCATACCGTAAACTATTTGCCCGACTCTGTCGTTTACTATTCAATTGCGTCTTTCAACAAAATCCTGCTGGCTTCCGGCGGGATTTTTCATTTCCGCAAATCCCCCTTTTCCACCCCGATTTTGCCCCAATAAATTCAACTTCTCTTCGTTAAAATGTATAGCCAAGTGATAAATCGTTAACTTGGCGGCAATCACAGCATATCGTTACAGGATTTATATGAAAATCAGTACCTCCTATTCCCTGCTGGTGGCGCTGGGGTTGGCCATAGGGCTGGCTGGATGCAACTCTGCCATGCAGGTGTATAAAAAAGGCGTTCGACAATTCGAACAAGGGGAATACAACCTGGCCATTGAGAATTTGCAGAAAGCCGCCAACGGCAAAGGCGTCACCGACGTCGCCCGGCTGAATTATCTGCTGGCGGAATCCTACCGCCTGTCGAACCGTTTCCCGCAGGCGGCTCCATTTTACCAGAAAGCCATCGAAGCCGGTATTCCGGAGATCAACGCCAAAATGTACTATGCCTACGCCCTCAAGGCGCAGGGCCGGTACCCGGAAGCGCTGGTGCAACTGGATCAGTATGTAGCCACCAAACCGTCCAGCAAAGTCAACCTGGAAAAAGCCCGGCGCGAAGCCGAAACCCTGCGGGCCATCGACCTCATCAGCCAGAAAAAGATCGCTTTCCAGCCTAAAAACATTGGGGCGCTGAACTCGCCGGGTTCTGAATATGCGCCGGTGGTTCGCGGAGACGAACTGATTTTCACCTCATCGCGGAAAGAGAAAATCTACAAAAACAACGGTCAGCCGATGACCGGTCTTTATAAAATCAAACTGGCGCAGAAACCGGACGAAACCGGAAACAACCCGCAACTGTTCAGTTCCAACATTTTCAAAGACGACGCCAACGAAGGCACCCCCGCCTTTTCGAAAGATGGGAAAATCATGATTTTTGCGCGGGGCAACAACGGAAAACGCAAAGGCGGTCTGGACGTCGACCTGTTTATCAGCCGGTTATCAGCCGATAACGCCTGGAGCGAACCCCTGCGACTGCCCATCAGCGACTCAACCGCCTGGGACGGCAGCCCGGCTTTTTCGGCCGACGGCAAAACGCTCTATTTTGCTTCCAACCGCGCCGGAACCGTGGGCGGAATTGACCTCTATCGCACGAACATGGATGCATCGGGCCGGTTTAGCCGCCCGGTCAACATGGGCCGCGACATCAATACGCCGGGTGACGAAATGTTTCCGTATGTGGCCGAAGATGGGAAATTGTATTTTGCGTCAGACGGCCATCCCGGTTTAGGCAAACTCGATATTTTCGTTGCGACCCGTTCGCAGGGGATCATTTCGGTGGAGAACCTGGGCGTACCGATCAATTCACCAGCGGATGATTTCGGGCTGTTTCTGGTCGAAGCCGACAAAGGCTACTTTGCGTCGAACCGCGAGGGCGGAAAGGGCGACGATGATATTTATTATTTCGACGACTCCGAATCGACCACCGAAAAACCGCCATTGGCTTCCACCCCACCGACCGAAGCCCCGAAACGGGTGCGGTATTTCATTGCCGGTACGGTTTCGGAAAACGCTTCTCCTCAGGCCCCGCTGGATTCCGCGACGGTCCGAATCATTGAAGAAGGCGTTGAAGCACCGATTGGCGAAGCGCTGACGGGCGACCCCGGCACATACGGAAAATATCCGCTGAAGGAAGGAAAAGATTATACGATTCTGGTTGAGCGACCCGGTTATCTGACCAAACGCGAACAGTTTACGATGCAGGGCCGGAGCATTCCGCCGATTTTCCTGAAAAAAGCCGAAACGGACACCACCTTTGAGGTACCGATTTTGCTCGACAAGGTAACGCTGGGCAAAACGTTTGTACTCGAAAATATTTATTACGATCTGGATAAATACGCCATCCGCCCCGATGCCGCCGAGGAACTCGACAAGCTGGTGACCATTCTAAAAGACAATCCAACGCTGAAAATTGAGTTGAGTTCGCACACCGACGTTCGGGCCGCCGATGCCTACAACATCCGCCTGTCGCAAAACCGGGCCAAAGCCGCCGTCGATTACATCGTTTCCAAAGGAATCGAGGCCGAACGGATGATTGCCAAAGGCTACGGCGAAACGCAACTCATTGTCAAAAACGCCAAAACCGAAGACGAACACCAGCGCAACCGCCGAACGGAGTTTAAGATCCTGAGTTTCTAAGTTTCAGGCCATTCCAAACAACGGGTTAAATTTCAAGTTTACGGTTTACGGTTTCTGGTTTACAGTGGCTGACGCATTCACACTTTGCTCGCGTCAGCCACCGTAAAGCCAAAACCGTAAACCGTAATTTTTTTTGCTATGAAAAACGATAAGCTCCGGCAGTTCCTGGTTGTTTTTGTCATTATTTCGACCATCTTCATGAACTACCTGTCGAACGCCCTGCCGTTTGGCGGGCAGACCAACGCCCAGGTTTCCAATAAATACTTTACGGACTTCACCCCCGCTGGTTTTGCCTTCGCCATCTGGGGCGTTATCTATCTGGGTTTGCTGGGCTTTGCGGTTTATCAGGCTTTGCCGTCGCAACGGACCAATCCGCGTTTTCGAGCCATCGGCCCGCTGGTCATCCTGAATGGCGTGTTCAACAGTTTGTGGTTACCCATTTTCCAAAATGAGTGGCTTTTTGTTTCCGTCCTGTTCATTTCCGGTATTCTCTTTACGCTCTACGGCATCAACTTCGGTCTTCGGCTGAACGCAGCCGACGTACCGACTGCCGAAAAATGGCTGGCCCGGGTTCCGTTTGGCCTGTATTTTGGCTGGGTGACGGTGGCTACCATTGCCAACATCTGTGTCTGGCTAAAATCAACCGGCTGGGATGGTGGCGGTCTGGCCGGACCGGTCTGGGCGCAGATTCTGATTGCCGTTGGTCTGGCCATCGGGTTATTCGTCTTCAGTCGGTTGCGGAGCTTTTCGTACCTGCTGGTGTTCGTATGGGCATTTGCCGCCATTGCCGCCGGGCAACAGGGCAATGGTTCCGTATCGCTGGTTGCCGGGATTGGGGCCGGAATTGCCGCCCTGGTGTGGCTGATCAGCTTTTTTAATCGGCCCAAAACGCCTGCTCACTCGTTTGGCTGAAACCTTCAAAACTTCGAAGGTTTCAGCAGGTTTTTTTGCACGTTTGCGGCTATTGAACGATTTTTACAGCATGTCATGGAAACTACCCGCCGACCAGTTTAAATTTTCGCCCGACGACGACGATTTTCCCAACGTTTATTACTTCGTTCAGCAGTTCGGTATCTTCCCCAATCAGCTCATTTGCCGTCATCAGTTTGACATAACCCTGCCAGATTTCCTGACCCAACAGCGATTCGTCAAGGTTCACGAACGCACGGATTTGTTTACCAAACAGGAGGAACATTCGTTCTGGTCGCATCCCGAAGGTCTTTTGCTCCGGTTGCATTATCTCCCCGCCATGAAGGCCTATTCGATGCTCGGTGGGTACAGCAGCCGCGAAGTGCTCGACCGGGTCTTAACCGGTCTGGATGCCTACAAGATTCCGGACCCGGACAATTCGCTGGGCAAGGTGGGGCTCATTACGCAACAGTACAACGAACTGATTGTGGAAGAAACCCAGTTGAAGCTGCTGCCGCTCGATCTGGAAAAGCACTACAACGACGATTTGCAGCCGGTTTACGATAAGTTGATTCAGCGGCTGAATACCAACAGCGAAAAAGGGCTGATCATCCTGCACGGCAAACCGGGAACGGGCAAAACCAACCTCATCCGCCACCTGACCACGCAGCTTTCCAAGCAGGTGCTGGTGTTGCCGCCCCAGTTGGTCGAAGTGATGACCCAACCCGGTTTTATTCCGTTTTTGCTCGAACAGCGCAACTCGATTCTGGTCATTGAAGAAGCAGAACAGGTGCTGATGGACCGTGAATCGGATGTTCGGAATGCCGCCGTTTCCAACCTGCTCAACCTGACCGACGGCTTGCTGGCCGACTGCCTGGCCATTCAGATCATCTGCACGTTCAATACCGACATCAAACGACTCGATCCGGCGCTGCTCCGGAAAGGGCGGCTCATTGCCCGCTACGAATTTGGCGAACTGGCCGCCGATAAAGCCAACCGGCTGCTCGAAGAACGGGAACTGGCGTTCAGAACGGAACAACCCATGACCCTGGCCGACATTTATCACCTGGAAGAAGAAGTTCATTTCGCTAAAAAAACGAACCGGTCCATTGGTTTTTAACCCATGAAGACGCACACGGTTTTTCTGCTGCTGGGCGCCAACCTGGGCGACCGGGCCGCGACCCTCCAACGGGCACAGGAAGCGATTCAGATCGATCTGGGGCCGGTTTTAAAGCAATCAGCCCGCTACGAAACCGCAGCCTGGGGCGTTACGGATCAGCCAGCTTTTCTGAATCAGGTGCTGAAAGTTCTGAGCGTTTTTACGCCCGAAGAAATCCTGGAAAAAACCCAGGCCATCGAAACCCGTCTGGGGCGGGTTCGGCGCGAAAAATGGGGCAGCCGCGTTATCGACATCGATCTGCTGTATGTGGATGAGGCCGTATTGGCAACTGAAAAACTGGCCCTGCCTCACCCCTTCCTGCACGAAAGGCGGTTTACGCTGGTTCCGCTAGCGGAAATTGAACCCGAGTATGTTCACCCGGTTTTTCAAAAAACCAATCGGCAGTTGCTGGCGGAATGTCAGGACAAAGGCGAAGTTAAAGAGTGGAAGTCCTAGCTTGTACCAATCCGGTACAAAAACCACTGTGTTCCCTTACTCGATCACTTTAGGAACCTGAAAATAGGAGTCGGTCTTGTCGGGAGCGTTTTCCAGCGCCTGTTCGCGCGGAAGCTGATGCCCGACGACGTCTTCGCGCAGAACGTTGATTTCGGTCGAAATGTGGGTCAATGGCTCAACACCGGTCGTGTCGATTTCGTTGAGTTGCTCCATCCAGGTCAGCACGTCGTTCAGGCTGTCAATCAGGGGCTGTTCTTCTTCGGGCCGCACGTCAAGCCGGGCGAGGTGAGCGATTTTGTGCAGGGTTTCGTGATCGACTTTCATAGGCTATTCGTTTAATTCATCGCAACCCGGGCCGACTGGTTCATCAACGATTCGTCGATCACCCGGAAGGTTTCTTCTTTCAACCGTTCTACGTCGGTCTGGGTCAGTCCTTTCGTTTCGATGGGCGGATGAACCACCGCCCGGATGGGCTGCCAGTACATCCGCAGTTTTTTCTTTTCGGGGAAAACTTCGTGGTTATTCAGCAACGAAATCGGCACGATCGGCACCTGCTGCTGAACAGCCATCGTAAATGCACCATCCTTGAACGGATGGTGCATTTTGGGCGGTTGTTTGGACTTGATGCCGCCTTCCGGAAAAATCATGATACTGCGGCCGCTTTTCAGCGTTCGGATGCCTTTCGATAACGAATAGGCGCGGCTGTTGGCCTGGCTCCGGTCAACCTGAATGTGCAGTTTGGCGAACATATAGCCGAACAGCGGCACCCGTTTTACTTCACTCTTGCCGATAAACGCGTAGAAATTCCGGATGATGACACCCATCACCGCGATGTCCAGGTACGAAAAATGGTTGGCGCAAAACACATACGTTTGCTTCGGATCAGGGCGAAACCGGTAGTCGACCTGAATGGGCATGCCGATAATCCAGAAAAATAACCGCCCCCAGACGTAATTGACTTTATGGGCGTACGGTTTCCATTCCTCCCGTTGCAAAAAGAGAAACATAAACGGAAACAGAACCAGAAACAGGGTCAGAAACCAGAAACCGCACCAGATCGTGTACAACATAGATTAATGCTTGAAATGCCGGACGCCCGTAGTCACCATCGCCATCCCGCGCTGGTTGCAGGCATCGATACTGTCTTTGTCGCGGATCGAACCGCCGGGCTGAACCACCGCCGAAATACCGGCTTCACCGGCAATTTCGACGCAGTCGGAAAACGGAAAAAACGCATCCGACGCCATCACGGCCCCTTTCAGTTCGAAACCGAACGTCCGGGCTTTTTCAATCGCCTGCCGGAGGGCATCGACGCGGCTGGTCTGGCCGACACCACTCGCCAGCAGTTGACCGTCATTCGCCAGGACAATCGTGTTCGATTTGGTGTGTTTGCAGATTTTCAGGGCAAATTCCAACGCCCGGAGTTCGGCTTCCGTGGGTGCTTTTTCCGTAACGGTTTTGAACTGGTCAGCCACTTCGGTCTGGCTATCTTTGTCCTGTTCCAATACGCCGTTCAGCAGGGTCTTGAACATTTTCGGGCTGAATTCCACCGGTTTGCGTTTCAGCAGGATCCGGTTTTTCTTCGAACTGAGCAATTTCAAGGCATCGTCATCAAAATCCGGCGCAATCAGGATTTCCATAAACAATTTGTTCAGTTCCTCCGCTGTTGCCAGGTCTACTTTGGCGTTGGTGATAATTACCCCGCCAAACGCCGAAACCGGGTCGCAGGCCAGTGCGTTCAGATACGCTTCCTTCGCCGTGGGGGCCGTCGCGACACCGCAGGCGTTGGTGTGTTTGATGATCGCAAACGTGGTATCCGTAAATTCATCGATCAGGCTGACGCAGGCATCGACGTCCACCAGGTTATTGTACGATAATTCTTTGCCGTTTAACTGGTCGAACAAGGCGTTGAGATCGCCGTAAAAAGTAGCTTGCTGGTGCGGATTTTCACCGTAGCGCAGCGACTGCGCGGGAAGCTGGCGGAAATCATCGCTAGCCGTCGAACCCGCAAAATAGTGGTGAATGGCCGTGTCATACGACGACGTCATGGCAAAAGCTTCTTTGGCAAACCGCCGTCGGTCTTCCAGCTCTGTCGTGCCTTCTTTTTCGGTCAGCAGATTGACGACATCGGCATATTGTCCGCGCGACGAGACGATCAGCACATCTTCGTAATTTTTGGCCGCAGCCCGAATCAGTGAAATACCGCCAATGTCGATCTTCTCGATGATGTCTTCGTCCGAAGCACCCGACGCAACGGTTTCTTCAAAGGGATAGAGATCAACCACCACCAGATCGATCGGGTTGATGTCGTGGCGGCTGGCCTGGGCCACGTCCTCGGCCAGATTCCGGCGGTAGAGAATACCGCCAAACACGACCGGGTGGAGGGTTTTAACGCGACCACCGAAAATAGATGGATAACCGGTGATGTCTTCCACGGCGGTTACCGGAATGCCCAGTTGTTCGATAAACGTCTGGGTTCCCCCCGTTGAATAGAGCAGCACGCCGTTCTGGTGCAGCAACCGAACCAGTGGTTCCAGCCCGTCTTTGTAATAAACTGAAATAAGCGCAGATTGAATGGTCTTCGACATAAAGAGAACTGTTTCTCTGATTCCCTCTGGTATTCTCTGGTCAACTCCGTGGAACAGTTATCGAAGTTATTTCACAGAGTTGACCAGAGAACACCAGAGGTAATCAGAGTGTTAAATGTCCGCAAAGATAACCGAAAGGTTCGGAACGGAGACTTTTGATTGGAAAGGAGTTTGTAACTTTATAAAATTCTTTACCGAAATCAGGTATGGTCACCGATGAAAAACCGCCGAAACCGATTCCAAAACGGAAGGGGATTCCCTTCGTGGGAAGCACCTTTGATTTCGCCCGCGATCCGCTGGGATTTTTGACGGGTTTGCAACGGCAATACGACCGGCTGGTGCAATTCAAGGCCGTCGGGCGGCTGATTACCCTCACCCTGACGCCCGAAGACGCTAAGCACATTTTACAGGAAAATAATAAAAATTACGTCAAAAGCGCAGCTTACGACGTGCTGAAGATGTTTCTGGGCAACGGTTTGCTCAACAGCGAAGGGGATTTCTGGCGACGCCAACGGCGGCTGGCCCAACCGGCTTTTCATAAACAGCGGCTGGCGTTGCTGGTGGATGGCATGAACCGCGAAACCACCGGGCTAATTTCGCAGTGGAAAAACCGGGATCTGACCGAACCGCTACTGGTTTCGGAAGAAATGATGCACCTGGCGCTGGCTGTCGTGACCCGTTCGCTGTTCAGTTCGGACGTCAAAAACCACCTCGAAAACGTCTCGGAATCCATCACGATCATCATTCAAACCGCTTACAAAGAGCTTTTCAACTTCTTTCCGTTTACCCGGAACTGGCCCACGCCCCGCACGATTCGCTACCGGCGGGCGGTTCGCAAAACGGAAGCGATTATCTACGAAATTATCGAACACCGCCGACGCCAACCGGCCGAAACCCGGCACGACGACCTGCTGGGCATGTTGATGGAAACCCGCGACGAAGACACCGGCGAACAAATGACCAACCAGCAGTTGCGCGACGAAGTGACGACCATTTTTATGGCGGGTCACGAAACCACCGCCAACGCCCTGTCCTGGACATTTTACCTGCTGGCCATTCATCCGGATGTTACCGAAAAACTACGCGAGGAAATAAACCGGGTTCTAGGCCCCAGCAATCTGCCGACCATCGAAATCCTGCGCGAACTGACCTATACCACGCAGGTGATTCAGGAAACGATGCGGCTGTATCCGCCGGCCTGGATTTTTGGCCGGCAACCGCTGCATTCCGACCAGTTTGGCGACTACCGGGTCGAGGTTCCGGGGGCCGATGGGATGCTGATTTGCCCGTATCTTCTCCATCGCGATCCGCGTTACTGGGAAAACCCGGAAGCATTTCACCCCGAACACTTTCTTCCTGAGCAGGTTAAGCTCCGGCCCACCTATGCCTATCTGCCATTTGGCGGAGGGCCGAGACTCTGCATCGGGAATAATTTTGCGATGATGGAGATGCAGATTGTGCTGACGTTGCTGATCCGCGAATTTGATTTTCACCTGATTGATCAAAAAATTGTAGAGCCGGAACCGGGCATAACACTGCGCCCTAAAGGCGGTTTGCGGCTTCGGGTTCAGGCCCGCCCGAACACCGGACTGCCTGTGTCGTGAGATCGAATTGTACTTTTAGCCTGTTTTCCCTATTTTTGACCGTTTATTAGAAGCTGACAATCATTAACTCACACACGATGAGAGAAATACAATTCCGCGAAGCCCTTCGCGAAGCCATGGTAGAAGAAATGCGCCGGGACGAGAAGGTCTTTCTAATGGGTGAAGAAGTGGCTGAATACAATGGTGCTTACAAGGTCAGTCAGGGCATGCTCGACGAGTTTGGCCCGGAACGGGTCATCGATACGCCCATTGCTGAATTGGGTTTTGCCGGTATTGGCGTCGGTGCGGCCATGAATGGGTTGCGCCCCATCATCGAATTCATGACGTTCAACTTTTCGCTCGTTGCCATCGATCAGATCATCAACGGCTCGGCCAAAATCATGTCGATGTCGGGTGGTCAGTATTCCAACCCCATCGTGTTCCGCGGACCGACGGGAAATGCCGGGATGCTGTCGTCGCAACACTCGCAAAATTTTGAAAACTGGTTTGCCAACACTTCCGGTTTGAAAGTGGTGGTTCCCTCGAATCCCTACGATGCCAAAGGACTGCTGAAAACAGCGATCCGCGACAACGATCCGGTTATTTTCATGGAGTCGGAACTGATGTACGGCGACAAAGGCCAGGTGCCGGAAGAAGAATACCTGATTCCGATTGGCAAAGCCGATATCAAGCGCGAAGGCAACGACGTCACCATCGTGTCGTTCGGTAAATTCATGAAAGTGGCGCTGCAAGCTGCCGACGAACTGGCTGACAAAGGCATTTCGGCGGAAGTGATCGACCTGCGTTCCGTTCGCCCGATCGATTACGCCACGATCATCAACTCCGTCAAGAAAACGAACCGGTGTGTAGTGGTCGAAGAAGCCTGGCCACTGGCGGCTATTTCGTCGGAACTGACCTACAACATCCAGCGCAACGCCTTCGATTACCTGGATGCACCGGTGATTCGGGTCAACAGCCTGGATTTGCCGCTGCCGTATGCGCCCACGCTGATCGAAGTGATTCTGCCCAACGTGAAACGGACGTTACAGGCCGTCGATGCGGTAATGTACAAGAAGTAATTGCGATTCGTTTAGATCCAAAAAAACCGGAAGTTTCCTTCCGGTTTTTTTGTTGAATGGATAGTTCTACTGTTTATCCCACCAAACCCGGCTATCCTGGTTATCAGGACCCTGACGGGAAAGTGCCTCAGCCTGATTTGCTTTATTCACCGATAGCTCGGAATCCGGATAGGTGATGCGATTGATAAAGTTTCCTTTGATCTCCTTGCCGGGATATGGATTAGGCGTCAGCTTTGGAAAGCCGCTCCGCCGGAAATTAGCAAACACCTCCGGGCCATTCAGAAGCGACGCTACCCAGTATTGCGTGTTGATCATTTCCAGACCATTGGCGGCCACATACGGGTTTTTCTGGAGATAAGCGGTAATGGCAGCCGCCGGAACTGCCGAGGTTGCATCGGCATCGCCCAACTGCTGCATGTGGGCCGTCACGCCAGCCGCGTAGTAATCGGCCGCGCTGCCGGTGATCCAGCCACGTTGGGCGGCTTCTGCCAGTAGCAAATTTGTCTGGGCGGCCGTCACCATAAACGTAGGCGCGTCCAGCCTGCCCAGGCGCGTGCGATCCAACTGCGAATAATCGTAGAAACTCGCCAGTTTGTCGGCCGTTGCCTGCGCTGGAATCGTACCATTGTCGAAGCCCATCGGCATACCGATTTGCACGGCTGGATCGCGGTTAATCCGGGCTGCGGTTTGCTCGGCACCACTTTTGGCCCCAACATACCGCGCAGCAATCGACGCTAACCGGGGATCTTCGTTCGTCCGCAGGTAGTTTACAAAATACCGGGTCAGGTATAAATTGGCAGCCTCCGTCGAATTAAGCATCGTTCCTACCGGATTCTGGTAATTGGCATTGTTCCGAACGAGACCGTTATCGGCATTGGTTAGAATCACACCACCGGCTAGCGCTTTTACTGCTGTGGCCTGCGCCAGGGTCGGGTTCACTTTCGTAAGCCGCATCCCGGCTCGCAACAGAACGGAATTGCCGAATTTTTTCCATTTCACGATGTTCCCGCCATACACGATGTCCCCGGCTTCCGTAGGCTTGGCGGCATCCAGGGCTGCGGTTGCTTCCGTTAATTCCTTGATGATGTCGTCGTAAATGCTTTGCTGGGTATCATATTTCGGTGTTATGTTGGCCTGCAGGAATCCCAGACCTGCTTCCTTGTAAGGAATGTCGCCGTAAGTGTCGGTCAGCACCATGAAAGCGTAGGCTTTCCAGATCCGGGCCATGTGGTAGAGATTCGTCCGGTTGGCGTCATCTTTTGTTTTGGCAATTACATCCACCAGATACCGGATGACATCCCGGTAATACCGCTGCCAGATCCCGGTGTTGGGACCGGTGGGCCCCCGGTTGTCGACGTTAAAGTTTCCACCCGCCAACACCCCGGAGTTGGGCGAAAAAACCTGCTGCACGATGGGATGCTCAAATACCATCGTCGATCCGGGGAAGGTGGTGTTGATCATCGCATTATTAAACGTAAAAAGCGGATTAAGGGCCGTCGCTGCGGTCGGATTGACATTCAGTTCGTCGAACCCTTCCTCGCACCCGCTTGTGGTAAGTAGCAGGGCAATCAACGGAATGTATAAAGCTGTCTTTTTCATAATTTTCAAATTGAGGTATTCGGTTTACGGTTTTCAGTTTACGGTGGCTGACGAACGCAAAGGTCGCTTGCACCAGCTACCGTAAACTGAAAACCGAATACCGTAAATCGATTTAGAATCTAACATTAAGGTTGAAACCAATACTCCGGGTCGTGGGCAAGCCCGTTGATTCGAGACCAACCAGGTTATCCGAACTGAATCCGAACTGTTCGGGGTCGATGTTGGGTACCCATTTTTTCAGCAGCGCAACGTTGTTGGCCACCGCACTCAGCCGAACGCCTTTGATGAACAGCTTGCTGGGTAACATTTTCGTAAAATCATAGCCCAGCGTGATCTGACGCAGTTTCCAGAAACCGGCATCGTAGACCACCTGCTCGCCCAGGCTCTTCGAACGTCCGACCGAGTAATAATCCTGCACAAAAGCCCGAACCGTGTTGACCTCGCCCCGTTCGTTGACACCGACACCCACCATCTTGTTATCGGCTTCACCCCGGCCCACCAGCGATTCCTTCTGCAAACCGTGCCGGTAGGTGTTGAGGTTGGTGCCCGAAATCATTTTTCCGCCCAGTTTAAAATCAATCAGGAACGACAGATTGATGCCTTTATACGTAAACGAGTTGTTGATCCCACCGATGTATTTAGGCAAGGCCGAACCAAACGAAATTGGTGCCGGCGTCCGAACCGGCAAGCCATCACCCCCGTGAACAATCCGCCCCTGCGCATCGCGCACATACCCGAACGTGTACAGTTGGCCCAGCGGCTGACCGACGACATGGCGTAGGTCGCCCACGTAAATCCCGTTACCCACCACGATCTGTTCTCCCGCAACGTCAGTCAGCAACCGGAGCAGTTTGGTCTGGTTATACGAACCGTTCAGGGTAATGTCCCAGGAGAAATCTTTCGTCCGGAATGGTGATACGTTGAGCAGTACTTCAAAACCCTGGTTGCGGCTTTGGCCACTGTTGATCAGCGTATTGGTATAACCGGACGCATCGGACGACTGAGCCGCCACGATCTGGTCACTGGTGATTTTGTTGTAAAACGCCAGATCTAGTCCGACGCGGTTATTGAACAGTTTCAGCTCAATTCCCACTTCGGTTTCTGCGGTCCGGCTGGGTCGCAGCGTCGCACTCGGAACGGTGTTCGAGGTGATGTTGCCCACCGGCTGGCCTAAGCCCGCAGGGTTGGGGAATAAATTGGCTCCCACGCTGTAGAACAGGTTGTTGGAATACGGAGCCACGTCGCCATCACTACCCACTTCGGCATAAGCAGCCCGGACTTTCCCGAAATTAAGCCAGTTTGGCAGGTTGCTGAAGGCCTGGGAAAACACGAAACTACCCGTAATGGATGGGTATAGAACACTGCGGTTGGCCGGAGCCAGCGTCGAAAACCAGTCGTTTCGCGCCGTTACGTTCAGATACAGAAAGTCGTTGAACGAAAATTCGGCTGCTCCGTAGAGTGAATTCACTTTCCGCTCGCTCAAACCGTAGGTCGGATCTTTCACCCGGCCATTTTGCGGAATATAAAGACCCCGAACGATAAAGTCGGTGACCAGTACGCTGTTCAGGTCACTTCGGCGGTACAACTGGTTTCCCCCCACCGTAAGATCGACGCCAAACTTGCCAAAGGTTTTATTCGCTCCAATCAGGAAGTCAGCATTGATTTCGCGAAACCGGCGGGCTTCCTGCACGTAGGCCCCGTTCACAAAACCAGCGGGCGCGGCTGCCAGCGAAGCCTGACCTGTCGGGAAATTGTAGTCCTGATCCCGCGACCAGAAATCCTGCCCAACCCGGCCCTGCAGATACAGCCAGTCCGTAAAATTGTAGCGGGCCGTCAGGTTACCCAGCAGACGGTCACGCCGGATGTTTTCAAATTTCTGGCTGAGGACAAAATACGGATTGGTCCGGTTCTGAAACCGCGACCAGATGAATTCGTTGCCCGTTGCCGGATTGATCTGGTTGGCTTCCAGCAAATCGAGGGGCATCGAGTTCGACATGGTGTAAATCACCGTTGGCGTACTGTTGTCCTGCTGGGCAATCTGGGGCGGGTTTTTGTTGTACTCGTTGGAGTAATTGAGCGTTCCCGTTACCGTCAGTTTCGGCGATAGATTGTAGCTGAATCCGAGGTTGATGGTCTTGCGGTTGAACGAGTTGTTCGCGGTAATTCCCTTGTTATCCGTGTTGGAAACCGACAGGTTGAAACCGCCCCGGTCGCTGCCCGACGAAACGGAAACGGAGTTGGTCCAGGTGGAGCCGGTGCGGTAGAATTTCTTGATCCGGTCGCGAACGGGTACGTAGGGAACCGTAACACCGCCGAAAAGAACTTGCGTCTGTCCGTTGAATTTCTCACCAAAGCTCCACACCCCGGAAGTTGGGTTGGCCGCCGTGGGCCGAACGCCGTATTCTCCCTGCCCGTATTCATACTGAAAATCAGTAAAATCCAGGGGCGTGTCGGTTGTGAAGTTGGTGTTATACACGACACCGATGCCCTGCCCGCTGCCTTTGGTTTTGGTCGTGATCATGATGACCCCGTCTTTGGCCCGTGAGCCATAAAGTGCTGCCGCGGTCCCTCCTTTCAGAACGGTCATGCCCTCGATGTCGTCCGGGTTAATGGACGAAAGTCCGTCGCCCCCGTCGGAGTAGTTCCGGTCGCGCCCGGCGATGGAGCCGTCGCTGCCCGTGTTGCCGTTGTTCTGGCCGAAGTTCGTGTTGTCGATGGGCACCCCATTGACCACGATCAGGGGTGAGTTCTGTCCGGAGAACGATGACTGCCCGCGAATCCGGATTTTGCTGGTACCGGCGGCACCCGTACCTAAATTCGAGATGTTGACCCCGGCCACTTTGCCTTGCAGGGCGTTCATGAAATTAACGGTTCGGTTGGTCGTGATCTGTTCCGAGTTCACGTTGGCCGTGGCATACCCCAGCCGCTTGGCTTCTTTTTTGATCCCGAGGGCCGTTACAACCACTTCGTTGAGGCTCTGGGAGCCTTCTTCGAGGGTCACGGTCAGAACCGTTTGATTGCCGACCGGAACCTCCCGGCCCTGGAAACCGATGGAACTGAAGACCAGAACCGCATTGGCCGGTACATTCAGGGCAAATTTTCCCGTGGCATCGGTCGTGGTTCCGAGGGTAGAGTTTTTGATCAGGACCGAAACCCCCGCGACGGGCTGCTGGTCTTTTCCGGAAAGCACCGTTCCGGTCACCCGCTGGTCTTGTGCCTGAGCGCCTGCTACCAACAGGACCCCCAGCCATACCGTTAGCAAACTTCGTAGGAAAGTAGAATACTGCATAGGAAATGGTTTTTAAAATAAAGATGGTAAAGGAGTAAAATAGTAAAAGAGCAAGATTATATTGAATATACCCGTAATTCAGCCCAGATTATCGGTTTTTCTAAATTGCAGTAACTTTTAGGATATTACAAGGCATTTTTTAGATATTTTTCGTCGGTCAGTCAAAATTATACCGGCAAAATCCCTAATTTCCCTATGATTTTGTCCGGCAATTGCACTAATCGGCAAGCCCTGGGTGGGTCAGGAATCCTTTTCGATCGCTGTTTGTTCGATTCCTCTAAAAAAAAAGACATAACCTTGTTTATTGAAATCTCTTTCTATTACTTTCCACCTGAATTCGGTTGCGAAAAAGTTAGTTTTCGGACAAGTTACCAGGTTATTTTATTAAGTAACATTGATTTATGGCGAGATTGATCATCATTGATGATGAAAAAAGCATTCGGGATGCGCTCCGTGACATTCTGGAATATGAAGGCTATGAAGTTGACGAGGCCAAAGACGGTGAGGAGGGACTGGATTTGATTAAACAGAATAGCTACGATGTAGCGCTTTGCGACATCAAGATGCCCAAAATGGACGGTCTTGAGTTGTTGCTGAAAGCCGCCGACGTTGGTAAAGGAACCCAGTTTATCATGATTTCGGCTTACGGCAACGTTGAAAATGCCGTGGAAGCCACGAAACGGGGGGCTTTTGACTTCATCATCAAACCGCCCGATTTGAACCGTCTGCTGGTCACGGTTCGCAATGCCATCGAAAAAGCCAAACTGGTGATGGAGACCAAAACCCTGAAACGGCGGATCTATAAACTCAACGAGATCGTGGGCGATTCCGACCCGATTCGCCGGGTTAAAGACACCATCGACCGCGTTGCTCCCACCGAAGCCCGGGTTCTGATTACGGGGGCCAATGGCTCCGGGAAAGAGATGGTTGCCAAGCAAATCCACGAAAAAGGAAGCCGTTCGGCCATGCCGCTGATCGAAGTCAATTGCGCAGCGATCCCGAGTGAACTCATTGAAAGCGAATTATTTGGCCACGAAAAAGGAGCTTTCACCGGTGCCTCGGCCCGGCGTACCGGCAAATTTGAGCAGGCCGACGGTGGCACGCTGTTTCTGGACGAAATCGGAGATATGAGTCTTTCCGCCCAGGCCAAAGTGCTGCGGGCTCTGCAGGAAAGTAAAATCACCCGGGTGGGTGGGGACAAAGAAATCAAAATCAATGTTCGGGTGATTGCGGCCACCAATAAAGACCTCCGCAAAGAGATTCAGGAAGGAATGTTCCGCGAAGACCTTTTCCACCGGCTGAGCGTTATTCGCATCCACGTTCCTCCGCTGGCCGACCGGCGGGAAGACATTCCGCTGCTGGCCGATAAATTTCTGCACGACATCGCGGAAGAGTACGGCGCGCAAGCCAAGGAAATCACACCGGATGCCATGGCCTATCTTCAGTCCCTGCCCTGGACCGGAAATGTCCGGGAATTACGCAATGTAGTCGAACGGCTGGTCATTCTGTGCGGGGATGAAATTAGCCGGAATGATGTCGAAATGTACGCCTGAAGCGGACTAAATCACCATCAGATTACAGCCCCGAATATCCGAATTATCGAACCGGCCGATGACCCGAAAGCCATTGGGTGTACCTTTTTCATATTGCCCCAAATCCTGGGTTTCAATAAAACTACAGGAATCCAGATTAGCCAGGTCGATCACATTGATTCCTCCCGTCAGGCGTGTTGCCGAGGCCGGTTGATCGTCTGGTAATGGAAGGATGGAAAACGGATCATTCACGTCGCGAAGCAGCACGCGGAGGGTTGGTGACATTTGAAAAACCCCGTCCCCGGTCGAGTAGGCCTGCGACAGTAATTCGGTCATGCCGTATTCCGAATGAATGGCCGATACACCCAGCCGGGCCGTCAGCAGATCGTGGACTTCTTCGCGGAGCAACTCCTGCCGCCGGCCTTTCATACCCCCAGTTTCCATCACCACCAAACGGGGCAGGGACTTCAGAAACGAAAAATCCGTATCAGATTCGGCCCAGTCGAGTAGTGCAAACGTGACGCCAATGAGCAGGATGTTGTGATCCGGCTCCGGATGGGCAGCCAGTTCCTGCAATGCAGCGGTCAGATCGGCGGTATTGTGCAGAAAAAATCCCGAAAACGCCGAGTTGGTTTTCTGAATAAACCGCTGAACCATATACACTAACGACGAGTTATTTCGTTCAAGATAAGACGGTAAGAGGGCCAGAATGTGGAAGCGATCGAGCGGCCCGTAGCGGGTTTCAAAAATTTTCTGGCTGATGGTATCGTACAATACTGGATCAGAAACAAAATGGCGGCTGGTTACCACCCCCGTCGTACCGCTGCTTTCAAAGGTTAACAGGTCTTCCAAAGACGGTCTTGCTTCATCAGACGAGCGCGTCAGAATCGGGTGCTGTTTGAAAAAACCGATGGGGAGAAACGGAATTTGAGCGATGGTTCGTATCTTTTCAGGCTGAACGTTCAGGTACTTCAGATACAAACTGTAAATGGGATTGAAAGCAGCCTGATAGCGAAAAACCGCCAGTGTGAGCGAATCGAACCCGGAACGGTCGGTTGCAGCAAGCCGGATGATGCGGTTTCGGAGTTCGTGACGAATGCTTGAAGGCGACAAAGTAAGAGTAGAAAGGGGCTTATTCATGGCGGGTAAGCCTGGTAAAGACAAACTGGTAACGATTAGCTTATTAACACGATGTCTACGCGATTTATTCGACAAGGCCTGTTTTTTTTAGGATTTTCAGCCCTTTTGATCGGCTGTCTGGAACCCCCTGACTTTGACAACACGCCCAAAATAAGCTCCCCGTCGGTTACATCGTATCCGGCCTTCGACGATTTTTCCCAGATTCCCAAAGATTCGCTGGTGATTACGGTTCAGTTTCAGGACGGTGACGGTGATCTGGGACTATCCGTGGATGAGCGAACCAAAGATTCTCTGAATTATCTGGAATGGGGAAATTATGAATTAAAAACCTACCGGTTTGTCAATGGCAAGTTCGAATATGTCGATCTGCCGGTTCTCAACAAACTGTTTTTTCCCCGTTTGAAACCGGACAACAAGAACAGTCCGCTGGAGGGTAAACTGGATTTCTCCCAAAGCTTTCTGCGGTCGCGCAATACCCGCATGACGCCGGTCAAATTCGCCATTCGCATTCGGGACCGCCAGTTGCGCGTTAGTAACGTCGTGGAAACTGATACCATTTCCGTTCCCCTGAACTAAAATATACGATTCGCAGTGCGTAACAACCGGTTTTACGCACTGCGAATCGTTTTGTGGCTTTCCAGAGCCGGTTCTTCGCCCACCACGGTTTCCCGCAGCAAAATCCGGAACGTCGTTCCCTTGCCCACTTCGGAGCTTTTGACATACAGCCGTCCGTTGTGGTATTCTTCAATAATCCGTTTCGCCAGCGTCAGGCCCAGACCCCACCCCCGTTTTTTGGTGCTGTAACCGGGGTTAAACACCTTCTGCAAATTGGCCTTGCTGATGCCTTTGCCCGTGTCAGTGATGTCGATGGCAATTTCGTTGCGGGGCAGCGGTAACAACCGGATCGTCAGGCTACCAATCCCGCCCATCGCATCGACGGCATTCTTACAGATGTTTTCAATGACCCATTCAAACAGCAACTTGTTGATTTTCACCTCCCGGCCATCGACCAGATAGTTTTCAACGTGCATTTTGACCTTCGTTGAAATGCGTTTTTCGAGGTAGGTGATAAATTGGTGGACGGTTTCGTAGAGATCCTCCCGCTTCAGCGTCGGAATGGAGCCGATGCTGGAAAACCGGGTCGCAATCGTCTCCAGCCGGTTGACATCTTTCTCAATTTCATCGGCAATCGACTGATCCATCGCCGGATCGGTGCGAAAGTATTCGACCCAGGCCATCAGCGACGACAGCGGGGTCCCCAACTGGTGAGCGGTTTCTTTCGCCAGACCCACCCAAACCCGGTTTTGCTCCGCCCTCCGGGCCGAACTGAACGCCAGATAGGCCAGAAAACCGAGGGCGATCATCACCGCAAGCTGAACGTACGGAAAAAACCGGAGTTGGGTCAGTAACGAGGAATTGTGGTAATAAATGTAGCCGCGTTTCTTGTTACCCATCTCAACCACAATAGGTTTATGCTCTTCTTTCATTTCCGCCAGATTTTCTTCCAATTCCAGGTCCATTTCTTCGTCGGGAGTGCCCGGAAGAAAAGTAAAATTGTGAACGATAATTTTATCGTTCTCATCTACATAAATCGTTGGAACCTGGTTTTTTTCGTTGACGAAAATAATTTCCTGGGTAATGAACGTCATATCCTCGTTCGAATTCTCATCATAAGCCTTGACCAGCGCTTTAGCATACAACTTGACGTAATTCTCTTCCCGTTCTTCCAGCCGTTCCACCAACCGGTTGGTGTAGAGCAGGGAAGCCGTACCGACTAAAAGCAGATTCAGGGCAACGACAATCTTCAGCGTGTTTCGCTGACCATAAATATCCAGTGACTTCAACATAGATTTCGGTTTGAAGCAACCTAACTCCGGTTTTCGACGTATCGGGTGAAAATTATCATTTTATGGGCTGATTCTCATCATCAAATCACAACCGCTTCAGGTGGTAACTTCGCAACAGACTTACGTCATAACGCTCATTTTCAGCAATTCAATGTCCTTATTGCCCGTCTCACCGGAATAATATTGCAAATAGGATATAAAGAAGAGAACTTTGCAATAGTTTATAGAGGTTCTAAATAAGTAACTAGTAAACTGAATCTGCACCAACAGTGTTTTCTGTAAGAGAATTGTATCGTAATTTTGAGCATATTTTGAAAAGTAGCAATGCACGATTTCTTTCAATCAATTAGCCTTTCACATAAAACCGCCCCCCTGGCTGTCCGGGAGCTAATTGCATTAAATGAAGACGAGTCCAAGCAATTTCTGATCAAGCTTCGGGAGTTTTTTGGAGCCTCGGAATCGCTGGTTATTTCTACCTGCAACCGCACGGAGGTTTATTACACTTCCCCGCAAAATCTGAACCGGGAAATTGCCCGGTTGCTACTCACCGAAAAAGGAATAACCTCGACGGAAGATTACCTTCCTTATTTTCATTTTTTTGATACGCAGGCCGAATCCGTTCGGCATCTGTTCGAAGTCTGCACCGGTTTGCACTCGCAGGTCGTGGGCGACATGCAGATTCCGAATCAGGTCAAGCAAGCCTATCAATGGTCGGCCGACCTCGATATGGCGGGTCCTTTCCTGCACCGGCTGATGCACACCATCTTCTTTACCAACAAACGGGTAGCGCAGGAAACCAGTTTCCGCGACGGAGCCGCTTCGGTTTCGTATGCCGCCGTTGAATTGATTGAAGAACTGGTGGGAACCACCGGCTGCCCGGCGGGTCACGGCCCGGCGACGCCCTCGGTGTTGGTGGTTGGCCTGGGCGAAATTGGCGCGGACATCTGCGAAAACCTGGCCGCCCGCAAATTAAACCGCATCACGCTCTGCAACCGTACCCGTTCCAAAGCCGATGCGCTGGCGGAGAAACACGCGTTCCGGGTGGCCGATATGGCCGATCTAACGGAGGAAATTGCCAAAGCGGACGTGATCATTGCATCGGTGCTGGTTGAAAAACCGCTCATTACCACCGACTTGCTGGCCGGTTTAAACTCGCTGACGTTCAAATATTTCATTGACTTATCCGTTCCCCGGAGCATCGATACCAACATTGAGCAGATTCCGGGTGTGCTTTTGTATAACATCGACCACATCCGCAACCGGGCCGACGAAGCCCTGAGCCGCCGGATGGCGTCGATTCCGCAGGTTGAAGCCATCATCGATCAGTCGATTGCCGATTTCAACGACTGGTCACGGGAAATGGTGGTGTCACCCACGATCAACAAATTCAAAAATGCGCTGGAGCAGATTCGGAAAGAAGAAATTGCCCGCCATTTGAAAAACATGACTGCCGAGGAATCCGAAAAAGTGGATAAGATTACGCGCAGCATCATGCAAAAAATTATGAAGTCACCGGTATTGCAACTCAAAGCCGCCTGCAAACGGGGCGAAGCCGATACCCTGATCGACGTGTTAACGGATTTGTTCGACCTGGAAAAACAACCCGCCGATGCATCGCAGAATTTTCACTAACCTATGATGAGCGTTCCTTAAGATCCCAAACGAAGCAATTGGTTTGGGATTTTTCGTTTAGGCAATGTCCGTTTACGGTATTCGGTTTACCGTTTGCGCCGGGCCGTCGGATCGGTGCGGTTCCCCACCGGGACTGACGCATACACAAAAACGTGTCAATTCCCGTAAACCGAATACCATAAACCGTAAACTCTGTCGCTATGTCCCGCTTTATCAATACGATTCTCCGCCTGTTTTTCATCGTCCTTCTGGTCGTTGGCCTGGTTGTGCTGTGGGAACAACTGCGGGGCTGGTCGGTTTTCAGCGGGTTGACGAAGAAAGAAGCTACCGTTCAGACGGTGGTTTTGCAGGAAGTGACTGAGCTAGGGAAACTCGAACTGGTTCAATACCGCTTCAAAGACATTGTCGAACACCAGTTTGTCCGGGAGTGGTTGCCCAACCCGAAAGCCGTGCTGATTGTGGAAGGCGAAGCGATTGGTTGCCTGGATCTGACCAAAATAACCGCCGACGATATAACCGCCCAGGGCGATAGCCTGATCGTTCATTTGCCCGACCCGGAAATCTGTTCCTACAAGATCAACCACAACCGCTCGCGGGTTTTCAATACGGA
The DNA here is from genome assembly GCF_006149005.1 of Larkinella sp. C7. GTDB lineage: Bacteria > Bacteroidota > Bacteroidia > Cytophagales > Spirosomataceae > Larkinella. The sequence goes on along the minus strand of NZ_VBSL01000009.1, from coordinate 111,551 downwards.
ATACGCCTTTTTTGAAGAAGCCCAGTTGGTCAACGAAGCCTACCGACGGGCCGAAACCCAAATCCGGCAGTCGGCACTGAACAGCGGAATTCTGGAACAAACCCGGCAGAATGCCGACAAAATTCTCAAACCGATGCTGGAGCGGATTTCGGGCAAAAAAGTATTTCTGACGACCCGCATGAAAGCCACATTGCAGCCCCTTCGCTAAGGCGTCAATAGATTGTCGTCAAACTCATCTTTCAACAGCACCCCCGACAACCGCCGGGTTTTCATTTCGGTAAGCAGATAGAGCAACTTTTGTACGGCCGCTTCGTACGGAAAGCCTTCGGGCCGGATGTTGGAGATGCAATTGCGCGATTCGTCGGTCAAACCGGGTTGCGGCCCGAACGTCAAATAGGCTCCCATGCTGTCGGGCGAGGTCAGGCCGGGCCGTTCGCCAATCAGCACCACGACGGTTTCGGCTTTGAGTGCGTGGGCAATTTCGTCGCCAATCGCCACCCGCCCCTGTTCCACCAGACACAAAGGCGCCAGTGACCAGCCTAAGGCCCGGATTTCTTCCACTAAGCGCGAAACGACCGCTCCTGCGTGCCGATTGATCGCCGTGGCAGACAAGCCATCGACCAGCACAATACTGAGATCGAACCCCTGCGCGCTTTTCCCAGATACACCTGTCAGGTGGTGGAGGTGGGAAAGACTCTTTTCATCCAGTTTCCGACCTAAATCCGGACGCTGAAGATACTGTTGCCGGTCAGCCGCCCGGCTATGAAGCTGCAAAACCGGCTGTTGGATGACTTGCAACTGAGTCAATAGTGTATCCCGCTCCAGTTCTGAATAAACCGCATCCCGGGCGCGGGCGTGATCGAGTTGAAAATCGAGCAGGGCGCGCGTGGGCAGGCTGTGGCCCGTGCGGCCGCGGGCGATGCGGGCGGAGGTGTGGCTTTGCAGAAACGCCCACGGATCGGGTTGGTCGGGCAGATGGCTCATAAACCGGCAGCTTGGAGTAAACGGTGGGTATTTTTAACCGGCATCAACTTTCCGTCGGCGTTCATCAATTCCATGCGCAAAAGCCAGGCTTCAAATTCCGGCGCGGGGCGCAGGCGGCACAAATCCCGCAGGTATAACGCATCATGAAACGACGTACTCTGGTAATGCAGCATCACGTCATCGGCACCGGGAATACCCATGATAAAGTTAACGCCCGCGGTTCCGAGCAGGGTTAGCAGGGTGTCCATATCGTCCTGATCGGCCTCGGCGTGGTTCGTATAACAGATGTCGACGCCCATCGGCAATCCCAGCAGTTTTCCGCAGCAATGGTCTTCCAGACCGGCCCGAATAATTTGTTTTCCATTGTATAGATACTCCGGTCCGATAAAACCGACTACGGTATTGACCAGCAAAGGTTCAAAAAGCCGGGCCACGGCATACGCCCGAACCTCGCAGGTCTGTTGATCGACGCCATGATGGGCATTGGCCGACAGCGCACTCCCCTGCCCCGTTTCAAAATACATGACATTCTGACCCACAGTGCCGCGTTTGAGGGCGCGGGTAGCTTCAAAACCCTCCCGAAGCAGGGCCGTATTGATCCCGAAGGAGCTGTTAACGGCTTCCGTTCCGCCAATGGACTGAAACATCAGATCGACCGGCGCGCCCTGTTCGATGGCCTGGAGTGTGGTGGTAATGTGACTCAGCACGCACGTCTGCGTCGGAATTTCAAACCGCTGCCGGATCTGGTCCATCATATCGACCAGCCGAACCACCGTCCGAACGTGATCGGTAGCCGGATTGATGCCAATTACGGCGTCTCCGCTTCCGTAGAACAAACCGTCTACGATACTGGCCGCAACGCCCCGGAAATCGTCGGTCGGGTGGTTGGGTTGCAGTCGGGTCGAAAACCGCCCTTTCAACCCGATGGTGTCCCGAAACCGGGTAATGACTTCACATTTCGCCGAAACCGTAATCAAATCCTGATTCCGCATCAGCTTACTCACAGCGGCCACCATTTCCGGCGTCAGGCCCGGTTGCAGGTTGGTCAGCGTTGGCGCATCGACCTCGTCGGACAGCAGGTAATTCCGCAGTTCGCCCACCGTCAGGCTTTTGATGGGCGCAAACGCATTGGCATCGTGCGTATCCAGAATCAGCCGGGTAATTTCATCGGTTTCGTACGGAATCACGGCTTCGTTCAGGAACGTCGTCAGGGGCAGATCGGCCAGGGCCATCTGGGCCGCCACCCGCTCCTCGGCGGTTTGGGCCGCCACGCCCGCCAGTTGATCGCCCGACCGCAGGGGCGTGGCTTTGGCGAGCAACATTTTCAGGTCGTCGAAGTGATAGGTAAAGTTCCGAACGGTACAGCGGTAGGCCATAGTGGTAACAATTCCGAAAAGAGTTGTACGAAAACCGGGCTCACGGAATCCCGGAGGTTCAAAAATGGAATCTACTAACTAGCTCGGATAAGCCCAAGAAATCCAGGAATTTAATACACCGATAACCGTTTATAGGCGGGTCTTTTGTATGTTTGGCGATTGGTATTTTATCCGTTTTTGAAAAATGAAAGCATTTCAATTGGTGGTATTTGATATGGCTGGCACGACGGTTCGGGACCAGCACGAGGTGGAGCACTGCTTTGCCCAGGCGGCTTCCCAGACCGATCTGATCGTCAGCGACGAACGCATTCTGGCCATGCAGGGCCTTTCCAAGCGGTTTGTTTTTGAAACCCTCTGGAGAGAGCAGTTGGGCCAGCCTTCGCCTTCGGAACTGACGGCCAAAGTGGATCATTCCTACCAGCTTTTTACCGAAATCCTGGAAAATCACTACCGCACCCAACCCGTTGTGCCAACGGAAGGCTGTCTCGAAACCTTCGATTTCCTGCGTAAAAACGGCATCCGCATTGCGCTGACCACCGGTTTTTACCGCAAGGTGACTGATATTATTCTGGAAAAACTAGGGTGGCTAACCGGTCTGGACGAGCAGTATGTGGGCAACAGCCAAACCATCATTCAGGCATCGATTGCCAGCGATGAGGTGGAACACGGTCGTCCGCAGCCACTGATGATTCAGAAGGCCATGCGGTTATTGGGCGTTTCTGACCCAAAGTCGGTCGTCAATGTTGGCGATACGCCTTCGGATCTGCAATCGGGAAGAGCCGCCGGGGTTGCCTTCAATCTGGGGGTTGTCAACGGCACCCACACCCGTGCCCAGCTCGAAGCCTACCCTCACGACCAGTTACTGGGATCGCTCGGTGATTTGCCAACCCTGCTCTCAGCCTCGTCCTTTCAAAAACGGGCTAACGGTCTTAGTTTGTAATTTGTAATCCCTCTTTCTCTTGGCTTCTTTCGATTTCATCATCATCGGCTCCGGTATTCTGGGAACGTTTCATGCGCTCCATGCCGCCCGTGCCGGCAAGCGGGTTCTGGTTCTTGAAAAAGACAACCGCCCCGTCAGTGCCACCGTTCGGAATTTTGGGCAGGTCGTTCCTTCAGGTTTGAGCGGGCGCTGGTATCAGTACGGGCGTCGCAGTCTGGAACTCTACCACGAAATTCAGCAGGAACACGACATCTCGGTCCGGAAAAACGGCTCGGTTTATGTGGCGTCGGATGCCGACGAGTGGCAACTGGCCAACGAATTATACGACCAACGCCGGGCCGACGGCTATCCCTGCGAATTGTGGTCACAAGCCCAAACCTTGATAAAATACCCGGTTTTGCGGCCCGAATATGTTAAAGGTGCCGTGGTTTTTCCGGAAGAAATCAGCGTCGAACCGGATCTGATGATCTACAAGCTCATCGATTACGTCACAACGAAATATGCCAGCGTAACGTATCGCAACAATGCCGCCGTGGTTGGCTGCGAATCGACGGCCAGCGGGGCAACGGTTCAACTGGCGAATGGCGAACGGTTTGAGGCTCAGAAAGTTCTGATCTGCAACGGCAGCGAATTTCGCTTGTTGTACCCCGACCTGTTTGCCGAAAGCGGTCTGGTGGTGAGCAAACTCCAGATGATGCAGACGGTTCCGATGCCGGAAATTGCCCTTCCCGGCAACATTCTGACGGGTCTAACCATCCGGCGGTATGAGTCGTTTGCCGATTGTCCGTCGTACCCCAGTCTCAAGACGCCGGAACACCTGGACGAGCTAAAAAAATGGGGCATTCACGTCTTGTTCAAACAGGCGCTCGACGGTTCCATCATCATCGGGGATTCGCACGAATACGCAACGGCGCTCCAGACCGACGACCTGGGGTTCGACACCAAAGACTATGTCAATCAATTAATTCTGGAGGAAGCCAGCCGCATTGTTAACTTCCCGGTGGATCGGATTCAACGGACCTGGGCCGGTTTTTACGCCCAGACTACGCAGGAAATCTTCGAAGCCGATCTGGAAAACATTCACATTGTCACCGGGATTGGCGGCAAAGGGATGACCTCCAGCGCCGGTTTTTCAGAAGAAACAATCAGGCGGTTGTTTCCGTGAGAAGAAAGAGTGTAGACAAGAGAGGAAAGACAGTTTAGGCGCGACCTGTCTCTTGTCTTTCTTCTCATCTCTTTCTTCTCCGAAACAAAAAAAAGCAGGAAAGCCAAAGGCCCATTCCTGCTTTTTCAATTAATTACTGAAAATGGAAATTCGTTATGCTTTTTGCTCCTCCGTTTCGGCAGTTGCGGATGGCGTTTCGCCCGGAGCGGCTTCGGCGGTTGCTTCAACGTCCGTCGTTTCTTCCGCTTTTTTCTCAAAGACTTCCGGCAGGTTTTTCCGCAGAATGGTGTACCAGCCAATCATTTTCTTGACGTCCGACATGTGTACCCGGTCGCGGTCGTATTCCGGTACCACTTCGCCGATGAATTCGGCCAGTTCAGCATTTGAGGCCGATTTTGGCGTAATCGGCAGGGTGTCTTCGTATTTTTCGTAGATGGCCAGAAACACATCCGCCAGGGGCTTCGATTGTTCCTCGTCGTCGGTATAAATCGAGATGTCTTTCAGCACCGACACGCGCGCCGTCGGCCCGATCATGGTTTTTTCTTTCTTTTCGTCGAGCGACTCCACAATCACGCCAGTCCGGCTGGGTTTCATGATTCGGTATAAGCCGCTTTTTCCGGCAATATTTGCAATTTCTTTCAGCGCTTCCATGCTGCTTGTTTAATGGGTAACGGTCGATTTGATTTGGTTATTGCCAATTTTATGAAAAACTGAGGGGCAAAGATAGGGCTAATCGCCTGCACATAACAGCAGAGGAGTGGATTTAGGAGATTTTAATTCCCTTCGATACGCCTGGGGTGTTGAGCCGATTTATTGTCATTTTTTTGCCTTCATCTCCTCATAAAATTCTTTATTCAGTTGGTCGATATAGTCCAAAATTTCCTCTTTGCCCCGGCTACTGACGGCTGATGAGACGAACATCGGCGGCAGTTCGTCCCACGTTTGTTTTAAGGTCTGACTGTATTTTTTTACCATCTGCGAAATGGCGTTGGTGCTGCTTTTTTCGTTTTTTGTGAAAATAATCACAAATGGAAGCCCGCGTTCGCCCATTTTCGCCATAAACTCCAGATCGATCCGCTGCGGGTCGATCCGGCCATCGACCAGCACAAACGTACAGATCAGATTCGGGCGTTCAGTCAGGTATGCGTCGATCATCTTCTCCCACTTTTCCCGCTCCCGCTGCGGTGCTTTCGCAAAACCGTAACCCGGCAAATCGACCAGATACCAGTCCGTATTGATGAGAAAATGGTTGATTAATTGCGTTTTCCCGGGCGTCTGCGAGGTTTTAGCCAGCTTGTGCCGGGTGGTCAGCATGTTGATGAGCGACGACTTTCCGACATTCGAGCGACCGATGAACGCATATTCCGGTTTGTCGGGCTTCGGGCAGCGGGTCGGGTCGGAATTACTAATTATAAATTCAGCTTGTTTTACTTCCATAGTGGTTCAGAGAACAATTTGAAAAACCGTCTTCCTGCCGCAAAGTTCGTAAAGAATTGAGAAGAGTACTATTCTATCCCCACATTGCATCGATCACAACGACTTATAAATCGATATTTTTGCTTAAAATTGTACTACGAATGGGACCATTTCCGGGAATTGGGAAACCAATTGGAATCCGTTCGTCGTTATTCTTCCATCTGAACGAACCGCATACCGAATTATGAAAAATACAAGTTTGCTATCTGTACTCGTGGCCCTGGCCCTGGTTTTGAATGCCTGCAACACCACCAGCACAAAATCGGAAGGAGAAAAAACGGCCGTTAGTGAAAGCGCAACTCCGGCTGCGAGCGAAGCCGAAACCCCTCCAGCGGAGGCTACGGCCAGTGCAGAACCGGGTATTCAATTCACGGATGCCGCCTGGAAAACGCATCTGGCCAAGGCCAAAGCCGAGAATAAACTGGTCTTTCTGGATGCCTACACCAGCTGGTGCGGTCCCTGCAAAATGCTGCAAAAAAATGTCTTTACACAGCCCACTGTCGGCGACTTTTTCAACAAAGAGTTTATCAATGTAAAAGTTGATATGGAGAAAGGCGAAGGCCCGGATTTAGCCCTGCAATACCCGCTGGACGGTTATCCGACGCTGTTTTTCATCGACGGTGATGGCAAAGTTGTCAAGAAAGTACTGGGGTATATTTCCCCGGAGGAATTACTGGCGATTGGCAAAGGCGTGAAAGACGGAAACGCGCTTTAATTGCACGAACTTGCTGAACCCCAAAAAGCCGCAACGAATTTCGTTTGCGGCTTTTGTTTTAAAGGTCAGGTTGACCAAAACCGCTTTAAATCAGTCGGTAATGCATAGCCAGCTCCTTCATAACGAGCACGTTATCTACTTTCAGCTTATCAAAAATCCGGGCTTTGTGTGTGCCAACGGTCGACGTGTGAATGTTCAGCGTATCGGCAATGTGGCTCACGGATTTTCCCTTCACCAGGTGATAGGCGATTTCCAGTTCCCGGTTTGATAACCGCCCAAACGGGTCCACTTCTTCGCTAAAGCGGCTGTCTTCCCCCATCTGATCCATCAGTTCGGAACAAACGTAAAGTTTTCCGTATAGAATGCTGTGAACCGCTTTCAGAATTTCCGGGTCTTCGGCCTGCTTGCTGACGTATCCCTTTACACCCAGTTGCAAGTACCGTTTGGCAAAAGCATATTCAGTCATGATCGTAAAAATCATGATCGGCAAATCCGGTGCCGTGCTTCGGATGTTCTGAAGCAGGCTGAAGGTATCGGTATTTGGCATGTTGATGTCCGTCACCATCAGGTGATAGGTATTGTCCATGATTTTCCCGAAAGCCACACTGCCGTTTTTGGCCTCGTCTACCTCAATAGCGCCATACTGTTCCTTCAACAGAAGACGAATGCCCGAACGCACGATGGAATGATCGTCCACAAGCAGGACCTTATACATAGTTTTTCTGATTTTGGAGTCTCTTTGAAAAGCTAGTCTTGGAGCTCAGGCTTTCGGTTATCAGCTATTTTCCAAGCTGCTCCATCATTTTTTTTGAAGCATGCAGATCAATTCCAGCCGTTTGCAAAGCCTTTTTATAGACCCTATGCTTCGCTTCCCATACGTCAAGCGGATCGAAGTCGAGCAAAACCCGCTTCCGTGCATTGTGGCCATGTCTCCGTACCATATCATGGTCAGTCAAATAAATTCGTATTTTTTCGACCAAGCTCTCCGGCGACCTTGGCTCGCAGAAAAGGCCGGTTTCATTTTCAACCACGGCATCGACGGTCCCTGTGACCCGACTAACAATTGCCGGAACCTCCATAGCCCCAGCTTCGAGTAGCACATTTGGCAATCCCTCCCGATAGGTTGGCAGGAGGATAAAATCAAGTAATGCAAAGTAATATTCCACATCCGTCACAAAATCAACCCAGTGGACACGGGTATCAAGCAGTAGTTCATCAATTATTTCTTTTTCAGGTGACAACTCCATCTCAGAGGAGCCAACCAAAATCAGAGTAAGGTCAGGAAAATCTTGACGAATCATTTTCCAGGCCAGAGCCAGTTCAACGATGCCTTTGTCCCGCGTCAGACGCCCAACAAAGCCAATACAACGCCCTTTCAAACCCAAAGTTTCTTTCAGTTTCTGTAATTTACACTCGTCCAGATTATCCGGATTAAATTTCAGTCGGGCATCCACACCGTTACAACTTCCACGGTGAGGTACAGTTAGCTTTTTTGCGCTGGCAATTCGTTGGTTCAAAGCCAAGGTATGCAGTGAATCACTCACGATCAGGACATTCGTTGCCGCCCGGCACGACAAACGTTCCATACCCATCATCAACCATCGGTAAAATCCTTTCCTACTTTCAAAAGGGAAGCCGTGGATTTCGTAAACGCGAACGGGGACACCGGCCATTCGGGCAGCTAACATGGAAAGTAAACCCGCTTTAGGCGTGTTCCCATGCACGATTGCGGGTTTAACCCGCCGAAAAATTTGGTATGTATACCACAGACACATGAGATCGTGCCAGGGGGTAATTTTACGGGTGTAAGGTACGGTTTCAAATCTGATTCGATACCGATGAGCGAATTCAGTCAAAAAATCACCTTTTGAACAGATCAATTGTGTGTCCAAGCAATTTTCGCAAAAAAAAGAAGACTGGCCTTCTATGAAGGTTAACGAAATAGGAACCGTAAACGCATGGATTATGGTAGAAGAATGATTCATAGCACATGTAGAACAATTGACGCAAGACATTAAAATTCCAACCCTGACTTCATTAAGTATTTGGTAGGTTCTGTCATTGAGAAAGTGAGTTAAATATTTTTAGATAAGAAGAATTATTTGCCTGCAAACTATAATAATCTTCTACTACTTTGCGTCCATTTATACCAACAGTACTAAAATAATATTGATTATGATATACCGTTTCCAAAGCATTAAACCACTCCTCGGAGGTTGTTGCAAACAAATTTTGTCGATTATGATCAATCTTCAAATTTGCCTCAAATGGGGAAGCAATAAATGGTTTTCCGCAAGCCATATATTGAATTAATTTAAATCCACATTTTCCTTTTTCAAATAATCCATCAGTCAAGGGCATTATGCCGACACTTATTGGCATCAATAAATCAAAATCACATCCGATATGCCAATCCATGATACGAAAATACTCAGAAGGCAACAGATAAGACATTTTTTTATCAAAACCAATCAAATGAATGTTTATACTATATTTTTTAGAAAACCTATCAAGCGGCTCAATAATACTTAGCAAGTATTCAGATGTTGATTTGGAGCCAATCCACCCAACAATAAAATTGTTAGGTGGATTAATATATCCGGGAATTGGATAAAGATCTAAATCAATTGAAGTAGGTATTTCCACTACTTTTTTATGGAATTGTTTGAAATAGTTGGTTAAGTACGGGCTCCCAGTAATAACACATTCTGATTTTTTTGCAACACCTTTAATTTTGTCCTTAAATACATACCGAACAAACTTGTTATAATGTGTTTGATAAGTATGGTAAATAGCATCATCGTAGTCGACTATTACAGAAACATTACGCAATTTAAACCAATAATATAATCCAGTCTCCGGTAAGTACGGAAGAAGTTCACTATGAATAAATATAATACTATTTTTTTTAACAGAAAATATATGCATTATGCGCCTTATGTAGCAAATTATCAACTTGATTAAGCTATAATTAACATCAGAATTAAAATTAATCAAATATTCATCAGGTAGCAGTGGTTTGTGTTGACAACTATAGCCATACTTCTCAAAAATTGAAAAATATTGACTAAACCTGTACCGTGTGCTAGCAGCCAAATTTGAGTAACGAGTAAAAAATACAATTTTCATTTTAATATTTTATCAAAATATAAAAACTTATAAGTCTCAAATAAATCTTTAAGTCTTTTAAATTGCCGGTTACTAACTAAAAAAAACAGTCTTGTAAATGGCTCGATTAGAAAAGTCATTATAAATAAAAAATAATATTCAACAGGTGTAAAATGTTTTTTTATATATTTTAACCTACTATTTAGTAAATAGTACAAACTCTTGCCAAGTGCTTGTTCAGATGTTCCGCCGCCTTTATGAAAAATTGCTATATCGGTACAATAGTAACTCATATAACCTTTTTTAAAAGCTCTATAAGAAAAGTCTAACTCTTCAAAATAGACAAAATACTGTTCATCAAATAAACCTATCTCAGTAAGTAGTTCAAATGGGAATAAAAAAAAAGCTCCCATAACTTGATCTACATATTGAGATTTATTGTAGTCTAAATCAGTCATGACTGTCGCTGGGTTGAATTTGTAGGGCCAAAGCTTTGAAAATCCAATTATATCGTAAACAAATCCCCTGAATGTAGGAAATCGAGAACAACTTGTTTTAGTCATCCCATACTCATTATAATGTCTTACACCCAATATATGAACATTATTATTGACATTTATAAAATTTATTGCATCAGACAAAGTGTGTTTTTCAAGTACTGTGTCTGGGTTTAACAATAAAACAAACTTTGACTTATTTAATTTAATTATATGATTACATGCCTTGGAAAATCCAATGTTGAAAGCACCTTTATAAATTTCAACATTATCATAAAGAGGGATATTCTTAATAGAATTATCAGTTGAACAATTATCATATATATGTATTTTATAAGAATTATATGTTGAATTCAAAACAGATTCTACACATCTTTGTAATTGCTCTCCAGAATTCCAGTTAACTATTACTATCAACAATTCGCTCATTCTTAGTTTGTGATTTAAAATAAAAAAAAACACCTAATATCAAGAAAATTTGCAACCACATAGACATCAATGAAAAATATTGTTCCTGAAAGAATGAAAAAAATATTGGATAAAGGAAAATTGCGTATGCAATTTTATAAAAACCATTCTTTCTTAGAATTGCTCTTTTAAACAGTAAAGAATGAAAAAATCCAAGTGGAAAAAATATACTTAATCCAAGATATCCAAAATCTTTTATATACTGATAATATATAGTATAAACATTGGTAGAAAACGGAATAAATATAAATGGCTTTACAAGTCCTACAGGCTGAGTATTTGTTAAATTCAGTTTATAAAAAATTGCATGAATAGTCCTAAACATTTCTAAACCATATGAGTATTCTCGTTCACTACCTAAAAATTGACTAAGAGCAGGTAAGGGTCCTATTAGATAACGTGTAAATATCTTATATAGATTTCCCATGAGAGTGAAAGTATCTACATCGGATCCACCTTTTTTTAATAATAAAGCTGATGACGAAAAAGTTATAATTATACTCAGTGCAAAGAACCCAATATGTTTCTTCGTAATCTTATTTTTTAACAATATTAATGCGTAAATATAGACAACAAGCATAAACATGTAAGTACGACCTGTAAATAACACAAAGTAGACTGCTGTAATTATTATAGAAAGTATATAATATAACTTATTATTCAGTTGCTTTTTATAAAAAATTCTCAAGATTAGATTTACAAATGATATAACCAAAAAATAGCCTAAAATACCATAACTCTCACCTTCATTTTCTTTATTCAATGCAAACCTAAGACCGATAAAAAAATTAGTATTTCCAGCAGACACACTTAACTCAAAAGCCTTTCTTATGTAGAAGGGAAGTACAAGCAAAGAGGAATAAAATAAAAAATTTATGCATATAATACTTTTCTTGTTTAATTCTTCATATTCAGTATTTATTTGTGCTTTATTGGAGTAATTTTTAATTAGAGGAAAAACACCGCCCATTGAAAAAAGTATTGGCCCAATTATCATTATTAAAATTGATTCAATAGACAATGCATTAACATCTAATTGAAAAAAATTTACTGCTATTATATAATACATTATTACACAAGACCATATAAGGCTAAACAGAAATGGCGGATAAGCCTGTTTAGGAACAATTATATAATTAATTATTGTTGTTAATACTAGGACAATTTCCGCCAATATTTCCATGAATTATAATAAATTAAGATAAAATAAATTAAAGATGTAATTGAAGTATTTATTCCAGCATAAAATAACACTCCAGTTTTTAATAAAATAATATTGAGAAATATATTGAAGAAAAATGAAATAATACAACACATTAGCATAATCTTAGTCATAATTAAAAGTTCCAGTTTTTTTTGGACTAATATTGAAATTTGCCAAAAAAATGCTCCCGAAATTATAGAGATTGCTAAGTAGTAAAAATCATTTTCTCTCATAAATACGGGCAGGTATGTAATAATTTTATCATTAGTTGCAATTCTTAAGATTACACATACACTTAAAAATATTGCAGTTTGGTACATTATCCCTTTTTGTATAACCTTATCAATAGACACATAGTCATTTTCTTTATAAAGTCTAACAAGTATTGGGTAATATATAAGTGATATTGGGGTCAGTAACAATGAAATACCCTTATAAAATACGTCGTAAATAGCAGAATAATATCCAACTTCCTTTTGTGTAAAGAATTTAGATATAATAAATCTATCAGTAAAATTCAATAGCTGAGCGAACAAAAACCAAAAGATTAATGGCCAAATATAATTTAATATATAATTTTTCCTGTAGATATAATATATAATGTCTACAAAATTCAATTTAAGCATTGAACGCACCTTTAACTGATTGCTTATACAAATAATAATCAAATTAATCGAGAACGAAACATTTAAAGACATCAGTATATTATAAACATTGGCAATGTTAAAAAAAAAATAAATTAAAAAAGGCAATAAAAAATATACCAAGCTCCTAGTTATTTCCAAACACAGATATTGAAGTACTAACAATTTAGATTGGAGATACGCTATATGAATTTGATAAATCCCCATAACAATTAATGCGTAACCAGTCAGCAATCCATGCAAAACCTCTCCTTTGTTTAGCCAAACAATAACAAAACAACTAGATGCACCAAAAAAAGAGAATATTAAATAATTATAAACTAAAGAAGTAATAAGATAATTTGTTTCAAATTCCGGCAAGAACCTAAATAATAATTGATTTGCTGGAGCAGAAAGAAATAATGATATTACTGTAGATAAAACAAAAAGTAGTGTATAATCACCATAAACACTTTCACCAAAAAAATCTACAAATAGTATAACTGACAATAAATTTAACCCTCCGCTTATTGCTGAAGTTACAATATATATTGCATAGTTTTTATTTATATTAATTGTCATTCTTCTAAAACGGTAAAATATTCTGGCAACAATTTGCTGCTAAACTAATTCCATTGACTTTTTAATAACTTACAACCGGCTATCCACTTTATCCTTCTCCAACAATCCCTTCAGATCATAAATAACGGTTTTTTCGGTTCGTAATGCCGGATAATCCAGCTCCCGGAACGGTTCATGCGCCACCGCCATGACGATGCCGTCGTAGCGACCGTCGGGCTGGCTGATCAGCCGAAAACCGTACTCTTTTTCAACCTCATCGGCATTGGCCCACGGATCGTGTACTTCGACCTGAATGCCATACTCGACCAACTCCCGGTAGATATCGATAACCCGTGAGTTGCGGATGTCGGGGCAATTTTCTTTAAAAGTAATGCCCAATAACAAAACGCGTGAACCGTTGATCGTATGCCCCTTCCGAATCATGAGTTTGACCAGTTTGCTGGCGACAAACACGCCCATGTTGTCATTGATGCGCCGTCCGGACAAAATTACCTGCGGGTAGTAGCCCAGACTTTCGGCCTTGTGAGCCAGGTAATACGGGTCCACTCCAATGCAGTGCCCTCCTACCAGACCCGGTTTGAATTTCAGAAAATTCCATTTGGTTCCGGCGGCTTCCAGAACTTCAAGGGTGTCGATCTCCATTCGATCAAACATCAACGCCAGTTCGTTGACAAACGAAATATTGACATCGCGCTGGGCATTTTCAATGGCTTTGCTGGCTTCTGCCACTTTGATCGACGTTGCCCTGTGGGTCCCCGCCTGAATAATCGATGCGTATAACTGATCCACGACAAGGGCAATTTCCGGCGTCGAGCCGGAGGTGACTTTCCGGATGGTGGTCAGCGTATGAACCTTGTCGCCCGGATTAATCCGTTCCGGTGAATAACCGCAATAGAAATCGACGTTGTAGACCAACCCGGAGCCTTTTTCAAGAACCGGAACGCATTCTTCCTCCGTACAGCCCGGATAAACCGTCGACTCATAAATGACCAGATCTCCTTTTTTCAGTACCTTCCCAAGGTCGCGTGTTGCCCCCAGCAAAGGTCTTAAATCCGGTTTTTTATAGGCATCGACGGGGGTTGGAACCGTCACAATATAGATCGTACAGCCGGCAATATCGTCCAGTTTGGACGAAAACCGCAGGCGGTTCGTTTGCCGAAGTGTCGTCTCATCCGTCTCCCGGGTTCGGTCGTAACCGCCATGTAATTCATCGATCCTGCGCTCATCGATGTCGTAACCGACCACATCGTATTGTTTACCAAATTCCAGTGCCAGGGGTAAGCCTACGTATCCTAAACCAACAATTGCAATGCGTACCGAATCCATGATTTTATAGTCTCGCTTATCTTTCTATTGACAGAGGTTGCCAATCTATATGTCGTACCAGTGCAATCCCTATACCAAAAAGCCCGCCCATCAAAGCCGCCACCAGCACCATGATGGTCCGACGCGGTTCACTGCGCTTTGTAGGCACCTGCGCAGGCTCCAGTATTTTCAAAATAGGGGTCTCTTCCTGTATTTTGATCCGGGTTTGTTCATATTGCTGGGTAATATTACTGTATAAACCCTGCGCAAGTTCAAATTCAGCCTGCAAACGACGCTCTTCAATTGTTCCGATCTCCGTTACCATATACCGGTGCCGGTCCTTGTATGCCGACAGATTGACCATAGCCCGGTCATACCGCTGTTTGGCTTCCCGAAATCGTTCCGAAAGAAATTTCAGATCAGAGCGGGTTTTTTCAGTCCGATACTGAATCACGTAGCGGGTCAGATATTCGATTGCCAGTTGACTAACCTGGGCCGCTACTTCGGCATCCGGCATTTTTACCCGAATGATAATAACCCCGGATTGCTTATCTAAATCGGATAAAATGCGCTCCTTCGTATCCTGAATCAACAGCTCCTGATCCCGCGTCAGACGCAACGCCTGCCGATCATCAATCAATCGAGGAACCGGAAACGACTCCCTGTCAAAAAACCAGTCGGTCCACGAAAAAGACGCCTGGGTCAGGAAAGCAGCCAGGGTAGCATATTTACTTTTTTTAACCGTTGTGAAGGGCTGATTCAGCAAATATAAAATGAAAGGAGTGCTTTTCAGCACATCCGGATAAAGGTCGGGCCGAATGGCTTCCGTATTACTAACCCCTTCCAGGTTGATCCCCGCCAATTCCGCCAATGCCCCAAACCGCTTTAAATTCAAGGCCGACCGCGCCTGCAATTCCGGCATCACCCGCACCTCCGACGTGTATTCGAAAGGGCTCAGCAAGGCCATGATAACCCCAGCGACCCCAAATAAAAAAGCGATGAGCAGAACCGAGGCTTTTTGATGCCATACCACAATCAAAGCCCACTCGGGATCCAGGTGTGAAGGTTGCCGGATATTCCGAGCCTCGATTGGCAGCAAAGTTATATACTTTTTCATTAAAATAGCCGGATAATGGTCAACACCACTGCTGCCAGTGATGTAATGCCCGTCATCACGGCTACCCGCTCAGCCGGAGATAATTTACTTTCCGACCGGACCGGCTTTGGCGGTACTATTACTTCCATCCCAGGTTCTGAATACGGGTAAAACCGGGCACCCAGCAATACTTTGGTGCGGCTGACCTTGCCATTCGCGTAAACCACGTATAACTTTCGACGTAGCGCTTTGGCCGTAAATCCGCCCGATTCGCTGATGTATGATTTGATTGATTTACGCTGATTGAAATCAATAACGGCCGGATTGAGCACTTCGCCCCGTATGCGTACCAATTCCGTTTTCCGGGGAATGTGAATCGAATCGCCCTGCAGCAGCAGCAAGTTTCCGGTATCGGTTGGTTTTGCCATAATCCGGTTAAGATCTACCGAAACAACTTCACCCCTGCGGATGAACCGGGTTGCTTTCAGGTAGGCTTCCGGACGAAGCCCCCCGGCCCGGGCGATCAATTCCGTGATCCGTTCGGATTTATCACGAATCGGGTAGCTGCCCGGATAAGGAACTTCGCCGGTAATGATCACGGATTTCTGCGATTCATACCGGGGCGATGTACGGACATAAACCTGATCGAACGGACTCAGGACAAACCGAGCCTCAGCTTCAGAAAGTCTTAATTGCTCATTTAGTTCAAACTGAAAAAGCCGAACATTCTGATTTGCGGGCAAGTCGGTCGTATCTTTTCGGACCCGCCTGGCAATTTCGATCCGGGTGGCCGTTGCGCCATCACTGAACCCCCCCGCCATTACAATCAAGCTGGCAATGCTCATGCTGTCGGCGTACTCAAAAACACCCGGTTTATTGACCGCACCCTGAATATGAACCGTCCGGTGTTCCCGTAAATCGCTGTATGCGAGAATTGAAATTACGTCTTCCCGCTGAAGACTAATATCCTCCGCTTCACCGCGCATTAGTTTACGCAAATCGACCGATATGATTTCGGGATCCAGATTTTCCCGTAGACGCCGAATGGTAGCCCGGTTCTGAAACGCATCTTCCCGCAGCCCTTCTGCAGTCGTGATAAGCTGCCGCAAGGTCAAGCCTTTCTGCAAAGCGTAAATACCAGGTCGGAATATCGCTCCGTTGATGGTCACCCGGTTTTCATACCGGTCAATGATCGCTCCCACCGAATAATGATCGCCCGGCTGAGGTACAAAAGCCGGTATTTCAGCCGCCGGGACCGTAACAACCTGTAATTCTTTCGGGGTATTTCGGCGCAGGGTCAGCGACGCGGTGTAGGCTTTATCGGTAAATCCGCCCGCAAAAGCCAGGACATTTTTCAACAACTCGCCTGTTTTGACTTCATAGATGGCAGGTTGTTTTATTTCTCCGGTCAGTTCAATTCGGGTATCGTAGTGATTTACGAAAATGATGTCTTGGTCTTGAAGCCTGATGTTATCTTTCTGATCGGCGCGAAGTAAAAAATCGTATATATCCAGCGTACGAATTACCCTGTTACCCCGATAAACACGAATATCCCGAAATGAACCCCGATCAGGGTCGGGGCCACCCGCCACATAAAGTGCGTTAAAAACCGTTGCTAATGAGGAAAGGGTATACGTTCCAGGTTTCACCACCTGACCGATCAGCGTCACTTTAATACTGCGGATACTACCCAACGTGATGGTTGCAAAAACGCCACTTGCCGTTGTATTCAATCCAGAATACAACTGACGCAAACGCCCGACAATCCGCTGCTCGGCTTGTTCTATCGTTAACCCGTTAACGTAGATTGGACTTAGATTTTCCAGCTTAATAACCCCTTCAGGACTCACTTTTGCCCGGTAATTTTGCTGGGCATTGCCATATACATCAATAATAAGTTCATCTTCCGGCCCAACCTGGTAATTCTTCGGGGTTGGAATCCGCAAATTGGGCTCAAATGTCAGATTCGTTGTTGCGAATAGGCTGCTCCCAAAAACTGGGGGCTTATCCCCAGCGATTTTTTCCCGCACAGGTTGCGCTGTACTAAGACCTGCTTTATCAACTTGTCCGCGATTGACATCAACCGGGCTGGATTGCCCTTTAGAAATTGGTGCTTTTTCTAACTCCGTGATCCGCTCCCTCATCTTTGTAATATCCGCCAACGTAAATCCGCGGGAAGTGGCTAATTGCTCAATCTGGGATTCTGACATTCCGCTGGATTTGGCTCGCTGAACAAACTGACGCACCTGCTCATCGCTCAAGTCACTTACTTTTTGAGAATATGCTGGTATAACTACGTTTAATAAACCCCAAACTACCAAGATACTATTTGCTTGTATAAGCATTTTATGGCTTCTTGTACCAGGAATGAACACGCTGTAAATGGTTGAGTTAAGGAATTAAAATAGTACAAGTAGGAGTGAAGAGAGATAAAATGACAAATCGTGGATTTAATAAAGGGCATTTTTAACCATTCATTATCCGGTTCTTTTACGTCCTATCTGGCGTCTCACATTCCTACTTATCTCTACCTTATTTTATTTAGACGCAAAAAGCCCCGAAAGGTTACACCTTCGGGGCTTTTTTATTCTGGTATTTCAAACCAACTCCTTACGGAACCAGGCGCAATTCAACCCGGCGGTTTTTCGTCAGACCGGCACGGGAGTTGTCACCGATGGGTTTGAACGACCCGAAGTAGTCGATGATAATGCGGTTGGCATCATTCAGACCTTGTTTCACCAGGTAGTTTTTGACGGCTTCAACACGACGGCGCGACAGCGCGATGTTGTAACGGTCAGAAGCACGGCGGTCGGCATGACCCGACAGTTGCAGGCGGCATTGCGTTTTGTTCAGCAATTCAACCACTTTGTTCAGCATGTCGTAGTACTGCGGTTTGATGATGTTTTTGTCGGTGTCGAAAGCCACATTGGTCAGAATTTCGGCACAGGCAATACCCGGCAGTGCGGCACTTACGTACTTATCGAAGTCGATGGCTTCACCCGCACCGGAGACGATGCTACCAGCCGGCGTGTTAGGCTGGCGGTCGAAGTAATCCGAAACACCGTCATTATCCGTATCCATCAGCAAACGGGGGTCGATGTCTTTAGGCCGGTTGGCTTTGGCTACCGAATCGATTTGCTCCAGCGTCAGGATGACCGGCGGTTTGATCAGGTTACGAGGATCGGTCCAGCGGAGGTGATACGTCCCTTTGGTCGTATCGTACTCGTATTTGCCGTTCACTTTCTGAACCTTGATCGCGTTTTTGCCTAGTTTGTAGGTAACCGATACGGCTGCGTAACCCCACTTGTCCAGATTCGATTCTCCTTTCCGTTCGAAAGCGTTGTCAAATTGACCGCGGGTGCCGAACTGATCGAAATAACTGGAGCTGTTTCCTCCGATGGTGGCATCGAGCCGGTCGGTGTTGACGTTTGAAAACCGGAAGTCCAGACCCACATCGAAACGGGAGCTCACTTCATAATTAACAGCCAGACCAACAGGAATCACCCAGTCTTTTTCGTATTTAGCCTCACGCAGGATGCCATCGCCATTGTTGGTTTTGGTCCAGCGACGCACGCGGCCGGTTCCTAATTCGTAGGCGGTTGACTTAAAGAACATGACGCCCAAACCGGTGTAGGCATCAACTTTCCAGCGCTTCATTTTATTGATACCAAACAGCAGACTTTTCAGGTTCACACTTCCCGTCAGGTCAGTTTGGATGAAGTTTGATCGAAAATAAGAATAATACAGCCGGCGCTTCATACCGACTAAATTACCGAATTGCCCATCGAGCTGGAGGCCAAAAAGGTGAGACAATTGCTTCCCGACGGCCACGCCAAAGAACGCCGACTTACGTTCGTTGTAGCTGTCAAATCCGGTTTTCGAAACCGGATAGAAGTCATATTCCCTCAGGTCTCCAAAGAATTGAGTGGGTCCGCCCATGACAGAAACTGACCAGGTGTTCAGTTTTGCAGGACCTTCATACGAGGCTTTCGGGTTATACTGGGCACTGGCACCTGTCGCTGCCAGAAGAGCCAGTCCCATTGCCCTTACGAACAGGGATACTTTTTTCATACTTATCAGGTTATTGTTTGACAGTTAATAAACCATTGAGTGTGGTGAAACAACTTGTGTCGGTTACTTTAGCCGGTCGTTTTATGCAACTTTCAACGCTTTGCCGCAAAACTATAGATTTTCGCTTAGTTTACAAACAAGACACTGGTAGTTTACAAACAAGTTACCGTCCGCTTTGTTCAATTCATACGGTTTCGTTTTACCGGCACAAGAAAAACAGGATTTGGCTACCATCAAAGGCGTTGCATCAGTTTTTTTGTCATATTTGCTTTCCATTTTACGAAATTACCGGTATTGATCTCCTGCCGGGCCTCTTTCACTAACCATAAATAAAAGGTAAGGTTTTGAAGACTCGCAATTTGTGCGCCTAAAATTTCTTCGGACCTGATTAAGTGCCTTAAATACGCTTTAGAGTAACATGTCCCGGCATACCCGCCCAACTCCGCGTCAATCGGGCTAAAATCATCTTTCCACCGTTCATTCTTGATGTTGATGATGCCCTGGGTGGTAAATACGACCCCATGCCGGGCGTTCCGCGTGGGCATCACACAGTCAAACATATCGATGCCCAGCGCGATGGCTTCCAGGATGTTTTCAGGCGTTCCGACCCCCATCAGATACCGGGGTTTATCAGACGGTAAAATGGCGTTGACCTGCTCGATGGTCGTATACATTTCCTCTGCCGGCTCACCCACCGCCAGACCGCCGATGGCGTTCCCGTCCCGTTGTTGTTCGGCCACGAACTCGGCCGACTGCTGCCGGAGGTCCTTGTACGTACTGCCCTGAACGATAGGAAATAAGGTTTGCCGATAGCCGTATTTCCCTTCCGTGGCATCAAACCGGTCGATGCAGCGGGTCAGCCAGCGGTGGGTCATTTCCATCGACGCCCGGGCGTAGCCATACTCACACGGATACGGCGTGCATTCGTCGAACGCCATGATGATGTCGGCCCCAATGATTCGTTGAATATCCATGACACCTTCCGGCGTAAACACATGTTTGGAACCATCGATGTGCGACTTAAACGTGACGCCCTCTTCTTTTATTTTCCTGGTATTGGATAACGAATACACCTGATACCCTCCGCTGTCGGTCAGAATCGGACGGTCCCAGCCGTTAAACCGGTGCAGTCCGCCGGCTTTTTCCAGAATGTCGAGACCGGGACGCAAATACAGATGGTAGGTGTTTCCCAGAATAATTTCCGCTTTGACGTCCGCTACCAATTCGCGCTGGTGAACCGCTTTCACCGTTCCAGCCGTTCCAACGGGCATAAAAATGGGCGTTTCGATCAACCCGTGGTCGGTGGTGATGAGTCCCGTTCGCGCCTTTGAGTGGGGGTCGGTTGTCTGTAGGGTAAATTGCATGATGGGTCGCTTTACGATCTTTTGCCTGCAAAGGTGGAAAGTCCGGCGACCAAAATCAAAATATGTATATTTGCCACCGTATTCCAATTTGGCCTTGCGGCCCTTTATTTCCGTCGTTTCGTGGTCTTTATCGTGCTGGTTGTGTGTTTATTATCTGTAGGCATACAACTTCTGTATATTCTCGGTATTTTTTCGCGACTGGCTTTCTACTCCGACCCGGACGAAAGCGGGTCGCCGGACGGTGCGGCTTCGCTCAAACTGCTGGCCGCCCCCCCTGCCGTCGATCCGCCGGTGAGCATCATCGTGTGTGCGTGGAACGAACTGGAAAATCTGCGGACGTTGCTGCCCCTGCTCGATGACCAGATCTATCCGGATTTTGAAGTGCTGGTAATGGACGACCGGTCGAGCGACGGCACGAAAGAGTTCCTGGAAAAATCCGCCGACCGCTTCGAACACGTCCGGGTCATCCGGATCGACCGGGAACATGATCACGTGACGCCCAAAAAATACGCCCTGACAACCGGCATTCGCAGTGCCGCCCACGACCTCATTTTGCTGACCGACGCCGACTGCCAACCGGCGGGCGACTACTGGCTCGCGGGTATGGTGACGCAACTGGACCAGCCGAACAAAGAAATTGTGCTGGGCTTTGGTCCCTATAAACGCCGGAAAAAGCACGGCTGGATCAACCGGCTGATCCGCTACGAAACCCTGTTTACGGCGGTTCAGTACCTGTCGATGGCCCTGGCGGGACTGCCGTATATGGGCGTGGGACGAAATCTGATGTACCGGCGGCAATTATTTCTGGAAAACAAGGGGTTTTATTCGCACATCCGGGTGCTGGGGGGCGACGACGATTTGTTTATCAACGAAGTAGCCACCGCCCGAAACGTTGCAATTAGTGTTCATCCGGCTACCTTTACGTATTCGAAGCCGAAGGAGACGTTTGCCGAATGGTGGCACCAGAAACAGCGGCATTTGTCGGTGGGCAAGCATTACAAAACCCGCAACAAGTTCTTGCTGGGGCTTTTATCCCTTTCCCACGTGCTGACCTGGTTAACGGGTTCCATCATCGGTTTGATCACCTTGATTACGGTTTTGAATACCGGTTTGTCCGATATGCTGAGCCAATCCGACGGCCAGCTGTTGCTCATCGCCAGCGGATTGTTTGGATTCCGGCTTCTGGTTTTCTGGGCCATCGTCGGGCGGATCAGCTACCGGCTGGGACATACCGTCGACTGGATGGCCATACCGGTTCTGGATCTGACGATGGGAATTTATTATGGCATCATGGGCGTTGTGACCCTGCGGCCACGGCGTAAAAACCGCATTATGAAGTGGAAATAGAACGATGAATGATTAACGATGGATGATGAACGGCGGACGACGAAGATCAGTTGTGCCAGCCATTCATCATTCATCGTTCATCATTCATCGTTCATAATTCATACCTACTTTTGGACCTGATAAAAAAATACTTTCCCGACTTAACCGCGCGGCAACTGGAGCAGTTTGCGGCTTTGGATGATTTATACCGGCACTGGAACGCCCAGATCAACGTCATCTCGCGGCAGGACATCGACTCGCTGTACGAGAAACACGTGCTGCATTCCCTCGGCATTGCCAAAGTCATCCAATTTGTACCCGGGACCGAAATTCTGGACGTTGGCACGGGGGGCGGTTTTCCGGGGATTCCGCTGGCGATTCTGTTTCCGCTCGTCGATTTCCACCTGGTCGACAGCATTGGCAAAAAAATCAAAGTGGTGACGGAAATCAGTTCAGCACTGGGACTCACCAATGTGAAGGCGGAGCAGGCCCGGGTGGAGCACCTGGAATCCACCTACGATTTTGTGGTCAGCCGGGCGGTGACACGCCTGCAACCGTTTATGGGATGGGTGCGTTACAAGATTCTGAAAACCGGCAACAATAAACTTCGGAATGGGGTTTTGTACCTGAAAGGCGGAGATATCAGCGAAGAACTGGCCGAAGTGCAGGAGAAGCACCGGCTTTACGAATTATCCACGTATTTTGACGAACCGTTTTTCGAAACCAAGAAGGTCATTTATCTACCCAAATAATTGTTCAACAGTTGGGGCGTTCCCGACGCAAAGGCTATGGCAGAAGTTTTCAAATCCAGCGGTTTCAAAGATCCCATCAACCGCGACGTTGTTGAATTCAACGACAAAGGGGTGACATTCCGCGTCAACAAGTTGATTGGCGGCACCGACAGTTTTGTTTTTTACGGCGATATTTCGGGCGTAGAGATCGATAACGGACTGTTTTTTTCCACGATCCGGATCATTCCACGGGCCCGGCCCGAAATTATCATCAAGAATTTTACGCGGGGTGACGCCCGCCAGATCAAGGAGTTAATTCTGACACGGGTGCCGACCTTGGGCTCTTCGGCGGTCTAAAGCGAAAGTTCTTGAGGATTTTTGCAGAAAATGTTTGCAAGAGTTCTTCCGGACACTTACTTTTGCACCCACAAAACACTCCCGAATAGCTCAGTCGGTTAGAGCATCTGACTGTTAATCAGAGGGTCGCTGGTTCGAGCCCAGCTTCGGGAGCAAAAAGCCTCAAATCGCGAGATTTGGGGCTTTTTTGTGTTACATATGTAACACAAAAATTTTAACGCTTTCTTTATAATTTGATTTATACATTTATTATTTTTGAATATACCCAAACCTTAAATTTATCATGAACTTAGCGCTTTCTCAAGAATTACGTCGCCAATATGGTGAGGGATATCAAAAATCAGAAGAAGTCAGAGCATTACTTTCTGAAAATATTGAATCAATAATACAAGAAGTTAGAGCAAGACCTAATAATAATATAAAGGTTAAACTAAACGAATCATTTAATGCAAGGTTAGGTACTCCAAATAATAATTTGAGTAACTATTTACTTAATAGTAAGACAGCTGAGTTAGTGCTTTTATTTATTGATATATGTAGCTTTTCAACTAAATTTAGTTCATTAAATAATCAACAATTAACTTCATATTTGGATTCATATTATAAAATTGTATTACCAATAATTTATAAATACCAAGGTGAAATTGATAAAATAATGGGTGATGGAATTATATGTTTATTTGGGCCGCCATTCTTAAATACTACTTATAATGACCGTTTAAGAAAGGCAGAAGATTGTGCAAAAGAAATAATTGCGGCAACAAATGGAACTTCCTATTCACTCAAAATAGCTCTACACCCAGGTCAGTGTATGTACTATCATAATACTTCTTTAAACTACCCTGATTTTACTATTATAGGGAAATGTATAACAGAATTATATAGATTAGAGTCAATAGCTGAAGACGAAAAAATTATATTTTTTAGCGGTACTAAGTTTGAAAGTGAAACCCTGACTAGGCATACAAACTTTACAAGACCATGGTACATATCAAATCAGGCTTCTTTTCCTTCTTTAAAAGGAGTAACTGGTTATAATTGGAAACGTACTTTAATAAAAACATAACAATAAAATGAATATTGATAGTTTACTTCAAGATATAGAAGGTGAAATTAATGATATATTTAATCAATCATTCTCGCTAGATACAACAGACACTAAATTAGTTCCAAATTATGATAGTCCTGGATTAACTTTTGAAAGAAATAATGCAAAGAGAGGCAAAGAACTTACAACTTGTGTATTATATATTGATATTCGTGAATCTACTAAAATTAGCAATGATCTTAAAAACAAAAAAGATATATTAGCAAAAGTTTATACTGCTTTCGCTAAATCCATGATTACTGCTGCTGACTCATATGATGGGTATATTAGAAACATTATAGGTGACAGAGTAATGGTTGTCTTTTCTCCTGAAAATTGTTTTAATAATGCTATAAATTGTGCGATAACTATGAATACGATTGCACATAAAATATTTCCAAAATACTATAAGGAATCAACATTTAAATGTGGCATAGGTATTGACTTTGGCAATATGCGGGTTCTAAAGGTAGGTCGTCCAAGACGAGATGAAGAAAAAAATTCATTTAAAAATCTTGTTTGGCTTGGTGATACAGCAAATATAGCATCTAAATTGACTGATATTGCAAGTAAATCTTTTGAAGATACAGTATATAAAATATCTTATTTACGTAGCAATGGACGTTTTCCTCGTTTTGGAGAGTCTGAAAGGGATCGATTATTTAGCTTTTTAAATCTGCCGAAAACAGAAGAATTGACAGCGATTGAGTTTTCTAACCGAATTATATTTGAGAATAATAAAATATTAATAAAAGATTCTTTTGGAATTAGTGATCTTAATGTAACTAGTATTGAAAAAAAGAAAGTTAAATTAATTTTTCCGCCAATTTTGATATCTGGAATTGTTTATGCTGAATTTTCTAAATTAAATAATGAGAGAAATGATATAAAAGAGAATCTTTGGAAAATTCAACCCAAATCAAAATATTTAAAATCAATAAAAACAGTGTATGGTGCAGATTTAACATGGAAAATTAAGGGAAATAATGACAGATGAAGAATATAAAATCCTAAAAGAACAATTTACAATTGTTAGTGACTGGCTTAAATATGCCGAGTCAAAAAATGCAACTTTAACCGCTTTTAATGGAGCGGCTATCTTTGGAATTTTACAAAGTATTGATAAAATTCCAAGTTGGTTTTCTGCAATAACTGTTGCCTTGTTATTGGTATCCACTTTAATAACGACCTTTTCTTTTCTACCCCGATTGAATAATAAGTTTAGTACAAGGAAAATTCCAAACCAAGAATTTCAATCAACTAAAAACAATATTAATCATATTTTTTTTGGTGATATAAAGAAGCTAGACTCTACACAATTAAGTGAGTTATTAAATGAACGATATCAAAATATGAGTTTTAACCATTCCGATCTTGGTATTTACGATTGGTTAAATCAAATAATTGTAAATTCAGAAATTGCTGCAATCAAGCATATAGCTTTTGTATTTGCAATAAGAACTTCAATGTTATCAATTATAGTTGGGATTATATATATTTCTGTACGCTTAATAGGTTATTTTGATAAAATTATCAATAACTGATAAATTAAAATAGTCATAGTATTAATGTCCTTTTTTTCTTAGCCTTAAATGAGCTTTCTGGCACCCTTGGCAACAAAAAGCGGTATCAACTCTTCTGGCTTCAAAATCTTTTTCACAGTATTGACATTTCTTTCTATAAAACATTCCCTTAATGGTATAAGAGCTTGTACCATAATCCGGGTCGTAATTATGGATTCGTTTATTCTTCTGAACTTTCTCGAATCCATAGTTTCGTAAGCCATTTTTGTCTTGAATGATATTTTCCTTTTTCATTTTTGTACGCGTTATAAACTTGTTAATGGTTCGTTAATGGTTTCTAAATGGTGTGCTGTTACCTTCTAGTACACTTGAAAAATGGTCTAAAAGTGCCTTAAAAGCGGTCTAAAAGTGCTTTAATTTTGCTTCTGTACATAGTATTCATTATAATCCTTGAATGAAGCATATAGAAATGAACAATCCTTAACCTTCACTTCTTGAGCCGTAAGCTTTTCAATCGCTCTTTTTCCAGCATTGTCGTTATCAAAAAAAGTATTCACTACTTGGTACTGTTTTAGAATTGATAATGTCACTTGAAGAAAGGAAAGCGAATTCAATACAATGGTTGGGCTGTTTAATCGGATTGTATTATGATGCTGGCAGCAGGTCAGAAAATCAAAGAAGCCCTCGAAGACATTTATTGCTCCGGTTGGTTTGCCCGGAATAGTGGTGAACCATTTTAGTGAAGTCCCTCCTTGAAAATACCGGCTTCGAAACTCAAACCCACCTTTGTCGTTCTGGAAGCCAATCGCGAAGTAACTTTTATTATCTACTCGGTAATGCACCTCTTTTAAATATTGGCTGGCTACCTTAGGCGAAATCTTCCGGCTTTCTACATATGCCCATAAAGCCCGGTTTTGTATCGGTAGAACGCTCAAAACTTCAAGACTTGAATTATTAGCTTGATTTAGATTCTGGCCGCTAAAAGAAAAAGGAATGACATTATTCGATCCTGAGAATTTTTTGAGAATTTGAACGGCCTGACCAAATGAGCAATTTTGTAGGTATTGAACCAAACGGATTAGATCGCCTTTTTCTCCTGTTCCGCTAAAATCATGGAAAACGTTTTTAATGGGGTCAACCATAAAGGATGGAGAATTTTCCTGATAACGTGGTGAATAATAAACTAACTCCTTACCCTGCTTTCTTACAGGCTGACAACCCATTTGATTGAGATAATCAGTAATCGGGATTTTTTTTAATTCTTCAATGATGCTTTTATCAATCATGTCTTTTTTCTTTTAGCGGCTTGAAATCTTACTTACTCGTTTACTCACCTTATTACTTCCTTCATTATTAGCTATTTATAGCTCGAACATCGAGTAGTCCTGCTTACTTCTTTACTCGTAATTGTCTCTTTTTTCGAGTACTGAGTAATAGCGAGTAGAGAGTTAGTTACTCTTCTATTTAGCTTGTAATTGACTGATAATAAGGCTATTAGATAGTATCGAGTAATCGAGTAGGTAGTATTTTACTTTTGACGAATGTAATACCCCTTTTCAGTGTACTTCTTTTGGGTATTGTAATTTGAAACCTGTGGGAATCCCATTATTTGAAGTGCTTTACCGATTTGATTTCGGTATAGCTTAAGACTTACTTTTGTTCGAAGTGATTGTTCAATGTCAGCCGCAGTGTAAAATTCCGCCCAATGATCTCCTTTTTCTGCTGGCTCGAAATACTTACTGATAATTTCCATTTCAGTCGTTGTTCGTAAGAATTTCCGGTTAGACAGTTCCAAGGTTTTAATCTCTTCATTGGTCATATCCGGCTTATAAGTAGGATCGTTTAGCAAGGCATAGGCTTGTGACCATACCTTGTTAATATCTACCTGAGCCATATACCCGTTCGAGCCGCCGTTGTCATGTTGTATCTCTTTGACAATGAACGGTAACCAACGTACGTTACCGGTTTCATCGGTTAGAAACTCGTATTGGTTCGTACTGGCTACAAAACTGGCTCTTCGCTGAAAAGCGGTTTCAACATTTTGAAAGAGTGGGCGGTATTTTACAATCCCTTCTGACAAGACCGTTTTAAACTCATTATTGAGTTCTTTTTTGTCAAATGAAGCTAGTTCATCTAGATTTACCATGAAGTTTTGCACCAGCGAAAACTTGCCTTCTTTAGAGCCAAAATCAAATCCTTTCTTCACATAGTTTTTTAAGGCAAACGGAATCAGAAAATCTAAAAAAGTAGTCTTTCCGTCGTTCTGTTTACCAACTAGGGTTAAACATTGTTTGTTAAAGGAAATCGCTCCAACTGCCTGACCCACACAACGAACCAGCCACTTTTTAAACATTGCTTTCCACCAATCATTATCCTCTGTTTTGACATAGCTAGCTAATTGCTCGATATAATCCGGTAACGTATCATTCCAGGCTGGCAAACTCTGAAAATATACCTCGAACGGGTCATATTTTGGAATGGTTTTCGAACCAAATAAGGCTCGTAGAGCATCTTTAAACCCTTTCAAACCATAATCATATAGCTCTAATTCAACGTCGCACAAATTCACTAGCTCCCATTCGGTTGCCTTTTTAGCCTTACGTTCTAACTGATTCGAAACCACATCGACACGGTAATCATATTCCGCAAATAAATAATGCCGAATTCGGTAAATAATAGGCTGACTTTCAGCCTTTTGTTTGCTGTTTTGATCAGAATTCATAATTTTGTCTTATTAATTATCAAAGATTAGTATTGAAAACCACCCCCTTTTAGGAGGTGTTTTTTTTGATTACATTGCCTTGCGGTTTGGGCCTTCATTCTCCTTACGTTCGCGGAATTCACGCATATGCCGAATAACCGCTTCTTCACTTCTTTCCGTGTAGTATAGCTCGGTCGTACTGGTTTTTTTATGACCTAACATGGTGGCTACACTGGTCAACGGGACACCATTAGCGATATAATAAGAAGCACACGTTTTACGGGCTACATGGGTAGTTAGTCGAACGGTGATCTTACAAGCAGCTTGTATCTCCTTTAGAATGCGGTTCATAACCTGATTCGCGTAAACAGGCAGCAATCGTTTACGAAGGATACATTCTTCATTATCAGCGTATTTCTCCAAAATCTGTAGAGCTTGCGGTACTAACAGAATAATACAGTCATTGTCATTTTTCCCCCGCTTGATCTTGATCAGTTGTTCGCCATTTTGTAAAGTGAGCAAATGAGAGGAATTGAGTCTACTTACATCGACATACGCCAATCCGGTATAGCAACAGAATAGAAAGACATCTCGTACATAATTGTATTCCCGGCTATGGAACACCGTTTCCTGTAAACGGTGAATGTCCTTTTCCTTTAAAGCAATTACTGCTTTCCGTTCTCTTTTCGGACGAAAGAAGGCAAACGGGTTTTTCTCTAACCATTCGTTTGCAATGGCATAATTGAGCGTTCTTTTCAGAAACTCAGCGTGTAAAACGGCGTGATTATGGCCGTGACCATATGTCTTTTTGCAGAATGTTACGACTTGCTGCGCGTCAATTGCTTTTAGATCAGCAAGTTTCAAATAGGGATTTTGCCGGTAGGTTATAATATATTGCTTGATTCGTTCCACCAAATACCGCTTCTTCTCAACTGTTTTACGTTCAAAGTCAATACCTGACAGCGATTCAAATTCATCTTTGTAGAATTTGTCCAAGCATTCAATAACCGTTGGTTTGTTAGGCTCAATACTGGATTTGTCAATAACGACTTTCTTTATTTCCCGTAAATCGGGAGTTCGTTTAGTCAATAGAAAATCAGTAAATGTGCGTTGAAAGTCAGACTTTAATGCTTGTAAATAGGCCGTGGCCGATTCGTCGTTAAGCACAGTAAATGACTTAGCGTCGAGTTGGCGGGGGCTACAATTCAGACCGGAGCTAAAAGCCACGTTTCGGCCATTGTAATGTAACTTTACATAAATAGCTGTACCCCTTTGGTACAGTTGAACCGTCAGACGCTTTATTCGGACGTTTTGATTAGAATCAGGTAAATGTTTTACCTTTGCCATAGAAATCAATGTTTAACAGGATGTTGATTGAAAAATGAAGCCCGTTACCGTCTGCCAACGGTAACGGGCATTTTGTTTAAAGGAGGCTTTCCAAAGTGACTCCGAAAAAATTGGAAAGGTTACGAGCTTCAAAGCCCAAAATCGGCTTCTCCCCTCTTACCAGTTGACCAAATCGTTTTTGATTGATACCTACTTTTTGATAAAAGCGATTGTCCGGTTTGAACCGACCGCCAATTCTGTTTTCGTAGCCTTCTAAAGCTCCTTTAACTGCTGTCTCTTCCATAATGTATAAAATTTGTTACGTTAATTCTAAATATTACCGTCACAAATCTACACTATTCAAGATATAAATTCCAAATATTTTTTACATAATCGTATAAAATATTTTACGTATTTTTGCATTACTCTAAAAATCAACCACATGGATGTATCAAATAACATACGCTCAATACGTGAAAGGAAAGGTTTAACCCAAGTAGATATTGCAAACCGTCTGGGAACAGAGCGCAGCAATTACGCTCGTTTGGAGAATAGAAACGTTAATTTGACCCTTAAGCAGATTCAAGAAATTGCAGAAGCTTTAGAAGTGTCGGTTTACGAAATCATTGGTATGCCGCAAACGGATGATTTAAGAGGTGAACAAACCGAAACACTTCAAAGACTGGAAGAAAAATTGAAAATGACTGAAGAAGCTCTGAAGGACAAGAAGCGAAATATTAAGCTCTACAAATCCTTTATTGAATGGACAAAGGGCAAATTTGTAACACAATTCCTTCTAGCTGCCTTATATGCAATTCAAGAACTTAAGCTGAGAGAAGTAACTATTGAGGACGACGAAGAACTTGGCATAAGTAAATTTAATCTGACAGATGAAGAACTTAAGCAAATGGGTGACTACATGTTCAACTTTAGCACACCTAGTTATATGCTTACAAATTTTGTAGCATCATCAGGATTTGTAACTGAAAAATGGTTCATTGATGCCTATAAGCGTGCTAATAGAAGGAAAAAAGAAAAAATCGCATTTGCAGAAGTAAAAAATTGGGTTGATGGAGTTTTTGAATTTTTAGAAGAAGAGTAAGAAAAAAAATCTTATGCTAAGGACAATTATATTAGATGCATATGAAGAGTCTGAAAAAAAAGAAATTGCGAACGCTATAGATTATATATGTTCGCCTAAAGATAATTATGGCTGGTCTTCAGCAGGGTTATACTGTTACTGGAATTATTACACAAAGGAAATACTTTATATAGGCATAGCAGTTGACCTCACTAGAAGATTTAAAGAACATAATGGGTTTTACAAAAGAATAAACCCAAATATGTGTAAAATATATCAAATAAATAATTATTTCAAAGAATACAGAAAAATAGGGTTCTCAATAGTAGTACAATCAGCTCTATTACAACCAATAATCTCCTCAAATAGAGCACAATATAAATACACCAACAGCTTATTGAATCTTGAAAGTGGTATTTCCGATATTAAAATACAAGAAGGAGCATTGATAGAACTTTACAAGAATATTAACAATTCTTACCCTTCTTGGAACAAAATAAATGGTTCAATTAATGGGCAAAATAGATCTACCATGATAAGCCCTGATATATTTAAAGCATTAGCAAATATCTATGATGACTTTTTAGTAGCAAAAAGCACGCTAAGAGAATTAACTACAAAGCCAATGCTCATAGCATACGAGATTTGGCTACATGGCTACAGAATGTTGTCAGCATTTTATGGAAAAGAAAAGGCAATAATATTTATGATAGAAAATATTCCTAATACTAACGAGATAATATATCAAATGGAAAAAGATAATTATTTTTCCAAAAAAGCTCAGATATAAAGATCAATACATTGCAACTAATAAAGACCTATAATATTAAACCAGATTGTTTTGCAGAAATTATTTTTAGTTTTAACTCTTCAGAGTAGTCTTCTACATTTAATATACAAGTAATCATTTCAAATAACAAATCCTTACCAATACGATTGTCAGCAACATCTACAGCCGTATTTTCCATTTCTTTAATAAATCTGCTAACACAAAAATCGTATCCATTAATTTCTAAAAAATACGCTCCTAATGCTATAGATGTGCGCTTATTCCCGTCTCGAAATGCATGATTTTTATTGAGTGAATAAACCAAATGGGTAAGTTTATCTACTAATTCAGGATAATATAAATCATTCTGGACATGACCAAGTGGACTTTCTAAATAATTAATATCTTTAACCCCCGGAAATCCGCCGGATTTTGCTATCACCAATTGATCATGTGTGTGCAAAGCCCACTCAATACTAAAATATAAAAATGGCATCCTAACGATCTCTCAAACGATTAAATACATCAATATTTTCCTCTATCCTTTCCTCTAAAGCTTTACTTTTTTCTCCTAAAAAACGTTCATAATCGCTATGAGTGATACAATTTAAATAATTCTCTAAGTTTTTATGTAAAACATCCCGAAAACCAAAATCTCGACTAGCCATTTTTGTCCGAGCATTTTCAACTAAAGGTTTCCACAGGGGATGAGAAACAAAATCTTCAAATAGATTGTTAAGTTCCTCTGGAAGAAGCTTCCGTTTCAAATTATTACTTGATTTTCTTATTTCATGTGCAAGTCCAGTTTCAAAAGATGCAATAAGCTCTAATACTTCTGAATACATTGTATCTCTTACATTTTCCTTTTCTTCCAACTGTAAAATTCTTTTATATTCTTTCGCATTCTCTCTAAATATTGCTTGATATATTTTATCAGTATAAAAAGCATATTTATATGCACCCATTTCAAGACATTCATTTAATGCACTTGTGAAGTCTTTACGGTAGTTTGGCTCTTTCAAAATGGCATAGAAAAAGTCATCATCTCGTTGGTTTATATATTTAGTATTACCACCTACTTTCTGATTTAAGGTATCTATAACAATATCTAAAATTGTACTGCGTAATTTTTTACCATTTTCACTTTCAACTAGTAGCATTCCTAAGTTCAAGAAAGTTCTAAAATTGAATAACCCAAGTACAGCTACTCTATTAACATCAACGCCAAGAAGATGCCCAAATTGGCTCTTAAATGCTCTTAGGTTCTTCCCCTTAATAACCTCATACCCATTATGCTTCAGTTCATCTTGGTAATTCTCTAGATAACGATCAATGGTTTTATCGTCAATCTCGTAAAACTCAGTAATTTGTTTTCTAGTGTACCGAAACTGACCTTCGAACATCATACCTGGAAAGCCAATATGATCTTGAATGTTTTGTAACGCATATGAATTATTTAATATATTTTGCCGCTCAATATTAGATTGTGTCAAGTCTTTCATAATCAATCCATTGTATTCCACCTACCGACATAAATGTCGGTAGGTGGAAAGTAATCATCTGATTTTGTGATACTTACGCGTTATGAAAACGTTTAGCTAACGTTTTTCGCACTTGCCAAGTGTTAACAATATTACACTATTTAGCTATTATGTAATATAAAATACAAATGTTATGTAAAAGAAGATCCGAAGGTGAAAAAAATATTGATCTTCAGTGGTTGTAGATCAATGGATTAAAGTAATATAGTCATCTGTTTAACATAAGAAGAAAGCAGGAGAGCAGGTTCGGTGTCTGTACAATGACACTAGGGGGAGCGGTCGAAAACCCAATATAATAAATTATATTGGGTTTTCGACCGCTCCCCCTAGTGTCATTGTTTATTTATCCTGGTCATTAATTGATATAACACACTGAATTACAGAATATTACCTCAATTCTTAATTTCTAAAAAATATTGAAAAAGTTATTTAATGGTATGCCAATTTAAATTCAGAAACGTCTTACTTCAGTATCTATTAGAATGAAATTTCACTACTCTTTATAAAATACATGTTCATGTTTTAATTTTATACTCTTATTGACATGCTTAAATTGATAATTGTTTACAAAAATATTTACAAAATATGCTGAACAATACATATAACATATTGAATGTTAACCTGTTACGTATCAAATCTAGAAATTGATGAAAAGTTTGACACACATATTTTCAGATATATATGAAATAGATAAGAAATCAAATCTTAATCAACTCATTATCAATTGTTTAATACAACTTTAACTCCCCAGCTTCGGGAGCTTTAAATACAGCCACTTACAAACCCAAATTTGTAAGTGGCTTTTTTATTGGCTCACAACTTATGCACTGGATCCACAACCCCTGGATACCTGCTCCCGATCCCGTTTGCCCCTTATGCGTTCCCACCACCAATGACCAATCCAGTGTTCCATTGGATATAAATAAAGTTACCGTTTAAAACAAAACGGTAACTTTCCGGCTTTCAACCGACTCGATCGCTGCATCCCGGACGTATGATTGGCCGAATTCCGTTTTCCCAGAAGCAGTATATCCGTCTATTATTGATCGTGCTGCTGCTCAACGCGGTGGGGATGACCCTGAAAACCATCTGGATCCCGCTCACGAACGACCAGTTGGGCTATACCCTGGCGGAAACCCTGATGAACTACGGCTTCGGTTTTAACCGGCGGGCGCTGGTGGGTAATTTTTTCATTCTTTTTCAAAACCGGAGCCTCCTTCTGGCCCTCATCACGCTGGCCTATAGCCTGTGTCTGTTGTCTCCCCTGGTGTTGATTTTTTTTCTCCGATCCGGGAAAGAAGCGGCCTGGAGCCTGATCGGTGCTTATCTGCTTTTCTTCTCCCCGTTCGGAATCGCCCTGTATTTGAAAGACCCGCTGGCGATTCGCAAAGAACTGTTTTTCTACCTGTTCTTTCTCGGGCTGGTTGCCTATGACGTCAGAAGCTGGTTCGGCAATGTCGCCTTTATCATCATCGGCACCCTGGTTCATGACAGCTTCTTTTTCCTCTTTCTGCCGTTTTTGCTGGGTTACCACTGGTTGAACCACACCGCCACCCGGCAGCAATTGGGATTATATTTTGCAGTAGGTACAATCGTCACGCTACTGCTGTCGACGCTGAGTGGCAACTCCCGGATCATTACTGAACAGTTTGTCGAGCAGTACGTCGCCCTGGGTTTTAACCGACACCAGTTCGATGCGTTTGCTTATTTTCAGAAATTACCCTTCTGGGCCAATATCAACAACGCCCGGGGACATCTGACCGGTATGAATCCTTTTCTCTATCTACTCCTGTATGTCGGTCAATTTGGGGCTTTGTATGGGCTGTTCCGCCTGTTCAACATCACCCTGACGTATCAAAACCCCGGGCGGCTCCTGTTTGCCATTTGTGGTATTGGATTCATGGCGGTATTGCTGTCCCTGATTGCCATGGACTACGGGCGTTGGCTGGCGATGGCTTTTGGATGTTCCCTGCTGTTGATTTCCAGCCAGATCCAATCCGTTGACATCCCGGCCCACCACAAGTCGATGGGGGTTCGGGTTGCGGTGGGCTTTTTGTCGGTTCTGCTGCTTTTGGTCATTCGCATTCCTCATTTTACGGACCTGGCGTTCAACCCGACGGAGTGGTTTACCATTCAAAAGGCCTTCATCCTGACGGGCCTGGTTCTGGCCGTACTGCTGGTTGCCCTCCTCCCTGCCTGGGGCAGGGTCTTTTCCGAAAAAGGCGGGTCTGTTGGTGGGTAAATGCCTTAAACACCAGAAACCGGACCGAATAATCGTTTTTTGCCCTTTTTTCTCATCCCTGAACCCATAATTGGGGTTATTAAATCAGCGAACGGCCTTCCCGAAACATCCGGGATGACCGGCGTGCAGAATCATCCCGTACCCCGGACACTTATGGAAGAACAGCAAGCGAAACCTCTGTGGTGGCAGGAAGGCGTTATTTACCAGATTTACCCCCGCTCCTTTCAGGATAGCAACGGCGACGGCATCGGCGACCTGCCGGGCATTCTCAAACGCCTGGATTACCTGAAAGAACTGGGCATTACCGCCATCTGGCTTTCGCCGATTTACCCGTCACCGATGGCCGACTTCGGCTACGACATTGCTGATTACCAGAATATTCACCCTTTGTTTGGCACCCTGGCCGACTTCGACACGCTGCTGACGGAGGTACACCAGCGGGGTCTGAAACTGATTCTGGATCTGGTTCCCAACCATACCTCCGACCAGCACCCCTGGTTTTTGGAATCCCGGTCGTCGCGCAGCAGCCCGAAGCGCGACTGGTACCTCTGGCGGGATGCCCTCCCGGACGGCTCCGTTCCCAACAACTGGCTCAGCGTGTTTGGCGGCAGCGGCTGGGAATGGGACGAAACCACGCAACAGTATTATTACCACGCGTTTCTGAAAGAACAACCCGATCTGAACTGGCGGAATCCGGAGGTGCAGCAAGCGATGTTCGACGTCATGCGGTTCTGGCTCGAAAAAGGCGTCGACGGTTTTCGGGTAGATGTGATGTGGCATATGATCAAGGACGATCTGTTCCGCGATAACCCGCCCAATCCGGACTACCAGCCCCACCAGGCAACTTACGAGCAGCTTTTACCGGTTTTCTCCACCGACCAGCCCGATGTGCATGAACTGGTGGTGAAAATGCGGGAAGTCCTCGACCGCTATCCCGAGCGAATGATGATCGGCGAGATTTACCTCCCCATTCACCGACTGATGACGTACTACGGCATCGACGGCAAGGGCGCGCATCTCCCCTTCAATTTCCAGTTGCTGCAACTCCCCTGGGACGCCCGCCAGATTGCCACCGCCATTGATCAGTACGAAGGGCTGCTACCGGTGGACGGCTGGCCCAACTGGGTGCTGGGCAACCACGACCAGCCCCGGATTACGAGCCGGGTCGGCCGCGATCAGGCGCGGGTGGCAGCCCTGCTGCTCCTGACCCTGCGCGGTACTCCAACGCTCTATTACGGCGACGAAATCGGGATGCGCGACGTTCCCATTCCGTTTGATGAGGTGCAGGACCCGCAGGGACTGAACATGCCGGACAAAAACCTGAGCCGCGATCCGGCCCGAACGCCCATGCAGTGGGATTTACAGCCCAATGCCGGTTTTACCACCGGAAAGCCCTGGCTCCGACTGGCCGGAAACCACGCCCGCGAAAACGTGCAGGTACAAAACGAAGATCCCGATTCGATGCTTTCCCTGCACAAACGCCTGCTGGCCTTGCGGCAACGGGAACCTTCGCTTAGGATGGGCGATTACGTGCCGGTGTATGCCGACACCAACCTAATGGCCTACATTCGGCAGGCAAATGGGCATCCGCGTTTTTTGATGGTGCTGAACCTGAGCCACCGACCGGCTTATTTTAAACCAAAAGATCCTTCGCTCAAAGGCATCATTGCGCTGGCCACTTCCCGCGAACGGGAAGGAAAAACTGTAAGCGAAACCATCACGCTGAGTGGTGACGAAGGAATGATTATCCGACTTGATTAAACGATTATGAAAACCATTGGTGCAAACTATACCGGTAACGGTTCCTGTATATTTACGGTTTGGGCGCCGGAGAAAGAATCCATGACGCTCCTGCTTCTCGACCCTGCCGAACGCCAAATCCCCATGCAACGCGTGGAATGGGGATATTTTTGCGTGGAAGTGACAGAGGTTCAGCCAGGTACGCGGTATTTTTTCAAACCGGACGGCGGGAAAGCCTACTCCGATCCGGCCTCTCATTTCCAGCCCGAAGGCGTTCACGGCCCCTCGGCGGTGATCGACCACTCTGCCCATGCCTGGCAGGATCAGAACTGGCGGGGCCTCCCCTTCTGCGATCTGATTCTGTATGAACTGCACGTCGGCACGTTTACGCCCGAAGGTACGTTCGAAGCCATCATTCCCCGGCTCGATGCCTTGATGGAAACCGGCATCAACGCGTTGGAAATCCTGCCGGTCGCGCAATTTCCCGGCACCCGCAACTGGGGCTACGACGGCGTCTACCTCTACTCGGTTCAGAATTCCTACGGTGGTCCGGATGGATTGAAAAAACTGGTGGATGCCTGCCACGCCCGCGGCATGGCGGTTTTTCTGGACGTGGTCTACAACCACATGGGTCCCGAAGGCAATTATTTCAGTCGGTTTGGGCCTTATTTCAATTCCAAATACCACACGCCCTGGGGCGACGCCATCAATTTCGACGACGAATGGTCGGATGGGGTGCGGGATTATTTCTCCAACAATCCGCTGCACTGGTTTGAGCATTACCACATCGACGGGCTCCGGTTCGATGCCATTCATGCCGTGTTCGATATGGGTGCTTTCCACATCTGGGAACAGGTGCATCACGAAGTCAAGGTACTCGAGAAGCGGCTGGGACGTTCGTTGCATCTGGTGGCCGAATCCGACCTGAACGACCCGCGCGTCATCAAATCACCCGAAATGGGCGGTTTCGGTTTCGATGCCCAGTGGCTCGACGATTTTCACCACGCACTGTACGTTTTGATCCATAAAGAAGGCAAAGACCGCTACGGCGACTTCGGCCAGATGGAGCAACTGGCCAAAGCCTATACCGACGGTTTTGTGGTCAGTGGGGAATATGCTTCTTTCCGAAAACGGAAGTTCGGGGCTTCATCGGCGGGCCTGCCGGGCGATCAGTTTGTGGTGTTTAACCACAACCACGACCAGATTGGCAACCGCGTCGGGGGCGAACGGCTATCGGTTCTGATTGATTTCGAGCGGCAAAAAGTGGCCGCAGCCGCCGTGTTGCTGTCACCGTATGTACCGCTGCTGTTCATGGGGGAAGAATAC
Organism: Larkinella sp. C7; assembly: GCF_006149005.1. Taxonomy (GTDB): domain Bacteria; phylum Bacteroidota; class Bacteroidia; order Cytophagales; family Spirosomataceae; genus Larkinella. The sequence goes on along the minus strand of NZ_VBSL01000009.1, from coordinate 72,827 downwards.
GCCGAAGAGGCCCCCTTCTATTATTTTGTTGATCACTCCGAAGAAGCGCTGATCCGGGCGGTTCAGGAAGGCCGTCGGGACGAGTTTGCTTCTTTTGGCTGGACCGACGACCCGAAAGATCCCTTCGACAAAGCGACGTTTACCGATTCTATTCTGCAATGGGAAAAGCGCAAGGAAGGCAAACACCGGATTATGCTCGAGTGGCACCGGACGTTGATTGAATTGCGCCGAACCGAGCCGGTTTTACAGAATGTCGCCAAAAATGACCTCCGGGTCACGGTTTTGGGGCAATCCGGTTTTGTTCTGAATCGCCAAACCGCCGACGGCCAATCGCATATCCTTTGCCTGTTTAACCTCTCCGACGAACCTGTTTCGTACGCACTGCCCACCTGGGCATCGTCCTGGGACAAGATTCTGGATTCGAAAGACCCCATGTGGTTGGAGGCTGTCGCGTCAGAAACCGCCCTGTTGCCTGCACAGGCCGAACCGGGCCAGCCAGTCAGCCTGCCGCCGTGCAGTGTTACCTTGTATCGCACCCACGGATCAGTCGCAAGCCCTTTTTAGTCAGCGCGTTATGTAATGACGAGCGAAAACCAGCTCTTTTTCAGACACTCGCATAACCTTTCAACAGGATTGGCGCGTAAACACCGGCATCTCACCCCGCCGAGTTGTTGAAACGCCTTCCTTTTTTAACCAAAAATCCGAAAACGCACCGCCCGGGCCAGAATCCGGACGTGGTTCCACACGGCCGTTGCCACCCCAAAATGATCGGCCAGCACGGTGAAACGGTCCCAGAGCGACTGCCGGTGCCGCTGAACCGACAAACCGCCCACCAGATACTTACACAAGACAAAATCGAGCCAAACTACTTTCCGGGCGGTTTTCAGGCAGCGAATTTCCCAATCGACGTCCGCGCTGAGGTTGTCGATCCGAAAGGGCGGGGCCAGCGTCCGGCGGGCAATAAACGCCTGGTGACAGACCTTCATCCCCAGGGCCATATCGCGCCAGCTCAGGTGATGGGGCAGGACGTGGGGCGTAATCTGGCTGCGTAACCCCAGTGCCTTGCCGTTGTCGTCCACAAACAGCGCATCGCTGTAATAGACGTCGGCAGGATTGTTCCGGAGCTGGTTCAGGAGCTTCGACAAAACCGCTTCGTCGTGAAGCTCATCACCGGCATTCATGAACCAGACAAAATCGCCTGTCGCCCGTTGCTGGCCTTTGTTCATGGCGTCATACAACCCCCGATCGGGTTCCGAAATCCAGTGGGTGATGTGCTTTTCGTACTGCCGCACAATGTCCAGCGTCCCATCTTTGGAGTTGCCATCGATGATCAGGTATTCCACCTCACTGCCGGGCTGATTGGCGATCAGGCTCTGAATGGTGCGCTCCAAAAAGCGTTCGGCGTTGTAGGTAATGGTGATGATGGAAAGTAAGGGCATAGAGTGATCGCGGCAATTCACAAAAAAACGGTAATTTTACGTGCTAACCAACGGCTGAATGGAAACGAATTCAACAACCTCATCGGCACTTCAGGACGCATACCGGTCGCAATACGCTGATTCTGACCGCACCTGGCGGAATATGGGCGCCCGGATGAAGGCCGAAACCATTCGCCGTCTGTGCCAATCCTACCACTTTCCGAAAATGCTGGACGTGGGTTCCGGCGACGGGGCGGTTTTGCAGCAACTCGACCAGAACCGGTTTTCGCCAGCCATGTATTCCCTCGAAATCTCGGAAAGTGGCGCCAGCCGAATCCGGGAGCGGGGCCTGACGTCGTTGCAAAATGTGCAGCTTTTCGACGGCTACAAAATACCGTACGGCCCGAAAGAATTTCCGCTGGCAACCTGCTCGCACGTCATCGAACACGTGGAACATCCACGGCTTTTGCTGCGTGAAATCGCCCGGGTTTCGGATTACCAGTTTTTTGAAGTCCCGATCGACTTCAGCTTTTTTGTCGACAAAAAAACCGATCACTTCCTGTCGTACGGTCACATCAATATTTTCACGCCCTCGCTGTTCAAGTTTCTGCTCAAATCCGAAGGCTTTGAAATTCTGGCCGAACACAGTGTCTTCTACGACACGGCCGCCATTCGTCATTCGGCTCCCAACACGCTGGCTTTCTGGGCGATCTGGCTAAAAACCCAAATCCTGAAATCGGTTCCGGCCCTGCGAAAAATCAAGCCGAGTGCGTTTGCAGTGTTGTGTCGCAAGAAAACCGATCTTACCATTTTTTAAATGATGTTGTTACACAGGGTTAATCAGAGAAAACTTTGATCACCTCTGATGCTCCCTGATTAACCCTGTGTAACAACATCATTGTACAGGCGAATATATTTCTGAGCCACTACGGTTTCGTCGTAATTCGCTATCACATGATTTCGCGCGTTTGCCGATAGTTGCTGAAAAGCGGTTTCGGATTGCTCCAGCACCCACTGAATGCCGTTGGCCAGATCTTCCACCGAACGGTAGCTGACCAGATAGCCCGTCTGCTGATGCTGAACCATTTCGGGAATACCGCCCACCTCAAAACCGACCACCGGCGTTCCGCAGGCCATCGACTCCATGATCGTGTTGGGCAGGTTTTCTTCCAGCGACGGAATGACGAACAAATCGGCGGCACTATAAGCCGTGACGATCTGCTGCACACTGTTCAGGGAACCGAGAAAGTGGTAGTTGAACGGTAATTCCTGCAACAAACTTTCGTCGCCCGCCCCAAAAATCAGCAGTTCCACATCGTCGGGCTGCGCCAGTTGCTGCCGCAACAACCCCAGGGCTTTCTGGAAATACGAAAAGCCTTTGCCCACCGCCGACACTTTCGTAGCGGCAAAAAGAATAAACCGTTTGTGATCCGGCAGTTTCAATTCCCAACGGGCAACCGCTTTCGGGATTGGAACGAACAACTTGGTGTCCAGTGGATTCGGAATCGATTGAACCACTAATTTACCAAACAAGCTGCTTTGCCGCGCCCGGTTCGCCAGCCACTGGCTGCACCCCACCGGCGTCAGTCGGGCGTTTTGATATGCCGTTTGCTTGCGAAGCCAGCCGCTGTGGGAAAGGTCGTCGGGTGCTGATGTTCGCAGGAACGGGCAGGTGCCGCAGTGGTGCTGGTAGCCCTCGCAGGTGCCGCTGTGGTGGCAGCCGCCCGTGAAGGCCCACATGTCGTGCATCGTCCAGACGACCGGTTTTTGCAACGCAAACAGCTTGCGCAACGACCGGGTCGATAAGAAACCAAACGAAGTCCAGTGAAGGTGCAGAATATCAGCCTGTTGTACAAGCAGATGCTGGCTGATGTCGGCGCCGATCAGCGCAGGCGAGAAGGCAAACCGCACGTCGCGGCTGCGTTCGAAGGGCATAAAGGTCAGGCGGTCGAGCGCAAACCGGGCGGTGTTCCAGCGTTTTTGCCAGGGCGTTTGGGCGAGCGACGTCACAAACGGTTCGACCACCGACGTGTCGGCCACCAGCATATCGGACGAAAAACCGGCCCGATTCAGCGCCTGATTGATCCGGTTTGCGGCAATGGCCGCCCCGCCAAACTGATGAAACGTGCTCAGGTGCAGAACCTTCATTTGGTAGCCGTCAGAACGATGTAGGGCGAAAACGCTTTGGTTTCAACCGGAACCAGTTTGAAAAACACTTTCAGCGGAAGCCACAGGAGCTTTCGCAGCACCCGGCCCAGCAGCGGTTTTTCGGATTCACGCTCAAACCAGAGCATAAACCGCCCGTTGTAATAGACCTTGATATTTTTCAGACCCAACCGTTCGCTGGTGGTTCGGAGCAGTTCCAAATCCATCGACCGGATGTTGTGTTTGGCGTAGTTTTCCGGATCGAAGGTCTTCTGAAACCAGCCGTTCAGCCCCCGGAAGTTGGGTAGGGTAACGAGTAATAAACCGCCCGGATTCAGCGATTCGACGTGTTTTTCGAGAATAACCGCCGTATCATCGAAGTGTTCGATGAGTCCGTTCGACGTCACCATGTCAAAACCGCGTTGGGGCGAATACTGAAAGAGATCGGTTTCGATTACCCCGACGGAATGTTTCGGCAACCCGTTTGCTTTTTCCAGTTCATGCAGGATTTTCGGATGAACAACGTAGTCGAGCAGTATGGCGTCGGTGTTCAGGTGTTTTTTCATCCAGACCGAATAATAACCCGGAAAACCGCCCAGTTCCAGCACCGACTGGATGGGGTGAGCCGCCACCAGTTGCCGGATCAGGGGCAGAAACGGGTAGTTGTCCGGAATCTGGAAAATGAGCCCTTCTTTTGATTCCCAGTAATTGAGCCAGAAGGCGCGGTCGGTTAAAGTCAACGTGGTAAAGATTGAGCGGGTGACAGCCCCGCGTGTCGCAAAAATAGACACCCGTCCGACAGATTCAAAGCCGCACACCCGAATCCCGGTGCTTATCGGCCTTAAAACGATTCAACCGCCGACCGGGCCAAAAAAAGCCCCAGCCGGGTAAAGAGCTGGGGCTTGTCAAAAGAAGTTCGTGGGTACGTTAAAAATGCCAGCGTACAAAGGCTTCCATCGCTTCGTATTCGGCCAGACCGAGCTGGTTATACAACCCAGCCGTCGCCCGGTTGCGTTCTTCGGCGCGTTGCCAGAACTCCCGCGAATCGGAACCTTGATAGACCACGCCGTCTTTCTGCGACTGGTGTTTGAAAATACCGAGCCGTTTGCGCATCACCTGGTCGGGCGACATCGGAACCGCCATTTCAATTTCGTGGATATCCCACTCGGCCCAGGCACCGCGGTAGAGCCACACCCAGCAATCCTGCATGAAGTCTTCATTTTTTAACCGGCGAACGGCTTCCATGATGGCGTCCAGGCAAACTTTGTGGGTTCCGTGCGGATCGGCGAGGTCACCGGCGGCATAAATCTGGTGCGGTTTTATCTGTTTAATGACGTCCATCACCACCTGAATGTCGGCTTCGCTCAGCGCACTCTTTTCCACTTTGCCGGTTTCGTAGAACGGCATGTTCAGGAAGTGGGCATTTTCAACCGGAATCCCGACAAACCGGCAGGTCGATTTGGCTTCCCCTTTCCGGATCAATCCTTTGATATACCGCACTTCCATCGAGTCCATTTCACTGTCTTTCTTGGCGCGCAGGAACTCGGCGGCATCGCGGAAAATCTGGGTTGCTTCGGGGCTGTCGATTCCGAATTTCTCGTTAAAGTCCACCACATAATCCGCAAACCGCAGGGCTTCATCATCGGCCACGGCAATGTTTCCGGAAGTCTGATACCCCACGTGAACCTCGTGGCCCTGGTCGACCAGGCGCTGGAAGGTCCCCCCCATCGAAATGATGTCATCGTCGGGGTGCGGGCTGAAAATCAGGCAGCGTTTGCTGGCGGGCAGCGCGCGTTCGGGGCGCTTCGTGTCGTCGGCATTGGGTTTGCCACCCGGCCAGCCCGTAATCGTATGTTGCAGTTGATTGAAAACGTCGATGTTCAGATCGTATGCCTGACCAACCTGCGCCAGCAAGTCGCTCATCCCGTTGTCGTTGTAATCTTTGTTGGTCAGTTTCAGCACCGGTTTTTTCAGCGAGCGCGACAGGTACGTCACGGCTTTTTTAACCATGCTGTTGTCCCACTCAACGGTATCGACGAGCCAGGGCGTTTGCATCCGGGTCAGGTCCGACGCGGCCGCCTGATCGATCACAAACAGCGCGTTGGGGTGGGTTTGGAGATACGAAGCCGGGATGGATTCGGTAACGGTTCCTTCCAGAGCGGCCCGGATCACCGGCGCTTTGCGTTCACCCCAGGCCAGCAGAACCACCCGCCGGGCGCTTAGAATGGCGGCAACGCCCATCGTAATGGCCTTTTTCGGGGTTCTTACCAGACTGCCAAAGTCCATGGCCGCAGCCGCCCGCGTCGAGTGATCGAGCATCATCAGGCGGGTATGCGAATTGATCAGCGAACCCGGTTCGTTAAAACCGATGTGACCATTGCCCCCGATACCCAGCAATTGGAAATCCAGCCCACCATACGATTGGATTTTTTCTTCGTACGACCGGCTAAACTCCGCTACTTTGTTGACCGGAACGGTGCCGTCAGGAATGTGATAATTGCCTTCCGGAATATCGACGTGGTCGAACAACTGCTCCTTCATAAACCGCACGTAGCTTTGCAGCGAATCGGGTTCCATCGGATAATATTCGTCCAGGTTGAACGTCACCACGTTATGGAAACTCAGGCCTTCTTCGCGGTGTTGCCGGATGAGTTCGGCATACACCGTTTTGGGTGATGAGCCGGTGGCCAGACCCAGCACACACAATTTGCCCTGTTGCTGTTTGGCGCGGATCAGATCTGCAATTTCGTGGGCGACGGCGCGGGACGCATCTTTCGCATCGGCGTAGATGTGCGTCGGAATTTTTTCGTACGTGATGGCCGATTGCACCGGCTCACCCGGTTTACGACCCGACGCATTTTCGACAATGGAAGGTTCAGAAATCATAACGAATGGTAAATTGTGGTTCGTGCGGTGCGGCAAAATTCGGTATACTTATTCGTAACACCAATAAAAATATTTTAAAATTTTTTAAAAATACCGAATGCGATCTAAATTAAGGAATCGCGTTGTATTCTGGTTTATCTTGTTACTCTTTTTACCGCAATTCTTACTACTCGTTTCCGTCCCATGTCGTTTTCCCGCCGAAACTTTTTACAAACCATCACCGCTGCTGCGGCCATCCCGGCTTTTCGTCCACCACTTTCCGTGATCAAGCCCCCGCGGCTTAAACCGGGCGACACGGTGGCGCTGGTAGGTCCGGCGGCTCCGGCTTTCACGCACGAAACGGTGCAGGTCGCGGTGGAATCGCTGCAGGCGCTGGGTTTCAAAACCGTCATCGCCAAACACGTTTTCGACCGCTATGGCTACCTCGCCGGCACCGATGCCGACCGGGCCGCCGACCTCAACGCGATGTTTGCCGATTCCACCGTAAATGCCATCATGGCCATGCACGGCGGTTGGGGGTGCGCCCGGCTGTTGCCGCTGCTCGATTACAACCTGATCCGGCGGAATCCGAAAATTCTGGTCGGGTATAGCGACATTACGGCCTTGTTACTGGGCATTTACGCCCAAACGGGATTGGCAACGATGCACGGCCCGGTGGGTTCGGCCACGTTCAATCCGTTCACGGTGAACTATTTCCGGCAGACGCTGATGGACGGCCAGGCGGTTTTGATGGAAAATCCGCATGACAAGGGGGACTTGCTGGCGCAGGTCAAAGACCGGACCGACACGCTGAACCCCGGCAAAGCCCGCGGTCGGCTGGTGGGCGGTAACCTGACGGTTTTGAGCCACATGATGGGGTCGAAATACCTGCCGGACTGGAAAGACAGCATTCTGTTTCTGGAAGATATTGGCGAGGATGTTTACCGGATGGACCGGATGATTACGCAACTCAAACTGGCGGGCGTACTCGATCAGATCAGCGGTTTTGTTTTCGGGAAATGCACCGACTGCGAGCCCGGCAAGGGCTACGGTTCGCTGACGCTGGAAGACGTTTTTCGCGATCACATTGTTCCGCTGAAAAAACCGGCGTATTCGGGCGCCATGATCGGCCACATTACACACAAATTCACCGTCCCGTTGGGCATCGAAGCCGAAATGGATGCCAACGCCGGAACGATCCGGCTGCTGGAACCGGCAGTGCGGTAATGGTTTTAACTACCTGTCCGCCAGCGGTCAGCAAAACCGTCCATTTGCGGACAATAGTGCAAAGAAGCACGTGATTATTGTACTGATAATGCGTGTTTTAACGATTTGGTACGGCTTTTGGGATTGCCTATAAAACGCCTGATTTAACTTGAATTCCAGGTGATCGTTTCCCGGGCTTTAAACTTCAACACGGTATTGACCATGCTACACAATTACCTAAAAATCACGATTCGAACCTTCTGGAAAAACAAGCTGTTCAGCGGTCTCAATGTTGTTGGCCTGGGAATTGGGATGGCCGCGGTTGGTTTGATGGCACTATACGTCCTGGATGAATGGAGTTACGACCGGTTTCATACCCAAGCGGACCGCATTGTCCGGGTGGTTCATTATGCCCAATGGCCGGGTGGAAACCTCAAACTCGCCCCGACTTCCGCGCCGTTTGGTCCAGCCCTGAAGAACGAATACCCGGAAGTTGAAAAGGCGGTTCGGATCAGCACCGAAGGTGGTGGACTGATCACGTTCAATGACAAAAAAATGGAGGTCGGCAACATCTTTTTCACCGACCCGTCGGTATTTGAGGTGTTTACATTTCCGTTTCTGTACGGCGATCCGGCTTCGGCGCTGAGCAAACCGCAAAGCATCGTTCTGACGAAGAGCGTTGCTGAAAATCTGTTCGGCGATGCCCAAAAAGCGGTTGGAAAAGTTGTTGAGTTCAGTAATCATTTCCCCAACACCGTTACGGGGGTGATCGAGGATGTACCAGCCAATTCGCATTTGCAGTTCAGGGCATTACGTTCGCTGCCAACCAATTACACCAGCGGCTGGCAGAGTTTCGAACTCTATACCTATCTGCTGCTGACCGAAGGAAGCGATTCCAAAACGCTGGAAGCCAAACTGCCCGGTTTTTACCAGAAATACCTCAAAAAAGAATTGGGCGAGGGCGTAAACTACCGCATGGAACTCCAGCCGCTCCGGTCGATTCACCTCCACTCGCAGCTCGACTATGAAATCAGCCCGAACGGAAACGCGCGGACGGTGTCCATTTTTGCGATCGTGGCGGCCCTGATTCTGCTGATTGCCTGCATCAACTACGTAAATTTATACACCGCCCGTTCCCTGAAACGGACCCGTGAGGTCGGCGTTCGGAAAGCGATCGGCTCGTTTCGGCAGCAGCTCATCGGGCAATTTCTGACGGAGTCGATGCTCATGACATTTCTGGCGGGTTTGGTCGGTACAGGATTGGTGGTGGTAGCCTTACCTTTTTTCAATCAGTTGACCGATAAATCGCTGTCGATTCCCGATGGACCGACTATGGTCCTGGTGGTTGGTGGCCTTTCGCTCGCTCTGGGTGCGTTGAGTGGTCTCTATCCCGCCCTGATGCTGTCGGGTTTTCGGCCTACAGCGGCTCTGCGGGGGCAGGTTGGGTCCCAATCGGGCAGCAACTTTTTTAAGCAATCGCTGGTCGTGTTTCAGTTTGTGGCCACGATTGCGCTGATTGCCTGCTCCGGCATTGTGTACCGGCAGATGGAATTTGTGCTGCACAAGGATTTGGGGTTCAACAAAGAACAGGTGCTCACGTTCCACATTAACAGTGACGAAACCCGCCAGCGCGTCGAGGCACTCAAAGAGGCCCTGCTGCGAAACCCATTGATACAGAGTGCGTCGGCTGCCAGCAATCCGATTGGTAACAATAACATCGGCGGCAACGGGATGTTCTTTGAGCAAAACGGGGTGATTTCAGAAGGTACGCAGGTTGTCCAGAAATTTTCGGTTGATTCGGACTACCTCAAGACCCTGGAAATTAAACTGCTGAACGGACGAAATTTCTCCGAATCATTCAAAAGCGACCTGTTTGGTGCGGTTTTAGTGAACGAAACCTTAGTGAAGCAGCTCGGCTGGAAAGAGCCCGTCGGCAAGCGGGTGAAATACTACATCGATCAGGAAAAGCACACGGCCGAAGCCCGCGTGGTGGGTGTCGTCAAGGATTTTCATACCTATTCGCTGCAGCATAAAATCGAGCCGCTGGTATTACAGATGCCTGCTCCTTTTGAGAAAGACAATGTCTATGTTCGGATTCAACCCACGAAAGTAACCGAAGCCCTGGCCTACATCCGGTCGGTCTACCAAACCTTCGATCCGGCCAACACGCTCGATTTTCATTTCCTCGACGAAAACTTTTCGCAGCAGTACAAAGCGGAACAGAAACAGGGCGAAATCCTGCTGACGTTCACGGTTTTGGCGGTGTTGATTGCCTGTCTGGGGCTGTTTGGGCTGACGGCTTTTGCGGCCGAGCAACGCACCAAGGAAATTGGTGTTCGCAAAGTGCTGGGCGCATCGGTTGCCAGTATCGTGCTGTTGCTGTCGAAAGACTTTTTGAAACTGGTATTCATCGCCATCGTCATGGCTGCACCCCTTGCCTGGTATGCCATGAATCAGTGGCTGCAGAGCTTTGAGTACAAGCTTGAACCTGCGTGGTGGGTATTTGCCCTGGCAGGATTGCTGGCCATCGCCATTGCCTTCCTGACGGTGTGTTTCCAAAGTGTGAAAGCGGCCCTGACCAACCCGGTGGAAAGTTTGCGCAACGAGTAATCGTTCTGGCTACTGAACGTGGAAAAGTGCGGAAATTTTCTAATTTTTGTAGTAGATTTCAGTACTTTACCTTTTTCGACTCTTTATAAGGAGTCGAAACCCAGAAACCTGAACCTTTACTTATGAAACCTCAACTCCTGGTGGTTGGCGGGTTGGCCGTGGTGGTTGCGCTTACGCTTTCTTCGTTCCTCGGAATCTTCGAGGATAAGGTGGATTTTAATACCCAGATCAAACCGCTGCTCAATAAAAACTGCATTGCCTGCCACGGGGGCGTCAAAAAGGCGTCGAACTATAGCCTGCTCTTCAAACACGAAGCCCTCGCACCAGCCAAATCCGGGAAACTGGCCATTGTGCCGGGCGACGCCGATGCCAGCGAACTGATCCGCCGGTTGACGCTCACCGACCACGATGAACGGATGCCGCTGGAAGCGCCCCCGCTGAAACCGGAAGAAATCGAACTGCTGCGGAAATGGATCGACCAGGGCGCGGAATGGGGAGACCACTGGGCGTATCAGTCCGTCGAAAAACCGGACGTTCCGAACATCGGTACGTTCTGGTCGCGACTCGGCATCGTTGAAAACGACGAACTGAATTGGGCGAAAAACGAGATCGACCATTTTGTTCTGGACAAACTGAAACCGGAAGGGCTAAAACCATCGCCCGAAGCCGACAAAGCCACGCTGATCCGCCGGGTGTCGCTCGACCTGACCGGTTTGCCGCCGACGGAAAAAGAAGTTGCGGATTTCCTTGCCGACAATTCCCCGAATGCTTACGAAAAAGTGGTGGACCGGCTGCTGGCGTCTCCGGCCTACGGCGAACGCTGGACGGGCATGTGGCTCGATCTGGCCCGCTACGCCGATACGAAAGGCTACGAACGCGATCCGGGACGGACCATCTGGCGGTACCGCGACTGGCTCATCAAAGCCTTCAATCAGGACAAACCGTTCGATCAGTTTACCGTCGAACAACTGGCCGGTGATTTGTTGCCAGACCCGACAGATGATCAACTGGTTGCGACCGGTTTTCACCGCAACACGATGACCAACGACGAAGGCGGAACGCAGGATGAAGAGTTCCGGGTGGCCGCCGTGATGGACCGCGTCAATACGACCTGGGACGTCTGGCAGGGCACCACCTTTGGCTGTGTGCAATGCCACACCCACCCCTACGATCCGTTTGTCCACGAAGAATATTACAAATACCTGGCGTTTTTCAACAACGCCCGCGATGAGGATGTGACGACCGAAACACCGACCCTGCGGTTTTACAAAAAGGACGATTCGCTCAAAGTTCAGGCATTGAACAACTGGCTGAAAGGGCATGTGAAGCAGCCCCGGCAGGCGCAGGAGGTGATGAAATTCGTCCGGATTACCGAACCCAAAATCAATTCACACGATTTCGACCAGTACGTCAATGCGTCGCTGCTGGATGCCAAATTTTTCGGGGTGCAGGATGGCGGTTCCGGGCGGATTAAAAACATCGATCTGACGGGCAAAAACCGCCTGATCATGCAATGGGGAACGAAGGCCAAAAATGCCGTTCTGACCCTGCACCAGGACAGCCCGACCGGCCCGGTTTTGCTGACGACTCCAACGCCTGGTGGCCGGGATACGACCATGATTTTTGCGTTGCCGACGGTTTCGGGTCACCATGATTTGTATGTAACGCTGAACAGTCCCGAAACGCCGAAAGACTGGGTGCAGATCAAATGGGTGTCGTTTCAACCCGCGCTGCCCGATCAACCCGCGACGGCGTTGGGCGAAATGGACCTGAAACTGGCGGAAATTCTGAATACCCGGCCCGAATCGACGCCCATCATGCAGGACGGAACCGGTGATCTGGCCCGGAAAACCCACATTTTTGAGCGGGGAAACTGGCTGGTGAAAGGCAAGGAAGTGAAGCCCGACGTGCCGAAATCGTTGCCGCCAATGGCAAAGGAGTTGCCCAAAAACCGCCTGGGTCTGGCGAAATGGATGGTGAGCCGCGAACATCCGCTGACGGCGCGGGTGGCCGTCAACCGGTTTTGGGAACAGTTGTTCGGAACCGGAATTGTCGAAACCGTCGAGGATGTCGGCACCCAGGGCATCCCGCCGACGCACCGCGAATTGCTGGATTGGCTGGCCGTCGATTTCATGGAAACCGATCACTGGAGCGTCAAGAAATTGCTAAAAAAAATTGTGGTTTCGGCCACCTATCGCCAGCATTCCTACGTCTCGCCCGAGCTGCTGGCGAAAGATCCCTACAACAAATTGCTGGCGCGTGGGCCCCGCGTCCGGCTGGCGGCCGAGCAGGTTCGCGATCAGGCCCTGGCGGTTACCGGCCTCTTGAGCAACAAGTTATACGGCCCCAGCGTGATGCCGCCCCAGCCCGACGGCATCTGGCAATCGCCCTACAGTGGTGAATCCTGGAAGCTGAGCGAAGGCGAAGACCGCTATCGCCGGGCACTTTATACCTACTGGAAACGAACCGCGCCCTATCCGTCGATGATTACCTTCGATAGCCCCAGCCGGGAGTTTTGCCAGTTGCGCCGGTTGCGCACCAACACGCCCTTGCAGGCCCTGGTGACACTCAACGACCCGGTGTACGTAGAAGCCGCCCAGCGATTGGCCGAAACGATGACCCTGCGCGGAAAAACGCCCGAACAGCAGATTCAGGCCGGTTTTCGACTGGTTATGCTGCGGGATCTAACGCCGAAAAAACTGGCGGTTCTGACCCGATTGTACCGCAATACCGAAGCCTATTATCGCCAGCATCCGGAAGATGCCCACCAGCTATTGTCCTGCGAAGATGCGACGCCCCAACTGGCGGCTCTGACCGTGACGGCCAATACGATGCTGAACCTGGATGAAGTGATTACGAAAGAATAAAATCCGATGAACAAACTCCTCAAAGAACTCCAGGAAGCGGCTTTGCAACGCGAAACCCGGCGGCATTTTCTGCACACCTGCACCACTGGTCTGGGCGCGATGGCCCTGGGGTCGACCCTGACCAGTTGCGGTTTTTTCGGTAGCAAGGAAGAGAAAACGGCACTCAGCACGTCATCCGCTTCGGGTGAGCCGATGACGCCACGCCCGTCGCAGTTTTCGCCAAAAGCGAAACGGGTGATTTACATCCACATGGCCGGGTCGCCGTCGCAACTGGAGTTGTTCGATTACAAACCGGAGCTGGTGAAATACCACGGCAAAGACTGTCCGCAGGAACTGCTGGAAGGCAAGAAATTCGCCTTTATCCGGGGCGTTCCCAAGATGCTCGGGCCGCAGGGCAAGTTTGCACAACACGGCCAGTCGGGCGCGTGGATTTCCGATTATCTGCCGCATTTGCAAACCGTGGCCGACGAGATCACGTTCATCAAATCGATGCACACCGACCAGTTCAACCACGCCCCGGCGCAGTTGCTCATGCACACCGGGGCCGCCCGGCTGGGGCGTCCCAGCATTGGCTCGTGGGTGACCTACGGGTTGGGGTCGGAAAATGATAATTTGCCGGGATTCATCGTGCTGGCGTCGGGCGGAAAACAACCGGATGCGGGTAAATCGGTCTGGGGGAGCGGTTTTCTGCCAACGGTGTACCAGGGTGTGCAGTGCCGCACCGACGGCGACCCGGTTTTGTACGTTTCCGATCCGAAGGGCATGAACCGCGACATTCGGAAGCAAACCATCGAAGCGATCAACGACATCAACCAGCAGCAGTACGACGACGTGAAAGATCCGGAAATCCTGACCCGGATTTCGCAGTATGAAATGGCGTTCAAGATGCAGATGTCGGTGCCCGATGCGATGGACATCAAAAGCGAACCCGAGTACATTCTGAATGCCTACGGTGTTGACCCGAACAAAGGATCTTTTGCCCGGAACTGTCTGTTGTCAAGACGATTAATTGAGCGCGGTGTGCGGTTTGTCCAGCTTTTCGACTGGGGTTGGGATACGCACGGAACCAGCAAGGACGGTTCGATTGAAACCGGTTTGCGGGACAAATGCACGACCTCGGATCAGGCCGTAACGGCCCTGCTCAATGACTTGAAACAACGCGGTTTGCTCGACGAAACGCTGGTGGTTTGGGGCGGAGAATTTGGCCGGACGCCCATGCAGGAAAACCGCGACGGCCAGACGTTGCCGTTCATGGGCCGCGACCATCACCTCGATGCGTTCACCGTCTGGATGGCGGGGGGCGGGGTCAAACGCGGTTTCAGTTATGGCGAAACCGACCCGATTGGCTACTATGCCGTCAAAGATAAAGTCCACGTACACGACCTGCAGGCCACGATTCTACACCTGCTCGGCTTCGACCATTCCAAGCTGACGTACCAGTTTCAGGGGCGCCCCTTCCGGCTGACGGATGTGGCCGGGAAGGTGGTCAAGTCGGTTCTGGCGTAATCACTTAGGGTATAGGAACGCGGATGGAAGGATGAAACAGATCAAAACGGATTTTAATCCGTGCAAATCCGTTCGATCTGTTCCATCCGCGTTCCTATCAATCTGGACTCCAGGCTGAAAAAATTAAATTATTTATAGGGGTAAGATAGACACAAAGCCAAAACGCGGTATCATTGTGTTGAAAATACACATTAAGATTACGCCAGATACTTCACCCAATCGTCTATTTTACCGGAATCAACATGAATCGCAGAAATTTTCTTGGAACCTCCTTAGGACTTGGTGCGCTCTCGGTGCTTGGCCTGAATGCCTGTTCGGCAAAAGCCAAAACCATAGGCTTACAATTGTACACCCTCCGGGACGACATTCAGAAACAGGGGATCGAAACCGTACTGGCGGAGGTAGCCAAATTGGGGTATAAAGAAGTGGAAAACTTCGGGTATGGCGGTGGGAAATTCTTCGGAAAAACCCCGGCCGAATATCTTAAAATTCTGAAAGACAACGACTTATCGGCTCCTAGCGGACACACCCTGACGGCGCGTTCGACCCAAATGGGGCCGATGGACGGCCTGACTAAAAACTGGCAGCAGGTGGTAGACGATGCCAAGGCCGTGGGTCAGGAATACATCATCATCGCGTATCTGGCACCCGACGAGCGCAAACCGGACGACTACAAACAACTGGTCGATCTGCTGTCGGCAGGGCAGGAAACGGCGAAAAAAGCCGGGCTGACGCTGGGCTACCACAACCACGATTTTGAGTTTACGGAGCGCGTGGATGGCCAGATGCCGTATGAACTGATTCTGAAAAATACGACGGTGCAGATGGAAATGGATTTGTACTGGATTTCGAAAACCGGTCAGAAACCCGCCGACTATTTCGCCAAATACCCCGGTCGTTTTCCGCTCTGGCACGTGAAGGATATGGCAAAAACGCCGGAGCAGGAATTTGCGGAAGTAGGCACCGGTTCCATCGATTTTGCTGCCATTTTTGAAAAATCCGAAGAAGCCGGTCTGAAACACTATTTTGTGGAGCAGGACATCTGCAAACGCCCTCCGCTGGAAAGCATCAAAATCAGCATCGACAACATCCAGAAAGCAAGCTGGGGTTAATCACCCCGATCACGTCTACTTTGTGGAGCAGTTTTGGCTGAACAACGTTGCGGAATTCCTGGAAATCGACTATCGGATCTAATGCCTGCTCCAAAATTACGGTTCAAAACAAAAAAAGCCCGGACAGATTGTCCGGGCGGTCGTTAATAGAGATGGTAAAATGGAACCGGTTTGTTCAGGCACTGTGCACAAAACACGTCGTAATCTGTACAGAACCCGCAGCACATAAAGAGCCGAAAGGCCGTTTCCTACTGACCGGAAATAAAAAACCGATACCGTGTTGGATCAGGTGGGAGAAGTATGGGTCAACTCCGACGGTTTTTAAATATTTTGGAATAGGATAATCCCGCTTGTGACGTGCGCATATCCAGTATTTTTCCACTCTCTTCGTCGAAGTATTTGCAAATTCAACGATTTGTCCCAAGTTTGCAGCCAGAAGCCAGCGTCGCCACACTGGCTCTGTTTTTACAAGAAAAATCTATTTATTATATAGAATTAGTAGTTTGAAAGGAGAGTTACCAAACCGCTTTTTTTATTCATATTTATCTTTCAAATTGCATTAAAAGAAGGTCACTCGATTGACGATGCAACATACCGACGCTGAACTCTGGGAATTGTTTCGTACGGGCCGTCCGGAAGCCTTCGAACTGTTATACCGGCGGTTCTATGCGGTTTTGTTTCGATATGGGCGGACGTTCACCCACGACGATAAACTGGTCGAGGATTGCATTCAGGATTTGTTTCTGAACCTGCATCGGTATGGCAGCAACCTGAAACCCATGACCGACGGGGTTGCTTTTTATCTGCTGGCTTCATTACGGAACATGCTGTTCCGCCAGTTGACCCTTCTGAGCCGACTGCGGGATGCTTACCCCTTGCCGGAAACCGGGTCGCAGATCGAACTGTCGGTGGAGGATGCACTGATCATCCGGCAACTGTCGGATCAGCAGATTCAACAACTCAATCAGGCTTTGGAGCAACTTCCCGAACGTCAGCGCGAAGCCATCGTTCTTAAATTTTATTCCGGTCTGTCTTTCGAGCAAATTGCGCAGGTGATGGGCGTCAACCACCAGTCGGCCAAGAACTTCATCCAGAAGGGGTTGGAGGCTCTGCGTCAGCGCATTGGCCCGGCCATTCGCATTACGCAAATTCTATATGGAAGCCTGATTCCGATTTTGCCGTATTTTTTCAAAAAATCTCCCAAACGGTAGGGTACTTTTTGACCGGACCGGACTGTATTCCAAAAAAGCAGGAAAGCTTTGGCAACGGAATACAAATTATTCACGCCCGACGACTGGATTTTTGATGCCGCCTTCCGGCAATGGGTGTTGCATCCATCGGCCTCGGAAGACCGGTTCTGGCAGCAGTACATCGCTGCGAATCCGGCCCAGCGGGAAGCCATTGCCCACGCCCGGATTCTCATTCTGTATAGCCAGCAGCCGCCTGCCGTGCCTGCCGAACAACTCGACCGCTCGTGGCAGTCTTTGCAAAACCGTCTGCCTGAGCCGGTTGTCCGTCCGCTGTGGTCCCGCTCGTGGCTTTCGGTGGCGGCTTCTGTGGCCGTGATCCTGTTGTCTGGTCTGGCCTGGTGGCTGTACCAGAACACGCCCGAAACCTACCAGACGGCATACGGCGAAACCCGGCAACTTACGCTACATGACGGAAGCCGGGTGACGCTCAACGCCAACTCAAGCCTGCGGCTCGCCCGAAACTGGAAACCGGAGGCAACGCGCGAAGTCTGGCTGGAAGGAGAAGCTTTTTTCTCCGTGACCCACCAGCAAAACCACCAGAAATTTGTCGTCCACGCCCGCCAGCTCGATGTGCAGGTGCTGGGAACAGCGTTCAACGTTTTTACCCGCCCCAAAGCCGTTAAGGTGGTGCTGGAGTCGGGAAGTGTGAAGCTCAGCCAGCCCGATAAAGCGCCGGATCAGGGCATTACGATGAAACCAGGGCAGTTTTTTGAAGTGAAAGCCGACGGCACCCAGCAGTGGCGAACCATCCGGCCGGAACCGTATTCGGCCTGGAAAGAAAAACGGCTGGTGCTGGATCAGACCACCCTGGCCGATCTGATCGAAATCCTGCAGGATAACTACGGCCTGACTGTCCAGGTACCGCAGGAAGAGCTACTGCGGCTGCGGGCGTCGGGATCGATGCCACTCACCGACGCCGATGATGTGCTCGTCCAGATCGAAAGGCTTTTCTCGCTGACTATCAAACGTTCCGGAACCAACGTCACCTTCCATAAGCTCTAATTCCTAACCCTTATCGTATGAACCCAAGACGCACTACGCCTAAACTCTATTTTATGGATAGAACAACTCTATTTTGTTTGGTTGTAATCGGGCTATTCATCCGGCAACCGGTCAGCGGTCAGGTGCTGGCGTGGAATCCCAACCGGCAACTGCCGGAAAAACCAGCCAGTCAGGCACAACGGCGCCTGCTGACCTCCGTGCTGAAAGACATCGAAAACCGGTTTCAGATTTCCATCGCCTATCGGTCGGATTTGCTGGATAACCGTACCGTAGAACTCAAAACCGAGCGGTTTTCGAGTGCCGAAAAGGCGTTGAAGAAGGTGCTGGAAGGGCAACCGCTGCGCTACGAAAAAGTGAACGACGGTTTTTATCTGATTGCCCCCCTGTCGACCGAGAAGAAGGAGAAACCCCAAAACCCGGCTCCGGCTTCCAGCCCGGTCAATGGAAACGATCGTTCCGGCGAAGCCTCTCAACTGGGTGGCAGCGGCATTTTCGCCCCGATCAGTCAAAAAATCGCGGCTGCGCTGGTGCCGGTAACCGGTCGGGTGATCGACCAGAACGGCCAGGCCATTCCGGGGGCCACCGTGCTCTACAAGGAAAATCCGAACCTGGGCACGTCCACCAACGCCGAGGGCCAGTTCAGTCTGAATCTGCCTGAAGTTCGGGGGAGTCTGGTCATTTCGTCGATTGGCTTTCTGAGCCAGGAGGTTGCGTTGGGGCAGCAAACGACATTTACGATTACACTGGAGGCCGACACCAAGGCGTTGCAGGAAGTCGTCGTAGTCGGCTACGGTTCCCAACGGTCGCAGGATTTGACGGGTTCGGTGGCGGTGGTCGACCAGAAAGCCATCCGCAGCCTGCCGGTTTCGACCATCGACCAGAAAATGATCGGGCAGGTGGCGGGGGTGCAGATTCAGCAGCCGTCGGGGGCGCCGGGGGGCGGAACGTCCATCAAAATTCGGGGCAGCGGTTCGCTGGGCGCGGGCAACGAGCCCTTGTATGTGGTGGACGGAATGCCGTATTCGGCGGGCATGAACCAGACACTCAACCCGTTGCTGTTCATCAATCCGAACGACATCGAATCGGTCAGCATCCTGAAAGATGCGTCGTCGACTGCCATTTACGGTTCGCGCGGGGCCAATGGCGTGATCCTGATTACGACCAAAAAAGGAAAATTCGACCGGACCGAGGTCAGTGTGTCGTCCATGCGTGGGGTGCAGCAGGTTCCGCAAAAAGGCCGCCCCGAAATGCTGAACGAACGCGAATTCGCGGAATTGCAGCGTGATAAAATCGGGATTGTGGTTCGGCAACGCGAAAAACGGGCGGCTACGATCGACGACTATCCCCAGGAATACCGTAACCTCGACAACCTGACCGGCAAGGGCACCGACTGGTACGGTTTGCTGCTTCGGCCAGCCGCCATTGAAGATCACAACGTCAGCATTCAGAAAGGCTCCAAAGAATCGCGGCTGAGTTTCAGCATGGGCTATTTCAAACAGGACGGTGTTCTGAAGCACACGGGCGTGGAGCGGTATAGCAGCAAACTGGGCATCGAGTCCAACCTCGGCAAACACGTCAAGGTCAGCGCAATTCTCCAGCCCACATTTATCACCCAGAAACGAACCAACACCAATTCCAGCCGGGAAGATATTTTGGGCGTGAGTCTGTGGGCCAATCCCTTGCGTACTCCGTATGACCAGAACGGCAACCTGATTCCGTACATCGTTTCTCCGCAGAGCAAATACCATTCGGCCTGGAGTTTCGCCAATCCGCTGTTTACGTTGCGGGAAACCATCCAGACCGAGAAGGATTTTCAGAACCTCGGTTCGGCTTTTGTGGAGTGGGAAATCATTCCGGGTCTGAAAGCGAAAACGTCGCTGAACACCATCTGGTCGACGGCCAAATACCAGCAGTATATTCCGGCCACGGTGGGCGCGTCCAACACGCCCCCGATCGTCGGCACCGGACGCTCGAACAACAGCCGCAGTGAGCGGTTCGACTGGCTGATCGAAAACACGCTAACGTACGATAAAACGATTGGCAATCACCGCTTCGATGCGCTTTTGGGCTATACGACCCAGAAAAGCACGTCGACGGGCGTTAACCTCACGGCCAATCCGTATACGAACGACCTGATTCAGACCATCAATGCCGCGCAGACCATCAGCGCCTGGGGCGAAACCGTCAACCAGTGGGCCATGATTTCGTACCTGGGGCGCATCAACTACGCCTTCAAAGACCGGTATTTGCTAACGGCCACCTTCCGGTCCGACGGTTCGTCGCGGTTTGGGAGCCGGAATCGCTACGCCCTGTTTCCGTCGGTCGCGGCCGCCTGGCGGGTTTCGGAAGAGGATTTCCTGAAAGGCAACCGCGTCATCAACGACCTGAAACTGCGGACCAGCTACGGGCGAAGCGGCAACAACAACATCGGTAATTATTCCCACCTGGCGTCGATCAATGCCGAATCGTATGTCTTTGGAACCACGCAGGTGACGGCTTCCAGTGTGGGTTTGTCCAATCCCTATCTAAGTTGGGAAGTATCGAATCAGGTGGACGTCGGTGCAGATCTTGAATTGTTCCAGAACCGCCTGTCGCTCTCGCTGGATTATTACTACCGGAAAAGCACGAACATGCTGCTCAACGACGTGATTCCGGCCATCACCGGCTACAACGCGCAGACGGTCAACAAGGGAAATGTCCGGAATACCGGGATCGAAATTGCGCTGGGCGGCACCCCGGTTTCGGGCGCGTTCAACTGGGATGTCAACCTGAACATGGCCTTTAACCGCAACAAGGTGCTTTCGCTCAACGACAACGGCGACCGGATTCTGGCCGGTAGCAACGACAACAATCCCACGCACGTTTCGGTGGTGGGCAAACCCATCAGTCAGTTTTTCGGGTATATTTTCGACGGGCTCTATACGGCCGCCGATATTGCCAATCCGGCCATCATCAAAACTCCACAGGTCTATGAAGGCAACGTCAAATACAAGGATGTGAACGGCGATGGCGTGATTACCGACCTGCTGGATTATACGATGATTGGCAGTCCGCACCCCAAGTTCATCTTTGGCGTTACGAACCGGTTTTCCTATAACCGCTTCGATCTGAACGTCATCGTGAGCGGGCAGTATGGCGGGCAGGTCATGAACGGCTTGCGACAGACCGTCGACAACCTCCAGGGCTTTTTCAACGTCAGCAAAGAGTGGACGGCCCGCTGGCGGAACGCCGATACACCAGGTGACGGCCAGCACTACGGCATTCCCATTCTGACGCCCAGCCTGGGCCACCGGGTTTCGAGTTTGTGGGTCGAAGACGCGAGCTACCTCCGGATCGGCAACCTGACGCTGGGGTATTCGCTGCCTGAAAGCTGGGTGAAAAAAACCGGGTTTGTCAACAACTGCCGGTTTTACCTGACCAGCCAGAATCTGGCTACGTTCACCAAATACAAAGGTGCCAATCCCGAAGGGCAGTCGGTGACGGTCAACAACACGCTGGCCCCCGGCTTCGACATGTCGTCGTATCCGCTGTCCCGCACGACGTCCATCGGCATCAACCTGACATTCTAACCACCAGACCAATCGTATGAAAAAGATAGTGTATGTGCTGGGGCTGTTTTTCCTGTCGGCCTGCTCCAACGATTTTCTGGAGATTTATCCGGAAACCGCCCTCAGCGAAGGAACCTTTTACAAGTCGGAAACCGAATATATTCTGCTGGCCAACGGCTGTTACGTACCGATGCAGACCTACGAAAAAGTGGAACACTGGGTGATGGCCGAACTCATTTCCGACAACGGCAGCTTTCAATACAGCACCGTAACCGGCGAAGCGTCAAAAGGCGTTATCGATCAGTTCATTCTGGCCTCCAACAACGTTGCCTACGCCAACTTCTGGAATTTTTCGTACAACGGCATCACCCGTTGCAACAAACTGCTGGCCGAAATCGACCGGACGGGCGTAACCTGGTCGAAAGAATCGTTCAAGAAGCGTTGCGCCGGTGAAGCCCGGTTTCTGCGGGCCCTGTATTACTTCAACCTGGTGCGGCAGTTCGGTGGCGTTCCGCTGGTGCTGACCCCCATCGAATCGCGGGAAGCCGTCGGCATCAAACGGTCGACGGAAGAGCAGGTGTACGAAAACATCATCAGTGATCTGAAAGCCGCCGTCGAGAATTTTAACGGAGCCACCGATGTCAAAGAAAACGGACGCGCCAACGAAGGGGCGGCCCTGGCGTTGCTGGGGAAAGTCTACCTGACCCAGCGTAAGTATGCCGAAGCCGCTGCGGCCCTGAAAACCGTGATCGAATCGGGCAAATACAGTTTGCTGCCCAATTATGCGGACGTTTTCAATCCATCGAGCAAAGATTTTAAGGAGACGATTTTTGCGGTGCAGTATTCCGAAAATAGTGCGGCATTGTCCAACCGGTTTCTCTTCTGGTTTGCGCCCTGGACCTCGGCGGGAGCCATCACCGGGCGTCCCGGCATCAGCCTGGTCGGCGGGGGCTGGAACCAACCCACTGACGATCTGATCAATGCGTTCGAAGCGGGCGACAAACGCAAGGAGGTGTCGATCAAATTCTGGAATGGCGCCGACTGGGATGGCGTCGTGCGGCCCATTCCGTATTGCGCCAAGTACAAGGCCCCGCTTTCATCGCCCGTCGACCGGAGCAGTGACAACATGCCGGTGTTGCGGTATTCGGATGTGTTGCTGCTGTACGCCGAAGCGCTGAATCAGCAGGGCAACACCGCCGAAGCGATTCCGTACGTACAGCAGGTTCGCAACCGGGCCGGGTTGACGCAGTCGCTGGCGGGTACTGGCAAAACCGCTTTGGAAACGCTGATTGCCAAAGAACGCCAGGTCGAGTTCTGCTTTGAAAACCAGCGTTGGTACGATTTGAAACGGACCGGCAAGGCGGTGGAAGTCATGACGGCACACGGCCAGCGCGAGAAAGCGAAAAAATCGTTTCTTTACAATACCGCCTACGAAGTGACGCCCACCAAACTGCTCGCTCCGATTCCGGAAGAGCAGGTCCTGGTCAATAAAATTAACCAGAATCCGGGGTATTAAACACGTCAAAAAACCTGACAATAGAATGAAAAAAAACCTGCAACTCTCTGGTTTTCTTCTGGTTGCCGTAAGTCTGCTCTACTGCACGACCCGGCCAAAAACGGCGGTAAAAGCCGAAAAACCCAATGTGATTTTTATCTTTTCGGACCAGTGGCGGGCCGATGCCGTGGGCTACGCGGGCAATCCGGATGTAAAAACGCCCTACGCCGACCAACTGGCGAAGGAAAGCGTCAACTTCAAAACCGCCATTGCCACCATGCCCGTCTGCACACCCTACCGGGCAACGTTGCTGACGGGGCAGTATCCGCTCAAGCACGGCGTTTTTTACAACGACAAACCGCTGCCGAACGAAGCCCTGACGATGGCCGAAATCTTCAAGGACAATGGCTACCAGACCGGTTACATCGGCAAATGGCACATCAACGGACACCGGAATGGCGAACATCCGTTCAGCGCCCGCGACAAGCCGATCACCCGCGACCGGCGGCAGGGGTTCGATTACTGGAAAGTCCGGGAAGTGTCGCACGATTACAACGATTCATTCTATTTCGACGAAAAGGATCAGAAACACCAGTGGCCGGGCTACGATGCGTTTCCACAGACGGACAGTGCCATCGGGTTTATCAAGCAATCCAAAGACAAGCCGTTTCTGCTGGTGTTGTCCTGGGGACCACCCCACAATCCGTACCACACGGCGCCCGAAAAATACCGGGCGATGTATGACCCGAAGACGCTGACGATCCGGCCCAATGTGCCAAAAGCCATGCAGGACAGCGCCCGGCGGATTTACGCGGACTATTACGCCCACTGCACCGCCCTGGATGATGCGCTCGGCAAACTGCTCAAAACCCTGGACGAGCAGGGCATTGCCGACAACACGATTCTGGTATGGACCTCCGACCACGGCGACATGCTGCTGACCCAGGGTGTTTTGCGGAAACAACGCCCCTGGGACGAATCCATCCGGGTGCCGATGCTGGTGCGGTATCCGGCCCAATTCGGGAAGAAAAGCATTGAGATCACCAAACCGATCAACACGCCGGATATTCTGCCGACGCTGCTGGGCATGGCGGGGTTGAAAATTCCCGCAACCATCGACGGCAAGGACGTTTCGAAGGGCATTCTCAACCCGGCGGTTTATCCCATCGATGCCGCGCTGGTGGTGTTGCCGGTTCCGTTTCACGAATACAATTTCCAGAACGGAGGGCGCGAATACCGGGCTGTTCGCACCGAGCGGTATACCTACGCCCGGCGGCTGGCCGGTCCCTGGCTTTTGTATGACAATCAGACCGATCCGTATCAGCTAAACAATCTGGTCAACAAGGCTGAATACGCTGCGTTGCAAAAGCAACTGAATGCGGTGCTGGATCAGAAGCTGAAGGAAACCAACGATACATTTTTACCAGCCGACGAGTATATGAAGCGTTATAACTACACCTATGATAACAAGGATAGTTTGCGGCCACAGTCGTATTATGCGGAAATTCGTCCCAAATAAGGTTCTTAAATCCTGAAAATTGCCATGAATAAAACGATTTTAAGGACGGTCGGTTGGCTCGGGGTGGTGGGAACCATCTTGGGCAGCGCGGCATTTGTTGTCGATCTGCCTGAGACAACGGCTGGAAAACCGCCCGGAAAACCCAACATCATTTTCCTGCTGACGGACGACCACCGCTGGGATGCGCTGGGCGTAATGGGCAACCCGATCATCCGGACGCCGAACCTGGATGCGCTGGCCAAAGGCGGTATGCTGTTTCCCAATGCCTACGTCACCACGGCGATCTGCTGCGTCAGCCGGGCCAGTATGCTGAGCGGACAGTATGAATCACGCCACAAGATCAATGATTTTGTGACGGATTTCTCGCCGGAAGCCGTTGCGAATACCTACCCATTGCTGCTCAAAAAAGCCGGGTATACAATCGGTTTTGTCGGCAAGTATGGGGTGGGCGATAACCCGCCCGAAGACCAGTACGATTTCTGGGCCTGCAACCGCAAGGGGCAGCCGCCGTATGAATACACCAACCAGAGTGGGAAGAAGATTCACCATACTGACAGCGTAGCGCATGGTGTGCAGAACTTCCTGAACGATTTTGCCGGAAAAGGACCGTTCTGTCTGTCGGTAAGCTTCAAGGCCCCGCACGAACTGGATGGCAACCCGCCGACCTATCCGGTGCAGGAACGGTTCAAGGCGTTGTATAAAGATGCCAAAATACCGGTGCCGGAAACCGCCGATCCGAAGTACTGGGCCAGCTTCCCGGACTTTTTCCGAACCGACAAAAACATTGGCCGCGAACGCTGGAAACCGCTGTTCTCCACGCCCGAACTGCACCAGAAAACCGTCAAGGATTACTACCGGCTGATCACCGGCGTCGATGAGGTGGTGGGCAAGCTGAGGGCGCAGTTGAAGCAACTGAATCTGGATCAGAACACGATCATCGTTTTTATGGGCGACAACGGTTTTTACCTGGGCGAACACGGCATGGAAGGCAAGTGGTTTGGTCACGAAGAGTCCATCCGGGTGCCGCTGATTATCTATAACCCGGCTTTACCCGCCAGCCGGAAAGGAACCCGACCGGACCGGATTGCGCTCAACATCGACATTGCCCCCACCCTTCTGTCGTTCGCCGGGGTTGCTGTCCCGAAAACCATGCAGGGGGTGGATTTGATGCAGGCCAATGCACCCGCCCGGACGGATTTCTTCTACGAACATACGTTTATGGGCAGTCCGCGGTTGCCTAAAGTGGAAGGCGTGGTCACCCCGGATTTCAAATACATGAAATTCATCGAGCACGGGTATGAGGAGTTGTATTCCATTAAAGCCGATCCGCACGAAACGAAAAACCGGGCGACGGACCCGGCTTTTCGCAAGAAATTAGACGAAATGCGAAACCGCTACCAGGTGCTGAAAGAAACCGTTCAGTGAATAGGCGTCGCCCGGGTTTTTACTGGGTTTTCCAGTGAAGGCCCAGGCGAATGCGAAACAGGGTTCCTTCACCCGCTTTGGTCTCAATCTCCAGGCTGGCCCGCAGGAGTTCACACAGCCGTTTGACAATCGACAGGCCGATGCCTTCGCCTTTGGCGGCTTTAGGAGCCTGAATAACGGCTTTCTCCCGGGCGTCGGCTTCCGGTGTGGGCACCCCAAAGGCCGCGCTCGATTCGGGAATGGGGGCCAGCACCTGCGAATAGGAACCGGAATCCTGATTAGGAAGGCCCGGCCCGGAATCCTGAATCCCGATGAGCCAGCGGTAATTGCTTTCGCGAACCCACGACACCGATATCCAGCCGGATTGAGTATGTTTCAGGGCGTTCAACACCAGATTCTGCACGATGCGCTGCAAGTGGAGAGGATCACTTTCAACCAGCAACTCCGTCGGCCCGTCGGCTTTTAACATCAGGCCTGCTTCTTCGGCCAGTGGCTGGTAGCTGTCGATCAGTTGATGCAGGAGTTGTCCTGCGTTAAACGGCTGAATGTTGAGGGATTCCTGACCGGCTTCGAGTCGGGCCAGATCCATCAACTGGATGACCATATTCCGCACGGTTGTCAGGTTGCGATTCAGCATTTCGAGCATCTGTTTCCGTTCCGGTTCATCCGCTTCCACCAGATTCAAATACGAAGCGGCTCCCTCGATGATGCCGAAGCTGCCCCGCAGGTCGTGAGAGGCCGTTCGCAACAGATCTCCGCGCTGGCGCGTCAGGTCGTTCAGATCGTCGAGGGCCTGCTGCAGGAGCTGAACCCGGTTGCTGGCGTCCAGGCGCTGCAGTTCCGTATATTGCCCGACGCTACCGCTGATGCTGAGTGTTTTGAACCAGGATAAGTATTCATACGATTCGGCGACCCAATCCATTTCAGGTGCCGGATGGCGTTGCCAGTAGTGACGCAGTTCATCCAGCAGCACCTGATTCAGGTGATGGATTTCCGTCAGCAGTTCCTGCAACGTATACCCTTTTTGCCAGCGGTGCAGGCCATGCTCCTCCGACAACTGCTCAATATCCGCATTCAGAGCGAGTTGCCGCAGCCGCTGGTCGAAAACGTTGAGAATAAAAGGAACCTTGTTGTTGAACTCTTCCCGGCTTAAACTGGCGATGGTGTTGCAGGCCGGATCATTTTGACAGGCTGTTCGCCAGGTGTTCAGAATGGCTTCCCGCCGGGCGGCCAGGTAGGTTGCCAGTGTGGCCAGCGAAGGATCGATTGGGGTATTCATAAGGAGCGGGTCAGGTGAAACTTCCGTTGCCTGAATAACCCGTTCGGGAAAGAATGGTTAAAAAGTGCAGGTTGATTCAAAGTTTTAAGATAGGTGGAAAACTCGCTAACTTTTTATAAACAACTCCAATCTTGTTCTGTTGATAGGCTACGTTGTCGGGGTATTGAGGCACTCTCAAACACCGGCAATCGGGTAATTTTCATCAAAACAACGTTTAAAAACATGGCAACGACAAAAGGAAACGGAGAAAGCGAATTGAAGGAATTGTTTGTCGATGAGTTGAAAGACATCTACTGGGCGGAAAAACATTTGACAAAAGCACTGACCAAAATGGCAAAATCAGCCACGTCGGACGAATTGCAAACCGCCTTCGAAAAACACCTGACCGAAACCGAAAACCATGTAGCCCGGCTGGAGCAGGTCTTTGAGGCTGTGGGTGAAAAAGCATCGGCCAAAAAGTGTGATGCGATGGCAGGGTTGATCGAGGAAGCGGAAGGGTTGATCGAAGACACCAAAGAGGGAACGTTAACCCGGGACGTGGCCCTGATTTCGGCGGCACAAAAAGTGGAGCATTACGAAATTGCTTCTTACGGAACGCTGAAAACCCTGGCCGGTGTGCTGGGCTATCCAAAGGCGGCTCAACTGCTGGAAGCAACCCTGGCCGAAGAAAAGAAAACCGATTCCCTGCTGACGGAAATTGCCGAAGGCTCCGTCAATGAGTCAGCGAAAACCGAGTAGTTGATTTTTGAAAAGAGAGATGGACTGGTAGTAAGCCGGGTTATGAAACACCGGCTTACTACCGTTAGGCAACGGCACGCTATGGGAAAGAAGAAGCAGAATGAAGATTTGCACGGCAATGTGCCGGATCGCTTTCCGGTGGCTTTGCTGATTATCGATATGATCAATGATCTGGAGTTTCCGGAAGGCCAGCTGTTTTTAAAACCGTCTTTGAAAGCCGCGAAGCAGATTGCGGGTTTGAAAAAACGCGCCCAGGCTTTACAGATTCCGATCATTTACGTGAATGACAATTTTGGCCGCTGGCGGTCCGATTTTACGGAAGTGGTCGAGCATTGCCTGAATGATGGGGTTCGGGGTCAGCCTCTGGCCGAACTGCTGCATCCGGAAGCGGAGGATTACTTTGTGCTGAAGCCGAAGCACTCGGCTTTTTTTGCCACCACGCTGGATACCTTGCTGGAGTATTTACAGGTTGAGCGCCTGATTTTGACGGGTATCAGTTCCGATGTCTGTGTTCTTTTTTCGGCTAAAGATGCGTATATGCGGGACTTGGCGCTGAGTATTCCGGCTGATTGCATAGCCTCCGACGCACCGGAACATACCAAAATGGCCTTAACGTATATGGAAAGGGTGCTTGGCGCTGATACAACGCCATCAGACAAACTCGACCTGTCGGCGTTGTGCCAAATAGACGTTCGCACTGACGAAAAGGTCCCTGCTCTCTAATAGTCCGGTAGATCTGTAAACTTTTCAGATGCCTGAAAACGGATGACACCAGACCGAAAAGCCGGAAGTCGGGTTCGACAAACCACGCCGGGTATCCGGCCGGTTTATCGAACCCGTTTTCGTGTTTACTCCGGAAGAAAAGCGTGAGCCACGGCGTTCTCCGAGGGCTTCAGTTGGTTTTTAATCAGGCCGTTCATGCTGGCCCAGGTCAGGTCCCAGGATTGCTGCTGTAGGTGTGCGTCGATCGGCGCCCAGTCGGATTCGGCTTGTTCCTGGAGGGCTTCTGCCATCGCCTGTTCAAACCCCCAAACCGTATCGGCAATCCAGACGGGCGCGTAGTCGCCGTAGGTAGTGACCACATCCCGAATCGGCGTTGAAACCACCGGGAGCCCGGCGGCCAGGTATTCCGGCGTTTTGGTCGGACTGATAAACCGGGTGGCCTCATTGCGTGCGAAAGGCAGCAGAGCCACTTGCCAATTGCTGAAATAAGCCGGTAAGGCCTCATAGGGTTTCATGCCCAGATAATGCAGATTTGGCCCTTGCGGCAACGTGGCCGGATCAATTTTAACGACCGGTCCCAGCAGAATAAACTGCCAGTCGGGCTGGCGGCTGGCCAGTTCTCGCAGAAGCGTCAGGTCCAGCCGTTCGTCGATGACGCCACTGTAGCCAGCGCGCGGGTAGGCAATGCCGGCGTGGTCGGCAGGATCGGCCAAGCCCTGACGAGCCTGGGCAAAATGGGGGTTGTCGATGCTGCTGGGAAACGCATGGACGGATCGGTGTCGTTGCTGTTTGGCTTCGAACAGGCTGTAGCCGCCGGTGAAGACCAGCCCGGCCCGGTGCATCAATTCTTCCTCCCGTTCCCGCAACGCGGGTGGGGCTCCGTGAAAGGCCGACAGCTCATCCATGCAATCGTAAAGCGTCAGCCGGGGCCGCAACTGGTCAGTAAAGGCCAGCGCCATTGGCGTATAATACCAGGAAATAAAATCGATGATCCGGTGTTGAACCCGCAAGTTGTTGAGCCACTGGCGTTGCAGTTCATGGCCCGCTTCGGCCGTCAGACCGGGAGGCAAGTGAGGAACCAGAACATGCAGGTGGGGATTGACCGGCCGAACTTCCAGCCAGGCATGGTCGTCGCAAACGGGTTCTTCCCAATACCAGACCCGGTATTGCTGACTGGCCCGACTCATGAGATGCTGAGGGCGCTGATACACGAAGTTCCAGCGTAAATGCGAGAAACAGAGTAAATCAGTGATATCGCGCGCTGAAGTTGTTGAAATTACCTGAGCCGACAGGTCGAATTTACTGGATTCCTGATGTCCTGACTGACCTCCGGCTACCGATGGATGATGAGACATTTGATGATGGTTTATAGATGATTCATTGCGCCGGCAAACCGTATTTACAGGAAGCCATTATCATCTATTCAACTCCATCCGGTCGGCAAGGGGAGGCTTGGGCGCTCAGAAGTTAGGAAGCGGTCCGGCCTGCGAAATCAGGCTGTTTTGAACCCGGGCTAAAACCGCCTGTGCCTTCCGTAAGGCGTCGGCATACGGTTGGTTCAGCACCTGGTGTGGCGGCTGTTGGGTGACGGTTCCATCGCTGGTTCCCTCCGCGTCCCAAAGCCCCGCTTGGTGCCAGGGCGTCAGATGATCCCAATCCGGCCGGTCGATGATCGGGTACAGGCAAATTCCCCAGAGTGGGATGCCCCCGCTCAATACGGCCGCACTTTCCCGGGCCACAAACTGAATCCACTGGGGGCGGTCTTCGCCGGGGTGACTCGTTTCCGAGAGAACAATGGGGCGCTGGTAGCGTCGATACACTTCCCTGAACAGGTCGCGCAGGGGCCGCCAGCGCGGATCGAATCCCTCGTTGGCCCAGGGTAAAAAATCACCGGAACCGGCAATCCACTGATTGTTGTAGTAATAATTCAAGCCCACCACATCCAGGTAATCGGGCTGCCCACCCAGTTCCGAACAAATTCGTCCACTGAGCATATCCGTAGCCTGAAACTGGTTATCGTGTGCCAGGGCCGCAAACGCAAGCTGTTCCGGCGTGGCATCCAGGGGTGGCACCACGTTGACCAACGGCTCGGTCGTCAGGATGCGGATGCTGGGGTCGGCCTCCCGCAGGGCGGCCACGCCCTCGATGTAAGCGCGCATCAAACCGTATTTCACTTCCCAGCCCTGCCCCACGCAGTAGGGCGACGTACCGCGGGCATCGCCCCCCAGCCACGACAAAAAGCTGACTTCGTTGATCGGTGTTACGATCAGGGTACTGTAGGGGTCAACCGAGCGGTAAAACGCAACGAAACTCCGGCACAGAGCGGCAAACCGACGCGCAAACAGCGGATGCAGGGGCGTCAGATCGTCGGGAAATCCAAAATGGCAGAGATCCCAGACCTGCTGAATCCCGGCCATCCGGCCCCGTTCCATCATGAACGCCAGCGTTTGCCAGTCATACTGATACGGGCGTTTTTCGACCTGGCTCCACCGAATGCCTTCCCGGACGGTTTGGATGCCGAACGGGTCCAGATTCCGGTAATCGTCGTCGATGCGTTGCAGATGCCCCGTAATGTGGAGAAAATCGACCCGGTTTCCCCAGGCATTGAGCTGATCGGTGCATTCATACCCTCCCATCCAGAACGACTGGAAAGGGTTGCTGCGTGAATGGACGGGCAAAAAATCGGTTTCGACAGGGAAAACGTTCATGCAATCGAACGGCTGGTGTACCCGTAAATGTAAAAAGGAAGATCGGGAGAACCGGGTGTTGAGTCAAAAAGAGAGGCAATGGCCTGCCGAAGAACAGGTGTCTGGGTCTTCAGAATTTCACGTTCTGCACCAGTTGCCGGAATTTTTACGGACTCCGGTTTGAAGATCGAAACATTCTATTCCAGTCATTGCTTAATACATAGCTGCTCATCGCGGCACGTCCGTTGGTCAACCGGCAGACAAATTGACCAACGGTTCTTGAAACGTACTTTATCCGCAGGCTTTATCCGATACTCATGACTAATCCGGTTGCTACCTATCGTATCCAATTTCACAGTGGATTTACCTTTAGCGATTTTGAAAAAATAAGGCCGTACCTGAAGAAACTGGGTGTTGGTACGCTCTATGCCTCGCCCGTTTTCGAATCCGTACCGGGCAGTCAGCACGGCTACGATGGGGTCAATCCGCACCGCATTGACCCGGAAATTGGCACGGAAAAGCAACTGAAAACACTCAGCAAAAAACTCCGGAAGGAGGGCATCGGCTGGCTGCAGGACATCGTTCCCAACCACATGGCGTTTCATCCCAACAACCCGTGGCTGATGGACGTGCTGGAAAAAGGCCCGTTGTCGCGGTTTATGCCCTTTTTCGATACCGTCTGGACGAGCCAGCTTTTTCACGGACGGCTGGCGGTTCCGTTTCTGGGTGCGCCCCTCGATGAGGTCATCAAAAACCGGGAACTCAAGGTCGCTTACCAGGACGGACGGCTGGTGCTGCGGTATTTCGACACGGACTATCCGTTGCGCCTGCGGTCGTACCCAACCGTTTTGCAGGCTCCGGATGATCAGCCGACGCTGGAATCGATTCAGCAACTGCTCGACCAGATCCGCCCCCTTCAACTGGTGGAAGAACCCGAAGCCTACGCGCTGGGAATGAACGAATTCCGGCAGCAGCTCACGTCTTTGCAGAAAAATCCGGTCGTTAAGGCCTACATCAAGTCGTGTCTGAGCGCCCTCAACCGCGACCCGCAGCGACTCCGCCAGCTGGCTGATGAGCAGGTGTATCAGTTGAGCCACCACCAGGAAACCGACCGCCGGATCAATTTCCGGCGGTTTTTTACGGTGAGCAGCCTGATTGGCCTGAATGTGCAGAATGACGCGGTGTTTTCCTACGTTCATCAGGGAATCAAGGACCTGGTGGTCGAGGGGGTATTTACCGGGTTGCGCGTCGATCACATCGACGGACTGTATGACCCCGGTCAGTATCTGGAACGACTCCGCGAACTGGCCGGGGAAGAAGCGTATCTGATCGTTGAAAAAATTCTGGAACCCGGCGAACCGCTGGAAACGACCTGGCCCATTCAGGGAACCACCGGCTACGAGTTTCTGGCGCAGGTCAATAACCTGTTTACCCAACCGGCCAGCGAGCCGGTTCTGACGCACTTCTACCAGCAGCTCGTTTCCGATGCCACGCCCGTTCACCAGCAGATTCTGAACAAAAAGGCGTTCATTCTCTCGCAGCACATGAAGGGCGAGTTGGACAACCTGTACCGGTTTTTCCTGGAACTGAATCTGGTGGAAGAAAATGCGCTGGCTGTTCTGCCGCCCGACAGTCTAAAGGCGGCCCTCGGCGCATTTCTGGTGTATTGCCCGGTTTACCGGTATTACGGCAGCACGTTTCCGTTGGAGGAGCGGGAGGCTACCGCCGTGCAGGCGATTCTGACCGACCTAAAAAGCCAGAAACCGGAACTGGCCACGGCGGTCGATGTGCTGGAAGAAACGCTGCTGCAAAAACCGGCTGATGGCGACGATGCCTACAACCAGCGGGTTTCCCATTTGTACCGGCGGTGTATGCAATTTACCGGCCCGCTGATGGCCAAAGGGGTGGAAGACACGCTGATGTATACCTACAACCGCTTGATCGCGCACAACGAAGTGGGCGATTCGCCGGAAACGTTTGGGTTGTCGCCGGCCGATTTTCACCGGGCCATGCAGGAACGCCAACAGCAGTGGCCGCTGGCCCTCAATGCCACCTCGACGCACGACACCAAGCGCGGAGAAGACGTCCGGGCACGGCTGAACGTGCTGACGGATTTGCCCGACGAATGGCTGAAAACCGTCCAGGAATGGCAGCAGCTAAACGCCGGCTTGAAGCAGAAGAGCGCGCCGGATGCCAACGACGAATATTTCATTTACCAAACCCTGGTGGGGGCCTCTCCCATGCCGGATCAGGACGACGACGATTTTGAAAACCGGCTTCAGGATTATCTGGAAAAAGCCTTGCGGGAGGCCAAACGGCATTCGAGCTGGAACGCGCCCGACGCTGCGTATGAGGAAGCCACCCGGAATTTCGTTGCGCAATTGCTCAACCGGAAACGACCTTTCTGGAAAAGCTTTCAGAAATTTCACCGCCAACTGGCTGATTTTGGAATTGTTAACTCCCTGGCACAGGTCGTTCTCAAAATGACATGCCCCGGTGTTCCCGATGTGTATCAGGGGTGTGAGCTGTGGGACCTGAGTCTGGTCGATCCCGACAATCGCCGACCCGTCGATTATGACCAGCGCCGACAGTGGCTGGATGAACTGACCAATCCCGATCAGGCTCCGTCGGATGCGCTGTTGAGCGATCTGTGGGAAAACCGGTATGACGCCCGAATCAAGCTCTGGTTGACCCATACCTTGCTTACCGCCCGAAACCAGGAGTCGACCGAACTCTTTGCCGAAGGAGACTACATTCCGCTGGCGGTAGAAGGGCAGTACCGGCAGCATGTGCTCGCGTTTGCGCGTCGGCACCGGCAGACCTGGCTGGTGGTGGCCATTCCGCTGCACCTGGCCGAAATGAGCCGCCGGCAAAATAAAAGCGTTCCGGCCCTGGACTGGAAAGATACCCGGATCGTTTTGCCGCCGGAGGCACCGGATGAATGGAAGCACATGCTGCTTCCGACCAGCGGCAAAACAACAGACGGCATTGCACTGAAAGACGTTTTCAAGACGTTGCCGCTGGCGGTTTTGAAACTACAACCCGCTTTTACCGACCGGAGTGCGGGTCTGCTGCTGCCCGTTACGTCACTTCCCTCGGCTTTTGGCATTGGTGATTTGGGGCCGGAAGCGCGGGCTTTTGCCGATTTTCTGAGCCGCAGTCGGCAACATTACTGGCAAATACTACCGCTCAATCCCACGGAACCGGGAGCGGGACATTCGCCCTACAGCACCTATTCCAGCATGGCGGGCAACACCCTGCTGCTGAGTCCGGAAGCCCTGGCCCAGGACGGTTTGCTGGATTGGGACGCCTTACGCACCCACCAGCTTCCAACCACCGGGCGGGTGGATTATGCCGGAGCCGAGCGGGTTCGGCATGTTCTTTTAGAGCAAGCTTACCGAAATTTCGCCCAACAGAAAGACAGTCCGTTACAGAATCGATTTCAGGAATTTTGCCGGCGCGAAGCCCACTGGCTCACCGGTTTTGTGCTGTATATGGGCCTGAAACAAAAATTCCAGGGCCAGCCGTGGTATGAATGGCCGGAAGAATACCGCCTGCGCCAGCCGGAAGCGTTGCGGGCGTTTGAGGAGGCCCACCATGACGAATTGGAAAAAGTGCGCTGGTTGCAGTTCATTTTCGACCGGCAGTGGCAGAACCTCAAAGCATATTGTAACCAGCGGGGCATTCACCTGCTGGGCGACTTGCCGTTTTACGTGAGCTATGATTCGGCGGATGTGTGGTCGCACCCGGAACTGTTTAGTCTAGATGAATCGGGGAAACTGATCACGGTGGCCGGGGTGCCACCTGATTATTTCAACGCCGATGGTCAGCTTTGGGGCATGCCGATTTTTCGCTGGGATCGGCTTAGAGAGCGCGGTTACGACTGGTGGATTCGGCGGATTCGGAAAAATACGGCGTTGTTCGATCTGGTGCGCATCGACCACTTTCGCGCGCTGTCGGAATATTGGGAAATTCCGGCCGGGGAGAAAACCGCCATCCGGGGCGAGTGGAAACCGGGGCCGGGAGCCGATTTTTTCCGGGTTCTGCACCAGGAACTGGGCACTTTACCCCTGGTTGCCGAGGATTTGGGCGACATCAGCGAAGCGGTTTATCAGCTACGCGATGCGTTTCAGTTGCCGGGTATGAAGGTCGTTCAGTTTGCTTTTCAGGAAGCGTTGCCGCTCTCACCGCACATTCCCCACCAATACACGCCCAATTTTATTGCCTATACCGGCACGCACGATAACAACACAACCCGGGGCTGGTACCGGCAAAGCCTGAGCCCGACCGAACAGAAAACCGTAGCGGAGTATGTCGGGAAGCCGGTTTCCGAGAAAACCGTGCATCTGGCGTTGGGGCAACTGGTGTATGCCTCGGTGGCCAGAACAGTGATTCTGCCGGTGCAGGACGTGCTGGGGCTGGACGAAACCGCCCGGATCAACACCCCGGCTGCCACCGCCAACAACTGGCTCTGGCGGCTGCTGCCGGGGCAGTTGACCGATGAAGCCGAAAACCGGCTTCGGTCGTGGGCGACGCTCTATAACCGCTGGTAAGCCTGTACCTGCCAGCGGTTGACTGGCTTCATTAATGAAAATACGACCTTGTGTCCGTTGTGGTCACAAGGTTGTATTTTCATTATTTTCAATTCAGCTCCATAGGAATGCTTTTTTACCGCTTTTCGAGTAAGTTTGTGCTCAGGCGTCGGTGACGAATGATCTTTCTTCGCTTTCACCCTACAAAGTTCATTTGCCGTGTCTTTTCGATGGGCCTTCAAATCGTTTTCTAAATTGAATAACCGCCGAATTACTCGTTGGGCTTATCAAACCCAGCAGCAAACCAGCAGGCATTCGTTTCTTCGGTTCGTTAGTTTAAGTCAGTAAAGGAAACTTTTAGCTCTGTATGAAGCAGCATCCAAACGCTGTAGGGGCAGACAGCAACAATGCAACCGAATTATCAGACACAAGTCCTCTACCATTGAAATGACGCATAAAATTCTGATTTCCTTATTCCTCTGGCTTGCTTCTCTTCCGCTTTTTGCCCAAACAGCCGGTGATTCCATTCCCACCGAACGACGGTTCCCGCTAACATCTTTTATTGTGCCGGCCACGCTGGCAGGGGGCGGAGCGGCATTGCTCGGCCACCCTACGCGAGAGCCCTTTCAAGCGACGGGTCACGTCAGTTCGGCGGATGACTACCTGCGTTTCGGGCCGTATGGCCTGCGGGTCGCGCTGCAACTGGCGGGCGTGAAACCGGCAGTCAACCTGGGCGACGAAATTGCCGTGACGGTTTTGTCGAACGTGGCCATGGGGGGTGTCACCGAGGTCTTTAAACGCACGATCAACTCCACCCGCCCGGACGGTTCCGACCGCCGATCGTTTCCGTCCGGTCACACGGCTGTGGCCTTCACGGGGGCAGAATTACTGCACCAGGCGTATCAACACAAGAGTCCGTGGATCAGCATTGCGGGCTATGCCATGGCGAGTGCCACGGCGGTGCTTCGGGTGGCCAACGAAAAGCACCATTGGGCCGATGTTCTGGCCGGAGCCGGCATCGGTATTGCGTCCGTAAAGATAACGTATGCGGTTTACCCCCTTATTAAACGCAAGTTACAACGCCATCGCAAGCAACCGACAAGCTAAATACAATCACCTGTCAATCAGTTAATTGATTAAGTATTTTAAATGAGTAACCACCTGTCAATCACCGGTTTTCAGCATTACGTCCGTATTAAATTCGTTTTTCGTTGAACACATTTGTCGGTTTGTCCAAAAATGAAAATAAATTTGCGGTTCGCGAGCAAAAGGCAGACGAATATTTTTTTGCACATAGGAAATTTAAAATAGACTTTTAATATGAAGCGCTTAGCTGTTTTTACTTCCGGCGGTGACGCACCTGGCATGAATGCCTGTATTCGGGCGGTTGTCAGGGGAGCGGTTTACCACGGCGTCGAAGTTTTCGGCATCCGTCGGGGGTACAACGGAATGATCAACGGCGATATTTTTCCCATGACGTCCCACTCGGTGAGCAACATTGTTCAACGCGGTGGAACCATCCTGAAATCCGCTCGCAGCAAAGAGTTCATGACCCCCGAAGGCCGTCAGAAAGCGCACGCTCAACTGGTTAAACACGGTATCGAAGGCCTGGTTGCCATCGGCGGAAACGGGACATTTACCGGAGCTTTAAAGTTTTTTGAAGAATACCAGATTCCCACCGTTGGCGCACCGGGCACCATCGATAACGATCTGTACGGCACCGACTATACCATCGGTTTCGACACGGCCGTCAATACCGCCCTGGAAGCCATCGACAAAATTCGTGATACGGCCGATTCACACGACCGGATTTTCTTCATCGAAGTGATGGGACGCGACTCGGGCTACATTGCCATTCAATCGGGTATTGCCGGGGGCGCCGAAATGGTGATGGTGCCGGAAGTGCTGACGCCCATTTCGGAAGTAGTCGAAACGCTGAAACAGGGCTGGAGTCGTTCCAAATCCTCCTCCATCATCATTGTGGCCGAAGGCGACGAAGAGGGCAATGCCGCCGAAGTAGCCGAAAAAATCCGCTCGCAGGTGGGCGTCGACGTCGACATGCGCGTGACGACCCTGGGCCATATCCAGCGCGGAGGCATTCCAACGGCCTACGATCGCATTCTGGCCAGCCGCCTGGGTTTGGGAGCCCTGGAAGGCTTGTTAAACGGAGAGAAGAACGTCATGGCCGGCGTTGTCAACAACCAGCTTCTCTACACACCCTTCATCGACACGATCAAACTGCCCAAACCGATCAACGAAGATTTGCTGCGGATGGTGCGGATTCTCAGCGTTTAGAGATACCCTGCAACCCGGTACGCCGTGTAGCCCACCAGTTCGTGGATCAGCCAATAGGAGCTAAACAGGGCTTTTTCGGAAGGCAGCAACAGGTGGTTGGGCGTAAACTCGCGTGGTCCGCCGATGAAAGCCGCCGGGTAAGGGGTTACGGCAATGTGCTGTTTCTCGAAACACCCGATCGCCCGGCGCATGTGCCAGGCCGACGTGATCAGCACATATTCATACCCGTTGAACCGTTTTTGAAGTATTGGGGCGGAGAAAAGTGCGTTCTCGTGCGTGTTGCGGGACCGGTTTTCGAGCAGCACGTCCTGCGCCGGAACGCCCGCCAGCATCAGGAATTGCCGCGTTAGTTGACCTTCGTTGGCGACGTCGCTCCGGAAAATACCGCCAATGCCTCCGCTAATCAGGATTTTCTGAATCTGCCCGGCTTTATACAACAGCAACGCCTGCCCCATGCGGTCGGCCTGATCGCCCAGATAAATGCGGTTGCGTGGCTTCCCATCCACCTTCACCATGCCTCCCGTCAGCACCACCCCAATGCGGGGACGCGTCGGGGCGGGTAGCGTAACCGGCGGAATCTCCCACCAGAGTGCCACCTCATTGGAAATAAATCCATTGCCGGTAATCAGCAGCAGCACGACGGCCGAAAGCAGGACTTTTCGCCGGCGGACATGATTTTTGGTGAAGATCGCTACCAGCAACAGGATGGTCAGCAGCCCCAGCGGCATGAGCAGAAAGGAAAATACTTTGGAAAGAAAGTAGAACATCGTGTATGCGAAGGCCAGCGCCCCAATCGTTATAAGTAGTATCTTTGTATGACAAACTCTGGTCAACCAACCACGCAATTCATGAATCGACGGTTCTGTTTTACGGCGTTCCTGCTGCTCCTCTCTGCCCCGTTTGTGCGGGCGCAATCGTCCGAAGGTCACCTGGTTACGGCCAAAATCAAAGGACTGGCCAACAAAACCGCTTATCTGGCGCATTTCTACGGCCAGACGCAGTTTACGCCCCGCGACACCGCCACCGCCGACGCCGAAGGACGCCTGGTGTTCGACGGGCCGAAAGAACTTCCCGGCGGGTTGTATATGATCGTGGTGGATGCCAAACCGGTTCTCCAACTGGTGATTGGCGAACAGCGGTTTTCGATTGAGGCCGATACGGTAAACGTCATTGAATCCATGAAAGTGACTGGTTCCCGCGAAAATGAGCTTTTTTACGGGTACCAGAAATTCCTGAGCAAAAAGTACGGAGAAATCAGTGCTTTGCAAAAAAGCGGGGGATCGGCCAGCCAGATTGCCGCCGGTCAAAAAGAAGTGGAAGCCTACCGCAAAGACTTCATGGCGAAGAATGCCAATACGCTGACGGTTAAACTGTTCCGGGCGGCCGAAGAACCCGAAATTCCGGAAGCGCCGAAGCTGGCGAACGGACGCCCGGATTCGAATTTTGTTTTTAATTATTACCGGAATCACTTTCTCGACGGTTTTGATTTTTCGGACGAACGCCTGATGCGGACGCATTTTCTTCAAACCAAACTCGACCGTTATCTCAAAGAACTGACCGTGCAAACCGTCGATTCGCTGATTCCGGCGGCTGATTACCTGGTGAATAAAGCGAAAGCCAACAAAGAAATTCTGCAATACACGATCTGGTACATTACCAACCAGTATGAAGAGCAAAAGAAGGTACTGAACACCGACGGTTTGTTCATCCACATGGCGGAGAAATACTGGCTGACCGGGGTGATGCCCGTCAGCGATACCTCCACGCTCACCAGCATGCGCGACCGGGTGAAGATTCTGAAACCGCTACTGGCCGGCAAAACCCTGCCCAACGTGAGTTTGAAGGATACGCTCGGGCGGTTTCAGGCGTTACACAACGTCAAAGCCGAGTATACCATTACGTTTTTCTACGATCCCGAGTGCGGCCACTGCCGGGAGTCGGCCCCCGCGCTGAAGAAATTCTACGATAAACACAAAGCCAAAGGCGTGCAGATTTACGCGGTAGCCATCGGCAAAACCGAAGCGATCTGGAAGAAGTTTATCCGGGAATTTAAATTGCAGAGTCTGCTGAATGTCTACGGCCCGAGCGCGCCGGTCGATTACAAAACGAAATACGACGTGTATTCCACCCCGACGGTGTATGTGCTCGATAAAGACAAGAAAATCCTGGCCCGCCGATTACCCGTTGAAGATCTGGAAGGCTACTTTAATTTCCTCCAACAGCAGAAAATGACCAAAAAACCGGCCCCGATGAAGGATGCCAAGGCGAGTGTAAAGGGGAAACCGTAACCGTTACTTCATCTTCGTCCGCTTCACCAGGTAGCTCGTCAGGATCTGGTCGAATCCTTGGGCAATATCGGCCTCGATGAAGTCGATCCGGTACTGACCGCAGCGGAGTTTAAGTTCGTGGTAAAAATTCCTGATGGCCGTCTGGTAGTTGTCGCGCACCTGGTTGGGCTGCACTTTCACTTTTTCACCGGTTTCCAGGTCGATAAATTCGTACGGCCGTTCGTCAAAACTGAAATCTTCCTCGGTTTTCTTATCGATGACGTGAAAAATCAGCACTTCGTGGAGGTTGTGGCGCAGGTGTTGCAGGGCTGAAAACAGGTGGTCGACATCCGAGACATTCTCGAACATGTCGCTGAAAATGACCACGAGTGAACGTTTGTTGATTTTTTCGGCCAGTTGGTGAATCACTTCGGCCGCCGACGTTTTCCGCAGCGGGGGCGGCTGTTGCAGCAGCGTGTTGAGTTGCTGGAATATTTTATGAACGTGCGAGGGCGTTGATTTTGTTTGCGTCTGAATGTCAATTCCTTCGGCAAAGGTGGTCAGGCTAACGGCGTCTTTCTGGCGCTGGAGCAAATAGGCAATGCAGGCAGCGGCCAGAATGCTGAAGGTAATTTTCCCGTAGCCCGGTTCGGGGTAATACATCGTCGACGAGGTGTCGAGCAGCAGGTGGCAGCGCAGGTTGG
Organism: Larkinella sp. C7; assembly: GCF_006149005.1. GTDB lineage: Bacteria > Bacteroidota > Bacteroidia > Cytophagales > Spirosomataceae > Larkinella. Next base: position 31,634 of record NZ_VBSL01000009.1, on the reverse strand, counting down.
TTTCTTCTTCAAACCGCTTGACAAACAGGCGTTCCGATTTGGCAAACACTTTCCAGTCGATGTAGCGGGTGCTTTCGCCGGTATTGTAGAGCCGGTGTTCGGCAAACTCGACCGAAAAACCGTGGAAGGGCGACTTGTGTAAACCGGTAATGAATCCTTCCACCATTTGGCGGGCCAGAAACTCCACATTACCGTATTCCCGGACTTTCAGTAAATCTACTTGCGTTGCCATAGTCGTAAAAATACAGATCGCGGCCGGATCATCAAAGGGATTCGAAGGGTAGTTTGGGCATCCGGCACATCAAATTTGCCTTGTGTCTGAAATGCGCCCGGCGCAAACTACGCTTTGATTCAGTGATCCAACCGCGATATGAAAACGTTCTCCGCGCTTAAATGGTATCGATGGGGGCAAGCAACGGTTCTAAACGGTTCGTAAGCGGAAACAACACGGCGGTGGCAGGCTCGGTTATTTTCCGGTTATGACCGACAACCCGGATGGCCACATTGGCGATGCCGGTTTTAACGATTCCCAGGGTTTTCGCGGCTGCATAGGCCAGATCGATGATGCGGCCTTTGCCGTGCGGCCCCCGGTCGTTAATCCGAACGACAACGGATTGATTGTTGGATAAATTGGTCACTTCGACCATGGTGTTCATGGGCAGAGAAATGTGTGCCGCCGTCAGTTTGTCGTTCTGATAACGTTCTCCGCAACTGGTTTTTTTCCCATGAAAGCGTTTTGAATAGAAAGAAGCCTTTCCTTTCTGTATGAGACCCGACTGGGCCTCCGTTGATTTCATGCCGCCGAAAAGCAGCATGATCGTGACGATTATACTCATACAGTTTGAGGTTTGGTGGAAAACAAAAAAAGGTTGAGCGCCAGACACTTACGCCCTACCTTTAGCAGAAATTTTACAATTCCCTCATTACAAAGATAACAGCAACTGCTTAAGAAGCAAACTGTTTTCTTTCTTTATTCTAGTGCTCTCTTAAACCTGTCCAGTTTGGGCCGTACGCTATGAAAATTAATTTGAGGCAATATTTTTGCTAGTTATACTAATCCGCTTATTTTAGCGTTTAAATCACCTCAAACCACCAGAGATTGTGGAAGAAAAAGAGAAAGAAAAAATCTTTTCCAAGCGCGTCAGAGCTGGAAAACGTACCTACTTCTTTGACGTCAAATCCACCCGCGCCAACGACTATTATCTGACCATTACTGAAAGCCGCCGGCATCCGCAGGGCGACGGTTTTATTTACGAGAAACACAAAATGTTTCTCTACAAAGAAGATTTCGACAAGTTCTCTGATGCGTTGCACGATACCATTCAATATATTAAATCCGATTTGATGCCTGAATTCGACTTCTCCCAGTATGCCGTGAAAGATGAACTGGAAGATGTAGGCGGCAGCGAATTGAAATGGGAATAATCCCGCTATCTCTTCTTCCACAACTTAGCCTCTGATCACCGGAGGCTTTTTTGTTTTTCGCCCCTGAATGTTCGAACTTTGCGAGACAATTGTGAATGAGTGAATGAGCGAATGAGTGAATAGCCTGCCGGATTCTTGTCAAACTATTCACTCATTCGCTCATTCACTCACTCACTCATTCAAAATTAAAAATACATGAGTCTTCAATGCGGTATTGTCGGGCTGCCTAATGTTGGGAAGTCCACTTTGTTTAATGCCATTTCGAGCGGAAAGGCCGAAGCTGCCAATTATCCGTTCTGTACCATAGATCCCAACGTCGGCGTCGTCACGGTGCCTGACGAACGGCTGGACACGCTGGAAAGCCTGGTGAAGCCCCAGAAAGTGGTGCCAACCATCATCGAATTTGTCGACATCGCCGGGCTGGTTAAAGGCGCCAGCCAGGGACAGGGCCTGGGCAATAAGTTTCTGGCCAACATCCGGGAAGTCGATGCCATCGTCCACGTCATCCGGTGTTTCGAAGACGACAACATCGTACACGTCGAAGGGCGCGTCAACCCGATTTTCGACAAAGAAATCATTGACATCGAGCTTCAACTGAAAGATCTGGAGTCCATCGACCGGAAACTGCAACGCACCGAAAAAGCCGTTCGCGCCGGTAGTGACGCCAAAGCCAAAGCCGAATTGGAAGTGCTCATCCGCTACAAAAAGGCGCTGGAAGCCGGACAGAATGCCCGCGCCGTGGATGTGACGCCCGAAGAACGGTTTGCCGCCGTGGGCGAACTCCAGTTGCTGACGGTAAAACCAGTGATCTACGTTGCAAACGTCGACGAGAAATCGCTGCCGGGCGGCAACCAGTATTCCGATCAACTGAAAGAAATGGCGAAAGCCGAGGGCGCGGAAGTGGTCATCGTGTGTGCTGCCATCGAGGCCCAGATTGCCGAAATCGAAGAACCCGACGAACGCCAGATGTTTCTGGAAGAATACGGTTTGCAGGAATCCGGTCTGGATTTGCTCATCAAAGCGTCGTACCGCTTACTCAATTTAATTACTTATTTTACGGCGGGTGTCAAGGAGGTTCGCGCCTGGACGATTCAGCGCGGCTGGAAAGCCCCACAGGCGGCTGGGGTGATTCACTCAGATTTTGAAAAACACTTCATCCGCGCGCAGGTCATCAAAATTCCGGACTTCGTTCAGTACAAATCACAGGCCGCCGTTCGGGAAGCCGGCAAACTATCGGTCGAAGGCAAGGAATACGTCGTGGCCGACGGCGATGTGATGGAGTTTCTGCATAGTGCGTAAGGATAGCGGGCTTCTGGCCCGCTTTTTTTAGATCCCATAGCAGCTGATTGTATGGCAGATGTAACCATCGCCCCTGCCCAACGCCATCCATTCCGTGATATCAGGCTGTTTCTGATATTGATTCCGTTTATCAATGTCCTCAATTATTACCTCACCTATACGCATATTCCGTCGGGCTGGCGGTTGGTAGCTACGTTTCTGATCGATACGCTGGAAGGATATGCCGCCTGGTGGATGATCCGCCTGCTGATCCACAGGCTGGATCGGCAGTTTCCGTACGAGCGGAGTTTCGTTCAACGCCTTATCATGCAGTGCACGGTCACTTCCGTTGCCGGTATTCTGGTGATTGCTTCAACGACAGAGCTGGTCAATTTTCTGGCCACTGACAAACCGGTTCCGAGAACCTTTTACACCCACGACATTTTTATTTTCTTTATCTGGATTCTGGCGATCAACGGGATCTACATCGGCGCCCATTTTTACGATCAGTTTCGGCAAGCCGATCTGACGAAGCACGAAGCGCTCCGCATCCGGCAGGAAGGGTTCATGGTTCGTTCGGGCAGGCAGAATGTAGCCGTTCCTTTCAACGAAATTGCCGGATTTTATGTGGATGGCGAATACACGATGCTACTGACCGATCAGCAGAAGCGCTACGTGATCGACCAGTCGCTGGACAAACTGGAAGAAGAACTACCGGCCGAGTGGTTTTTCCGGCTCAACCGTCAGTACATCCTTCACCGCCAAAGCCTGTCGGCTTTCGACCGAATGGAAAACGGCAAGCTCAACGTACGGTTGAAAGGCACACCCGGTTTTCCGGAAAGCATTCAGGTAAGCCGTACCAAGGCTCCGGCTTTCAAAAAATGGTTTTCTCCTGACTAAATTCAACTGCACTTCACGGACATTTTTGCTACACTTCACCGAAAAACAGGCTTATACGCCGTAAACAGACGCTTTTCCTGGTGGTACTTTGCCAACGCAAATACGAACACACCATGAAAAAGTCATTTTTATTCAACATTCTTATGCTTGTCCTGACGGGTTTGCTGCCGGTTTACGCGCAGCAAATACCGGCCCCGGAGTCTGTCAAGCGCGACTGGCCGCTTATGGTCAGCTTACAATTCCATTCGATTTCAATGCCTTTCAAAGATTTGAAAAGCACCTTTTCGAACGTCGGCTTCAGCCTGGGTACGGAGGTGGCCTACAACCGCCGGGGCAGCCTTCTCCAGCAGGTTCAGCTTGGTTTTTACCGAAACCGAAACGCCGGAAACGGGTTGTCGGTGTTTACCCAAACCGCCTATCGTCCCCATTTCGGACCGGTGTATGCGGAAGTTAAAGCGGGCTTGGGCTACCATTTTGCCTTTCATCCGAACACGACACTCGTGTTTATTAACGGCGAATGGCAGTCGGCCAGCCAAAGCGGCAAGGGGATGCTGATGGTGCCGGTTGGGCTATCCATCGGCTATCAGGGCACCAAAACCAAACGACTGCTGGAGCCCTTCGTGAGCTACCAGTTTTTCATTCTACAAGGCTACAACCCGGATGTCCCCCTCCTGCCCAACCAGTTGATTCAAATTGGTTCCCGCATTCACTTTTCCCACTAATTCGCACCTCACCAATCCATGAAATACGCTTTTATCGCTGCCCTGCTGGCCGGTCTGCTAGCGTGTGAGCCAGAGGATCTGGCCACCTCCACGGTTTCCTGCACGGAAACCACGCCAATCAATGCCCACTATTCCAAAGCGCAGCCCATACAAAACCTGCTGGATCGTTTTACCGCCGAAGGATTACCGGGTGTTGCCGTGGCGGTTTATACCCCACAGGAAGGGTATTGGGCCACAGCATCCGGCTATGCCCGGCTGGAAGACAAAACCGCCCTGCAACCCTGCCATTTGCACTACAGCCAGAGCGTGGCCAAAACCTACATGGCCGTTGGTATCCTGAAACTGGTCGAGGCCGGTAAAATTGAGCTTGATAGGCCGATAACGACCTATCTGCCCGCAAATCTCAGCGACAACATTACCGATGCTGAAACCATCACGGTTCGGATGCTCCTCAACCACACGTCCGGTATTCCAAACTATTCGCTCGATACCGATTACGTCACGGTTTTGCTGCAGCACCCGCTGCGTTCATTTACCGGTGCCGATTATTTGTCGTACATTCGAAAGGCGCCTTTGCTCTTCAAACCCGGTAGTTATTTTCAGTATTCCGATACCAATTACCTGCTGCTGACCCTCATCGCCAACCAGGTTCACGGCGACCACGCCCGGCTGATTCAGGAAAGCGTTCTAGTTCCCCTCCACCTTCAGCAAACCTTTTACCATAACGTTCAGCGGCAAACCAACCTGGTTAACAGTTACTTCGACCGGTTTGGCGACGGCAAGCTGGAAAACGTTTCGCAGATGCAGCAAGTCAACGTCAACTCCCTGTCGGGCGACGATGGGCTGGTGGCGGCTCCGATCGATTTCGTCAAATTTCTGCGCGGCCTGTTGGAAGGAAAACTGTTGTCAGACAAAAGCATGAAAACGATAATGACCTGGGTGAACGACAAAGACGGTGAACCGACTTACGGCATGGGCTTATACCATGTCTATTATTCCGGGCAGCTTGCCTACGGCCACGGTGGGGCGGGTTTAGGAGCCGGATGCGCCCTGTATTATTTCCCGGAGAAACAACTGTATGTCTTCATGGGAACAAATATGGGTACACTGACCGACGGGCCTTACGTACGGAAAGTGGGCGAAATGAAGGACCAGTTGCTCGATCTACTGCTGAAATAGCTTACTTCCGCTTGTTGTAGCCAATCCGCCGGTAGCCCACCAACTGATCGGCCCGCGACGCCGGGGGGCGGTGGTAGACCAGAATTTCATACTCATTTTCCGTGTCCGAATAATTTCCCTCGATCAGGGTTTCGTTGCCCGTGAGGTTCATCCCGGAGCGCGACACCGGCGGGGGAATACCTTTCAAGGAATAATTATAGTTATAAACACCCTGTTTCAGTTGAATTTCGGCCCGGTAGGCGTGCAAATCCGGGACGTAGCTCATCCGGTTGAGATCGTCTAGCCGCCAGAAATTGAATGCACTGTTCACAAACAATTCGGCATTGGGCACCTCGTCCATGCGCAGCGTAAAAACCGTCGTGATGTAGTCGGCCTGCGTGGCTCCAATGCGGGTTTCCAGGTGATCGATCACGTATTGTCCGTTAAAATCGTCGGTTTGCACATACGCGCCCACACTCCGAATGCCGTCGGCGTTCACAAAAGCCGTGTTGCGGTCTTCCTTACGATCGATCCGTTCGATGTAATTGCCGCGCGACAAAACCGTCCGGGTATCGAAATACCGGTATTCGTTCCCACCGGGAAACGTGTTTTTCAGATCGAAAAGCCGGTATTCCAGCAGGTTATCAAACGCCCGGACGTTGGTCGGCCGCAGACCCGTGATCACGCGGTCGTCGCGAAAATTCTGGCGAATGACAATTTTCAGGTCGTCCTGGGGCGAAATAAGCGGATAGCCCCGGTAACTGATTTCGAAATTGATCTGCTGGTCGGTAAAGCGCAATTGCGGATCGTTGGCAAACTGTGCCGTGGCCGACACGCCCACGCGGTTGAGGTACGTACTGAACCGGCGGCTGAAATAAATCTGGTTCGGATTCCGCTCGTTATAGACCACCAACACATAATTGCCCGGCAATTTGACCTTCGGCACCGGAAACCGGTAATGGTAATACGGTATTTTGGTGTTCTGCGAAATCTGATAATCCTGAATCGGATAGTCGTTGTATTCGTACGTAAACTCGATGTCATTCAGAATCGACCGTTGCCAGTCGGCGTTGCAATGCACGAATTTAGCGCGGAAGGGACGAAAGGTAGCCGTCAGATCGTCAAATTCCAGCATGAGCTGCGTCTCGACGGATTGATCGATGGTGGGCGGGTTGAGCGTTTGAGCCGGATCGGTCGGGTCGCTGCCAAGCACCGGATACAGCAACACGGTTTTGATGGCTGGATCGGCAATCCGATCGTCGGTCGGCAGGTTTTGGGCGGAAGCCTGAACCATTACAATGCCGTTGAGCAGCAAAACAAGTCGGAAGAATGAAAGCATTTAGAATAGATAAATCGGTATAGGTAGGAACGAAATTTAGGGAAAGGCAGTATAAAAAACATTTCAGGATGTATTTTTGACCTCAGCAAGATGTAACTCAGGCGACAATGGTCAATTACGATACAAAAGAGTGGGTCCGGTTTCTGATTAATTTCCCAAAAGCCGACACCGTCCGCAAGCTGATGCCCTTTTTAGGCCTGATGACGCTCTATTCTTTTTTGGTGGCCTTCATTCTCCTCTTCGTCTTTAATATGAAAGACAATTCGGATTTGAGGCACATTTCGGTGATGCACTCACTTCTGGGCTTTGTCATTTCGATGTTGCTGGTTTTCAGAACCAACACTGCCTATGACCGCTGGTGGGAAGGGCGTCGGATGTGGGGGGCGCTCACCAACAACAGCCGCAACCTGGCCCTGAAACTGGAACCCCTATTGGATCAGGCGGCCACCGATGAGCGGGACTTTTTTCGCGTGATGATCCCCAACTTTGCCTACGCGATGAAAAACCACCTGCGGGCGCATTTTGTCGAAAAAGAATTTACGGAATGTTCGCTTTTCCCCTTATCTGCACTGAACCGGCACGAGCACATTCCTTCCCAAATTTCGGCGGCTCTTACCCGCAAAGTCTATGAGCTTCAGCGAAAGGGCGTCTTTTTACCGGAACATTTGCTGTTTTTGAACGGCGAATTACAAAGTCTGATGGACATCTGCGGCTCCTGCGAACGGATCAACAAAACACCGATTCCGTTTTCCTACAGCTCGTTTCTAAAAAAATTCATCTTCATTTATTGCATCACCCTCCCGCTGGGCTACGTTTTCAGCCTGCATTATTTTGTCGTCCCGTTTGTCGTGTTCATCTTCTACGTTCTGGCCAGTCTGGAGGTCATTGCCGAAGAAATTGAAGACCCGTTTGGGACGGATGCGAACGATTTGCCCGCCGAAACGATCTGCAAAAACATCCGGCAATCGGTTCGGCAACTCATCCCGGTTTCGGAAGCGGTCAAAACAACCTCCAATTCCGGGCTTCTTTGAGTTGGGGCTTCCGGGAGAAACCGTTATTTTTCAAATCGCTTCCTCTCCACCCTGACGCAATGAGCCTTAGAAGACGGGTTTAGCATCGCCCAACTGTCTTTTCAACTGGTATATCTAACCCTTGCGAATCGCCCCTCTTACCGCCCGGCCGTCCAAGATGGTACGTCAACCCTGCGCTGGGTACAGTTGCCGGTATAATGACCTGGGCGTTTTTTTCGGCCGGCATCTTTTTGGGTCCGGTCTGGCGGATGAACAGGGAATTTTACCCCAGTTTCTTTTCCAATTTTTCCGCTTCCAGCATCACGTCCTCCCACTGCGCCTGAAACGAATCGAGTTGCGTACCAACCCGTTTGTAGTCAGCGGTTTTAGACTGAAAAAGCTTTCCATCGGCCACCACTTTCGGCTCGGCCATTTCGGTTTCCAGTTGCTTTTTCTGTTTTTCAAGCCGGGCAATCTGCTGCTCAAAATCTTCGGCCTGCTGCGTGGCTTTTTTCAACGCCCGCTGCCATTCCTTGCGCTCTTCGTCATTGGTGACGCCCTTGCCGTTGGCAGAACCGTTGGAACGGTTTTGCCCATTCTTATCGGCCGGTTTGCTGGTTTCGGCCAGTTTACCATTCGCGGTCGCGGTCGGTTGCGGAGTACTGGCGGGCGTCTCGACCGGATTCGACTTCCGCTCTTCCAGCCACCATTCGTATTCGTCGTAGGTGCCGGGGTATTCCTTGATCTGCTCGTCTTCGATGTACCAGATTTTGTTGGCAATCTGCGAGACGAAATACCGGTCGTGGGAAACCACCACAAACGTGCCTTCGTACTGATCCAGCGCCTGAATCAGAATATTCACCGACTGCATGTCCAGGTGGTTGGTCGGTTCATCCAACAGCAGGAAGTTGGCCTGCGACAGCAGCACTTTCGCCAGGGCCACCCGCGATTTTTCGCCCCCGGACAGCACCTTGATTTTCTTGAAAACATCGTCGCCCGAAAACAGGAAACAGCCCAAAACCGTCCGCAATTCCGATTCGGATTTGGTCGGATTGGCTGATTTCAGTTCCTCCAGCATGTTGTCTTCCACGTTCAGCGACTCCAACTGGTGCTGGGCGTAGAAACTGAACGAGACATTATGCCCCAGCCGCCGTTCGCCCTTCGTGGTCGGTTCGGTTCCCGCAATAATCCGCAACAACGTCGATTTACCACGACCGTTGGCGCCAATCAGGGCCACGTGATCACCCCGTTCGAGTCGGGCGGTGGTGTGCGTCAGGATTTTTTTCTCGCCGTAATTTTTCGTTACTTCATCGAGGTGCAGAATGTGCCGACCGGGTTGCGTCGAAAAGTTAAACCGGAAGTTAACGCGGGCATTTTCGTCGATCACCGCATCGACCCGGTCCATTTTTTCGAGCATTTTCACCCGGCTCTGGGCTTGCTTGGCTTTGGTGGCTTTCGCCTTAAACCGCTCGATAAAGCGCTCGGTCTGCCGGATTTTAGCCTGCTGGTTTTCGTAAGCACCCTGTTGAATTTCGTTGCGGAGCGCCTTTTCTTCAATGTAGAACGAATAATTTCCCGCGTAGAAATTCAGCTTGGCACCTGACACTTCCACAATGCTATCCACCACATTATCAAGAAATTCCCGGTCGTGGGAAACCACGATAACCGCTCCTTCGTAGTTCAGAATGTATTTTTCAACCCAGACAATGGAAGGTAAGTCCAGGTGGTTGGTCGGTTCATCAAGCATGAGCAGCGACGGTTTTTGCAGCAGCAGTTTTGCCAGCATCACGCGCATCCGCCAGCCCCCGGAAAACAGCCGCAGCGGTTTGTCCAGATCCCCGGTCGAGAAGCCCAGCCCTTCCAGGATTTCTTCGGCTTTCGACTGAATCGTGTAGCCATCCAGAGCTGCAAATTCGTCCTGCGCCCGCGCCAGTTTGTCGATCAGTTCGTCACGATAGTTGACTTCCATCTCGTGCAGCAGGCCGTCGATCCGCTTTTGCAGGTGGTTCTGGCGTTCAAAAGCCTGCATAGCCACCGACAAAATCGAGTCGTCGGTTTGGTAGGAAAGCAAATCCTGGTTCAAAAAACCGATGGTTACATCACCCGCTTTGGAGATACTTCCGCCGTCGAGCTGGTATTCACCCATGATCAACCGCAGCAGGGTCGATTTTCCGGTTCCGTTGAGGCCAATGAGACCAATTTTCTGACCGGGCTTGATGTGCATCGACGCATTTTCATAGAGCGCCCGGCTTCCGAGATAATAAGACAGGTTTGTAAGAGAAATCATACCGGCAAATTTACGCATTTTTGCCGCGTTTGCTTGCATGGTTTGTGAAGAACCCGCTATATTTGCACCCACAAAAACGCTGAAAAGTCGTTTTTGCCTCCTTAGCTCAGTTGGTAGAGCGACGCATTCGTAATGCGTAGGTCGCAGGTTCGAGTCCCGTAGGAGGCTCATTTTTCAGATCAGGGTTAATCAGTTTTCGAGCGTAAAACCTCAAAATCAACTGATTAACCCTTTTGCTTTATCTGGCTTTATCGAAAGAAATACGGAATAATCAAGTAAATCCGTCCCCTATTCCGTCCCCCGTATTTAGAATATTCGTAACTTGGAACTGACCAAACCAAGTTACCAATGAAAACCATATCGGATAAGGACATTAAGTTCTTACTCAAAGATGCCCGAGCCGAACGGCCAACGCTCATCAACCTTGTTTTCCGCTACGATAACGCCCGGTTCAAGATTTCTACCGGCCTCACGATTGAACCGTATCAATGGGACATAACCAACCAACGGGCGTACACCAATCAAAAGAGCCGGGCCGCTCGCGAACCGTTTGAAACGATCAATGCCCACCTCGACCGTTGGCGGTCTGCTACGAAAAAGGTATTGAACGCGCTGCAACTGGCTCAAATCCCTTTTGATAATGAGACAATCAAACAGCACCTCGACACAGAATTAGGCCGGACTAAAAAAATCAACGTAGTTGAGGCAAAAACGGAATTGTTTACAGATTACATTGAGCGGTTTGTTAAAGAGGCTGAGGCCGGAAAACGTCTAAACTCCAAAAGTATTCGATACTCTCATTATACATTGGCAGGTTACATGAAGTTAAAACGAATCCTAGAGCGATACCAGGCCGAAACACGTAAAGGCATTGATTACAAAGATTTCTCACTCGATTATTACCACGCCTTTAAACTCTGGCTGACCGGTCGGGGCCTCGCGCTCAATTACGTAGGCACGTTGCTCAAAGACCTTAAAGTAATGTTGAAACAGGCACACGCCGACGGTATGCACAGCAATAACGTTTACCAACATCGGGATTTTAAAAAGTTAGTGGAGGATGTAGATAATATTTACCTGACTGATGAGGAATTAACGATACTTTATAACCTTGACCTTTCCACTAACGCCCGACTCGATCGGGTACGTGACTTGTTTCTGATTGGCTGTTATACGGGCCTACGGTTTTCCGACTTCTCAGAGTTAAGGCCTGAAAACATTACCCACAACGGGCGTATATTGACGCGTAAGACGCTCAAAACATCCGAAAGGGTTTCTATACCCCTCAACCCTAAAGTCCTTTCTATCATCAGCAAATACGAAGGTATTCCCCCGCGCACGATCACAAACCAGAAAATGAACGATTATCTGAAAGAATTGTGCCGACGTGCCGGGCTAACAGACTCCGTAGAAGTGAGCCGGACGAAAGGCGGCAGGAAGGAAACGCGTTATTTAGAAAAGTGTGAAATGGTTACGACCCACACCGCCCGCCGGTCTTTTGCAACGAATGCGTATTTGGCAAAGGTTCCTACCGTTGCGATTATGAAGATTACCGGTCACCGTTCAGAGGCAGTGTTTTTACGGTATATCAAAATTTCCTCCGAGCAAAACGCATTGATGATGCTGGACCACCCACATTTTTCGGGACTCACCAGCGAATCAGTTGCCTCAGCCATTCCCGTTTTGCCTTTGCAAAAAGTAGCCTGATTGTTCTGATGAAAAACCAATTACCCAACTGTGAAAAGGCCCGAATTGATGATAATAAACTTTATCAGTACCTACTCAATCCGACACACCCTGACGGTAAGAGTAAGGCCCGGTTTTACGAACTCATTGGCTACACGCTCGACAAAGGCGAACAATTACGGGTTGATCTACTACGGCTTGCCTGTATGGGTTTGGTTATTGATGAATCCACTAACCGGGCGGGTCACAAATACGTTGTTGTTGGTTCGATGAATGCCCCCAACGGCAAAACGTACCCATTAATAACCGTTTGGGCGGTTGAACCGCCTGATTACGAACCGCGATTAATCACAGCATATCCAAATAACTAAGACCATGATTCAGGAACTTGATTTAGTAGCCTTATTGACCGACCGCCCGACCATCGGATTACGCCGGGGGGACGTTGGTACGGTTGTTCACATCTACGGGAGTAACGACCTTTTTGAAGTAGAATTTATTAACGCCAAAGGCGACACGGTGGCCGTTGAAACACTGAGCGCGGATGAGGTTAGGCAAGTTGATTTAGGTCGGGTAATGTTGCATTACAGCGATTTAGAAAGTGCCGCGTAAGGGTTCAAATTAACTAACACTGCCTAGCAACCAAGGCAATTTTACTATTAGACCAAACCAAGTAAAGTCAATGGTTAAAACTGATATTCAAGAACGTATAGATAAAGTTTTTTGGAGAGCTACCCATACGTTGCCAGAAGAGTTTATAAATATAAACGTGTCTGGTCCGTTCCCGGAAAGAGGTGCTCTCTATAAGGCAGTTGAAAAGGATTTTATAAGTTATTCTACCCTGGGGAATGATTTAATTGAAGAGGTAAACGCAAACCTTTCTTCAGACCTAAGACCGACAGAAAGAATAAAGTACATTACCAATCTTAACTCTTATTCATATGGATTGAAGGATGGTTATGAATTTATAGAATCTGACGAATGGGTTGACAAAATACTCGTTCAGTTTGGTAGATTATTTTTTGATACAGATACCAAAAAACCAAAGTTAACCGAAGAAGATAAAAAACACATTTTTGAAGTCGTTGAGGAAGTCAGGAAATGTTGTTACGAATTTTCAAAGGCTGCGGATTCAGTGGCTTCGATTATACACACTTTTTTAATTGGGTATGGAATAAAACCCCACAAGTGGGGAACAACCAATGTACTATACTCCCCAAAACCGGAATCTACCACTACTTTCACTAATCCGGTTCCAGCGGATACATCAACTGTTAAGGTTCAAAATTTAGGACAAGGTTTACCCAATATCCAAACCGTGGAGCCTACCAAAAAACTTCGTTGGAGAGACGACAGGGGTGACAAATCAGACTTTGCAGAATTAGTTTGGGTTTTGGCAAAGTCACAAAGAATTATTGATAATACAACAAACAAACCAGTTACTATAGAAGTATTAGCTAAACAATTAGGCGGATTGTTTGGAACTTCCATTAGTAATCCAATGCAGTTAATGCAGGCCCGTAAAGATTCTTTTAGGGCTTCTGAGGATGGTATTACGTTTATCTCCTACCTATCTGAATTGGTGGAACAATACATAGGTAGTAAGTGATTTAATTATACTTGGTTATAGTCGAAGTTATAGTATAACTCTGAACAGACCTATTCCTTTCAACTTTGAGCCGTACCAAATCAAATACGGCCATGTACGGCACAGTAACACAAATCCAGATTACCCCCGACCAGTTGACCGAACTGGTACGTGGGGCGGTTCGCTCGGAGTTGGCGAACTACACGCCCCCCGCCCCCGAAGGCTCAGACCTCCCCGAATTACTGACGCGCCGACAAACAGCCGATGTTCTGCAAGTGAGTCTAACCACCTTGCACGATTGGGCAACCGACACCGACGACCGACCGGCCGTACTGGTTCCGCGCAAAATCAACGGGCGCGTACGCTATCAAAAAACGGACGTATTGGCCGCGCTCAAACAGCCGCGCCGATTTAAACACAAGGCAGCGGAGGGCCGGAACCAATGAACTATCTACCCACCTCCCACCGCCTGACGTACCGGCTTGATATTGACCGGGGCCGGTATATTGTCATAGAATGTGAACCGGGGTTTTGCAAGGTTCCGCGTGAATTGATTGTTGAAGAACGTCGGTTTAACGAAAATATAGACGCCGAATTTATCCTACGTGGTCCCGAAACCAAGAAAAAGGAAACCGGTACGGGCAAAAGGTCAGCAAGAAAGATTACGTTCTTTACCGGGCTGCAACGGACCAACTACGCGGGCGTTTACATCGGTAATGTGGTGACGTTTGGACAGGGAGGCAGTAAAGTCCGCAACGGGGTTATCGTTCAATTCTCGACTGATGCCGGGCGTATGACCCTTCGTTACTTCCCGGCTTATTATCCTTTCCCCAAAGACCGGGCCGCGTTTGTGGCATCCGTTGTTGGCCGGGGGCTTCTTTAACTCATTTTTCATGTAACGAACCGCCCCGCGCGGGCATTTACCACACGTTGACCGTGGGGGCGGGTTCACTTTGCCATGTTCGACGGAATCACCATACAGGACGTTTCGGTAAACGTTGATGCACTGCTGACAAATGAGTGTTTGACGTTTGGAACGTTGGTTGACGGGCAAACTGGGGTTATTCTTAATCCGGTCAGAAAGGCGCATGACCGGGGGCTAACCTTTCGGCTCGTTCCCCGCCGAACCGAACAAGGTTACCGGGTTGAGGTAAAAGGGAGTTTGCACAAGTTTTTTAACAGCGGTATACATAATGCCGACCAATACACCGCAAACGACCTGTTGCTGACGCTGGATCAATTGGCAACTGAGTACGGTTTTAACCTGTTTGAGTCGGTCATCAATAACATAGAGTTTGGCGTAAACGTTGAATTGGCGTTTCCAGTTGCCAAAGTCTTAGAAAATCTCATCTGCTATAAAAACCAGCCGTTTGCGATTGATAGTCATAGCCCGGTCCCGTATTTCGTCTGTGATCGACAACGCTACGCGGTAAAAATGTATGACAAAGGCAAACAGAAAGGGCTAGCCGCTAACGTACTACGGTTTGAGATTCGGGTAAAAAAGATGATGTATTTTGACGGTACGGGCGTTACCCTACGCACATTGGCCGATCTATTGAACGTGGATAATTTCAAGCTGTTAGGGGCCTTACTGGTCAAGACATTCAACGAAATTCTGTTTGACGACCCGGCAATTGACACTAAGGGCCTGAGCAACGACGAACGGCATATATACCAGCAAGGCCGGAACCCGCGTTACTGGCACACGCCCGAAAACCTGACCGTAAAACAGGCCGCAACGCACCGCCAACGTCTGAGCCGGAATAAAACCCGTTTCCGGACCTTGCTCGATCAGTACGGTAGTAACTGGCAAGGTGAGGTTGCCGCTCTCGTTCGTCAAACGTGGGAACAATTAACCAGCGTTGACGACCACTTACTGACGCTCATTAATCAACACAAAATAGGGTGGCAAAACCTGACAAAACCTGACATTTGGAACGGTTTTACGGGGGGAGAATACAGTGAGGAAACCGTGATAAACGAGGGGGGGACCTGTCACAAATTAACCGATTTTACCCCGCCCGACTGTCACGAATTAACCGCGCCCCCAACGCCCCCACTGTCACAAATTAACCCTTTATATTCCGGGGTACCTTGTGACAGTGGAAAACCAGACCAGCCGCGCCCGGTAGTGTGTCCTGTAACGGGTGTAATGATTGACCAACCACGGCCGGGGCAACGGTTTGTTTCAAGTGTCGTTCTACGGAATGACGACGACTTATTACTGACATTAAACCGCCAACAACGGAAATACGCCAAAGGCTCAAAAGAGGATCAGTACAGCCGGGCGGCTCATAACGTCCGCAACCGGGAGAGTAACGAGCGCAACAACCTGGCCCGGCGTTTGCGACGCGTACTCGACACGCCCGGTTTGTTTCCACCTGATGAGGGAATCCGACTGACTGATGAGCAGCGGGCTGTACTCGAGTATTGGGCGGGAACCCCCTATGAGGTAAAGATTTGATACCGCTGTAGAAGGAATTACTTTGAATATGTAGAAGAAACGCCAATTCTGGTAAAACCATCTGATAATTGAAAATCAACCAGTTGCAGAGGGCCGACTAAGAACAAATTATAAACAATTGTTGACATAGATAGTATAGTTTTTGTACCTTTGCAGTGAGTCTCATCTTTCCAGATGGAAGAAGGAGATCGAAAAGCGGCTGGCCAAGATGCCCGTCGCTTTTCGCGTTTAATGCACTACGGGCAATCTACGGCCTAACTTTTGCATTATTTTTTTAAAACTTCTATCCTGTAAATGGTAAGCCGTAATCAAGTAGTAGTCAGGTTGTTTCCGATAAGGCTCTAGTATAATAACATACCGTTGCTGCTTGTCAAGAATGTATGTTTTTATGACCCACCTGCTTTGATGTCTCTCCTCTACACTGAATAATTCCATATCGTGCGGGTGTTTTTCCTGGATATGATGCCATATCCAATGCAGCCGTTGTGCCCGCATCATTTCAAACTCACGGCGTTTGATGGTTTGCCCGTTTTGGTTTTCCTCAACATCATGCGTGATAAGGTGACTGAAGAGAAGTTGCATTTCCGGCTCTTCTCCCTTGAACGGTCTAATAAGTCGGCCACGAAAGGAAAAATTCGGGTTTTCTTCAATATCACGCCTAAAGATTTCATACAAAGCTTCTCTGCGCTCTCTTTCTGTTAAGTGCATAATTTCAAGGAGGCTACTGTATGTTTTTAATAAATGTAATGGCATAGACTATTTTAAATCAATAAAGAAAAGATTGAATTTCGACTCTTCACGAGGGGTACTGTAGGTTAGCGGCAGGCTACAATGACCTTGAATTTTTTCGATCAGCCTGTTCTTCGCCCTTACTGATCCGCCCCCTCGCAGGTGATAAGATATTGCTCCCATAAGTAGATCAGTCATTTGCATCAATAAACTTTCGTGCGACCTTATATTTTGTAAGTTACGGATGGAACTATATCGAATATTGAGAATCTCTTTTAATTTCTTCACTTTATATGCACTCAATGTATCTTTAACATCTAAGTATACATTATATCTGTGCTCCATATCAATCTTATGATGCAATAACTGATAATACATCTTATAATAAAAGTCATCAAATGATTGCCCATAGGCAATATTGTTAATTCTAGTCTTATTAACTACTATAGCTCTAAATTGCAATTCAGTAGCAAAAAAGTAATCAATCAAGTCGGCATAAAATCCATACTTTGAGTGAGAGACTTTTGACCACTTTATTTCAGCATTCATTTGATGTTTTTCCTTAATCTGGCGAATCGTTGCATTATGTAACCCAATTTGATTGTAAGCAGAACTTACATATGAAATTAACATATATGACTGATGATCGTTTTCTAAATGACAACTTTCATCGCAATAAAAATTAAATGTTTTTAGTCCCATGGTAAGAATTTCTAAGAAGCAGAAGTAAAGTAACATATTCATAAACTATTAAAGTAGCACAGAAAATAGAAGCCTTCACATAGCGTAGGTTCCCTCCGGCGTTTGCCGCACCAGCGCCAGCGCAGCCAGCGTATCTAACAGCGGCTGCACTTTCCCGGTGTTGGTTCGCTGGAACAGGGCGGCTACCTGTTTGGCACTGAGCGGAACGCCCGCCTGTTGAACGGCATCCCGAACGGCTTGCATCTGTTGAGCCAACTCTTTCGGCCATTCCTGTTGACTGACTTCTTTAGCGGTTTCCTTTATCGTTGTCTCCGTTGGTAAGTTGATTCCTAATTGCTGCTGTTGGCCGGGGGCCTGGTATTCGGGGCGTAGGTAGCGAATATGCCCGGCGGCTTCCTCAGCGGCTCGTTCGTGGTTGAGTCGGACAAGGCGGTTTAGTATTTCGCTCTCCGGTAGGTCGTGTGGCCAACCGTAGGCATCGGCAACGGCCTCGTCTAGCTGTTGATGAAGACTGAGTACCACCGACGCCAAACCCTGCTGATTAATCGTTTGCTCTTTGGCGTTTAGGGCTTCGCCTTTCCGCAATTTTTCGACAACGTTGTACAGGTCGGTTAAAGTCAGGGTAGGATGAGCGGCCTGTTGGCGTTTGCGGTGGTTATCTAAATCTTCGGCAAGTTCACGAATAATAGTCCGTTGTTGCTCAGTTGAATTAGGAAAAGGAAAGGGAGCGAAGCAGCGAGTATTGTTATATCGTGGCCTATTTTCTAATGTTCCACCAGCAGCAAGTGTCCAAGTAATGTGTATTTTACTTGACAAAATACCAAGGTGAAAAGCATCGTCAGAGGCTAAAATTATTAATGCACCGTCGGGAAGAATATTAGCTTCTAAAAATTGAAAGAATCTGTGTTTTGATACCTCACTTGTGGCAATAAAACGATTTACGGAATTTAACGCTTTACGCATTGATGGTTGATTTTCGGCAAATAACCACCACTTATCGCGTCGAGCTTCGCGTTTCACCTCATCACGAAAAGGCTTGACCGTAGTAAACAAATGTTGATAAACGTCTGGAAATTGCTCTCTAACAGTGCGTTCGTCTAATCCGAACAAATCAATAACATAAACTCCACGTGGTTGCGATGTCAAGTCTTTACCATTCCTGTATGGCTTGATATGTACACTTAAAGCAGGATTCAAATCATAGCCTAATTCTTTTGCTTTATCTGCATTAACAATAAACCCTTCACCAACAAGTTTAACTCCCATAAAACAAATACCGCTGTTCGCTTTGAGCACTTTAACGTCACTAACATTCGCCCCAGTTGTTAGATCTGCATTTATTAAGGCGTCTTGCTCAAGTAATTCTACATCGTGAGCCTCCTCATCACCGACAACAGTTTCCTTAACAACCTTTAACAGCTTCCCTATCTCCGCACCTGATTTGAATACCGTCATAGCTACTCTAACGGCAGCTCCGTCAAAATTATCAACCCAAGGGTGGTCAGGAATTGCAAATGATATAAATAATGGATTGCGTAAATCCATTACATAAGTCTCGGTTACTTTTCTGTTAAATGCTTGAGTGATAGAGTTTGTTGTAATGAAACCGAAGGAAGTAGTTTCCCCCTTTTTAGTTTTTTCAGCCGCATTTCTCCACCAATAGACTACATAGTCAACAGAATCTGGTACTAGGTTTTTATAGGCTTTTCGTAGAGCAGAAACGTATCCTTCGCCAAGAGTCTCTAACAATTTCTTGTTTCCTATAAACGGTGGATTTCCTACGATATAATCCGCTTTCGGCCATTCGGCGGGCCGAGGGGTCGGATAGTCAAATACCGTAACGCGGGCGGTTTCGTTGGGTACGGGTTGGCCGGTAACCGGGTGTAGTTTGGTCGTTACCCCATCCCACCGCGTAACCGGTTGGCCGTTGGCATCGACACGCGGAACGGGCGGGCCGTGCTGCAAAACGGCGTCCTGTTGCTGGATGTTTTCGTATTCGTCTAACAGCGGTTCGGGCAACTCACTCATGCCGTGGGTCCGCAAGTGCCATTGCAGGTAGCCGATCTTTAACACCACGTCGGCAATCGCAGCCGCGCGGGGGTTGAGTTCCAGGCCCAACAATTGCCGGGGTGAAATAGTAGTTCCTCCGCTGAGGTTGAGCAGAGCGGTTTGGCCGTAGGAGTTGATTGCCGCCAACACCTCCCCCTCCAATCGTTTCAGGTGTTCGAGCGTCACATACAGGAAATTGCCCGAACCACAGGCCGGGTCCAGAATTTTAAGGCTCGTCAGCCGCCGTAAAAACCGTTCCAGTTCGGCGCGGGCGGCTTTGTCTTTGCCTTCCTCCAACAACCGCGCGGCCGCAGCCTGAGCAGCCGCCCATTCCCGGCGCAGCGGTTCCAAAACCGTCGGCAAGACCAACCGCTCGACGTACCGGCGCGGGGTGTAGTGTGCTCCTAAACTGTGCCGTTCGCGTGGGTCTAAGGCACGTTCTAACAGTGTACCGAAAATGGCCGGTTCTACAGCGGTCCAGTCAGCTTCAGCCGCCTTGAGCAGCAATTCGATTTGATCGGCCGACAAGGTGAATGCGTTGGCATCATGAAACAGTTTACCGTTGAACTTACGTAAACGCGCCTTCAGATCCGGCGAAAATCCACCTGTATCCATCGTACGCCAAAGGGTCTGTAAGGCATCGGGCAAAAATTCGCGTAGGTCAGGCTGTGCGTATTGCCGTAGCATTCCCGTAAAGGATTCTTTGGGTATCAGACCAACATCCTCTGAAAACATCGTAAACAGGCATCGCATTAGAAACTGTGCCACCAAATCGGGTGAATGTCCCGCACGCTCTAATTGTGTGGATAGTTTCGCCAAATATTCAGCAAGTTCACGCGTCACACGGGCCGCGCGTCGGCTAGGGTCCAATTCGCGCGGGTCGGTCCAAATCAGCCGCAGCATTTCCCGCGTTTCCTCATCGGCTAGTTTCGACAAGGGAAGCCGGTAGCGGGTTTGATCAGGAAAAGGCACAAACTGATCACCTACACCCGCAAAGTTGCTATAGAGGTCGATGCAATAGCCAACGTCGGCCACCAACACGAACAGGGGCCGGGGTTCGTCGGCAGGTAAGGCCCGCACGTAACCTAACGCCTGTTGGCGGGCGGTCTGCATCATTTGCCCCCATTTGGTAGTTCCTCGTACAGCGTGCCCTTTCCGGCGTTTTTCGGGCGGCAAACCTAATTCAGCGCGTTCAGCGGCCTTTTGCTGGTCCGGCGTTTCGGTTCCCTGTTTGGTTTCCAGCACAAAACAGCCGCGTTTGTAGAGGTCAACACGGCCAACGCTGCGTTTACCCTGGTCGTTAAACTCAACCGCCCGTTCGAGTACGTAGGCATCTTGTGTAGGGTTATCGGTCGTGGGGTCAGGCCGGGCAACGCCAATTAAATCACACAGGTCTTGCAGGAACAAACCATAGTTGGCACGTTCCGCACCGCCCGCCGGTTTCCAACGGGCTTCAAATTCGGTATAGGTCACGGGTGAATAGAATACAAATCAATGGATCAAACTATAAAGGGAAATTAGCCCGAAAGATAATGATTGCTAGTATTTCTTTTCGGGCTAAATTTACTTAGCTATGACTGGGCACAGGTAGGGAGGGGTGGGTTAATTCTCTGGCCGAAAGGAGATCCACGACCGTTGGCCTAGCCTTTCATATACGTGTGCAAAATTCAGAGGGGGGTATGCTTGTTTTTCATATATTGACAACTACTTGACTTTAAATGGCTCTGTTCCAAAAAAGGAGGTTTTGGTGAGAATTCGGAATTACTTACAAAGTGACTTTAATGTTAGGCAAAGTTGTAATTGACACCATCAGCTCCGTATTTTTAGGATTCTCAGCAAAACATCCAATAGAACGGAAAGTAATCATAACGATACAAAAAATATAATATTAATTGCACTACACAATATTAGAAAAAGTCAAATTAACACAAAAAGAACGGCAAAACTTTCGTATATCGTAGGGTCATAGGTCAGGTATTTGAACCTTCACTAAATGAGACAGATTATATTAAACCAGTTAACGGCAGCTTTAGCAGCGAGACATACTTACTTCATAAGAGAGCAGGATGTACAACTATATCTCGCAAATTACTGCCTTCAGACAGGTATGTATGACAATGTATTTATTGAATATCACGTTCCAGGTGCTTTAGTGCCACCGTACCTTTGGACAGACGCGAATAACATTTACATTGACATCGTTCTAGAAAAGGAAAGTCAGTTTTATCCAATTGAAATAAAATACAAAACCACAACTCAACCTCTACAACATTTAGTGTTTGGACAAAATGTAAATGTCCTCTTAGGACAACATGGCGCTCAAAACATTGGTTGTTACGACTTTTGGAAGGACATCAAAAGAACTGAATTTTTTGAAGCAACTTTCCCGTTTTGCCAACGGGGAATCGTTTTGTTTATTAGCAACGACTTAAGTTATCAAAAGGCACCATTGAATTCAAATGTAGGTTATGCACCTTTCTCAATTCACCAAGGAAGACACATCGCAGCGGGGACTCAACTCAATTGGAATGGTGCGTTAGCAGTTTCAAATGGACGACCAGGCTTCACGGTCAATCACGATTATACTATTAATTGGGCACAGTTGCCTTATCACCAGCAGCATTACTACATCCTAACATAAGCACAAACCGCTAACAGGGATTTGCCGGTATACTGGCTGACGAACAAATGCTGAACGAATTATTACTATTGAACTTTTGTAATCAGTCTAGGGTGACGAAATACAATGCCGATTCATTGGCGAGCCCTAATCCATTATGTACAATAATGATTGACATATTACGATGAATGATTGGTTAAAAATACTTGAGGCATTCCGAGAGGGCAAATTCCCTGATTATTATTACGGGCTTACTCCTAGATTCATAATTGGAGTATGCCAAATTCCAATAGGAAAAAAGTTTGACAAAAGAGAGTCAGCATACGAAGCTACTAGGCAAATGTTTGATGAAATGCGAGCTTTCAATATTGACGGATTTATTGTTGTATCTAATCAATGTGATATTCACAATGGTCCTGTAATGTCATTGACAAAACAAAAATGGTCTGAAAGTGAAATCGCAACATCATTTGAAGAAATTTGGAACCGATATGGTGATGAAATAATCGCTGGAAACTATCACATCAGCTCATCTGAACGCAAAATTGTAGAAGAAATTTTCAGCGCATAACAGGGGTTTGCGTCAGGCGGGCGGACGTGCAAACTCAAAGCTGAGTACTTCTAATCTTTAGTGATAAATGGCAATTATGTGCTCCAAAACTCGCCTGAACCCGAAGTCCCAAACCGTTGACAGTAAGTATACTGATACATACGAAAATAATATCTATTGTAAAGCCGCTACTTAATCTGTGTCAATCACAACATAGCCAGAGTATAAAGACGATTATGTTTTGCTATTCTGTAAAACAAACGGGTCGAGGGAACCACCCCTCGACCCAATGAGCCGGAGGAACCACCCGCCCGGCTCTGACCAAACCAAGTAGCCTGAAAAGGCCGCTTGTTTCAGACAAAAATACGCATGACGAGTTGGCAACCGTCCCCCGTTGAAAAAAAGTTTGTTTTAATTATTCATTCGTCCCCTATTCCGTCCCCCAGCTGTTGTGTTGAAAATTTAAATGCTGTTAATCAATTAGTTAAACTCTTAAGTTCAACTCCCGTAGGAGGCTCATCGCTTTCAAAAAGGCTAATTCGTTAAAGAGTCTGAACGCTCAAAATCAACGAATTAGCCTTTTTTATCATGTAGCTAATCGTTTTTGGCTCAATGCAATGAATTGGCTCAAAAACTGATTTTAACGAGTACTTACTTTATCATTGGCTCCGATACCCCCTACGGCTGTTTGGTAATCTTCAAATCGGTGAAATAGCCTTCAGTCCCCACATCAACCCACAGGCCGATACCGCCAGATCCACCAGCGCCGTGTTTTAGATCCTTCACGAGCAAAGCGGGTTGTTTCGCATCGTTCAAATACAATTTCGCTTCTGGGTCCTGGACGACAATTTTCAGGGCAATCCACTCATTCAGCGCCATATCGGCATACGATTCGTACCGTTCCGGAGCTTCTTTCCGCAAGCGATCAAACTTATGATCAGGATACGAATAATATTGAATGGCGTGGTTGCGCCTGACCTGATCGGGCTTCAGGTTGGCCAGATCCAGTCTGATGACCTGCGCCTGTATGCTCAACTACTCAACAGCCAGCCGCTTATCAGGGCAAATAAGCTCCGTCTCATACCATTGGAGTTAGGTGATCGGAAGAAAATACAATTCGTTAGGGCAGAACCACCAATTTACCGGCTCCCTGATTACGGTCCATGAACTGATGGGCGGTAACGATTTGGTCCAGCGTAAAGGTACGGCTGATGGCCAGTTTTGCGTGACCCGCTTCGACCCGGCGAATAAAATCCTGAAAAACGGGCGCTGGACTCGTGATCTGACCAGGATGATCCATTTTGTAGCAACCACGTCCGCAGAAAACCCGAAAAGTGTGTCAAGTTAGCGAATTCTAACTTGACACACGCACGGCTTAAATCCTATAACGTACATTAGTTGAGTGCGATCAGCCGACCCGTCACAGCAGGCTGTTGGGTAGCAAGCACCAGGTTGTTGACCTTGGTATCAAACCCGTCGGTAACGACCACCTGATAGGCTCCATCGGGTAACGCATCGATATCCATCTTGATGCGTGCTATTCGTTGCCGCCGTCCGACGCGCTGAACGAAAAACTCCTTCCCGGTGCTATTGACCAGCCGGACTTCAACGACACCGCCGATCATTTTATCGACAGCGACGCGGATTTTACCCTCGGTATCGGTGTATAGACTGCTTTGATACGATTGCACTTTTCCGGCGGGTTTCGGTTGGCTGGCATTGGTTACTGCGAAAGAAACCGTCAGGCTCGTGAATAGGAAAGCTATGATCAAGGATTTGGTGAGCGTTTTCATGGCGTGAGAAGTTTAGTTTGGTTGTCCGTTTTGGATAAACCAAAGGTCCGCTTCCGGGCAAAAAAACCCTGTCACAGATGAGTCAATCCCTGCTACTTTTGGGAAAAGCAGTAAATCGGTTGATCGGCTTACGATTCGAGCGAGCTGGCCAGATTGGCAGAAGCGTTCAGCATCCCAAAAAGTGTGTCGTAAAACCAGACGGTGTAGGCTTTGACGGTGCGGAAATGCAAATCGAAATTGCTTTTGTTTAAGAAAAGCACAAACCGATCAAAGGGAACGGAGTCGCCCTGGTCAACGGCATAGCGAACAACAGCCTCGACAACCGGGATGAACCGGTTAGGATCTTCGGTGGCAAACCGCTCGTTCCAGTAGACAAGGTGGCTCCCCTGGATAAATCCGAAGTCGGTGAAGGTTTTCAGGAATTCGTTTAACGCGTCTTCAACTGGTAACTGAATCATGATTTGGTAAAGCCGTTGTAGGTTACTGCGTCCCTGAAAGTTCGCAAAAGGCCCGAAAAGCAAAGTCCGGTGGATTCTGCCGTGCCTTCGCCAAGGCCAGCGTTGGCGCTTGTCCGATAAATTCAACTTAATACAAAAAAAGTGCCAAAATGCGCAAAGACGATTTACAAGGAATCTCCAATTTCGCAGGTACGCAAAAACGTCCGATCAGAATCCGGTAAACGCGTAGCATTTCTTACCTTTATTTGGAAATTGGGTATGGTCCTGATGGCCTAAACCCCTATTCAGTGTGTTTCCTGCGCGCGATTTTCGCCTTAAAATAGGTTTTTTTCTCTCTCTGGCAGTCGCCATGCTGGTGTCTGCCCCACGGTTTATTCGACTGGAAACAACGACTTTACCCATTATGCAGCTACCATTCCTACACGTTCGCACATGGTTTTAGTTGCTGGGTCTTTCATCAATATGTGCTCAACCAACCGCGCACCCTTTCTTTGGTTCGTCCCCGCTGGATCGTCGGTCCGGGAAGTGTTCTCTTTACACTGGCTCTTTTCTTGCCGTATGATCACCTGATGGCCTCTGTATTTAATCTCAGTTTACTCTGGAAGGATATCCCGGCTTCCAGACGTTTGGCCTGGGTTCTGCTGCGCGGCAGTGTGCTATCTTCCTTCATGTTTTTGTGGCCTATTACCTGAAACAAAACCAGGAATCTCAAGCGGCTAAATTGGAAAACGAGCGTCTCAAGCAGGAAAATCTGAAAGCCCGTCTGGAGGTTTTGAAGCAACAGATTAGCCCCCATTTTCTGTTTAATTTCCTAAATACGCTAAAGAGCATTACCCAGGAAGAAGACTATCTTCTCCCTCATCGGTATGGCCGATAGGGCAGTCGCACAATCGACCGTAAAAGCCGACGATATTTTCGGGCTTTATGAAGATGAAACCGGCGAACGCCGGATCGAAATTTTCAAACAGAACAATCAGTATTCTGGCAAAATCATTGCCGACCACTCGAATACCGATCGGCCACTCAAACCGGGGACGCTGGTTCTGAAAAAGTTCACCTTCGCAAAAAACGAGTGGGTAAACGGAACGGTTTATGCGTTCGCCTACTCAACGAATGCTTCGGAGTGAGGAATGGCCGGAACTGATCGTTGCCACGAAATCGTCGTCGTTCAGGTGCGGATAAGCCGCGTAAACCCGGTCGATTTCTTCCATCTGCCCCGGCGACAGTTCCTCCGCCGGATTCAGACACCAGCGCCCTTCGAGCAGTCCCTGCCGACGCAGCACCTCATGAATTCCGGCAATGCAGCCGTGGAAACCGTGGGCCGGATCGAAGAAAGCCGCGTTGCTGTCGGTGACTTCGACGTTGCGCGTCAGCAGTTCCACCAGCCCGTCGTTTTCGTTGTCGAGGCAGGTTTTGATTTCGTCCAGCAGTTCGACGGCTTTTTTCGTCCACACGGCCCAATGCCCCAGCAAACCGCCCACAAACCGCTTTTCAACGGTTTGGCCGCCAATCGTAAACCGGTACGTCGTCAGCAAATCCGCCACAATGTTGTCGTCGTTGCCGGTATACAACGCAATCGCGTCCCGGCGGCTGGAATGACAAACCGCCCGCACCACATCCAGCGTCTGATACCGGTTGAAACTGGCGACTTTAATGGCCTGAATGTTGGGAATTTCGGCGAACCGATGCCAGAAATCGTAGCTGAAAATGCGCCCTCCCACCGATGGCTGTAAGTAAAAACCGAAGACTGGAATCACCTCAGCCACCGCCCGAACGCGGTCCAGAATGGCCGCTTCGGTCCAGTTTTGCAAACCGCCCATGCTCAGCAGCCCCAGATCATACCCGTATTTCAGGGCGAGTTCGGCTTCCTTCAGTGCCTGGTCGGTGGGGCCGACCATACCGGCTACTTTGATGAACGGACGGTTCAGTTGGGCTTCGGCAATTTCTTCGGCGGCTACTTTCAGCACCGTTTCGTAGAGATTGATTTTCGGATCGCGGATTTCGAACTGGGTGGTGTGAACGCCCACGGCCACTCCACCGGCTCCGCTCGCCATATAGTAACGGGTTAAACCACGCTGCCGGTTTTCGTCAAACTGCCGGTTTGGGTTCAGGGCTAGGGGGTGCGCCGGAATCACCGTACCCGCGTGTAATAATTGCTGAATATCAGAACGTAATGCCATATTGCTACTCATTAAAATTTGCCATCCCGCTCCTGAAAATGCGTGGGTTTGTTCAGAATTGTGCCGCCACCCTGCAACCACGCGACGGTCAGTTCCATCATCTGCCGCAGCGTGACGCGCGGGTAGCCGAACAGCTTGTTGGCCTGCGACGAATTGCTCAGCAAAGCCGTTGGCTGGGCCTCGTTGACGAAAACCGGAGCCTTGCCGAGCATCCTGCCGTACTCCTGCGCCAGCCACTGGATTGAGACGGTTTCGGGTCCGGTGACGTTGAGGATTTTGGCCGGCACGTTGCAATGCCGCAACGCCCGGAGGGCAATTTCGTTGGCGTCACCCTGCCAGATGACATTGGCGTTGCCCATCGCCAGGTTAATCGGTTTTTCGGCGATGACGGATTTGGCAATTTCCAGCAGCACGCCGTAACGGAGATCGATGGCGTAATTCAGGCGGTAAATCAGCGTCGGCGTGTTGTTTTTATCCGCGAAATACTGAAAAATCCGCTCGCGGCCCAGACACGATTGTCCGTATTCGCCGACGGGTTCGGGGGTGGTTTCTTCCGTTGCGCCCCCGGACGTTACCGGCGTAAACGGGTAAACATTGCCAGTCGAGAACGCCACAATCCGGGAATTGCGGTATTTCTCCGCCACCCGCCCGGGCAGGTAGGCATTCATCGCCCAGGTGAAGGCTTCCTTGCCGGTGGTGCCAAATTTGGTTCCGGCCAAATAGAGCACATTTTTCACGGACGGCAAAGCTGCCAGATCGCTTTCGTTGAGTAAATCCGCCGAAATCGTTTCGATGCCGTCGGCTTCGAGTTCGCCCTGGAGTTGCCGGTCCGAAAACCGGGAAACACCGATGACGCGTTTCTGAATTCCGGCCTGCTCGATGGCCTGTCTGGCCAGCCGCGCCAGACTCGGCCCCATTTTTCCGCCAACCCCCAGAATGAGGATGTCGCCTTCCAGTTCGTATAAATCAGACACCAAAGCCGCCGAGGGCTTGATCAGTTCCTGTTCCAACACGTGCAAATCGTTCATGTCTGTTACTTAAAAAACAATTGATTGACATTGCTTAAAGCCAGCCCGAAAATCACCAGCAACCCCAACGCACCGGCCACTTTGACGGCGGTCGAATTCGCGTAGCGGCCCATGATCCGGCGGTCGTTGGCAATCGTATACATCGCCACCCCGATGAAAGGCACCACCAGGATGGTAATGCTTTGGGCAAAAATGATCAGGTCGAGCGGCAGCTTTCCGAAAATTATGGCAATGGAAGCGCCAAAGAGCATGACCAGCGCAATCAGGTATTTGACCCGTTTGGAACCCAACTGACTGCCGTAGCCCAGCGCATCGCCGAGGAGCGTTCCGCCGACGGTGGCGTTGCCGACGAGCGACGAAAACGAAGCACCGAATAACCCGATCAGGAAGAGCACCGAGGCATATTGCCCAAAAATCGGCTCCAGGGCTTTTCCCATGTCTGAGGCACTGGTCACTTTGATGCCCTTCGGATGCAATACAGCCGCAGCACAGATTAAAACCGTCGCGCTCATCAGCCCCATCAGCGTCATGCCGGTGACGGTATCCACCTTTTCATCCCGCACCTTCGGATTGACCCGCACCCGCTCCTGCACCAGATACGACTGGTAAAACGCACCCACAATCGAAAAACAGGAGGCCGTAAACGCAATGACCAGCCCCAGCGAACCCGCAGGCAGCGACGGTATGAAACCGGTTGCGACCTCGGCATAATCCGGCCCCGAAAAAGTCAGCGTGGCGATGAAAGCCACCAGCATCACACCGACCAGCAGAATCATGAGCCGTTCGAGCACTTTATAAAACGACTTCAAAAAAAGCAGACTAATTCCCAAAACCGTAAATATACCAATCCAGACGTTCACCGGGGTATGGGTGGCTTCGGCGATGGAAATTCCGACCCCGACGGAGTTGCCGGCCTGGAACGAGGTGGCTACCAGAAAGACCCCAATTCCCACCGCCACCGCCACCGGATTGCCCCACTTCTGCCGGATGGTCGCCAGCAGGGATTGGTTCGTTGCCAGACCGATCCGGGCGGCCATGGCCGTGAAAACAATCATAAAGAAGATCGCCATCACAATGATCCAGAGCAGCGAATACCCGTATTCGGCCCCCATCTTTGAGGTAATCGTCATTTTGCTGGGGCCAAAAACCAGCGCGGCTGTGATGATACTGGGACCCAGCGACGACAGCCAGGCTTTTACCGTCCGGGGCGATGTGTGGCCCGGCCCTGGTTGCGCAGGCATTTCATTCGGTGAGTCAGCGGTTTTGGGGTGCATAATTTTCAGGAAAGCAAGGTTTTTCGAAGATATACTTCCTGCGTCAATATCCTTCATTTGGCGCCAAAATACCGGGAGCCAACTTTTTGCCCGGCCGAATATCCACTACTTTTGGGAATGGATTACTTTAAAAATCTTCTTGACGTCTTAAAAATTGAACGGGAAGAAGATCGCAATCAATACCGCCGACAGACGGAAAGCACTTCCGTTGCCGAACGCCGGGCCAGCGGCCTGACCTGGTATCCCATCGCCATCCGGGGTTCCGAGATGAGTCGGGGCGATTACCTGACGGTGGAAGTGGAACGCACCACACACCAGGATGTTTCGCACCAGTTCCGGTCGGGCATGCCCGCCGTTTTTTTCAGCAACCACGATCCAAAAAACGACCGGGTCGAAGGAACGGTTTCCCACCAGAGCGGCAATCGGCTCAAAATCACCCTGCTGACCGACGAACTGCCCGACTGGTCGCGGGATGGAAAACTGGGGGTTGAACTGCTTTTCGACGACAAAAGCTACGACGAAATGCAGGACGCGCTCAAGCTCGCGAATTCGCTGAACGAGGGGCCGCAACACCGCCTGGTGAAGATCCTGACCGGCCAGTCGTCGCCCACCTTTCAGACCGATTTACCTCCGCTGCCGATTCCGCCACTGAATGAAAGCCAAAACCGGGCGGTCGAAAAAATCCGGGCCGCCAACGAACTGGCCATCGTTCACGGCCCTCCGGGAACCGGCAAAACCACCACGCTGGTGCAGGCCATCAAAGCCCTGCTGAAACAGGACAACCGGAAAATTCTGGTGGTTGCGCCCAGCAACACGGCGGTCGATCTGTTGAGTGAAAAACTGCACGAACAGGGGCTGAACGTGCTGCGGGTCGGCAATCCGGCGCGCGTTTCGGAGCGGCTGATGGCGCTCACGCTGGACCACAAAATGGCGGAGCACCACCTGATGAAAGAGGCCAAAAAGCTGAAAAAGCAGGCGAATGAGTTCAAAAACATGGCGCATAAGTACAAGCGCAATTTTGGCAAAGCCGAGCGCGATCAACGGAAAGCCCTGTTTGATGAGGCTCACCGGATTATGAAGGAGGTGGGGAACACGGAACAGTATATCATCGATGATCTGGTGGCCAAAGCCCAGGTGATTACGGCCACGCTCGTCGGTTCCAACCAGTACATGATCCGGAACCTGACGTTTCATACCGTGGTCATCGACGAAGCCGGGCAGGCGCTGGAACCCGCCTGCTGGATTCCGATCCTGAAAGCGCAAAAGGTGGTGCTGGCCGGCGATCACTGCCAGTTGTCGCCGACGATCAAATCGAACGAAGCGGCCCGGAAAGGCCTGAGCACGACCTTGCTCGAAAAATGCGTGGCCCTGCACCCCGAAGCGGTCAGTGTGCTGGAAGAACAATACCGGATGCACACGCACATCATGGGTTATTCGTCGCAGGTTTTTTATGCCAATGTTCTCAAAGCGCACGCGTCGGTGGCGGCTCATTCGCTGTTTCCCGGCGACAGCGCGCTGCGGTTTATCGACACGGCGGGCTGCGGTTTTGACGAAAAGCTGGAAGGCACCAGTTCCACCAACCCGGAAGAAGCCGCTTTGCTGATGAAGCATTTGACGCAGTTGGTGGCCGAACTGGGGCCGTTTTACAGTCCGCAGAATTTCCCGAGCATTGCGATCATCTCGCCCTATAAACAACAGCTTGCCGTTCTGAATGAGCAACTGGCCCACGCGCCGGATTTACAGCCGTACCTGGGCAAAATTGCAGTCAACACCATCGATAGTTTTCAGGGGCAGGAGCGTGATATTGTCTACATTTCGATGACCCGGAGCAATGCCGAAGGCGAGATTGGTTTTCTGGCCGACATTCGCCGGATGAACGTCGCCATGACGCGGGCGCGGAAGAAATTGGTCATTGTGGGCGACAGTGCCACGCTGGCGAGTCTGCCGTTTTATGCCGACTTCATTGCCTATTCCGAACAACTCGATGCCTACCAGAGTGCCTGGGAGTGGCTGTGAGTTGATCGATTAATCTACAAAAACCGCCCGGATGACGTGTCCGGGCGGTTTTTGCAGGATGCCGTTTAACATTTATTGCGTCAATACTTTCAAGGTTACGGATCGGAAACCGCTCTGAATCTGTAAAAACAACAGGCCCGGCATCGGATGCAAAACCGGCAGGGTCTGCTGTTCTACCGCAGCCGCTTTTTCCACCTGCCGTTCACTCAGTAGTCGCCCATTGACATCCGTCAGTTGCACGCGCAACGGCTGGCCTGCTGCGCCCCGGATTTCGACACGAACCTGATCCGACACCGGATTACCCAGCAAAACCGCCTGTAGCGCTTCCGCACCTTCCGCCGATAACCGACCGCCGGTGGGCGAGCAGGTCAGGTTGAT
>NZ_VBSL01000089.1 GCF_006149005.1 Larkinella sp. C7 | reverse complement strand
GATCTGGCGGCTGCTGGCCGTAAAACTCAGTCCGGAAGGCAAACCGCTCAGCGAATACGTCAGCGATTGATTTTCAGGGTCGGTAAAAACCGGTAAGGTGATGCTGAATGCCGTTCCAATGGTGGCGGATAAAGGTGTTGTCGTTGGGGCTATCGGTGGCTGATTGATGGCCGAAACCGCTCTGACGGTCAACGAAATGGTTACTTCTGTTTTCGCCAGTTGGCTATCCGTCGCCGAATACGTCAGATTAAAATTACCGCTGACGGTGGGATTTCCAATAATGATCCGTGCAGCCACATCAAAACTCAGCCCTCCCGGCAAACCGGTCAGATTATAGTTTAGAGCACCATTTTCCGGATCGGTAAAGGCGGGCAGAAAGGCGATGAAATTCTGACCAACGGTTGCGGATAAAGGTGTTGTTGTGGGCGCAACGGGTGGTAGATTGATTGGCTCCCCGCTTCCCTGACAAGTCAGTGCTTTGGGCGGATTTTTCAGCATGAAACTGCTGCTGGCCACCCGGGCTGTGAGCAGATGCGGACGACCATCTTTCAGGCTGGAGGGAATGGCAAGACTAAAGGCGTGTTTGCCATTGCCCTTGCCCGCGTTGAGCAAATCCTGCCGGAAA
>NZ_VBSL01000088.1 GCF_006149005.1 Larkinella sp. C7 | reverse complement strand
AAAACTTAGCCTTCTTCCGATAATTTTCAGCACGTAAATTCCAAAGTTTTTCAGGCTCTTCTAATTGTAATTTGTTTTTATATGTTTCTTCAAGCTCTCTTAACTTATTTTCTTTTTCTTCCTCCCATTTTTCCATGTTTTCAGTAAAATTATTCAAATACTGCTCTTGTAATTCAACCTGTGATTGAATTTTTGAGTTTTCATCTTCAAAAAATTGAGTAATTTCATTACTGGATTCATCTGCCGATTGAGAAATGTCATCTAATTTTTGGTGTAAAGGGACTAAAACCTCTGAGTCGAAATCAGCAATATCGTCTTTTATTTTTCCAAATTCCTGCTTCATTAAATATAAAGCGGGATAATAGTTATAATCACACGAACTTGAAAATTTTTCCCCGTAAAGCTGTGGATTCTTCGATAAGCTAATAAAATTTCTTAGAGCTCCTCTTAAATTTGAATCTGAATATTTTAGGTAGTATTCTATAAATCGTTTAATTTTTCTAAAGGATTTATCTGTATCGATAGGAGAAGAAATCGGTACTCTATATATAACTAATCCATTGTCGCTATAAGTATTACTATACTTTTGATAGATAAAACTAGTTATCCCATTATGATTAAGTTC
>NZ_VBSL01000087.1:303-627 GCF_006149005.1 Larkinella sp. C7 | reverse complement strand
CTGCGGTGATAATAATCGAGCCGTAGAAGGCAATCTCCAGACGAGAAAACTTCCGAAATCGCTTCTGAAAGGCATTTTGAATTGCTACTTCTTCTTGCTTATTATTTGCCATAAATATCTACTACTTTCGAATTTTTTTCGCCACTCTGAGCTTGGCTGAATGAACCCGATTATTAACCGCCAGCTCCTCTTGTGACGGTAAAATTGGCTTGCGATTGACTAAGGCAATCTTAGGCTGCATCTCCTCTGGAATAAAGGGCAGGCCCTTGGGCACATCCACCGTTGAGGCTTCTTTAAAGAGTTGTTTGGTCAGGCGATCCTCCA
>NZ_VBSL01000087.1:0-223 GCF_006149005.1 Larkinella sp. C7 | reverse complement strand
ACTCATCCGCCGCTCCAAGTTCATCATTGACAGCAATCCGGATGGCCTGAAAAATTTGCTTGGCCGGATGGCCCTTCTTTTTTAATTCCTTGGCTGGCTTGGCCGACTTGATGATGTCAGCCAACTGAGTCGTTGTCTCAATTGGTTTAATTGCCCTTGCCTGCTCAATCTTACGGGCAATCTGTTTGGAAAATTTATCTTCCCCATATTTGAAAAAGATTCT
>NZ_VBSL01000086.1 GCF_006149005.1 Larkinella sp. C7 | reverse complement strand
GAGTCTTGAGTTTGAATTTGGCTTCAGCTGACATGGCGGCGTTCTTGTGGTTGAAGGTCTCGTAATAGAGCAAGTCGACTGGCAAGCGTGACTTGGTGTATTTGGCTCCCTTACCGGCATTGTGGGTGGCCAGACGTTTGTCCAAATCGGTCGTATAACCGGTATAGAGGCTACCGTCCGCACACTTGAGGACATACATGTAGGCCTTGTGGTCGGGACCAAAATAGATGTCATGAATGGCGTCGGTATAGTCGCCGTTATCCTTGTGAACAATCAAGGGTGGCAAAATCTTGAGCCCGTCCAAGGAGCCGTCCTTGATGGCCTCCACCAGAATCATATTGGCTTCCTTATCCGTCTTGGGATAGACGAATTGTACCCGCTTGGGGGCCAGCTTGTATTTTTCCAGAGTGTCCATGATTTCCAGAAAGCGATCTGGTCTATGGACCAGAGCCAAGCGGCCCTTGGTTTTAAGAGCCTGCTGGCTGACCTGACAGATTTCTTCTAGGTTGGTAGCAATTTCATGGCGAGCCAGAAGGTAGTGCTGGCTGGCATTTTTCTTAGAGTTTTCGGTCGCCTTGAAATAGGGTGGGTTGCAGAGAATCAGGTCCACCTTTGAGCGAGGGGTGTG
>NZ_VBSL01000085.1 GCF_006149005.1 Larkinella sp. C7 | reverse complement strand
AAGAAGCCGCTGGGCAAGGTATTGTCGCCGGTATCAATGCCGCTCTCAAGGTGCAAGGCAAGCCTGAGCTGATTTTAAAACGCAGCGATGCCTATATTGGGGTCATGATTGATGACCTGGTGACCAAGGGAACGCTGGAACCTTACCGCCTCTTGACTTCTCGGGCCGAATACCGCCTGATTTTACGGCATGATAATGCCGATATGCGGCTAACGCCAATTGGCCGGCGAATGGGTCTGGTTGACGAAGAACGCTGGCTCAACTATGAAATCAAGAAGGCTCAATTTGACAACGAAATGAAACGCCTGTCAACCAATAAACTCAAGCCAACCGAGGACACCAACGAAGAGGTTCAAGCCANTCAACTATGAAATCAAGAAGGCTCAATTTGACAACGAAATGAAACGCCTGTCAACCAATAAACTCAAGCCAACCGAGGACACCAACGAAGAGGTTCAAGCCATGGGCTTCAAGCCCCTGACCGATGCGGTGACCGCTAAGGAATTTATGCGGCGACCAGAAGTCAGCTATGCTGATGTGATTAAATTTATCGGCCCTGCTGCTGAGGCCCTCAGTCCCAAGCTGATTGAACTACTTGAGACCGAAATCAAGTACGAAGGCTATATCAATAAGGCTC
>NZ_VBSL01000084.1 GCF_006149005.1 Larkinella sp. C7 | reverse complement strand
TTGACCTTGTTCAATCTTTTTCCATTGTTGGGGAATGGCTAATTCATTTCCTGAATCACAGGAAGCAAAGCCACATTGATGGGAGAGAAAGAGGCGTTCCTTAGATAGAATTTGACTGGCTTCTTCCAGCAACTTGTAAACTCGCTCTTCGTCGTCTAGGTCAGTTGTTTTCGAAGAGAGCAGCCCTAGAACAACCTCAGCATCCTTATCTTTCAATGCTTCCAGTGCCTTAATGTCGCCGGAGGTATCGTTATCCCATTCTAGGAAGAAGCGGTCGTAGTGCTGGTTGGCCAGGAATTTCTTAGCGATGGCCTCATAGGTTCCACCAGTTGCCGAACGACTTTCGTAATTACCACGACAGTTGTGGGTCCAGACCTTGAGTCCAATTTGGTGGCCGTAGTCAGCGACTTCATTGTTGATGGCTATAAAGTCGTCTGCTAATCCAGCCAGTTGTTCATTGCTAAGACCGGCAAATGGTGTCAGCGGATTGCTAGCATCAAAGAGCTCCCAGAGACAGTCATCAAATTGGACGATTTCCCCGCCGGCTTCCTTATATTCGCTCAAAAATTCCTTATAGGCCCCAATGAGTCCAGCCCTGAGCTCTTCATTAGTCTTGTAAACTTGGTCGGGCCCAGCA
>NZ_VBSL01000083.1 GCF_006149005.1 Larkinella sp. C7 | reverse complement strand
CTGAGGAGAAATCCCTTTTCGAGCTGGTCACCATCTTAGTGGACAATGCTAATAAATATTGTGACCCCGATGGTCAGGTCAGTGTCCGCCTCAGT
The DNA here is from genome assembly GCF_006149005.1 of Larkinella sp. C7. Taxonomy (GTDB): domain Bacteria; phylum Bacteroidota; class Bacteroidia; order Cytophagales; family Spirosomataceae; genus Larkinella. Next base: position 543 of record NZ_VBSL01000083.1, on the reverse strand, counting down.
CAAGTCGGTCGTACACGCAAGCGAGCTCGCTTGCAGGTTTCCAACACTTATAAAGAAGGTAAAGACACGGATTATAGTAAATTTTTCGAGCGCTTCTATCGGGAAGAGGAATCCCACAATAATAAGAAAAAATCAGGATTCGGTATTGGCCTTTCCATGGCCCAAAGTGTGGTCAAACTCTTTCGTGGACGTATCTTTGCCAGCTATAAGGAAGATACCATCACCTTCACCGTAGTCTTTCCAAAACTTTAAAAAGCACCAGAAGCTTAAGAAATTTCAGCTGCGATTANAGCTATAAGGAAGATACCATCACCTTCACCGTAGTCTTTCCAAAACTTTAAAAAGCACCAGAAGCTTAAGAAATTTCAGCTGCGATTAAATAGATAAAACTTTGGAACAATCAGGAGCCTGAATCACAGGCTTCAAGAAGAAACACAAAGAAGTCCATCTCAAGTTTGAAAAGAACATAAAAAACAATCTGGGGAGTCGTCTAAGAATTGAGGCGACTCAAATTAAACAGAGGTGATTTTGAAAGGGGTCATT
>NZ_VBSL01000082.1 GCF_006149005.1 Larkinella sp. C7 | reverse complement strand
ATTCTCCTTTAAAATTATTTTACTAGTCGACTAGTATCTTCATTTTAATATTTTTTTCAAAAAATTAAAGGTTAAAATTTAAAAATCAATAATTGTGTAATGTTTTTGAAATCTGATGTATAATTTTCTTTCATTTTAATTAACCTTCAATTAAAAATATCCTAAATAGATGAAATTATAGTTGCTACAGACACTTACTTATTAGAGCACTTTTTATTATGTAACTGAAAAGCCTTTATTGTAGCCTAGAAGGAAACTTTTAAGACCATCGAAAAATCCGATAGTCCTATTTTGTACTTATATGAAAATTGAAAACAGACGAAGAAAGAACCATCTATTAGTGAAAACTATCGTTTAACTAATAGAACGTCAGCAACTATGGTTGACTGACTAGTTTCTTCACTAACCTCATAAAGTTGGTAGAAACGAGACTTATATGAGGTGTCGTTCGAACTGCAGACTGTACTGAAGCACGGCAAAGTGAGTTAACCAGGTGACTCGAGAAAAGAAAAGCTGATTACGCTTTGCTTGATGTATCTTGAGATTTTCGAAGAGTATTATTCTAGTCATCTTCCACAAAACGTCCCAGGATATGAACATCCTCGGCCACGGAAACGAAAGCCTTGGGGTCAGCTTTAC
>NZ_VBSL01000081.1 GCF_006149005.1 Larkinella sp. C7 | reverse complement strand
ACAAGCTGCAAGTGCGGCGGCTTCCGCTTCAGCTGCAAGTTCAGAATCGGAAGCTGTAGCTGCATCTCAAGCTGCTGCTCAATCAGAAGCTGCTACACAAAATCAGCAACAACAAGCAGACAATCAATCTGCTTCGGCTGAAACATCAGCTTCAGAGGCTGCAAGTGATGCACCAACTACTGAATCTTCAGAAGCTCCTGCACAAGATCAAAATCAGGATCAACAACAGCAAGATCAATCTGCTACTCAACAAGCACCAGCTGCCGATGATTCTGCTAACCAAGATTCACAATCTACTACTACTTCAGCAGCGGCTGCACCAGTTGATGATACAAACACTTATCCAGCTGGACAATGTACTTGNNNGTACTTGGGGTGTTAAATCATTAGCATCTTGGGTTGGTAACTACTGGGGTAATGCAAATCAATGGGGTTCTAGTGCAGTAGCTGCTGGTCATACAACTGGTTCAACTCCGCAAGTTGGTTCTGTTGTTGTTTGGCCAAATGATGGTGGTGGCTATGGTCACGTTGCCTATGTAACGTCAGTAAATGGTTCTACTGTTACTGTTAATGAAGCTAACTATGCTGGTAACCAATCAATTGGTGACTATCGTGGAAGCTTTGATATTAATTCTTCAG
>NZ_VBSL01000080.1 GCF_006149005.1 Larkinella sp. C7 | reverse complement strand
GACAATCGCTTCCAAGTCTATCTGTTCCGCATGACGGGTATCGTTGCGCGCGGCAACATCGTAGAGAGAGGGCCTCTCCGCCCGCGGAGCGAGTCCATGCGTTGAGCGGTCACGCGCATCACGCAGACGGCGATCGTCTTGGTAACCAATGACGGGCATCCAGCCACTGGTTAAATGAGAACCATTCGCGACCACGGAGGCATCCACGCCCGTGTTGCTGAAGCCCCGGGGTTTGATGTGCATCTTGAAATGCATTTGTAATGAGTCGCCGGGCTGGAGCGGATTTTTCAGGGAATAAATCCGGTAACCGAGCTCATCATCCAGCACCATCGGAAATGCCGGCCGGTTGAATGAAACGTCTGCGATCCCTTCGTGGGGAATCGTGGAAAGGTGGATCGAGTCGATGGCGACTTTGCCGCGATTGACCAGCTGGTACGTACCGGTTATTTCAGCCTTTTGTTTTTCGGGATAGAGCTCGACCTGCAACCGGGTGCGCACCAGAACGGGTCGCGGGGCATTCCAGTATGGCCCGTAGCGTCGCTCGTATTCCGCCCGCATCTGCAAGCGATCCGCCTGATTCAAATACGCATTCAGCCCATTGGTGTTGTAAAAAATGAAACCACCGGATCCGGCAACCAGTA
>NZ_VBSL01000008.1 GCF_006149005.1 Larkinella sp. C7 | reverse complement strand
CCTAAAAAAATGCAACGCACTCCACAACTTTTGTACTTGATCCAACTTTTGCACTTGATCCCTAAAAAATGAGGGCAACAAAAAAGCCCGTAGAAACGGGCTTTGAGGCTAATAATAGTGTTACTTAAGCGATCTTCCCGCTTTTGAGCGGATCGGACGGGACTCGAACCCGCGACCTCCGCCGTGACAGGGCGGCATTCTAACCAACTGAACTACCGATCCATTTTTATTCCGCCTTCATTTCCTGAAAACGTGGTGCAAAGGTAGCTGCTTTTAGACATTACGCAATACCTTTGCCAAAAAAAACAGATAAAAAAGGATGAAAAAACCATTTCCGACTGAATACCCGGCAGGGAGTTTTTTTGCCAAATACATCGATCTGGTTGATACCGAGAATGTTATTGATCTTTTGCGGCAGCAGCAGGCGATGGTAGAAAGTTTGTATAAAAATTTAACTGTCGTTCAGCAGGACTACCGGTATGCCGAAGGCAAGTGGTCGCCGAAAGAAATGCTGGGCCATATGATCGACACCGAGCGGATTTTTGTCTACCGTGCGCTGTGTATTGCCCGGGGAGAAAAGCAATCGCTGCCGGGTTTTGACGAAAACGTGTATGTCGATAACGCCAACTTCAGCGCGCAGTCGCAGCAGCAATTGGTGACGCACTACGGTTTCGTTCGGCAGTCGACCCTGGCCCTCGCCGAAAGCCTGACGGAAGAGGCCCTGCAACGGATCGGAACGGCCAACGGCTCGCCCTTGTCGGCCCGCGCCTTCTTCTCCATTTTGGCCGGACACGAACGGCATCACCTGAACATCCTGGCGGAACGCTATGGCCTAAAATGACAATACGCGACATCACGACCTACCTGGAGGCCTGGGCTCCGCTGGCCTACCAGGAAAGCTACGACAATGCGGGGCTGATCGTCGGGGACGCTGCCGCCGAAGTAACCGGTGTTCTGGTCACGCTCGACGTCACGGAAGCTGTGGTGGAGGAAGCGATTCGGAAAAACTGCAACCTCATCGTGGCGCATCACCCGATTGTGTTCCGGGGTTTGAAAAAGCTCAACGGCCGGAATTACGTGGAGCGGGTGGTGATCAAGGCCATCAAAAATGACGTGGCGCTCTATGCCGCCCACACCAATCTGGACAACATCGCGGGTGGCGTGAGTTTCAGGATTGCTGACCAACTGGGATTGCAGAAGGTCCGGATTCTGGCGCCGAAATCGGACGTGTTGATGAAGCTGGTCACGTTCGTGCCGAATGAGCAGGAGGGACCGGCGTTCAGGGAAGCCACGCAGACGGTTTTAAATGCGCTATACGAAGCCGGCGTCGGGCAGATCGGGCAGTATGACCACTGTAGTTTTCGGACCGAAGGAACGGGCACATTCCGGGGAAATGACGCGTCGAAGCCCGCACTTGGAAGATCGGGCGAAGACACCACGGCGCACGAAAACCGGATTGAAGTCCTCTTTCCAGCCTACCTTCAGCCTAAAGTGCTGGCGGCTTTGCGGAAAGCGCATCCCTACGAAGAAGTGGCCCATTACCTGACCGCCCTGACGAACGAAAATCAGGAAGTGGGTTCAGGTGCGGTGGGTGAACTGCCGGAACCACTCAGCGAAGCGGATTTTTTAGCCCATCTGAAAACGCAGATGAACCTGTCGGTGATTCGCCATACGGCTTTGCGCGGGCAGCCGGTGCATCGGGTGGCGGTGTGCGGAGGAGCGGGCAGTTTTTTACTGAATGACGCCCTGCGGGCCGGGGCCGACGTATTTATTACGGCGGATTACAAATACCATGAATTTTTTGACGCCGACTCGCGTATTATCATTACAGACATTGGACATTACGAAAGCGAAGTATTTACTAAAGACTTGATTCAACAGTATTTGTTGAAAAAAAATGATACCTTTGCGGTAATTTTGTCCGAAATAGACACCAACCCGGTGCTATACTACTTATAGGCAGATAAAACCGCACGAATGGAACTGACGATTGCTCAAAAACTCGAAGCACTTCTTAAACTTCAATCAATTGATTCTCAGCTTGATGAACTAAAAAAGATCCGCGGTGACCTACCGGAAGAGGTGCGTGATCTGGAAGATGATATTGCCGGATTTGAAACCCGAATCGGTAAATTCAACGCCGATATTCAGGTGTTAGAGGAGGAAATCGACCGGAACAAAGCGATTAAAAAGGATTCAGAGAAGCTGATTACCCGGTATAAGGATCAGCAGATGAACGTTCGCAACAACCGCGAGTTTGACGCCATCTCGAAAGAAGTGGAACTGCAAACCCTGGAAATTGAACTGGCCGACAAAAAGATCAACGAAGCCTCGTTCAAAATCCGCAACAAGCAGGAAGAAATTAAAGCAACACAGTCGGCACTGGACGAACGCAAGGAAGATCTGAAAGCGAAAATGCAGGAGCTGAACCAAATCACGTCCGAAAGCCGGGATGAGGAGAAAGCTTTGCTGAAAGACCGTGACGACCAGGCAACGCACATCGAAGAGCGCCTGCTGAAGTCTTACAATAAAATCCGGGAAAATGCCCTGAACGGCCTGGCGGTTGTGGTCGTGAAACGCGGTGCGTGTGGCGGTTGCTTCAACGTCGTGCCACCCCAGCGGCAGGCCGATATCCGGGATAAAAAGAAAATCATCGTTTGCGAGCATTGCGGACGGGTGTTCGCCGATGTCGAAGGCGTTCCCGAACCGGTATCATCGCGTCGGTAATTGATCGTATTCTTTTTCGTGAAAAGGTCGCCGGGTGGTGGCCTTTTTTTTGTATCCCGGTTTCGGGAACGACCCCGAAACCGGTTCAGGAATTCTTACTTTCGCACCATGCGGATTCTATTGCTTTTGCTGGCTTTCATTGGAACGTTTACCCCGCTCCAGGCCGCCGATTTCGACTTTACGCCCCCGCTCCAGCGCGCCTATGCCGACGTGCTGAAACTGAAAGTACAGGACGGCCGGCGGATGCTGACGGGTGAGCTGGCACGGGAAAACGGCGTGGCGATTTACGTCGATAATCTGGCTGATATGGTCACGCTGCTGGTTTCCGACGACCGGAAGCTCTACAGTCAATGGTCGGACCGGGAAGACCAGCGGCTCGACCAGCTCCGGGATCTGGACGAAAACTCCCCCTGGCAGCGGTTTGCGCAGGCCGAAGTGCGGTTGCATTGGGCGTTCGTCAAGCTCAAATTCGGACAGGAAGTCAGTGCCTGCTGGGATGTGATCCGGGCGTATAAACTACTGGAGGAAAACCGCAAAAAATTCCCCGGTTTTCTGCCCACCTACAAATCCCTCGGGCTGCTGCACGTCATGATTGGCGCGGTTCCCGATAATTACACCTGGGTGACCCGAATGCTGGGCCTGCGCGGGAACATCAAACAAGGGATGCAGGAGCTTCGGACGGTTTCGCAGAAAGACGCCATTTTTCAAACCGAATCGCGGCTGATCGATCTGCTGCTTCGGGCCTACGTGCTGAAATTTACGGCAGCGGATGCGGCCAGTCTTAAAAAGATGGTGCAGGACAATCCGGATAACCTGCTGTTGGGTTTTTTTGCTACTTCCGTATTCATGAAAGAAGCCCGGAGTGAAGACGCTCTGGCTTTTCTGAACGACCGGCCCACCGGCTCCGATTACCTTTCGTTCCCGATTCTGGAGAATTTAAAAGCCGATATTCTGCTCCAGAAAGCAGACTATCAACAGGCCGCTGCGGTTTACCGTACCTTTTTGAGTCAGTACAAAGGTGTTAACTTCCTGAAAGACACGTATCACAAACTGTTTCTGTGCTACTGGCTCCAGGACGACGACACCAAAGCCCTGCCATACCTTCGGCAGGTTAGTCAGGCAGGCGGTGCCGTCGTGGAGTCGGACAAAGCGGCTCAGAAATTCGCGGAATCGTATTTCAAAAAAGGCGTTTCACCCCGGCAGAAAATCCTGATGAAGGCCCGGCTGGCAACGGATGGCGGTTTTTACGAGACCGCCCTGGCGACTTTAAAAAATTATACTGAATCCTCGTTTCCGCTTTTGAACGAGAAGGCCGAGTTTAATTACCGCAAAGGGCGGATTTACCAGCGCGCGGGCGATGCAGACGAAGCGTTGCCGTATTTGGAGCGGGCCGTGAGTCTGAGCGAAACCGACCAGTTATCGCACGGCGCGACGGCAGCCCTGCAACTCGGTTATATCTACCAGCAAAAGCGCAACCTGACCAAAGCCCGGCAGTACTTTCAGAAGGCACTGAGCTACAAAAAACACGAATACAAAAACAGCATCGACAACAAAGCCCGGGCCGCGTTGAATGAATTAGGAGGGGAGAATTAAGAGTTAAGAGTTAAGAGTTAAGAGTTGCGCTGCCAAGTGACTGCGTCAGCCGATCAACGGCGGCTCCTTTTAACTCTTAACTCTTAACTCTTAATTTTTAACTCTTAACCCATTAAAGGCTCATCAATTCCTTGAACCGGATGGCCTGACGGCGGCTGATTTCGATCTTGTCGCCCCCTTTCAGGGTTACCAGCAGGCCACCGCTGAACCACGGCTCGATCTTGTCGATCCACGGCAGATTGATGATGTGCTTGCGGTTGGCCCGGAAAAACGTGTTGGGGTCCAGGCGGTCTTCCAGGCTGTTCAATGACTTCAGCACCAGCGGTTTCTGGTCATCGAAATGCAGCCGGACGTAATTGCCCATCGACTCGAACAACCGGACTTTCCCGAGTTTGACAAACCAGCATTTTTCGCCGTCCTTGACAAACACCTGGTCGTTTTCGCCCAGCACCTTGTTCGTGTCCCGGCGCGGGGCTTCCATTTCGGGGGCATGGCTGTTCTCCTCGATGCGGTTGATGGCTTCCGACAACCGGTTTAATTCAATCGGTTTGAGCAGGTAATCCAGGGCATTGTATTCAAAAGCCGTGATGGCGTATTCGTCGTAGGCCGTCGTGAAAATGACTTCCGGCGATTTGCCGTCAATGGCTGATAATAACTCAAAACCGTTTTTCCCCGGCATCTGAATATCCAGAAACAGCAATTCCGGCTGAAGGTCATCGATCAGTTTGAGGGCTTCGTCGGCGTTGGCAGCTTCGCCAATCACTTCAATTTTAGGGAAATTATCCAACAATCGGCGGAGTTCATTGCGGGCCAGCCGCTCGTCGTCAACGATAAGGGTCTTCATTCAATTAAGTTTATAGTTTATCGTTTATGGTGTACGGTTTTCTGTATTCGGTTTACGCCGGGCGTCGCTACGGATGCGGGTTTGTGTATCAAATGCGTCAACCACCGTAGCGACGGCCCGGCGTAAACTGAAAACCGTAACCCTTAAACTTTTTTCAATTCTTCCGTTCGTTTGAATACACCGGCGGATTGCAGCGGGATGACCACATCGGCACAGACGACGTCGGCGGACTCCTGCTGAATGCGAAAGGTGGCTTCGGGGCCATAGAGCAACTCAAGCCGTTGGGCGGTATTTTTGAGTCCGAAGCCGGACGAGGCTTCCGTGTTGCCCAGCACGCCGGTATTGCGGATGCGTATGTACAGCAGACGGTCTTCCAGCCAGGTGGTCAGTTCGACAAAACCGCCGGAAATGGCTTTCTGAACGCCGTGTTTAATGGCATTTTCAACCAGCGTTTGAAACATCATGGGCGGCACCTGCAAGTACTGGGTTTTCGGATCGATTTCCAGGCGGCAACTCAAACGGTCTTCGTAGCGAACTTTTTCGAGGGCCAGATAATCTTCGACGGTTTTGATTTCTTCCCTTAGTTCAACGGTTTTCCGGCGGTCGGCCAGCAGCGAGTTGCGGAGAATATTGGAGAGTTGGGTGATGCTTTGCTGCGCTTTGGTCGGATTTTCGAGCACCAGGGCGCGGATGCTGTTGAGGGCATTGAAGACAAAATGCGGGTTGAGCTGCGACCGCAGAACCTTGGCTTCGGACTCGCGAATGGAGGTTTTCAGCAGGATTTTTTCAATTTCGGCATCGCGCGAGCGTTCCACATAATGATAAGCCGTATAACTCAGTACCCACGCCAACATGCATTTCCCCCAGTTTAACAAATAGCCCAAAACGATGGACGGTTCGTCGGACAGGTATTCCGGAAGCACCTGTTTATCAATGGGAAGGTTGATGATGGTCATGATGACGGCCAGAACAAAAACCGATAAAATGACCCGTGGCACGAGCTGAAAGAAAGGCAACTGAACCCACCGCCATCGTTTGATCATCAGGCGGTACAGGTGGGTTAGCAGAATACACAGAATGATGGTGGCAATCGCTTCGTAAAAAAAATCAGCCTTGTATCCTTCTCCAAAGGTAAAAATAGCGAACTCTGCCATGATGAGCATCGTCCACCCGACTATCTGACAAAACCAATATATTCTATTTTTAGACATGCGCTCACTTCAGAAATCAACTCCAAAAACATTGTACCCATAACGAATATACAAGTTTGTGGATGAAGTGGGGCTATTATTACAGGAGTGGTAATATAGAATTGTCAGTTGCCGGTTTTTAGTTATGTAACCGCTGGCGTTTTTCCGATGACAAAAAATGAACACCTTATTGATGCATGACCAGTGCCAGCAGGTGGGTGCTGTCGTTGGAAACTTCAATCGTAAATTCGCGGGTGTCGTAATCGTAGATCAGTTTATAGAGGCACAAATTGCTGTGTTCGTACAAATCCATGGTCGCCAGGGATTCATTCATCAGCCACGACAGCAAAATGCGGATGGCCCGGCCGTGCATGCACACCAGCACCGGATTTTCGTCGGGGCGCGAAAGGATGAGGTCGATCACGGGTTTCTGACGCCGGGCAACCTGTTCCGGGCTTTCGCCGTCTTCGGTCGGATAGTCGGTATGGCCAGCCGCCCAGTTTTCAATCAGCGTACGGTAATATTCGTTGTCGAAGCTGTTGGGCGTTTTGCCTTCGCGGGCTCCCCAGCTAATTTCGTTGAGGCCCTCGTAGCTTTCGTGGGGAATGCCGGCGTCGATGAAAAACCGCACCGACTGCATCGTGCGCCGAAGTTTGGAGGTGTATACTTTGGCAAACGGGATGTGCTGATACGCCTGATGAAAAGCCAGGGCCTGAGCCTGTCCCATCGCATTCAGATCTGAATCTACGCCACTGCCCTGAACAATGCCCTGTCGGTTGTAATCCGTTTCGCCGTGGCGAATGAGATATATCGTTTTTTGTTCCAATCCTCTGTGGTTGTAATAGGTATTCCGATAAATGTAAAATGGAAAAGTTAAACGGTCTGCGAAATGAAAAACCAGCCGCTAGAATACTTTATTAATTCTCATTTTACATTTTAAATTTGCTATTTCACACCGTGACAGCTTCGCTCTGTCTGGCAAAACGCCTGCAAAATTACGAAAAATTCTTCACACAATGAAGCCGGACTGGACTTTAGAATCCCTGCAGCAATTTCATAAAAACTCCATTGTTCATCACCTGGGAATCGAGTTAACCGAACTCGGCGACGGGTTTATAACCGCCCGGATGCCTGTCGACCACCGGACCCACCAGCCGTTCGGGATTTTGCACGGGGGCGCATCGGTGGTGCTGGCCGAAACCCTGGGCAGTGTGGCCTCGGTGACGCATCTCGACGATCCGACCCGCCAGCGGGCTGTGGGCCTGGAAATCAACGCCAACCACATTCGTTCCGTAAAAGAAGGGTGGGTCTACGGCAAGGTGACGCCGATCCACGTCGGCCGGACGACGCACATCTGGGACATTCGTATTACGGACGAAGCGGGTAAACTCGTCTGCATCAGTCGGCTGACCGTGGCAGTACTGGAAAATAAGTAAGTAATACGGCGAAATACCGGAAAATAACTAAGTATTTATTCTGAAAAGTTTTGCATAATAATTGTTTGCCAGTGAGTCGTTGAAAGCATCCATTTAAATAAACTCACGGAAACGTTATGGAAAATTCTGGATCAGATAAGCGGTCGGTTATGATTCCCCGTCCGGTGCCGGTGGGCGAAAATCCTACGCTTTGTTTTATTGAAGATAACGACGAGAATCTGATTCTGTACGAATGGATCAATGCGCGCTACCTGCCTGATTACACCTTTCAGCTCTATTCGGACGGTTTTTTCCTGCAAGAGCGTTTAAACGCATTCGCTCCAAAGCCGGATCTGATCTTGCTGGATTTGAAGATGCCTTACATCACCGGTTTTCAGTTGCTAACCCGATTGAAAGCGCATCCGGACTGGAAGCACATCCCGGTGGTAATTTTTACGCATTCGACTTCACCAAAAGACGTGGAGCACTGCTTTGCGGCCGGTGCCGACGGTTTTATCAACAAGGAGATTTCCGTACACGGCATTACGGCGCAGCTTGTCGAGGTGTGTGAACATTGGCTGAAATACACGTAAATCATCCATTTTCATCACGCGGTAATGACCTGGCAGATGATTTTATTTTTTGGAAGTTACCCCGCCACCCCCTCTGTCGTAGGCGTCAGCAGCGGCACGCCCACCAGAAATTTATGCTCGTCAGTATAGATCGTCACCGGCGAATGGGCGAGGAGTTTATACTTGATCATGATGTTCTGCAACCCGATCTGGTTGGACGGAACGGCCATTTTCTTCTTTTGCAGATTGTTTTCCACATACAGGTGGCCTTCCAGCGTGTAAAGCTTGATTGTCAGGGGGCGGCTGACGGCAATGATGTTGTGTTTAATGGCATTTTCGAGCAGAATCTGGAGTGTCAGGGGTGGAATGAGGTACGTCAGGTAGCCGGGATCCAGGTCCAGTTCCATGAAAATACCGTCGCCATACCGGGTTTTCAGCAAGTGAAAATAGGCTTTGATGAATTGAATTTCGTCGTTGAGCGGACACAAATCCCGGTTGTTCTGCTGAAGCAAATACCGGTACACCGACGATAGTTCATCCACAAAAAGCTCGGCCTGCTGGGCATCGCTGGTGATCAGCGACGACAGCGAATTCAGGTTGTTGAACAGAAAATGCGGATTGATCTGGGTTTTGAGCGAATCGAGCTGGCTTTGCAGGTTCACTTTTTTCAACTCCTGCGCTTCGGTATAGGCAACTTTCCAGCGCTGATACAGGTAAACGCCTTCGTAATAGGCGGCTATTTGCACCGTTCCGGCGAAGGAAACGAGGGTATTAAAAAAATACGGCCTGAATTGCAGGTAATCTTCGGTAGGCCAGAGGCCGATGCGTTCGTAAAAGAACGTCTGGGTGATGCGGATCAGGCTGGCAAAAAAGGCAAACCAGATCAGTTGGTACAAAACCCGCTGCCGGGTCTGGGTCAGGTCGGGGTATTTTCGGCGGGAAAGGATAATGCCCCGGCGGTTGGTTTCCCAGACGAGCACACTGCCTAAAATGAAGAAAAACGGAATGCGCCAGTCGTCCGGGTAGGGGACATTCGTGTAACCGTACATGGCCCACTGACCCGTAAAAGACAGCAACGGGATGCCCAGAATGCGCATCCACTTGTCATTCAGTTTCTGCATCTTATCGTTCAATCCATTCCCTGAAAGCCCGGATGCGGTCATGACTGACGATGATGTCCTGGGCGATGCCGCCGGAATCCAGGTCTATTGTAAGTTGACCGTTAAGGTAGGAATGAATTTGCGAAACTGCTCTTCGCTCGACGATAAACTGCTCGTTGATTCTGAAAAAATGGTGAGGTTCCAGGATCTTTTCCAGCGTGTCGAGGGTATAATCAACCACATAGCGGTTGTTGTTGCGGCCGAAAAGGTAGGTCGTCCCTTCCCGGGTGTAAAAAAAACGAACGTCGGTGGCATCGATCGAGACAAGTTGTTGCTGGTATTTGGCCAGAAACTGGCTCCTGAATTCCGGCTGGCGCGTCTGTTTCCGCAGGTCGTCGACCAACTCGCCAATGTCGGTCGAACGCACGGTGGCCGATTCGGGCTGTTTGTAGTGGTTGAGGACCTGCGCCAGTTCGTCTTTTTTGATGGGTTTTAGCAGGTAATCGAAGCGGTTTACCTGAAAGGACTTAACCGCAAACTCATCGTAGGAGGTAGTGAAAACTACCGGACAATCGATCGAGACCAGATTGAAAATCTCAAAACTCTGTCCGTCAGACAGCTCGATGTCCATCAGAATCAGATCGGGGCGAGGATGGGCATTCAGCCAGGCAACGGTCGACTCAATACCGTCCGTAATGCCAACCACCCGGCTGGTGGCATCGGCCAGGTTCAGGAGCTTGACCAGTTTCTGAACCGCCAGTGGTTCGTCCTCAATGATTAGAATGTCCATCGTTCTGCCAAATTAAAAGGAGTGGAAGTACGAATCAATAAAATCCAATAAAAACAGCGCAGGGGACAAACCGGAAAGTTTTCCGCACGAATTGTTGTTTTTCTGACCTGAAATGGGGAAGATTACGGCTTCTCAGGCAGATTTTTTGCGGACTTCGTCGCTTTTTCCGCACAAAAAAGAAGAACAAACTGTTATTCGGATACAGCTAAATTTGCATCGACCCGATTTCGATAATGCAATTTTCAACACACTTGTCATCAACCGTACAAACGCAGCAAACCAGCCATTCCATTTGGCAGGGTGCTGTTCAGGCGGGTTATCCCGCAGCCCTCTGGCGCCTTCCCAATCGAACCGACCGCGAATTAATTATTGACGCTTCCGGCACGGTGGCCACTGTCGTCATGGATTTTGAAGAACTGCCGATGGGCTTTGCCGTCAGCCCGTTTGTCAATCCGGACGCCGAGAGTACCTTCTTTCTAAAAGCCGATTTCTACTGGCGTTTCGACGAAAATGGTGCCATGCTGGCCGCCCAGAACAAACTGCCAACGGATCACCCGGCCTTTGAATCGCTCTTTCGGATCGATTCAAAAACCGCGAAAAAAGAGATCGTCCCATCCGTCAAGGTGGTAAAATCGGCTCAAAATCAGCAGCTTGATTTTGAAGAAACCGTAAGCCGGGCCATCCGCCAGATGGAGCGCGGAACGTTCCGGAAGGTGGTGTTGTCGCGCACCAAAACCATCCGGTTTGAAGAGCAGCCCGACATTCCGACGCTGTTTAATCGCCTTTGTCAGGCCTATCCGAATGCCTTTGTTTCTGCCGTCTATTTGCCGGATCGCAACCAGGTCTGGATTGGGGCCACGCCCGAACGACTGGTGAGCGTCGATGCCGACGGTATTTTTCGCACCGTTGCCCTGGCCGGAACCCAGTCGGCTTTTGATTCTGAAGGTCGGCAGAAGCGGACGGCGGATGCGCCCTGGACGCAAAAAGAAATTGAAGAACAGGCGCTGGTCAGTCGCTACATCATCGGTTGTTTCAAGAAAATCCGCGTTCGGGAATACCTCGAAGAGGGTCCCCGAACCGTTGTTGCCGGCAACCTGATGCACCTCCGGTCGGATTATTCAGTCGATACGCAGGCGGTTAATTTCCCCCAACTTGGCACCGTAATGCTGCGGTTATTGCACCCGACGTCGGCCGTTTGCGGTATGCCCCGCGAAACAGCTCAGGCTTTCATTCTGCAACACGAAGCCCACCAGCGCGAATTCTACAGCGGTTTTCTCGGCCCGGTCAACATCGTCCGCCAGGACGGCCCAGAAACCGACCTGTTTGTCAATCTGCGCTGCATGAAGCTGGAAGGGCAGGAGGGAACGCTCTACGCCGGTGCCGGGCTAACGGAAGACTCTTCGCCGGCAAAAGAATGGCGCGAGACGGAGCTGAAATGCGATACAATGCTTTCGGTTATAACCCAATAAATGATGAATGATGAACGATGAATGGACGTGTCAGTCATTCCATCGTTCATCATTCATCATCCATCGTTCTCTTTTTACGCCTACACGTCGTCTTCCTCGTCTTCATCGAGGGTTAGTTCTTCTTCTTCATCGACGGTTAGATCGTCGTCGTCATCATCATCCGTGATGGTGAGTTCTTCTTCGTCATATTCTTCATCTGCATCGGGGCCGTCAGTCAGTGCTGCAGAACCGCCGTAGCCGCTGGTGTGCAGGTTTTCGGGGTATTCTGCGTTCGCAGTAGAATGGATGTCGGTTTCTGTCAGGCTGGGTGCAAGTGCCATAATTAATGGGGTTAGCGTGGAAATATCACTAAAACGCGGCTTGGGAAAGAAGGTTTGAAAGATTTTTGTCCATTGATGGAATGGCTGTTCGTCTTTCGAAGTAGTAACCACGCTATTTACCCGAAGGACAACTTCGGGTACGTAACCGAATTTATTGATTCTATCCTGAAAGAACGGGAGAGCCGGGGAAAGTTCACTATATTGGGGGCAAATCCTAAACGATTTCCTTAACCCAGCATGAAGAATCCCGCATCGGTTTCACGCCGTGGATTTTTAGCCCGTTCCGGTATTTTACTGGCCGGAACGGCTGTCAGCCTGAACGGTTTGGCCGGAGTCCAGTCCGAACCCATCATCGACATTCACCAGCATACCGACTACATGGGCCGGACTCATGACCAGTTGATCGCACACCAGCGGGCGATGGGCGTAACCACCACGATTCTTTTGCCCGCAGGCACCCCGGCTTTTGGGATGTCGACGCACAAAGGCGAGTCGAACGGACTGCAGGCCAAGTGCAGCGGCAATGAAACCTGCTACAACCTGGCCCGACAACACCCGACCGAATTCCGGTTCGGAGCCAATGAAGTGCCGGATTTGCCGGATGCGACGCTGGAAATTGAAAAGTACCTGAAGCGGGGTGCCCCCATCATCGGAGAATCCAAATTCGGCGTGAAATGTGATTCGCCGGAGATGCAGCGAATCTATGAACTGGCTCAGAGTTACCGGGTTCCGGTGTTGATGCACTGGCAATACGGTATGTATAACCATGATTTCGCCCGGTTTCATACGATGGTGGAAAAATACCCGAAAGTTAATTTTATCGGACACGCCCAAACCTGGTGGGCCAACATCGACAAGGGACACCAGGACCAGACGGTTTTGTATCCGAAAACCAGCGTAACCCCCGGCGGCCTCACCGATCGGTTGCTGAGCGACTATCCCAACGTCTATGCCGACATGTCGGCCGGGTCGGGACTGAACGCCCTGCTGCGGGATGAAGAACACACCCGGGGTTTTCTGGATCGTCACCAGAACAAGATTCTGTACGGCAGTGATTGTCTGGATACGGCCGGCCACGGACCCACCTGCCAGGGTTCGCAAACGATTGCAGCCATCCGTCGGCTTTCGCCTTCCAAAACCATTGAGCGGAAAATCCTGTACGAAAATTCGAAAAAATTATTCCGGTTGTAGCCGACTCCACCAATCTGTCAAGACTCCTTTACCCACTTAAAAATGAACGAATACCGCCTAAATCGTCTGTTTTCGATTGCCTGCCTGCTGAGTATCGTCTTTTTTGCTTCCTGTTCAAAAAAGCGGTATTCAGACCCACTTTCGCCCGAGGAAGCGCTTCAGAGTTTTCAGCTTCGGGAGGGTTTCAAAATTGAGACCGTTGCCGCCGAACCGCTCATCGCCGACCCGGTGGATCTGGTGTTCGATGAACAGGGTGTTGCCTACGTGGTGGAGATGGGCGATTATCCGGGCAAACCCGAAACCGGGAAGGGCAAAGGCAAAATCCGGATGCTGGCCGATACCAACAACGACGGCCGGATGGACCGTTCGGTGATTTTTGCCGATTCCATCGCGGATGCGACCAGCGTACTGCCCTGGGAAGGCGGGTTGATTGTAGCGGCAGCCCCCGACATTCTGTTTCTGAAAGACACCAATGGCGACTTCCGGGCCGATACCCGGGAAGTGCTTTTCACCGGTTTTTTTGCGAACAATTCCGAAGCCCAGATCACGAGCCTTCGCTACGGAATCGACAACTGGATTTATGCCAACAACAACGGGCAGGAAGGGCAGATCCGGTTTAATCGGAAGCCCGACGCCCCCCTATTGACCGTCAATGGCGGGGATTTCCGGTTTCGGCTGGATCGCGGGCTGTTCGAAGTGGAGTCGGGTTCCGGTCAGTTTGGGCTGGCCATCGACGATTGGGGGCATCGCTTCTTTACCCAAAATACCATTCACATCCAGCAGGCACCGATTGCCGGACGGTATCTGCGCCGAAATCCGCATTGGCCCGGCCCCAAATCGTCCGTCAATATTTCGGATCACGATCTGGTGATGTTTCAGCAAACGCCACCCCCGTACTGGCGCAAGGAACGCACCGAACGGCGGCAGAAGCAATACGCGGAAGCAAAACTGGATCGTCAGGAATACGCCGAAGACCATTTTACCGGTTCTTCCGGTGGCATATTTTACGACGGAGACGCCTTTCCATCCGACTATTACGGGTCGGTTTTTACGGGCGATGTAGCCGGGAATCTGATTCACCGCGATGTGCTGACACCGTTGGCCGACAGCCCCGTTTTCGTAGCCAAACGGGCCGAAGGCGAAACCGACCGCGAGTTTCTGGCATCCACCGATCCCTGGTTCCGGCCCGACAATCTGACCACCGGCCCCGATGGCGCGCTTTATGTGGTCGACTTTTACCGCCAGCACATTGAAACGCCGGTTTCAATTCCGGAGGATCTGAAAGAAGACATGGATTTCCTGAATGGCAACGACAAAGGACGGATCTACCGGATTCTGCCGACGACGGCGAAAAACCGCCCGGCTGTTTCACCCAATCTGCGAAACCGGAAACCGGCGGAGTTGGTCGAGGTGCTGGCGCATCCGAACCGGTGGTGGCGGTTGCAGGCGCAACGCCTGCTGCTGGAACGACGGGATCTGTCGGTGGTTCCGCAACTCAGGACTTTATTGGCACAACACCAGGATCCGCGCGTCCGGCTGCACGCGTTCTATACGCTCGAAGGACTGAATGCCCTCAGCCGGGATTTGGTTCAGAAGGCCATGCAGGACGCGCATCCCGGCGTTCGTGAACACGGCCTGATGCTGGCCGAACGGTACCCGGATTTACTGCCTCAATTGCTCAAAATGACCGGTGATTCGTCCGTGCAGGTGGCGTTGCAGGCGTGTTTGAGTGCGGGTCAATTCACGAACCCCGCCGTTGTTGCGGCACTGGCGCAGGTGGTTCAAAAGCACAGCGAAAACGGCTGGTTCCGAACCGCCGTGCTGAGTTCTCCAGCGGGTTCGTCGCCGGAATTGCTGCGTACGCTCCTGAATCAGAAGGCCTTTTTTAGTGATACAACTGCCGGAAAAATGACGTTTCTGGCGGATTTTTCGCACATCGTGGGCCGTCGGAACCAACCCGCCGAAGTAACCCGGTTTCTGGGATTCTTAAACAGCCCAACCCAGCGAAAAGAAAGCTGGCAGGTGGCAGGTTTAACCGGATTGGCCGAAGGAATAACCAAAGCTGAAACCAAAACCGACGGCAACGCCGAAGTAACCCAAGCACTCCAAAGTCTGGAAAATACGGCTCGGGCAGAAGATGTAAAAAAAGCGATCCGTGCCGTACGGGAAGCGTTAGCAAAACCGCCTTCGATCTGATTACAAACGCCTTGTCATTGATGAATGTACTGAAATCCCGCCGTTTTTTTCTGCAACGCTGTGCGTCGATCGGCTTGGTATTGACCAGTGGAACCGTCCTGCTGACCAACTGCGATTCCAAACCAGCCACCCAAACCGATGAAACAAAAAAACCGGCAACCAATCCCTGCGAAGACTATTCCGGACTTAGCGAGGGCGATCTGAAAACCCGGCAGGGACTCGGTTATGTAACCCAATCGCCCAGCTCCGACAAGCAGTGCAGCAATTGCAACCTGTGGTTACCGCCCGCAGCGGGCAAGGCCTGTGGCGGTTGCATGTTGTTCAAAGGCCCGGTGTATGCCACGGCCAACTGTACCTACTGGGCTCCGCAGGTAAAAGGCTAACGGGCCTATTTTTTGGAAACAAGCTGGACACCTTCGATCGTTAACCCTTAAAAACTTCCCCCCAGGGCTTTCAGC
Organism: Larkinella sp. C7; assembly: GCF_006149005.1. Lineage (GTDB taxonomy): Bacteria > Bacteroidota > Bacteroidia > Cytophagales > Spirosomataceae > Larkinella. Next base: position 298,310 of record NZ_VBSL01000008.1, on the reverse strand, counting down.
AGAGCGACGGTGAACGACGCGCGTTGGCCCTGTAACAGCACCAACTGGCGTTCGGAGTCAAGAACCGTGCGCTGCGAATCGAGCACTTCCAGAAACGTCGTCAGACCCTTTGTGTAAAGCTCCCGGTTGAGTCGTTCGGTATACCGGGCCGATTCGAGGGCCAGGTTTTGGGCGTCGATTTGCGCACGCATGCTTTGCAGATTGTCGAGGGCGGTTTCGGCTTCGCGCTGGGCCACCAGCATCCGTTGCTGATAGGAGGCATCGGCAGTTTTGAATTGCTGTTGAGCCAACCGGATGTTTTGCTGATTCCGTTTTCCTTCAAAAATGGGCACACTGGCGTTGACCCCGAGTAAATAGGTCATACTGGCGGGGAAAAACAATGTACCGATGCGGCCCGTCAGTGTTCCTCCGGCTCCCACGAGGTTGATGCGGGGATACAGGGCCGCCCGGTTGACCAGAATCTGGACATTGGCTACCTGTGATTGCTGTTCGGCCTGAAGCAAATCCGGGCGACGGCGGAGTTGATCGACTGAAATGGCGGTGAAAGGCAGTTCCGGAAAACCGGTTCCCAATCGTCCGACGGGGACACTGAAGGTAGCCGGGTCCTGCCCGCAGAGGCCCGACAAACCGTTAACGAGTTCGGTGCGGCTGCGCTCCAGACCCAGCAGTTGAACCCGGACGTTGGCAATGTCTGTTTCGGCCCGTTTGGCGTCGATTTCGTTGGTCAAACCGGCCTGGAAGCGGGCACGGATGATGGAAATAGTCGAATCCCGAAGGCCGATGTTGCGCCGGATGACGGCCTGCTCACTGTCGTTGGCGCGAATGAGGTAATAAAGCCGGGCTACTTCCGAAGCCACAATCAGTTGCGTAATCTGCACATCCGATTCTGTCACCTGCCGTTGCAAATCGGTAACCCGAACCGTATTGCGAATCCGCTTGAACAAATCTACTTCGTAGCTGGCGTCGATGGGTAAAACCTGCAGCGAGTTGAGTTGCAGACGGGGTAGCTTGTCGGTGGCAACCGGAATGGCAATCGGGCGGTATTGCGACAGGCTTTGGGTGTTGAAATTCAGGCTGCTACGAACCGATGGAGACAGGAATGACTCGGCCACCCGAACCCGAATCCGGGCTTCCTCGACCCGGTTGACGGCCACCCGAATGTCGGGGTTACTGGTCAGACCCAGATCGATCAGGGAATCCAGTGTCCGGTCCCGAAAAACCGCCCAACCGTCGCGAACCGTATTCGTTTGAAAGGATGCGGAAGCCACCGAACCGCCCGAAGCGCTTCCTGAAGAAGCCGCCGACTGCGCGTGGGCAACCGTACGGCCAAGCATTAAAAACATTAAACTGTAAAGCGCCGATTTTCTCATACTTTTTGTTTTGTCGCAGAAGTCTGCCCCTGCACCTTAATCCGAACCTGCTGCCCGTCCTTGAGCCGGTCGTTGGGATTCGTCACTACCTGTTCCTGCCCTTTCAGGCCCTCCAATACTTCGAGGGTCGTTCCAAAATCACGCCCCAGGGTGATGGGCTGGAAACGCAGCACCCGGTTGGGTTGCACCACCACGATGCGTGGCCCTTCCGATGTCACCAGCAGCGTATTCGCCGGAATGAGCACGGGCGGGTGAATCGTGTTCAGACTGAATTTCACCTGGCCGTATAATCCCGACACCAGTTCCTGGTTCCGGTTGGGAATCGCCACTTCGGCCAGCAAAGTTCGCGATTCCGTGCGTAAGGTACCGGATGTGCGAACGACTTTTCCGGTAAAAGTTTTATTCAGTTCCGGTACGTTGATCGATGCCGCCATCCCGATTTTGATCAACTGATAATAGGTTTGGGGCACATCGACATACACCCGGAGCGTGTCCAGTTGCGAAATCGTAAACATCGGGATCGCCCCGCCACTGCCCGTTGAAACCAGATTGCCAACTTCGGCGTTGCGGGCGGTAATGATGCCGTTGAACGGTGCCCGGATTTCCTGCAGGGCTTTCAGGGCTTCCAGCCGCCGGAGGTTGGCCTGATTCATCTCGTAAGTGGCCTGCCGGTTGTCCAGATCCTGCTGGGAGATGGCACCGGGAAGGCTTACACTTTTTAGCCGATCCAGGTTCGATTGGGCCAGCCGGACATCGGCGCGGGCGCGAATCAATTCCTGATCGAGTTCAGGCGCTTCCACCGTGGCCAGCATCTGACCGTTGCGGACTTTCGAACCGATGTCGACAAACCGCCGTTTCAGAAAACCCTGCGTACGGGCAAACACCGGCGTTTCGCGGAAGGGCATGATCTGCCCCGGCAGCAGCAAACCGGTCGAGTCGTCGGAATGGCTAACAGACGTAACCGTGACCAGTTCCTGCCGGTTTTTCTGCTCATCGGCTTCCGCCCGAAGCTCCTGCGCGTTGTGAATGCGCGGCAGAACCCCGACAAAGACAAACAGCAGGATCAATCCTAAAAGTACGAACCAAATCCAGATGCGTCGCATGGTTGGGAATAGAAAGAAGTATAAACTAATTTTGTTTTTTGCCTGCTAAATAACTGAAAACCACGGGAACAAACAGTAGCGTAGTAAACGTCGCCAGGAGCAAACCGCCGATGACGGCCCGGCCCAGCGGAGCGTTTTGCTCCCCGCCTTCGCCAATGCCCAACGACATCGGCAACATCCCGATCACCATCGCAATGGCCGTCATCAGAATGGGGCGCAAACGGGTTCGGCCCGCTTCCATCGCGGCTTCAAGGGCATTGAAATTGACGTGCGGCAGGTGATCTTTTGCAAAGCTAACCAATAAAATACTATTCGCCGTGGCTACCCCGACGCTCATAATGGCCCCCATCAGCGACGGAATGCTGAACGTGGTATGCGTCAGGAACAGGAGCCAGACCATGCCGCAAAGTGCCCCCGGAAGCGCCGTAATGATGATGAACGGATACCGGAACGACTGGAAATTGACCACCATCAGCAGATACACCAGTATGGCGGCAAAGACGATCCCGATGCCTAATCGTGAAAAAGCACTGTTCATGCTTTCCACCTGTCCCCGAATCAGAATCTGATTACCCGGTTTTAGCTGGGTGCGGTATTCGGCCAGAATTTTCTCAATGCCATCGGAAACCGCACCGAGGTCCGTGCGTTCCACGGAGGCATAAATGTCATAGGTGGGTTGGGTATTGACGCGGTTGATAATCACCGGCGACAGTTTTCGCTCCACGCGCGTGACGTTGCTCAGGAGCTGGGGTGTCGAACGACCCTGACTCACCGCCATTGGCGTTTGCAGCATCTTATCGAGCGTATTCAGCCGGTAGGGGGGTGTTTGAACGGCAATCAGATACGGAAAACCGGTCTGCGGATCGGGCCAGAAGTTGGGCGTCACCTGCGCGGTTCCGCTCATCGAAATCATGAGGTTCGTCGCAATTTTCTGCTCATTCAGACCCAGTTGCCCCGCCCGTTCCCGGTCGACGTTGACAAACAGTTCCGGCGCATCCAGCACCTGGTGCAGGTGAACATCCACGGCTCCTGGTACCTGGGCAATTTTCTGCTGGAGTTCCCGGGCAATTTTGAGGTTATTTCCCCGGTCGAAACCCATCACCTGCACGTCGATGGGGGCCGTTAATCCGAAGTTCAGAATCTGGCTGACGATGTCGGCGGGTTGGAAAAAGAAGGTAACATTCGGCAATTCTTCGCGGAAAAGCTGACGGAGTTTTCGGATATAGTCCTGCGTGGGGCGGCTTTTTTCGTCATTTAGCGAAACCAGCAGTTCGGCATCGGCGGGGCTAATCGATGAATTATCCGAGAAAATGAAGTTATACCGCTCACTGGTCAAACCGATGTTGCTGATGATCGAACCTACTTCCTGACCCGGAATCACTTCACGGACCAGGGCTTCCGTACGGCTGGCAATTCGCTCGGTTTCCTCCAGTCGGCTCCCGGCGGGTGCCCGCAGGTGCAGGCGGAACTGCCCGGCGTCGACACTCGGGAAGAAATCGCGGCCAATGAAGGGGATCATGGCCGACGTAAACAAGATCACCAGGACGAATACCGCCAGCACCGACCGGCGGTGGCCCAACGCCCACGCCAGCCCTGTGAGGTAACGGTTTTGCAGCCGATCAAACCCCCGGTTGAAGCGGTCGTGTAAACTCACCCTGTCCGTAGTCGGAGACCCTGACAGAGTGGGCGCTGACGGAGTGTGAGACTCCCCGCGCAGCATCAAATCCGCCATCATCGGCACCAGCGTCCGCGACAGGAGGTAAGATGCCATCATGGCGAAAACGACGGCCAGGGCCAGGGGGCCAAACAGAAACCGGGCGGGGCCTTCCAGAAACAGAACCGAGACGAAGACGATACAGATCGTCAGCGTGGCTACCAGCGTTGGCGTCGCAATCTGGTGGGCACCTTCCAGAATTGCTTCCCGAAGCGGCAGGCCCAGTTCTTCGTTGCGGTGAATATTTTCAATTGTAACCGTGGCGTCATCGACCAGAATCCCGATGGCGAGGGCCAGACCGCCCAGGGTCATGATGTTGAGCGTTTCGCCCATCAAATACAAAACCGTCAGGGAAGTGAGAATCGAAAGCGGAATCGAAACCGCCACGATGAGCGTGCTGCGCCAGCTTCCCAGAAACAGCAGAATCATGGCGGCCGTCAGCAAAGCCGCAATCAGGCCTTCGACCACCACGCCGTGAATGGACGCCCGGACGAAAACCGACTGGTCGAACAGGCCGACAATCTTCAGGTTACTCGGCGCGGCCGCGCGCAGGGTCGGAATGATTTCATTCTGGATTTTATCGACAATGGCCGTGGTGGAGGCATTGCCGATTTTGACGATGCTCATCAACACACCCCGGCCGCCGTCCTGTTTTACGACGTTGGTCTGGATGGAGGAACCATCGTGGACGTTGGCGACGTCGCGCATGTGGATGGTGACGCCGTTGACGGCTTTCACCGGAATATCGTTCAGGGACTCGATCACATCCGGTTTGGTGTTCAGCCGAACCACATATTCACGTTCGGCCAGGCGCAACTGGCCGCTGGGTAAGGTCAGGTTCTGGGCCGAAACCGCATTGACCACTTCCTCTGGCGTAACGCCCCGCGAAATCAGCAGATCGGGGTCGAGATCGACCATGATCTGGCGTGTTTTTCCGCCGAATGGCTGGGATAACCGGCTTCCCTGCACGGTAGAAATCTGCGGTCGAATGCGGGTGGTGCCGTAATCGGTGATTTGTGATTCGGTTAGGCTGTCGCTCGACAACCCCAATTGCAAGACTGGTACGTCAGTAGCATTATACCGGACAATCAGTGGGGGCTGGGTGCCGGGTGGCATTCGGAGACGGATCGTCTGGGCAATGGCGGTCACCTGCGACATGGCCTCCTCAATCTTGACTGTGGGCTGAAAATAGACCTTCAACACAGCGGTTCCGTTATACGTCTGTGATTCCAGCCGCTGCACATCGCTCACGTTGTTGATGATCGATGTCTCGCTGAAGTTGGTGATCATCTTCTCCATCTCGTTGGTCGACAGGCCCGTATAACCCCAAATAACCGATACGACGGGAATGTTGATGCGCGGGAAAATGTCGGTGGGCATCTGCACGATGGACACAACGCCCATGATCAGAATCAGCAGGGCCATCACGGCGATGGTATACTTTTTCTCAAGCGCTAAACGGACAATCCACATGGCAGATGATCGGGAAAAGTAGAGGGCTACTTTGACTGAAAATTGAACAAATCGAAGGAGAGATGGCGCGGAACCGCATTGCTGTAACAACAGCTATTAACTTTAAAAAGGTTTCGGAAACTCTATAGATTTATGTAAGTTCTTCGTATTGCCAAATAATCTATTGCATAATGTCCCTACAATCTCTTTCCCGGTTGAAACCGGGGGCTACAACAAGATTTATCCCTACGGGATTTTAGACTTACTTTGTTTACTCCCGGTTTTAACCGTGTTTACAAAATAATTCATTCCTACGGGATTTTTAGATTTGATCATCCCGTAGGGATAAATCATTTTGTAGCGGTGGGTTTTAACCCGCCGAAAGAAGGGCGATAGAATGCAAAAAATCCCGTAGGGATGATCGTTCGAACGCCGGAGGACGTTTTATAGAGTCTAATTGATTACAATTGATGATCATCACGCTCCCGAAGCGCGGAGGTAGCCCGCGAGGGAAGGGCCGGGGCGGTGGGTTGGCCGGGCGTCGTGGGGAGGGGTTGAATGCCGGGGCGGGGCGGCTCCGGGGTCGGACCAAACAGCCGGTTGAACGAACGCGTATACTGAATACTCATTCCGCCCCCGGTCGTCAGTGTTCCGTAGGTCGTGGCATTCAGCGAGCCGAGTTGATTCTGGTTCCGGTTATACATTTTCAACCGGAGCTGACCATCGGGCGAGAGCCAGTATTCCAGCGTCCATTCGCCGAGCAGACTGGCCACGCTGGTCTGGTTTTGGCCGTATGTAAAACCGCCATCCCGGCTGATCCGGAACCGGTCGTTGAAGCGGTAGGATAGCCGAACCTGGAGGTTGTTGACCAGATTCTGATCCAGACCATTCAGCGAAACGCCCACATCCAGGTTCTTGTCCAGCGTCGAGGCCAGGCGGCTGATCTGGTTCGAAAGCAGCTCACTCAGGCTGTTGGTGAGTCCTGAACCCACCACATTGCTGCTCGTGGGCGAAGCCGGATCGATCAGGCCCAGACCTTCGCCGGGAGCCAACTGGCTGAACAACAGAATGCTGCTTACCTGACGGCCCAATTCCTGATCGTTGCTCTGGAGCCGCGACTCAAAAGCCGCTACCGCCTGCCGGAAGTCGGGTTGTTGCGGGTATTCTTTGACTTTCAGGTCGTAGGAGATATCCGGAGCCAGCAGCCGACCGTTCAGATTGATCAGCAAATCGACCGGATACCGGCGGGTACGATCCGGGTTATTAGACGAATTGGACGAATAATACTGGAGAATGGGTGCCAGCGAAGCGTATTGCGTGTAGGCGGTTTTGACATCGACCATTGCTTCATACGGGTCGCCGGTCCAGGTGATGCGGCTGTTGGGCAGCATCTGAAACCGTTTGTTGATCACGTTTTCAAACGTAAACGTGTATTCGCCCTGCTGAATTTCGTAGGCGCCCGTCATTGTGAAATCGCCTTTGGTGTCGATCCGCATCGCCAACTGACCGCTGCCGTAGGCCTTGATGATGTCGCCGGTTTGGCGGTCCAACTGAATTTCGCAGTAGGCATCGGGCGTGATCGACAGGTTAAAATCCATCCGAATGCCTGACAAATCAACTTCGGGCTGGGTGTTGGCACTATCGCGATGGGCCGGATTGACGTTAATAAACCGGATCACTTCTTCCTGAGAAACCGAAGCGGCCTGGTCGAGCGGAATGTAAATCCGCGTTCCCCGGTTGCTGGTCACGTTGGCGCGAATGGCCAGATTGTCGAAAGGACCTTCGATTCCCGCTCGCCCACTCACCACGGCGGTGCCATAAAACTGGTCGTTGTCTTTGAGCGTCGTGTTCAGAATCTTGAAATTCTTCATGTCCACGACGTTCAGATCCACCGTAAAATACTTGAAACCGTCGTGAAATACCCCGCCCTGCAACGTGGCCCGCCCGCCGTTCAGATCCGTCAGAACCATGTTCTTGGCGACAATTTCGCTGGGGCCAAAGTAGATTTTATCCGAAAAACCGAGATCTGCTTTCAGGTAATCAAGGGTTAGTTTTCCGTTGGTAATGTCGACGGTTCCCCCCAGTACCGGGCTACCGGCTTTCCCTTTGATCGTGACGATTCCGGTGGCCGTTCCACTGATGTTCGAGGCAATATCCTTGACAAAGGGTTCCACCAGCCGCAGATCGGTGCCTTCCAGAACCGCCTTTAAATCAAGCGGATTTGCCGCCGATTCGCCCGGCGTATACATACCGGTAATGGCCAGCACTTCACGGTCGAGCCGCCGGATTCGGGTGTCCAGATTGATCCGGTTCGACTGGTCGAGTGTGCTGCGGTTGACGACGTTGCCGATCAGAAAATCATTGTATTTCAGCGAATCGATGGTGATGGCACCGTCCAGCAACGGCAAACCGTAGAGCCCCCGCACGGCCACTTTCCCATTGGCAACCCCCGAAATCTTGGTTTTGAGAACCGGATTCAGTGTTTCCAGCAGGAAGTTCTTGGTCTCGATATCCAGCGTCTGCAACGAGTCCTGCGACGCTTTTCCGCTGACCGAGATCAACTGGTTTCGGTTGGAAACCGCCAGATTCCGGACGGTAATTTCCGGCCCAACCACCCGGATCAGGTTTTCGGGTGAAATGGTCCAGGTGCTGTCCAGCAGCCGAAACTTCGAGCGTTCCAGTTCGATGTCGATGGCGTCGCCTTTAAACGTCAGCGAACCGTTCAGATCGGCCCGGTTGGTGCTTTTCTGTTGTTGCAGACTGGTCGTGAAATCAATGTGATTCACGTCCCAGGAGGCCTCAGCCTGTAAGTTTTCGGTGGCCGCCAGCGAACCGAATTGTTGTTGGGTCGAATTGATGATCAGCGACGCCAGCACATCCGGTGAGTTGACGAATTTGGAGGTATTAAGGTCAACCGTACTTTTGAAAAAATTGTAATCGTCAAATTTCAGCGTATCGATCGTTCCGTTCAGCGTCAGCAGCGAGGACTGATCGACTCCGAACCGGCCTTCCAGTTTCGTGTTGGGCGACACATACAGCGATGGATAAACGAGGGTGAGCAGGGGCTGCGAATTTTTCAGCAGGAAAGAATAATCGATGTTGTAGGGCGTAACGGACAGCGGTTTTCGCAGTTTTTCCTGATAATAGGCGGCCAGCCCGGCGGCATTTCCGGCAAAATTCAGGCGGTATTCCTTCGCAATGCGGTTGAGGTCGTCGGCGACCTGCGTTAACTGAAAGTTGCCTTTCAGGTCGGCGTCGAGGTAATCGGAATTGATACTGATCGACCGTTCATTGCCGGCAATGGCCGACGACATAAACAGCGTGTCCAGCACCAGACTGCGTTTGCCGTAGGTGACAAACGTATTCAGCAGCCGGGCATTGCCAACCAGTTCGTTGAGTGTGTTGCCCTGCAATTGAACATCCAGATCGCTCCGAACAATCAGGCTGTCGTCCAGCAGGTTCGTGGCCAGAAAATTCGCCTGTTGAACCGTGCCCCGCACATCGAACAGGTTTTTTGGTCCCCGCAGGTCAAAGGCCCCATTCAGGTTGAAGGTCAGATTCGTGTCTTTGACGCTGACCAGCCCCCGGAAAAAAGACTGCTGCAAGTTCCCCTGAACGACCAGGTTGCGGTAGTTGTACTTCTGAAAACCGACGCGGGTAAATTGTGCATTCAGATCGAGTGAACCGTCTTTGATCGTCAATCCGCGCCCCACGAACTTGCCCTGCCCGTCGACCTTCTGCAGCAAATCCGGCTGGTCGATGAGCGAACCGACGTTGATGTCCGACAGCTTCAGATTGCCGCTGTAGGTGGTTCGCTGATCGCCGTTGAGGTGCAGTGCGAGGTCGCCCGAAACCGTGCCAATGCCGGTTTTAAACGTCCCGACGGTTTTAAAGTCAATGAAGCGACCGGCAAAGGTGGCGGCAAAATCGACCGTTCCGAGCTTTCTGGCAATGGAGTTGAAAGCCGAGTCGGAATAATACGGGCGAATGTCGGCCATATTGACCTGCGAAGGCTTGAATCGAAAATCGACCACGGTATTTTCGTCGCTGTCCGGTAAGCCCTTGAAGGCCAGATCGCCCACCAGTCGACTTCGGAAGTTGGCGCCAAACCGGATGTCGGCGTTGGTTACTTTGAAATTCCGAATCCGACCCAGGTAATCACCGGTCGCCCGGGCGACATCAAAGTTGCTGTTGAAATACGACGTAAACGGAGCCAGGTCCTGCGCCCGAACGAGGGCGTTCCGCAGGTTGGCCCGCATCACCACTTCGTCGTTAAACTCGTTGAAAGCCGAAAAACTGTCGTATGAAAAAACCAGGCGATTGCGAACCGTTGACCCGTTGATGCGGGCAAACAAACTGTCCAGCCGCATTTCTTTGGCGCAATACAGGAACTTCGTATCGAGCCGGTGAATCCGTAGATTCGCCTGTTTTTCGAAGCCTTTCATGCGGCCGATGTTGACGGCAATGGTATCGCCCAGCAGCAGAAAACTGTTCAGGTTGGCGCTTAACCCACTGACCAGAAAATGATTGTAATCAAAAAGTCGTCCGCCCATCGTCGGTTTCCGCATGTCGTGGTACGTAAACTTTCCATCGACCAGGGTGGCTTTCCCGATGGTAAACGGGATATTCTGATTGGCGATGGACGGTTTGGTCGTATCGCGGGTCATCTCGTTGATCCGTTCCAGAAAGTCATCGATGTTCAGATTGCCGGTTTTGGCGTCTTTCACCAGATCGACCTGGGGCTGGTAGAGCAGCACTTCATCCAGGTGAATGTCGGTGGAGGAGTTGTTGATCAGCGTTTCGAGGGCGAGGGTAACTTCGAGTCGGCCAACGCGGATCATCGGTTTCAGATCGCGGTTACGGATCGTGACTTCCTCCAGCGTCACCGAATTGACCCAGACGTTGGGGAACGAAAAATTAATATCTATTTTTTGAATATCGACCGGGAACAGTAGCTTTTCGGAAACCCGTTGGGCTGCGTAGCGCACCAGTTTCGTCTGCACTGCCGGTATCTGCAGACTGACTCCCACAATTCCGACCACCAGCAATACGACCAGAACGGTGTAGAGCAGGGTTTTGAGAAGTATGGTGAAAAATGAACGCATTGGCTCTCAATGAACAATGAAAAATGAACAATGAATATTACCTACCGGTTCAGACATCCTGATTCTGGGTTTGATCAATCGAAATGAAAGACGGTTTCCCTATTCATTATACATTGTTCATTTTTCATTGCTTCTAATATTCAGTAATTTTGAAAAATGACAATTTTGGCAATTGAATCTTCGTGCGACGAGACGTCGGCTGCTGTATGTGTTAACGGAAAAATACAATCCAATGTTGTAGCCACGCAGTTAATCCACGAACAGTATGGCGGAGTCGTCCCCGAACTGGCTTCGCGCGTGCATCAACAACGGATTGTACCGGTCGTCGAACGCGCGCTGCATGAAGCAAATATAGAGAAAAACGCGCTAAATGCGGTAGCTTTTACACGGGGTCCGGGTTTATTAGGGTCACTTTTGGTCGGCACATCGTTTGCCAAAGCCCTGGCCCTGGCGCTGAACATTCCGCTCATCGAAGTCCACCACATGCAGGCCCACGTTCTGGCCCATTTCATTGACGAACAGACCATTCCGCAGTTTCCGTTCCTGTGTCTGACCGTCAGTGGTGGCCACACGCAAATTGTACTCATCCGGGATCATCTGGATATGGAAATTATCGGCCAGACCCAGGACGATGCCGTGGGGGAAGCCTTCGATAAAACCGCTAAACTGCTCAACTTGCCCTATCCGGGTGGTCCGCTCATCGACCGGTATGCACAGCAGGGCAATCCGCTGGCCTACCCGTTTCCGGAGGTTGAAATGCCGGGACTGGATTTTTCGTTTAGTGGCATCAAAACCGCTTTTCTGTACTTCCTGCGCGACCGCGTGAAGGCCAATCCGGATTTTATCGAACAGAATCTGCCGGATATTTGCGCCAGCATTCAGCACACGCTCATCAAAATTCTGCTGACCAAATTGCGGAAAGCCGCCCGGCAAACCGGCATTCGGGAAATTGCGCTGGCGGGTGGCGTTTCGGCCAATTCCGGCCTGCGGGCATCGCTGGCTGAACTGGGGCAGCAGGAGGGCTGGAACGTCTACATTCCGAAGTTCGAATACTGTACCGATAATGCGGCCATGATTGCGATGGCGGCCCATTTCAAGTATTTGAAAGGCGAATTTACATCGCAGGAAGTGAGTCCGCTGCCGCGTTGGTAAAACGGTTTTGCTACCCATCGAACACCGCCTTACCTTTGACGCATGAACACACCTGTTTTAAAAGAAATCCGGATTTATCCCATCAAATCGCTGGGCGGTATTTCGCTTTCCGAAGCGGTGGTCGAACCCAAAGGCTTTCGCTACGACCGGCGGTGGATGCTGGTGAAACCCGACGGAACGTTTTTGACGCAGCGGGAAAATGCCGTTATGGCGCTGGTCGAGGTCGAACTGACCGACCGGAATCTGCGGGTTTACCACCGCCATCGACCGGATGACGTGCTGGAAATTCCCCTGGAAAAAACGACGGCTGAGTCCCTGACGGCGTATGTGTGGGATAATCAGGCGGTTGATTCCCTGGTCGTTAGTCCGGAAGCGGACGATTGGTTTAGTCGGCTGCTCGGTTTTCCGTGCCGCCTGGTCTACATGCCCGATGAGTCGCTGCGGCCGGTCGATCCGAAATACGCCCAACCCGACGATGTGGTCAGTTTTGCCGACGGTTTTCCATATCTGGTCATTAGCACGGATTCGCTCAATGAACTGAACCGCCGGGTGGAACAACCGCTCGAGATGGTTCGTTTTCGGCCCAATCTGGTGGTGGAGGGCGTTTGGCCCCACGACGAAGATACCTGGTACCACTTCAAAATTGGCGAACTGACCTTCTTTGGCGTGAAACCCTGCGCCCGCTGTGTGCTGACAACCATCGACCCCGAATCGGGCCAAAAGGGGAAAGAACCGCTCAAAACACTGGCGACCTACCGGAAGCTGGACCACAAAATCCTGTTCGGCCAGAATGTGCTGGCTGAAACCACGGGACTTCTGCGCGTTGGCGACCCGGTGACGATCCTTGAACAACGACCGGCCCGACTGCCATTTTCCCGTTAACAATGGTCAGAATTCTGCTTATTTTACCTGTAACTTCACGATAACCGGTAAATGGTCGGAGGCATATTGTTCATCGATTACCGTCGTTGATACGGTTTTAAAAGCGCTTTCCGGTTTAAACAGAATAAAGTCGATGGCCCGGTTTGGATTTTTTACCGGAATCGTCGGTGCGCAATCCTGACAGCTCCGAACGAAATTCTGGTCCAGAAACCGGATTACTTTGCTGTCGGACAAGGCATTAAAATCACCACCCAGAATCAGGGGAAGACTGGATTTTTCGAAATGCCGGACAATCAGTTCCGATTGAGTAAGGCGGTTGGCTTCCTTCAAATCCAGGTGCGTACTGGCAAAGATGATTTTTTTTCCTTTCGCGATTTCTACCGTAACGGCTGCCAGGGTTCGGGGTTCTCCGCCAATGGTGGCATCAACCGGTAAGTCAAACCGGGTGGAGTCCAGAATTGGAAACCGGGAAAGAACCGCGACACCATAATCACCGCCCTGGTGGTCGATGGCCTTGGAAAAAAAGAAATTCATTCCGGTTAGCCGGGCTAACTCGCGGGCCTGGTTCAGGCCTTTCCCGGACCGTTCGGTATTGACATCGACTTCCTGCAGGGCAACGAAATCCGGTTTTTCCTTTTTGATCACGTTGGCGATGGCCTCCACATCGATTTTTGTCCCGGCGGAGGGGGGATTGCAGTGGTGAATGTTGTACGTCATTACCGTGAGGTTTTTGATCTTTTTCGCCGGTCGGTCTGCCGGTTTCACGGCACCTTCGTTGGCGTAAGCGGTAAGGGAAATGAAAACTAAGAACAGAAGGTTTTTCATGCAAGTGGTTTTACGAATGGATGCGTTTTACGGTTTTAGGTTCGGGCCTTTTTCGGAATGGTGTATTTGCCCACCACTTCACCGTCGTCACGAATCATTTTCAGGTTCAGCTCTTTCGACGTCGCGTGTAATTTGATCAGCGTGCGGTTTCCTTCCAGCGGTCCACCCCCGATAACGATGGGGTAATTGTGGCTGGCATCGGCGTCGTGGGTGCCATAGCGGTGTGTGTGTCCCGAAAGCTGAAGATCGATTTTGGCTTTATTCAGTAGCGGCCCAAAAACTTGCTGCCCATGCATCGGGCCGTGCCAGTCGCCCGAATGATAGGGCGAAATATGAATCAGCACAATCCGGAAAGGCGCTTTTTTAAACTCGGGGCTTTCAATTTCCTTTGCCAGCCATTGGGCCTGCGTTTCCCGGTAGCGATCAAAAGCCGACAAACCACCATATTCAACGCTGTCGTCGGTTTTGTCCTCGCCCGAATCCAGCACGACAAATCGTACCGGGCCGCGGGTGAAGGCATAGTAATATTTCCCGTCGGGATAGGCGTAATAATGGGGAATATGGCGGGAAAAACTGCCCCGGCACTCGTGATTTCCCTGCGTCAGAATGAAGGGGATTTCGGCCGCAAAAATATCGACTGCCGGTTTGATCAGGTGATCGATCATCTGCTGTTCTTCCGTCACCCAATCGAAGCAGTCACCGTTGAAAACCACAAAATCGTAATCGCGTTTATTGCCCGTATAGCCGTGCCGGTACAGAAGTTGCGGAATAATCTGCGGACGGTCGTGAATGTCGTTGAACACCACCATCCTGAATTCCTCTTCATTTTCCGGCGGGGTTTTAAAACCGTACAGTGGACTGCTGATGGTTTCGCCAAACTCTACCTTTGCGCCTTTATACCCCAGAATTTCGGTGGAGACGATCTTGTATTTGTGTTCCGTTCCCGGTTTGAGGCTGGTCAGCGTAATTTTATTGATGCGATTGTTGGCTTCGATCAAGCCGTTGGTATAGCCAAATTCCCGTTTGCTGGTGTAGGTTCCGGCACCGTATTCCACCCAGCTAAAACAGTTTTTGTGGGTAATCCACATGATGGTTACCTCGTGGTTGCCCAGGTTTTGCAGGTATGGGCCAGCCACAAAGTGATTTTTCTCCCCGCCTGGAGCGGCCACCGAGATGCCGGGCAACAAGCCCAGCACCCCGATCTGTGACATTTTTTCCAGAAACGAACGTCGGTCTGCAAGCATTTTTTGTGTCAAAATGTAGGAATAGACAAGGGTTATAATTTAAAATGTAAAATTTTAAATGTCGAATGTAAAAGTGAGGTGTCCGACCGAATCAGCCGTTCTACTTGTACATTCAGCATTTAGAATTTTACATTTTACATTCAATCGGGACTTACTCCCAATTCGGGTTTTGCGTTAGATTGGTGTTCAGCAATCGTTCCTGTTTGGGGATGGGGTAGAGGTAATCCCGGCTTTCGTTGAACTTCTTATTGATGTGGCCGTTGATCACGATGTTGCCGCCCTTGTTGCCGTTTTCAAGCAGGATTTCGCTGCCCAACTTCAGCAACTGCGCCCCCGGCACGGTCGGTTTGGTGCCTTCATAAATGACCAGATCGACTTTTCCGTTTTTGTCGAGATCATAACTACCCGGTCCTGGAAAATACATGCCCTTGTATTGCTTCGTGAGGGCTTGCCCTTCTTTCCAGCGAATGAGGTCGTCCCAGCGGAAAAAGTTCTCCATCACCAGCTCGATGCGCCGTTCGCGCCGGATTTCCAGCAATACGCCCGTATTCGCTCCTTTCAGTTGCGTGTACTGCTGCGCCTGGTAGGGGTCGGGTTTGGCGTTGGCGGCCGCGAGGTTGATGGTTGGCATACCCACCCGGTCGCGGATCAGCTTGATGGAAGCATCCAGATCGGCCTGGGTCAGCGTGCCGCGCTCGGCTTTGGCTTCGGCATAGTTCAGCAATACCTCGGCGTAGCGGAAAATCGGCATGTCGGTGATGTCCTTGTTGAACGTATCCCATTTCGGGGCCGAAACAAACTTGATCAACTGGTATCCCGTCACGGTTGCGCCGAATTCGGGCACCAGCGGGTTGTTTTCACCAATGCGGGTGTAGCCCGGCGTCCGGATGGTCTGGGCCAAACGCGGATCGCGGTTTTGTACTTCCTCCGCAAACTGCTTGGTTTCGTAGCCTTTGATATCCGTAAATGGCGTTCCATCGGCCATTAAATAACTGTTAACCAACCGCTTTTCCAACCCCGGCCGGCCATACGAAGCCGTCATCGTGTAGTAGTTCAGGTTGTGGTATACCTGGAGTTCGTCGCTGAAATCCCGGGCCAGAATCACCTCGTCGGGGATGGCGTTGTCCGACGAAAACAAACGGAGGTAAGCCGTTGTGGGCGTGGCTTTATAGATGGTATAGCCGCTGCTTTTCATCAGCTCCTCCGACGCCGTGATGCACTCATCGAGCCATTTGTCCGAATTGGGCAGGTTGAATTCCGTATGGTATTTCCGGAAGGTGCCTTCGTACAGTGCCATGCGTGATTTCAGGGCCAGCGCCGTCCACTTGGTCACGGTGTTCAGTTGACGGGAAGCGTCCAGGTTGGCGATGGCGTAGTTGAGGTCGGCCAACACCGAGTCCATCACCATCGCACGTGGGTCGCGGGCTTTGGTCAGAAGGTCCTGGTCCGTGGTTTCGATGGTGTGCGAATACCAGGGCACGTCGCCAAACCGTTTCACCATGCCATAGTAGAAATACGCCCGGAAAAACCGCGCCAGCCCATTGTATTTGGCCACGGCCCGTTTGTCGGGACACTTGTTGGAATTGGCCAGAAAATAATTGATGTTCCGCAGGTTGGTCCAGGTCCAGCCGCCCCCGCTCGTGGGCACCACGCGCGTCCCCTGCAACTCGTCGCGCAGGCTGTTTTTTACCACATTATCCACGTCCTCGTTGTACACGTCCTCGGCCGACGGCAGGGCGTTGTAAAACGAATTGGTATACAGCAGCAAATCGTTTTCGGTATTGAAAAATGTCTCGGGCGAGATGGCGTCCTGCGGCAGCAGGTCAAGATCGCAGGAACTCAGGCCCACGGCCAGAGCGATCAGACTGATTATTTTTTTCATCGAAAGTCGTGATTAGAAAGTAATGTTCAGACCGGCGGATACGGTTTTGGACAGCGGATACGTCCGGCCGTTCGTTGCGTCGCCGTCAAATTGTTCCGGGTCGATGTACTTGGTCCGCAGGGGCGTGTAGGTCAGCAGGTTTTCACCACTGACGTAAACCCGCGCCCGGGGGATCCGGATTTTACGCGTCAGCAGTTCCGGGATGGTGTAGCCGATGACCACGTTTTTCAGCCGCAGATAGCCGACGTTCTGAATGTAGCGGTCGTTGGGCAGTCGCAAATCATTGCCGTCGTCAAGAGCGGTATATCCTCTTAATAAAGGGAAATAGGCATCCGGGTTTTCGGGCGTCCAGACATCCTTTTCGAAGTCCTTCGGAATGAAGGAGTAATACGGACGTGAATACGGTCCCCAGAATTTGTCGGCATTGTTACCCGGGTACCAGTGTTTCCGCAGAATGCCCTGCGCCAGCATCGACAGGTCAAAACCGTTCCAGGACGCGCCGAGGTTAATTCCGTAGCGGTACCGCGCCCGGCTGTTACCGACGATTTTCAGATCTCCGTGATCGGCCAGCGTATTGGCACCCTGGTCAATCTTCCCGTTGCCGTCCAGATCGATGAATTTAATGTCGCCAGCCTGCAATTTACTCCAGTTGCCGGGGGCACTCAGGCGTCGCTTATTTACTTGTGACTGATCGACCGTATACGCCTGGGCTTCTTCGTCGGTTTTAAAGAAACCGTCGATGGAATACCCCCAGATTTCACCAATCACCTGGCCTACGTAACGGCTCGACAGAATCTTGTTCGGGTTGTCGAATTTCGTAATCGTTGATTTTGAATCGGACACAATAAAGGAAGCATTGTACGACAGCGTCTTGCCACCCACCTTAAACTGATCCCGCCAGCCCAGCGACAGCTCGAAGCCTTTGGTCTGCAAATCCCCGGCATTCTGGGTTGGCACGGTCGCGCCATATACCGCCGGAAGGACCTGACCCGGCACTAGCATATCCGTGGTGTTCCGGATGTAGGCATCGAACGTCAGATTCAGGCGGTTTTTCAATAGATCGGCATCCAGGCCGAGGTTCGAGGTGGTTGCTTTTTCCCAGGTCAGATCAGCCGAAATCGGGTTCGGACTATCGACGTAGTACAGTTTCTGGCCGTTGTTGATCCAACTCGACTGCGCCGTTGGCATGATCGACACATACGGATAAAAACTGGCCGACGCGGTATTGGACGGCAACTGGTTCCCCAGGGTTCCGTACGAAGCCCGGATTTTGAGGTTGTTCACCACGTTCCGCACGGGCTCGAAAAAGGATTCCTCGCTGATCCGCCAGCCCGCCGACACCGACGGGAAGAAACCGTACCGGCGACCTTCACCAAACCGGGAGGTTCCGTCGTAGCGCCCGTTTACTTCCAGCAGATACTTGCCCACGTAATCATAGTTCAGCCGGAAAAAAGCCCCGAACAGCGAATACCGGTACGAATCACCGGCCGATAATTGCTCGCCGGTTCCGAGATTCAGGTCGTTCAGGCTTTCGGAGAGCAGGTTTTTTCGCGCACCGAATAACCGCTGGTGTTTTTTCGATTCGTAGTTGATCCCGGCCGTTGCCGCCACGTAATGCTTGCCAATGGTGTGGTTAAAAGACGAATACAGGTTCGTGACATTCATCGGATCGAACCACATGGTTTGCCGGTATTGGTCGGTGTTGTAGTTCGGCACCGTGGTCAGTATACCGGGCTGGATCGAGTATTGCGCCACGGCAGAACGGTACCAGTCATCGGCGATATAGAACGAGTAAGAGTGGTTGGCGACCAGGTTCCAGGTTTTGGTGAAGTCAATCGTGACCGAGTTGATCGTCGTCAGTTCGTGGACCCCTTTTTTTCCGCCCGCAACCCCTTTCAGCAGGTTGGCAAACAAACCGTCACCAATGGAGTAATTGTTTTTCAGCGTGTTGTAGGTCGCCGTACCGTCCGGGTTGCGGGGCGCATAGGCCGGTAACGCATGTACCGTGATGGCGACGAAGTTGGCGTTGGCGCCCCCTTCCAGACCCGGATAGGTGTATTTTGAATCGAAATACTGCGTATTGTTGCTCACCCGCAGCCAGGGCGTCAGTTGGGCGTTGATCTTGCTGCGCAGCGTATACGAGGTAAACTTGTCAGTGTTGGTCCGCATGATCCCGTCTTTCTGAAAAATTGAGCCCGACAGGTAATAATTGATTTTGTCAGTACCACCCGACAGGTTCAGGTTATGCTGGGCAGACGGCTGCGACATGTTAAACACCGTGTTCCACCAGTCGTAGTTGCCGTAGTAATTGTAAATATCTTTTCCGTTGACGTTTTTGACGACGGTCCAGGGCCGGGCCGGATTTTCGGTTTTGTCGTACCGGCGCGCTTCCAGTTCCTTATAGTCTTCTTCCGAATACCGGGTATAGCTGTTGCCCGTCGCCCGGATAAACGCTTCGTCGTTCAGCCGGGTGTGTTCGTACCCGTTCGTCAGGAAGTCGGTGCTCACCGTGGGTTTCGACCAGCCAAAATTGTTGCTGTACGAAATGCTCGTTTTGCCATTTTTGGCGGTTTTGGTGGTCACCAGCACCACCCCGAACGCACCCCGCGCGCCATAAATCGCCGACGCTGCGGCATCTTTCAGCACCGACACCGATTCCACATCGTTCGGGTTGATGCGGTTGATGTCGCCCGGCACCCCGTCGATGAGCACCAGCGGCCCACCGCCGTTGATGGAGGTTTCTCCGCGCACGTTCAGGCTGCCGCCCTGCCCCGGCTGACCGGTGCTGAACGTGATGTTCAGGTTCGGAATCATCCCCTGCAAAATCTGCGACATGTTGTTCAGGGGACGGTTTTCCAGGTCCTTGGCCTGTACCTGCGACACGGCACCCGTCAGGTTCACTTTTTTCTGGGTTCCGTAGCCCACCACCACCAGTTCTTCCAGACTCTTGCTGTCCGGATTCAGCGTTACATTGATGACCGAGCGGTTGCCGGCCGTAATTTCCTGCGATGTGTAGCCAACAAAACTAAAAATCAGCACGGCCGACGAATTGGGCACCACCAGTTCGTAATTGCCGCTGCCATCGGTGGTCGTTCCGCGCGTGGTGCCTTTCAGCACGACCGTCACCCCGGCCAGCGCTTCGCCCTGCCCGTCGGACGCCCGCACGGTTCCTTTCAGCCGGATTTCCTGCCGACTCAGGTAAGTTTCCATTTTTTCGTCGAGGTTCGGCAGCACCGTCTCCGGTCTAAAGCCCCGTTCGCGGGCCAGCACAATCTGTTCGTTGATCACCTTGTAGGTAATGCCCCGCGGCATCAGCAGCTGGTCGAGAATCCGGGCCAGCTTCTGGTTTTTTACGTTTATTGAAACCTGTTCCCGCAGCGAGACCCGGCTGCTGTAAACAAACTTCGTATTGGCTTTCTCCTGGATGCGGTCCAGTGCTTCCTTGAGCGTAACATTCGTAAGCTGGAGCGTCATGTCCTTACTCAGGATCGACTGTGCCGCGATTTCCCGGGCATTGGCGATACCCGACAGCAATACGGCAAGAATCCAGTGCAGTAATCCGATACGCATGATTTTTCGCCAGTCGACGGACTTGTTAGGGATGAAAATTTGCATACTTTTGGTTGTCTGATAGTTGAGAACTGTTGGATACTGCCCCTTCGTTCGGTGGTACGAAGCCGAAGGGGTTACCTGAGCCGGGGGTGGTGGTACACTCCCGGTTTTTTGGCATCAGGGAGGAAGCGGGTAGCGGTTTTTCATAGCAATCTGTTTATAAGTGTTGGGATTGTGTTCATTCCGTACAGGGCGGACTATCGAGCAGGATCACGTTCCCGGTCATGGTGTACGTTGCTTCCAGCGCCGTACAGAGCATTTCCAGAATCAGCGGGAGCGGCTGGTTTTCAAAATCGGCGCTGAACAGACAGGAAGCCGCTTTCGGATTGACCAGCCGGATCTGAATGGCAAACCGCTTCTCAAGCTTCTTTACGACCTGATCCAGCGGAGTATCGGCAAAGGTGACTGTGACAGGCTCGTAAATGGGCTTTCTGGCCTGCACCGGAATGGCTGAGGACACCAACCGTTTCGAGGCTGTTTCGAAGATGGCCTGTTGCTGCGGTTTCAGAATCACCTGCTGCTCGTTCTGCTGGTGATCGGGGGCGCTGACCTGAACCCGGCCCGTTACGACCGAAATCTGAAAAACCGGGTGGGTTGCCGGAGCCTTCACGTTGAAACTGGTGCCCAAAACCTTAATCTGCATTTCCCCACTTTGAATCCGAAACGGGCGCGCCGGGTCTTTGCGCACGTCGAAAAAGCCTTCGCCGGCGAATGTGACCAGCCGCTGGTCTGCACTGAACTTTTCCGGGTAAGCAATCGACGCCCCCGGGTGCATCCAGACCGAACTGCGGTCAGGAAGCTGGTGCTTCACCGGCCGGGCTTCATGGTTGACAAAATGAATCGTGCGTTGCCGGTTGTTTTTCGTCGCTTGATGGGCAAGGGCAGTGGGTTCTGAAACGGATCGCTGCTGACGGGCGGAATAGTAGTAAATGAAATAGAAACCAATAACCAGAACGATCGATGCGGCCAATCCGGTGAGCCAGCCCAGGCCCAGGGAGAAGGTTTTAGCCACCGGTTTTTCGGCCTGATTCAGTTGGTTTTGAATACTTAAAAAGGTTTCCTGCTGCAAATTTTGCTGCTCGGGTTCGGGAAGCGAATCGATGTAGTCAGGATTTCCGCGCAACGAGGCATACCAGGCTTCTACCCATTCTTTTTCCTGTTCGGTACATTGATTTCGCAGGTATTTATCCAGCAAAAGAGGGGATATGTTCGGTGGCGGCATAGCATGGGAAATGGTTCAATGCCAAAGTCGCCCGCCGGAAGGTTAACCCTTAGTCGGTTTGAAAAAAAAGTTTAGAGAATCGGGAACAATAGGAATAGATATACAAAATGCTCTTTCAGATACGCTTTCAAGACACGCAGGGCTTTGGTGATGTGTTGTTCGACCGTTTTTTCCGAAATCATTAATTGAAGAGCAATCTCCCGGTTTGCATACCCTTTCCGGCTTAGCAGAAACACTTCCCGGCATTTCGGCGGGAGTTGATGAAGGCCCTTTTCATACTGGTGTTGCAGATCGGATGTCAGGATTTGCTGATCCGTCAACGCATTGGAGACGTCCGTTTGGGTTTCCCACCGGTTGTAGTGATATCGGCGGGTAAGTTCTTTCCGGTAATGGGATATGATGCGGTTTTTGACACAGGAAAATAAAAAAGACCGGGTACATTGAACCGGAGGACGCTCGCGTTGTTGCCACACGCTAACAAACAATTCCTGAATAATTTCCTGGGCGATAAACTGATCGTTTACCTTGCTGTACGCATAATTAAATAACGGCCGGAAATACCGGTTATAAAGTTCGGCAAACGCCCGTTCGTCGTCGTTGTCGCCCATTGACTTCAGGAGGGTTTCATCGGAACAGGTGCTGTAGGTTAGGTTCATATCCTGAATTTCCTCAGTCCATTTGAGGTGAACATAAAGGCTTTTTTACAAAATTCGGGCATTTTTTAGTTTAATCGACCTTTTGTCCATTAAGGAATCACACACTTTTGGAGTACATCATAACAGAAAGTTAACATAAATTCTACGATGTACCGAATGCGTTTTCGGTACGGTGTGGTTCTTGAAATGAATACACCCCAAAATAGCTTCTTTCAAAATTACACCATTTTTTAGGGCGTGCAAAGCCGACTTTAACCGGTAAAAGGTAGCTTTGCACCGGAATTGCCTTGCTTATGAAAGCGGGCACTATTCCAGTTTACCATTCATTTTCTGTTCCATTCAGAAAAATGGGATAGAAGTCCTTGTATGAAGTTCTTTTACTCGATTAAACGCTTGCTGCAACGCTTTCACTACCTCAGTCTCGATGTAGTGGCCGGCGCGGTGATTTCTCATATCATGGTGGCCCGTTTGCCCGACGGTCACCAGCCGGTTGGTTGGGCAACAACGGTTTTACTGGCGATTTGTGTGTTTGTTATTTATGCCGCCGACCGCCTGTACGATGTTCGCAAAAGCCTGCAAAACCAGGGTCAACTCACGATCCGTCACCGGTTTCATGCTGATAACCAGGCTATATTGCTTCGAGTTCTGGTGGGACTGGCTGCGATTTCCGTCGTTTTGTTGTTCTGGTTACCCCGGTCTGTGTTGTGGTTTGGGGCCGGGCTGGCGCTGGTTTCAGGGGCTTATGTCTGGGGCGTCTCGCGTTTGTCGGGTTCCAATGCCCGGCTGGCGTGGAAAGAACCGGCGGTGACGCTCGTCTATACCATCGGCGTCTGGGGCAGCTCGTGGGCGCAAAAACCGACCCTCGGCTGGTCCGAAATCGGGCTGGGCATATTGTTTCTGTTGATCGTTTTCCAGAATCTGCTGCTGTTTTCGGTGATGGAAGCCTACGAATTGCCGGACACGTCCTACTCGCTGGCGACCTTCTGGGGCTTCGACCGGAGCGACGTGGTGTTGCGGACGCTGACGGTGGTGATTACGGTGTTGGCACTCGTGATTTTTTTCATGGCCGACGACCGGTTTGCCCAGCGGGCGGCCATTATTCAGGGTATGATGAGCGCCGTCCTGTACACGATTCAGCGGTATCCGAACCGGTTTTTGACCAACGAACGCTACCGCTGGATCGGCGACGGCGTGTTTTGGCTACCGGGATTGATTCTTTGAAAGCCGGTGTCTTGTCTAGTACTCAACCGATAAACGCTGATGAAAATCCTGCTCGTTGAAGATGAAGAGCGGCTGGCTTCTTTTATTCGCAAAGGAATATCGGCCGAAGGTTACGAAGTGGAAGTGGCCTACGATGGACGGACCGGGCTGGCCCTGTTTCAGCGGGAGATTTATGATCTCATCATCCTGGATGTCAACCTTCCGCAACTCAACGGCTTTGAGTTGTGCCGCCTGATCCGCTCCGAAAATGAAGCTATCCCCGTGTTGATGCTCACCGCGCTCGACAGTCTGGCTGACAAGTCGGACGGTTTTAACGCCGGGGCCGACGACTACCTGGCCAAACCCTTTGAGTTTCAGGAACTGCTGCTGCGGCTGCGGGCATTGACGCGCCGGAGCGGCTCCCGACCGAAGCAAATCCTCCGGCTGGCCGATCTGGAACTGAACCTGGATACCAAAACCGTGACCCGGGCGGGCAAACGCATCGACCTGACCACCCGCGAATATGCCCTCATCGAATACCTCATGCTCAACAAAGGGAAAATCATCTCACGGGTAGACATCAGCGAACGGGTCTGGAGTCTGAATTTCGATACGAACAGCAACGTGATTGATGTGTATATCAGCTACCTGCGCAAAAAGATCGACAAAGATTTTTCGCCCCGATTGCTGCATACCATCGTTGGAATGGGATACATTCTCCGGGAAGATTAACGCGATACGGTATGCTGATTCGAAACCGCCTGACGATCGTCTTTACACTGCTGGCTACGGCCATCCAGCTCACGCTGTCGCTGCTGGTGTGGTACTTCTATTCGCTGTACCGACGCGAGGAATTTTACAGCCGACTGGAGTCGAAAGCCCGCGTGGCCGGACGTCTGCTGATTTCCCGGCGGCATCTCCACGATGACTTTTTTAAAAACATGGTGCGGACTGACTTGCTCACCATCGTGGAGGAGCAAATCAGCATTTACGATCAGCGGCACAATCTGGTCTTCACCAACCGGACGCTGAAAGAATCGGAGTATTACAAAGAAAAGATACCGCTCCTGACCACCGAATCGCTGTTTGAATTCAAAAGTGGTCACCTCGAATCGATCGTGATTCCGTACCGGCATGGCGGGCAGCTCTTTTACATTTTTGCTTCGGGCTATGACCGGATCGGCCTGGCCAAACTCGGTACGCTGCAACAAATCCTGTTGCTGGCCAATCTGCTGGGGTTTGCGCTGATCGTGCTGGCTGGCTGGTATTTTTCCGGTGGTGTGCTGAAACCGATCGCCCAGATTGTGGATGAGGTGGAGCAGATTACTGCCCGGCAATTGCACAAGCGGGTTCATGAGGGAAACCGCCGGGATGAAATTGCCCAGCTTGCCATGACGTTCAACCAGATGCTGTTTCGGCTCGAAGATGCGTTTGTTTCCCAGCGCAGCTTTGTCGCCCACGCGTCGCACGAACTGCGCACCCCGCTGACCAACACCCTGGGTACGCTGGAAACCTCCCTGCGGTATGACCAGAACCCCGCCGACTGGCGCGAGAGCATGGAAGTGGCGGTTGAAGAACTGAAAAAAGTGATTGCCCTGACCAATGGGTTGCTGGGCCTGGCCAAAGTGACCGATGGGCCCGTTGCTTTAACCGCCGTTCAGGTAGACGATTGCCTGCTCAACGCCATTGGGCACGTGCAGGCCAAGTATCCGGGCCGGAACCTCAACCTGCAATTCAGGATGGATGAGGAAGATTCGTTCACCGTAAAAGGCAACGCCACGCTGCTGATGACGGCTTTCCTGAACGTGTTGGATAACGCCTGCAAATATTCCAGTGAAGCGGTTACGGTGCATTTGCAAGTCACAAAAGACCAGATTACTGTGACCGTAGCCGATCAGGGGCGCGGCATTTCCGAAACCGATGCCGCTCACATTCTTGATCCGTTATACCGGGGCGGCAATGTCGATGACGTGCCGGGCTATGGCATTGGCCTGGCCGTCACGCAGAAAATCATTGACCTGCACCAGGGCGTTCTCCAGATCACCTCCGACGTAAACCGGGGGACTTCAGTGATGATTCAGTTGCCCGGCTTGGGGTAAGGCGATGAAATGAATTCAGAGCTACACCTTCTCTCTGCGTAAAATAGTACTTTTTTAATGCACAGCAATTCTGCGGGCGGGTTTGGTTTCTGGAAATAACCGCATAATTCCCCTGATTATTCTAGTTTTTGATGTAGAGTCGTGGGATTTCTCAAACTGCCTGATCGGTCATATTAAACTTTTCTACGATCTTTTAATTTCCTTCTCATACCGTTCTAATGTTACGGAGCGTGCTTTGTGTCAATAACTAGAGACACAAGCGATGCAGCGCCGGACTTTCCCCTCGATTTTGCTTTACGGCTTTGGACTGGCCCTGGCGCTCTCTCTGGTGTTCAATGGCTTTCTGCTGTATGAGCAAAGTCGCCAGCGAATGATTTATGAGTATGAATTAGGCAACTCGATTCCTCCGGTCGATCTGGTGGTTTGGCAACAGCAGCTTTTGGACTGCAAACGGACCAACCAGCAGAAAGACAGCCTGATTCGGCAATTGGCACAAGGCCCCAACGCACCGCCGGGTCAGATCCCCCCCCCTCAGCATCCCCTTCAAACCAGTAACGTGAAAAAATAGATCCTTATGAATAAATTATTGATGCTCGTGAGTTTGTGTGCCCTGGTGGGTGTGGCAGGCTGTTCCGAGAAAAAAGAAGAAAAGGAGGAAGAAACCAAGTATCTGGTGACCAGTCCTTTAAAAACCGATACGACCGTCACGAATGAATACGTCTCCCAGATTCATTCCATCCAGCACATCGAATTGCGGGCGTTGGAACGGGGTTATCTGCAAAAAATCTTTGTGGACGAAGGGCAGGCGGTTAAAAAAGGGCAGCTCATGTTTCAGATTCTGCCGATCCAATACCAGGCAGAACTCCAGAAAGCCCAGGCCGAAGCCAATTTCGTGGAGGTGGAATACAAAAATACCAAATCGCTGGCCGACAGCAACATCGTTTCGAAAAACGAGCTGGCCCTGGCCAAAGCCAAGTTAGACAAGGCCAAAGCAGAAGTCACCGTTGCGCAGATTCACCTCGGTTTTACGGAAGTGAGAGCGCCTTTTGATGGCATCATGGACCACTTCCAGGTGCGGCTGGGAAGCCTCGTCGACGAGGGTGATTTGCTCACAACGCTGTCTGACAACAGCAAAATGTGGGTGTATTTCAATGTGCCGGAAGCGGAATACCTGAATTACAAAACCCACGCCCAGCAGGAAAATCTGAAGAATGTGAACCTGTTAATGGCCAATCAGCAAGTGTTTGATTATCCCGGCGTGGTTCAAACCATCGAAGCGGATTTTAACAACGAAACGGGAAATATCGCTTTCCGGGCCACTTTCCCCAACCCAAAAGGGCTGCTTCGGCACGGCGAAACCGGGAACATCCAGATGACCTTGCCGCTTAAAAACGCCCTGATTATCCCGCAGAAAGCCACTTTCGAAGTTCTGGACAAGAAATATGTCTATCTGGTGGATAAAGAAGGCAAGATCCGGTCCCGGGAAATTACCATAGCTGCGGAAATGCCCCACATTTTTGTGGTTAAATCCGGTCTGACCAAAGACGATAAAATCCTGCTGGAAGGCTTGCGTCAGGTCAAAGAAAACGAAAAAATCCACTACACCTTCGTGCAGCCTGATTCGGTTTTGTCCAAGTTAAGCCTCTACGCCGAATAAACCGGTTTTTCAACCTGCAAAGATATGTTCAATCAATTCATCCGCAGACCCGTATTTGCGATTGTGATTTCGATCATGATCGTCTTCATCGGCATCCTGGCTATTGAGAAGTTACCGATTTCCCAATTCCCGGATATTGCCCCCACCACCGTCAATATCTTCATTGCGTATCCCGGTTCCAGTGCCGATGTCCTGGTGAAATCCACGCTGATTACGCTGGAACAGGCCATCAACGGTGTCCAGGATATGCGGTATATCGCGACCGACGCCACCAGTGCCGGGGAAGCGACGCTCCGGATTATTTTTGAACCGGGGACGGACCCCAACGTCGCCGTTATCCGGGTGAAAACCCGGGTGGATCAGGTCATGCCGCTTCTGCCCGAGCTGGTTCAGCGGGAAGGAGTTATTATTTCGCCGGTCCAGCCCAGTATGTTGATGTACGTTAACCTTTATTCCAAGGATAAAAGCATCGACGAGAAATTCCTGTTCAACTACGCGACCGTTAAAATGATCCCCGAAATTCAGCGGACCAAGGGGGTCGCCCGGGCGCAGATATTGGGGAGTCGGCGGTATGCAATGCGCATCTGGCTCAACCCGGACCGCATGCGGGCCTATAAGATTTCCACCGAAGAAGTGATGAAGGCCATCGGGGAGCAAAGCATCATCGGCCGACCGGGCCGGATCGGGCAGAGTTCCGGTATTGCGGCCCAGTCGCTGGAATACGTGCTCACGTATAAAGGACGGTATAGCGACCCCAAGGAGTACGAAGACATCATCATCCGGGCCAATTCAGCCGGTGAAAGCATCCACCTGAAGGACATCGCCAAGGTTGAATTGGGAAGTGAGTTCTTTGATATTTACTCCAACCTGGATGGCAAGCCATCGGCCGCCATTGTGTTGCGGCAAAACTACGGGAGCAATGCCAGTGAGGTTATTGAGGAGGTAAAAGAGAAGCTCGACGTCATGAAAGAATCCTTTCCGCCGGGTGTGGATTACAAAATCAGCTATGATGTGTCTAACTTTCTGGACGCGTCCATCGAGCAGGTCATCGATACGCTGCGGGACGCGTTTATTCTGGTTGCGCTGGTTGTTTTCATCTTTCTGGGTGACTGGCGTTCGACCCTGATCCCGATTCTGGCCGTTCCGGTTTCCCTGATCGGGGCGTTCTTTGTGATTCAGGCGTTTGGACTTTCCATCAACCTGATAACGCTCTTCGCCCTGGTGCTGGCCATCGGTATTGTGGTGGATGACGCGATTGTGGTGGTGGAAGCGGTTCACGCCAAAATGGAAGAAGAACCGCATCTATCCCCGTTTGCCGCAGTTAAAAAGGTGCTTGGTGAGATTAGCGGGGCGATTATCGCCATCACGGCGGTCATGGTGTCGGTATTCCTGCCCATCTCCTTCATGTCGGGTCCGGTGGGGACTTTTTACCGGCAGTTCTCCATCACGATGGCCAGTTCCATTGTCATTTCAGCCCTGATCGCCCTGACGCTTACCCCGGTTTTGTGCGCCATGTTGCTGAAAAACCATCACGGACAGCCCGCCCGGAAGAAAAATCTGCTCACCAAAGCCCTCGACAGTTTCAACCGGGGCTTTGATAAAGTGACCGGGCGATACGTGGGCCTGTTAAAATCAATCGTCGGCCGGAGAGTGGTTACCTGGGGCGTGTTATTGGCTTTCTGTTTTGGAATACTCTACGTAAATAAAATTCTGCCCGCCGGTTTTATTCCGAACGAAGACCAGAGTACGATTTACGCGATTATCCAGACACCACCCGGTTCGACCCTGGAAAAAACCAACGAGGTTTCCCGGCGGCTTCAGAAAATTTGCGAAGAAGTTCCGGGCATCGAATCGGTGTCTTCATTGGCCGGTTACGAGATTATGACCGAAGGACGCGGCTCCAACGCCGGAACCTGTCTGATCAACCTGAAACCGTGGTCGGACCGCGAGAAAAACGTGAAGGAAATCATGGAAGAACTGGAAGGGAAAACGAGGGGGCTTGGGGCCGTGGTCGAGTTCTTTGAACCACCGGCCATCCCCGGCTTCGGTACGTCCGGCGGTTTTTCCATGCGCTTACTGGACAAAACCACCGATACGGATTACCGTGAGTTTGATAAAATTAACAAGGAATTCATGGATAACCTGGGCAAGCGGAAAGAGCTGACCGGCTTGTTCACCTTCTTTGCCGCGAACTATCCGCAATACGAACTGGAGATCGACAACAAACTGGCCATGCAAAAAGGCGTGTCGATCGGCAAAGCGATGGACAACCTCAACATCATGATCGGCAGTACCTACGAGCAGGGGTTTATCAAGTTTAACCAGTTCTTCAAGGTTTATGTGCAGTCTGATCCGTTGTACCGACGGCTTCCAACCGATTTGTTGAAGCTTTTTGTC
The DNA here is from genome assembly GCF_006149005.1 of Larkinella sp. C7. GTDB lineage: Bacteria > Bacteroidota > Bacteroidia > Cytophagales > Spirosomataceae > Larkinella. Next base: position 268,738 of record NZ_VBSL01000008.1, on the reverse strand, counting down.
AAAAACGACGCGGGCGAAATGGTGCCTTACTCGGCCTTCATGAAGCTTAAAAAAGGCCAGGGCCCCAATGAAATTACCCGGTTCAATCTTTATAATTCAGCCGCCATTCAGGGTCTTCCGGCCAACGGCTACACCACCGCCGATGCCATTCAGGCCATCCGGGAAGTGGCCGCCAAGACCTTGCCCAGGGGGTATGACATTGCTTTTGAGGGTCTTTCCTACGATGAAGCGAGCCGGGGCAATGAGTCGCTGTACGTGTTCCTGATTGTGTTGGCCTTCGTCTATTTTGTGCTGGCCGCGCAGTACGAAAGTTTCATCATTCCGCTGGCTGTCGTGTTCTCGCTGCCGGTGGGGGTCTTCGGGTCGTTTTTGCTGCTCAAACTGATGGGGCTGGAAAACAACATCTACGCCCAGATCGGGCTCATCATGCTGGTCGGTCTGTTGGGTAAAAACGCCGTACTGATCGTCGAATTCGCCGTTCAGAAGCGGCAGCAGGGCGAAACCATTCTGAACGCAGCCATAGAAGGTGCCAGGGTTCGTTTCCGCCCGATTCTGATGACTTCCTTCGCCTTTGTGGCCGGCCTGATCCCGTTGATCAGCGCGACCGGTGCCGGAGCAATTGGAAACCGGACGATTGGAGCCTCAGCGATGGGTGGGATGTTATTCGGAACCATTTTCGGGGTCATCATCATCCCCGGACTGTACTTTATATTCGGCAATCTGGCCGATGGCCGGAAGCTGATTAAAGGGGAAGAAGAAGATTCGCTGACCGATGTATTCGTCCATTCCGTAGACCAGTTTCCACAACCTGAAGAAAGTGAAATCAATGAGAAATAGACAACGAGTAGCCTGCGTAGGAATAACGATTCTTACCCTGCTCACGAGCGGTTGTAGCGTTCCCCGCCTGGTTCCGAAAGCCGAAAATAAAACCGTACCGACGCGTTTTAATAACGCGTCGGACTCGACCAACACAGCAAAGACAAGCTGGAAGGCGTATTTTACCGACCCCAATCTGGCGGCTCTGATCGATACGGCCCTGTATAACAACCAGGAATTAAACATCACGCTTCAGGAAATTGCGGTGTCCAACAACGAAATCATGGCCCGCAAAGGAGAGTATCTGCCGTTCGTTACGGTGGGTGGGGGTTCCGGCGTCGAAAAGGTTTCCCGCTACACCAGCCAGGGGGCCGCTGATGCCGTAACCGATATAAAACCGGGTCGGCACACGCCCGATGTGTTACCAAATACCTACGTCGGTGCCTTTGCCAGTTGGGAAGTCGATATCTGGCATAAACTGCGGAACGCCCGGAAAGTAGCGGTTTTCAACTATCTGGCGTCCATTGAAGGCCGGAATTTCCAGGTGACCAATCTGGTGGCCGAGATCGCCAACTCGTATTATGAGCTGATGGCGTATGATAATCAGTTGGAAATCATCAAGCGAAACATCGATATTCTGACCAATGCCCTGTCGATCATCAAGCAGCAGAAAGAAGCGGCCAAGGTGACCGAACTGGCGGTTCGCCGGTTTGAGGCCGAGGTGTATAAAACGCAGAATCTTCAGTATGACGTTCAGCAAAAGATTGTTGAAACGGAAAACCGGATTAATTTCCTCGTGGGCCGGTTTCCGCAGCGGATTCAGCGAAGTTCTGTGAATTTTGGCGACTTAAACCCGACGAAAATGTATGCGGGCGCACCCTCGCAATTGCTGGAAAACCGGCCCGATATCAGACAGGCCGAACACCAGTTGGAGGCTGCCAAACTCGATGTCAGTGTGGCCCGGGCCAACTTTTATCCCTCCCTGCATCTTTCCGCTTCGCTGGGTCTGATGGCTTTCAATCCGATCTATCTGGTGAATACACCGGAATCATTGATTGCGTCGCTGATCGGGGATCTGGTGGGTCCGGTCATCAACAAGAATGCCATTACGGCGATGTACAAGAATGCGAATGCGAAGCAAATTCAGGCCGTTTATCAGTACGAAAAAACGGTTTTGAATGCCTACATCGAAGTCGCCAATCAGTTCTCGGCCATCGATAACCTGGAAAAAAGTTACAGTACCAAAAATAACCAGGTGCAGGCACTGACCCAGTCGACTAACATTTCTCTTCGGCTATTTACTTCAGCACGAGCTGATTACATGGAAGTGTTGCTGACGCAACGGGATGTGCTGGAATCCAGAATGGAGCTGATTGAAACGCGGATGCGGCAAATGAACGCCATGGTCAATGCGTACCGGGCCTTGGGTGGCGGCTGGAAATAGAGGAGGTCTGTTTCGGGCCTGTTTTGTCCAACCTTTTACGGTTTTAAAACCTTTTACCAAAAGGATTTGACTACGTCATTTAGAACTGTAAATTGGCAACCGATTCAAACACTCATTTTTTATGACAACTGCAATTGATTCTGCAACCCAGGCTACCATCGACCATTGGCTCAACGGCAATTATGACTCCGAAACCAAAGCGGCAATTCAAAAATTGCTGGACAACGGCGAATCGACCGAACTGACCGATTCGTTCTATAAAAACCTGGAATTTGGTACCGGCGGTTTGCGGGGCGTCATCGGCGTGGGTTCCAACCGCATGAACCGCTACACGGTCGGCGCGGCCACGCAGGGGCTGGCGAATTACCTGAATGCGGCTTTTCCCGACATTGACATTAAAGTAGCGATTGCCCACGACAGCCGCCGGATGAGCCCGGAGTTTGCCCGGATTGTGGCGGATATTTTCTCGGCCAACGGCATCGAAGTGTACTTATTCAGCGCGCTGCGCCCCACGCCGGAGCTGTCGTTTGCCATTCGCCAGTTGGGTTGTCAGAGCGGGATCGTTGTTACGGCGTCGCACAACCCGCCGGAATACAACGGCTACAAAGCGTACTGGAACGACGGCGGGCAGGTGGTGGCACCCCACGATAAAAACATCATCACCGAAGTCAATAAAATCACGTCGATTGACGATGTGAAATTTGAAGGGGTACCGGAGAAGATTCACCTGATCGACGAAGAAATCGACAGTGTGTACGTCGAACGGATCAAGTCGAACTCCATCAATCCGGATGTGATTGCGCGGCAGAAGGACCTGAATATCGTTTTTACGCCCATCCACGGGACGGGTATTACGCTGGTTCCGCGCGTGCTGAAAGCCCTCGGTTTTACCAACGTGAACATCGTGGAGGAGCAGGCCGAGCCGGATGGCAACTTCCCGACGGTGAAATCGCCGAACCCCGAAGAACGCGATGCCATGCGGCTGGCGCTGGAAAAAGCCGAAGCGATCAACGCGGATCTGATCATGGCCACCGACCCCGATGCCGACCGCGTGGGTTCGGGTGCCCGCAACCACCATGGTCAGTTCGAGTTGCTGAATGGCAACCAGATGGCCAGCCTGATCATCTATTATTTGCTCCAGGCCTGGAAAGACAACGGCAAACTGACCGGCAAAGAGTTTGTTGCCAAAACCATCGTAACGACCGACCTCATCGACAAGATGTGCGATCAATACGGCGTTTTCTGCTACAATACGCTGACCGGTTTTAAATACATCGCGCAGATTATCCGCGAACTGGAAGGCCAGCAGCAGTTTATCGGTGGGGGTGAAGAAAGCTACGGCTACCTGATCGGGGATTTTGTCCGGGATAAAGACGCCATTGCTTCCTGCGCCATGATTGCCGAGTTGACGGCTTATGCCAAAGACAAAGGGCTGAGTCTGTTCGACTTGCTGATGGAGATGTATCAGAAATTCGGTTTTTATTACGAAGGACTGATCTCGCTGACCAAAAAAGGAAAAACCGGGGCCGAAGAAATCCAGCAGATGATGGCCGACTTCCGGGCCAATCCGCCGAAACAGATTGCTGGGTCACCGGTTTTGCGCGTCGATGATTACGCGAGTCTGGAGCGAACCGATCTGACTACTGGCGAAAAAACCGCCATTGAAGCCGGGAAAATGGGTATCGAGTCGTCAAACGTGTTGCAGTTCTTCACCGCCGACGGAACGAAAGTGTCCGCCCGCCCATCGGGAACCGAGCCGAAAATTAAATTTTACGTGAGCGTCAACGAACCCCTGAAAAGCAAGGAAGAGTTCGATGCGGTGTACGACCAGTTGAAGAAGAAAGTCCAGTCGGTGATGACGGATTTGAATCTGGAGTGATCGGTTTATTTCGGGTATAACTGTCATCATGCGAAAAGAGCCAGAATCAAATCCTGGCTCTTTTTCATTTAAAGGTATCTTCGCGCCGTCTGTGGTTCTATTAAAATTCCAAAACCGCCTTCGTCCGGCTGCTTTCCCCGGCCAACTCGATAATCCGCATGACCGCAAGGGCTTGTTCCGGGGTTACTTCCTGCGGAATCTCACCGACGATGGCCCGGTACAGGTTGTCGTAAAAATGGTGGTAATTGCCCGGCTGGCTCGGGAACGTAAACCGACCGTTGGGGGTAGTGAGCGTGCCGTACTGGCTTTCGGGTTCGGCGCCCCAGTCCGGGGTGTCTGGCAGAATATTTTTGCGCTGGGTTTCTTCCTGAATGTCCAGGCCGTGTTTGATAAAAGAACCTTTGGTGCCGTGAATGATGTAACGCAGGCTGTTATCGACCGCCAGCATCGACGATTTCAGAATGACGCGTTTGTCGGCATAAAATAGCTTCACGTCAAAATAATCGTCCAGTATACCGCCTTTCCGAATGATGCGAACATCGCCCGAAACAGCTTGTGGCACACCAAACAGCGCCACGGCCTGGTCGATGAGGTGCGGGCCTAAATTGAAGAGGTTTCCACCGCCTTCGGGATCTTTTTCTTTCCAGCTATCCAGAATATCCGGCCGATACCGGTCGTAGCGGCATTCGTATTCTACCACGTCGCCCAGTTGATTTTCCCGCAGCACCTGCTGAATGGTCAGGAAATCGGCATCGTAGCGCCGGTTCTGGTACGGAATGGCCACGAGCCCTTTCTGTTTCGCCAGTTCCAGCAATTCGCGGGCCTGTTCGAGGCTGTTGGCAAACGGTTTTTCAATCAACACGTGTTTTCCGGCTTCGAGGGCAGCTTTGGCGTAGGGAAAGTGGGTGTCGTTGGGCGAGCCGACAATGATGAGGTCGATGGCCGGATCGGCCAGCAACTCCGCGTGGCTGCGGACGGTCTGAATGCTTGAGTCGAAAGCTTCGGCCTCATTGCGGTGACGTTCCACCACTTTGGCCAGTTTGAAGTGCGGGTTAACGGTTAGGAATGGGGCGTGAAAATACCGGCCCGATAGTCCGAAACCGATTAATCCAACCTGAATAGTACGGGACATACGAATGACAAATCAAGAGTTGAGGGCCGAAGATGACTAATTTTGTCCAGAAGGTCAACTACAGAAACTGAGCCAACGGTCAAATTTGTCCTGCCTACGTGCTTAATAACGGTCTGTAGGAGACCAAGAAAAGTATTATCTTTGAAATTGGAATTAGGTAAAAAGAATGATTCTCCGCTTTCAAAGCCTTGCTGAACTGGATGCCGTTGCCGGACAATTGATCGACGCCGGGCGATCGCATTCGGTCTGGCTGTTCGACGGTGAGATGGGTGCGGGAAAGACGACCTTGATTAAAGCGATCTGTCGGCGGCTGGGCGTTGAGACCACGGTTCAAAGTCCAACCTTTTCGATTGTGAATGAGTACGTTACCAATTCAGGTGAACCGGTCTATCATTTTGATTGTTACCGGCTTCGCAATGAAGAAGAAGCCCTGGACAGTGGTCTCGAAGAGTACATCGATTCGGGAGAACGCTGTTTCATCGAGTGGCCGGAACGAATTGCCGGTTTGTTACCCCCCGACGCCTGGACCCTTCACCTCCGGGTGGAAGAAGGCGAACGAATACTGGAAACCAATTGACAAAAATGACGGATTAAGAACAACGGGGCGCAACGCTTTCGGGCGGTTTTCGGTGAATCCATCTCCACCGGGGAACGCGTCATTGGCAGTTCATAATTCATAAATCCTGTTTATAGTGACTGGGTTTGAACAATTAGCAAAACAAACGGCACTTTATCCGCAGGAAGCACCTGCCGCTGTTAAGAAGCACAATGGCAGTCTCATGATTGGGATGCCCAAAGAGGTCTCCCTACAGGAAAACCGGATTGCCCTGACGCCCGAAGCGGTCACCATTCTGGTGCGCCACGGCCACGACGTTCTCATCGAAAAAGGCGCGGGCGCGGGCGCAAAATTCTCCGATAACGACTACAGCGAAGCCGGGGCGCAAATTATGCCGTCGGCCAAAGAGGTCTACGATGCGAACCTGATTCTGAAGGTGGAACCGCTGGTCGAGCAGGAATTTGACTACATCAAAACCGGCAGTACCCTCATCTCGGCGGTCAACCTGCCCAATCACGAGAAGAAATACTTCGAGCGGCTGAACAGCAAAAAAATCACTGCGCTGGGCTACGAATACATCGAGGATAAAGTGGGCGGGATGCCGGTGATCCGGGCGATGAGCGAGATTGCGGGCAGCACTGTCATGCTGATTGCCGGCGAATACCTCAGCAGTGCCAACAACGGACGGGGGGTAATTCTGGGCGGTATTACGGGCGTTCCGCCGACAAAGGTTGTTATTCTCGGAGCCGGAACCGTGGCCGAATACGCAGCCCGGACGGCGCTGGGGCTGGGTGCTGAAATCAAGATTTTCGACAAACACATTTACAAACTCCAGCGGTTGAAATACGCCATTGGGCAACATATTTACACCTCGATCATTGAAACCGATACGCTTTCGGAAGCCATTCAACGGGCCGATGTGGTGATTGGGGCCATGCGGGCGGAAGACGGTTTAAGTCCGATTGTGGTGACGCAGGAGATGGTTTCGCACATGAAACTCGACGCGGTGATTATCGACGTCTCCATCGATCAGGGCGGCAACTTTGAAACGTCTAAAATGACAACGCACAAAGAGCCGACGTATAAATACCAGAACGTCATTCATTATTGTGTGCCGAACATTGCTTCGCGGGTGGCTCATACGGCCAGTCTGGCCCTGAGTAATATTTTTCTGCCCTTTCTCCTGAAAACGGGGACCATCGGCGGCATTGAAGAAATGATGTTTGCCAATCGCTGGTTTATGAAGGGGGTTTACAGTCATAACGGTTTGTTAACCAACGCCTACATCGCCAAAAAATTCAACATGCGGTATAAAGACCTGAGTCTGTTGCTGGCGGCTAGAATTTAAGTTTAACGTTTTCGGTTTTCAATATACGGTTTGCCGACGCATTCTTTTATGCCCGCGTCAGCCAACCGTAGCGACGGCCCGGCGAAAACCGTATACTGAAAACCGAAAACCGTAAAAAGATGATAAACAACAGTAACGAAAACTTCCTGCTCGACGACGCCAATTCGCCGGATGTCAACCGGAAGCTGATGAGTGCGGTTTCGACGGATTTTGTGAAAGTGTCGGAAACCCTGCGTGAAGCGTCGTACGTCATTCGGAAACGCGGATTTACCGAAAATCCCATTTTTGTCGTATCCCGTCGGCCGGTCGATATTGGTCAGTTGCTGCTTGGGCCGAACGAACTGGCGGCCAATGCGTGGAGCTACCGGGCGTCGTTGCTCGATGAGTTTGTGCAGCGGAAACTGGTCGCGGAGGAGTCGGTTGATGTGTTCAAGGAGAGTTACAAAAATCCCGACGAATACTGCTGCCTCTTCGTCGTCGACGGCGACTTTGCGGGTTTCATCTTCATTCCCTTTCCGGAAGATTAGCCGGTTTACGGTTTATGCGGTATACGGTGGCTGACGCATACTTGGAGCGCGTCAGCCACCGTATACCGAAAACCGTATACTATTTCCGAACCCGGTATTTGTAATAATCCCACGTTTTTCGGATTCCGGCATAGACGCCACTGCGGTTTTCAAACAAATCGCCCTGATCGGCGGCTGCGGAAAACGTGACCAGCAGTCCCCGCTGGTTCACCGGCAGATCGAGTGACATGACGGACGAAAACTGCCGGAGGGTTTCAGGGAATGGAAAATCGTAGGTGCCGTAGTTTTCACTGTAGGAAAATTTGAACTGAAACTGGCAGTTTCGGGCGAAATTGCCCTGAATGCCAGTGTGGTATACCCGAACGCGGTTGTTACTGAAAAAACCGTAAGGAGACAGGTTCGGCCGGGTGTCGGTCACCGGCGTGATAAAAGGCGTGCCGATGCCGTAACCAAAATACGACCATCCGTCCTGGTACTGCGTGTGGTTGAAGTAATTGTCTTTTCCCCGAAATTTATTCCCATCGTCAAATACGCCCCCGCCCTGGCTTTTCGTGTACAATAACTCCACAACGGCACCGGTAATGCGTAGACCGAATGAAGCCGGTTTCAAATTCCGGAACCGGATGCCCGTTAAGCCATCTTCGAGGTTTGTCAGGTAATAGAGCGAACCGTCTTCGTAGACACTCTGGTGATACAGCAAAACAGACGTTCGGCGCGAACTGAATTCTATTCCTATATCAATGGTACCCAGGTGGTTGCCAACGCGGTTTTCCCGGTCGAATTTACTGTAATGGGTTGTGTCGACATCCGACAGGCGACCGAGGCTGTTGCCCACCGTCACGAAAAGGTAGTCCTGCAGGCTGGCGGGAAAATGACCATTTTTGACAATGGATTCCGGCAACTGGTCGGTGACGCCCCCCCATTGAGCCTGGTGATTGAAACCGGCGTAGAATTTGACGGGCCAGCGCGGTTTTCCCAACCGTCCATAGAACGATTTCTGGTGGAGAAAATAATGCTGAACCCTGCGCTGGCTACCAAACCAGCCGTGGGCGAAATTGCCCCGGAAAGAAAGCAGCCCTTTGGTAAAGCCAATGGGTGTATAGTGGGGCAGGCTGATCTGGATTTTGGGCAGGGGCAGGGCGTTCCCCGACCAGCTATACGAACCCGAACTGAGCGTTGAATCGACTAAACCGACCACTTCGCGACGACGTCCTGCCATGATTTCAAAGGCTCCGGCGCGAATTTTAACGTACGCTTCAGGGATTAATATTGTTTTTTTTGTTTGAGCATCCAAATTAGAAACAGCCTCAAAACCGTAGCCAATGCCAAAACGATCCCGACGGAGGGGCGAGGTAATGTCGGTCAGGGGGTAATACCGGTAGTCCTGACGAACGCCCGCCCGAACGGTGGCATACGGCAGGGTGGTGGGGACAATACCGTACTGATTGGTTCGTAGCCAGAATGGGGTTTGCCGGGAGGAGGAATAAAAACCGCCTATTTCTGCAAAGAAATGGCTGGGCCGGGTTTCAATAACGGGCTGGCTGAAAGCAAAAAGCGGAAGAAAAAGAATCAGCAGTAGCGCTCTTATCATGTCTCATTGAAAAAAGATTCCACGTTTCATTGAGCACTACAGGCGACAGGAAAGCCCTCTATACCCGGTTTGGGATAGCAGCGACTGACCCGTTAATCCTTGCGGATGTAGCCGGATCACGGATTCATAAAATCAACAATGACTGGCCCGGATGGTTGACCTGGAGTGATAAGGTTGTATGTGCAAATATTATTCCAATTTTGCAATTATCCAAGCACTTTAGGCCCTTCCTGATTGATTCCGGAAACATACAACTCGCTTCCGATTCCGACCGAATGAAAGGCGGCCTGCATGCTGTTGCCGACCCGCAACGCCGTGGGCTGGTCACGGCTGAGGGCAAACATGGACGGGCCGGAGCCGGAAATGCTGCAACCGAGGGCACCGGTATCGAGTGCGGCTTGCTTTACTTCGCTGAATTCGGGGATGAGGATGGCGCGAATCGGTTCGATAATGACGTCGACCATCGAACGGCCAATCAGATCGTAGTCGGGTTTCATCAGTCCGGCAATCAGCCCGGCGACGTTGCCCATCTGGATGATGGTGTTTTTCATCGACACCTCATTTTTTAGAATGTGCCGGGCGTCTTTCGTGTTGACTTCAATTTCCGGGTGAACGATGGTGGCGAAGAGTTGCGCCGGGGTGTTGATGGTGATGATATCCAGCGGATTATAGCTCCGGATGACCACAAAACCGCCCATCAGCGACGGTGCCACATTGTCGGCGTGGGCCGAACCACAGGCCAGGCGTTCGCCTTCCATGGCAAAGGGGAGGAGGTCGATTTGCTTGAGCGGACGGCCCAGCAACTCATTGATGGCAAACACGCCCGCAACGGCACTGGCCGCGCTGGAACCCAAACCGCTGCCAAGCGGCATTTTTTTATGCAGAATCAGTTCCAGTCCCTGGTCCGATTCGATGTGTTTCAGGTACGTCTGAATGGCAATACCGGCGGTGTTGCGTTCGGCCTCCTTCGGCAACCGGCCTTCATCGCCAACGATGGCTTTAATTCGAACGCCCGGTAAATTGCTTTTCCGGACAATGATTTCGTCGCCGGGACTATCGACGGCAAAACCGAAAATGTCAAAACCGCAGGCAACATTCGCGACGGTCGCAGGGGCAAATACTTTTATTGAATCCACAGTCTGTAAGGGATTGCCACGGCAACCCCAATCTTTTGTCTATCTATACAAATTCAATGGGCGTGTGGTTCACGCCAGGTAACTTCCGATGCTGACCACATCGGCAAACACGCCCGTGGCCGTTACTTCCGCGCCCGCACCGGGGCCTTTGATCACCAGCGGGCGTTCTTTGTACCGCTCCGTTGTAAACGAGATGATGTTGTCGGCACCCGAAAGCGAATAAAACGGATGATCGAATCCGACCGACCGCAGTTCAATGGTCACTTTTCCATTTTCAAACGTAGCGACATACCGCAGTTTTTCGTTGCGGCCTTCCGCTCCCAGCAGCAGGTTATCAAAATACGCATGGTTGCGTTCCAGCTCCTCGAAAAACGCCGGAATGCTCGGTGCCGTGATGCAGCTTTCGGGCAACAGGTTGTTGATCGTCACGTCGGACGGTTCCAGTTCAAAACCGGCTTCACGGGCCAGAATCAGGATTTTCCGGCCCACGTCCATGCCACTCAGGTCTTCGCGCGGATCGGGTTCGGTAAACCCTTTTTCCTTGGCTTCTTTTACGATGGTGGCAAAAGAAACGCCGGGTCTGAAATTGTTGAAAATATAGGATAAAGTCCCGGATAAAATGGCTTCGATTTTCAGAAACCGGTCGCCGGACGTCATCAGTCCCTGCAAGGTGTTGATGATCGGCAAGCCCGCGCCCACGTTGGTTTCATACAGGAATTTGACGCCCCGCCGAACGGCCGCCCGCTGCAACCGCTTGTATTCGGCATACGGCCCGGAATTGGCTACCTTGTTCGGGGTAACAATCGACACGTTGGCGTTGAGCAGCGGTTCGTAAAACAACGGAATGTCTTTATCCGCCGTACAGTCGATGAACACGCTGTTGGGCAGGTTATAATCTTTCAGCTTCTCGACAAAAGCGGGTAAGGAAGTGGTTACGCCCTCGTTGGCCAGCCGGTCCTGCCAGGTGGTCAGGTCGATGCCTTTGGGGTCGAGCAGCATTTTCTTCGTGTTCGACACGCCAACGAGGCAAATCCGGAGCAGCTTTTCGTTCCGCAGAAACGCGTATTGGGATTCAATCTGTTGCAGCAGCGTACGGCCGATCAGGCCCGCTCCAACCAGATAGAGGTTGAGAATCCGGGCTTCGGACTGGAAAAAGACGTTGTGCATCGCATTGAGCGCTTTCGAGAGGTTGTTCTTATTGATCACCACCGAAATGTTGATTTCCGACGACCCCTGCGCAATGGCAATGATGTTGACCCCGTTTTTGCCCAAAACTGAAAAGAGCTTTCCGGCAATCCCCGAACTCTTTTTCATGCCTTCGCCCACCGTGGCAATGATCGACAGGTCTTTTTCAATGCCGATGTAATCGACGTGGCCGTGGGCAATTTCGGTCGCAAATTCCGCTTCCAGAATGTCGCGGACGCGCTCGGCGTTGCGGGGTTCGATGGCAAAACAGATGGAGTGTTCCGACGAAGCCTGCGAAATCAGAATGACGCTGATTTTGTAATGCGCCAGCGTGCTGAACAGCTTGGCCGAAACCCCGGCGACGCCGATCATCCCACTGCCCTGGATATTAACCAGCACAATGTCGTCGATGGACGAAATGCCGGTAATCGTAAAATCGCGCCGGTCGGCAGTACGGCTGATCACCGTGCCTTCGTGACTGGCGTTGAAGGTATTCAGAATCCGGATCGGGATGTTTCTGGAAAATGCCGGTTGCAGCGTGGGCGGGTAAATCACTTTGGCCCCGAAGTGGCTCAGTTCCATCGCTTCCGCGTACGTAATGGTCGGAATGTTGAACGCATTCGGCACCTTGCGCGGATCGGCGGTCATCATGCCGTCGACGTCGGTCCATATGTCGATGAAATCGGCATTCAGGGCAGCCCCCAGAATCGACGCCGTGTAATCGGAACCGCCCCGGCCGAGCGTGGTGGTTTCGTTGTGGGCCGTGGAGCCGATAAAACCGGTAACAATCGGCAAGTCCGATCCAATGGTTGAAAAATACTCCCGAATCAACTGGTTGGTCGTCGTTTCATCAACCTCGGCCATGCTGAACTGGGCGTCGGTTTTGATAAGTTCGCGGGCGTCGCAAAACCGGGTCGGAACGCCTTTGCTTTTCAGGCATTCGCTGATGACCAGACACGAGAGCCGTTCGCCGAAGCTCATCACCAGGTCCATCGTCCGGTCCGACAATTCGCGGATGAGCGACACGCCCCGCAGCAAATCCTCCAGTTCGTTGACCGTGCCGCGAACTTTGCCGAACACCTTACTTTGTTCTTTAATCGGAATTAATCCCTTGATGACGTTGAAATGACGGTCTTCAATGCCCCGAATCAGTTCCAGGTAATCGGGGTTGTTGGTGGCAGCCATCCGGCCGATTTCAATCAACTGGTTGGTGACCCCGCTCATGGCCGACAACACGACGGCTCCGATGGTATCCCCGTTCTGGCGGTGGTTAAGAATGATGGCAATGACTTTTTTAATATTCTCAACGGACTTTACCGACGTTCCGCCAAATTTCAATACGTTCATACAGTGGGAAATTATTGAATTATTGAATTGTTGGTCGTAGTGAATCAACAATTCGGATGCTGTATTGGTGATGAAGGGAAAAGGAGCGCAAATATAGGGAAAAAGCAGGTTGTGTACAGCAAAGAAATCGAAACGAAAAACATAGGATTGCGGTCGTAAAGGCCCTAAAACCGGGCATAGAGGCCACTGGCGGTTGTTTGTCGTGGTGGAATTGCCGAAAATTTCGTATTTTCAGGAAGCGAACAAATCCGGCGGGCGCGCTGTTCTTTCATCAACGCCAACTGCTGACCTAACGACCGTATTTCATGAAAGGATTCCAATTCTCCAATTATATTCCGCCCGAAAAAAAAGAAGGCAGTAAATTCGACCAGTTGCTCAACATTTTCCAGCAATTGTTGCTGATGACGTCGGGCAATGTCGAGCAGGCGCTGGCCTATCTGAACGACCTCGACCGGCGGTATAACTTGACCGACGACAAATACGGAATTGGTAATTTTGTCGAGGAGATGAAAGAAAAAGGGTATCTGACCGAGCAGAACGAAGAAGGCACGCTCGCGATGACGGCCAAGAGTGAACAATCCATCCGCAAGTCGGCGCTGGAAGAAATTTTCGGAAAACTGAAACGCTCGAAATCCGGCGGCAACCACCACACCCCGTTTACCGGCGTGGGCGACGAACTGAGCAGCGATCTGCGCGATTTTCAGTTTGGCGACTCGCTCGAACAGATTTCCATGACCGAATCCATCCGCAACGCCCAGATCAACAGTGGCGTCAATGAGTTTACGCTGATGGAGCGCGATCTGGAGGTGGTGCAGAAAGAGCAGAAAACCCAGACCTCGACGGTGTTGATGATCGACGTGAGCCACTCGATGATTCTTTACGGCGAAGACCGCATTACGCCCGCCAAAAAGGTCGGCATGGCGCTGGTGGAGCTGGTGAAGCAGAAATACCCCAAAGACACGCTGGACATCATCGTATTTGGCAACGATGCCTGGCAGATTCAGGTGAAGGATTTACCGTATCTGGAAGTGGGGCCGTACCACACCAATACCGTGGCCGGGCTCGAACTGGCGATGGATCTGCTGCGCCGACGCAAGAACAAGAACAAACAGATTTTCATGATTACCGACGGCAAACCGACCTGTTTGAAAGAAGGCATTAAATATTACAAAAACAGTTTCGGGCTGGACCGCAAGATCGTGTCGAAAACCCTGACGCTGGCCGCCCAGTGCCGACGGCTCGACATTCCGATTACGACCTTTATGATTGCCTCTGATCCCTATCTGAAGCAGTTTGTTCACGAATTTACGAGAGTGAACAACGGCCGCGCCTATTACAGCGGTTTACAGGGATTGGGAAACATGATGTTTGAAGACTTCCAGCGCAACCGCCGGAAAAACATGAAATAACCGGAACGTATGACGATGATTAATATTTCGCTGGATGACAGCCGTTTAACCAAATTGCAGGAAAAGGCCCAGGCGATGAATCTGCCTTCGGCTAGTGCACTGGCTAAGCAGATCATTGAACAGGTGATTGACTCTGATGATTCTTTTCAAAAAGAAACGGCACTATTACCCGAACGCAGAGTGTTGCTTGAAGATATTATTAACGAAAACCGGGAATTACTTCAACGATTAGCTCAATGATTTCTACAGATGAAGTATTACTGATTCATCGTCGACTAATTGAGGATTTTGGAGGGAGTGACGGGGTTCGTGACGAAGGTATCATGCTTTCAGCTATTGCAAGGCCATACTCGGGTTTTGGTGATACTGAATTTTACAAGACGCCCCTGGAGAAAGCAGCAGCAATTATCGAAAGCATTGTAAAAAACCATCCCTTTATCGATGGGAACAAACGTACGGGTTATGTACTCATGGAGATCATACTCCGGATAAATAATTTGTTTATTAACGCCAGCCAGAGCGTTATAATTTATACTCCAAATAGCCGAGGGCAGTCTGGAGTATAACGGCATTTTAAGTTGGATTAAAAACCATACAGAGTCTCGATGATCCGAAGGACTCAAACTTAAGGGAACTCCGGTAAAGGCAACAATCATTTTTTTATATTCACAACGATTTCATGAGCTATTCATCCCTGAAGAGTAAAGAGTTAGTAAAAATAAAAACCCTCGGCGAACTGAAAGCTGCCGGTTACCAATCCAAGTCCATCAAACAAGAACTTCGTGACAACTTAATTGAGAAGATTAAGGCGAAAGAAACCGTTTTTCCGGGGATCTGGGGCTATGAAGATACCGTTATTCCGGATGTCGAACGGGCGATTCTGTCGATGCACCACATCAATCTGCTGGGGTTGCGCGGGCAGGCCAAAACCCGGATTGCCCGGCTGATGGTCAATCTGCTGGACGAATACATCCCGGTTGTGGAAGGGTCGGAACTGAACGATGATCCGCTGGTGCCGCTTTCCCGTTTTGCCCACGATCTGGTGGCGGAAAAGGGCGATGCGACGCCGGTTAGCTGGTTGCACCGGAACGATCGCTATACCGAAAAACTGGCGACGCCTGATGTTTCCGTAGCCGACCTCATCGGCGACGTCGATCCGATCAAAGCAGCAACCTTGAAGTTACCGTATTCGGACGAACGGACTATTCACTTCGGTCTGATTCCGCGCTCGCACCGGTGTATTTTTGTGATCAACGAATTACCGGATTTGCAGGCCCGGATTCAGGTGTCGCTCTTCAATATTTTGCAGGAAGGTGATATTCAGATTCGCGGTTTCAAACTGCGCTTACCGCTTGATATTCAGTTTGTGTTTACGGCCAATCCGGAAGATTATACCAACCGGGGCAGCATCGTGACGCCCCTGAAAGACCGGATCGACAGCCAGATTGTGACCCACTATCCGAAGTCGCTGGAGATCGGGAAGAAGATTACGCAGCAGGAAGCCATTGTCAAAACCGAGCA
The DNA here is from genome assembly GCF_006149005.1 of Larkinella sp. C7. Taxonomy (GTDB): domain Bacteria; phylum Bacteroidota; class Bacteroidia; order Cytophagales; family Spirosomataceae; genus Larkinella. Next base: position 252,847 of record NZ_VBSL01000008.1, on the reverse strand, counting down.
GAAAGGCATGGTGAAAACCAATGACCTGGTGGCGGATCTGATTGAGCAAATTGCCCTGGAAGCGCGTGACAGTGAGTATGTTGACTCGAAAAGTGGGGTTTCGGCGCGGTTGACCATTGCGGCTTTCGAAAACCTGCTGTCGGCCGCCGAACGCCGGGCGTTGTTGAATAGCGAGAAGGAAACCTACGTCCGGATTACGGATTTGTACGGTGTGATTCCGGCGATTTGCGGAAAGGTGGAACTGGTGTACGAAGGCGAAGTGGAAGGCCCGGTGATCGTGGCCCAGAACCTGATCGGGAAAGCCATTCGGACGCAATTCCTGAATTATTTCCCGAATCCCGAAAAAGCCAAAAAACAGAAGGGCGGTAATCCTTACAAAAAGATTACCGACTGGTTTGGCGACGGTAACGTGATGGATTTCCTGAACGACCTGCCAACCCGCGATTACGAGAACCGCCTGAAAGCCATCGACGGTCTGGACGATGTAGTCGATTCGTTGCATTCGCGTTTGGGCAAACAGGAGAAGTTGTTCATGATGGAGTTCGCCCTGCACGGTCTGGCGGAATATTCACTCGTGGGCAAGAAGGCGCTGGACACCGGTCAGCAGTTCAAAGACCTGTTGGGCAGCATGTTCAGCCCCGGCACAGCCTTCGGCGAAGACGATGATGATGACGACGAAGATCGGTTTTAATAGAATGATGAGTTATGAATGATGAACGATGAATGAGCCGATGCATTATATATATTAGCGCGTCAGCCCATTCATCGTTCATCATTCATAACTCATCATCACAAAATTTATAACTCATCATCACAAAAAAGGCAACCTGGCTAACGGGTTGCCTTTTTTTGTGTCGTGAAATGCTACAGGGAAACTACGCTCGAAAAACGCGTAGTTCTTCTCTTTCGGGGCGTTGTTCAAGGATCTAATTTTGCAGCATCAGTAACAACAGATACACATAAAGATTGAACACCCGATGAAAGCATCACTATTCACCATGTGCCTGGTGGCGGTTGGCCTGCTGGCGGAAGCGCAGACCCCCAAACCCAAACCGACGACGGCCGCCAAGCCGGTTGCCGCCGTACAAAAGAAACCGGTGGCAGCGGCCCCAAAGAAAACCACCACCGCTAAGCCGAAAACCACGGCCACGGCAGCGAAGAAACCGGCCCCGAAACCGGCAGTTGCAACGGCTCCAAAAGCCACGACCACGACGGTGGAATCCGCAACGGCGACGGCCGAAGCCGAACCGATGCTGGCGCAGCAAACCGTTGTGGAGACCAAACCGCAACCCGAGATGGCTTCGAAAGAAGCGACGAAACGTTCGAAAAAGGCGAAAGCCGAAAAACCGGCAAAGGCGCCAAAGGCTGAGAAAGTGGCCAAACCGGAGAAACCGGCCCGCGTCAAAATCGAATCGGCGTATTCGGGCCGGAGCTTGTCGATCGGTATTCGGGGGGGCGTCAATGCGCTGTTGAACGAATATGCGCCGGGCGGTGATCTGGACGGCGTTGGTGGGGCCTCCGAAACCGCTCCAGGTTTTACGGGTGGGCTGGTCATCAATTATGGGATTGGCAACGTCTTCTCAATTCAACCGGAGATCCTGTATACGCGCCGGTCGGCGAAATTTGCCGGGGAAGTGGAAGGCCAGAAATTCTCGCTTCAGGCTTCTGCCAACGCCATTGAAGTTCCGCTGCTGCTGAAACTTTCCTTCGGGCGCAAAACCCGGTTTTTCGTGAATGCGGGGCCGTATGTGACTTACGGCCTGGATGCTCGCTACAAGTTTGTCGTGGATGGCGAGACGCTGGCCGACGAAAAACAGAAGCTAACCAGCGACGATGCGCGGCTCGAATACGGTGTAACCGGTGGCCTGGGCGTATCCATTCCGGCCGGTCCGGGCCGGTTGCTGATCGAAGGACGGTACAATTATAGCCTCGGAACCGACGCCGATCCCCAACCGGTAGAATACGTCAGCCAGCAGGTGGCAACGTTCTCGCTGGGCTATGTATTCCCGCTGGGAAGACGCTAGGTCGCCCGACTACTCGATCACCACCGCCGTGCCGTTGGCACTGACCATGAGCAAGCCGCCGTTGTTTCCGATGGTTTGATAATCCAGGTCGACGCCGATAACGGCATTGGCACCCAGCCGCTGGGCCTGTTCGATCATTTCTTTCATGGCAATGCTTTTGGCTTCGCGCAGGGCCTGTTCATAAGCGCCTGAACGTCCGCCCGCTACGTCGCGCACGGTCGCAAAGAAATCTTTAATCAGGTTGGAGCCAATAATGGCTTCACCGTTGGCCAGGCCCAGGTATTTTGTGATCCGTTTGCCTTCGATATTCGAAGTAGTTGTTATCAGCATAGACTTGATCTCGGTGTAACCGTCGGACGGCTCCTGGTTTGAATGATGACTTGTTCCTCAAAATTAAATACTGGGAACATCCTAAATGACAGAGTTACACAGAAGATTATTTTTAATGGATGGGGTATTTGTTTTGCCTTACAGGCGGTAGTCCTATGATCCAGATTCGGACACAGAAAGGGTATCAACCTTTAAAAACAATCTCCGCAAAGCTGAAAAAAACGGTGAACACACTTCAGCAAACGGAAGTACCTGTTTAAACCTCAATATAGGCAATTCAGGCGTAATGCACTGGGTGGCCGCACCAATTTTGCCCACTTTTGAATCACAAATCAAACTTTTCTAACAATCAAATCAAACAACAAATGAAAAAGACAACCGTACTTTTGAACCGCGTGAATTTTCGTTATGGATGGACCATGGTCATGTTGCTGGCCCTACCGCTCTGGTTTGCAAGCTGTAGCAAAGATAAAGATGGCAATGGCGAACCGGATGTGAAACCATCGGCGGTGAGCGGAAGCTGGAAAATTTCGGGTATGAAAGTGAACCCGGGTTTTGATTTTGGTACCGGCCAAAAAATTACCGATTTGCTGGCTTTTTTTAAGGAATATGGTGGAGAGGAAGCCGTTGCGTGTTTGACGGATACCAAAATTACGTTTAACAGCAATGGTACGATTTCCGGTACGCCCTCACCCAATTGCAAATCGGATGATCTGGATGATTTCAATCCAGCTGAGGACAACTCCAAATGGTCGGTAAATGGTAACAAATTGACGATTATCGACAAAGAAGGCTCACAGGTTTACGATCTGGAAACGTCGGGCAACACGATGAAGTGGAGCATCACGGAAAAAGACGATCTGGACGGCGACGGAAAAGTGGACACCTACACCATGACGATTGAATTTAAGAAGGCGTAATCTTTTCAGAACCGTATACCACCGCCCGTCGACATTCGACGGGCGGTTTTTTTGTGTTGTGAAAATCTAGTTTTAAAAGTGCTACACCATCACCCAAGCAACTCCACAGAAAGGGCAGGAACAGCCAAAACTCGTTACTGGTCAGGTAATTGTGAAAACATGCTGTATGGTCTGTTCGGGATAACCTTTACAAGGTTAGTGTGACCAATTTTGAATATAAGTTTAGTTGAAATTTACTCCCCTCATTTTTAGCGATTTAGAATCATGTTACCGATTCTTCATAATAATAACTAATTGATTTACAGAGCGTAATTAGTGTAAACATGTACAAAAAATGTAAAGAAAGATTTGGTTGTTGTCTTACAAAAAGTAGGTTTGTCCCTCCATTTTAAAGCATTTGTGAAGGTGATTCATTTCCGAAATAGTCATTTGAAAAGTACCATTTACCTATTTCAGCCAATTCAGTAAATCAAAGTATCGGTCATGATAAAAGAATGAAGAAATGCTTTACTTGGTATGCAATACGATTTTATTGAACTGATGTAGTAAATATTGATAAACAATGAAAAGGTTATTTACACCCTACCTGATTTTGTTGGTTTCATTGGTGGTAATTCTCTGTTGCAGACAGCAAAAAGAAGAAGCCGCTCCAGTTCCCTTATGCCGGATTGTGAAGGCCGTATTGAAGTCTTCTTCTGTGAATGCCCGACCAATTCGCGATGAGGAAACAATAAGCGTAGGCGGCAAAAACGTAAAAGTGAGTTTCTACAAAGAAAGTTTTTACAATTATGATCCACAGGGGCGACTGATTCGGGAAAAAGACCGGGTGATAACCGGGGACTCTATGGTCGTCGAGTATGATTATTCGCCGGGATTAGTGCTTAAGCAGACTACTTCATACTCCCGCCAACTGGGTACGCATGTATTCATTGATAGTATAGTCTTAAACACACAAGGGTTGGCTGAATCCAAATTTTATCAGCAAAAAGTCAAATATGATACGGAAGGATATTTGACCGAACAGATGTTAAGTGGTTCGATTCAATTCGTAGGTCAGGTAGTGAATGGTAATTTGGTAAAAGAGTATAAATACCTGGATGGGTTGTATGTCTATAAATACGAATATGATTTAACCCGTTCTGGTCCGTCTCCAATTTACACTTTTTGGGGTTTTGAAAGTCGTAATCTGCTTAAAAAAGAATCGATTGAACGAGGAGACTCCTTTATTGGACAGGCTATCTTTGAAACTAATTATCAATATCGATTCGATTCTGATGGGCGCGTATATAGAAAAATTGTTCACGGTGAAGATGTTGGATTTGGGTGGTATGCAGATGAAGGAACAGCAGTGATTGATTACGAGTATGATTGTTCATCCACTCGGTTAAGTCGTTAAAACAATTATTCTTCAAAGTACAGCTTTAGGCACTTTCTAATCAAGCTTTTTCTGTTTCCGATTTATTCGCGTTGATTGACGTGATAAGGGAGTATAATGTTTATTAATTTTAATTAACTGTACAAACAATAATATGTAAAAGGTTTTTACTTCATTTTCTTTCTTGTGTCTTATGGACCACCAGTTATTCCCAATCTGTTGAAGACGCTCTACGCAGGTTGAGTGTAAGCAGATCTAATTTGGATGTCACATTGCCCATCCTGGAGGAGTATATCAGCGCAATAGTTTTAACCAGGGAAATATAACTGTGGCGGGAACTTTCAACTCCCAAAGATGGATTAATGGCGGATTTTATAAATTGATACTTAAATTAACCCCGCTAGATTTATATGGAATTGTAGATGTTTCAAAGCAAGTTTACCAAACTGAATTGACTGTACACTTTGGATAGTAAGGGTTCATTTTACCACAAATTTACGAATATCAAGGCAGGCTGGTATGAATTACGGATAGCACCTTTTGCTATATCTGAAAATCGGGAGCACAGTTCAATGCGTTTCAATGTAGGTGTAGGGGAGGTTTTTATTATTGCCGGGCAATCCAATGCTCAAGGACTACCTAATACTAGTGCTTGGGGCTATCCTAACGAAGTACATGTTGCCACTCCAGACCCAATACTAGATGCCGTTAGAGTTCAGCCCAACATATTTAATGAAGCTCAATTTTTGGGAGCAGAGAATCCTAACTCACCGTTGTATACAAATGAATCCTACCGAATAGCCAGTTTCACTTTTCCAATAAAAAGACCCGTCCTATCCTATTTAAAATCCGGCAGGGAAGCTAAGGATAATCCAAATTCGGGCATATCCCCTTTAGGTAGCTCATTGTGGTTCTGGGCTTTATTGGGCGAAAAGCTTGCCGAACGGTATAAAATTCCTATTGCCTTTTTTAATGCTGCATGGGGAGGAACTACTATTACGCAATGGGCCGAGTCGACCGATCCAAATGCTCGTCCTTATGGTCATCCTGCCGCTCCGAAAGAAAGCGATGGAAATCCGGGGCGCTATCAGCCAGGGGCTCCATATGGTTATTTAAGGAATACGTTAAAGTTTTATACATCCATCTATGGAGCTCGGGCTATTCTATGGGAACAGGGGGAAACAGATACAGAGGCACTCAATAGTTCAAATTGGAACGGAGGTGGAATTAACCGTAGCGTGTCGAGTCAAGATGATTACCGTAACAAATTATTGAAAATCATCGACCAGTCGCGTTCGGAGTTATCAAGTAATATCTCTTGGGTAATTGCTCGGACTTCTAAGAATGACATAATTACGTCAGATTTAGTAAAAAATGCACAGAATGCTGCTATTCAATCTAGAACTGGCTTATACTACGGTCCAGAGACAGATAATATCGATCCTTCCAGACGCTCTTTTGCTAATGATAAAACCCACTTCTCTAGATCGGGTTTAGCCGATTTAGCCCAAGCGTGGTTCAACTCAATTGATCAATCTGGAATTTTAAATTCGGGAGGTTCCATACCCGTAACGCCGAGCAGTTTGAATACGGAACCGCAAATGGTACAATTTAATGCGAATGGTACAACGTCAGCTCCCGGTGGGGGTTCGCAATATATGTGGGTGTACGATAATGGTACGGCTGACCTCAATTCACCAATTTGTTATGACCAATCTATACCGACCAATTGTACAGGGACGCGTCGAGCAATTATACAGAATTCTCAGGGTAATTATATCCTTACACAAGCGGTTAGTTTTCCGTACAATGTTGTAAATGACACTAACGATGGCTCCACGGGTTCAGCCCCCCTCGCCACCGGCTGTTACACCCTCAAAGCCAAGCATTCCAACAAGTTCCTGCAGGTGGCCGATGGAAATGCCGGTACCCGCATCCGTCAGCAGGACGGCAACGGTTCTACCAACCAGATTTTCAAACTCGAAGTAGTCGATGGCTCCCTCTATCGCATCATCTCCCAATTCAGCAACAAAGTCATGGATGCGAATGGGGCCGGTACGGGCAGTGGTACCACGGTCAACCAGCATGACTGGGCCAACAGCGCGCAACAGAAATGGCGCCTGGAAGCCTACGGTGACGGCACCTACAAACTCGTGCCCTCGTATTCCAATGCCCTGGCCGCCGATGTGGAGGGACCCAGTCAGGACAATGGCGCGGGCCTGCATTTGTGGAGCCCATACGGCGGTGATAGTCAGCGGTTTTACGTCCAGACTTCCGGCTGTTCCGGCGGTACGACCCCTCCGCCCACCAATCCGACTACCGGCTCCTTAAGTGGCTGTTATGTGATTCGCTCCGTCCAGACCAATCAGCTCATGGAGGCCATTTCAGGCAACACCGTTGAGCAACGGGGAGCAAACGGAGCGAACAATCAGATTTGGAAAGCTGAAACGACATCCGCCAATCAGTACCGCTTCGTAACGCAGAATGGCAGTGGCCTGGCCATGAGTGTCAACGCCCTGAACAATGGCGAACTCCTGCGCCTGAGTGCCTCTTCCGGGGATACCCGGCAACTGTGGACGCTTCAGGACAATGGCAGTGGAGCCTACCGCATCAATGGGGGTAATGGCGTGACCTGGGACATGAAAAATTACGGCAACGACCCCCAATTGCAACTCTGGGGATCGACCAGTGAAGGCTTCCAGAATCAACGCTTGTTCCGTTTCGAGTCGACGGGCTGTCCGAGCGGCACCACCAATCCGCCGGCGAACCCGACAAATCCACCAACTGGCGGTTGTACGCCCTTTGCCGACGTCTGTGCCGGCAATAGTTCAGAGATTCGAAATGTCACTATTTCAGTGGCTGCCGAAGGCGATTATACCATGACCATGAGTTATAAAGCCTGGGAAAGAGCAGTTAACGCCATCGTCCGCATTAACGGTGTAGCCCGAACCGTTACTTGTCCGCAGACCAGCAGCAGTGCTTACCAGACACAGTCTGTTGGTACGGTTCACCTGACAGCGGGGAACAATACAATTGGCCTGAGCAGTGGAACCGATGGCGGTATTATCTGCTTCAATAGTCTTTGCGTAACAGGGCAAGGAGGAACGCCCAATCCCCCCACGAACCCACCGACGGGTGGTGGTAACTTGGCGATTGTCACCCCGGCTTATAACTGTAATACGGGTAATTTGACGGTTGCTACTTCGGGGGGGAACGGCACGACCATTGAATACCAGGTTCCGGGTTTAGGCACATGGACGACGAATCCCACATTTACTGTACCTTCCTGGCAGCGAACGGGTACAACCTTTACGCTGCAAGTACGGCAGTCGGGCACCGAAGCATCTCCTTATTCATTCCAGACGGCCTGTAGTGGTGGGCGGTTATCGGCCATTTCCAGTTCAGAACCTGCGGAGCGTTTGTGGGTCAACCCCAATCCGACCGATGGATTGACCCGTGTTCGTTTCACGTTGGATAAAGGCAAAGAAGCGACGCTTTCCGTCGTGGCAGTCGATGGCAGAACGGTTTATGCAAAACCGGTTGCCGGAACGGGGGACGAACAGGCGGTAAGCATCGACCTAAGCCAGCAAGCCGATGGTCTGTATTTGATCCGCTTATCGAATGGCACCATAAACCAAACCGCCAAATTACTACTGCAGCATTGAGTCTAGCCCTCCATCGCCGTACGGAAACACCCGGTTTTCGTACGGCGATGGAGGAGAGGGGGTTCGTATGCAGGCGTCGGCGAAATCCGCCGGACGCTTCCCGACCCCTCACGGGCAGCAATGGTCGGGAAACGCCGACGTGAAGGTTTGTAAAACCGTTTTACCTGTGTAAATTGCAGCGTTAAACGAAACGTCACGTATGAATTTTCCCGGAGAACTAAAGTATACGCAAGATCACGAGTGGATTCGCATCGAAGGTGATACGGCCATCGTCGGTATCACGGATTTTGCCCAGAGTGAATTAGGTGATATTGTCTTTGTGGACATCACCAGTGTCGGACAGAGTTTGGCAAAAGGCGACATCTTCGGTTCGATTGAAGCCGTCAAGACGGTTTCGGACCTTTTTCTGCCCGTTGCCGGTGAAGTACTTGAAATTAATCCGGAAGTTGAAAAAACACCCGAACTGGTCAACGACGACCCGTATGGCCGGGGCTGGATCGTAAAACTGAAATTGACCGACGGTGCCGAATCCGACGATTTGATGTCGGCCGAAGCCTATAAAGAGTTGGTGGGGGCCTGAGTCCCCAATTGAATCAGGAAGCTCCAGCCGGGGCTTTTTTTTTGCATTTCCATGAAACTACTCATCCGTGCCGCCCGAATCATAGACCCGCAGTCGCCCTTTCATGGACTGGTTCGTGACGTACTCCTTGAAAATGGTCTCATCCGCCAGATTGGCGAATCCCTCCCGGTCGATGAGGACGATTCCTCCATACAACGCATTGAACCCGCCGGTTTGTGCCTGTCTCCGGGTTGGGTCGACCTCCGGGTTTCGGCCAAAGATCCGGGCTATGAACACAAAGAAGACCTGACCACGGTTTGCCGGGCCGCCATGCTGGGCGGTTTTACGGACATTGCCGTGTTGCCCAATACCAAACCGGTTCTTGATTCAAAAGACACGCTCGGCTATGTCCGGCAGGCCACCCAGGGGCAAGCCGTCAGTGTGCACCCGATTGCCGCCATTACGAAGCGAGCAGAAGGGCAGGACTTTACGGACATGATCGACCTGCACCACGCCGGGGCGGTGGCATTTTCGGATGGCGAACAGCCGCTGACGCATCCCGATCTGTTGCTGAAAACGCTGCAATATTTGCGGCCATTCAACGGTTTGCTCATGAACCGCCCCGAAGAGCAGAACCTGACGCATTTCGGACAGATGAACGAGGGCCTTTCCAGTACCTTGCTGGGATTGAAGGGGATGCCCGCCATGGCCGAGGAAATGATGATCGAGCGGGATTTGCGGCTTCTGGAATACCTGTATCCGCAATCTGCCGGGCGGCCCGCCGAAACCGTCCTGCATTTCTCCACGATTTCAACGGCGCGTTCGGTCGGATTGATTCGGCAGGCCAAGCAGCAGGGTTTGCCGGTGAGTTGCGATGTGGCCGCTCACCAATTGGCGTTCACCGATTCAGATTTGATGGGGTTCGACACCAATTTAAAAGTAAACCCGCCGTTTCGACTGCCCGCCGACCGCGAAGCCCTGAAGCAGGGGCTGGCCGACGGCACCATCGACGCCGTCGTGTCGGACCACAATCCGCAGGACGACGAAAGCAAGAACATCGAATTTGACCACGCCGATTTTGGCATCATTGGGTTGGAAACCGCTTTTGCCGTGGTCCGCACGCATTTCCCGGAATGGCCGCTGGCGTCGTTGGTCGAAGCATTGACCCACCGTCCGCGCCAGATTCTGCGATTACCGGCTGCGACCATCGACGAAAACCAGCCGGCTACGCTGACGGTTTTCGATCCGGACCTGGAATGGACGTATGAGCGGACGGCATCCCGGTCAAAAAACTCGCCGTTTTTTGGCAAGACCTTACGGGGAAAGGCGTTATGGATTATTAACAAAGGCTTTGTTGAATCTTTATAACACGCAGTGAAACAACTTATTTCGTTTTTTAACCACCCGCTTTTGAAGCTGCCGGTATTTTTCGGGCTGTTGGCGGGGGTATTGTGTTTCGGGTATTTCCTGGCGCTTTACGCGCTGGGCATCATGCCGCTGGGGAATCATAAAGTGCTGGATTTTGGTTTTCAGATCATCATGATGGTAGCGGCAGTCTGGTATTACCGCAAGCACATCGGGAAAGGATTTTTGCACCTGTGGGAAGCCCTGAGCATCTGTTACGTGGTCAATACGGTGGGCGCGATGCTGACGGCCTGGCTGATTTATCTCTTCCTGAAATACATCGATCCAACGATTTTTACCCAGTATCTCGGTGAGATGCGGCAGTTGATCGTCTCCACCAAAGGACGGCTTGTGGAAACACTGGGCCAGGCGGAATATGTGAAAATGCTGAAAAATGTCGATTTGATTACACTGGAAACCCTGGTTGGTGACGAAATCAGCAAGAAAACCGTGCTGGCGATTTTACCTGTCCTGATTATTTCGTTACTTTTCAGGAGACAGGACTACAGCCTCTACAATCCAACCCCCGACTTGCCGAATCCTTCCGAATCCCCTAAATCAAACTGATAAACATACACTGAAATGGAAGAAAAGCCCTCTACCGCTCGTCTGGCCCTGAAATGGGGATTAATCTCCGGGGTTATTTTTATGGTGTACACCACGGCCATCAACGTAACCGGCCAATTTGCCAACACGGCGTTGCCCTGGCTTAGTCTGGTAATTTCCATTGTCATTACGGTGATGGCGATGCGCGAATTTCGCACGCTGAACGGCGGTTTTATGAGTTTTGGGGAAGGCGTTGGTTTGGGTACGCTGGTGTCGGTCATTTCCGGCTTGATCTCCGTGACCTATAACCTGATCTACACCTCGTTCATCGATCCAACCATTCGTCAGCAAATTCTGGACAATGCCCGGGAGCAGATGGAAAACCGGGGGATGCCCGACGACCAGATCGAACAGGCGATGGAATTTACCGAAAAACTCCAGGGACCCGGTTTGCAGTTTCTGATCGGTATTCTGGTTGCCGCCATTTTTGGGGCGCTCATCTCGTTGGTCGCAGCCGCTTTCATCCGCCGGAATCGCCCGCCTTTTTCAGATTTTCAAAATTGATGGAGAGAAAAGACGTTAGACAAGAGAAATGAGATAAAAATATACCGATACCTGATAAAGCGTACGTCTTTTCTCTCTTGTCTAACCCCTCTCGCCTGATCAAACCATGCTCCCTGTTTTTCGGAAAGAAATCAACGGTTTTTTTAGCTCGCCGGTCGCCTATGTCATCATGGTCGTCTTTCTGACGGCGGTGGGACTGATGTTGTGGGTTTTTCCGGACACCAGCCTGCTGGACTACGGCTATGCCGACCTGGGGGTTTTCTTCAACCTGACGCCCTACGTCATGCTGTTTCTGATTCCGGCCATCACCATGCGGTCCATCGCCGAAGAAGTTCGGGCCGGCACCATCGAATGGCTGCTGACCAAACCGCTGACCCGCTGGCAGTTGGTTCTGGCTAAATTTGGGGCCAACTGGCTGGTCGTCGTACTGTTGTTGCTTCCCACGTTACTATACTATTATTCAGTCTATCAACTGGGTAATCCGGTGGGTAATCTGGATTCGGCTTCGGTTTTCGGTTCCTACGTCGGACTATTACTGCTGGGGGGCGTCTTTGTAGCGGTGGGTTTGTTTGCGTCTTCCATCAATGAAAATCAGGTGGTTGCATTTGTGGTTGGCGTGTTTCTGTGTTTTTTGCTGTACGTCGGAATCAGTTCGGTGGCCGGTTTGTCGTTCTGGGGTACGCTCTCGTATCCACTCACCTGGCTGGCGCTCGATGAGCAGTACCAGGCGCTGGGGCGCGGTTTGATCGATTCCCGGAATGTACTTTATCTGCTCAGTGTGATTACGGTTTTTTTGTTTCTGACCGAGTGGCGGATGACCGCCCTCACCCGCTGATATGCGACTTGAAGCGCTGGTAAAATGGGCCGCCATCGGCTGGACCATCATCATTTTTATTGGCTGTGCCTGGCCGAGTGATTATCCTTCACCGGGATTAACAGTGAATGATAAGTTTCTGCACGTCAGTATCTTTGGCCTCTGGGGTTTCCTCTGGGGAACCGTTTATCGGCTTCCGCTTCGTCTTTTCGTAATTGGAGTGATATACGGTTTTTTGATTGAGATCTATCAGCTGGTCATGCCCATCAACCGCGATTTTGAATGGCTCGATCTGGCGGCTGACGCCGTTGGTGTTGCAGGCGGACTGCTGATCAGTACGGTCCTGATGCGAAGGATTATGAAGGGTTGATCGGTTCCTTAATTTTCATTTTTCAATAAATTTGTTGTGAGATAGTAGGAAATAAATCAGCTTTCTTTTTTATTTGTCCGTATATGTACCACATAAGTACATTAAATTGATGAAGATCACGGACATTACCACCCACCGGATTCGCCTGAGTGCCGAAGCCTGGTTTCATCCCCGGCCCATTCCGCCCGGCCATGTTCCCTACTGGGAATTTCCGCTGACGACCCTTCACACCGACGACGGCATTGAAGGTTACACCATGGATTATGGGCCGCTGGGGCAGGGGCGGGCATCAGCCTATGCCGTCCATGACGTCTATTACCACGAGCTGGTGGGGAAAGATCCGTTGAATCACGAAGCCATCTGGCAGGCAATGCGGTCGAAACAGCGGCATTTGTATAACCTCCGGGAAGCTATCTGGGGTAATCTGGATGTGGCGTTGTGGGACATCAAAGGCAAGGCCGCCGGAATGTCGATTGCCAAATTGCTGGGTCAATACCGGGATAAAGTACCCACCTATGCCACCTGCCCACCCCAAACCATTCTGACGGTTGACGAAGTGGAACAGGAAGTCAGCCAAAAAATCAGGCAGGGTTTTCGGGGAATCAAGCTGCAATTGTCGGGTGGTTCGGCGCTGGACATACCCCGTCTGCGGAAAGCGCGGGAGGTGGCGGGTGACGGTTTTCCACTGATGCTCGACTCGTCGGCGGTTTTAACGTTTGAAGACGCGCTCAAAATTGGGTATGAATTGGACGAACTTCGGTATGAATGGTTTGAAGAACCGTTTCCGGATGCGCACCTCGTGCTGCTAAAAAAACTGTCGGAGGCCATTCGGACCCCGGTTCTGGCCGCCGAAACCGTTGGCCTGTTCGAACTGCCGCACTACATGACCGAAGGTGCCATTGACCTCATTCGGGCGGATGTTCACCACAAAAGTGGCGTCACCGGGCTGATGAAAGCCATGGGCATGTGCGAGATGATGGGCTACGGACTGGAAATTCACACCGCCGGTGCCCCGCTGCTGGATGTGGCGAACCTGCATGTGGGCTGCGCTACGAAGCTCTCGCGCTTTCTGGAAAGCCACCATCCTATGTTCCGCTTTGGACTGAAAACCGATCCGCTGGAAATTCGCGAAGACGGTTGTCAACACTGTCCCACCGGCCCGGGTCTGGGCGTCGACCTGGATTGGGATTGGCTGGATAACCATACCGTAGACGTGCTCCGGGGATGCGGGTATTGAATCAGTCCTGCGTAGTCCTTAACCCGTATTATTTTTTCTGATAGAAATACAAAAAACAGGGACTGCTCTTGGAATTTTCTTTCTTTCTTTTCAATATTGTGTAATTATGTACTACTTATTTACATAACAACAAAAGTCCTTTCCTAACACAACCTTACCTTATTTCGATTATGATCAATCCTCTATTTCGAGCCATCAGCTTGATTGGAATGCTGGCATTGCTGTTCAGCGGACCGGTCGCGTTGGCACAGGCCCGGCTTCAGGTGCAGGGGCGCATCGTCGGCGGAGATGGCGACGGCCTGCCGGGTGTTAGCGTCGTCATCAAAGGAACGTCGACCGGCACGGTTACGGACACCGAGGGCAACTATACCGTTAGCGTTCCCGATCCGAAAAGCACGCTGGTCGTGTCGTTCATCGGCTACGTCAGTCAGGAGCTCGCTGTCAACGGCCGGACACGGCTGGACGTGAAACTGCTGGAAGACGTAAAAGCGCTGAATGAAGTGGTCATTGTGGGCTACGCCGAACAGTCGCGGGCCAAAACCACGGCTTCGGTATCGAAAATCGACGTGCAGGAACTCCGCAACATTCCGTCGGCGAGCCCGGTTCAGGCCTTGCAGGGCAAACTGGCCGGGGTTTCGGTACCGGTTTTGTCCGGACAACCGGGTGCTGCCGCCAGCATTGTCATCCGGGGTGGCACGACCCTGAATCCCTACGGAACCGGCTCGACCGGCAGTGGCACCAATCCGGTTTCCAGCATCCAGGCCAGCAATCCCCTGGTCATCGTCGACGGCGTTTTTCGGAGCTTCAACGATGTCAATCCCGACGACATCGAGTCGCTTCAGGTGCTGAAGGACGCGGCTTCGACCGCTGCCTACGGTGCGCGCGGGGCCAATGGTGTGATCATCATCAAAACCAAAACCGGTAAGTTCAACGGTGGAAAAAGCAACGTGACTTTCCGGTATCAGCACGGGGTTGAAACCCAGGCCCGCAATTACAATTATCTGAATGCCAGAGAATACCTGAATCTGGCCCGCCGGACCTGGGCGCGTGGTCTCGACATTTTCGACATCAACCAGAAGCTGTATTCCGCCGGTAATTCGGCCACGACGCCTACTTACACGCAAAAAGGTCAGTATGGCAACGCGGTTTTTACGACCGCTTACCGGGACAACCTGGTGGCGGTTGAAGGACAGCCCTACGTCGATAACCTGCTGGCCAACGGCTGGGAAACGATGGACGATCCGGTCAATCCGGGCCGAACGATTATTTTTAAAGACAGTCAGTACCAGGATGTGGTCTGGAATACGGCCGCAACCAACAACTACAACATCGGAATCGATGGCGGCACCGAACGTGCCAGTTACAACGTATCGCTGGGCTACATCGACCAGGGTGGGGTTTTTCTGGGTACGAATTACAAACGCTTCAGTTCGCTGGCCAACGCCAATTTCAAAGTGAGCGACCGGTTTCGGCTGGAAACCAACGTCTCCTACCTCTGGAACGACAATAAATTTTTGTCCAACAACCAGGTTCAGTTGACGCGCAGCGTGCGGGTGCCACCGCTGAACCGCCTGTATTACGACAACGGTTTACCGGCATTAGGCGAAAGCGTTTCGGTTCGGAACCGGCTCCACGAGTTGTATTACCAAGATTTAAGCTCTAACAACGACCAGACGACATTCCGGCTGGCGGGTGATCTGGAAATCGCCAAAGGACTGCATTTCCGCCCCTCGGCTTCGCTCTATATCGTTCAAAACCGCTATCTATTTTTTGAACGGGCTTTTCCCGGACAACAACGCCAGCGCGACAAGGCAGAAGAACTCACGCAGGACAAGCAGTTTATGACCGACCAGATTTTGCAATATGACAACACCTTTGGCGGAAAACACAACCTGACCGCCCTGGCCGGTTTCAACTTCACCCGCCGGGTTGAGTACAATTTGCGAGGAACGGGGCAGCGGTCTACGGATGATTACCAGACCACTTTTAACGGCAATCCGCCGACGACGGTGATCAATGGCGTTCAGCAACCGAATTTTGGGTTAACGTCGGGCTATTATGAAACCAAAACCGCCAGCCTTTTCGGGCAGGTCAACTACGATTACGATGGCCGGTATCTGGTGGGCGCTTCCTTGCGGTACGACGGTTTTTCGAGCTTCGCGCCCAACAACCAGTATGCGTTCTTTCCCTCGGTGTCGGCAGGCTGGAATGTTCACCGGGAAAACTTCTGGAAAGTGCAGGCAATCAACCAGTTGAAATTCCGGGCGAGCTACGGGCAGACCGGTTTGTCCGGATTGAGTTACACGGACACCTACGGCGGCTACGGTTCCGCTCCGTACGGCGGCAACGGCGGTATTGTGCGGACCACACTCGCCAACCCGAACTTGCTCTGGGAAACCACCGAAACCATCGACGGCGGTGTTGATCTGAATCTGTTCAACCGGGTGACGCTGATCGTCGATGTGTATAACAAACTGACCAAAAACCGCCTGGATAACCTGCCGTTGCCCACTGAAACCGGGTTTAACAGCATTCGCTACAACGTCGGCAAACTCCGCAACCGGGGCGTCGAGGTCGAGTTGGGAGCTACCGTCCTGAAAAAAGGCAACTTTGCCTGGAACACCAATTTTTCATTTGCGTTCAACCGAACCGCTATTGTTGAATTACCCGACAACGGCCGTGATAAAAACCGCATCAACGGCGGCTTGATTTATGACCCGGCCACGGGCAAAGATATTGAAGTCGGTGGCTACGCCGAGGGCGAGCGTCCCGGCGGTCTGTGGGCTTTTCAGTCGAACGGTATTTTTGCCACCGACGAAGAGGCCAAGAGCGCACCGAAAGATTTGCTCGTTACCAGCGTCGCGCTCGGCAAACCCAAACACGGCGGTGATGTCAACTGGGCCGATCTGAACGGCGACGGGCAAATCGACGGCAAAGACCTGGTATTCATCGGGTATCGGGTTCCGGACAAGATTGGCGGGATGCAGAATACCTTCACCTGGAAAGGCTTATCGGCCCGGTTTACGATGGATTACGCGCTCGGACACGTCATCAGCGATGGCGCACTGGCCCGGGCGATGGGGCAGGCCAGAGCCTCCAACGAAGGGGCACCCCGCGAAGCCCTCAGTGACGATACCTGGCAGAATCCGGGCGAAACCGGGAAATACTACCCCCGTTTCAGCTTCGGCGATGCCGACTTTGGCTACCGGAACCACCTGCGGCAGGTGACGCAGGTCGGCTACAACCAGGTGGGTCTGGACGACAGTTACGGCAGCGACAACTCCATTTATTACTCGAAAGGCGACTGGCTGGCCCTGCGGGAGCTTTCGTTTTCCTATCAATTGCCGACCAGTATTGCCCGCCGGATTTTTGCGGGCTCGGTCCAGCTCAATGCGGGCGTCTATAACATCGGATACCTGACGAAATACAAAGGACTGAATCCGGAAGTCTACAAGGGATACGATGAAGGCGGTTATCCGCGTCCGCGTCAGTTTACGTTCGGAGCTACCATCCGGTTTTAATCAGGCATTCAATCGCTGCACTCATGAAAAAGACATTCATTCAATTCCTTTTGTTGACGGCGACGGGCTGGCTCGGCTCTTCCTGTCAGGATATTCTGGAGGTAAAACCGCGTTCACAGATCACCAACCAGGTTTTCTGGCAGAGCGAAGGCGACTTCACCACCTACATGACCGGTATTTACCAGCGGTTTCGGGGTCACATGAACGAACAGGCTTTTGGCGAAGACCGGAGCGAGCTGTACGTTCAGGGATCATTGCCCCGGTTTTCGGCTTATTGGTCGCAGGTCATCAACGCCGGTAACTCGCGCGACTGGACGGCATTTTACGGCACCATCGGACACGTCAATCTGCTGTTGCGGCAGATTGACGGTTTTCCGTTCACCAACGAGGTGGTCAAAAAACGGACGCAGGCCGAAGCCCTGTGCGTTCGGGCGTACCTATATTATTACATGGCTAAAATCTGGGGCGATGTGCCGCTGGTGCTCGAACCCGTGGTCGATGAGAACGTGCCGCTGGTGGCCCGAACCCCCGTTGCCGACGTATTCAAGCAGGTCTTTGCGGATCTGGACCAGGCCCTTTTGCTCTTCCCCGAAGCCGGTTATCCGGACAAAAACCGGTTTTCGAAACCGGCGGCTTATGCCTTCAAAGCCGATGCGAAGCTGTGGACGGCCAAAGTGCTGGGGGGCGGCAATGCGGATCTCAACGAGGCTCTGGCGGCCATTGCGGAGGTTGAAAAATCGGGTGTGAGTCTGTTGCCGGTTTTTCGGAATGTCTTTTTGTCTACCAATAAAAAGAATGCCGAAGTGATCTTTTCGCTGTATTTCAACCGCAACGAAACGGGTAGCGATATGTACGCCCGGTCGGCCCTGCCGCTGGCAAACTACTCGGGTACAGCCGCCAATGCCGCCGAGTTGCCGCTGGTGAAAGAGCCGGGCAATGCCCAGGCCGGTTATGCCGCCAGTCCGGAAGCCCTGGCGTTGCTGGACACCTATCCGGGGGATGTTCGCCGGGATGTGAGCTACATCTGGGAATTGCAGGGCACCAAAAAACTCATTGCCTGGCCCAATAAGTTCCGGGGGACGTTGTACGCAGAAGACCGGCTGGCCGACGATGACGTGATTCTGTACCGCTTCGCCGACCTGTTGCTGCTGAAAGCCGAAGCCCTGGCGGCTCTGGGGCAGTCGGCTCCGGCCCTGGTTGAACTGAACAAAGTCCGGAAACGGGCCGGTGTGGCCGACTTCACCGCGACCGATAAAAAGACGCTGGAAAAGGAAATGCTGGACGAGCGCGGCCGGGAGTTTTTCCACGAAAACAAGCGCTGGTGGGATCTGGTCCGCTTCCACAAAGGCGGCACCATCAATGTCTACGAACTCGTGCCGAACCTGCGGGGAAAAACCACACCTTTGTACTGGCCGGTAGCCACACGCGTGCTTTCGCTGAATAATCTGATCAAGCAGACCGAAGGCTACTGATCAATATCCTGAAACCACAGATTTCCTAAACCCTTACTTTTAAAACATGCGTATCTTCGTTTATTTTCTGTTTCTGAGTGTGTTATTGGCGAATTGTCGTACCGCCAGTCGCCCCGCTCAGGTGAGTGAGCAGCCGGTTTTTGAAACCACGGCCACGGTTTTTGATCCGGGAACGTCCTACGCGACGACCCGCATTCCGGCTCTGGTGATGACCACCAAAGGCTCGCTGCTGGCATTTTGTGAAGCCCGCGTCAACAATTCCGGCGACTGGGCCGACATCGACATGATCATGCGCCGGAGTACGGACGGTGGGAAGACCTGGGAAGAGAACGTGGTCATTGCCGCCCGTGAAACCAAACGGCCGACATCCAATTGCACGCCCATTGTCGACCGCGACGGCAAGACGATTCATGTGCTCTATCATCGGAACTACAGCAATTGCTATTACGTCCGCTCGACCGATGACGGCAAAACCTGGTCGGCACCGAAAGAAATCACCTACGCTTTTGACCAGTTTCGGCCCGAATACAACTGGAAAGTGCTGGCACCCGGCCCCGGACACGCCATTCAGCTTCAGAACGGGCAGCACAAGGGGCGGCTGGTGGTGCCGGTCTGGCTCTGCGAACCGAATCCGAAAATTCCGGGTGGTGACCACCGGCCTTCGTGCGTGGCCACGATTTACAGCGACGATTTTGGCCAGAACTGGAAACGGGGCGCCATCGTGGCCAACACCACCCCGGAAATCAAAAATCCGAGCGAGCACGTGGCCGTCGAAACCGCCGACGGGCGGGTGATGCTCAACATTCGCACCGAATCCGCACCGCACCAGCGGATGATTGCCTACAGCCCGGACGGTGCTACGAACTGGACAAAGCCGGTTTTTGATGAGGAGCTGTTCGACCCGGTTTGTATGGCGAGCCTGATTCGGGTGAGCAGCCCCGGCAAGGGCGGCAAAAACCGCATTCTGTTCGTGAATCCAGACAGCCGGAACGATCCGGAATACCTCAACAAGCGCAATGATTTTCGCAAACGGCAGAACCTGACGGCGAAGCTGAGTTACGACGATGGACAGTCGTGGCCGGTGCAGAAAGTGATCGATGCGGGCAAGGCGGGCTATTCCGATCTGGCCGTTGGTCCGGATGGCATGATGTACTGTCTCTACGAAACCAACGAAGGATCCACCGAAACCTGGCGGTATCGCATTGTGCTCAAACGCTTCAACCTGGCTTGGCTCACGGATCAGAAAGATCAGGTTAACATGGTGTCTTCTACCCGCTAAATCCTATGAATTATTTTCTGAAACAATCGGTAAAGTGTTGTATAGTAACGGTTTTGCTGGCTTTTGAGACTTTATCCGCTGTAGCCCAGCCATACCATCCAAACCTCCCGATTCTGGATGTGTCCGGCGAAAAAAACCGACACACGGTTATTGCCCGGGGAACGGAGGAAGTCTACCAGGGGCACCCCACAACGGTCTTGATGCCCGACGGCAAGACGCTGTTTTGTGCCTGGTCGTTCGATCACGGGGGCAAATGCGGTCCGCTGGCGAAGAGTACGGACGGGGGAATCCAATGGGAAATGATCCCGACACCCGCCGACTGGAGCACCACCTATAATTGCCCCAGCATTTACCTTTTAACGGACAAAACCGGGAAGGCGCGTCTGATGGTTTTTGCGGCTCGTCCGGGCATGTCCCAGACCTGGAGCGAAGACGGCGGCAAAACCTGGACACCCGTCAAAAGTCTGGGAAAACCGTGTGTGATGGCCTTTTCGAGCATCGTCAAACTACAGAACGGCGATTATCTGGGACTATACCACCGGGGGCCGGACGACAAGGATAAATCTCCGCTGAAAATCTGGCAGTCGATCTCGACCGACGGCGGAGTGACCTGGGGCGAATCGGTGATGGTGGGCGAAATGGAAGGCCGCTCGCCCTGCGAACCCGCCGTGTTTCGGTCGCCCAACGGCAAGCAATTGCTGTGTCTGATGCGGGAAAACCAGCGGAAAGGCCGGGCGTTGATGATGACGTCGGAGGACGAGGGGAAAACCTGGTCGAAGCCGGTCGAAACGCCCTGGGGGCTGACCGGCGACCGCCACATGGTGCGGTATACGCCGGACGGTCGGATTGTGTCGGTTTTTCGGGATATGGCCCCCAACAGCCCCACCAAAGGGCATTTTGTGGCCTGGGTGGGGACGTACAACGACATTGTCAACGGGCTTTCGGGGCAATACCGGGTGAAACTGCTGCACAATTACGCCGGAACCGATTGCGGGTATCCCGGTCTGGAACTGCTGCCCGACGGCACGCTCGTGGCGACGACCTACATCAAATATGAACCCGGAACGAAAAAGCATTCGGTCGTCTCCGTGCGGTTCAAGCTCGACGACTTCGACAAAAAGCTATAAATAGAAAGCGCGTAGAATTGACCAAAACACCATGAACATACCAAAAACCGAAGGACTGTTGTCCGCACCATTTACCCCTTTTCACGAAGACGGTTCCCTCAACCTGGAATTAATACCGGTTATACTTGACAAAATGGTTGCCGATGGGCTGAGTGGTGCCTTCATCTGTGGCAGCAACGGCGAAGGCCCCAACATGACGACGCAGGAACGCATGACCGTGGCCGAAGCCTTCGTGCAGGCTTCGGCGGGGCGGTTGCCCATCTGGGTACACGTCGGGCATTCGAGCATTCGCGAATCGCAGGCACTGTTGCAACATGCACATTCGATCGGGGCCGATGCGGCTTCGTCGGTCGCTGCGTTTTACTTCAAGCCCACGTCGGTTCAGAATCTGGTCAATAGCATGGCCGAAATCGCGTCGGCAGCACCCGAAATGCCGTTTTATTATTACCACATTCCGACCCTGACCGGCGTAGGCATGGACATGGTTGAATTTCTCCGGCTGAGTGAAAAACAGATTCCGAACCTGCGCGGAATTAAGTATACAGCCACGACACTCTGGGAGTATCAGGTGTGCCTGCGTTATGCCAACAGCCGGTTTGACGTCCTGTACGGCTACGACGAAATGTTGCTGCCTGCCCTGAGCATTGGGGCAAAAGCAGCCATTGGCAGTACGTACAATTTTGCCGCCCCGCTGTATCGGGAAGTCCAGCGGCACTACAAGGCCGGGCAGATGGAGCAGGCGCAGGAGGGCATGGCCCACCTGATCGAGATGATCCGGGTGATGACCCAATTTCCGCCCATTCCGGCCCAGAAAGCCATCATGCACATGCTGGGTTACAACGTAGGGCCGTGCCGTCTGCCGTTGACCCGGCTTTCGGAGAATCAATACGACGAGTTGTACACCGAACTGGAGACAATTGGCTTCTGGCAACGGCTCCGCGCGGCTTCGGAAATTCCGGTTGTTCTGCCGACAGTGAGCACGCCGAACGGTCAACCCTGAGTTGGTTTTTGAACGGGCTGGATGGCCCATCAACGCGGTTTTTTACAGACGTTATGACTCGAAACGGGTTTCTTTTTCTTCTCTTTTCAATGGTATATGATCTTGCTTTGGCGCAATCGCTAACCTGGCGACTATTGCCTTCCGTTCCCGATCCGGTGGGGTTTGCGGGTTCTGTTGCCGGGATCAGCAACGGGGCTTTGCTGGTAGGAGGGGGCGCTAATTTTCCCGATAATGTGGGTCCCTGGGGCAAAACGCCGAAAACCTGGTACGACGATCTGTTTGTGCTGGAAAAACCGGACGGTTCCTGGAAAAAAGTGGGTAAACTGCCGCAAAAAATGGGGTACAGCGTGGCCCTGACGGTGCCTGACGGAGTTTTGTGCATCGGCGGTGCCGACGGCGAGCGGCATTATCCGGACGTATTTATGGTGCAGTATCAGCACGGACAGGTCACGACGAAAAACCTGAGTCCGCTGCCGCTGCCGCTGGCCAATGCCTGCGGGGCCGTTCTCAACGGAATCGTTTACGTGGCCGGTGGGATTGAAACACCGACCGATACCACCGCCGAAAACCTTTTTCTGAGCCTGGATTTGCGCAAACCCGAAGCCGGCTGGCAGCGGTTGCCACCCTGGCCGGGGCCGGGCCGAATGCTGGCCGTAGCGGGTGCGCAGGCCGGAAAATTCTTTCTTTTCAGCGGTACGGAAGTTTTTGCGGAGCCAAAAACCGGAGCGATCAAACGCCGGTATCTGGCCGATGCGTATGCCTACGACCCCGCGCAACGAACCTGGACACGCCTGGCCGATTTGCCGAATCCCATTGTTGCCGCGCCCTCACCCGCTTTTCCGGCCAGACAACATCAACTGCTGGTGCCGGGTGGCGACGATGGGGCCAATGCCGACCGTAATCTGATTCTGAAAGAAAATCACCCCGGTTTTCGCACCGAGGTTCTGGCCTACCATACCCTGACCAACACCTGGACGGTTGCTGGCAACGTCAGTCCCAAAACCGGGGTGAATGACGACACCAGGAAACCGGTGTTATGGGCACCCGTTACGACGCCCGCCGTGGTTTGGGACGGCAAATGGATTCTGCCTGGTGGTGAGGTACGACCCGGCCTGCGCACCAACCGGGTACTCATCACCAGCCCCACAACCCGATGAATAGACCCCTCAATGTGCCGGATCTGAAACCGGCCACTGGTTACCGACCCTGGAAACACCTGCGCTGGTGGGTGCTGGCGGTTTTGTTTCTGTCGGGCATTGTCAACTACGTGGATCGCAACGTGCTGTCGTTCACCATGATTGACCCGTCCTTCAAGCGGGATATGCTCGGACTCCCCGCCGACGCGGTTCTGACCCCGGCGCTCGACGGGCAATTCAAAGAGCAGATGGGTTTTGTCGATGCGGCTTTCAAAGCGGCCTATGCGGTGGGCTTTCTGCTAACGGGCTGGCTCACCACACGGCTGGGCCTCCGGCGGGGATTTTCGCTGTTTGTGATGATCTGGAGTCTGGCCGGGATGCTGACCTCGCTGGTCGGCTCGATCCGGTCGCTGGCGTTGGCAAGGGCGGGGCTGGCCGTTGGCGAAGCCGGGAATTTTCCGGCGGCTACGCGCACGGTTTCGGAGTGGTTTCCGCAAAAGGAACGCTCGATTGCGTTTGGTATTTTTAATGCCAGTGGCAACATCGGGATTATTCTGACGGCCTGGCTCGTGCCGTTCCTGACGCTGCAATACGGCTGGCGAAGTTGCTTTCTGCTCACCGGTTTACTCGGTATCGGGCTTCTGGTGGCCTGGCTGGTGATTTACCGCCCGCTGGCGGAACATCCCCGTTTGTCGCCCGGCGAGCACGCCCTGATTCGGGCCGGGGAGGTTCCGGAGCCGGAGCGGGCTTCCGTGTCCTGGTGGCAATTGCTGCGGTTCCGTCAGACCTGGGCGTATGCGGGCTGTAAATTCCTGATCGACCCGGTTTTCTGGATATACCTGACCTGGTTGCCCGATTTTTTCAACAGCAGCGAAGCCCTGGACCAGAAGCTCGACCTCAAAAATCTGGGGTTACCGTTTCTGGTGATTTACCTCGTTACCGACGTGGGCAGTATTTTCTTTGGCTGGCTATCGAGTTACTTTCTCAAAATCGGCTGGTCGGTCAACCGAGCCCGCAAGGTCACCTGGCTGATTTGTGCCCTTTGCGTGGTGCCGATTGTGCTGGCCGCTCAGACGCACAGTTTATGGGTGGCCATTGGTTTGATTTCGCTGGCTACGGCGGCCCACCAGGGTTTTTCGGCAACCTTGTTCGCCAGCGTTACCGATCTGTTCCCCAAACCGCTGGTGGCCCAGGTCACGGGAATCGGGGGAGCGGTCGGGGCGATTTCCGGCGTTCTGCTGGCGCTGGTGGCGGGCATTATCCGCGTCCGGTATGGCTATTTTCCGCTGTTTGTAGTAGCCGCCTGCTCGTATCTGCTCGCGCTGGGGATCATTCATCTGCTGGTTCCGAAGATGGAACGGGTCGTTCTGTCTCCTCACTAATCGCCGGATGAAAAGTCCGTCTCGATAGGTTCACGGTTTCAAAACCGTCAGAACCGGCGGTCCAACCGGGTGTTCACAGGTGAACGTCTGGCCCAACAGCTTCGCCACCGTAGCTGCCAACTGGTTCTGAAACAAGACCGGTCCGCCCGCTTGCTCGCCGGTGGGTGGCGTATCCGGGCCGATCACGGCGAACCACATTTGGTAGGAATCCGGTGTTTTGGCACCGTGACCTTTCCAGGTGGCTTTCGGCGTGTGGCCCCGTCCGTGGTCGGTGGTCAGGATGAGCGTGGTTTTTCCGGCGTATTGCGGAATTTGCTGGATGGTTTTCCAGAGGTCGGCCATGAACGCATCGGCGGTGTTCACCATGCGCAGATCGTCGGCATACCGCCCGGCGTGGGCCAGCCCGTCGGTTTCGTCAAACTGCATGAACAGCACCCGGGGGCGGTTTTGCAGCAGGTAGTTTTTGGCGGCAAAATAGGTCAGAAAGTCGCTGCGGACAGATTTGTCCCATACCTGCGCCGGAATGGTCGTCATCATGCTGTTGAGCAGCGAATCGGTGGCGGTTTTTGGAGATGGAATCAGTTCGTTGCCGGCACTGGCGAAAATACCGGTTTTCTTCTCGTTGACAGCCGCTTCGATTACATCCCAGGATGAAAAAGCCGCAATCCGGCCCTTGTAATCGGGTTGGTTGTGTAGAAATTCGAGAACGGTGGTATTCGGATTGTCGATTTTGTCGTTCGATTTGATGCGGTCGTCGGCATACCCAGAAAGAATTTCGTTGTACCCCGGATAGCTGAACCAGTACGGATTCGAGGCATTGACGCGGCTGTTTTTCAGTCGATTCCCATAAAGTTGCCCTTGTTTGGCAACGGTATTCCAGAAGAACGGAAACAACCGCTGGCGTCGTTCCTGGGGCGTGGCCGCCCAGAAGAACTTCCGGGCCGTAGCCGTGTCGGGCGAATAAGCCGGGTCGAACAGCAGCGTCGAATCGGCACCGGAAAACACCTCCTGCCAGCGAACCCCGTCGAGCGTAACCAGAATGACGTTTTGGGTTTGCTGTGCCGTGGCAAAAGAAAGGCGACAGATGACCAGAAAAAAAGCCAGTGAAAAAGTGCGTATCAGTTGGTTCATACCGGGAAGATGAAAGAGAAAAAGGAGCAGATGAACCGGTAAAATACTGAAAAGCTGGTAGAACCGCTGGTGTTCAGGCTGTTAAATTTTTGTAAAGATTTAGACAGTCTCTAACTGAATGTTTATCAGCCCACCGCAAAATAACCGCCGAAAGAATGTTTATTAGCCCCACTGCTTTAGCTGTGGGTCAAGCGAAAAGTAACCCCCTGCTAACCAAACCGTTAAAACGGTTCCACGATTCGGTTTGGTTTCAATTTACCCACAGCTAAAGCAGTGGGCTGTAAACATTCATTTCGGCGATTAAATTAGGGGAACAGGGCAAAAAATGTATGCATAAAGAATGATCAGATCAGAGGTAAGTCCTGAGAAAAAAGCTAGACTTCTGAATTGTCCACCGTTTTGGTTACGTATCCGACGTGATGTACAATTTCAATCGGATGCGGTCGGTGGTACTTTGCCGGTTCCCAAACGCAACGCGTTGAATCATGGTTTTCATCGTACTTTGACCAGTGGTTACCTTCAGCAACATCGGCCGGTTGACGGACAAACCCTTCATTACCTGGTTGACGTAATGGGTGATGTTGAAGACGTACGCATCCTCCAGTTCGATGGCGTTTGGCAAATACGAATAGCTGGCCACGGCGGCCGATGCACCGGTGGAAAAACCGGGAACGGCTTCCACCGTTTCGTTTTGATTGTTGGTGAAATACAGCGCCAACTGGTCGGGGGGCGCATTGTTGTCGCGCACATCCCGCCGGATGGGTTCGATAATCAGTTCCGCGCGGTTCAGGCCAATGAAGTTTTCCGGTTTGATAAACTCACTCAGCGACGGGATTTCGAGTCGGGTGGACAGAAACGCACCGGGTACGACGAACGATGAATTTTGCGTCGTCCGACTGGAAACCGCATCCGATGCGCGCTGCAAAGCCTGCAAGGGCGTTCCGCTCCGGTTGTTGGTCAGTTGGGTAAACTGCGACGCCTGAAACGGAAAGAGCAGATTACCCGCCGTCTGGCTGATGTCGTTGCCCCGGTAATACAACCGGATGCCGGAAAGCGACGAGGTGAGGTTTAACCCCAGAAAAACATTGCTGGCCGCTGGACTTAAAAACGCAAATCCCTTCCAGTAATCAGACATGGTTTCGCTGCTGTTGATTTCCTTGCTGATCAGCTTGTCGTAAAACGACTGCGCGAGCGCGTCGGGTATCCGAACCCGAACCTGACGGATTTCTTCCTTAAATTGAGGAAGAAAGGTGTTGGTAATCAATGGTGTGGCGTTGTAGGCGACCGATTGCGTGTTGTAATGAACCGCCCCAATATCGAGCGGCTGCCGAAGCTGGTGAATCTGAAGCGTAAACGGTTTCAGGGTGTCACCCACTGAATAACCGTACACCATTTCGAGCACCAGCGAGTCGAACCGGATGCCCTTTTGATCGGGTAAATCGTTGGAGACGTACGATAAAGACGCAAATCCCCGCCCTTCCATCTGGCCTGTCTGTGTGTCGGTCCAGCGCCCAACCAGAATCGTGCTGTCGGACGAGGTAACAAACGAGTCGGGGGCCATGACGGTCGACAGATTGACTGTCACCGTGTCGATGTACTGGAGTTCCATTTCGTCGGGATTGATCAGATTCTGGCCGACGTCCAGATCCCCCGACATGCAGCCGGAAATCAACAGTCCGGCCACCATCGGTAGCGCTAAGCGCAGTAAGGTTCGCATGTATGTTTTCTAAAGTAGGGGACTAAATAATGGATAGTAGTTTACGGTGACTTTTGCGTGCGTTAGCCACCGTAAACCGAAGACTGAAAACCGTAAACCGCTTATTGAACCGACACGCCTAGCTGGCTGAGTTCCGGCGGGGTGAGTGTGGGCGGGAATTGTCCCTGATGCAGTTTGGAAACCACGCATTCACCCACTTTTCGGGCCAGGGCTTCGCTGGCAAACCCGCGATGCCCCGGCAGACCCGGCACCGTCGGCTGGTCGATCACGGTTTTGCCGTTCAGCATAACCTGATACCCCCAGCCCGTCGGTGTGCGGGTCGTTTGAAGCTCATACTGCGATTTTTGACGGAACAAACTGTACGTCGTGACAATGGCCAGCCCGATCAGCAGGATTGCCAGAGACTGAAATTTTTTGCCTTTCATGAGTCGCATCAATTCGTATCCGTGTCCTGTTCAACGGTCGGGTCAAATTCCCAGATGTCGTCGAACCGGCCGGAACCGTTGCTGCCGGTAGTGACGTAGCCTTTGCCGTTGATGGCGAATCCAAAGGCGTATTGCCGGGCCGATCCTTCAAAAATGCCCTGCTCATACCAGTCGTCAGTGGCTACGTCATACACCCAAACCGCCGTGCTGCCATCTCCGAGGGTTACGTAGCCTTTGTTACCAATCGAAAAGCCAACGGCGTAGCTGCGTTGTACCAGCTCATCATCTTCAAAATCGCCTTTTTCGATCCACTCATCTTTGGTCGCATCGTAGGCCCACCAGTCTTTTTCTGCCGATCCGTTGTTGTTGCCGGTTCCTACATACGCCAATCCGTCGATCACAAACGAGAGGGCTCCCAGTCGTTTCGCTCCGCCGTAGCTGGCTGTTTTCTCCCAGGTATCTTTGGTGGGATCATAAGCCCAGAAGTCTTTCAGATAATTGCCGTCGAAGCCGGTGCCGACGTAGCCTTTGTTACCCACCGAGAAGGCCACAGCGTTCCGGCGGGCGGTGCCACCGAAGTCGGCGATGCGTTTCCAGGCGTTGGAAGTCGGGTCAAATTCCCAGAAATCTTTCAGCCGGTCGCTGTTGGCATTCAGGCCGGTACCCAGATAGCCTTTCGTGCCGACGGCAAAACCAACGGCGGTATTGCGGGCTTCTCCGCCAAAATCGGCCAACTGCGTCCAGGTGTTGCGGGCGGGGTCATACGACCAGAAATCCTTCAGCCGGTCGTTGTCGGCGTTGGTGCCGGTACCCATGTAAGCCACATTGTTCAGCACAAAACCGGCCACGGCATTGCGGGCCACGCCTTCAAAGTCGGATCGGCGGTTCCAGTCGCCCAAAACCGCAACGTCGTCTTCGTTGGAGCAACTGCTCAGCATAGCACCCCATAACACCCAGATTAAGGTGTAGGAAAATGCCGGGATCAGGACCGAAAAACGATTCTTAAAAAATGAGCTTACCATCGAGGGCTTAGAGCGCAACACACGGGGGGATGAAATTTTCATAGAAAAAAAGGGGAAAGTGAGTAAACAGAAAAACCCGTTACCGATGGGGCAACGGTGAAAGAAAATAAAGGGTGATTGTTTTCGGTATCGATCCGCATCAGCTTACAATTGAGCACGTCGTCGTTTTTCATTGACTGGTTCCGGTCGGTTACCCCGCAGGTTAAAAATGCCCGGCATTTTTCGCAGGTCATAGCGGAGGGCGTAGACATACCGCAAGGATAGGCCTACGCTCCAGCCGCTGCCGTCGGCCCGAAGGACGGCGGACTGCGACTCTCCGCGGTTTACGGTGTATAACAGGTTGGTTGTGATTGAGTTACTGAGTCCCCAGTATTTCCGGGCAAACAGACTGAGTTCTGCTTTTCCGCCCAGCTTGACGGTGTATTCGGCCGAGGCTTCGGCCATGCCGTTCAGGCGTGGGCTCAGGCGGGTTGCGCCAAAAATCTGGATGGTGTCGACCCGGACGCGGCTGGTGCGGCCAAAACCGCCCCCGGAACCACTATAGTTGTAACCTTCCACCAGAAAGCTACTGACTTGCTGCCCATTATTCGGCACCATCCAGGCCCCGGCTCCGAGCCACAAGCCGGAGCGACGGGCGGCTCGGTTGCCAAACCGCATCAGCCGTTTGCCACGTACCACAAAACCGTGTTTGTTGTTCTCAAACCGGAGGTCGAGGGCGTTCGAACCGCTGCCCACCACCAGCGTGTTGTGAATGGGGGAACGGGCATAGCCGCCTTCCACCGCCCAGCGTTCGTTGCTAACCCAGCCGACAACGGCACTCCAGCCGGTTTGTGTGGTTCCTTTGGTGCTAATCAATCCGTTGAAGGTTTGGTCAAGCTGCCCTTTGTCGGTTCGGAAAAAACCGTCTCCTCCAATGTACCAACGCTCCCGGATATACGTCTCGCCGTAGCGGGCGATCAGCTTCGTCATTTCGGCCCGGCGTTCCTTCGCCGATCGGTACTCGGGCGTGAACTCACCCGCAGACGCCACTGGCGGGCGATAGTAGTCGGTAATTCCCTGGGCAAAAGCCGGGCAGACGAGCAGGGTGAGCCAGAACGTAGTCAAAGCGGTTTTCATGGAGAAAAGGCAGCTTAAAGGTGTTTTATAGGGTACTGGGTTTAAAGGTTGGCAAGCTTTTGATCATGCGTCCTCCGCCGGCTTTTCGCTGGATCGACGACCCCAGGGCGGGCAGGCGGTTGGGTTCGGCAACACCCCGCCGGGCAATGCGGCTTCCGGTGATCTGGTAAAGTGCTTCGTTGAGCAGAGGCTCGTTGACGTCGCCCAATGGTTGCAAATTGAGCGGTTCCTGAACCTCCACCGTGGGCGTAAAACCGGTGGAATAATCGGATTGGCTGAGGCTGTTGAATGACTTAAAAACGATTGGCTGCATACCCCATTTGATGTTTCCGGAATCATCGACTATCGTAATAGACCCCACATTTTTGCCATAGGTTGTAGTGCCAATGGTCGTTACCGTCATATAAGGACGCAGTCCGTTGATAATCAATTCGCTGGACGAAGCGGTTCCGTCGGTGGTCAGCACAAAAACCCGCTGGAGGTTGCTGCCAATGTTTTGCGATTTGGTGACGAACCGCTGGATAAAGAACTCATCGCCGTATTCCTGCTGGAGATAAGGTGTCAGGGTAGAGTTCCATTCTTCGCGGAAATAGACTTTGGTTCGGTCGACGTTTTTTCCGATCAAACTGGCCAGATTGGCGGATGACGAAGTATAGCCGCCCGGATTGTAGCGCAGGTCGAGCACCAGTTCGTTGACGCCTTTGGCTTTGAAATTGCTGAAAATGGCATCGACCTGATCGTCATATTCCGAACCGTTGCTGTTGTTGGGCGCCGGAACAAATTGATTGTAAACCAGGTAGCCGACGGTTTTTCCGCCAACGGTATAGATCGAATCCATGAATACCGGGTTGGCCTGAAAAACCGTAGCCGTTACGGATCGGGTCAGATCCGTATCGACCAGGGTGCTGTTTTGCACTTCGGCCAGACCGAACGAGAACGTTGTCCCGCCCGAATAGAGCAACGAAACGTAGTTGGACGTCGTGATGGTCTGACCGTTCACTTTGCTGATGATGTCGCCCCGTTTGAAGCCCGCAGCGGCTGCCGGGGAGTTGGGCAAAACGTACAAAACCTGTGCAATAACGTTGGTAGAACCCGCCGAGCGCAGGTAGAGCATGAATTCCATGCCGGTGGTGGTCGATTCTCCACTCAGCGATGCCGACAGATCATCCGCATTTTCCTCGATCCACGAAAACCGGTCGCCGTCGGGTCGGGCGGTGGCGTCATAGGAATAGAGAATGGAATCGAAAAAATCGGAGGGCGCGAGCGTCAGATCCGGACTGGCCGGGATTTTGTCATTCCAGTAATAATACTCCCGCATGTTTTCCAGAATCCATTTGTTGATGGTCTGGTTTTCGGCGGTTGTAGTGGTCGTCGTTGGTTCAACGAGGTCCGTTTCCTTGCGGCAACCCGCCAGCAGCGTAACGGAAAGCAAAACCATTCCCCACCAGGCAGGGACACTGCGCAGTTTATTTTTCATAGCGTTTTCAATTCAGGTTGTATTCAAAAAGGATAAGTCATTTACTGAATCAATTGACACCCTTCTCCACCGCTCCGTATCCTGTTGTTCGGAGAAGGATGCCAACTGACTTTTCAACGCCGTTGTTTCAATACCTGTTTGAAGGTGCCGTCGGCCTCAAAAAGCAGGGCTACCGGTTTTCCACCGCTGGTTTTTACAACGACCACCAATTGTCCTTCGGCATTTTTGGCGGCATCTTTAATCGTCGAACCCGCATACGTCGTCGTGATGTAGGTCGTAACGGCAGCGGGCAAATCTGCCACGGCAACCGACGTAAATCTGCCGCGCAACGGTTTGGAAACTTCCTTGTTGAAGGTTCCGTCGGTGTTGAAGAGCAGGGTCTTGGCCTGATCGCTCACCACGATCATCACCAGATAGCCACGGGTACTGTCTTTGGCTGCGGTTTTCACTTCGGCGCCGGCATAGTTCGTACTGATGTAACTGGTGATGGCAGACGGCAGGTCAGCGACGGCAATCTGTTCCAGCGATCCTTTTTTGCCACCGCCTTTTCCGTGCGAGCCCCCTTTCCGGCCGGGTCCGCCTTTCAGCGCTAATTCTTCGTTAAAGGTGCCGTCAGCGTTGAACAACAGGGCTTTGGTTTCACCATTTTGCGTGATGGCTACCAGGAAATTGCCCGTATCATCTTTAGCGGCATAGTCAACGGTGGCGCCGGTATAATTAGTAGAGAGGTAGTTGGTTACAGCCGATGGAAGGTCGGTTATGGCGATTTTCGTAATGTTCTTCCTGCAAAAGAATCCGGAACTGTCGGACGCCAGCCGGGCGGTGCTGGTGGCCGAGATAGCCGAATCAGTGTCCGGTGTGACGGTTTGCTGGCTTTGGTTGCAACCGTACAGGCCGGCGACGATAACGGTCAAGGCAATGAACAGGGATTTTTTCATGGTTTTGCTGTCTATATATGATGGTGGTTGGTAATGCAGAGAAACAAATCAGGTGTCCTGTTTCAAAGGGCCGGTGGTCATGCTGGGTTCGGTTCGGTAAAAATCGTACAACCGTCGCCCGATCAGTTCGTGGCTGATGGCGTTGAGCCGTTCTCGGTCGCCGGTACTGAAAAATTCCTCGCGGGAATCGACCAGTGCCTGCACATCGAACACCCGGAACCCCCGGTGTTGTCCTTCGCTTTTAAGGATGGCACTGCCCTTGCGTCGCAACCAGCCACTGACCGGTTCGCGGTGGGGGAAAGGGGTCATCAGAATAACCCGGCTGCGGTGAAACCGGAGGGTTTCCAGGATCATCGACAAATGGGCGTATACTTCGTTGAGGGGCCGAATGGCACCCAGCACGGATTGGATGCGTAACTTCCACGCCATCACATGCTCCACGAACCGGGTGCCTGCGGTGGGGCGCAGGGCCAGCCGCGAATCACGGAGGTGGCGGTTGGCAATTTGCAGTATGATCAGGTCATAGCGCCGGAGCGGAACCCGCTGCAACACTTCTGCGATGGTGCTGATGGCCATCGGCGCATGGTAGGTCACAATTACTTCCTGCCCCCCGCGTTCCAGTTGCTGCACGAACTGATCGATGTAGCTCTGCCGGGAGTTAAGGCCCGAGTCGTAATGGAGACTATCCGCAATGACCAACAGATGTATTTTCATTGCTTTAGAATTTCAGGTTCGGAGTCGGAAAAAGTGGGGGACTCACTCAGGAGCGAACCATTTTCTTCGACGATACAATTGACATTACGCCGGGAAAAGCGGCACCGTTGCAGACCAAATCGAAAAAAGTGCAGAAATTAGGGGGATGAAAAAAAATAAAAAAAGTCGTTAGCCGCTGCAACAGTCGCCCGGTTTTTGACGTACGGGAGGGTATGAGTGAATCATTTACTTAAATCGTTACGGCCTTGTTCTTCCGAAAGCGCCCCTCCTTCGCGGAAAACGATCTTGATAGTGTTATTGAAGCCTGCCGCAACCATGATGCGCAGGCTCAGCGTGTTTTATTCAAAAAATTTTATGGCTATTCCAAAAGTATTTGCCTGCGGTATTCGGCTACGACGGAGGAAGCCGAAGAAGTGTTGAATGAGAGCTTTCTCAAAGTATTTCAACGGCTCCATCAATACGATGCCACGCATCCTTTCAAAGCGTGGCTGCGGTCGATTTTGATCAATACTGCCATCAGTTATTACCGTAAATACCATAAATTAGACATGAGTTCGTTGGAGGCCGGTCAGGATGTGCCGTTCGAAGACGATGTGATTGGCCAGATTTCGGCCGATGAAATTCTGGCGCTGGTGCAGCAACTGCCACCGGCCTACCGTACTGTGTTTTCGATGCATGTAGTAGATGGCTACAGTCTTCGGGAAATTGCCGAGGTGTTACAGAGCAACGAAGCCACGATCCGTTCGCATTTTTTACGGTCGCGGCAACGTCTTCAACAGGCCATCCGGTCTGCGTACCCACACCTGTTTCCATCCGATCCCGCGATTCCTATTCGTTACTATGAAAACTGATAAATTTGAGGAAAATATACGACAAAAGCTGGAGGGGATAGACCCTCCGTTCCAGGAGACAGATTGGGTGCATCTTCGGTCTGTTCTGCGTCGCAATGGCGTACCTTCCATCGGCGGGGCGGTTACACAGTGGCTTGTGCCGATGATGAGTGCCGCCACGGTGGCCGGGCTGGTCATTCTGGCGGTGTGGCAATACCGTACCAATCAGAAACTGGAGCAAACTGTTCAGTCTCTGAAGGATACCGTCACGATTCTGCAACAGGCACCGTTGGAAACACCGGTCGCCCAGGTGCCAAAAACCGACACGGTCTACATAACACGCGAAGTCCCGATTCCATCACCCCGGTTATCGCCTTCTGTCTCAGACCTTCAGCGGGATGAAGATCGTGAGTTGGCCAACCAGTCCGAAACCGATCCATCGGCAATAAACCCGATCGACGAAAACTCGCCAACATCAACCGAATCGAATCACCGTCGGAACCGGGAGCAAAACCGGCAGGAAGAGAACACGCTGTCGAATCGATCCGGGTCACAAGAGCGTCTGACGGAATCGGAACCCGGTTTGAATGAACCTAAAGCAGATCCATCAGAAACCGGTCGTGTGCCTTCGGAGCGAAACATATCTCCTTCAGGCCGTTTGCCGAAATCCGCTACGGACCGCTGGAATCGGAACCCGGACCGGTATTCGGGACGGCAGAAATCCACCAGTTTGGAAACCTCCCGGCCGTTGTCAAGTGGTTCTTCGGGTTCGGTAGATGTTCCGGGAAATGCCGGGTCGCCAGCCGGTTCGGTGGCATCGGCTTCGATTTCCTGGGAGCCGGTCTTGAATCGGCCGATGAAATTTGATTCCAGTTATTATGTCGAAAACTACCAGCGCCGGGTCCGCCGAATCCGGCCGTTGGCAACGCATTCGGCCGTAGCCACCACTTTGGGTTCAAAACCGGTGGTGGAAGAATCGCAGCGGTTTGTTCACGTCCGGATTGGAGGCAGTGCGCAGTTGAGTGGCGGCCAATCGGGTTACGGGCTGGCGAGTGAAGTTCTGATGG
Organism: Larkinella sp. C7; assembly: GCF_006149005.1. Taxonomy (GTDB): domain Bacteria; phylum Bacteroidota; class Bacteroidia; order Cytophagales; family Spirosomataceae; genus Larkinella. Next base: position 217,685 of record NZ_VBSL01000008.1, on the reverse strand, counting down.
GGGATCGGTTGACGATTGGCATTGGATTGACGCGCCTGAGCGTATCGGGCGAAGAGTTTATAACGGAAGGACAGTATTTAGTCAGGAAAAAGAGCGATTTCCGGCGGGATTACCCGGGTAAAGTGCCTGGAGATAAGCGCATTGAGATTCTGAACATCGCCCGAAGTGGAAAGACCTGGCAGTTACCGATCACTTTTGGGTATCGTCTGCCGGTCGGGAACTCCGTTACGATAACGCCGTCTGTTGGCGCGAGTTTTAGTCTGGAAGCCCGCGAGAAAATTTCGTATACCAACCGTATGGGGCCGTATGAATTTATGGCGCAAAAGTTCTATGAAAAATGTTCGCCCAGCGTGTACAACAACTGGCTCGTGGGTGTTGCTTTCGAGAAGCAATGGAGTCACTTGGTGATTCAGGCCAATCCGTATTTGTCAAGTCCTTTACTGTCAACGCAGTTTAGTTTGAACCGGACTTCGGCCGGGATGCGGGCGCGGTTGTTGTATCAGTTTTAGGATTGAGCAGACTGCGATTTTATAACTGTGAAAATCTCTCTATAAAAGATCTTTGCGTACATAAACCGAAACGCCGGATTCGTGGGTCAATAACTGGTATTGATCGGCGATAATTTGCTTTAACCCGGGAATATTTTGGTGTACAACCCACTCGGGATTTTCAAAAAAACGGTTTGCTTTTACTTCGTCAATGAAGACAGAAGGGTTGTTTCGTTTAGGGCCTTTACGAACTCTCGTCCGTAATAGGCAATGAGTTGAGGATCATGAATCGCCCCAACAAATTTGTGGTCATACATCGAATCGAATGGTTTTCTTTTGTGCCCTGTCTCAATCCGCTCAAGGTATGATACCGCATATTCCACCCCCAGACCACCAGACAATCGGTTGGTTTTGAATGCTTTTTGATCAATCTGGCAACTTGTTTTTCATGAAGGGGAATGGAAGTCATTCTAAAGTTTTGATTCTCCTTAGGAAACTTTAAAGCATACACTAAAGTGGAACTGTCCTTACCCCGTTCGGTGAGCCAGTTTTGACTGGAATTTAAGCTGACTTGAGGTTCTCCCGAAAAGCGTACCGCTCAAAGATTGAGGATCGGACATTCATTTGTTGATTTTCCTTTCCCCTTTCCAACCTCATTTGGCGTTAGCCCACCGAGTGAGCTATGGGGGCGGAAGGTATTGTATTCCTGCCGCCAGTGTTCAATTTTTTCCTGCGCATCTTCCAGCGATAAAAACCAATGAGCGTTCAAACACTCATCGCGGAAACTGCCGTTGAACGATTCAATAAACGCGTTATCCGTTGGCTTTCCAGGTCTTGAAAAGTCCAACGTTACCTTGTTATCATAAGCCCATTTGTCTAGCGCTTTTGAAATGAACTCACTGCCGTTGTCGACCTGAATGCGTCCGGGTACCGTTAAATATAACGCTTTTAAACGATTCATTACGTCAACCACATCTTCTGATTTTAAAGCTTGGCCAACATGAATCGTCAGGCACTGACGACTATAATTATCTACCACAGTTAAGGCCCGAATTTTACGCCCATTAAACAGCTGATCGGCGACAAAATCCATACTCCAACACTGGTGAATAGTAGAGAGTTGAGGGCGTTCCAACCGGTGGGCGGCCGCTCGATTACGGCGAGGCCGCTTGCTTCTGAGATGCAGCCCTTCTTCACAATATACCCTATATACCCTTTTGTGGTTGTCCCGCCAGCCTTCTCGGCGCAGCAACACGTAAATCCGCTGATACCCATACCGAACCCTTACCTGGGCAATTTCTTTAATTCGTTTCCGGATCACGGAGTCGTCTCGACGACGAGACTTATACTGCAAGGAGGATCGACGGAACTGAATAACGGAGCATGCACGGCGGGCCGAAACGCGATAGTTTTCTATTAAACTTGAGGCCAGTTTTCTTTGCTGGACTGGCCTTAAAACTTTTTTTTGAGCACATCCTGAAGCATTTGTTTGTCCAGGCTCAAGTCGGCCACCAGCTGTTTCAACTGACGATTTTCTTCTTCCAATTGGCGTAATCGGTGCAGTTCGGCAACACCCAATCCGCCATACTTCTTCTTCCAATTGTAATAGGTAGCCTCGCTAATGCCCATTTTGCGGCATACTTCGGCTACGGCCACTCCGGTCTCGGATTGGCGAAGGGCAAAGACAATTTGTGCTTCGGTGAACTTAGTCTTTTTCATAGCGATTTTCGATTGTTTAAGTTATCAAAATCGCCCGATTTTCTCTACTTTTCACTGGAACGCTTTTCCGGGGGGACGTCAGACTGCCGATATTCAACCGGCGTCATAAACTGCAAGGCCTGATGGGGCCGTTCATTGTTGTACTCTACTAGCCAATCATCCACCGTTTGGCGTACATGCCGGATACTCGTAAAAATGTGAGCATCCAAAACCTCCCGGCGAAACGTCCCATTGAATCGTTCGATATACGCATTTTGGGTTGGTTTGCCCGGTTCGATCCAACACAACTCAATCGATTTATCTCGACACCAAGCTTGCAAGTCCTGACTGATAAACTCGGGCCCGTTATCACTGCGTAGCCGCCCTGGCTTACCATACCGCTCAACCAGTTGATCTAACAAGCGGATAGCTCGCTGGGCTGGCAGTGAATAATCCACTTCGATACCCAAGGCTTCCCGGTTGTAATCGTCGACTACATTCAAGGTGCGAAACTTGCGCCCACCGGTTAAGTTATCAGACGTAAAGTCCAATGACCAGCACTGATTACAAGCCGTTGCTTTGGGCAGCGGTTTACGGACTGCATCCGGTAAGCGCTTTTTAGTTTTTCGCCGTAAGCCTAACCCTAACGTTCTATACAAGCGTCTGACTTTCTTATGATTTACCAGCTCGCCTTGCTTACGTAACCGCCGATAAATCTTCAAAACGCCCCACTGCTTATACCGTCGAGCCAATTGCTCAATCCGGCTGGCCAGGGCTTCGTCCTTATCTTTAATGGCGGCTGGCTCAACGAGTGCGTTGCGGCTGAGGCCCACCCAGCAACAGGCTTTGCGTTGACTAATCCGTTTCTGATTGATCATCCACCTGACTAGCTCTCGACGCTGGGCGGGCCTCACCACTTTTTTGAGAGTGCTTCCTTGATGATTTCGTTTTGCAAACTTAGCTCCGCGAACATCTTCTTGAGCCGACGATTTTCGTCCTCTAACTCTTTAAGGCGCTTCACTTCGGAGATGACCTTGGTGACTGACCTTGGCCCTGAAAAGTGGACACTCATTGAGTAGAGAAATTCGGGCGATTTTGATAACTTAAACAATCAGAAATCGCTTATGAAAAAGACGAAGTTCACCGAAGCACAAATCATTTTTGCACTCCGTCAGGCTGACACTGGTGTACCTGTGGCGGAAGTTTGCCGGAAGATGGGAGTCAGCGAGGCTACCTATTACAACTGGAACCGCGGCGGCGGACCGCAAGAAGTACGCTGGTTTAGGGGTTCCAGAACTACGAAAACTTCGACAGTTGGAGCCGGGCGGCCGGTGCCGAGGAAAATCAGAAACTGAAGCAACTCGTAGCCGACCTGAGTTTAGATAAGCAGATGCTACAAGACGTACTCAAAAAAAAGCTTTAAGGCCAGCCCAGAAGCGGATGCTGGCCGCTAGCTTAATGAATGATTACCGAGTTCCCACCCAACGTGCCTGCTCGGTTATACAGCTTCAAAGGTCTTGTTGGTATTATAAACCTCACCGGCGTGATGACACAGCCGTTCGTCAAAGAATTAGGGAGATTGCCCAAGTGAGGATCCGTTATGGCTATAAACGGATTCATGTTTTATTGCGCCGGGAAGGCTGGCGTGACAACCACAAAAGAGTCCATAGGGTGTATTGTGAAGAAGGTTTGAACCTGCGCAGCAAACGGCCAAGGCGAAATCGAGCGGCTTCTTACCGGCTCGACAGACCTGAACTTTCTAGTATTCATCAGAGTTGGAGCATGGATTTTGTGGCGGATCAACTCTTTGATGGGCGGAAAATCCGGGCCTTAACTGTACGGGGCCGCCCGTGCGGTGGATAATTTTAGCCGACAGTGCCTGGCGATTCATGTTGGTCAGTCGCTTAAAGGCGAAGACGTTGTGGCTGTAATGAATCAATTAAAAGTAGTAAATTTAGCAATACCGAACCGGATTCAGGTGGACAATGGAAGCGAGTTTATTTCAAAAGCCCTCGATAAATGCGGGGCCGCCCGTGCGGGCGTATGATAATAAGGTGACTCTTGACTTTTCCAGACCGGGGAAACCGACTGATAATCCGTTTATTGAATCTTTCAACGGGAGTTTCCGCGATGAGTGTTTGAATGCTCATTGGTTTCTATCTTTGGATGATGCCCAAGAAAAGATCGAGGCTTGGCGGCAGGAATATAATAGCTTTCGGCCCCATAGTTCGCTGGGAAATCAAACCCCAAATGAAGTCGGAATGCAAGTGAAAAAGAAAGAGAATACCAGCCCGATTCTCCAGTTTTGACTGTCCAAGATTTGGGCTAAGGTCACTATCTGGAGTATTAGGTTAAGTAATTATAATTGCTTGCTCATGCATTTTATTTAAAAACAATTTTTCCGTCAGGTTTTTTCCTTGCAATTGCATCCTCACTTGAATAATAGAATTGATGGAAAAAATAAATGCCCTTTGGTATCTTTTCTGGGTCTAATTCAACCTCAACCCGGTATCCTTTTGAGCAGCGATCTCCGGTTTTTAAAAAATTTCGCAAACCAGTTGGAGAGACAAGTGACCACAGAAGAAATGTATCTTTCTGGGAGGCCATAATTACAACATAGCCTTCATCAAGATGTCGGATTGGTTTTACTTGATCATTAACCATGTTTAGTCGAACCAACCTTTTGTACCCAACGTCAGTAGAGATGTGTATTTTTTTTAGAGGTGAGAAGTGGGTTTCATTCCATTTTTTTTCTTGGAAGGCCTTATTCAGTATGGTTTGCGGTAATTCAAAACCGAAGGCCTTGTTCTTTACTTCATTGAAAAATGAATTGAAATAATTTTCAAAATAAGCCGTAGACTGATAGATCACCCACTGGTCATTTTCTCTCCAATTAAATTGGCCGACTTGTAGTGTATTAGAATGATTGATAAGTTTATGAGAAGAGAGTACTTCCCATATGCCCCAAAAACCGATACTAAAAAGTGTTGTCACAAGTAGAAACCACTGGTGCCATTTACTCGATTTGGAGATTGCTGCTAAAATGAATATGGTATTGATGATTGCCGCAATAGAGTATATGTAATACCGACTTTTAAAAACAACTAAATCGCCATTTGGAGGTGTTCTCCCTATGACAAGTAGTGCAACTGTTAAGAATATAAAAACTGAAGTGCCTACTATAGGCAGAAATATATTGTTTTTAAATTTTAGTGTTTTTACAAACAAATATATAAACGAAATAAAAATGAATAATCCCAAATAAATTGGAGGGTATTTGAGTGAGAACTGGAAATTGCAATCATCAAGAAATGATTCATGTCCCTGAAATCGTATTCCACCTCCAAGACCAGCTAAAAAACTAATAATTTCTTTGAAAAAATTCGTACAAAAGGTTTTAATTGAATTGTCTGATGGGGTGCCATTTAGTGTAGAATTCCAAAAATTGCCAGCTGTAGCAAAAATGGAGCAACATATCCATATTAGAAGGAATTTGAATTCTTTTTTTAATACTAGAATCAGAATACCTGTAGGCCAAGCCAACATTCCATTCCCTGCTGAAAATGTCGCAGTTATTGCGATGAAAGTTGCCAATAAAAAAAAAGAAAGTGTTAGATTTTTTTTTCCTTGGAAATCCTGTATAGTTAATAAGTAAATTGTTAAATAACCCATAAATATTACTGATAAGTGTTGCATTGCTGCCATTGGCCAAACAATGACTTGGTAAGGTGCAAATGATACTAATATACATGATATAGGGAAAATCCACGCTATCGATACATTCGTTTTTTTAAGCCAAGTATAATAAAAAAAAGATATACTAAGCCAAATCAGCCCGGCGGTGGTTGTTAAGATTGGTAGTTTTATTTTTCCTGCGACCAGATAAAATAATAAAGTAATTAGGCTTGAACTCAACAAGCGGTGCTCAACCATTCTGTTGTTAAAGATAATTGATATTTTTTCGGATAGAGTAAGTGCTTGATCGTATCGGAATAAATAGTGAAATATTGTGGGCAGATCATCTCCGAATGGGACCTGAGGAGTGCAGACGTATTGTTTGTATAGATACAGTATATAAACTGCTAAACATGAAAGTAGGGTGATTACTTTTGTAACTCCTATATTTTGAAGTTTGGAAAATGTTACGTTGATAATTAATGGGTGCCTTACGTTCATAGGGATGTATTAAACATTTTATCGAAAACGAGTAAAATTATTATATAATCAACACCATAAGCCTTCCTATTATCTTATAGAAGGAGGCTTATGGTGTTAAAAAAAAGAATTGTTTAATGGCCTATTCTAAGTCATTTTTAACTTTTATTATGGGATAACCACAGGTGTTTTTTATGTTATTGAAAATGTTTAAAAAGTGATCGCTAGTGTATTTTCCTTGAGTCATAACCTCTTTTACACTGATCTCCATCGTACAGTTAGAGTTAAAGATTGGAATGGGTTTGTTCCAATATCCTGAGCTTTTAAGTCCATTTACAATTGCGTCCAAATCATTATTAGGAAATGGAGTTTCCTGGTCAAAAAAAGCAAATGATAGATCCGTTGCTCCGGCATCAATACTTGCCTTAAAGTTATTAATAAGATAAGGTACAAGAGAAGGAGGGCAGCCAATAGCATTATTGCATTCTTTCGTCCATTCGACAGACGCTAATGAAGGACGAACACTTGCTACGATACGGGTATCGAAAGCTGCCGGATAGTCCCAGGCTGGGTTATGCTTAACACCATCTAAATTTGGTGGAAGCATTCCAAGTAAAGCCCAAGTCCCTCGTCGGCTGTTGTTATCTGTAAAGCTACCTACATCAAGCACTGTTTTTAAATTTTTGGCTTTTAGTATGCTTACCCACTCTGATACAAAATTAATAAGTGTCTCAGACCGGAACTTAAGCCATCGTTGTTGAAGTAAATCTGAGCCACCAGTTTCGTCCGGGGGGCTCGAAATTCCAGGATATCTGTTACTCCAAGCATTTAACGCACTGGCATGGAAATCGGAGTTGGCATTGAGATAGTAATTTGCCTCTTTATGGTGGTTGGTGACGACAGCTATATAGCCAATGCTATTAGTGTGATTAGCTAAATAATTGGCCACTCCATTCAACCATCTCCGGTAATTTTCCATTTTAGGTGAATAATAACTCATAAAATGCTTTGCCGGTTCTGTGAGTAATACTCCATTTTCCCGTTTAGGCATTCCATTAGAGTCAAGCACTGTTTTTCTAGCAGCGTCTTCGCTCTCGTATCTCCAACTAGCCGATGTACGGTACTTTTCATCAGAATGCTCGAAATCTACCAATGGCATTAGATTGATATTTATTTTAAGACCAAGCGAATTGGCCTTACTGAATATCCAATCCCAATGACGAAACTCAAATTGGCCAGCCGCCGGTTCGGTATCTTCCCAAACCATAGGCATGGATACGTGAGTCCCTCCGAGTTCGTGCCAATAATTCATCACCTTGTTCAGATGTTCAATATTCTTTACTGTTAAGCCTGCAGCAGGCTTCGTATGCTGGGGATGAGCATGGAATTTGCGGAGAGAGTAAGTATTATTGTCACTCCAAGTTTCATATCCTCCTATCGCTGTGAGCATAAATGTTTTAGTTGCCACATTCGTACTATTGGGACAACCAATAACGGATACGTCAATTTGTGCCGTTTTAGTGGCACATCCATTCTTGTTGGCTGTGACTGTGTAGATCAGGTTTCCGTTATTGCTTGGAACATTGGTGTTAATAGATTGAGCGTTTTGTCCGGTGCTCCAACTATAGTTTACTCCATCGCAATCTCCGCTGCAAGTAGCATTCAGGGTAATAGCTGCTCCACAGCCTGGATTTGCATTGCTGCTATTAACAGTTAAGCCATAATTACAATTGGAAGTTGTGGATGTCGTGCTAGTCAGACAGATTTCATTGAAACAAACCAGGCCACCTTCGGTACCTGAACTTAACCCAATTGTATGATTACCCGCACTGAGTGATATGGCACCTACGACCTGGTTTAGGTACGAGGTGGTCATGGCAAAAGCTACATTTTTCGCAACTCCATCGACTCTTACGATTCCGTTCGCAGATTTTTCATGGGAACGGTATGAAACCGACAACGAATAAGTACCTGCCTGGGCTACAGTAATGGTTTGGTTACGAACTTCCTGAGAATTTCCAGAGCATACTATAGGGAAGGGGTTACAAATGGTGCTTACAGCTTCACATCCGTTAACAGTTGTTGTTGTTTGGGTCGTCTTGCTACTGCACCCATTCTTGCTAACCGTTACAGTATAGGTAGAAGTACCATTACTGCTTGGTACTGTGGTGCTGATTGATTGACCATTTTGTCCGGTGCTCCAGCTATAGGTTAGACCGTTGCAGTCACTTCCTGTACATGGAGCGTTGAGTGTGATGGCACTGCCACAACCCGCTGTGGCCGGTGCTGTGGCACTGACAACAAAATTACAAGCCACTGTATTTGGTGTTCCACTACGAAACAACGCTCCGGCGGGGATCTCCTGCTTGGCAAAAGTGGGACCCTGCCAGAATGTTTGCAAACCAAATCCTCCATCCCCTTGGCTATAAAGAATCTGGATGGGGTGATAACCTGCCCGCAGACAAATAGAGCCGCTGGGTTCCTGGCCTGCTGTTGCTGTGCCGTGGCAACCGCTATGAGCAATGATCAATTGCCCACCAATGCTGAGTCGGGACTCATCGTCGCTGTTAAGAAAAAAAGTATATTGTCCATCAGCCGGTACCTGAATGTATCCAGTAAACTCGAAGCCAAAATGGTCGTCGCGCTGGCGGGGCGTGAGGCTAATGGTGCCGACCGATCCGGAACTAACGACAGCCTGACTGCTGAGTCCGGTGGCCGAACACCAGTCGTTGTTGGCGATGCTTTGGTAATACTTATACGCCAAGCCGCCAGTCAGGTTGGCAGGGGAGTCGGCATTTCGCAAGGTGGTGCAGGAACCGGTTGCCGGAGGAGTGGTAGGGCAACCGGTAGACTCGAAACCAAACAGACGCTGGTCGGCGAAACCTTCGGTGAGATTCCCCCACAACTGAAGCTGTGGTTCTACGCCATAATTTCGCATATCCCAGGTAAGCCCATTGGAGGTGTTGATTCGATAACTGCCGTTGTTGTCGCTTTTAAGGGTCCATTTCTGCAAATCGGTTCCGGTGTAGGTTCCGATTCGGACTAATTCGCCTTGGCTGGCACTATTGACCTGCATGCTTTTGCCGGAGCCATCCTGCGTGGTGAAGCGGTATTGATTGGTTCCTACACTTTCGGCTTTCCATATCTGGTTTGCCTGGCTATTAGCAGCTCGTTGTTCGACCACATCGCCGGATAGAGATTGTAAAACTTGTCCGGTTTTTTTGGAGCGGATTACATAACAACCCACAAGCGATCCTGACCCACATCCATTAACAGTGATCGATGTTTGAGCGGTTTTACTGCATCCACTCTTGACTGCTGTTACGGTATAGGTGTAAAATCCATCGCTGGAAGGCGTATTCACACTTATCGTCTGGCCATGTTGATCAACGCCGTTTCCACTCCAACTATAATTTAGCCCAGCACAATCACTACCTTCACAGGTTGCACTTAAATTTACCGAAGTCCCACAGCCTGGAGTCGTATTGCTAACGGTAGCAGATGGCGTATAGCTGCAGGAGTTATCAGCGTTGGTCAGACAGATGTTATTAAAACAAATAAGCCCACCTTCGGTACCTGAACTTAATCCAATCGTGTGAGTGCCAGCACTAAGTGACACGGTACCTACGACCTGGTTTAAGTACGAAGTAGTCATAGCAAACGCTACATTTTGGGCTACACCATCGATTCGCACAATCCCAATCGCAGATTTTTCATGGGAGCGGTACGAAACCGCCAGCGAATAGGTGCCTGTCTGTGCTACAGTAACAGTTTGATTGCGAATCTCAAAGTTGTTACCAGAACACACAATTGGAAAAGGTGTACAAGCAACTTCGGCTACAGCAATTCGTGATCCTTTCAAAGACCCGGCATTGGCAAGGCTTTCGGCGGAGTTGTGGCAATGAATCTGGAATTTGCTCTTTTCTATAAATTTGCTGTCAGCACCGGCATCCTTATGGCTGCGTAGCAAGCGGAAGGTGTGATTGCTGGAAATTGAAACAAACTTGCCCTTGAGAGAATAGGTAACCGTCTTCCGATGGGTTGAAAGCTCGGTACCGATGAGGTCGACATAGTCACCACCCGTTTGAATGAAACCGTCCGGGACGATCACTTTGAGACTGAACGCATTCGAACCGGGAAAGGTCGCCAGCAGGCCGGGGTGCATGGCCATGTAGTGAGCCGTTATCGTTAATTCCACTTCTTCACCAAGGCTGACCTGCTTTTTGTTGGTGTAAAAGACAAAACGAATCGGATCACTACCCAAGGAGGCTGATTTTCGATTGGGGGATGGATAAGAGGGAAGAAGAATCGGTCTTCTGGGTTTCCCGCTTCCTGGGTTTCGACTCTTTTCAAATATGTATGTAGCGGGTTTCTCCATATTCTTTAGCACAATAGAAGGGGTTTTTTCTTCCCTATTTATGTTACTAAATCGAAAAGATGGTAAACTTAATAGCGCTAATAATGCTATTAAGTTTATGAAGGTGCGATTCCTTTCTGCAAGGTAACTTATTTTTCTCATGATAGCAAGAATGTGGATTTTACGATAGTGTTTTCGTAAAATTCATAAAGTGTTTCCTTGACTACATGAGTGATATTATGCGAATTTGTAGGGTAGTTTACCTATTTTTGTTTCTATATTTAATATTTTGTTGATAAGATGTATACTCTATTTTTAAAAATGAATCTTAACAAAGAGCCCGGCCCTCCATTTACATTTAGCTTCGAAGAAATATTTGCCTTATGATTTTCGACCGTTTTGGTGCTGATGTATAATATGCCGGCTATTTCCGCTGTAGATTTCCCTTCCGCTAATTCCCACAATATTTCTTTTTCGCGCCCAGTCAATTCATTCCATCCTTGTATAGCGTGCATTCGCGCTATGGGGGGTAATGAAGGCAGAAAGCGCTGTCCCAGAGAAATCAACCTTAAACAGTGTGGTAATTCATGAAAACCGCAGACTAAGTCGGGCTTTAAATCCTGAATATAATTGCCGATAATTTTTGTATAATTAACGCTATTGTCTACTAATAGTGCTAATTGGAAACAGCGTTCCCGCAATCGTAATTCTCGCAGAATATCAAAATAAATTGTCGATTTCTCATAGATGTCAAATAAGACCCAATCAACAGGTTGCTGTTTCACGATCTTTTCAACTTGTTGAATGTCAAAAATGATATTTATACTTAAACATACCGATCTGGAAATTTCGGTCATGTAAGAAGCTATAAAATGATTAGATGGTATACCAATTATTGTATTCATGAGGCGTGGTTTGTGTGTTTAATTGTATACAATATACTACTTATCTATTGTAAATTATAGAGTACTTCTTTGAGGAATAATTGCGACCAATTGAGGTTAAAATAATTTGTTTTTATGGAAGTTTACGGTCTGCTAAACAGTATCTAAAGTCCTGACCCAGAGAGTTATTCAAGAAAAGTAAATTAGCTGACAACCTTCAAAGAGCAGGAAATTAGGAAAGGAAAACGATCCGGGCGGGAGAGTTTTTACATTGGTCTCTGGATTCGGGCGAAACGGATTTTTGCAAAAAAAACTAAACAGACGCCTGCGAAAGGCCGTTTAGGTAAGTAACCAGACAATCTGCTATGAAACCACTGTTAGGAACAAAGGCTAGCCCATCGATGGTACATTTTTCACTGCTGGTGCTGCGAATGGGCGTTGCAGCTCTGATGTTGACGCATGGCTGGCCTAAATTCGCTAAAGTACTGGCCGGTAACTTCACCTTTGGCGATCCCATTGGAATCGGTAGTATGCCATCTCTGATTCTTTCTATGCTGGCCGAGTTTGTTGGTTCTATTCTGATTCTGCTTGGCTTTCAAACGCGGGTAGCTACCATCATCCTCATGATCAACATGCTGGTGGTTACGTTTTTTGCCCACGGGGCAGACCCTTTTGGGAAAAAAGAGATGCCTTTGTTGTATTTTCTGGTCTATTTTACCCTCTATTTTGTAGGCCCCGGCAAGCACTCTGTCGATGGCCGTAACAATAAAACTTGGCCGGGTTGACAACCGATAGGGCAGGAGAAAACTAAACTATTTCTTTCGCCATAGATTGGGCAGCAAGCGGTAATTGAGCAAATGTCGCCAGGTTGCCCAATCGTGAGCACCATCGCCCCCTACGTAATAATCGTGCTTCACATTGTGTTTTAGCAAAGCCTCATGCAACGCAACCGCTCGTAGCCCAATGGTGGTTACTTCGCCGGTTCCTTGTCCAACGAGGAGATAATCTACTTTCTTATTGATATCCGGATCGTTCAAAAATGGTGCGCTGGCCTGCTCTGTGTTCAAATCTCCAGAACTCAGACAACCGAATGAACTGAACAAATCCAGGCAGTTGAAACCCACCAGTTGCGTATGTCGCCCGCCCATCGACAGACCCGCCAACGCCCGGCCTTTGGGGGTGGTTTGCGTACGGTAGTGCTTATCGACGAATGGTACAATCTGCTTTCTCAATTCTTCTTCAAACAGCTTGAACGTCAGCTCGGTATGCCTTGGATCGCTGCGGTGAATCACCTGGTTATTGGGCATGGCAATAATCATCGGAACGGCTTTGCCTTCTGCAATTAGATTATCGGCAATAAAGTTGGCCCGCCCGTCCAGCGACCAGGTGGAAGCCAGTTCCCCGCTTCCGCCCAGCAGGTATAAAACCGGGTATTTTTTCTTCGGGTTATAACCGGGTGGTGTATAAACGTACAATTCACGTTCGCCGTTGAGCACATCCGAATGGTACGTGTGGCGGCTTACGGTTCCGTGTGGTACCTGGCGGGCATCGTAATACGCCGGGCCATCGCCGTGAACGACCAACTGACTGTAGCCGGGCTGATCCGAAAAACCGGTGAGGGTGTTGTTGGGATCGACCACGGTTACGCCGTCGATGATAAATTTGTAGACGTAAATATCCGGTTTCACTGGCCCGACGGTCAGGGTCCACAGGGTATCATTGTCTTTTTTAAACGGAATCGGTTTACTCGCCTTGAGCGCCAGCAGCATGGGGCCACCGGTTAAAAGAACCTCCTGAGCCCGGGGTGCTTTGAGTCGAAACGTCACTCTATGATCGTCGCTTACCTCCGGTGAGATGACGTTGGCACCAAATGGATTCAGGTTTTGGGTGTTTTTATGCGGATTCCAGTCTAAATTAACGTGCGCTTGCTGCGCCTGAGCGGATGAAAACCGGGCCAAAAACAAAAAGCCCAGAAAAATTCGGGTGGAGAATGATTTCATCATGGGTAGGTTTAACCCTGTCAGGGTCTGCGACTGCTGACAGGGTATAAAAATAAATAGTGAATATGTAAGGAATACATAAAGCTTATTTTTTATTTTTTCCCTATGAATTACAAAAAACAACTGGAGGAGTATTTCAAAGAGGTAGACATACGGTGTGTGTTGGGCCTTTCAATCGACTGCGTGATTTTTGGATTTTATGATAACCAGTTGAAAGTGTTGTTGTTACGATGGAAGCAAACCGAGGAGTGGGGATTGCCGGGTGGGTTTATCTACAAGAGTGAATCGGTCGATGTGGCGGCTCAACGCATTCTGGAAGAACGCACCGGGATCAAGGAGCTTTTTCTGCAACAGTTTCACACCTTTGGCGAAGACGTACGGTATAACCGGCAGGAAATTAGCCAGAAACTGAGTTGGCCGGATACATCGTCCCGACAATGGCCCGATCGTACCGTATCGATTGGCTATTTTGCCCTGGTTGATTTTTCGAAAGTGACGCCTACCGCTGATTTTCTAACGGATGAATGCCGGTGGTGGGATGTTGAAAAATTGCCTTCCTTGCTTTTCGATCACAATCATATTGTCGCTGTGGCTCTCAGGACCTTACGCGTTCAACTGAGCTGGCAGCCTGTCGGGTATAATCTGCTGCCCGAAAAATTTACCATGCCCGAACTCCAGCGACTCTACGAAACCATCCTGAACCGACCGCTGGATCCCCGTAATTTTTCCAAGAAAATGCGGGCATTGGGCATCATCGAACGGCTGGAAGAACAACGGAAGGGTGGTGCTTTCAAGTCGCCGTACCTGTTCCGGTTTAATAAAGAAAAGTACGAAAAAGCGTTGCAGGAAGGCAATCTCGCCTTTAGTTAACGTTCAAAACGAACAGCGCCCGAACGGAGGGTTCCTCGGCTCGGGCGCTGTTCGTTTTAATAAAAATACCCTTATTTTTCTACCGGGCTGAACTTGATACTGACCAGGGACAGTAGCGGCTCGATGGCTTTCGCCTGGTCGTTTTTGAAAACCAGGTACACGTCATGGACCCCGTTGGTTTCTTTCAGTGCAACTTTCAGAGGAACCGGGCCACGGGGTGTGTAAGAAGGAGCAGCCGCCGTGGTTGATTTGGGCGGAGTGGCAACACCCGTGCCGGCGGTGGGCGCATTGCCACCGGCGGTTTGAATGGCCGTCGCCGTGGGTGCGGCTCCCGGCGCTCTGGGTTGCGCCACCTCCACAACGGTTTGGCCGATCAGGTCGCCCGTTGGGGAGTCCAGCCGGATTTCAATCGTTCCGCCGACACTGCCATCGCGTTTCTGAGCCGACGCAACCAGTTCCAGTTGTTTGATGTCGGTCAGATCCAGCTTTTTATACCCGATGTACCCTTTTGAAAAAGCCACCAAACTCACCCCGGTTCCCATGCCCCGGGCTTTGATGTCGACGCCTTTGGTTACTTCGGCATCGGCTGGACTTACTTCCGGATTACGCAGAATAAGCTGGCTTTCCGAGGTTTGCGATGGAATGGTTTTGACCGGCCGGTCGGTATAAGCCGCCCGCACCAAGACGGTCCCTTTCCCATTGTCGCCTTCCGGAATTTTGAGCGCATAACTACCCTGCGTCGGCAAGGTGCTCAAGGTTTTTTCGGTGCTGTTCAGAATGTATTTAACAATCGCAGCGGCATCACCGGCCGACATTGCCGGGTGAGCGGGCATCACCACTTCGCCCCAGACGCCACCACCACCGTTGATGATTTTTTTGACCAGTTGACCCGACGCTTCGGATTTGCCTTTGTAGCGGTTGGCAATGTCATGAAAAGACGGCCCAACGGATTTAGTGGCAACCTGATGACAGACTTTGCAATCGCTCTGGCCGATCAGGGTCTGGGCCACGGCGAATTGCGTCGAGGCATCGACGCTGCGCTGACTCTGAATCACTTCGGCGTAATCGAAGCCTTCGGATGTGTAATCGATGCTGATGGCGACCCGCGACGGACTGATTTGCCCCGATGTTGCGTTTGCCCCGGCAAGTTTACCATCTTCTTTATCGCTTACCTGAACCGCGTACTGAATCGGCTTGTCGGGGAAGAAAAAGGACTTGTTACCGGTTAAATTCACGGCCACAACGGGCGGTTCATTGCCCGCGATGATCTTGACCGACTGGCTGTTGCTGGCGCCTTTCGGATCGCTCACCGTCAGTGTGGCGGTATAAACACCCGGTTTATCGAAGGTTACCGTTGGGTTGGCAGTTGTAAACGACCGGACGGCTCCACCGGCCGAAGCCACTTTCCACTGGTATTTCAGCGCGTCGCCGTCAAAATCTTTGCTGCCTTCCGACGATAAAGTGATTTGGAAAGGAACCGTACCGCCTTTTTTGCTGGCGGCTGCCTGCACCAGCGGTTTGCGGTTCCCGCCGTTGTATTCGAGCCGAACCAGCCGCGAATTGTCGCTCTTCCGGAACCAGTTGCTGCCGTATTCCAGCGTATACAAGTCACCATCCGGCCCAAATTTCATGTCAATCGGTTCGACCGGGCGGTAATTGGGCAACACCCGCTCCATCGACTGGTAATCGCCGTTTTCGTCCATCGTAATCGCCATGATCCAGCCACGCGAAAAGTCAGTCGCAATCCACTTGCCTTCGTAATAAGCCGGCCACGGACGCTTGGGGTCTTTGAAATCGGAGCGATGGTAAATCGGGCCACCCGTTGCACTGCGCGAACCGCTGCCCACCAGCGGAAACTTCTCCGAAATTCCGTAGGGATAATAAATGAAGGAAGGCGCCACCGGCGGTAGTTCTGTCAAACCGGTGTTATTGGGCGAATTGTTGACGAGCTTTTTGGGGTCTTTTTTGTCCAGCGGTTTATTTGCTGCGTAATCGAAAACCGGGAACGCCTGGTCGTTGCCGACAAACCACGGCCAGCCGAAGTTGCCCGGTTTGCGGCCCTGATTCAGTTCGTCGTACCCGCGCGGACCAATTTCGGTGTCTTCACCCGCATCAGGGCCGACTTCGCCCCAGTAGAGAAAACCGGTTTTGCTGTCGATCGAAATCCGCCAGGGGTTGCGGTGGCCCATCGAATAGATTTCGGGACGGGTTTTAGCGGTTCCTTTCGGGTACAGATTGCCTTCCGGAATGGTATACGAACCGTCGGCTTCGGGATGGATGCGCAGAATCTTACCGCGCAAATCGTTGGTGTTCCCGGCGTGTCCCTGGTCATCCCAACTGGCGCGGCCGGGCCGCTCGTCGGTTTGGGCCGCCTGCTGGTTGCCGGTGTTGTTGCCAACGGTGAGGTAAAGGTTCCCGGCTTTGTCCCAGGTCATACCACCACCGGTATGGCAGCACACCTCGCGCTGGGTCGTCACTTCCAGCACCACCTTTTCGGAACTCAGTTTGTCATCGACCAGATTCCAGCGGGTCAGAATGTGTTTCTTTTCGGTCGGGTGGGCATAATACAGATATACCCAGTGGTTTTTATCAAAATTGGGGTCCAGCGAAAGCCCCATCAGTCCTTCTTCGGCTTCGCGTGAGACGCCTTCGGCACTGGTGTATTTGGTGTTGACGGGAATGGTTGCAATCAGATTGACGGTTTTGGTCGCCGGGTCGTATTTTTTGAAAGCGCCTTTGCGTTCGATGATGTAGGCCGTGCCGTCTTTGAGCACTTCAAACACCATCGGTTCGTCTAAATTCTCGGCAATGACGACGGGTGTAAACCGGCTCTCATCCGGTTTTTGATCCTTGGGATTGTCTTGTATCGTAAACGAAGCCAGCCCGATCAGCAACCCGGTATTCAGCAGGATGGAAAGCGATTTTGATAGATAGTCTTTGTAGTTCATACTAATTGGTCAGGTATTCCTTGTGGTTTTTTGTTGAGCAGCGAACGCCATAAAAAAAGTCATTCGTTGCCATCAGAATATACCGGATTTCATTAAAAATAATATTAATTAATGAAAATGCGTAAATTCTTTTGACAGCGAATGACAGAGGGCCAGGGGCAGGAGCTGCCCGGGCCGATTCAACTTACATCGGTTTCGATTTCTTGCCGACCAGTTTCAGATCCAGCGTAAAGGTATCTTCGATGATTTTATCAGCCGCCGTACCGATAACCGCAGCCCGGTATTTGATGTCGTACGCCAGCCGGTTGACAACCAGTTTCGCCGTGGCTTCCACCGCGTCGCCCGCTACTTTCACCACTGCCGGAAACGTAATGGGGTTGGTGTTTCCTTTGATGGTCAGATCGCCGGTTACGTTGTAGTTGGCTTCTCCGGCTTTGGCCCCCGAAATGGCATCCAGCTTCGTGATTTTGAAAGCCGCCGTTGGGTTTTTTTCGACGGAAAAGAAATCATCACCTTTCAGGTGGTTCACCACGCGCTCGCTGTTTTTATTCTCGCTGAGTGTCGTCATGTCGGCCGTAAACGTACCGGCCGTCAACTTGTTGCCATTGAAAACGAATTCGCCTTTCGATAATTTGATGTTTCCCGTGTGTTCACCGCCTACTTTCTTGGCATTCCAGACCACGGTGCTTTGTTCAGTATCGACCGCGTAGGTAACGGTTTTGGCGACTACTTTTCCCGGACGTTTGTCGGAACCGGGCGTACCGGCGAGGATGGTCAGTGGGGTAGAAGCCAGCATACCCAGGGCGAGCAGACCGGCAAAAATTTGCTTCGTTTTCATAAAAAATAGAGAGGTTGGTTAAATGATACGGTTTTAGGTAAACCGCACTTCCAGAAGGGCTTGTTCTGGAAGTGCGGCAATCGATTCAGGTGTATTCCGAATTATTTTTGACGGGGACGTCCGCCCGTTGCGCCACTGGTGGCGGGAGCCTGTTGTACGGCACCACCGCCATCGTCACCACCACCACCTTTCTGGTCGTCGTTGTTGATGGTTTTTTTCCTGCGGCCGAAGCTGAAGCCGGAACCGTCGAGACTCATTTTACCCAGACGGTAGGAGAAGTTCACCCGAACCCCGGCATTATACATGCTGTTGACGCTTCTCTGGGTCAGAATCGGTGATGATGATTCCGAACGTACTTTGAAGGGGTGGTTCAGGAAGTTTTCGGCACCCAGGCCGATACTGCCCCGTTTGTTGTTGAAATCTTTCTTGACACCCAGGTTGTAGAACGCAAAGCTGCCCTGGTAGCCCTGCAGGTTGATCTGCCGTCCGCGGCCCCCGCCGAAACCCTGGAGACCCCAGCCATTTTTCAGCGTGACGCTCGTGAACAACCGACCCCCAATGACCCAGCCCGAATTGGAAGCGCCGTAGATGGCACTGGCGTTGTTGTTGGTCAGGTAGGTATGGTACAGGTCGACACCACCACCCAGTTGCCACTTGGAAAACAGGGTCACATTGGTAAACAAATTCACCCCGTAGGCCTGCTCTTTCCCGATGTTCTGGAAAGTACTGCTGATGGCTTGCTGATAAACCGGATTGGCTTCCGTTCCGGTATTGATCTGCGTCACATCCCGAACACTCGTAATGGAGTTGTTGGTCTGGCGGGCAAACAGCGTCGCATTCATGTAGAACTTCTTGATCTGACCGCTCAGGCCCAGTTCAACGTTGTCGGTGTATTCCGGTTTCAGATACGGGTTTCCCTGGCTGGTGTTGAGGGGGTTGGCCGAGTTGATGTTGGGGTTCAGAAACTGGATGCCCGGCCGTTGAATCCGGCGGTTGTAGGCCAGTTTTACGATTTTTCCGCCTTTCAGTCCTTTCGACAGGTTCACACTCGGTACAAAAACACCATAATCCGGAATGTCACTCAAATCGCTGCCCTGCTCGTTGCTGAACTTGGCATTGATAAACGTGTATTCGTAACGACCCCCGGCTTTCAGCGTCCATTTCGTTTTGGAAGCGTAGGTATACGCAACATACGTCGCCATGATATTCTGGTCGTAGTTCAGCGTATTGGCCGGTTGAATCGGGCTTATCTGGTAGTTCTCGTTATCGCCCATCGTCGTGTAATACTGGTAATCGCTGTTGACGTTCCGGAAGATGCCTTTTCCGCCAAACTCCAGCAACTGGTTCGCTTTAATGGGCGTCTGGTAATCCATCTGCAAGGTCGACTCCTGGTTGTAGCTCAGGTTGTCGTTGCGCTGGCGGCTGGTGATGGTTTGCATGTCGACACCGTTGAGCAGCTCCGCCACAAAGTTGTTGGTGTTGTTATTGCGGCTGTATAACCCCAGAATGCTGAATTCCTGGTTCGGCTTGTAGGTTTTGGTGTAGCTCACGTTCGCATCGACCGTACCGGAGAGGTTTTTGGTTTCCACGTTGCGACCGGTCATGGTCGACAGCAGGTTGATGTACGACAGGGTTTGGAGGTTGTCCTGGTAATTGATCATGTTTCGCATGCCATAGCGCAGGCTGGCCGACAGCGAGGTGTTTTTGTCGATGTCGTAATCCCAACCCAGTTGGTAGTTGCCAAACATCCCGGCCTGGCGGGTATCGGCGTTCTGAATCGTAGTGGTCGTGCCCAGTTGGCCGATGGTCTGTTGCGTACTGTTGAAGGCTCCTCGGATGTTGTACATCGCCCGGCCAAAACCGCCGAGGTTGAAGCCCATTTTGCCCTGGCGATAGCTGGCGTTCAGGTTCAGGTTCGAACTCCGGTTGCCCGTGCCGAGGTCCATGTTCAGGGTTGCGCCCTGCAGGGTGTTCTTTTTTGTGACAATGTTAATGATACCGGCAGAGCCTTCCGCATCGTATTTGGCTGATGGGCTGGTGATGACTTCAATTGACTTGATCATGTCGGCCGGAATCTGCTTGAGTGCGTCGGCTACGCTGCTGGCCACAATCGTCGACGGTTTGTTGTTGATCAGCACCCGGACGTTGCTGCTGCCACGCAGGCTGACGTTTCCGTCCAGATCCACGCTCAGCATCGGTACTTTCCGCATGATGTCGGCGGCATCGCCCCCTTTGGACGTAATGTCTTTTTCGGCGTTATACACCAGCCGGTCTACTTTCTCTTCGATCAGAGCCGCCTGACCCGTAACGGTTACTTCGTTGAGCAGCCGAACGTCCTGCGACAGTTTGATCACGCCCACGTTGATGTCGGAACCTTTCTCAATTTTGATCGGGCCGGACAGCTTGTTCTGGTAACCAATGAAGGAGTATTGGAGTCTGAATTCGCCGGGAGCGAGTTTGGATAAGGTAAATTTCCCTTTGCCATCGGCGGTGGTCCCGTCGATGGGCTTGCCGGTTTTGATGTCGAGCAGGGCAATGGTTGTATATTCAACGGGTTTGTTGGAAGTCGAGTCCATGATCAGACCGGAAATCTTGCCGTTGCCGCGGGGTTTGTCGTCGTCGACTGTTCCGGGAATGAATGTTTTTTCTTTTTCACCACCGCGCTGGCCACCGGGTCCCATCCGACCCCCGCCAAAACCACCGCCCCCGCCCGGAAACTGGGCGAATGTCTGAACGGCAGCCAGACTGCATAGTACTGTAACAAATAGAGAGAGGGAAAATTTGTTCATGATTTTGAGTTCATTAGACAATGAATATGCAAATCAACCATTGTGGAGGGATTCTGAAAAACGAAATAGACTAAGGGCGTGAAAACGTCGCCGGATGCCGTCTTTTGACCGATGAATCCAAATGGTATTATTGGAATGAAGATCAGGACAACCAGCGATCGGCGGTTGTCCCGATCAACAAATTACCCAATGGAAACCGTACGGTTTGGGGGTGCTGTTGGCGAAACCAAAGGATGAGGCACTGACCAAAAGAGCGGCAACGATGGAAGCAAATGCGGTTTTCATACGATGATGTATTTTTGTGTGAAATGAACGGTTTGGTGGGTTGGCGGCCGGTTTCGGCTGATCAATGATACAAAGCAACAGCGGAAAAAACGGCCCGCAAAACGCGATATACCAGCCAGTTACAGATGTCGACTAAAGGCGTGTTTTGACCGATTAATGCCAAAATCGAACCGGTTTTGTTCCGGAAAGAGGTTCGGAGGGGGCTAATAGGTAAAAATCGGCTATTGGTCGGGACAAGCTGGCAATTTGTCGATTCTTCCCGTCGGTTTTGGCTTTTGTGCCGTATGATTGTAAATCAATTGACACTTTTACCCGTTCGACACCCTTCCTTGATTCCAGTCGGACGATCACTACATAGATACACTTGCTGCACAGATATTTTTTAATAGAGATGGTAGTTGGACAACCTGGTTTCATTTGATACCAGGTTGTTTTGTCGTTTCAAAAGATTTTTGAACCTGAGCGTTTTGCTCGCAATCATCCTATCATCCCATGAATTTACTCACGTTACGTCGTAATGTCCCGGTCCTGACGCACGTTCTGGCCTGGGGCTTGCTGGGCTTTGCCCTGCTGGTTTATCAGCCACTGAACTGGGACGTTACGTTGCCCACCTTATTCTGGATCAAACAGGGGATTTACTTCTGTCTGCTGGTCGGGGCCTTTTACCTCAACACGCTGGTATTGGTGCCTCAACTGCTCTTCCGCGACAAAACCGGGATGTATGTTGGATCGCTCGTTCTGACGGCAGCCATTGTCCTGATCCTGCTGTTTAGCATCGATACCTGGTTTAACTTGCCGGAGCTGATGTTCAGGGCGTTTCACCCCGAGGGCGGGGTTCGGAAACCCCGGAATATCTGGGGCTGGAGTCAGTCGGTGCTGGTTACCACGTTTTTGATGTTAGGCATCGGAACCAGCATTGCTTCCGTTCAGAAGTGGCAGGAGGATGCCCGGCTGCGGCTGAGTCTGGAACAGGCCCGGGTCAGTTCCGAATTGTCATTTCTGAAAGCCCAGATTAATCCCCACTTTTTTTTCAATACGCTCAACAACATTTACGCCCTGACGCTCCTCGACGTGGAAGCGTCGCGGGAAGCCCTGCACCGGCTGTCGCGTATGATGCGGTACGTTCTCTACGAAACCGGTAACGATACCACCATGCTGAGCAAGGAAATCGACTTCGTTCAGGATTACATTCAACTCATGCAACTTCGGTTGACGGATAAAGTAACCGTGACGCTCGAACAACCGACGCCTTTGCAGGATGTGCCGGTTGCGCCGATGCTGCTGTTGCCTTTTGTCGAAAATGCCTTTAAACACGGGGTCAGTGCCATGCGACCCAGCCGGATCAGTATTGTGATTCACCAGGAAGGGTCAAAGTTGGAAATGGAAGTGAGAAACACGATCTTTCCCGAAAAAAATCAGTCACTCGAAGTCGGCAGTGGCATCGGCCTTACCAACACACGTCGGCGGCTCGATTTGCTCTATCCCGAGCGCTATGAGCTTTCGGTGAAAGAAGACACCCCCGAAAACGAGTACCTGGTTCATCTGAACCTGCAACTCACATGACCCTCAATTGCATTGCGGTAGACGACGAACCTCTGGCCCTCGGGCTGGTGTGTGCGTTTGTCGAAAAAACGCCGTTTCTTACCCTGGCTGGTCGCTACAGCAGCGCCGTTGAAGCCTTACAGGGCCTGCACGATCACCCGGTCGATCTGTTGTTTCTGGATATTCAAATGCCCGATCTGACGGGCATGGAGCTTGCCCGTGTGCTGGAACGCAACCAAACCGGCAGCGCCCCGCGGATCATTTTCACAACGGCTTTCAATCATTTTGCGCTGGAAGGCTACAAGGTCGATGCGCTGGATTACCTGCTCAAACCGTTTAATTACGAAGAATTTTTGCGGGCAGCCAACAAGGCCCGGGCCTACTTTGAGTTGATCAACCGGCCCACCATCGCCTTGCCGGTTGCGCCCGAACCGGAAGAAGAGTACCTGTTTCTGAAAGTGGAGTACCAACTGGTTCGGATTGCCTTCAATGACATTCTCTACATCGAAGGACTGAAAGATTACGTGAAAGTGCACTTAAGGAAAGACCGCCCCGAAGCTGTTCCGAAGCCGATTCTGTCGCTAACGAGTCTGAAAGCCCTCGAAGACAAACTGCCCTCCCGGCGGTTTATGCGCGTTCACCGCTCGTTTATCGTCGCTCTGGACAAAATCGAGGCTGTAACGCGCAACACCATCCAGATTGGTTCGGCCACCATTCCGGTCAGTGACCAGCACAAAGATGCGTTTAATCAATTCCTGAGCCGCTGGTCGTAGACTCGGCGGTTGCCACCTGGCGTTCAATGGTCGCTTCAACACCCAGCGTGAGCAGGTTATTGAGCTGTTCGGCAACGGCGTCGGCAAAACCGCTGAGGGGCCGCAGATCCATTTCCCACAGGGCCGAATCGTCGCAGATGGCGTGAACGAAATTGCGTACCGAAGCCGCATCGTGTACATCGACTTTCTGCCACATGTTGAAGAAATATTCGGCGTAATCGTCGCGGATGGGGTAGGTGATGATGCCACCGGAGGGCGTAGCCGCTTCGCCCAGGTAAGCCCCTTTTTCGAACCGAACGGCTTTCATAAACCGCAGGTAAGCCGCAAAACCGAGCACCATTCGTTGCGGAACCTGTTGCTGCTGTTCCACAAACCGCTGAATGGTCGGCAGATTCCGGGCGCGCATTTTGGAGGTTTCCTGCATCGTAATGCTGAGCAGGAGGTGTTCGATATACGGGTTGCGGAACCGGTCGAGCACGTCGGCGGCAAATTCGCGCACGGCATCCGGATTTTCTTCCGGAATCATCCACTCGGGTAGGGTCGGCACAATCTCCTGCGTAATCACCTCCTCCACGAAACGACCCATCAGCGGGTGCAGCATCATTTCGTTGACGGTTTCCAGTCCGAGCAGATACGCCAGCGGCACGCTGATGGTGTGACCGCCGTTCAGAACGCGGAGTTTGCGTTCACGGTAAAAGTTGATGTCTTCGTCGATCACGACACTCGGGTCGGCTTTCGCAAAGGTCAGCACGTTTTTGACACGGTCGTCGCCTTCGATGGCCCACAGCCGGTAGGGTTCGGCCATGATCAGCAACTTATCTTCATACCCCAGTTCTTCCTGTTTCCGGAGCAGGGTTTCGGCATCGGGTTTTCCCGGTACGATCCGGTCGACCAGCGAGTTACAGAAGCGAACGTGGTATTTCAGCCACTTCATAAACAGCTTGCCGAGTTCGTTGTGTTTGGCTACTTTTTCGACGATGTCGCGCAGTTTCAGCCCATTGTCGGTAATCAGTTCGGTGGGAATGACCACCAGTCCTTTGCTGCGGCCACCGCCAAAATTCTTGAATCGTTCGTATAAAAAAGCCGTCAGTTTGGCCGGGTACGACTGCGGAGGATTCTGGAAAATGCTTTCGGCTACATACTGGATGCCGACTTCGGTCGTGTTGGAAATGATAACCTGTAACGACGGTTTTTTGGCGATGTCGAGCACGGCTTTCCAGTCTTCCTTCGCCGAAATGACGCGGCTGATGGCCGACACCACCGTGTGTTTATCCACCGTCTGCCCTTTCTGAATCCCCCTCGACACCACCGTATACAAACCGTCCTGTTCGGCAAATTCATCCGTTGCACCACCGGTGGATTTCACCACAACGATGCTGCCGTTGAAAATACCCTGCTGGTTGGCTTTGTGGATCAGGTAGTCGGGTAATCCGCGCAACAAAACGCCCGTGCCAAATTGGAGTACGCGCTCAGGGTGAATGGTGGCCGGATGATTTGAACGATTCAGTGGTGTCATGATGATGGATACGTTGATTGGTTGCCTGGACGGGCGTCAAATGTTACCAGTATTGTGTAAAAGTAAATCCTAAATGAATAGAGCGCAATTCTAAGTTAAGAGTTAGGAGTTAAGAGTGATGAATTAAGACGGGGCCGCCCGTGCGGTTGGCTGACGCATAGAACTCTTAATTCATCACTCTTAACTCTTAACTCTTAGCTCCGCCAGAATGGCGAGCACTTCTTTGGCTTTTGTTTCGATTTGATCGTATTGGCGGTTGGCCAGCACCTCTTTGGGGAACAACTGGGAGCCAATGCCCACGGCGGTTACGCCCGCCTTGAACCAGGTGCTCAGGCTTTCGCGGGTGGGCTCGACACCACCCGTCACCATGACGCTCGTCCAGGGCATCGGGCCTTTCACGGCCTTGACAAAACCGGGTCCCAATGTGTCGCCCGGAAAGACCTTGACCACTTCCACCCCAAATTCTTCGGCGGTTGAAATCTCGGTGAGCGTTGCACAGCCCGGCATGTAGGCCACTTTCCGGCGGTTACAGGTTCGGGCGATGGATTCGTGAAACGACGGCCCCACGATGAAATTGGCTCCCGACTGGATGTAGAGGGCTGCCGTTCCGGATTCCACCAGCGTTCCGGCCCCCAGCACCAGCTCCGGGAAGTCGCGGGCGGCTATTTTAGCGAGTTCTGCAAACAGTTCGTGCGCAAAATCACCCCGGTTCGTAAATTCGAACGCCCGGATGCCGGCCCGGTAGCAGGCCCCCAGCACTTCGCGACAAACGTCGGCGTCGGCGTGGTAAAAAACCGGTACCACCGGCACCTGCCGAATGGTCTGATAAACTTCTAATCTTGAAAAACGAGCCACGGTATTTTTAGTTATGAGTTAAAAGTTAAGAGTTAAAAGTTACATGCGTCAGCTAACTCTTAACTCTTAACTTTTAACTCTTAATTCACAATCATCTTCTCAGTCGTCCGGACTTGTCGCCACCGACCATGGCTTCCACTTCCTGAACCGAAACGAGGTTGGCGTCGCCTTCGACGGTGTGTTTCAGGGCCGAAGCAGCCGCGCCAAATTCAACGGCGTATTGCGGATCGTTTTTGGTTAACAAACCATAAATCAATCCAGCCAGATACGCATCACCGCCCCCGATTCGGTCGACGATGTGCGTAATGTCATAGACGTCAGACGAATAGGTCTTGGAGCCGTCGAAAAACTTGGCCATCAGCCGGTTGTGCGACGCGCTCAGCGATTGCCGTTCGGTGTCGGTAAAATACTGAATCCGCGGAAACTGGATTTGCATTTTCCGGCAGGCATCTTCGAAGGAATCGGCTTTCACGCCGTAGAGTTCTTCAAAGTTTTCCTGATTGCCCAGCACCAGATCGCAACCGGCGGTCAGCGCGGGCAAAATGTCCTGCGGTTTTTTGCCGTATTTCCACAGATTACTCCGGAAATAAATATCACCCGAAACCATCACACCCAGCCGGTTGGCCGTCTCGATGGCTTCCTGCAAACAATCGGCGGCCTGTTGCGATAGGGCGGGCGTAATGCCCGACCAATGGAACCAGTCGGCACCGGCCAGAATTGTTTCCCAGTCAAAATCACCGGGTCGAATTAGCGAAAAAGCCGAGTCGTAACGGTCGTAAATGATCTGGCTGGCGCGGCTCACGGCCCCGGTTTCCAGGAAATAGAGCCCCAGTCGTCCGTCGCCAAAGCTGATGCTCGATGTATCGACGCCGTGGTACCGCAAGGTGGCGGCCGCAGCTCGCCCCAGCGCATGGTCGGGAAACCGCGTGACGTGGGCTGTCTGGCAACCAAAACAAGCCAGCGAAACCGCCACATTGGCTTCTGTTCCGCCATAGACCACATTCAACGAATGCGCCTGCGTAAATTTTGCAAAACCCGGTGGCGCCAGACGCATCATGACTTCACCGAAAGTGACAATTTTTTTCAAGTACTGAATGGTTGATATGGTTTTTGATGGTTAAAATGGATTGAATGGTTTTAATGGATAAATGGCTGAAAATGGTTGAATGGTCGTGGGATGGTTAAATGATTGAAATCGGGTGATTGATAACCATTTTTAACCTTTACCAGCCATCAAACCATTTTCTGCCATCTGTCAATTTTAAATCACCCTGTAATTCTAAACACCGATACTTTCCAGTTCCTTTTTCGTCACCGGCTCCAGGGTCGGCGACAGGAAGTGGATGATCACCAGCGCAATCAGATAGGTTGAACTGGCAATGATAAACAACGGTAAATACCCCAGACTGACGCGGATATTGCCCGCTACAGCCGCCAGCAAAATACCGCCCATCGCTCCGAACATCCCGCCGATACCGGTGACTGAAGCCACGGCATTTTTCGGGAACAGGTCCGACGCAAACGTGTAAATATTGGCCGACCAGCCCTGGTGGGCGGCCGTCGCTAATGAAATCAAGGCAATTGCTACGTAAATACTACTGGTCTGAGCCGCAAAAAAAATTGGAACCACGCAAATCGCACAGATGAGCATGGTGGTTTTGCGGGCCCGGTTGGCCGACCAGCCCATGTGAATGAACTTGGACGACAACCACCCGAACAGCACGCTGCCGCCATCGGAAACGATGTAAATGACCAGAAAAGGCAGGCCGACATTTTTTAAATCGAGCCGCTGGTCGAGTGATTCGCTGCTGTTGAAAAAATCGGGGAGCCAGCTCAGGTAAAACCACCAGATGGGGTCACACATGAACTTGCCGACAATGAACGCCCACGTTTGCCGAAAACCCAGCAGACGCCACCACGACAGCTTTTCTTCCGGAAGATCTTCTTCGTAATCCTGCTGAATATAAGCCAGTTCGGCCTTGCTCACCCGCGGGTGTTCTTCCGGACGGTGGTAGATTCGGAGCCAGGCAATCAGCACCAGAAAACCCAGCAGACCGGTAGCCACAAACGAAAACCGCCAGCCAAACTGAATCGTCAGCCACGGAATCAAAACCGCCGTGGCAATAATGCCAACGTTGGTGCCGGCATTGAAAAGGCCCGTGGCAAACGACCGTTCCTTTTTGGGAAACCACTCGGCCACCGATTTGATCGCCGATGGAAAGTTGCCCGCTTCGCCAACGCCCAGCATAAACCGGACGATGTTCAGCCCCCGCAACGATCCGATGAACGCATTCAAAATACCGGCAATGCTCCAGAGAATGATCGAAATGGAAAACCCCCGCTTCGTGCCCACCCGGTCGATGAGCCAGCCGATGAGGAGAAAACCCAGCGCATAAGCCACCTTGAAAACCGTGTCGACGTAACTGTAGAGGACTTTAAACTGATCCAGATCACTCTCCGTCAGGGCTTCATCGGCTGCCTTGCCCATCATTTCCCGCCGGAACGTTTCGTCGATCATCGTGAACGACAGCACCTGCCGGTCGATGTAGTTGATGGTCGTTGCAAAAAACAGAAGCAGCACGATTCGCCAGCGATAATTTCCGGAGGGGGCGGACATTATGAAAAGGGGTTAGCGATGCGATAAAGACAAAATTTTGCCAAACTTACCGAAATGTCACGAAAAAATAGTAGATCGAAAGGCCGGAAGGCGAAATGAGTAGAGCCATTCGACGGCCTGCTTTTTCAATCAAAAATACGCGCAAAGAAATGGCATTAGAACAAACCTGGAGATGGTTCGGCCCCGCCGATCCCGTTAGTCTCGCCGACATCAAACAAGCCGGAGCGACGGGCATTGTAACGGCGTTGCACCATATTCCCAACGGACAGGTGTGGTCCGTCGATGAAATTACCACCCGCAAATACATCATTGAAGCCGGTGCTCCCGGCGAACACCGCCTGACGTGGTCGGTGGTTGAAAGCATTCCGGTTCACGATGCCATCAAAACCCGCTCCGACGGTTTTCAGCAGTACATTGAAAATTACAAAGAGTCGATTGTCAACCTGGGCCGCTGCGGCATCGACACGGTTTGCTACAATTTTATGCCGGTGCTCGACTGGACCCGGACCGATCTGGACTACCTGATGCCGGACGGTTCGACGGCTTTGCGGTTTGATGCCACGGAATTTGCGGCTTTTGAATTGTTCATTCTGAAGCGCCCCGGTGCCGAAGAACACTATTCGCCCGAACAGCTTCTGAAAGCCCGAAACCGCTTTGAAGCCCTGGACGAAGCTGCGGCCCGGCGTTTGCAGTTAAATATTCTGGCGGGTTTGCCGGGTTCGGAAGAGAGCTACACGGTGGAGCAGTTTCAGGAGACTCTGAATGCGTATAAGCATATCGGAGATAAGGAGTTACGTGAAAACCTGTATGCGTTTTTGCGGGAAATTGCGCCCGTTGCGCAGGACGCGGGTGTTCGGCTGTCGATCCATCCCGATGATCCCCCGTATCCGATTCTGGGGCTGCCCCGCGTGGTGAGTACGGAAGCCGACGCCCGAATGGTGCTGGATGCGGTGGATGTGTCGGCCAACGGCCTGTGTTTCTGCACCGGTTCCTACGGCGTCCGGCCGGATAACGATCTGGCAGGTATGGTGGATCGACTGGGAAACCGCATTCATTTTATTCACCTGCGCAGTACGAAGCGCGATGAAGAGGGTAACTTCTTCGAAGCCAATCACCTGGACGGCGACGTGGATATGTTTGCCGTTGTCAGTGCGTTGCTGGGCGAACAGCGACGGCGGGAAGAGGAAGGACTGGAAAATTTCAGAATGCCGTTCCGCCCCGATCACGGTCACAAAATGCTCGATGACCTGAATTCCGGAAAACGGACCAATCCCGGTTACACGGCCATCGGACGACTGCGCGGACTCGCCGAACTCCGCGGCCTGATGCTGGGAATCGAGCGGTCAAGTCTGTAGTTTTTTGTATCTTGGTGGGAGAAAAATAAGTTAACGGTTTACGGTTTTCAGTTTACGGTGGGGCTGTAATGATTGTCTACCGTAAACTAGAAACCGTAAATTAAAACCGTAAACCAAACATGCCATTGGTTCAGGAAAAACAGAATAAAAAAAGCAGTCTGGAGCAACGGGAGGCTCGGATTGCCAGGGCTCGTTTGCTCGAATCGCTCGTCTATGAGATGTGGGACGGCAAACCGGTTTATTATGCCGGATACAAGGATGTATTGAACGGGACTAAATCGGTTGAAGAAGCAATGAGTTCGAGTTTATTGCAGGGGATTCTAGTCGCCAAACTGGTTGCGCGGCTGATGAATGCATTGAGTGAGGATGAGTTTACGGTCGTTACCAACGAATTGGGCATTCAATTTAAAAAGAACGATTGGCGAGCCTGCGACGTGGCGATTTTTTCCACGACGCAATTAGCAGATCAGGATCTTACCAAATACGCCTGGATACCGCCGAAAATTGCGATAGAAGTGGACACCAAAGCCGACTTCACCCGCTTTCATTCGGATTTTAATTATTACCAGGAAAAAACCACGCAGTTGCTGAATTTTGGTACCGAAAAGGTCATCTGGATTTTTACCGAATCAAAAAAAATCTGGATTGCGGAACCGGGTAAAGACTGGATTTTGAAAAACTGGGACCAGTCCATTGACGTGTTGCCAGGCTGTTCGTTTGTACTTGATGCCCTGTTGACGGGTAAAAAGCCGACGCCTTAGTCTTTGCTTGGTGAACGCAACCCCGTACGACCATGCTGGTTGATCAACCCATCAAATCCTTTTTAGACGAAGATTTTCTTCTCCAGACCGATACCGCCCGGCGACTCTACCACGACTACGCCAAGGCGATGCCCATCATCGACTATCACTGTCACCTGCCACCCGATCAGATTGCTGCCGATAAAACGTTCGAAAACCTGACGCAAATCTGGCTTTATGGCGACCACTACAAATGGCGGGCCATGCGCACCAACGGGGTAGCTGAAAAGTACTGCACCGGCGATGCGTCGGATTACGAAAAGTTTCAGAAATGGGCCGAAACCGTGCCCTACACGATGCGGAATCCGCTGTACCACTGGACGCACATGGAGCTGAAAAATCCGTTCGGTGTCGAAACGGTGCTGAATGGTGCCACCGCCCGCGAGGTGTACGACCGCTGTACGGAACAACTCCCCGGCATGTCGACCCGCACGCTGCTGCGGCATTTCAACGTGAAAACCGTCTGCACCACCGACGATCCGACGGATTCGCTGGAGCATCATAAAAAGATTGCCGCCGACGGTTTTGAGGTAAAAGTGTTGCCCACGTTCCGGCCCGACAAGGCGATGGCGATCGATGATGTAGCGGTTTTTCAGGCGTATGTAACGCGCGTGGGAGCGGTGTGCAACCAGGAAATTCGCTCGCTCGACACGTTCCTGGAATGCCTGAAACAACGGCATGACTACTTTGCCCAGGCGGGTTGTCGCCTGTCCGACCACGGTCTGGAACTGATTTATGCCGAGCCGTATACCGAATCGGAAGTGAGCAGTGTCTTCCAGAAACTGCTGTCGACTAGTCCGCTAACTGAAACCGAGAGCTTGCAATTCAAGTCGTATATGCTCGACCGGTTTGCGGAATGGGACTGGGAAAAAGGCTGGACGCAACAATTCCACCTGGGCGCATTGCGGAACAACAACAAACGCGCGTTGCGGACCCTCGGCCCCGATACGGGTTGGGACAGCATCGGCGATTTCCGGCAGGCGAGTCCGCTGGCCCGGTTTTTAGGGGGGCTGGATGACCGCGATCAACTGGCGAAAACCATCCTGTATAACCTCAATTCTGGGGATAACGAAGTGATGGCCACGATGATCGGTAATTTCAACGATGGATCGATGCCGGGCAAAATTCAGTTCGGTTCGGGCTGGTGGTTTCAGGACCAGAAGGAGGGAATGCAGAAGCAGATCAACGCGCTGTCGAACATGGGTTTACTGAGCCGGTTTGTCGGAATGCTGACCGATTCGCGCAGTTTTCTGTCGTATCCACGCCACGAATATTTCCGCCGGATTCTCTGCAATATCTTCGGCAACGATGTTGAAAACGGCGAATTGCCC
This sequence comes from Larkinella sp. C7, assembly GCF_006149005.1. GTDB lineage: Bacteria > Bacteroidota > Bacteroidia > Cytophagales > Spirosomataceae > Larkinella. Next base: position 185,584 of record NZ_VBSL01000008.1, on the reverse strand, counting down.
AACGACATCGACTGGATCGGCAAACTGGTGCAGGATATTTGCTACAACAATGCGAAGGAGTATTTTAAGTTTTAAAAACGGGGAATGATAAATGTAAAATGACGAATGTTAAATGTAAAAGTGATGGGCTTCTCGCTCCTTAACTTTTACATTTAACATTCGTCATTTTACATTTATCATTATAACTCCTCCTTTCACTGTTTATACACTTTTCCTTCCTTCATCACAAACCGCACCTGTTGCAGGGTTTTGATGTTCTGGACGGGATTTTCGTCGACGGCAATCAGGTCGGCGAGTTTGCCGGTTTCAACCGAGCCAATCTGCGTTTTCATTCCCAGCAACTCGGCATTGACCATCGTCGCCGATTTGATCGCTTCGAGGGGTGGCATGCCCGCTTCAACCATGTACTCAAATTCCTTCGCATTGTAGCCGTGAACGAAAACACCGGCATCCGTACCGAATGCAATTTTGACCCCGGCTTTGTACGCTTTGGCGAAGGTCGCCTGAATCAGTGGGCCGATGGCGAGGGCTTTGCGGGTAACAAAAGGCGTATAATACCCAAATATTTTGGCCGAATCGGAAGTCACTTTCCCGGCAATGATGGTCGGGACGTAATAGGTGCCGTGTTTTTTGAATAACTCGATGGCTTCATCGTCCATCATCGTGCCGTGCTCGATGGTGGTCACCCCCGCGTGGATGGCGCGCTTCATGCCTTCGGCACCGTGGGCGTGGGCGGCAACGGCAAAACCGTAATCTTTGGCGGCTTCCACCACAGCCCGGACCTCTTCTTCGGTAAACTGCGGTCCCGAACCATCTTTGGCGTTGCTCAATACCCCGCCCGTGGCCGTAATTTTGATCAGGTCAGAACCGTCTTTGTAGCGTTGCCGAACGGCTTTGCGGGCCTCTTCGGGGCTGTTGATGACGCCTTCCAGCGGACCCGGATCACCCATCAAATCCTTGCGGTAGCCGTTGGTCGGATCGGCATGACCGCCGGTGGTGGCAATGGTTTTACCCGCCGTGAAAATGCGTGGTCCGTCGACCAGGCCCCGGTTGATGGCATTGCGCAAGGCCACGTTAACGCCACTGCCGCCCAGATCCCGCACCGTCGTAAAACCAGCCAGCAAGGTCGTTTGGGCGTATTTGGCCGACTGAAAAGCCACATCCGGTACGTTCATCGTAAACCGGTCGAGGGTTCCGCCCCGGCGGGTTTCGCCTTCGAGGTGAACGTGCATGTCGATCAGGCCGGGCAACACGGTTTTACTTTTCAGGTCGATCACTCGGTCCGAAGCCGCCGGTTTGGTATAGCCTTTCTGAATGGCAGTAATTTTTGTGCCTTCGACAACCACGGTCATTTCGCGCTGAAGGTCGTTGCGAACGCCGTCGAGCAGATTGCCGCAGTGAACCAGGGTGCGTTGCTGGGCCAGCGTTAGCAGGGGAGACGTAAAAAATAAGAGAAGGAGTACGGCGGAAAGGTAGTTTTTTTTCATGCAGTTGGATTTTAAAAAGCAAAAAAGCCGCAGGGGTTGCGGCTTTCAAGATACACATTTATCGAACGCCCGAAGGCGGTTTATTCGGGCTTTTTATTTCTTCACGATCACCCCATCAGCCACAAACGTGATGGCTTTTTCGGGCTGGGTGATTTTGGCAATTTCTTCCTTGCTTTTACCGGCATCTTCGGCATAGTGGCGTAACTCGGCTACGGAGGTGGTTTTGGTTTCGGCGGTGCCTTCAAAAACGACGCTTTTGCCAACAATGTCTTTCGGAACAAAGAAACCGTAGTCGCGGAACCGTACCAGCATGGCCTGGCCGTCGGCGGCTTTCACCCGCATCCAGCAGCCTTTCACCTGACAGACTGACTCGACGGTGCCTTCCACTTTGGTGTCCAGTTTCGTTTTGTCGCCCATTTTGGCGGGCAGCTCGGTGGTCGGCGTGGCGTGGTCGGCGGTTATTTTTTTGCCGTGATAGCTGACGTTGTCCTGCGCGACGGTGCTGAGTGAGATGCCGAGGGCGAGGGTCAGGATGGCTAACGTTTTCATAGTCTGTCTGATGCGGTTTTAGAAGTGGTTAGGTACAAAAATAGTAAAAAAGCATTTGTTATTCCATCCTGACTACGAACAGAATACGCTTTTCTGCACCAGGCTGTTTGTCGTCTCCTCCGGGCTAATCCGGGTGGAAGAATACGCTTTCAAATTGGCCAGCCGGTTCCATGTCATTTATTTCAATGGAATGCCTGTCGATCAACAGGCATTCCATCTTTTTTTAGAACTTGCCGGTTCAACCGAATCAAAACCACAGTTTTTGCACCATTATGGAAAACCGGAAATACCCCATCGGCCCGCTTACGACGCAGGAAACCTACACACCACAGGAATTAGAGCGTTTGATTGCCATCGTTGAATCCATGCCAGCCCGCTACCGGGAGTTGGTCGAAAACCTGTCGCCGGAGGATCTGGCGAAGACCTACCGCGAGGGGAGCTGGACCGTTCAGCAATTGATTCACCACGTCAGCGACATTCAACTGCTGCATTTTCTGCGGATGAAAAAAGCCCTCACCGAGCCTGATTACGAGGTCGTCACCCTGATCAATATGGATGCCTGGGTAGCCACACCGGATTCGCTGACCGCGCCGATTGGCGACTCGCTGGTATCGTTCGATGGCATCACGCGCCGGTATGTCTATCTGCTGAAATCGCTGACGGATGAGCAGTTGGCAATCAAATACTTCCATCCGGTTCGCAAACTCTGGTTTAGTCAGGCGCAGGCCATCGCCATGTCGGCCTGGCACACGCAGCACCATCTGGCGCACATCAAACTGGCGTTGGCGGGAGAGTGAGCGATTTGGAAGATGGATTAGCCTGATTCCGAAGCGCATCGAATTTTAAATCCGGAACAGAAAAGGGCGGGATTGCAAATCCCGCCCAGCAATGAAGTTTTCAAATCACATGACCATTCACAACCCGGCAATACGCCAGCCGTCGCGGTAAATTCGGCTCAGGTAGCGCTCGGCATCGGGATTATTCGGGAATTTCATCCGGGCAGCGTCCCATTCCAGCAGTTGGCCCGGCACCCGAATCGCAACGGTACCCAGTAAAATAGCCTCGGTCATCGGTCCGGATTGGGCAAAATGAGACTCGGTTTTCGGGCCGCCCAGACAGGCCTCCGCAAAGTGGTGGTAATGGTTGCGTTCTTCCAGTTCCGGCACTTTGTAATCCTTGAATTGATCGCCCGGCAGCAACACTGGCATCTTGCCGTGCGGAATCAGCAGGGCCCCCTTCGTGCCGATCAACATCGCCGACTCAGCCGGATAGTCGGTCTCCGAGAACAGGGCCCGAATTTCTTTCGGTGGGTAAAACTCCCCGTCGAACCACTCGACCGGCAAAGTGCGGGAAGCGGTCATTTTATTGCCCGGAAACGACCACGTAATGTGGTTGCCCTGCGGCCAGGTGTCAGCCCGGCGGGCGGGCGAGTCTTCCCAGGATTTCTGTACTTCGGCAATCACCGATTTGGGCGCTTTGAGTCCCAGCCCTTTCCACACGGCGTCGAAAATGTGGCAGCCGATGTCGCCCGACCAGCCGGTACCGAAATCCTGCCACGCCCGCCACTTGGTCGGGTGGTAGATGTCCGGCGAAAAAGGGCGCATCGGGGCCGTACCCACCCAGAGGTCCCAGTTCAGGGTCGAGGGGGCTTCCTGGGGTTCGGCCGGTCGTGGGCCAACGAGCCGGTAATGTTCAACGGCACCGGGGCGGTTGGAGCAGAGGTAGGCGTGTTTTACCTTGCCGATGGCGCCTTCTTTGATCCACTGAACGGCGGTGCGGTCGCCTTTGCCCGCGGCTATCTGCGTGCCGAGCTGGGTCACCACACCGGCTTTGACGGCGGCTTCGGTCAGCACCCGAACCTCGGCTACATCGTGGCACATCGGTTTCTGGCAATACACGTGTTTGCCGTTGCGGATGGCCTGAATGGCAATGGCAAAGTGATTATGATCCGGTACGGTTACGTTGACCGAGTCGATTTTATCGCCTTCTTTTTCCAGGAGTTCGCGCCAGTCGGTATACGTTCGGGCCTGCGGATAAGCATCGGAAGCCTTTTTCAACCGGATCGCGTCTACATCGCAGATTGCCACAATATTGACCCGTGGATGTTTGCCAAATTGATTGAGGTCACCCCAGCCCATGCCGCCTACGCCAATGCAGGCATGGTTAAGTTTGTCGTTTGGACCGATCTTTCTTTTGGCGGCCTGGAGCACCAGCGGAGGAGCCAGCGCGGTGGCCGCAGCCGCCAGCAAAAAATCCCGCCGGGACACGGTAAAAGCGTTATCTTTCATTTTCAAAGGGAGTAGGTTTAGAATTCAGTAAGCAAAATTGGCAGGTCAACTACTCCATTCCGGCGCGTTAACCCGATGTAAATTAATTGGATAATCGAAAATTTCCAATCGGCAATTCACCGAAACCCGCTTATCTTTAGCGCACCTTTACGGATCGATTCCAAACCCCTTTTTCTGATGAACTATTCTGCTTTTCGCTTTTCGACGGTTGCTGCTAAATTTCTTTTCATTCTGGCCATTGCCTTGTATTCAACGATTTCAGCCAACGCCCAGGCTCAGGTGGGCGTCGGCACCAAAGCACCCAAAGGGGCTGAAATCCTGTTTGACGGGTCGCGCCAGATGCTTGATTCGAAGTGGATCTACTGGGAAGGCCCCCGGTTTGCCGCTACCCCGCCCATTAAGTGGACCATTGAAAAAGATCCGGACGGAAAAGGCACGGTTCTGAATACCAACGACCCCACGGCTGCGGGTGGCAAATACGGCACCGCCGACATCGTGACGAAACAGACGTTCCGGGATTTCCGGCTGCATATTGAGTTTTATATTCTGAAACCGGGCGGCAACAGTGGCGTTTATCTGCAAAACCGCTACGAAATTCAGGTGCTTGATGGTGATACCACCTCGCACGGCATGGCGGCCGTGATCAACGAAACGCCGTCACCGTATCACGCTTACAACGGCGTCGGAAAATGGAATTCGTATGACATCGTTTTTCGGGCGGCCCGGTTTAAGGACGGAAAACGCACCGAAAAAGCCCGGCTGACGATGTATTTCAACGGCAAAAAAGTGCATACCAACCAGGAAATCAACCAGGTGTGGGGCGGACCCAATTCGGGCATCGACGGCGGGAATGACGGCGGCAAAGGCATCACCGATACGCCGGGTGGCCTGAAGCTACAGGCCGAGGGGCATGATGTTTATTACCGCAACATCTGGATCAAAGAACTGGATCTGAAAAAACCGGAAACGGATTTTTGAAAAAGGGAAGGATATAATTTAAATGTAAAATGATATATATTAAATGTAAAAGGAAAGCGCACCTGAGCACTTTTACATTTAGCGTTACTCATTTTTCATTTTAAATTATATCCTTATTCCTTCCCTTCACTTCTTAATCGTATTGTAATATACCTCCAGGTGTTTATGCATCGCTTTCCGGAACGCTTCGGGGGTTCCGTCCCTGAGAATCCTGAACAGATCGGCGTGGGAAACCGGGTCAACCAGTACATAATTGTCTTTCTGGTTGGTCATGGAAGCGAAAACGTGCTCAAAAACCGGGAACAGCAGGCTTTGAAACCGTTGGAACGTCTCATTGCCCGTCATATCGTACAGCTTGCCGTGAAATTCAATCTCATCTTCCTTCGAAAGAACCGGCAACGACTTCTGCTTTTCGACAATTAGTTCCAGTTCGTCCAGGTCCTTCTGGGTTTTTCGGGCAAATAGAAATTCGGCGATTCCCATTTCCAGAATCAACCGCAATTCAAAAATATCTTTCTGGTTGCTCTGGCTCAGTATAAACGGATTCAGCACTTTTTCGATCCCGGCCAGCAAATCGGGCTGCGACATAATCATGCCGCGCCGGGGCCGGGCTTCTATCATCCCCAGCATCCGAAGCCGACTCAGGGCTTCCCGAACCACATTCCGGCTGACATTCAGTTTCTGGGCAATTTCCAGTTCGTTCGGAAGCGCATCGCCGGGTTTAAAAGCATTCTCCGTAAAGTATTCACGCAGGATATTCTCAACGCGATCGGTCATCGACAGACTCTCCAACGGTTCCAGCAACCCTAATTTACTATTCATGTTTCATTTTTTGGTGCAAATGTAATGCAATACCCCGGTATTTTGGCACTTTTTGAAGTACTATATCTTTTTTGATACAATTTCATTGTAATTAAAATACGACTATTATATTTGTAGGACAAATGTAAAGATAGAATATAGTTCGCTCAAAGACCCTGATTCCATTCCTTTCTTCTATGATTTTAATCATCTACTTCCATGAAGACACTGCCCCAAATCTATTGTAGAGTCCTCGTTCTCTGTTGTTGGCTGGTAATGGGATATGGTGCGAAAGCCCAGGCCCAATCGGTCAGAGGAACCGTTACATCGAGTGCCGATCAGGCCCCGCTCCCTTTTGTTACCGTGGTGGTGAAAGGCACCCAAATCGGAGTTACGACGGATGGGAACGGAAAATTCACGATCAATGCATCCAGCGACAAAACGCTGGTCTTTAGTTACATCGGCTACCAGACCAAAGAGATCGTTGTCGGCAACCAGACGGACGTGAGTGTGGTGCTGGAACCCGATCTGAAAACGCTGAATGAAGTGGTGGTGGTCGGCTACGGTTCCCAATCCCGCGAGACCGTGACGACCTCGATTTCCAAGCTGGATAACAAGGTGTTGGAAAACATTCCGTATGCCAATGCTGCTTCGGCCTTGCAGGGAACCTTGCCGGGTGTGCGGGTGCAAACGACGACGGGCCAGCCCGGAGCGGCTCCGCGGGTCATCATCCGGGGCGGAACGTCGATCAACAATCCCGACGGTTCTTCGCCACTGTATATCATCGACGGCGTCATCCGGTCCGATATGAACGACATCAATGCCGACGACATCGAAACCCTGCAAGTCCTGAAAGATGCGTCATCTACTTCCATTTACGGGGCCCGGGGTGCCAACGGGGTGGTGATTATCACGACCAAAAAAGGCAAATCCGGCAAAATGCTAATCACCTTCCGGCAAAACACCACGTTTTCGCAACTGGCCAAGCGCTACAACATGATGTCGGCGCGGGATTACGTATACTACGGACGGTTAGGGGCGCTGAATTCGGCCAAGAAGATTCCCGAGCGCATGAACGTACTGACCCTTGCCAACAGTTTCGGAACCGGAAACGACCTGACGAACCGCACCTATTCGACGGTTCAGTACCTCACCCCCCAGAATCAGTATAAACTGGGTGAAGGCTGGGAAAGCATTGTCGACCCGGCTGATCCGACCAAAACGCTGATTTTCAAGAACACCGACTGGCAGGATGTCTTGTTCCAAACCGGTATTTCCCAAAACTACTATCTGGGAGCGATGGGCGGCACCGACAAAGGGAGCTACAACCTGGGCGTCGGCTACCTCAAATCGCAGGGCATTGCCATCAATACGGACTTCCGGCGGTTTACCTTTGATTTCAGCGGTGATCTGAAGATTCGGGAGAAGCTGAAAGTCAACGCGTTTACCAACTTTACCAATTCCGGCAACAACCAGGTTTTCAGCGATAACCAGATTTTCCAGCGTGCGCTGGCCCTGCCACCCACGGCCAAACTGTATTTTGAGGACGGCACGATGGCTCCCGGTTACGCCCGGTCAATCGGTAATCCGTTGTACCAGCTAGACCGCTATACGACCGATAATCACCTCTACCGGCTGACCCTTGGGGGCGGTTTGACCTGGAACATCCTGCCAGGATTGACGTTTGAACCGTCTACGTCGCTCTATGTGATTGAAACCAAGGAGAACTCCTTTCAGAAATCGTATTTGAACGGCCCGCTGGCCTTCATCGATTCGCGGGTGGCCACCGGAGCCCGCACGACGCACTGGCAGCAGCAGGTCGATGCCATTCTGAATTACACCAAAAGCTTCAACCAGCACGGCCTGGATTTTATGCTCGGCAGTTCGTATTTCGACCGGAAAATATCGGCTTTGTCGGCAACGGGTCAGGGCGCTTCCACGGACATTATTCCGACCCTCAACGCTTCGGCCACTCCAACGGCCGTCAGCAGTTCGGTTACGCAGCAGCGGATTCTGAGCTTTTTCGGACGCGCCAATTACAATTTCGCCCAGAAGTATCTACTGTCGCTGAACGCCCGCTACGACGGTGCGTCCAATTTAGGTCAGAACAACAAATGGGGCTTGTTTCCCGGAGCCTCGGTGGGCTGGAATATTCACAACGAGTCATTCTGGAAAGAAGCCGGACTGGCGCGGGTAGTGAACACGCTGAAACTGCGATCCAGCTATGGCGTAAACGGAAACCTCGGGCAACTGGGTGATTTTCAGGCGCAGGGAACCTACAGCGTGGGGTCACGGTATGACGGCACGGCGGCCATTCAGAATACCGTCATTCCGAACTCGAACCTCAAGTGGGAGCAGACCCAAACCTACGATGTCGGGATGGACATTGGCTTGTTCAATGGACGGGTGAATCTGTTGGTGGATTACTTCCGGAAACGGACCGATAACCTGCTCACGAACCTGGAATTGCCGCTGGAAACCGGTTTTCAGTCCATCCTGACCAATTACGGTAGTCTGCAAAATCAGGGGATTGAAGTGGAAGTGGCGGGGACGATCATCCGTTCGGAGTCGGGTTTCAACTGGAACGCCAGCTTCAATATTGCCACCAACCAGCAGAAAATCCTGAAATTGCCGGACAACGGAAACGACCGGAACCGGGTTGGCGGGGTGCTGGTCTATGACCCGGAAACCGGCAAAAACGAATGGCGCGGGGGGCTTCAGGAAGGGGGGCGGATCGGCGATTACTATGCCTATAAACAGCTCGGAATTTTTGCTACCGACGAGGAAGCAGCCGCAGCACCGCGGGATATTATCGTACCGCTGGCCAACAAGACCAAATACGGAGGGGATGTCAACTGGCTCGATGTGGACGGCAACGGTGAGATCAACTCGTTCGACCGCGTCTACCTCGGCAACATTTATCCGACGGTGACGGGCGGTTTTACCACCTCGCTGGCCTACCGGAATTTCAGCCTGACGGGCCGGGCCGATTTCACGCTGGGGCACACCATCTACAACTACACCCGGGCGCTGTATAACGGCCAGTTTGTGGGCGAAAACAATGCCTCCACCGACATCCTGCGCTCGTGGCAAAAACCGGGCGATCAAACCGACATTGCCAAATATTATTACGCCGATCAGCAGGTGCAGAGCAACCTCTTTCGCCAGAACTCCTACTACTTCGAGAAAGGGAACTTTCTGGCTATCCGGGAGATTTCACTGGGCTACAGCCTGCCTTCCGGTCTGACGTCAAAACTCGGCCTGAGCAACCTGCGGCTGAACGTGACGGCGAACAACCTGAAGTATTTTACGAAATACTCCGGACTCAACCCCGAAGAAGGTGGTCAGGACAATGGCCGCTATCCGGTTCCGAGAAATTTCATCGTAGGTCTGAACGTGTCATTCTAATCAAGAAACGATCATGAAAAACAACCTCATCGCCCTGTTGTTCATTTCTTTGTTGTGTTCCTGTGACAAAGAACTAGATGTTCAACCCCAAAGCCAGATTACGGCGGCTTCGTACTGGAAAACGCAGGAAGACGTTATGGGGGCCAAAAGTGGCATGTACGCCCGGTTCCGCGCCTTCACCAATTTTAACCTCTATTACCTCGGCGAGTCCCGCAGCGAAATCATGGGAACCGGCATCCTAAATGCGGATTTCCGGATTCCCTACTTTCAAAACCGCCTGCATAAAATTACCGCACCCGGCCCCGACTGGGGGACGATTTACACGGTGATCCACGACATCAACCTGATTCTGAAATACACACCAGCCATCGCGTTTACATCAGAAAGTGCCAAAAACACCATTCTGGCGGAAGCGTATACCCTGCGGGCGTACCTGTATTTCGTGCTGGTGCGGACCTGGGGTGGAACACCGCTGCTGCTGGACCCGACGGAATCGTCGGACCCGGAAACGATCTACAAACCGCGGGCTTCGGAAGAGGAGATGTTTAAACTGATCACCGACGATCTGGCCAAAGCCCTGGAGCTTTTTCCCACCAATACCTACCCGACCCGGCGCGGAGCCTGGTCGAAACCGGCGGCCAATGCCCTGAAAGGCGATGTATACCTCTGGATTGCCAAACGCAGAAACGGCGGAGAAGCAGCCCTCAATACCGCTCTGGCGGCTTTGCAGGAAGTTCAGAAAAGCGATGTCGCCCTGCTGCCGAATTTTGCGGATGTGTTCAGTTATACCAACAAAGGCAACAAGGAAATCGTGTTTGCGGTGCGCTACCAGGATCTGGAAGCCATCAACAACTACAGTGGCGATATGTACATCCGCGACAGCGACCTGCCACCGGGAACGGATGCCGCAACCCTCCAGAAAATCGGTTTGGGTGGTGGTATGAACTGGTGGGCACCCTCCGAAACCATGCGCAAACAGTTTACGACGGACGACAAACGCAAGGACAAATCGTTCGTGGAAATTTACTCGAAAAACGCGCAGGGAAACCCGGTATATTACACCTCGGCCATGACCAAGTTCAACGGTTTTGTGGACGCGAATGGCCGGCGGTTTCTGGACGATGTCATCATTTACCGCTACGCCGACGTGCTGCTGATGATTGCTGAAGCCAAAAATGCGCTGGGGCAGGACCCGGCCGCCGAAATCAACCTGGTTCGGCAGCGGGCCTACGGCGATCAGTTTGAGAAACACCGGTTTGTGTCGACGACCAAAGCCGCCAACGACGATGCCATTCTCAAGGAACGCCTGTTCGAACTGGCTTTTGAAGGCAAACGCTGGTGGGATTTGGTTCGGTTTAACAAGGCGTTCGACCTCGTTCCCTCCCTCGCCGACCGCAAAGGGCAAACCAACCTGCTGCTATTCCCGCTCTCCGAAACCGTCATGAGCCGGAATTCCAAACTCGTCCAGAATCCGGGATATGAGTAACGGTTTACGGTTTACAGTATTCGGTTTACGGTGCGGTTCCCGCCGGGACTGACGCGTTCTAGCTGACGTACGCTTTCTGAAAATATGCATTGCGTCAGCTACCGTAAACCATTCACCAAAAACCACAAACATTAAACTACCTTCAAGTACACAAACACCATGATGCATTCACCAATTGGTGGCCTGTGGCCAGCCTTGTTCACACCAGTCGATCAGAACGGCAATCCTGATTTTCAACAACTGGAAAAAATTGTAGAACTCTGTATCAAACAAAAACTAGACGGCCTGTATGTGCTGGGCTCCACCGGACAAGGGTTTCTGTTTTCGGAAAAACAGCGGATGGACATCACCCAGGCCGTGATGGAAACCGTCAACGGAGCCATGCCGGTGATTGCCCAGGTGGGCGCGCTGAACACGCGGGAGTCGATCCGGCTGGCGCAGGCGGCTCAGGAACAGGGCGTATACGGGATTTCAACCGTTGGCCCGATTTATTACCAATCCGGTGTTCGCAATGCGCTGGAACACTACAAGGCCATTGGCTCGTCCATCGACATTCCTTTTTTTCCGTACCACATCGGCAACCACAGCGTGTTTGGGGGCGACGCCCGGCACTACATCGAGCAGATTCTGACCCTGCCCAACATTGCCGGTATGAAGCTCACCACCCAGAATCTGTACGAAGTGAGCCTGATTCATATTCTGTCGCAGGACAAGCTGGTGCTGTTCAGCGGAGCCGACGAACTGTTCTGTCAGGCCACCTTGTGCGGAACCGTGGGTGCCATCGGAAGTTTCTTCAACCTCTGGGGAGAAGAGTGCAAATTTGTGCGGGAGGAATTTATCAAGGGAAACTTTGAACTGGGAAACCGCTTCATGCTGACCTTCCAGGAAATTATTCACGATGTGCTGCCCAACATCTGGTCGTTCTTCCACCAGGCCATGCTGCTCAAACATGATATCAACATCGGACTGCCCAACCCGCCTTTGGGCATGGGCAACGGCGAATGGAACGAAAAAGAAGTACTGGAAATCTGCGACCGGATTTCGGCGGTTAGTGGATTGGTTAGTAACTAGTTGTAGAGAAACCGCCACCCCCGTAAGGTCGCCTAGACCTTACGGGGGTATACAAGAGAAATGACTATTTCCTTTTGGCATACATCCTCAAAAAACGCATTCCGCACCCTCCGAATGGCGGTATGTGGCCTCATTGTGTCTTTGGGGATGCCCTTGCAGGAAGGTTATGCGCAAGTTGCCGAAGCATCTGCCGGAATGCGACTGCGTCCGGTGCCGCAGCGGGTAACCGATCTCTACGAACCGGTCTGGGTGGCTCCGGCACCGGGCAATGAAGCGACCCTGATCAGGCTGAAAAACGGCGGACTGACGATCTTTTACATCAACCGCCCCGGCGACGCCAACCAACTCCGGTCCATATCCTCGGCAGACGGCATTCATTGGGAGCCGCCGGTGAAAGAGTTCGATTTGCCGGGACAGGCGTATTACGCCAACCGGGTGCTGGGAGACCCGCAGGGTGTGCTGCACGGCATTTTCCATCTGTGGGGAACCGGTACCAACGGCTACCGGGGGCGGCATCTGGATGTGTGGTATGGCCGGACAACCGGTGCCGGAAAACCGTGGAGTCAGCCCCAGAAGATTTACGACGGCTACGTGGGTTCGATCCGGAGTTTCATCCGGCTCAGCACCGGACGCCTGTTGGTGTCTTTTGCCAAAGCGGTTCCCGAACGGCAGGAAAAACCGGGGGCGGGGCAGGTTGATTACGGCTGGAACGATATTATTTCGCTGCATTCGGACGACAACGGGCAAACCTGGAAACCGTCAACTAATTCGGTCCGGGTCGAGATCAACAACGCCATGCCGGTTCGGTATGGCGGTATTGAGCCCGCTGTGGTGGAATTAACCGACGGGCGGTTGTGGATGCTGGTTCGGACCAACAAAGGACATCTGTATGAATCGTTTTCCGGTGATCAGGGGCAAACCTGGCAGGCGGCCCGACCAACCCGGTTTATTTCGTCGGACTCCCCGGCCGAACTGCTCCGGCTTTCGGATCGTCGTCTCGTGTTATTGTTGAATAGCAACCAGCGTTGGGACAATCCCCGGAGTTATGCCGCCGGAGGCCGGGAAATGCTGCATGCCGCCATCAGCCGCGATGACGGTCAAACCTGGCAGGGCTTTCGGGAAGTGCTGACGATGCCGGTGACCAAACCGGGTCAGGTTGAGAAAAACGACAGGGGGACCGCCTACGCATCGGCAGCAGAAACGGTGGAGGGCAAGGTGGCACTGGTGGCCGGACAGGGTGACGCCAAATCCGTGGTGTTGTTTGACCCCGACTGGCTGGAGCAAACCGAAGCCCGCGAAGAGGGGAAAACCACCCTGAATTCGACAGCCGAGCGCCCGGCCCTGGTCTGGAATTTTCCGGCGACGCGGCAGGGAACGCTGAAAGCCGATCTGGAATTTCCGACCGATGCGCAGGCGGTTTCACTGGCCCTAACCGACCATTTTTCGGTGCCGGACGACTCGCTGGCGGCTGACCATGCTGTAGCCGAATTCAAGATTAAATTCGCCGAACTGGCCAAAACTGGAGCGAAACCGTCCCGGATGACGGTGGAAATCCGGTGGAATTGCCAGAAACAAGAGGCTCTTTTCGTGATGAACAACCAAATCGTGGCCCGGACGAATTTTCACCGCCAACCGGATTTTGGAGTGAATTACCTGCGAATTGGAATGCGCGACCAACGGGGAAAACCCGTCGGTGTGCCGCTTCACTCGGTCGCAATGACGGGCACAAAAAAGCCAAACTGACTATCCTAAACCTTAAACCACCTGCTTTGTATGAAAATAGCGCATCGATTAAAAGTAGCAAGCCTGCTGGCACTGATGGCCAGCGGTTCTCTGCTCGCTCAGATCAATAAAGACGCCGGAAAAACCACCGCGTCGGGGTCCTGGATTGCGGAGAATGTTCAGGAAATGCCGGGCCTGAAAATGGGGCCGTTTGTGCGGCTGGCCGACGGCAGTATCCTAACCGTCGACAAAACCAAAAGCCTGATCAGCAAGGACGACGGCAAAACCTGGACGGAGTACACGATCTTTAAAGACCCGGCGAAATTTGAAATCAGCGACGAACGGGCGTTGATCCGTACCAAACGGAATGTGATCATTCTGGCTTGTATGAACCTGAAAGAACGGGCCAACTGGAACTGGCAGAAGGAAATCTCGGATTCGCCGGACGCCAAACTGCCGACCTACGCCGTTCGCAGCCTCGACGGCGGCAAAACCTGGCAGGACGCCCAGAAACTGCACGACGACTGGACCGGCGCCATTCGTGACATGATCGAAACCAAAGACGGCAGCATCGTTTTTACCTCCATGATGATGATGCACAACCCCGGACGGCATTCGGTGCTGACCTATTCGTCGAAGAACGATGGCAAAACCTGGACCCGCAGCACCATCATCGACCTGGGCGGAACCGGCCACCACGGAGGTGTGACGGAAGCCACGCTGGAGCAATTGAAAGACGGCCGGCTGTGGCTGCTGCTGCGGACCAACTGGGGAACGTTCTGGGAAGCCTATTCCAAAGACGACGGCGTGACCTGGAACAGCTTCAACCCTACCAAAATCAGCGCGAGTTCCGCGCCCGGTCTCCTCAAACGGTTGCAGGATGGCAAGCTGGTGCTGGTCTGGAACCGCCGTTTTCCGGATGGGCAGGTGTCGTATAAGCTGAGTGGGGGCGATAACCAGTGGTCGGAAATTCCGGCCAGCAACCACCGCGATGAACTGTCGATTGCGTTTTCGGATGATGAGGGCAAAAGCTGGAGCAAACCGGTGGTCTTTGCCGAACGCGGAAAGCAGCCCCGGATTTCGTATCCGTACGTCTTCGAAGAAAAACCGGGCGTGCTCTGGATCACCGTCATGCAGGGCGAGTTGCGGGTGAAGCTCAACGAAAAAGACTTTTTACGGTAGAAAGCGGTACGCAGCTCTTTAAACAGGTGATCTATGCGACTTTCGATACGATTTTTGCGAACAACGGTTCTCTGCTTTCTCATCGGTTTTCCGGTTTTTGCCGAAAAACCGGCGGGAGTTGGTGATGGCAATTTGACCATTGTCGCTTTCGGCAACTCCATTACGGCCACCCGCAAAACCGTCAATCAGGTTTTTGCGCAACGGCTGCCGCACCTGCTGGCCCAGAAAGGCGTGAGTGCCACGGTCATCAATGCCGGAATCCCCGGTAGCCATACGGGCCGTCAGACGGATCATAACCTGTTCAAAATCAGACACGCCCTCGACCGGTTTGAGTCGGATGTGCTGGCGGTTCATCCCGATCTGGTAATCATCGGGTTTGGCATCAACGACGCCCACATCGACAGCGGAGGAGCCACCGGGCCGTCGCGGATTCCGCTGGAGAACTACCGGAAGAACCTGGCCTACATGATCGAATCGCTGCAAAAGCAGGGCAGTTTAGTGATCCTGACGGTTCCGAATCTGCTGGGCAAAAAATACGCAGATTACCAGAACGAACGCCTGTTGCAGTACGTCGAGGTGGTGCGGAACTATTCCCGGAAATACCGAACCGGTCTGGTCGATAACTACAAAGCGTTTGTGGATTACCAGAACCGGACGGGTGTCAGTTACGATTCGCTGATGCTCGACGGCGTTCACCCCAACGACCGGGGCCACGAACTGATTGCCGGGAACCTGGTGGACGAAATCCTGCGGGTAACCAAACTCAACGGAAAGAACAAGGTCGGTGAGAAAAGTTTGGTTCTGCAACTCAATCCGGGGGCCGACAACCCGCGCAACAGCGAAGGCGATTTTGTGACGCTGAAAGATGGCCGGATTCTGTTCATTTACTCGCGTTTTGCCGGAAACTCTTCCAGCGATTTTGCTGCGGCCACGCTCGTAGGGCGGTATTCCGGCGACGGCGGCAAAACCTGGACGAAGGACGACCAGCTTATCGTTAGCAATGAAGGCGGCATGAATGTGATGTCGGTTTCGCTGCTGCGGTTGCAGGATGGCCGGATCGCCCTGTTTTACGCCCGGAAAAATGCCATGGACGACTGCATCCCGATGATGCGGATTTCGACCGACGAAGCCAAAACCTGGAGCGATGCCATTCCCTGCATCACCGACCGGGAAGGCTATTTTGTGTTGAACAACAACCGCGTGATTCAGTTGAAAACCGGTCGGCTCCTGATGCCGGTCGCCTTGCACGAAACGCCACCGGGTGGCCGGTTTAATGGAAAAGGCCGCTTATTTTCGTATTATTCCGACGATACCGGCAAAACCTGGAAGGCGAGTCAGGAGGTGGCCAATCCGGATGCGATTACCCTGCAGGAACCGGGACTGGTTGCTTTGAAAGACCGGCTGATGATGATCATCCGGACGGATGCCGGGGTGCAGTATGCGGCCTATTCGAGCGATCAGGGTCAGACCTGGAGTCCGTCGCAGCCGACCACCATCGCGTCGCCGGTTTCGCCCGCCACCATCGCCCGAATCCCGGCCACCGGCGATCTGCTGATGGTCTGGAACAACAACGGCAACCAGGAAGGCAACCCGATCAAAGGCCGACGGACGCCCCTGAACATCGCCGTTTCGAAAGACGAGGGCCAAACCTGGACACACGTGAAAACGCTGGAAGCCGATCCCGATGGCTGGTATTGTTACACCGCCATTCATTTCATAGGCAAGAAGGAGGTTTTGCTGAGTTATTGCGCCGGAAACCGCCCCAAAGGAACGGGGCTCTCGGTCACCAACGTCACGCGCCTGAACCTGGACTGGATTTATAATACGAAGAGGTAAGAAAAGAGAAGTGAGACAAGAGACACGACTAATTACTAAACCCATGACCAAACCACTGTTCATCCTATCATTTCTAGTTCTGGCTTTTGTAGCCGCCCGCGCGCAGCCCGATACCGAATCCGTTGGCACGGTTGCCCTGGAATTGACCCCCGGCGACAACAACCCCCGCAACAGCGAAGGCGATTTCATTACGCTGAAAGACGGCCGCATTCTGTTTGTCTACAGCCACTACACCGGCGGCAGCACCAGCGACCACGCCCCGGCCTATCTGGCGGGTCGGTTTTCGAAAGACGGCGGCAAAACCTGGACGCAACAGGACCAACTCATTGTGGAAAAAGAAGGCGATATGAACGTGATGTCGGTTTCGTTGCTGCGGCTGAAAAACGGCAAAATTGCCCTGTTTTACCTCAAAAAGAACTCCGAGCAGGACTGCATTCCCCAGATGCGGATTTCAGCCGACGAAGCCAAAACCTGGAGCAAACCGACGCCCTGTATTACGGACCGGGAAGGCTATTTTGTGTTGAACAACAGCCGCGTCATCCAACTGAAAAATGGCCGTTTGCTGATGGCGGTGGCCCAGCACAAATCCCCCGGCGGCAAATGGCAGGGCAACGGAACGCTGTACAGCTATTATTCCGACGACAACGGAGCTACCTGGAAAAGCAGTGAAGCGGTTCCAAAACCGGCGGATCTGGTCACGCAGGAGCCCGGTTTGATTGAACTGAAAAACGGAACGATTCTGATGTTTATCCGCGCCAGTGGCGGTTTTCAGCAGTTTTCGTATT
This sequence comes from Larkinella sp. C7, assembly GCF_006149005.1. Taxonomy (GTDB): domain Bacteria; phylum Bacteroidota; class Bacteroidia; order Cytophagales; family Spirosomataceae; genus Larkinella. Next base: position 167,991 of record NZ_VBSL01000008.1, on the reverse strand, counting down.
CCAGAGACAAGGGGCAGACCTGGAGTCACATTGAGCAAAGCACGTTGAAGTCGCCCCTGTCGCCGGCGTCCATCGCCCGCATTCCATCGACCGGCGATCTGCTGGTGGTCTGGAACAACAACGACGGCAGTGTTCCGGCGCTCAAAGACAAGCGCACCCCGCTGTCGGTGGCTATTTCGAAAGACGACGGCAAAACCTGGCAACACGTCCGCAACATCGAAACCGATCCCGATGGCTGGTATTGCTACATCGCCATTCATTTTACCAAAAAAGAGGCTTTGCTGGGGTATTGCGCGGGGAGTCAGAAAAAAGTGACGCATTTGTCGACCACCCGGATCAACCGGCTGAATCTGGCGGCCTTGTACCAATAAACCGGTTTTCGGATGAAAAAGGAGTCGGACTTTTCCCGTCGGAAATTTATCAAAATGGCCGGACTGGGTGTGGTTCTGCCGACGGTTTCAATGCCGGTTTTTCCCGGAATGGCGTCAGCGGAGGAAGAAAACCGGGCCACAGTTCCGGATCTGGAACGGATCAAAGGGCTGTTCGCGCAGAAAGAACCCAGCATCTGGCTTTTCACCGGCGACAGTATCACGCACGGTGCCAAGCATACACACGGGTTTCGGAGCTACCCCGAAATTTTCGCCGAACGGCTTCGCTGGGAGTTGAAACGGGTGCGTGATCTGGTGGTCAATACCGGCATCAGCGGCAACGCCACCAGCAACATCCTGAGCGATTTCGACTGGCGGGTTGCGCAGTTCAAACCGGCGGTGGTGTCGCTGATGATCGGAACGAACGACTGTGCGCGGAAAGAAATCACGCCCGCCGTTTTTGAGCAAAACCTGAATAGCCTGGTCGAGAAAATCCGTGCGTTGGGCGCGATTCCAATTTTGCATACGCCGAATCCGATCATCATTCAGAAAGCCCCGGAACGGAAAACGCTGCCGGATTACATTCCGGTTATTCGAACCGTAGCGGAAACAAAACAGGTGATTCTGGTCGATCATTATCACCATTGGCAAACCACGACCGACGTCGATGTGAACCGCGAATGGCTCAACGATCCGTTGCATCCGGGTGCGCGGGGCCATCAGGAAATCGCCCGTCAGTTGTTCAAAGCAGTAGCCATTTTTGACCCCAAAGAACCGACTTGTGGAGGGCCGTATTATGAAGGAGAACACTGAAATGATTGACTATCAACGAATAACCGGAGACTTGCCCGGCCCACACGTTCTGTTGTCGGCGGGTGTTCACGGAGATGAATACGAACCAATGCTGGCGGCTCGTGAACTGATTCGGGTGCTGGAAGGAAAAGTGGTGTCCGGTAGCGTGACGGTGGTGCCGGTGGTGAACGCGTCTGCCTACGCGCTCGCCAGCCGCTGCGGGGAAGATGGGCTGGATTTGGCCCGGATTTGTCCGGGAAATCCCGCAGGTTCGGTGTCGGAACAAACCGCCGACCGCATCAGTGCGCTCATCCGGGAAGCGGATTATTACGTCGACATGCACACGGGCGGATTGGCATATGACATTTATCCATTGGCTGGTTACATGCTCCATCCGTCGCCGGACGTGCTGGAAAAACAGCGGGAAATGGCGCTGGCGTATAACCTCCCCATCGTGTGGGGAACCGATCACCGCCCGAACGGACGAACCCTTTCCGTGGCGCGTGACGCCAACATTCCGGCCATTTATCTGGAATACGGCGGGGGAACCGGCCTTCGGGAGCTGGTCGTGACGGCCTACCGGGATGGTTTTCTCAATCTGCTTCGGCACTTGGAAATGATCGATGAACCTGCTCAAACCATCCCGACTACTGAACGGTACTGGGTGGAAGATGATCGGCCGGACAGTGGCTATCTCCAGGCCAAAATGCCTTCGCCGGTTGACGGTGTTTTTATCACTGCCGTAAAACCGGGTGATTTCATCCGGGCCGGGCAGCGTTGGGGCCGGATTGTCGATCCGGTTTCGGGCGACACGACGGACGTAATCTCGGAAACCGCCGGGCTGGCTTTTCTCCTGCGAACGACGGTAAACGTGAAAAAGGGCGATGCGTTAGGTGGGGTCTTGCCCATCGAAAAGCCTGGTAAAATTGTGATTCATGAAAGATAGAAAAGTCGTGCTCATCACCGGAGCCGCCGGGGGAATCGGTCGGGCGACGGCTACCAGATTCGCCGAAGAAGGGTTTCGCCTGGTACTTTCGGATATTGCCGAAGAACCGCTGAATGCGTTAGGGCTTGAATTAAAGAGTGCATACGGTGCTGATTGCCTGGCGATTCCGGGCAATCTGGAACAAGCGTCGTATCTGCAGGAGCTGGTCAGCCAGACCATGGAATGGGGTGGGCGGATCGACGCGTTGGTGAACAATGCCGCCTGGCGAACGCTGGAAACACTGCGGACCATGAGCCTTGAAACCTGGGAAAAAACGCTCCGGGTTTGTCTGACGGCCCCGGTTTTTCTGACGAAAGGGGTCGCGAGTCAGATGGAAAAGCAGACCGGTGGCGGGGTCGTCGTCAACGTTTCCAGCGTCATGGCCTCCCGGCCAGCGGGCTGCGGCCCGGCGTATATCGCAGCCAAAGGAGCGCTGGAAAGCCTGACGGCGGAATTTGCCATTACCTACGGTCGAAGCGGTATTCGGGTGGTGGGCGTTGCGCCGGGTTACATCGACACCGACCTTAGCAACGACTACGTCGATCCGGAAGGGGAAAACATCAGCGCCCGCCTGACCGCCGAACTCACCGATTTTATTCCGATCGGGCGGGGGGGGCATTCCCGCGAAGTGGCCGAAGCGGTTTTCTGGCTGTGTTCCCCGCAGGCGTCCTACATCAGTGGCACCACCCTGACCATCGACGGCGGTTTTAAACCCAATTTCAGTAACTATTCAGCCAAGAAAACCCAATTCCCCACCGAGTTTTGAACACGATCTGGAAATATCAAAACCAAGTACCGACCGTGGCACTCCAGCACCGCGTGCTTCTGGGCGAAGGGCAGACACCACTCGTTCGCTCCCGGTCGATTGGTGCGTCGCTGGGCCTCAACAACCTGTATTTCAAACTGGAAAACCTGAATCCGACCGGTTCCTACAAAGATCGTTTCGCGGCCGTTCTGGTCAGTGAGATGAATGCCAAAGGCCAGAAAGTCTGCATTGCCACCTCCAGCGGCAACACCGGCGCGGCCTTGTCGGCCTATTGCGCGGCTGCGGGTATTCAGTGTATGCTGGTGGTGGTAGACGGGGCGCCCTTGCCCAAAATCCGGCAGATGCAGTTATACGGAGCCAGCATTTTTATGGTACACGGTTTTGGCAAAGATCCGGTGATCACCTCAGCGGTATTCGACGAACTCGAAACCCTCTGCCGGACCCATGAAATACCGCTGCCGATCAGTGCCTACCGGTATTGCCCGTCCGCCATGCAGGGCGTGCAGACGATGGCTTCCGAAATTCTGGAAACATTGGAAGGTCGGGTCGATCATATTTTTTCGCCAGCCGGTGGGGGCGGGCTGACCCTAGCCATTACCCGGGGTGTTCTGTCTGAAAAACCGGATGCCGGTTTTGCGAAAGTTAACTGTGTTCAACCCGAAGGGAACGATACGATTGCAAGTGCGTTGCGGAACCAGGATCGGAAAGCGAGCGCGGTGGCGGCCTCCACCACGGCGGTCAGCGGTTTGCAGGTTCCGGGGGTGCTGGATGGCGATGACGTGATTGAAAACTGCCGAAAAACCGGCGGCACGGGCTACGTCGTGACGGACGAACGGGTTTTTGCGTGGCAGAAAGCACTGGCCCAGAAAGAGGGAATTTTCAGCGAACCCGCCGGAGCGGTCGCGCTGGCCGGGCTGGAGGATGCCGTGGCCCGAAACGAAGTAAGCCGCGACGAAACCGTGGTTTGTCTGGTCACCGGCAGCGGTTTCAAGGACATGGCTTCGGTCGAAAGAAACTTTGGCTTGCCGCCCGTGGAGACGGTGGACGTTGGCCGGGCCATCGGGTTGATTCAGCCGTTTTTGTAATTGTTTTTTCTCAACTAACCCCCACGTTATCAAGCCATGACTCTATCGCGACCATCTTTTTATCCGTGGCTCATCGTGGGTTTACTCTGTGTGGTCGGCTGTCTGAACTACCTCGACCGGATGATGATTACCACGATGCGGAGTTCCATTCTGGCCGAAATTCCGATGACCGACGGTCAGTTCGGTTTGCTGACTTCGGTTTTCCTGTGGGTATACGGTTTGCTGAGTCCGCTGGCCGGTTTTCTGGCCGACCGGTTTAACCGCAGCCGGGTCATTATCGGCAGCCTGTTTGTCTGGTCGATTGTCACCTGGTTTACCGCCCGGGCCACCACCTTTGAAGAACTCCTCCTGACCCGCGCGCTCATGGGCGTCAGCGAAGCCTGTTACATTCCGGCGGCTCTGGCGCTGATTGTCGACTACCACCGGGGTGCCACGCGTTCGCTGGCGACGGGCATTCACATGGGCGGTATCATGATCGGGCAAAGCCTGGGGTTTGTCGGCGGCTGGCTGGCCGAAAGCCGGACGTGGAGCTACGCATTTGGCGTTTTTGGACTCATTGGCGTCGGGTATGCGGTGTTGCTGGCGTTGGTGTTGCGCGATCCGGTTGTGCCCGAAAAACATGCGCTTTCAGCCGAACCCGAACCGGCCATTCGTTTCACGGCCGCCCTTCGGGATCTGTTCAGTCGCCGGAATTACCTGGTAGCGCTCACCTTCTGGGGGCTGGGTGGAATTGTGAGCTGGCTGGTTGTCGGCTGGTTACCAACGTATTACAAAGAGCATTTCAACCTGTCCCAAACCGTCGCCGGCCTGTATGCCACGGGCTACTTTCACACGGCTTCGCTGGTGGGCGTTCTGACGGGCGGTTTTCTGGCCGACCGCTGGAGCCGGACCAACCCACGCGGCCGGATTCTGGTGCCTTTCATCGGTCTGGTGATTGCCGCTCCCGGTATTTTCATTGCCAGCAGTACGAGCATTCTTCCCGTCGCCATCGTCTGTTTCATGCTTTATGCCTTTACGCGCACCTTCCTGGATGCGAACATGATGCCGATTTTGTGTCTGATTGCCGATCAACGCTACCGCGCCACGGGCTACGGCGTGTTGAATCTGGTGGCCTGCATCGTCGGGGGCGTGGGGCTGTACGCGGGCGGTATCTTGCGGGATGCGGACGTGGATCTGAGCCGGATGTTCCAGTTTGCCGCCCTTACCATGCTGATTTCTGCCGCCTTGCTATATACCATCAAACCCAAACCGGAAGACATTGCTGAACGTCCGGAAGTCGGGAATAAACCTGTTTTAAAATGAATCTGGAAGAATTAAAAGACAAACTATACGTGGCCGTGCTGTCGGATGTACTCGACCAGTTGGGCTATACGCACCAGGCCACGCGCATTCCGTTTCACGCCTATACCGGCATTCCCAAGTTGCTGGGGCGTTGCAAAACCAGCTTGTGGGCGGACATGTACGATGCCGACCCGAATCCCTACGAACTCGAATTACAGGCCGTCGATTCCTGCCAGCCGGGCGATGTGTTGATCTGTGCGGCAGGCGGTTCTACGCGCTCCGGCATCTGGGGCGAGTTGTTGTCGACGGCGGCCCGCAACAGCGGTTGTCTGGGCGTCATCGTTCACGGCGGGGTTCGGGATATCGACAAGATGCGGGTAATGGAATTTCCGGTTTTTGCGACTTCCAGAAATCCGTACGACAGCCAGAACCGCCAGCGGGTGGTCGATCTGGACGTGACCGTGGAGATCGACGGCGTAAAATTCCGGCCCGGCGATCTGGTGATGGCCGACGAAGACGGCATTGTCGTCGTTCCGCAGGAAGTGGAAGAGCGGGTCATTGCCGCAGCGATTCAGAAAGTGGATGCCGAAAACGTCACGCGTGATGCCATTAAAAACGGCATGAAAGCCTGGGAAGCCTATCAAAAATTTGGTGTATTATGAGCAAGAAAATCGTCGTAAGTGGGGAAAACATCCCGAAAAGTCATCTCCCTTTTTCACCCGGTATTGTTTCGGGCGATTACCTGTTTGTGTCGGGACAAGCCTCGGTGGACGACACCGGAGCCATCGTCAATGACACCTTTGAGGGGGAATGCCGCCGGTCGTTCGAAAACCTGAAACGGATCGTGGAAGCCGCCGGAGCGAGTCTGGACGATGCCGTTCAGGTTCGGAATTACGTTGGCAAACAGGAATACCTGGCCGAGTTCAACGCCATTTACCGGGATTATTTTAGCGCCCCGTATCCGGCCCGGACCACGCTGATTGGCTGCCTGGGCGATTTGCTGAAGTTTGAAGTCGATGTCGTGATTTATGTAGGAAAATAAAACCGCAACGATGCGAAAACGAATTGCGCTGCTGGGCATTTACCACGAAACCAACACCTTTATTGAAATCCCCACCACGCTGGACGATTTCAAAAACGGCTACTGGCTGGCGGGGGAGGCCATTCGGGCCGAATACGCGGGCGCGCACCACGAAATCAGTGGCGTGATCGACGTAATCGATGCTTCTCCTGACCTGGAACTCGTGCCGGTTTTGTATGCCTCGGCCACGCCGGGTGGTTTGATCCAACGAGAAGCCTACGAGGCTATCCTAGCCGAGATGTGGGCGGCACTTGACGCTGTTTTGCCCGTCGATGGTTGTGTCGTGGTGCCGCATGGGGCCGGGGTCGCGGAATCGTATCCCGATCTGGATGGGCATTGGCTGGGTTTGCTGCGGGAAAAACTGGGTCCTGAAATACCGATAACCGGCACGCTGGACCCGCACGCCAACGTCAGCCGGGCGATGGTAGCGGCCACGGATGCGCTGGTCGCGTATGCCACCAATCCGCACATCGACCAGCGGGCGACAGGTCGGAAAGCCGCCCAGATTCTCGTGGACACGTTAAGGGGCACGGTTCAGCCCGTGCAGCACCTGGTGCAACTGCCGATGGCGATCAGCATCGAACAACAATACACCTCGCAGGACCCCTGCCGAAGTCTACTGGCGCATTTGACGGAAACGGGGAGGCAAAACCGCCTGCTGTCGGCGAGTTTGCTGCTGGGGTTTCCGTATGCCGATGTGGCCGAAATGGGTTCGGCTTTCATTCTGGTTGCCGACCAAAAACAGGATGCCGACGCGCAGAAGCTGATCCAGAAAACCGGGCAGCAACTTTCTGACTATATCCTTGACCGAAAAGAAGAATTTAACGGCCCCAAAACCGGTATTCAGGCCGTCTTGCCGACGTTGGCGGCTTTACCCAAACCGGTTTTGATGCTGGACATGGGCGACAACGTCGGTGGGGGCGCACCCGGCAACAGCACGCATTTGCTGGAATCGCTGGAAATGAAGGACATCGGACCGGTTTTTATCTGCCTGTACGATCCATCGGCGGTGGAGGAAGCGCGTCAACATGCCATTGGTGAAACGTTTCCACTGGCGATGGAAGCCGGGAAACCCCACAAAACGGAGGTGACACTCACGCGACTATTGGATGGAAAATTCACCGAATCGACGCCCAAACACGGCGGTTTTGTGAATTACGACATGGGCGAAACCGCACTCGTGAAAACTCAAAAAGGCAATATCGTCATGCTGACGACCCGCCGAACACCGCCCTACAGCCTGCGCCAGATGACGGCTTTCGGCCTGGAACCGGACGCGTTTGCCATCATCATCGCCAAAGGCGTCAACGCCCCGATTGCTGCCTACGCCCCGGTTTGCCCGGCCATTGTGCAGGTCGATACGCCGGGCGTGACCCAGGCGGACATGACACTTTTTACGTATCAAAACCGGAGAAGACCGTTGTTTCCGTTTGAAAGGGATCATCAGCTCCACTAAACTTCATTATTCGTTACCGCGCGGGCGGCCCCGTCAAAATTCGGTGTTCGATATTAAGGTTTAAGTATCTTATAATCAATGGTTTGAATATCGAATATTTAATATTGACGGGGCCGCCCGCGCGGTAACGAATAATGAAATAAAGAAAAGCATGAACTACACCGTCGAAAAGCTTCTTGATCTGCCTTTTTACACCGAAGGCCCGGCGGTGGATCGGGATGGAAACTGGTATGTTACGACGCTCACCGGCGGTGAAATCATTCGGCTGGATAGAGCGGGGAAGTACATCGTCTGGGGAAAAACCGCTTGCCCCAACGGGCAGGTTGTTTTGCCCACTGGCGACCATGGGGTGTGCGACCCCCGGCAGGCTGCCATCGGCCGGTTTGGTTCAGATGGGTCGTATCAAGGGGTTGTTATTCAGCAGTTTTGCGCCGGTGTGGACGTGCAGTCGCCCAATGATCTGGTGATCGATTCCCGTCAGAATCTCTACTTTACCGACTCGATCCGAACCCATGGAAAAGTGTTTTTTGTCGGAGCAGACGGAACCGAGCGACTGGTTGCGGACGGCATCGATTACGCCAATGGGCTGGTGTTGTCGGCCGATGAAACGAAGTTGTATGTGGCCGAAAGTTACCAAAACCGGGTGTTGGTGATCGAACTGGCCGAACCGGGAATGCCGAAAGGCCCGGTGCTGGTTTTTGCGGCACTCCCGGCCCATCCTTCGGGGAACGCCATTGGCAATTTGCCAGATGGTCTGGCACTCGATCAGCAGGGGCGCATCTGGGTGGCGCATTACGGGATGCAGGCGATTCAGGTGGTGTCGGCGCGGGGTGAGTGGCTTTTTTCGCTGGATACCACTTTGCCACTGACCAGCAACCTGTGTTTTCTGGAAGACCAGCCGGAACGTAAGACGCTGCTCGTAACCGGCGGATTCCGCGAACCGGGGCCGGGCGGAGTGGTTTTGATCACAGTTTACTTTTAATTCTACGGATGATGAAATTATCCTTTTATCGCTTGGTTTTACTCATGACAATTGCATTAAAAACCGTAGCGCAGCCTGCGGTCGAGTGGTCTGAATTGCCACCGCTGCCGGGTGGAAAGGGCTGGGCGGGGATGTTCGCGGGTGTTAGCCACGGTGCGCTGGTTTGTCTGGGCGGGGCCAATTTCCCCGACAAATACCCCTGGGAGGGCGGGAAAAAGAAGTGGTACGACGATATCTACGTCCTGGCCGATGGAAAGACCTGGTTGAAAGCGGATGAAAAACTGCCCGAACCGTCGGGCTATGGCGTAACGGTTTCGTACCAGAATACCCTCATTCTGATTGGTGGAAGTACGGAAAGCGGTCATCTGAACCGGGTAATCGGGTATGAATGGAACGGAAAGAAACTGATTCAATCCAGTTACCCAAAGCTGCCGGTTTTGCTGGCGAACATGGCCGGAACGCTGCTGGGTGATGTGATTGTGATTGCCGGAGGAATCAGCACGCCAACCGGAATGCCCTTGAAAAAGTGCTATGCACTGGATTTGAAAAATCGCTCGCGGGGCTGGTTCGAAACCGAAGCGTGGCCGGGGCCGGAACGGCAGTTTCCGGTTTGTACGGTTTATCGGAACCACTTTTATCTCTTTGGCGGAGAAACCGTCGGACTTAATGCCAAAGGTGAGAAATACCGATCTATTCTGCTGGATGCATTTCGTTTACGGCTGGAGCAAAAGAACAACAAATGGGTTGGTGTCTGGGAAAAGCTGGCGCCGATGCCCCGGGGCATGTCGGCCGGGGGAACGGTTTTGCCCGTTCTGAACAACGACCGGTTTTTGTTCTGGGGCGGGGTCGATGCGGTAACGGCAGCTTATAAAACACCGGCCACCCATCCCGGAATTATTCAAAGTCTGCTTTTTTATTTTCCCGAAACCGATAGCTGGGAATACATCGGTCAGCAAACCCGGTTCGAAGCCCGGGTAACCTTGCCCGTGGTGTTCTGGAACAACCGTTGGGTGTACGTCAGCGGAGAAATAAAACCGGGTATTCGGACGCCGTCGGTGGTGAGTGTGAACTAGTTGCCTGGTGTATAAAAAATAAGTCATTCATGACGTATCGCATTTTTCATAATTACCGGTTTTCGCAGTTGACGCTGGGAACCGTTCAGTTGGGGTTGAATTACGGTATCTCGAATTCGGAAGGGATGCCGGATCGGGCGGAGAGTTTCCAAATGCTTCAGCTTGCCGCACAAGCCGGGATCAATACGCTGGATACCGCCCGTCAGTATGGACATTCGGAGCAGGTGTTGGGTGATTTTCTGGAAGAAACCGGTCAGGCGTACGACCCGAATCTGGTGTCAAAATTCAAAATCAACCCGGCCAACCTCGGCCATCCGGAGCGGGCGTGGGACGAGGTGCATCGGAGCGTAAAGGAGTCGCTGGCGGCTTTGAAAGTTGATCGACTGCCGGTTTGCCTGCATCACAAAGGCGCGGAACCAATGGCGGAAGTGATCAAAATTCTGCCGATGATGGTGCGCCGACTGAAAGAGGAAGGGCTGATCGACATCGGGGGTGTTTCGGCGTATGAGCCTGAAGATGTGGCGTATATCCTGGAAGAAGAGGTGCTGGAAGCGACGCAGATTCCGGTGAACGTTTTCGATCAACGGCTCTTGAAAACCGGGCTGCTGGAGCAGTTGCGGAGCCAGTCGAAGCTGGTTTTTGCGCGCAGCGTGTTTTTGCAGGGGCTGTTTTTTATGAATCCGGCGCAGTTGAGAGGCAGTCTGAAAAAAGCAGAACTGCACCTGGTTGCACTGCAAAAACTGGCGCAGCGGGCGCAAATGTCCGTGGCTCAACTCGCTTTTTCGTTCGTCCGGGATTTGCCCGCGGTCGATAGCATCGTTTTCGGAGCAGTCAATCAGGCCCAAATCCAGCAGAATATTGCTTTGCTGAATGGCCCGGCGATTCCACCCGACGTGCTGGCCGAAATCCAGGACGTGTTTCAGGCGGTGGAGGAAGAGATCGTGACACCGGCGGTGTGGCGTTTTTAAACTTCGTTATTCAATATTCGTAATTCATTATTCGATATTAAAGCATTGTATATCTGATGATTGAATAACGAATATTGAATATCGAATAACGAATATCGAAGAAAAAACAAATGAAGAATCTATTCAGTCTTTCGGGCAAAATTGCCATTGTAACCGGTGGCGCGGGCTTTTTCGGGACGCCCATTTCCTGGGCCCTGGCCGAAGCGGGTGCGGAGGTTATCATTGCATCACGGGATGGTGAGAAATGCCGGAAATTTGCCGCGACCATTCGGGAAAAAGGCTGGTGGGCCGAGGGCATGGCGCTGGATCTGGAAGATGAAAACTCGATTCGCGCGTTTGTGGATGAAGTGAAAAACCGCTTTGGCCGGATCGATGTGCTGGTCAACAATGCGGTTTCCCGCGAAGGCTTCCAAAATCTGGCCGATATCGACAGGGAAAGCTGGGAAAAAGCCCAGCGGATCAATTCGACCGGTTTGGTGCTGATCACCCAGGCCGTGATTGCCGTGATGCTTCCGCAAAAGTCCGGTAACATCATCAACATCAGCTCAATACAGGGCGCGGTCGGTCCCCATTTTCCGGTGTATGGAACGACCGGCATGACCAGCCCGGTCAATTATACGTACGACAAATGGGGCATGGTGGGCTTCACCAAATGGCTGGCGAATTACTACGGGAAAGACAACATCCGGGCGAATTGCATCAGCCCCGGCGGCTACGGCCCCGGTGTGGAGCAGATGAGCGGGAAGGAAGAATTTGTCGAAAACTACAAACGTCTGACGCCCCTGGGCCGTTTTGCCAACGATGACGACATCAAAGGCCCGGTGGTTTTCATGGCCTCTGATGCGTCAGCGTTTGTTACGGGGCAGAATTTACTGGTCGATGGTGGTTGGACAAGCTGGTAAAAAAGAACGTCACTGATTGGCGAGGTCTTTCTCCGTTACATATTGCATGAGTTCGGTGGCGGCCGTCAGGGCCGGACTCGCCAGGGCATCATTGAACAAAACGTTGATGGGACCTTCGCCAAAATAAAGTCCGTCAGACACCAGAAACGAAATCCGGACATTCCCTTCGACGGGATGGGGCCGTCGGGGACCGTCCCAGGGACCGATTTTGGTCACGATGTTGATGCTGGCGTTGAACAGGTTGGATGTCAGGGTGTTGGATCGAGAATCGGTGGCTTCCCAAATCACCATCCGTTCGGTATGATTGATGTAGCGGGCGGTTCCGTCCTGATACGAAGCCAGTACATCGAGCCCATTGTCCAAACCGACTTCGACGACAACCGCCAGCAATTCTCTCTTTTCGATGGGGAGCCCGTTTTCCCGTAACCGGTGGCAGGCAAGGGCCTTGATTCGGGTTTCGACGTCTGGGTCAGCCGCCACGTTCTGCAAATCGGAAGTGTCTGCGGTATCGGCCAGCAAAACCGTCCACGGATATTCGTACGGCGACTGAATGCGGTTTTTGTAATACGCCAGGGAGTCACAGAACAGCAGTTCGTAAATGACGTTGGTGGATTCCTGAGAATATGGTTGTGGCGTTGTGTTAAAGGGGTGTGTAAGGGCCATGCGTCGTGTTCGTTAGCGTTGCTCCCGCTGATCAGGTCGTTGGGATCGGTATTCAAAGGTCGCAAGGCAGAAGGACTTCCAATACGCCAAACTGGTAATTGGCGGGATTGGGTACATAACAGGTGCTATTTCAGGATTCGTAGCCCGTGAGCCAGCGAATGGAAGCGGGCTCACCCCAGTTCGAAGGTGGTTACGCCAAAGATGCCGTTCACGGCAATGCGGGGGGCGTTTCCGGTATACATCCGGGCGGTTTCAAAAACCGGCTGCATGCCGTACTGCCGGGCGAGGGCCACGGCTGCCGGGTTAGCTGCCGGAACATCCAAATAAAACCGGGTTTGGGGGGCAATGGATTGAACGAGTCGGGTCAGAAGCTGATCGGCGAAAGCGGGTGTTTCGGCAAAGAGGGGTCCGATTTTAAACCCCTCGCGGCTGGGCCGAATCACGCCATACCCCTGGATTTCTTCGCCGACAACAACCGCCAATGCTGTGGCGTCGGGCTGACGAAGCCATGCCGCCAGAAAAGCGGCCCGGTCAGCCGGGAAATAAAGCCGGTCGTAGGCCAGGAGGGATTCAAAAGGAAGCTGGTCGCCCGGAACGACCGTGGCACCGGTTTCCGCGGTAATGGGCAGGGGTGTGGTGCCTTCGAAACGAATGTTGTTGTAGGCCAACGCAAAACCGGATCGCCGGTAGTTTTCCTGCTGTTCGACCACGCCATCCAGACCGATGGTGCGCCCTTCCAGGTGCTGCATGGCAGCTTTCCAGAGGGTCAGAGCGTGACCCTGGCCCCGGTAGCCGGGCCGAACGATGTAGAAGCCGATGAACCCAAAATCCGGTGGATAGCGCACCGCCGAGATGCAGGCAATGGGCTGGCCATCGAGCCAGCCTGCCAGAAAACCGTCGGGGTCCGCTGCGTAGAAACAGGCTGCGTCGCCCAAACCGGGATTCCAGCCTTCAGCAGCCGCCCATTCCACGGCAATGTCCTGTAGTTCCGGCAGCGTCATCCGGCGGATTTGGAGGGTGCTCATGTCCGAATAATCTTAATAATCGCCTTCGCCGACGTCTTTCGTTTTCTTCTTGGCCTGCCGCAGGCGGTAATTGAACGTCAGGTTGATTTGACGGAGCCGCCCCTGCGAGTTGGTTTCGGTGTAGAAATTAGCGCCCTCGGTGATGGAGCGGAACCGGCGGGAATTGAACACGTCGATTACGTTCAGGGTCAGCGTGGCGTTATTTTTCATGATGTCCTTGCTGACGGCAAAATCCAGCGTGGCAATGGCCTTCCGTTTTCCCTGCGGGGTCAGTTGGGGGGCTTCGTAGTTGGCGCGCAGTTGAACGTCGGTTTTTTCCCAAACCGTCAGCCGGTTGGTGGCCCGCACAAACCAGCTATAAGTGTCACTCTGAAAGTTGGCGTCGAGGTTGTCACCGTTGGTAACGGCGCGGAAGAAGTTAAAGCTTCCGTCCATTTTCCACCATTTAACCGGCGTGAACGAGCTGGTAAACTCGGCCCCGTAGGAGTCTTCCGTTGCCAGGTTTTCGGGGCGCGTATTCGAAAAACCGTTTTCGTCGACCCGGCGGATGCGCACGATTTTGCCGGTGGTATGCCGGTAGTACAGCGACGACCCGATCGAACCTTTCGCGAAGTATTTGATGTGACCGATTTCAAAAGCATCCGTAAATTCCGGGTTCAGATCGGGGTTGCCGCTCCAGAAGTTCCGGTTGTCGCTAAAAGTCGAAAACGGGCTGAGGTCGTTGTAATTGGGTCGGCGAACCCGGCGGCTGTAGCTCAGTTGCAGCGCATTCTGCTGCGGCATGTCGTAGGTGACGTGAACGCTCGGAAACAGGTTGGCGTAGCTGCGGGGATTGACCTCATTGGTTTGTTTCAGCGTCGTGGTGACGTCTGTCCACTCGGCCCGCAACCCCGCCTGGTAGGAGAATTTGCGGGTTTTGTTGCCAATCATCCCGTAAACCGCATTGATGTTTTCTTCGTACAGAAAGTCGTTGGTCAGCCCCGGAACCGGAATCCAGCCGCCATCGGAAGTCTGTTCCCGTACCCAGTAGTTGTTGGTCATGTCGCGTGTACTGCTCCGCAAACCGGCCTCAAACTTGCCGTCTTTTGCAAACGGCTGGACGTAATCGATCTGCACCAGAAACTGCTTCTCGGTTTCGTCGTTGATCGACCGTTGCAGCGAATTCGGGACGCCGGAAGGACCGCCATCGGGCAGAACCGTCCGCTGGCCGAAATACTGATCCGAACTTTCCCAATTGTCCAGATACCGCAGGTCGGCGGTCAGTTCGTGGCCCTGGCGTTTGAACGACCGTTTGTAGGTCAGGGCGTATTCGGAATTGGGTTCGGTTTCGGTTTCGTCCTGCGTGCGATAGGTGATGCTCTGCGGGTTGCTCAGGCTGGTAATGTAATCGCGGTAGCGGATGTCCGTAAACCGTTTGCCTTTGCTGATCCGCCAGGTATACGCCCCCGTCAATACGTTTTTGTCGTTGAAAAAATAGTCGATTCCGGCCCGGGCGTTGTTGTTTTGCCCTTTGAGTTTGCTGGTCGAGTTTTGCTCGGTCAGGAACGTCGAATCGTTGCGATACAACTCCTGATACAAGGTGCTGCGGCCGGGTGTGTTCCGGTATGCCGCGGTATAGTTGACGAAAAAATTCAGGTTTTTGCGCCGGTAATTGACGTTGGCGGCCAGTCCATAATTGGTCGGGTGTCCGACAATGACGTCAAAGGAACCATTGAAACCTTCTTTCCGCTCTTTCTTCAGAATGATGTTGATAATACCGCCCATGCCTTCCGCTTCGTAGCGCGCCGAGGGGTTGGTGATCACTTCGATGCGCTCGATGCTGCTGCCCTGCAACTGTTGCAAACCGCTGCCGCCTTTGATGCTGACCAGGCCCGACGGTTTTCCGTCGATCAGAATCCGGACGCTGTTGCTGCCCCGCAGGCTGACGTTGCCCTCGACATCCACGGCCACCGACGGCACATTACTCAGAATATCGGCGGCTGTTCCGCCCGCGTTGGCGAGGTCTTTCCCCACGTTGAAAATCTTTTTATCCAGTGAAAATTCCATCGAACTTTTTTCGCCCTGCACCACCACTTCATCCAGTGTGCTGGCCGAAGCCGCGAGTTTAAGCGTGCCGATGTCGAGCGGAGAATTGTCGCGGGTCAGGCGGATGGCGGATTTTTTCAGCGGTTTGTACCCCATAAACTCCACAACGGCGTAGTAGTTTCCGGCCACGGCATCGACCGAGAACTCGCCGGTTTCGGTGGTAATGGCCCCCGCAACGAATGAACTATCGGCGGGTTTGAACAACCGGACACTGGCAAAAATGAGTGGCGCGTTGGTTTGGGCATCCAGTGCTTTCCCTTTCACTTTCAGTTTGCCGTCCTGCGCGTAGCTTACAGACGAGGCCAGTAGGCAGCAAAGGATCAACTGGAATAAACAAAAAATGCACTTTTTAAAGTTTAGGGAAAACATGCCCGGAAGGAGGGGAAAGGGTGTAAAGGTTCGGTTCATTCGCGTTTATCGTATACTCAACAAAGCCCACCAAGGGCTATTTTTACTTTTAATACCTATAAATGGTAGAATCGGCCCCGATTGGTTCGGGTCGGCGACGTGATACTGCTCGCAAATTGGGAAGAGATGGCCTTAACTACTTGAAATGGGTGTAGTTTGCGTTCGGAACAGAATGGTCCGGATAGCTTACAACTACCTATTTCTGCAAAAGTAGGATTTTTCTGGCAAAAAAGAGTGAAAAATGATCGATAATCAGTACGTTGTTACGATGAGATGGAGCCTTGTTTTTGGAATGGTTTTGGTAAGCCTGTTCACGATTTCCTGTCGTCAAAATAAACGATACGGCGACCCCGTTGCGGAGCCTGCCATCCTGCTGAAAGATATCACGAGTTTTCTGGCTTACCGCGAAAAAAATGTAAAGTTGTCTGATGACTATCAGGCCCTGGATACGCTTGCCAATCCCATGACGCAGGAAAGTTTTCTAAAATCCATTTCCACCGGACGGTATTTTCCCCTGCGGCTGAAATCGGACGATTCGACTGCGGTGTATCAGTTGTCCAAATTGGAGGAGTCAGTCAGTCAGGACATTAAAACGACGGTGAAGTACTGGGGCCTCGAAGAACTGGAGCATTTTCAGAAGGAAGGGACGGCCCTGCCTGCCTATCGTTTTACGGACATGGAAGGAAATACATACACCAATGAGACGACGAAAGGGAAAATTGTGGTGTTGAAATGCTGGTTTATTGCCTGTTTGCCGTGTGTGCAGGAAATGCCGGCCTTGAATCAACTGAAAAGCCAATACAAAAACCGCCCGGATGTGTTGTTTCTCAGCCTTTGTATGGATCCCCGGCAAAAAGTAGCCGGGTTTTTAAAGAAAAAACAATTCGATTACGCCGTGATCCCGGATCAGGCAAGTTATCTGACCGACCAACTGCAAATCAACGCGTATCCCACGCATTTCGTGATCAATAAGCAGGGACTGATCACCAAAAAAGTAACTGATTATCATGCCCTGGTGTATGCATTGAAGAAAGAAACGGCGCAGTAATACCCGTTCAAGCGGTTAGAAGTGTTTGAAGGCTGGAATCCATTTCTTGGCTGTAGCTCCAAAGGAGTCTTCTGGAACCCGGTTTTGCCATCTGTCCCGTAGGGATGTGGTCCATTTTGTAGAAACCACGGGCATTGATAGGAAAATAGTCCCGTCGGGACGGTTCATATACGATTGGTCATCCCGCCGGGATTGGTTTTGATTTTCATAAAAAGGCTCCCAGCCTTATCCTAAAACCAAAAACCGTGTACCGAAAACCGCTCTGCTTACACCCGCAGGTGATCGGGCATCCAGTGGACAACCGACTTCTTGATTTCGTCCGGGCTAAGATTTTCAGCGATAGCGCGTTGGGTCAAATTCGGTAGTTCGTCGTCCGACGCAAACCGCAGGGCGAGAAGCTGGCCGAACGAAAGTTGGTTTTCGATGGTTTCCAATCGCCGGTTGGTCAGTACATAATACCGAAACCGCATCTCCAGCCGAACGATTCGGTTCTGATTACCAAGGGCGTAGTGTTGCCGCAGCATGAAAGCCACCCAGGTGATCAGGACAATCAGAAGAGAAATGAACAACCAGATCATGGTCGGCTCATCGGCTTTGAAGGTGTAGTAAAGGCTGATTCCCAGCAGAATAAGAACGACCGGGTAAAATACAAAGTGGTGCGGAGGGTAATACCGAACGTGGTTTTCGTAATTTTGTGTTTTCATGGAAGCCTATGGGTAAGCGTTCCTACGTAAAGAGTAAAAGAGCCTAAATGGTTTCGTTTATAGAAAAGGATATGACTTTTGAAGAATTAAATCTGAATAAACCGCTTTTAAATGCCTTGACGGATCTGGGCTACACCACGCCCACGCCCATTCAGCAGACGGTATTTTCGGTGGTGATGTCGGGAAAAGATGTGTGTGGCATTGCCCAAACCGGAACCGGCAAAACGTTTGCGTACCTGCTGCCGTGTCTGCGGCAATTCCAGTTTTCGAAAGACCGGCTTCCGCAACTCCTCATCATCGTTCCGACGCGGGAACTGGTGGTGCAGGTCGTGGAAGCGGTGAAGCAGTTGACTCCCTACATGAATCTGGCCGTGGTGGGCATCTACGGCGGGGTGAACATCAAACCCCAAATTGCCGAAGTGGAGCAGGGAATGGATGTGCTGGTGGCTACACCGGGTCGGCTAATCGACTTGTCTATCAAAGGGTTACTGAAAACCAAAACCATCAAACGGCTGGTGATTGATGAGGTGGACGAAATGCTCAACCTCGGTTTTCGGACGCAATTGACCACCATTCTGGATTTGCTGCCGGTCCGGCGGCAAAACCTGCTGTTTTCGGCCACCATGACCGAGGAGGTGGAGGGGCTGATCGAAACGTATTTCAACAACCCGGTTCGGGTCGAAGCGGCTCCGGTGGGAACGCCCCTGGAAAACATCAGCCAGACGGCGTATGCGGTTCCAAACTTTTACACCAAGATCAATCTGCTGGAATTGCTGCTTCGCCAGAATGCCGACATGACCAAGGTGCTGGTTTTTGTGGCGACCAAGAACCTGGCCAACCAGCTTTACGAGCAACTGGAAGCGAAGTTTCCCGAGCAGATTGGCGTCATTCACTCCAATAAGGAACAAAACCACCGCTTCAATTCGGTCCGGCAGTTTCAGGAGGGGAATTACCGCATTCTGATTGCGACCGACATCATTGCCCGCGGGCTGGATGTGGCCGAGGTGTCGCACGTCGTCAATTTCGACATTCCGGAAGTGCCCGAAATGTACATTCACCGGATTGGCCGGACGGGCCGCGCCGATAAAAACGGGATCGCCATTGCGTTCATCACCGAAAAGGAAAAAGAGCAGCAGGCCACCATCGAGCAGTTGATGAATTACGCCATTCCGATGCTGCCGCTTCCCGGGGACCTTGTCATTTCGGACGTGCTGACCGAAGATGAAAAACCGAAGGTGAACATGAAAAATCCGGGCGTGAAAATTCACCTGAGCGATACGTTCGGCGGGGCGTTTCACGAGAAAATCGAGAAAAACAAGAAGGTCAATGTGCGCCGGAACCACGCCGAAGAGATGATGAAGAAGTACGGAAAACCAATCAAGAAAACCCGGAAAAATAACTGACGGGAAAGCTACTTTTGAACCGGACGCCTTCCCTTTGAGATACTATCATAAAGTTTTTATAGGAGTAAAGCGGCTGATTGACAGTGTTTTGCGGGCCAAAGATGACTGATCATTTCCGACCAATGCTGACTAGATATTCCTGTGCGGTCATGATTGGAAGCTCTGACTCCTTAAAATCTTTCGGATTCCAATCCGAGGGGATCCCAATCCGCGATGTCATACTTTTGACAAATGGAGAAATTTTGATTTCCTCATTTTCACGGTCTGAATCGTTCTGACTGACCAGCGATTTTAAATATCCTTCTACCAACCCTGACAGGCTTCTGTTTTGCGAAGCTGCGTAGATTTTAGCTTGCGGAATCACGTCTTCATCGAGCTTCAATGTTAATTTCCTGTCCATACGGAAAGATGAAATGGTACGTGTAAACCTAGTAAGTTCATGCGTACAAAACCACCGCCCCGGTATTTAGTGGTATATTTGAAGCCGGAAGCCGTTTCTATCCTTCCTCTTTTTAACACATTATGTCTTTTTCATCGCTTGGATTATCCGAACCACTCCTGAAAGCCGTCGCGGAGCAGCAATATACCGAACCCTATCCCATTCAGCAGGAAGCGATTCCGACCATTCTGAAAGGACACGATGTGCTGGGAATTGCCAAAACCGGCTCGGGCAAAACCGCCGGTTTTGTGCTGCCGATTCTGGAAATGTTTCAGCGCCGAAAGACCACCAACGACCGCAACGTAAAAGTCCTGGTGCTGGTGCCCACCCGCGAACTGGCCGTTCAGGTGGCCGAAGTGTTTCAAACGCTGGCGGCAAACCTGCCCCGAAAAGTGAAAACCCTGGCGGTCTACGGCGGGGTGTCGATCAATCCGCAGATGATTGCCTTGCTGGGGGCCGAAATTGTGGTGGCCACGCCGGGTCGCCTGCTGGACCTGGTGTCTTCCAACGCCTTACACCTCTGGGAAGTGGCGATTCTGGTGCTCGATGAAGCCGATAAAATGCTGGATATGGGCTTTGCCGGCGAGATGAATGAGATTTTCGAAATGTTGCCCAAAAACCGTCAGAACATTCTGTTTTCGGCCACGCTGGGGGATGCGATCCAGGGAATCCGGGAAAATCTGCTGCGCAATCCGATTAAAATTGAAATTGCTGAAGAACCGCAGAATCTGGATCTGATCAAGCAGGTTGCCTACCGGATCGACCCGGAACGGAAAGGGCCGTTGCTGCGGTATTTGATCAAGGAACGGAAGATGACGCAGGTGCTGGTGTTTGTTTCATCGACCCGGACGGCCGACAATCTGGTGGTGAAGCTCCGGAAAAACGGTGTGCAGGCCGAAGCCATTCACGGCGATAAAAGCCAGGGCGCGCGGACCGAAACCCTGAGCAAATTCAAATCCGGGAAGTTGCCGGTGATGGTGGCTACGGATTTGATTTCCAGAGGGATCGATATTCAGTTGTTGCCCTTTGTGATCAACTACGAATTGCCGCGTTCTCCCAAAGATTACATTCACCGGATTGGCAGAACGGGTCGCGCCGAGGCCGAAGGGGAAGCCATTTCCCTGATCTGCCCCGACGACGAACACCATTTTAAAATCATCCAGAAAAAAATGGGCAAGCGCGTTGAAATGGTCGATACCGAGGAGTTGAGTTTGAAGGGGTATTGATTCAACGCGAGACTAAAGAGCAGAGAAGTGAGAGTAAAGAAAAAACGCATGGTTGTTCAGTAGTTAAGTCTTTACGCTCTCGTCTCATCTCTTTCATCTTTCTATCAAAAACCGGGTTCATCCGCACTTGGGCCGTAGCTGCCCGGAATCGGAATGTTCAGCAGACGCAGGTATACGCCCAACTGCGCCCGGTGGTGCACAATCTGGCTGAACGAAATGCGGATCATTTCGCCTTTCGAGGTGTCGCTGTAAATCTGTTCGCCCTCGCGCAGCACCCACCGGCCTTCCAGTTGTTCTTCAGTAGCCTGTTCCAGATGCGCTTTTCCGTCGGCCAGCATTCGTTCGAAATAGTCCAGCAACTGGGCTGTATCGTTAATCACTACGGGCTGATACGGAGTCGTGGCAAAATCGAGTTCTTCGGTGGTCAACGCCAGCGTCACCCACGAAGGCAATTCGGCAATGTGGGTGGCCAGCGCCCGGACGGTCATGCTTTTTTCGTGCGGTTGCCAATCATACTTGTCGTTGGGAACGCGGCCAAGCATGTTCCGGGTGGTTTTGGCTTCCTGATCCATTTCCTTCAAAAGCATTTCGATCTGTGACATAGTCGTTGGGGTTTGTTTACGATACAAAGTAAACGCGACCCGGTGACAGCCCTATGTCAGTAGCCTTTGGCGAGGGACCGATATATTTACCGGTCCAGTACCAGCCCGTCGAAGTCGCCGAGTTTGGCCACTTTTAACTCCACGAAACCGTTTTTCCACGTAAACGGAACCGGTTTTTCGGTCACCATCGAGAATACTTTCGAGGGCTTGAAATCCGACTTGATTTTGAAACTCAGCTCATACACCGGCAGCGGTTTGAAATAGGTGTTCCCGCTAAAACCGGTCAGGTTAACGAGGTGTAGAATCAGGCCGTCGGAGGTTTTTTTGGAGAGATTGGCCGGGATGTTCTTCGTGTATTCCTGCAAAATAACCTCGATGCGTTCGGGCGCGTTGGTCTGAACCAGTTGGTTGGCTTCCGGCAACAGGTAGTCGATGGCGTCGAGCAGGATGTTTTTGTGTTGTTCGTAGCCGTGCATGTAATAGAGCCGCCCCAGATTGATCGGTAGGATAACCGCTTGACTTTTAGCGTGTTTTTTAACACCCATCGCGTAATAGCCGGTGGGATCGTGTCCGCCGATGATCTCTGGTGGGCCGGGGCGGCCCTTCGCCAGGATGGGCAGAAAAACCGCATCGGCGGCTTTCAGATCGTAGAGTCCCAGATTGAATTTCCAGAAAAGCATCGACTGTTTCTGAAAACGTTTGAAGACGGTTTTGTTTTCGGGGTTGAGGTAAAACCCGGCCCCGTCGTGGTCTTTCTGGATAATTTTGGCCCCGAACAAGTCCTGCAAGGTTTCCGGACTGTCGAACAGCGTCCGGTTGGTGGCAATAAGGTGGGTGCCCTGCTGGCTCGCTTCTTTCAAAACCCGGATGGCTTCGACACTCAGGTAGGTGATTTCCGGCAAAATCAGGAGTTTGTATTTTTTGACTTTCTCGGCCAGATTGCCGATCTGTGCGTCTTCGATGATGTCGAATGGCAGGTGGGCTTCTTTCAGCATCAGCACAATGCCCCGGTATTCCTGCATGGGTTCGCCACTTGGCCAGGCGCCGGGGGCCACAACGGCGATTTTAGCGACAGATTGGTAGTTCCCGAAATACGGTTCGTGCTTCTTGTGGTGGGCGTAAATGGTTTTGACGATGTCGAAGTTGCGTTCATCTTCGTACCCCCGCATGTCGCCCATCAGGCTGATATCCAGCCCCGAACCATTGGCGATGTTTTCGTAGAGCCGAATGCCGACTTCTTCCGGCTCCACGGCATTGTAGCGCGACTGAAACGAAATCTGCTGAATGCTGGCGTTGCTGACGATGTGATCGGGAAAGGAGTTGACGGCATTGCTCACGTTGTCGGAAGCCGTGTAGGGCCAGTAGGGAAGGCTGGTGTTAGACTGGGATTCGTGCCGGATGATGTCGACGTATTTGTCCATATACGTGCAGATTGCAATCTGCGGGTTTTTGGACTTTACCAGTTCGTGCAACCGCTTCGACCAGTCCTCGACCGTGGCTTTTTTAAAGGCCAGGTACTTCTGAAAAACCGGATCGGCTTTGTTCTCGACGGTGGGCAGGGTCATTCCCGGACTGAAGGCTGCGAAGGCTTTTTTGTCGGCTTCATTCTGGTCGATGCCGTGGTATTTGCCCTCGTACGGGTTGTTGACCTGATAGCCCGGCATGTTCAGGAAAATTCCGTCGATCGGAAACCGGTCGATCACCTCGGCGATGATTTTGAACGCCCGGTCCTGCACATACGGCGCGTTGATCGACACCACGTACATATCCGTGTTGATGATCCGTTCGCCTTTGGGTGAAATATAACACCAGTCGGGGTGGGCTTTGAAAATGCTTTCGTGAACCCGGCTGAAGTCGAACCGCACCACCACCCGAATGCCGTTTTCGTGGCACTTTTTGATGACCTCAGCCAGCGTGTTCGGTTTCATGTAGGGGTTGGTATACTGAAAATCGAGTTGGGTAGGGTAGAAGGCCATAATGCCGCCCGCGTTGATCAGCAATGTGTTGGCCGAACACGCCAGTAGGTCTTTCAGCAGCGAATCCGGGTGGAGCGTGGCGGCTTCGTAGGCGGGCAAATTCGTCTGGATCACGCGCAGGTTGTTCGCTTTCCACCACGGCAGGTTGTCCGGCCATTTTACGGATGGAACTGGCTGGGCGGTTTTTTGGGCAATTCCGGCAGTAAACGAAAACAGAAAGCAAACCAGACAAAGAAGAAACGGTTTTTTCACGGGAACGGAATGGGCTGATTGAAAGCTGGAAAGAATAAAAGTAGTCAGAAAGTAGGCGCAAATCAATGGCTTCTACAAAACCAGAACGTACCTTACCGGTATGAAACTGACCTGGACTTTCTACTCCAAAACGAACCAGCCCATTACGCTGACCGTGATTTACGTGCTGGAACTGGACAAACACCAACTCGAATATGGCGGTTTTCTGGATACCGATTCCAACCGGGCTTATGTCGACTGGGCCACGTTCAAACGCTTCGATGATGCCTCGATCAAGGTGCGGAAAGATGCGTTTGCCCGGTTAAAACGCATAACAAAAAAGGAGGACGGGATGCTCGGCGATGCGCTGGTGAGGTTTACACCGGAGGGCAACGACCCCGCGAAATGAGTCGTTTTTACTCGTGCCGACTGGTGAATAGGCCTGGTTCGTCGCCCGGTTTTAGGGCCGGTTAATCATAACAAATCCATAATCTTCCATGCGGTGATAAAAACCGGGCAAGCCGTAACTTCGATAAATCAAGTGGCTTTCTTATATGGCGTATCTGGAAATAATCCTGCTCGTCTTAGCCGGGTTAACCCTTTTTCTGTTTGCCCTCAATTACCTGTCAGACGGTTTAAAAGCGATTTCGGGGGACAAGCTACAGGGCTGGCTAAAGACATTTACCCGGACGGTATTCACCAGCATTTTGACGGGCGTCGTGGTCACCACGCTGCTGGACTCTTCTTCTGCGGTCATCATCATGACCATTGCGCTGGTCAATTCCGGGGCGTTGACCTTTCGTCAGGCCATCGGTATTGTATTGGGGGCCAATATCGGAACCACCTTTTCAAGTGAACTCATTGCGTTTGACATTGGAAAATGGGCGGGCGTGCCCATGGCGGTTGGTCTGGGAATCATGATTCTGGCCCGGCGCGAAACCCTCACCCAATGGGGGCAGGTCATCCTGGGGTTCGGAATGCTTTTTCTGGGACTCTTTCTCATGGAGGAGGCCGTTCAACCGCTGAAACACCTACCCCAGGTGGTGAACTGGATGAAGGGACTGGCGGAACCCTGGCTGGGTGCCCTGACGGGTGCCGGCGTAACGGTTTTGCTGCAATCATCGTCGGCCACCGTGGGCATGTCGGTTGTTCTGGCCGGACAAGGGCTGCTGACCCTCGGGGCGGGGATTGCCGTCATGATGGGAGCCGAACTGGGAACCTGCGCCGATACGCTGGTGGCATCCGTTGGACGCACGAAAGCGGCTGTTCGTACCGGTCTTTTTCATCTCCTTTTCAACCTATTGTCCATCATGCTGGGCTTGTTGCTGATTGTGCCTTTCACCGAACTCGTGCTTTTGATCAGTAAACAGGCCCCGGTTGGGCGCCAGCTGGCCAATGCACACGTCCTGTTTAATGTTCTGGGGGTTTTGCTGGCCGCTCCTTTTACGTCCCGCTTAGCCGCTGTGTTCGAGCGCTGGGTTCCGGATACCATTTCAACCCCAAAGCGGGCGGTCATGTCCCATTGATAGTTTTTCGGTGTTAACCTACACGGATATGCACATTTTTGATAAGATAGAGAAACGACTGCGGTTTATTGCCCGGGAAGGGTTGGAGATTGGTCCCCGGCACCGGCACATCCAAAGTGTCGAGTATTTTTTTAATGGTGAAATCCGGATTTCACTGGGCGATTTTATGGTCTATCTGAACGAGGTCGACTGCGAAATCGAGGTCAACTCGGCAATTCTGTTTCTGGGTATCAATCCGCCCAAAAGTCAGGAAATCGAATCGACGATAACGCACCTGATCCGGCTGGTCGAAAAGGAGATTGGTGCTTTTCGGGTACGAATGGTCATTCCACAGGATCGGGACTAGCGTTTTTTTCCTATAAAACCACAACACCGGCATTGGTTTCTCAATGCCGGTGTTGTGGTTTTATAGGAAAAGTAAAGCGTCTTTCTTATACTTTATCCGGCTGATAAATCTTGACCGTACCGTCGCCTTCGCTGCTCACTACCAGCATACTGCGGCCGTTTGGGCTGTTTTCGGCCGGAACAAACAACACGCCTTCGGGGGCATCACCGGTTTTGAAAAGCTGGAGAAATTGGGGAGCCGCCGGGTTGGTAACGTCATAAATGGCAATCGCATCCGCCCGTTCCATTCCGACAAACGCGATGGGTTTGCCGTTGATCATTCCGACGGTAACGCCTTCCGGTTCAACACCCTTGTCGTCCGAACGCCCATCATCATACAGGTTGAGGTTGGCGGCAATAACCTGCTCTTCCAGACTTTTGCCCGAGTCATACACCCGCGCTCCGGTGGATGCGTTGTAAATGCTGAAGCCCCGGCCACCAAAGCCGTAAAGCTCGGTGTAGACGCCACCACTGTTTCCGGCCGTTTTGGTCACCCGCAGGCGGCCCAGGTTGGCGGGCAGTTTCAAGTCCGCAGCGGTTGGAAAAGCCGTGGGGTCCAGGGTGAGACTGCTGACGCGTGCCTGCTCATCAAACGCCGAATATTCCCGGGCGTCGCCTTCGTTGGCCGTAATCAGATACCCATTGCCACTGGCTGAAAAGTAAGAAATCGCGTCGGGCAGGAAAAAGGATCGAACGGGCCAGGTTCCCAGACTAATTTTACTGTCCTGATCGCTGGGGTCCATGGCGTTGTTGGCCAGGTTGATGTCTTTGGTTCCCAGTGGGTTGATTTTCAAAATGGTGCCCGTTACCAGATCAACCTCGGCAATGCCATTGTTTTCCTGGAGTGTTACCCACGCTTTTTGGGAATCCGACGAAATCGCTACGTATTCCGGCTCCACATCCTGCGCAAAGGTCGCACCGGGGCCGTAGATCCGGAAACCGCCTGCCGACAACTGCGGCAACGAAGCCGCAAACGACTCGAAGGTGAGGGTTTTGACGCTGTAGTTGTCGGCGACATTGATGATCGAAATGGAACCCACCGGATCAGTGGTGTAGTTGGCACTGGGTTCGCCCTCGTTGGCCGTAACGATGTAGGCACCATCGGGGCTGAAGGTGATCATGTCGGGCAGCGCGCCCACGGTAATCTGTTTGACGGGAGACAAATCCGTCGTGTTCAGAACGATCACGCTCCCGTTCGCCTGTTTGTTGGTGGCTTCGAGGGCGATGGCAAGTTTTCCGCCGTATACCGCCACGCTGTTGGCTACACCGCCCAGGGCCGTCAGATCGATGGGTTGTAATTTGGTCACCCTGGGGTAGGCCGTCAGATCCAGGACATCGACTTTGGGAGTCGATTCATTGTTGACCACAAACAGGCGTTTGCTGATCGGATCATAGGTCGCAATTTCGGCGGAGGCTTCCCCGCCTAAATCCGTGGAGGTAATTTCCTTGAACGCAGCCGGGTTTTCCTGCGACACCCCGGGTGGTTGGTGATCGTTGATACAGGCGTTGGTCAATACCGCCAAGAGGGCCAGCCCAATCCGCCATTTGTTCTGAATCATGCTCGTGTGTATGAGGGGTGAAAGAAACAAAAATAGGACCCGATCGGGGACAGAAACCACGCGCCGGAAAAGCTTAATAATTATTTAACAGGCTTTTTGACAGGTATTTATGGTAAGTGTTCGTCGCCTTTTTGACCGGAGCCGTAATGGTGTTACCGCAAGGTTAACAGAACCGTTTCAGACTTGATGGTACCGTAATCCGCTTGTTGCGCCTTGCTTTTACCTTTGTTCAGTCCGCATCCGGCTCCGCAATCCGACCGAATCTCCAGCCAGGATACACAACCCAACTTGTAACGACCAGCAGGTCATGAAAGGCACTTCAAACAACATCATCAGCCTGTGGTTTGGCGCTGACACGCCAATCCGGCAATTCAAAATTGAGAGAAACCGGCCACTCTGGTCAGCCTGTCAGCGGGTTAGCCAGGTTTTTGTCGCGCCTTCCGGCGCTCTGACGCCCGACCAGTACCGTAAATCCGACCGATCGGCTTTTGCCCGGGCGGTTCTGGAGGAACTGAACTACCGGCGGGTTCCGGAAGAAGCAACCTATGAATTGGTCTAAGGTTTAACCGGATCAAAACGTACCACGACCACCTGATTATCAATAAAACAACTTTTTTCTCTGATTATGAGCAAGTTATCTTTACCTGTTTCAGTAGCTACGCTGCTGGTTTTGGCGAGTGGATTCGTCGTTACCTCCTGTGATGACCATCGCATTCCGGCGGTTTTCTATCCGGCCTTCGCGGAAGCAACCGACCCCAAGGTTTTAGCGATTTCGCCCAACAACACGGTTATTTCCAACGGGGGGTTTGGCTCCGCTATTGCTGCCGACCCGAATGATGCCAACGTATTTTACCTGTTGACCGACCGGGGGCCGAATGCCGCCGGATCACAGGCCAATTCCATTATTTTCGGTAAAGCTGATTTTACCCCTCAAATCGGTAAATTCCGGGTAGACGGAGGTAAATTGGTGCTGGAAAAAACTATTTTACTTAAAAATGCGGCAGGTCAGTTGCTGACGGGCCTGCCGAACCCCAGCGGAGAAGGAAGCACCGGCGAAACCGCATTCGACCTGTTGGGTCAGTTGTTAACTCCCAGCGCGGACGGGCTGGATTCGGAAGGATTGGTATTGGCTTCGGACGGCACGTTTTGGATCAGCGATGAGTACGGTCCGCACATTGTACATTTTGACGCGACCGGTAAAACCCTGGAACGCATCAATCCGTTTGGCACCGGAACCGGCGGACGTACCCTGCCGCTGGTGCTGGCCCGGCGTCGCCCGAACCGGGGTATGGAAGGACTCACGATGACCCCCGACGGCAAAACCCTGGTGGGGCTGATGCAGTCGCCACTCTATAATCCGTCTGCGGTTTCCGGGTCAACGATCATTCGGGTTCTGACCTTCGATATTGCTACGGGAGCCACGAAACAATATGTTTACCTGATGGAAAATGCGAGCCTGACCGGGTGCAGTGAAGTGGCCGCGATCACGAACACGACATTTCTGGCCCTGGAGCGGGATGGTGATTACGGCGGTAATCCGGCCAAACCTGCAACGTTCAAACGGATCTACAAATTTGATCTGGCGGGGGCCACGGACATTTCCGATCCGGCCAACGGTGCTGGCGGAAAACTATTTAGCGGGATGACGGTCGAACAACTGAAAGATAAAGCGGGCTTGCAGACGGCCGGCATCGTACCGGTTACGAAAACACTGGTGCTGGATCTGTTGACGGGAATTTCACCGGTTTATCCGCACGACAAAGCCGAGGGCGTGGCCTTGCTGGGAACGAATGTGCTGGCGATTTCCAACGACGATGATTTTGGGGTGGTCGACAACGGACAGAATGGCTTCACCACCAAGGTTTTACCGGCTACGGGCAAAGCGGATTTGAACAGGATTTACTTCGTGACATTGGCAACTCCTTTGAAGTAAGGTTGTTATCGCTTGCCAAAGCCAATTGAAGCTCTATTTTCAGTCTATGAAGAAAGACCTGCTTATTCGTTTAGTGGCCGGTTTTATGTCAATCCACTCTGCTTTCGCCCAACCGAAGGGCCTCTACACGACGGCCCAGGCCCATTCGCACAATGATTACGAGCAATCGATTCCTTTCTGGCAGGCTTACCACCAACAATTCGGTTCAATAGAAGTCGATGTTCACGCCCGGAACGGCGTCCTCTACGTGGCCCACGATGAGACGGACCTGGACCCCGGCCGAACGCTGGATGCGCTGTATATTCAGCCCCTGGTCCAGCAGGTGAAAACCGGTCAGGGGAAGCTTGAGCCGAAAACAGCCCGCCCGCTGCAACTCCTGATCGATCTCAAAACCCCGGCCCGCCAGACACTGCCGCTATTGGTTCAGGCTCTGGCGGCCCATCCGCACGTATTCGGCTCCGGGGGCTCGGTACAGGTCGTGGTGAGCGGCCAAGTGCCGGAACCGGACGAATTCAAATCCTATCCGGATTGGCTGCTTTTCGACGGACGTCCTGAAACAACGTACTCGCCCGATCAACTGAAACGCATTGGCTTGATCAGCCAGTCATTTCTGACCTATACACGCTGGAACGGGAAGGGGTTAATCGTCAATGCCGAACGGAAAAAGCTGAACGAAGTGATCCGGAAAACCCACCAGCAAGGCAAAAAGCTGCGGTTGTGGGCGACTCCCGACAACATCAACACCTGGAAAACGCTGATCAATCTGGGCGTCGATTACATCAATACTGACCACATTACCGAACTGGCCAACTTCCTCAACAGCCGCCCGACCGCCGAATACCGGAATAAAACCGTTCACGCGGTTTACCAGCCGACGTACCGGCAAAACGACGCGCACAGTCCGGTAAAAAACGTGATTCTGCTCATTGGCGACGGCATGGGACTGGCCCAGATCTACGCCGGGATAACCGCCAATCAGGGGCAGTTGAATCTGACGCAGGTGCTGAATCTGGGTTTTTCCAAAACCAGTGCCGCCGATACCTACATTACGGACTCGGCCGCGGGAGCAACGGCGATGGCAACCGGTGAGAAAACCAACAACCGGGCCATTGGGGTAGACTCGACGGGAAAGCCCCGTCCGGCCATTCCGGCTCTAATCCAACCCTGGAACATGGTCAGTGGATTGATCAGCGCCGGGAGCGTGACGGACGCCACCCCGGCCGCTTTCTATGGGCATCAGTCCGACCGGTCTTTCGAACGGGAAATTGCGGCTGATTTTCTGCAAAATCCGGTTCAGATTCTGATTGGGGGCGGCTACCGGTTTTTCAACGAGGAGAAGGTGCTGGATACCCTCCGGCAGCGGGGGTATGCGGTAGCGGATCGATTTGGCAAACTGGCGCAGTTGAAAGCGCCTTTTGTGTTGCTGGACGATGAATCGGTCGTTTCCGTCGGCCAGGGCCGGAAGGATTTTCTGGCCATGAGCCTGCGCAAAACCCTGGCTGAGTTAAGCCCGAACCCCGCCGGATTTTTTGTCATGGCCGAAGGCGCACAGATCGATTACGGCGGCCATGCGAATGATGTCCGGTATGTGGTTCAGGAAATGCTGGATTTTGATCAGGCCGTCGGCGAAGCGCTGAAGTTTGCCGACCAGAACGGGGAAACGCTCGTGATTGTCACCGCCGATCACGAAACCGGGGGGCTGACCCTGCTTGATGGCGATCTGAAACGCGGGTACGTGGATGGACATTTCAGCACCAATGACCATTCGGGCGTGATGGTGCCGGTTTTTGCGTATGGCCCGCATTCGCTGGACTTTCGGGGCGTCTACGAAAATACCGCCATTCACCACAAGATCATGGCGGTGTTGGGCCGCTATCGGAATACGCAAAAGACGAAATAATTCTGCCGGCGGTTAACCAAAAAAAGAGGAGTCATCCGGGTGATGACTCCTCTTTTGCATTCGTGCCGGTCAGGCGGATCAATACCCCGGATTCTGGTACATTTTTTCCGGATTCAACTTGTTCTCATCGAACGGAATCGGGTAGTAATAATCCTTGGTTCCGAAGTTGGACAGTTTTGCTACCCCAAAGTCAGCCTGCGACTTGGCGCGAATGTACGTAACCAGTTCGGCGGGGGTGAAAAACCGCAGGAGATCAAACCAGCGGTGGTTTTCAAACGCCAGTTCCACGCGCCGTTCGTGCAGAATGGCCAGTTTGAGCGTCGGGAATTTGCTGCTGTAGGCGGCATTGGTTCTGGCGACCTCGTATTTCGGCATACCGGCCCGCTCCCGAACCTGGTCCAGCAACGAAACCGCCGTTGCCTCGTCGCCCAGGTACAGATTGACCTCCGCCAGCATCAACATCACGTCGGCATACCGGATCAGAATCCAGTCGTTGCCGCCGTAGCCGTTGGTTCCGGCGGCTGCGCTGGCATCCCGGTATTTGGTGATGAAGTAATCTTTCACCGTGGCGGCATTGGCGAATTTGATCGAAAACGCTTTCCGCACATCCGTTTCCTCGTATTCCTTCACCAGATCGGGCGTCACATTGCCGCCTATACCCGTATTGTTTCGCAGGGAGTTGATGGTTTCGCCCTGGGCCTGGTTGTTGGCGGCAATGCTCGACGAATAATTGATATCGCCCTGTTTGTTGACAATCTGGAAAATGATTTCCGGGTTCGTCGATTTCTTGGCAACATCGAACACATCGGCATACGGGATTTCCTTCAAAGCCCCAAACGTCCGTTTCGTGTAGGCACTGGTCAGGTTCGTTTTGGCGGCATTCAGATTGGCCGTGCGGCTGGCAGCATCCAGCGTGGTTGCCATCGTCAGATACACCTGCCCCAGCAGGGCAAGTCCGGCCACTTTCGATACCCGGCCTTTGCTGGCCAGCGGCTGATGATCAGGCAATGGGCTGGTGGTAACTTCGGTCAGGTCGGCCACGATTTGTTCGTACACTTTTTCCTTCTTTTCGCGGAAGGTGCTGGCCGCCACGTCAGACGCCGTCGTCAGCGGTTTGGTCACCAGCGGTACATCACCCCATTTGCGAACCAGGTGGAAATAAATCAAGGCCCGGATAAATTTCGCTTCGGCACTGTACTGCGCCTTGGTTTCGGGCTTGCTGAAAGCCACGGTTTCGATTCCCGAGAGCACCTGATTGGTTCGGGTAATGCACTGATAGAGTGCCAGCCAGTGGCTTTTCAGATACGTGTTGGAAGGCAGAAGCGAAAAATCATTGAACTGAAACGGTTCGCCCGCGTTCGACTGGTTGTCGTTTCGACCGGTATTGTCGGAGCGTTCTTCGGAAAACAAACCGCTGCCTTCTCCAATCGAATTGGAGCTGCGGAGCGATTGGTAGGCTCCGTTCAACGCAACGAAGACGTCATTTTCGGTTTTGAAGTAGTCGGACGTCGCCACGGAATTGGGGTCGGTCTGAACCAGAAAATCATCTTTGCAGGACGCCAGCGGCAGCAGTGCCAGCAGGCAAAGGACTGAAATGTGTTTATAGGTCATCGTGAATGTCATGTAAGAATTAGAAAGTCAGTTTGGCACCCAGGTTATAGCCACGGGCCAGCGGATACATACCGTAGTCGACGCCGGGCGTCAGGTTGGCTCCGTTGTTGTAATCCACCTCGGGGTTGTAGCCCTTGTATTTGGTGATGGTAAAGGCGTTGTTGACGTTGGCGTAAATCCGCAGCCCACCGACTTTGATTTTAGCGAGCCATTGCGCCGGGAGATTGTAGCCCAGCGTGATGTTCGTGCAGCGGAAGAAGGAGCCGTTTTGCAAATAGAAACTCGAAAGCCGGGTGCTGTTGCTCTGCGTGCCACCCCGCGCAGCCCGGTAAACGCTGCCGTCGCCCGGCTGCGATTCCGAACGGTAGCGATCCGTTACGCTCACGTACTGATTGCCGGACGCTTCCATGTTATAGACGTAATAATCCTGTCCGTCGAGCACCTGATTTCCTTTCGAACCGTTGAACGACGCGTTCAGATCCAGGGCTTTGTAACTGGCCGACAGCGACGCCCCGTAGATGAATTTGGGATACGGGCTGCCAATCACCCGCTTGTCGGCATCGGTCACCACGCCATCGCCGTTGACATCTTCGAAAATCAGATCACCCGGTTTCAGCGGGTTGCTGGAAGCCGTCGAGCGCGCGGGACCTTTCAGGACATAACCGGCGGGAAAGGATTGGGTGGCGGAGTTGTAAACCGCGTTGTCGGCCGCCAGATTCTCCATGTCTTTTTCCCGGACCATACCCACCACCTTGAAACCGTAGAACATGCCGACCGGCTGGCCCTCCTGCGTGATGTGGGTCAGATACGACCGCTCGGCCCCGTTGGTGATGATCGTGCTGGCGCCCCCCATGTCCAGGACTTTGTTGCGGTTGACGGAAATGTTACCGCTCAGGTTCAGCTTAAAATCCGGCGTAGCAATCACGCGGCCATCCAGTTGCAGTTCGACGCCCCGGTTGCGGATTTTGGAATCGGCCAGGTTGGTCAGAATGGTCGAAGACCCCGAAACCGCCGAAATCGGCTGGTTGAACAACAGGTTGTAGGAATTACTGATGTAGTAGTTGGCAATCACGAACAGGCGGTTGTTGAGCAAACCCGCATCCAGCCCGATGTTATACTGCGAAGTCGATTCCCAGCCCAGCCGCTGGTCTTTGATGGCACCCGCCCACAGGGCCGTCTGAATGGTTCCGTTGCCGAAAACCGCTCCGCCCGGCGACGACATCACCTGCTGGTAGTTGTAATTCCCGATGTTGTAGTTTCCGGTCAGGCCCCAACTGGCGCGCAGCTTGAGCGAAGACGCCTGTCCCAGCCAGTCGTGGTAAAACGGTTCGTTCGAGATGCTCCAGCCGCCGGAAATAGAAGGAAAATTTCCCCAGCGATTCAGGGGGCCAAACCGCGACGAACCATCGCGCCGGAAAGCGGCCGTCAAAAAGTATTTTTCGCCGTAATGGTATTCGGCCCGGGCCAGGTACGACAACAGCGATTCTTCGACTTTACGGGTGCCTGAATTCAGGAAAAAGTTACTCGGATCGGCTCCTTTGGCCGTAATCTCCTGAATGAGATCATTCTGAAATCCCTGCGACGACACACTGATCACATCACTTTTCTGCCGCTGGGCCGTATAACCCGCCAGCAGATTCAACCCGTGCTGACCGAACTGCTTGCTGTAATTCAGGGTAAATTCGGCCAGTACATCGGTGGTCGACAGCGTCTGGGCGGTGGCCTTCGCTGCCGCCAGCGCCTGCGGAGAGTATGGCGGATTGTTGCCGCTGCTCAGGCTCGTGGGCAGGTAATACTCGTATTTCTCGTTGTAGGTTTGCAGACCTAAATTGGCCTTGGCCGCCAAACCGGGGATGATTTCGTAGGTCACCGTTCCGTTGTAGGTGCCGCGCATGCCCCGGCGGGTGATGTTGGTTTCCAGTGCGAGTGCCACCGGGTTTTCGATGGTCTGGTAGCCATACAGGGGTTGCTGCGACGCCATTTCGTTTTTAATCAGATTCCCGTTGTCGTCGCGGGCCCGGAAAATGGGGGCATAAATGAGCGCACCCAGAATCGACCCCTGGTTGAAACGGCCTTCCTGCGCTTCGCGGTTGTTGGTAGACGTCAAAAAAATGCTGGCACCCACTTTCAGCTTTTGGGTTACATCAGCGTCCACATTGGCCCGCAGGTTCACCCGTTCCTGTTTGGTGGCCACGATGATGCCCTGCTGGTTTTGATACCCGCCACTGAGCAGATACCGCAACCCATTGCTGCCGCCCGAAAACGTCAGGTTGTGCCGCGACATGGGGGCATTGCGATACAGTTCATCCTGCCAGTCGGTATTGTATTTCGGCTGGATCATGGTTTGGGTGGCAAAATTGTAGAGGTCGACAGGCAAACTCACGGAGTTGGCATTCCCCACCTTGGCGATCCGGGTGGCATTGTCGTCGGAATACATCCCGTCGTTCCACGGCTTGCCGGCATTCACCGTCAAATCGCGGTACGTTCCGTTGCGGGCGTCGATCAGCAATTCCGTAAACTGTTCGGCGTTCAGCAGTTTTACTTTTTTAGCCAGTTGGTTGATGCCGTACTGGTATTCATATTCCAGCCGTCCTTTGCCTTCCTTGCCGCGTTTGGTCGTAATCAAGACGACACCTCCCGACGCCCGCGAACCGTAAATAGCCGCCGAGGCCGCATCTTTCAATACGTCAATCGACTCAACGTCGTTTGGGTTGATAAACACGTCATTCCCCGCCGGATAGCCGTCGATGACGTACAGCGGGTCCGAACTGGCATTGATCGAGCCAATGCCGCGCACCCGGATTTTGGTACCCACGTAAGGTGCCCCGCTCACCTGGTTGACCTGAACACCCGCGAGCTTTCCGACCAGTGCCTGTCCCAGCGACGGAGCCGATAGGTTCAGTTCTTTGGCTTTTACATTGGCAATAGAACCCGTTACATCGCTTTTTCGCATGGTCGAATACCCGACGGCCACCACTTCGTTCAGTTGGTTGACATCCTCTTTCAGCCGGATTGTCAGGGTGGTCTGGTTGCCAATCGCCACTTCCTGCGAGGCAAAACCGATGGACGAAACCACCAGGATTGCCCCGGCATTGACGTCGAGCGTAAACTGGCCGCTGGCGTCGGTCGCCGTTCCTTTCTGGGTTTGCTTTTCCACAATGCTGACGCCCGGCAGCGGCTGGTTGGCCTCATCGGTGACGGTTCCCGTAATTTTGACGAGCAGCCGGGCGGTTTTTGCCTTGCTCCGCCGGTCGTCGGCATAGGATACCGACCTGGCGACTAGTCCGGTCGCCAGGGCCAGCAGGAGCAGGCAGCGGAAATACCGGACAAAACGATTTTTGTAGTGATTCATTTCGATACGTTTTAAGCAGGTTGTATGGTGAATTGATTTGGGAAATGCAAAAGGGAGAATTTACCAGGCAAGGTGCGTGAACGCTAAAAGAAGAAGACTACAGAGCGTCAGTAAAAGTCCTGTTTTCATACACCGATGGTCAATGCGTTAGAGATAGCCGTTGACCTACAGAAGCAAAGAAAAACCGTCGTAGTCGTAGAAAGGGGAAGGAAATCAAGGGTAGCACTCGCTTCGTCACCGGCTGGTAAATTCACCGCAAAAGAAGCGTTTACAGATGAGTTGAGGATTACCGCTGTTTTATGGAATTGTTACGATTGGCGCGTTCGGAGTCCCGGAAACGATTCCGGTTTCCCGGGAAGGGATTTAAGAAAGAAAAGAGATAAATATCGAATGGTAAATGTTGCAGAAGCGGATTACCGCCCTGCGCTGCCGAACGGAAACAAAGCCGAGGGCGTATGAGATTCCGTCATCAACCGCCCTAGTTCGGTGGCTTTCGCGGGGTGTTTGGCCGCCAGATTCGTGGTTTCGGCCGGGTCTTTTGCCAGGTCATAGAGTTCGACGGCCTGGGTGGTGTTCCCGGCGGCATTCAGTCGAACAGCCTTCCAGTTGCCCTGCCGAACGGCCTGTTTGCCCCCCTGTTCGTGAAATTCCCAGTAGAGATAGGCGTGTTTTTTTTGAGTGCCTTTTCCCGTCAGAGCAGGTACGAACGAAATCCCGTCGATGCCGGTGGGGGCTTTCGTTCCGGCCAGTTCGGCAAAGGTGGGCAGCAGATCCCAGAAGGCTCCCACGTGCTCATTTTGGGTGCCGGGTTTGATGGTGCCGGGCCAGCGGGCAATCATCGGTTCCCGGATGCCGCCTTCGTAGAGGTCGCGTTTGAAACCGCGAAAACCGCCCCCGCTGTTAAAGAAAACCGGGTCGGCGCCCCCTTCGCGGTGCGGGCCGTTGTCGCTGGAAAAAATAATGAGCGTGTTCTGGTCCAGGCCCTTTTCTTTCAAAGTCGCCAGAAGCTGACCGACGTATAGATCGAGCCGGGTGACCATCGCTGCGAACGTAGCCCGCGGATACGCCTGCGAGGCATAACCGCCGACGCTGGCATTGGGGCCATAATCGGCACCTTTGTAGGGTTTTTCGGCGAATTTTCCTTTGTAATACTGGAAAATGCTGTCATTGGGAACCAGCAGTTCGGCGTGGGGAAGAGTATAGGGCAGGAAGAGGAAAAAAGGCTTGTTCGGGTCGTTGTTTTTGACGAAGCCCAGCGCCTGTTGCTGAATCAGATCAGGGCCGTACTGGCTGGTTTTCAACAGGTTTTCATTTTCGGCCAGAACGATTTTTTGGCTGTTGTCCCAGAGGTGATTCGGATAATAACGGTGCGCCAGGCTCTGGCAGTTATAACCGTAGAAGCGGTCGAAGCCCTGTTGGTTGGGATCGCCTTCGGAACCGACTGGCCCCAGTCCCCATTTGCCAAAAGCGGCCGTCGTGTAACCCGCTTTCTTCAGAATTTCCGCCATCGTCACCACCGAATCGGCCAGGGGCTGCTGGCCCTCGGG
Organism: Larkinella sp. C7; assembly: GCF_006149005.1. Classification (GTDB taxonomy): domain Bacteria; phylum Bacteroidota; class Bacteroidia; order Cytophagales; family Spirosomataceae; genus Larkinella. Next base: position 130,630 of record NZ_VBSL01000008.1, on the reverse strand, counting down.
GTCGACACCTTTGTTGCCCCGGATGTAAGTATGCCCGGTGTGGTGACCCGTCATGAGCGACGAACGGGAGGGCGCGCAAACCGACGTTCCCGCGTAAAACTGCGTAAACCGCACCCCTTCGGCCGCCAGCCGGTCGATGTTCGGGGTTTTGATCAGCTTCTGTCCGTTGACGCCCAGGTCGCCGTAGCCCAGGTCGTCGGCCAGAATGAAGATGATGTTGGGACGGGTTTGGGCCGTGACAAAAGCAGGCAGGGAAAACAGCAGAAAAAAGGAAACAAGCAGGGTACGCATGATCGAACGGTTAGGCGGCTTCTTCCTCCTAAAATCGATTCGACGTAAATCCTACTCACGATCCGGTATTTTGTGAGCAATCACCCGGATCATGAGCAGGATTTACGTCGTTTCTGCTTAGTTCGCCTGGTAGGCGGGTACCAGTTCGTTGCGGGCAAAGTCTTCGAAGGTCATCGGTGTGGTGTTGTCGGCATTGCGTTCAAAACCGCCCATCAGACCGCCATCGTTGACACGCTGGCAGAATTCCACGTAGTTATCGGCCATACTGGGGGTCAGACCTGACTGAATCATGCCCGCCCGCGCCTGGTCATACGAGAAAGCGGTCCAGACTAAATCCGGTTTTCCGAGAGCCCGGCCCACAATCTGCGCCACTTCATCGAAGGTCAGGTCACGCGGCCCGGCGACAAACCGGACGGTTTTGCCTTCAAAATCCAACGCCAGCAACTGGTGGGCGGCTACGGCGGCAATGTCGTCGGTGTGAACCAGCGCCAGCGGTGTATCGCCTTCGATGGGAAAACCCGCCAGCAAACCCGTTGCTTTCAGTAAACCGATGCTGCTGAAGAGGTTCTGGAAAAAGAAACCTGCCCGCAGATGAACGACCCGCAGATCTTCCACCGCATTGAGCTGGTTTTCCAGATAGGTCATGCCCTGAATCACCCCGTTCTGGTCGGGCAAATGCGCCCCGAAGCTGCTTAAACTAACTGCGTAGGGAACGTGATTGGCCCGAATGGCGGCTGTCAGGGCGTCGGCGACCCGTTTTTGATACCCCGTAAAATCGGACGCTGTAAAATTGGGGGGAATCATGGCGTAAACCGCCGTAGCACCCCGAAAAGCCTCGATCAGAAAATCCGGGTCTTCCAGACTTCCGATGGCCGCCTGGGCACCGCTGTCGATGAGTTCTTTCAAATGGTCGGCTGACCGACCGATGACTCTGACCGGTTTTCCGGCTTGTAGAAGTTGCCGGGCGATGGGCTTGCCCGTATGGCCGCTGGCTCCTGTGATGACGTACATAGCACTTAAGTTGATTACTTTTTAGAAATAAATCTTGCCAAAACTAGACTCGATAGTTTATATTTGTCAAGTAATCACTTTAATGTTTCTTAGTATCAAAATGGAAACCATAGTTGATAATGAGGTGCTTGAAAAAGTAAATAGTTTGGAAGATTTAGCGGCTTACGGGTTAACGAAGTGTCCGGTGACGCTCACCAGCCTGATCATTGGCGGAAAATGGAAGCCGGTTATTATTTACAATGTGTCGCGGGGGATCAACCGATTCGGCGAAATGCAGCGCGCCATGCCCGGTATCAGCAAGAAAATGCTGACGCAGGAGCTGCGGGATCTGGAGCGAAACGGAATTCTGAACCGGAAAATCTACGCCGAAATTCCGCCCCGGGTCGAATACAGTCTGACGGAACAGGGAAAAGCCACCCTGCCGGTTTTGCAGTCGATGGTGGATTGGGGGAAAGCGTATGCAAAGACGCTGGGATTGCACTAAGGCGGTTTTCGTGTGGTTCGAAAACCGCCCCGATCGAGAGAATTTATGGTTTGAGTACTTTCAAGGTTGCGGTTCGTGACCCGCTGGTGGCTCGCAGGAACAGCAGCCCTGCGGGTTGATGACCAAGGAACAACGTTTTTTGTTCTACGTTAGCGGCTGCTTCAACCGCCCAATCGGCCACGGCCCGGCCGTTCGCATCCGTCAGTTGCAGGCGCAGGGGGCGTCCCGCTGCGCCCCGGACTTCCACCCCGAGCGTCGGGCCGAAAACCGGGTTGCCCAACACGATCATTTCCAGATTTTCGGGTTGTTCGGCACCCTTCCGGGCGGGCAGGGGGCAGTTCAGGAGTTTTCCCGAGTTCTTCAATACAAACGTGCTGCCCTGCACCCGCGCCGAAATCAGATGCGGGCCGGTTCCTTTCAGTGTGACCGGAACTTCGAAGCGGTAGGCATGCGCCCCGTTGCCTTTCCCGGCATTCTTCAAATCATCCCGGTAGATGTTGGCGACGGTGCTGCCCCAGATTGTGTCGTCGGTGTAGAACTCCACCGTTACCGGCGTGTTGGGTTTATGGCGATCCCACACCCAGCCCCGGATCGTACCGCATTCGACTTTGTCCAGGTAGCCGTCGAAACTTCCTGTTATGGTGGTGGTTGACGCGGGATGAACGGTTAAAACAAAGCTCACGCTGTTGGTGGAACCGGGCACATCCGTGGCCGAATACGTCAGCAGGAAACTCCCCGGTTCGGTGGGTGTACCGCTGATCATTCGGTTTTCCGAACCCAGACTCAAACCCGCCGGTAAGCCGCTGAGGGCATACGTCAGGGGGCTGCTTTCGGGGTCGGTGAAGGCGGGAAGGGTGGCCGAGAAGGGGACGTTTTCCTGGGCGGTCAGGGGCGTTATCAGCAAAGTGGGCGAGGGCGGGACGGGGGGCTGGTTGCCCACCGGTTCGGTACTGTTCTGGCAGATGAGTGCCTTGGGCGAATTTTTGAGAACAAAATCGCTGCCCGTCACCCGGGCCGACAGGAGGTGGGGCAGGTTGTCTTTGAGCGATTCGGGAAGGACATACCGAAAAGCGTGTTGCCCATTGCCCTTGCCCGCGTCGAGCAAATCCGGACGAAAATCGCCCGCGGGCAGCGTTGCAATCACCGCATCACCATCCAGAATGTCGACGGAAACGACGGTATTGCTCTTGTCGCGATTCCAGGCCCAGCCCCGGAAACTTTCGCAGTCGGCGCCGTAAATATAACCGTCGAAACTGCCGCTCACCGGCGTCGGCAGTTCCCCCTGAAATTCAAAAGCGCCGATGTCGATGCGGCCGTCATTGAAGAAACGGGGATTTCCGGCCAGGTCCGTGGTGCCACTGGTTGTGGTGGTGCTGGTGGGGTCTCCGGCGTTGATGGCGGGCGAGCCGGGCGTGAGTTGCAGGTCGGGTTCACCAACAAAAGGCAGAACTGCGGTAGTCAGGTTGTTGGTTCCGCCGTAACCCGTGACTTCCGTATCGAACAGGCTGTAGGTACCGGTGATGGTAGAACCGTTTGAGTTAAAGAAGGTTTGAGAACCGCCGTTGTTCCAGACGATGCAGTTTTTAAAGGTAGTTCCACCCCCGGTTTGGTATGCGATACCTCCGCCCAGGGTTGCCGAGTTGCCCGAAAAGCTGCAGTTGGTGAAAAGCTGGATCGAGTAATTCACGGATATGCCTCCGCGTGATGCCGAATTGCCAACAAAGCTGCAGTTCGTAACGGTCGGGCTACCGCCATCGTTGGCGAGTACACCACTGTTACCGGTGGAGGTATTGTTGGTAAATTGACACCGGGTGATCACCGGGCTACAGGTGCCTCCGGCGTTGGTTCCGTTAAAAAGGCTCCCGCCGTTTCCGGCGGTATTCAGGGTAAAATGACAGTGGGTCAGCCTGGGGCGGCATTGGCTGCCCAGGTCGGCATAGTTATACACCGCTCCACCCGGCCCGTCCGAGATGCCCGCCGTATTGCTCATAAAATGGCAATCGATGAATTCCGGGCTGCAGATACCGCCCGAATTGGCCAGATTGTGTACCGCTCCGCCCGATTTGGCAGTATTGCCCACAAAGAAACAGTGACGAACCGTGGGACTGTCGTTGAGATTGGTCATTCCTCCGCCAACCCTATGAACGTCCTCAACGGCACTATCGGCATTGCCTGCTGTAATCACAAAACCGTCGAGCACGGCGCTGGTGGTCAGCGATCCGGAGAGATTGCTGACGACGTGGTAGGAATTGTCGGTGTTACCGGCTCCCCCGATTTCCCCACTGAGGGTGGTGCTGGAAGGGGTGGAAAGGCTGAGGGCGGGGCGTTCGCTCAACAGATTTTCGTCGCCCTCGAAACCGCCATACACCGCGACGTGGTTTCGCATGGAAAAACTGATGGTGCGGTCGGCGGAGCCGGTGGGTTTATAGAGACCGGCGGCCACCCAGACCTGAACGTCCGCATTGCCGTTGGTCTGGGAATAGGTGCTGGCGGCTTCAATGGCGGTCTGGAGCTGGGTGCCATCGAAGGCATTTTCCCAGGAAGAACCGTCTTTGGTAACGGCCCCTCCGCCTGGGGTAACGTAATAAATCTCCTGGCTGTAAACCGTCAGGCTGGTCAGGAACAGGCAGGCCAGGCATAGCAGACGACAACGATCCGGTTGGCAAAAAAGTAAAGAAGTTTTCATCAGAAAAATAGATTGAACGGAGTGAGGATATACGCTCCAAAATTCCGATTTTTTTCTGATAAATACCTGATACTGTAGCGACTACTATTGACCGTTCGATAAAAACCGGGTTTTGTTGCAGCGGGCCGATCGACCCGGTTTGCTACAATTTGCGGGTTAGACCGATGCGATTTGGCGGGCTGAATTCCGACCGAATTTGCTCTGGCTGTCGTAGGCCAGCCCCAGGCCAACGCTGGAGAGCTTGTTTTCGTCGGCAATGGCCGCATTCGGGAAAAGCCGCTTGAATTCGGTCTGAATCAGCGGTACTTCGGTGGAGCCGCCGGTCAGAATGACCAGGTCGATGTCCTGTTGCCGCACGCCGGCATTCTGCAAACATTCCGTGGCTGATGCCACAATTTTTTCAACTTCGCCCAAAATGGCCGTTTCAAACAGCGTCCGCCGGATCGGAATCACGAAATCCGTTTCCACAAAATCGAAAGGTGTGGCGTATTCGGCCTGGTCCGTCAGGGCAATTTTGGCACCTTCGGTAGCCGCCAGAACGGCGTGACCGGTTTCGTTTTCGAGAACACTCAAAAGCCGTTTGTACCGTTTTTTGTCGTGCGACTGAAACAGCAACTGCCGGGTTTGCATGATGAGTTTGGGCGTATAGAGGAAGTTGACCTTGCTCCATTCGGCCAGATCGTGAAACGGTTTCAGCGGAACTTCCAGTTGTTTGTCGCCATAGCGGCTCCGGTAACCCAGTTCGGGCATGATGGCGGCCAGGCTCAGGTCTTTGTCAAAATCGTTGCCCCCGACCCGCACCCCGGTGTTGGCTAAAATGTCCGACGAACGATCCGTTTTCCGGACGGATTGACTGGATAACCGGATCACCGTAAAATCGGAGGTTCCACCGCCCAGATCGGCTACAATCGCCAGCTTCTCGCCCGTAAGCCGGGCTTCGTGGGCAAAGGCGGCCGCGATGGGTTCAAACTGGAATTCGACGTTTTTGAAGCCAATCCGCAATGCAATTTCTTTCAGTTCGGCCTGCGCCTGGGCATCCGATTCGGGCGAATGATCGACAAAATGAACGGGTCGGCCCATCACCACATTTTCAATTTCCTGACCCGCCACGGCATCCGCTTTTTCCTTCATTTTTTTCAGAAAAGATGCGATGATGCTGGAGAAATTCATGGTGGTGCCGTTCACCACGGTGCCGTGTTTCATCAGGGGCGTTCCCAAAACCCGTTTCAGACTCCGCATGAAGCGGCCCTGCTGACGGTCGAAAAACAGATTGACCGCGGTTCGGCCATAAAACGCCTTGTTGTCGGCGCGCTGAAAGAAAATAGCACTCGGAATGGTTACGTGCGTCTGTTCAACCGGTACGAGGCTGATTTCGCCATCGTTGGCAAGGGCAATGCTGGAGTTGGAGGTACCAAAGTCGATTCCGCAAGAGAGTGTTGTCATCCCGGATTTAGCTCAAAATGTAGCCCGCAAAAGCCTTTCACCGTCAGGAAAAGAGCCTGAACGAAGCAGGAAAGCAGGGCTGTGATTGGATAAAGGGGCGCAAAGGTACGAGTAAACTTTTTAAAATTTCCGCAAACGATGATTTTTATGAAGCGAGTTTACGGCTTACGTCGCGGAAAGGAAGCCCGCCGGGCTGGCGTGCAGACCTTTTTTGGCGTGCTTCCAGCGTTGCTCAACGGATGGAAAACGACGGTTAAAAGTGAGGGGCACTGGGAAAAGCAACTTCTGCGACTTTCGGGAAACTGGCCGACGCCGACGGTTCGCTCTGCGCTTTTGTCAGGGTGACAGTGACGGTTGTTCCGTTGTTTTCTTCGCTCTGAATGTCCAGATGTCCTCCGTGTATTTCCACAAATTGCCGGGTGATGACCAGGCCCAGGCCGGTTCCCGGAATGCCGGTGGTGTTGCTGGCCCGGAAGAAGCCCTGGAACAGCATCGAAAGATCTTTGGCCGGTATGCCGATGCCCCGGTCGATGACCTGCAAAACAAGGCTGTCTTTTCTGAACTGGATGCGCAGGTGCGGATCGACTTTTGAAAATTTAAAAGCATTCGACAGCAGATTGACAATCACATGGTTCATCAGTTTTTCGTCCAGATACGCCGGATAAGGTGTTCCCTCGACCAGCACCTGGACAACCCGCTCATCGCTTCGCTGCCGAAAATGGGTGGCAATAATTTCCATGCAGACTGCGATGACATCGACCCAGCGGGGCTTGAAACTGACTTTTCCAGCCTCAATGCTACCGATGGTCAGCAGATCGCTGAGCAGTTCGCTCACGCGTTCGACCTCTTTTTCAATGACCTTCAAATGTTTTCGGATGGCGGGTTGAGCGGTGGTTGCCGGACTGTCCAGGTAGAGCCGGACCAGATCGACGCTGGATTGAATGGTGGTCAGGGGCGTCCGGAACTCGTGCGAGGCCGTGCTGACAAACTGCGACTTGAGTTGATTCAGTTCCTGCTCCCGTTCCAGCGATTTCAGCAGCACGATCTCTTTTTCTTTCTGGCTGGAGATGTCATTGACGATGCCAATGTAGCGTATCGGAAGGCCCCGGTCGTCTTTCATGACGAAGGTTCGAACGTGAAGCCAGCAGATTTCCTGGTGGGTACCCAGCACCCGGCACTGGAGCGTCACTTCCTGGCCCTGCCGGTATTTTTTAAATTCGGATTTGACCAGCGCCCGGTCTTCTTCCAGAATGGTATTCAGAAACGACGCCGTGTGGGGCGACGAACTGCCAAATACACGTTCGTACGCCGGGTTGATGTACAGCAATTGGAATGGTTCGACGGAATGAATCCAGAAAACCTCATCGACGTTTTCGGCAATTTCCCGAAACCGCTGTTCACTCTCCCGAAGGGCTTCTTCGGCCAGTTTTCGCTCCGTAACGTCCCAGGCAATGCCAATGGCCCGGACCGGATGGCCCTGGTGATCCCGGACCACCAGCCCGTCCTGTTCCAGATACATGATGGCCCCATCCGGTTTTATAATCCGGCAGACGTTCGAGAAACGATCGTCTTGGGTATTCTGGTGTTTTCCATGCCGGGTTCCTTCCAGAAAAGCAGGCAGATCGTCCGGATGGACCATCTGAATGAATTTCTGAAAAGTCCAGTCGGTCCGGCCTGGTTTCATTCCAAAAATCGTCCAGAGGTGATCATCCCAGATCAACCGGTTATTGACCAGGTCGTCCTCCCAAATTCCCTGACCGGCGGCCTGCGTCGCCAACTGGAGCCGCTGGTTGAGGTTTCGCAACTGGGTTTCGGCGGCTTTTAGCGCCGAAATATCAGTGCAGATGCCCACGTAGCCCACGACTGTGCCATCCTGCTCTTTTAAGGTAGTGGTGACGAGTAAAATCGGTACCTGTCGGCCATCTTTTCCGACCGCAATGCATTCCTGGTATGAGTAGTCCTTGTTTTTCAGGGCCACCTGAAAGAGATCGGCAGGGACACCGTCCGAATCTTTCAACTCGTAGGTAATAAAGGGGAGGGGGGTGTCGGGCGGGCCGGGGTAGATCTTCGGAACCCGGCCAATGAGTTCATGGTTTTGATAGCCCAGTAATTTTTCGGCGGCCTGGTTCGCCGTCTGAACAACCCCGTTGATGTCGGTAGAAACGATGGCCTGACCGGCGTGTTGCAGCACCGCCTGGTGCAGGGCCGACAACTGCCCGATCTCCCGCGTACGTTCTTCCACCCGCTGTTCGAGGTGTTCGTTCTGTTGCTTCAGTTCTTTATCAGCCAGTTGCTGATTCAGCACAAATGCCAATTGGCTGGCTACTTCCTGGGCAATCTGCAGGTGTTCTTCCGTGAAAAAATGAGGAACCGTCGACACGAGGGTGAATGCGCCGATGCATACCTGACGGCGGTAGAGCGGGAGGATTACCAGCGAGCGGAAACCCCGTTCATACAGGTCAAGTCCCGGCGGAAAACCGTCGTCGTCAGGTTGCAAATCGGGCAGGTACTGAACGCGGCTCGACAATTGGAACAAATTCGTGATAAAATGGCTTGAAAAGGCCAGACCGGGGTTTACCTCCAGCACGCCTTCGGCCAGCCGGTATTCGGCCACGGCCAGACCCGTGGTTTCATGGAAACGAAAAATGGTTAGCCGTTCACAGGGGACGAGTGCATTGATGTGGTGTAGGGCAGTCAGCAGGGGTGACTGTTCGATCGGTTGGTGGCTCAGGAGCGCCCGGTCGATCGTATGAAGACCCTGTAGACGCTGATTCGCCCGGCGAATGGCCGACTCCTGGTGCTGACGGTGCTGGGCATTTACGACGAGGGTACTGAAAGTCTGGAGCAAATGAACATCGTTTTCGTCCCAGACTTTGGGTTTATCAATGGCGTAAAAACCGATGAAACCCTGTGTTTTATCATCCAGAACCAGGGGGACCGCAATCATCGACCGAATGGCAATGGAATCGAAAATGGCTTTTTCTTCTGCTGCCTCGGGAGGCAGTTTGTCGGTGGTCAACTGAAGTACCTGCCGGTTTTCTAACCGGGCGTGGAGCCAGGCAAAAACGGCTCGCGGCAAATTTTGAAACCGGTGGCTGCTGGACATAATGCCCGGTCCGCACCATTCGTGCGAACAACTCCCCCGCTGCTGATCGTCTGAATACCGGAAAATCGCGGCCCGGTCGGCACCGTTAAAACGACTGATCTGTTCCAGCGCGTCGGTGATGCAGGCATCGAGTTCAAAGCCGTCGAGGGTGATGAACTGACTCGAAATCGCCGAAATGATGGATTCCATGGACAGCCGTCGCTGGAGTTCCAGTTCGGCGGTTTTTTGCTCCGTAATATCCTGAACTTCAGCTAAAAACTGGTCTTCAATGGGCGTGAGGGTAATGTGAACCCAAACGTTCAGGTTGGTATTCTGATAGTGTTCATCGAGTTGCTGAGGATGCCCCGACTGGAGAAACGACACCAGTCGCTCCAGCCGCCAATGGGCATCGGCCGTTGGCCAGCACCCGCTGACGGTTTTTCCGGTTATTTCCTCGACCGATAGCCCGGCTATCTGGGCGAACGCCGTATTGACCAGTCGGCAACGAAAATCGGTTATGGCCCGGTGTTCATTGCGAATCGGCTCCAGAATGGCAACACCCTGCTGCGAACGATTGAACCAATACTGCAAAAGCTTTTCCACATCAGACCGGGTTTAGGAGGAGCGGGTTAGCTATTCGGTCAGCCACTTTTTAAACGAATTGTACCGCGCTCTGGGCAGGATGGCTTCCAGAGGTTGACCATTGATCAGCAGAAACAGACAATATTTGCCATTTTCCCAATATGCGTATTTCTGGACGGTTTTCCGATGAATAATGCTGTTTCGATTGGCCCTGAAAAAAAGGCTCGGGTCCAGTTCGGTCGCTAACTTCTCAAATGGGACATGAATTTGAAACGTGCCCAGCAGGTGTCGTACAAAATTCTTTTTGTTCCGAATGAAAAAATACAGACAGTCCTCAGTTTGGAGCACCATATGCCCCCGTTCATCGTGCCCCTGAATGGTTTTCATAAACAGAGTCGGCGGGGGAGCTTTCTGTTTCTGTTGCTGCCGTTTGAGTCGGCTCTCGATGGCGGCCACCAGTTCTTTCATACCAAAAGGTTTGGCAAGGTAGTCATCCGCCCCCAGCGTCATGCCCCGGCGCAGGTCGGCCATATCGGCTTTTGCGGTCAGGAAAATAAACGGAACATGGGCTAAATTCGGGTTGGTACGGATCGATTCCAAAACCTTGTAGCCATCCAGTTTCGGCATCATAATATCGCACAGAATTACATCCGGGGGCTGCTGAATGGCCTCGGCGATGCCTCCCTGGCCGTTGGCAGCGGCTGTCACTTCATAGCCCCGCATGACCAGCATTTCCTGTAAGTTTTTCCGGATTTGTGCTTCATCTTCGATGACCAATACGTGAATCGGCATTTTCAAACGGGTTACATTTCAAAATAGGGCTCAGAGAAATCGTAATTTTTAGGTTTGCATTCGTGGCACTACCGGGATGAAAAAGGCAGGATTTCGCTTGACGATCAAACGATTGGCTTATAAATTCTGAATAAAAAGCGTAGAATAGTGATTCAATGATAAGTTTTTCGTACCATTTCTCCAACTTTTTAACCGCATCTTTGTGTCTGTTTGTAATAAATGGTAACATGGCTTTTTAAGCCGTATCATTCGATCTCCTTACTTTACCCACGCAGATTTTGCCTGAATCGATGAAAGACGAATCGTTATCGCCCGAGGGGACTTATGCCATCCGGTTCGATGTTTTTGAAGTTCGAATGAGCCACTGGGTCGAAGTGCCGGGCATCTTCCGGGTGGCGGACGACTTGTTGCTTTTCGACTTGCGGGGCGATGTCTGGAGTGCCGGGCCGGTTACGTGGCTCAGTGATTCGGTCGTTCAACTGACGGTTCGCCGGTATCCGGGTTGGGTTTCCTGCGAGTTGGTGCTCGACCTTCGGGCCGGAAAAGGGGAGGCCATCTGCGGCCCCGACCGTTTTGAAGGCGCCTTGCCAGCCCTGGAAAACTGGGTACGCCGGCATTGACCGGATCACGGTATCCCAGGCCGCAGCCAACCGGTCGATGACCTGAAAATTACATCGCTACGCCAGTGACGCGGTGCCATCGCCGGGATTTTTCAAACAAACCAACCCGCATGTGGTTCTTTTCGAAAGAACAATCTTCAACGTATGAAAACGAAACCATGGATCTGGGGGCTTTCGCTGGCCCTGCTCACGGCCACCACGCAGTTGGCCTGTGACTCCAAAACTGAAAATAAAGCTGAGAAAGTCGGCGATGAATACAAAGATGTGATTGAGGCTCAGCAGGAAGGAGACAGCAGCGAAGTTCAGGAAGAACAGGCTGAACTGGATTCCGCCCGTCAGGATTACCGGGAACTGAAAAAGGATTCTACTCAAAAGTAAGAAACGGGCTACAAAGCGGTTTCCGGTTCGCCTGATTGGAAGACGGATTGAACGGATCAAAAACGGATTTTAATCTGCGCTAATCCGTTCAATCCGATTCATCCGTGTTCCAATCAGGCGAACCTTAACGACGTTTCGGTTGCTCGAACGATAGATTGGCCGAAAAGAACTGCAACACTTTGGTACCGATGCGTTCGCCAATCCGGTTGATGTGGTCACCCTCGTATTCTTCGTAGGTGTGCTTGATCTGGTAATCATTCAGAACACTATCCAGCACTTTGTTGTTGGCAGCAATGCTGACGTCTTTCGAGCCGGCATCAAAGGCAATGGCGTGCAGTTTTTTCAGGTTCGAAATCGACTGGTCAATTCCGGATAGCGGGGCGTTGGCCGCCAGCTTTGCCAGAATGCCCGGCTGGGGCTGTCCGTCTTTGACCGGCAAATCGAGATAAAAAGGCGGTTTGGTCGGGTTAGGAGCCCAGGCCGCAGCCGTTGAAAAAGCTGCCTTGGTGCCAAAATCGGCTTTCTCCAGTTCTTCCATACTTTTGATGGCTTCCATCCGGCCCGCAGCCGCTTCGTTCCGGTTTGGGGTGAGGTTGGCGCTCATACAGCAGGGACTCAGCAGGTAGAGGCTGGAAAAAATATCCGGGTATTTCTGACCGATCCGCATGGTGCCATAACCGCCCATCGAATGCCCGGTTAACCCGCGGCTGGCGGCAGTCGGAATGGTCCGGTAATGGCTGTCGATGTAACCCACCAGTTCTTTCGCTACGTAGTCTTCCCAGTTGCCGGTGGTGACCGAATTGGAGTAAAAACTTCCAAAAAACTTGGTATACGCATTGGGCGTGACGATAATCATTTCACGCACGGCGGGGTCGGCAAACGCTTTGTCGACCACGTCCGGCAGGTTGATCCAGTGTTTGGTAAAACCGTACCACTGGGCGTCATTATCTGTAAAACCGTGCAGGAGATACAAGACCGGATACCGGCGGTTTTTGTCGGTTTTGTAACTGGGTGGCAGATAAACCGACACATCGCGGTCGGGCGAATCGCCGGAAAGGTTGCCCTCCAGGCCTTTGCCGTGTACTTTGATGCGTTCGGCGGTGCCTTTTTTGGGGGCAACCGACTGGCTGGTAGCCGGAAAGGCGATGCAGACGGCGAACAGGATTGCAAGGGCGGAAACCAGTGACGTTTTCATGAACGGTTCAGGAATGCTTTTGCCAGCAACTTACCGATAAGTTGAACAAAGACAAAGCATTCCTGAAGACGCAACCGAAAAGAAGTTACCAGGTATATTGATTGTTCGCTTCCGCAGCGTCGTCGGTCCGGGTTGTGAAAACCGAGCGGCTCAGGGACGATTCGCTGTCTTTTCCTTTGGCCCGTTGTTCGCCAATGCCACCGGGAGCCGGGAGCAGCATATTGATAACCGACAGCACTTCGGCCGTCAGCCCCGGAAACAACCCGTGTACGGCGGCCGCGACTTTGGCTGGCAGTGAAATGATCAGTTCGGCGCGGCCATACCGGCAGGCTTCCAGAATTTGCCGGGCGCTTTCTTCTGCGCTTTTCGACAAAACCGGCAGGGAGTCGCCGATCTTGAACCAGGCGTATTCTTTTTCGTTCTGCCCTTTGAACAGCGCATTCCGGGGGCTTCCGGTTCGCATCAGGCCGGGGCAAACGGTGGTTACATAAATACCGTCCTTGATCAATTCAGTTCGGAGTCCTTCCGAATACCCAACTAACGCAAATTTACTGGTCGAATAGGGCAGCAGGTGCGGGAAGGCCACTTTTCCGCCGAACGACGCGATGTTGATGATGCGTCCCCCCGCCGACCGGCGTTCGCGCATCTGGGGCAACACCGCGTTGATGGTGTGAAAAGCCGCCCAGAAATTGGTCTCCATCACTTCCCGAAAGTCCGCTTCCGTCGCGTGTTCGATGGGTGTCACCAGAATCGTTCCGGCATTGTTCACCAGCACATCCACCGGCCCCACTTCCTGCTGAACGGTCTGAATAAAAGCGCCAACCTGCGCTTTATCGGTGACGTCACAGGCGTAGGTAAAAACCGTACCGCCGTTCAGTTCGAGGTCGGCTTTGGCGCGTTCCAGCTCTTCCGGGTCGCGGGCGCAAATGGCCAGGTTGGCACCTTCCTGCGCAAATTCCCGCGCCAGCACCAGTCCCAGCCCGCGCGAACCGCCCGTGATGACAACGGTTTTGCCCCGAAAGTCGGTTTTTCGCCATTGATCGATCAGCGTTTTGGCCGCCACCGCGACACCAATGCCCGCCAATCCCCACAGTCCCATTCTATTGGTGTTGGATAGTCTCATGGTTCGTTTGTCTATCAGTCCTTTTTTATTCAACCCGCTTCGGAGCGGAATGTTGTTGACCGGCGGTATTCCGGCGTAAGAGTACACTGAGAAACCGGTGGTAATGGGGTTAAAATAAGATTAATCGGATAAAAAATAGAATTCATCGGCAAAAACAGGCCATTGGTCGATAAAAGGCGGGGGGAGAAAGAAATAAATAAAACCGCATTAAACGTTGGGTGGGGTTACCCCTCTAAGAGGCATATTACAACAAATAAAAACGACCAACCATGAAAACGACCATCATCACCCTCGTCACCTTCGCCTTTTTAACCACCGGAACTGTTATGGCCCAACGCGGATACGACAACGACCGCTACCCGGCCCCCAACCCGCGCTACGACAACGATCGCTACGGCAACGGCCGCTATGATAACCAACGCCGGGACGATATTCAGGAAGACATTAAAATTGACCGCCTGGATGCCATCGTCGGTCTGTCCCGTCGTCAGGAACGGGAGTTGAAGCGCATCGAAGACCGGTATGATTACCGCGAAATGGAAGCCGCCCGACGCCGGGATCCACAAGCCTACCAATATACGCTGCGTCGGAAAAATCAGGAAATGATGTCGGTGTTGACGCCGTTCCAACGCGAAAGATTATTTGCGTACCAACAACAATACCGCCGGAACGATCGCGGCTATTACGGTCGCCGGTACTAAGTCGGTTTACGGTTTTTGGTTTACGGGTCCTGTACATTGCAAGCTCGTTCCCATTAACCCCAGCGTTTACATACCCACCTTTCTTGACTGAAAAAGCGGAGCAATCCGCTTTTTTTTGTGGCCAGGGGCGGCTGGTTACGGTTCGTCCAGAATCACGGCCGCCAGGGCGTGAACGGTTTCCCAGGAGAAAGGAAGCCAGTCCCCGCTGTTGTCATCGTAGACCTCGCTGGCCGCTTCGCCGGGGAACAGTTTGTAATCAAATTTGGGGTAATTGCTGACAATGTAACCGGGGTAATAAAACTGCATGTGCTGTAGCCGGGCGTAGTTGATTTTTTGCAGCATCAGGTATTTCCCCAGGCTGTATTTGCGGTAGTCGGGGTGGTAAAAATTCATGATCCCGGCAATGCTGTGGTCGCCCTTATCGAAAATGCCGACTGCAATCAACCGCTCGCCATCCCGCACTTCGATGGCATACGTATCAAACACGTTGTAGGGATAGATGGCCTCATTAAACAGCCAGAATTCGACCGAATCCGGGGCTTCAAAGTCGACGGCTTCACGATACAGGCTAAAAAGTTCTTCGGTTTCTTCCGTCAGTACGAAGGGCTTTACGGTTAGCGAGAATTTCTCGTTGCGTCGCAGCAAACTGCGTTGTTTGCTCCCGTAATTCACCTTTGCCAGCGTAAACCGCAGCCAGTGAACGGGCAGAATGGAGTCGTAGGAAAGCAAATACCGGCATGTAAACAGCTTCTGATGCATCCGAAAATAACCCAGGCTCAGGTACAAATCCAGTTGACTTCCTCTCATTATTGGGGCGTATAAGGGTGCTGCGCTTGATGCGACTTCAAAATAACGACGAAAGTGCAGAAAATCCAGCGAAAGAGCGACGGTCCCGAGCGGGATATTTTCCAACCCATCGCCAGGTTGCCGGGTCAGTTGGCTATTTTGAAGAAATTCCACTCTTTCCGAAAATCGGCTTTCATCGTGCCTTTCGGAAAAACCCGGTGCGTGTTGGCCCATTCGTTCCACTGCTGATCGAGTTTTTTGACCAGCTCGGGGTTTTCGGCAGCCCGGTTCCGGCGCTCCGTCCGGTCGGTTTCCAGATCATACAGCTCCCAGGGCTGGCCAATCATCCCCACGGCTTTCCAGTTTCCAAACCGGATCGCCCGGTGGTTTTCGTGTTCCCAATACAGGTAGTCGTGCAACTGGCGAACCCCCTGTGTCAAAACCGGCATCAGGCTTTTTCCCTCGATCGGTTGAATGGCCTGTCCCTTCGCTTCCGTAGGATACGTTGCTCCACTGACCTCCATAAACGTCGGCATGAGGTCGATCAGATAGCCCGGTGTAGCCGTCAGTTTTCCTTTCTGGCGAATACCGGCCGGATAATGCACGATGAGGGGCGTCGAAATGCCGCCTTCGTAGGAAACGTGTTTGAAACCCCTGAAAGGCGTGTTGGAAGCATTGGCCCACACGGCTCCGTAGGAAATAGCCCCGGCTTTGGTCGGCACGTTGATGTCCGCCAGCTTCCCACCGCCCAGAATACCGCCTTCCTGGCAGGCGCCATTGTCGGACAGAAAAACGAGCAGCGTATTGTCCAGTTGTCCGGTTTTTTTGAGGTGATCCACCAACTTGCCGATGTTCTGATCCATGCGGTAAATCTGGGCGGCATACACCGCCATGCGATAGTCCATTTCCCGCTGCGAGGTGGTGTCCTGCTCAGTCCAGGCCGGGTAGGTTTCGGGCCGCGCCGAAAGTCCCCACTTCGCCGATACCAGGCCGGTTTTAATCTGTTTTTGCAAACGTTGCGCGCGGAGAGCGTCCCAGCCTTGTCGGTATTTCCCCCGAAACCGCTCGATATCCGGCGAAAGGGCGTGCAGCGGCCAGTGCGGGGAGGTGAAAGCCAGGTACAAAAAGAAGGGCTGCCGGTCTTTTTGTTCGCTCAGAAAGCTGATCGCGTGGTCGGTGAAGGCATCGGTGGTGTAGAAAGGCTGGTGTACGTTTTCAATCCGTTCGTTGTCGTTCCAGATCCCGCGCGGGTGAACCGGGTCGAGGTAACTGCTGGCGCCTGACAGCAGGCCGTAAAACCGGTCGAAGCCCCGTTGGCGGGGATACAAATCCGGGGTGCTGGAGCCTAAATGCCACTTTCCGGCCATGTACGTATGATACCCGGCCGATTTGAGCACTTCCGCCAGCGTGACACAGTTCCGGTTGAGTTCGCCCCGGTAGCCATCGACGCCGTAGTCGTAACTAACGCCATTGCCCGGTTCTTTGGTCATGTGGCCGATGCCGGCCTGGTGCTGAAACAAACCGGTCATCAACGCTGCGCGGGTGGGGCAGCAGCGGGCCGTGTTATAAAACTGCGTAAACCGGACGCCCTGTTTCGCCAGTTGATCGAGGTGGGGGGTTGGGATTTCCGAACCGTAGCAACCCAGATCCGAATAGCCCATGTCGTCGGCCATGATGAGAACGATGTTGGGTCGGGGGGCGGCTTTCGGCGACCGGGCATCAGGCTTGTTTTGGAAGGAATCGGATTGATTTTGAGGGGATAAACTGTGGGGGTTCGGGTGAAAAGCAGCCAGAAAAACCGTGGTTGCCAGAAGCGGCAGGCTGAGGAAGATGGCCGGAAAAAGGTTCTTTTTCATCGGGGTCGGGTGAATCGGTTTAGGGTTTTGCAGGCACCTGCGCTACATCCGCACCCCGCCGGGCCATGGCCTGGGCCAGCACACTGGCGGCAATGAGTTGCAGGGCGTGGTACATCATGATGGGCAACAGGGCGATGCCGACGACGTTGGCCGGAAATAAAACCGTGACCATCACGCTGCCCTGAACCAGTGATTTTTTGGAACCGCAGAACAAAGCCGTGATCCGGTCGGCGCGGTTGAAACCGAGCAGGCGGCTGACGGCATTGACCAGACCGTAGATCAGGAAAAATAAACCCAACATGCAGATTCCTAAAATCAGCAAATCCGAAGCCGTCAGACTCTGAAACATCCGGCGCTCGAAGGATTCGCAAAACGAGGTGTAGACGATCATCAGGATGACGATCTTATCGAAGGTGCTCAACGCTTTTTTGTGCCGCTCCGCCCAGGCACCCAGCCAGCGGTTGAGCAGAATACCGAGAACAACCGGCGCAATGACCTGCAACGCCAGCTTTCCGATGACACTCGCCAGATCGTAATCACCCGAACCGGTCGATAGGAAAAGGCCCATCCAGAGGGGCGTCAGGAAGACGCCGATCAGGCTGGAAATGCTGGCGTTGAAAATGGCCGCCGGAATGTTGCCGCCCGCTATGGAAACCATCACCACCGACGACGAAACCGTTGAGGGCAAGGCGGCTACGTAAAACGCACCGAGCCACAGCAGGCGGGTTTCGTCGGTGCCGAACAGATACATGGCCGCCCAGACCACCAGCGGAAAAACCACAAAGGTGGTCAGATGGATCGTCGCGTGGAGTTGCCAGTTGCTGAGCCCCGCCCGGAGTTTGTCGCCACTGAGTCGCAGGCCGTAGAAAAAGAAAATGACCGAAACGCCCAGATTGGCCAGATTCGACAGCGAAAAGGGACCTTCCTGAATGCCGGGTGTAGGCCACAGATACGCCAGACCGATCATGCTGAGCAGGGCCAGCAAAAACCAGTCTAAACCCGCCCGGGCGGCTACCGAACGAAGGGTGGAAATTGAAAAGGAGCGGTTTTTCACAACACGTCAGGATGGTTGAATTATTCGTAAATTACGGCCCCAAATTCCCTCTCATGATGATTCAGGTTGTTGTCCGCGCGTTAGAAATTTTAGAGTATGTGGCCAAGAAAGAGAATGACCCCACGACTCTGACGGAACTGGCTGCGGCTGTCGGCCTGAATCAGCCTACCTGTGCAAATATTGTAAAGACTTTGGTCGATAAAAAATATTTAGATCATGTGGGCCGCAGAAAGGGCTACCGGCTGGGTGCAATGGCTTATCAACTGACTGATAATGTGGCGTATAACGAACATCTGGTGCTGGCGGCCAAAGACATCATGGAGGAATTGACCGCCCAATTGAACGAAACGTCCCTGCTGGGTATTCTGCGAAACAACAAGCGGTTTTTGCTCCACATTGCCAACAGCGATCAGGATTTGCAGGTACGAAGCCGCACCGAATCGGATATTTACTCGACCGCTACCGGGCGCATTCTGGTGGCATTTTTGCCCCTGAAAGAAATCGACGCCCTGGTCGAAGCCATTGGACTGCCGGCTGCGCCGGTCTGGCCGAACGTCGAAACCCGGGCGCAGTTTCTGGCAGCTCTGGACGCGATTCGCCGGGAGGAAATGGTCATTACCCGTTCACTCAAACACATTGTCGGCATTGCCGTTCCGTTGTGGAAAGGCGGGCAGGTGGTTGCCAGTCTGAGTGTGTTCCTGCCCGAAAGCCGCTACACCCCCAACCGAATCCCCGTCATCATCAATGCCGTTCGGGAAGCCGCCGGGCAGATCAACAAACGACTGGCGGGTTGAACCTGCTGTTACAGTTCCAGTTGCCGCTTGAAAAATGCCCAGGCTTCCAGATAAACGTTGATGTCGTTGGGGTAGTCGTGCTTGCCGCCCAGCACTTTCAGCAGGGTTACTTCGGGTTTGCCTTTCGCTTTGTACGTATATTGCTCAATGGTTTTTCCGTCGGTCGGGTCGGTATCGGGCAGGCGGCTTTTCTTCGGTTTTCGGGCATAACCGGCCAGTTCCGACCAATAATGAAACGTCCGATCCGTCGACCGCACCATTCCCAGGCTGATGCCGTTGGTTTTGACTTCCCCACCTTCGTACGGATTCGTTTGGTCTGCTGTTCCGTTCACGATCAGCACCGGAACCGCCATCCGTTTTTCGGGGCAGTCCAGGTTGTTCGTATCGGGCAGGTTGGCGATGAGGGCGGTGATGGCCCGGAATTGTTCGGGCATCGTCAAGGCCAGCTTGTAGGCCATGTGACCACCGCCGGACGTGCCGACCGCAAAAACGCGTTTGGGATCGATCTGGTAGTTTTTCCGGAAGTACCCGATCATCGTCTCAAAAAAAGCATTATCGTTGATATTTTCCTGATTGGCCGCCGATTGAGCGGTTTTCCGGCACTCGTTCCAGTATTTTTTATAACCGTCGGGATACACCAGCAGGATGTTTTCAGCGGGCGCAATTTCTTCCAGTTTCTTCGCGCCATTCCGAACACCCTGTCCGTTTCCGCCCGAACCGTGCAGCACAAACACCAGCGTCGCATTCGGTCGGGCTGGTTTCAGAAAGTGGAAGGTTCGGGAATGGCCTTCGATCGACACGGAATCACTCACGAGCTGGCTTTTGGCCATGCCAGCCGTTAAAACAAGAACGAAAACGGCTACCCATCGCTGCACCGGAGAAGGAAAGAAGATACTCATGGTTTGGTTTTCAGGAGTTTATGCTGAATAAAAACGTCGGCATACCGGCGGCCCAGCGTTCGGGCCGAAGGCGTATCGAAGTGCGTGGAATCGCCCTTATGCGTTAAACCGGTGGCAACGGCATAGTACGCGTGGGGGATGGTTTTGGTCGCCCGTTGCAAGGCTTCGTTGATAAGACCGGCATTCGGATTTCGCTTCACGACAAAATCGCCCAGCGTTCCAACGACAAACGGTACCGTTGGTGCGTTCAGTTCGTTCCGCAGCCGTTGCACCAGTTCCGCCAGTTTTTCGCCATACACCGCCGTGTTGCCCGGTTTGGAATCCGATTCGCCCTGATGCCACAGAATACCGGCCAGTTGCCCATTTTCAAGGGCTTTTTTCGCCCGGCGCATCGCATCGTCGTAGGGATAGGATTTCGTCGGTTCGTAATAAGCTCCCGGTTTCCAGACATCGATGCCCGAACCGCCCACCGCGCAGGGAACCAGCCCGATGTTCAGGTGGGGATCGGTTTCGGCCAGCCGTTTTGCAAAGGCCAGACCCGGCCCGACGCCGATCACTGCCGGTTTGTCGAAGTGCATCGGGTCACGGGCCGGAACCCAGGTTTGCTCTTTGGTCAGCATCCAGATGTGCGGATTGGGCTGCTGATCTTCGGCTTCGGGAACTCCCCGACCCGCCATGTTCGACTGGCCAATGAGGAGGAAAAGCTGCAAACGGGGCGGTGCGTCCTGCCTGAACGCCAGAGCAATACCGAGAACCAGCGCGAAAACCGCGGCTTTGACGAATGTTTTCATGGGGCTAATTTGGGATAAAACTCACAGGAGCGCCAGTTATACTGTATTTTTCGTTTAAAACGCCCATTTGTTTCCAGGTCGGTACAACAGAAAGGGTAAGGAGTCGTCTGGTCGACGATCCTTACCCGGCAGCTTTTTTTCGTTGGTAACTACAGGACTAGACGTCACATTGCAGCAGGTATTTCATCCCGGCGGGATTGTGGTCGATCGTTTCAAAAACCGCCTGCGCATCGGACAGGGGAGAAACCTGCGTAATGAGCGCGTCGAGGGGCAGCGATCCGCTGGCGGCCAGGGCAATGGCTTCTTCGAAGTCTTCGGGTTCGTAAACCCGGGCACCGATGAGCTTGAGTTCGCGCCAGAAAAACCGGAACAGATCGACGGCTTTGGGTTCGGCGTGAATGGCAACCATCACAATCCGGCCCCGCACCCGCGCCAGCGCGGTCATGGCCGTCACCCCCGCCTGTACGCCCGAAACCTCGAAAACGACATCGGCCATCGCGCCATTCGTAAACTCCGCCACGCGGGCCACCAGATCGGTTTCCCTGGGGTTCACCGTCGCCAGTTTCAGCGATTCGGCCAGTTGCAGACGCGTCGGATTGACTTCGGAAATCAGGACGCTGGCACCTTTTTGTTTAGCGACCAGCGCGACCAGCATGCCGATGGGACCCCCGCCGATGATGATGACGTTTTCACCCGGTTTTACGTCGCCAAGCCGCACATCGTGGCAGGCCACCGCCAGCGGTTCAACCAGGGCACCGATCGGGAGCGGCAACTGGTCGGGGAGCCGGTGGAGCGTATAAGCGGGCACGTTCCAGTATTGCTGCATCCCGCCCGGCGTGTCGATTCCGATGAATTTCAGGTTCTGGCCGATGTGCCGAACGCCGTTGTCGACGGGCATTTCCGGCCCCGGTTTGAGGGGGCGAACCGTCACCCGGTCGCCCGGTTGCCAGCCAATAACGCCTTCGCCCACCGCGTCGATTTCGCCCGACACTTCGTGGCCGATGACTTGCGGCAGCGCAAGGCGCTGGGCCATTGCGCCGTGGTAAATATGCACGTCGGTTCCGCAAACGCCACAGTAGGCCACTTTCAGACGAACCTCACCGGGCAAAACCGGCTGGCGATCAACCTCCTGTAAATCAAATGTTTTGTTTCCTGTAAAATGGAGTGCTTTCATTGGTCAATGAGCGAATGATTGGATGCGTGAATGCCAGACGGCGTCAGGCGGGTATTCGCTCCAGAATCTGGAGCATGTTGCCGTCGGGGTCGTAGAGGGTACGGACTTTGCCACCCCCGATGGCGTTGATGACCGATCCGCCCCACACGACGTTTTGGGTATCTAAAAAAGCAATGGCTTCCTCCAGATTGGCCACCCGCAGGGCCAGGTGCGACCAGCCGGGTGTCCAGGTCGTGCGTTCGGGCCGGACGGTGTCGTCTTTGGGCATCACTTCGAGCAATGTACCGTCGGGCGCTTTGAGCATCCAGACCGGCTTGTCGTGGCGAAACCATTTTTCGTAACCAAAGACTTCGCAGTACCAGTCGGCCAGTTGTTCAACATCGTTGGCCGCTACGCCGGGGTGATCGATGCCCGTAATTTTCAGAGGGTTAGCCATGTGGATATGGTCGGATTAGGGTATACATTTCATCGTGTTGCTGTATGGTCCACTGTTGCCCCTGTCCCGAAGTCAGCGAAAGGTGGCTGGCGGTTTCGTCCAGAATCCGGAGCGTCCAGTGCTGCGGTCCGTTGGTCAGCGTAAAAGCCGCATCGTTCGATTGTAATTGCCACTGATCCAGTTGGAAAGCGTCATCGAGGGCAATCGCGTGAACTACGGTTCGCTTCAGAGCCGGTTTTGTTTCAGTGTAGCGGTACAACAAACCGCTTCCCGGTCGTCCTTCGCCCAACTGATCGGGTTCAACGTGGTAGGCGTCGTGAACGTAGCCATAGACCGGATGGCCCGACCGACCCGACCCTGTGTGGAACAGTTTCATCCCGGCATCGTTCCGGCAAACCGTCAGGCCCTGGCCCTGGCTGTCTACCCGGGCCTGCCCGTCGCGGTTGTTGACGAGCCAGTTCCAGACCGTCGTAACGGGTTGCGTCGCTTCGATCCGGTCCACGACGAAAAGAACGTGGCTGCCCGCCAGCAGCCAGAGCCGCGTAAACCGCTGAATGGGCGTGCCGTAAGCACTTCCGGCGTCCGAGCCGATAACGGAAACCGGTTCGTCGCGTTCCACCGCCCGTCGCCGGTTGCCCCGGTCGACGGGTGGGCCGGGGGTGCCGTTGACGAGCAACCGCCGGGGCAGCACACTTTTCTGTTCGAGCAGGGATGCTTTCGCGAGGTCTTCCTGCAAACCCAGCGATTCGCTTTCCACCAGAAACGTACAGGTATTGTGGGTTTGCGTACTGCTTTCCAGCCCATGAATCAGGTTTCGGTAGCAGCTATGACCTGGATCGACCAACAGCCGTTCGCGGTTATGAACCAAAATGAAACTGTTCAGATCGCCGTGCAGGTGGCCGGGGCCGTATAAACCGTCGCCCCCGCCGTTGATGGCAACGACCGTGCGGCCATCCCAGGCATCGCGCATAAACGCATGACCGTTGCTGAACGAGGTTGTCAGGGGCAAACCGGTTTTCTGCGGACTGATGGGTTGGCTTGGGGGAATCAACAGCGGCAGGGTCAGAAAACCCCAGTCGTTCCGCATACCGAACGTCGCCAGATCGTGCGGTCCCTGCGTCGGGCAGGGTTCGTAGTATTCCTGAAACAGCCAGCGTGCCAAACCCGCCTGCACCGGATCGCTGGAACGGACGGCAACGTGCAGCAGTAAATCGCCCGAAGGCCGAAACAAAGCCGCCGAATCGTTGAAATTGACGGCCCGGGCGCGGGGTTCGTTCCCCCAGTTTGCCATCGGTTTTCGATACAACATACTTTGCGTCATCCAGCCCATTCCCCGGCCATAGGCGTCGATATCCAGTTGTTGGGCGTAATTCGGGTATTTCCGCACCAGCGATTCGTAGGCCAGCATCAGTGCATTTGCCAGGTAGTTTCCATATTGCAACGACTCGCCGTAGGAACCGTCGGGCTGAAAGGCATGTGCCATCTGCGCCAGTTCGGGCGTCAGTTCGTCGAGCCAGCCCTCCCGGCCCAGAGTCGCCGAAGCCACCAGCGCCCCGGACGCCAGAATGCCCCGCCAGTTGGCCAGGTGATTGTTTTTTTGCAACCACCGGCGGCACAAAACGATGCCTTTCTCAGACAAAGCTTCGCCTACTTCCTCCCATTCCGCTTCGGTGAAAACCGTTCCGGCCAGATCCAAAACCGCCGACACGCCCCAGCAGAGGTGAGCGGTTTCCAGATGACCCGTAAACGGCAGGGAATGATCCCGAAACCACGGGCCGACCCAGTCGCTGGCAGGACGGCGGGCGATGGAGAGCGTCGTGCTCCGCAGCCAGTTGGCCAACGCGTCGGTAGGGGCAAGGGCATACTGCATGGCTGCGTCGGACAGGTATTCAGCCGCCGGATACCACCACCCCAGCGAGGCCCGGCCAGGTGCCGGGTTTTCAGCTTGCAAACCGGGTGTCG
This sequence comes from Larkinella sp. C7, assembly GCF_006149005.1. Taxonomy (GTDB): domain Bacteria; phylum Bacteroidota; class Bacteroidia; order Cytophagales; family Spirosomataceae; genus Larkinella. The sequence goes on along the minus strand of NZ_VBSL01000008.1, from coordinate 106,487 downwards.
CCAATCGCCCGGTGACGCGCTGTTCGAGCGCGTTCCGAAACCGTTTGACCGTTGCGTCGGTGCTGGTCAGGATCGCTTCTTTTTCGGTTTCGGTCAAAAACAGACGCAGGGTGTCGACGGTTTCCATCAGAAGTAGCCGCCGTTTCGAACCACCTCCGTCGGGCGCATGCCGCTTTCGACCATCTCCTTGATGTTGACCTCGTTGTGGACAATGTCCTCGGCTGCCAGCAACACATCGTAGGCAATCGCCTGCGGAACCGAAATAACGCCGTCGATGTCACCAAAAATCCAGTCACCGGGCTGCACCACGACTTCACCCATCAGGATCGGTTTCTGGTAATGATACATGCGGAATCGGCCCAGCATCCCGGTATTGGCCTTATACTTGAAAAATACCGGAAAGTGCTGTTCCAGAATGGCTTGTGTGTCCCGAATGCCGTTGATGATGGCCCCCCGACATCCGGCGCGAATGGCCGCCATCGTCATCACTTCGCCCCACTGTGAGGTTACGGTATCGCCGGTGCAATCCCAGACGACGACCGAATCCTGGTGCAGCGCTTCGAGCATTTCGGCGCGGGTTTCCATTTCGCCGTCGGTCGTAATGTCGGGTCCGCCTTTGATGGTGAAAGCCTGCCCGGCCAGCTTCATTTCTTCCCGCAAGGGCGCAAACTGCGCGGGCAAACTGCTGGCCTGCATGGTGTAGCGAAACCGTAGTACGTCGTTGACCGCTCCGGTATAGAGTTTCAGATAACGCTCCCGCATTTCGGCAATGGAAATGGGGTAAATCGACGCGGTTTTCGCCGGGCTATGTCCGTTGGATTCGATGGTGTTCATCCTGCTAAAAATTTCATGTTGTCAAAATTGATTTCCCGAATGACGACGTAGTCCGGCTGGTTCAGTACGAAGACGATGACGCGGGCGACATCCGCCACGCTCAGGAATTTTTCACGGGCCACTTTCCGGTCGCCCCAGTAGTTGCTGTCGGTTGGGCCGGGGTTTACGTCGGTGACTTTGATGCCTTCTTTCAGCACCTGATCGGCCAGTCCGCTGCTGAGACCGCGCGCCCCGAATTTGGAAGCACAGTAGATCGGTGCGTTCGGATTGGTGCGGTAGCCGGCCATCGAAATAACCGTTACGATGTGGCCCTGTTTTTTGGGTTTCATCAGCTTCAGCGCTTCGCGGTTGCACAGAAAAACGCCCCGAACGTTGGTGTTCATCATCTGCTCGTAGGTGTCGAGGTCGGTGGTTGAAAGATCCGTGGAGAGCAACCCGATGCCGGCGTTGTTAATCAGCACATCGACGGTGCCGAAAGCGTCGGCACAAGCCGCAAAACCGGCCAGTACATCGGCTTCCTGACTGACGTCGCCTTTGAACGACCGCAGATTTTCGTGACTGATCTCATCGGCTAGCTGGTGTGTCCGGCTGAAATCGAACACCTTTGCCCCCTGTTCGAGGAGTTCCAGTGCGGTGGCTTTTCCAATGCCGCCGGATGCGCCGGTGATAAAGATGGTTTTGTCTTTTACGTTATTCATAATCAGTTGATTTCTTACGTTTGCGCATTCAGATTTGTAATTCGAATGGAATTCTATTACGGATTTCTAATCCGCCCGTCGTCCGATTGATGCTAGGTTGCTCATTTCGATTTCAAATCTGAATGGACTGTGGCTGCGGATTTCAAATCTGTGACAGAGGACGATCGGGCGGGGTCACCCGGCGATTGCAAATCCCGATCAGCCGACAAATTCCGGGTTCGGTACCACATCAGCGGGGCCAGCAACAGGCAAAGCAAACCGGCACCACAGGCGACCCGGCCGCTGGTTTCGCCCAGCGATGGAATGCTCATGACGAGGAAAAGTGCTCCGGTTACTGTCAGGGCCACGGCATACAGGCGGTTCATGATCTGCATGAAAGCCGGGTTTTCCTGCGGTTTTTCGGCTTCGGTCAGTGGGGTATTTAATCGTCGAAAAAAGGCTTCCACGCGAAGGCGGTACGCGTCGGTTTGAACGGAGGTGATGCCCGACAGCAGAAATACCAGCACACAGGCCACGATCTCGATGAACGTTGCCCATTCCCACGAAACCTGCGGCATCGCGTTCAGGATCAGACCCAGCCCCATGCCGACGATCAAGGTTGCGAAGGCACCCCAGGGTTGCGGTTTTTTCAGGACAATGCCCAGCACCAGCGGCAACGTCATCGGAATGGCAAACAGGCCCGTAAAGAGTTTGTTGGCTTCAAACGCCCCGCCAAAACCGCCGACGTACAGTGCCCCAATCGTGATGAGCGACCCCAGCACCACCGTCATCAGCCGACCAACCCAGAGCATTTCCTTGTCGGCGGCTTTGGGATTGAACAACCGCTGGTAAATGTCGCGGGTCAGTACGCCCGCCGTCACGTTGTATTCGCCACTCAAAACCGACATCGTGGCCGCGAACATGGCCGCCACCATCAGCCCCATGATGCCTTCCGGCAACAATTTCAGGCACACGCTGACGTAGGCCATTTCCGGATTTTCCAGGTTGGGAATCAGGGCTTTGGCGGCAATAGAGGGGAAAAGGAAAACGATCGGGAACAGGAAAAAGAAAACCGCCGTGAGCATCCCCTGTTTCTGACTGGCCCGTTCGTCGCGGACGCTGTAAAACCGCTGAATGAATGTCCAGTTGCCGCTGTATTTCACCAGAATCATGAGGTAATACACCATCAGGTACAGCGGCATCCCTTTCGGGCCGTTGAACCACGTAAAATGCTCGGGAATCGTCGCCATCATCCTGGGCAATCCCCCGGCGGCCTGGATGGTCAGCGGCACCAGAATCAGCGTGGCCACGATCAGGATGATGAACTGAACGACATCCGTGACGACGACCGCCCACAGGCCGCCGACCACCGTGTAGAGTGCGACGATGATGCCGCAAACCAGAATCGAGGTTTCCAGCGAAAGCGAGGTGGCGGCTTTGACAAACAGGCCGAGGGCATACAGCCGCACCATGTTGTCAAGGATTTTGAAGAAAACACCCATCCAGGAAAACACCTGCCGAACCGGCGCATTAAACCGGGTTTCGAGGTATTCCAGGGGCGTTAAAACACCCGCCCGACGCCAGCGTTTCGCAAAAATGGCCACGCCGACCAGCGCGGGCAAAACCGTACTCCAGATCAGCGTCAGGGCCACAAAACCGTGTTGGTAGGCAATCCCGGCGTAGGCCACGAAGATGAATGTGCTGAACTTGGTCATGAAGTTGCTGATCGCGCCCGAAACCCACGGAATCGCGTTGCCCCCTTTGAAATAGTCGCTGATGTTCCTGACGAATTTGCCCAGAAACAGCCCGATACCCGCCATCAAGAGCATGTAAATGGCAATGGCCCAATAGTCTAGTTGTTGTAGGGTTTGCACGGTTAATTGGGTTTAGGGATTTTGGGTGAATTCCGAACGTTTTTAAGCAGTACCAAATCCGGCGCGTTTGGGCTGGCTTTGGCTTTTAAGCCAATGATTTCCAGCGCATCGACATCATCGGCGACAATGGCCGGGCGGTTTTCTTCGTCCGCATAATCGAGTGAAAAATTTTCGAGGGAAATGTTCCTGCCGTGCCGGATGTAAAAACCGTAGGCCGGTAACCGCCCGAACATTTCACCGCGCGGGTAGGCTTCGACTTTTTCGGGGACCACGGGATTGACAGCGGGTGGCTCGATGACTACCGGTGTTCGGTGGTCATCGTCGCCCAGCAAAGGTTTGTTGCTGCCATCAAACCGGAGCCGGATTTGTTTCAGGACGATGTTTTCAACCGGAAAACCCGGAATGCCGGTAATCGAACAGCCGTAGCCACCAATGCGCGTTCCCTGCACATTCTCAATCAGGACATCTTTCAGGATGCCGGTGTTGATTTTGGCATTTTTCCGATACGGACGGTTTCGGGCGCCCAGCCGGATGAAAATGGCCGTCCCCTTGATGTTGCGCACCGAGATGTTGGCGATGTTGATGCGTTCAATGCGCGCGCCGTCCACCGTCATGAGGCTGATGGCATCCACCCGCGTGTCGAAAACCGTACAGTTCTGAACCGTGATGTCTTCGAAAAAACCGCTCGTTTCAGTGCCGATCTTGATGCCGGAGGCATTGGAACTGACAATGCAATTGGTGATGGTAATGTCGCGACAGCCTTCGTTGGGCGACAGGCTTTTGAGGCAAATCGCATCGTCTCCGCTGTTGATCAGGCAGTTGGAGACCCGGACAAGCTGGCAGTCGACCAGATCCAAGCCGTCGGTGTTGCGGCCTTTCGCATCAGCGTGCCGGAATTTTTCAATGTCTTTGTTCTCGCGGCTGTCCACCGTAATGCCGTCGATCACCAGGTTTTTGCAGGACTGGTAGAACTGTACCCATGAACCCGAATTACGCAGCGTGACCTCCCGAATCTGCACATCCTCGCAATTCCGGAAGTGCAGAATCCGCGGGCGGCCACTGAAGGAGGGGGAGTAGTACGGCCCGTTGAAATCGTCACCGCGTCCGTCGATGGTGCCCCGGCCCGCGATGGAAATGTTGCGGGCGTCTTCGGCGTAAATGAACATTTTTTCGGTCACCAGTTCACCGCCGTACGCCGGGTATTTGGATGCCGTGCTGGGGTAATCATTCACGTTGGCACTCCCCAGTAAAACCGCCCCGGCTTCGACGTAGAGCGTCACGTGGCTTTTCAGGTAAATCGTCCCGGACAAAAACTGGCCGTTGTGCAGATACACCTTGCCACCCCCAGCCGCGTGGCAGCGGTCGATGGCGGTTTGGATGGCTTTCGTATCCATCGTTTTGCCGTCACCTTTCGCGCCCGATTCGAAGACATCCCACACCCCGGACGGTTTTTGGGCCAAACCGGTGGGGGAGAACGCCAGCCAGAGTAGAAGAATTTTATAGAAAGAATTCATTTTCAGGTGGTTTAGGAATAGTCAGACCGGTTATGGTTTCCCGGTTGAACCGGGGTCTACAAAATGCGTCATCCCTACGGGATTTTGCCCTTGTCTTGTTCGTTTTCCCCCGCTTTAACCGGGGTCTACAAAATGGGTCATCCCTACGGGATTTTGCCCTTGTTTTGTTCGTTTTTTTCCGGTTGAACCGGGGTCTACAAAATGGGTCATCCCTACGGGATTTTGACCTTGTTTTGTTCGTTTTCCTGCGGTTGAACCGGGGCTACAAATGGGTCGTCCCTACGGGATTTTTCGGATTTAACAATCCCGTAGGGATGACCCATTTTGTAGGAAGTTTTAAAGGATCCAATGCACCCAATCCCGTAGGGATGACTGATTTAAGGCCCGAAAACGGTTGATTCTTTAAAACCAATAAACCGTGGAATGGCCGGAATTTCAACCGATTGGTATTACACCACATTGCTCTTTTCCATAATCAACATCGGATAATCCTGCAAAGGCAATTGCCGGAAAAGCTGGGCCTCCGATCCGACGCGGTATTTGTCGTTGTCGAAAAGCTTTTCCTGCCCCGTCAATTCGAGAATGTCACCCGTGATCAAGTCCACCAGAACCGGTTCCTGAAATCCCGGGCCTTCCCAGTCCCAATGATACAGGTGGATGCTCTCGGCGGGCTTGCTGTCGGCGGCTTTCTCGCCCGACCAGTAGGCCAGCACCGGGCCGTTGTCGGTATTCAAAACCGCTGAACAGACCCCTGCCAGGCTTTTTTTGATCCCATCGCCGAAAAGCTGGTAGTCTTTCTCCGCAACCGGCTCTTTGCCCGACACCGCATGAATAATAGAGCCTCGGGTATGCACATCACCGTGAACCAGACTCCCCAAATGTTGCAGCGCTTTGTAGGCGATTTTGGGCTTGATTTCCGGTTTTTGCCGCAAAATGCCCTTGTAATTCACTTTGCCCGAACCCTTCGGATAATCGTGCAGATCGACAATGAGAAACCACAACGTCATCGGCAGATCCAGCGAGCAGTCGGTCAGCAACCGGCGGAGCATGATTTTGGCCTGAATGGCTTCCGTCCATGGCCCTTCACCCGAAAAACCAGTGCTGTTGGGATCGGACGGAAAACCGTTTTCGCCCTGCCAGATTTTGATTTTGGGGTTGTAGTGATCGATCAATTTGCGCAACGCCAGCGTCCGCTCCGAGTAACTTTCGGGAATGGTGGTGTAGGGATGGAAGGAAAAAATATCGATCAGATCGGCAAGTCCGGCTTCAAACAGCTCCCGAATGAATTTGGCAGGCATGCGCGAAACCACCCCGCCGACGATGACAGCATCGGGGCAGTTTTTCCGGATAATCGGCGCAGTTTCCCGAACCAGTTGTACGTACTTTTTGGCATTGGGTTTATCGGGTGCCCAGAAACCCGACAGATTCGGCTCGTTCCAGATCTCGTAATGCTTTATTTTGTCCTTGTAACGTTTGGTCAGGGCGGTTACATACCGTTTCCAGGCTTCATTCGCCACCGGAATGTCCAGCGGATGATGGCCCACTTCGCCAGCCGTGTAGTTGGTATTGCCGTAGCCGACATTAAAAAACGGTTTGACGCCCCGGCTGACCAGCCCATCGACACTTTCATCGAGCCAGGTCCAGTCATATTTCCCTTTTTCGCGTTCTACGCGGCCCCAGCCGGTTTGCAAACGGCCCCATTTCACCGGCAGGTTATCGATCCAGGGGTATACTTCTTTCGGTTTCCACAAGTCCCGGTCCAGCGTTTCGCAGCCAATTCCGAACGGCGAATGCTTGATCTCCGACGGTTTTTTCAGCCGAACCGAGCCAATTTTTTTCAGTGGATTGGTGGGTTCAGAATCCACTGAAACCGGTTCCAAATCCATTTTTAGGGATGTGGTAAACGGCAGAATGGATAGTGTTTTCAGGAAATCCCGGCGGTTGTTTTCCATTATCAGGTTGGTTTTCAGGGGTTAGGAATAGCGCAACGGCTCGTTGAATACATTGCAGACGTGCAGCGAATGGCTGTTGAAATGATAGGGGCCTTCGTATCCGGTATCGCCGAGGAAGTGACTGACCAGCGCAATCGAAAGGGGATAAAACCAGGACCCCAGCATGATGTGGGTGCGGTTGGGGTCTTCGTCGCGCAACTCTGCAGAGGCCGTGGTTTCGCCTTCTTTCCAGATCCAGTGCGGACGCGGCACCCAGTCGGCGGGTTTGCTGTCCCGGCGGTGCAACAGCCAGCCGACACCGTCGGCGCTTTCGTGCTGCAACGCGTGAGCCAGATACCGTCGGCAGGCTGCTTCGACATCGTCGCGCCGGTAATCCGTCAGGGCCATCAGGTTCACCAGTTGGTAGGCGCCGTCGAAATCCGGGCAGTCGGAACCGCCGGGCCAGAAGGAGCCGTCGGGCAACTGACACGCCAGCGTCGAATCGACGGAACGTTCGAGGTGGCGCAGCGGCCAGCCCAGGGCAAAGTAAATCGGGACGACGTGGATGGTGCCGAACAAGCCGTTGGCCGGGTCGGCGCCCAGTTGGGTTCCCCAATAGCCGGTTTTGGGGTCCTGCAATTCTTCCAGCGCCGGAAAAATCGCCTTTTCCATCAACGAATCCACTTCTGAGGCACCGAACCAATCACGCAGTGCAAACAGGGCCGTTGCCGCTGCCAATACCTGATTCCCAGCCGCCCACGAATTGCGCCAGTCGTAGTGTTTCACCCAGCGGTACAGCCGGTCGGCGTTGAGCAGGGGTTCCAGAAACCGCAGTTCGCGTTCGGGCTGGCGGTTCAGCATCCGCAAGGCCCAGAGGTTACCGCGTGTATAATGCCAGACCGGTTCCAGTTCGTCCAGCGTCCGGATGCGCCCGAACTCGGCGGGTTTCCCCGAAAAATACCCCTGTTCGGTTTGGCGACGCTGAAACTGTTCGGCCCAAATGTCGAGGTCGGCCGCCGGGCGGTTTTGCAATTCGCCGAACAGATCGAGGACGTGGGCGGCATGGTAGGAGCCGTAAAAACTTTCACCTTCGCCCCGTTCCTTGCGGTACACGCCCGGCGTGTCGCCGATTTTCATGGCATCGACAAACCGCAGTGCCGATTGTTTAATTCGTTGATAGCCTGGTGTTTCTGTCATGATCATGGTCTTATTTTACGAGTGATAGAGTCGCTTGGTCGGCAATCAATACCGGATAATCCGGTACCGGAATGGCCGTAAACGTGTAGCGGTCACCCGCTTTTTTCCACTGATTTTTCGGGATTTCATAGACTTTTCCGGTAATCAGATCGACCAAAACCGGTTTGCTGAATTTCCCTTCAACAGTCACGGTCGTTGGTTTTGGTTCGTAGGTTTCGGCGGGGCGGGCTTCGGCGCTCCAGAGCGTGACGAGGCTCCCGCTGTTTTTCCGCTGGCGGTATTGAAACGCCGAAACCGTAGCCTGGCTGACGCTTGGTTTGGCCTGATCGAGTAGCTCAAGCTGGTCGTCAAAGGTCGAAAAAACGTGCTGGGCGGCTTTGTAGGCCATTTTAGGTCGTTCGATGGTTTTGTCAGGATTGGTTTTTAGCAAACCTTTCGTGTTGACGCCCGTCATGTGGTCACCGGCGGCATAGTGGATGTCGCTGATCGTGAAGAGGTTGGTGGCAATGCCGCGTCCGTGGTCGGCCAGCATCCGGCGCAGATCCCACTTGGCCTGGCTCAGTTCGGTCCAGTCGTATTGCCGCAAAGCCCCGATCGTCACCGCGCTGGCCGTAGAAGGTGCCCCGTTTTCCCCCTGCATGAAGGTGATTTTCGGATTGTAACTCCAGACCATTTTACGCATTTCCTCAATTTTTGGATACGAGGTGTCGGGGTTCGGCGCGTAGCCGTGGTAGGTCAGAATATCGACCAGCTCCAGCGCATTTTCCTGCTTCAAATGATCGAGGAACGGGCGCATGAAGGCCGTTGCCGGAACCCCGGCAACACCGAGGGCAATCAGTTTGGCGTTGGGCTGAATGGCCTTCACCAGTTTGGCGGTGCGGATGTAGAAAACCGCTACTTCCTCGCCGGTATTTAGCTTGTTGAGGTCCGGTTCGTTCCAGATTTCCCACTCCGTTACCTGGTTTTTATAGCGGTTTACCATCGCCCGAACCCAGTTGTCCCAGGCTACCAACGCTTCTTCGGATGTGGGAATCCGACCACCCAGTTTGGGTTCGCCACCACCGGGATAAATCGGATTGCCGTACGACAACTCCACCCAGGGCGAAACACCGCGCGAATAAGCATCCGGAATGACGGCGTCGAGCCAGGCAAAATCGTACTTTCCTTTCACCTTTTCGCATTTCGACCACCCACCCTGCAACCGGATTCGTTTGGCCCCCAGCGGACCGAGGTAGTGGCGGTACGATTGGTAGTCGGTATAGTCCCGGTCGAGGGTTTCGCCCCCGATGGACCAGGTCGAGGACTTGATTTCTTTCGTGGAACGCGGCCGAAGCTGGGCCACTTCCCGGAAACCTTTTGGCTCTGAAACCGTTAGGCCAGGTGCCGGATTTTGGGCCGATGCTGTTGGTAGATCGACCGAGAACAGACTGATTGACAGAAGGAAAGGGTTTAGGAATTTCATTTTCTTTTCAGGATTAGGGAACGGTTGGCCTGTAAATAACCGGCAATGTAAGCGGCCTGCAACTGCATTGCGGAGTCGTCGTAATGCACGTGATCGACAAAATGCTCACTACCCAAACTGCGCGTGAAGGTGTAGAGGTCGATAACCGGAACGGCGTGTTTCTGCATCACCTCGTCGGCAATCCGGTTGTAATCATCCAGATCGCGGGCATACCGTTTGAAGGCTTTCGAGCGCGTATTGTGCCGTTCGTCTTCCACGGAGGTGGTTCGCATCCAGACCAGCCGGATGTTGCGTTTTTTCAGGAGTTGGTAAATGGCTTCCAGATTTTTCCGGTAACTGGCCGAATCGACCTGAATGGCGTTGGTTTCCGGGAGTCGTTTGATGTCGTGCAGTCCGCAGTTCAGGAGCAGCACATCCGGCTGGAAGGTTTTGTCGGGGGCTTTCAGTTTCAGGTATTCGAGCACCATGCGCGAGTCGCCCCCGTTGGCACCCACCGGCACATCCAGGTTTTTGGCCGCCTGTCCGTCGTCGCTTTTCCGGTCATATTGCCAAACACCCTGGACGTATTTTTCCAGAAATGGACCATACCGCATCGAAATGCTGTCGCCGATGACGTAGAGTTTCGGCAAGGGTTGTGCTGCATTAATCAGCAGCCAAATCGCTAGAAGACCAACAATACCGGTTGTTTTTTTCATGTTTTAATTACGTTTTCATTGCTACCAGAAACTGCGCCATCAACCCGGCGGCATACTGCGAAATGACCCGGTATCCGCTGCGCTGTAATTCTACACCGCCCCGGTTCGACTGGCAGGCTCCCGTCAAAAAACCGTCGGGTGTGAGGTATTGAAACAAGGCTTTTTTCGTGATTTCGAGTGTTTTGAACGTTTCGGAAGGCATCCAGCCGTACTGTGTAGCCAGGGCCAGTGCTGCCGCGATGCCCGCCGTAGCCGAGGTATCGATACCGGTTTGGGGTTCGCCCACGAAGCCGTGCCAGCCGCCCTGCGCGTCGCGGTCTTTCAGCATCCGTTCGGCGGTTTTCAGGAACGTGGCCTTCAGGTTTTGCAGAACCGTCGGGTCGAGCTGAGCCGCCAAAGGGTTCAGTTCATTGAGGGTTCGCACCGTGCCCAGCAGATACCAGACCAACCCGCGCCCCCAGTTGGGATACGCATTCCATTCGCCCGCTTGATTCCGTCCCTGATATACCACATCGGGCGTAACCAGTGCTTCCTGACGGTGGTGTAGATTGGCCAGCGCCAGCCGGGCCAGTTCCACATCCTGGCGTTGCCGGGCCAGCACCGCCAGTGGATACGCCAGCGTGTAACAACCTTCGGTCGTCAGACTCTGATCCTGAATGAGTCCGTTGGGCTGGCTTTTTTGCCGGGCAAACGACACCAGCAGATCAAGCGCCGGATGATGTGTTTGCCGTTGCGCCAAAGCCGCCAGCGGCAGCGGACATTCGATGCCGTAAATCGTTCCGTCGGCGGGTTCGCTGCGGGCATTTTCGTACACCAGCCGCTGTTGATCGTCAAAAAACAAGGCAAAATGTGATTCCAGTGCTTTTTTAGCTTCGGTTGAGCGACTTCGAAGCCACCAGTCCAGCAGGCCGTCGGTCACGCAGCCTTCCATCCAGCTAAATTGTTGAATGGACCGGAGTGACCCGAGATTTGACCAAAAAGCGGTTTCCGGATTGGCGGGAGCAGTATCGGCCAGCACATGCGGTTGCAACCCGGCATAGTCCGGATTTTTTGCCGGGGCCAGAAACCAGATGGGGGAGGTGCCGCTAACCATCCGGAGCCGGATGCCTTCCTGCCGCAGGATGGCGGCTTTTTCAGTGGAAAGCAAAACTTCGTACAGTTCAGTCGCGTACGAAAACCGCAAATCCAGTTCACCCAGCCATTGATTCGTTTGAGCCGACCGAACTTCTACTTTTTTCGCTTCCCGGGTGTCGATGGCGACGGTCAGCCGCAGGCGCAGCGGTTTTTGGGGAATCGGTTTCGGAAAATGCAGAATCACATCGTCTCCGGATTTGTCCGGCAAAACCGCAAAGGCGGGCCAGCCAAACGGCACTCGTTTTCCGGCGGGAAGTTCCAGCTTAGGCGCTTTTACCGCACTGGCTACCCAATAGGAGTTTTGCTCCAGCCCGCGAGGAATGGAAACCGCCAGTGCGTAAAAAAGGGTCCGTTGTGTAAATTCCCGCCGATTCATGGGTGCTTAATAACCAGGGTTTTGGGTCAGCGACCGATTCAGGTCCATTTCCCGTTGCGGAATCAGGTAAAGCGTGTGAAAATCCTGCACAGTCAGCCCTTTGGCATTCATCACCGTGATATACCGCCCCGTCCGAACCAGATCAAACCAGCGGTGGTTTTCAAACGCGAATTCCACCCGCCGTTCCTGCTCGATGGCCAGCCGGAAACTGCTCTGGGTGGTCGCCGTCGTGGCCGCCAGTCCCGCCCGCTGGCGCACCTGGTTCAGATACGTCACGGCTTCGGGGTTGAAACCCACTTCGTTGAGTGCTTCGGCGTACATCAGCAGCACATCGGCATAGCGGATGACGGGAAAGTCGATGTCCGAATCACCGGCAAGGGCTCCGAATTGCACGTATTTACTGACATACCGCTGCGTAACCAGTTGCCCGGTGGCGTCAAGATAAGAGGATTTCATCGAAAAGGATTTGCGCAAGTCGCCGGTCTCGTAAGCGGCTTCCATATCCGCCGTTACATACCGCATACTCCCGCCCGTAATCCGTGCGCCTTCGCTGGCCTGAACCGGCCCGAAACCGCTTCCCTGGCCCGTGTTGCCTGATTTATACTGAACATTGAAAAGGATTTCGGCATTGGTCGGTGTGGCAAAACTGAACACATCGGCGTATTTGGGCAGCAACTGAAACCGGCCCGACGTAATGACTTCCTTGAGTTTGGTAGCGGCTTTGTCCCATTCCTTGCGGGTCAGGTACACCTTGCCAAGCAGGGCTTTGGCCGCGCCCTGCGGAGCCCGCCCGACATCCGTTGAACCATAGGTGACGGGTAAAACCTGTTCGGCACTTTGCAAATCGCTGATGATCAGGTTGTAAACCTCGGCGGATGGGGTTCGGGTGAGGCTGCTGGCACCGTCGGCTTCGGTGATTTCGGTTGTCACCAGCGGCACATCGCCGTACAGGCGGACGAGGTTAAAATACAGCAACGCCCGCAGAAACTGGGCTTCTCCCCGGTACTGTGCTTTCAGGTTATCGGGAATACCGGCGGTTTCGATGCGGCTCAGGATGGCATTGGCGCGGCTGATGCCCCGGTAATGATCGCGCCAGGCTGCGTAGATGATGTCGTTGAGCGAGGTATAGGAATGATCGATGAACTGGAAGTTATCGACGTTGACAGCCTGCCGGGTCGTTACGCCATAATTGGTATTGTCGGTCGATACTTCACCCATCCAATACAAGGACGTGTTATACGTACCGCCCAGTTTGAGCGAAGCATACGTTCCCACCACGGCATTGTTGAAATCGGCCGCGGTTTTGTAAAAATTGACGGTGTTGCGGTCGGTTTCGGGCGAAAGGGCCAGAAAATCATCCTGGCAACCGGCCAGAATGAGCAGGCTGAACAGCGAAAGAAAAAGGCTTTTGGCTTTCATGAGGTCGGGTTTGGTCAGAAGGTGAGACTTAAACCAAGGGTGAAGGTGCGGGCGGGCGGATAGCCGAGGTAGTCGATCCCGGCCGCCAGCATGTTGTCGCCGGAGTTGCTGATTTCGGGGTCGTAGCCGGGGTATTTCGTGAATGTGAAGAGGTTGTTGCTCGTCAGATAAACCCGGCCGGTTTGCATCCCCAGCCGTTTCGACAGCCCTTGCGGCAGGTTGTAGTTCAGGGTGACGTTGCGAACCCGCAGGTACGAACCGTCGAAATTGAAGAAGGAACTGTAGCGCAGGTTGTTGTTGAGGGCACCCCGGATGATGCGGGGTGATTTGCCGTCGCCCGGTTCGGTGGGCGATTTCCAGTAGTTGTCGATGACTTCGCTGAGGTTGTTTTGCACCCCGTGATACCCGCGCACAAAAACCGCCCCGGCCCAGAACACATCGCGGCCCTGAACGCCATTGAGCAGCACGCTCAGCGACCAGTTTTTGTAGCTGAACGTGTTGTTAAAACCGTAGAATGCGCGGGGTTGCGGATTGCCGATGATGGTTCGGTCGGCGTCGGTGATGGTGCCGTTGCCGTCTACATCCTTGTACATTAAATCTCCCAGCTTGGCTCCGTTCTGTTTGGCATGGGTCGAAAGCTGCTCCTGCGTCAGAAAAACGCCTTCGGCTACGTGGCCGAAGAAACTCCCGATGGGCTGACCCACCTGCGTGATGCTGACATCCCCACGTCCACCGTCGGAAAAGAGCTGTTCACCCTCCGAACCGAGCCGCAGTACTTTGTTGCGGTTGAAGGTCACATTAAAACTGCTCGTCCACTGAAAATCCCGGTTGGCGATGGGTTTGCCGGACAGGGCCAACTCGACGCCCTTGTTTTCCAGTTCACCAATGTTGACCCAGGCCGTGGTGTAGCCCGTAACGGCCGGAATGGCTTTGTTGAGCAGCATATCGGTATTCCGGCGGTTGTAATAATCACCCGTAAATTGCAGCCGGCTGTTGAAAAAGGCCAGATCCACACCAATGTCGATTTGTTTGCTGGTTTCCCAGCCGAGTTGGTTGTTGGTGAAACTGCCCTGCGCAAGCCCCGGAACCTGGGTATTGCCCAATACGTAATTGGTCGCAGAAAGCAACCCCAGATAGCGGTAGTTTCCGATGGCGTTGTTGCCCGAAAAACCGTAGCCCGCCCGGATTTTGAAGTCGTCGAACAGGTTGAGGTTTTTGAGGAACGGCTCTTCCGACAACCGCCAGCCCGCCGAAAACGAAGGGAATGTTCCCCAGCGATTGGCCGATCCGAAGCGGGAAGAGCCGTCGGTCCGGATGGTGGCCGTCAGTAAATACCGGTCGTTGTAGGCATAATTGACGCGGCCCAGGTAGGAGAGCAGCGACCACTGCCCGACGGTGTAACTCCCGCCCGTAATCTGGCCGCCGTTGATGTTTTCGAGCAGGTCGTCGGCAAAATTCGTGGCCGCCGTGGTGGTTGCCGTGGTGGTCGATTTTTGGATGGTGAATCCGGCCAGGGCGTCGAAGGAATGGTTGCCAAAGCTGCGCCGGTAGTTGATCGTGTTCTCATTCAGCCAGTTGACGTCCGAGGTGTTGACGATGCTGGAGGTCGCGGGCGACAGCGAAGCACTGCCCGACAGGGTCGAGGGTTTGAAGGTATTGGTGTTGTAATAATTAAAATCGGTTCCCACGCTGACCTTCAATTTCAAACCGGTCGCCAGTTCGTATTCGCCAAAAACATTGCCGAGCATCCGGAATTGGGCATTGGTGCTTTTGTATTCATTGGCGGTTTTGAGGGGGTTGGCAATCGCGCCCATGCCCACGTTCGTCAGGTCGAAGGTGTTGCCGTAGGAGCCATCGGGGTTGTAAACCGGGATCATCGGCGGCATGGAAAGGGCTTCGGCGACGATGTTATAATCTCCGTAATGGCCGGTGGACGGAACGTTGTCGGTGCTGGTATAGGTCGGAGCCAGATTCATGCTCACTTTGAGCCGTTTGGTCAGTTGGCCGTCGAGGTTCAGCCGGGCCGAATACCGCTCGAAACCGGAGCTGATCAAAATTCCTTTCTGGTTAAAATACCCTCCCGAGATCGCATACCGTAACTTTTCAGTGCCGCCGGTGGCCGAAACCTGGTAATTCTGGATGGGTGCATTGCGGAAAATGACATCCTGCCAGTCAGTGTCGACCTTGGGCAGGTTGTTCAGATCCTGCCAGGCTTCGGGAATCCGGTACGACGCGGAGCGAACACTGTTCGGGTCGGTGATTTTGGCATTGGGGCCGCCGTTGTCGAGCCAGCCGTTGTTGTGGCCTTCGATGACGAATTCGGCAAACTGGCGGGTATTCATCATTTTGAGCAGCCGGGCCGGTTCCTGCATGCCGACGTAGGCATCGACGGTGATCTGGGCCTGACCGGTTTTTCCGCGTTTGGTGGTGACGATGATCACGCCGTTGGAGCCCCGCGAACCGTAAATGGCCGTTGCCGATGCATCTTTCAGGATTTCGATCGACTCGATATCGGCCGGGTTGATGGTGTTGAGCGGATTGCCGACCCCGGAGTTGTTAATCGGAAATCCATCGACCACAAACAACGGTTCGACTCCGCCGGAAACCGAGCCAATCCCGCGTACCAGAATGTTCGTGTTACCGCCCGGCGCGCCCGAGGTGGTGGAAATCTGCAAACCCGGCACCTGCCCCTGCAACGCCTGATCGAGCCCCGAAACCGGGATGCGCTGCAACTCTTTGGCCGAAATCGACGCTACGGAGCCGGTCAGGTCCTTTTTCTGCTGGGTTCCGTAGCCGACCACGACGACCTCGCCCAGTTGCTTGGTATCGGGCAGCAGAATCACATTGATGTTGGATCGGTTCCCGATGGCCCTTTCTTCGGACGTATAGCCTACGAATGAAAAAACCAGTACGGATTGGGAGGAAGTTGCTTTCAGGCTGTAGGTTCCATCCGTTTGGGTGGTTGTGCCGGACGTACTGCCTTTTTCGATGATCGTTACGCCGGGTAATGGTTGTCCATTTTCTTCAGTGACTTTCCCCGAAATGTTCACTTGCGCCCATCCCAGGACAGGCCAGGTGCTTGCTAAAAGCAACAAGCCTATTTTTTTGAAGTAGAGTTTTAAGGATCTCATAATATTCAATAATATTGAATTATGATTAGGAATAATTTCGTTGCAAGGCTATATAATTTATCGATTTTTTCAAAATTATTTTTGATATTTTACCATAAAAATAGCTAATTTGGCTAAAAATGAAAAGTTAAGGGTATGGTTTGTTAAGTAGTTTCCAACATTGGTAGTGTAAAAAATCGTCTTTAATTCATTATAATTGAATTAAAGATTTTAGCCAAAATCTGTGCAAAGCTGCCGGTAGAGTAAGAAGTGAATAAGCCCGGATGCAATCCGGGGAAGGGATGGAGAGTCTGGATTGGTCTAAAACCGGCTAGCGGTTTTTCATATCCGTCACCATTTGGTAGGAAAAGTAGCTGAGAAGAACGACGACCAGCCCAATCGCCAGCCAGATCAGCCAGGGGTTGGAGGCAAAAAACGAAGAAGAACCGCTGGAAACGTGAACCGACTCCGGTTGATCGACTTGAACGACCGGCGGGTTAGTCGGTATTTTCGTCTTGAAATGCACCAGATCATACGCCGGAGCGCCCACGGCGGGATTGGCAAACGCCAGATGGTAGGAGTTACCCGGTTTCAGTTCCGCCAGTAATTCCGTGGTTAATTGCTGGGCTTTGATGCTACCCAGCGTCAGCGGCACATTATTCTGATTTTCGATGATCAGGAACAGGTCGGTCGTGGGCTGGTTCGGTAGCAGAACGGTGTGCAGGCTGTCCATCGAGTTGAGTTCGAAACGCTTTAAGGATTCGAAAAAACGGTGCCGGCGATTCCTCTTCTGCTTTTGAATCCGGAACTGCCCCAACTCTGCGCTCCGGCGGTATTGGTCCGGGTATTGGACCGAGATGGTCAGTTTGTCCGGGCGCGACGGGCTTGGAAAGGTGATATGGACGTAACTTTTGTGATCGCTGCTGTCGCGTTGCGTAAAAAAAATACCGGGAATGTCGGAATAATTGCCCGCTTCGGTGGTGGTGGTATAATAGCCGACTTTAAGAATATTTAGCGGGGCGCTGAGCGAGTCGTTGATTTCCAGTTGGTAATATTCGTAATCACTCAACGGAAAGCCGAGGATTTTGGCTTCGGAGGTCGCCCGGCTGTTGGAAACCGGTTCGAGCCAGTAGTCATCTTCGATACCGTACCACGTTTTGCCGTCGTTGCTGCCACTCAGCCGGGCTTTTTTGCGGATGTTCGTATTTTTCAGGATCAGGCCGAGGGAATTGATCGGCGTTTTGTTGCCATTCCGCAGCACCAATTGGGTCGCTACCGAAGTGGTGGTTTTACCAACCAGCTCATATTCCCTGAATTGAACCTGCTCGCCGGGTTGTTTTTGCGTCAGCAGATAGGGTATTTCCCGGTTTTGGTCATCGTACAGCCGGATGTCGGTTTTGGCGGCATTCAGCCGCCCGACCACGGCGGGGGGCAACAGAATCCGGTAATAGCCCGGTTGCGTCACCGGATGAATCCCCGCCCGAAAGTCAAAGGATTGCGTCCGGCCTGTTCCCCAGGTCAATATGAAAACCGTCGTCAGACTAAGCAGTCGGTTCATGCGTCGCATTGGCGTCGTCGATGAGGATTAACTTTCTGATTTTCTGGTACATGAACGATATGATCAGCAGCAGCACGCCCAGCGAAATAAAAGCCGCAATTTTTCCGCCTTCCGAAATGCCCTCGATGTCGTAGATAAACAGCTTCAGGATGGTCAGGGCAAACAGGCTGAGCGACAGAATTCGGAGCTGGCGGTTTTTGCGGTTCAATCCAATCCACATAAACACAAAGGCACAGACACCCCAGAGAATCGGCAGGCCGACTTTGTTGGTCTGGATCAGCAGTTCATCGAAACGCACCAGCGCTGGCTGACTGGCCAAGCCAGCGGTTTTTGATCCCGCAAAACTGAAATAAATGACGTGCGCGAACAATTCCGACGTGGCTACATAGACGATGACGTAGCCGATAAACCAGGGCCAGATCCGCAGCAGAACCGGCGGCAGGGGCGTCAGCCGGGCTTTGTTCCGGTCGATGAGCCACAGAATCAGGAGGGTAAAAAGCAGACTGGCATAATGAACCGGGAAGCCAATCAGGCTCGGTTCGTCGCCTAAAAAATAATCGTTCAGCAGCGTCATCGTCGCCGGGCTGTAAGTCGAGAGGTAGGCGATGAGGCCCAGGAATCCGAGACCGACGGCGATCCAGCGCGATCCGCGATTCCCGGAACGTTGGGCATTGAACAGCAAACCGGCCCCGAAAAACAGATTGTAACACCCGAGCAAAATGGTCTGGTTGGGGCCAAATCCGATCCGCAGCGTCGTCTGATAATCCAGTTCGAACAACCCACTCAGGTAGAGCACCACTACCGTGATGAACCGCAGAAACCGGCGGTAGCTTTCCACCTCCAGTTGACCAATCCAGAACCGGAAAGGCTCGGTCTGTGTGTTCAATAACCGGTTGACAGCCAGGAGACCAGCGATGGAAACCAGGCTGGTAATGAAGGCTTTGTTCAGAAGAATGGGCAGGGGCGAGGTCGAAACGCCACCGTACAGATCCGCCCAATCCATGCCCAGACTCACGAGCATCAGGCCCAAAACCAGCACCGAAGCGGTTGAAACCAGCGTCAGACCGGACTTTTGGGCCAGCCACAGCAGCAACACGGCTTCCAGCGCCCAGAACATCGTAATGAAATTGCCTTCGAGTTGCACCGGAATCGCCAGACTCACAAACGTAATGACCAGACCGATCAGCAGGTAAATCAGGGTCCGGTCCACGGCCTCCCGGCGATGGAGGAAAACCGCCAGCCCAAAGTTGACGATGGCCAGTGCCACCGTAAATAAACCCTGGTAGTGTTGATGGCCGCTATTGAGCAGAATCACCATTCCGGCTGCGAAGAAGAAAGCCGTACTGCTCAGCAACAAACTGATTTCCACGGCCGAAAACCGGGCTTTTTCTTTCAGATTATTGATCAGGTTCATCGCCATGAAAACCACATAGAACAAAGTGGCAAAAATCAGCCCGCCGAAATAATGCGGTTTATTTTCGAGAATGCTGTCGGACAGCCAGGCTCCGTAGAGCAGAACCGTGAACCCGTAGGCGACGATATGCACCAGATTCCATTTCTTAAAATACGCCAGCACCAGCATGCCCACGTCCAGAATCAGAATGTAGGTCAACAAAACCACGTAGTTGCCGTCGCCGGAACTGACCATAAACGGGGTAGCAAAACCGCCGATCAGCGACACGACGGCCAGCTCGACGCGGTCGTAGGAAATCGCCAGCAGGATGGAAAAACCGGTGATGACGACCATCAGCACAAAAGCCGTGGTCTGGTTGAAAATGTGGTAATCGTGGAAGGCAATGGCAATCGTGAAGTACAGAACCGCCAGTCCACCACCGACCAGCACGGAACTGAAAGCCCCGAACGATTTCCGCAAGCGGTGGGCGATGCCGATGAGGGCTCCACCCGCCAGCACACCGATAAACACCCGGCCAATCTCGTTGATCCACTCCTGATCGATGGCGTATTTGACGAAATAACCGATGCCCAACACCAGAATGCCAATCCCGATTTTGTTGATGAGGTTTTCGCCAATGAACTTTTCCAGATCCGGATTGTCGCGCAGAAAGCGTTGAAAGAAAGACAGTTGTGGTTCGGCCGGAACCGGCGGGGGTGGGGGCAGAACCGGAAGGGGCGGCTCGCCGATGTCCTTGGGAATTGGCGGAGGAAGGGTGCTTTCGATCCGAAATGCCGGTTGCGCGACTACGGGCGCTGGTTCCGGTTCCGGCGTCGGTATAGGCTCGGGTCGAATGGCTACGGGGGGCGCCAGCGGTTCTATGACTTCGATTACCGCCCCTCGTTCGTCCAGCATCGTGGGTTTCACCGGCTGGTCATTTGACCCGAGGTTGCTCCGAAAGGCGTTGAAATCGGCGCGCAATTGATTGATCTCATCGCTTTGCCGCAAAATCAGTTGCTTGACGTCCGAAAACCGGCTGTAGGCAACCAGGATCAGAATAATGACAATAACCAGTAAGAACGCTTCCATAGGATGGTTTCGGTGGAGCTTATGTCGTCGTAATCAGTTTTTTAGGCGGTTGAGCGCAGGGTGAAAAGCGATTCCAATATACGCGAAGGGATTGCCCTTGACAAACCTTTGCAACCTAAAGTTGGGGGATATCGGCCGCAACCGCCAGCGGCACCTGGTAAGTGGTTGGGTTTCGGAAACAACTCCCGTCCCCGGCGTACAGTTCACAGCAGGTTGATCGGTGAAACCGCCCGGCTGATCGGGAAAAACCGGCTCCCGGTCGAATGCCCGAATGCCCGGTTAAACGCAGCCCCCGATTGGGATTCTAACCTTCAGTAACGAACAAATAAACAATCACGAACATGAAAAAGACCATCATTGCCCTCGCAACTGTAGCCCTTTTAAGTACCGGCGTTTCAATGGCTCAACGCACATACAACCCCAGCGCAAATCGCAATCAGGCCCCGTATGGCAACACCAATCCCGGTTCACGTTACGACGATGTGAAGGAAGACATCAAGATCGACTGGCTGGATGCCATCGTCAACCTGTCGCGGAAACAGGAAAAGGAACTGAAACGCATCGAAGACCGCTACGATAGCCGCGAGAATATCAGCCTGCAACGTCGCAATCCAAAGATGTACCAACGGATTCAGGCCCAAAAGCAGAATGAGATGCTGGATGTCCTGAACAAATCGCAGCTTCAAAAATGGATTGCCTTTCAACAATCCAATCGCTCCAATCGTGGTCCGGTATATGGCCGTCGTTAACCGCCCGGATTCTGATCTCAAACCCGCTTTCTCATTGCAGAAGGCGGGTTTTATTTTTTGTGAGAAAAGTCAGTTCGGGAACCTTGAGCGGTGCCAATCTTTTCGGTAATTTGCCATATGACTATACCTCCACTGGATTTAATTCTTTTGCTAGGTACGGCGCAGGGTTTCATCCTGGCGGCTTTGTTGTGGTTCAACCGCAAAGGCAATCGGCTCCCAAACCGTTTGCTGGCGATTTTGGTGGGTTTACTGGCATTGGCCAGTCTGGCGGTTGGCATTCCGATCATGAACCCGTGGATCAATCTGTTTGTCGATTTCGTTCCGCTGATCATTATCATGCCGCTGGGGCCGCTGATGTATTTTTATACCCGTTCGTTGCTGGAGCCCGACTTTCGGCTGGGCAAACGCGAACGGCGGCATTTCTGGCCGGTTATTATCGACTTTGGGAGCAAATTGATGGCCTGGATTTTCCTCTTCGGCTTGCTGTTCGGTTTTTTTGAACACACTGACAACCGGCAGGTGGGCGCTTGGATGGATACCTACGATAAATACGCTGACATTCCACGCTGGATTTCTGTAACTCTTTATGGCCTGTTGTCCTACCGCTGGCTGGCCCGGTTTCAGAAAACGAATTCCGACCTGACGGCACAACAGCGGGCGGGCGTACGCTGGCTGCGGCAGTTTCTGATGGTTTTTGCGGCCTTTCAAACGATCTGGTTTCTGCATCTGATTCCGTATATTCTTCCCCAAACCAGCAACGCCCTGCTGGATGCGTTTGGCTGGTATCCGCTCTACATTCCGATTGCGGTGATGATCTACTGGCTGGGATTGGGCGGGTATTTCCACGCCCGACATACGGTTTTGTCCGAACCCATTCGCAAAACCAGCCCCGTGAGCCTGCCCGACGAGTTGATTCAAGAAACGACGAGTGGATTGATCAAAGCGATGGAAACCGCTCAGCTTTACCTCGACCCGGAACTGACTGTCGAGAAAGTCGGGCGGCATTTGCGGCTTCCGGCCAAAACGGTTTCAGCGGTTTTGAATCAACACCTCGGCAAGAGTTTCAACACGTTCGTCAATGAATACCGGGTGGAGGACGTCAAACGACGGCTGAATGATTCGGTCAGTGCCAATCTGACGCTGACCGGTATTGCGTTCGAATGCGGTTTCAATTCCCAGGCCACGTTCCAGCGGACGTTCAAACAAATGACCGGTTTTGCTCCGAAAGAATATTTGAACCGGCAGGCGGTGTAAAGACAAAATACCCCAAAGAGATAGGACCACTAGCCGGATGAATTACCATGCCCGGCGACGGCCCGATGTATAAAACATCCTGAAAGGGTAGAATCACTAGCCCGCGGTAAAACCGTGGGTGCAGAATTACCATGCCCGGCGACGGCTCGATGTATAAAACACCCTGAAAGGGTGGAATCACTAGCCCGCGGTAAAACCGTGGGTGCAGAATTACCATGCCCGGCGACGGCTCGATGTATAAAACACCCTGAAAGGGTGGAATCACTAGCCCGCGGTAAAACCGTGGGTGCAGAATGACCGTACCCGGCGACGGCCCGATGTATAAAACACCCTGAAAGGGTGGAATCACTAGCCCGCGGTAAAACCGTGGGTGCAGAATGACCGTACCCGGCGACGGCCCGATGTATAAAACACCCTGAAAGGGTGGAATCATTAACCCACGGTTTTTCCGTGGGCGCGTCCGCAGAGTGGTTAATTCGATGGGAATCCGCGATAGGCATCCGCCGATGGGGGGCCGCCGATCGGAATCCGCCGTAGAAAAACCCACGGACAAACCGCAGGTTAATGATCTCACCCTTTCAGGGTGCGTATGAGCCTGTTCAAGGCCAAATCCGGTTAAATTTCCTCTCAAATCCGGATTTGAGCAGACTGAGATCGGGCATTTGGCTTGTTTTGTTGCAAACAACAAGCCAGATGACGTATTCAGCCAATTTCCGCCTAACCTCCATTTTCGGATTTCTTTTTTCCCTGCTGACAGTGATTGCCAATGCCCAGGCCGGTTTCCTGACACTTTCCGGGAAAGTCATCAATCAGGAGACCGGCGAACCCATTCCGTTTGCGGGGATTTCGGTGGTGGGGCGGAGCATGGGTACGGTTTCCAACGTCGTCGGTGCCTTTTTGTTGAAGGTGCCGAACGAGTTTGACCGTGACAGTCTGAAAGTTTCCAGTGTGGGCTATCAGTCCTTTACGCAACCGATTGTACTGGCAAAAAATCAAAATCTGGTGATCCGGTTAAAAGCGGCTGCCATTACGCTGGACGAAGTGCGGGTGCAGACCCGGCGAAAAACCGCCGTCGCTATGCTGCGGGAAGCCATTGCCGCTATTCCGCGCAATTATGACACCACCTCGGTGCAGATGACCGCTTTTTACCGGGAAGACGCCCGGTTCGACAACGAGCCGATGACATTCAACGAAGCCGTATTGTCGGTCTATAAAGCGGCTTATAACCAGTCGGAGCAGAAAGATCAGATGAAGTTGCTAAAAGGCCGCAAAAAGAATTACAAACTAACCAAGTACAACCTGCCGCCGATTATTAACCTGAGCAACGGCGCACGAAATTCGCTGATGGCTGATTTTATCAAGCAGCCCATTCATAAGAACAGCATTCTCAACGAGCGGAATTTCAAACATTACGATTTCAGGCTGAGTACGCTGACGGCTGACCGGACAACCTACGTCGTTGAAATCCGGCCGGGGAAACCGAAGCGGAAATCGTATGCAACGGGCAAATTTTACATCGATGCCGAGACGATGGCGTTTGTTCGCTCCGAACTGCAGATCAGCCAGGCGGGGCTGGACAAGGAAAACAGCAACGACTGGCTGTTGAAAAAAATAGCGTCCGTCGTGTATAAACAGAATTTTAAGCTCTCTGATTTTAAGGAAGTTATTACGTATACAAAGCATGGGAACACCTGGCACCTGAACAATGTGGAACGAGGCTATGAAGCCCGGATTAACAGCGCATCCCGGAAAATCGTCGATAAAATCTGGAAAGTAGCCACCAGTTTTACGGTCACGGATGTGGTGGCAAAAGGCATTGCTCCTTTTGCCGAAGGCGACATCGCCGAGAACCGCAACTCGATGAACACGCTGATCGGTGAGCAGAATGATCCGAATTTCTGGGAAAACTACAACATTCAAAAGGCGGTTTCGGTCGATACGGTTTTTGGTACTAGTCAGATCATCCGTCCCGCAATGGGTCGGAAGGATTCTGTAAATATCCGAATTCCGAACCGACAGAACGGTTTTACCCGCGCCGATACGCTGCGCGGTAAACTCACGCCTTTGCGCAGTAATTATGACGTGACGTTCTACGATCTGGCAGTCAAGGTAGATATTGAAAACAAGGCGATCAGCGGCAAAAACCGGATGCGGTTTAAGGTTTTGAATCCACTGGACCAACTACAGCTAGACCTGTACGCCAACATGGCGATTCACCGGATTTCGTACGCTGGAAAACCGCTGGCTTACACGCGGGAATTCAATGCGGTTTTTGTGCAGTTTCCCGAACAGCTCAAGGCGGGCAGCGAGCCGGAACTGGAAATCGATTATTCGGGCACACCGCAGGTTCCGGATTTTTCGGTGCCGATGATGGGCGGTTTTTTGTGGGATAAAGACCAGGCAGGTAATCCGTGGGTGCAGGTGGTTTGTCAGGGATCGGGTGCCAGTTTGTGGTGGCCCAACAAAGACCACCTCTCCGACGAACCCGACAGCATGCGCATCAGCGTGACCGTGCCAGACGATCTGATGAACATTTCAAATGGTCGGCTGTTGCGCAAAACCGCCTTGCCAGACCACTGGACGAATTATGAGTGGTACGTAAGTTATCCGATCAACAACTATAACGTAACGCTGAACATCGGAAAATATGCCCACCGGCGCGAAACCTACGGCCCGGATTCGCTGACGCTGGATTACTATTGTATGCCCTACAACCAGGAGAAATTCCGCTGGGTTTTCGATGGGGTTAAACCGATGCTGACGACGCTGGAGAAACACTACGGCCCGTATCCGTTTCCGCGCGATGGGTTGAAGCTGATGGAATCGCTCTACCCGATGGAACACCAGAGCGCGGTTTCGTTTGGGAAATTACCCGCTGAACGCGCCGATTCGCTGAGTCCGGTGGATTCCCTTCGAATTATGCAATTGGCCTGGCATGAAGTAGCGCACGAATGGTGGGGCAATAACGTCAGTTGCCGCGATCTGGCCGATATGTGGATACACGAAGCGTTTGCCACCTATTCAGAAGGGTTTTACCTGGACTCGGCGGTTCCGGAAGATGGCGAACTGGGCTATATCGCATCACTTCCACCGCAGGTCATTGGCAAAGAGCCGATTATCGGCGTTCGGGATGTCAACCACATTCATTACGACATCGGTGATATGTATTCCAAAGGCAGTCTGATGTTGTACACCTTTCGGCACATGCTCAACAACGACCGGCTTTGGGCTGAGATCCTGAAAGGAATCCAGGAACGGTTTCGGTTACAAACCGTGACGACCCAGGATGTGGTCGGGTATATGAATGAAAAAACCGGGACGGATTACAACTGGTTCTTTGATCAGTACCTGAAGTATACGACAATTCCAACGCTGGAGATTCAATTGACGGAAAAGGCGCAGGATTTAGTCGTGAGGTATCGCTGGAAAGCCGATGTGTCCAATTTTCGGATGCCCATTCGGGTGACTAAAACCGAAAATCACTACGACTTCATCACGCCCACAACCATCTGGCAAACGATGACGCTCCCCAACCTGACCGCCGATGATTTTGAGGTGGACGAAACCCGGTTTTACGTGAAAGTGGAAGAAGTGGAACCCGCCCACCCTGTCAGCGGTCGCAGACCCTGACAGGGTGAGGGGCCTGACGGGGTTATTTTACGACAAACTCCGAATCTTTGACGCCGTCGTTGATTTTAACTTTGTCGACAGCAATTTGCATCTGCATCGGCCCCATGCTCTGGGAAAACGAGACTGGGTATTTCAATCCCTTAAAATCTTTGTAATCACCATATTGAATGGTTTGTTCTACTTCGCCACGCGGGGACTTCTGGGTCGCCACGGTTTGAACTTTCAACCCTGAACCGGCCTCATAATAATCCGTCCACAGAACCGCGCCGTCGGCGGTCGTGTGTTTCACTTTGTACGCATCTTTTCCTGCAATTTTCTCCGTTCCTTCCACGGTGCTTTTAATTCCCATTTCGGCAAAATGCAGTTCCGGAAACAGCGTGCCCTGGATAAGTGCCTGCTGGGCATCTTTGCCTTCCAGTACCTGACTGCCTCCGCGCATACCGCCCGTGGCAATTTTGGTCCCGTCGCTGGTCATTTTAAACACCTCCATGCCGTTGGCAACCATGACCCGTACGTACTTGTTGGGGGCTTTCTGTTTCAGGGTAATCACCATCGGATTGCCCTGCATTTCGGTCGACATCTGGATGTTGAGGTTGTCGATCGTAGCCAGAAAATCCTTGCCGCCAATGGCCATCAGGTATTTGGCAATGATTTCATCGGCTGTAGGCGTGGTTTGGGCTGTGGCCCAACAGGAGAGAGCAGGCAGCAGCAGGAGAGTAAGAATTGCTTTTTTCATGATGTCAACAAGAAGGTTTGGCGTCAAAACTAACGGAAAAATGCAGATAGTCAAGCAAAAATGCCATTGCTTAGGCAGGGCTTTAAACTTCGGACGGTCAATGGGAGTTAGGGATATGCATCGAAACCACATTCATGGCCACCTACCAACTTCTCCACGACTGGACCGTAACCCCCGCCGAAGCCGTCGCCCTGCAACAGCAACTGCGGCACGAAATCCGGATTCAACCACTCATTAAACCCGTGGAAACGATTGCCGGTTGCGATATTTCCTTCAACAAATTCGAGGAGACGGTGTATGCTGGTATTGTCGTTTTACGGCTCGATACGCTGGAAGTGGTTGAAGAAGTGGGCGTAGTCAGCTCGGCCACGTTTCCGTACATTCCCGGATTGCTGTCGTTTCGGGAAATACCGTCGCTGCTCGAAGCCTGGTCGAAACTGAAAACCGAGCCCGATGTCGTGATGTTCGATGGCCAGGGCATCGCGCATCCGCGCCGGATTGGCATTGCCTCGCACGGTGGCCTGTTTTTGAACCGACCCACGTTCGGGTGTGCCAAGTCGGTTCTGGTTGGCCGATACGACGAACCAGCCCCGGAGCGGGGCGCGTGGTCGCCGATGAAACATTACGGCGAAACCATCGGGGCGGCTTTGCGAACCAAAAACAAGGTGAACCCGGTCTACGTGTCGTCTGGTCATCTAATCGATCTGGAAACCGCCATAGCGCTGACGTTGCAGTGTGACGGCGCCCGCCGGGGCTATGGCTACCGGATTCCCGAACCCACCCGCCTGACGCACAACCTCGTCAACGCCCTGCGACGCGGGGAACGAAATCCGGACTGACAATCAGTGGCCTTCAGGAATGGTTTCAGGAGCCCGCTGCCGGGCCGTTGGATAACAACCCGGAGGGCGGTTTTGCAAAAAGGTCTTCTGCTTAACGAGTTAGCGGATGGTGTTTTTTTTAGAAAATGAAAAAAACAACCATCGGGCAGGGGGACTGTTGGAGTAGAGTACATAAGTTATTCTCACTCTAATTCCCTCCAGTTATGATTTTGAAAATGGATCGGTTGCCAATTGAGCTACCTACCCCCAGCAATCCGTCGCCGAATGATGCGGCTGCGGTTCAGGAACTCCTCGGTGGAAAATTCGGGGAAATGTCGACCCTGATGAACTACACCTACCAGTCTTTTAATTTCAGGGGCCGCAAGAAAATTCGTCCGTTCTACGATGTCATCAGCAGCATTGCCGGCGAAGAATATGGTCATATCGAAGTCGTCGCGTATACGGTCAACCTGCTTTTGACGGGGGCCAGCAAACGCGGTTTCGACCCCACCACGGCGCCCCTGGCCGACGCGGTTAATGCCCGCAATACCCACCATTTTATTGCCAGCGGTCAGGCCGCCCTGCCGATGGATTCGATGGGTCATTTCTGGACGGGCGACAATGTGTTCAGCAGCGGCAATCTGAAGCTGGATCTGTTGCACAATTTCTTTCTGGAATGCGGGGCTCGTGCCAATAAAATGCGAGTCTACGAGATGGTAAGCGACCCAACGGCGCGGACCATGATCGGCTATCTGCTGGTGCGGGGCGGTTTACACGTGGTAGCCTATGCCAAAGCGCTCGAAAAACTGACGGGGGTGGAAGTAACCAAGCTGCTGCCGATTCCGAACCTGAGCAACAACGCCTTCCCGGAAGCGAAAAAGTTTATGGAAAATAAACTGCACCTGAAACTGTATACGTTCAGCAAGGAAGATTACCAAACTGCCGGGCTGATCTGGAACGGAACGCACCCTGACGATGGGCAGGAAGTGGAGGTTGTGTTCGGAAGTCCGGAAGGGTTTCCGGCACCTGATCTGGAAGCAGAACCCCAACTCAACGCACCCGGTGACGACGAAATCGATCCGGAAATGTTCGCCGATATGGCGAAGAAGATGGGGATCAAATTGTAAGGGAACCTGTTATTCACCGAAAAACGCCCGATTGTTCACTGGAACAATCGGGCGTTTTCGGTGAATGGTTTTCTGCCGGATCGGAAAACCGGATTCCAAACCTATTTTTGCTGCTGATCTTCTTGCTCAGCCAGGCGCTCAGATAGTACATTTTTGAGCTTTTTGACATCACGATCTAATTGAGCAGTCTTCAAGGCGATTTTAGTAAGAAGATCATTCGCCCGATCAACCGCCGAATAAGCAATTTCAATTTGTTTCGTCTTTTCCTGAGGATTCAACATAATCGGTATTGGTTATGCGTTCCAGCATGAATCGGCAGTGTGAAATATCTAGTTCTATTTCTCCAATTCACGGTGATACCGTTGAATGCTATTTTTAAGGCGGACTTGGCTTGCAATGATCTCATTGTAAATATAACTCTCAAAATCTCTTTTTTCTCTCGTCAGATACAGAAATTCCTGTATCTCATAAAGGGCCAGTTCGACTTGCAATACCAAACCAATTAGTTCCAGTTGTTCGGCTTCAAGATGCAGTAGCCTATAATACGCTTTTGAATTCGACATATCTCTAAACGACATCTGGCATGGTAGTTAGACGTTGATCCTTTCAAATCGTCACCAAAAAGTTGGGTAAATACTGCATGTTTCATTTTAGATCTGCAATTCCAACACCCAAGCGTCCCTTTCCGACACTTCAGCAACCTCATCTTTCGGTTCAGCGGCTTTTGTAGCATCTTTACGGAACAATGGAAAAACTGAACGACAGATGGTTGCGCCTGATCGGCATCCTGGTGGTATCGGTGGTGGCTACTTTCGTTTTTTACCAGCCCGACAATGGCCCCGAAGACATCACCTGGTTGCAGGCCCTGCTGATTAGTCTGATCGAGTGGACGGTTTTGCTGGAAGTGAACCGGCAGGGAATCCTGCTGGCCCGCCGGAAGTTTCCCCGGCTTAACCAGACTACGAAGCGGATTCTGCTGGAACTGAGCTGGTTTGTAGGCGCTACGATTATTCAGCGGGTGACGGTGACGTATCTCTACGATGTGACCCAATTCTGGGGCTATCCCTTGCCGGGCGGAACCTACTGGGTGACAACCCTGGTCTCGTTTTTATTCACCCTGCCGATTGCCGCCCTGTATGAGGGGCAGCACCTCTACCGCCAGTGGTGGACGACCTATTACGAAGCCGAGCAACTCAAAAAAGAAAACCTGCAAAGCCAGCTCGATTCGCTCAAGGCGCAGATTAATCCGCATTTTCTGTTCAATAGCCTCAGTACGCTGTCGTCGCTGGTGACCGAAGATGCCAAACAGGCGGAGCGGTTTATTGAAGAACTGGCGTCGGTGTATCGCTACGTGCTGCAAACCAACGAGCAACTGCTGACGAGCTTGGACCATGAATTAACCTTTATTCGGGCGTATTTCAATTTGCTGCAAATGCGTTTTGGCCGCAGTGTCGAACTCGACATAACCGTCGAAGAGCGGTATCTCGACTTTCTCGTGCCACCGCTGACGCTACAACTGCTGGTGGAAAACGCCGTGAAGCACAATGTTGCGTTGCCCACCAAACCGCTACTGATCCGGATTTATACCGATGAAGCACAGAACTTGTTTGTGGTCAATAGTTTACAAAAGAAACAGAATGTGATTCCTTCAAACCGTACGGGTTTGGCAAACATCACAACCAAATACCGGCTCCTGAAACAACCGGAGGTGGTGGTTCGTCAAACCGATGACTGTTTTCAGGTCATGATTCCCTTGATTGAAGTGACTGCTTATGACTATTCTCATCGTTGAAGACGAAGAAGCCACCGCCCGGAAACTCCGTCGGCTGGTGCAGGAAGTTGAACCCGACGCGACCGTGGCCGGGATGACGGTCAGCGTGGACGAGTCGGTGGAGTGGCTGCAAACCCACCCCAAACCGGATCTGATTCTGATGGATATCGAACTGGCCGACGGCCAGAGTTTTGAAATCTTTAACCGGGTGTCGGTTTCGAGTCCGGTCATTTTCGTGACGGCCTACGACGAATACGCCATGAAAGCGTTCAAAGTCAACAGCATCGATTACCTGCTGAAACCGGTCAAGGAAGACGACCTGCGGAGCGCCCTGACGAAACTGCGGACGATGAAAGAGGCTTTTCTCGAACAGCCCGACGGCCTGAAAACCTCGCTGGACAAGCTGCTGCGGAAGTTGGCGACCTCGTCGTCTACGGAAGAGCGTCCCGCATCAGCCGAACCCGCGTATCGCGACCGGTTTTTGGTCAAGCAGGGCCAACGGCTTTTTTCGGTTCCCCTGTCAGACGTGGCCTACATTTTCACCCGAAACAAGTTGTCGTTCCTCAAAACCCGCGACGAACACGAATGGATGATCGACTATACGATGGACGAACTCTCGACCCTGCTCGACCCCAACCGGTTTTTTCGACTGAATCGCCAGATCATTGCCGAACTGCGGGCCATCGACAAAGTGAATCTCTATTTTAACGGAAAACTCAAAGTGAGCCTGCGCCCGGTTTTCGAGGAAGAAGTGATCGTCAGCCGGGAAAAAGCCGGGGAGTTTCGGATTTGGTTAGGGGAGTGAAATCCGACGCTTCGGAGGCAAAACTCAACGATTCGGTGGCCACTGCGTTGGGGCAACGGCTTTTTTCAGGCAGTTTTGTGTCGCTAAAACGAACAACAAATGCGATGAAAAACAGCCTGTTACTACTTTCAGTCTTCCTCATTCAATGTTCAGTGGCGATGGCCCAGATGCTTACGCCGGAACAACTTCGCACCGACTTCATCCGTTTCCAAACGGTCCTCAATGAAGCCCATCCGGCCCCATACCAGTATACACCGAAAACCACGTTCGACTCCCTTTTTACGGCAACGGAAGCTCAGTTCAATCGTCCAATGACGCAGCAGGCGTTTTACAAAACGATGATTCCTCTGCTGGTAGCGCTGAAAGATGGCCACGTCAAATGGATTCCGGCGGGTCAGGATGAACACTATCCGTTTCATACCGGTAAGCTGTTTCCGCTGAAACTGTATATGGTAGAAAACAGAGCCTGGGTGGTGGGAAGTTACGGAAGTGAAACCGTCCCGAACGGGGTGGAACTGACCCGGATCAATGGAAAATCCGTCGCGGACATTATTCAAAAGCTGTTGCCCAACATGACCTTTGCGGATGGACATACCGTCAACGGGAAATACGAAGACCTGAATCAGTTTTTTGCCGGTTATTATGCTACGTTTATCGCATCGCCGGATATTCATGAGGTTCGGTATCGGGCTGGAAATGAGGAAAAAACGGCATCACTTTCATCCGTAACGCTTGAGCAAATCAAAGCATACAACGAAAAACAAAAACCCGCCAGACAGCGGCCTTTCCGGCTGGCATTGATCGAAAACGGGACTACGGCGGTGATGACCATCGAGCGGTTTTGGGACGACAAAAAAGAGCAGGACTACCGGGCCTTTCTGAAAGATTCGTTCCGGGAACTGAAGGAAAAGCAGGTGCAGAATCTGGTGCTCGATTTGCGAAACAATGAAGGGGGAGAAGAGAAATACGGCATTACTCTGTACCAATACCTGACCGAAAAACCGTTCCGCTATTACGATCACATCCGTGTTCGGCAAAAGAAAAATTACTCGTTTCCGGCCTGGATGCCAGCGATGTACCGGAAATTCAAGTGGCTCGTTGTCCGGAAGCGGGGTGATGGATATGTGTTTACCAAACAGCCTGGTCTGAAAATCCAGAAGCCGAAGCGCGATGCTTTTCACGGCAGGCTGCTGGTGCTGGTCAATGGCTTGAGCTTTTCGGTAACCACGGAGTTGGCAGCTCGGATGCACGCCGACAAACGAGCGGTTTTTGTCGGACAGGAAACCGGGGGCGGCTATGCGGGCGACAACAGCGGGATTTTTACGGTTACCCAACTGCCGAATTCCAAAATCGATCTCGGCATCGGCATGTTCGGCTACCGCATGGCAAATCTGCCGAACGACCTCAAACCCGGACAGGGAATCATCCCGGATCACACCGTTGTGCCAACCATAGACGATGTGTTAACGAACAACGACCGCGCGATGAAGCAGGCTCTCGAACGCCTTCAGAACACGCCCGCACCTGCTATCAGAAGCAGCAGTTCCCATTAAGAACCGCTCCGCTTAACCGCCGGGCGGCCCCGTCCCTTTTCCTCCGCTCGACTCTGCGAAACAACGCTTGGCTCAATAACTCGTATCCTCCAGCTTCACTTTCCCCCGAAATGTCCAGAAAACGAAAACCGTATAGGTCAGTACGAGGGGCATGCCGATGACGGCAAAGAGCAGCATCGTCCGCAAAGAACTGTCCGTCGAAGCAGCTTCGTAGATGCTGATGTTCCCGCGCACGTCGTAATTGGACAGCACCAGATTGGGATACAAACCGGATGCAAACAGCACCAGCAGCAGGGCCGTAGTGACGGCCGACGAAATGAAGCCCCGCAAATACCGCCGTTTTTCGATCATCCGGCGCATGTTCAGCACGATCAGCACTGCACTGACCGGCAAGGCGAACAAAACGGGGTATTTGTGGAAAATGGCGGCCATGTGCGGTACGTAGATGAGCGTGGCCATGGACGACGTGATGAAGCAGAGAATGAAAAATTTACTGGTCTGGTTGATCAGAATCGTCATTTTGGCGTACAGCCGGTCTTCGGTTTTCATGGCGAGATACATGGCCCCGTGCAGCATGAACAGCGACAGAACCGTCACCGAAATCAGCAGGGCATAGGGGTTGAAGAAGTCCCGCAGGCGTCCGACAAACTGGTAGTCTTTGTCAAGTGGAATGCCCTGAATCAGGTTGCCCAGAATCAGCCCGAACAGCAACGCAATGGTGCTGCTCGACAGACAGTAGCACACATCCCACAGTGCGCGCCACCAGGTCATTTCTTCCTTGCTCCGAAACTCAATCGAAATGGCGCGGAAAATAATGGCGACCAGCAGCAGGATAAACGGCAGGTAAAAAACCGACAGGAGGGTTCCATACACCAGCGGAAAGGCCGCAAACAGCGCTCCAGCGCCAATCACGAGCCAGACTTCGTTGCCATCCCAAACCGGGCCGATGGCGTTCAGGGCAATCCGGCGGCTTTGCTCTTTCCGAAAAAACAGGTGCAAGGCCCCCGCACCCAGATCGAAACCGTCGAGAATACCGTACCCGCTGATGAGCGCACCAATCAGCAAAAACCACCAGGTGGGAAGGTCGAGACCGAGGATTGTGTCCATGACTTTTTAACGATGAATTATGAATGATGAACGATGAATGGTTTAGCTTTAGGGAGTATCCACCGTCTCTATCCTGATTATGAAAAAAGTTAATATCGTTCGTGAAAATAGTTTTCAGTTTGCCATCCGCGCCATCCGCCTGTTTCAATACATTACGAAGAGTAAACAGGAATATGTTTTGAGCAAGCAGTTGCTTCTTTCCGGCACTTCCATTGGTGCTAATGTTCGTGAAGCCGATAATGCAGTTAGTAAGGCTGATTTTATCAACAAAATGGGTATTGCACAAAAGGAATGCGATGAAGTTATGTATTGGCTCGAGTTGTTAAAAGCGACTGATTATCTGAATGATGCGGAGTTTACTAGTGTTTACAATGATGCCAACAGCTTGTTAAAGTTAATCCGCACTATTATTCTTAACACAAAGAGAAACCTCGCAAGCTGAACATTCATCGTTCATCATCCATCATCCATCATTCATAATTCAAATCTTGAGCTTGGCGTTTCCGGGTCTTCCGGGCCGATGTCAGGGCCGTGCTGAATTTTTTTGTTCAAAAGGTAAATGAATAAAACGAACAGGATGACGTAAACCAGCGTGAACAGAATGAGCGAAATCAGGACGTGTTCGGCTTTGACGGCCTGCGAAAGCGCGTCGGAGGTTCGCAGCAGGCCGTATACCACCCACGGTTGCCGACCGACTTCGGCCGTGTACCAGCCGACCTGGTTGGCAATCTGGGGCAGCAGAACCGAGCCGACGAAAACACCCATCAGCCACCGGTTCTGGAATAGTTTTTTTCGATAAAGCAGAAAAATCGCCAGCCAGCACAAACCAATCAGTGTCATGCCGATGGCGACCATCAGGTGATAGGTCTGAAACACAAAGTTGATGGCTCCCGGGCGGTTCTCGGGTTTGAAACTGTTCAGACCGGGAATGGGTTTTTTGAAATCCTGGTGAACCAGAAACGACAAACCGCCCGGTATTTTCAACCCGGTTACGGTTTGGTTTTTGGCGTCGACCCAGCCCAGCAGGTACATATCGGCGGGGGCGGTTTCAAAATGCCCTTCGATTGCGGCCAGTTTGGCGGGCTGGTATTTCGTGATCACTTCCGCCGATTTGTGACCCGTAAACAGTTGCCCCAGCGACGACACGGCAGCTACCCACAAGGCAATCTTAAAGGCTTTTTGCGAGTGAATCAGATACTTCCGTTTCAGAATATACCACGCACTGACGCTCAGTACCAGAAACGACCCGGCCAGAAAAGCGCCGATCAGAACGTGCGAATACCGCTCGATGGACGACGGATTGAAAACCATCTCCCAGAAGTCGGTCACCACGGCGCGGGCTTTCAGGCCTTCGCCTTCGATGCGGTAGCCCGTCGGTGTTTGCTGCCACGAGTTGGCGACCACAATCCAGAGGGCCGAAAACATGGAGCCCAGGGCCACCAGAACCGTCGACAGAAAGTGAACGCGTGGGCTGACGCGGTTCCAGCCGAAAATTAAAATCCCCAGAAAGGCGGATTCGAGGGCAAAGGCAAAAATGCCCTC
The DNA here is from genome assembly GCF_006149005.1 of Larkinella sp. C7. Taxonomy (GTDB): domain Bacteria; phylum Bacteroidota; class Bacteroidia; order Cytophagales; family Spirosomataceae; genus Larkinella. The sequence continues at coordinate 71,132 of NZ_VBSL01000008.1, read as the reverse complement.
GGCGGCCAGGGCGCTACCGAAAATATCGCCGACGTAACGGGAGTAGACCGCCCAGTTGGTGCCGAACTCGAACTCCATCACAATGCCGGTGGCAACACCGATACCAAAAATGAGGGCGAAAATCCGGACCCAAAACCGGGTCAGTTCTTCATACACCTTGTCTTTGGTCTTCAAATACAGGCCTTCCATGAACACCAGGCACACGCCAAGGCCGATGCTCAGGGGCGGATATATGTAATGGAAAGCAATCGTGAAGGCGAACTGGATGCGGGAGAGTATTTCAACATGGTCCATAGCCGGTGGAGATGGGAATGGGGGCAAGTTACTACGGAACGGGACACGAAATAATGGTTTTGAACAAGATTTTCGAGTGTGTGATAAAAAGAGTTATTTCGCAGAGTTTATCAGCGAACATCAGAGTTACGCAGCGTTTTTTCTCTGATAAACCGCCGGGCGGCCCCGTTTGATTCCCTCTGGTAAACTCTGTGAAATAACCCCTTAAACTCATGCGCCCCTACATTCTTGCTGAAGCCAACTGGAAACACATTCACGACCAACCGATCGACCTCGTCATTCTGCCGTGGGGGGCTACGGAAGCCCACAACTACCACTTGCCGTATGCGACGGACGTGATTGAAGCCGACACGATTGCGGCTGAGTCGGCACGGCTGGCGTGGGAGCAGGGCGCGAAAGTCATGGTTTTGCCCACCATTCCATTTGGCGTCAACACCGGGCAGACCGATATTTTACTCGATATCAACCTGTATCCGAGTACCCAGAAAGCCATTCTGAACGACATCATCGAAGTGCTGAACCGGCAGGGAATTTACAAGCTCCTAATTCTGAACAGCCACGGCGGGAATGATTTCAAAACCATGCTGCGCGAACTGGGCGTTCACTATCCGAACATGTTCCTGACCACCTGCTCGTGGTTTAACGCCCTCGATAAATCGAAGTATTTCGACGAACCCCAAGGTGACCATGCCGACGAAATGGAGACGAGCCTGTTGCTGCACCTCCGTCCTGATCTGGTCTTGCCGCTGGATGAAGCCGGTGACGGAGCGGCCAAAAAATGGAAAGTTCAGGCGCTGCGCGAAGGCTGGGCGTGGGCCGAACGCAAGTGGTCGCAGGTGACGGAAGACACCGGGATTGGCAATCCGAAACGGGCTACGGCGGAAAAAGGTAGACGGTATTTTGAGGACGTCACCCAAAAACTGAGCGGTTTTCTGGTCGAACTGGCGAACCTGGACGTGAAGGCGTTGTATGAGTGATGGGGTGTCTCTGTCCCGCAATCAGCGGAATGAGTCGCGTATTGGGAAACGTTCTTTTTTCATGGAAATAAGGGATTTGAGGTCTACCAACGGAATTGCTGAATATACAACCGGAATACACTATTTTTGCTTCCCTGCCCCTTTGCCAGACAGAAATGTTCGGGTTTGGTTTAGGGTAAAAAAAGACGTTACTTTCCCTTTTGTAACGTAAGCAGTCCATTGCTTTAACCACTGAAACTTTACCTATTCGATGAATCCCATTCTACGATGGTTCAACCGTGGAACCGCCCTCCTGCTGCTGGCAGGAACGCTACCGGTTTGGGCCCAATCCGTTGACGAATCCCTGACGCTGCTTCCCACCGACCGATTATCGGCTGTGCCCGCCAACTGGAAACCGGCGGCTTCCATTCTGGTAAATCCCCTCCGAGCGGATCAGAAAACGAAGGCCGGGAGCGGTATTTTGGTCGGAACGCCCGGTCAGCCGCTCACCTTGCTGACCAATGCCAACGACGTTCGGCTGGTGATGGACGTGATGCTTTCGCCGGGTGCGGAGGCCACCCTGTCGTTTGGCGGCACGGGCATTCACCTGGCCGACCATTGGGGAAAACCGGAGGTCAACACCACAACCTTTGGTGCCATTGAAGGCAGCACCCTATTGCCCTTACAGAATGCCGGAAAAGCGCCGGGTTTGTGGCAGCAGCTTGAAATTCTGCTTCAGGGCGAAGGCAAAGGCCCGGCCACGCTGGAGAAAATGACGCTCAACGGCACGCTGATTCAGGAAAGTCTGGTGCTGCCGAAAGCCACCAGCGGAAAACCCGGTACGGTGAGTCTGAACGTTACAAACGGTACGGTGGCGGTTCGGAATATTGGGTATCAGCTCATTACGGATCGTCCGGTGGCAAAACTGACCAACATCCGCTACAAACTATACGAGAACAAAACGGAAACGGTTTCGCAGGCCGAGTTAGCCAATCTGAGACTGGTCAAGGAAGATACGGTTTCGGCCCTGACCTACGAGGTTTCCTACGGTCAGCCGCGCTGGCACGGTATTGTTTACACGGGTGATCTGGTGGTCGACAAAACCGGCCCCTACACCATCGCCTTGCAGCAGGGCGGTTTTGCTTCCCTGCAAATCGACGGCAAGGAAATTATTGCCAACAAGCGGCTCGATCTGGGCTACATGAACACGGCCAAAATTAACCTGACGGCGGGGAAACATCCCTTCACACTGTTTTTCGGTCGGTCGTGGCCCCGGCCGGGTCTGGGTTTTTTCATCTCGGCTCCCGACACCAAGTTTCAGGCGCTACACCCCCGGGCCTCGTTGCCCGAACCCGATCCCGTTGGCGAAATTGCGGTAGAACCCGGCACCAAACCGGCGGTGATCCGATCCTTCGTCAATTTTGGTTCCAAAAAGAAAACCCATTGCCTCTCCGTAGGCAGCCCGTCGGGGCTGAACTACACCGTCGATCTGAACCAGGGCGCATTGCTGCAGGTCTGGCGCGGGCAGTTTGCCGACGTAACCGACATGTGGTATGAACGCGGAGAACCGCAATTGCTGAAACCGCTGGGAACAGTAGCGGTTTTGTCGGCACAAAGTCCGCTGGCGCTGATGGCCAACGCGAACCAGTACTGGCCCGATAGCTTGCCCGACAATGAATGGAAATACACCGGTTTGTTAATGGATAAACAGGGTAATCCCATTCCTCAGTATCGCATGCGGGATCTGGACGTCACCGATGCGGTTTTGCCCGATGCCGACGGCAAATCCATCACGCGGACGCTGAGCGTGAAAGGGCCGGACAACGAGTCGCTCTACTGTCGGCTGGCGGTTGGGGCGTCGCTGGACGAAGTGGCGAAGGGGTTGTATTCGGTCGATGGAAAGTATTACATCCGGATCGATCCGAAGCTCAAACCGACGATACGAACCAGTTCCGGGCGGCAGGAATTGCTGATGCCGGTTCCCATGAAAGGCGGTTCGGCAACGGTTCAGTATTCGCTCTTGTGGTGATTCGTTATGGAGAACCGCATCACCTGGGCCGACTTCGAAAAGGTGGAGATCGTAACCGGAACCATCGTGGCCGTTGACGCTTTTCCGGAAGCCCGCAAACCGGCCTACAAACTCACCATTGACTTCGGCGCAAAAGGCATCAAGCGATCCTCTGCGCAGTTAACCCAATTGTATAAAGTCGAGGATTTGCCTGGTATGCAGGTCGTTGCGGTTATCAACTTTCCGCCCAAACAGATCGCGACCTTCAAAAGTGAATGCCTGGTTTTGGGTGCCATTGGCCCCGACGGGGAAGTAACTTTACTGCAAACCGAACGCAAAACTGAAAATGGCTCCCGAATTGCCTAGTATTAAAGACCATGAAAAACAGACTCTCGTTTCTCTTTCTCTCTCTTTTTATTTCCGCGTTTGCCGTGGCCCAGCGCCCGTTGACGGAAGATGATTATTACCGGCTCATCACCATTCCCATGCCTGAAGGGGTGCAACTGGAAGTGGGTGGAATGGCCGTGCTGCCCGACGGTCGGCTGGGCGTTTCGACGCGCCGGGGCGAAGTATGGTTCATCAGCAATCCGTATATGAAAGGAAGCCGCCAGCCGCAGTTCAAGCGGTTTGCCTACGGCCTGCACGAACCGCTCGGACTGGCGTATCACAAAGGTGCCATTTACGCCACGCAACGCGGTGAACTGACCAAAATGATCGATACGGATGGTGACGATGAAGCCAACGAATACCAGTCGATTGTGAAGTGGCCACTGTCCGGCAATTACCACGAATATTCGTACGGGCCGGTTTTTCTGCCGGATGGTGATATGCTCATTACGCTCAACCTCGGCTGGATAGGCAAGGGAGCCAGCCTGGCCAAATGGCGGGGATGGATGCTGAAAGTCAATGAAAAAGGCGAGATAAAACCGTTTGCCACCGGCCTGCGGTCGCCTTCCAGCTACCGGGCCTTGCGCGACGGCAGCATTTTTTACACCGAAAACCAGGGCGACTGGGTGGGTTCTGGCCGGATGACGCACCTCGAACTGGGCGATTTTGCCGGGAATCCCGAGGGGCTGAAGTGGACCTCCGAACCGAATTCTCCGCTGAAACTGAAGCTGGAAGATGTGCCAAGTACGGGAAAACCGATGCACGAAATGGTGAAATCGATTCCGCATCTGAAAGAACCGGCTATCTGGTTTCCGCATACCATGATGGGCATTTCGACCTCCGATATTCTGGAAGACACCACCGCCAACCGTTTTGGTCCCTTTGACGGGCAGTTGTTCGTGGGCGATCAGGGCCACAGCAAGGTGATGCGGGTTTTTCTTGAAAAAGTGGATGGGAAGTACCAGGGAGCCTGTTTTCCGTTCCGGTCGGGTTTTCAGTCCGGTATTTTGCGGATGGCCTGGGGGCTTGACGGTTCCATGTTTGTGGGGCAAACCAGCCGGGGCTGGTCGGCCACCGGCAAAGATCCGTTCGGGGTTCAGCGGTTGGTCTGGACGGGCCTAACACCGTTTGAAATGAAAGCGATCCGCTCGATGCCCGACGGTTTTGAGGTGGAATTCACGCAGCCGGTCGACAAGAAAACCGCCGAAGATCTGGCTTCCTACAGCCTGAGCAGCTTTACTTATAAATACCACAAAATCTACGGCAGTCCGGTCGAAGATCCGCGGCCTGTGCCCATCCGGGGCGTTGTGGTGTCGGACAATGGCCTGAAAGTGCGGATTGTGGCCGACACGGTGCTGCGCGAAGGCTATGTTCATGAGGTGAAAGCCGAGGGCATCAGGTCGAACAAAGGACTGGCGTTGCTGCATAACACCGGTTATTATACCCTCAACCACATTGCGCCCGGAACGAAGCTGACCATTGCCGCCCCCGCCAAGCACAACCACGCCGATATGACGATGGCTTCCACCAAAACCGCACCGGCGGTTGCAGGGGGGAAAGGAAAACCGGCGGCTGCGAGTGCCAAACGCGTGACCGAACAACCCGCCGACTGGACCAATGGCCCCGATCAGGTGATTACGATTGGTACCGTGCCGGGTCTGAAATTTGACAAGACGCAGGTCGAAGTGAAAGCGGGCAGCCGCATCCGGTGGGTGTTTAACAACAACGACGACATGCTGCACAACTGCGTGATCGTGAAACCGGCCACAGCCAACGCCGTCGGCGATGCCGCTTTGAAACTGAACCTGAACGGCTCCCGGATGCAGTATGTTCCGGTATCGCCGAACGTCTTGTTTCACACGAACCTGATGCAACCCGAAAGCTCGGAATCACTCTACTTTGTAGCGCCGACCACACCAGGTGATTACCAGTTCGTCTGCACCTTTCCCGGACACGCATCGCTCATGCAGGGCGTGATGAAAGTGGTGAAATAAGTATAAGAATTTTAATTATTTTTGTAGATAGGTGATTAGACGATGGGTTTAATCACCTATTTTTTCAGCTACTCACAGAAAAACGACGTTGGGAAAATCGCTACTTTTCAAATCCATTCAACGCTACTTTACGGCACTGGTTGGCGTGCCGGGGGAAACTACGCTGGAAAGCCGGATCTTTAATTCAATCTGTGTGGTGGGCATTGTGGCGATGCTCTACAATATTCCTTTCAACTATTTCATCGGACTGACCGAAGCGTCGCTGGTTTCTTTGCTGCTCTTTATAGCCTTTTCATTTCTCTATTATCTATCCCGGATAAAAAATAAATTCTACATCAGCGTGTCTCTGGGTGGTGTGTTTATTACGCTGCTTCTGGCGGGGAATTATTTTTTTAATGCAGGGGTTATTGGGCCTTCCATTCTCCTGTTCATGTATGTTTATTTCTTGTTAGCGATTGTTGCGCCGTCCCGGCAACACGCCTTCTGGTTTTGCTTTAATGTCGTTGTGGTATTTGGTCTTCTGGCGGTCGAATTTGTTTACCCTGCCAGTGTAGTCGGCGGCTATTCGAGTCGGCTGAACCATATCCTGGATGTGGGGTCGACGTATTTGGTAGGGGCGGTGCTGATTTATCTGGCGACTTATTTTTTCAAGAAAGCCTACCGGGCCGAACAGCGGCTGGTTGAAGAAAAATCCGTGGTGCTGGAACGACTCAACGCCGAAAAAAGCAAGCTTTTCTCCATCATTTCGCATGATTTGCGTTCGCCATTGGCGTCTGTTCAGCAATACATCGAAATCTTGCGAGAAACGGATCTGGACGATGCGCAAAAGAAACGGATCGAATCGGATTTGCTGGATGTGATTAACCACACCCAGGAGATGCTTTTTAACCTCCTGTCGTGGTCGACGACCCAGATGAACGGAACCAAAGTGGAGCTTACGCACGTCAATATTTCGACCGTTTTAAAACCCATCATTGAAATTTATAAACCGCTGGCTTTTAAAAAAGAAATCCAGTTAACGTATTCAATTCATACACCGTTCGAGGTCGTTGCCGATAGCAATATGTTGCAACTTATTGTTCGGAATTTAGTGGGAAATGCGATAAAGTTTACGCCTTCCGGAGGTTCGATTGTGGTTGAAGTCCTGGAATCCCAATCGAATTGTTTGATTGTTGTGAAAGACAATGGGGGCGGAATAAAACCGGAAGATAAAGCAACTATATTTTCACTTAAATCCCGGGCAACCTTTGGCACCAACAATGAAAAAGGGGTAGGACTGGGCCTTTTTCTCTGTAAAGAATACGCAGAAGTTCAGCAGGGAAAGCTTTGGTTTGAAAGCGAACCGGGGGAAGGAACCACGTTTTATCTGTCGTTACCCTTGGTTCGTTTACCCGAAACCGTACTGATTGGCAAAGCTGCTTAATCAGCACGGTTTCGGGTGATTATCAGACTCAATACCCCACCGTAAACCGCTGACGAATGTGTGCGGGCTCGTCCAGTTCATCGAGCATTGCAACGGCCAGATCTCCGACGGAGATTTTACTTACCCCGTTTTCGTCAAACACAGGCTGGTTGGTTCCCCGGCGGAATTGCCCGGTACGCTCACCGGGTTCTAGCAAAATGGCCGGGCTGATAAACGTCCAGTCCAGGTCTTCTTCTTTTTTCAGCGTGTTCAGGTAGTCGCGGGCGGCCAGTGCTCCCGGTTTCCATTCGGCCGGAAACTGGGGGGTGTCGATCAATTGAACGCCCGGCGCTATTTCCAGACTACCGGCTCCGCCCACCACCAGCAGGCGTTTTACACCGGCTTTTTTTGTGCCGTTTTGAATCGCCAGCGAACCGGCCAGGTATTCGTTGTAGAGGTTGGGGTTTTGCCAGCCCGCATTGTACGCACTCACGACCGCATCATGGCCGGCCACGAGCCCGGCTACCTCGGCTTCATTCAGCACATCGCCTTTTACGACCGTTAACTGTGGGTTTTCTACCGTCATTTTCTCCGGATGACGGACAATCGCCGTTACGGCATAGCCGCGGTGCAAAGCTTCTTTCAACAGGGCTGAACCTACGAAGCCTGTGGCTCCAATCAAGACAATTTTCATGGTTTTTTATAATTAGTTTATGGGTAAATTTTAACTGTAATTTATTTTATTACAGTTTAGTTCAAAAAAAATTAGTCAAACTGGTTGGTAAAATCGGCCAGGGTTGTTTGGTTAAGCCGCGCAATGAGGGCTTTTTCCGCATCCAAAAAAAGAGTGTCCAGATGGGTATTAATCTGACGGCCCACCGCGCAATCGGGGTTCGGGCTGTTTCGGTTTTGCCCCAGCAGGGGCGTTTGTCGAACAGCCTCGTAAATCGCCGACAGCAGGATTTTGTCCGCCGGTTTGGCTAAACTGCTGCCGCCATTTTTGCCTTCCTTGCTGACAATGAGCCCCTTCTTTCGTAAATTGCTGATCTCTTTCCGAACCAAAACCGGGTTGATGTTGACGCTGCCAGCCATAAAGTCAGACGACAGCAGTTCCCCATTGGCCCTCGTCAGGAGGGTCATGATGTGGATGGCAATCGAAAACCGGCTGTTGTTCATTCTGTAATAAAATTTATTACAGTACAAAGGTAATCGTATTTCAAGGTGAAATCAAGGCGTGGTCGAAAAATTTACGTTCGTTTGCCTAAAAATTGAGTGGTATCCCGAATTTGTGCGTTAATTCACTATGCGATTCTTTTCTGTACTTCTGTTCTGCACGCTCGTAGTAGGGGTTGCCTGTGCGCAACGCCCTGCCGATTCCACCTTTTACCGGCCCGGTGCTGCGGTTCCGGCCTATCTGAAACCCATCGAGCGGTCGTATGGATCGTATTTCTACGGGGGCAAGCGATTGCGGTCGCCGAATTCGCTGGAGATTCCCTTCAATGAATTGAATGATCCCATCGTCAACCGTCATTTCCGAACCTACCGGACGTTTGTGCTGGCCGGACAGGTCGTTGCGCTGGTTCCGCTGGTCTACGTTTTAACCCGTACCAAGGGCACCTACACCCGTTCGGGCGACTACTGGGCTGTGTATTTTGGCTCGATCGGTGCCACGCTGGGGTTAAGCATCATTGGCAATGCCCAGGCTCGCAAGGCGGTGACGCAATACAACCGGGCGTTGGCCGCTGCCCGCTTCGGGTTTTCGGCGCAACCCCTCCCCGGCACAACCCAAACCGCCTTTGGCGTGAGCCTGGCCCGACGATTATGAAAAACAGGCCTTCAGACGACGAGGACGCCGGTTTTTCCTTTCGGGAACTGTTTTCGGAAGACGAAACCCGGGAGTTCTATCAGCCGGTGCGGCAGTTGCCGACGCGCCAGATTGCGTTCTGGTCGCTGGGCTTGTCTTTACTGCTGGCGGGGGCGTTGGTGCTTTCTTCGCTGAACGAACGCAGTCGTCCGGTTCTGCGTCAAAAGGCGGTTCCGCGTTCCGGCAAAAAATCATTTTTAAACCCCGTAAAACGCCGTAAAATCGACGCGGTGGTGTATCTTCGTTTGTATTCCCGTTTACTAAACTCATCGACTTACTGAATGAAAAACTGTACACTTTCGGGTATTCTCCTTCTTTTTTCGCTTGGTTTACAGGCCCAGACCACCGTCAACCGCGATCCTGCCATTGCCCAACTCGTGGCCGACGTGTCGGCGGATAGTTTGCGGGCGCACGTTACCAATCTGGTCAGTTTCGGAACGCGGCATACGATGAGCAGCGCGACGCCCAAACGCGGGTTGAGCGCGGCCCGGCAGTGGACACTGGGCAAGTTTCAACACTACGCCAAACAGTCGGGCGGACGGCTGACGGCCCAGATCGATAGCTGGACCCTGCAACCGGACGGACGGCGGATCGATGCCGTGACGCAAATGGGCAACGTAATGGCGACGCTCAAAGGCACCGACCCGAACGACGACCGGATTTTTCTGGTGAGCGGTCACATCGACAGCCGTGTCAGTGACGTCATGAACCGCACTGCCGATGCGCCGGGGGCCAACGACGACGGTTCGGGAACGGCCGCCGTGATCGAACTCTGCCGCGTGATGAGCAAAGTGCCGTTTCCGGCCACCATCATTTTTGTGGCCGTTTGCGGGGAGGAGCAGGGATTGTTGGGTGCCAATCACCTGGCGCAACGGGCAAAAGATGAAAAATGGAACCTGGAAGCGTTGCTGAACAACGACATCATGGGGTCGAACCACAGCCCCGACACGCACATCACCGACAACACGCGCGTCCGGGTGTTCAGCGAGGGCTTGCCCGGTTATCAGACGGATTCGCTGGCGGCCAACATCCGGCAGTATGGCCTGGAAAACGACGGAAAATCGCGGCAACTGGCCCGGTATACCAAAGAAGTGGGTGAGCGGTATGTCGATCAGCTGGAGGTGGTGATGGTGTATCGCAACGACCGGTTTTTGCGCGGGGGCGACCACACGCCGTTTGTCACACGCGGTTTTCCGGCGGTCCGGATTACGGAGATGAACGAAAATTTTGCCCACCAGCACCAGGATCTGCGCACGCAGGACGGTGTGGAATACGGCGATTACGTGAAGTTTATGGATTTCGATTACCTGCGGAAAAATACCGCCATGAACCTGGCCGTGCTGGCCAATCTGGCCAAAGCGCCGTCGATGCCCCAGAACGTTACGGTGGAAGCCCGGAGTCTGACCAACTCCACGAGTCTGTTCTGGCAGGCCCCCAAAGCCGGAAATTCGGCCAGCCGGAAAATAAAAGGGTATTATGTACTGATGCGCGAAACCCACTGGCCGTTCTGGCAAAAAAAGTTTTATACGGAAAAAGTCGGACTGACGCTTCCCTATTCAAAGGATAATTATTTCTTTGCCGTTCAGGCCGTTAGCGAAGACGGGAACGAGAGTTTGCCGGTGATTCCACGCCCGGGTTTGCGGTAATTAATGCTGAAGTTTTACGCCCTGACGCAACGTTTTAGGCCTATTTTGCGTAGGGTAGAAGAGAAAACACCGGCTTTTTATCCGGAAATTTACAACCTGACATTTTTTTTTGTAGATTTCGTTTCCAACGGTCATCTCATCCAGTCACACTAAACTAGTATTTCACAAAAACCTGAAAATTATGAAGCGATTACTTTATTTGATCTGCGTGGTGGTGTTTGCGGCTGGCCTGAGTTCGTGTAATAAAGACGATGATCCGGCACCAGATCCAGTGGTAGGATCTTGGAAGTTGGATCGAATTAGAACAAGCGGATTTACAGGTGCGTTTGCAACGGCAGGTTACAATGGGGATAATGATCCCGTTGTATTCGACTATCAGGATAGCTTTATCACGAAAACTGATAAAACATTTACGGGTTCTGTCCGTACTTCTGGTCGTGTACTCGATTACAAGGGAAACTGGACTTTTACGAATAATGAATTGTCCCTGAAAGACGATCAGGGCAATGAAGATATATATACGTTAGATGCGGCTGTCACACCGAACCAACTCCTTTCCAAAGCGGTATCTATCAGTGACTCTTTGACGAATCCGTCCACGAATGTGGTACAACCGGTTACGTATACCATTCAATTTGTGTATACAAAGCAGTAATTTAATCCCGTTCTTGAAACCTCCAATGCTTTCAGTGTTGGAGGTTTTTTTATGAATAAAAGTTATTTCGCGGAGGAAATTAGAAAAAACAAGCTCTGCGTATCTCTGATTTCCTCCGCCAAACCCCGCGAAATGATTTTCATTGAATCTAGCTGGGCGTGTACTCCAGCAACTGATTATCCTGATTGATAAAATCGGCTTTTTCGTTCTGGCTGGTACCTGGGGTCGATTTCTCAGGCAACTATCCAAAACCGGGTGACGGCAAACTGTTTTAAGGTATGTCCAGCGTATCCACATTGTCCGGATGAAGTCGCCGGGGCGGATTTCTTCTGAGCTTTCTGGCCACCTTTCGCCAGGGTAGTGGGGCCACCGGATAGGATCGACCTTTTGGTATATTGTTGATAATCAAGGCGATTGTCAGCAGGATCAGAACGCCGGTCATGACGGGGGCCACGGTATATCCAAATCCTAAACTTTTGATTTTTTCTGAACCAATGTTGGCGATCAGTGCCGTGGCTCCGGCCGGCGGATGCATGGTTTTGGTGATCTGCATACCCACAATGGATAGCGAAACGGCCAGAGCGGATGCCAGCCAAATCTGGTCGGGAACCAGCTTCTGAATGGCAACGCCAATCAGGGAAGCCAGCAAATGTCCTCCGACCAGGTTTCGGGGTTGCGCCAGAGGGCTATGGGTTGTTCCGAAAATTAAGACGCACGAAGCCCCGAAAGAACCGATAAGAAACACATCATCCTGCGGGGTAAATCGGGATTGCTGAATCAAACCCAGGGATGCGATGGCCGTAAAAGCACCCAGAAAAGTCCAGAAATGATCGACGGGTGACAGAATCGTTTGACGGTAGAGGACGTAACGGGCAATGCGATAACGACGCTTAAATCTTTTTTTCACAAACGGAAGAGTACGTACGAGGCTCGCCTGAAGGCAGGGCCTAAAAAATCAGGATACAAATATCGTCACCAGACCTGACATCGCGCAAGTCTGGTGATACTTTCAGGATAAAAACGCGACCATCAGATCGATTTCCAGCACCCTGGCAATTTTCAACAAGGTGCCAATGGTTACCTGTTGTCCCTTTTTTTCATACTTATTGACGGTAGAGATCGACACGCCCAGTTTCATCGCCAGATCGCTCTGGGTGAGATCGGCTTTTAAGCGGGCTTCCCGAATCAGGTTCCCCACCTGTTGCAAGGAGGGTTCCTGATCGGTTGCTTTTACCAGGATGGAAGTGGAATGAACCAGGGTACTTCGTTTTTTCGGGTGATTCGGATGCACGTTTCAGAAGTGGATTGTTCCCGCGCCGGGGGTCATTAAAGTGATAAATCACCAGCGGCTTCGGGCTGGTACAAAATGGCGTCGATCTGGATTTTGACTGTTCGGGCCGGGGTTGAAAAACTGATTAAATCACCTTTTTTACAGCCCAGCAAAGCGGTTGCCAGCGGGGCAAAGATCGAAATCTGGCGCTGGGAAATATTCGCCTGTTCGGGATACACCAGCCGGATGTTCAGCGTATTCTGGTTGTCGAGATACCGGATTTTTACCAGGGAGTTCATGGTCACCACATCCGCCGGGATGTCGGAGGGCTCCAGTAGCGTGGCCTGGCTCACGCCCAGCAGCAAGGTTCGGATGTGTTTAAAAGAAGCGGTCGGATCGGATTTGGCTTGCACCACCCGATCGATCAGTCGTTGATAATCCAGCGTATTGATGATTAAATTCTTCATGTCTTAACCGGTTTTAAGGCGTTGAAAGAATCGTTTCATCCGGCCCGGCACCTGTCTGTTAATTGAGGTGCCAGGATTTCGGATCACGATCCCGGAGGTTTACGTTATACAGGGTGCTGAGAATAAGCAGTCCCATGATGATCGCCACTGCCACCTGTAAAGTGGAGTTGGCATAAAAGTGAAGGGCTTCGGTATGGGATTTCTTCCTGAACTCCTGCCCGACAACCGACTGAATGCGGGCCAGATCATGCAGATGGGTAACGCCCTGCTGAAAGAGAACCGCCCCATGTCCGTGGAAGGCGTTACGGGCTGCTTCGGTTTGGCCGGAAGTCCACTGGCGCAAAATGGTCTGCTCCAGTTGTTTGTAGTCGGACAGCACGGTTTTGATCGCCAGCAAACTCGTTTTTTCGTCAGCCACCAGACTCGTCTTCCCGAATTGGTCGATGAGTTGCTGAATCCCGGTATCATACTGTTTTAGCTTTTCCCGGATGATTGTGGGAGAGCCGGTATGGTGCGAAATCAGCACGGTTTCCAGCAAATGCCGCCGGGCGTGAAATTTTTCACTCAGATACACCATGTCGACGGCGGGTTCCAGGCGGTCGGCATATACCGAACCCAGCGCCTGATCCATCTCCCGCATCGTACTGCGCATACTCAGCGACGTAAGTATGACCACCACCATGACGGGCAAAAGCAACAGTGTTGCCTTGATTTTTTGCTGAGTGATTCCGGATCTGTTCATACGTACGCCCTTTCCTTTAAAAAGTTGCTTCTTAATTTTTACAACTGTAAATTTACAACTGTAAAAATGGAAAACAAATAAAATGACGTATATCAGCGCACAGCCCCAACTGACCAATTCCTGGGACGACATCTGCTATCCGGTGCAGCCCGTCTGGTTAACCGACCTATTGCCAGACTACGACATTGTGGCAACCGATCGGCAGCAATTGATTGTCGGGCAGGTGAAGGGGGGACGGAATACCATCTTTGGCATTCAGAGTGCCGATTATTCCATTATTCCCAATGCGGTGATTCGGGAAGTGGTGGATGCCCTCATTCCGCAGTATACGCTCCTGATCAAGTATACGCCAACCGGAGAGTTCAACATCAACATTGTGCTGCCGGAGGTGTTTGTGCTGGGCGGGGAGCCACTGCAACGCTGTCTGATCTTAACCAACAGCTACAACGGAAAAACGCCTTTCAGCATTCAGGGGCAATCCCTTATGGCCCTGCTGGACCCGATGGTAGCCCTGCGCAGCAGCATGTTCCGAAAGCTGTGTCAGAACGGTTTGCTGGGCTGGGCCGATCACTTCGATCAGGTGTCGAGCTACCAGACCTGGCTGGGGCAGTGGTCGGGAGAAAGCGCCAAGGGGCGTTCGTCCAAAAACCGCCCGACCGAAAACCGATCCGACCGGCCCGGTCCGGCCATCCGCAAAATCCACCACAGCCAGCTCACCATCGACGTCTTTCGGCAGCACCTGCATAACCTGCTGGTCGACCACCTCAAACCGGAGCTGACGCTGACCACCACGGTCTATTCGCAGTTGCAGCAAACGGAAATACCGGGCCGACCCAATGAAATCGTACGGGAGTTGCCCATTCCGGTTCAACTCGCCAAACAGGCCTACGAGCGTCTGCGGACGGAAGAGCAGTTGCTCCATACGGGTCCATCGCTGTGGTTGTTGTACAATGCCGTCAATTATGCCTTATTCACCAGCCGCAGTAGCCTGACCCTCAACGACCGTTACCGGCTGGACGAACGGGTATTTCATCACCTGGCCACGCGGGCCTATGCCTGAACAGGTTGAAAATCAAGAAAATGGTTTCGGGCGTGATCCCGGCAAGATTCATTTAAAGTACGAGTTATGATGAAACGTGTGGCAGTTTTGACATCCGGCGGAGATGCGCCCGGGATGAATGCCTGCATCCGGGCGGTGGTCCGGGGAGCAGCCTACCATGGCATTGAAGTAATCGGCATCCGCCGGGGCTACAGCGGATTGATTCTGGGGGATGGTATTCCGCTGAGTTCGTCGACCGTCAGCAACATCATTCAACGCGGTGGAACCATCCTCAAATCGGCCCGCAGTCCTGAATTCAGGACGGTTGAAGGCCGGCAAAAGGCGTACGATTACCTCACGCATCGGGCGGTCGACGGCCTGATCGTCATTGGTGGAAACGGCACCTTCAGAGGAGCCCTGCAATTCGTCGACGAGTTTTCGTTTCCCGTTATTGGCGTGCCCGGGACCATCGATAATGACCTGTTTGGTACGGATTATACCATTGGGTATGATACCGCAGTGAACACCGCTGTGGAAGCTATCGACAAAATTCGTGACACCGCGGATTCGCACGAGCGCATCTTTCTGATTGAAGTCATGGGCCGCGATTCGGGCTACATTGCCATTCAGTCGGGCATTGCGGGGGGCGCCGAGCGGGTGCTGCTTCCGGAAACCGGGGTATCGGCTGCGGAGCTCATTGAAGGACTCCAGCAGGGCCGGAATGGCTCCCAGTCGTCTGCCATCCTGGTTCTGGCCGAAGGGGAGGGAAGAGGGACGGCAACAGTGGTCGCTGAACAAATCAAGAAACAGTCCGGTACTGAATTGGATTTGCGGGTGACGACCCTGGGACACATCCAGCGTGGAGGGGCTCCAAGTGCCTGCGATCGGATTCTGGCGAGCCGGTTGGGGCTGGGCGCCGTGGAAGGTCTGTTGAAAGGTAAAAAGAATGTGATGGTGGGAGTGGTAAATAACAATCTGGTATACAGCGATTTGTGGGGGTCTGTTTCCCGTTCCAAACCCATTCACGGAGAGTTGTTACGGTTAGTTACGATCCTGAATGGTTCGGCACCACCTGACGCTCCTGACTGAAACGAAACACCGACGGGTTTTAAGAACCGGTCGGTATAAAATTGGGGAGGGCTGTAAAGGCAACCAGCGAAAGTCCTGCCGGTGGATCAGTAGATTTTACTGGGAATGATACCGAATTTATTTTTGAAGGCCCGACCAAAATAATTGGGGTCGTTAAAGCCAACCTCGAAGGCCGCTTCGGTCACGCTCATACCACCTTCGAGCAGCTGCCGGGCCAGCCCCAGTCGATAATCGTTCAGGTACTCTTTCGTACTCAGGCCGGTGAGGGTTTTCAGTTTTGTATGAAGCTGCGACCGGCTGCAATTCATTTGCCTGGCCAGTTCATCGGCGGTTACCTCTTTATTTTTATACTGCTGGTTCACCAGGGCTGCAAACTTCAGCACAAACTCCTGGTCTTTGTTCCGCCGGGGCAGGGCACTGCGTAATGAACCCGTCAGACTGTCTGTTAATTTAGTTTTCAGCAACGATACGGTTTTCAACTGATTGCCAATGATCAAATCCAGTTCTTTCAGACTAAACGGTTTGCCGATGTATCCGTCTGCACCATTGTTCAGACCCTCGATGATTTTTCGGTCATCTTCATCGTCCAGCAATAGAATAACCGGAATGTGCTGAGTCTGAGGGTTTCTTTTTAGCACCAGGCAGACGCTCCGATGTTCTTTATCGTGTATATCGCTATCGCACAGAATAATTTCAGGCAGCATCGTTTCGGCTTTCTTCAGGGCTTCGTTGAAGGTGTTTGCCACGCTAATGCGGTAAATTTCCCCGTAATGGCGTTTCAGAAACTGAGCCAGCTCTTTCGAGCGTTCGATAATCAGCAGATTGGGTTTGCCGTTCAGTAACGATTCATCCGCCGGCGGGCTAAACCACTCCCCGTCCGGCAGCAGACTTACCTCCGGCGAATCCACAATATGCTGGCTAATGGAATGCTGGAGTTTGGCACCCGGGGTGGTTTTGCTGACGGGTGTTTTCTGAATCGGAATCTGGAGCGAAAGCCGGCTCCGGTTGTTGGCGTCGAAAACAGATACCCGGCCCGCCTGTAATTTTAGCAGGCTGAAAGCCAGAAGGATACCGATGTTGAGGGCGTTGTCCTGCCCAAAAATTTCTTCAGCGTTTCCGGCATATTGATAGCTGGTTTCGATACTGGTCAAAAGTTCCGGTTGCCCCTCGAAGGTAAAGGTCAACCACAACTGGGCCGGTTCACCTTCCGTCGTGTTCACAACCTCAACGTCGAAGTTCAGTTCGTCCCCTTCGGTCAACTGGTCGATCAGGTAAAAGAACACATTGCTAATGATCATTTCCAGCTTTCCGGCATCGAAGGAGGCCATCAGATAGGGGGGCGAAAACGTAAGCCGCTTCTGAATCTGCCTTGCCCGCAGCAACGGATCGAATCCTTTCAGGGTTTCTTTGATAAAAGCAATAACATCGGCGTCGGTGCAGTGAATTTTCTGGATTTCGTGGCCCGTTTTCCGGAGTTCCGTAATCTGGTCGATCAAGGCCTGCAACCGACGGGCGTTTTTCTTGATAACGCTGTAGTTCGTGGCCGAATCGGCCCGCCAAGCCTGATTATTTTGAATCAATTCGTCAATCTCCGCAATAATCAGCGTAATGGGTGTCTTGAATTCGTTTGAAAGAAACGTGAAGAAGTTCAGCTTCTGCTGGTTCAATTCCCGGCTTTTTTCCCGTTCTACCCGCTCTACCTGCACGGCCATTTTCTGGCGGTTCAGGTACGTAATGATTCGCCGGTAGACCACCAACAAACCAATGCCAAACAACGCGTAGAGCAAATAGGCATAGGTGGTACGCCAGAAGGGCGGTTTCACAATCAGCCGAATCGTCCGTTCGGTTGGCGACAAATCGCCGTTCGATTGAAAGGACCGGACATGGAACGTGTACTGACCGGGAGACAGATTGGTATAGGTCTGCGAGTTGACGGTGGTTTTTGGCCCCCAGCTTTTTTCAAAGCCTTCGAGGTAATAGGTGTAATAATTCGTCCGTTTCGAGAAATAATTGATGGCTACAAAATCCAGCGTAATTACATTTTGTGCGTAATTAAAGACCAGTTCGCTGGTTTCGTCAAGGCGTTTGGTGAGCATCAGTTCACCATCGGCGCGCACTTCTTTGTTGAATAGTTTCAGGTCCGTGAAATAAACCGGCGGGTCAAAAACCCGTTTCGTAATGTTATCGGGATTGAAATAACAAAGACCATCCACACTACCGAAATACAGATAACCCCGCTGGTCTTTCAAGGCCGATTTAAAATTGAACTGTGTAGCCTGAAGCCCGTTGCTGCCGTCGAAAACACGATGCGTTTGCTGGTCCGGCTTGTAGGACAGCAAACCGCTGTTGGTCGAAAACCAGTAGGTTCCGTGGTCATCCTCCAGCGTTTCATAGACGGTCTGGTTTAGCAGCTGCGCCTGTATCGGGTGGGGGATAAACTTTTTTTGCTGGTAATTCCATTGATAAACCCCCGCATTCAGGCTGCCGAACCACATATTATGGCCTGAATCTTCGTAAATGCTGATGATCTGATTGCCTCGCAAAACGGGCGTATTGCCAGCGTGGAAATGGGTCAATTGGTCAAGGAGGGGTTCGTATTGGTACACCCCCGAATTTTCGGTAGCAATCCAAATCCGGCCCGACGCATCGCCCAGGATATCAATGATAAACGGAGTGCCTAATGCATGGGGTTTGAACAGCCGGAAGGTGCCTGTTTTCTCATCAAAAATATCGACTCCCTTCGTCGTACCTACCCAAAGACGGCCCGTTTTGTCGTGGAACAGGGAATTGACAAAGTTGCTGGCCAGCGAGGTAGAGTCGTCCGAATTGTGGAGAAACACCCGTTTTTTTCCCGAAACCGGGTCGATGCGGTTTAACCCTCCCAGAAATGTCCCCACCCAGGCTGCCCCCGACTTATCGATCGAGATAGCGTGCACGTTATTGTCACTCAGTCCATTCGCCTGGTTGTGGTACGTGTAGCGGCCGGTAGCCCGATCCTGAATGCTAATGCCTCCGTCTTCAGTACCAATCCAGAGCCGTTCCTGCCCGTCGATGGCAAGCTGACTAATGGCCTTCCCCGCAATGGTTTGCCCGTCGGTGGCAGGAAACAGGTGCTCGAATGAAATCCCGACGGGTTTGGTGTAATTGACACCCCCAAAATAGGTACCCAGCCAAACCATTCCGTCCCGGCTGACGAAGCTTGAATACACCGCCCGGTCGGTTAGCCCGTAAGGCGAGGCCGTAAATGATTTATCATATCCCTGCACCATCCGGCGCTGACTGTCGATCATCATTACGCCCGATTCGCCACCAATCCACACATTGCCGGCCTGGTCTTCAGAAACCGTTCGCATGACCCGCACCCGGTCTTTGACCAGCCGAACGAACCAATCCATTGTCCTGAACGTCATCGTCTTTTCATCCAACTGCAACAGATTGGTTTCTGTATTGAGCCAGATAGCCCCCCGCCGGTCTTTGAAAAGTTTGTGGTCACGGAACGTAAATGCTTTTATGGGGTTTCCGCCTTCGATTGCCAGGGAGACAATGGTTTCACCGGCCCCGTTGATGACACAGGGCGTGTTGTTTTGCAAAATCAGAAAAGAACCTTTCCGGAATTCATGAATGGCATGGACATTCTGCGCCGGCAGAATGCGCCGGACTGACCCGTTTTTCGACAGAATATAGATTCCATCCCGGCAGCCAATCCACAGTTCGCCCGATGATACCCGCTGAATGACGGAAACATTTACCGGACTTTTCCCCAGCGACACCGGTACAAACTCATCTTTATCGAAAAGATAGCTAAACAGGCCACCAGCGGTTCCCACCCACAGTTCATCCCCAACCGCATACAGGCATCTGACACGTGTAGATTCAGTGTAGGGGTTGAAGGCATTCAGCGGGTAATTTTTGATCTGCTGGCTATCGTAACGACTAACGCCACCCCGCGTACCGAACCAAATAAAGCCTTTGTGGTCCTGGGTAATACTAAATACACTATTGTGCGACAAGCCCTGCTTGGATGTAAGTGCGTTAAAATAAAATTTTTGGGCCGTGCTCCTTGGAGAGCATAGTAGTAATAAACTGAAAATCAGGCTGGTGAATTTTATGGTGGGCAGCAGGAAATAGCCTTTTTTTTGCATTGACATACATTCAGCTAGATGTATTGTGATTCGCACAATTCTTCAGAATAGGATATTAACAGGCAAAAATTGAACAACTGTCCTGGTTAATTGATCAAAAGTAAAGATGACGCCGTTCTCTACTTCTTATAATTGCAAAATCATTCCTTTGAATTATGCCAGATTACAAAGGAGATGCCTATTCCTCACAAAATCCTCTAATTAAATTCATTTCTATGAAGAACATTTCCATCATGAAGGCAATTTGCCTGCCTGGGTTCTTGCTGCTTCTTCTGGTTGGGATGCCTGCGCTGGCGCAGCAACGTACCCTGACAGGAAAGATTACGGGTGACAAAGGGGAGGTGCTGCCGGGAGCTACCATTCTTTTGAAAGGTACCACAACCGGTACTTCAGCCAATGCCGAGGGTATGTACAGTCTCCCGATTCCGGCCGACCAGACGAACGGCACGCTGGTCGTCTCGTTTATTGGTTATCTTTCGAAAGAAGTACCCATCGGGAATCAGTCCACGCTGAACGTTACCATCGACCCTGATTCCAAAGGATTGCAGGAGGTTGTCGTCGTGGGGTATGGCACCCAGAAAAAAGAATCGATAACGGGGGCCATCTCGGCCGTAACGTCGCGCGATGTGGGGCGGGTTCATGCGGCTACTGTTACCGGAACGCTGGCCGGTAAGATTCCGGGCGTGCAGTTCCGTCAAGCCGATGGCCGGCCGGGTGCGGCTGCCAACATTCAGATCCGGAACATGGGTGGCAATCCCCTGTTCATCATCGACGGGGTGCCGAAAGACAAAACCCAGTTTGATAACCTCTCGCCGAACGACGTCGAAACCATTACCGTTCTGAAAGATGCCTCTGCTTCCATCTACGGCTCACGGGCGGCCAATGGCGTGATTATCGTGACCACCAAACGCGGGGTCGTTGGGCAGAAAAGCACCATCAACCTGGACGCTTACTACGGTTTTCAGAACTGGACCCGGTTTCCGACGGTTGTGAACGCCTATGAATGGAACCTGGGCAAAGCCGAAGCCGAAGTAAACCGCAACGGCACTACAGCCATCACCCAGGCTGAATTAGACAAGTATAAAGCCGGCACCGAATACGGTTACCAGAGCTTTGACTGGTATGATTTCATTATTCAGCCCAACTCGCCCCAGTCGAACATCAACCTGAGTGCCAGTGGTGGCTCGGACCGGATCAATTACTACATCTCCGCTACCCGCCTGGACCAGAATTCGGTGATGGGTCGTGAGTTTATATTCAATCGTTCCAATATTCAGTCGAACATCGACGTCCGGGTTACGGACCGGATTAAAGTCGGACTGACAATTGCCGGGCGGCAGGAAACCCGCGAAAATCCAGGGGTGCCGGGTGGCGACGATTATGTGGCGCCCAAATTTGCCATTCTCCGCAACCGGCCCGGCGAACGCCCCTACGCCAACGATAACCCCGATTACATCAATACGATCAGCAATCCGGCCTCCAACTGGGGCTACCTCAACTACGCGCGGTCGGGTTTTCTCAAAGAAGTCTATTCGTCGATAACCCCGCAGGCTACGGTCGAATACCAGACACCCATCAAAGGCTTGTCGGTCAAGGGCTTGTATTCGTACATGTTCCGGGATTCGCAACGTGAGGTGTTTGAGTATACTTACGATACCTACACCTACAACCCAACCACCCAGCAGTATAACCGGACGGGAGGCAGCCAGAATCCGTACCGGCAGCGGGTGGTAAACAAGATTGACGAAAATATCGGGCAGTTGCAACTTCTGTATACCAACACCTTTGGCAAGCACTCCATCAATGCCATTGCCCTGACCGAGCGGCTCAAGAAGCGCGAACGGAACGTAGAGGCTCGTACCGTGCCCAAAACCAATTCGTTGCCCGTGATGCAGTTTGCCGATATTGTCGCTTACAATGATGCCGACTTCACGCAGGCCAGAGTCGGTTACATCGGCCGGGTGAATTATGGATACGCCGACAAATACTTCCTGGAAGTGGCCGCCCGGCGCGATGCCTCCTGGAAATTCTCCCCCACCAAACGCTGGGGCACCTTCCCATCGGTTTCCATGGCCTGGCGAATTACCGAGGAACCTTTCTTTAAGGCATGGACCAACGACGGGGCCTTCCTGAATGACCTCAAACTGAGGGCGTCCTACGGGATGCTGGGTGATGATAACGTCCGACCCAACAACGCGGACCTCGACGCCTTTGCCTACAATCCTGGCTACAACTACAACACCGGCGTGGGCATCATGTCGGGAACAACGACCGTTGCGGCCCGCGACCGGGGGATTGCCTTCGACCGGATTTCGTGGCTGAAGGCCAAAGTGACTGACATCGGGGTGGATTTCTCGCTGCTGAACAACAAAATCACGGGTACGCTCGATTATTTCCGGCGGGTGCGCGACGGGTTGCCCGCCGTGAAGAGCGACGTGTTTGTACCCAGCGAACTGGGCTACGCCCTGCCGCAGGAGAACCTGGAGCGCGATGCCGTGGTTGGTGGCGAAGCCTCGCTGGTGTATAATGGCGACATCCGGGGCGTCCGGTTCACCATCGGTGCCAACATTTCCTACGCCCGGAACCGGTTCCTGAGTCCCTACAATCCGCGCTACGGCAACTCGCTGCTCGAATACCGTGAATCGCTGGAAAACCGCTGGAGCAACATTTTCTGGGGATATGAAGCCGTCGGTCAGTTTCAGTCGCAGGAAGAGATCAACAACTACGTGGTCAACAACGACGGACAGGGCAACCGGACCATGATTCCGGGCGATTTGATTTACCGCGATCAGAACAACGATGGGGTCATCAACAGCCGCGACGAACGGCCCATTGGCTACGGCATCAACAATACACCCATTCTGTCGGGTGGTCTGAACTTCACCCTGCAATACAAAGGCTTTGATTTTGCAATGGATTTCTCCGGCGGCACGATGATGGCCATCAACCGGCAGTTTGAGCAGCGCAACGCCTACCAGAACACCGGGAATGTGCCGCGCCTGCTTTTCGATGACCGCTGGCGCCGGGCCGATCCGCTCAACCCGGATAGTCCGTGGATTGCCGGTACCGAAATCCCCCTTCGCTACAACGATACCGGACACAGCAACATCAATAAAAATTCGACCTGGTGGCTCCTGAATATCAGTTACCTGCGCAACCGGACGATGGAACTGGGCTATACCCTGCCGGCGCTGCTGACCCAGAAAGTGAAGATCCAGAAGGCCCGTCTGTTTGTGAACACCTACAACCTGTTCTCCATTGACAACACCCACCCCTACGGCATCGACCCCGAAGTGCAGGACGAAAACGGGCTGCAATACCCGCAAACCAAACTGTTCAATTTTGGCCTGAACCTGAGCTTCTAAACCGACCCTGCCATGAAGAAAACTATTTTATCGCTCGTCGCTCTCTTTTCGTTAACGACCGGCTGCAAGGAAGATGCTGAATTCCTGAATATCAAGTCCACCAACATTCTGCTGGTCGATGAGGTCTATAGTGACCCCCGGCTGGTGTTGTCGGCGGCAACGGATCTGTATAACCGCATTCCCGACCTGGTCGAACCCGCTAATTTTGGAATCATGGCCAGCTTCGATGAGGCTTTTGCCTCGGGCGACTACGGGCGGCATCAAAACCGGGAATACAGCTACGACGACTGGAACCTCTGGGACTATGGCTACATCCGCGAAATCAACCTGTTCATCGAGCGGGTCAATGCCGCTACCCGGCTGAGTGCGGCCGACAAGGCCCGGTTCGCAGCCGAAGGCCGGTTTCTGCGGGCCAATGCGTATTTTGAGTTAGTCAAACGGATGGGTGGTGTGCCGTTGGTTACCGAGTCGCTGACCTACGATTACAGCGGGGATGCGAGTTACCTCCGTAAACCCCGCGCCAAAGAGTCGGAGGTGTATGATTTCGTGATCAGCGAGTTTGAGGCCATCAAATCGATTCTGCCGAAAACCCCCAATGAAAAATCCCGCGCTACCTACGGGCTGGCTCTGGCTTCGAAGGTCCGGGCTGCGCTCTACGCCGGTTCCATCGCTAAATACGGAGTCAATACGCCAACGGTTTCGCTGCCGAACGGCGAAGTGGGCATTCCGGCTACCAAGGCAAACGCCTATTTCCAAACCGCTCTGACGTCGGCTCAGGAGTTGATTACCTCCGGGCAGTATGCACTCTATCAGAAAGCACCCGACCTCTCCACCAATTTTGCCAATATTTTTCTGGACAAAGCCAATAACCCGGAGGTCATATTTGTCGAAGATTACAAGCTGCAAAGTGGTAAGATTCACAGCTTTGCGCTCGACAATCAGCCCCGCGCCATCACCGAAGAAGGCGAACGCGGGGGACGTCTGAACCCTTCGCTCAACCTGGTGCAGTCGTTCGAAAAATTAGACAACTCGTTTGCGCCTTTAGCCATCAATAAGGGCAACCCAAACGACTATATTTACTACGATAAGCCCGAAGACCTCTTCGCCGACCGCGACCCGCGTTTGCAGGGAACGGTGCTGGTGCCGGGGGCGATCTTCAAAAACCGGCCTATCGATATCTTCGCCGGGCTGGTGTTGGCCAATGGCAGCATTCTGTCGGGCGACCAATTGGGCCAACTTAAGGCGGTCAACGGGGTTTCGGTGCAGGTGGTGGGTTTGTCAGGACCCATCGACGGCTACGATGGCTCGGCTCAGGGCGGTTTTTACATGCGGAAATACAATGACCCCGTAACGGGTTCGGGCCAGATTGGAACACAGAGCGAGGTCTGGAACGTGCGCTATCGCTACGCCGAAGTGCTGCTCAATGCCGCCGAAGCTGCTTTTGAACTGGGGCAGAATGCGGTGGCCGCCGGTTATCTGAAACAGGTGCGCGACCGGGCAGGCCTAACCAAAGCCCTCACCCCGGGCGAAGTCACGTTCGACCGGATCGTTCACGAGCGCAAAGTGGAACTGGCCTACGAAAACCACCTCCTCTGGGATATGAAGCGGTGGCGCCTTGCCCATGTCGTCTGGGACGGCAGCAACTCCGACCTGACCACCCAGCCCGGCAAGGCCACCGAACCCAGTACGCGGGTCTATAGCCTCTGGCCGTACAAGGTGTATAATCCCGGTGGGGCCAACCACAATAAATGGGTGTTCCGGAAGGTGCTGTCGGGCCGGGTAACGCAAAGCCACGTTTTCCGATTGGGCAACTACTACTCGCGAATCACGGATGCCATTATCAATAATAACCCTACGATTGTCCGTAACCCTAACCAATAAGCGAATGGGCGGAGCGAAATACCGCCTGGTATTTCGCTCCGCCCCGCGACCTACTTAAAGCCATGAAAATCTCCCTCATTTACCTTGTCCTTCTGCTGCTGGTCGGTCTGACCGGGTGCGAACTAGACAATTTCGAACCGCCCAAATCCACGTTTGAAGGGCGGATTGTGTACAAGGGTGAACCCCTGCTGATCCAAAGTGCCAACGTTGCGGTGGCCAACAACTCCGATTTTCCGGTTTTTCTGGAACTCTGGCAGAAAGCGTATAACAACCGCAGTTCGATCCGGATACCGATCAAACAGGACGGCACCTTCTCGTCGCTGCTTTTCGACGGCGACTACAAACTGATTGTTCCCAACGGACAGGGGCCTTTTCTCTGGAAACGAACAGCCGCTAATACCCCGGATAGTCTGGACATCAAGATTCAGGGCAGCCAAGCGATGGACATCGAGGTGGTGCCTTATTACATGCTTCGAAACCCGAAAATTTCGAACAATGCCCGGAAAATAACCGGTAGTGTTTCTCTCGAAAAAGTGATTACCGATGCGGCCAATGGCAAGACGGTCGAGCGGGTTTCGTTGTACGTTAACAAAACCCAGTTTGTCGATGCGGGCAATAGCCTGAACAAAGCCGACCTGGCCGGTGCCGACATCAAGGACCTGGCCAATGTGAGCCTGACCACGGGCGAACTGCCCGCGCTGGTTCCGTCACAAGGGTATGTGTTTGCCCGCATTGGCTTGAAAATTACGGGTGTAGAAGACATGATCTATACCCCGGTACAGAAAATTACTTTGTAATAGATTGGTTGGTAATGCCTACTAAGCGACAAAGGTTCGGAATCGCCGGTTTTGGTTGTGAACCTTTGTACTTAGTGTTTTGATAGTCACCAACAACCTATACAGAGTAAATCGTTAATCGCTTTTAGCTTATGGTTTAAACGAACCGGGACTATGTTGATGAGTTGACTCAGAAACTATAAACCGTAAACTATAAACTATTTTTTACTAAGTACTTAGCCTCGATTCAATGAGATACTTTCTTTTCCTGTTTGTCTTTCTGGGCGCAGTGGCCCGCGCTCAGGTACCGGTCGATTGGTCGAAATTTACCAAAAGTGGCCCCACAACGGTTTCGCAGCAGGGGAGTGACCTGGTGGTGACCTGGCCCGCTGCGGGTAAAGAGAAAGGGCGGCTGGTAATTAACCTGGCCGCCGATAAGCCACTTTTCAGCCACATTCAACTTTCGAAGGTCGGGAAGTTTAGCAACATAGCCACCGACCTGAACCCGGCTTTCGTGCTCACGGTGGGCAAGCGGGATTTGGTCTCACAGAACGGCTGGAACATTTTTTTCGATAAAACCAACCGGTTGCCGCACAAGGCCTACGCCGTTGAACTGGCCAAACGGTCGGCCAGCGTCAGCACCGTTGGCTCCCGAACCGTGCTGCGAATTGGCGAAGTCGCGGCCGCATCGTTCAAAGGCGCCATCGAAATTACCGTGTATCAGGGCAGTCCGCTGTTCAACGTGGCAGCTGTGATGGCAACGCAGGTCGACTCGACCGCCATTCTCTACGATGCGGGTCTGGTGAGCAAAACCGGCAGCGGCTGGACGTCACTGGCCTGGTCGGACACGGAGAACCGGATGCAGGAAATGCCGGTCGACCTGTCCGTTCCGAATAAGGCCCAGGCGGTTAAATACCGGACCATCATGGGCAGTGGCCCCAAAGGAACGCTGGCGGTTTTTCCGGCTCCCCACCAGTATTTCTACCCGCTGGACGAAGCGTATAACCTCGATTTTACGTGGTATGGCACCGGGTACCGCAGTCTGGTTCCGGAATTTGGCATCGGCATCCGGCAGGATTTGATGGGCGACCGGCGGTGGGTACCCTGGGTGAATGCGCCCCCCGGCACCCAGCAGCGGCTCAACTTTTTCTGTTTGCTCAGTACAGACAAGCCCGCCGAAACGCTGGCCGAGGTGAAGCGGTTCACACACAACGACAAGTACCCGGTGGTGCCGGGCTACAAAACGATGTCGAGCCACTTTCACAATGAATTTACGATGAAGGTGGTGCTGGCGGGTAAGCCTATTCCGGAAAATCCCAACTTCGTGAAGGTGTTCAAGGACCACGGGGTTGATATCGTTCACCTGGCGGAATTTCACGGTCCCGGGCACCCCAAAGGCCCCGATAGCCTGCGGCTACGAGAACTGAAAGCGCTGCATGAGCAGTGTAAACGGCTGTCGGACAAGGACTTTTTGTTGCTGCCCGGCGAAGAACCCAATAATTTTTTTGGGGGACACTGGCTGTCTTTTTTTCCGAAGGATGTGTACTGGATTATGTCGCGCAAGCCCGACATGCCTTTTGTTACCGAAGACCCCAAATACGGAAAGGTTTACCGGATTGCCGACAAGCACGATATGCTGAAGCTGCTGGAAGCTGAAAATGGCCTGGCCTGGACGGCCCACGCCCGCACCAAAGGCTCGACGGGGTATCCGGATAAATACAAGGAAGAAGCTTTTTTTAAGTCCGACCATTTCTTCGGAGCGGCCTGGAAGAATATTCCGGCTGATTTATCGGAACCGAGACTGAGTCGCCGGGTGCTGGATTTGCTGGACGATTACTCGAACTGGGGGCACAAAAAACACGCCATCGCGGAATCGGACATCTTTACGATGGAACCCGAAAACGAAACCTATGCCCACCTGAACGTCAATTATATGCAGATGGACAAACTGCCCGACTACAGCGCGGGCTGGCAACCGGTTCTGGACGTCATGAAACAGGGGAAATTTTTCGTGACCACGGGGGAAGTCATGTTGCCCACTTTTACGGTCAATGGCAAAGGGGCAGGCGAAACGCTGACCTTACCGGCTAGTGGAAAAGCAACAATCAACCTGAATGTAAACTGGACCTTCCCGTTGACGTTTGCCGAAATTATCTCCGGCGACGGCAAACAGGTGTATCGCGAACGCATCGATTTAACAAACACCTTGCCCTTCGGCAAAAAAGCATACCGGTTCGACACGAATCTCAAAAACCGTACGTGGGTGCGGGTCGAAGTCTGGGATGCCGCCATCAATGGGGCCTTCACCCAGCAGGTCTGGCTCGAAACCCCGAACTAATCGCTCAACTCTTGATCTATGAAAGTATCAATTTTTATCCTGTTGCTGGCCTTCGTGCTGCACCAGGGCTGCACGAGAACTGCCCAGTCCGGACAAACAAATGGATCGGGACAGACTCGTTCCACCACGGAAAAAACCGCCCGCCGGGGCGAAGTGCTTTTTCTGGGCCACCGGAGCAAACACCACGATTCGGGGAAATATGCGCCCTGGCTCGCCATTTCCCTTTTCAAAAAAGGCGTCAATCTGACCTATACGGTTAATGTCAACGACCTCAATACCGAAAATCTGGCCAAATACGACGGGCTGGTGATCTATGCCAACCACGACAGCCTGCCGCCCGCACAGGAAGCGGCTTTAAAGGCGTTTGTAGAGGGCGGAAAAGGGCTCATCCCCCTGCATTCGGCTTCGGGCTGTTTTAAAAACTCGGATTGGTACATCAACACCATCGGGGGGCAGTTCAAGTCGCACAAGGCGGGGGCGATTGCGACAACCATCGTGGCCAAAAAACACCCGGTGATGCAGGGGTTGGCGCCGTTTACCACCGCCTGGGACGAAACCTACGTACACCAGCGGCTTAATCCCGATATGACCGTGCTGACAACCCGGCAGGAGGGAGACCGGCAGGAGCCGTACACCTGGGTCCGGAAGCAGGGAAAAGGACGGGTTTTTTATACCGCTTATGGCCATAACGACAGCACCTGGACCAATCCCGGTTTTCGAGAACTGGTGAACCGGGGCGTGTTGTGGGCCATTGGGGAGCCGGTAACCAAACAGATTGCCAAATTGGCGATTCCGAACGTGGACATCTATGAGTCGGCCAACATTGCCATTGCGGACTACACCAAACGGCACCGCGTTCCAGCCATGCAGGTGGCGCTGAAGCCCGACGAGTCCAAAAAACTGATGCAGGTGCCGGCCGATTTCGACATTCAGTTGTTTGCCGCCGAACCCGACATTACGAATCCCATTGCCATGGCGTGGGATGAACGCGGGCGGCTCTGGATTGTGGAGTCGGTCGATTACCCGAATACTTTTCTGGAAACCGACGGAGCCGCCAACGACCGGATCAAAATTTGTGAAGACACCAACGGCGACGGGCGGGCCGACAAGTTCACCGTATTTGCCGACAAACTGAATATTCCCACCAGCATGGTGTTTGCCAACGGTGGCGTGGTGGTTTCGATGGCTCCGCACTTCGTTTTTCTGAAAGATACCGATGGCGACGACAAAGCGGATGTGCGGGAGAACATCATGACCGGATGGGACAAAAATGACACGCATTTTGGCCCCTCGAACCTGCAATACGGCTTTAACAACAAGATTTGGGGCGTGGTGGGCTCCGGTTTTTCCGGCACAACCCGCGACGGCAAAAACCTGAATTTCAGAACCGGCGTCTATAACGTCAATCCCGACGGAACCGGTTTCGACTTTCTGGCCAATACGAGCAACAATACCTGGGGGCTGGGGCTTACGGAAGATAATAATGTGTTTATTTCCACCGCCAACAACACCCACAGCGCGTTCTATTCGATGCCCGCCCGTTACATGCAGCGCAACCTGCCCGGCTCCACGGTGCTGTCCGTCCAAAAAATCGACGGGCATTACGATTCGCACACCCTGACGCCGAATCTGCGGCAGGTGGATGTGGTGGGGGGCTTTACCTCGGCCGCCGGACACCATTTTTACACCGCCCGCAGTTTTCCGAAGTCATACTGGAACCGGGTGGCGTTTGTGTGTGAACCAACCGTTCGGCTGATTCACAACGCCATCATCGAGCCGAAAGGAGCCGGTTTTGCTGAACACGATGGCTGGAATATGCTGGCCAGTTCGGACGAGTGGGTTGGTCCCGTTCACGCCGAGGTTGGCCCCGACGGGGCGCTGTGGGTGGCCGACTGGTATAACTTCATTATTCAGCACAACGTTTTCGTGGAGCGGCAGGCACCGTCCGAGATGGTACTGCCGTTCAAGGAGCAGCCGCGTGGGCAGGGGAATGCCTTCGACAGCCCGCTGCGCGACATCAATTTTGGACGCGTTTACCGCATCGTTTACAAAAAAGCAAAACCGTACCAGCCCATCATCTTGTCGAAAAATGAACCGGCTGGCCTGATTGCGGCCCTCAAAAGTGACAATATGTTCTGGCGGATGAACGGGCAGCGGCTGATTGTGGAGTCGAAAAACACCAGCCTGCTGCCGGAACTCTATAAAATCATCGCCAATCCCGAAGTAGACGAAATCGGTCTGAACAGCCCCGCCGTTCACGCCCTGTGGACGCTGCACGGTTTGGGCGCTTTGACGGGCTCGAACGCCGAAGCCATTCAGGCCGTTTCCAAAGCCCTGACCCACAAGGCCGCCGGTGTGCGTAAAGCCGCCGTCGAGGTGCTGCCTGCCACAGCCCAAACCCTGGATATTCTCCAGAAAGTAGGTTTGCTGGACGACGCCAGCCTGAATGTCAGGCTGGCGGCCATGCTGGCGCTGGTGCCGTTGCCACCCTCCGAAACCGTCGGAGCCGCGTTATACCGGGCCGCTCTCCGTCCCGAAAACGATAGCGATGAGTGGATTGGCCGCGCCTTGTTTGCCGCAGCGGCCGTTCACCGCGACGGTTTTCTGGCCGCAGCGGCCAAGTCTCCCTCCAAAGGCGCAGAGAATGCACTGGTTGGCCGGTTGCTGGCGGGCATCAACAAAGAGGTGTACACGCTGCAACGACGGGCGGTCATCACCCTGCCCCCCGATGTGACGGGCAAGGAGATCATTCTGAAAGGATCGGCGGCTAAAGGAAACCGCCCGATGGAGGGCTTCATTGTCGGACATGGTGGTCGGGAAGGGGGCTACGGACTGTATGTGAAAGACCGTCGCCTGACGATGGTGGTGAAGCAAAACGGGCAGGTGTATGCGACCAGCACCACGGAACCGCTGCCCGACAATTTTGAATTTGAAGGCCGGTTGGTGAACGACGGCGAAATGCTGTTGTTCGTAAACGGGCAGGAAGCCGCCAGGGGCAAGGCCCCCTCGTTATTTACCAAACCGCTGACGGGTAGTATTCGGGTACAGCGCGACTTTGTCGATGAAAGCTCGATGGGGGCCTACGCCGGTGCCTACGACACAAAATCCTCCTTTGATTTTATGGGCAATGTGCAGAACGCCACCCTTGAAGTTCGCCAACCAACCGGCGAAGCCCGCCCGGCCACTCCGAAGAAAATCATTTCCGAAAAGGCGACGGTTTTGACCATCAAGGTGATGGAAGAACAGATGAAGTATGACACAAAACAGTTTACGGTTCGCGCCGGGCAACCCGTGGTGCTGACGCTCGAAAACCCCGACATCATGCAACACAACGTGGTGATTTGCAAACCCGGCACCGCCGAGAAGGTGGGGAAAGCCGCCGACAAGATGGCGCAGGACCCGAAAAGTGTGGAGAAACACTACGTTCCGCAACTGCCGGAGGTGGTGGCATCCAGTATTCTGGTCAACCCGGGCGAGTCGTACACCCTTGAATTCACCGCTCCAGCCAAACCCGGTGATTATCCCTTCATCTGTACTTTTCCCGGCCACTGGAGCATCATGCGGGGAGTGATGCGGGTTGAAAAAGAGCCTGAAACCAATAGCCGTTAAGCGGGAGAAAAGCCGTCAGGGGTCACGAAACGGCCCGGCAGAACCGCTTGAGGAGTCACTTAATTTATCAATAAAACACCATGAAACCATTTTCTTTTCTTCTGTTGCTACTGGGGGTAAGCCTGTCGCTGACGCAATGCAAGGTCGGTTCACCCCAAACCGCCAAAACCGGCAAACCCATCCGGGTGCTCGTCGTGGGTGGAGGAACGTCGCATAATTTCGGGATGTGGTACCGCAACGTGGATGGCCAGACGTTGAGCCGCGACGGTTTTGCAACGGTCAA
Organism: Larkinella sp. C7; assembly: GCF_006149005.1. GTDB lineage: Bacteria > Bacteroidota > Bacteroidia > Cytophagales > Spirosomataceae > Larkinella. Next base: position 38,925 of record NZ_VBSL01000008.1, on the reverse strand, counting down.
CTACGTGGGTGATCCCGATTCTATGCTGACCTTTCTGCCCCAGGCCGATGTGCTGTATCTAAGCAACAACCGGCCCATCACCAACCCGGCGGTTCGTCAGGCCATTATGGATCACGCCAACGCGGGCAAAGGCCTGCTGCTTGCCCACGCGGCCCTGTGGTACAACTGGAAAGACTGGCCGGAATACAACCAGAACCTGGTGAGTGGCGGCACGCGCAAACATGATAAGTACGGCCCTTTCGACGTAACCGTGACCAATCCGCAACACCCCATTACGAAGGGGGTAGAACCCAAATTCAACCTGAAGGATGAACGCTACTTTTTTGTTCCGGACCCGGCCGGGCCGGGCATTACGGTGCTGGCCAGTTCGAGCGTCGCCACTTCCGATGTGATTTATCCCTCCGTTTTTCTCGTCAATCACCCCAAAGCCCGCATCGTCGGTCTGGCACTGGGTCACGATGCCGAATCGCACAACCTGCCGGTGTATCAGACGATCCTGCGGAATTCGGTTGCCTGGGCGGCCCGCAAATAGTCTATGGTTTAGTGTTTATGGTTTTTAGTTGGTCGTAATCGTGTAACTATAAACTCTAAGAAGCTGTTTGAACTAAGGCCGGAGGCCTGTCCTGTCAATAGTCAATAGCTGATGGATGCTACTGACTATTGACAGACCGCCCTTCCAAGGCTCTCCCCGGTTAACTCAAACAGCTTGTAAACTGATTTTAACAAAGTTCGTATCATCAATCAACCAAAGTCGTTATGAGTGACCAGAAAATTACCGTTGTCATCGTGGGTATGGGTTTCGGCAAGGAGTTTATTCCCATTTACCTGCAACACCCCAATATCGGCAAGGTGGGCATCTGTACCCGCAATCGCCAGACCCTCGATGATTTGAGAACCAAATACAACCTCGACCCTGACCTCTGCTTCGAGCATTTTGAGGATATACCCGGCCGCGCCGATGTCGACGCCATCCACGTCGTTACACCCGTGCCCGATCACGCCCGGATGACGCTGGCGTCGCTCAATGCCAACAAACATACGGCCTGCACCATTCCGATGGCCATGACCAAAGAGGACTGCAAGGCCATTGTGGAGGCCAAACGGCGGAGCGGCAAAGTATATATGATGATGGAAACCGCCCTCTACACGCGCGAATTTCTGTATGGCCTGAACCTGGCCGAAACGGGCCAACTCGGTCGCATTCAGTTCGTTCGGGGGTCACACATTCAGGATATGAGCATGGAAGGCTGGGGCGAATACTGGAAAGGCTATCCGCCGATGCTCAATGGTACGCACGCCATTTCGCCCCTGCTGCGCATCAACAACACTACCGCCGAAACCGTCGTCTGTCACGGTTCCGGGCGATTGAGCGAGGACCTGGCCAGTCGATACGGTTCGCCCTTTGCCGTTGAAACGGCCACATTTACGCTGAAAGACTCCGACGTTGTGGCCGAGGCTACGCGATCGCTGTTCGACGTCGTGCGGCAATACCGGGAAAGCTACGATGTGTACGGTACCAAAATGTCGTTTGAATGGGAACAGTTGCAGGATGAGGAACACATTATCTTCGACGGGGGTGAGAATGCCCGGCGCATCAACGTGCCGGACACCGACGCGATGCTCATCGAACCGATCAAACATTTCACCAAGCGCGAAAAAATCGACGACCCCAACCACGTTTCATTTTTGCAGGGTGCGGGTCACGGGGGATCGCACCCGCATTTGGTACAGGAGTTTCTGGCCGCCATCATCGAAGGTCGCGACTCGGCGGTAGATGCCGAATTGGCCGCCAACTACACCCTCGCGGGAATCTGCGCCCACGAATCGGCCATGAACGGAGGGGTTCGTGTCACCATTCCAGCGTATTAACTTAATCCTAAGAAATCTAAAAAGTTGGGCGAAGGCGTGGTTTTTGCCCGACTTTTTAGCTTGTTCGGTCTGGCTGCCGGACGGTTTCCAATCCCTATTCCCCGACAACATGATTCAATTTGGCGTTAGTACTTTCGTCTGGGTTTCCCCGTTCACGACCTCCTCGTTCGACCTGCTCTATAAAGTGGCCAATATGGGTTACGATCTTATTGAAGTGGCCGTTGAAGACCCGCACCTGATCGACTGGGGCCGACTCAAACAACTAGCCCGCGAAACGGGTCTAAAAATGACCCTGAGCGGGGCATTTGGGCCAAACCGTGACATCTCCAGCGACGATGCTGCCATTCGCAAAAATGGCCTTACCTACATCGCAGACTGCCTGCGCCTGGCGGAAACGATGGAAAGTCCGATTTTCACGGGGCCGGTTTATTCCGCCGTGGGGAAAACCCGCCTGGTTTCAGCGGAACGCAAACAAGCGGAGCGGGCCTGGTGCCTTGAAAACCTGCACGAAGCCGTTGAGGTCGCTCAGGCGTGTGGTGTTATTCTTGGGCTGGAACCGTTGAACCGCTTCGAGACCGACATGGTGAACACCGCTGAGCAGGCGCTGTCGCTGGTGCGCGAGCTGGGTCACCCCTTTCTCAAAATCTCGCTCGATACGTTTCACAATAACATTGAGGAAAAAAGCATCCCGGCTGCCATCCGGGCTGTCGGGAAAGACCTGCTGTGCCATGTGCAGGGCAATGAAAGCGACCGTGGCACCCCCGGCACCGGCAATGTCGACTGGCCCGGCATCAAAACCGCCTTAACGGACATTGGCTATGAGGGGGCCGTCGTCATCGAAACCTTCGGCGCGCCCTCCGCCGAACTCGCCAAAGCCGCGTCCATCTGGCGACCCCTGGCCGCCAGTCCCGATGAATTAGCCCGCGAAGGGTTAGATTTTTACAAATCGCTCTTTTAGGGATGTATGCAACCATCTATCGTCGTTATTGGGTGTTTTGACACGAAAGGCCCGGCCTTTGCCTTTTTGCGGAATTGCATTCTGGCGCGGGGTGAATCCGTCATTACCATCAACTCCGGCGTCATGGAAACCGCCGTCGATTTCCCGATTGATTATGATTCCGAAGCCGTTGCCGAAGCCGCAAACCAGTCATTGGCGGATCTGCGAACGAGCCGGGACCGGGGTCGGGCCATCGAGGTCATGGGGCTGGGAGCGGCCACCATCGTGGCGCGGCTGGTTCAGTCGGGATGGGTGAAAGGGGCCATCGGTATGGGCGGTGGGGGCGGCACATTCGTGTCCCTCTCGGCCATGCAGCCCATTCCGTTCGGCGTCCCCAAACTCTGCCTCTCGACCATGGCCGCCAAGGATTTAACCCGGCAAGTTGGCACGAAAGACATCACGCTGATGGCATCGGTCGTCGACGTGGCCGGTCTGAATGGCATGTTGTCCCCGCTCATCGAACAGGCCGCAGCGGCCATTTGTGCAATGGGGGCGGTGGTTCCGGCCCTACGGCACAAACCGGTGGGCCGCATTGCCATCAGCATGTTTGGAAACACCACGGACTGCGTGAATTACTGTACCGAACGGCTGGAAGAACGCGGGTATGAAGTGGTCGCTTTTCACGCCAACGGCACTGGGGGGCGCACCATGGAAAGTCTGATCGAGGAAGGCCATTTCGACGCTGTTCTGGACGTAACGACCACCGAGCTGGCCGATGAATTGTGTGGAGGAGTGTGCAGTGCCGGGCCGGATCGGCTAACGGCGGCTGCCCGGATGAACCTGCCCCAGGTGGTGGCACCGGGCTGCCTGGATATGGTTAATTTCAGCCAGCCGGACACGGTTCCGGCGCATTACCGGCACCGGCAACTGTACAGTTGGGCTCCGAATGTAACGCTGCTGCGAACCGATGCCGCTGAAAACGAGCAATTGGGTCGGCTGCTGGCCCGGAAAGTGAATCAGTCGAAGGCGGGCGTAACGGTGGTTCTGCCGCTGAACGGCATTTCGCAGATCGACGCCCCCGGACACGTTTTTTATCAACCCGAGGTAAACCGTGTCCTGTTTTCGGCGATCAAAACGAATGTATCCGAAGCGGTGCGATTAATCGAGTCGCCCGCGCACATCAACGACCCCGCATTTGCCGACATACTGGTCGCCCATTTACTGGAATTAGTACAACCAAAATAAACCAAGACATATCGTATGCCGAACCAATGGACGGGAAAAGGAAACCCCTATACGAGAGCTGAAGTCAGAGCGCGTTTGCAGGCTACGCTGGACAGCCAGAAAGCCATTATTGCCGCGGGTGCCGGAACGGGTATTAGCGCCAAATTCATCGAGAAAGGGGGTGCCGATCTGATTATCATTTACAATTCCGGGCGGTTTCGCATGGCGGGGCACGGTTCTACCGCCGGTTTGATGGCCTACGGCGATGCCAACGCCGTGGCTATGGAAATCGGCGAGTTTGAAGTTTTGCCCGTTGTCGAAGAAATTCCGGTGATTTGCGGGGTACACGGCTCCGACCCCCGCCGACGGATGTGGCACCACCTGCTGAAAGTGAAGGACATGGGCTTTTCCGGCATCAACAATTTTCCGACACACTGCATTGTCGACGGCCACTTCCGGCGGGTGCTGGAAGAAACCGGGATGGGCTTTCAGAAAGAAGTCGAAATGGTGCGGCTGGCGAGCAAAATGGACTTGTTTTCCATCGTCTATGTCGCCACCCCCGACGATGCCCGGCATATGGCCGAAGCCGGTGCTGACGCGATCATTGCCCACGTCGGCACCACGGTTGGTGGTTCCGTCGGGGTGACGGATGCCAGTTGTTCCATGGACGAAGCCGTGGCGCGGACGCAGCAAATCATTGATGCCGCAAAAGAAGTCCGTTCCGACATCTTTTTTCTGGCGCATGGCGGCCCCATCAACACCCCGGACGATGTTCGCCTGGTGCTGGAGCGGACGAATGTGCAGGGTTTTGTGGGCGCTTCATCGCTGGAGCGAATGGGCGTGGAAGAATCCCTGACGGAACTGACCCGAAAATTCAAGTTGCTCGCCCGTTGATGACCGGGGCGTTGCTGCCTGTCCGGCAAACCAACCGAAGGAACTTGGCAGAAGTGTATTCCAGAGAATCAGAGGTGTACCCTGAAAAATACCGGGCGGTTTGTCTGGCCGTGAGAACGTTGGAAATAGGAAATGGCAAGAGCCCGCAGATTGCGGGCTTTTTTTTGGTTTTGAGGAAGGGTTTTGGGGTACTCGTACTGGGATAAGCGAAAGCCTTTGATTTTCAGGTATTTATTGGCAAGTGAATAAGTTTACTTTCACCTGTATATATTGGAAGTCTATAATTTGTGCTTGGTGAGTATCGGTGTTTTGAGTTAGCCTATTACTGGATCTATTTTTGACACTCTTCTGGTTATACAGCCAATTCAATCTGTAAAATAGTTGTACCCAGTTATCGCGATTATTTTTGTGCCTGGATTCCCATTCACCTTAATGACATGACTTTTTCCATTCTCATCTTTCATTCGGTCTACCCCGGCAAACCGCAAATCGCCCTTTGTAGCCTTTCTCAAACCGGAATTTTCCCAGAAGCATCCACTTGCCCGCCCTTGGCCCGCTGGTTAACCGTTAGGGGCTGTTTTCCATCGGCCTGATGGATCGTCACGACTATCTGCCTGTGGTTGCTCTATCTGGATTGTCTGTGAAATGGCCGTCCTGGTCAACGATCTTTTCCCCATTTGTAGAACCCGTGTGCGGGGTTTCTTTCAGAATGAGCGTCCGCAAACGCTGGTCATGCGCATCACCCCACTGCCCGATTGCACCGATGACCGGGATCAGGGATTGGCCAAAATCGGTCAGATAATATTCCACTTTGGGGGGAACAACCGGATAAATCACCTTTCCCACCAGCTCGTGACTTTCCAGTTCTTTCAACTGCACATTCAGCACGCGCCGGGACGCCCCCGGAATTTTTCGCTGCAACTCGCTGGGGCGTTGAAATCCTTCGTTGATAAACCACAACAGTCGCATCTTCCATTTCCCGTAAAGTATTTCGCCGATCAGGTCGAGCCCGCAGTTCAGGTCGGGCAATGTCTTTCTTTCGTACATTCTGCAAAGATAATCATAGGCTTTGGGCGGTTCAATAGGGATAAATTTATCCCTATCTGAATCGTAAGTCCGTACTTGTCAGCCCGTGTCCTACGCCCGAAATTTGCCCTAAACAAATCAGCAGGTCCATGGACTTTACTTTTGAAAATGAACTGGCGGGCAAAATTGCGCTGGTAACGGGCGGCAGCAAAGGCACTGGGAAAGCGATTGCCGATCGCCTGATGAAAGCGGGTGCAACGGTGATCAGTACGGCAAGAAACAAGCCGGAAATTGAAAACAACGGCACCTTTTTTATCGCGGCAGATCTGAGCAAGACCGCAGGAACGCAGAAAGTCGTTGACGCAGTACGGGATCAATTCGGCCATCTGGATATCCTCGTCAATAATATGGGTGGCTCAGAAACACCGGGTGGCGGTTTTGCGGTGCTTTCTGATCAGGATTGGGAGTCATCTATTCAGACCAATTTCCTGGCGCCCGTGCGACTGGACCGCGGATTTTTGCCCGGCATGATCAAGCGCGGTGAAGGGGTAATCATCCACATCGCGTCCATTCAGGCGAAATTGCCCCTGTATGATTCCACGCTTCCTTATGCTGCGGCAAAAGCAGCGCTGGTGAATTACAGCAAAAGCCTTTCCAATGAAGTTTCACCGAAAGGCGTACGGGTGCTCACCGTATCGCCAGGCTGGATTATGACCACGGCATCCGGCAGGATGATGGAGCGTATCGCCCAGAGTTCGGGCGGCACCGCTGAACAGGCCGCTAAGGGGGTCATGGAAGCACTGGGCGGCATTCCCTTCGGCCGTCCGGCCTGGCCCGAGGAAGTTGCCGAGCTGGTGGGCTTCCTGGTTTCGCCCAGGGCAACCTACCTCACCGGCACCGACTATGTGATCGACGGCGGTACCATACCCACGGTATAGGCGGGCCTTTATCAAACCGTTCTTGAAACGAAACTCGTTTAATCAACACAAACCTAAAATTTTATGAAACTTCCAGGCACTATTGAAAGCCTTATCAAGGCACAAAACGATTTGGACAGCACGGCATTCGCTGCGCACTTTACCGAAGAAGCCACCGTTTCCGATGAAGGATCGGTTTATGCGGGCCGAACCGAAATTAAACAGTGGATACAGCAGGCAACGCAGAAGTATCAAATGCAGTTACAACCGCTCGATTACAATCAAACCGGTACCGTGGCCGATCTGACCGTAGAAGTTACGGGCACCTTTGATGGAAGTCCTGCCGTGCTGCACTATCATCTTGACCTTGCTGGTCCATTCATCCGCTCGTTGAGAATTACGGGGTGAGTGTTCAAACCGTACATTCGCCGGCGTTGCTGCGAGAAAACGCATACTTTTGTGCCGGAACCTCCTGCGAAACCTTAAAAGTATCTTACAAATGATGATCGAAAAATCGGGATTGAGATGGGTAATGTTGGCATTGGTCATGCTGTTTTGCTCCGCATTTACCAACGCGCAAAAGTCGGACGTCACCTACAGAAATGACCCGTCTCAGCGAATACGAATTGCACCTGAAAGTGTTTTCAAGATGTTTCGCGAGGCCGGTATGAAGCCCGTCGATCATGGCCTGACGCCTGCCCAGAAAGACAAGGTGAAGAATGCGTTCACGCTGTTGCCACCGCTGCATCAGCGGATTTTGAAACAGCATCTGCACAGCATCAGCTTTATGGATAACATGCCGAACACGGCATTGACATCTCCGGTTGATTCCGCTGGCGTGCCGAAATTGTTCAACATTACCTTCCGGGCGGGTTTACTGGATGAGACCATTTCAGAATGGGCATCGTGGAAAGAAAATACCTGTTTCAAACCGGCAGATGAGGCTGCCTACAAACTACGCATCGAAGGCGGCAATCTGGATGCCATCATTTACGTGCTGCTGCACGAGGCTACCCACATCGTCGACGTGGTGATGGGGGTCACCCCGCAGGCGGCCGAAAAACAGTCCGTTGTTGAACCGACAGCGTTCACCAAAGGTATTTGGCGCACGATGAACGTGCCCGTCGCTCCCTACATCGATTCGCTGCTGGAACAGACCCGTTTCCGAAGCGGAAAAGCCGTGCCGATCAGCCTGGCACCGGAAGTCTACCGAAAGCTCGCGCAGACGCCTTATGCCTCGTTGTATGCAATGGCGGCCTGGTCTGAGGATATCGCTGAACTGGTAACCATCTATCACCTCACCACCCGGTTGCATCAGCCGTTTTATGTGGTCGTTACCAGAGACGGCGTTGAACTGTCCCGATTCGAACCCATGAAGAACGCGCTTGTGAAACAGCGATTGGACCAGCTATCGCAATTCTACGAAAAATGACCTTACATTCTTGTTTGCCACAGTAGCCGTATGCGGCTTGCGCTAGCAGTATGGTCCTCAAACAACTGTTGATCCGGGCTACCCGATACGGGGCTTCCGAATATCACCAGATCTTTGCCTGGTTGCTGTTTAAGTTTGTTCATTACTTCCACTACATTGTCTTTAATCAGCGTCGTATAAAGTATACATTGCTGATTAAACCCGTGCGTTACTTTTTCCAGTAATGAAGCGCCACACTGCCGGATTTGAAAACGAACGTATCCACGAGCTTTAAATCAAGCTTTTCCAATAGACTGCCGCCCTCAATCAATGGCCGGCCTTTGCCCACCATCACCGGATGGACAACCAAATGAAATTCATCGATCAGGTCTGCTGCGATCAATTCCGGCAGTAGGCTGACACTGTCAACTGAAATTTTTTTGCCCGGTTGCTGCTTCAGTTTCCGGAGTTCTGCGACGGGGTTGCTACGAACAAGTCGCGCATGATCCTCCACCTTGTCGAGTGATCGTGAAATAACCACTTTATCGATCGCTGTCAGTCTTTGGGAAAATCTATTTTCATCGGCTGTGCCGGATTGGTTTTTGGCCACATCGCTCCAATAGGGAAACATGAGTTGATACATGATCCGTCCGAAAAAGAGCAGATCAACTTCGGCCAGGATGCTGGTGAAATAATCATGCACCTCTTCACTGGGCTTGAAAATAGTGTGGTCACAATAGCCATCGAGGCTGATATTCATTCCGAATGTTACCGTTCTCATCGTAGTGTTCATTGCATTGACTTTTAGGCTGTAATTCAAAAATAAGCGCTGACATCAACTAGGATTCGGCCGATCGCTGCCAAAACAGGTGCAACGCCCACCGTTTATAAGGGATCAACGTGTCAAAAGTTGTCCGCCTGGTTCGAGCCCAGGTACTCCAGCAACCATACGTTGATTCTTATAAGGATAAAATATCATTCGCAACCACCGTGAGATCATTATTCAGTTGGTGACCCCCGCTGGCTAGTTCGCGGAAAATCGCCCGGGGAAGCTTTTTTCGATATATAGCAAAGTGTGCGAACGGCACCTCCTCATCATCCTGGCAGTGATAGAGAAAAAGAGGAACGTCCTTCGACAACCGATCTGCAAAGTTTTCTGGCAGCTTAAAACCGTCTTTCCACTCTTCATCACCGCTCCAAAATGGTGTAGCGATGAGAAAAACGCCTATAGCCTTTTTCCTGATTTCGTTTTCGGAAAGGTATTTCAACAGCATGGAAGCGCCTAACGAGTGTCCTAACAAAATAAGGTCTCCCTCAATCTGCAAGATTTGGTCGCCAATCTGCTTGATTCTCCCTAAATCCGGAGTGGACTCGCTGGGTAGGCGAGGATAATGCACGGTGTAAGTTTCTCCTAAGATGGTCTGTAACGAATCAACAAGTTTTTTATCAGCCTCGTAGTCTTCTGTACTTCCTCCTCCCTGGATAAACAGCAAATTCTTGTTGGTCCTGCTCATGGTTGTTTGCTATCCAATAGTGTCGAGCAAAGTTAAACCAGCCCCGTTTCTGGCGCCCGGTGCAATTGCGTCAAAAGGAAGGGCAGTTTGCGACTATCTGTCATTTTTTTGCCGATATTCTGGGCCAGAATAAGCCACTTTTTTTGTTTCGATGATTCAGGCTCAGAAAGTGGTCAGGTCTTGAATGCAAGAATTTCCTTTCTCAATTTTCCAATCACAAATGTCTCACGTCCTCATTGAGAAAATTTTAATATTACTTTGATTTGTGATTTGAGCCCCGTTTGGACTGGGCCTTGTACGGCCAGTCTTGAAATACGCAGGGCAGATCGTGGAAAAACACCGCCGACAGAATTTTGGTGATCCTGAGCCACATAAGCCGGAAGGTGACCGCAACTTTCGGTCCTTTTGTGTTTATTTGTTCTTCCTTCAACCCTACCCATGAAACGTTTCACCTACCCCGCCTTACTCCTGATGGTCGGTCTGCTCAGCCTGACCGAAAAATCCGGCACCACCGACTGGCCCGAATACAACGGTGGGCCCGATCGTAACCATTTTTCGCCCCTCACACAGCTACATCCCGGCAACGTCGGGGGCTTGAAGGTCGCCTGGTCGTATGCGTCGGGCGGAGTCGATACGCTCAAAAACAACACCCAGATTCAGTGCAATCCGCTCATCGTCGGCGGTGTGCTGTACGGGGTTTCGGCCGGGTCGCAGGCTTTTGCGCTCGATGCTGCCACGGGTAGGGAGATTTGGAAAACCGCCTTCACCGACGATACTTTCGCCATGAATAGCCGGGGAGTGACCTACTGGACCGATGGGCGGGAGGCCCGGATTTTCTTCGCCTACGGCTCGTTGCTCTACGCCCTCGACGCCCGAACGGGAAAACCGGTGGCCAGTTTTGGGAAAGGCGGAAAAATCAGCTTGAAAGAAGGGCTTGCCCGCCCCGGCGCCGACGAGTACGTGGTGAGCAACACGCCGGGCGTGATCTATAAAAATCTGCTCATCATGGGACACCGGGTGTCGGAGATCGCGCCGGCCCTACCCGGCGACGTGCGCGCCTACGACCTGCGTACGGGACGGCTCGTCTGGACGTTCCACACCATTCCACACCCCGGCGAGTACGGGGCCGACACCTGGCCGAAAGACGGCTACCGCAACTTCGGTGGCGCCAACAACTGGATGGGCATGGCCATCGATCGGCAGCGCGGCATCGTGTACGTGCCCACGGGGACGGCCGCCTTCGATTTATACGGCAGTACCCGGCCCGGCCAGAACCTGTTTGGCAACAGCCTTATTGCCCTCGACGCGGCCACGGGCAAGCGACGCTGGCATTTTCAGACGATCCACCACGACATCTGGGATCGTGATATTCCGGCTCCCCCCAATCTATTCACCGTCGTTCATGGCGGGAAAAAGGTGGATGCCGTTTCGGTTTTATCCAAACAAGGTTTTCTGTTTGTCTTCGACCGGGTCACGGGAAAGCCGCTGTTTCCGATTGAGGAACGACCCATGCCTGCTTCCACCGTTCCGGGGGAAAAAGCCTGGCCCACCCAGCCGATTCCCCTCAAACCCGCGCCTTTTACCCGGCAATCGTTTGCGGAAAGCGACATTAATGATTTTGTAACCGACCGCGACACGGTGCTGGCCCAGCTCCGGCGGTGGCAATCGGGGAAGGAGTTCATTCCTCTGCCCCTGAGTCCCAACCGGACCGTGTTTTTCCCCGGCACCGACGGTGGCGCGCAGTGGGGCGGGGCCGCGGTGGACGAAGCCGGTATCATGTACGTTCCCGCCAAGCAAATTCCGGTCACCATGGCGCTGGTTCCGACCAAAACCGGTTCGGTGTCAGCCGGAACCGTAAATCGCACGGGTAGCCAACTCTACCAAACCCACTGTGCCGCCTGCCACGGCCCCAACCGCGAAGGCAGTCACGACGGTACCTATCCGGCCCTGACAAGCATTTCCCAAAAACGCAACGAGACGTCCGTGGCCCAGGTTCTGGCCAAAGGCCAGGGCATGATGCCGGCCTTCACCCACCTGAAGGAAGTTGAGCGCAAGGCCATCGTGGATTTTCTGTTCGGCAAAACAACGTCCGTCGCCAGCACCGCGGGCCTGAACACCGCGCCCTACCACCACACCGGGTTTACCCGCTGGTACGACCGGGCCGGGTATCCCGTGAGCCGCCCACCCTGGGGCACGCTGACGGCGATCGACCTGAATACGGGCGAACACCAGTGGCAGGTGCCGCTGGGCGAGTACCCCGAACTGGTGGCCAAGGGCATTCCCCCGACGGGCACCGACAACTACGGTGCTCCGGCGGTTACGGCGGGCGGTTTGCTCTTCATCGCTTCTTCCCGTGACGAACTGATTCGGGCTTTCGACCGAAAAACGGGACGAGAACTCTGGCGCGCCAAACTGCCCGCTGCCGGGTATGCCTCGCCGAGTACCTACGCCGTTCATGGCAAGCAATACGTGGTGATTGCCTGCGGGGGTGGCAAACTCAAAACGAAATCGGGGGATCGGTACGTGGCGTTTGCGTTGCCGTAAACAACGACTTCGTCAGTCAGCAGTTGTCTGGCGTTTGATGAGAAAGTTATACTGGTCACTTCATTGCCTTGATCCAGGCCCGAAGCAGTTCCAGACTTTCGGTATGCACCGTTTTTCGACCCAGTTCGGGCATCCGATCACCGGGGTCCGTCGAATACAGGCGGTAGATCAGAATCGATGCCTCGGGTTTGCCCGGTACGATATCGAAGGCGTGACCACCCGACCCGCGCCCTGCGGCAACCGGCGTTTTCAAAATTCCCAACGCCGTGGGGTTCGTTTCTCCAACGCTCAGGTTTAGTCCCGACGTCATGGCTGGCCCCTGAGGGTTATGGCAGTGGGCGCAGTTGATGTCGAGCCAGGCCCGCGCCCGGTCGTTGAGCGAACCGGTTTCCGGCTGGTTCCACACGGGCGTTTTGGGGCAGTCGGCCAGTGGGGGCATGCCCGTTAGCATCCCGGTGCGGTGCCAGTGCAGCAGTTGGTTATCGCCTTTTCCTGTCCCTGCATAGGCCAGATCACCGTTGAGTTGCCGCACCGACGGACCGATGGGAGTCAGGACTTCCTGGCGGTTGTGGCATCCTTTGCACTGGTTCAGGTTGGGAATCCCGTACGCGTGCTGACGGGCGGTCCCCTGTGCATCCACGTACTGAACGGTTTTGGTATCGCCGGCCACTTCCAGCACGGCGTCGGTCTGCTCGGGGTTCCACACATACACCAGCGCTTTCCAACCGCCCGGCTGGTGAACCAGCAACCGCGTTTCCAGCAACCGACGCCCTTTGGCCGGATCGCGGAAATCATGCGGGTAGTAAAAGGTTTTGATCAGCGTGGTGCCGACCGGAAAATGGAGCACCGCTGTATCAGTGTACGTCACCGACTGACCCGGGGGGAGTTGGATGAACCGGAGTTTCTCGGCGTAATCCGAAAACAAAGGCGTGTTCAACGTGTAGGGAACCACCCCGGCGGCTGGTCGCTGGTGGGCAAGATCACCGGTAAAAAAACCGTAGTCCGATAGTTTTTCAGGAACCGTAGCCGATTGCCAGCTGACCAGCGTCAGCCAGAAGGTCAGTAGCCAGGCTGCGATTAGGTACGTGCGCATCCGTTAACGGGCGTTGAGGGCCGGGGCCTTTAGTGGTGGCAGCTGGCAGTCGAACGGGACGGCATCGCGGGACATATTTTTGAAGCCCTGACCGGCATCTAAGGTAATGAGACTTTGATTTTTGTTGTTCCGAATGCAGATGCGTCGGTCGGGCAAGGGCTTGCCGTTTGGTTCCAGCGTGGCCGGGTCCACAATACCGTCGTACAAAATATGCGGCATCTGGGGTCCGGTTTTGAGAATGTCCTTGAAAAGTTCACCCCACGAACCGCGCGCACTGGCTGGGCCGGGGTTGCGCTCGTAGACGTTGTCGTGAATGGAAATCGCCGTCGAGAAAGGGTAATAGGCCTGGTCCGTGATGGTTCGTTGGGTAAACAAGTAGCTAATGATGCCCGTGCCAATGCTTTGGTTGCGAATAAACCGGTTGTTAAAGACTTCAATCCCGTTGGCCGCCAGGATGAGCAGACCGGTTCCCTCCGCAACGCTGGCGACGATGTTGCCTTCGGGGGCAAAATTCGGCAGGTTGTTGTCGTGTACATGGTTATTGAACACGCGCACGTTGCCGCCCTGCTTTTGAACCAGATCGGGCAGGTCGAACACCAGGATACCGCCCGTATTCTCGTAGGCTTCGTTGTCGAACACGTCGGCGTCGCGTGAATTTTCGATCTCGATGCCGGCTACGTTGTGGTAAGCCTTGCTGTTTTTAACGATAATCCCGCGCGACTGCCCCACATAGATCCCCGCGTCGGAAGCTCCGATGGCCGTGCAGCCCTCAATCAGCACGTTGTCGCACTGGACCGGATACAGCCCGTAGCCGCCATTGGTCGACTTGGGAGGTCCCGTCCACTCGACTTTGACGTTGCGGAAGGTAATGCCTTTGACATTCATGGTTTTGATGCCGTCGCCTTTGGTATCCTGAACGGTCAAATTCTCGATAACGATATTTTCACCGTTCGACACGCGCAGGCCCTCGGCTCCGTCGGTCTGGCCTTTAAAGCTGAGCACGGTTTTGTCGATGCCTTTACCGCGAATGACGATGCGCTTTTTGTCCTGGAGTGATAGACTACTGGTGAAAGTGAAAGAACCCGCATCCAGCTCGATGGTGCTGCCGTCATCGGCCATGATCAATTTCGTCTGGTAGCGTTTCTGAACGTCTGACTGGGCGTAGAGCGTAGAAGCATACAGCCAGGTAGTCAGCAGCAATAAGGCCGGTTTCATCAAAAAAGGGTTAGCGTAAGCGAATGCCGATCCACACTAATCACAGGATGTAGTGGACGAGCCTAAAACTACGCCAAAGAAGAATTACTTGCAAATCTCCAGGAACGTAATGGGCCTCTCAAGTGCCTGATAATGGGGACAATGCTTCTCCGTGTTGAACGAACAGGCCCTTGTTTATTTCTGATACCATTGATATATTTCTGAACCAGCCAGTTTAACGCAGGAGAACCACTCCCAGCGCTTATTTGTGACGTCCTGTGCGTAAAGTGGTGGGTGTAATGCCTGTATACTTTTTGAACTGTTTACAAAAATGACTTTCATCAGTGTAACCAAATTCATAGGCAATCTGCGCCAGGCTTAGGGGGCTGTAGAGCAATCGGGCTTCGATAAGTTTGATTTTGTGTTTGATGATATACTGCTTCAGAGATTCCCCCGTCTGCTTTTTGAAAAAGAGGCTAATATAGGCAGGTGCATAATGGAATGCCTCGGCCAGGTTTTCAATTCGTAGTTTGTCTGGCTGGTAAATGTGTTGCCGGATATAGAGGAGCATGGCTTCTACCGAATGGCTTACCAGGGGTCTGGCCGACGTTTGATCGAACAGGTTCCGGGCAAGGATCATCAGCATACAGCGCATGAGACTGTCGCGAATGATGGCAAAGTGGGATGACTGATGACGTTCATACTCGGCTTCCAATACCATCAACAGAGCGTGCAGTTTCTTCTTCTCCTGATTGTCCAGGACAATTGATCCACGACTCTGAGAAGAGGTGGTGAGTAAGGCTTTTATGATCGGTTGTCCGTTGCTGTCTTTCTCCTCACCATAGTGCTTGTGGATCGATTCGTTGAAGCGAATAAAGCAGAACTCGGTTAGTTCCTCAATGGCAAAATCATGGTAATCCTGCGGTCCCAGCAGAAACACGTCGCCCTGAGTATAAGGAAACGCGTTGCCATTCATGTTATGAATCCCCCGGCCTTTGAGTATGAAAATGATTTCGAAGTACGTATGGGTATGTACGGCATGAACCCAGCTCGCGGCTTCGAAATGATAGATGTTAAAGGAAGTATGCAGAATGTACCGTTTCATGTGTCTTCGGAAAGCTATAAATCTACCAGGAAAGAATGGATTTTTACAACTCGTTCCCTTTTCATGGTCGTAGTTTTGTACCAGGAAAAGCTTGTATTCTACCCATATGAAGAAATCTATGAAGTACTTTATTCTCTCCCTGACCGGTTTACTGGGGTTTGTTTTGTCGTTTTCGTTTCGGAGTAAGGCCGACGAATGGGTTTCCCTTTTGGATACTAACCTGACCCAGTGGGAGACTTATCTAAGCTATGCCCATAAACCGGACTATAATGGAAAGATACCAACGGATGCATCGGGCAAGCCGATTCCACCGATTGGCTACAACAAAGACGACACCCATGTATTTTCGGTTTTAAATGAACCCGGTGGCCCCGTCTTGCGGATCAGTGGGGAGACCTACGGGTGTTTGTTTACCCGGAAGGCCTACGAAAACTATCACCTGGTGCTTGAAATGAAATGGGGAGAGAAAAAATATGACCCCAGAAAGAATAAATTACGGGATTCGGGCATCCTGTATCATTCCATTGGCGAAGCGGGTGTGGAATATTTTCGATCGTGGATGCTTTCGCAGGAGTTTCAGGTCATGGAGGGGCACATGGGTGATTTTTGGTGCCAGGCTAATTCCGTCATCGATATCCGCTCTTTTCCATCCGAGGGCATTATGAACCGGGTGGCGGACGAAAAGCAACCGTTCGCGCCCTTCAAAGGGGGCGGTGACTACTACTGCCTGCGGTCGGCCAATTACGAAAGTCCGGCAGGAGAATGGACCCGACTGGAACTGATTTGCTTCGAGGGGAAAAGCCTCCATCTGGTCAATGGCCACGTGGTGATGGTTTTGAAAGATTCGCGCTACAGTAAGCCCGATGGGCAGGAGGTACCCATGCGGCAGGGTAAGATCCAGCTTCAAAGTGAAGCGGCTGAAGTGTTTTACCGTGACATTCGCATCAAACCACTGACTGCCCTGCCCAGGGCATATGCGGACTTATTCTGATACCCGCTGTGCATCGCTCATTATGGTATCCTGATTTAGGAGTCAATGTTTGTTTGATTCGGAGCCCCGCTTTGGCTCCGAATTTTTCTTTTTGTAGGTCTTGACCTTGGCCCAAATCCTGGACAGTCAAACTTGGGGAATCAGGCCTGTATTCTCTTTCCTTTTCATCCGCATTCCGACCTCATGGGGAATTAAGTTGCCAAGTGAGTCGGCACCGGTTCATAGCGATTTTTGTGATTGTTTAAATTACCAAAATCGCCCGAATTTCGCTACTTGCTCACTTGTCCAGTTTTTAGGGCTAAGGTCAGAACCCTGATCACTTTAAAATTAAACGTTTATATACAAGCGTTAGTAAATTTTCCTCTGGTATTCCTTCGTGTCTCCAAAGTTCATATCCCTTGCGAAGCAGTACAAAGGTGGGATTAATGGTAATCTCAAAACTTTGAAAAATATCGGGGTAGGATTTCTCATCAAGAATTATTACGCTAAGTAATTCGCCCAGATCCTGTTGCAGAGAATTGGCCAGAGTTCTTACCAGTACTCGTTTTGGTGGATCGATCCGTTCAGAAGTCATGAAAATTAATAAAATTGCTGATCGATCACGAATCGGCTCTGGAGGTGGATTATTGCGTTTCATTAGACCGTTGTTTACCATTTTGTTGTACCTGTCTCAATTGACGTTAGCAGTAGGGAATTCAATATGGCAATTTAGATAGACAAAAAAACTGACAACCATTAGCAGGAGTCCTGATAGTAAGCAACAGTAGGTATTGTTATTGAATCCTTCCAAAATCCCTCATCTATTTTGTAGGTAAAGTAAGACTCAAAATTCTGAGTCTGATTGCCGGGCTGTTCAATAAAAATTACACGGTTTGATTGTACCTGGTAATCAGGCTTGACTATATTGTATAGTGCTTTCTTCATTTCATAAGACAATCGGGTTAACTGCCTTCAACTGCAGCTAAAAATTAAGGGTAGGTGTATGCTTAGCGACTTATACCGGCATCCATTGATTGACTTGTTTTTTTGATCAACGTGCACATTATAGGCCGCTATGTCGAACTAATGGGCGGTCAGGTTTCATTGCAAAGCAAGTTGAACCTGGGTACAATCGTAACCTTAACTCTTCCATGTGAAGAAAACCAGGCTGTTGATTGAAGACGACACCATGATCCCGAGAAAACCGCTCTTCAAACTGGGTTAGGGGCTATGGAGCTATGGAGTAGAATTCGGCTAATACAGCGCCGGAATCTAAATCAGGGTAGTTGCTAACCTTCTGTATGACAAAAGTCAATAATGGGCTTGACCCCACTCATCGGTTGAGGTAGCAGGGTAAGCTAGTTTGCTTCATTATTTCTTGGGTGGCTTTATAATAGCCGGGGGGACATCAGCCTGCTTCAGGCTCCTCAGAGGTAGGCAACAAAAACCTTTCTCGACTCCTTCACCCTGATCATTTTAAATACCACAACATAAAAAACGCAACTCTTAGTGGGTATGAAAAATAGAGATGTATTCCGTGGGCTCCTTTGCCTGGTATTGACGATTGGATTTTTTAGCTGTTCGGACCACCGGATTCCGGCAGTTTCGCCCGGGTCGGTCACCGATCGGCAACGCATTAAAAAAATAATCCGGGAAGGGCCAGATCAAACCGCAAAGGTCAGTTTGTTTCAGTACGATACCCTGGGTCGACTGAGTTCGATATTTACGTTTCAGACGCCTGACAGCACGGTTTCGCCAGTGGAAACTACTGTCTTCGCGTACAATGCCCAGAACCGGCTTACAGAGGCTCGGCGCGATATCAGCGAACGAACCGGCAGTGCACCTTTTCAATACGAAATCTATACCTATACTTTAAATGAGGCCGGTCAGGTTGTTGAGCTTAGGTATGTCAACAATGTGAGTGAAGATAACATCTGGCTGGTGCATCTTCAGTATCACCCGGACAACCGACTGAAAGGTAGCGTGAAAAGCTTTGACCCGGGGGGAATTAGATACCGTCAGACCAGCAGCTATGTCTTTACAGGGAATAACCTTACTGCTGCCACGATCAATGAATATCTGTTTCGGGTAATTACTTTGTATGATGTCACCCGAACGGCGGTCTTTACCTACGATTCGAAGGTCAATCCTTTCTATGGGTTGTATATCATTCCGGCTCCTTTTACGGGCAGGCTCTCCGATCCGCACTCCGGTAGTTTATCGTACTACACCTATTATGGTGGTGTCGATAACCTGCTTACTTTAAGTCAGAACAATATGCTTTCTGACGGTTCCACGACCTATACGTATACCTACAACAGTTCGAACTTGCCAACGAGCCGAATTCGGGCCACTCCCCATGAAAGTATAGAAACCCTTCACTATGAATACGAGACGTATTAGATTCCGGTAGGCCTTGGTTAACCAGTCGGTAAGCTATATGGGGTCAGAATTTTGGAGAAACAGAGTTGCCATTCTTCCTGTATCCACAACGATCTGCCGATTTTAATTTTTGAAAAATACATTCCTTTAATCATTTGAAGAGCTATGAACACACTTTTAACAGCCTGGATGCTCCGTGTTGCCCGCGGCAATTGGGGGCTCAATTTCGTGATCGTGACGCTGGCCTTCTGGCTGGGAAGTCTTACGGTTTCTCCGGCTCAACTCCTGGATTGGCAGAAGACCCTGGGAGGGACGGATTTTGATAATGGCCGGGCCATCAAGCCTACCTCGGATGGGGGGTATGTGGTGGCGGGAGATACGAAATCTAACGATGGTGATGTCAGTGGTAATCACGGTAATAGTGACGTTTGGGTTACTAGGCTCAATGCCTTCGGGAATGTGGTCTGGCAAAAAGCCCTGGGAGGGACCGGAGATGATTTTGCCTACGCCGTCATTCCAACACCCGACAAGGGGTTTGTGGTGGCCGCAAGCTCGCTTTCCAACAATGGCGATGTGAGTGGGAACCACGGGGAAAGTGATTTTTGGGTGGTAAAGCTCAACAGTGCAGGAGGCATTGTCTGGCAAAAAGCCCTGGGAGGAACCGGTACGGAGTATGCCAGAGCCATCACGACGACGGCGGATGGCGGCTTTGTCGTGATTGGGGAAACGCTTTCCAACGATGGCGATGTGCGTGGTAATCATGGGTGGAGCGATATTTGGGTAGTGAGGCTGAACAGTACAGGAGGCCTTGTTTGGCAGAAGACGATTGGCGGTTCGGGGAGTGAAGGAGCAACGGCCATCATAACGACGGCGGATGGGGACTTTGTCATAACAGGGAAAACATCCTCCAACGATGGCGATGTCAGTGGCAATCACGGTGGGCAATCGGATGCCTGGGTGGTGAAACTTTCCGGTTCAGGGAATGTGGTCTGGCAAAGGGCATTGGGCGGATCAAGTGCCCAGGTCGACATGGCTCTGGCCATTACTCCCTCGCCCGATAATGGGTATATGATAGCCGGAACAACGTCTTCCAACGATGGCGATGTGCTTGGCAATCATGGCAGGTATGATGCCTGGGTCGTACAACTCAACGATCAGGGAAAATTCATCTGGCAAAAAACGTTGGGAGGCACGAGCGATGACATTGCCAATGCCATTACGACCACAGCCGATGGTGGCTTTTTAGTGGCAGGATCCACAAATTCAAACGATGGGGATGTCAGCGGCTTTCAAGGCGGAATTATGGATTTTTGGGTGGTGAAACTCACCCGGTTAGGCCAATTGAGTTGGCAGAAACCACTGGGAGGGACGGACGAAGAATCCGTCTTCGGCATTGCGTTAGCTTCGGATGGCGGCTACGTGGTGGCCGGATATACAGGGTCCGACAATGGCAATGTGACTGTTTTTCATGGAGGACATGATGTCTGGGTGGTTAAGCTCCGGGAGCCGCTCCAGGTTTTGCCTCCTTTTTATAGCTGTCAGACCGGCGAGATCACGTTTCGTACGAAAGGAGGCAATAACACGCCGATCACCTTCACCGCCCCGGGCATTATGCGTGCCTCAGCCGCCGATAAAGCCGGTATCGTTGAACCCGGTTTACGGAGCGATCCGAAAGTAATCCCGATTACCGCGATTCAAAGTGGCCAACCGGTCACGTATAACTTTGATCTGGAAGCGGCCTGTACTACGCTCCGCCCCCCGTTTATTCCCGAACTCATCCAACCCATTCCACCGCAGGTCATGACCCAGGGACAGACGCTGGCCGGAAGAGGTCTAGTCCTGAGCACGTTTATTGTCGATCCTACGCCCTATATGACCCGCTATCCGACCTATGCGTCCGAGTGGGCTTTTGAGGTGAATGGGTTGCCACCGGGTTTGTGGTTAACTACTACCACGTTGGAGTATAGCCCATTGGCCACTATCCAGGGAACACCCACCCAGGCGGGACAGTTTACGGTTACGTTCAGGGCCAGTACGGGCCAGTTTCGCAATCGACCGATCCTGACGACCTTTACCATAACGGTTTTCCCCGCAGGGCCTCTGACTTTGCAGCCGCCCCGCTATGACTGCGGAAGCGGAGCCTTCCACTTCAATACCAGCGGAGGAGACGGCTCATTGATCGAGTACATGGCCGCGGGGATCACGCCCTGGACCGCCAACCCAGATCAATTTGTCGATTTCGCGCTTCGGACAGCGAATGATGTGCAACCTTTTACACTAAAAGCCCGTCAGCATGGGGTGACGGTAACCACCCAGTGGAACCTGAAGACCGCCTGCAGCAGAGCCCGGTTTGGGTCTGGTGAGCCGGATTTGTCCGGCTTACAGGTGCGGCTACTGGGCAACCCACTTTCAGGGTCTTTGGCTGAGGTCGAGATTCGGGGGGCAGAAGGAGAGGGGGTGCAGCTACAGGTGATCAACGCCCAGGGGCAGGTGCTCCACCACAAGCGCATTCAGCAGGTGGGGGCTGTGGAGCAGCAGCGCGTGCCGATTGGTTCCAGTCCGGGCCAGTATCTGCTGGAAGTGGCAACCCTCAGGGAGCGAAAAGTGCTCAAGATTCTCAAATTGTAGGTACTTTCCCGTCTACCGGCTTTATCAATGTGAAGACGCCCAAACCATTCATGAAGTAATTGATCAGAAGCAGATTCCCTTCCCATTAGACTAATTATTTTCAGTTGTCTTTCTTTCATATAAGAAGCTCAATGGGAAAAGAAGTCCGGTGTCTGAGCATAATCAAGTTCACTGCGAAGCACGGTCATGGAACATGATGTAAAAAATAGAGCGCTTTATGTAATCCGAACGCCGGGAAGCAGAACATTCGGCCTGGTCGGCCCCGGGTGTGGTAAGTGTTGAAGATGACCTGATTGTTACCAACTAATAACCGGTTTTATACAAAAGGTCGTCACTCTCATGGATGGTGACGACCTTTTGTAGATATCTATCAGACTGAGGTACTAAAAAACACTCGAATCTTCTGCTTGAACTGTCGGTAGCTTTGATCAAAATCATCCATTTTCTCTTGCAGATAGGCATGATCCTTCTTCGTTTCGGAGCCGATTTGATGTTTCTTTTGTACATCGGTGGCTAATTCCTGTTCCAACTGTTGAAGTTCCTGCTGCATCTGGGGAATGATCCGTCGAAAATGATGAATCTGGCTAACCAGGTCATTAAAGGGCGGAACCTCCGGCGAGGTGGACAGTCCAATGGGATTGAACTGTCCCAGTATATCTTCAAAAAAAGTAAGCTCCTGGATGGCCATCGCCAGGTCATTCCGCCAAAGTTGATGAGCAAAATGCTGGTCACTAAGTTTTCGGTAGGTCTGCTGATTCATGATAAAAAAAGTTAAATTGATTTTTGTGCCAACGAACAATATACGCGCCCACTTGCTGTCAAACAGGTGATTGCGGCTGGCGTCGAGATGCTGCCAGATCATGTCTACACTTAACAGGGTGGACCGAGAGGTAGCGCACGTTACTAGCCGTACTGAAAAAGGCGATGTTCATGACGGAGAAGATTTTAGTCGCCCGAAATTGCCTAGATTCCGGGCTTAATGGAATGACGCCAGTCATTACAAAATCTGATTTAAAGTCTGATCAGATCTTTTCCAGTAACCACCAGAGTGGTTTCCGTCGTCGGATAACCCGGTAATTGGTTTCCACGTAGGTTCGGATATGGGACATCGCTTCTTCAGGGTCATCCGTCAACAAGACCAGTTTTAGGTCATGCTCGCTGATCGTACCAGCCCGGATCATTTGCTGGAGATAGTCCAGAAGCGGCTGGTAGTATTCGCGGTCCATCAGGACTACCGGAAAATGATGCAGAATACCGGTTTGCACCAGGGTTAAGGTTTCGAACAGTTCATCCATTGTTCCCCAACCACCCGGCATGACCACAAAAGCGTAGGAGTATTTGACCAGCAGTACTTTGCGGACAAAGAAAAAGTTGATCGTCACATTCTGTTGCATGTAGCGATTGGGTTGCTGCTCGTACGGCAGCCGGATGTTACACCCCACCGATCGTCCTCCAGCTTCGAAAGCACCCCGGTTGGCCGCTTCCATAAGACCCGGTCCTCCGCCGGTCATGACCGTAAAACCTAACCCGGAAATGGCTTTCCCTATTTTTCGGGCCAGCTCGTAATAGCGATGGTCTGGACCAAACCGGGCTGAACCGAATACCGTCACACAGGGGCCCACAAAATGTAAGGTCCGAAAACCCTTTAAAAACTGCCAGCCAACCTGAAAAATAAACTTCAACTCAGACTGGCGGCTTTTGGGGCCTTCCAACGATTGTATTAACCCGTTGCTGACCAGCGGGGCAATTGGGGGAGTTCGATTCGGTGTTTTGGGTGGAGGTGCCGCTTGCATAGAAGATGAAATAAAAACCAGGGAGCTAAACAGTTGTAAAGCTGGAATAGAATAAGGAAGGTGCGTATGAAATTTGATAGAGGGCAAGTTGATTATTATCAGGACAGCCGATCATGGCCCTTGTTGGCCGCGATCAAATCCGGCCGAAAGAGACCAGCAGGGGGCGCACCCAAGGAATTTTTATTTGCAAGAAACTCGATTGCGGTTAATCAGACTGATTATTGATTTTGATTGGCAAGCCGGGCCCTTTTTATCAACCAAAACTGATATCAATTAGCTTTTTAGTTGAGTGCCATCACAGTTTCCTACCGGTGTATCGAACAATTTTACGAGTGTTGGCGGCCATTCCGTTCAGACCGCTTTCTACAATTCTTGTTCAACTTAACAACGTCACTTTATGAAACCGGCACTGCGTAATTCGCTCCTTACCACATTCTCCAATCTGTTTGATGATGACTTCTTCAGTCGTTCTCTGTTCCGCGAACAGACTTTCCCAGCAGTAAATGTTCGGGAAGAAGCCGACCACTACAAACTGGAGGTGGTTGCTCCTGGCTTGAAAAAAGAAGATTTCAAACTGGCCCTGAACGATGGTACGCTGACCATCTCGGCCGAAAATCAGACCGAATCGGAAGAGAAGCAAGATTCCTATCGTCGGAAAGAGTATAGCTACCAGTCATTCAGCCGCACCTTTGACTTGCCTGATGGAATCGAATCGGATAGCGTTCAGGCTAATTATACCGATGGGGTGTTAAAAATTGACCTCAAGAAAAAAGCGTTAAAGCCCAAAGCGGAGCCGAAATTAATCCCGATTGAGTGAGAAGCAACTTGCCCGTACAAAGCGGGCCGCGTAGCTGAACCGCTTTGTACGGGCCCAGATTTCTTTCTTTAGAGAGGGCAGGTCATTTCCACCCATCTGCTGAGCAACGGTCTCTGGCACGTTATACGGAGCTAGTGGGAGGGCAAAAGGAAGTATGGTCCGAAAAGGATCTTGTGATCCATTAATTCTGGGCAACGTTGGAGTCCACTTGCACACTGAGTTCTGTTTTCATGCCGATATGAAATCGTTCGTCATTGCCTCCCTACTAACCCCACGTCAGCTCAATCAGCATTGGCAACGGCAATTTCCCTTCCTGAAGCTACAACTGTATACGCTTGCAGATCGCCCGCTGGAGGAAACGGAAACCGATTGGCCTCTCAGTGAGCTCAACCCCACCCTGAGTAACATAAGGTGGCTGGTGGTTGACCCGGATGCGTCTGTCAATGCATTTGAAACCGCCTTTCACTATACGTTTGGCTTGCGGGCTGAAGTGCTGCGAAAATCCGGTTACACCTGGGATGACACCGATTACACCAAAGCCTGGACGCTACAGGAGCAATGCCGGAAAGGGAAAGAAATTTCAATGGTTTACAAGGCCTAAGCTTGATCTTACCAAAACCAGGAATATGATGAAAAAGATACTGCTGTTGACTGACTTCTCGGAGGCTTCCTTAAAAGCGATCCATTTCGCGCAGCATCTATTTGATGCGATTCCGGCTGAGTTTTATTTGATGCACGTCTATCCTGTTGAACCCAGTGATCTCTATATTTTTCCGATTGAAGATGTCGAACGGAGTGTAAAACGAAAAATACGCCAATTTCTAGCTGATAGTACGTCTCAATCCGTACCGGATTATCATTCTTACCATACGCTTACCGCACCGGGTGATCCGGTTCGTACAGTAGTAGCCACCCTTGAGAAGACACCTTACGACTATGTGGTGGTGGGAGCCACTGGCTCTGGGTGTTTGCCGGTGCTAGGCAGTGTGGCAACGGGGCTGATTCGGAAGGCCAAGACCCATGTGCTGGTGGTGCCTCAGAATGTCAATGGTAAACCCATCCGGGAAGTCGTTCTGGCAATGGATTATACGACGTTGAATCAAGTGAACTGTTTACAAGCGCTGGAAGAACTGGTGCATGCAAAAAAATCCCGGCTAACGGGCCTCTCCATTGTCGATAACCGGACGCCGATGTGGATTGGACAAGAATTCGAAGAATACCGCCAGCGGTTTGCGCATGTATTTGATTCCGTGGAAACAGGCTCCTATCTCATTCTGGATGAGGAGGTGACTCGCGGTATCGATACGTATCTAACGACCCATCCGGTCGACTTACTGGTAACGGTTCCACACCGGAAAACCTTGCTGGATGCGGTTTGGGATCGCAGCCTGACGCGACGACTGGCGTATAAACCCCGGGTGCCGCTGCTGGCGTTGTATGATCCGGAATTATCTGATAAAGACAACCTGTCGGTACCTGAAACGTACAGTGAGCAGGAAAATTGGAGTGAGTAACGAGCCTTCCAGGAACGGTACTCAGAACAAGCTCAGAATTGTAAAGCGACCGGTAAGGCAGGATGTACCTGCTGGATGAGCCAGGGAATAATTTCCTGATCGATGGTGTCGCTGGTTGAAACTTGGGTATTTACTTTTAGTCCATTTTCAACATACGTTTCGATCGCATAGGTAATTTCAAACTGCCCCGACACATAATCGCTCATTTGTAAATCCGAAACCGATGGCTGCGTTTCCCGTTGCTGCAGGCGTTGTTGGATCAATTCAACCGGAGCCTCCGTTTGAATAACGAACAGACGGACGTTCTTCCTTCGGCAAATGGCTTGAAGATTTTTCAGCTTGTCTTGATCCCGATAGGTCGCATCCAGAATAACGGCTCCGGTTTGCTGCGCTTCCCGCAATCCCCGACTGGCCATTTCCTTATAAACGTTATGAGTAACCGCTTTTTCGTATAATAGCCACCGTTCGGACTCGGGCAGCCGATAAAAAGGATCAATTCCGGCCTGTTGCTTGCGAATATTATCGGAGTTTAAAACGGCCAGACCCAATTCGCTGGCCAGAGAAGTCGCCAGCGTCGATTTGCCGGTAGCTGCTCCACCCATACAAACCAGAATGGCAGGCTGGCTGCCCAGTACGGCATAGCGCAGGGCCAGTTGAAAATATCGCCGGGCTTTTTGCTGACTCTCCTGGCGGACCGGTAAAGAAATTTCGGGCTCTTTTGCCTTCAGCGTATCCACTTTTCCGCGTACGCAGGCCCGGTACGTTTTATAGAAGGTGATCAAGGGAGCCCAATCGCTGTTTTCTTGAACTGAAAAAAGTTTTTCCTGCAGGTAATCAGCCAGTGTGCGGCAGTGTCGATAGTCGAGGTCCATCAACAGAAAGGCCAGATCGTTTAGAATATCCAGACAACGCAAGTGCTGACTAAACTCGATGCAGTCAAAAATGGTGATGATATTGTTCTCAATATGAATGTGTTCCGATCGCAGATCCCCGTGCCCTTCGACAATTTTTCCCAATTGAATGCGCTCTTCAAAGAAATTGCGGTGAGAGTGGAGAAAGTTGGTAAGGAAAATGGGAATCCATCGGGCGGCCAGTGGTGTTAGGGTTAGGTTCTCGTATCGGAAAAAATTGCCGGTCACTTCCTGAAGAGTAGCCTCAATGATTTCTGGGGTTCCAAAAGCAGCTATGTCGGGAGAGGAGGGGGCATTCTGGTAAAAAGCCAGCAACCGATCAATCAGGCCGTCTACCCGGTGCAAGGGGAAACCGGGGTCTTTCATCTGGTTGATGAGCAATCCTTCGTCGGAGAGTCGGCGCATTTGAATGACGTAATCGACCACTTCACCCCCGGACTGAAAAGTCAACGTTTTCCCATCCCAGTAAATGGGTAAGATTCCCTGATATAAATCCGCACTCAGTCGCTGATTCAGCCGGACTTCCTCCTGGCAGTAATATTGCCGTTTTGCCAGCGTTGAGAAATCCAGAAAATCGAACCGGACATTTTTCTTGAGTTTATAGACAAATTGGTCTGTGAGGGCCACTACGGAAATATGCGTTTGAAGAACCGCTACGGAAGTTGTCTTTTCTTCGTAGGAATCCGGGCGGGCCAAAAATTGGATCAGATCGGTAAGTTGCGGTTCCGGTATCATACAATTTTGAAAAAAAAGATTGATAGTCAGTAATTTAAGCCTGTATGGTAAACTCCGTAGACCGAAACCCGAACTGGAAAGTCCTGTTCACCCGGAATTGGACCAGATAGTTGTTGGACCGATAAGGGAGTTGGATGGCGATCAGGCTTTCAAATGGAGTCAATACCATCATGGCCTTCATCCGATACCATCGTTAAATTAGCTTTTACTACGCCTGAAAGGCATTTTAGGAATGATCAGCAAAGGCATTTTGGCCGTCAGGACGACCTGGCGTATCAAACTCTTATGAAAAATAGTGTCTAAAAAAGACCGGTTATGGTGAGCCAGAACGACGACACTCGGACTGTACTGCTGAATATAATTTTCAATTTTCTGATGCGGATGGTCGTCGGAAAGCTGCCAGAAATGAATGTCGGATTCTCCCTGGAATACTTCTTTCAATTTTTCAAAGGTCGGTTCGGCATCCCATTGATTTTCTGACGCTGAAGTCGAAATGTGAATAACTTTGGTACTGGCATCCAGGTCCCGGGCTACTGCCACAATCCGTTGAATGCAGTCCACTTCGTCCCCTTTGAGATCCGCAAAATAAGTGAACGAACGAAGGTGGCCCGGCGAAGTTGTGCCCGATACAACCCAGACGGGGCATCTGGCCTGCTGCGTTACCGCCGTAGCCACGGAACCCAGCCAATTTTCCAGGGTAGTGTTGGCCCCACTGGTACCCAGGATAACGAAATCGGCTTTTAACTCCGTCGATTCCGATAAAATGACGCTTTTTGCTGAACCCGGAACGACTTTCGTCGTAACGGGCACAGAAGCCAGAAGTGGATGCCTCCGTAGCAAGTCGTCCCGAAACTCCTGTAAGTATTCGCCGGTTTGCTGGTGAAGTGTTTCGTCCCGCTCGGTCGTTTGGACCGGTATTGTGTAAGGAGCCGGAATAGCCGTAACCGGGTAGGCGTGTAGCAGGATGACACGGGCCTGCCACTGTCCGGCCAGCAACAGGCCAAAATCCGCTGCGAGTCGGGCCGAAGCGCTGTAGTCAACAGGAATTAGAATAGTTTTCATTGGCGGATGGGTTAACCTTTCAGGAGGCATGAAATGGATAATTAACTTTATGGAATACACTATTCAATACTAAGCTGAATTAGCTTATGAATGATTGACCAGTACCCTGTTGTGTAGGTGATCTTTGTCACTGATCCGCTGCGTATAGGCTAAAGCGTTCATCAACTTCCTGTACAAGTAGGCGATGAAAACAGGATCCGAATTCAGCTTTAATGCCATACGCTATTGAAGAGTGATGATAATAATCAGCCAGATCTTTGATAAAAGTCAGAGTTGTTTTATCATCGGTTATCTATCTTTAAATATTAGCATAAATTCAT
The DNA here is from genome assembly GCF_006149005.1 of Larkinella sp. C7. Classification (GTDB taxonomy): domain Bacteria; phylum Bacteroidota; class Bacteroidia; order Cytophagales; family Spirosomataceae; genus Larkinella. The sequence continues at coordinate 10,065 of NZ_VBSL01000008.1, read as the reverse complement.
GTCCTTATAAGGGAGGATTTCGGGCAGCATTATCGCTGGACCGAAGGGGAAAGTACAACAGGAACTGAGAAAGTGCCGTTCTCAGGATGGAGATGAGCCCATCGACTTTCGGTTTATCGAGCGTTATTAGATTCAGGGTGTGACCACAAGCCGTAATTGCCTTTCATAAAGTGCCACTATTCTGGAAAGGATTCAGCGTAGTAAAGAGTAAACCGTATGGTTTACCGTCTAAGTATTAAACCATGGTTTCGCGGAGTCTAATATGGTGATTGTGATTAATTGAAAGACAGTCGATCATCTAGGCTTTCAATTGATGGATTAGGATACCTGTACCAGGCGAATACTGTTACTTTATGAAAACTCTTCTCTTGATTGAGGATGATGGGGCCATCCGTGACAATACTGCCGAAATTCTTGAACTGGCAGGTTACAACGTCCAAACCGCCGAAAATGGTAAGGTTGGGATCGAAAAAGCCTTGGCTAACCTCCCCGATTTAGTCATCTGTGATATCAGGATGCCGGTGCTGGATGGGTATGGCGTTCTGCATGTCTTTAACAAAAACCCTTCGTTGTCGGGCATTCCGTTCATCTTTTTGACAGCTAAAACCGACCGCGCCGAAGTACGGAAAGGTATGGAACTGGGAGCCGACGACTACGTGACCAAACCCTTTGGAGAGTCGGAGCTGCTCAGTGCCATCGAAGGGCGGCTTAATCGGTTTCAAAGCGCAGCACCGACGCACATCGGGTCAACAGCCGACCCGTGGCACGCGGGAGCTTTTTTGAATACTGATGCCAAAAACAGCAATTTGCAAAGCCTGCTGGCTGACCGCAAGGTACATACCCTACTCAGAAAGCAAGTGGTTTATTGGCAAGGTGATGAGGCCATTCGGTTATATTTTCTTAAATCAGGTAAAGTTAAAACCATGAGAGTCAATGCTGATGGAAAGGAATTCATTACGGACTTCTACCAATCAGGCGACTTTTTTGGCTATCTTCCTCTTCTTGAGGATACTGAATATACGGATACCGTTGTCACACTGACCGATGTAGAGTTGATTTATATTCCCAAAGAGGAGTTTAAACGGTTGCTTCTGGGCCATCCGGAAGTAAGTCAGCAGTTTATTAAACTGCTGGCCAGTCATGTCAACGAGCGGGAAGAACAATTGCTAAACATGGCCTACAACTCCATCAATCGCCGGGTGGCTGATACCCTACTCCGTTTATTCAAGCAGGAACCGGAAGGGATCATTCAACTCTCACGCCATAATCTGGCCGCCATGATCGGGACGGCTCCCGAAACGTTGATTCGTACACTAAAAAAGTTTAAGGAAGATGGCTTACTTGATATGGGCCATTCGGGTAGCATTCGGATTGTACAGCCTCAAAAACTGCAATCGGGAAACTGGTAATTATACCATCGACGTTCTATTGACTTCGCTTTTTCATTTCATGTCTGCTGCCGGTTTAAAAGTAACCTGCATTTTAGCAGATCTCCACTTGGGTTTTAACCGTGACCAGTTTTACCTGGGGTAATACCTCCGCTGCGGTGTAACAGGGTAGTAAAATTGACGCAGATCAGTCTGGCAATTGACCGATTAATATCAATCAAGTTGCCTTGTGATGGGGGTTGTTTTTTTTGCTGATTTTCAATCTGATACATTCGTCGCCTGGTTGACCGGGAAGATTTTGAGCGTGTCTCGAACACGTCAGAAACCGTCTGCTTTGGGTCATAACCGGAGTTCTATTCCTTAATTCTTTACTATCATGAAACGATCTCTATTTTTTCATCGGCTTTGGTCCGTTGAACCGACTCTTTATGCAGGGTCCTTATGGGCATTAACACTGCTGGTTTCTGTCGGTTTGGTTTCTTTCACTCTCCCAAAGAACTCGACCCGACTTGCAAAAGATCTCCCGACCTGGGTAGATAAACGATGGGGGAGTGGTGGCCGTTGGGTATACATTTTCCAACAATGGCGATGTGACCGACCATAAGATTTACGCTATCAAACTATGAAGTTCATGAAACGAATTCTGTGCCAACCAATTTTTCGACTGCTGCCGAAAACGCGTTTCGGTGTGCCTTTATTTGAATAGGACCCTTGCGAATATGTTTTGATGCATGGTTTTGGGGTGCCGGAAAGAGAACTCGCGATTCATGACTGGCAGCTCTACCAGAAAATGGTAACGCAGGTTGAGGAAAAATTAAAAGCACTCGAAGACAAACTGCAGCCTTTTATCGTTTCTGATCATCAGCATTTGCGTCGAATAGCCCTGTCGGCTTTACCGATCAAAGCCATTACCCAGATGGTGGACACGGAACCTGTAGACTGGGTGGTGCTGGGAGCTACTGGTCTCGGTGAGGCAACAAGGCTTGGGAGTGTGGCAACGGACCTCCTTCAGACGGCTGCCCACCCAACTCGGTCTCACCAGTTGCACTGGAATGCTAATCGTATTAATTCAATTTGGCGTATACTCCAGCAACTGATTCTGCTGATTGATAAAATAAGCTTTTTCGTTCAGACTGGTGCCCACGAAAAACCGGTTTCCGAGGGCATTGTAGGTGTGCCACTGGCTGGTGCCGGGCGTAAAACTGATCAGCTGGCCAACGCTGGTAATGATATATCCCGTGTTTTTAAGTGCAAAAGCCTGGTTCGCCCGGGTCAGATCGTAATCCGTTGCCGGCGTCTTGAACCGATTCGACAACACGAGATCAAGGCCTGTCCCGGTTTCGGTGCCTTCAAATTCGTAGAGATCATGAGCTTCCACTTCTTTCTGGAGGTTATCATATTGATAAAAGGGATCCAGCGTGCCGGATCGCTGGACGAAGCCCCCGCCGGTATAGACACGATTGTCGATTGAAAACCCAAAACCCTGTTTACGCCGGACGCTGTACAGGTTTCGTTCATTCAGCGGTACATCGGATGACAGGGGGAAGGTCGGGGTTCCCAGGATGGTGATGGTTGCTATCTCCCAGCCCTTGATGGCATCATAGACAAGTCCGTCCGGGTTCCATCGCACAAATGTATTGGCGGGGGTGCGATAGGTGCCCCACAGCGAGACCCCCTTTTGCTGGAAGTTAAAACAGGTTGCGCCAGTGCCCAGGCGAGGGGTGGGTAGCACCACCGTTTTCCAGTCATCCGTAGCGGGGTCATATTCATAAAAGTCTGTGGAGTAGGCTTCTAAATCAAAACTGGAAGCAGGATTCAGTTCCCCGGTGGTGGATAAGCCGACATAGAGTTTGTCGTTGACGGTGAAATACGTAAGCCCGGATTCCAGTTTGCCGGGGAAATCTTTCTTCGGTTTCCAGGAATTGGTGGTAAAGTCGTACTGCCAGAGTTTGGTCAGGAGGGAAGGAAACGTGCCATTGCCGGTACCGACATAGAGATTTTCCTGCATTTTTACCATAAAAAGAGGTGGCGATGTGGGTAATCCGGCTAAGGTTCGCCAGGCGTTGCTGGGATCTACATGGTCGGTAAGACAACCCCCTAAAAAGAGCGTCAGGGTAAGCAGACTGAGGAACGATACATAGCGCATCATAGTCTTTTGGATTTATTTGAAGTTAAAACCGTCCTTTAATGCAATAGAGGGAGTGGTATTGGGATCGTGGCTAAAATGGTGATAAGGGCTTCGATCAGCTGACCATTTACGCGCTATTAGGATACTGATTGAAATGGCTTGTTGCTTGTTCATTCCCTTTTGATTGATCAGATTATTGGCTATTTCAATCGCCATGGCGCGTGTACTCGGATTAAGGGATCTCATCGCAGCCGGAAAACGAATACTGTTCCAGGTCATAATCGTATTGTTTACGGTTTTTTTGAATTTGAAAAGCGTGGCGTAAAGCTAAAGATCTTCCCGGCCGACTTTCGTGACGGGAATCAAGTAATGAATTGATTTATTTCAATTTATAGCAAGAAAAAGAGAAGAGAACGGCACGGATTCTTAACCCAATTTATAAAATCGTCCGTACCAGTTTAGAATCAGGTTTACCTTGCAGGGATCGGGAGCATCAAAGTTAAAATACGAAAGGGGGCGCTCCGGTTCTCCTGTTTACAGGATCGGTTAACTGATAGAAATCAGTTTCCAGTTAGATGAATATCAGCGGCTTGTCAAATCATAATTTTTACTTTTGATCGGCTTTCGCACGCTTCCTGGAGTTCCGGTCCAACCTTATAAACCTTATTCGTTATGAAGATGAAGCGCGTTTCCCGGTCATTGGTCTACCTTTCATTTGTCGTATTGTCAACTTTACCCTGGTCCTGCCTGAAAGATCACCTTCCTCAAACGGATAATGAACTCCGCCTTGTTAATTGCCGCTCGGGCTGGAGACCGGTTGGCGTCTACTTCCAGGGGAACCGGATAGGGGATGCTGCCCCGGGATGTTATCGGATGATTTTTCAGAAGGATGGCAAACTGGTCTTCAACCGGAAGCTGTGTACCGACCAGGATACTACGGCTGTTGTGTCGGGGTGGTCTCTTACATCGACTAATCTTACACTGCCATACCGACCCGGCAATATTTATGGGCCGCCCAATGGTGGTTTATTAGAAGAACTAACTTCCACTTCTTTAAAATTTAGTTACAGGGGTGGTCCTGATAAAATTACTGAAATCTGGGCTTGTCCATAATTGTCAAATAGGTGGCTAATTTTTAATAAAAAAGTATTGATTTGGTATAAAAAAACCGAAAACCGGTTTAATTTCTTTATTAACTGATAGAGAAGCGGCTTTGCTTGTCAGAGATTTCCTGACCGGACAGGGCTGAAACCGGACTGTGATTTTGGTGATAATCAGTCTCGTTTTTGAATAAGTTCATCAGGGCTGGTGCTCCGGTCTTTCATCCTGATAAGGTGTTATTTGCAAAAATATGACAGGGCAATTCTGGATTATTTTAACCGTCGGGGTCGTTTTAGGATTGGTTGGCTGGCTTTTAATAGCCCCGTTGATGCTGGTGATCGACACCGAAGAGCAACAGTATGCCGTGCATTGGCGTGGGCTGCTTTCAATTCACCTGGTTTCGGGCGGGCGTATTCGATTTTGGGTGCTGGGTTGGACGAAGACAATTGATCCCTGGAGCTTTTCCTCCCTATTTCAGCCAGGAAAGCCTAAACGGAAATCTTCCGCCAGCGTTAACCGTTTCCGCATGTCGTCCCGGATTGTTCTTCGAAAAATTAAACGTATGCTGCAAACTTTTCAGGTCAAAACGTGTGAAGTCAACTTGGATACCGGTCATTACGGATACAATGCCTATTTGTATCCGGTATTTGGGTTGCTGAGCCGCCCGGATCGTCGGTTACGAATTAATTTCACAGGCGAGGTCCTGGTTAAAATTATAATCCGAAATCGTTTATACCGCATTTTGCTTTCTTTCATTTTTTCATAAAATATCAATAGAACTTGTATGGAAACGTCATTGAATGAAGTCTTAAACAAGGTAACGGAGTTTCTTCGTACGGAATCGAAAACCGAAACCGTCGTGGGGCAAGTCTTTCAATTAGGCAGCTACTCCTGTGTTCCCGTCATCCGGATTGGTATGGGCTTTGGCTTCGGCGGGGGCGAAGGGGAAGACAAAAAACAGGGGCATGGTGAAGGAAAAGGGGCCGGGGCCGGAATGGGAATCGAACCGATTGGCTTTCTGGTTACACAGGGTGATCAGATTCAGTTCATAGCGACCAGACAATCAAAAGGTCTGGGCGAAGTCTTTGAAAAAATGCCCGACATTCTGGAAAAATTTCTGAACAAAAAGGGATCCCCCGAAACGGTCCCGGTCTGATTGTTACTGAGTTTCGATTGAATTGATAGCAGAGAGTAGTGACAGTATGGGTAATGAATGGAGAGAACCTCGATTCATTACCCATATTTTTTTGCTTACCTGCCAGCAAACCAAGTCATTAAAATGACAACCCTAATTCTGAATCCCGTGTTAGTTTCAAGGCTCCTATAGCCTGATCAACGGGATTGGAAAAGCCCTGTTGAAAGGTTGCATTCAGATAAGCATATAAGCGTAATCGCTTATCGGGCTGGCCCTGCCAGTTCACCATCTCCTTTACCGTGGCATTACCTTCGGTAATGGTGCCGGTTTTATCCGTACACAACACCGTCACTTCGCCAAAATTGAAGATAGAGGAAAGCTTCTTAACAATTACTTTTTTCTCAAGCATGCGTCGGGCCCCCGCCGACATGGCAAAAGTCATGATGGCTGGTAAAAGCTCGGGAGTCATGCCGATGGCGAGGGCCAGAGAAAATAGGATCGAATCGAAAACCAGCTTTCTAAAATACAGGTTGGCCATCAGAAGGACCAGCGACAGCACGATCGTGATCCGCAGCAGAAAGTAACCGAAGTGTTTAATGCCTTTTTCAAAAGCCGTCTCTGGCGTTTGAGTCAGACTTTGGGTCAATTGACCGAATACGGTTTGGCTACCAGTGCATGCGCCCTGCCACTGATGACGTTTGTTCCCTGCCACAGACAATTCGTTTTTCGACTGAGTGGCAACGCATCCGGAATGGTGTCAACTGTCTTTTCGACAGGATACGATTCGCCTGTCGGTCAGTGAGCTTTCATCCACGTGCAGTTCATTGCTACTCAGGATCCGGCAATCGGCTGGAATACGATCCCCCGTATCTAAAACCAGCACGTCGCCCGTCACCACTTCCGACGTATCCACCTGCGTTTCTTTTCCATCGCGCAAAACCGTATGCTTCATGGCAATGATGGAACGCAATTTTTCAATGGCGCGTCCGGCGGTCCATTCCTGCCAAAAGCCTAAAAGTCCGGTTGCCAGCAGGATGAAGAGAATGATGAGGGTATCGGAGGTTTCCCTAACATCGCTGACAGAATAACGGCTACCACCAGGAGCAGGAGCAGCGGATTGCTAAACTGCCGAACCAACAGTTTCAACTCTCGTTGAAATCGGCTTTCTGATGGCAGTAGTTTGCGTTGTTCCTGACTGCGTTTAGCCGCAACCCCGCTTTCAAGCCCCGTTAAAGTGGATTGGAGTTGGGCCAATAATTGTTCCAGGGGTAATGAGGAGAAAGGTGGGCTGTTCATAGAATAGCGCAATGACGACACCAGCACCTGGTAATTCTGAAAGGCCATATTCACCTGACCGGTTTTGTGAGAGCCTGGTTTCTAACGGCGGCTGGTGAAAATTACCGTTCTCCTGCCGTGGCAAAGGTATAGCCCAGGGTGAAATCACCCGCCCCTTCCACTTTTCCACGGAAAATCCGGCTACCCAGCGACAAGTTCAGGTAAAAATTACGGCGATAGGTCCGTTGAAAACCCCACAGGGCTTCGACGCCAAAGCCGCTTCCGTTACCAATGGGAATGTATTCCGATTCGCTTTTGGCAACGGCGGGCAGTTTGTAGCGTGCTTTTACGCTGAGGTAGTTCCCTGAATTGTACCGGATACTTTTTCCTTTTTCCAGGCGTCGGTCCAGATTGTAAAAATACCGGGCGCCAACCGACAGATCCGGATTCACTGTGCTGGAAGAATAATATTTGGGTTTGTCAGGAGACACTTCTACTTCTTTGGTTTTGGTATAGGTCGACACCCGCGCTTCAGAAATCAGGGTAACCTGGTTTCCCAGGCGCGTTTCATTTAGTATACCGGGAGCCAGAAAAGCGGCCCGCCAGACGGTTTTTACCAACATGGGTTGTTGGTAAGACTGGCCACAGGCCAGCAATGGCAACAGCGAAAGTGCGATTAGTGCTTTTTTCATGGTGTTATAACTGCATACGTTAACGCATCAAAAATGGCGCTTTCCCCTTCAGTGTAGAATGAGCGGGATCGGACACCAGCCTGATCGTAATCAGTTTTTCTTTCTATATGCGGGTTATAAGCGACTGAAAATGACGGTTACAAAAACGTTTCCGAACTGTAGTAGTGCTCCAGTAGCAGCACGTTTTTCATGGATCGATGATCCCGCTCAATTTTGCCCTGCGTCATGGGATGAAAGGGAGCGCTGCGAATATGCTCAATACTTTCCCTTTTCAAATACTCTTTTAAATACCGAGACACGTAATTTTCTGACTTGATTGACTGTACTTCGGGCGCGGTAGCTTCGCGAGGGGTATTACCTGCCAATCGCTTTTTCCCGGCTTCTAACAATTCTTTACTGCATGGGCGGTCCCATCCAGCGATAATAGATGTTGGTATTGAGTCCTGCGACAGATTTCGGCTACTGACTGTTCACTCTGCAAACCTTCCAGTACAATCCGAATCTTTTCTTCGGCCGTGTACTGGCGCCGAGTTTGTCGCTGGATACCTTTGATCATGGATAAGGCCGGTTTGCGCTCGCAGGCGGTTGAAGCAGTTCAAGCCGTTTTTGGACGGTTAGGAGGGGATTTTGGGGCTGAACCAAGGGGATTTGAGTGAAACAACGGGGTCGCCCGTGCGATTACTGAATTGTCTCTTCTCATTCTCACCCCTGTTGTCCACTTTTACTTGAAGACGTGCAGTGGCCTTATTCTCTAGCGTCAGAAATAGTAGGCTTGTCCTCTTGCAAGCGAAGCAGAAAGGCTAGTAAAAGAGCAGCTATTATATTAACAGATACTTCCCCATGCTCGCCAGAGTTGATAAAAAGATGAAATAGTGATAGACCAATACCAGATTCAACTTTATTATTCAAAACATCTACTCCAAGCGTAATATATATCCCTGAACAATACTTAAAGAGAAAAGAACTAAAACCAATCATGAATATTTGCAATCCTTGATTGATAGTTGATAAGAGTAGAGCCTTTCTACGATGGATAAGAATAAGCCAGCCACAAGTAATCGAAAAGCTAAAGAACACGGCTCCTGCAACTGCGACAATAGCTATGTTCTTAAACCGATCTGTCCCTGTCATCAAAGTGTATCCTGTTAACAGTCCTACTATGCCACCAATGATTTGATAGAGTCCAATGTATCGAAGACGATCGGCTATTTGCATTATTTTTTTGTTTCAAACGTTGCGCTAGTGTAAATAAAGCTATTGAGTAACTACTGATACTAGATTGGGATCATACTATACATCCTCATAGCCTTCTTCAAGATCAATCAAAAACGCCATTCTGGTCCTACTATAACTACTATTGTGTTATGTATCTATTTGTACATATCTCCCATTATTTAATTAATAGGGAAAGTTCAAATTAGCTCATTATACCAAAGTAGTCCATATCTCCATATTTTAGAACTAGGCTTTCCGAATTAGGGAAAGCTCGGCTTATATGTGTTAACATCATACGGTCCCAACTATTCATTATGTAGTTACCGGATGAGTCTATAATTGTTTGATGAACAATCTTTTTACTAAACTCATACTTATCAATTAATTCCAAAATTACACTTCTATTCTGATCATTGACAACGACTTGAATGTACGTTTTATGAAGAGTCAAAAAATCATTCAACAACTCAGGAAGTCTTTCCCATAAATCTCTTGTTATTTCCCAAGTTGAATTATCAGGACAACATTTAATCAAATCATGTAGTAATTTGTTTTCTGAAAGCATATACCACATCTGATTTTACTTATTATATAAGTGCGTTTAAGTTTACCTAAGTCAAATTCATCGGAGTTTTTTACTTTCAATAGCTGCTTCTAAGTCACCTAAGGTTAGAGGCTCCTTCCCGAAATCATCATCAATCTTTAACCAGTTTGTTAGCCAAGGAGTAAATATACCTCCTTCACCAGCAAAATATTTGGCATAGTTAAACTCCGAGATATCTACTTGGAAAATTTGCCCAAAACGCTCAATGAACTCTGAAGCGTCATCCCCATAAATGCCCAGGTCCTTTTGAAGCGAAGTATTTGCTGTCAGCTCAAACTTGTAGTGTCCTCTAAGTTCAAAAACCAAAGCTTTGATCTGGTCTAAGGAATTCATTTTCTGTTTTATGATCAAATCAAATGTTAACAAAGTCCTGGCAAGAAAAGAATTTTAGGATAGTTAGCGATTGAGTTCAACCGGACCAGCCGACAATCCGCCGGTTTGGTGATCGGCAGGCTGAATCGAAAAAGAAGATTTTGAAAAATTTTATTGATACGTGAGTAAGTTTGTTATGTAAGGTCCTTTTGGTT
>NZ_VBSL01000079.1 GCF_006149005.1 Larkinella sp. C7 | reverse complement strand
GACAATCGCTTCCAAGTCTATCTGTTCCGCATGACGGGTATCGTTTCGCGCGGCAACATCGTAGAGAGAGGGCCTCTCCGTACGCGGAGCGAGTCCATGCGTTGAGCGGTCACGCACATCACGCAGACGGCGATCATCCTGGTAACCAATGACGGGCATCCAGTCACTGGTTAAATGAGAACCATTCGCGACTACGGAGGCATCCACGCCCGTGTTGCTGAAGCCCCGGGGTTCGATGTGCATCTTGAAATGCATTTGCAGGGAGTCACCGGGCTGGAGCGGATTTTTCAGGGAATAGATCCGGTAACCGAGCTCATCATCCAGCACCATTGGAAACGCGGGCCGGTTGAATGAAACGGCTGCGATCCCATCCTGAGGAATCGTGGAAAGGTGGATCGAGTCGATGGCGACTTTGCCGCGATTGACCAGCTGGTACGTACCGGCTATTTCAGCCTTTTGTTCATCGGGATAGAGCTCGACCTGCAACCGGGTGCGCACCAGGACGGGTCGCGGGGCATTCCAGTATGACCCGTAGCGTCGCTCGTATTTCGCGCGCATCAGCAAACGATCCGCCTGATTTAAATACGCATTCAGCACATTGGTGTTGTAAAAAATGAAACCACCGGATCCGGCAACCAGTA
>NZ_VBSL01000078.1 GCF_006149005.1 Larkinella sp. C7 | reverse complement strand
AGGCTCCCAAAAATAAGCTGGGCTTTGCCCTAGGGACCCTGGCAACAGGAGTAACAGCGGGGACCCTGATTGGTCCCCTCTTGGGTGGCTACTTTGCCGACCTGCTGGGCATTCGCAATATTTTCTTGGGTGTCGGTTTTCTCCTTTTGGCCCTCAATCTGATGACCATTTTCTTAATCAAGGAAGACTTCGTTCCTGTTAAGAAGGAGCATGAGTTGCCAACCAGGGAGCTGCTCAAGCAGGTCAAGAACCGTCAGGTTATGCTGGGGCTCTTTGTGACCAGTATGATTATTCAGGTCTCAGCTCAATCCATCGCCCCAATCTTGACCCTCTATATTCGCCATCTGGGTCAGGTGACCAACCTCATGTTTGTTTCAGGCTTGATTGTCTCTAGTATGGGTTTTTCCAGCATGCTGTCTAGCTCATTCCTTGGTAAGATTGGTGACAGGATTGGCAATCACCGTCTCCTCTTAATTGCCCTTTTCTATAGCTTTTGTATGTACTTTTCCTTTGCCCATGCCAAGACGCCGCTGGAATTAGGCCTGCTTCGCTTTATGTATGGCTTTGGAACTGGGGCTCTCATGCCCAGTGTCAATTCTCTCCTGACCAAGATTACACCCAAGGAAGGCATTTCGCGCATCT
>NZ_VBSL01000077.1 GCF_006149005.1 Larkinella sp. C7 | reverse complement strand
CTTCAAGTTGGAATTTGGTTTCGACAAGGATGGCAAGATTATTTTGGCGGATGAATTTTCACCAGACAACTGTCGCCTTTGGGACAAGGAAGGCCATCACATGGACAAGGATGTTTTCCGCAGAGACTTGGGTAATCTGACCGATGTCTACGAAGTTGTTTTGGAAAAACTGCAAGGGGTAGACTAAGGAAATTAATTGTCGTTGAAAATCAAAAGTGGGCGGGAGCAGAAACTCCGCCCATCTCACAAAGATGGCAAAACCAACCGACCTCGCAAGGCATGGCCGTGCAAGGAGTGGATGGCGGAAGCTTTTGATTTTTGAAGAGTATGCGTTAAGAAATTAAGACAAAGGAAATAAAGCATGAATAAGCGAATTTTTGTGGAGAAGAAGGCCGATTTTCAGGTTAAGGCTAGCTCTCTGGTGGCGAAATTGAGGCATAATTTACAGTTGTCAAGCTTGAAAGACTTGCGTCTAATCCAGGTCTATGATGTGTTCAATATCCCAGCAGACCTTTTGGAAAAGGCCCAGGCTCACATCTTTTCTGAACGGGTGACCGATCAGGTCTTGGACCAGATCGACATTGAAAAGACCTTGGCAGCTTCTGCCTATTTTGCTATCGAAGCTCTGCCTGGCCAGTTCGACCAAAGGGCGGCCAGTGC
>NZ_VBSL01000076.1 GCF_006149005.1 Larkinella sp. C7 | reverse complement strand
ACTTTGCTCTTTTGCAGTTTTATTAATAGCATCTGATATTTCATCTTTTAACATTTTTATATATTTTGAGCTGCTTAGGGAAAAATATACTTTTATAGCTGATAATATTTTTTCCTCATAAATTCTTCTAGCTAATTTATATTTGCTAGGTAATCTTAATTGTTCAACGTTTAGAAAAAATATTACAACTCCAAAAATTACAACTACTGCATCCATGACTATATGGCTTGATCTAGAAAGAAATTTATCCACACTTAATCCAATAATTATTATTGAAACAAAGAATATTATAGGTGCCAAAATAATTTCCATCTCAATCTTTTTTTCCTTTTGATTCAGCTCAATTAACTTCGGAGTAATAGATAATCTCTCAATTTCACTAATATCTTTTAAAACTCGATTATACTCTTTACTCAGGTCACCATCATATTTAACCGGAGAATACTTCTTCTTCCGTTTCCACATTTCCCTTCCTCCACACAAAAATAGCCAAAACTCTCGAAAACTGTACGCAAAAGACGCACAATTCTCATGAGCTTTGACCATCATGATTCTTGCTAAAGCCATTGTAACAGAATGGCTTGATTTGTCAATATTACTTAATAGGGAAGGCCCCCTTAACCCCGGTCAACAGCATTTGAATTCCAATTGTTGTTAAGATAAGTC
>NZ_VBSL01000074.1 GCF_006149005.1 Larkinella sp. C7 | reverse complement strand
GAAGGTACAGGACTTTCTATTTTTTCTGCTTTGAAGTCTGCAATTAAGGACGGTGGAACAAAGGCAAAATTGGGAGCCTTCTTTCTCAAGGATTCTCTTTATGGCCTACGCGATCTTATGGATTATTCATCAGCTGGGGGTGCTGTCCTGATTGGCCTGCAGGCCCCTGTTGTGAAGTGTCATGGTTCTAGTGATGCTAAATCTGTTTATTATACCATCAAGCAAGTTCGTACTATGTTAGAAAATCAAGTTGTGGACAAGATTGTGGATGAATTTTCTAAGAAAAATCATTGATAAGAAAGGAGAAGGATAGAAGTCTTGTAAAAGAAAATTGAATATAACTCCTATAATACCCCTTACTAAAATAGTTTATGAATCTTCTCGAAAGGAGAGCAAATGACCAGAAGTGAAATTTTTGATAAGATTAGTCAGATGATTAAGGAACAAATGCATCATGAGGATATGGAGGTGACGGAAGAGACCTCTTTAAAAGATGAACTTGGTGTTGATTCTATTGATTTAATGGAATTTGTCGTCAATCTTGAAGATGAGTTTTCTATTGAGATTCCTGATGATGATATTGAGACTATCGAGCAATTGGGGGATATGTTGGACTATCTGGAAGGTCGTCTGGTTAAATAAGATAAGTTAAGCTCTTAACCCGAGTAGGGTGAGAGCTTTTTAATTATTTAGAA
>NZ_VBSL01000073.1 GCF_006149005.1 Larkinella sp. C7 | reverse complement strand
CCGAAGAGCGCCTTCAGGTATACCCCAATCTCGAAATGGTGATACTTCATGACGAGCTGGTTGATGATGCCGGCCCCCATCAGGAAGGTCACCCAGGTGATGATGACGAGCGACAGTCCCAGGAATTTGCCCAGCAGCAGGACCCATTCGCGTACCGGCGTGGTGTCCGAAAGCTCATTGAGCCCGGCTTCCCGTTCGCGCCAGACCAGCTCCCCGGCGTAGAAGATGGTGAGAAAAGGGATAATGATCCACTGGGTTTTGAAGCTGCTCAGGGCGGGTGTTAGTGTACGTAACACCTCTTCCGTTCGGGCCAACAACGGAACCCCGAGCCATTCCATGTATTCGGGTGCGAACAGGCCGGTGCCAATCGCTAAAAGGGCTACCAGCGTGAGCCCGCCCCGGGATCTGGCAATCATTCCGAACGAGGTGCGGGCAATGGCGAGTGTCTGGCGCACATCCGTGGTGATACCAAATTGACGGAAGCGGTTCGGCAGGTTGATCGGACTGGTGTCCCGGTTGCCTTGATCCGATGCGTCCGGAGAAGTGAGTACAGGGGAGCGCCCTGGATTGGATCGGCGACTGAAAATACGCGTCCATGGGGTATTCGGTATAACGTGGCCCAACCGAAACCGGAAATACGTAAAGGCCAGCGCCCCTGCCGCCAGGCCAAACCACAACAGGCGATTCCAGAGCCAGGGGCCTTCGAGCAGGATCAGCCGCGT
>NZ_VBSL01000072.1 GCF_006149005.1 Larkinella sp. C7 | reverse complement strand
CCGAAGAGCGCCTTCAGGTATACCCCAATCTCGAAATGGTGATACCTCATGACGAGCTGGTTGATGATGCCGGCCCCCATCAGGAAGGCCATCCAGGTGATGATGACGAGCGAAAGTCCCAGGAATTTGCCCAGCAGCAGGACCCATTCGCGCACCGGCGTCGTATCCGAAAGCTCATTGAGCCCGGCTTCACGCTCGCGCCAGACCAGCTCACCGGCGTAGAAGATGGTGAGCTGGGGAATGATGATCCACTGGGTTTTGAGGCTGCTCAGGGCGGGTGCTAAAATTCGTAAAACCTCCTCGGTGCGGGCCAACAACGGAACCCCCAGCCACTCCATGTATTCGGTTGCGAACAGACCGGTGCCAATAGACAACAGGGCTACCAGCGTGAGTCCCCCCCGGGTTCTGGCAATCATCCCGAACGAAGAGAGGGCAATGGCGAGTGCCTGGCGCACATCCGTGGCGAATCCAAAATGACGGGTGCGGTTCGGCAGGTTGATCGGACTGGTGTCCCGGTTGCCTGGATCCGATGCGTCCGGAGCAGTGAGTACAGGGGAGCGCCCAGGATTGGATCGGCGACTGAAAATACGCGTCCATGGGGTATTCGGTATAACGTGGCCCAACCGAAACCGGAAGTACGTAAAAGCCAGCGCCCCGGCCGCCAGGCCAAACCACATCAGGCGATTCCAGAGCCAGGGGCCTTCGAGCAGGATCAGCCGCGT
>NZ_VBSL01000071.1:529-737 GCF_006149005.1 Larkinella sp. C7 | reverse complement strand
ATTAAAATCAGGATCAATCTCACGACTGCTTTCAGTGTTGAGACTTTCTACAATCGATTTGACCGTCCCATCATCTTGGATCCCTTTTAAGCGATTGGCTTCTTCTAATTCATTCAAAATCTGGTCCTTGAAACTTTTGCTTCCGGAAGCAGATTTTGACTTATCATCCTTAAAATCGGTCAAAGCTTCTCCTCCTCATAGTTATCAG
>NZ_VBSL01000071.1:0-451 GCF_006149005.1 Larkinella sp. C7 | reverse complement strand
TATATCTTAAATTAATGGTAAATGCAAATTTAACAAGGTTTGTCACTAAGGCGTAACACTTGACTTGAGATAAGGAAAGTTCACCTATTTTCCCAGACCATATTGTTCCAGAGGCTACCACCGTGGTTAGAATCTGATGGGCCTTCATCGCTAAAACCATTCATCTCATAATAAGGAATCAATTCACTATGACAGGTCAGGCTAATACCATCACGGTTCTGGGCTAGAGCCAAATCCTTTAAGGCAGCTAAGAGAGCTGTACCGATTCCTTGGCCCGCAAATTTTGGTGCTACCGATAGGGACTGAATCTGGATAAAACCACCGCTTGCTGGATTGGAGACAACATTCTCAAACAAATCATCAGTTAGATAGCGTTTCTGGGTGACAGAACCGACCAGGTAACCAGTTATCCGTCCAGCAATTTCAGCAACCAAGAAAGTGTCGGGAATGA
>NZ_VBSL01000070.1:486-744 GCF_006149005.1 Larkinella sp. C7 | reverse complement strand
GCCTGCGAGAGGGCGGTTTCGACTGATTCTAGGTAGGCAATGGTTTGCTTGGTCTCTTCAATCAGACCATTGAGGTGCTTGACAGCTTCCTTTAATTTCTGATATTTTTTGAAATACTTCTGGGCATTCTGGCTGGGGCTGAGACTGACATCTAAGGCAATGGTCAATTTTTCACCGGTGTAGTAATTATCCAGCTGGATCTGGTCCTTGTTATTGGGAACCAGATTGAGGTAGGTGGTCAGGAGTTCACCCTTCTGG
>NZ_VBSL01000070.1:0-417 GCF_006149005.1 Larkinella sp. C7 | reverse complement strand
GTTCACCCTTCTGGCGGAAGCTTTCAGCCTTTTCAGTCGCCGCCAGTTCTTTTTCCTGCTTGACCAGCTTCTTTTTATTTTTTTCTAGGTCATTTTGGACACGGTGAATAAGGTCGCTGGCCTGTTGAGCAACTCGGTCTCGCTCAGCCTTATCTTGATAGTAGAAGTCCATAAGCTCAGACAGGCTGGCAAAGTCCTTCTGGCTGTCGCTAAAGGCAACAGGAGCGAAACTTTTCTCTGTTAGGCTGGGCTGGCAGGGCTGATTGAAGAAGGCTCGGAAGTTCTTGAGCCTATCTGCTTGTAGATAGCTAGCTAACTCTTGAGCGGTATCCCGTCCCAAACCTTGAAAGAGTTTTTGCAGGCTTTTGGGACTGAGGTCTTGCGTTTGCAGGATTTCAAAGAGACGACCTTCCTGAG
>NZ_VBSL01000007.1 GCF_006149005.1 Larkinella sp. C7 | reverse complement strand
GGTGCCGACCACGCTGACACTGACCGTCAACCCGGGAGGAGGCACTACCGGTCCGCCCCCAATCAGTGGTAATAGTGGACCGGGCAATTACGAGGGTTATTTAGATATAGTCAACTGCAATAGCATTCAGGGATGGATTTGGAATCGGGATAAACCCAATATTCCAATTACGGTGGAGTTTTTAAATAGCACAACAATAATCGGCAATATAGATGCGAATATTTACCGCGATGACCTAAAGAATGCAGGTAAGGGAAATGGAGTTCATGGATACAACTTTTCAGTTCCCCTCTCACTCAAGGATGGCAAAACACACTCAATAAGCGGTCGGGTACCAGGGAGTAATTACATCCTGAAGTGGTCGCCAAAGTCGCTTACCTGCCCCCCCACCGGAAGCCGACAAGGTATTGATGAAAAGGTCGAAATAAGCATGGAACTGAATATTAGCCCCAACCCAAGCCGGGGGCCGGTCGAAATTAGTTATCTGATTGAAGCTGATCAAAGAGCTGACTTGCAGATTGTAGATGTGCTGGGACGGCGGGTATGGGGAAAAGCGGTAATTGGAACGGGGAAAGTAGAGTACGAAATAGTCGATTTAAGCTCTATAACCACTTATTTGTATCTCATTCAATTGAAAACCGCTCGACGAATAATAAGCAAGCGGCTACTTATTAATCGGTAATTTGACAGATTACCTACATGAATCGTTCCGACATTTGTGGGCTCACCTAAAAACAAGAACCTTCCGGTTAGTGGTGTCACTTACTACCGGAAGGTTTTCTTATTTTCAAAAGCTCTACGCTCAATCAACATGCCAATCACGAAGGTTAATACTCCCCAATCTGCCCATCAATCAAAAACCGCTTCTGATCCAGCCACGCCAGTTGCTGAAATCCTTCCATGTGGTAGTGTTTGACCGCGCCGTTTTCGCTTTCCAGCCAGACGTTCCGTTCCGATTCGTAGAGCGAATTCCGGGTTCGTAAGGTCGCTTTAACCAGCCGGGGCTGGTGGGTGACCGAATCCAGCTCGATGCGCAGCACCTGAACGGGGAGCTTTTCACCTGGTTTCAGGGTGTATTCATACGTGAGCGAATCCGGGCGGTTTTTCAGATAACTGGCCTGATACGCCTGCTTGTTGATATCCGCTTGCAAAAACAAATCGAGTTCGCGACTCCAGTCAATGTCCTTCGTCTTTTGCTGCTCTTTCTCGTCGCCAAAACCGGCCTGTTTCAAAACCGTCGGTTGCTGGCTTTTTAACTGACTGATCTGCTGTTCGATATACGATTTTAGGTCGTAATACGTCCCGGCGGGGGCTTCTTTGGTGGGATTGCTGCAAGCGGCTAACGCCAGAATAAAAACGAGTCCGTAACTAAATTTCATCATCCTAAAAAATACCCCCTGACTTTCCAATCAGGGGGAGTGCAATGGTCGTTAGTTGACGAACACCAACCCAAGCCGAAAAGTTTATCTATTCCGCTATCAAACTGTGCCCCGTCATGACGGCGGGTTGTTCGATGCCCATCAGTTGCAGAATCGTCGGGGCAATGTCCGCCAGCACGCCGTTGTTCAGTTTCGGATGAAAATCATTATCAACCAGAATACACGGAACCGGGTTGGTCGTGTGGGCCGTGTTGGGCGACCCGTCTTCGTTGATCATAAAATCGGCGTTGCCGTGGTCGGCGATCACAATGGTCGTATAACCGTGGGCCAGCGCGGTGGTGATCACGGCCTGAGCGCACTGATCGACGGTTTCGGCGGCTTTCACAACCGCTGAAAAAACGCCCGTATGACCCACCATGTCGGTATTGGCGAAATTCAAGCAGACAAAATCCACCTGCTCCCGTTCCAGTTCCGGAATAATCGCGTCGCGGATATCCCTGGCGCTCATCTCCGGTTGCAGGTCGTAGGTCGCCACTTTGGGCGACGGGCACAACAAGCGGCTTTCACCTTCGAACACATCCTCGCGGCCACCAGAGAAGAAGAACGTCACGTGCGGATACTTCTCGGTTTCGGCAATCCGAATCTGTTTTTTACCCGCTTTTGAAACCACCTCCCCGAGTGTATTCGTCAGGTTGTCTTTGTCATAAATGACTTTTACACCCACAAAGTCATTGTCGTAATTGGTCAGTGTGACGTAGTACAGGTTCAGCTTTTTCATGTCCTGCTCCGGATAATCCCGCTGACTGAGCGCCAGTGTAATTTCGCGGCCCCGGTCGGTGCGAAAGTTGAAGCAAAGCACCACATCCCCATCCTGAATCGTAGCCAGCGGTGTTCCGTCGGGATTCGTCACGATGATGGGCTTGATAAACTCGTCCGTCACGCCCTCTTCGTAAGATTGATGAACCGCCGACAACTCCCCACCGACTTCGCAGGTCTCGTGACCAATGCCCTTCACCATCGCGTCGTAGGCCAGTTTGACCCGTTCCCAGCGATTATCCCGGTCCATCGCAAAATACCGCCCGGTGATGGTGGCAATCCGACCTGTAGTCGTTTTCAGATGTGCTTCCAGATCGGCCAGAAAACCGTAGCCACTTTTCGGATCCGTATCGCGCCCATCGGTAAAGGCATGGATGAATACATCCGTCAGGCCTTGCTCATGCGCGACCGTACAAAGCCCTTTCAGGTGTTCGATATGCGAGTGAACTCCGCCATTGGAAACCAGACCGATAAAATGAACTTTCTTGCCGTTGGTTTTGGCGTAATTCAGCGCATCGAGCAAAACCGGCTCTTTTTCCAGCGTATGTTGCTCAACGGCCAGATTGATTTTTACCAAATCCTGATACACAATTCGCCCCGCACCGAGGTTCATGTGGCCCACTTCGGAGTTGCCCATCTGACCCGCCGGCAAACCGACCGCCAGACCCGAAGCCTCCAACTGGCTGTGTGAATAATTCGTATACAGCGAGTCCACGAAGGGCGTATTGGCCGCATCAATCGCCGAAACATCGATCTTTCGGGCAATTCCCCAGCCGTCCAGAATCATTAAAATGACTTTCTTATTCATAATTCGAAATTAACAACATTAGCGGCAAAAGACGCCATTCTCAGGTTAAAGATAACTTAAAATGGCTGGATGGTTGAACAATGGTTTGATGGCTGAATGGTTAAAAATGGTTGCAACGTGGCAAGCCCGCTCAAATTAACCAGTCAACCATTTTTAACCATTGTGCAGTCATCCAGCCATTTTAACTATCAAACCTCAAACGTACCCAAAGCGGCAATGTAGTCTTTGCTGCCGTCGGTAACCCAGGCATCCAGTTGAGCCGGATCTTTCATTTGTTGCCCGCGCATCCGCGGAACGGCAATGTAGCCGCATTGCACATCGGCCAATGCCGACATATCACTCCACAATTTTTCGATCTGCGCCACCGGATAAATATCTTCCTGGCCGTGTCCCCAGCGGTATTTGACATCTTTGGTGGTAACATAGGTCGGAATGCGGTGGGCAACGCTCCGAACGGCTTTGGCGAGTTTAGCGTCGTCGCCGTCCTGCAAATCCTGCCGCGTCAGGCCGAACAGCACCAGCAGCGGATCGATCTGAATCCAGGTCGTCATCGAGTTGTAATAACTCAGATTCAATTCGTCTTCCTCGCGGGGTTGCGCCAGTCCTTCCAGCAAGCGGAGGTTTCCGTTGACCCGTGCCAGTCCTCCCCCCCGATCTTCGATCCGGCGGGGAACCACCTCGAACGTCAGCACATTACGCGATTCCAGGTGATGCCCCAGTGCCGCCGGGTTCACATCCGCACCCAGCGTATCGATGTTGTGCAACATGATGGTTTCCAACTGCGGGTGTTCAGCCAGCAAGCGCGCCAAGGTTCCGTTGCGGAGCAAATTGGACACTTCATACCAGTGGCCCAGGGGCGAAAACCGTTGAGCCGCAATGTTATCGACATAGTCCGAGCCTTCGCCTTTCGACTTGGCCCAGCCAATCATCGTCTGCCGAACGGCATCCCGCACTTTCTGCTTGTTTTCGTCAAGCGTTTCCTGCGGCATTTCCTCCCACATGAACCGCAAATCGCGCTCCATCGGCACAAACCGCTGCCCAATCGAACGGCCCGGCGACAGGTAGGTCGCTCCGGAATATCCAAAATTACGGGTTTCTTCCAGCGTCCGGCGAATTGGTTCGTGCGTCAGGTAACTGGTGGCAACCAGATGGGGAATCAGGCCACCATAGGTTTCGGCCACTTTGCGGGTTTTCGCCAGATGAATTTCCAGAAAACTCCGGTGCCGGCCTTCAATTTCCACAAATGGATTCAGGGCTTTGATTACCCCGGCGCCTTTCGTCCAACGGCTGCCTACACCCGCTGCCAGACTCAAAACCGCTACTTTTCCGGCGCGAATGGCCGCTTCACCGGTTTTGGTTTCTGCGGTCAGTTCGTCCAGTTGAACGATGTCACCCGGTTGTACATCTTCGATAGTCGTTTCAGCCGCTAACCGATTACGGGACAGACCAATGCGGCCTTTTTGCAAATCTTCCCGAATCTCTTCGTGCTGAATGTAATCGAAGCCGTTTTCTTTCTTGATGCGTTCGGCTTTTTCGTTTTCAACACTGCGATTGCTCTGCGAAGTCGGGTCAGACACCTTGAACAGGTTGCTGATAATGGTTCGCAGAAGCGGATAGGCAAGGTTATTTTTCTCGCAATAGGTCGTAAACAGGTCAATTTCTGCCCGCCGGATATACGAAATAGTGGCCGGATCTTTCCGAACCAGTTCCGACACGTGAATACCGTAATATTGCTCCGGCATCAGGGCTTCGGTTCCGGCCTGCAAGGTCGCCCAGGTTCCTTTGTAATTGATGCTCCAGTTATAGACCACCGGTTCCATCGCAAACGGCAGCGAAGCCGATAATTCCGCTTTCGTTTTCCGCAGAATGTCCAGCACCTTCATTTTGTAGTCTTCGTACCCTGCCGGATTGACAAACATGCCCATGCCGCCCCCAGACATCCCGCCCAACATCAAAAAACCGTAGTAATCGTCGCCAAAGGCGGTTTTTGCTTTGGAAATGATTTGTTCGGTAAAATAGGTGGAAGCCCACGGAATGATCGTTTTGATGGGGCCTTCCCAGTTTTTGGCGGTATTAGCCCCCAGTTTCTGAATATCGCCTTCTTTGATGGCCGTCAGAATATTGTCGAAAACCTGGTTGGTTTGTTGCCGGGCATTCCACTCGTTGTCGCCCCGGAGCAGGTATTTTTCAGTCACCATTTCCAGAATCGGGCCGACGTTGGAAGCCATCCCGCCGTGCATCAGCACCAGCGATTTCATGATCTTCTCGCCCATTTCCGGGTGGATTTCCTCGCCCTGCAATACCCGGTGACGTGGTAATAAGGTTCCGCGACTGATGCCGGATTCGGGATCGCCTTCCTGCGCAAACGTGCCCTGGATAGCCTTGATACCGGGCCAAACCCCGCCGGAATCCTGCCAGCCTCCGCCCGAACCGCCAATCCACTCGCCCAGAATGGCCCGCGATGCCACCAGCCGCCGTTCGCTTTCTTCCAAACCGCCTTCCAGTTTCTTCGTCTGACCCGTCGCCCGCATGAGCAGGCTGATGATCGAACCCAACAGATTGGTTGAAACCGCAAACCGGGAGCCTTTCGGAATGTCGTTTACTTTAGTCACCAGCTCAATACCCATGCCCGGCGCGACAATCCGTGACAAAATATCCGGCAACGACTGATTCGTATTTTCGAACGAAGGCGGAATGAGACCAGAGGCAATGACCCCGGCTTTCACCAGACTCAGGTAATCGTTGCCGAAATTGAACAAATCGGCGAGATCGACAATGTCTTTGGTGGTGTTTAAGTCGATGCTCGTCAGGCGTAAAACCGGGTCCGGTATCACGCGAACGTAGCAGTTCAGCGGGGGACGAATATCGGCATCACGGCCAAAAACGCCCAAATCAATCGATATATTGACCACGCGGGCGCCTTCCGGATAATCCATTCCGAGGAAGAAAATATCCGACCAGCCGCTGTGGGTCAAATCCATCCGCACGGACGTCTGTTCGTGCAGAATGGGATAAAAGAGCGAATTCTCCGGGCGTTTCAGCAAGGCCGGATGAATCCGGATCGGGTGTTCTTCGCGGTGGCCGACCCGAAACATCCACTGGTTTCCTTTGCTGGAACGTACGCTTTTCCGAACCTGCCCCGCCAGAATCTGGAACGATAAATGGTGGTAGCTTTCGGCCAGGGCGCTGAACAAAGCCGCATTCGGGCCTTGTTTATCCAGTTCGTGCAAAAAGGTAGCAATAGCCTGTTCGAACCGGCGGGCCAGCAAATCCTCAAAACCGGCGTACGGCACTTTCCCGGTTGTTGGCGTTTCGGGCGTTTCCATCAGGAAAAATCGGAAGCCCGCATACAGGAACAGAATGGCTCTTACTTTATCATATAAACTCGGTGTCGATTTCCGAAATTCGTCGAGCTCCCGCAACAGGCCCAGCAACTCTTTCCCCGACAACCGGCGACTTATTTCGTAAAAAGAACGGTTGCGTTTGGCGGGATCTGTCGAAGTAATCGTCTCTATAAAAACGTTCATATATCAGACAGTTCTGCTGTTTGCTTCGGCCAGTAATTCCACCATTGTCGACAGGATTTCACCATGCGCATCGCCCGCTAATCCCAACGCAATCTGCGCCCGTAACAACCCGTGCTTCCGGCTTAAATCGTAGCGATTACCTTTTACTTCCAGCGCCAGATAGTTCTCCGTTTCAGCCAGTTCCTGAAGGGCGGGCGTCAGTAGAATGTTGGTGCTGTTCTGATCAATGTATTTCTGTAAAATGGAGAAAATCGCGGGGGTGAAAACGTGCATCCCGAAGAAGCACAGGTAATAGCCAGCCCGTAGACCCGGCGTCTGGAGTTCGAGTTCGGCCACGCTCAGGGGCGGTTTTTCGATGATTTTCTCAATCTGATAAACGCCCGAACGGTTAGCAGCCTGCTTGCCCGTCAGCGTTCCGTAGCGACCAATCTGGTGCTCAATGGTCGGATTAACGGCCGAAACCGAGCAGTTTTCCTGCGAAGCCAGTTCCAGCAATTGGGCCGCGCAGCTTTTCAGTTTGAGATTGGAAACATAAAGATAATCTCCCAACAGCAGCAGAAAGGGCTCATTGTTCACAAAATCCCGGGCGCAGTAGACGGCGTGGCCGTAGCCGAGCGGTTCTTTTTGTTCGGCAAACTGAACCCGATCCAGCAAATGATCGATTTTCTCGGCTTCTTTCTTGGCCCAGTCGACCCCTTTGAAGGAATTGAAAAGATTATCGCGCAGGGAAGCAAAGGCTTTGAGATAGCGATCACCGTCGCCGGGGGCACAAACCACGCACAATTCTTCGATTCCGCTGGCAAACGCTTCTTCAGCAATAATCTGGATCACCGGTTTGTGTAAACCGTCGGTATCGATCACCGGAAGCATGGCTTTCTGAATGGTATCCGCAACCGGATAGAGCCGTTCTCCACGGGCGGCCGCCGTAATCACCGCTTTTTTAATTCTCATCATTTACAAAGCTAATTTTAAGATGGTATATCGTTGAGTAGTCCTACAATCAGGTTCAATCTAAAGAAAATTAGCAGACTAAAAACCACATGGTTCATCAGACCTATTTTATTGAAATTTTTTCTTTATTTCATAAAACTATCCGCGACGCTGGGGAAGATTATCAAGTGCGTTATTTCTTTTTCGCTTCCGTTGCCGACGGTTTTAGCGCGTGTTGCTCCACGAGGTAATTCAGTAAGTTTTCGCAGCAACGGGATACAATCTGATAGACTTGTTCAAAAACCGCAGCGTCTTCGTAATACGGGTCGGGGACACTCAGCCCATTCGGCCCGGAATCCGGCTGGGGATCGAATTCGCGCAGTAAAACCGTGTTTTCTTCGCTGTAAAGTCCGGTGCTCCGGTGGCTGAAATACTGAATGGCGTCATAATTCGCTTCGTCCATGGCCACGAGGTAATCGAACTGTGACAAATCCTCCCCCGATAGCTTGCGGGCGCGGTGCGTGAGCTTAATGCCGTGTTCGAGGGCGTTTTCACGGGTTCGGCGGTCGGGCAGGTCGCCAATGTGGTAGGAAGATGTGCCGGCCGAGTCGCACTGAATCGACGTTTCCAGGCCCCGTTCTTTGATCAACTGCTGAAATACGCCTTCCGCTATGGGTGACCGACAAATATTTCCCAGACAGACAAAGAGAACGTTTATCATACGAATGCACTAGAAAGGATGAACGCTGGAGAGCCGCCCGTGCCGTGATTCACCCTTATTTTTCGATGGGTTCATTTTTCTCATTCACCAGCACGTAAACATCCTCATTGGGCTTTTTCATGAGGTAGTTTTCGCGGGCGTATTTCTCCTGCAAACGGGGATTGCCCAGAATAGACTGGCGCTGAATTTCTACTTCCTTGATTTTTTCGTCGTAATAGACCAGATCCGTCTCCAGATCGCCCAGTTTCAGGCTGTTGCGAACCTGAGAAATGATGTCGTTGGCATCAAAAAACAGCATCCAGATTAACAATCCCACACCCGTTGCGAAATAGAAGTTTTTGACGACTCGGAGGATTTTCGTAAGCATGGGATTAAAGAAAATTACCCCAATCCGAACCGTCGGCCCGAATTGGGGGTAAGAACGATTACATTTTAATTCCGGGGAAATACGCGATTTCGCCCAGTTCCTCTTCAATGCGAAGCAACTGGTTGTATTTCGCCATCCGATCGGAACGGGACGCCGAGCCGGTTTTGATCTGACCCGTATTCAGGGCCACGGCCAAATCAGCGATTGTTGCATCTTCTGTTTCGCCGGAACGGTGCGACATGATGTTTTTATACGAATTGCGTTTCGCCAGGTTAACCGTATTGATGGTTTCAGTCAGCGAACCGATCTGGTTTACTTTCACCAGAACAGCGTTGGCAATTCCCTGATCGATGCCCTGTTGCAAACGCGTAACGTTCGTCACAAACAAGTCATCCCCAACGAGTTGGGTTTTCTTTCCGATCAATTCGGTTTGTTCCTTCCAGCCACTCCAGTCGTCTTCAGCCATGCCGTCTTCGATGGAGATGATCGGATATTTGTCAACCCACTCTTTCCAGTAGTTTGCCATTTCGGACGAACTGAGTTTGTCGCCCGTCGATTTTTTGAAATGGTACGTTCCGGATTCGGCATCGTAGAACTCCGACGCAGCGGCATCCATCGCGATGTAAATATCCTGACCGGCGCGATACCCGGCTTTGTCGATGGCCTGCAGAATGATCTGGATAGCCTCTTCGTTCGATGGAATGTTGGGAGCAAAACCGCCTTCGTCGCCCACGTTGGTCGACATGCCTTTGCTCTTCAGTACTTTCTTCAGCGAGTGGAACACTTCCGTTCCCCAACGCAGGGCTTCCGAGAAGGTCGGTGCACCAACTGGCATCACCATAAATTCCTGGAAATCAATCGAATTATCCGCATGACTACCACCGTTCAGAATATTCATCATCGGAACCGGCAGTGTGTTGGCGTTAACACCACCAATGTAACGGTATAGCGGCAAACCGGCTTCCTGAGCAGCGGCTTTGGCAATCGCCATCGAAACGCCCAGAATGGCATTGGCACCCAGACGACCTTTGTTCGACGTACCATCCAGTTCAATCATAATCCGGTCGATCATGCTCTGATCGAACACCGACGATCCTACCAGTTCCGGGAAGATCAGTTCATTAACGTTCTGAACCGCTCTCAATACGCCTTTACCGACGTACCGTTTCGGATCATCGTCGCGCAATTCGACGGCTTCGTGTGAACCGGTCGAGGCACCCGATGGAACGGCCGCACGGCCCAAAAAACCGTTTTCGGTACGAACATCGACTTCCACCGTCGGATTGCCTCTCGAATCCAGAATCTGTCTGGCATGAATGGACTGAATAATACTCATTGTGTCTGAAAAAGTTAGTTAGTATTCTGTAAACGAAAAGGAACCAGTGCGCAGAAAATTCCCTGGAGATTCTTGAATGACACTGTTACCATTTGCTAACAATCGGTTATAGCACGATTTTTGCCATACAAAGTAAGTGATTTTTTCGGTTTGTAGGGAATGCCCGATGAATTAAGCCATTCGGTATTACGCAATTATTACCCGACGATTTGACCATCCGGCCCACGTGTTCGTGGTGTCTCAGCGGGAAATGAGGTATGCAGATTTTTATGACGCCCCTACGGAACCCACGGGTCTTGCTGCTGGTGTTTTATTTGAGTAGCCAAACCCTGGCTGGTGTGGCTCAGAAAAACCGTGTCTACACGGCCCAGGCTGGCGTCATGGATCTTTCTTCCCACTCCTATGGTGCTTCGGAACCGGTATCCCTCGTGGGCGACTGGTTTTTTAAATGGAACCAATTTGTCGATTCAGCCCGCGTCGCCACGAGCCAAACCCTGATACCAGTGCCCGGAAACTGGCATTCGTATACCGGCAGTTCCACCTTGTTTCCCCAGGATTTGGGCCACTGCACCTACGGGCTGCGGATTATCCTTCCCGATTCAGGAAAAGTATGGTCGTTGCGCCTGCCGCCAATCCGAACCGCATATACCCTCTACGTCAATG
The DNA here is from genome assembly GCF_006149005.1 of Larkinella sp. C7. Taxonomy (GTDB): domain Bacteria; phylum Bacteroidota; class Bacteroidia; order Cytophagales; family Spirosomataceae; genus Larkinella. The sequence continues at coordinate 373,295 of NZ_VBSL01000007.1, read as the reverse complement.
GTCAGTTGGTGGCTCAGACCGGCCAGGTGGCAACCGACCGGACCATGAAACCGGAAATCAACGCCAAAGCCGTCTCATTTCTGGTTCCGGGCCAGGAAGCATTCCTGTTGCTGCACGTATCCAACTATTATTTTGCCTACGGGGGCATCTGGAAAAGCCTGGAATTGGGTAATCCGGCGGTCATTTCACAAAGCCGGGAACGAAGCCTGCTGATTTCTTCCTTCATCGTTGGCGCTCTTTTAATCATTGGGCTGTACCACTTTGTGCTCTATGCACTTCGCCGAAAAGACCGGGCACCCTTGCTGTTTGGCATACTGTGTGTACTGGCTGCGTTTAGGGAGAATTTCAATTCGGAGAGTCTGTTTTTTCTGGTTTTTCCCGAAGCAGACTGGGTACTGGCCAACAAAGCACTTTATAGTGCCTTTCCGATTGGAATCATCGGCATCACGCTCTACCTGCAATGCCTGTTTCCGGGTGCCATTTCGGCCCTGGCCCGAAAAAGCATTTTCGCGCTGAACCTGGTTTTTCTGGCGCTGGTGCTTCTTACTCCGCCCCCGGTCTATGCGGCCTGGGGAACCCTGATCAGCCCCCTTGCTACGGTTGAATGCGGTTATTTTTTCTGGATTGCCTTTCAGGCTACCCGGCAAAAGAAAGAAGGCGGTTTTATCCTTTTTTGTGATATGATCCTGCTGACGGCCTGTGCGATCAACGATACCCTGTATCAGGCCGGTCTCATTCACACCTATTTCCTGCTTTCCAGTGCCGTCGTCATTTTCACCCTCTGTCAGTCGTTGTTGCTGGCAATCCGTTTTTCTACGGCTTTTAAGCGGACGGAAGCATTGACGGTTGAACTGAAGACGGCGAACCAGCTCATCGAACAAATGGCCCTGAAACGGCAGGAAGCCGACCGGCGCAAGGAGGTTGAAGAAGTGAAAAACCGGTTTTTCTCCAACATTACCCATGAATTCCGGACGCCACTTACGCTGATTATCTCCCCCATTGAGCAACTGCTGCCCCCGCCGGGGAAAGGGTTTTCCGTTGAAAATTCCGTTCTCCAAAATACGCTGACGACCATTCACCGCAATGCGCGTCAATTGCTTCAACTAATCAATCAATTGCTGGATTTGTCAAAACTGGAATCCGGCAGTCTGACCATCCAGGAATCACAAGGCGATGTGGTTCATTTCCTGAATGATCTTGTTAATTCATTCCGGATAACTGCCGAAACCAAACGGATTCAGTTGACTTACCAACCCGGCCCTCTTCCGGACCAACTGCTGTTCGATGACGACAAATGGGGAAAAATCAGCTATAATCTGCTTTCGAACGCCTTGAAATATACGCCCGGCGGAGGTTCGGTGGAAGTCAAACTAGGTGCCGAGCCGATGCAGGCGGCTGGCTACCTCATCTTGCGGTTGTCGGTTTCCGACACCGGAACTGGTATTGCGCCAGACCAGATTCCCCATATTTTTGATCGCTTTTATCAGATCGACGACTCCCGAACCCGCTCTTTTGGCGGAACCGGCATCGGGTTGGCTCTCGTCAAAGAATTGACGGATCTGCTCAATGGCACGGTCAGGGTGGAAAGCGAGGTCGGCAAAGGCACCACAGTGACCGTCGAGTGTCCCGTTCGTCTTCCTTTTGCCGAACATCCAACGCTGAACCCAATCACATCTCAGACGCTTTGGCCGGAAATACCGCCCCCGTTTGTTGCTCCATTGCCCGACAAAACCGCTTCCGTCAATGAAACGCTCCCGCTCATCCTGGTCGTGGAAGATAACCCGGCCCTGCGCCACCTGATTGCAGCCGGACTTTCCAATACCTACCGGGTCATTACGGCGGCCAATGGGCAGGAAGGATGGCAATTCTGCCAGGCCGAATTGCCCGATCTGGTGCTGAGCGACATCATGATGCCGGAAATGGACGGGCTTCAACTCTGCCGGCTTGTCAAGCAAACTCCCCAAACGGGTCACATTGCCGTTATTCTGCTGACCGCCAAAACCGCTTCCGAAAGCAAACTGGAAGGTCTGTCGGTGGGTGCCAACGATTACCTTACCAAGCCCTTCGATCAGCGGGAATTGCAGCTCCGGGTGGCTAACCTGATCCACTACCAATCGACGTTGTGCAAATTTTACAACCTCCAGTTCAGCAAACCCCAAACGACTGCGCTACCAGCTTACGAAAACGCTTTCCTAAGTCACCTCTACCAGGCCCTCGAAAAGCACATCGACGACGCCAAACTATCGGTCGAAGACCTTGCCCTGGAAGTGTCGATGAGTTCCAGAACCCTCAATCGCAAACTGACGACCATGCTGGGCATGACGGTCAGTGAGTTCATCCGTAATTACCGCCTTCGCAAAGCCGCCGATTTGCTAAAAGCCGGCTATCCGGTTTCTGAAACCGCCTATATGGTTGGTTTCGAGAGCCCTTCCTATTTTGGTCAATGCTTCAAGGATCTCTTCACCTTATCGCCCTCGGAATACATTCGGAGTGTATTGTCTGAAAATTGAGTGTAATTGTCCGAAAATTGCGAGTCTGTTTGTGGCAAAATCATGAATATTGCAGCCTACTATTTTCTCTGTTCTGATCATGCATCTGTGTACGAGCCATCCACCAATGGCTCGTACATGCCATTTTTTTCTTTCTATATGGAGCATTTATTCGCTGAATCGAACACGTGGGATATAGGCATTGATCCATCCCTGGACATCCCTTCCGAGGAAACTTACCAACGTTATCTGGTCAATTTACATTACCAGACCATCGAATATCAAAACTATTCGGCCCGGTTTTCGCCCAAGCGGACGGCTAAAATCCAGTGGTTTTCAACCGACATTGCCCTGGCTTAAAGATAGCTCCAGATCGGGCTGCGGCTCTGGTTTTTGATCCGGCCATAGGCCTTACAAAGCGGATACATGACCAACACGACCACTATCCACACGCCGTAGGTCAAACCGAGTGATAAACCGTGGTTCGGCACCATCCCGGCGGTTTTATTCTGGAAATTAATGTCCCACCACGGAATACCGTCCAACAGCAGAAGAACAATCGCTAAGACATGAATAATGAAGAAATGAACCACGAAATAAAAGAGGGGAACACGACCATAGACAACGAAAAACTGCATCCAGTTTGCTCGTTTGCCTTCCAGCCAGCTCAATAGTAAGATGGCCGGTCCCAGCGTGATCAGTGTATAGAGCAACGACGGCGGATATTTGGTAAGATTGATAAAAGAAAAAAAAGTGAATAACGGCATTTTCTGCACGGCCCACGGAGCAGGATCACCGTAACTATTCAGGGTGCGAATCAAAATAAAAAGCGATATAGCACCGAGTCCGATCCACTTAAGCATTCTTTGGCGCTTCTCAGGCCCAAAATCAGGGCGGAACAATTCCCCCAGACAATATCCCAGAATTATAATTCCGATCCACGGAAGCACCGGGTAACTCGTAAAGGCGATCCGACCCGGACCCATGGGAATTGCATTGCGCTGATGCAGCATCGACCAGATGATGTTCATCGCGGTGCCGGGTTGAAAGGCAACATCGTCCAGGGCATTATGCCCGAACAAAATCAGCAGGCCAATCGCTAAAAGTATTCTTTGGGGCAAAAATAGCAGCCCGCTTAAAATCACCATGCCGAAGCCCGTTGCCCAGACGACCTCCAGAGCGGTTACGGAGAACGTGAGATCGAACCAGATAGTCAGGTTAACGACGGTTATATCAAAAACCATTAACCATAGCCCGCGCGTCAGCAGAAAAACGCTCAATTCTGGTCTTGTCTTTTTCCGGCTCATGAGGTAAGCCGACGTTCCGGCCAGAAAAACGAAGGTTGGCGCACAGAAATGGGTTATCCAGCGCGTCAGAAATAAAATTGGTGTGGTGGTATTTAAATCCGTGGCGTTGTAAAAAAAGCCGTTGTAATGGATAAAATCCCGCGTGTGATCCAGGGCCATGATAACCATCACGATACCCCGCACCGCATCGATGCTCAGGATGCGGGCTGCTACACGATTCAGAGGCAGGGTGGCCGTAACTGACATAGGATGAATGGCTTAATTTACGCACAAGTTAGTTTTATGCGTAAACAGGAGCAATACACCGCCGGCAATAGGCATAAAAAAACCGGCCAATGACCGGTTTTTCATTCTTATCGTGCTTCGACTTCGATCAATTTCACAAAGTCATCGAATAAATACCGGGAATCGTGGGGGCCGGGTGAAGCTTCCGGGTGGTACTGCACCGAGAAGGCCGGGCGGTCTTTCCGACGAATCCCTTCGATCGTTTTATCGTTCAGATTGATGTGCGTCAGCTCAATATTCCGGTTATCCAGCACTTCATCTGCCCGTACGGCGAAACCGTGATTTTGGGACGTTACCTCACACAAGCCCGTAATCAGGTTTTTAACCGGATGATTCAAACCCCGGTGACCATTGTGCATTTTATAGGTCGTAATGCCGCTGGCCAGCGACAGAATCTGGTGTCCGAGGCAAATGCCAAACAACGGTTTATCGGTTTCCAGCGCCTGCGTTACGGTTTGAACGGCGTAAGGCATCGCAGCGGGGTCGCCGGGGCCGTTGGAAATAAAATAACCGTCCGGGTTCCAGGCATTAATTTCTTCAAAAGGCGTTTTGGCCGGAAAAACCCGGCAGTGCGCCCCCCGGCTTGCCAGGTTGTTCAGAATGCTTTTCTTGATTCCCAGATCCAATACCGCTACTTTAAAGTCAGCCTGGCTGGTATCACCTACTTCGTATATCTTTGGGGTACTCACTTCCGACGAAAGCTCCAGGCCTTCCATGTCCGGAATCTGGTGCAGCCGATCGAGCAGAACAGCCGGGTCCAGAATTTCGGACGAGATAATGCAGTTCATGACGCCTTTATCGCGAATGTGCCGCACCACCTGCCGGGTATCGATCCCACTGATTCCGACAATGTTAGCCCTTTCAAAATACTCCTGCAAGGAGGTATCAGCGGTATGTCGTGAATGAATCTGCGAAAAGAAATTACAGACCATACCCCGGATCTTTACACTGCCAGATTCTTCTTCATCACGATACTGAACCCCATAATTTCCAATGTGTGATGTTGTATTAACAATCACCTGACCGTAATACGACGGGTCAGTATAAATCTCCTGATAGCCGGTCATGCCCGTATTGAAGCATATTTCACCACCTGCCGTCCCGATTTTGCCGAGGGCTGTTCCTCTAAACACGGAACCATCTTTCAAAACCAGTAAAGCATCTGGTTGCTGAACCTGTTTCATGTAATACGTTGGAGTTATTGAGTTAAAAAAAAGGGTTAACCCGTTACGGTTAACCCTCTGTTTCTTATTTGAGTTCGTTTTTCACAAGTATAAATTAACTAGCTCGACCGCCTTTTAATTCGTCCTGCAACGTTTTTAACTCATCAAATTTACCATCACGCGCCAGAGCAGCCTGTTGTGGCCATGTCTCCGGGGTATGCGTATTGAACTGGGAGCCAGCGTTATCAAGAATTTCCTTGATGGCTTCCGGTGTCATGTCGGCTACCTGGGCGAACGTCGTCACACCGGCTGCAACCAGCACTTCAGCGATTTTCGGGCCAACGCCTTCGATCAGAGCCAGATCATCAGCGGCTGCTTCCGGGGCTGCTTCGACAGCGGGAGCGGTTTCGGTTTTTGCTTCAGCTACCGGTGCGGCTGCAACGGTTTCGTCGGCTTTCCGGCCACCCCGACGACCACGACGGGTCCGGGTTGCTTTTTGCTCGTCAACGGCAGTCAACATGGTTTCGTTGAAGTCTACCAGTTCGATGATACACGTTTCGGCGTTGTCACCCAACCGGTTTCCCAGTTTGATGATCCGGGTGTAGCCACCCGGCCGGTTCGAGATTTTGTCAGATACGACGTTGAACAGTTCTTTCATCGTCTCCTTGTTCTGGAGGTATGAGAAAACAACCCGGCGGTTCTGATACGAATCGTCTTTGGCGCGGGTCAACAGGGGTTCAACATATTTCCGCAGTTCTTTCGCTTTGGCAACAGTCGTCTCGATGCGCTTGCTCAGAATCAGCGAGGATGCCATGTTCGACAGCATTGCCGTCCGGTGTGAATGGGTCCTGCTAAGGTGATTATTTTTTTTACCGTGTCTCATGGTATCAGTCCTCGTCTAATCTGTATTTGGTAATGTCCATGCCGAAAGTCAGGTTCTTTTCGGCCACCAACTGTTCCAATTCAGTCAGCGACTTCTTACCGAAGTTTCTAAATTTCATCATATCTGAAATCTCCAGTTTCACCAGATCGCCCAGTGATTTTACATCGGCAGATTTCAAGCAATTGTAAGCCCGTACGGACAAATCAAGATCAGCCAGCGGAGTTTTCAACAACTTCCGCATGTGCAGCATTTCTTCGTCAACCACGTTATCTTCTTCTGCTTTCGCGGTCTCAAACGTCATCGTTTGATCGGAGAACAGCATGAAGTGTTGAATCAGAATGGTAGCTGCGCCTTTCAGGGCTTCTTCCGGGTGAATGGAACCGTCGGTTTCGATGTCCAGCAACAACCGTTCGTAGTCGGTTTTTTGCTCAACCCGCGTGTTTTCAACGCTGTAACGAACGTTCTTGATCGGCGTATAAATGGCGTCGATCGGAATGTGTCCGAAAGGCAGTTCGTTGGCACGTGGTTCGTCGGCCGGCACATAGCCCCGGCCTTTCTCCACGTGAATTTCCATTTCCAGTTCACGCGTATCGTCGATGTGACAGATTTCCAGTTCAGGATTCAGTACTTCAAACGACGCGCTAAATTTTGATATGTCGCCGGCCTTTAACACCGACTGATTTTTGATCGTAACGGTAATTTTGTTGTCGACCATGTCCGAAACTTTCTTAAACCGAACCATTTTCAGGTTCAGGATAATTTCGGTAACATCTTCAACGACGCCTTCTATGGATGAGAACTCGTGCAGTACGCCAGGGAATCGTACGCTGGCAATGGCATAGCCTTCCAGCGATGACAGCAGGATTCTCCGCAACGCATTCCCTATGGTCACGCCATAGCCCTTTTCGAGTGGCTTGAACTCAAACAACCCGTGAAAGTCGTCAGCTCGCTCCATGACAACTTTATCGGGCATTTGGAACGCTAATATTGACATACGAATTTGTTTTTAACCGTTCAACTAATGAAATGTAGTTTATGGGTTTGGGTTTATAGTTTACGGTGTATCACGCAGTGAGAACCATAAGCTATAAACCGTAAACTATAAACTATTACTTAGAATACAATTCAACCACCAGTTGCTCGTTCACGTTTTCAGGAATCTGATCGCGTTCCGGGTAGGTGGTAAACACACCCTGCAACTGTTGTTGATCCCATTCCAACCAGTTGTAGCGCTTCGGATTCCGGGCCGACAGGCTGGTTGTCACGGCTTCAAGTGACTTCGATTTCTCACGAATGCTGATCAGTTGACCGGGTTTCAATGAGTAAGAAGCTATATTGACCACTTCGCCGTCAACGGCAATGTGTTTGTGAGAGACTAATTGGCGGGCAGCCCGGCGGGTTGGGGCAATGCCTAGACGGTAAACCGTGTTGTCCAGGCGTGCTTCGCAAAGTTTCAGCAGGTTTTCACCGGTGATCCCTTGTTTAACAACGGCCCGGTGGAACAAGCCCCGGAACTGACGTTCCAGAATACCGTAGATGTATTTTACTTTTTGTTTTTCCTGCAACTGAACAGCATATTCCGACTGTTTCCGTTTCCGGCCGCGTCCGTGTTGTCCGGGAGCGTAGGCTTTCTTTTGCAGGGCTTTGCTGGGGCCGAGAATCGGCTCACCAAACTTGCGGGAAATTTTGGCCTTGGGGCCTGTGTATCTTGCCATTTGTACTGAGAATGAATAACGAAAAACGATGAACAGACACAACCCAATGTCGCCTGCCCGTATTCATTAAGTGAAGCGGCTTGCTCGATGCAATCCGCAGAATTGAAAGTACTGATTAAACGCGACGGCGTTTCGGAGGGCGGCAGCCGTTGTGTGGCAGTGGTGTAATGTCCTTGATGGACATCACTTCAATACCGGTGTTCTGGATCGTCCGGATGGCAGATTCACGACCGGAACCGGGACCTTTCACGAACACTTCTGCCTTGCGCATTCCCAAATCGTGGGCTACGGTAGCACAGTTCTGAGCGGCAGTCTGAGCAGCATACGGCGTGTTTTTCTTGGAGCCTTTAAAGCCCATTTTACCGGCCGATGCCCACGAGATTACCTGTCCCGAGCTATTCGTAATGGAAATGATAATGTTATTGAACGAAGCCCGGATGTGTACCTGACCAACGGGTTCAACCACTACTACCCGTTTTTTCGCTTTGTCTTTGCGTTTTGCCTGAGCCATTTCTAGTTGATCGTTTAACGTTTAACGTCTAAGGTTTAAAGCATTTTGCGAAAAACCTTAAACGTTAAACCCCAAACCTTAAACTCAATTATTTAGTTGCTTTTTTCTTATTTGCTACCGTCTTACGCTTACCTTTCCGCGTGCGGGAGTTGTTTTTCGTGTGCTGGCCACGAACCGGCAGGCCTTTCCGGTGACGCAGACCCCGGTAGCAACCAATGTCCATCAATCGCTTGATGTTCAACTGGACTTCCGATTTCAGTGCCCCTTCAACCTTGTGTTCTGCGCTGATGATGGTCCGGATGGCATTCGACTCTTCGTCGTTCCACTCGCTCACCTTTTTATCAACAGATACACCTGCTTTATTCAGAATTCTCTGCGCTGAGCTACGGCCAATGCCAAAAATGTAAGTCAACGAAATTTCACCGCGTTTCCGGTCGGGAATATCAACCCCTGCAATACGTGCCATATTCAGTGATTAACCTTGTCTTTGTTTATACCTAGGATTCTTCTTATTGATCACGTAAAGCTTCCCCTTCCGGCGGATCACCTTACAATCAACACTGCGCTTTTTAATCGACGCCTTGACTTTCATGGTTTTACTCTCCGTTTTACGGTTTTCGGTTTTCGGTTTTCAGTTTTCGGTTCTTGCTGCACAATGTCAGCCTACCGTCAACCATAAACCGTAAACTTTAAACCTTATTTATACCGATAAACAATTCGTGCTTTGGACAGGTCATACGGCGACATTTCCAATTTCACCCGGTCGCCGGGCAAAATTTTGATGTAATTCATCCGCATTTTCCCGGAAATATGAGCAACTACTTCATGCTTGTTTTCGAGTTGTACCCGAAACATGGCATTGGAGAGTGCTTCTACAATGGTACCGTCTTGTTCGATGGATGTCTGTTTTGCCATTCCTTACGCTATGGTCACTTCGTTGACTTCAATCATTAAGCTGGTATTGGCCGTTACTTCTTCAATGTACTGGAACGTCGTCAGAATTTCCGGTTTCCCTTTCCGAATCGCGACCGAGTGTTCGTAATGAGCAGACGGTTTTCGGTCGGCGGTTCGGATGGTCCAGCCATCCCGTTCCTGAACAATGCTTTTCTTGCCAAGATTTACCATCGGCTCGATGGCCAGAACCATGCCTTCTTTCAGCTTGACACCCTGTCCACGTTTGCCGTAATTCGGCACTTCCGGGCTTTCGTGGAGACTCTTTCCGAGTCCATGACCCACCAACTCCCGAACTACTGAATACCCGAACTTCTCCACATGGCTCTGCACTGCATACCCAATGTCGCCAATCCGATTCCCTTCCGTTGCTTTTTCAATACCGCAATACAGTGATTGCTTGGTACGGATCAGCAGGTCACGAACTTCCTGGCTAATGTCTCCAATGGGATAGGTATAAGCACTATCACTATGGTATCCGTTCAGTTTTACGCCACAATCGATCGAAATAATATCGCCTTCTTTCAGTTCGTACTTACTCGGAAAACCGTGTACGACCGTCTCATTGACCGAAATACACAAAGCGGCCGGGAAGTTATTGAATCCTTTAAAAGAAGGAATACCACCGTTATCGCGAATATACTCCTCAGCCACGCGATCCAGTTCTTTTGTAGTCACGCCCGGACGAATCCGTTTGGCTACTTCGGCATGTGCTTTGCCCAGAACCTGTCCGCTGATTTTCATCAGCTCAATTTCGGCGTCTGATTTCAGGTAAATCATTTTGTTAAGCCGTTATGCTCTCCGTACGACCCGTTACACGTCCTGATTGCATCAGGCCTTCGTAACGACGCATCAGAAGATAACTTTCAACCTGCTGCAAGGTATCCAGCACCACGCCCACCATAATCAACAGCGACGTACCGCCGAAAAACTGCGAGAAGTTGCGAGTCATTCCCAGCAAAGACGCAACAGCCGGCAAAATCGCTACAATAGCCAACATAAGCGCTCCCGGTAACGTAATCCGGTCCAAAACCTGACCGATGTATTCAGAAGTCATAAAACCGGGTTTAACACCGGGAATAAAACCTCCGCTCCGTTTCATGTCGTCGGCAATCTGATTCGGGTTAACCGAAATCGCCGTGTAGAAAAACGTAAAGACGATAATCAGAACGGCGAACAACACGTTATACTGCCACGAGGTATAATCGGCGAAAACCGTTTGTACCGAACCGGCCAAATCGCTCTTTTCCGCAAACAACGAAGCAACCAGCGATGGAACGAACATCAGTGCCTGAGCAAAAATGATCGGCATAACACCGGCAGCATTCAACTTCAGGGGAAGATACTGACGTTGACCGCCCACTACCTTGTTCCCAACAACCTGTTTGGCATACTGAATCGGAATTCGGCGAACCGCCTGTGTCAGTACAACCGCACCCATTACTACAAAGAACAGAGCAACGATTTCAAGGACGAACAGCAAAGCTCCTCCTGATCCGCGGGACAAAGCTTCTCCGTATACGGCACCCGGAAACCGCGACACAATACCGATCATGATCAGCATCGAAATCCCGTTCCCGATTCCCTTATCGGTGATGCGCTCACCCAGCCACATGCAAAAAATGGTACCGGCCGTCAAAACCACAACAGACACAATATTGAATGTGGCCTTATTGATCATGATGGCTTCGCCCGGAATGGTCGTCGTCAAATACGTAATCGCCTGAGCCGCCGTCACGAAAATGGTCAGGATACGGGTAATCTGGTTTAAACGCTTCCGACCCGACTCCCCTTCTTTCTGCATTTTCTGAAAGTAAGGCAGGGCCAGAGTCAAAAGCTGAATCGCAATCGATGCCGAGATATACGGCATGATTCCCAAAGCAAAAATGGATGCTTTGCTGAAGGCTCCACCCGAAAACGTTTCCAGCAACCCCAGGAGTCCCTGCGGATTGAGGTTTAACTTCGTCGGATCGATCCCTGGCAATACAATTTGAGACCCTAGTCTAAAAACCGTCACAAACAACAATGTGTTGAGAATGCGGGTTCTCAGTTCCTCGATCGAAAAGATATTCTGAAGGGTCGTGATGAATCGTTTCATTAGTGTATCAAGCTGCTCGTCCGAAAAAAGTCACCAAATTTACGAAGAAATATTGGCTAAATCTACTCATGAACGAACAAGCCGATTAGAGCTTGATTGCTTTACCGCCTGCTTTCTCAATTGCTTCAATCGCTTTCTGCGAAAAGCCATGCGCTTTCACTTCTACTACTGAAGAAATTTCACCCCGGCTCAGAACTTTTATCTTGTCATTTTTACCGGCCAAACCGTGTTGCATCAACACATCGATGTCGATGGAAGTAACACCGGCGCTTTCAATTAACTGCTGAAGTGTGTCTAGGTTAATCGGCTTATACTCAACCCGATTGATGTTCTTAAAGCCGAATTTCGGTACACGGCGCTGCAAAGGCATCTGACCACCTTCGAAGTTTTTCTTGGCGCTGTAACCGGAACGCGACTGGGCACCTTTATGGCCACGGGTTGATGTTCCACCCATGCCAGAACCCGTACCCCGACCTACTCGCTTGCGCTCCCGGACTGATCCTTCCGCAGGTTTAAGTGTATTCAGACTCATAATTTTAAATTTCTTCTACAGTAACTAAATGTTGAATTTTACGGATAATTCCACCGACAGCGTCATTGTATTCCAATGAAACGCTGCGGTTGATTTTCCCCAGACCAAGCGACTTGATCGCCAGTTTCTGTGTTTTCGGCCGCTTGATAATGCTGCGAACCTGTGTTATTTTAACCCGTGCCATTTTCTTGCCGTTGTTAAGGACTCTTATCCGTTAAAAACTTTGCTCAGTTTCACCCCGCGCTGGAAAGCGACCTGGTGCGGAGCGCGCATTTTCAGCAGCGCGTCGATGGTTGCCTTCACCACGTTGTGCGGATTGGATGACCCTTTCGATTTTGCCAATACATCGCGGATACCAGCACTTTCCAATACTGCACGCATTGCACCACCGGCGATAACACCCGTACCGGCAGAAGCTGGTTTCAGCAGCACAAAACCACCACTGAATTTCCCTTCCATCGCATGAGGAACCGTATGCTTCAGCAGCGGAACCTGAACGAGGTTTTTCTTTGCATCTTCAATTCCTTTGGCAATCGCATCCGTTACTTCGTTCGCTTTACCGAGGCCGTAGCCAACCACACCGTTGCCGTCACCGACGACGATAATGGCCGCAAAGCTAAAACGCCGACCACCTTTCACCACCTTGGCAACGCGGTTAATAGCAACAACGCGTTCTTTCAGTTCAGACTCGTTAACTTTAGCAGGTCTTGTATTGGTTACCATTGTTTTGCTTAGAATTTAAGGCCTCCTTCTCTGGCGCCGTCGGCCAAAGCTTTCACCTTACCATGATATAAATAACCATTCCGATCAAAAACTACCTTGGAAATACCGCTGGTAGTTGCTTTTTCTGCCAAAGCCTGTCCAACCTGTTTTGCCAGTTCGACGTTAACACCTTTTTTATCGTTGCCGGTGATTTCGATCGATGAAGCACTGACCAGGGTGTGGCCTTTCTCATCATCAATGATTTGGGCATAGATACGGGCATTTGACCGGAAGACGGATAGTCTCGGCTGGTCAGCCGTTCCGGAAACTTTATTCCGGATATGATTTTTAATACGCAGTCTTCTGCTTTCTTTCGTGACAGCCATTTTCGCCTGTGCTTATTATATGGTTCACCTATTACTTCTTGGAAGCAGACTTACCAGCTTTCCGACGAATTTTCTCGCCCACAAACCGGATACCCTTCCCTTTGTACGGTTCAACTTTCCGCAACGAACGGATTTTAGCCGCAACATCGCCGATCAGTTGTTTGTCGATTCCTTCCAGAATGACTTTCGGGTTTTGTCCCTTTTCCGTTATGGCGCTTACTTTCAGTTCCGTTGGGATGGCCACGTAAATATCGTGTGAATACCCCAGCGTCAATTGCAGAATGTTATTCGTTGCAACGGCTTTGTAACCGACCCCGACGATTTCGAGTTCCAACTTATAACCGGTGCTGACACCTGTTACCATGTTGTTGACCAGAGCGCGATACAAACCGTGCAAGGCTTTGAAACGTTTCTGGTCGTTCGGGCGAACTACCTTCAGTTCTCCGTCGACGATCTCTACTTTAATATCCGGGTTGATGCTCTGCGAGAGTTCCCCTTTCGGACCTTTCACCGTAACTGTGTTACCGTTCTCGACCGAAACTGACACTTTCTCGGGCAGTGCAATGGATTTATTACCTACGCGTGACATAGTTTCTGATTAATATACGTAACACAACACTTCACCGCCTACGTTCAGCGTCCGGGCTTCCTTGTCCGTCATCACCCCTTTCGAGGTAGAGACGATGGCGACACCTAAGCCATTCAGAATCCGCGGAATGTCCGTAGCTCCTTTGTACTGACGCAGACCCGGGCGGCTCACACGCTGCAAATCAACGATGGCAGGTTGTTTCGTAACCGGATTGTACTTCAGTGCAATTTTAATACTTCCTTGCGGGCCCGTCTCGTCGAACTTGTAGTTCTGGATGAAGCCTTTATCAAAGAGTACCTTAGTGATCTCCTTCTTTATATTGGAAGCAGGAATTTCCACGACCCGGTGCTTGGCGCGGATCGCATTTCTGATGCGAGTCAGATAATCTGCTATGGGATCAGTATTCATTTCCTCCTGATTAGTAACTGCAAACCTCGCTGACGGATTAGCCGTTTTGAACGGGCCTGCAAAATTAGGGAATTGTTTCGATAATCGCTAAGATGGCGTGAAAGTTACCAGCTTGCCTTTGTTACACCCGGAATCTTACCGGCCGATGCCATTTCACGGAACGTCACGCGGGAGATACCAAATTTCCGCATGTACCCGCGAGGGCGGCCCGTTAACTTACACCGATTGTGCAGACGTACCGGCGAAGCATTCTTCGGCAGTTTGTCTAACCCGAGGTAGTCTCCGGCAGCTTTCAGTGCGGCACGCTTGGTAGCGTATTTCGCAACTAAGGCAATCCGCTTACGCTCTCTTGCTTTGATGGATTCTTTTGCCATGTTTTTATGCGCGTTATGCGTTATTTTTTACCGCCGGCGAAGGGCATGCCCAGGGCCTTTAGCAATGCAAAGCTTTCTTCATCCGTGTTCGCCGTCGTAACGAACGTGATATCCATACCTGAAATCCGACTTACTTTGTCAATCGTAATTTCCGGGAAGATAATCTGCTCCTGGACACCGAACGTGTAATTCCCGTTGCCATCGAAGCCTTTATCACTAATTCCTTTGAAGTCACGAACGCGCGGCAGAGCGACAGCGGTCAGACGATCCAGGAATTCGTACATCTTCTCTCCGCGCAGGGTCACTTTAGCGCCGATCGGCATGCCTTCGCGCAGCTTAAAGTTAGAGACGGCTTTTTTCGCAATGGTTGCCACTGCTTTCTGGCCTGTAATCATCGTCAGTTCTTCGACACCTACATCGACTAACTTCTTGTCAGCGACGGCGGCCCCAATCCCCTTGTTTACAACAATCTTAGAGAGTTTCGGTACCTGCATAACGCTTTTGTACTGAAACTTTTCTTTCAATTGGGCCACGATCTCGTTGGTATATTTCTCTTTCAGCCTCGGTGTTGCCACTTTCGTATCTGTTTAATACGTTCCTGATTTCTAATCGATTAGATAAAATTACCGGTCTTTTTCGAGTACCGTTGCAACTTATCCTTGTCATTCAGTTTACGGCCGGTCCGGGTCGGTTCTTTGGTGGCGGGGTCAATCACCATCAGGTTGCTGATGTGGATTGTTCCTTCGCGTTTCTCCAAACTTCCCTGGGGGTTGGCTGCGGAGGGTTTCACATGTTTGGTGATCATGTTTACTCCTTCAACCACGGCGCGTTGCTTATCGACCAAAACGCGCAGGATGGTGCCGGTTTGGCCCTTCGAGTTACCAGAGAGCACTTTCACAGCGTCTCCCTTTTTGATGTGTAACTTCGCAGGCTTGTCTGCTACTTTCTTCATGGGTTACAATACTTCTGGAGCCAAAGAAACGATTTTCATAAACTGCTTCTCGCGCAATTCGCGGGCAACGGGCCCAAAAATGCGGGTACCGCGCGGCTCGTCATTGTTGTTCAGCAGAACGGCTGCGTTGTCTTCAAACCGGATATAAGAACCGTCTTTCCGACGAATTTCTTTCTTGGTGCGAACGACTACCGCCTTCGAAACAGTACCTTTCTTCATGTTACTCGAAGAAAGCGCCTGCTTCACCGTCACTACAATTTTATCTCCAACCGTAGCGAAACGCTTGCCGGTTCCACCCAGTACCCGAATACAGAGTACTTCTTTGGCACCGCTATTATCGGCTACGCCCAAACGTGATTCTTGCTGGATCATGATTACTTCGCCTTTTCAATGATTTCGACTAATCGCCAACATTTGTTCTTGCTCAGCGGACGGGTTTCCATGATGCGAACCGTATCACCGATTCCACATTCATTTTTTTCGTCATGGGCCATGAACTTCTTCGTACGGTGCATGAATTTTCCATAAATGGGATGCTGCACTTTCCGATCGACTGCAACCGTGATGGATTTTTCCATCTTGTTGCTTACCACCTTACCAATTCTTTCTTTTCTTAAATTTCTTTCTTGCTGCTCCATGAGTCGATACCGTTTAATTAGCTGGCGTTTTCTTTAACAGTCAGCTCGGTCAGTAATTGAGCAATCAATTTACGCGTGGTGCGAATCCGCATCGGGTTTTCGATGGGCGAAATGGCGTGCGCAAACTTTAATTTTTGCAAGCGATCTTTCTCAGCCGCTACCTGCTCATTCAATTGTTCAACCGTCAGCGACTTGATCTCGTTCTTTTTCATGACTGATTAGTCTTCTGTTTCCTGATAATCCCGACGAACAACGAATCTTGTTTTGATCGGTAACTTTTGAGCCGCCAAACGCAGAGCCTCATTGGCTACGTCCAGGGGAACACCAGTTGCTTCGAACAGAATGGTGCCCGGTTTTACGGCAGCTACCCAATACTCAGGAGCTCCCTTTCCTTTACCCATCCGTACTTCGGCTGGTTTCTTCGTAATCACCTTGTCTGGAAAAATACGGATCCAAACCTGGCCTTCACGTTTCATGGCACGGGTGACGGAAATACGGGCCGCTTCAATCTGACGGGCTGTAATCCAACCGGGTTCCAGCGACTTGATGGCAAACGATCCGAAAGCGATTTGGTGACCCCGTCCGGCAATGCCTTTCACACGGCCTTTCTGCTGCTTACGAAACTTGGTTCTTTTTGGTTGTAACATCTTTAGTCGTATCTAAAGGACGTGCCTGGTATGACGTCCGATGTTCTTACTATCTTTTGCGTGGGCCACCACCTTGACC
Organism: Larkinella sp. C7; assembly: GCF_006149005.1. Lineage (GTDB taxonomy): Bacteria > Bacteroidota > Bacteroidia > Cytophagales > Spirosomataceae > Larkinella. The sequence goes on along the minus strand of NZ_VBSL01000007.1, from coordinate 356,586 downwards.
TCCGCCACCGCCCGGCCGCGGGCCTCCGCCCTGACCACCACGTTGACCTCCGCCTTGTCCGCCACGTTGACCACCACCGCCTTGTCCGCCCTGACCACGCGGAGCGCCACCACCGGCACCGCCACCACGATTTTGATCATTGCGTCCCCGGCGACGATCACCCCGGTCGCCTTCACCACCGCGTTCTCCGCGACGGTCTCCGCGATCGTTGCGACGATCACCCCGGTCGTTTCCGCGATCTGACTGAGCTGCGGTAATTTGAGCCGCGGGTGACAAATCACGTTTGCCGTAAAGTTCACCTTTGAATACCCAAACTTTGATACCGATTTTTCCGTAGATCGTTTGTGCTTCCGAGATTGCGTAGTCGATGTCAGCCCGAAGCGTGTGCAGTGGCACCCGACCTTCTTTGTACTCTTCCGTACGGGCCATTTCAGCACCGCCCAGACGACCCGATACGCGAACTTTGATTCCCTGAGCACCAACCCGAATCGCTGAGCTGATCGCCTGTTTCATGGCCCGGCGGTACGAAATACGCGCCTGCAATTGTTGGGCAATCGTTTCACCGATCAGTTTAGCATCGATTTCCGGACGTTTGATTTCGAAAATGTTGATCTGAACGTCTTTGCCGGTAATTTTCTTTAGCTCTTCCTTGATCTTATCGACTTCGCCACCGCCTTTACCGATCACAATACCCGGACGTGCCGTGTGAATGGTCAATGTAATGCGCTTCAACGTCCGCTCGATAACAACCCGGGCTATCGATCCTTTCGGGATACGTGCCTGAATATATTTTCTAATTCTTTCGTCTTCAACCAGCTTATCAGGAAACTCTTTGCCGCCATACCAGCTTGAATCCCATCCTTTGACGATACCAAGCCGAAAACCAACGGGGTTTACTTTTTGTCCCATTTTATTGTCTTGTTATTCTGCGTTTTCTGTTGAAACTACTGGTGCAACCGTAAGAGATCCGGCGGCACTCTCAATCACGATCGTAACGTGGTTGGAGCGTTTGCGAATCCGGTGACCACGACCCTGAGGAGCAGGACGCAGACGTTTCAGCATCCGACCGCCGTCGACGAAAATCGTCTTTACGTACAGATCAGCGTCTTCGGCGCGTTCATCTTCGTTTTTTTGCTGCCAGTTAGCAACCGCCGAGAGCACCAGCTTTTCCAGCAGTGCTGCACCGGCCTGGGGTTGATAACGCAGAATACCCAATGCTTTGCTAACCTTCTGACCCCGGATCATATCGGCAACCAGCCGCATTTTACGAGGAGACGAAGGCACATTTTTTAGCTTTGCTACTGCTTCCATTTTTTCTGGTTTCAGGTCTAAAGTCTAACGTTTAACGAACACCTTAAACTTTAAACATTAAACAATTCTATCGTTTGCCTTTGTCTTTCTTCGCAACGTGCCCCCGGAAGTTACGGGTAGGCGAAAATTCGCCTAATTTATGACCCACCATATTCTCGGTGACATACACTGGAATGAACTTATTGCCATTGTGTACGGCGAACGTGTGGCCAACGAAATCCGGAGAGATCATTGAACGGCGGGACCAGGTTTTGATTACAGACTTTCTGCCTGCATCGTTCATGGTGTCCACCTTCTTTTCCAGACGAAAATCTATGTAGGGACCCTTTTTGAGTGAGCGTGCCATCTACCTCTTATTTTTTTCGTTTACTAATGATCAGACGATCTGAATATTTGTTCACCGGGCGGGTCTTCTTGCCTTTTGCGTACAGACCAGTACGTGACCGGGGATGACCACCGGAAGCCCGACCTTCACCACCACCCATCGGGTGATCGACTGGGTTCATGGCAACACCACGGACGCGGGGACGAATCCCTAACCAACGGTTCCGACCGGCTTTCCCCATGCTCACGTTCATGTGATCCGGGTTAGACACCGAGCCGACGGTTGCCATGCAGGTTCCCAATACCATCCGCTGCTCACCCGAAGGCATCCGCAAAATCGCGTATTTGTCTTCGCGGGCAACCAACTGGGCGTAGGTTCCGGCGCTGCGAACCATAGCGGCTCCTTTACCGGGCTTCAGCTCCACGTTGTGAACGATGGTACCAATCGGCATGGCCGACAATGGCAGGGCGTTTCCAACTTCCGGCGGAACGGACGGGCCTGAAATGACCTGCTGTCCAACCGTGATGCCTTGAGGGGCAATGATGTAACGCTTTTCCCCATCAACGTAGAACAACAGAGCGATCCGGGCCGAACGGTTAGGATCATACTCAATCGTCTTAACCGTTGCCGGTACATCAGCCTTATCGCGTTTGAAGTCGATAATCCGATACTGTTTCTTGTGACCGCCACCAATGTAGCGCATTGAACGGTGACCCTGGTTGTTCCGGCCACCTGATCTCTTTATCGATACCAGCAGACTCCGTTCCGGTTTGTCCGTCGTAATCTCGGCAAAGTCCGGGGCCACGCGAAAACGCTGACTCGGGGTTGTTGGTTTCAGTTTCTTAACTCCCATGATTCCTAACTACTTCGTTTAGTCGTTCGTGGTTGGGTTGCCTTATGCTTCAGCGTAAATATCGATGATCTCCCCGTCGGCAACCGTAACGATTGCTTTCTTCCAGGTTGACGTCCGGCCTGCCGTAACAGCGCCTTTCTTCGTGCTCTTCGACTTCATGTGTCCGAAGCAACGCATCGTATTGACTTCCTTCACCGTAACGCCATACAATTTCTCGACAGCCTTTTTGATTTCGATTTTATTGGCATTCATCGACACCTCAAAACCGTATTGTCCCTTCTTATTCTGGGCCGTCACTTTTTCGGTAATGATCGGTCTTTTCAGTACGTTTTCCATAATCAATTACTGGAGAAGAGATTCTAATTTCGACAAAGCCCCTTCAGCAATCAGCAGACGGTCGGCGTGCATCAGATCATACGTGTTAAGGCTGTCAGCCGTCACGACTTTGGCTTTTTGCAGGTTGCGGCTCGACAGAACCACGTTGGTGTCTACCTCAGGCAGAATCAACAACGTTTTCGTGTTCAAAGCCTCAAAACCGTTCAAAAACTCGATGTATGACTTCGTACGGGGGCCTTCCAGGGTGAAGTTTTCCAGGATGGAAACGCTGTTACCCTGCGCTTTGGTGGCAAGAGCCGATTTACGGGCCAGTTGCTTTACCTTCTTGTTCAGTTTGAACGAGTAGTCACGCGGACGGGGACCGAAGATGGTTCCACCGCCAACGAATACCGGCGATTTGATGGAACCGGCACGAGCACCACCCGTACCTTTTTGCTTCTTGATTTTACGGGTCGAGTGAGCATTCTCGGCACGTTCTTTTACCTTGTGCGTTCCCTGACGTTGGTTGGCCAGGTATTGTTTCACGTCTAAGTAGATCGCGTGCTCGCTTGGCTCAATTCCGAAGATCTCGTCAGACAAGTTGATCTTCTTGCCTGTATCTTCGCCTTTCGAGTTATAAATTGCTACCTCCATGATTTACTTATCTAAAATGAGGAACGAATTTTTTGCGCCCGGAACCGAGCCGCTCACTACGATCAGATTTTGTTCTGACAGTATCTTCAAAACACGAAGGTTCTGAACTTTCACCCGGTTGCCACCCATGCGACCGGCCATCCGGATACCTTTGAAAACCCGTGAAGGGAATGAACAGGCACCGATAGAACCCGGGTGACGAGCGCGGTTGTGCTGACCGTGGGTTTGTCCACCGACACCACCGAAACCGTGACGTTTCACAACGCCCTGGAATCCGCGACCTTTAACCGTTCCGACGACATCAACGAAATCGCCCTCGACAAAAACATCCGCAGCTTGCAGGGTTTCGCCCAGGCTCAGCTCTTTTTCGAATGTTTTAAACTCAACTAACTTGCGCTTTGGCGTCGTACCGGCCTTTTTAAAGTGCCCCAGCAATGGCTTGGTTGTACGTTTTTCTTTCTTCTCGCCGTAACCCAACTGAACAGCCTGATAGCCGTCGTTCTCCTGCGTTTTTACGTGTGTAACAACACAGGGACCAGCCTCAATAACTGTACATGCCAGAGCCTGCCCGTCAGCATTGTACAGACTGGTCATCCCAATCTTCTTTCCAATTAAACCAGACATAAATAAGTGGTTGTAAAGCAGGAATTTATAGTTTCAACCCGAAAAAATCGGAGTGCAAAGGTAGGAATTACTAACGCTTATTCCAAACCGTATTTTACTTTATTCCAATGATTCCGAGCAAATTAAAAACAAAAAAGGCCAGGCGTGTTCCACCTGACCTTTTCGCTCGGTTGACACAAATGCATGTGTTACCGTACTAAATTAGTCAGATGCGGTTTCCATAAAGGACCTTCACCCGAGGTATGTCTTTGTTCTTAATTCTAAATTCGGCTTGCAAAGGTACGCTATTTTTCGACTTCAAAAAACTTTTTCAACAAAAGTTACTGAAGATTCTTAGCGTTATACTTTGATTTCAACGTCGACCCCACTCGGCAGCTCCAGTTTCATCAACGCATCGACGGTTTTGGCGCTGGTTGAGTAAATATCCACCAACCGCTTGTAGGTGCAAAGCTGGAATTGCTCGCGCGATTTTTTGTTTACGTGCGGAGACCGCAAAACCGTAAAGATTTCTTTTTCGGTCGGCAGAGGAATCGGACCGCTCACAATAGCACCCGTTGATTTTACCGCCTTAACGATTTTTTCAGCCGACTTGTCGACCAGCATGTGGTCGAAGGACTTCAGTTTAATCCGAATTTTTTGATTCATGACAAGTTGTGGTTCTGGTTATAATAGCCGGTAGTTAACCGACACGTGAGCCGCTGCCGAAAGAACCATTTACTCCAGCAGCGGTTTTTAGTTAATGACCAATGAACAATGCCTTACCGACTGTTCATTGGTCATCTATGATTCAATCATTAAGCTCTAACGGTTCCTTTTGCTTTTGCTACGATTCCTTCCGCCAGGTTGGTCGGTACTTGTTCGTAGTGCGAGAAGGTCAGGTTGGCCGTGGCACGACCGGATGACATCGTACGCAGATCCGTTACGTAACCGAACAGTTCCGACAGTGGAACATCGGCTTTGATCACCTGCGAACCCGCCCGCGTGTCCATGCCTTTCATGATACCGCGACGACGGTTTAAGTCACCCGTAATTGGACCGGTATATTCTTCCGGCGTCAGTACTTCAACGGCCATGATTGGCTCCAGCAGTTTCGGACCGGCATTTTTAGCCGCTTCCCGGAAACCGAGACGGGCTGCCAATTCGAACGACAGCGAATCGGAGTCAACATCGTGGAAAGAACCGTGGAACAACCGAACTTTCATCGAATCCAGCGGATAGCCTGCCAACGGACCCGTCGACATTGCTTCCCGGAATCCTTTTTCGACCGATGGNACCGAACTTTCATCGAATCCAGCGGATAGCCTGCCAACGGACCCGTCGACATTGCTTCCCGGAATCCTTTTTCGACCGATGGGATAAATTCGCGTGGAATAACCCCACCCACGATACCGTTCACAAATTCCAGACCGGTTTTGCCTTCTTCACCCGGCATGATTTCGAACACGATGTCGGCAAATTTACCACGACCACCGGTTTGCTTCTTGTAAAGCTCGCGGTGTTCGAAGCTCTTGGTCAACGTTTCTTTGTAAGCTACCTGCGGAGCACCCTGGTTAACTTCCACTTTGAATTCACGACGCATCCGGTCGATGATAATTTCAAGGTGCAACTCACCCATACCGCGGATAATCGTCTGACCGGTTTCTTCATCCGTCTCTACTTTCAAAGTCGGATCTTCTTCGATCAGTTTACCAATGGCTTTCGAGAAGTTATCCTGATCAGCCGTTTTCTTCGGTTCGATGGCGTATCCAATAACCGGATCCGGGAAGACCATGGATTCCAGTACGATCGGGTGTTTCTCATCACAAAGCGTATCGCCCGTTTTGATGTCCTTGAACCCAACAACGGCACCAATATCACCAGCCCGCAGTTTGTCGATCTGGTTTTGCTTGTTGGCGTGCATCTGGAAAATCCGCGAAATCCGCTCTTTGTTGCCCGAACGTGTGTTCAGAACGTAAGAACCGGAATCCAGAATACCGGAATAAACCCGCACAAAACACAGACGACCTACGTAGGGGTCAGTAGCAATTTTAAAACCTAAAGCCGTAAACGGATCGGTTTCGTTCGGGTGACGAACGACTTCCTGATCGGTATTCGGGTTGATCCCTTTAATTTCCGGTTTATCAAGCGGAGAAGGCAGCAACGACATCACGTAGTCGAGCATCGTCTGAACGCCTTTGTTCTTGAACGATGAACCACACAACATCGGAACAATTTTCATCTCGATGGTCGCCTGGCGCAGGGCGGTCAGGATTTCATCTTCCGTGATCGACTCCGGATCTTCGAAATACTTCTCCATCAGCGACTCGTCGTAATCAGCGACGGCTTCGAGGAGTTTTTCGCGCCATTCTTTGGCTTCTTCCAGCATGTCGTCCGGAATCGGAACTTCCTGGAACGTCATGCCTTTGTCGTGTTCGTTCCACTGAATACCGCGGAAGTTTACCAGATCGACTACACCTTTGAAGTTATCTTCGGCCCCGATCGGCAATTGCAGCGGCACGGCATTGCTGCCGAGCATATCCTTCACCTGCTGACAAACCGTCAAGAAGTCAGCACCGGCGCGGTCCATCTTGTTCACGAAACCCAGACGGGCTACGTTGTAGTTGTTCGCCAAACGCCAGTTGGTTTCCGACTGAGGTTCAACACCATCTACGGCACTAAACAAAAACACCAGACCATCCAGAACCCGCAGCGAACGGTTCACTTCCACCGTAAAGTCAACGTGACCCGGGGTATCGATGATGTTCACATGGTAGTTCTGGTCGCGGTATTTCCAGTTGACGGTAGTCGCTGCCGACGTAATGGTGATTCCTCGTTCCTGTTCCTGCTCCATCCAGTCCATGGTAGCGGCCCCTTCGTGTACTTCGCCGATTTTGTGGCTGACCCCGGAGTAATAAAGAATCCGCTCGGTGGTAGTCGTTTTACCGGCGTCGATGTGGGCAGCGATACCAATGTTTCGCAGGTATCGAAGATCAGTTGCCATAATGAAGTATAATTACAGAAGTTAATGTACAATTGCAGGGATCCGAAAAAGCAACTTGTTGGTATTAAAAAGGCACTTTTCGCGAATCAGAGCGCAAAGATAGGGAATCGGGGACGTAAAAGCAAAAGTAATGTAAAGACTATTGCAAAAGTTAATAGTCAGGAAATGAAAGCAATACCGATTTTCAAACTGATTCTTCAGGACGACGCTGGTTTCGGCGGCTGCGCCGGGATTTCCACGACGGCATAGGCATCCAGACCCGCCTGCAGACGCTGCCGAATGGCCATACGAAGCCGCTCAGGGGCCAGGACGATCATCCCCTCCCCAAAACCCAGAATCTCTTTTTCCAATTCATAATTGTGTTGCACCCGGAGTTGAATGACAATGCCCTCAGCGCGCTGCTCCAGCACCCGCTGGGAATGATGAAGTGGTTTGGTTTCTACGTAGGGCGCGTGTAGACGGGTAACGAATAATTTTACCGGAACGGCTCTCAAGTTTTCACTGACGGTAACCCCGATCACATCGCGGTAATACCCATCCGCATCCGTCATCTCATTCGGAATATAATCAGTATCGGGTGCTGGGTTGATAGCCACCATGCGGTCCAGTGCCAGGTGCATGATGCCTTGCTTATCTTTCCCTTTCTGCACACCGGCCGCAAACCAGCGGTTCTTAAACTCTTTCAACCACCAGACATGAAAGGTAAAGAGCTGCGGAGATCGTGCAACAAACGACTGGTACCGGATCTGAAGGGCCTTTTTCTGAATAACCGCCTGATAGAGTTCTTCCAAAAAATGCAGCCCTTTCAGTCCTTCGTTCTTCTCAAAATCAATAACCGGAGCTGACTTCCGACCCGTCGAATACACATGATCTTCCAGTTTCTGAACCACTTCGTTTAGGGACGAAAAGTGCGAAAATCCTTTGAATTGTTTCAGCACCTCAACGGCTTCATTCATACGCAGCAGGTCCCCATCCGACAGCGGAATGTTGGTAATACTGTAGGCGGGGTCTTCGTAGGTATAATACTTTTTCTCCAGAACGACGATCGGCGCAAAATAACCGAGTTTATCACTCCGCATGAGTTGCAGGTCGGCCTGAATGGTACGTCGGCTGATTCCTTTGTCAATCCCTTCGTATTCGTAAAGTGCTTCTGAAACCCGCTCAATCAGGTCGTCCAGCGTCCATTTGCGTTGCCGGTTTCGCAGACAGGCATCCAGCGTTTTATAACGAATCAGGGCATTCCGGTTAACAGGCATGGAGCAATCTGAATTTTTTGAGAAAAATCGACAAATATTCTGAACTACGCAAAAACACTGCGCAGAAGGCTCCAACCTTTGTAGCGACAGAACAGACCAGTTATCAAACCGGATGCGGGTTTCTGAATAGCCCCCTAGTATCGCAGCCCTGGCTGATTCCGATATGCTGTTGACAATGGGAACTTCTGTCTCTAATCTGTGGGTCGGGGGTTCGAATCCTCCTCCTGTTCGACAGGATAGCTCAGTAGGTAGAGCAACAGGCAAACGCAGGTTCGAATCCTGCTATCAACCCAAAAGGTTGATCCATTGGCTGGGAAGCGGCCACTTCTAAAAAGGCCACCAGATGTTAAAACCCAAAGGAGCTATCCAGTTACACCGGAACTCAGTCCGGGTGTAACGGTTTAGACCAAGCCAGCAAGTCCGTGTCGGGGTTGTCGGGTGTACGCTGTTTTTGAAAAGCATTCGAATGGCCGCGTCTTTGCCAGTCAGTCCGACTGCCGGAGCGTTAAGTTATCTGAATTTTTCTCGGAAGCTTCGTACCAGAACACGCTCAATCGGGCTTCCGCTTCGGCTAAATGGGTAGCTCCGAACGGGTTTGACACAAGCAACCATTTACTTAGTCCATACAATTATGAAAACTGTACGTATCCTGGCCCGCCAGATCGGGTTGGTGTTCAAACACGGCGGATACAGGAAAATGCTTTCGGAAGGCAGCCACTGGGTTTGGCCGGGCGAAACCGTCTACGTCTATGAACAGGGTGCCTTGCTGCAGAACCCGCCCTGCGACCTGACGGTATTGCTGTCTTATCCGGAGATTGCCGATCGGCTCGACCTCGTTGAGGTGGACGATAACGAGATTGCCCTGCAATTTGAGAGCGGCCGTTTCCAGACCATTTTGCAAAAAGGCCGCTGGGCGTATTGGAAAGGCATTAAACAGTATATATACATCAAGGCTAATTTAAGCCAGCTCGACATTCCGGCCAACATCGACCTGATTTCGCTGATGCCTCAGCCACTTTCGGCGTTTGTGCGCACCTACACGCTTGAAGCCTACGAAAAAGGGGTTCTGTTCATCGACTGGAAATTCGATCGGATCTTGACTGCGGGAACATATCACTGGTGGAAAAACAACATCCCCGTTCATGTGGCGAAGGTCGATACACGCCAGCAACAAGTCGAAATTGCGGGGCAGGAAATTCTGACAAAAGACAAAGCGTCGCTGCGGTTGAGTTTTTTCGTCCAATATGTCGTTCAGGATGTGGTTAAAGCACTGGTCGACAACAAGGACTACGAGAAACAGTTGTATGTATCGGTTCAACTGGCGTTGCGCGAATACATTGGCGGTTTTACACTCGATGAGTTGTTAGACAGAAAAGGCGAAGTCGCACCGTATATCCTCCAGGCAACGGCGGTCACGGCCACTCAGTTGGGCGTTGAACTGCGGGGTGGCGGGGTACGTGACATCATTTTGCCGGGCGATATGCGCGACATCATGAACCAGGTACTGATGGCTGAAAAGAAAGCACAGGCCAACAGCATCATGCGCCGGGAAGAAACCGCATCGACCCGCAGCCTGTTGAACACCGCCAGACTGATGGAAGACAACGAGATGCTCTGGAAATTGAAAGAGATGGAGTATGTCGAAAAAATCGCGGACAAAATCGGTTCGATTTCCGTCTCTAACAACGGCCTGATGGTCGATCAGTTGAAGGAAATTCTGGTCCGTCGGCGAAACCGCTAATTTTGTAAAATTCCCGACCTTCCTGAAAGATAGATCAACACTTTCAGGAAGGTTGGGTAAACAGAAAGATCATGGAAACTTCCGTTTTACTTGAAGATATTTTGATACTGGGACCCATCCCGGAATCACTGCATACCCCTTTTCTGCGTGTGGCCAACGGATTGATGCAACGCGCTGATTACTCCAAAGAAAAAGTGATGGGTTTGCTGGCGCAGATGCTCCGGAACCCCAAGAAATTTGCCTATTCCAAAAACAAAGTTACCAATCTGGCCCAGGCAGTTTACGAATTAAACAAACGGGGCATTGCTATTCCGCTGAGTGAAACCGGTATTACCTATCTACCATCCGAACCCGTTCCTTACGTGCTGAATACCAGCGAAAAACAGGCGGATCACATCTTCGACCTGCGTACCGATTCGTTGCCGTATGCAGTTTTTGGTCGCGAGCACATTGAGGAAGGCGCTTTGAAACAAATGGAAACAGCCGCCAGTCTGCCCATTTCCATAGCCGGAGCATTGATGCCGGATGCGCACCAGGGCTACGGACTGCCGATCGGGGGCGTTCTGGCGACGGAAGCCAATACCGTTATTCCCTTTGCGGTGGGTGTCGACATTGCCTGCCGGATGTGTCTGTCGGTCTTCGATCTGCCTAAGTCTTTCCTGAAACGCCAACCCGATCTCCTGCAAAAAGCGCTGGTAGAAAAAACCAAATTCGGAATGGGGGGCGAAACCCGCGACAAAATCGACGAAACCGTTATGGATTTGCCGGAATGGCAGGCCACCAAGGTGATCCGCGATCTGAAAGACAAGGCATACCGGCAATTGGGAAGCTCCGGCACCGGAAATCACTTTGTAGAATGGGGCGTCGTGGAGGTCTATGAACCGGATGACCAACTGAACCTGCCACCGGGCGAATACCTGGCCTTGCTTTCCCATTCCGGCTCACGCGGTTTTGGCGGAAACGTCGCCAATTACTATTCCAAACTGGCGATGCAGAAAACCCGGTTGCCGAAGCAGGCAGCGCATCTGGCCTGGCTGGACCTGAACACGGAGGAAGGGCAGGAATACTGGATTGCGATGAATCTGGCCGGTGCGTATGCTTCCGCCAATCACCACGAAATTCACCGCAAACTGGCGAAGGCACTGGGTGAAAAACCGCTGACGATGGTCGAAAACCACCACAATTTTGCGTGGAAAGAACAACTCGCCGACGGTCGTGACGTCATTGTGCACCGGAAAGGAGCAACACCCGCCGGGGCCAATGTGCTGGGCATCATTCCGGGATCGATGACCCAACCCGGTTTTGTGGTTCGCGGAAGGGGTCATGCAGATTCGCTGAATTCGGCCTCGCACGGAGCGGGACGGTTGATGTCACGAACGCAGGCCTTCAATACCCTGACGCGCTCCCAATGGAACAAGGCGTTGAAAGAAGCCGATATCCAACTGATCGGTGGCGATCTGGACGAAGCGCCGATGGTATACAAAAACATCGAAACCGTTATCGAGGCCCAACGTGATCTGGTAGAAGTTCTGGCCAAATTTACACCAAAAATCGTCCGGATGGCCGACGCCAACCGCAAGGAAGGCCGGGAGGAATAAACACTGACGAGGGTCAGGAAAAAACTGACCCTCGTTGATCTACTCCCTATTGTCTACCTTTCCCGGCGATTAGCTATTTTATAACCTTTTCATTACCCTTTACCAGCGCCATTTTGAGGACAATGGGTTAATATTCGGCAATTTACCGTATCTTTGCCGCATAGATTACATGAAAAACCTGCGTCGGCTTCCTTTTCTGCACCGGCTTTTCTGTCTGTTGATGGCCATCAATGTCCTCAACTTCAGCATCGATGCCCCGGATCATCTCACCCTATCTACCAGTCAGAATATGGGTGCAGAAGATCTATCGGTCAACAAAATGGAAAGTATTGGCGAGGTTCTGCTTGAAAAAGTTCTGGCCATTCCCAATGCCGTTCCTGAACGGGACGATCCAGATCACCCGATTGCCGTTAAACTCGTCAAGACGGTTTATGACTGGACTGCTCCCACGGTGATGGTCCCGCTACAGAAAATACCCATTAGTTTTTCCTTACTGATTCCCAGGAAGTATTTCTTCACGGCTTCCTTCTATTCGTCTCACTCTCCTGAGATCGATTCTCCCCCGCCCCAACAGGCCTAATTCCCCTTTTGTGTGAAGAAATGACCGGTTTCCTGTAGTCCGTTGCCCGTTTGTTTCTTCTGTTTTTCGCATCCGCCGGTTGTCTTCATCCGCTGTCTTGCTGCGTCGGTTGTTCGTAATCGGTCGCTGTGCATTTCGCCGGTCCTGCAACTGCGCGGCCCTGCCATTCTTTTCTTACGATAACTTCAGATCATGATCAACTATGTGACCCTGGCGGTCCTGCTTTTGAGCGGGGTGGCCCGGGCCCAAGACACGTTGTCCGTCCATCTCCGGCAGGCTGATAGCCTGTTCGTTGGGAGAAATCTGCTCGCACTGGCCGGGCGTTACCAGATTGAAGCCGCTCAGGCCGAGGTAATCCAGGCGGGTTTGTTCGACAATCCTACGATTACGGCAGAAATCAATGCCTACAACCCCGAACGGCGCCGGGCACTGGACGTTGGTAGGCAGGGGCAAAAATTCGTCGCCATCGAGCAACTGCTCTACACCGTCGGCAAACGCAACAAACGGATTGCCCTGGCGCAGGAGTCGGCGCACCTGACTGAGCTGGGATTTCGCGATCTGCTCCGGGCACTCCGTTTCGAGTTGCATACCCGGTTCTACGAAATGTACTTCCAGCAGAACACCCTGCGGCAATATGACCAGCAGCTTGCGATTTTGCAAAATACGGTCAATGCGTTTGAGGAGCAGTACCAGCGTAACAACGTTTCGCTGCTGGAACTCCTGCGGCTCAAGTCCCTGCTCTTTCAGCTTTCGAAAGACCGTACCGAAATACGATCCCAACTCCTGGATCAACAGCAGTTTTTGCAAACCCTGCTTTCAACGAATCAACCCATCCAGGCGCTGGCCGATGAGGCCGCTCTGGCACGGTTTCAGATGCCGGAACTCCCGTTGGATTCACTCCGGACGCTGGCTCTCCAAAACCGCCCGGATGTTCGCATCAGCGAATCGCTAACCCGGCAGGCCCAGCTCAACTACAATCTGCAAAAAGCGCTGGCCAGACCGGATGTGCGTGTCGGTGGCGTCTACGACCAGTCGTCCAATTACATCCAGAATTACACCGGGTTGTCGGTCTCGATGGATCTGCCGCTGTTCAACCGCAACCAGGGCGCCATTCGGGCGGCCAAAAGCCAGATCGGATACCAGCAACAACTGCAACAGCAGAAGACGATTCAGGTGGAAAACGAGGTGACGGCGGTTTGGCAAAAAATCCGCAACGCCGATCAGATGATCCGGTCGGTTGAAGGTCGTTTTGCGGAACAATTCGAAGAGCTGAACAAGGGCGTGCTCGCCAATTTCATGAAGCGAAATATCCCCCTCCTCGAATTTGTCGATCTCTTCGAAGCCTATACGGAAAACATCCGGGATCTAAACCGCCTGAAAACCGATCGTATGGCGGCTTACGAGGAATTTAACTACATCATGGGTACCAACCTGTCAAACTAATCAAATGAACAAAATCATCATCATCACCTTGCTGCTGGCGGCAGGGATGGGACTATTCAGTTGCGATACGCCACCGGTTGCCGAAGAAACGAAAGCCTTCATGCTATCGGATACGATGCTGAAACGCATTCGGCTTGACTCGGTTGTAAACCAGCCCGTTCGAAACGAATTGACGCTGGTGGGCCGCGTTGTGGCCGACGAAAACAAGGTCATCAAGGTGTTTCCGCTGGTGGGTGGCAACGTGGAAACCGTGCCGGTTGAATTGGGCGATTACGTTCGGAAAGGGCAAACGCTGGCGCTGATCCGATCCGGCGAAGTGGCCGATCTGGAACGGCAGATGATCCAGGCCCAGTCGGGATTGCTGGTCGCCCAGAAAAACCTGCGCATTGCTCAGGACCTGAACGAAAGCAAATTGAACGCCCAGCGTGATGTGGTTCAGGCACAAAACGAAGTCAGCCAGGCCGAAGCCGAACTGGCCCGGCTGCAGGAAGTCTTCCAGATTTATGGCCTGGGTAAAACCAGTAACTACACGGTAAAAGCCCCCATTTCCGGGTTCATCATCGAGAAAAACGTCAATCCCGGCCTGCAACTCCGGGCCGATAACGCAGACAATCTCTTCACCATTGGCGACATCAAGGACGTCTGGGTGATGGCGAACGTCAATGAAAGCGACATTGGCCGGGTCAAAACCGGGATGGCGGCCCAGATCGAAACGCTGAGTTATCCCGATGCGGTTTTTCGGGGCAAAGTGGATAAAATCTACAGCGTACTCGATGCCAACACCAAAGCCATGAGCGTGCGGATTCGGCTGGCCAATCCGGATTACAAGCTGAAACCGCAGATGCACGCGACCATCCGGCTGACGCTGGAGACGGGCCAGCAACTGGCAACCGTGCCGACCGATGCGGTTATTTTCGACCGCTCGAAAAATTACGTCGTCGTCTATCGCAACCGGAGCGATATGGAGGTCCGGGAGGTGTCTGTCCATAAAACGCTACGGGCCATCACCTACCTCGACGCGGGTCTGAAGCCCGGCGAAACCGTGGTTTCCAAGAATCAGATCCTGATTTACAACGCCCTGAACAACTAACTCATGAACCAGTTCATTCGGAATATAGTCGGTTTTTCGCTAAAAAACCGGTTTTTTATCTTTTTCATGACCGCCGGTCTGGTCATCGCCGGGGTGTTCAGTTACCTCAACACGCCCCTGGAAGCGTTCCCCGATGTCACCAATACGCAGATTATTGTGGTGACCGAATGGAACGGCCGGAGCGCTGAAGAAATCGAACGTTTCGTGACCGTTCCCATCGAAGTAGCCATGAATTCGGTGCAGAAAAAAACCAACGTCCGCTCCGTCACGATGTTTGGGTTGTCGGTCATCAAAATCATTTTTGAAGATGAGGTCGAAGACTTCTTCGCCCGACAACAGGTTAACAATCAACTCCGTAACATCGCATTGCCCGAGGGCGTCGAGCCGGATGTGCAGCCGCCTTATGGCCCAACGGGTGAAATTTACCGCTTCACACTGAAAAGCGACAAACGGGATAGCCGCGAACTGCTGACGGTTCACAACTGGGTGATCGACCGGCAGTTGCGGAGTGTTCCGGGCGTGGCCGATGTCGTGGCGTTTGGTGGTCGGCAGAAAATCTACGAACTGCGCGTCAACCCGACGCAACTGGCCAAATACGATCTGACACCATTGGAAGTGTACCAGGCCGTTACCCGCAGTAACATCAACGTCGGGGGCGATGTCATCGAAAAAAGCGGCCAGGCGTATGTGGTTCGCGGCATTGGCCTGTTAACGTCCATTCAGGACATCGGCAACATCATTATCGAGGAACTGAACGGCAACCCGGTTTTGGTCAAAAACGTCGCGGAGGTGGCCGAATCGCAGTTGCCACGCGTAGGCCAGGTAGGATTGGATGCCGATGACGACGTCGTGCAAGGCATCGTGGTGATGCGGAAGGGCGAAAATCCCAGTGAAGTGCTGGGGCGCGTGAAGGCCAAAATCGAGCAGTTGAATACACGGGTCTTGCCACCGGACGTCAAGCTGGTGACGTTTTACGACCGCGACAACCTGATCGAGTTCTGCACGCACACGGTTCTGCACAACCTGACCGAAGGCATCGTGCTGGTGACGGTGATGGTTTTTCTGTTCATGGCCGACTGGCGAACCACGCTCATCGTTTCGATCATCATTCCGCTGGCGTTGCTGTTTGCGTTTATGTGTCTGAAATTGAGGGGAATGTCCGCCAATCTACTCTCGATGGGAGCGGTCGATTTCGGGATCATCATCGACGGGGCCGTGGTGATGGTCGAGGGAATTTTTGTCACCCTCGATCATCAGGCGCACAAAGTCGGCATGGCCCGATTCAACAAACTGGCCAAATTAGGGCTCATCAAAAAAACCGGTGGCGAACTGGGCAAGGCCGTTTTCTTCTCCAAACTCATCATCATCACGGCCCTGCTGCCCATTTTCGCTTTCCAGAAAGTCGAGGGCAAAATGTTCTCACCGCTGGCCTGGACGCTCGGTTTTGCTTTGTTGGGTGCGTTGCTGTTTACGCTGACGCTGGTGCCGGTTTTGTGTTCCATTTTGCTGAAGAAGAACGTCCGCGAAAAGAACAACCCCATCGTCAATTTCTTCAACCGCATCGTCATGGCGGGTTTTGGCTGGTGCTACGTTCGTAAGAAGTTTAGCATCGTGGTCGCTTTGCTGCTGATGGGCGGCACCTTTTTCTCCGCCCGGTTTCTCGGAACAGAGTTTTTGCCGCAACTGAACGAGGGCGCACTGTGGGTTACGGCCGAGTTGCCCATGAGTCTGTCGCTGCCCGAAAGCGTGGAGATGGCCGGGCAGATCCGTCGCGATCTGAAGACGTTTCCGGAAGTCAATCAGGTGCTTTCGCAGGTGGGTCGGTCCAACGACGGTACCGATCCGAACGGTTTTTACTTCTGCCAGTTTCAGGTCGATCTGGCCCCCAAAGACAACTGGAAACGCAAGCTGTCGGTGGAAGAACTGACCGATGAAATGGACCGAAAACTGCGGAATTATCCGGGCATTGTCTACAATTATTCGCAGCCCATTATCGACAACGTGGCCGAAGCCGTCGCTGGTTACAAAGCCAGCAACGGCGTAAAAATCTTCGGGCCGGATATTTACAAGCTGGAAAAATACGCCGATCAGGTTCTGAACGCCATGAAAGATGTTGAAGGCGTCCGGGATCTGGGCGTGATCCGAAACGTCGGCCAACCGGAGATCAGCGTGTTGTTTCACGACCACAAAATGGCGTTGTACGGCGTTACCACGGCGGATGCGCAGGCGGTGATCGAGATGGCGATTGGTGGAAAAACCGCATCGGTTCTGTACGAAGGTGAACGCCGGTTCGACATTCGGGTCCGGTATCAGGACGAATACCGCCAGAGCGAAGAAGACATCATGAGTCTGATGGTGCCGACCCTGAAAGGCGGTCTGATTCCGCTGCGGGAAATCGCTTCGCTCAAGAAGCAAACCGGTCCGGCCTTTATCTATCGCGATATCAATCAGCGATTTATCGGCGTCAAGTTTTCGGTGCGAGGGCGTGATTTGGGCAGCACGATTGCCGAAGCCCAGAAAAAAGTCAATGCGGCCATCAACCCCGGCAAAGACTACTCGATGGAATGGGTTGGGGAATTTGAAAACCAGGTGCGGGCCACCGAGCGGCTGGCGCAGGTTGTTCCGATCAGTCTGGCGGCCATTTTCGTGATCTTATTCATCACCTTCGGCAACACCAAAGATGCGGGTCTGGTGTTGCTCAATGTTCCGTTTGCCCTGATTGGCGGTATTCTGGCGCTCCACGCGACGAGCATGAATTTCGGCATTTCGGCGGGGGTTGGCTTCATCGCTCTTTTTGGAATCTGCGTGCAAAATGGGGTGATTCTGATCTCGGTCTTCAACAAAAATCTACTGGCCCGAATGTCGCTGGACGAGGCCATTCGGGACGGGGTTCAGTCGCGCATACGCCCCGTCGTTATGACGGCACTGATGGCAGCCATCGGGCTGCTGCCAGCCGCACTTTCCACCGGAATTGGATCGGAAACCCAGAAACCGCTGGCGATTGTCGTCATCGGCGGGTTGATAACCGCCACCGTTTTGACGCTGCTGGTTTTTCCCATCATCTACCGGTTTTTCTACCGTCACCGGGTTCACCGGCTCCAGGATCTGGACGAATAATCAGGTCGGCCCTTCACTACATGACTTTCGCTTGCTGCCCCTCGAAGAAGTTTGGGGCAGCAAGCGAATCATAAGCAATCCGTTAGTTTTTTCACTTAAACACTTCGAAACATGAAATGCAATTCATTCATTTCCCGGTTAAAAATCCTTTTCAGCCTCCTGGCTCTAGCTACCATCAGTTTCAATTGCCAGGACAAAGCCGGTGCCGACTTAATTAATGAGGCTGCTCGTTCGGGGGTATCACTGGGGGCTTACAGTGGCTTCAAAACGGCGTTTCCCAGCGCCCAGTCGGTGACTTGGAATCGTCTTCAGGATCGAATTTGGGAGGCCCGTTTCACGGAAGGAGCCACTGCGAAAGTCGCTCTCCTCCAAACGAGCGGACTCGTAGTTGAACAGGGCGCGCTGCTCAGTCCGGACTCATTGTCGGCAACAACCCGCACGCATCTGAGCGAAACCTTTCCCGGAAGCAGCATCCACACGGTTTTGACGGACGCCAACGACGAAGCGAACAAGTCCTTGCGGGTCATCCTGCTGGATGCAACGAATGCTCGGATTTGGCGGGTTCTGTTCAACAGCGATGGAACCTTTCATTCCACAACAGAACTCTGACAAATGAACGCCAGGGTTAAAACGGATACCCAACGGCAACATTCAGGATCAAATTCTCCCGGCGCCAGGCTCGGTTGCCGGGAGCAATTTCGTCGGCAACCCACTGCTGCCCTTCCGGCAACCAGGGTTTGCGCAACGGAAACGCCAGGTCAAACCGGACGACAAAATATGACACATCCACCCGGAGACCCACTCCCGTGCCGACAGCCAGTTGTTTGTAAAAATCAGGTTTGAACTGCGTTCCGGTTCCATAGAACGTATTGTCGGAATACATCCAGACGTTACCAACGTCCAAAAACAAAGCCCCCTGGAGGTATTTATTGAATTTGGGGCGAAGTTCAGTATTGAATTCCAGTTTGATGTCACCCCCACCGTCCTGAAGCTGTACCGTACCATCCAGGTTTCGGGTGAAAATCCCGGGGCCAACCGCCCGGGGACGGAAGGCCCGCAAACTGTTGGCTCCCCCCACAAAGTATTGTTTCACAAAAGGTAGCTCATCCGAATTACCGTAGGGCACACCAAACCCACCGAAAAACCGGTTGGCCCAGGTCATGTTTTTCGATACTTTGAAAAAATGCCGACTGTCGACATCCATCCGGAAAAATTGTGAATACGGAACGTTAAAAATAGCTTCCCGTCCCTCTTCATTCGTTTTGCGGGTCAGCCACGAGGCCAGATTACCGGCGGGTTCGACATTCACACTCAACCGATACGTATAGGCTGAATTGGTCCGGGGCGATGAGCTCAGATTGTAGGTATACAGTGTGCTCAGAATGAGCTGTTCGGAACGCAAAATATTGATATACTGTTGCCGGGTGCTGGGGTCGTCTTCCAGTGCAAAGAATTTTTCGGTAAAGTTGGAAGGCAGCACGTAGTTAACGCTGATGGGCTGAAAAATATGCTCGGTTCGCGGACTGCTCCGCCACGAATAGCCAAACGTCGCCAGAAAGGAATTCAAGTGATACAATTCTCCCCGAACGATCAAATCGTACCCCAACGAAACAATCGTCTGGGGCAAAGCCTGCCCACGCTGGTAATATTTAATGGGAATTGGCGTAACCAAGCGGGGAAACGTCAGGCTGTTCTGAATACCGTATCGGTAATTGGCAACGCCCTGTCCGCGCGCGCCCACCTGAAATTCAATCCCGGCACTGGCACTGATGGTGAATAAATCAGACCGGCCAAATACGTTCCGGTTCCGCCAGTTCAGCGAAAGCTGGGAGCCCACCAGGTTATTGGAGCGGCTGGTGCCGGCAATCTCCAGACGGGCCGATTTCTTGGGATAAGGTGTCAGGTAATAATGTACGTCCAGCACTGCCGAGTCGCCCTGCTGATCCGGTTCAAACCGGTTGCGGACAAATTTGAACGAACCTACATTGATGAACCGCGACAACGTTTGATCCTGCGCCCGGCTGTTGTAGCGTCGTCCCGGCTGTAAGGCGATAATATCCCGAAATAACTTCGGATTATAGATTTCATCGGGATCGACAATATTCAGTTTTCCAAATTTGACAGCCTGCGTTTCTGACGTATCCTTTTGGGGAGTGTCCGAAGACAGGCTGTAGTTGGGATACACGTAAATATCCCGCACAGAGTACGGTAGCAAAGCCGCCGGGGGCGTTTCGGGCTTAATGGCCAGATAGAGACGGGTGCGGTGTTTTCCCAAAGCGCTGTCGGCCAAAACCGCGAGGTAGTCGGGCTGAAAGTAGAAAAAACCCTGACGCTGCAAAGCCTGCGTAATCCGTTCGCGTTCCAGCTTGATCAACTCAAACCGGTATGGATTGTCTTTCCGGAGCAAACTGCGTTTTCTGACTTCCACCATCGGTTTCCGCAATGACGTCGAATCCATCAGGAATGCGACCGAGTCGATGTGATAGCGTGGCTGCACCTGCACCTGATAAACCCCCGTGGCCTGATAACCTTCCTCTTTCAAACTACCCGAAACCGTCGATCGGAAATAGCCTTCATTTTCCAGGAAAGACATCCAGTTGGCGGAGTTGGACGATAGCGCATTGGCACTCGCAAAAACCGGCGGTTCACCAAGTTTACGTCGAAACCACGCCCGGAATCCCTTCTCTTTTTTGGGTTCGCCCATCACGTAATACAAGCCGACCTTATACGGATAGCCGAACAACCGCTTGTTGGGTGCCGGACGTGCCATTTCAGCCAGCGCCGTTTCAATCTGCTCTTTTTCGGTTTTGGAAACGGTCGAATCCACCTGAACCTTGATTTCCGTATCGACGTAGAGTTTCTCGCCGGGCGGAATATGCCTGGCGACGTGGCAACCCGTCAGAATCAGAAAAAACGATATGTATGCTAGACCATTTCTCATTGATTCACTTTTTCCTCCGGTTTTTTAAAGATTTCACTCAGCAGGTTGTAATCGACGGTGATGACAAAGCCAATACCGGTTTCAATCACATACCCTTCCAAAACCGCCTGGTAATCACTCTTGCGATACCCCCGCATCATGTAGCGGCCATCGCGGGTAATGTTGTAGTTCAGCGACAGGTTATCAAACACCTCGTTCGGATTCCGGTTAATTCCAGTATTGTTTTCCAGCACAAAATTCCGACCCACCGAAACCGTCAGACGGCCTTGCAGAAAACTGCGGGAAACGCCCACATTCAGATCCGTCCGGGAACCCACCTGGTTATTAGCAGCCGCCGACTGGCTCGACGAAAGCAGGTTGAAATCGACATCGAAGCCTTTCAGCAGACTGGAAGCAAACCGCTCCAACTGATCCGAAAGAATCTTGCTAACGCTGTTCCGGGCGATTTCTTCGGTATTGATGCCGCCACCGGATGAACTGGAAGATGTTTCGGCAATAAAACTCCCCAATACCATTAGCCCGAAAACCTGCTTGTTCAACTGCGACGGATCGTTCCGCAATTGCGTCAGCTTGGAATTGACCGCGTCAATCACCGTGCGGGAAGCCAGAAAATCTTCCTCCGGCATCACAATGTCGAAACTGATGTCGGGGGCCGCCAGACGGCCTTTCATTTTCAGCAGGACATTGAACGGTATTTTCTGTTTGGAAGCCGTCCGAAGTTGCTCGCTGGTTTCGTTGGCAATCAGGTTTGAAGGGACCGCCGTGGTCTGATAAACCGCCGTAATGTCAAGTTCAGCCCGGAGCGGGTCGCCGGTCCAGGTGATGTAACTTCCTTTCTGAATGGAGAATTTGCGTTTGAGGACCTGATACGTCAACGAATATTCTCCTTCGGTTACATCATACCGACCGAGCAACGAAATCGCCCCGCTCTGGCTCACGCCGACGTTCAGCCGGGCATTCCCTTTGATGCGCAGGTTGTCGCCGTTCAGTTCATCGACAATGACGGTTATTTCGGAGGTTTCGTTGGCTTCCAGGCTCAGATCGATCTGGGCGTTGCTCAACTCCTTGAACGCCCGGCTGCGCAGGGCCGTGTCGGGCCGGGCCACCACCAGGTATTTCCGCAACGCCAGGGTGTCATTGTGATCGATAAAGGTAACAATCTCGCGGGCTTCGTTTGCCGACGCCGTCTGATCAGGCAGCACCATCGTCACCTTGCTGTCATCCTCCAGCTTGATCGAGCCGCCGATGGTGGGGCTGGTGCCGCTCCCGCGAACGGTGAGGTCGGCGCTGATGGCCGCGTTTCCGTATGCCAGATCGTTGTCCTTCCGGGTCGCGTTTAACACCTGAAATTTCGTGGCATTGATGCGCAGGTTATAGGCCACATCCGGCAGTTTCCGGAGCGTTATGGTCCCGTTGGTCGTCAGGCTGCGGTTCAACGCGTCCCGAACGCTAAAATCCTGGAACGTGATCACCTTCTCGTTGAAACGAATGGTTTCCTTATCGATTTTATACGTAGCATTCAGATACGCTACGTTGAAAGCCAGTGAATCGAACGACATCGAACCGTTCATCCGGGGCTGGTCTGTCGAACCGGACACATCGACCTGCCCGCGCAAGCGGCCCGACGTCTGCCGCAACTGACCAAAGCTGAACGCTTCGATCGTCTGTGCGCTCAACTGTTCCAGGTTGATTTTGAAATCCAGGGCATTCGCCGGGTCCGACGCCTTGTAAAATCCCGTTACCCGCGCCCTATTTCCCGAACCCGTCAGGGCAATGTCGGTCGAAATCCGCTGATCCGTCGTGTTTTCAAAACTGGCGGTCAGATTTCCCAGCGGTTTTGCCATCACCTTCAGGCTATCGACGGTTACATTCCCGGTAAACGACAGATTGGTCATCACATTCCGCAGGATGACGTCGCCATTCAGCAAACCACCCGCCAGCGTGGTGTCCTGATTGGCCAGTTTCGCCATGTTCGTCAGATCGATGTTCTCCACTTTCACCTCCAGGGGCGCATTGGGTTGCGGAACGATGCTGTTGACCAGAATTTTCTGGGAACCGGTTTGGAGCAGAAATTTATCAGCTAGAATACCGTCCTCGCTGTATTGAATATAACCCGTCGTGTCGCTCGTCCAGCGCTGGTAGTTGGTCATCATCCCGTCCGGATTGAACCGGAACTGATAGGCGCGGTCGGCAACGCCCAGATTTCCTGACAGTGCATACCAGGCCCGGCCCGTCGAATCTTCCGAAATAATATCGAAGTGCAGGCGGTTTTTGATGGCTTCCCCGTTAAATCGGGTCACGTTCAGATCGACCTGAGCCGTGTGAACCGCATTGACCTGGCTCTGGATCAGCAAACGGTCATTGACCGCCTGAAGTCCCATCGTTACGGTTTGAAACCGCATGGTGTCGTACTCGATTGTGCCGGTTTTCAGCAAAGCCGACAGGGTGGTGTCTTTCGTATTGTCAATGTATGCTTTCAGGGTAACGGGGTCCATTTTGGTCAATGCGGGCACGAAAGCCGTCAGCAACGGGTGCTGGTTGACCGTCATATCGATATTAAAACCATAAGGCGGATTCACCGGCTTGTAGGTCAGGTCGGGTAGTTTGATGTATTTGCTGAATTCCCCCACGACAATATCGTACAGGCGGGTGTAGTCAAACTGACCGTCGAGCTTCAGAGTCGCGAAGGGAAGTTTGGCTTCCACAATTTTCCGAACGCCTTCCGGTGCCGCTTTGACGTAGAACGAATCCAGCGGATAGGTTTTGCCATTGAAACGCACAACCGTTTCCCGGGCCGTCAGTATGCCCACCGGATTGACCGGATCGGTGGACGCAAAATCAAACCGCATCCGGCCTTCGACGCTGAGCGGATCTTTGTAAAACTTCAGTGCCGTCACGTCCAGCTTTTCAATCACCAAACCGCCTTTCACGCTGGGATATTCTTCCAGCAAACCGACCACTGAATTCAGAGCCAGCTTGGCGTTCGGATCATCCAGCGTGCTTTTGGCCGTCAGGATACCCTTGTCCAGTTCGCCTTCAGCCGCAAAATTCTGGTAATTATACCCGTTCAGTTGGGCCTGCCGGACATTGAGCCGGAACGTGGTTCGCATGGTTTTGACGTCGATTCCCTGCCCATCGACGGTCGCATCGGCCGTAATGCTGCCGAGCATTGCCTGCTGATCCAGCCAGCGACCGGCTTCAAAATTCGCCAGGGCCAGGGTGCCCTTGTAAGCCTGATTTTTCCCGGCCACAAACCCCCGCACGTTTCCGTCGAAATCGACATTACCCCAATCGGTTTGCAGCGCGGAGTTGATGTTCAAATTATTGAGTTCGCCCTGAAACCGGCCCGTTAACCGAAGCTTCGGCGGAATATTGAACGAATCCGGCAACGTTCCTTTCGGTACCAACTGCTGAATATCGCGAAGCTGCGTTGAGCCTTCGGTCAAATTGATGTCCATCGCCATCCGGTTGACATCGGTCACGTTGCGCAGTCGGCCGCTGGCCCGCAGGCGGGTTCCCGACAACATATCGAGTTCAAACGTCGGAATGCTCAGATTGGCCAGCGTTCCCCGCATCAAGGTGTTGACCCGAATAACCGCCTGACGGTTTCCGGCAAAGGGCGCGGTGGTCGCCAGAAAAGGCGCCAGTTGCAAAATATCCGCCACCGCCAGCCGACTTTGTTTCAGATTGACCCGAATCCCTACACGCCCGGCTTCCTGCGGACGGCTGAGTTGCCCGATGGAATCATACCGCAGAATGAGTTGATCCCTGATGAGTGTCTGGGGCGTTTGAACCAGAAGCCGGTTGATCGACGTCAGCGTATCGCTGTAAACCACGTCAGCATCGAGTCGCTGGAGCGCAAATCCGCTTTGATCCCGGAAACGGCCCCCGCGAAACTTCCCGGAAATGACCTGCGGGCTGTATTGCAGCGTCTGCGCCGTCAGCGATAAATCCTGCAAATCGAGGTGGCCATAATCCAGACCGGTTTTCTGTTTAGGCTGGTTTTGATCGTCGAACCGGATGCGGTTTTTAGCCAGTGCCACCCGCCCGATGCTGGCCCGCCAGCCGCCCGAATCGTCGGCAGTGGTTGCCGTTGTCGACGTGGGCGGAGTCGTTTTTCCGGTAGGTTTGGTCAGGATGGCAGAAATATCCGAATTTTCAAGCTCCAGGGATTTGATGCCGATGCGCTGCCCGTCCAGATACAGATAATCGGCGTTCATCGCCAGCCGCCCGACCGAACCTTTGGTCTGGAAATCAGCCTCTTCCACTTTAACATCCCACCGCACCCGGGTCAGTTTCCAATTGCCCAATTTGAGGTCCATCGTATCACCCGGTGCTGATGTGTCAGGCGTTTCCGGGGTAGGAATTGCCGGATAAAGCCGTGTAGTGGCCACCAAACCGTCTATGCTGACATCACGAAGATGGTATTGGGATTTGTCTACGTTTGTTTTGTCAAAATTCGCCCGCAGCGTATCGACATAAGCGCCGACCTCCGCGCCCACCACATCATCCTTGTAGCGAATCCGAACGTCTTTCAGCGTAATACCGGACAAACTGATGTCCAGCGGGGCCGCCGTGGTGTCGACCGGCTGGGGTGGTCCGCCGGTGTCGAAGGCGTCGATGATGTATTGAAAATTGAAAGCCGTATCGGGCAGTGTGCGGTTCAGGTTCACGTTAACCTTCTCCAGTTCGATCTGGTTGAGCGCAATCCGGTTTTTTAGCAGGCCCATCATGTCGAGATCGACCCGAAGTTTCTGGCCCGCCAGAAGGGTATCACCTTGGGGAGTAATAAACAACACATCTTCCAACGCAACGTAATCCGGAATTTCGTAGGTAATCCGGCCAATTCGAAAAGGGCTTTTGATTTTTCCGGCCAGGTAGTTGTTGACCTGACGCGTCACAAACTCCTGGCCCCAGGTTGTCGTACCGATTACAACGAGGAACCCGATTACCAGAAAAATCAGTGCCAGTATGGCAAGAGAAAAAAACGTCAGAAATTTTTTCACATTCCTTGAATCAGTCACCGGATAACCAACCGCCTACCCTGTTTTCTGCCTTTGCTTCCTATTCAATACGTACTTTAGACGCCGAATGTTGAACGTGGAGTCATATTTGTACAAAAAAAATAATAGAGACGATGTCAATAATCCGGCCAATTTCCTTCTTCAATAAACCGTGCAGAAAGTGATTATGTTATAGTGATATTCGTTCTTGATTCTTTTTTACTTTGAAAAAACGCCTTTTGCAATTAAATAAGGGATGATCAGCCAGAGCAGGCCTTTAATGAGAAAGAAAAGAAAGCCCAGCCAGCCGACGCGCTTGAGCCATATTTTGAAACGGTTATTCATGGTGTGGCTATTCGTTTGATCAATACCGTTGCCGAAACCGGGAGTCCCTGAAAGCAATATTCCATCAAAGTTAGCGAACTGCCGATTTATTGAAAGCCGACGCTCCATTTTTGGTTCTTTTTCCGGATGTCAGCCCTTGTTCTGCGCTTTAGCTGCTCCACTGACTGCCATATTTTAAATTCTTTTAATTATAGATTTCACCCACAAAATACCATCTCTGTTAAAATAACACTACATTTGGTACAATTAAAGTTAGTCCTTGACGGTCATCATCCATTGGAACGCTTTACAGCCGCTGAGTATAAAAATCTTGCCCCCCAGGAGCTATGGCAACGCTTCAAAGCCGGCGACGAACTGGCTTTCGGCGAACTGGCTCAGGGGCATTACCGTAGCTTGTATAACTACGGTTCACGGCTGACTGCGGATTCGGAACTGGTTTGGGATACCATCCAGGATTTGTTGCTGGAATTGTGGGACCGGCGGGCTACGGTCAGCGATGCGGTTTTTGTCAAAACGTATTTGCTGAAAGCCCTGCGTTATAAGCTTTTAAAAGCTCTTCCCCACCATCCGTCGGTTCAGCTCGACGAACCGGAGCCTGCCCAGATGCCGTTTTCCGATTCCATCGAACAGAAAATTATCGATGACGAAAGCCAGACGGAGCAAACCCGCCTGTTACGCCAGCTCATGGCTTCCCTCTCCAAACGCCAGCAGGAAGTGCTCTACCTGCGGTTTTACCAGAATCTGGAAAACCACGAAATCGCCCTGATCATGGGGCTGGAGCGCCAAAGCGTCGCCAACCTGCTTCACCGAACCTTCAAGGAACTCCGCCACCAGTGGTCGTCCAGCCTGCTCGTGGTTTTGCTGGGAATGATCCGGTTATCGTAAATGAAAGCTCCTTCTACGGAGCCCGGTTTTGCCACCCTTCCCGGAGGGAGGGTCCATGTTGTAGCAACCGTGTCCGCCTACCGGACGGATGAGTCCCTGAGGGATGGGGCATTTCATGACTAGGCAATGGATTACCCGACGTTTTTTTGATGTTTCCTGCGTAAGACCAATCGCTTCACCGCTAAACGCGTAGCCAGTCCATTATTGAACTCTTCCCCAAAATAATTTTACTTTTTTTTGGGTATTGCTCCTCCCTCTCCGGCACTATGCAAGTAGAAGCCTTAGAATACTATTTTCTCAATGATTAATTACAGAACGTACGAAGCTGAAGACTTCCTGTTCGATGCGTCCTTCCGGCAGTGGACGGCGGAGTCGTCTCCGCAAGCCGCCCTTTTCTGGAACCGCTGGCTGGCCCAGAATCCCGACCGCGCCGACGTGGTTCGGCAGGCCCAGGAACTGGTTCGCGCGCTGGATGATCACTACCGCGACAATGCCACCGAAAACCGGCTGGCGGACGAGCTGAACCGGCTGGTTGGCAAGGCCGTCGAACACCGGGATGCGGAACTGGACGTGCCGGTTCTGCCGCTGGGGCAACGGCCGTGGTGGCGGTGGGCGGTGGCGGCTTCCGTTTTGCTGATCAGCCTCAGCACCTGGCTTTATGTGAACCGAGCCCCCAAACCGGCGGCCGCCCCCTACGAATACCTAACTAAAACCGTCACCATACCGCTGCAGGAAAAGGTCAATACCGGCTCCAAAGCGATCAATATTCTGCTCAGCGATGGCAGCGTCGTAACGCTGAATCCCAACAGCCGCCTGAGTTATCCCGAACGTTTCGACAACACAACCCGTACGGTGTACCTCAGCGGTGAAGCGTTTTTCGACGTGATGAAAAATCCGGCCAAACCGTTTTTGATTTATGCCAACCAAACGGTCACCAAAGTACTGGGAACCAGCTTTTTGGTTCGGGCATACACGAGCGAAAAAGACGTAACGGTAATGGTAAAAACCGGTCGGGTTTCGGTCTATTCACAGAAAGATTACGAACAGGCGCAGCAATCCGGTCTCCGGCGCGTCGAAGGAGTGGTGCTGACACCGAATCAACAGATGACGTATAATCTGGAAGAGAACAAGCTGGTAAAAGCCCTGGTGGCAAAACCGGCGGCATTGATCGCCAACCGGCCTAATCGCGAGCAGGTGTTTGAAGATGCGCCGGTGGACAAAGTGTTTGCCAGCATCGAGCGTACGTACGGCATCAAACTGCTTTTCGATGAGGAAGCGCTGGCCAACTGTCTCGTGAACCTGACCTTTAACGAAGAAAATTTGCTGGAACGGCTGGATGTCATTTGCCAGACCATCGGCGCGTCATATGAAGTGCTTGACGGCCAGATTGTGATCACCAGCAAAGGATGCCATTGAAGTAACTATTCCTAAACCCTATACATTTTAATACGTTTTACGCGGACCCCATCTCTATCCCTAATCCCATTTGCCTATGATTGAGTAACCCCCTTTCACAAAAAAGGTCAATGATGGTTCCAGCATCACTGACCCTAACAGACCCCTTTTTAAGCAACCTCATCCAGGATGAAGAAGGGTATTTTTTGTCTATTCGAAATCCCAAACAGCCAAAAAACAAGCAAAAGTATGAAAAAACTTCGACAACCGCTTAGCCTGTTGCGTAGCTTTATGAAATTGACTTTCTATCAGTTACTCCTGGCCGCGATCTTCACCGGGCTCGCTTTGGCCCGCCCCGTGGAAGCCCAGCGAATCATGGATCAGCGTGTCACGATCCAGGCCACCAACCTCCCGATGAAGGCGGTTTTGAACCAGTTGGGAAAACAGGCCGACGTCCGTTTTGCCTACCGCTCAGCCCTGGTTCAGTTGAATCAGCGCTTATCGTTCAATGCCAGCAACCAACCGCTGAGCGAGATTCTGGACAAATTACTGAAACCGCTGAGCCTGACGTATTATGTAAAAGGACGGCAGATCATTCTGAACCTGGAACCCCTGCCGGTTCCGTCGGCGGATGAGCTGTTGCGCAACCACGATGCCGCAGCGGTCGATCAGAACGTATCCGGAACGGTTTCGGACGAAGCCGGTGTGCGGCTACCGGGCGTCAGCGTGGTGGTGAAAGGCACCACCCGCGGAACCACAACGGACGGCAATGGACAATACCGCCTGACCATGCAGACGGGCGATGCGGTTCTGGTGTTCAGTTTTGTGGGCTATACTTCCCAGGAAATTGCCGTTGGAAACCGTACGGAGGTAAACGTCAGCCTATTAACCGACACAAAGAACCTCAGCGAAGTGGTCGTGGTCGGTTACGGTACCCAAAAACGGTCGGATCTAACCGGGTCGGTCTCGTCGGTCAAGGCGGAGGAAATCAAAAACCTGCCCGTCCGGAGCGTCAACGAAGCTTTGCAGGGCCGGGCTGCCGGGGTGCAGGTAACGAGACCAGATGGCACACCGGGCGGTGGTTCCGATATTGTCATCCGTGGCATTGGCTCCATTGGCGGTATGGCTCCTCTGTATATCGTGGATGGGATTCGGATGGGCGCGGGCAATAACTTCAACCTCCAGGATGTCGAATCCATCGAAGTGTTGAAAGACGCCAGTGCGGCTGCCATTTACGGCGCGCAGGCTGCGGGGGGCGTGGTGCTGGTGACGACGAAGCGCGGCACCAAAATGGACAAAATGAGCATCAACTTCAATGCGTATTACGGCGTTCGGCAACCCCGGAATCTGTATCAGATGCTGAACACGGCGGATTATATCAAGGCCAAACAAGCCTTCGGCGTCAACACGAGCGGATATGGTGATCCGGCGACCTTACCCAATACCGACTGGGCCGACGAAATTTATCAAAACGGGAAAGAACAGAGTTACTCGCTTTCGATGGCGGGAGCCTCCGCCAAAGCCAATTACTACCTCTCGGCCAACTACCAGCGCGAAGACGGCACGATCATCGATAACTCGTTTCAACGCTGGGGGATTCGGTCGAATGCCGATTTTAAGATCAACAAACGCCTGAAAATCGGCGAAACGCTGTTTGCCTGGCGAACGAGCACCAATCCGGCGCAAAGCACGACCTACCCGTTTCGCTCGGCTCCGCTGGTTGCCGTCCGCGACGAAACCAATCCGTTCGGCGGCTGGGCCAAAACCGGTTCGTTTTTTACGGGGCCAAACCTGGTCGGCTGGGAAGCGATCCATCACCGGCTCAGCGATCAATATGCCCTTGAAGGCAATATGTACCTTGATTGGGAAATCGTCAATGGGTTGAATTTTCGCTCGACATTCGGTGCCTCCATTTTCAGTGGCCGCGACTACACGTTCCGCGAAGCCCACGACTTTGGGGTGGTCCGGAACTCGCTCGCTTACCTGACCCGAACGCAAACGAACCAACGCAACCTGACGGGAAACTTCGTGTTGACCTACGACAAAACCATTGGTCAGCACGAGTTTAAAGCAATGGCAGGTTATGAAGCCTATCAGCAGGATCTGAGCAACCTGTCGGCCGAAGCACAGGGGTTTCAAATCGTTACGTATAACCTGGGTCTGAGCACCGACCCCAGCACCTACCGCGCCAGTGGTGGCGAATATCCCCAAACCCGTCTTTTGTCGCAGTTCGGCCGGATCAATTACACCTATGCCGGGAAATACCTGCTGACGGCCAACGTCCGCCGGGATGGTTCTGACCGGTTTGGTCCCGCCAACCGCTGGGGGGTATTCCCGTCGTTTTCGGTAGGCTGGAAAGTGACCGAAGAAGCGTTCATGCGGAATATCCCGGCCATCTCGAACCTCAAGCTCCGCGCCAGTTACGGCAAATTGGGCAGCACCAGCAACATCCCGCAGTTTACCTATCAGGCATCTTACGGCGGAACGGGTGGCACGAACATCCACGGTCTGCCGGACGGCAGCCGTTCCAAGGGCTATGCGCTGACCGCCCAGTTACCCAACGAAAACATCAAGTGGGAGGAAGTAAAACAGACGGACATCGGTGCCGACATCGGGCTGTTCAACAACCGCCTGAACGTAACCATCGACTGGTATAGCCGCCAGACCCAGGATATGATTTACCAGGTGCCGGTTCCCCGGTCAGCGGGTTTTGCTGCCTCTACGGTGTATACCAACATCGGCCAGATGAGCAACAAAGGGCTTGAACTCGCCATCGATTACCGGGGCAAAGTGGGGGCTTTTACCTACAGCGTTGCCGCCAATGCCGCTTTCAACAAAAACCTCGTCAAGCAACTGAGCGGGACGAACAACAACCCGATCAACGACGGTGCCGGGGGTGATTACCTCGAAAGTACCATTGCCCGGACGCAGGCCGGTTACGCCATGAGTCAGTATTTCGGGTATATCACGGAAGGGATTTTCCAAACAGATGCAGAAGTGGCTACGCTGAACCAGCAAGCCCGGGAAAAAGCAGCAGCAGCCGGTAAACCCACCACGGGCGTGGTGTATCAGGCCGCCGGAACCGGTGCCGGTGACCTGAAGTTCAGGGATGTGAACGGCGACGGAAGAATCACCATCGACGATAAAACCTACATTGGTAACCCCTGGCCCAAAATGACCTACGGTTTAACCCTGAATCTGGGCTGGAAGGGATTCGACGTGTCGGCTCTGTTTCAGGGTGTGCAGGGGCTGGACATTTACAATGCCAACCGCTACTACACGCAGTTTTTTGTGGGAGACTACAACACCACGGGCGATATTTTCCAGACCTCTTTCTTCAACGGAAATGGCCTGACCGACCGGCCGCGCGTTGGCTACCAGGATGCTTCCGGCAACTACGTTCGCGATCCGAATTCCAACTATACCCGCATCTCGGACTATTACGTGGAAAACGGTGCCTATCTGAAATTGCGCAATCTCCAGGTTGGTTATACGCTGCCGTCGGTGATCACCAACAAGATCAAAATGGGCAGCATCCGCATTTACATGCAGGGGCAAAACCTGATGACGCTGACGAAGTATTCGGGCCTGGACCCCGAGGTGATGGGACGCAACGGAACGACCGGACGCGGAATCGATGCGATCTATTCGTATCCGCGCACCACGCTCCTGTCGATGGGCATCGATGCCAGTTTCTAATTCTCCAGACCTTACTCAGTTGATACAACTATGTTTCATACGATGAAGCCATTTCTGAAAATAACCCTCTTTACGGCCCTGCTCGGTTTGGCCGGCTGTAAAGAAGATTTTATCGATGTGACCAATCCCGGTGCGCTTTCCACCAACAATTACCCCGGTTCGGTGACGGATCTGGAACAATTGCTGACCGGTGTCTACGGGACACAGCACTCCGCGGGCCTGTTCGGCCACAACATTTACGGGAAAGCCTATTACATGTGGGACCATACGGCCGACCTGAGCTGGCAGGGAACACCAACCTGGATTCAGCTCGGGCAGAACAACTCACAGCCCAACGACGGTTTTCTGTCGGAAACCTGGCGGGACACCTGGAAAGGCGTTCAGCGGGCCAATACGCTGCTGGTCAACATTGAAAAATACCGCCCCAAAGCAACTTCGCAAACCGATAAAGCGGCTATTGACCTGATGAAAGGTCAGGCCCTTTTCCTCCGCGCCTGGTATTATCAGTACCTGATCACGATCTGGGGAGAAGCCATGATCATCGACGGCCAGGGTGGCGACAAACTGGGCGTTCCCATCATCACCGAAGCGTCGACCAGCCTCGATCAGACGCAGGTCGAACGGGCCACGGTGAAGCAGGTCTGGGATTTTATCATCAGCGATCTGAAAGC
Organism: Larkinella sp. C7; assembly: GCF_006149005.1. Classification (GTDB taxonomy): domain Bacteria; phylum Bacteroidota; class Bacteroidia; order Cytophagales; family Spirosomataceae; genus Larkinella. The sequence goes on along the minus strand of NZ_VBSL01000007.1, from coordinate 323,760 downwards.
TGCGGAGACGCTGCTGGCCGGCAAAACCTGGACGGGCGCGAACGATAAACACAAAATCAGCGGCTGGGCGGTTAAGGCAGCCCTCGGCAAAGCCTACGTCTACACCCAGGACTGGACCAACGCAAAAACCTCGCTGGCGGATGTGATCACCAACAGTGGCAAGTCGCTCGTTTCGTTTGATGTCTACAAAACCATGTTCAACGGCAAAAACGAATTCAATTCCGAATCGTTGCTGGAAATGAACCTGAACGTGGATATGACCGCCCGTGGCAACACGGAAACCTCAATGGGATCGAGCATTGGAATGGTTTTGGCCCCCACCTACGTGAGCGACAACAACCTGCCCGCGGCTTCGGCCTGGTCGAACGTGTTTCCGCACGCCAAAAATCTCACCCGGTTTGGCTTTAACGAAGGCCATTACTTCAAAGCCGGTACCACGCAACCGCTGGCCACCAACGTCGATCCGGCGTATATCACCCGCTCGGTGCTGGCGCGGCAGAACAAAACCGTGGACCCGCGCCTGTGGGTGTCATGCTGGCAGCCTTACGTGGATAGCATGACTGTAAGCGGCAAAAAACGACCAATTTCGCACTTCCTCGACATCAGCGAAATGGACATGGAAGCCTGGAGTTTCCGGAAATACCTGACGGTCGACGCTACCGAAACCGAAGTCAACATGGCCAATGGCAACAACATTCTGCTGCTGCGGTTAGCCGACGTGTATCTTCTGTATGCCGAAACGCTCATGCGTACCGGTGACAATGCCACGGCGCTGGAATACGTCAACAAGGTAAAACGGCGGGCTTACGGCTATCCGGTCAATACCGCGTCGCCGGTCGATTACAAAAGCCTGACCGATGCCACGAAAGCCACCGATGCGGTTCTTAAATCCGATCCGCTCAAGTACGAACGCTGGGCAGAATTGTTCGGCGAAGGCCACTGGTGGATCGATGTTCGTCGCTGGCAGTTGGGGGCACAGGAAGCGGCTTATTACCAGCGCATTCGGGGCGGAACCATTCAGTGGGAAGCCACCGATTACGCGCAGCCCATTCCCATCGACGAGATCAACTCGAACATCAATATGAAGCAAAATCCCGGGTATTGATCAATTCATTCAACCCTAACAGCTCTATTGTGCCGCCGAATGACCCCGGCGGGGTGTCCTGTTAATAGCCATCCGAATTATGATTTTATACAAGCTCCGGAGGAGCGTCCTGGATAGCGGTTTGGGATTTCAGGACGCTCCTCCGGAGCTTAAAACAATCGATCGATCCGCTATTGCTATTAACAGGACACCCCGCCGGGGTCATTCGGCGGCACAACAGAATCTATTGGGGTTAGTTTTGCTTATGAAAAAAATCGTCGTTTTTTTCGCCATTCTCCTCAGTTTCACCAGTACCACCCTCCTGCCACCGTTTCCGCAGGCGGAAATAACCAACGGGATCATCCGGGCGAAACTGTATCTGCCCGATTCGGTCAACGGGTATTATCAGGGTGTCCGGTTCGACTGGTCGGGCGTGATTGCCAGCCTGGACTATAAAGAGCATTCTTTTTTTGGTCAGTGGTTCGAGAAATACGATCCGAAAGGGCACGACGCCATCAGCGGCCCGGTCGAAGAATTTACGCCCATTGGCTACGACGAAGCCAAACCGGGGGACGATTTCCTGAAGATTGGCGTCGGTTCGCTGCGCAAAGCAAAGGACTCGCCCTACCGGTTTGCGACGCCGTACGCCACGGTCAATCCCGGAAAATGGGCCGTCAAAACTGGTCACGATGAAGTCGTTTTTACCCACGAACTGACCGATGCTGCGGGGTATTCGTATCGCTACCAGAAAACCGTGAAGCTTTTAAAAGGCAAACCGGTGCTGGTTCTGGAACACCGCCTGAAAAATACCGGAAAGAAAACCATTGAAACGACGGTGTATGACCACAACTTTTTCATGCTCGACAATCAGCAAACCGGGCCGGACATTTCGGTCACGTTTCCATTTGCCTTGCAGGTTAAACCGACACGGGGAATCGGCACCTTCGCCGATGTGCAGGGCAACCGGTTTACGTACCTAAAGGCGTTACCCAAAGGCGAAAGCACGCATTGCTACCTGACCGGTTTTGGCGACACGGCCAAAGACTATGATTTCCGCGTTGAAAACACCAGAACCGGGTCCGGCGTCCGGGTAGTCGGCGATCAGCCCATTGTACAACTGGCCTTCTGGTCGATTCACACCACGGTGTGTCCCGAGCCTTACATCAAAATCAAAGCCGATCCGGGTCAGACGTTCAGGTGGAAAATTTCGTACGACTTTTATACACTGCCCAAAACCGCATCGACTCACTAATCCATCTTTTTTCTGGATACCATCATGAAGTATGCGCTACAAAGTACAGTGCTGGGGCTATTGATTTTGGGCATTTCGGCCAAAGCTCCAAATTGGGAAGGGAGCGACACCAACCCGCCAACGAACCAGGACTGGCCCTATTATGGTGGCAATAAGGCCGGAAACCGCTATTCATCTCTGAGCCAGATTAATCTTCAAAACGTAAAAAACCTCAAAGTAGCCTGGACCTTCGACGCGGCTGGTGCCGATGGCCAAGCCGGAAGACCGCTCGAAATTCAATGCCAGCCCATTGTCATTAACGGGATTCTCTATGGTCTGACGCCCATGCTCAAGGTTTTTGCGGTCGATGCCGGAACGGGCAAACAACGCTGGCTTTTCGATCCGTTCAAAAACAAATCACCCCGGTTTAACCAGAGCCGGGGCGTTATGTATTGGGAAAGCCGCGACGGCGGACCGGGCACCGACAAACGCATTCTGTATTCCGCCGGTTCTACGCTGTATGCGCTCAATGCACTGACGGGCGAACCCGTTGCCGGTTTTGGCCAAAACGGCGAAGTCGATTTGCGGGAAGGCCTGCAAGACGAATCGAAACGGGATCTGAGCAAACTGTCGGTGACCTCCACGACGCCGGGCGTTATTTACAAAGACATTCTGGTGCTGGGGTCGGCGGTTTCGGAACAGGGAGACGCGGCACCGGGCCACGTTCGGGGCTTCGACATCCGGACGGGAAAAGTGCGGTGGGTTTTTCACACCATTCCGCAACCGGGCGAAAAAGGCTACGAAACCTGGCCCAAGGACGCCTACAAACGCATTGGTGGGGCCAACAACTGGGCCGGCATGGTGCTCGACGAAAAGCGCGGCACGGTGTATTTCGGAACGGGTTCGCCTTCGGTCGATTTCTACGGCGGTATTCGGGCCGGGCAGAATCTCTACTCCGATTGCATTCTGGCACTAAATGCCGAAACCGGCAACATGCAGTGGTTTTACCAGACGATTCACCACGACCTGTGGGACCGCGATCTGCCCTGTCCGCCCAACCTGGTGACGGTGAAGCACAACGGAAAAACCGTCGATGCCGTAGCCCAGACGACCAAAGACGGTCTGGTGTACGTCCTGAACCGCGATACCGGCGAGTCGCTTTTCCCGGTGGAAGAACGGCAGGTTCCGACTTCGCCCGCCCTGCCCGGCGAGGTTCCGTGGCCGACGCAAAAATTTCCGACGAAACCCGCCCCTTTCGCCCGGCAGGTTTTCACCGAAGCCGACATTACCAATCGGACCCCCGAAGCGCATGCGTTCGTCAAAGCGAAGTTTCTGAAAACCCGTTCCGGTGACAAATTCATGCCGCCCAGCCTGGAAGGAACGCTGTTTTTCGGCATTGGGGGTGGCGCCGAATGGGGTGGAAACGCCAGCGATCCACAGGGAATTCTGTACCAGAATTCGAACGAAATGGTCTGGGATTTGAGAATGTCGGATCTGGCGGCCCGAAATGCCGAGATTGCTTCGAAAGGAAAAACGCTGTATCAGGCCAATTGCATGGCTTGCCACGGTCCCGACCGCAAAGGCAGCGGACAGGAATATCCCAGCCTGATCGATCTGGGCAAGCGGCTTTCGGGTCAGGAAATCAATGCGGTTTTACGATCCGGCCGGGGTCGGATGCCCTCGTTCCAGCACCTTTCCGATCAGGACCGTTTCACGCTCGTCCGCTATTTGCTCAATGCCGATACCAAAACGCCGGAACCCAAACCGGCCGAAAGTCAGGATCAGCACAACGCACCGGTTTTGACCGGAACCAACGAAAAAGTAGATTTCCCCTATATTCCGCCTTACATCAACAATGGCTACACCCGGTTTTTTGATCCAGACGGTTATCCGGCCGTCAAACCGCCCTGGGGAACGCTAAACGCCATCGATTTGAATACCGGTGAATACCTGTGGCGGGTTCCGCTGGGCGAATTTCCGGAGTTAACGAAAAAAGGCGTGCCGATTACGGGTACCGAAAATTACGGCGGACCGATCGTTACGGCAGGGGGTCTGGTCTTTATTGCCGGTACCAAAGACGAACGAATCCGGGCTTTTGATAAAAAAACCGGCAAAGTCGTCTGGGAATACCAGCTTCCGGCGGGTGGCTTTGCCACGCCGATCACGTACCAGGTCGGCCAGAAACAATACGTGGTCATTGCCGCCGGCGGGGTCAAAAACGGCCATAAACCGGGTGGTTCGTACATTGCTTTTGCCTTGCCTTAAACCTATTCACAACTTGCATCTAAACCCTTATCTGTACCCATGGAAAAAAACGAAAACTTCGCCGAAATGAACAGCCGTCGCGAGACGTTGAAAAAAATAGGTTTCGGTTCCTCAGCCGGTTTGCTGGGCTTGTTTGGGGGAATGTCGACCGCCGAAGCCCGCGAACGGCAAGGCACACCTTCCTACGCCAAAGCGATGGCGCCGGTCAAAATCAAATCGGTGAAAGCCATCGCCACAGCCCCGCAGGGTTCCAACCTCATCGTCGTCAAAGTCGAAACGACCGAACCCGGTTTATACGGTTTGGGCTGCGCGACGTTCACCCAGCGGGCGGCCGTGGTCATCGTCGCCATCAATACGTACCTGAATGAATTCTGTGTGGGAAAAGATGTGGATAACATCGAAGACATGTGGCAGGCGGCTTATGTCAGCTCCTACTGGCGCAACGGCCCGGTTCTGAACAACGCCCTTTCGGGACTCGATCAGGCGTTGTGGGACATCAAAGGCAAACGGGCCAACATGCCGGTGTACCAGTTGCTGGGCGGAAAAGCGCGGTTTGCGATTCCGTGTTATACCCACGCGGGCGGCAACACGCCCGAAGCGGCTGCCGACAGCGTGAAAAAATTCATGGAGCAGGGATTTCAGTACATCCGCATTCAGCAGGGTGGCTACGGGGCGGTTGGGGCCAATTCGGCAACGCCCGATTTCAAAGCCGCCGGTTTTGGCGGTGCCACCGACAATTACATGAACGAGCGGATGTACCTGAAATCGGTTCCGAAAATGTTCGAGGTCGTTCGGAAACAGTGCGGTGACGAAATTGAATTGCTGCACGACATCCACGAGCGGGTGCAACCCATCGACGCCATCAACATGATCAAGCAGGTGGAAGAATACCGTCCGTTTTTCATCGAAGATCCGTTTTCGCCCGAAAACATGAAGTGGTTTGCGCAACTGCGTCAGGCGACGTCGGTGCCGATTGCGATGGGTGAGCTGTTCAACAACATCAACGAATTCAAAGAGCCGATGGTGAACCAGTGGTTCGATTTCATCCGGATTCACGTTTCGCAGATCGGCGGTATTACACCCGCCATGAAAGTGGCGCGGCTGGGCGAATGGTTCAACGTTCGGACGGCCTGGCACGGCCCGGGCGACGTGTCGCCGGTCGGTCACGCGGCTCATGCGCACATTGACCTGGCAGTCTGGAACTTCGGAATTCAGGAAGCGGTGCAGTTTTCGGACAAAATGAAAGAGGTTTTCAGTGGTTGTCCCACGATGAACAAAGGCTATATGTCGGTCAACGAAGTGCCGGGTCTGGGCGTCGACATCAACGAGAAGGAAGCGGCTAAATACCCCATCGGCACGAAATCGAACTGGCAGGTCCGGAAAATTGACGGCACCATCATCCGGCCGTAAAAAGAGTAAGTTGACAGGCCAAATTTCTTTTTGAAAGGACCCCTCTTTTGAAAGTATTCCGCGAGCTACCCCGGAAGGGGTTTACTGTTAATAGTCAAAAATCCTGAATAGTATTTAAGCTCCGGAGGAGCGTTCTAAATTCCAAAACAGACATTAGAACGCCCCTACCGGGGCTCAAAACGATTACCTGGTTGGACTATTAACAGTAAACCCCTCCGGGGTAGCTCACGGAATACGGTCAAACGAGTGTCTCCTCTATTATGAACAATTCCAACCACTCCTCCAACCGCCGAACGTTCCTGAAATCGGCCACCGGTCTAGGCGCACTCGCTACGGTTTTGCCCGAAACGGTTCTGACGAAAAATCCACAGGTGGTGTCGCCCAATCCAGACAAAGGGCACGTTTTTCTGACGGAACCATATTTGCAATACGCGGGGCCGGGTTCGATGACGGTGCGGTGGATCGCCAATCTGCCGTCGTACAGTTGGGTCGAGTATGGCGAAACCGATTCGCTGGGCCAGAAAGCGCACAGCGTGACGGATGGTTTGGTCGACGCCTACAACCGGATCAATGGCATTACGCTCCGGGGTTTAAAACCGGGGACGACGTACCAATACCGGGTGTATTCCAAAGAAATTACGGATTTCAAACCGTATAAACTCACCTACGGCCAGACGATTGAAAGCAGCCTGTTGCGTTTTAAAACGCCTAACGAACAGTCCGATGCGGTCAGTTGTCTGGTGCTGAACGACGTTCACGACCGGCCCGAAACCATTACGCACCTGTTGGGTCTAAAAGGCAATGACCCGTTCGATTTTGTGTTCCTGAACGGCGACCTGTTCGATTACCAGACCGACGAGCAACAGCTCATCGACCACCTGCTGACGCCCTGTTCGGCCGGTTTTGCCAAAGAAACTCCGTTTCTCTTTGTGCGGGGCAACCACGAAACGCGGGGCAAATACCGCAGCGAATTACCACAGTATTTTTCCAATCCGGGCGGTAAGTGCTATTACAGTTATACCTGGGGGCCGGTTCATTTTACCGTGATCGACACTGGGGAAGACAAACCGGATAGCGAACCGGTTTACGCGGGAATTGTCGATTTTGACGCCTACCGGCAGGAACAGGGGCGTTGGGTCGAGCAGGTGATGCAGAGTCCGGCGTTCAAAAAAGCCAAATTTCGGGTGGTTTTCATGCACATCCCAACGTTTCACCACAACAACTGGCACGGCCCGATGCACTGCCAGAAAGTCTTTACACCCTTATTCAACAAACACAAGATCGATCTTTGCATCAGCGGTCATACCCACAAATACGGGGTTCACGAGCCGGTGGCCCATCAGCACCATTACCCAATCATCATCGGCGGGGGTTCGAAAGACGGCACCCGAACGATCATGAAACTGAAAGCCGACCGGAAAGACCTGCATCTGAGCATGTTGCTGGACGATGGCAAAGAAGTTGGGAATTATCATTTGACGGCCAAACGGTAACCGGATTGATGGATGAAGAAGCGGTTGTGGCTGTTTAAAGGACTTGCGGTGCTGTTGCCCGTGCTACTGCTGGGATTGGCTGAAGGCTTCCTCCGGCTGTTCGGGTACGGCCAGGATTACCGCTTGTTTGTGGAAGACCCGCAACACAACGGTTTTTTGATCATGAATCAACACGCGTCGGAGCGGTATTTTACCGAAACCGCCAACGCGACCGTTGGCAATTTCGAACCTTTCCGACAGCGAAAAGCGGATGGCACGTTCCGGATTTTTATTCTGGGTGAATCGACTACGATTGGCTATCCGTATTTCCACAACGGCTCGTTCCACCGCTGGCTGCACTACCGGCTGATGCACACCTTTCCGAACCGAAACTTTGAAATTATCAACCTTTCGCTGACGGCCGTCAATTCCTACACGGTTTTCGGATTTAGCAAACAATTAATTGATTATGAACCGGATGCGGTTTTGATTTATACCGGCCACAACGAATATTACGGCGCGATGGGCGTCGGCTCGACCAGTTCGCTGGGCGATCATCCTGCTCTCGTGCGTCTGGTGTTGAAACTCCGGGAATTCCGGCTGATGCAACTCCTGAACCGAATACTCGGCGGTATTCGAAAAACCGTTTCGGGTGAAAACGTAGATTTGCGCGAAAACCTGATGAAACGCATGGCCGCCAACCAGCAAATTCCGTACGGATCGGAAGCGTATCACCAGGGTATTGAACAATTTAAAGCCAACCTGAACGGGCTCTGTCAGCTCTTCTCGGCGCATCACATTCCGGTATTGATCAGCAATCTGGTCAGTAACGAAAAGGACCTAAAACCGTTCATCAGCGCGCCAGGAAATACCGCTCAATCGGCGCAGGAGCAATTTAAACAGGCACAACAAGCTTATGCAAAAGGCGACTTTAAGGCCGCAAAACACCGTTTTGTTCAGGCGAAAGAACTGGATTTGCTGCGGTTTCGGGGGCCACAAGCCATCAATCAGGTCATTCAGGAGCTGACGGCCCAGTACCCGAACGTGACGGAAGTGGACACCCGGGCGGTTTTTGAACGGTATTCTCCGAACGGCATTCTGGGACACGAGACCTTGCTGGAACATGTTCACCCCAATTTGTACGGCTATGCGTTGCTGTCCGACGCGTTTTACGAAGCCCTGAAAAAAAGGCGGCTCATTGCCGCCGACTGGAAAAACGAGATGTCGTTGTCTCAACTCCGCCAACAAATGCCGATTACGCCCGTCGATTCACTGAAAGGCGTTTTTGAAATGCTGATTCTAAAAGAAGGCTGGCCATTTAATGAACCGATGCCGCCCGAAGAAAAACGCGCCAAAACCGTGGAAGAACAACTGGCGGGGGCTTTGGTCGTGAAGCAAATTTCCTGGCGCGACGCGATGGATCGACTGCTGGCGCACTACCGGAAAGTGAACAATCCGCAGGGAGTTTTGCAAGTCACGGAAGCTCTGCTGCTGGAATATCCAAATGAACCCGGTTTTTATGCACAGGCCGGGAAGTTATACCTGAATCAGAACCAGCCTGCGCAGGCAGTTTGGCATCTGAAAAAGGCTTTTGGCTTGGAACAAACCTTCCCGACGGCGCAGAGTCTGTTTATTACGCTGCTAAAATTGGATCGGCCCGACGAAGCCCTGGTCTATCTCCGCTACGCAGCCGCCCACAACGAAACGCAATTCAGCCTGACCGAATTGCAAATGTTTGTGGAACAACTGGTAGCGGTCAAAAACCGGTATTTAACGGACACTACGAACGTAACACTGAGCAATCAGCTAGCTGCCGGATACCTGAAATTTGCCAATGCCGACGGAGCGGCTAAATACGTGGCAAAATCCCTGCGCACCGATCCCCGGAATGCTGTAGCCCTGCAATTAAAAGCCCAACTTCAGGCGATCAAAAACTAACCCGACCATGGAATTTCTACGCGAGTTCTGGCTTTTCATGCGCACCCGCAAGCGGTACTGGCTCTATCCATTGCTGATTCTGTTGCTCCTTCTGAGTGCCTTGACGGTTTTGACAACGGGTTCGGCGCTGGCACCGTTCATTTATTCGCTCTTCTAACCCTGTCCGCGGTTTCTTCAATCCTGACAGGGTTACCGTCCTATTGATTATCAACACTTTGATGAAGTGAAATCTTAACACGCTGCTTGTCCGCGCCCTGCACCAACTCAAATTCATACTTCCCATCCGGAAATTGGAAGGTCAATTGCTGCATTCCTTCCGGGTAGGTTTTAGCCTCGATCAGTTTCCGCACCGCCCGACCAGCTTCGTCAAAAACCGTCAATGTAACGGCCCCAGTGCCTTTTACGGCAAAGTCCAGCACATACGCGCCCCGGTCGGGGTGTTTCCAGAGGTCGATATAACCCGTGCGAAAATCGGGGGCGTAGGCGAAGAAACCCGTCGGATAAACCGGTTTTTTGATTCCCATTTTGGTCAATCCCGTCCAGAGTTCCGGCGTTTTCTCGCCCAGTTTCCAGAGCAAACCCGAGCGGTAATTTTCCATCATAACCACGATCGGCCCCTGATCGATGGCCAGATACTGGTTGGAATACCAGTTCAATCCTTTGTTGTAGGCATCGTAAAAACCGTATGGGCCAAAAAACCGGTTTCCTTCCCGCAAGTAGAGATTCCGCAACACCTGCATCGAATAATAGGGCGTGTAGGGAAAGGACGACAAAGCCGCCGTCGGGCTAATGGTGCCGTTGTCGTTCGTCGGCGAATGGGCGTCATAGAAATTGTAGTCGTCACTGGCGGTCAGTCCCCAGTTGCCCGGCCCGTAGCCAAACATGGCCTGCCGCGGTTGCAAGCAGTGGGCCCGGTTGATGAGCGTGTGGTTCCGGTTCTGCTCCCAGTAATTGGTCTGTTCATCCTGCATCAGCCGCGGGTCGAGGCTCAGAAAGGAATAATGGGTGAAGAACAGCGGTCCGCCCATCGGAAAACCGAGCGGCAGTTTATAGCCAAAATAGGTCTGCCCGTTGGTATAATGGTCGCTTTGCTTATACGTATTCTGGTAGACTTCCGGTTTGATGGCGTGCGTCGGCGAACCGAGCGCCAGCACATACGTAATCAGGGTTTCGTCATGGCCGCGCAGGGGATGATTCATGCGCCATTCGTGGTTGGGCGACCAATGCCAGAGCAGTTTACCATCGCGAACGTACCAGTCCCACTCCACGTCCCGCCAGAGTTTATCGATTCGTTGCCGGAGGTCTTTTTCCGCAGCGGCAGTCCCATCGAAATACCCCCGGGCGCTCAGCAGGCCGTTGACCAGAAAAGCCGTTTCGACCAAATCACCACCATTGTCATGCTCCGAAAAAGGAATCACTTTCCCCGAATTACCATCGAGCCAGTGCGGCCAGGCACCGTGGAACCGGTCGGCTTTTTCCAGAAAACCGGTTATCTTTTGCAATTGCTGCACGGCCTCGGCGCGGGTTATCCAACGGCGGTCGGCGGCTACGACGATGGCCATAATTCCAAAACCGGTGCCGCCCGTTGTGACGATATTGGGTGTAGCCGTTCGTTCGGGAGCCAGGCCGGAAACCGGGTGGGCAAAATCCCAGAAATACTGGAACGTGGCTTTTTGAACGGTTTCGAGGTACTCGCTGTATTCGTTGGCAACGGGATGAATGGCTTCTTTCACAGACTGCGCCGAGCAGGTGGTCAACCAGCCCAGAATCGGGGAAAAGAAAAGGAGTAGTTTTACGATTCTCATGCTTGGGCTATACTGGATGGGAACGCGGCCGGGCCGCGTTCCCATCATCAATAAATTAATAACCGGGATTCTGGGTTAATACGCCCCCGCTGGCGTCGATTTGCGGCTGTGGAATGGGCATCAATTCGCTCTTGCCGTCGACAAATTGCTTGTTGAGCGCCCGCAAGACCGAGCCGTCCCGGCCCTGCCGTACCAGATCCCAGAAGCGGTCGTGTTCCATGGCCAGTTCCACCCGGCGTTCTTTCCAGATTGTGGTTTTCAGTTGTTCTTTACTGGCAAAAACGACATTCGGCAACAGGGCGGCATTGCTGCCCCGCGCCCGCGCCCGAACCGCATTCAGCGACGTTACGGCCTGTTGTGACTGCCCCAGTTCGTTAGCCGCTTCGGCGTTCATCAACACAATGTCGGCATACCGCAGCAAGCGAATGTTCTTGTTGGAATCCCCCATACCGTTGGGCGATCGGGTTTCGTTCTGCGCCACGTACGCCTTTTGGTTGTAGTACGGATTCGTCGCATTCTGGATGATAACGACCCCATCGGGCATCGTTTCGCCCCGCTCGATAATCGTAGCCGCTTTTCGCGGATCACCGGTTTCATAGGCTTTCACCAGATCTTCGGATGGCACATTGAAACCCCAGCCAAACTGCCCCCGGACGCTCTGAACCTCGGCATACTGCGACCCTCCTCCGCCCTGGGGCAAGGCCGCATTCTGTACTTCAAACAGCGACTCGGAGGTGTTCTCACCGGCTTCGGTGAAGATCACTTCGTAAGGCGTTTTGAGGTCATACTGTCCCGATTGCATGATTTCATTCGTCAGCCGGAGCACTTCACTCCACTTTCCCTGATACATCGAAACCTTCGCCAGCCACCCTTTCGCAGCTCCTTTGGTGACCCGACCCAGTTCAGTGGCTGCGTATTCCGATTTTTCCGGTAAAACCGTGATTGCGTCATTCAAATCCTTTTCAATCTGCTGGTAAATGTCCTGACGGCTGGCACGCGGCACGGCTGGCGCATCGTCGTCCTGCAACTGCGTAATCAGCGGAACACCACCGAAGGTCCGTACCAGATTGAAGTAAAAGTAAGCCCGTAACATTTTGGCTTCCGCAATCAGCCGCGCCTTGAGCGTTTCATCCATTTCGATGGCCGGAACCCGCTCAATCACCTGATTGGCTTTGGCAATACCCAGATATTGACCGCTCCAGAAATCGTTCAAACCGCCGTTAGTCGACGTAACGGTAAACAGATCGAATTCGCTCAGGAAACTCGCGTCGCCCGGTTCGCTCCCTTTATCAGCATCATCCGACGTCATGCTGGAAATAGCGATGAATGCAAAAACGTGGGTTGGCCACTGGCGAAGTTGCCAGTAAATGGCATTGGTAGCCTGCACAGCGCCTTCCTGGCTGTTGAAAAAATCTTCGGTAATCAGTTCGCCCTGCGGTTTTCTGTCCAGGAATTCTTCACTACACGCCTGTCCCGTCAGCATGAGGGAACCCGCCAGCGCAATTCTCAAAAATTGTTTCGATATGGAAATCATGATTCTTGCCCGTTAAAAATTAAAATCCAATTTGTAAACCAACCGTCGTCGTGCGATAGACCGGTACAACGTCCAGGTCAACCCCGCGACTCAGGGTGCTGGCATCATTACCGCCTACTTCCGGTGAGAAACCCGAGTAATTGGTGAACGTAACCGGGTTCAGGGCATTGACGTACGCCCGGATGGAACGCACACCCAGCGAGCGCAGCAAGGTCGACGGCAGGGTGTAGCCAATCTGAATGTTCCGAATCCGGACGAAGGAACCGCTTTCGATGAAGTAATTCGATACATCGTAGTTGGGTCCGCCGTTGGTCAGGCGCGGCTGGGTCGTCGATGGATTTTGGGCCGTCCAGCGTTCCAGGGCGATCCGTTCGTAGTTTTCGTTGCCGAAACGCACCGCCCGCCGACCATTGTAAATTTTATTGCCGTGGGTACCCTGCAAATCGACCCCCAGATCGATGCCTTTAAAGGCAAAGTTGGTGTTGAAGCCCCAGAACATTTTCGGAATTGGTGTTCCCAGGTAAACGCGGTCATCGCCATTGATTACGCCATCCCCGTTAATATCCTCATACCGCAAATCACCCGGTTTGGCATTCGGTTGGGCGCTGCCCCGTACTTCGTCCGCCGTCTGGAAAATGCCCACTCTGTTATAACCGAAGAAGGAACCGATGGGTCGTCCGACATCCGTCAGCGTAGCCGTCCGACCGTTGCCGAGGCTACCGCCAATGATCGGAATACCACCATTGCCCAGATTCGTTACTTCGTTCTGCACCGTGGTGAGATTGGCATTCAGGCTGTACTTCAAGTCGCCCGCGGTATCATTCCAGCCCGTCGTGAATTCAAAACCCCGGTTGTAAGCACTGGCGGCATTGGCCTGCACCTGACGGCCATTCCCGATGTTGACATTCAGGATCATGTCGGAGGTATTCCGGTTGTAGTAATCGATTTCAGCCGTCAGCCGGTTATTCAGGAATCCCATTTCCAGGCCAATATCCGTTTGGGTAACGGTTTCCCAGAGCAGGTTCGATGTGTTGGTGCTTTGGAGCGTGGCGCCCTGTTGCAGCGTTTGCCCGGATCCAAAAATGGCGTTCAGTCCACTGCTGATGCGGGAATAATACAGATAGTTGGGAATGTTGGTGTTCCCCAGCTTGCCGTAGCTGACCCGCAATTTCAGGTTGCTGAACAACTGCTGGTCCATCATGAAGGGTTCGTCGATGATCCGCCAGCCCAGGCCAACGGCCGGAAAAGTGGCCCACCGGCTTTCGGTCGGAAAGCGCGACGAACCATCCCGCCGGAGACTCACGGTCAGTAGATACCGATCCAGCAAACTGTAATTGACCCGAAACAGGTACGATGCGTAGGTAAATTCATAGCTGCGGTTGTCGGGATTGTCGGTTGTTTGGGCACCGACGGTGCTACCCAGCGACAGGAATTTTACGTTGTTGTTATACCCCGGTACGTTAAAACGGATGCCCTGCAACACATCGGCGCGGCTGTTCTGCGCCGTCGCTCCCACCAGCACGTTTACGTTGTGGATCTTGTTGAACGTCCGATTGAATGTCAGCGTGTTTTCCCACAACCAGGTCGTATTGAGTCCATACTCGCGGGTCAGTTTGCTCTGGTCATTCCGCTGACTGGCCGACACCAGATACTGGGGCAGGTAAACGCTGCTGTTGTTGAGGCCCAAATCCACCCCGAAGCTGGAGCGCACGGTAAACGATTTCAGGAAGTCGAGTTCGCCGTAAATATTTCCAACTAGTTGGCCGCTTTTGGCAATGTCGTCGGTTTGATACGCCAATACGGCTGCCGGATTCGCTACCGTGCTAACGCTCGAAAAACCGTAGGTGCCGTCGGCATTGACCGGCGTGATGGTCGGGTCGGCATTGTAAGCCGTTTGAACAATCCCCCCCGGGATGTTATTGGACTGCGCCCGTGAGAACGCCAGATTGTTCCCAAGCCGGAAATTTCCTGTCAGTTTGTAGGTATTGTTTAACCGGAAAGTCAGGCGGTTATACGCCGATTTGTCAACAATTCCCTTTTCGTCGTAATAGCTGCCACTGACGTTGAAGGTGACCCGCTCGTTGCCGCCCGAAGCCGTAATCTGGTGACTCTGGACACTGCCGTTGCGGAAAATATAATCGAACCAGTCCGTTCCGGCACCCAATGAATTCGGATTCGGAAACTTAATGGCCCCGCCTTCACTGACGGCCACTTCGTTCACCAGCGTGGCAAACTCGCTGGCATTGGTCATATCGAGCTTTTTACTAAGCTGCGTCACCCCGCCAAAGCCTTCGTAATTGAACACGGTACGACCGGATTTACCGCTTTTCGTCGTTACCAAAACCACTCCATTCGCGCCCCGAACCCCGTAAATGGCCAGCGAGGACGCATCTTTTAGCACATCGATGGTTTGAATGTCGGAGGGATTCAAAAACCGGATGTCATCGACAAACATCCCATCGACCACATACAGCGGATTGCTGTTTCCCACTGTGCCAACCCCCCGAATCCGGACGTTCGGTGCTGCGCCCGGCAGTCCCTGGTTGGTGGTAATCAACACTCCGGCCGCTTTGCCCTGCAAGGCCTGCGTCGCATTGGCTACCGGACGGCTGGCAATATCCTGGGCTTTCACGGTGGAAATAGACCCGGTCACATCCGCCTTCCGCTGCACACCGTATCCGACCGCTACCACTTCGGTCAGCGTAGTTACATCTTCTTCTAACTGTGCGTCTACAGTTGGGCCGTTCACCGTGCGTTCAGTCGGCTTCATGCCAATAAAACTGAAAACCAGCACATCCCCTTGATTAGCCTCCATGCTGTACTGCCCATTGGCGTCGGTATTGGCTCCTTTCGTTGTATTCTTGATCTGAACACTGACGCCCGGTAATACCGAACCGTCGATCGCTGTCACTTTCCCGTTGACTCGTTGCTGCGCCCAGGCCGTGGCGGAGAACAGCAAGAGTATAATTAAACCGAGTAAACCCCTCTCCATAATTTTTCTGATAAATTGTTTGCTTATTCTTAGCTCAAAGGTAAACGAACTGTAACCAGATTATGTTAGAAGTGAGTACATCACTACTACATCATTTTAACTATAAATATAGTTTTGTTCTCAAAAATGGCCTATTGATACATAATAAAACACTGTAAATGAACAATTTGCATTTTTAATAATTTTTTACATTACCTGTGCGCACCCATCATGTTTAGGCGTTTTCAACGAATAAAGAGGTCTATCTACTTTCCAATCTGGTTACTTCTAGTGCCCAATTTGATGGCGGCCCCTACTTCCTGGAATTTGTTCTTGGCCCCTTACATCCGAAATTTTCCGAAACAGGAATATCAGGCCTACAATCAAAACTGGTCGCTTTGTCAGGATAAGGTTACCGGTTTCCTGTATGCCGCTAACTCCAAGGGCTTGCTGGAATACGACGGAACACGTTGGCAAACCCATCGATTGCCGAAACGGCAGATTGTTCGGTCGGTTGCTATCGATCCAAAAGGACGCATTTATACCGGCGGTTTGGGAGAAATTGGCTATTGGCAGGCTAATGCTGCGGGCATACTTCAGTATCGTTCACTCAGCGGGCTGATCCCCGGCAAGCTTTTCCCGAAAGAGGAAATCTGGAATATTGTCACTGGCGCGGACTTCGTATTTTTCCAGTCTTTCTCCACTGGTTTTTTATACCGTAATGGGCGGGTTTCAGAAGTGCGTTTACCGGGCAATGTGCTTTTTCTCTACGGAGTTCGTGACCGTTATTATCTTCAATCCATCGGAAACGGTTTGTATGAACTGGTGAACGGGAAATTCGTTTCCCTTCCCAATACGGAGCCATTGGGTTCTACTGCCGTTCATGCGATCCTCCCGTACGGGCAGAGAGGGCTGCTGATCGGCACCCGCGATCACGGTTTATTCCTTTACGAAAACGGACAGCTTTCGCGATCGAATCACCCCGCCAGCCAGTTTTTGCAGCGGTATCAATGCAATAAAGGACTGGCGTTGTCGGATGGCCGGTATGCTTTCGGTACCATTCTCAATGGGATGATTATAACCGATACCACCGGTGCCATTTTGTATTCCGTCAATCAGCGGGAGGGGCTGCAAAACAACACCGTCCTCTCGCTGGCCCTCGATCTCAAAGGAAACGTCTGGGCCGGACTCGATGACGGCATCGATGCCATTGCCTTTAGTTACCCGCTGAAATATTTCACTGATCCAAACGGTCAGTTAGGAACGCCGTATGATGCAGTTCTTCACCATAAAAAGCTGTACTTAGGCACCAATCATGGTGTTTACTGGTGCGATTTCCCCACATCCGGTTTACCGGTTTATCATCTGGTGGAGGGCTCGCAGGGGCAGGTCTGGGATTTGACCGTACTCGACGGGCAATTGCTTTGTGGCCACAATGCCGGTACGTTCCGAATAACACCTTCCGGAGGTTGGGAAGCCCTCTTTAAGCAGACTGGTGGCTGGAGTTTACAAGCCTTGTCTTCACGACCCGGTTTTGCGCTACAGGGAACGTACACCGGCTTGTGTGTTTATCGCCGTGCTCCGGATGGCAAATGGCAATTCAGTCATTCGATCGCAGGGTTTAGCGAACCGATTCGGGAGGTTTGGGAAGATGCGGAGGGACAAATCTGGCTGCGTCACGCCCATAATGGCGTGTATTCGGTTCAATTATCAGCGGATTTACGAAAAATAAGTCACCTCAACTGGGTGGCTTCCTACTCCAAAGAGGCCGGTTTGAAAGAGCAGTTTGGGGTTTCAGGAACGATCCGGCGAATTTTTGGTGGCTGGAAAGATGAACAACTCTTCTTACGGCAGGATGGCAGTCTCCTGGTTGCCAACCCGGATGGCTTGAAAGCGGAGTTTTCCATTAGCCATTTTGCCTGGATGGACGATTATGAGAACATTGTCCCGCTGGATTCGGTGTATTACCTGCTCTGCTTCGAGAAAGGGTATGCGCTTTTGCCCCGGCAGGAGTTATCAACGGTAAGTAATCAACAACTAAACAGCAAGCCCTTGATCCGGCAGTTGGCCGTTCTGAATGGAACTAACAGCCGGTATTTTACCTTTCGTAGTGCCTCTCTATTGCCCTCCTTTTCACCGGTTTTGAAAGCCAACGAAAATCACCTGATCTTCCAGTTTAGTCAGCCCGAATCCATTCAGGAACCTTTATTCAGCTACCGTCTGGCCGGATTGGATGAGGACTGGTCAGATTTCAGCCCAATGGCCGAAAAAGAGTATGCCAGTCTGAGGCCGGGTACCTACGAATTTCAGGTGCGTTCTACCTCGGACGGTTCCGTTACTTCGTTTCCGTTTGAGATTTTGCCGCCCTGGTACCAGAGCGCTTGGGCTTATCTGACTTACTTTCTGATTGGATGTGGTTTGATTGGTGGAAGCTTCTACGTTCACCGGCGACAGGTGGCGGCTCATCAGACCAAAGTCCGGCAGCAAATGGAGGAAAAACTGACCCGGGAACAGGAAAAGCACCGGCAGCAACTGATGCAGGTGCAGAAAGAAAAGCTGGAGCAGGACGTCATCGGCAAATCGGAGGAGTTGGCCAACACCACCATGAATCTGATTCACAAAAATGACCTGTTGCTCAAATTAAAAGGAGAAGTTGAAAAGCTGAAAGAGGAGGTACAGCAACGGCAAACCATCGATCAGGCAACGGGACACATCAACCAGCTCGTCAAACTGATCGATTCCAATATTTCCAGTCGGCACGACTGGAAGGTTTTTGAGAAGAACTTCAACAAAGTTCACGAACAGTTCTTCAAGCGGTTATTGAGCCAGTATGACGGTTTGACACCCGACGACATGCGGCTGGCGGCTTATCTTCGGATGAATCTGTCCAGCAAGGAAGTGGCTAAATTGCTCAACATCACCGTCCGGAGTGTCGAACTGAAACGGTATCGCTTGCGAAAACGATTGAACCTCCCGCAGGAAGCGAACCTGAACGAGTTTATGATGGCCTTTTAAACGAAAAAAGCCTCCCGAATGGGAGGCTTTTTCAATACGAATCTGGTTCGGATTAGAACCGGAAGTGGGAGAATGCCTTGTTGGCTTCGGCCATCCGGTGGGTGTCATCCTTTTTCTTGACGGCAGCGCCTTCACCTTTTGCTGCTGCTACGATTTCCGCTGCCAAACGATCGACCATGGTTTTTTCACCACGTGAACGGGCATACTTGATCAGCCATTTCATGCCTACTGATACTTTACGATCAGGACGTACTTCCGTCGGAACCTGGAATGTGGCACCACCTACCCGGCGGCTTTTCACCTCAACTGAAGGCATTACGTTGTTCAACGCCTTTTTCCAAACGTCTAAGCCGTTGTCGTTGGTTTTTTTCTCAACCAGCGCCAGTGCGTCGTAGAAAATGGAGTACGAAAGGCTCTTTTTACCTTCGTACATGAGGTTATTGACAAATTTCGTTACCAGCGTCTCCTTGTATT
This sequence comes from Larkinella sp. C7, assembly GCF_006149005.1. Classification (GTDB taxonomy): domain Bacteria; phylum Bacteroidota; class Bacteroidia; order Cytophagales; family Spirosomataceae; genus Larkinella. The sequence continues at coordinate 304,561 of NZ_VBSL01000007.1, read as the reverse complement.
TAGGATCGGGTAAAACGTATCTTTTCTTTGGTTTTGCTTTTCTCATGATCTTCAGATGATAAATCTTACTCTAAACGTTGTGCATCTTTGGCAACGCTCAGTCAATTAAATCCGGGAGCTATTATTTTTTCTTTTTAGCGGGAGCTCCCTTCGTCGGTGCAGCGACCTGACCTGGTTTCGGACGTTTCGTACCGTATTTCGAGCGGGCTTGTTTCCGACCGCTTACGCCAGCCGTATCAAGTGCTCCACGAACGATGTGATAACGCACACCCGGAAGGTCTTTCACCCGACCACCCCGTACCAGCACAATCGAGTGCTCCTGCAGGTTGTGGCCTTCGCCCGGAATATAGGCGTTAACTTCTTTGCCATGTGACAGACGCACACGGGCTACTTTACGCAAAGCCGAGTTTGGCTTTTTGGGGGTGGTTGTGTACACACGCGTACACACACCACGGCGTTGTGGGCAAGAGTCCAATGCCGGCGACTTTGATTTAAAAGTCAGCTTTTCACGGCCCTTGCGTACTAATTGTTGTATCGTAGGCATTGTATCAGAATTGGTATTACTACAGTCCTCTGGAAAAATAGGAGTGCAAAATTAGCTAAATCGGCTGGAAAACCAAAGTGACTGGCGAATTAATTTCAGTAATTTCTTGTCCATTACCGGATTAGGCTTCGCCGATCGGGCCGCCAAACTGGGTCGGAAACCGAAACGCGTCCTCTGCCCCGTTGATATCGCCGTAGGTATCTTCAAATTTCCGGATGTTATCTTTCAGCGCCGTCAATAACCGCTTGGCATGTTCGGGGGTCAGAATGATCCGGGACTTTACCTTGGCTTTGGGAATACCGGGCATCAGACGAATGAAATCGATGATGAACTCACTGTTGGAGTGAGCAATCATGGCGAGATTGGCGTAGATTCCTTCTGCAATTTCTTCCGTTAATTCGATGTTGATCTGTGCGTCCTGATCAGGTAACTGGTTTTCCATAGTCATTCGGTGTAAGAATCAAAGATAAAGAACTCTCTGCGGTTTTTCGTAGTTCAAAAAAACTGTGGGTATTTTTTATCCACCTGACCAACAACTTATTGACTATGCGGTATCAGATTGCGTGTGATTCTGGATTGAGTCGGCATTGATCTATACAAAAACAGGGCCAGACCGAATGGCCTGACCCTGTTTACCTTTCACATATGGATCGAAACTAAACCGTCTCGCGTTTTTTGCTGCGCGTAAATTTCTCACGCGTTTCAACGAACGATTCGTATTCTTCTTTCGAATTGACAATGATGTTGGCATACCGCCGGGTTCCCGTACCAGCCGGGATTAGGTGACCCACCAACACGTTTTCCTTCAAGCCTTCGAGGTAATCGGCTTTTCCACGGATCGACGCTTCGCTCAACACTTTGGTCGTTTCCTGGAACGAAGCAGCCGACAGGAAGCTTTCCGTACCCAACGACGCCTGTGTGATCCCCTGCAGGGTCGGTTGTGAAACCGCCGGCATGGCATCGCGAACATCGACCAGTTTCAGATCCCGACGTTTCAGGCTCGAATTCTCATCGCGCAGACGACGTACGGAAATGATCTGACCGGCTTTCAGGGTTTCAGAATCACCCGGATCCATGACAACTTTCATGTTCATGATTTTGTCATTTTCGGTCCGGAAGCTCCATTTGTCAACCGATTGCATATCCAGGAAGATCGTGTCACCAGCGTCCATGATTTCCACTTTCTGCATCATCTGACGAACGATCGCTTCGATGTGCTTATCGTTGATCTTCACACCCTGCAGGCGGTATACCTCCTGAATTTCATTCACCAGGTATTCCTGAACCGCGGTTGGCCCTTTGATCGACAGAATATCCGACGGCGTAATGGCACCATCCGACAGCGGATCGCCCGCCCGAACGAAGTCATTGTCCTGCACCAGAATGTGTTTCGACAACGGCACCAAGTATTTTTTCTTCGTTCCGTCTTTCGACTCGATATAGATTTCGCGGTTACCGCGTTTGATCGTACCGTAGGTAACAACACCGTCGATCTCGCTCACAACCGCCGGGTTCGACGGGTTACGCGCTTCGAACAATTCCGTTACCCGGGGCAGACCACCCGTGATGTCGCGGGTTTTACCGACGTTACGCGGAATTTTCGCCACCGGCTGACCGGCTTTGATCGACTGACCGTTTTTCACAACCAGACGGGCACTAACCGGCAGGTTATAGCTTTTCTCGGTCGTATCTTCCAGCAAAATACTGGTTCCTTTCACCATGATTGCCGGGTTTTTGGTCTTATCCCGACTTTCGATGATCACCATTTCCTGGAAGCCCGTTTGTTCGTCAAACTCTTCGCGATAGGTAATGGCTTCTTCGATGGCTTCGAATTCCAGTTTACCGGTTATTTCGGACAAGATAACGGCGTTGTATGGATCCCAGGCGCAAAGTTCGTCTCCCTTCTTCACCAGTTGGTTTTCTTTAACCCGCATGAAAGCACCATAAGGCACGTTATTGCTGATCAACACCAGATTCGGATTAGCCGGATCGACAATTTTCACTTCACCGGAACGACCCATCACGACCGTAATCGGGTTTCCTTCGTTATCGACCGATTCAACAGTCCGCATTTCTTCAAACTGAACCATCCCGTCGAATTTCGCCCGGATGGACGCATCGACTGCGATGTTTGAAGCCGTACCCCCAACGTGGAAGGTCCGAAGCGTCAACTGCGTACCTGGTTCCCCGATGGACTGCGAGGCAATGACACCAACCGCTTCACCAATGTCGACCATGCGACCCGTTGCCAGGTTGCGACCGTAGCATTTCGCGCAAACGCCTTTCTTGGCTTCGCACGTCAACACCGACCGGATTTCAACGGTTTCGATACTGGTTTCGTCGATAGCAGCCGCGATTTCTTCGTTGATTTCGCTACCACCCGCCACAATCAGTTCTTTCGTCAACGGGTTATAAACATCGTGTACCGTAACCCGACCCAAAATCCGCTCTGACAATGGCTCAACGATGTCCTCGTTGTCTTTCAAAGCCGAAATCTGGAGACCGCGCAGCGTACCGCAATCGTCTTCCGTGATAATCACATCCTGCGCAACGTCGTGCAAACGACGGGTCAGGTAACCGGCATCCGCTGTTTTCAAAGCGGTGTCAGCCAAACCTTTCCGCGCACCGTGCGTCGAGATAAAGTACTCGAGTACGTCCAGACCTTCTTTAAAGTTCGACAGGATCGGGTTTTCGATGATTTCACCGACTGAACCTTGCAGGTTCTTCTGTGGCTTGGCCATCAAACCCCGCATACCGCCCAACTGACGAATCTGTTCGCGTGAACCCCGGGCGCCGGAGTGCATCATCATAAAGATCGAGTTGAATCCTTGCTGATCAGCTTCCAGCTGCTTCATCAGGGTTTCGGTGATCCGGCTGTTGACGCGCGTCCAGATGTCGATCACCTGGTTGTACCGTTCGTTTTCCGTAATCAGACCCATCAGGTAGTTGTTCCAGACCGACTCAACCTCCTGTTTGGCTTCACCAATCAGTTTTTCCTTCGCATCAGGAACCTTCACGTCGCTCAAACCGATCGACAAACCGCCTTTGAAGGCCATCTGGAAACCGAGTTCTTTAATATCGTCCAGGAACTGAGCGGTTTTCGAACCACCTGAAATCTTGAAGATATACGAAATGATCTGCTGCAGTTTTTTCTTCGTCAGCAGTTCATTGATATAACCCACTTCTTCCGGCACAGACTGGTTGAACAACACCCGACCGGCTACGGTATCGATAATTTTCGTTTCCAGCTCGCCTTTTTCATTCCGAACTTTCGTCCGGACATTCACATTGGCGTGCTTCGAGACTTTGCCTTCGTTGATGGCAATAATCACCTCTTCCGCCCCGTAGAACGTCATGCCTTCGCCGATGATCGGATATTCGGGCGTGCTCTTGCGGCCTTTCGTCACATAGTATAAACCCAAAACCATGTCCTGCGACGGTACCGTAATGGGCGCGCCGTTGGCCGGGTTCAGAATGTTGTGCGACGCCAGCATCAGCATCGAAGCTTCCAGAATGGCTTCCTGTCCCAGCGGAACGTGAACGGCCATCTGGTCACCGTCAAAGTCAGCATTGAAAGCCGTACAGACGAGTGGGTGCAACTGGATTGCTTTTCCTTCAATCAGTTTCGGCTGGAAAGCCTGAATACCCAGGCGGTGCAGCGTTGGAGCCCGGTTCAACAGAACGGGGTGACCTTTCAATACGTTTTCCAGAATGTCCCAGATAATCGGATCTTTCCGGTCAACAATTTTCTTCGCTGATTTTACGGTTTTTACAATACCGCGCTCGATCAGTTTCCGAATAATAAACGGTTTGAAGAGTTCAGCCGCCATGTCTTTCGGCAGACCGCATTCGTGCAGTTTCAGTTCTGGTCCAACGACGATTACTGAACGACCCGAATAATCGACCCGCTTACCGAGCAAGTTCTGACGGAAACGACCCTGCTTTCCTTTCAGCATGTCCGACAGCGACTTCAGCGCCCGGTTTCCTTCTGAACGAACCGCATTGACTTTCCGGGAGTTGTCGAACAAGGAGTCGACTGCTTCCTGCAACATCCGCTTTTCGTTCCGCAGAATCACCTCCGGCGCCTTGATTTCGATCAGACGCTTCAGACGGTTGTTCCGGATAATCACCCGGCGGTATAGGTCGTTCAAGTCAGACGTAGCAAAACGACCACCATCCAAAGGCACCAGCGGACGCAATTCCGGCGGAATCACCGGCACCATGCGAATCACCATCCACTCGGGGCGGTTTTCAACGCGGGTGTTGGCATCCCGGAAGGCTTCAACGACTTTCAGTCGCTTCAGGGCTTCTGCTTTCCGTTGTTGCGATGTATCTGTTGCCGCAGCGTGGCGCAGGTTGTACGACAGTTCGTCCAACTTCACCCGTGACAGCAGCATTTCGAGGGCTTCAGCCCCCATTTTAGCAATAAACTTCTGTGGATCAGAATCCGGCAAAAGCTGGTTGCCACTCGGCAGTTTATCAACAATATCCAGGTATTCGTCTTCTGTCAAGAAGTCAAGTTCCTGAATACCGTCTTCCCCTTTGATACCGGTTTGAACGACAACGTACCGTTCATAATAGATAATCTGATCGAGCTTCTTGGTAGAAAGACCGAGCAGGTATCCAATTTTATTCGGAAGACTCCGGAAGTACCAGATGTGAGCCACCGGAACCACCAGTTCGATGTGTCCCATCCGTTCCCGGCGCACTTTTTTCTCCGTTACTTCCACCCCACAGCGATCGCAAATAATGCCCTTGTAGCGAATCCGTTTGTACTTCCCGCAATGGCATTCCCAGTCTTTGACCGGCCCGAAGATCCGCTCACAGAACAAACCGCCCATCTCAGGCTTGTAAGTCCGGTAGTTGATCGTTTCAGGTTGGGTCACTTCCCCGTACGAACTCTCCAAAATGGACTCAGGCGAAGCCAGGCTTATCAGCACCCTGGAAAAGTCGCTGTTGAGTTTTTTGTTCTTCTTAAAGGACATACTTGTATGGATTTTTTAAAAGCTAACCACCACTAGATTTAACAATTTTTACGCAACTATCATTCACCGGCGTGATTGCCCGCACATGGTATACTCGATATGTAGTCGATCGTAAATCATCCTGCGCTTTTTAGGAAGAGAAAGAAAACCGGTTTTGGCAATGTAAAAGCGCATATGCATAAAAAACAAGCACGTAGATTGAGGATGTTCAACCGTGTACTTGTAGTTTTTTTCAGGAATTTATGAGTTTTGGTGTCACACCGAAAAATCCGTTCAGCCAATTGGTCCTACCGGTCGATTCGATTGAACCGACCGGTAAACCATTTTTATTAATCCATCGTCACCTCAAGGGCCAGACCGCGCAGCTCGTGTACCAACACGTTGAACGATTCCGGAATATTCGGTTTCGGCAGATTTTCGCCTTTCACGATTGCTTCGTATGCTTTAGCCCGGCCCACGACATCATCGGATTTGACGGTCAGGATTTCCTGGAGAATGTGCGATGCCCCGAATGCTTCGAGCGCCCAAACCTCCATTTCACCAAACCGCTGACCTCCAAACTGTGCCTTACCACCCAATGGCTGTTGCGTAATGAGTGAGTACGGCCCAATCGAACGGGCGTGCATTTTATCATCCACTAAGTGACCCAGTTTCAGCATGTAAATAACACCCACGGTAACCTTCTGATCGAAACGTTCGCCCGACAACCCGTCGTGGAGATACGTACGGCCAAACGAAGGCAGCCCGGCATCATTCAGTTCCGAAACTACCTGATCTTCCGTTGCTCCGTCGAAAATGGGCGTAGCGTATTTGCGACCCAATTTCAAACCGGCCCAACCGAGTACGGTTTCGTATATCTGACCCAGGTTCATCCGGGAAGGTACACCCAGGGGGTTCAGAACGATGTCGACCGGCGATCCGTCAGCCAGGAACGGCATGTCTTCATCCCGAACGATCCGGGCTACAACCCCTTTGTTCCCGTGACGACCGGCCATCTTGTCACCCACTTTCAGCTTGCGCTTCTTGGCAACATAAACTTTCGCCAGCTTCACAATACCGGCCGGCAGTTCGTCACCCACTTCGAGCGTAAAGCGTTCGCGCTTGAAGCGTCCGGTGATTTCGTTCCGACGGTTATTGTAATTTTTAACCATCTGGGTCAGCAACTTGTTCGTATGCGGATCATCTGTCCATCCTTCGATCAACAGGTCACCCAGCAGGTTTACTTCTTCCGGAACGGAATAGCTGCTTTCGTCACGATACGGGTTTTTGTCCGGGAACAGGTTATCCGTGATGTTCTTCCGGGTAAACTTAACGCCCTTGCTCGTGATGTTATCGCCGAATTTGTGGTTGATTCCCTGCGAAGTCTTCCCTTCCAGCAACGTCGACATCTTGTTGATCATGCGCTCGCGCACACCGATCAACTCCCGGCTATACCGTTTCATCAACGCCTTGATCTCATCCTTGTGTTTCGAGCGTTCGTCTTTGTTCGGACGCGAGAATAGCTTCGTATCAATGACGACACCTTTCAGCGACGGCGGTGCTTTTTTGGAAGCATCCTTCACGTCACCGGCTTTGTCACCAAAAATGGCCCGGAGCAGTTTTTCTTCCGGCGTCGGATCGCTTTCTCCTTTTGGTGTAATTTTACCAATCAGAATATCGCCTTCCTTCACTTCCGTACCGACGCGAACAATCCCGTTTTCGTCGAGGTTCTTCACAGTTTCTTCCGAAACGTTCGGAATTTCAGCCGTCAGTTCCTCTTCACCACGTTTGGTATCACGTACTTCCAGTTCGAACTCTTCAATGTGGATCGACGTAAAGATGTCTTCGCGAACAACGCGCTCCGAAATCACAATCGCATCCTCAAAGTTGTAACCCTGCCAGGGCATGAAGGCCACCTTCATGTTCCGGCCCAGCGCCAGCTCACCACCTTCAGTTGCGTATCCTTCGCAAAGCGGTTCGCCTTTTTTCACTTTCTGACCTTTCAGAACCATCGGCCGCAGGTTGATGCAGGTATCCTGGTTCGTCCGGCGGAATTTAATCAGGTTGTAGGTCTTCAGATCGTCGTCAAAGCTGATCAACCGCTGATCGTCGGCCAAATCGTAGCGAACCACAATTTTGGTCGAATCCACGAACTCGATCACGCCGTTTTCTTCGGCAATAACCAAAGCGCGGGAATCAATCGCGACGCGTCCTTCCAGACCGGTTCCGACGATCGGAGCCTGCGGGCGGAGCAGCGGAACGGCCTGCCGTTGCATGTTCGATCCCATCAAGGCCCGGTTGGCATCATCGTGTTCCAGGAACGGAATCATCGAAGCAGCCACCGAAACAATCTGGTTCGGCGCAATATCCATATAGGTAATGCTCGACGGTTCCGAGATGGGGAAGTCACCTTCAAAACGTGACTTGATCCGGTCTCCCGTCAGCACCCCTTTCGGATCGACCTGCGTATTCGCCTGGGCGATATAATGCGTATCTTCTTCTTCGGCAGTCAGGTATTTCACCGGGATATCGGGCACGACTTTACCGCTGTCAATAATGCGGTAAGGCGTTTCGATAAAGCCCATGCTGTTCACCTTTGCGTAGACGCAAAGCGACGAGATCAAACCGATGTTCGGTCCTTCCGGCGTTTCAATCGTACACAGACGACCGTAGTGCGTGTAGTGAACGTCACGTACTTCAAAACCGGCCCGCTCGCGCGACAGTCCACCGGGTCCGAGTGCCGACATCCGACGCTTGTGCGTTACTTCGGCCAGCGGGTTCGTCTGGTCCATGAACTGCGACAACTGGTTCGTACCAAAGAACGAGTTGATGACCGAGGACAAGGTCCGGGCGTTGATCAAATCGACCGGTTTGAAATCTTCGTTATCCCGAACATTCATCCGTTCCTTGATCGTCCGTGCCATCCGCGCCAGACCGACGCCAAATTGGGCATACAATTGCTCACCGACCGTCCGGACGCGCCGGTTGCTCAGGTGGTCAATATCATCGACAACGGCTTTGGAGTTGATCAGACCGATCAGGTATTTCACGATGGAAACGATATCTTCCGTCGTCAAGACCTTCGTATCGGGCGCTACGTCCAGACCCAGTTTTTTATTGATCCGGTAGCGGCCAACATCGCCTAAGTCATAGCGTTTGTCCGAGAAGAACAAACTCTGGATGATTTCACGGGCGGTTTGCTCATCCGGAGCCTCGGTGTTCCGAAGTTGACGGTAGATTTGCTCAACCGCTTCTTTCTCCGAGTTGGAGCTATCTTTCTGCAGGGTGTTGTAGATGATGTTGTAATCAGCGACGTTCATATCCTCCTTGTGCAGGATGATCGACTTCTGTCCTGAATCGGTAATGGTGTCGATGTGATCGGCCGCAATAACCGAATCACGCTCCATCAATACCTCATTCCGGCTGATTGACACCACTTCTCCCGTATCTTCATCCACAAAATCTTCCGTCCACGTCCGCAAAACCCGTGCAGCTAGCCGACGGCCTACTACTTTTTTCAGGTTTGCCGGTGTTGCCGGTATCTCTTCAGACAATCCGAACAAATCCAGGATTTCCTTATCTGAACCAAAGCCAATGGCACGCAGCAACGTCGTTACCGGAAATTTCTTTTTCCGGTCGATATAAGCATACATAACATTGTTGACGTCGGTCGAGAATTCAATCCACGATCCTTTGAACGGAATGATCCGTGCTGAATACAATTTCGTTCCGTTGGTGTGCTTGCTCATGGAGAAGAACACGCCCGGTGAACGGTGCAATTGAGAAACAATTACCCGCTCGGCCCCGTTGATGACAAACGAACCTTTCGCGGTCATGTACGGAATATTTCCTAAAAATACTTCCTGCTCAATGGTCTCGAAGTCTTCGTTATCCGCATCGTTACAGGAAAGCCTTAACTTGGCTTTCAAAGGCACCGAATACGTCAGACCCCGGTCGATACACTCATCGACCGAATATTTCGGGGGATCCACCGAATAATCGATAAACTCCAGCACGAAATTTTCGCGGGAGTCAGAAATCGGAAAATTTTCTTGAAAAACTTTAAACAAACCTTCTTTCGAACGATTATCAGAAGGGGTGTCTAACTGAAAAAAATCTTGGAAAGATTGTATCTGAACATCCAAAAAATCCGGATATTCGATCACTGGTTTGATTTTCGCAAAGCTTATACGCGTGGTTGTTTTCGTAGCCAAGACTTCGTTGCGTTTAGTTATAGTGATCGAGATTGACTCGTCCGCTTACTTTTGGTATACAAAAGGGCGTAAACGGACAACGTAATATACAGGAAAATAGTTTGCTTTCCCGTGTGTACAGCGCAAAACTCCCCAAACAGGAAAAGACCTGACAGATGCCAGGCCTATTCCCGGGGGAGAATGTGATGCCCCAAGCAGGGTTATTTCACTTCAACTTCTGCTCCGGCTTCTTCCAGTTGCTTGCGCAGCGCTTCGGCTTCGTCTTTCGCAACACCTTCTTTTACTGGTTTTGGAGCTGTATCAACCAATTCCTTGGCTTCTTTCAGGCCCAGACCGGTCAGGTCTTTCACCAATTTCACAACGGCCAGTTTGCTGGCGCCTGCTGCTTTCAGGATCACGTCAAAAGACGTTTTCTCAGGAGCGGCCGCCACTTCTTCACCGCCACCACCACCGGCTACCATTACTGGTGCTGCTGCTGCTGGTTCGATGCCGTATTCGTCTTTCAGAATAGCAGCCAGTTCGTTAACTTCTTTTACCGTCAGGTTGACAAGCTGCTCCGCGAACGCTTTCAAATCTGCCATTTTCGTATTCTTGATTAGATTGTTACAAAATTGATTTAAAACTGTACCCAGGGACCGGGGCGATTAGCCGTTAGTCCGTGAGCATTGTATTGCGTCAGGCGGCTTCCCGCTCCGACAGTGTTTTGAGGATACCGGCCAGTTTGTTGCCACCACTCTGCAGACCAGAAATAACATTCTTGGCAGGTGATTGCAGCAAGGCGATAACGTCGCCGATGAGTTCGTTCTTGGTCTTCAGCGTCAACAGCGTCTCCAGTTGGTCGTGACCAATAAACAGGCTGTAATCCACCGATGCCCCTTTCAGTTTCAGCTTATCATTACCGGCTTCTTTGCGGTATTGTTTGATCAGCTTGGCTGGAACTTTACCCGATTCTGCGTGGAACATTACGCCGGAGAATCCCGTTAATACAGCCTCATCGAAGGAAGCATAATCGGTTTCCAGCGTTTCCAGTGCTTTCCGGATCAGTGTGTTTTTGATAACCCGGTATTCGATACCCTGGTCGAAACACATCCGACGCAGTTTGTTTACTTCGGCAACCGACATGCCACTGGCATCGGTGATATAGAAGTAGGGAACCGTCTTGAACTTCTCGCTCAGTTCCTCAATAATCGCTCCTTTTTCTTCCCGTGTCATGTTACAGTCCTGATACCGTCGTTTTATCAATTACTACACTCGGACTCATCGTGCTTGACAAATGAATCGTTCTTACATACGTACCTTTTGAGGACGAAGGCTTCAGGCGCAGCAGGGTTGCAATAATTTCCTGTGCGTTTTCGGCCAGTTTGTCCGGGTCGAACGACACTTTACCAATACCGGCGTGAATGATTCCGAATTTATCGACTTTGAAGTCGATTTTACCGGCTTTCACTTCACGAACCGCCTTGCCTACTTCCGGCGTCACCGTGCCCGATTTCGGGTTTGGCATCAATCCGCGCGGTCCCAGAACCCGGCCCAGTTTACCAACTTTAGCCATGACGTTCGGCATCGTGATGATTACGTCAACGTCCGTCCAGCCTTGTTCGATTTTGGTAATATACTCGTCCAGCCCAACGAAATCAGCACCCGCTTCTTTCGCTTCAGCTTCTTTATCCGGTGTGCACAATACCAGCACACGAACGGTTTTACCCGTACCGTGGGGCAGTGTAGCCACACCCCGTACCATTTGATCTGCTTTCCGGGGGTCAACGCCCAAACGAACGTCGATGTCCACCGAAGCGTCAAACTTCGTATACGAGATTGTCTTTAAAATCTCGGCAGCCTGCGCCAATGAGTACTCTTTCGCAACTTCGTATTTGCTCAGAGCATCCTTTTGTTTTTTAGTCAATTTTCCCATTATCTTCTCTGAATTTGACTGCTGAAATTAATTGTCCCAGGGAGCTTTCCCCGATACCGTGATGCCCATACTCCGGGCGGTACCGGCAATCATCTTCATCGCTGATTCGATGGTAAAGGCGTTCAGATCCGGCATTTTCGTTTCAGCAATCTGCCGAACTTGATCCCAGGTTACTGAGCCAACTTTGTTCCGGTTCGGCTGAGCCGAAGCGGTTTTTACTTTGGCAGCCTCCATCAACAGGATGGGTGCAGGCGGTGTTTTGATGACAAATTCAAACGATTTGTCTTTGTAGTACGTGATCAGTACTGGAAGGACCATGCCTGCCTTATCCTGCGTCCGTCCGTTGAACTGCTTGCAGAATTCCATGATGTTCAAACCCTTGGAACCCAACGCTGGTCCGATCGGAGGAGAGGGATTGGCAGCACCACCCTTCACCTGCAATTTCACGTAGCCAACTACTTCTTTTGCCATTGCTTCTGGTTTGTTACGCTAAGCCCTGCGAATGACTGTCCGTCCAGTGGGAAGCATACGACGGCATGGTCTCGGGCATAGCCAGTTAATTTTCCTTTTCTACTTGTGCGTAACTCAGCTCTACAGGGGTATTTCTACCGAAAATTTTGACTACCACATTCAGTTTCTTCCGTTCGTCGAACACTTCTTCGACGGTTCCGATGAAGCCGCTGAACGGGCCATCAACCACTTTTACCGACTCTCCTTTAATAAACGATACCGTAGGTGTCGTTACTTCCTGAGTCACCTCATCGACTTTCCCTAAAATACGGTTTACCTCAGCCTGCCGCAACGGAACCGGTATTTTGGTCGGACCGTTGGCGTTTCCCAGAAAACCCAGAACACCAGGCATGCTGGTAATCAAGTGGGAAACTTCACCGTTGGAGAGATCGGCTGAAATTAAAATATAGCCCGGAAAGAACGTTTTCTCACGAACCCGCTTTTTTCCGTTCCGCATTTCGTATACTTTTTCAGACGGAATCAGAATCTGAGGAACAAAGTCACCCAACCCTTGTCTGGCAATCTCATTTTCCAGATAAGACTTGACTTTCTTTTCCTGGCCAGAAATGGCCCGGACGACATACCATTTGATTCCGCTTTCCATCGTGAATTCGTTACGAATTGTAATTGTTGCTGAATGATTACCAACTCCGAATCACACAGAGACAATTATGACCTGGCATCAAAACGACTGATAAAAAAGATTCAGCGCGTTTTCAAACAAGAAATCGATGCCTCCTACCAGCAGTGCAAAAATCAGCGATGCAATCAAGACCAATGTTGAGCTGGCTTGCAAATCGCCAAACTTTGGCCATGTAACATTGTGCTGAACCTCCTCCAGGGAGTCTTTCAGAAATGAGGTAACCTTGTCCATCTGTGATGTGATTGGCACGGGTGGAGAGATTCGAACTCCCATCAACGGTTTTGGAGACCGCTATTCTACCCTTGAACTACACCCGTGTTTAGTTAGAAGAAAGAGAAAAGAAGTAAGACAAAAGATGCGAATCAGGCCTTTTATCTTAGCTCTTTTCTCTTTGTTCCGGTTTGCCCGCCGAAACGGACTGCAAAGTTACTAAATATTCAGAAAAAACAAGTGCATTCCCCGAAAGAAATGCACTTGTTTCAATAGCCTTGTATTAGTCGAGGATTTCCGTTACCTGACCTGCACCAACCGTCCGGCCACCTTCGCGAATAGCGAAACGAAGACCTTTCTCCATGGCGATTTTGTTGATCAGAACCACTTCAATCGTGATGTTATCACCGGGCATAACCATCTCAACGTTTGCAGGCAGAGAGATCTCACCGGTTACGTCCGTGGTACGGAAGTAGAACTGTGGACGGTATTTGTTAAAGAATGGCGTGTGACGACCACCTTCTTCTTTCGACAGAACGTAAACCTCCGCTTTAAATTTAGCGTGTGGTTTTACGGAGCCTGGCTTGCAAATAACCATACCACGGCGGATATCGGTTTTTTCAATACCACGCAACAGCAAACCTACGTTGTCACCGGCTTCGCCACGGTCCAGAATTTTCCGGAACATTTCAACACCCGTAACAACTGATTTCATGTTTTCGGCACCCATACCCAGAATCTCAACCTGCTCGCCAGAGTTGATAATTCCGCGTTCGATCCGACCTGTAGCAACCGTACCACGACCCGTGATGGAGAACACGTCTTCCACCGGCATCAGGAACGGAAGTTCGGTCTGACGTGGAGGCAGCGGAATGTAGCTGTCAACGTTAGACATCAGATCTTCGATGGTAGCAACCCATTTGGCGTCGCCATTCAGACCACCCAAAGCAGAACCCTGGATCACCGGAATGTTGTCACCGTCGTATTCGTAGAAGCTCAGCAGTTCGCGGATTTCCATTTCAACGAGTTCCAGAAGTTCCGGATCGTCGACCATATCCACTTTGTTCATGAAAACAACCAACTGAGGTACACCTACCTGACGAGCCAGCAGGATGTGCTCGCGGGTCTGGGGCATTGGGCCGTCGGTAGCAGCCACAACAAGAATGGCACCGTCCATCTGAGCAGCACCCGTAACCATGTTTTTCACATAGTCAGCGTGGCCTGGGCAGTCAACGTGTGCATAGTGACGGTTTGCCGTCGAATATTCTACGTGCGAGGTATTGATCGTAATACCACGCTCTCTTTCTTCCGGTGCGTTGTCGATGGACGAGAAGTCGCGTTTTTCGGCCAAACCTTTTTCTGACAACACTTTCGTGATGGCAGCGGTCAGGGTTGTTTTACCGTGGTCAACGTGACCAATCGTACCAATATTGACGTGCGGCTTGGAACGGTCAAAATTTTCTTTAGCCATTGTTGGAAAAGCTTAAATTGAACTGGTTATTTTTAATTGATTGAAATTTGCCGTTTCTGAGCCGTTGAGGGGATTTGAACCCCTGACCTCTTCCTTACCAAGGAAGTGCTCTACCACTGAGCTACAACGGCTTTTGTATACGCAAAACTAAGAAAAATGAATAATGCAGAATGAAAATGATTGACTCGTCATGTTCATTATACACTATTCATTATCTGGAGCGGGAGACCGGGCTCGAACCGGCCACCTGAAGCTTGGAAGGCTACCGCTCTACCAAATGAGCTACTCCCGCTTTTTTTCGTTTTTAATTTTAGTGCTCGCCGTTTCAACCGGAAACGATAAACTCAAAACTATAAACTAACTTCACTTTTACTTGGTGGGGAGTGGAGGATTCGAACCTCCGAAGGCGTACGCCAGCAGATTTACAGTCTGATCCATTTGGCCACTCTGGAAACTCCCCTTTCAGTCCTTAAAAAGCACTTTTTGATGTCACTCAACCAGCACTTCTGCCAACGGAGTTGCAAAATTACATGCTTTTTTTGCTAAGTCAACTATTCGCTTAAAATAAATTTAGCTGAACCAATTTAGTAACAAACAAAAACCGCCACTGGCCTGCGCCAACGACGGTTTTTACCCCTCAGAAATTCTTATAAACCGATTCCGAAACTCAACGCCCGAACGTTTGGCCCTTTGTTGTCCTGGAACATTGGATTCAGATCGTACTTGATAAAGAAGTTCGTACGGGCAATGCCGATGTGGGCAATAAGACCGTAGCGAAAATCATTCAGGTAAAAGTTCGAGTGTTGCCGCTCTTTGTTGTTATCCTGCTCTTTGATTTTCGTATAGCTATCGACCCGGTACCCTACGTATCCACCGAAACCCAGATGGCCCATCTTACGGCCACTGCTGTTGTAAAAACTGAGCCGTGGCACCACCGGCAGATTCACGGAACAAACCGTCAGCTTACTTTTTTTTAAATCCCGCCCGGCATCCGAAAAAACAATCCCATCAGCCCCTTTTTGGGCAATGACATCGTTTTCAAACATGTAGTTATTCCACGATACTTCTATTCCGTAATAGAGTTTGAAACCTACGTGCTGGCTCCGGGCAATGGTCGGCATCTGGCTCAGCGCCAGGCTGATGTAGCGGGAACCTAACGGCCGTAGTCGGTAACTTTCTGCGGGATAATTCGGGTTGGCGCTCTTCTCAACCAGGCTGTTCAGCCCAATACCGCCCCCCTCGGCTCCGATGTCCCAATTGTCTTTTTTCCGACGACGGTTGTGGTTCCGGCTCGACCAGTCCGAGTCGCTATCCGAACGCTCATAACGCCGATCGTCCGATTCTTTGATCGTTACGCTCACTTCGCCATCCCGCTGGGTTACAATCAAAACCGTATCCTGCAAATACCGCTGCACCCGGTTTTCGTCGATCACAATGAACGTCTCCCCCGCTTTGGCAGAATCGAGCTTCATGCCCATGTCACGGATAATTTTATTGATGTCGTAATTGGACAACTGCCGGATTCCTTCTTTGTCGTTGGAGTGGATAACCAGCCGGGTTTTGTTGCCGAATAAAATGACCAGCGAATCGGCTTTCAGACTTTCGGGAGCGGCCCACGCCAGGCTACCGAACAGCATCAGGAGGGTGGTGAATACGGATTTCATGGTTCTATTTGTTGTTTGGATTTTTCTTGAATGCATTGTAGCGCAGGTTCTCATACGAACTGGAAATTTTCTCTTTGCCTTCCTGAACCCGCTCCGACGCCCGGGCCAGCAACGCCCCCGGCTGAACGCCCACCTCTTCCCATTCGACGGGCTCACCGGATTTTATCTTGTTGAACTGGCGCAGCACCCGGCCCAAACGAAAGCGTTTTTTCTTCGGCTGATCCTCGTTACGCCCCGTAAAATCAGCATTTCCGGGTTCCGTTGACACAACCAGAGCCGTTGGTTTGATTTCTGGAGCCGCCATCTGAACCACCAATGTTCGCTCGGCCTGCTTGGGAGCTTCTTCGGCCGCAAGCAACACTTCCGGTTTCCGAACCTCTTCCTGCGGAATTGAAAGGGGCGGTTTTTCATTGACTACCAGTTCCTCAGCGATACTTGGAGCCGGTTTTTCAACCGGACGGCTGTCTTCGTTCGGACTGTTGTTTCGGCGGACCGCCGGTTTTTCAAACGCGATGACTGGTTTTTCCACTTCGTCCATCGCTGATGCCAGGTCGGTTTTTGATGGTGAAGGTTGCTGGCCCGGTGCGGCTTTTTTCGGCGTCTGCTTCGCTATTCGGTTGGTTGCCGGACCAGTTTTGACGGTTTCATCGCCCGACCACAACCACCACGACACCAACAGCAGTACGGCTACGCTGGCGGCTGACGCATACCACCAGACAAATGGCGATTTGCGTTCTTCCTTCGCGTTCATTCGGCGTTGTAGTTCTTCCCACGAAGCCCGTTCCGGTTTTACCCTGTGGTCCCTTAACTGGCTGGAAAACAGATCGTCAATAGGATGCTGGCTCATAACTTATTGATTTTTTTTTTACGTCCAACTGCGTCAGCAACCGTTGCAGGAGAGCCCGTGCGCGGTGCAGTTGCGATTTGGAGGTACTTTCTGTGATTCCCAATGATTCGGCTATTTCGGCGTGGCTGTATCCTTCGATGGCGTAGAGATTGAATACCGTTTTGTAGCCTGCTGGCAACTGTTCGAGCAGATTCATCAGATCTTCGGCCATCAAATCCTGATCGGCAAACGTGGTGTCGGCTTCCGGTGCGACATCTTCCAGCGCAATTTCGGCCCGCCATTGTTTGTTCTTCCGCAGATACATCAGGGACTCATTCACCATGATCCGCCGAATCCAGCCTTCAAAACTGCCTTCACTTTTATACTGCCCGATTTTTTCAAAAACCCGCATAAAACCGTCCATCAGAATCTCCTCGGCTTCGTAGCGGTTGGAGACGTAGCGGACGCAGATCGCCAGCATTTTCGACGAATACCGCTCAAACAACGCCTTCTGCGCCCGGCTGTCCGCCCGTTGCAGTGCCGTTATGAGCTGCATTTCCGTTGAATAGCCGAGTAATCGTCGAATCATGCCGGTTAAGAATCGTTTTCAGGCACAAGATGCAAACCGGGTGGGTCGAGGTTGCACGGTGGGTTGAAATTATTCAAAAAAGAAGCCCGGTCGGCAGACCGGGCTTGAGGAAGTTTAAAATTCCGACGTTTTGCCGGGTTCGTAATAGATCCCCGATACAAAATGAAGCCAGACGATTCGTGAAATCCGGAAGTTGATGGGGGTGATCAGAACCAGTGCCGGACAAATGATCAGCACGTAAGTCCAGCCGCCCGGGTCGTTTAGTCCGTAGAAAATCAAAAAGCCGAGTAGAAGGGCAACACCGGCCGACAAAACATAACTGACAAACATGGCCCCCCAAAAATAACCGGGTTCGATTTCGTACCGCAAACCGCAGTGCGGACAATGCTCATACATTTCATCAAACCGCCGGAGGTTGTAAACCGGGTATTGGAAAACCTTGCCCTGTCTACACCTGGGACATAGCCCCCCGGACACGGCTTGCAATTGCGAGACGTTTGCCATGTTCTTTTTTGCTGGTTCTTATCCAAAGAAAGATGATGATTGCTACCAACAGATATGGCGTTACCAACAAATAGAGAATACCGGTATTCAAGCCCACTGCAACCTGATTACGACCGTTGCTCATCGTGCTTTCCACCGTTCCCCGACACATCGCACATTGGGCAAAGGTGTTGGTGAGGGTCAGCATATACAGTATGCCAAGTGCCAAAAAGCTTTTCAAGGTTTTCATAGCCCAATGGATTAATGATTGTAATAAGGAGCAATCAGTACATAAACGACAACGCCGGTGATACTGACATACAACCAGATGGGAAATGCCCACTTCACTACGGCCTTGTGCTTGGTAATCTGCCCGCTCAGCGCAAAATAAACCGCCCGAAGCACAAACCACACCACCACGATGGACAAACTAATGTGGCTAATCAGCAGAAAGTAATAAACCGGCCGAATCCAGCCTTCTCCACCGAAAGGAGTTGACTCATTCGACAGGTGGTATAAGACATAACTCAGCAGAAAAAGAAAGCCCAGCGTAAAAGCGGACAGCATGGTTACCCGGTGGGCTGTGATGTTTTTCTGTTTGATGAAATAAAAGCCCACCAGCAACAAAACTGCTGTGGCTGAATTAATGACGGCATTGATATGCGGCAAGTAAGTAGTCCAATTGCCCAGATCTACTTTTTGGCGAATTCCTAATAGAACTGCCACCACTACCGGAATCACAATCGCCAGGATGTTGATCAGGCGACTGTATTTTTTGCTTTGTTCAATTTGCAAGGTTACCATACGATGCAGGAGCCTATTGATTGGAATAAATATCTTGTAGCACTCTGATTTCCAGAACCAACCGATCTACATCCGCTTTATCTGTTCCGTTGTAGAAACCCCGGATGTGGCCTTCGTGGTCTACTAATACCAACCCCTCGTACAGCGTAAAAGTTTCGTTTTTCCGGCCCGTCATAGGGCGCTGTTTAATCCGGTAATATTGTTCGCCCAGGAAGGTCGTTTCCAGCGTATCGGGTTTAGCGATGAGCCATTTTTCAGGCTCTACGTCATTCGAAGTCATGACCTGCTGAGCCACCGAATCATTGTCGACAAATGACACCAGCCTAACGTCCGGTTTCTGGGAAAAGATGTCCTGCACCCGATTGAGCTGACTGGCGACCTTCGTACAGGTGCTGTCACACGTCAGACCAAAAAACGAAGCAACGTAGACTTTGCCTTGTAAGGCTGATGTAGCGAACGGCTTTTGATCAGGCAAAGTCCCAACAATCGGTGGTAGGGTATAGAAAACCGTATCCCGTGCTTCTTTCCCCCAACCCGATTTATCGGCGGGTCGGGGTTCAATCTGGCCGGTTTTGGCATCGATTACCGGAAAAAAAGTCTGGAGGGCAAACTGATTGTGTCCGAATACTTTGAGGAATATAAAAACAAAAGCCGGAACCACCAACAAGAACAGGAGGATTCCGGCCTTTACAAGACGCGCCATTTTATCGTGCCACGAAGATGAAGCCACCCTCCATTAACAGGGCAAGCAACAGCCAAACCACAAAAATACAAGGCAAAATGATTGCCCAGATCAGTGATTTAACTTCGTGTTTTAAGTGCATAAATTCACCGACAATATAGAAAGCCTTTACGATGGTCATCAGAACGAAAATCGACGTTTTCAGAAAACCGGCGTGTAACGTAAAAGCGATCAGGAATTCAAAAGCCGTTAGGACCGACAGGATAATGAAGGTTTTCCAGATGGCCTTGGTTTGCGGTTCGGCAATAACACCGGGTTCCGTATTGTGGTGATGTGAGCTATGATCTGCCATGATTGTATCTCAGAATTTTTATACCAGGTAAAAGAAGGTAAAGACAAATACCCAAACCAGGTCGACAAAGTGCCAGTACAGACCTACTTTCTCAACCATTTCGTAGTGTCCACGACGCTGATACAAGCCGAATGCCGTACGGTAGAAGATCAGGATATTCAGTACGACGCCACTCAATACGTGGGTTCCGTGGAAACCGGTGATGAAAAAGAACAGATCCGCAAAAGCCGGCGGGCCGTATTGATTCTCGGTGAGGTTAGCCCCGAAAATGGTGCGTTCGACCCACTGCCCGTTTACAATCTCCCGGATAACCGTTCCTTCGTCGGTTCCGTGAATAAAGTGAGCCCATTCCCATGCCTGGCTACCCAGGAAAGTCAAGCCACCCAAAATAGTCCAAAGCATGTACTTTTCTACAGCCGCTTTGTCCATCCGGTGACCCGCTTCTACCGCCAATACCATCGTAACCGATGAGAAAATGAGAATGAAGGTCATGATACCGACAAAAACCAGGGGCAACTCGATGCCGTGGAGAAACGGTACAGCTTCGTATACCTTCTCCGGAATGGGCCAGTAGAGGTTCGAGAAATGAAACTCTCCGTGGATGGCCGGATCGTATGCCTGAAAACTGAAGCGGATTAACCCGTAGGTTACCAGCAAGGCAGAAAAGGTGAAGGTATCGGAAATCAGGAAGAACCACATCATGAGCTTACCGTAGCTCACTTTCATCGGTTCTACACCGCCCATCCAGGTTTTCTTATCGAACACCGGTGCTTCGGTTGTTGCAGTAGCAGCCATGCTTTACGGAAATTGAATCAATTAAAATACAATAAAAAACCAAACAGATAGACCCACAAGATATCTAAAAAATGCCAGTAGGTCATACAAACTTCAAGCTGGGTCAGATTTTTAGCGTGAATCTTCAACTGAAAAGAAGCACGCAGCGCATAGAGAAGCACGATCAAACCGCTAACCAGGTGAAACGCGTGAAGTCCGGTGAAAACATACATGAACGAGCCGGATGGATTGCCGACAAAATACACGTTTTGAGCTACCAGATCTTTCCAACCTATGAACTGCATCACCAAAAATGCCAGCCCGAACGCAAAAGTAATAGAAATTGCTGTTCTCAGGGTTCCAAAATCATCTTTTTTTGCGGCCCGGTACGCCCAATGCATGGAAACGCTGCTGATAAGCAACACCACTGTGCTGTACATAAAAATAGCCGGCATTTCGAATTCCAGCCAGTTTCCTTCTGCCCGACGAACCAGATAGGCACTCGTCATAGCCGCAAACAACATCACAATACTGACCACGAACATCCAGACGATGAACTTTTTAGGGTTCATCGATAAGGTTTCTTCGGGTTCTTCCGCCACGGTCAAAGTCTTAACTAGTTCGCTCATAGTTTGTTACAATTTGTCTAACAAGAAGGCAATTTGAACAATCGGCAAATACAGAAATGATCCGAACATAATCTGTAAAGCCGCCTTGTCCGTCCGTTTTCTCATTAAGTAAAACGTCTGAGTCAGAAATAGAATTCCACAAACCATCGCAACAATTGCCGAGTTAATCCCCGTCATACCCAGTTCGTAAGGCAACCAGCCAACCGGCAACAGAAACAGGGTATAAATCATGATCTGCAAGGCCGTTTTTTCGTCTTTGCCCCCCGTTGAAGGCAGCAATTTAAAACCGGCTTTTTTATAATCGTTATCGGCCACCCAGGCAATGGCCCAGAAATGTGGAAACTGCCAGAAAAACTGGATAGCAAACAAAATACCGGGTTCCAGTCCGTAATGGTTCGTGGCCGCAACCCAGCCAATCATGGGCGGAAATGCGCCCGGCAAAGCACCCACAAAAACAGCAATCGGGCCAACCCGCTTCAAGGGCGTGTAAACAAACCCGTATAGCAGCAAAGAGAGTACTGAGAGCGCACACGCCCGGAGGTTAAAAACGACGATGAACAGGTAGCAGGCAACGACGAAAAGGACAAATGCGAAAATAGCAGCTTCCTGAACCGTTAATCGACCGGTTGGCAATGGCCGACCCGCCGTCCGTTTCATCAGTTTATCGTATTCTTTTTCAATAATCTGGTTGATGATATTTGCCGACCCGGTCATTGCCAGCGAAGCAACAAATAACAGGCCCAGCTTTAGCCACTCGATCCGGGTGACGGCAAGGCTGTAGCCAAACATGCCGGATAAAGCGACAAAAGCTGACAACCGAAATTTCAGCAAATCGAAGTACGCTTTTCCTTTTAATGCAAACGCACTGATACCAATGGTTTTGGTTTGTTGCATTCTATAGTTTTGAATAAATAGGCTGTTGAACAGCCCGATTTTTTAATAGTTGGTCGGCGTTCAATACCAGAAGCGCAATAAACTGCAAACCCAGTATCACAATGGCCAACGTAAGGTGAATGGGCTGAGCCGCTGCCGGAACTGCGAAATAAGCCAGTATGATGCCCGTCAGAATCTCAACGACAACCATGGCCATCAAAGCCGTAATCAGTTGGGAAAGCAGTCCTTTGGTGGTTGTGTGTTTGCGCAACTGGTAAATAACCGCCAGATGAAAAACCAGTATGACCAACGAAAAAGACCGGTGAATGTAAAAACGAAAATCCAGGTTGTCAATCCACCGATACCGCTCACTATATCCCAGTCGCTGAATAACTTCGTCGATGGATTCGCGCACCTGAGTTCCGATTAACACCTGAACGACAGAAAGAACCATAGCCCAGAGCAAAATCTGATTGACTACCCGTTTGTTTCGGTTAACCGGTTCAACGTTGACTCGACCGGTATAGGATATGGCCATAACATAGAGCAGGGCAAACACCACCAGGATGGCCAGCAACATGTGTAAGGTTACCAGATACGGAGCCAATTCCGTCGCAACGACGCGGGAACCCAGCCAGCCGTTCAGACCAATCAGCACGAACGAGACGAGGCTCCAGTAAAAAACACGTTTATCGTTCTTCAGGTAAGGAATCGAAACCAGAAGCAGGGCAAAAACCAGCAAACCGGCAAAGGCACCCAGCAAGCGGTTGACGTACTCGATCCAGGTTTTGACCGGATTAAACTCCACTTCTCCTTTCAGTTTGGCTCCGTAGATTTCCTGATAGTTAAGGGGGAGTTGTGATACATCGGTGGGGGGAACCCATCGCCCGAAGCACCGGGGCCAATCTGGACAACCCATTCCAGAGCCAGTACTTCTGACAATCCCACCCGCCAAAATGAGCAGGTAAATGGTGATGACGGTCAGAAGGGCCAGGCGCCGGAACAGGTGCTCACGTTGATTAGTGAGGCTGCTTGAACTGGTCATTGTAGTTCTGTGCCTCAATCTCTTTCTCCAGGGCGATCAGCGCATTTTCGTGCGGCAAATTCGATTCCGGCGTTTGAGAGTAGGGTACATTCTGCGGGATGAAATCGCTGGTTGCACCCGGTTTGCTGTAGTCATAAGGCCAGCGGTAAACCGGTGGGATTTCGCCCGGCCAGTTGCCATGTCCCGGATGCAGCGGGGTGGTCCATTCCAGGGTGTTCGAATTCCACGGATTGAGTGCGGCTTTCTTCCCTTTGAAAATGCTGTAGAAGAAGTTCCAGAGGAAAATAAACTGTGCCGTAAAGGTGAAAATGGCCGCGATACTCACAAACATGTTCAGATCGCCGAACGTCCGGAAGGCTTCATAGGTAGTGAATGAATAATACCGACGCGGGAAACCGGCAATACCGATGTAGTGTAACGGGAAGAACACCAGATAAATCCCGACAAACGTAAGCCAGAAGTGGATATGACCCAAAGTTGGGTTCATCATCCGGCCGAAGAATTTCGGGAACCAGTGGTAAACACCCGCCAGGAACCCAAAGGCCGAAGCAGCTCCCATTACCAGGTGAAAGTGCGCGACAACGAAATAGGTATCGTGTAATTGAATATCGAGGGCACTGTTTCCCAGAATAATACCGGTCAAACCGCCCGAGATAAAGAAAGATACCAGACCAATGGAAAACAACATGGCCGGGGTAAAGACGATGTTACCACGCCACAGCGTCGTGATGTAGTTGAACGCTTTTACTGCCGATGGAACCGCAATGATCAGCGTCAGGAACATGAAGATCGATCCCAGGAAAGGATTCATCCCGGTTACGAACATGTGGTGAGCCCATACGATAAACGCCAGGAAGGCAATCCCGATCATGGAGGCAATCATGGCCCGGTAGCCGAAGATCGGTTTACGGGCATTGGTAGCGATAATTTCGGAGGTAATCCCCAATGCCGGAAGCAGTACGATGTATACTTCGGGGTGACCCAGGAACCAGAACAGGTGCTGGAACAGAATCGGGCTGCCACCAATGTTTGGCAGCGCTTCTCCGCCAATGTAAATTTCAGACAGGTAAAAGCTGGTTCCCATACTCCGGTCGAAGATCAACAGCAAAGCTGCCGATAGCAATACCGGGAAAGATATCAAACCCAGAATTGCCGTCAACAAGAATGCCCAGATGGTCAGCGGCATTTTGCTGAACGACATCCCGCGGGTCCGCAGGTTAATCACCGTGGTGATGTAGTTGATCCCGCCCAACAATTGCGAGACGATGAAGATCGCCATACTCATCAACCAGAGCGTCATACCCAAACCGGAACCGGACATGGCCTGCGGCAAGGCACTCAGAGGGGGATAGATTACCCAGCCACCGGATGCCGGTCCTGTTTCGATGAACAGCGACGAGAACATCAGAACGCTGGACAGGAAGAAAAACCAGTAGGAAAGCATGTTCAGGAAGCCGGATGCCATGTCACGGGCGCCTACCTGCAACGGAATCAGGAAATTACTGAAGGTACCACTCAACCCGGCGGTCAGTACGAAGAACACCATGATGGTGCCGTGCATAGTCACCAAGGCCAGATAAAATTCTTTATCAAGCTTACCGGATTCGTCGATCCAGCCACCCAGAATGGGCCGAAGCCACTCCAGCGTCATGTTCGGAAATCCCAATTGCAACCGGAACAAAACGGAAAGCGATGCGCCAATGATCGCCCAGAAAATGCCCGAAAACATGTATTGTTTTGCAATCGTTTTGTGGTCTTCCGAGAACACATATTTCCTCAGGAAACTTAGCTCTTCGTGGTGGTCATGTTCTTCAACATGAACCGCCGATGATGCTGCGTTCGTTTCAACGGTTGCCATAGTGTATGGTTTTATAGAATCTTTAGGTTAATTGGTTATCGCAACGATGCACTGGTTGTTGCCCCCACTCCCTCTTCAACGGGTGCTGCGGTGCTGTCGGCTGGTGCTGCCGCATCAGCCGGTGCGTATTTGGCGGCCTTCGCTTTCAGTTTCTCCGGAACACGAGCCAGATATTCCGGGTTTTTGGTCAACCACGGTTTCTGTTCAGCCATCCACTTGTTATAGGAATCTTCGTCTTCAACGATCAGGGTGGTTCTCATCGAGAAGTGTCCCTGACCGCAAACTTCCGTACAGGCAATTTCATATTTGAAATTCTGATTGCCTGTTTCGTTCCGCATCTGCTCGGTGGTTTTATCCGCAACGAACCAGAAGCGCGTCGGCATCCCCGGAACGGCATCCATTTTCACCCGCATGTGCGGAATAAAAACGCTGTGCAGTACGTCTTTGGCACGAATTTTCAGCAAAACCGGGCGATTGACCGGAATGTGCATTTCGTTGGATACCGTTACGTCGTCGAACGAAGATTCATCTTCCAGGTCGATTCCCAGGCTGTTGGCGGCATCGATGAGTTTGTAATTGTAGTTACCCAACTTATCGTTGTCGACACCCGGATACCGCATTTCCCAGTTAAACTGCTTCCCAACGATTTCGATAGCCAGCGCGTTTTCCGGAGCTTCTTTGGTAATGTCCCGCCAGGCGCGCCAGCCGGTAAATACCAGTAAAGCCATCACTACGGCTGGAATAACCGTCCAGATCAACTCCAGTTTGTGGTTTTCGGGATAATAGGTAGCCTTATGATTTTTCCGGTACTGGTATTTAAAGGCAAAATAAAACAACAGTGCATTGGTCACCACGAAAGCGATGGTGATCACCGACATCGTTAACCAGAACAGGTTATCCGTATGCCGACCGTGTGGGGAAGACGCTTCGGGCAGAAAAAACTGTGAAGCGTGAATAAACGACCAGGCGGCTGCGGCTGCCCCCACAACAAAAAAGATAAGAAATAGAAACCCGTTAACCCGGTTGCTTACACTTGCACCTTCGCTTTCCTGGGTTGGGGTATCACCATTGACGCCTTTTAAAACAGAGGTCAATCGCGTCAGTACCAGAATAGCCAGTACAAGAAATACTAACGACAACAGTCCTACAAGGTAAACCATAGCAATCTGTGAATGAATTTGAATACGAAAAGGTACCGATTCTTAAATATCGTGGTGCAAAGATTCTTCCAGCATCGGGTGATTTTTGGGAATCAGGTTTGCTTTCGCCAACTGTGCAGATACCGACCATATGAAGGCACAGG
This sequence comes from Larkinella sp. C7, assembly GCF_006149005.1. Taxonomy (GTDB): domain Bacteria; phylum Bacteroidota; class Bacteroidia; order Cytophagales; family Spirosomataceae; genus Larkinella. Next base: position 278,211 of record NZ_VBSL01000007.1, on the reverse strand, counting down.
CAAAAATCAGGATCATTCCGAACTCGATTGGCCCAAATCCGCCATGCTCTCCCACCGTTCCGGGCATAATATTCGTGTAGAAGTCAAAATAGTGACCAACAAGAATCCCCCAGCAAGCAACTTTCAAAATGATAGGCGTCCGCTTGGCATCCCGTGTCATTAATACCAGGAATGGAAAGACAAAACAAAGGAAGATATTGATGAAAAACGGGGCCTTATAGATACCGCCATACCCACTAAACCGTTCCCGGTAATAAATGGTTTCCTCCGGTAAGTTGGCGTAATAAATTAGCATGAATTGGGCAAACCAGACGTAGGCCCAGAAGATACTGAAGGCAAACATGAACTTACCCAAATCGTGCAAATGGCTTTCGTTAACGGCCTTGAGATAGCCTTTTTCACGCAGACTGACGACCACCAGGGTGATGATAGCCAGACCCGTTACGTGCCAGCTTGCCAGGGTATACCAACCGAACATCGTACTGAACCAGTGCGTATCGATGGACATGATCAAATCCCAGGCTGAGGTCGATGACGTAACCGCAAAAACAACCAGGAAAGCGGTCGAATATTTAATGCTTTTTTCGTAATACTCCGTTCCGCCTTCCAGATCTTCGTCCAGAGAGAACTTACGGACAATCCGCCACAATGCATACCAGGCCACAAAGTAAAAGATCATGCGGCCTACAAAAAATGGCGTATTGAGAAAGCCTTTTTTCCCGGCAATGATCGGATCGTACTCCGGTCCGCCTACTTCATACAGTCCTTCGTGCGTCCAGTGAAACAGATCGTGGCCGGCGACAAAGAAAGTAATCAGCATGATAACACCCGTAATCGGCAAAAAGGCCGGTAAGGCTTCAGGAATGCGTTTAAAAACCGCCGACCAGCCCGCTTGCGCCAGGTAGTTATAAGCGATAAAAAACATCCCAATCACGGCTGCTCCGGTGAAATAAACACTGTTTACCCAGACGTTAGCCCACAAACGGGTTGTCCACTTGTATTCATGATGTCCGCCGGCCGCAGCATGGGCAGCTTCACCATGTGCAGCGTGTCCGGCAGCACCGTGAGCCGCTTCGACGTGTTCGTGTCCGCCACCCCCTTTTGCCGCCAGATAGGCACCAATGCCAACCAGTACAACCCCAGCAATGATTCCGATGGTTAACCGGCGTTTGCTTTCGGCTGTAAATTCAAATTGTTCGTCAAGAGACGGGATTGAATGTGTATGAGCCATTCCTTTGTAAACTATAATGAGTCTTCTATGTACAACTTAACCCCCATTTTGTAATTTCTGGACATAATGCACGATTTTCCAGCGGTCTTCGGGTGTTATCTGAGAACCGTGCGGCCACATCCGGTTTCTACCGTGGGTAATCACGTGAAAGATGTGTCCTTCTTTCATACCCGACATGGAGGCATAATTCGGAACTCCTTTGTATTGGGCAGCCACCAGACCATCGCCTTTGCCGGCTTCACCGTGGCAATGCTGGCAGAAACGGGTGTAATATTCTTTCCCTTCGGCCAGCGTCTTCTCGTTCAGCGGAATGGGGTTAACCAGCGTCCGTTCGGCAATCTCGATGCTATCGGCAGGAATGTTATAAATCATCAGGTCGCTCGTCGTACTGTCACCATCCCCAAACGCCGTATTGTAATTACGCCGGGATACGGTTCCTTTTACGGGCAGCCACAAAGCCGTACCAGTTTTACTATAAGGAGTTTTGAACCCATCTACTTGCTTGTATGGCTCATAACCGACCGGTTCGTACATGTTGGGGGCAAATTGGCTGCCCGGATTGTCGTGACCCCGCTTGCAGGCGGTTATCGTTAGCATGGCGGCTGCCATCACCAGAAGAGAGCGGTTTAGTCGCGTAAACTTCATGTGTCGTCAGTCGGATTAAAATTGTTTTACATTTACTTCTGCCGCACCCGATGCCCGCAAAACCGAGGCAATCTCTACTTCCGATTGCTTGTTTTTGCTGAGATCGATTGCCATCACAAACTTGTTATCCGTACTGCGCAGATCAAACATCAGTGGTTTCACTGTGGGACCTAAACCGTTGGATACCAGAAACGTGCCTACCATGCCAAGCGCCGTGAACAAAACGGTCAACTCAAACATCACCGGTATGTATGCCGGATAGGCGTAGTTATCTTTACCACCGATAATCATGGGCCAGTCGTAGCCCATTGTATAATACGTCAACGACACCATCGTCAGAAAGCCCGTCAGACCAAACAGGAATGCCGCAATCCCGATGCGGGTACGGGGGTGACCTAATGCGACATCAAGCCCGTGAATAGGAAAAGGAGTATAGACTTCGTGAATCCGGACACCCGCGCTTTTGACTTCGGTAACGGCTTTCAGAACGACTTCATCGTCGTCGTAAACGCCTACCAGAAATTTCGCGCTATCGTTATGATGAGACATTGCTATAATAAAATTTGAACCAGTTCTTCAGTTAATGGACTCCCAGTTACTCGACGTTTTTATTGAAGGTCGGGCTTGTCACGCTTTCGCCTTTGGCAACGCCCGATACCGACTTCGGCAGCTTTTCAGATGCCGACCGGATGATGGCCTTCACTTCGAACATGTTGATTACCGGCAGGAATTTGGCAAACAGCAGGAATAGGGTGAAGAACAATCCGAAGGAGAAAATATAATCACCAATGTCGAACATGGTGGGTGAGAACATCGCCCAGCTTGATGGCAGGTAATCGCGGTGCAGTGACGTTACGATAATTACAAACCGTTCGAACCACATCCCGATGTTTACGATGACCGACAACACAAACGTCCACGTCACGCTCCGGCGGATTTTCCGTGACCAGAACAACTGCGGAGAAATAACGTTACAGGTCATCATGGCCCAGTAAGCCCACCAGTATGGACCTAACATCCGGTTCAGGAACGCATACCGTTCGTATTCAACACCTGAATACCAGGCAATAAAGAACTCCGTGATGTAGGCCACCCCTACAATCGAACCTGTGAGCGTGATGATTTTATTCATCGACTCGATGTGCTCGAAGGTAATGTAATCTTCCAGTTTGAAAACGACCCGCGTGATCAGCATCAGGTTCTGCACCATGGCAAAACCGGAGAAGATGGCACCCGCAACGAAGTAGGGCGGGAAGATGGTCGTGTGCCAGCCCGGGATCACCGAGGTAGCAAAGTCCATACTTACAATGGTGTGAACCGAGAGTACAAGTGGCGTCGAGATACCGGCCAGAATCAAGCTGATGTATTCGTAGCGAGCCCAGGTTTTTGCTCCGCCGTTCCAGCCAAGTGAAAAAGCACCGTAGATATAGCGGGATACCTTGCTCGTTGCCCGGTCGCGGATGGTCGCTAAATCCGGCACCAGGCCCATGTACCAGAAAACCAGCGATACGGTGAAATACGTACTGATGGCGAAAACGTCCCAAACCAGCGGTGAGTTGAAGTTTACCCACAACGAACCGAAAGCGTTCGGCAGCGGCAACGCCCAGTAGGCCAGCCAGGGGCGGCCCATGTGCATCAGAATAAAGCTGGCCGCACAAAGAACGGCGAAGATGGTCATGGCTTCAGCCGCCCGGTTGATCGACGTCCGGTATTTCATCCGGAACAACAACAGAATGGCGGAGATCAGCGTACCGGCGTGACCGATACCGACCCACCACACGAAGTTGGTGATGTCCCAGGCCCAGCCTACGGTTTTGTTCAAGCCCCAGACGCCCAGACCTTCCCACCAGGTCCAGAATACGCAACAGGTGCCGTAAATCAATACGACAAACGAAATGACAAAAGCGATTGTCCACTCGCGGGTCGGTTTCCCTTCAACCTGCTTGCAGATGTCTTCCGTCACGTCGGCATATGTCTTGCCCCCGGTTACCAGTGGGGTTCTCACGGGTGATGTAACGTGCATGGTAGTTAATTTTGAATGCTACTAGTTATCAAACTGGAAATACACAATCAGGGGTGACGTTATTCAGCGTGCCCGGCTGCGGCTGCAACGGGTTTGGCTTCTTCATCCTTGTTCCGGATTTTGGTCAGGTAGGAAATCTGCGGTCTCACGTTGATTTCTTCCAGAACCTGAAAAGCCCGGGCTTCATTCTCCTCTTTCAACAGTTTCGAAATCGTGCTTTCCGGATCATTCATATCGCCAAAGATAATGCCACCGGTTGGGCAGGCTTGCGCACAGGCCACCTGGATCTCATCCGGTTTGGGTCTTCTGCGCTCTTTTTTAGCCGTCAGTTTCCCCTCCTGAATGCGTTGCACGCAGAATGAACACTTCTCGATAACTCCCCGCGAACGAACCGTTACATCCGGATTGATGACCATCTTTCCGAGATCGTTGTTGTAGTGGTAGTCGAAATTGTCGTTGTCGAAATATTTGAACCAGTTAAACCGGCGAACTTTATAGGGGCAGTTGTTGGCGCAATACCGGGTTCCCACGCAACGGTTGTAGGTCATCTGGTTCAGACCTTCCGCGCTGTGCGTTGTTGCCAGTACCGGACATACCGTTTCACAGGGCGCATTGGAGCAATGCTGACACAGCATGGGCTGGAAGACGACTTCCGGATTGTTGGAAGCAATTTCCAGACCTTTCCGGTCTTCGGCTTCGGCATCGCTGCTGTAATACCGGTCGATCCGAATCCAGTGCATTTCACGGCGGTTGATGACTTCCTGCCGCCCCACAACCGGGATGTTATTTTCGGCCTGGCAACTCACGACGCACGCGGCACAACCGGTGCAGGAGTTGAGGTCGATGATCATGCCCCAGGAGTGGTTCGTTTTTTCGTAACCTTTCCAGAGCGAAATGTCTGTAGGAGAGACGGGACCTTCTGAGGTGACCACTTTCGGGAAATACCGACCGGCTTTCGGATCTTTTTTGTAAGCCGCTAAGATCGTTTCCTGAATAACCGCCCGGCGACCCATCACGGTATCGTGGGTTTGGGTCTGTGCGATCGTACGGCTTCCGCTGGCTTTGGTAATTTTTACGTCCATGGCGGAAAACAGCAACGAATTTGCCGAAACGGATGCCAGTGGGTAAACATTCTTGCCAATGCCATCAGCCGATTTACCGGCTTTCTCGCGTCCGTATCCAATTGCAATCGAAACCGTACCGTCAGCCTGTCCGGGCTGAACCAGAACCGGCAACTCAACGGCGGGTTTGCCCGTTACTTCAACCGAAACCAGGTCGAACTGCTCGACACCGAGTTCGGTAGCGGTTTTCTGCGACAGACAGGCGTAATTGTCCCAACAGGCTTTTGAAACCGGATCGGGTAGTTCCTGTAACCAGGGATTGTTCGCCATGGCACCAGTTCCAATGCTCACTTTTTCGTAAAGTGACAATTCGAATCCTGTTGCGTTTGGCTTGTATTTTTGAGCAACCCCGGCGACGGCGGCTGCAACGCTTTCGGGTTTGAAAGCGCCGGCTGCGCCCGCTACCGCGGCATTCACTTCCAGAACACCATTGTGCAGCGACTGAATCCAGAACTGGTCGAATGGCAATCCGCTACCGGCTTGCGGATAAATGGATGTCCGCCAGTAGTTTTTGATAAAGTTTTCGTAATTCGGACTCAAACCGGCCCAGGTCAGCAGCGAAACCTGCGGCTGACGGGTTTTAAAGATCGTATTGATCGTCGGCTGGGTCAGGCTATAGAAACCGGCTTTGGGTGACGCATCATCCCACGATTCGAGGTAATGTGACGCCGGGCAGGTGTATTTACAGAGGGAAGCGGTTTCGTCGGAACGGTCGGCAAACGATACCGACAAGCCGATTTTTGGCAGGGCTTCTTTCAATTCAGCACCGCGTGGGTGATCGTAGACCGGGTTGGCTGCGTAGAAAATTGCTCCCTGAATCCGTCCCGCCTTGGCATCGGTGATGAAGGCATTCATGGCCGCATCGTTACCCTGCCGGTAATTGACCGGCCGACTCAGATCGATCGTAACCCCGTAGCTACCCAACAGGTTGTTCAATGCATTGACCAGCACCTGAACATTGGGATCATTTGAACCGGAAACGACCAGAGCGGCACCCCGGGCAGATGCCAGATCGGCAGCGGCTTTGTCCAGATAAGGAACATCCACAGCGGCCGTGCTAACCGGCGCGCCACCCAATTTAGCCGCTACTTTATTGTAGAGCGCGGCCACAACCAGACCTTCCTGCGAAGGTTTAATGGGACTCCGGTAATCGGCGTTGGAACCCGTCATCGACAAACCGGTTTCAAACTGGTAATGCCGTGACATTTCCTTTTTGTTACCAGCATTTGCACCGACTTTACGGGTTGAAATATATTGATCCGTGTATTCTAATGGCGCGATCCAGCTACCCAGAAAGTCGGCACCAACGCTGACGATCGTTTTGGCTTTGCTAAAATCGTAGGAAGGAATCACCGCCTGACCAAACGACGTCTGGTTGGCCTGCACCAATCCAGAGACGGAATTGGCATCATACTGAATGTGCGTAGCCGTTGGGTATTTGGCGATGAAAGCCGCAATAACCGATTTGGTCGACGGACTCAGTAAGGTTGACGAAACGATGCGGATGGCTCCCCCCCGTTGCAACTGACCCAGAATTTCCTTATCAATCGTTGCCCAGTCGCTATCGGCGTCTCCGCGTTTTGGGCCTTTCAGTTTGTCGTTGTCATACAGCGACAAAACGGAAGCCTGAACCCGTGCCGACGTCCCCCCTTTGGTGATGGTCGATGACGTATTTCCTTCAATTTTGATGGGCCGACCTTCGCGGGTCTTCACCAAAACCGGAATATAGTCGCCCCCTTCACTGTAGGTCGATGCATAATAATCGGCAATGCCCGGAAAGGTGCTTTCCGGTTTGTTGATATACGGTATAGCACGGTGAACCGGCGTATCGCAGGCCGCCAGTGTCACGGCGGCCATGCCGAATCCCAATACTTTTAAGAAATCCCGACGGTCACTACCAATACCGTCGACAATACTTCCTGATTCGGTAGATGATTTATCACTATTGGCTTCTGGAAACTCCTTATACGCGTTTTTTACAAAAGATTCGTCGTTTCGTAGCTCTTCCAGTCCCCTCCAATACCGTTTATTTGTACTTTCCATACAGTCCTATTGATTCAGTTCAACTGTTTAATGGGATTCGATGTGATTAATAATGGCATTTTGAACACTCGAGGCCACCAATATTAGCCACTCGCAACGGTTCTTTGCTTCCCTTTTTGTGGAGGGCAACTAATTTATCGTAGTAGGCATTATCCTTCGTAGCAACTTCGGTTTTCCGGTGGCAATCGATACACCAGCCCATCGTCAGGGAAGACCGCTGCTCGACCACTTCCATTTTTTCGATCTCGCCGTGGCAAGTCTGGCATTGCACCTGACCTACATTCGTATGCTGGGCGTGATTGAAATAGGCCAAATCCGGGAGGTTGTGAACACGCACCCATTCCACAGGACGATCTTCTTCGATGGCCTTGTAGATTTTCTGGATTTCCGGTGATTCGCGTTTGATTTCACCGTGGCAGTTCATACAGATATTAGCCGATGGAATGGTGGCCAGCTTCCCCTTGTAAACACTGGTGTGACAGTAGTTACAATTGATCTGGTATTGACCGGCGTGCAGTTTGTGCGAAAACGCGATGGGTTGTTTGGGAGCGTACCCCTGCGAAACGCCGACGCTGTAAAGACCGTCGAAGGTTTGCTTGGTTACTACAAATACAAACAGCCAAAGAACAATGGAGCGCAGGGTGCTGTTGCTGGCGACAGCCGACAGGTTGCTTTTCAGTCGTTGAAAGAATGGCGTCGATTGGGTGCCTTCAGTCCCGGGGGTTGGCGCAACGGCTTTTGACAGAACCGATACCAGAACCAGTAAAACGCCCAGAACCAGCAACATAACGACAAGCAGCGCAACCAGTACGGCCGTAAACAACCCGGATGGGCTTTCACTGGCCGGTGCGGCAGCCTGTGCGGTTCCACCCGGTGCGGCTGTAGCAACCGGTGCTGGAGCACCAGCCGCTTCTACATGCGCCAGGATGTTCCTGATGTCGTCGTCAGACAAATCCGGGAAGCTCTGCATCACCAGCGGCTGATACTTGGCGTACAGTGCCGTGGCATAGGCATCACCACTGGAAATGACAGCTTGTGGATTCTTGATCCACTTGATCAGCCACGCTTCATCCCGGCGGCTTTTGATCCCTTTCAACCCGGGACCGATCACTTTTTCGTCCGTTACGGCGTGGCATTGCTGGCATAAAGTCGAGAATAATTCCTTTCCTTTTGCCGCATCACCACCTGCAGCCGCGGCTTCCTGAGCCACTGACTGATAGCTGCTGAACAGTGCTATCAGTACAATTACTAAAGTACTTATTACACTTCGTGAGTACATTTTAATCAATGAGAAACCGATAAAATCAGTATGCATACCTACTAATTATTTTCCATTAACGCACAAAAGTAGCACAGGAACGGTTTTAATCAAACATCTGCGGTTTGATATTTTACCACGGGATTTTATTTATACTTTGTCTAAGTAACTGGCTTTTTTGTACGATTTAATCACTTTGAACCACCCTCCCATACCTAAATTAATTCTAAAAAAAATGCCATCCAGCAGGCTTTGAACCTCCTCGGATGGCAATTCGTATTAAAATAGTACTTGTATCGAACTGATACAAAGGGAGAGGTCCCGAGCGGATTCGAACCGCTGTAAAAGGTTTTGCAGACCTCTGCCTAGCCACTCGGCCACAGGACCCTTTTTGGTTTCGGAGTTCAGGAATTTAAGGGGTGGGGAGTTCTCCTGAAAGCCCTCCTGAATTCTTAAATTCCCAAACTCCTCGACTGCTATCGTGCCGCAAACTTACTACAATATTCATTCCAGACAGCGCGGCACTTCAAATATTTCAGAACTTATTCTCCTTTCGAAGAACGACCTTCCATTTGCTCTTTCAACGCAGCCAGTGCATCAAGGTCACCAAGCGTAGCCCGCTCCGGTTCTTTGCTGCTGGTGGTCGGTGCTTTGGCAACGGCCTGTCTTTTCTCCGGTTTGCGATCGTCGCCTTTTTCCTGCCACGTTTTTGAGTGTGACAGCATGATGCGTTTTTCGTCCTTCGAAAATTCAATCACTTTGAAGTCAACCGTTTCGCCGACATCAGCCCACGAACCGTCTTCTTTCTGCAAATTTTTCAGGGCCGAGAAACCTTCGATACCGTATGGCAATTCCAGGGTGGCAACTTTATCGTTTTTCGACAGGATCGTACACCGGTGAACTGAACCCGGAGTGAAAACGCTCTCAAACGTATCCCACGGATTTTCTTCCAGTTGTTTGTGACCCAAAGCCAGACGACGGTTGTCAACATCCAGTTCCAGAACGATTACTTCCAGCTCTTCGCCAACTTTGATGAAGTCAGACGGATGCTTGATTTTTTTCGTCCAAGACAGATCCGATACGTGTACCAGACCGTCGATGCCTTCTTCCAGTTCCAGGAACAAACCGAAGTTGGTCAGGTTCCGAACAACCCCTTTGTGCTTGGTACCGATGGCGTATTTCTCCACCAGTTCCGGACGTGACCAGGGGTCAGCCGTCAGTTGCTTGATACCGAGGGACATCTTGCGATCGTTGCGATCCAGCGTCAGTACAACGGCTTCCACTTCGTCACCCACTTTCAGGAAGTCCTGCGGATTGCGAAGATGCTGCGACCACGACATTTCAGAAACGTGGATCAGACCTTCAACACCCGGCATGATTTCGAGGAACGCGCCGTAGTCGGCCACGTTGACAATCCGGCCTTTCACCTTCGAGCCAATCTGCATGCCTTCCTGCAGCGAATCCCAGGGATGCGCCTGGAGTTGCTTCATACCCAGCGAAATCCGCTTTTTGTCTTCGTCGAAATCCAGTACAACGACATTGACTTTCTGATCGAGGTGCAACAGTTCGGATGGATGGCTGATGCGGCCCCACGAAATATCCGTGATATGCAGCAGACCATCGACCCCACCGAGGTCGATGAATACCCCGAAGTTGGTCATGTTCTTGATCACCCCTTCCAGTACCTGACCTTTTTGCAGGTTGTTCAGGATTTGCTGACGTTGTGCTTCAAGATCTTTTTCGATCAGTACTTTGTGTGAAACAACTACGTTATCGTTCGCGTAATTGATTTTCACCACTTTCACTTCCATTTTCTTGCCGACGAACACGTCGAAATCACGAATCGGCTTCACGTCGATCTGCGATCCTGGCAAGAAAGCTTCAATGCTATAAATATCGACAATCAGACCGCCTTTGGTCCGGCGCTTCACGAATCCTTCGATGACCAGGTCTTCGTCCAGAGCACGCTGAATTTTCTGCCAGGCCGTAATGACTTTGGCTTTCTTGCGCGACAACACCAGTTGACCGTTGGGGTCTTCCTGATTTTCTACGTAAACTTCTACTTCATCACCAATTTTCATATCGGGCAAGTCACGGAATTCCGAAGCCGGAACCAGACCATCCGATTTAAAACCAATGTTAAGAATCACTTCCCGGTCAGTAATACCGACAACGGTTCCGATCACTACCTCTTTCTCGTTTACTTGCGCCAGGGTGTTATCGTACAGCTCAGACAGACGATTACGTTCTTCGTCTGAATAACCGCTACCGAAACCCCGGTTGTCTGCCTTATCCCAATCAAAATCAGGCAGTGTTTGCGTTTTGCTCATAAAAGTTTGGTTGTGGCCCATCGATACATCAGCCCCCGGGCCTTCCTGGCTGACTTTTAGTTGATAACATGGAGACACTGCCCCAAAAAAGGAGGTGCAAAAATAGTGAAGTTTTCTGGAAAAACATCCAGGGAAGACAAAAAAATGTCATTTCCCGTCAACGGGGCCGTTGAAGAGCGGATTGCTCAGTACATTTTTTCGCGTTTGGCCAGGAAAGGCACCCACGTTTCTTCGAGCGAGCCGGAAAAGTCGCGCAAAAAGACGAGGAAAGACGGTTTGAAGGGTTTCTGGTACAATTTCATGCCGGCTTCCTCGGGCGTAAGATCGCCTTTCTGGGAGTTGCAGCGTTTACAGGCCGTGATGAGGTTGTCCCAGTTGGTTTTGCCGCCCCTCGATTTGGGCAGAACGTGGTCGAGGGTCAGGTCTTCGAGTTTGCCGCAGTACTGGCACCGGTTTCCGTCGCGTTTAAAAATATTCTGACGATTGAGCATAACCCCCTTGTAAGGAAGGTGTATGTAGCGGTGCAGGCGGATGACGGTGGGAGACGGGTACTCAACGTCCACCGTTCGCAGGACGAAACCCTGAGATTTGGCAACCAGTTCCGCTTTGTTCAGGTAGACCAACAAGAACGCTTTCGGTACAGAACAGATGCCTAATGCGCTATAGTCTTGATTAAGTACCAGGACTTTCCTACCCATAAACAATGTATCTGACTCCTACTTTTTCAAGCAAGTTAATGATATTTCATTATAAATGACAGGTTATTCCCGGAATCGTACGTATTTTTTTAACTACAGCCGACGAGCTTGACCGTCAGGCAACTAAGCATCAAAACTGCTCCCGGCTCATCTCCCGCGAAACATCCCGTTCCTTGATCGAGTCGCGTTTATCGTATAATTTTTTCCCTTTGGCCAGTGCAATCTCCAGTTTGGCAAACCCCCGGTCATTGATAAAAAGCTTGGTTGGAATGATTGTCAACCCCTGATCGGTCAATTTATTGACCAGTCGTTTCAATTCCCGCTTCTGCAACAGCAGTTTCCGGTCGCGCAGCGGCTCGTGGTTATTGTAGGTTCCTTCCGTATACTGCGAAATGTGCATTTGCCGGACATACAACTCTTCTTTGGAAAACAAACAATAGGCATCTCCCAGATTTACTTTTCCCTGCCGAACCGATTTAATTTCGGTGCCTGTAAGCATAATACCGGCGGTAAAAGTCTCCAGAAAAAAATATTCGAAGGAAGCCCGGCGATTTCGGATTTCGATGTGTTTGGCCAGTGTTTTATCAGACATACTTATAGTGTGGTCAATGTGATCATCGGATGACACCCCATTTCTGCTTACCGGAACATTCGCGTGCTGGAAAACAGGTTGGCAAACCGACTTTTAAATGCTAAATCAAAAGTACCGATTTGTAAACAAAAAATACCCCGAAGTAATCTCCGGGGTATCCAATGATTCCTGCATTATAAACATTTTCCTGGCGAAGCCGGTGTTTTAACCGCATCCAAAAAGATACGGCGTACAGCCGAATCACAGCCTCAAGACCCTTCTGTACACACCGGCATTCTCCAGGATATCTTCATTTATACACACCCTGAGCGTGTACCAATCGCTAAAAATTAAAACCTGTCTTTCCAAGCTAATTGCCGTTATTTAGAAAGATTATTACATTGGATGGACCACAATGATTTGTCGATACATACAACATCACCGTACGTTTAACAAATTTTATGCCGTAGTGCATTCAACTCTCTAAAAACCCGGCATGAATCTTTATTTTGTTGAAAAAAGAACATAAAAAAGCTCCACTACCGATTCGGTAGTGGAGCTTTTTTATGTAGACGACAAGTCGTTATTTTTTGGTCTGCTTTTGCTGATACTCTTTGTTTAAGCCGCCAATGATCGATTTGGTAGCATCCAGCGTGGTGTCTGCGAAGAGAATGCCGCCCCCTCTGGAATAGCCCATCACAAAGTCATACTGATTTTGTTTATTGACTTTCTTCAGATAATCATGAATCTGATTGTACAGTTCTTCGTTCTTTTTTTGCTCTTCTTCCGCCAGTTGCTGAACCACCCGGTCACGATAGGCCACCAAATCCTGTTGTTTCTTTTGCAAAGCGGCTTCTGTTGCCCGGCCCTGTTCCATCGTCATCGTTTGGGCCCGTTGCTGAAAGAAAGCCACTTCATTTTGCAGTGAACGTCCCTTGTTGTTCAATTCATTGTCAAGCTGAAACCGTTTGCTTTCCAGCACTTTCCGGGTGTCTTTAAAATATTCATAATTGGTCAGCAGGGAGTCGACGTTGACATAAACCGTCTTGCGGACCGGCGCCGATTTCGTTGTACTGGCAGAAACCGGTTCTGTAGTGTTTTTGTCAGAGAAGTGCAGGTAGTATAAAACTGCTACAGCAACCGCCAGTACGGCGTTCAAAACAAGGGATGCGTTTTTCACAAGAAACAGTTAATTAATGGATTAATGATTTTACAAAGGTACGATTTACTCGTTATGTAGCAATCTGATGCAGCTCTGCGGAGCATTCATTCCGGTTTGGCCCTAAAAACCGCACGGACCTGACGGCCCGCCAAACCCGCCAGGCCGCCTGTCAAACCGCCCAGCAGGGGCGTGATGAGGAGCAGAAAAACCGGCGTCTTCGTTTTTAAAAAAAGCTCCGCCATTCGACCCGTCAGAATACCGTCCGTTTGCAGATGGATCAGGAGTGCATAGACGAACCAGACCACCGCAATTCCTAAAAAACCGGCACCAAAGGCCCGCCAGCCGGTTTTGCTACGCCAGAAACAAACCCCAAACGTCACCAGGGCAATACTCCACCACGGCAAAAACAACTGCGCGACGGCACTTAACAACGCGATTAACAAAAAGGGCAGCATGGTTTTAACGGGTCAGTTGAAGCGTCGATTGAATGCGTGGACTTTTTTCGGTTATCGATTTTAAATAAAGCAGTTCATACAAGTCTCCTTTCCGCCAGGTTTCGAGCATGTTCAGGTAGTAGGGGCTACCGGGATTGCCGGATTGTCCACCCGGAAAAACACCGTAGGCCCGGACGTTGGGGCCCGTTTGGACAATCATTCGCCACGACGGCCCGGCCCGGCGCCCGGCCGCGTTGACGATGCCGCGTCCTCCGCCAATCTGCACATTCAACGCGCTGAAGGCATCCAGACCCGGAATCAGGTGCCGGACAGAAGTCCCTTTATGACCCGCCCAGGCCCAGGTTTTCCCCAACGGCCCGTGCTGTTTCACCAGCGAATCTACCGTGGCCCGAAAGCTGCTGGTAACAACTTCCTGAATCGTTTCTTGGCGGTTTGGCGTCTGCACGTTGTCAAACCAGCGGGAAGTGGGTTCTTCGGTGACGAGTTGCAGTGTGCGGTCGGTATTCGGATACCGCAAGGGCCGATTGGCGTTATCCGGAAAATCGTCGGCCCAGATCCCGGCTTCCAGACGGCTGATCCAATCCATGAAAATGGTGCCGGCAACCGATGCCGTATCCTGCTGGTAGTTCCACTGGCGGACGGTTTTCAACGCCTGCTTTTGCGGATCGGAAAGATCTTTTTCCTGAATATACGGCAGGAGAACCGGCAGAAATTTGGAAGCCTGATGGTTATACACATCATTTTGTAGATGACGCAGGCTGTCCACCGTCACGTTTTGCATTGCTGTCAGCCGTTGGTTGATCCGCATGCCCCGGTCGGTCGTTTCAAACTCCCAGTTGATGTAATAGGGATAGGTTGGATCGGTCGACGATTGGTTGGCCGAACTGACAAATCCCCTCGGCGGGTTTTTCACGCGGGGATTCTGAGCCGCCGGAATCCAGCCCTGCCAGTCGTTCGCGGCCCTGGTTCCGTCGAGCAAAAACTTGCCCTGATCGCGCCATTTTAACGGAAACCGCCCATTAGGCGAAATCGCGATGTCTTTGGCCGCATTGGCAAAGACGAAATTCTGTGCCGGAGCTACGTAATACGACAAGGCCGTTACATAATCGTCGTAGGTTTTGGCCCGGTTTAGCAAATAGAACGTCTTGACGCCATTGTCGACCTCGTGGGCAATCCAGCGAGCGGCATAGCCCGTAGGAATGTTGTTTCGAAACGGTTTGTCTTCCGGCAAATAAACCACCGGGCCGTGGTGGGTATATAATACGGTGTCGATAACCGCCGGTTTTCCTTTTACCCGAATGGTTTCAACCCGCCGACGAACCGGTTTCCACTTTCCGTCGTGCCAGTATTCCTGCCGCTGGTTATCCCGAAAACGAATCCTGTAAAAATCCAGCACATCGGCCCCGACGTTGGTAACGCCCCAGGCCACGTCCTTGTTAAAACCGATGATGACGCCGGGCGCGCCGGGCAATGACACGCCGTAGACGTTCATCGTGGGCGTTACGAGCTGAACCTGATACCAGATGGAAGGCAAACTCAGCGTCAGGTGCGGGTCATTCGCCAGAATCGGGTAGCCCGTGGCGGTTTTCTCCGGACCGACGGCCCAGTTGTTGCTGCCAATCCCCGGATCATGCGACTGCCAGTTCAGCGCGACGCTGCTATCGGTTTCAGTATTCGGGGGCGGATTGGGCAATTTGACCGGTTCAAAGTCCCAGCGTGTGCCGACCGGTATGATGGGATCTTCTTTAAAAGGATAATCCGGAAACAAATTGGCCGTCAGGGCCGGACCGAGTTGCTGCCGGATGTTGGTCATCATCAGATCGTCGGCACCCGCGGCCAGTGTCTGGGTCATCTGCTTGAGGAGAAACGCTACTTTGATGGGCGTCCACGGTTCGGGAGCGTAGCCCAGCAACTTGTATTCAATGGGGTAATCAGCCGGTTTCAATTGGTTGATGTACGCATTGATGCCCGTTGTGTAAGCATCCAGCACCGATTTGGAAACCGGGTCATTCGACATGCCTTCCAGCGATTTTTCAGCCCCGTAGGCCATGCCCAGCCGCCGGTTGTAGCGGTCGAGTTCGACCGCACGATCACCGATTAGCTCCGAAATCCGTCCGGCAGCCGCGTGGGTTTGAAATTCCATCTGCCACAAGCGGTCGCGGGCCGTTGCATAACCCTGGGCAAAATAAGCGTCGTAGTCATTTTTGGCAAAAATGTGCGGAACATGCAGATCGTCAAACAAAATGGTCACCTCTTCTTTCGCACCTTTGACGGATATTGTTTGTTCCGAAGACTGACCAACGGTTTCGGCATTCTGCCAGAATCCCTCAAATGGACTCAGCAAACGGCCCAGGGCCGGAACACTGCCCCAGGGTTGATTGAGTGCAACTGTTACACCGATGGAAATAAATAGACTCAACAGGGCTTTGAAAACTTTCATACAGGGAACGGCATGTGCCGGATCGGTCACAAAGAAAATTTATTCTTGCTTTTATACCAATAAAAGAGCCTGAACTCCCGGTTTTTTCAACGGTGGCAGTTTACGAAATCTAACGAACAATGTCCACCGAATCAGGTTATGAAGCAAAGTTCTTCTAAATGCAACATTTTTAGTAAGTTTGAATCAGAATTACCACTCCACGTATGACCCTGCTGAATACGACATTGAAATGGCTGCTGCTCCGGCGAGTGCCGCGCATCAAGGCTATGATGGCGCACCCAGGCGAGGTTCAGCAGGCGGTTTTTCAGCAGCTCATCAGCAAAGGCCGTCATACGCAATGGGGCCGTCAACACCACTACGATTCCATCCGCACCGTCCGCGAGTACCAGGAACGGGTGCCGGTTTCCTCCTACGAAGACCTGTTTCCGTATATTGAGCGGACGATGAAGGGTGAGCAGAAACTGCTGTGGCCCTCCCGCATTCACTGGTTTTCCAAATCGTCGGGCACGACCAACGCCCGCAGCAAATTCATTCCGGTTTCGCAGGAGTCGCTGGACGAAAGCCATTTTCGGGGTGGAAAAGACATGATGGCGCTCTACGTTGCCAACAATCCGGAAAGCAAAGCCTTCGAGGGGAAAGGGCTGTCGATTGGTGGTAGTCTACACGAAAATCCGTATGGTCAGCACGGCTACGCGGGCGATGTGTCGGCGGTGGTCATGAAAAACCTGCCGCCCTGGGCGCAGTACATCCGCACCCCGCCCATCGAAGTGGCGCTGATGGACAAGTGGGAAGAAAAAATTGACCGGATGGCCGAAATTGCCGCCCGCGAAAACGTGACGAGTATTCTGGGCGTTCCGACCTGGGCGCTGGTTTTGCTGGAAAAAGTACTGGCCATAACCGGCAAGCAGAATATTCTGGAAGTATGGCCCAATTTTGAAGTTTTTATCCACGGTGCCGTGGCTTTCCAGCCCTATCGGGAGTTGTTTTCCAACGAAGTTTTTCCTTCCAACGACACCCGCTACCTTGAAATCTACAATGCTTCGGAAGGTTTTTTTGCGATTCAGGACGATCTGAAGCGGATCGGCGAAATGCTGATCATGCTGGACTACGGTATTTTCTACGAGTTTGTGCCGATAGAAGATGCCGACAAGCCTTTTCCAAAAGCCCTGACCATCGAGGAAGTTGAACTGAACAAGAATTATGCGCTGGTAATTACCACCAACGGTGGACTCTGGCGATACCGCGTCGGCGATACCGTGCGGTTTACCTCAAAATACCCCTTCCGGCTAAAAGTCAGTGGCCGGACCAAGCATTTTATCAATGCCTTCGGGGAAGAAGTAATCATTGAAAACGCCGAAAACGCCATTACCCAAGCCTGCGCAGTAACCGGTGCTACCGTGAGTGATTATACCGCCGGGCCGGTTTACATGGGCAGCGGTACCAACGGCCGACACGAATGGATCATCGAGTTTTCGAGCGAACCTGCTAATTTCGATACGTTCCGCAAGGTACTCGACCAGACGCTCCGGCAGGTCAACTCCGACTACGACGCCAAGCGGTATAACGACATGGTATTACATCCGCCCATCGTTCATGCCGTTCCGCGGGGGACCTTCTACGAATGGATGAAAACCCGGGGCAAGCTGGGTGGTCAGCATAAAGTGCCGCGCCTGAGCAATAGCCGGGAGTATCTGGACGATATTCTGGGCCGTTTGACAACGCTCTCCTGACAAGCCCGTCTTTTTAGCTGAACGAAGCGATTCCGGCCGTTGTTCTTCCAATGAAGTCTGTCTAATTTTGCCCGAATGAAATCCTTCAACATCCCGGAGTATTACCGCAGTACCATCATCAGCCCGCTGAAAGAACTTCGGCGGAAACGCGATAAACTCAAGCGCGATTTTACGCCCACGGTTCTTGATTTTGGTCCGGTTCGCTTCCTCATTGCCCGGCATTTTGGGTTTTGCTACGGTGTGGAAAACGCCATTGAAATTGCCTACAAAGCCATCGCTGAAAATACCGGAAAACGCATTTTTCTGCTCAGTGAAATGATTCACAATCCGGATGTGAACCGGGATTTGCAGGAACGCGGGGTGCAGTTTATCATGGAAACCTCGGGGAAACAGATCATTCCGTGGGAGGAATTGCGGAAGGACGATGTCGTGGTGATTCCGGCGTTTGGCACGACCATCGAAATTCAGCAGCAACTGACCGGCATCGGCCTGAATGTCGAGCAATACGATACAACCTGCCCCTTTGTCGAAAAAGTGTGGAACAAAGCCACGCAAATCGGGCAGAAAGACTATACCGTGGTGGTTCACGGCAAACCGTCGCATGAAGAAACCCGCGCTACGTTTTCGCACAGCAAGGAATCGGCGCCGACCGTGGTGGTGAAAGACATGGCGCAGGCGCAACGGCTGGCGACGTACCTCACCGGAGAGTCGACCAAAGAAGCGTTTTATGCCGAATTTGACGGTCAGTTTTCGCCCGGTTTCGATCCCGAACGGGATTTGCAGCGCATCGGTGTTGTCAATCAAACCACCATGCTGGCGTCGGATACACAGCAGATTGCCGATTTCCTGAAAACCGTCATGATCCGTCACTACCGTCTGCAGCCGGACGAAGTAGACAGTCGCTTTGCCAATACCCGCGATACGCTTTGTTACGCGACCAACGACAACCAAGATTCGACCTACGCCCTGCTGACGCATCCCGCCGATTTTACGATTGTTGCAGGTGGCTACAACAGTTCCAATACGTTGCACATCGTGGAGTTGTGCGAAGAAAAACTGCCGACGTATTTCATTGAAACCGAACAGAAAATTCTGTCGCGGGAGTTGATCCGGCATTTTAACCTGCATTCGAAACAGGAAATAATTACCGAAAACTTTCTCCCGGATCAAAAACCGGTCACGGTTCTACTGACCTGCGGAGCGTCATGCCCCGACGCCGTGGTGGAAGGTATTCTTCTCAAGATCGTCTCCTTTTTTGCCGATGCCCGCCCGATTGACGCCGTCATGGCGGAAGTCGAACGGCAGTTTGCTTCCTGAAATCCGGCACGAAATCGCCATAAATGTCCTGAAATGACAGTAAAAAGCACACCAACCTTCCTTTGCATTGCCTAAAAGGTGATTACCGAATACACCCGTTTTACAGGGCTCACTGAGGCAAACCCGCAGAAACAAGACCAGATCATAACCAATCAACCCTTATGTACACCATTGGCATCAACACGTTTTTATTTACATCGCCTTTCACGAACGAAAGCGTGAAGTGGTTTTCAAAATTTGCGGAATGGGGCTTCGATACCGTCGAAATCGGTTTGGAAGAACCCTGGAACGTCGATCCTCAGTTGGTAAAACAGGCGTTGGCTGATGCCGGGTTAGGTTGCAAAACGGTTTGTGCGGCCATGGGTCCGGACCGGGACTTTCGCGGGGACGACGAGCAGCAGCAAACGGCGATGACGTATCTGAAAGCGCTGCTGGATTTCATGGAAATCATTGGCGCCGAAATGCTGGTCGGGCCGTTGTATTCAAGTGTTGGACGCGCTGAAGCCACGCCAAAAGACGTGTATAAGGAACAGGAGAAAACCGTTGTCGGGCATTTGAAAGAACTGGCGGCTTACGCTGCGGGCAAAGGGTTGAAAATTGCCCTCGAACCACTCAATCGCTTCGAAACCGACTTTATCAACACCGCCGATCAGGCCATTCACCTGGCGGATTTGGTTGGTAACGACGCCGTTCGGTTGCACCTGGACACGTTCCACATGAACATCGAGGAGAAATTTCAGGCTGAAGCCATTCGCAAAGCCGGTTCACGGCTGGAATTGCTGCACAGTTGCGGTTGCGACCGGGGTATTCCGGGCAATGATCACATCGATTGGCCCTCCATTGGTCAGGCTCTGAAAGACATTGATTTTAAAGGCCAACTGGTCATCGAATCGTTTACACCCGAGGTGAAAGCCATTGCCAAAGCCGCAGCCATCTGGCGCGACATCGAAGCCTCCGGCGAAGACATTGCCGTAAAGGGGTTGGCGTTTTTGAAGACGGTTTAACCAAGCTTAATCACTGATAATAAACAACTTAACGCAACCAATAAATCTCACAGTTCGCGTTAAGCTATCAACTTATCAATGTAAAATGACGAATGCTAAATGTAAAAGTGTAGGGAGCTTAACTACTTTTACATTTAGCATTCGTCATTTTACATTGATAAGTTTCTCTCTTTTATTCCTCCGGAACCCGCACATTGACCTGACTTGGCACGCTTTCGTTGTGCAACCGGTCGAGTGACGTAATCAGGTACACATACCGTCCATCGGCTTCGGCGGTTCGGTCAATAAACCGGGTGGTTCGCTCGCCCACGCAAATCGCCAGAATGTGAGTCGGATCTTCCGTATTCACCTTGTCTTTCCGGTCAAAACGATACACCACATAATACCGGGCCTTGTCGCCGTCTGGCGCCGGGCCGGGCTCCTGCCAGAGCAGTTCGACCCCCTCGGACGTAGGCCGGGCTTTCAGGTCTTTGGGCGAAAGGGGCGGCTCGGGATCTTTCCAGGGCATCGGCGGGATCAGCGCCGGATACCGGTAGAAATTCGTCAGCAACGTATCACGAACGCCATTCAGGTTATCCGTCAGGGATTTGGAGCTAAAGAAAATGCTGCCATGAATCTGGCTGAACTGCCGGTTGTAGTTCAGTTGGGTCGTCATCTCGTTCGGATCGTTCCAGGCGCGGTCACGCGGGGTAGAGCGGTTGATCCGAAAGGCGCCCTGGCCAATGTAGAGGTGCCGGTTAAAACCGTTCTTGATCCACCAGTCGACCAAAAGCCGGTACGGAACCTTCTGAAAATCTGTACTAAAATACACTTGTGGCGCAATGTAGTCGATCCAGCCTTCCCGAATCCATTTGCGGGTGTCGGCATACAGATCGAAGTAGGATGTTAAACCGCCCGTCGTGAGCGAGCCTTCGGGGTCCTGGCTGCTGTTTTTCCAGACCCCAAACGGACTAACGCCAAACTTCACATACGGTTTCAGGGCCTGAATTGAATCCCGGAGTTGGTGAATCAATTGGTTGATGTTTTCCCGACGCCAGTTCGCCAGGTTCATGCCGTTGAAATACGTTTTATAGGTCACTTCGTCATGGATAACTTGTCCGGCAATTCCGTACGGATAGAAATAATCGTCAAAGTGAATACCGTCGACATCGTAATTGCGGACAATGTTGGTCACAATACCGGTCACATAATTGCGGACTTCGGGCAAACCCAGGTTGAATAGTTTCCTGCCACCGTATTGCAGCATCCATTCCGGCCGACGGAAACTGATGTGATCGGGGGTAACGCTCGAATTTTTACTGAATGTGGCCCGGTCGAGGTTAAACCAGGCGTGAAATTCCATGCCACGGTCGTGGGTTTCCCGGATCATAAATTCCAGCGGATCGTAGAAAGGCACCGGGGCGCGACCCTGCTGGCCCGTCAGCCAGAACGACCAGGGTTCGGTGCTTTTGGCGTAAAAAGCATCGGCTGCCGCCCGGATCTGCACCACCACGGCGTTGATGCCCGCCCGTTGGTGCTGGTCGAGCAGGGCAATGAATTCGGCCTGCTGATTCTCGGCTGGTAACCCCCGCACACTTGGCCAGTCGATATTGTCTACCGTGGCAATCCAAACCGCCCGAAACTCCCGCTTTGGCGGAAGCTGGGCAATCGCGTCAGACGTTTCCCAAAAAATGCAGACGAAAAAGACGAAGAAAGCCCGGTAATGAAAGCGCATGCGCACGAGATTGGTCAGAAAAGATGATGCTCAAAGATACGGAAGAACCCTCTCCCCTTTCAAACTTTGTTACCGATCAGTTTATTGCCTTGCCGCTGTTGCCGTCCCTTGCATTGGGGCTCTTCCTTTTTGGATTTAATGAAGACGATTGCTTTTTTTGGGGAAGCCTTTTTAGAAAACCGCCCCTGTATCCACAAAATATTATTTGGAAAAAATTTAGGAACGGTTAATATTAATGTTGAACAGTATTTGGTATAACTATTGTATACAGTAATTTTGTAGCTAAAATTGGGCCGCAAAACCAATCATTATTTTACATTTTAGTAAATAATCCATATTTTTTTATAAAAATAAAAGGATTGTGGTTAATTTTGCGTGATCTCATATTGGTTGGATAAAGTTTTAAGGTCATCACTATTATGTCAGGAATCAAACTCGATCAGATTGATCGGAAAGTATTAGAAATTCTACAGACAAACGCTAAAATCACCAATGCTCAACTGTCGAAGGAAATCGGTTTGTCCCCCGCACCCACCCTTGAGCGCGTCAAAAAACTGGAAACATCGGGCATCATTCAGAGCTACCACGCTCAACTGAACCGGGACCGGGTTGGCTTGGGCGTTACGACGTTTGTGCAGGTTTCGCTGGTCGGTCACAAGAAGCAGGTAACCGAATCGTTTGTCAATGCCGTGAAGGGAATTCCGGAAATTATCGAATGCCACCACATCACGGGTTCCGGCGATTTTCTGTTGAAAGTCATCGCCAAAGACATTGCCTCGTATCAGGTTCTGATGCTGGAAAAAATCAACGAAATCGAGGAAGTCGCCAGCACCCAAACCATGGTAATTCTGTCGACGTTTAAAGAAAGTAAAGTGCTTCCGATCCCCTGAAAAAAAATATCGAACACTAAATGTTGAATAACGAATATCGAAGCAGCTCCGCACGCTTTTAGACTTCAATATTCGTTATTCAACATTTAGTGTTCGATATTCAACCCTGTTATTTCCTTCCTTTCCTCCGCTCTTCTCTCCGCAATTTCTTGAGTTCCTGCAAACCGTCTTTGGCTTCTTTGTGCTGGCTGGATTTGCGGTCGGCTTTGTCGATGACTTCCTTGTAATAGGTTTGCGCCTGATCGTAGTTTTTTTCCGCAGCCGCAATTTTCCCCAGGCTCAATACCGACGCCCAGTAATAGGCCGCATCGTAGGAGTTGGTCTGCTTGGCAAACTCGATGGTTTTCAGGTAATACTGCTTGGCTTTGGCCAAATCGCGGGTATAATGCTGGTTATTATACGCCAGAATATACGCTGCTGTTCGACCGCCAACGCCTTCGTATCCGTCCATCCCCCGTTCGATTTTGCTCAGGATGCTGTTGGAAGCGGCAGCCGCTTCGTTGCTGTATCCGCGTACAAAAGCCGTCCGGGCATAATACCGCTCAAAATAGGGATTGTCGGGATACTGCTGCCACATGTATTTGGCCAGATCATACGCCTTTTCATACTGGTTTTCCATGCTATAAATCTGAAGCAGAAAATACCGGGCCTCGGTTCGGGTATAAAAAGCGTTGTTAGCGGTTTTTTCCAACTGCCGAATGCCTTCCACCTTGTTGCCTTTCGGGAAAAACATCAGAATCGGTTTCAAAGCCGGGTAGTTTTTCGGAATCCACTGGGCGTAATAATTGAATAAACCGTCGCCAAACAGCAGTTCTGGCGTTAGATCACCATTGCCTTTGCATTTATCAAAATATTTCAACGCATTTTTTCCGGCCCAGGTGGCCTTTGCCCATTTCTTGCGCTCCGAATACAACCGCCCTTTGAAACCGTAGCCAGCCGCCAGAAAAAACGCGGGTTCTACTTTGTTTTCTTTATCGTCATACAGCTTTTCGGCTTTCGTAATCGTCGTATCCAGGTAGGCCAGACACTTGTCATCGAAGTCGGTATTTTCGGTATTCGGAACAATTTTCCACCACTCGGCGAGGGCCATCAGAAAGTACGGCATCGGGTGATCGGGATACCGCATTTTCAGCCAGCGAAACTCTTTGTCGGCTTCGTAAAATTTGTAATTATACAAGTTATTGATAGCCTCTGCCGACTCGATCTGAACGTCGGGACGCTTCATCAGCATATCGTATTTTTTGTCGAATTCAGCAAGAGAATAGACCTGAGCGCGAGCCGTTAAGGTCAGAAACAAGCCGATCAGAACAAGAAGGTTTTTTTTCATTTTTTAAGGACACGGGTATTGTCTTCTATCAACGAAGTTTTTGAATTTCCAGTTTACGCCACCAAAAGTTTTTACGAACCCTCCCGATGCCTTACCTTTGAGTCTCGCGCCAACGGGTATGCTATGCTGACTATCAAAGACAAAAGTTTCGTTCCGTTTATTGATCAAAACACGCTGAAAAACCGCATTGTTCAGTTGGCCGAACAGATTAATCAGGACTACCGGGACAAGGAACCCATGCTGGTGGTGGTGCTGAACGGCGCTTTTATCTTCGCGGCTGAACTGATGACCCACCTGACCATTCCGTGTCGGGTCACCTTTATTCGGGTCAGTTCCTACCAGCAGACGGCTTCGACGGGCGTTGTCAAACATATTCTGGGCCTGAGCGAATCACTGGCGGGTCAGGATCTTATTCTGATTGAGGACATTATCGATACCGGCCTCACCATTCAGCAAGTATCCCAGCAATTGATGGAGCAGCAACCCGCATCCCTGGAAATTGCCACGATGCTGTTCAAACCGGAATCCCTGCAGATTGACGTCGCCATTAAATACGTTGGTTTCGAGATTCAAAACCAGTTTGTCGTCGGCTACGGGCTGGATTACGACGGTTTTGGCCGCAATACGCAGGAAATCTTTATGCTTGCCTAACGGTCTACTTCCCCCATTACCACATCGATTGAGCCGATGATCGCGACTAAATCGGCCATCATCGCGCCTTTGGAAATTTCGCTGATGACCGACAGGTTGTGGTACGAACACGACCGCGCGCGACACCGGAAGGGCATATCGGCCCGGCCGTCGGCCCGGAAGTAGAAACCCAGCTCGCCCTTCGGAATTTCGCCCCGAATGTAGAATTCCTGCGCTTTCGGCCGGATTTTCTTGGGTGCCATTGCCTGCGGATCAAAATCCCGGGTGCGTTTCAGATCGCCCGTCAAGCGCGCCAGGCATTGCTCGGCAATTTTCACCGACTCCCAGCATTCCAGCACCCGCACGTAATTCCGATCCCAGCAATCGCCCAGCGTTCCAACGGTTCCTTCGCCAATCGGAATATCGAATTCCAGTTCGGGATACACGGAATAGGCATCGACCCGGCGCAGATCGTAGCGTAAACCCGACGCCCGCAAAACCGGTCCCGAACAGCCATAATTGATCGCCACCGGCAACGGCAACACGCCCACATGGGCCGTCCGTTTCACGAAAATCTTGTTTTCGATCACCAGTTGCTGCAACTCCACCAGTTTCGGTTTCAGATAGGTCAGAAACTCCTGACACCGTTCTTCAAAACCAACCGGTAAATCGTAGTATAAACCGCCAATCCAGATGTAATTGTAGAGCATCCGTGCCCCGCTGACCCATTCCAACAGCCGCTGGAGGTGCTCGCGGTCGCGCATCATCCACAGAAACGGCGTGTAGGCACCAATATCCAGCGCGTAGGTTCCGATGGCCACGAAGTGCGACGCCAGCCGGTTTAATTCCGAAACCAGCACCCGGATGTATTCGATCCGGCGGCCGTTGGGCGTCGTTAACAGTTCCTTATCGATGCCCAGCATCCGCTCCACGCCCATGCAAAAGACGTGTTCGCTGTTCATGGCGGCCATGTAATCCAGCCGGTCAACAAACGGCAGGATCTGGTTATACGGCAAGGCTTCGGCGTGTTTCTCAAAACAGCGGTGCAGATAACCCAAATGCGGCACCACATCGACAATGATCTCGCCATCGGTGACGATTTCCAACCGCAGAACACCGTGCGTCGAGGGGTGCTGCGGCCCCATGTTCAGAATCATCTCGCCGGAGCCGAGTTCATCGAGCGTATATTTATTGGGCTCGGAAGCCTGAAACACGCCGGGCTGGTAGTGGTATTGGATGGTTTGTGTGGTCATCGTATGTCAAAGGTCGGCAGGAGACGGTCAAAAGTCAAACCCGGCAGGATTTTCGGTTGACGGTCTTCAATTCCCAGTGGCTGACGCGCTGTAAAAAATCGTTGAAAAGCATGCGTCAGCCACTGTAAACTGAAAACCGTAAACCACAAACCAAGTTTTAAGTGCTTTTTTCACAACCAACCATTGTGGTTTTTAAGACTTTATCTTACCTTTGCGTTCCTGTTTGAGAAAATATTTACAGCAATGGCTAAGAAAGGCAATAGAATTCAGGTGATTTTGGAGTGTACGGAGCAGAAGGATACGAATGTACCGGGTACTTCGCGCTACATCACCACCAAAAACCGTAAGAATACGCCAAGCCGGATCGAACTGAAAAAGTACAATCCGAACTTGAAACGCGTAACCGTACACAAAGAAATTAAATAATTGTAACCGCGGGACTGTTCCCGACGATCCAAGATGGCAAAGAAAGTTGTTGCAACCCTGAAGAAGGAAGGTGGCGGTAAGAACTTCGCGAAGATTATCAAAGCCGTGAAGTCGCCGAAAACCGGTGCCTACACCTTTAGAGAAGAAATGGTCCCACTGGAAGAAGTGCAAGCCGCATTGAAAGGCTAGTTTTTCCGGTTTTATGGTACATCGAAAGTCCCCTTTGTGGGACTTTTTTGTTTGTATCTTTGTTCGACAAAACAGACACGAGACTGTATACGTACGAATCGGCGTCTGTGGTCTGCCATCCAACGTTCTAACGACAAAGCAATGGGTCTGTTTGATTTTTTCTCGAAGGAAAAAAAAGAATCACTCGATAAAGGGCTGGAGAAGTCCAAAGAAAGTTTTTTCTCGAAACTCAACCGCGCTGTCGTCGGCAAATCGACGGTCGACGAGCAGGTTCTGGACGAACTGGAAGAAGTCTTGATTACCTCGGATGTGGGCGTTGGCACCACCGTGAAAATCATCCGGCGCATCGAAGACCGCGTTGCCCGGGATAAATACGTCAGTACCAGCGAACTCGATTCCATTCTGCGGGAGGAAATTGCTGCCTTGCTGGCCGAAAACAAATCGGAAGATGTCGACGACGATTTTTCGTTGCCCGCTGACAAAAAACCGTATGTGATCATGGTCGTCGGCGTCAACGGCGTCGGTAAAACCACCACCATTGGCAAACTGGCCTCGCAGTTTCACAAGCGCGGCTATAAAGTGGTCCTGGGCGCGGGTGATACGTTCCGGGCGGCCGCCGTTACGCAGTTAAAACTGTGGGGACAGCGCGTCGGCGTGCCGGTGATCGAACACGGCATGAACACTGACCCGTCGGCGGTGGCTTTCGATGCCGTCAAAAAAGCCGTGGATATGAACGCCGATGTGGTGATTATCGATACGGCGGGCCGTTTGCACACGAAGGTGAATTTGATGAACGAGCTATCGAAAATCAAACGCGTTGTGCAGAAATTCCTGCCCGAAGCTCCCCACGAGGTGTTGCTGGTGCTCGACGGGTCAACCGGTCAGAACGCATTTATTCAGGCCACGGAGTTTACCAAAGCGACGGATGTGACGGCCCTGGCGATCACGAAATTAGACGGAACAGCCAAAGGCGGTGTGGTGATCGGCATTTCGGATCAGTTCAAGATTCCGGTGAAGTACATTGGCGTCGGCGAAAAAATCGAAGATTTGCAGACGTTTCACAAGATGGAGTTCGTGGATTCGTTTTTTAAGAAAATCTGACAATGGCAGTTGTAACCGATTTAGAGATAGTTAATCGCGAAGTGACCGACATCATGAAACGGCACTACGGCGATCGGCTGGCCAAAATCTTGCTATTCGGTTCCTATGCCCGGGGCGATTTTCATGAAGAATCAGATGTCGATTATTTAGTGCTGTTGGATGACGAAAATGTTTCTCCCTTCAAAGAAGTGGCTACGACTGCCGCCGATCGTAATGCTTATTACCTTGAAACATTTATCGATATATCTGCAGTTGTAGTCTCTCATAATAAGTTTCTCACATCGAATCGTATTTTTTTTCGCGAGGTCAGAAAAGACGCTAAATGCATTTATGAGCGATGACCTAAAAGACTGCATTAAGAAAGCGGAAGCTTATCTGGCAAATACTAAAACATTGGTTTTGACGGAGTTTCCACTTGGTGCTATTACTTCACTTCAAGTTATTATTGTTTTTTCTGGCTTGTACGTGGATTACTTTCTGATAAAAATATCATTACAAAACGCCATTCGGCAGCTCGGGAGATGTTCTCCATGCATTTAATCAAGTCAGGTGAAGTGTCTGAACAATTCAAGGATGATTTCAAAATTCTATTTGACCACCGACAAATAGCGGATTATGACCTCGAGGGCGATTTTCCTCTTGAGGAAATCAATGATTTGATCATAAGATCCGAAAATTTCCTTCATTTTGTCAAAGAGAAATATGCCTGATAATCAACTCTCCAACATTCTAAAACCATCTTTGCTCCTGCTGGCATTCACCCTTTTCATCGCCTGCAAACCCAGTCAGCACAGCAAGTCATTTCAGGGCATTTGCGGAACGGTTCTATTCAAATCCGGCAACCACATGCCCGGCCCCGACCGACCGCAGCCGAAAGGCCAGCCCGTTGTCCGGGAGGTTTTGATTTATGAATTGACGAAAATTGACCAGACGGAAGCCACCGACGACGGTTTTTACACCAAAATCAACACCCGGTTCATCAAAAAAGTCAAATCCGATACAGACGGAAAATTTTGTATAAGTCTGCCCGCCGGTAGTTATTCCGTTTTTGTGCAGGAAGAAAAAGGCTTGTACGCCAACCTCTCCGACGGCCAAAACAACATTTTTCCGGTGACGGTGGAGAAAAACCGCCGGTCCACAATCGCGTTTGATATCTCATATCAGGCGGTATTTTAACCGTCATGAACGCTTTTTTGATCACGGTTTCGGTTCTTACCCCCTTCGCCTGGGTCATCTACAAGTTGCTCCGCTACACCGCCAAAACCATCGGCGACGAATCCCCGTTAGTGATTGTTGTTCGCTACAAAATTGAGGACTGGCAATATTTCACGCGCTTTGATTACATTTTAAATGTGGTGATTACCTTGCTCATGGTCTCCATGCTGTATGCGGATGTATTTGTATTAATGCCAGCCTCCAACTCCTTTTGGCACTGGATGGTCAGTTTAGGATTGTTTGCGGCTTGTCTTTATGCTCTGTGGTTGATTGCTTCTGTTTTTAAGCTGGATTGGCAATATTGGCTCATCACCCGAAACAAAACCGTTACGCTTGACCCAGCAGATAAAAGCCTGACAATCGATACAGCGGAGGAAATAATCCGATTTTCGGCCGATGACGTGCAGGAAATTGAAAAACACGGGTCCGGTCTAAAGTCCAGCAAAATGGTCGCTGGCTACAGTTATCTGATTTTCAAATTGAAGAACGGCCATGCGGTTTACCTCAATCTAAACAAAAGCTACCTTGATTTCGCCATCGACGACTATTTCAAAACCGTCCCGATTCAGTATGTTCCGCACAAAATTCCTTGGATTGTTGCCCCATAACTTTCTCCTGAATTGTACTTTTCCGAACTTTGCCCAAAATACCGGTGTTGTGCCAGAACGGTCACCGCTCCGGGTACTTAGCATTCTACTACTTTGAAAACAAAAGGATTACGCACGAATAAAATCAATATCGTCACGCTGGGCTGCTCCAAAAACCTGGTGGATTCGGAAGTATTATTTACCCAACTGAAAGGCAACGGCTACAACGTTTCGCACGAATCGAAGAAAGACGATGCCAACATTGTGGTCATTAACACCTGCGGTTTTATCGACAATGCAAAGGAGGAATCGATCAACACCATTCTGCGGTATGTAGATGCCAAGGATGCGGGCGTGGTCGATAAAGTATACGTAACCGGCTGTTTGTCACACCGCTACAAAGACGAACTGGAGATTGAAATGCCGACCGTCGATGCGTGGTTTGGTACCAATGAATTGCCGCGATTGCTGAAAACGCTGAAAGCCGATTACAAACACGAACTCGTGGGCGAACGGCTTTTGACGACCCCCGCCCATTATGCATACCTGAAAATTGCGGAAGGCTGCGACCGCCCCTGTTCGTTTTGTGCGATTCCGCTCATGCGCGGACACCACGTTTCGCGTCCGGCGGAAGAACTGATCAAAGAAGCGCAGTCGCTGGCCCGGCGCGGCACCAAAGAACTGATTCTGATTGCCCAGGATTTGACCTATTACGGGCTGGATATTTATAAAAAACGCACGCTGGCCGACCTCATCAATCGCCTGGCCGACGTCGAAGGCATTGAATGGATTCGCTTGCAATATGCCTATCCGTCCGGTTTTCCGATGGATGTGCTCGATGTGATGCGCGAGCGGTCGAACGTTTGTAACTACCTCGACATGCCGCTGCAAACCGGCTCGACTGAACTCCTGAAATCCATGCGCCGGGGCATTACCCGCGAGAAAACCGAAGCCCTGATCGACACCATTCGCGAAAAAGTACCCGGTATTGCGCTCCGGACCACGTTGATTGTCGGCCATCCCGGCGAAACCGAAGCCATGTTTGACGAAACGTATGATTTTGTCGAACGGATGCGGTTCGACCGGCTGGGTGCTTTTACGTATTCCCACGAAGACAATACGCATTCCTACACGATGCCCGACGATGTACCGGCCGACATCAAGCAGGAGCGCGCCGACGCCATCATGGATCTGCAACAGGGTATCTCATCGGAACTGAATCAGGCCAAACTCGGCAAGACCTACAAGGTGCTTTTCGACCGGAAAGAAGGCGGTTTTTTCATTGGCCGGACGGAGTTTGACTCGCCCGAAGTTGACAATGAAGTGCTTGTTCCGGCGGGGCAATACGTCCGTCAGGGCGATTTTGCCAGGGTGCGCGTTACAGAAGCCCACGAGTTCGACGTATACGGTGTCATAACCGAATAACAAAAACAGCTAACTCCCTCTCAACCAAGCCGGTTTTTCAGTATATTTGGGACCGAACCTTCCCGACGGTATGGCTCCTCTTTACCGGCTTGTTGTTTTTCTTTGTCTACTCTCTCCGGTTTTTGTCTGGGCAGACCAACCCGTCATACCCATTTCATCCGATAATCAGACACTGGTTCTCGATCACGATCTCTGGTTCGTTCAGGATACGGCCCATCGGCTGACCATCGATCAGGTTGTGCGACCGGAAATGGCCGCAGCGTTTCAGCCCAGTTCGTCGCCCATTCCGAATTTTGGCTACAGCAGTGGCGACCAGTTTTCGCACCCGGTCTGGGTGCGCTTCCGGCTGAAAAATACGTCGGATCAAATCCAGGCGCTATTCTGCGAAATTGATTTCTGGGCCTTCGACGATCTGCAACTGTTTATTACCGACGGACAAAAGGTCGTTTACACCTCCCCCGTATACGGCTGGAAAACGCCCGTTACGCAGAAAATGGTTTACCACCGGAATTACTGGTTTCCGTTCACACTGCCCGCAGGCATGGAAGTTACCTGTTACGTCCGGTCCTTCAAAAGCCGGGGTGTCCAGGTCGTTCCAATCACCATTCGGCCACAAGGCGGGCTCGACACCTTCATTCTGGGCGATTACGCGTTCTGGGGCGGTATTTTTGCGGTGTTTCTCTTCGTCATCGCCATCAGTTTTTTCTTTTACCTGACCACCTTCGACCGGATTTATGCGAAGTATATTCTTTGCGTAATCGGTCTGGCGGGGTATTTTTTCATCAACGACGGTTTTTTATACCAGTTCTATTTCGATAGTCAGTTCCGGATGCCCAACCGAAACATCTATTTCGTGTTTCCGCTGCTGCTCTTTTTTTTCCAACTGCTGTTCGTGCGGTCATTTTTGTCGCTGGAAAAAACCCCCAGCCGCCTGTGGCATCGCGTAGCAACGGTGGCTCTGGTGGGTGGCGTCTTCTGTTTGACGTCTTTGCTGGTCGAATGGATCACCTACGTTCCGCCCCTGGTCGAGCTGATGGTAATGCGACTTTTCATTGTTTTTTACTGGCTGCCGATGCCGCTCATCTGGGCTTTCATCGTCATTAACCTCATCCGGGGGTATCGTGTGCAGGAAGCCTGGCTTTATCTGGTGGCCGTCAGCCCGTTTTATACCCTCAATTTTCTGGTAATTCTCTGCAATCTCAAGTTGTTTCCGACCTACGCGTTTTTGGAAAGCTACGAGAATTTCGCCCTGGCCGCTTTGTTTGAAGTGATGGTGCTGACTTTCGGGCTGGCGTACCGGTATAAACTCATCCGCGACCACAACGAACGACTCAGCGAAGAACGCACCCAGCAGCAACGGCTGGCGTTTGAAGCGCACGTGCAGGGGCTTCAGCTTAGAAATGAATCTTTTCAGGAAAAAGAACGCATTGCCCGCGATTTACACGACAACGTGGGCGCGCAATTGTCGTTCATCGTCAACAGTTTGCAGCAAATTGCACGTCAGGCCGAAAAACAGCCGGTCGCCAACACCCGGCCTTTGTCGTCGCAAATTCGTTCTGTCGTCGATTACACACGTGAAGCCATCAAGATGCTCCGCGATACCATCTGGGCCATCCACCAGGAGAGTTTTACGCTGGAAGAATTTGAGGAGCGGATTAACCACTACGTCAGCCGGTATTTTCAGCAACTGGACCCGCTGCAAATCACGATCCATACGGAAGGTGAACTCGCCCAGCCGCTGACCTCGGTTCAGGCCCTGAACATGTTCCGGATCATGCAGGAAGCGCTGCACAACGTGGTCAAACACGCCCACGCGACGGAAGTGACGGTTTTGCTACTCGCCAAACCCGATGGCTCTTTCCAACTGAGTGTCAGCGATAACGGCAACGGTCTGGCCTGGAATCAGGACGAATCGCTTGACAACCATTACGGGTTGCAAAACATGAAGAAACGCGCCGAAGAACTGGGCGGCCAGTTTCGGATTTACTCCGATCGTGGCACGGTCGTGGAAGTGGCCGTCTGATCGTTATTCCATCCAGACGGTTTTGATATTCAGGAACTCTTTCATCCCGACTTCCGCCAACTCCCGGCCAAAACCCGACAGTTTCACCCCGCCAAACGGCACTCTCGGGTCGGAGCGCATCAGCGAATTGACAAACACCGAACCGGCCTGAATCTGCCGCGCCAGCCGGTCGGCCCGGTCCATATCCTTCGTCCAGAGGGCAGAGCCTAAGCCGTAATTGGATTGATTGGCAAGTTTTACGGCCTCCTGTTCGTCTTTGGCTTCAACGATAACGGCCAGTGGCCCAAACGTTTCCTGATCGAAAGCCGTCATACCCGGTTTTACTTTATCGAGCAAAATCGGTTGCACATTGCAACCCTCCCGGTTTCCAGTGTGCAAAATCCGGGCACCTTGCCGAACGGTTTCCGCACACTGACTCTCAATGGCTTCGGCCAGATCGACCCGCGCCACCGGCCCCATGGTGGTGGTTTCCTGCGTCGGATCACCCTGCTGAATGGCCTGGATATGACTGAGAACCCGTTCTGTAAATTCTTTCTTAACCGATTTTTCGACGATAAACCGCTTGGCGGCAATGCAACTTTGCCCGGCGTTCTGCATCCGCGACTGCACGGCGGTTTGGGCGGCTTTTTCCAGATCGGCATCGGCCAGTACAATCAGGGCGTCGCTGCCGCCCAGTTCCAGCACCGATTTTTTAATCTGACTGCCGGCAATCGACGCCACCGACATCCCGGCTTTTTCGCTGCCAGTCAACGTAACGGCTTTGACACGCGGGTCTTTCAGAACGGTTTCGACGGTTTTCGATTCGATGAGCAGCGACTGAAACGTGCCGGTTGGAAAGTCGCAGGCCCGGAAGATTTCTTCAATCGCCAGTGAACAGCCGCTAACGTTGGCGGCATGTTTCAACAAGCCGACGTTCCCCGCCAGCAACGATGGAATGGCAAACCGGAACACCTGCCAGAACGGAAAATTCCAGGGCATCACGGCCAGCACCACGCCCAGCGGTTCGTAGGCTATAAAACTCTTTTTGGCTTCTGTCTTGATCGTCAGGTCAGCCAGAAACCGGGGTGCGTGTTCGATGTAATAATCGCAACCAACGGCACATTTTTCCACTTCGGCCACGGCTTCTTTGAGCGTCTTACCCATTTCGGCTGTCATCAACGCCCCATACCGCTGTTTTTCCTGGCGCAGATAGGCCGCTACTTTCCGAAAATAAGCCAGACGTTCTTCCAGCGAAAGCGCCGACCAACCGGTAAAAGCGCGGTCCGCCTGTTTGATTTTCTGGTCGAGCGACTGTGCACTCAGGGCCGGATAGGACTTGATTTTTTTCTGGGTATAGGGATTGACGGATGTAAAGTTCATGGCCTGTGGTTTTTATTCCTAAACAAAAAAATACCCTAACCGACTGACCAGTTAGGGTGAAAATTTCAGCATCAATCGTTATTGCACGCAGTGAATACCCGATAAGGGGCCGGTATCTTTCTCGATTTCCCGCACCAGCATCACCATCGTATCGATCATCTGTTCGACCCGTTCGCGACCGGCAATGGCCTGGAATTTCTCCCGAATCTCCTCCATGCAGTTGAAAACCGCTACCATCAACTGCTTGCCGCGTTCGTTGATAAAAATCTGGCTGGAACGCGAATCGCGCTCGTTTTTCACCGTATAAATATAGCCGTCATCTTCCAGCAAATTGACGACCTTGCTCATGGCCTGCTTGGTAACGCCCGCCCGTCTTGCCAGCTCATTGTTCGTAATGCCATCCTCTTCCAGATTGGCCAGAAAGGCAATGTAACTCGCTTTAAAATCCGGAAAACCCAGCTCAGGAAGCCGTTGCTCGATATACCGGCCTATAAACCGCTTCATTTTCGACATGACCCGGCCTAACGTCCGCTCACGCACTTTGTAAAAAAACTGAAAATCAAACGGTTTTTCAACCGCCACCGCTTCGGTATTCATACGTCTTCCTTTGCGTCGTTACAGAGCCGACAAGTTACAAACTTTTCACAAGGTGCGGAGCATCGACTGCGTAAACGGTCGTTGGATGGCCCCGATGCATACTATTAAAATCCTGTTAAAGTATGAATACAACTAGTCAATCAAGTTGACTATTCTAAAAACTTCTTCTACTTTTGCCCAAAACTAGTCAACCTGGTTTACTAAAACAAGATTCGTATAACTTTTCCTAAAAATGGCAACAGAACAAACCACACCCGTGAAAAAGTATCTCCCCCGTCTGGTCGTGCTGGTCGTTGTGGTAGCGGCTGCTTTCTACGGTTTTCAATCGTATCGCTACAACCAACAGTATGAAACGACCGATAACGCCCAAATCGAGGGCAACACGGCCCCGGTTCTGGCGCGGGTTGCCGGGTATGTGCAACAGGTTGGCATTGAAGATTATGCCGCCGTCCGGCGCGGTCAGGAGCTGATCACTGTCGACCCGCAGGAATATGAAGTGGCGCTACAACAGGCAGAGGCCGATTACCAGCAAACGCTGGCCGATATTCAAACCGCCCGGGCCGATTTGCAAAACGCTCAGGCCAGTTTGCGGAATGTGCAGCAAAATCTGAAAGTCACCCAGTCAAACGCCAATGTGCAACAATTACGGGTCTCGAAAGCGGCCAACGACCTCAAACGCGACGAAAATCTGTACAAAGGGCAGTCGCTGACGCAAAAGCAACTGGAGGATAGCCGCAACAACTCCGAGGTTCAGGCCCGGCAGTTCGACGCCAACGTGCAACAGATCGGGCTGGCCAAAACCTCCGAAGCCGTCGCGCAGGCCACCATTGCGAAGGCCCAGGCCAACATTCTGAAAGCGCAGGCCCTCCTGAAAGTGAAACAGGCTGCCATCGACAACGCCAAACTCCGGTTGGGTTACGCCAAAATTACTGCCCCCATCGCTGGCAAGATCGGCAAGAAAAACGTGGTGGTCGGTCAGTATGTGCAGCCCGGCCAGAACCTGTTCACCATCGTCAACGATTCGACGTTCTGGGTGGTGGCCAATTTTAAGGAAACCCAACTGCAACACATGCGCGTCGGGCAGCCGGTCGATGTGAAGATCGACGCGTACCCGGATCTGGAAGTCAAAGGCAAGGTCGTTTCGCTCTCGGAAGCAACGGGCGCCAAGTTTGCCCTACTGCCCGCCGACAATGCCTCCGGCAACTTTGTAAAAGTAACGCAGCGGGTTCCGGTGAAAATTGAAATCGAAAATCCGGCGAAATACAAAGACTTGCTGCGGGCGGGTTTGAGTACGGATGTATCCGTGAAAGTTCAGTAAGATGGCATCAGCAGGATTCAAAAAGTGGATTATCGTCATCACAACCGTGTCGGCGGCTATTCTGGAACTGATCGACACGTCGATTGTCAACGTCGGGATCACCCAGATGGCGGGTAATCTTGGCGTCACGATTGAAGACATTTCGTGGGTTGTCACGGCCTACGCGATTGCCAATGTGATCATCATTCCGATGACCGGTTTTCTCCAGAACTATTTTGGCCGGAAAACCTACTACATCGGGTCCATCATTCTCTTCACGATTGCGTCCTATTTCTGCGGGATTGCCGACAATTTATGGACGCTGGTGGCATTTCGTTTTTTACAGGGAATCGGCGGGGGCGCATTGCTCTCGACCTCACAGGGCATCATGTACGATGCGTTTCCGCCCTCGCAACGCGCCATTGCCTCGGCTCTTTTCGGGATGGGCATTGTGATGGGTCCTACCCTCGGACCCACCCTGGGCGGCTACATCATCGACAATTACCACTGGAGCTGGATGTTTTTCATCAACGTTCCGATCGGAATTCTGGCGGTTTTCCTGTGCTCGACCTTTATCGACAAACAGCCATCCGAATACAGCATTGATCGCAGTACGATCAAGATTGACCAGATCGGAATTCTGTTGCTGGCCGTGGGGGTCGGGAGTTTGCAGTATGTACTGGAACGGGGCGAAGCCGACGACTGGTTCGACGACCGCGCCATTCTGTACCTGACCATCATAGCCGCCATTTCCATTCCGCTGTTTCTGTGGTGGGAATTGAAAACCAAGAGTCCGGTGATGGATTTACGGGTGGTGAAAAACCGCAATCTGGCCGTCGGTTCGGTGCTGGTGTTCATCATCGGCTACGGCTTGTTCACCTCGATTCTGCTGTTTCCCCTGTTTGCCCAGCGGATTGTCGGTTATACGGCGACCAAAACCGGGAACATCCTGATTCCGGGCGGGGCCGTGGCGTTGATCATGTTCCCGGTGGTCGGGCGGTCGATGGCGGCTGGCGTTTCTCCGCGCATTTTCGCCATTCTCGGCTATCTGGCGTTCATTCTGTTCTGTTACATGATGTCGAACCTCAACGCCGACGCCAGTGAGCGCGATTTTACGTGGGCGTTGCTGGTGCGCGGAGCCGGTTTGGCGATGATCAACGCGCCATTGATCAACCAGTCAATTTCGACCTTAAAACCGTCTGAACTGCCGACCGGTATAGCATTCACCAACATGGTGAGGCAATTGGGCGGGGCATTCGGGGTCGCCATCACCAATACGTACATCGCCCAGCGCAGTGCCGTTCACCGCAACGATCTGGTTTCGAACCTGCAACCCGGTGACGCGTTGACCACCGACCGGCTGAATGCGATGGCCCAGAGCCTGGCGTCCCGGGGGATGAATGCATTCGACTCCGTTACGGCAGCCTACCGAAACATGGATGCGCTGATTTCCAAACAGGCGCTGATGGTTTCGTATCTGGACACGTTTCGACTCGCCGGGCTCTTTTTCGTAGTGACCCTGCCGCTGCTGTTTCTGATGCAGAACAAAAAAATGGACCCCGCAGCCGCCAAAGCCGCGGCCGATGCTGCCCACTAACCAGCCGACCAATCAAGGATAACCTTATCCACAATATCATACGAAAACACAATGAAACTATTTAGTCTCTTTTTTATCCTCACGCTGATTGCGGAAACCGCAGGAGCCCAGTCGATTCCGGACGACCTGCGGGGGCTTATCAATCAGGCCAACACCAACTATCCGCGTCTGAAAGAGCAGCAGCAACAACTCCGGGCGGGCGAGGTACACGTGGCCATTGCCCGTTCGGCCTACCAGCCCAACATTACCGGCAACGGTATTTACCAATACGTTACGCCCGTCGCAAAGGCAACCTTGCCGGTTAACGGTCAGGACGCTACCATTCAGTTTCAACCCAACCACAACGTCAATGCAAACATTGGCATCGGACAGACCCTGTATGACTTTGGCCGGACGGATGCCAGCATCAAACAGGCCGTCGACCAGGTGCAGTTGCTGCGCCGAAATATGGAGCTGACCCGACAAAACCTGGGCTATCAGGTGGCTGCGGTTTATTACGGCATCGGTTTTCTGGAAAAAAGTATGGTGGTGCAGGATTCGGTTATTAAAGTAGCGCAAGGCAATATTCAGATTTTTGCCAATCGCTTACAGAATGGCGAAGCGTTGCAGTATGATTTGCTGACGCAACAGGTCCGGTTAAAAACCGCCCAGAATCGAAAAATTGATCTGCAAAACAATCTGGAGCGGCAACGGGCGTTATTGACGTATCTGACCGGCGATCCAAATCCGGCCATCAGCCCTGTTGCCGTCCAGTTCGATGCACAGGTTCAGCCATTCACACTGGAAGGAAGCCTGCAAACGGCTCAATCAACGAATAAAGAAGTACAACTAGCGCAAGACCGGGTACGGGCGGCTCAAACCGATGTGTTGGCCAACGACCGCAGTGGACGGCCTAACCTGAGTTTTAACGGTTCAGCGGGCTACAAAAACGGGTATTTACCGGAAATTGGCGCGCTGAGGTTTAACGTAGCCGCCGGGGTCAATCTGACGATACCGATTTATGCCGGCAAACGATACAGCTTGCAAAACCAGGCCGCCCGTCTGAATCTGGACGCCAGCCGGTATGCCGTTGAGAACGCCAATGCCCAGTTGCGGCAGAATCTGGAACAATTGAATGCCGATATTCGGAGTAATCAGCAACGGTTACAGAACCTGGAAACGCAGGTGTTACAGGCCCGGAAAGCGCTCGAAATTGCGCAGATCCGGTTAACCTCCGGCGTCATTACACCCGTTGAGTTGCAAAGCGCGGAAACCGGTGTGGAAGAAGCGGAACTGGCCCGATTGAACTATCAGTATCAACTATTGCTCAATCATTTAGAGTATAAACGATTGCTGGGCGAAAATTTATAGGTACCGGAAACGAAAAGTTGATTGTCTGGCAAACTAAAAAAGAAAACAGACGGTTCTTTCAACGTGGCCACGTACACAAATAGCCGCTCTCACACACCAGCAGATGCTCGTCTGCACGACTAGACAACCTGAAAACAGTTTACGACTATGAAAGATCGCGTAACCAACATCCTCAAGAACTTCGGCATCAAGGAATCGGCCATTCATCCTACCGTTCACTTTACGCGCGACCTGGGCCTCGACAGCCTGGACACAGTTGATTTGATCATGCAGTTGGAACAGGAATTCGGTGTTCGGATTCCCGACGAAGATTACTCGAAACTGACCACTTTTCAGGGGGTTGTAGACTATTTGCAGACGGAGCAGCACGTTGCCATGCAGGACTAAGCCAAACTAAAAAATAGAATATGAAACGAGCCGACGCGCGATTCCGGAAGGAGATGCGCGTCGGCTCGTTTTTATGGGCTACACCTCCATACTCACCAGCGCACTGCCCCGCAAAACCGGGATGACGTCGTATAGATCGTGCTGTAAACAGTAGATAATGTCTTTGTGAATGCTAAGCCGGTGGAGCCGCCGGACGTGGGAAGACGGAGCGAGGTAGGCGGGTAAATCGTTTTTCGCCTGGGCATACAACCGCAAGGCCATCAGCCCACTGTCTTCCGGAACCATGTATTCGTCTTTCAGCCGCTCGATCAGCGCCCCGGCAAACAGGGTATCTTCCAGATTGACGCGCCCTTTCCAGCCTGCACACAAAATCAGAACGTCGTAGCGTTCGCCCTGGAGAAACCGCGCCACCGCTTCCAGGTTCAGGAATGACCCAACGAGTACTTTGACCGCGTTTCGCGAACGCGTGATGGCGTAGGTGCCGTTGGTGGTGGTCATGGCAATGTTGGCGCCGATCAGTCGCTCGTCCATGTAGCTGAACGGCGAATTATCCAGCTCGAAACCGTCCACTTTTTTGGCGTTTCGTTCGGCTGCGGCCAGATAGCCCCGGCCCTGCAACTGGCTGCACTCCTCAACCGTCGCCACCGGCGTAATGCTATTGACACCGTGGGCAAAAGCGGTCACCATGCACGAGGTAGCCCGGAATACGTCTGCTACGACAACGATGGAATTTTCGAGGGAATCGGCATGCAGGTGGAGTAAATCGGGAGTCAGGCAGACGTCAATGGTTTTCATACGGGGAGGGATGGGAACACGGATTGTGCGGATTGAACGGATTTGCACAGATAAAAATCAGTTTTGATCCGTTCAATCCGCACAATCCGTGTTCCCATCTACGTTAATTTTTTACAAAAGGTAATTTCACGACCTGTGCCTTCAACAGCCGGTCGCGGACTTTGACAAATAATTCGGAACCCGGTTTGCTATATTCCGTCGGAACATAGCCCATCCCGATGCCCTTGCTAAGCGTGGGCGACTGGGTGCCGGACGTGACTTCACCGATGCGGTTTCCATCAGCGTCGCAAAGCTCGTAATGGCTCCGCGGAATGCCCCGGTCGATGAGTTCAAATCCGACCAGTTTCCGTTTCAAACCGTCCTTCTTCTGATTTTGCAGGTTTTCGGAATTAACAAACGGTTTGGTAAATTTCGTCACCCAGCCCAAACCGGCTTCCAGGGGAGAAATCGTATCATCGACGTCGTTTCCGTAGAGACAATAGCCCATTTCGAGTCGCAACGTATCCCGCGCGCCCAATCCGATGGGCTGGATGCCGTAGGGTTCGCCGGCTTTCATGATCGCATTCCAGACGGCTTCGGCCTGTTCATTGGCCACGTAAATTTCAAAACCGCCCGCACCAGTATAGCCCGTAGCCGAGACAATCACGTTGGGAAAACCGGCAAAGTCCGTCTTCTCGAAGGTATAATACGACATCGAATCCAGCAGGACGTTGGTCAGCGGTTGCAGTGCCTGAGCTGCCAGGGGCCCCTGAACGGCGAACAGACAGGTGCCGTCCGAGATGTTGATCATCTCCAGGCCACTCCCGAAATCGTTCTGGCTCTGAATCCAGTTCCAGTCTTTTTCGATGTTCGACGCATTTACCACCAGCATATATTCTACCTTGCTGATCTGATAAATGAGCAAATCGTCGACTACGCCCCCCTGATCATTGGGCAGGTAGCTGTATTGCACTTTGCCGTCGTAGAGCAGCGAGGCATCATTAGCCGACACTTTCTGAATCAGATCAAGGGCTTTTTCACCTTTCAAAATGAACTCACCCATGTGGGATACATCGAAAATGCCAACCGCATTGCGGACGGTCTGATGCTCCAGAAGGTCGGATGAATACCGTACCGGCATTAGAAATCCGGCAAACGGCACCATTTTTGCCCCAAGTTGTTCGTGAATCGTTTCGAGCGGTACGTGCTTTAAATCCATAAAACGGAAGAATTGTAAATGCGATTCGGATTCCGGTTTAACGCATCGATCGCGCTCTTTATCCATTAACCCGAATTACAAAACTACCGAATTGTTGACGGTTTTCCATGTATATGACCTCCCGCTGCCGGTTTCTCTTCTCCTTTGTTTTTTTATTCAGCCCTTTATTTGTGCTTGCTCAAACGACTATCAGGGGACAAGTTCAGATTGACAGCACGAATCAGCCGGTTTCCTACGCCCTGATCAGCGAGCCACAGCACCGGTTTGGTACCTACGCCGATGCGCAGGGGCGGTTTTCGGCGCGGATTCCGGAGGGCATCGATACGCTCCTGATTAGCTGCGTCGGTTTTGAGAATCTGCTGCTGCCGCTGGCCGGTTTGTCGGATACCACGGCGGTTTACCGGCTGCGAGCCAAACCGAACGTGCTGACCGAAATTGTGGTTCGGGGCCGAAAACCGAAGGTGGTGGCCGTCGGGGCCCTCCGGAAGCGCGCGCCGATTGTCTGGGGCAACTGCTCGGGCCGGAACATCGAGTTTGCGTTGCACGTCCGCAATACCAAAGGCATTCGGGGGTATCTGCAGCGCGTTTCGTATCTGATTGCACGCGGGGGTGTGGCGACGGCACCGTTTCGGGTGCGCATTTACGCCAACGCGGACGGCGAACCGGGCGAGGACCGGCTGCCCCAGAGCGTGGTGACGGCCGCCCGGCGGGGCAACACCTGGTGCGAGGTCGATCTGTCGCGCTACCAGATTGAATTTCCGAAAGAAGGTCTCTTCATCGCGATGGAATGGCTCCCGACCAACGAAGACCGCTATAAATTCGCGACCTCGTTCAAAATGCCG
The DNA here is from genome assembly GCF_006149005.1 of Larkinella sp. C7. Classification (GTDB taxonomy): domain Bacteria; phylum Bacteroidota; class Bacteroidia; order Cytophagales; family Spirosomataceae; genus Larkinella. The sequence continues at coordinate 235,981 of NZ_VBSL01000007.1, read as the reverse complement.
GATGGTCAGAAGAATGTGCGGGAATGTTTCGGGCAATACCTGGCGTTCAATCGGGAGCTGCGGACGGCAACCTACTGGGAGCGCATCAACGGCGGCACCTGGCGACGCAACGCACCCCTCTCGCGGGTCGGAATGGGCGAGCATCCGGTGATTCAGGCGAAGATTGCGCTGGAATAGTAGGTATTGGTAAATCTGAGTTATCCTGTTAACTTTCCTATACAATAACCGCAATCTGTATGTTTCCGCAACTCGTTTCTTACTTCCAGAACCAACCGGTGAAACGCGCCTATCTGTTTGGCTCGGCGGCACGTGGTGAGCAAACGCCGAACAGCGATATTGATATTCTGGTTGAACTGGATTATGCACAGGGCGCTGATTACTTCCGGTTTCTGGACATGCAAGAGCAGTTATCTCAATTGCTGGACACTCCCGTCGATCTCGTGAGTGCGAATGGCCTTTCGCCGTTCATTAAGCCGTACATTGATCGGGAAAAGTTACTGATTTATGAGAAAGCCGATTGACGATAAAGCGCGATTGCTCCATATTCTTCAAGCCATTGCCTACGTCGATGAATTTATGGCTGATCGTCCTAAAGAATCGCTTTACGACGAACCGATGTTTCGCTTTGCCATAGAACGACAATTAGAAATTATTGGTGAAGCGGCTAACCACCTGTCTGACGCACTAAAACAGTCTGCTCCAGAAATCGAATGGCGCAAGATTGTTTCCTTCCGAAATTTCGTAACGCACGAATACTTTGGCGTTGATCTTGAGCTACTTTGGGACATTTCCACTAATAAACTGGAGCCGCTTAAATTAACCGTTGAGCGAATTCTCACGGAGAATTTTGAGAAGTAAAATCAGCGCGTCATCTGGATTACGCAGACCTGGGCTGATGGTGTAACGGTTTTGGAAAGTTGTTCCTTGAATCTGACGGACTTGCTTCGGGAGGAGGGTATTACGTTTTGAGATAATTAAATATTGGCTTTTTTCTCTTTTATTCAAGCAAACGCCCCGACCATCAAGCCAGGGCGTTTACAAATCAGAGAACCGGCGTATGGTTAACTCGCCAGAAAGTTAATAGCCTGTTTCAGGGTGCGCTCGTTTCCGGTTTCGGGGTCGCTATACGACCGCTCACCCACCTCGATCGTTAATTCTTTCCCCATCAATTGTTTGGTATCAAGTTCTTTGCCTTCCTGGGCTTTGATCCCAACCTGATCGAACAAACTGATGATCGCGGGCATACCCGCCGGGGATTGATAAAACCGGTGGGAAACGTAACCGGCTTCGTTTTCAAACCGGACGGCAAAGAACGGAATGCCTTTGCGTTCGCTAACGCCCTCCTCAATGTGCGTGATCGTAACGGTCTGCCGGCCATCGACCAAAACCGTTTTGTCCTGCCCTTCTTCTACTGCAATTTTCATAGCGTTGATCGTATCGTATATTTATATCATACAACCGACTAAAAGCAAGAGTTGTTTAAATTTGCAGGCTTTAAGTTAACAAAAAATGCTTTTTCGATGTAAAAAAACCCAATTTGGGTCATTTTCTATATTTTAGATGTATCATATACTTTAGGCCAGTAAGTTTTTACGCTCCGCCCAACCTGAAAAACCTTTCGATCAGTTTTTATATCCTTTTCCTTCAACGAACGCTTTTTGATTGTATACTTATCTTCTATCAACTCATGTGGATCGTATTTTCGTTACTGGCCGCTCTAGCTTCCGCTGTCGTGGTGACATTGTCTAAAGCGGGCATCAAGCAGGTCGATTCCAGCCTGGCGTTTGCGATCCAATCGGTTTGCATCCTCGTGGTGTCATGGGGCGTCGTGATCGGGCAAGGCAATCTGCCGGATGTCAGTCGCATTGACCGGCGCGTCTGGATTTACCTGATCGCTGCGGGCATCATCACCTGCGTCTCGTCACTGCTCACATTTCGAGCGTTGAAGTTAGGCGATGCCTCCCGCACGTCTCCACTGGACAAAATCTCGCTGGTGTTTACGATCATCCTGGCGGTTATCTTCCTGAAAGAAAAAATTAACTGGCAAGTCATTGCGGGCGCCGTCCTGATGGCCGGTGGGGCCGTATTGATCGCCCTGTCGAAGGAGTAGCATTCAATCCTTTGCCGGTTTCGCGCCGGGCAGGCGGCTTTTCAGAAAGGCAATCTGGCCCCGGTGGTTCGATTCGTGCTCGCAGACGTGGAACCATTTCCAGTAGGCATTGACCGGTTGCTGTTTCGACCAGACCGGGTCGAGCGCCAGCAGCCATTCATCATCTTTGGTTTTTAGCAGGTTCAGCGTTTTTTCCCGCACGGCAGCCAGTTTGTCCAGGTAATAATTCACCTCGTGGCCTTTGATCTCTTTCCGCCCGGCATCGCCCAGCGCCATCGCGGCCCCCCATTTCTTTTTTTCCTCCTCGTTGAATTCCTGCCGTCCTTCGAACGTATTGATCTGGTAGAACTTGTCCGTTGCCCCCAGATGCAGCAACAAACTGCCGATGGTGTTGGCGTGGGCATCGAACAGAAAGTCGAGTTGTGCTCTGGTCATGCCTTTCACCAAACGAATAATGGTGTCCCGGTTGTAGTTCAGCATCGAAACGAGCGTGCCAATTTGGGGCGTGTAGCCCTTCAACGGACCGATCACGAGCAGGTTGTCTTCCGGAGCAAAACCGTGAGCAGTGGGAGAAAGCAGCCCCGGCAGGCTGATCCCTGCCGTTAAACTACCGTTCAGAAAGGTTCGACGCGAAATGAGAGAATTCATACCCGTAGCGTTAAAATGTGAGATGGTGAGCCGGTTGCAGTAGCAGTCATTTGGCGAATCCAATTTACTCACTCTTTCAGTAATTTACTACGCCGAATCGTTTGCCCGTCTTCATCCTGAATCAATACAAAAAACAGGCCCGGCGACAAGGTAGACACGTCGATGTTTGCGGAGTAATCGGTAGCGGTTCGGGTAAGGAGTGCCGAGCGAAGGGCGATGCCCCGGACATCCACCAGCGTAAACCGGTACGTCCGGCTCTTGACCGATTCCGGTATAAACGAAACCGTCACCTGCCGGAAAGCGGGATTCGGCGAAACCCACAGGCTAACTCCTGAACTGACGGACGGATTCACTGATGTAATGACGTCCAGCGTGATTTCTGCCGAAACCAGTTCGGCACAACCGTTGGCGTTGGCGCGCACCGAATACCGTCCTGATTGCGTGGCCGTATACAATTGCTGCGTGGCCCCCGCAATCGGAACGCCGTTCAACAACCACTGGTTGCCCGTCGTTGCGTTGGATCGCAGGGTGTAGCCATCCCGGGTAATCACCGGTGCCTGTGGCTCTTTGACCGTAACGACCACAGCCGCAGAAGTTGCTGTGGGGCATTCGCCCGACACCCGGACGCTGTAGGAACCGGCAGCAGTCACCGACAGCGTAGCGGAGGTAGCCGCCGAAATCACCTGCCCGTTCAACAACCACTGATAGGCATACCCGGCTACATTCTGCGCCCGCAGCACCACCGAACTCCCCCGGCAAATGTCCGTTGCACCGTCGGGCGTTACCACCGCCACCACGGCAGAGCCCGGTTTGGGCGTCACGGCCACGCGCTCCGATGCCGGACAACCCGCTGCTTTCACCCGCAGGTTGTAGAAGTAATAATAGGCATTCGTCAGCGTATCCCCGTTGAACAGCGACCCTTTCAGACTAATGACGCCGGGAATCTGGAACGGAAAACCCGTGACGCCGACATTACTCCGAAAAATGGTAGCACCATCTTCGTAGGCAATACCAATCGTATAACTACCCGCTTCAGGAATCGACAGATTGAGCAGATAGTCGGCCCCCGGATCGGTGGGGTCGTCTGATTGCTGGCCTGATGGGGGCGTTCCGACGGGTGTGTTGGGGCTTCGCGTGGGCGTCACATCGAGCGTCACACTGGAAACGAAAGCCCCATCCGGTTTCTGAACCGTAAACGTAATCCGTCCCGCACTGCCGATATACAGGCGGGCACTTTCCAAAACGATTGGAACCTGCGTCGTAATCACCGGTTGTGGGCCAAAATTCCCCGAATACGTTCCTCCGCCAAACGCCTGTTTGGTCGCCGGGCCGAACGTGCCGACAAACTGGTTGAGCGCGGCATAATAAATTCCGCTGGCTGGTTGGCTGAGTGCCGTTGCCTGATTGCCCGCACCGATCAGGTTCCCGCCCGTCGGGGCGTCGTACCAGAAAGCTGTGCCACTGCCGGTATTTCGGAGCGAAACCGCACTGTTGTCACAGGCCGAAACCGAAAAACTGCCCTGATCGGTGATGGCTGCCGAGGTCGTCAGAATACTGACCAATTGATCGTTTGCCGCATTTTGATCCGTCGATAAACGCGTTTGAACGGTGAAGCGATAGGCGGTTGCGGTTCTGAATTCGGCCAGACCACGCAGAACCAACCGGGCTTCCTGCGATGGCCCCAACGTCACTTTCAACGTGTCGCTCAAGTTGGCAACAGCCGCTCCAAACGGGGCCAGAATCTGAACCGTCACCGGAATGTTCCGCTGCTCGGTGGAGCCGTAATTACGAACCGTTACGGCTACCTGAATCTCGGACTGACTGCAAAAACCGTTCTGGGGCGACACCAGCGCACTGATTCCGACATCGCTTTGCGGACGCACGAAGCGCACCAGATAATCTTGGGTTTCGCCGTTGGGATAATTTCCGCAGGCCTGCACGAATCCCGCATCGCTGGTTTCGACCGTCACAATCCGTAGGCGTGTAGATTGCCCTTCCACCAAACCGCCCGGCACCGTTACGGTTGTCGAGAACGTAGCCGAAGTCGTCAGCACACCCGAGGTGGCGACCAGTTCGTCCGCGTCATCAAAATCACCGTCTAGATTCCAGTCAATGAACGCCCTCGTAATGGTTTGCCGGGTTTGGCCACAACTGCCGAGGGTCACGTTCAGCGGCAGTTGTTGACCGATAGAAACGTTGGTGATTACACTCGTGAAATCAGAATACGGCTGGCAGCCGTCGCGCCCGGCCTGGTCGATGGTGCCGAAACGAACACGGTCGATGTTGGCCGCACCCGCTGACGTAGCCGCCGAGGCACAATACGCATTTCCACCGGTTCCGCTGACGATCAGACCGAAATCCTGTCTGCCGTTCAACAGGCTGTTTTTGTGCGAAATTGTCAAGGTGTAGGTTTTCCCCGGAATGGCATCGGCAATCAGAATCTGCTCCACATTGTCCCGAAGGTTATCACCCCGCGTGGCCGGATTCGCCGGGTTGGCCGGATCGAGCACCCAGGGTAACAGCGTTTGCGAGCCATCCGCCACGCGAATATCCAGGTCGTTGACCAGTCGCGGACTGCGGTTATTGAAATTCGCCACGGAAGCGCCCAGACTCGTCCCGGCCGGATCGGTCCAGCAAATCGTAACCACCAGCGGTCCGCGCCCTGAAGCGACGATCTGCACAGTTTGTCGTTCGCCCTGGTTCAGGGTTCGTTCTTCCAGCAAATGGCTTTTGTCAGTATTGGCAATAACGCGCGCGGCTTTTTCCACGTTGAGCAACCCCCAGCCAAACCGGTAGTCGGGGCCGGGCGCGTCACCGGCTTCGTTGGCGGTGTGCAACGCCAGTCCTTTCAGCGTCGAAGATCGCATGAGCTGGCCATTGTGCGACTGAGCGTATTGCTCCTGCAACAACAGCAGCGACCCTGACACGTTGGGGGCTGCCATCGACGTGCCGGAAAGCGTGGCGTAGGCGTTGTCATTGGCCGATCCGGCGGCCAGCACGCTGACACCCACGCCCACCAGATCCGGTTTGATGCGCCCGTCGTCGGTCGGACCCCAGGAACTGAAACCCGCCAGCCGGACGTCCGAAGGTTGGGCATATTCGGTGGCAATGCTGCTGACGGCGCCCACCGACAGAATATTCTTGGCGTTGCAATCCGTCGAAATCTGATCGTAGCCAGTCTGGTTGTTGCGGGGAGTGCGGCTGGCGGCATTCCGGTTGACAAGCCAGTAGGGTTCGTTGGCTCCCGGGCCATTCTGGCCGTGTGTATTGCCCGCCGACTTTACCAGCAGATAATACGGAGCCGCCACGGCAATGCGGTCCAGATCGCGGGCACCGTTGTTGTAAATCCCGAATTTATAATCATCTAACGCATTGACGGTCGTATCGCCCCACCATTCCCATTTGATGTCACCCGCGCGGTCGGCGTTGAAAACCCAACCGGCCTGAATGTTGTATGAATGGTTGGAAAGCAGCAAATCAGCCGCAGCCGCAGCGATTTCGGCGTCATCATTGCTGAAGTCATACGCTTTCAGATTGGCCCCGAAAGCCATTCCCCGCGCCCGTTCGTTTACCCCGGCACCGATCATGATGCCAGCCACGTGGGTCGGGTGATTGCTGATGGTACCGCTGCTATCGACCTGCGTAACTCGCCCGGTTAGTTCCGCGTGGGTCGAGCGCACTTTGCCGCCATCCCAGATGCCCAGTTTGTCGCGCACAGCCGCGCTATTGCCCGACAGGTTCAGGCCGAGCGAACCGCCGGTATACAGCGATGAGGTACGGGTCGTATTGCCCGCCCGGGTAGCGCTGGTGGTCGCCTTAAAGAGCAGATTGTTGTGTTCATCGACGCCGTGGAGAAGCACGACCGTTCCGTCTGAGCGTTCCTGACGCAGCGGGACCTGCCTTTTCTGAGCGATTTCTACGGCCCGCAGGTACGCCGGACGACGGTTTTGCTGCAAACCCTGACTAAGCTGGTTGAGAACCGACTGCTGTTGCCGGTTATAAAGCGGTTTTTGAGCATTGGCTCCGAGCGCCATCCCCACCAGCAAGCCAATCCACAGAAATCGGAAACGTGAAGCCATAAAAAAATGCTAAGCCCAACAAGTTATTAAAACTGTTGGGCTTAGCATGTAATCAGAACGGATTTTTAATCCGTTTCGTATTAAACCGCCTTCTGGGCAGACAAAACTACGTCTTTTACCTTTTTAGTGGTCGCGTTGGAAACTTCAACCCGGTAGGTACCGTTTACGGCATCTTTCAAACCGAAATGAACCGTGTTTCCTTCTCCCAATTCTTTGCTGGCAATCACTTCGCCGTTCAATTTTGACAACCGAACCGTAATCGGCTGATCATCAACTCTATTGACAACGACGGTTACATTCGCCTGCGGACCGGATTGGCCCATCAACGAACCAAGCAGTGATTTAGGTGTAACAGCGTCGACTACGCAAATCATAATAAAGCCCATCCCAAGGGCCATTAACGAAGCTTTCAGTGTGGTGTTCATCTTTCTATTTGTTTACAGTGGAAAACCTTTTTTCTAACTATTCAACAAAGTAACTATTAAAAGATGACATAAAGTTCTACCCATTTAAGGCACTGGTTTTCAGTGCAATTTCAATTTCAACAGCTTATTACAATTGTATTTCTACGCACCAAATATTATTTTGCGTCTAATCGAAACAGATTCATTTAATTTTCAGATAAACCGCTTACTCAAGAATGAGGAATAATTGAAAAATTCAAAAATTCTTTATATAATACAATTTTATTTTTCAAGAACTGGAGACAAATCGAAGTTTTACCGTCATCATACTGTTTTCAAAATGCCGGAAACGGCGCTGAAACGGCTGTTTCAGCCTTACAGGAGCAAAATCGGAGTATATTGAATAGTAAACACAATAGCATAGAATAATGCAACATACCCTTCCCGTGACACCGCCCTTGTCTGAGAGATAACCGCAAAAAAAAAGCGGTGTAGGTTGATCCTACACCGCTTCCGTAGTTTCCGGCTCCGCCAGAACCGGTTTTGATTGTTCCGGCGGGGGAATATACTGCCGGAAAAAGCTGGCAATTTTCATTTGCAAAACGCCAAATACGGCTTCTTTGAAAATTCCACTCGACATTTTAGAGGCCCCCCGGGTTCGATCGGTGAAAATAATCGGCACTTCGGTGATGCGATAACCGTATTTCCAGGCCAGAAACTTCATCTCGATCTGAAAGGCGTAGCCAACAAACCGAATATTATTTTGCAGAACGGTTTTCAGTACGTCCCGGCTGTAGCAGATAAATCCTGCGGTGGGATCCATAACCCGCATACCGGTAATGAAGCGAACGTAAATCCCGGCAAAATACGACATTAAAACGCGCCCCATCGGCCAGTTTACCACATTGACGCCCGTGATGTATCGGGAGCCAATGGCCACATCGTTGCCGGTGTCGACACAGGCTTCGTGGAGCCGCGCCAGATCGTCGGGGTTGTGGGAGAAATCGGCATCCATTTCACAGATATATCGGTAGCCCTGCTCCAGCGCCCAGCGAAAACCGGTGATGTAGGCCGTGCCCAGGCCCAGCTTGCCTTTCCGTTCCATCAAATGAAGCCGCCACGGCAACCCGTCGGCGCCATATTCCTGCTGCAATTCTTTCACCCGCCGGGCCGTGCCATCCGGTGATCCATCATCGACAATCAGCACATCGAAAGGCGTCGACAGACTCATAACCTTTCGAATGATGAGTTCGATGTTTTCAATTTCGTTATAGGTCGGAATGACCACCAAGCATTCTTTCAAGGTAACAGTCGGGTTAGAGTACGCTCCCCATAAAATAACAAAAAAAAATACCGGAATCAGGTACTGCTTCCCTTAAAATTTGTTAAAACCCGCGTATTACTCAGCGATTTCCAATCCGGCCAGTCGCGCACCCAACGTTTTTGCTTTCCAGATGCAGTCAGACAGGCTCGGCCCCTCATACCAGTTGGCACACACATACAAACCGTCCGTTTCCAGCGCCGGCGTCTGCTCCCGAACCGGCACCATCCGGGCGTCATACTGCGGAATAGCCCGTTCCCAGCGCGTGAGCCACTGCCGCACCGGCGCTTCGGCCCGAATGCCAAACGCCTGAACGAGTTCGCGATGCACCCGCTGCCGGATGACCTCGTCCGGGTGTTGGGTGTTTTCCGCTCCCTGCTGTCCACCCACCAAACTGGTAAACAATACTTCATCCGCCGGGCATCGGTCGTCAAAAACCGAACTGCTCCAGATGTGACCAGCCGCAAACTGGTTTTCAACCCGCGGATTTAAACCGCCAAAACCGTCGAGCGGGTGGGTAACATCGGCGCGTTTATAGACCGAATGAACGGCGGTCATGGGCGGATAGGCGATTTGACGGAGCCGGTTGGCCACCTCCGGCCAGGTGGTCTCGAGCAGGTGAGCCGAAGCCGCTGTATCGCAGGCCAGCACGACAGCATCGGCAGGGTAGCTCCCACTTTGAGCCTCAAGCAGCCAGCCGGTTTCGGTTTTGGTCAGGCGGTTTATCGAGTCGTTCAGGTTGAGGGCCGTGAGTTGGGCTGCCAGGGCATTGGGCAACGTTTGCAATCCCTCGCGGAAACTGAACGATTGCCGACGCTCGGCCGAACCCGCCTTTTTGATGAAGCCTTTCAGTACCGAACCATACTGTTTTTCGTAGTCCAGCAGCATCGGATAGGTTTCCGAAACCAGCAACTGATCCGGATTACCGGCGTAAACACCGGCCACGAACGGTGCCAGTGCATAATCGACCACTTCCTGCGAAAACCGCCGGCGAAAAAAAGCACTCAAGGTTTCACCCGGGGGCGAAACCGTCGGGTTGGAACGCTCATGCCAGAACGCTTTTTTGGTTTCCCAACTAAAGAACGACGAAAAAAGCAGCGACAACGGCCCCGCTGGCAATTTACGATAGGCCCCATTTCGGTAAATATACCGCGCTTTACTCACCGGTTTGGCAAACCGAATGTCTGGTGTCAGCCCCAACTGATCGAGCCAGGCCAGCAAAGCCGCATCACCCAGCAGCGAATTCGGTCCGCGTTCGATCAGATACGGTCCGTCGCGCCGGGACTGCATAAGTCCGCCCGGTTCACGCCCGCGATCGAATAACCGATACGGGATCTGGCGTTGCTGAAGGTCATACGCCAGCGTCAGGCCCGAGATACCTGCTCCAATAATGGCAATCATTTCGTTAAATTTTTCAGTCGGGTCGGCAGCTTGCCTTTTTTCACGCTGCTGGTATCCGTCGTTTTTTTACGCCTTTCCAACTCTTCCGTCACCTTTTTATAAATTTCGGCCAACTGCTCCGGGTCCGATGAGTAATAGGTGTAACTCTTCGAATAAGCGGCCGTATCGACCTGGTATTTTCGAAAAATCTGTTTTTCTAGATGCTTGTAAATCAGCGTGTTGCTATCCTGTGAAATCCGGTTCAGCTTCGTAACCCGGGCTTCGGCCAAATGGATTTCGGTCAGAATCTGCGCCATTTTTCCCTCCGGAATCAGGTTTTCGGGCGCTTCTGCCACGGGCGTTTGGCAGGCCTGCAACAGAGCCAGAAGCAGGATCAGCAGGCCTATTCGGAATTGGCTGCACAGTTGCGCGTTCATTTTCGTTATTTTTGTCAAAGCTGGCATTTGGGTACAAATGTCGGGAATCCTGTTCTTAGAAACACGCTGTTCAACGCGGCTATTCTGGACTGAATTCTTTTTCACGGGATTTTCAGCCGCATTGAACCGAAAAAATACCATGCACGAGTTTTTGGCAAGACTATATCAGTTTGAAATTCGGATCCGGAAAGCCGTCAATTCGCAGATGCGCGGCAATTTTCGATCCATTTTCAAAGGTTCCGGACTGGAGTTCAGCGATTTGCGGACGTATCAGTACGGCGACGACGTGCGGGCAATCGACTGGAACGTGTCGTCGAAAGGCCATGGAACATTCGTGAAAATCTTCCGGGAAGAAAAAGACCAGACGGTTTTTTTCCTCATCGACGTCAGCGCGTCGCAGGAAATTGGCACCACCACCCGCTCCAAACTCGATACGACCCGCGAAGTGTGTGGCGTTCTGGCGTTGTCGGCCATCAAGGAAGCCAGTCATGTGGGCATGTATTGCTTCTCGGATCAAAAGGAAAAATACCTGAAACCGTCGAACAGCATGAAGCACGGTTATCAGTTGATTGTCAACCTGTTCAAGCTAAAACCGGAGTCCGTCCGAACCAGCCTGACCGATGCGCTGCTGTTTACGCTCAACGTGCTGAAACGTCGGAGTGTGGTTTTTCTGGTATCGGATTTTATCGACTCCGGCTACGAACACAGCCTGAAAGCCCTCGCCCGGAAACATGATCTGGTCGTGATTCACATGTACGACCAGCGGGAAACCAGCCTGCCGCGGCTGGGCATCATCCCGGTTTACGATACGGAAAGCCGCCGAACGGTTTGGGTCAACACCTCTTCTTCGGGCTTTCGGAATGGCATCAAGCAGACCTTCCGGCAAAGTCAGCAGCAGTTGGAGCGGTTTTGTAAACAATATAACGCCAATTACGTGGCACTCGATTCGCAGGCGGATTACGTTCCGCAACTGATCGAGCTATTCCGTGTCCGAAAAACCCGATGAATAGTATGATAGGAACGCGGCCGGGTCTTCGCACGATAAAACGGATTCAACCGATTAGAACGGATTTTATCCGATGGTTCGTTATTCGTAATTCGCTATTCGTTATTCATTATTTATATTTCCTCAACACCACCAACGCCCAGCCTCCCAAAGGCGTTTTCCTCACCGACACGATTGAAATTGGCAAACCGTTCCAGTATTCCCTGAGCATTCGTCACCGGTCCAGAGTCGATGTGCTCTTTCCGGATACAGCCCGGCATTTTGCTCCGTTTCTGGTGCGCGATATTTCTATTTTTTCGACCAAAACCGATGCCAAAGGCAGCCTCGACAGTTCGGTGTATACGCTTGTATCGTTCGAAACGAGCCCGACCCAGACGTTAAAAGTACCGGTATTTCTGCTGCGCACGCCCTCCGACTGCACCCTTGTTTTTTCCAATGTCGATACGATCCGGCTGCGGGAGCGCATTCAGACGATGCGCCCCGACACGCTCCGGCTTTCGACCACTACCGCCGTCGTTTCGCTTCGGCAGCAGATGAATTATCCGTTGCTGATGACGATTGTGGCGGGGTTATGCCTGCTGGCGGGGGTTCTGTTTCTGTTTTTTGGACGAACCATCCGAACGCGCATCCGGCGGTATCAGTTGTATCGGCAATACCTGGATTTTCAACGGGCCTTCAACCGACTGACGCGCGGCATTGGCCCCGAAACCGCCCACGAAGACGCCGGACGGGCCGTGGTGATCTGGAAACAGTACATGGAACGGCTGGAGCGAAAACCGTATACATCGCTGACGACCCGCGAAATTGTTGAATCGGTGCAGGATAACCGGCTGGCCGACGCGCTGAAAGAAATTGACGGCGTGATTTACGGTAGTGTGTATTCCGACCAGACGCAGCAGTCCCTCCGCATTCTGAACGAGGTGGCGGATACGGCCTACCGCCGGAGCAGCGTTCGGATGGAGGAAGTAAATCAGGAAGTGCCTATTTGACCAGTTGCCTATGGAGTGGTTTTCTTATCAATGGTTTACAATTTCGCAACTGCGCCAGTTTACCTGGGCGCAACCGATTTATTTGTACGCCATCCCGGCCATTCTCCTGCTCTTTGGCCTGCGATCGTTGTTGTCCAGTCCGTCGCGGCAACGGCTGAATGTGGCCCTGAACCAGACCGAACTCCAGCCTTCGCTGGTGGGGAGTCTGCGGCATTTGCTACCCCTCAGCCTGTTTATGGCCACCACGCTCCTGCTGATGACGCTTGCGCGGCCCCAGATCATTCGCGAAGAAACCGAGCGGGTGGCCGAAGGAATCGATTTGATGCTTGCCATTGACATTTCGTCGTCGATGGCCGAAACCGACCTGAAGCCCAACCGCCTGGAAGCCGCCAAGCGCGTGGCCCGCAGCTTCGTTAAAAGCCGCCAGAATGACCGGATTGGGCTGGTTATTTTTGCCGGCGAAGCGTATTCACTCTGCCCGCTGACAACCGACCACGACCTCCTGAACGGCTACCTGAACGACCTGGACGACAGCATGATCAAAACGTCCGGCACGGCCATTGGCAGCGCCCTGGCGGTTTGCATCAACCGGATGCGCGAGTCGAAAGTCAAAAGCAAGGTTACCATTCTGCTCAGCGACGGCGACAATACGGCGGGCAACCTCGATCCGGTGACGGTGGCGCGGCTGGCGAAAGCGTTCAACATCCGGATTTATACGGTGGCCATTGGTCGCCCGCCACTGCCGAGTGTGTCGAGCAACCTGACAACGGTGACGGTGGACGAAGGCATTTTGACCACCATTGCCAACATCGGGAGCGGCAGTTTTTTCCGGGCGGGCGATGCCCCGCGTCTCCAGGCGGTTTTCAACGAAATCGACCGACTGGAAAAAGCGCCGGTTAAAACCGTGATTTACAAGGATGTCAAAGATTTTTACCGCGTCTATCTCTACTGGGCCATCGTGTTCCTGTTGCTGACACTGTTCCTGAAAAACACGATTTTTGGAAATATACTGGAAGATTAAAAGTGGAGACGAAAGAAGATAGACAAGAGATGAAAGACAAAACCGGTGTGCAATCTTTACTCTCTTGTCTAACGTCTCCTGTCTACTATGCTACTTTCTCATTACAACGAAAACTACATTGAAGCGGGGCTGGATGAGGTCGGGCGGGGGTGTCTGGCCGGGCCGGTGGTAGCGGCTGCGGTTATTTTGCCGAAAAACTACACGCATCCCATTCTGACTGATTCGAAGCAACTAAGCCGTTTTCAGCGCGAGCAACTGCGGGCAGAATTGCAGCGCGACGCCCTGGCCTGGGCCATTGCGGAGGTGTCAAACGAGGAAATTGACCGGATTAACATACTGAAAGCCAGCTTTCTGGCAATGCATCAGGCACTGGATGCCATCATGGGTCAGGTTGATGGTATCAAACCGGATCATTTGCTGGTCGACGGCAACCGGTTTGTGAACTACCCGATGATCCCGCACACCTGCATTGTCAAAGGCGACACCAAGTTTTTATCGATTGCAGCCGCATCGGTGCTGGCCAAAACGTATCGGGATGAGTTGATGGAAAACCTGGCGATCGAGTTTCCGCACTACGGCTGGGAGCGGAACGTAGGCTACCCAACGCCCTACCACCGCCGGGCGATTCTGGAGTTCGGGCCGTGCCGGTGGCACCGGATGAGTTTTCGGCTGGTATAGAAATTCCATCGCCGATTACAACGTTTTGTGGCTCAACGGAATCCTGTCGGTATCTGCTTTTCTCCCAACCCTTTATGAAAATTCTGAACCTGCTGCTTCTGCTCCTTTGGGTAACGGCCTGCAACCGCAAGAACGAAGATGCGATTCTGGCCAGAGGCTCTTCCTTTCGTTTGATTCGAACCGATTACTACGGAAGTCCGGCGAATCCGGCTTCGTTTCGGTCCACCCGCTACGACTACGACGAGAACAACCTGCTCCGCGAGGTCATTTCGGAAAACACAAACGGTACGGTAGACAGCAAACAGGTTTACCGGTGGACAGACGGCAATACGCTTCGCGTGGAACAGCATTTTACCAATCCGCCCTGGTCAAGTAGCATTCAATCGGGACAACCCCTGAAAATCTACTCCTACGATGATACGGTTTTTAATCCCGACACGACCATCCGCAAACGACAAAGCTATACCCAGACCGATACAAAAACCGAGTATCGCTCCTCCACAATATTTGAGTATGCCTACGGGAATCGAATTACGAGGCAAAACATTTACACGAGCGATGGAAAGCTGGCTTCGTACACCGTATTCCAGTATGATAACCGGGGAAACGTGACGATGGAGGAGCTATATACCGACGTTTCCGATAACGCCCGGCCCAATGTCAGCACAACCTACGAATACGATACTGCGCCAAATCCGTACCGCACGGCCCGCCTGAACTCTGAGATTAGCTGGTACATGAGTCCCAATAACATTGTCCGCCAAAAGTCAATCAACCTGGTTTCGTTAATCAGCACCGACGAACAGTGGAGATACGAATACCGTCCCGACGGCTATCCCGCCCGGATGATTTATGCCGATGGCCGGAAAGAGGAATTTTTTTACAATCAGTAGTAAACCGTTACCCCTGCTTTGGGCGCTTGTACAGTGGCACAGTGCTGCACGGTTCGCCGAACATGATGCTTTGGGCAACGGGGCGCAACCGGCGGGTGATTTCGACATAAGCCGCCGTCGGCACCGGCACTTTGCTGCAGCCTTTCACCACCACGCGGGTGTCGCGGTAGTCTTCAATGTTGATGCGGGCAATGGCGTCGAAGTAGAGTTTTTCTTCGAGATCCTGCAGCGAACCGAACACCACGGTGTGGGCGTAGGGTTCCAGGTGAATCGTCAGGAGCATGAAAGCCCAGGTCGGAACGATGGCGTCTTCGGTGCAGGTGACGGCCACATTTTTACCGGTGTATTGGCTCCAGTCGTGGGTTTTCAGAAATTCGCGAAAATCTTTTTCCTTGAGAATCAGCCCCATAAACAGGTTGTCCTTCAAGTCGTAGACAATCCGCTCGCCGGGGTGGTAATAATCTTCCAAGTCCAGGGATACCAGGCCACTTTTGGCGACCCGGTTGACAATCAGTTCCGTTTCCATACCCGCTAAACAACCAGTTTCTTCGGCTTGGTTCCCACAAAATCTTTTAAGTAGTAAGGCTCAAAATCAGCGACACTTTCAAACCGGCCTTCCCGATATGCCAGGGCGGCCAGTTGGCCCACCGTTCGGGCCGAAGGATGAATGACTTGTTCGGGAAAAACCGCATTCGGTTGATGCGCCAAAACCGCCCGGCACTTGGCCGCACCATTTCCGAAAAACACGACGGTCTGTTGCGCCAGTAAGTCCGCAAACGATTGTTCATCAATGATTTGCGCCGAGGTTAGTACCCTTTCACGACCTTCCGAATCATAAACCGCACAGTAGACTTCCATCCGCCGGGCGTCGAGCAACGGGCAAAGGGCGTAGGACACGGGATAAAAACCGTTTACCTGCCACGCCATCGCTTCGAGCGTGTTGATCGCCAGCAGCGGTTTATCGAGGGCGAAACACAGCCCTTTGGCCGTCGAAACGCCAATCCGCAAACCCGTGTAGGAACCCGGCCCTTTCGCCACGGCGACCGCGTCCAGTTCAGAAAGCTGGTGTCCACTCTGATGAACCACATTCTGAATCAGCGTCGTCAGCATGCCCGACGATGATTTTTCGGTAAACAATTCGAAACAGGCCAAAACCGCCCCGTCGCGATGAAGGGCTACCGAACAGACGGTGGTGGAAGTATCAATGGAGAGAATGAGAGACATGAAATGAATGATGAGTTATGAACGATGAATTTGTGCGCTAGCCCATTCATCGTTCATAACTCATCATTAAAAAATTAAGGTTTTCCTTTCAAAATAGACTGGTACCGGTTCATGTCTTTGAACAGGTCAAGGGCGGCTTTGATTTCCGGATCGGTTGCAAAAGACACTTCTTTCATGCCTTTCTGGAGGTAATAATGACCGACAATTTCCTGCTCCAGCAACGTTTTCAGTTCGCCTTTGAACGTTACCAGATCGACGTCTTTACTGTGCGACAGTTTGGTACGCAACGCTTTTAGCTGATCCTGAATCTGATCGAACGATTTTTCTTTCTTGGCCGAGGCTTCGAGCGTTCCCAGTTCTTTTTCAACCTGCGTGGTGTAATCATATTCCTTGTCTTTCAGCCACGTCACAAAATTCTGGTACTCGGCGTCGGTTAGGCTGAACTCGCGCGCGGGCTTGATGGTCGGGTGGTCATGCCGGTATTTGATGGCGTAATCGAAGATCAACCCCTTGTTGGTCAGGCTGATCGCGATTGGCGCGGGTGTTGTCGGTTCCACCAGCACATCCGGCGTAACGCCACCGCCGTCGTAAACCGGGCGACCGGCTTTGGTTTTGAAGGCGGTTTTCAGCGAATCCGGAATCTTGCCCACGCTGCCGTCCGGGTTGCGGTGGCTGTAGTCGATGGCCTGAATGCAGCGGCCGCTCGGAATGTAGTATTTGGCCGTGGTAATTTTCAGTTTGGTGTTGTACGAAAGTTCGCGGGTGGTTTGCACCAGCCCTTTTCCGTAGGTCAGTTGACCCACCAGAACACCCCGGTCGTAGTCCTGAATAACGCCCGAAACGATCTCGGCCGCCGAGGCACTCCGGCTGTTGGTCAGCACCACAATCGGGATTTCCAGATCCAGGGGTGGGTTCAAAGCCGTGTAGGTTTTGTTCCATTCGGTTACTTTGCCTTTGGTCGTCACAATCTCCGACTCGCGCGGCAACCAGATGTTGGCGATATCGATGGCCATGTTGAGCAAACCGCCCGGATTTTCGCGCACATCCAGCACCAGCTTTTTCATGCCTTTGCCTTTGAGTTCGACAAACGCATTCCGCACCTCGCGCGACGCCGTGCCGGTAAAATCTTTCAGATCGATGTAGCCCACGTCGCTCGAAATCATGCCGGAATACGGCACGTTGGTCATTTTGACAACGTCGCGCGTCACGTTCAGGTCAATGGGGTCCTTGGCACCGAAGCGTTTCACCGTCAGTTTGACCGCCGTATTGGTTTGCCCCCGGAGCAGTTTGTCGGAATCCAGTTCGCGCCGGGCTTTAATGTCCACGCCGTCGACCTTGAGAATCTCATCGCCAATCTGCAAACCGGATTTCTCGGCGGGCGTGCCTTCGTAAATCATCATGACAATGCTGCGTCCCTGCCGCGAGCCAATGAGCGCCCCGATGCCGTTGTAGCGTCCGGTGGTCATCGTCATGTAATCTTCAATTTCGTCTTCGGCAAAAAAGTTGGTGTAGGGGTCGAGCGATTTCAGCATGGCGTCGATGCTGTTCTTCACCATCCGGTTCGGATTCAGTTCGTCAACGTAATATAAATTCAGTTCTTTGAACAGCGTCGCGTAAATGTCCAGGTTGCGGGCGATTTCAAAAAACCGGTCGTCGTTGCGGAACGAATAAAAACCCAGGCTTCCTGCCAGAAGGGTCGCTCCCAGGGCGACAGTCAGACGTTTGCGCATATCGTTAAGGAAAATGAGTTATTACACAGAGTTGATCAGAGGTACACAGAGAAAACTTTGATTGCCTCTGCTTCTCTCTGATCAACTCTGTGTAACAGTAACTCGACCTAAAGCTAATTTCATACTTTTTTCTATCTCTTCAAACGAAATTATTGCGCGGGCGGTATATAAAAAGACAATATAGGCAGGAGGTTGCTTCGGTTTTTCAGCGGTTCCGAACAGAAGTGCTTTATTCAGGCGGTAGGCTTCGCGGACCCGGCGACGGATCAGGTTGCGGTCGACGGCTTTTTTGAAGTTTCGACTGGAGACGGAAATCAGGATGGCGGGCAGCGGATCGGTCCGTTCGGGATCGTCCGTATAGAGGAGTCGAAATGGAAAAAGGTAGAACGTCCGCGTGGTCGCACTACCTTTCTGAAATAACTGACCGATGGTTTTTTTACTGCAAAGCCGTTCGGATTTCTTGAACGTTTGCTTCATCTCCGTTTACGGTTTAGGGTTTACAGTTTACGGTTTAGGTCGCCTAATCGAACCGTAAACTGTAAACCCTAAACCGCAAACGAATTAGATTTTAAACCGATCGCCTTTTTTCTCGTCCGAAACCGTCAGTTTATGACGTCCTTTTGCGCGACGGGCGGCCAGTACTCTGCGGCCATTGGCTGATGCCATGCGCTCGCGGAAGCCGTGCTTGTTCCGGCGCTTACGGTTCGAAGGTTGAAACGTTCTTTTCATGACTAACTATATCTTGGATGCCTATTTTTCAAATGAGTCTGCAAAGGTAGAGAATGTTACGGAACGAAACAAGTTTGATTTTCACATTTAGCGTTTTCACAAACAAGCGGTTATATTCGCAGGTATGCACTACCGTATTTCGTCGACCAACCCTTCGTCCCGGCTCCTTGAAGTTGATTTTTTGCTGACGGCCATTTCATCTTCCACCGTTGACCTGCAGCTCCCCGCCTGGCGCCCCGGCCGGTATGAGATTCAGAACTTCGCCAAAAACATTCAGCGGTTCGAAATCTTTGATCAAACCGGAAAACCGCTGGCGTTTCAGAAAATCACCAAAGACCGCTGGCGGGTGCAAACCGAAGGTGTTTCGGAACTCGTCGCCCGGTATACCTATTACAGCAATACCATCAACGCGGGAACCAGCTACGCCGACGAGCGGCTGTTGTACCTCAATCCGGTCAATCTGTGCCTGTATGCCGACGGCCGTTTGCTGGAACCCTGCACACTCGAACTGGCCATTGCGGACGATTGGCAGGTGGCCTGCGGAATGAAGCAAACCGCACCCAACGTCCTGATTGCCGCCGATTTCTACGAACTGGTCGACTGCCCGCTCATCGCTTCGCCCGATCTGCAACATCTTCAATATGAAGTCGATGAAACGCTGTTTCACCTCTGGATTTGCGGTAACATCAAACCGGATTGGGAACGAATCCGGCGCGATTTCAGCCGGTTTTCGGAAACCCAAATCCGGCTTTTTGGCGAATTTCCCGAGAAAGACTACCATTTTCTGACGCTGATTCTGCCGACGGCGCATTACCACGGCGTCGAACACCGCAACTCCACCATGCTAGTGCTGGGTCCGAACGACGAAGGTGAGGGCCTGTATACGGATTTGCTGGGCGTTTCGTCACACGAATTGTTTCACACCTGGAACGTCATTCGCATCCGTCCGACGGAGCTTTTGCCGTATGATTTCACCCGGGAAACGTACTTCACGACCTGCTTTGTGGCCGAAGGCGTTACGACCTATTATGGGGATTTGCTCCTCCGCCGGGCGAACGTTTTCACCGATGCCGCCTATTGGAAAGAGCTTCAGGTGCTGCTAAAACGGCATTTTGAACCCAGCGGACGATCGTTTCAGTCGCTCACCGAATCGTCCTGGGATTTGTGGCTGGACGGTTACGACAAAGGCGTACCAAACCGGAAAGTGTCGGTGTATTACAAGGGCGCTACGGTAGCGCTCATTCTGGACTTGCACATTCGCCGGAAATGGAACCATGCCCGTTCGCTTGATGACGTCATGCGGCTGATGTGGGAACGATTCGGAAAACCGTTTGTGGGGTATACGCTGGAGGAGTATCGCACCATCACGGAAGAAGTGGCTGGTGAACCGCTGGACTGGTATTATGACCGCTGCATCTTCGGCAACGAACCGCTGGAACCGCTCCTGAACGAATACCTGGCGTTTGTCGGCCTGCAACTGGAATACGATTCCACTGATCTGGTGAATGCGCCTTCAGTATTGCTCGTTCAGCACGACGACGCGGCCGGTCTGCAAAATCGCTCCCAGTGGCTGGGTGCTCAACCCTGATCGGGTTGGAGAACTGGTAAATCGTCAATCGTAAGGTCACTTGTTATCTTTCTTCTTCTAATGAAACTCCTGGCTAAAACCGCCCTGCTCCTCCTGATCGTGTTGACCGGCACCAGCCACCGAACCGGTTTCACTGGGCCAACAAAACCGCTCGCTTCGGCGGTGACGATCAACCTGAATGAGGAATTTCAAACCATCCATAGCTTCGGCGCGTCCGATTGCTGGTCGGCCAAGTTTATTGGAAAATGGAGCGATGAGGCCAAAAAAAACCAGATCGCCGATCTGCTCTTTAGTCAGGATACCCTGGCCAACGGACAGCCCAGGGGCATTGGCTTGTCGTTGTGGCGGATCAACATCGGTGCAGGAAGTTTTGAACAGAAAGACAGCAGTGCCATTCGGGATGAATGGCGTCGGGAAGCGTGTTTTCTGACTCCGGACGGCCGCTACGACTGGAGCAAACAGGCCGGAACTCAATGGTTTTTACACGCAGCCCGCCAGCGGGGCGTTCGCTATACCCTCGGGTTTACCAACTCTCCACCCGTGCAAATGACCCGCAACGGCAAAGCTTTTTCGCCGGGCGGCAAAGCATTCAACCTGAAACCAGCCGCGCTGGAACCCTTCGCCGACTTTCTGGTGACCGTAGCCGAACACTTCAAACTCGATTACCTGAGTCCCATCAACGAACCGCAGTGGGACTGGACCGCCGGCAAAAACGGCAAAGCGAATCAGGAAGGCTCCCCGGCCGAAAACGCCGATATGCTGGCGGTAACCAAAGCCTTATCGAATAAACTGGCATCCCGCCAATCCAACACCAAGGTCGTAACGGGTGAAGCGGGCCAGCTTGATTATCTCTACGAGAAAGCCGAAAGTGGTCGGGGTGAGCAGCTTGACTACTTTTTTGGTCCTAACCAAACCGCTTCTTTGACCAAACTTCCGAATGTAGAGCCAATCTGGGCGTATCACAGCTATTTCTCGACCTGCCGGGACTCGACGCTCGTGGCAATGCGCCAGAAAGCGGCTCAGCGCGCCAAAACCGTGGGAAGTCCGCAACTCTGGCAAAGTGAGTTTGGTGTTCTGGGCGACATCTGCGGCCAGTACAACGGCAGTCCGCGTCACACCGACATTGACTATGGGCTCTACGTGGCAAAGGTGATTCACAACGATCTGACCATCGCCAACGTGACATCGTGGCAATGGTGGCTGGCCATCAATCCGTACGATTACAGCGATGGGCTGGTGTATATCAACGGCCCCGATGGCGGATATAAAAACCACGACAACGCCCGGCTTGACGGGCAGGTGATCGACTCCAAACAGCTTTGGGCGTTCGGCAATTACGCCCGCTTCATCCGGCCCGGTATGAAACGGGTGGCGGTTCGCATGGGTGCAGTGGCGAACCCGGTGGCCGAAGCGAGTCAGGGTATGGTGTCGGCCTACAAAGATGCCGCGCGGAAACAGCTTGTGCTGGTTTGCATCAACATGACCTCCGATGCCCTGACCGTACCCCTCAGCGGGGTAAAAATTCAGAACGGAAGCTTTGCCGGTTATACCACTTCCGCCACCCAAACCCTGACGAAATCCACCGTACACGCCGACCAGATCCGGCTGGAACCCAAATCGGTCGTTACGCTGGTGGGGACGTATCAATAATCAGGGAATACCGCTCAAATCAGTTTTTCTTTTTGGCACGCATTTCCGGCAACGTCTGTCCGGTATCGCCCTGTGCCGCTTGTGGTGCATCCAGCGAATTGGTAGTCGTGTCGCCCTGAATTCCCATAATGCTCGTATCATTCGCCATTGTCGTCGAATCGGTGCCTGATTGCGTGTTTTCCGTTTTAGAATTACAACTCAGGCAAAAGGTTGTCGAAAGAATACCAAACCCGACGATCAGGCTACGGTATCCATTTTTCAGGTAGTTTTTCATGCTAGTTGAACGTTGAGTGACTACTATCGTAACCAGGAGGTGGGCGAGATGTTTGGAAAAAATGACAGAATGAGCATACGCTAACAATCCTGACAAAGTGCGGTTATCTTTAAAACCGTTCTTGTTTCAATCTTGCTTTTTTCGTATCTTAGCTTGTTATGAATTTCAAGCTGACTTCAGAATTTAAACCGACTGGCGACCAGCCACAGGCCATTGAAAAGCTGGTAAAAGGCATTAAAGAAGGCGAACCGTCGCAGGTGTTGTTGGGTGTTACCGGATCTGGGAAAACGTTTACTGTAGCCAACGTCATTGCCCAACTCGATCGCCCGACGCTCGTGCTAAGCCACAACAAAACGCTGGCAGCCCAGCTCTACGGCGAGTTCAAGCAGTTTTTCCCCGAAAATGCTGTTCAATATTTTATCTCGTATTACGATTATTACCAGCCGGAAGCGTTCATCGCAACGACCAATACGTACATCGAAAAAGACCTGGCCATCAACGAAGAAATCGACAAGCTCCGGCTGGCGACGGTTTCGGCCCTGATGAGCGGTCGTCGGGATATTGTCGTGATTGCGTCGGTTTCCTGCATTTACGGCGCCGGTAACCCGAACGAATACCAGAAAAGCATCGTGCGGCTGGGCGTGGGCGAAACCATCAGCCGCAACCAGTTTCTCTTCAAACTGGTCGAGATTCTGTATAGCCGCACCGAGGTAGAATTCACGCGCGGTTCGTTCCGGGTTAAGGGCGATACCGTCGATATTTTTCCCGGTTATGCCGATTTTGCGTACCGGATTGTCTTCTTCGGCGACGAAATTGAAGCCATTCAGCGCATCGATCCGGCATCGGGCAAGAAAATCGGCGACGACCGGATCATCGCCATTTTCCCGGCGAACCTCTTCGTGACGGGCCGGGATACCCTGAACATGGCCATCGGCGAAATCCAGAATGACCTGGTGGCGCAGATTCGCTATTTCCAATCCGAATTCCGGAATATGGAGGCCGAGCGGATCAAGGAGCGAACCGAGTTCGACATCGAAATGATGCGCGAACTGGGCTATTGTTCCGGTATTGAAAACTACTCCCGGTATTTCGATCGCCGGCAACCCGGCCAGCGCCCCTTTTGTCTGCTCGATTATTTCCCGGACGACTTTCTGACGATTGTGGATGAAAGCCACGCGACGATGCCGCAAATCCGGGCGATGTGGGGCGGTGACCGCTCGCGCAAGGAAGCCCTGGTCGACTACGGTTTTCGGTTGCCGTCGGCACTGGACAACCGTCCGCTTACCTTTCAGGAATTTGAGCAAATGGCCGGGCAAACGGTTTTTGTCAGCGCCACGCCGTCTGACTATGAACTACGCCGGAGCGAAGGCGTGGTGGTCGAACAGCTGATTCGTCCGACGGGTCTGCTCGACCCGGCGATTGAAGTACGGCCCAGCCTCAACCAGATCGACGATTTGCTGGAAGAAATCGACATCCGCGTCAAGCGCAAAGAGCGGGTGCTGGTGACGACGCTGACCAAACGCATGGCCGAAGAGTTGAGCAAATACCTGGAACGGGTAGGCGTGAAAGGCCGCTACATTCACTCCGAAGTGAAAACGCTGGATCGCGTTGAAATCCTGCGGGAGTTACGACTGGGTGTTTTCGATGTACTGGTGGGTGTCAACCTGCTGCGCGAAGGACTCGATTTGCCGGAAGTATCGCTGGTGGCCATCATGGACGCCGACAAAGAAGGTTTCCTGCGCGACATTCGATCCTTGATTCAGACCATTGGCCGGGCGGCCCGGAACTCCAACGGACGCGTGCTCATGTATGCCGACCGCATCACCGGTTCGATGGAAAAAGCCATCAGCGAAACCAACCGACGGCGGGAAATCCAGATGGAATACAATGAGAAACACGGTATTACGCCGATGACGATTCTGAGGTCCCACGATTCGATTATGGGACAAACCAGCATTGCCGATTCGCGTCCGGAGGCCAAACAATACTACGTTGAACCCGACGAATTCCAGATTGCTGCCGATCCCGTGGTGCAATACATGGGCAAAAACGACCTGGAACAGATCATCAAGGAAACACAGCAAAAAATGGAAAAAGCAGCCAAAGAGCTTGATTTCATGGAAGCGGCCCGGTTGCGGGATGAGTTGTTTCAGCTCCGCGACCGGTTGAAAGCGACTCAAAAAGTCTAAGAAGTTGTTTGAATTAAGGCCGGAAGCTTCCCTGTCAATAGTCAAAAGGTTATCCACAACTGGTAGCTCCGCAGGAGCGGCCTGAAGTTGTGGATAACCTTTTGACTATTGACAGACCGCCCTTCCAGGGCTTCCGGATTAACTCACCGTAAGATCCGTCCAAGCTCCCAACATGATAAGAATCCCACGGACTAGAGCGGCACCGGCCTTCCGACCAGGGGTGCTTATACCATCGCGGCTTCTTTCATCCGTTCGGCGTTTTCGGCCATGCGGAGTTGCTCGATAAAGTTGTCGATGTCGCCATCCATCACCGTCGGCAGGTTATACACCGTCAGACCGATGCGGTGGTCGGTAACCCGGCTTTGCGGATAATTGTAGGTCCGGATTTTGTCGGAACGGTCGCCACTACCCACCATCGACTTGCGCTGCGAGCTGATTTCGTCGTTGTGCTTTTGCAGTTCAATTTCGTACAAACGTGACCGCAAAACCGTCAGAGCTTTCTCGGTATTTTTGATCTGCGAACGTTCATCCTGACACTGCACCACCAAACCCGACGGAATGTGTGTCAGCCGAACCGCCGAATAGGTGGTGTTGACCGACTGCCCTCCCGCACCCGAAGAGCAGAAGGTATCTTTCCGAATGTCGTTCATATTGATCTGAACGTCAACCTCTTCCGCTTCGGGTAAAACCGCTACGCTGGAGGCTGAGGTATGAATCCGCCCCTGCGATTCGGTGGCCGGAACCCGCTGAACGCGGTGAACCCCGGATTCGAATTTCAGTTTGCCGTAGACGTCTTCGCCTTCGACCTGGCAGATAATTTCTTTGTAACCGCCCGAGGTTCCTTCGGTGAAGTCCATCAGCGACATCCGCCAGCCCATGCGGTCGCAAAGCCGCTGGTACATGCGGAAGAGATCACCGGCGAAAATGGATGCTTCGTCGCCACCGGTTCCGGCCCGAATTTCGAGAATGACGTTTTTGCTGTCGTTCGGATCTTTCGGAATCAGCATTTCTTTCAATACGTCCTCCATCGGTTCGCGCTGCGGCACCAGCTCATCGAGTTCGGCTTTGGCCATTTCGCGCAAATCTTCGTCCTTCTCGGTCGCCAGCAGTTCCTTCGCCCCGTCAATGTCGTTCAGCAGTTTTTTGTAAACCTGATACTGCTTGACAATCTTTTCGAGGTCTTTGTATTCCTTGCTCAGCTTGGTGTATTTCTTCTGATCCGAAACGATTTCCGGCATCATGATTTGCTGAGAAATCTCCTCAAACCGTTCTTTTATGGATTCTAATTGATCAATCATTGGTCAAAAATATTATGCCTTCAAATTGCCTCGTTCCCCTCAAGACCGGGTGAATTTTGATACAAATCTACGAAAATTCGGTCAGTCAACACTTCGGTCGTACATTTGTCAACGAAACGGGCAATCCCATCGTTATCCTGATTGATGACAAGATTTCACTTCACTAAGTTCCTGGCAATGAACCGTATCTTTTCCCCTTTTGCTTTCCTGCTGAGTCTGTTGTTTCTTCTATTTTTTGAGTCCGCCTGCTCTCCCGACCAGAATCAGAATACGAAGGAACTGGCGCAGGAAATGAACGACCGGAAAATTAAGCGGGTCACCAACGTCCAACTCACAACCACTGTCGACGAATGGGGTAAAGCCCTCATTCTGACCACCCGAAAAGCCCTGACTCGTGAACTGACGAAAAAGCCCGGAGACTCCACGTTTTGCAACCTGGAAAACATACCGGCCATTCAGAAACTGGAGAAACAGTACGCCATTACGATCGATTTGCTGAAGGCAAAAGATGTAACCAACCCGGCCCTGGACCCCAAAGAGCGGGATTTGCTGGGTGCGTATGTCTACAACGCCCAGAATAAACTGGAGCAGAACGACAACGTCCAGAAACTGAACGACACGCTGTTTGTCTACAATTCACCCGTTGCGACGGATGATGTGATTTGCAAAACCTGCACGGACAGCGCGGCTTTGCCGTTCGTGATCTGGCGCATCGTGTTCAATAAACGGGAAGTGATCCGGCGGGTCAATCCGAAGAAATTGAAATGACGCAAAACGCGCGTTTTTTCCTGATTAGTAGGCTGTGCGTACCGCTGGCACGCTAAGATCATTCTGGGACACCTTCTCCTACAAACATCTGTCCTTTACGGGTCCAAAAATATCTTTTAGCCTAAAATTTAAGCAAGATGCGGTATAGCATTTTCATGCGATTAAATAGTACTTCAGACACGATGATTTTGTACTTTTAACACACTCGTATTCCATTCCCTTAACAAACATACTGTTTCACGTATGAACAATCTGAAAAACAAAGCAGAGCAGGCGGTTAGCCGACGAGGTTTTGTCAAAGCTTCGTCGCTGGCCCTGGCTGGCGTGACCATTCTGCCCCGGCATGTGCTCGGAGGCAAAGGCTTTATCGCGCCGTCTGATAAACTGAACGTTGCCGGTGTCGGCATCGGCGGTATGGGAAAAAGCAACCTCAACGCCCTGGCGCCCACCGAAAACATTGTGGCCCTCTGCGATGTCGATGAGAAATACGCCGGCCCGGTTTTCGAAAAATACCCGAACGCCAAGCGGTACAAAGATTACCGCAAGATGCTGGAAGCCCAGAAGGACATCGACGGCATTGTGGTGGCCACACCCGATCACCTCCACGGTGTTATTGCATCAGCCGCCATGAAACTCGGCAAACACGTCTACGTGCAAAAACCGTTGACCGTTACGGTTTGGGAATCGCGCGAACTGGCGCGGCTGGCAAAAGAAAATCCGAAAGTCGTTACGCAAATGGGAAATCAGGGCCATTCGAACGACGATGCCCGCCTGATCAACGAATGGATTGCCGACGGCGCCATCGGCAAAGTGCAGGAAGTCCACGTCTGGACCAACCGCCCCATCTGGCCACAAGGCATGGAAGTACCAAAAGAAGCCGTCGACGCCCCATCGACGCTGGACTGGGAGTTGTTTTTGGGTCCCGCTCCGCACCGGGCCTACAATCCGGCGTATACCCCGTTCAAATGGCGTGGCTGGGTCGATTACGGTGCCGGTGCGCTGGGTGACATGGGGGCTCACCTCGTCGATCACCCGTTCTGGGCGCTGGGTCTCAATCCACCAATCACGGTAGAAGCTTCCTCAACGCCGTTTAACAAGCAAAGCTACCCGGTTTCGTCGCTGGTGACCTTCGAGTTTGAAACCAAAGACAAGAAAAATCCGCTGACGATGACGTGGTACGACGGCGGTATTCTGCCACCCAAACCGGTCGAATTTGGCGATGGCCCCGTTCCCAAAGGTGGTGGCGTTTTATACATCGGAACAAAAGGAAAGCTTTTCCACGAAACCTACGGCTCCAAACCGCGTCTGTTGCCGCAGGAAAAAATGGATTCCTACAAAAAACCGGCGCAGACCATTCCACGTGTCGGCATGAGTCACGAACGCAACTGGGCCGAAGCCTGCAAAGGCAATGGCAAAGCGGTTTCTCCCTTTGAATACGCTGGTCCGTTGTGCGAAACCATGCTGCTGGGCATCGTGGCACTCTACAAACAAGGCACCAAACTGAACTGGGATACGAAAACCATGGCCTTCACCAACGCCCCAGAACTGAATCCGTATCTGAAACGCGAGTACCGCCAGGGCTGGGCGATGTAATTTTAATAGAATATAGAATAAAGACAAGAGAGTAAAGACCTGAAAAACCGTGTCTTTACTCTCTTGTCTTTGCTCTTTTCTCTCTTTCAAAACCTATGAAAAAAAATTCACTGACTGCGCTGTTCTTCCTATCGGTCGTCCACCTGTTTGCACAGGCTCCGAACACCTTGACTGCACAGGAAAAGAAAGAAGGCTGGAAACTGCTCTTCAACGGCAAAGACGTCAGCGGCTGGCATACGTACGGCAAAACCGGTGTCGGCTCGGCCTGGATTATCGAGAACGGGGCGCTGAAACTGAACGTGCCGGAACGCGCCGGAAACAAAGCCAAAAACGGGGGGGATCTGGCGACGGATCAAACGTTTAAAGGGGATTTTGAATTCAAGGCGGATTGTAAAGTCGAACGGTTTACGAACAGCGGTATTTTCTTTTTTGTAACCGAAGCCCCGGAATACAAGGAGATTTACCACACAGGACTGGAGCTTCAGGTGCTCGACAACGCCATCTACGAAGGAGCCCCGGAAAACAAACACCGCGCGGGCGATTTCTTCAGCGTCGCCAATGCCCGCATTCGCGAACCAAAACCCGTGGGCGAGTGGAACCAGATTCATTTCAAGCTGAAAGGGAAAGTACTGTCGGTTTACATGAACGGCTATCTCATTCAGGAACACAACGTTGAGAGCACCGACTGGAAAAAACGAATCGCCGAAAGCAAGCTAAATACCGCGCCGATCAGCAAAGGGCAATTGACCGGGCGGATTGGTTTGCAGGACTGGGGCAGCACGGTTTGGTACCGGAACATCAAGATTCGGATGTTGTGATGTCCTAATTTTCCGTCATTTTCCGCCAAAAAACGATGATTTACCGACCGGTTCTTTGCTGCTAAAAGAATCTGGATATATTTGTTTTACAAAACCTAAACAAATATGAATCGTCCGTACTTAGGCGAATTTGAGGAACTGGTGCTGCTAACGGTTGCCATGCTGAACGGGCAGGCTTACGGCGTGACCATTCTGGAAGAAATCGAGAAGCAAACCGGTCGCACCGTCAGTCTGAGTGCCATTCATGCGACGCTGCAACGACTCGAAGAAAAAGGCTACCTCAAGTCGCAGATGGGCGGGGCCACCGCCGAGCGCGGGGGCCGCCGGAAGCGGTTTTTCAATGTGACGCTGGGCGGAACCCGGGCCTTGCAGGAAATCCACACCACCCGGAACAACCTCTGGAACCAGATCCCGAAAACCGGGCTGGCCTGATTTCTGGACCACCTTTGGTTGCCATTCGTGTATTCACCTTAACTCGTCCGAACCTTGATCCCCAATTCTGTGTTCACTGACAAAAATCCCATTTTCATGGACTGTCAGTACCTGCCACTCACCGCCACCGGCCAGTTTTCGAATCTGTTCCTCGATTATATCTCTCAAAAAGAAGCTCTCCAACCCTATTACAACCACTTTCCAACCCTGGAAGCGTTTGAGGACCAAGTCAAAAACCGGGCGTTCGACGACAGCAAACGGCAGACGCTGGTGGAAGTTCTGGAACGGCAGTACCAGCACATTCCCAACAAACCCGACTTCTCGGTCCTGACCCAGCCCAATACCTTTACGGTGACGACGGGCCACCAACTCAATATTTTCACCGGGCCACTTTACGTCCTTTACAAGTGGATTACGACGGTAAATCTGGCGAAAAAACTGAACGAAACGTATCCGGCCTACCGGTTTGTCCCGATCTACTGGCTGGCCGCCGAAGACCACGACTTTGCCGAAATCAACCATTTTACGCTATTTGGCAAAAACTATACCTGGGAAACGGAGCAACGCGGAGCCGTGGGGCGGATGAGCCCGAAGGAATTGAAAACCGTGTTCGACCAGATGCCGGAAAAGCTGTTTCTGTTTGAAGAGGCTTACCTGAAACACGATACGTTGTCGGACGCCGTTCGCTGGTATGTCAACGAACTGCTGGGCAAAGAGGGCCTGATTTGCCTCGACCCCGACGATGCGGACTTGAAACGACTGTTTGCGCCGATCATCAAAGACGAGTTGCTGAACCGCCCAACCGAGAGCATCGTTACGCAAACCACCCAGCAACTGGAAGCACTCGGGTACAAAACGCAGATCACACCCCGCGAAATCAATCTTTTTTACCTGGAAGACCAGTTGCGCGAACGGATTGTTACCGATGGCGAGGATTCGTATGAAGTTTTGAACACCGAAATACGGTTTTCGAAGGAAGAGATCGTTGCCCTGGTTGACGAACATCCGGAGCGGTTTAGCCCCAATGTGGTGCTTCGCCCGGTTTATCAGGAAGTCATTTTGCCGAATCTGGCCTACATCGGCGGTCCGTCAGAAGTGCCGTACTGGCTGCAACTGAAGGGCATTTTCGATCATTTCAAGATTCCGTTTCCGCTGCTGATGCCCCGCAACTTTGCGTTGTACGTTAATCCCGCCAGTGCCAAAAAAATGGACAAACTGGGTGTATCGCCCGAAGAACTGTTCTGGGACGAGGTGAAATTGCGCCGGGCGTACACGGAACGAATTTCGGGAAATTCCCTCGATCTGACGGACCAGAAGGCTTGTCTGGAACAGTGCTTTGCCGAGATTCTGCACAAATCCGTCAAAGTGGATCGGTCGCTGGAAGGGGCCGTGCTGGCCGAAAAAGCCCGGCTGATGCACACGATCGATCATCTGGAAAAACGGCTGAAGAAAACCGAGGAGAAAAATTACGAAACGGTTCTCATCCAGTTGATGACCCTGAAACAAAAGCTCTTCCCGAACGGCGGTATTCAGGAGCGGTCCGAAAATTACCTGAATTTCCAGCTCAACGACCCGCAGTTCATCCCGAAATTGCTGACGGTTTTTGATCCGATGGCCTACCAGATGCTGGTGTTGAAAGACTAAGCCATGACGAAAGCCGAGCTGCGTGCGGAATTTCGCCAGAAACGCCGGTCGTTGTCCGAAGCCGAATGGCAAACCCGCTGCGAAGCCATCTCAAATCGTTTTTTTACGTTTCTGCCAACCAAACCGGTTTCGGTTATCGGTACGTTTTTGCCCATCGAAAGTCAGAAAGAAGTCGATACCTGGCTCATCGTCCGGCGGCTCTGGCAGGAATTTCCACAGATTCGGGTGGCCGCGCCCGTCACGAATCTGGAAAGCGGCACCCTGGAAAACTACGCGATCACTCCCCAAACCGTGTTTATCAAAAACCGGTACGGTATTCCCGAGCCTCCCACTTCGTTATTCGCTATTCAAAATTCAGTATTCGATATTATTTTAGTCCCGTTGTTAGCTTTCGACCAAACCGGCAACCGCGTCGGCTACGGGGGCGGTTTTTACGACCGGTTTCTGGCCCAGTGCCGCCCGGATTGCCTGAAAATCGGCCTGTCGCTATTCGATCCGGTCGATCAGATTAACGATGTGTACGAAGGTGATATTTCCCTGAATTTCTGCATCACACCCGATCAGATCTGGGTTTTTGATGGGAACGCTGATCTGACGGATTGAACGGATTAAAACTGATTTTATCCGTGAAAATCCGTTCAATCCGTCAAATCGCATCGGCGACCCGGCCGCGTTCCTATTTTTCGTAGATTGCCGGAATGAAAATCCTCGCTTTCTGGTGTTGTATGCTTCATACGGTTTTGGCTCAAAAGCTCCCGGCGGCTCTCGATTCGGTGATGCACCGCAACTTTCCGGCCGACCAGCCCGGCGGTGCCCTGCTGGTGGTGATCGATGGAAAAATCGTCTACAACCGGGGTGTTGGCCTGGCCAATCTGGAGACGAAAACGCCCCTTTCGCCGGAAACCAATTTTCGGATGGCGTCGGTTTCCAAGCAGTTCACGGCGATGTGCATTCTGCTGCTGGAGAAACAGAAAAAGCTATCGCTGGAGGACAATTTGCTCAAATTTTTCCCGGATTTCAATCCAAACGTTGGCAAAACTATCAAGTTGCGTCATCTGCTGACGCACACTTCCGGGATTCTGGATTACGAGTCCCTTTTGTCGTCCAGTCGAAAAGAGCAGATTTTTGATGCGGAAGTGTTGACGCTGCTACAGTCGCAGGACTCGACGTATTTCGAACCGGGGAGCCGGTTTCGCTACAGCAATTCGGCCTTCTGTTTGCTTACACAAGTCGTGGAGCGGGTCACGAAAAAACCGTATCTGGCGTTCATCACCGAAAGCCTTTTCAAACCGCTGGGCATGAACCAGACGACGCTCTATGAACCGAAGCGGCCGATTCCCAACCGGGCGATGGGCTATGCCCGAAATCAGGACCAAACCATCCGGTTTTCGGACCAGAGCGTGACGAGCGGCACCAAAGGCGACGGCTGTGTTTATACTTCCCTGGCGGATTATAAAAAATGGAGCGACGCGCTGACAACCGGCCAACTGGTCGATGTTGGGGAAAAACTCAAAACCATCCATCATCAGATTGAAGGACAGCCAAACGGTTTCTACGGGCTAGGCTGGTTTTTCACCCAAACAAATGGCGAAGCATCGGAGTTTTTCCACTCCGGCAGTACGTGCGGTTTTAGCAACTGCGTCGTTCGCATTCCCCAGAAAAAGACATTGATTGTTCTGTTTTCAAATCTGGCCGACAATCACCGGCCTTTTGCCGATGTTTTAAACGTGCTGAAAGCCGACATGGAAATCTCCATTGACGTTTGGGCATTGCACAATCTGACGAATTGACTGGCTATTTCGGGTAAGCGATAGACTTGAAATAGTTGGGGGAATGATTATCTTTACACCATTAATTGGCTTATTAACAGCTACCTCACTATGGCATTCACCGACACCGAACGCAACCCCCTCTCCAGCCTGGAACAATGGGAAGATGATCTGCTGATCCGCTACCCCGAACCGGAACACAAGGCCAAGGAAGAATACCGCAATTATGACGACCCAGCCCGCGATACCGTCCGGGAGTTTTACCGCCTGAATCACACCTACCAGACGTACGATTTTGTGCAGGAAAAACGGGCTGAATTTCTAAAATTCGACAAAAAAGAAATCCCGGTTTGGGGCGCGATGGAGTTTCTCAACACCCTCGTCGATGATTCCGATCCGGATATTGAACTCGACCAGTTACAACATTTGCTGCAAACTGCCGAAGCCATCCGCGCCGATGGTCACCCCGACTGGTTTGTGCTGACCGGTTTTCTGCACGACATGGGCAAAGTACTCTGTCTGTTTGGTGAGCCGCAATGGGCGGTTGTCGGCGACACGTTCCCGGTGGGTTGCGCGCATTCCGACAAAATCGTTTATCCCGAGTATTTTGCGGCCAATCCGGATACGTATAACAAGGATTTCAACACCAAATACGGTGTTTACGAGCCGAATTGCGGGTTGAACAACGTCACGATGTCGTGGGGACACGACGAATATTTGTACCACATTACGAAAGATCACCTGCCCGAACCGGCCCTGTACATGATCCGGTATCACTCGTTCTACGCGCAACACCGCGAAAAAGCGTATGATCACCTGATGGACGATCACGACCGGGCGATGTTCAAATGGGTCGATAAATTCAACCCGTACGATTTGTATTCGAAAAGCCCGGTAACACCGGTCGTTTCGGAATTGAAACCGTATTACGAAGACCTGATCGCGAAGTATCTGCCTGCGACGATCCGGTTGTAACCCTGACTGCAGTTTGCAAAAAACCGATGTTTCCGACATCGGTTTTTTTGTTTATTTTGGTGACGACAAGCCTATTCACCGGATGCTCCTCACCTTTATTGCCCTCTACCTCCTTTCCAACCTCGCCATCGGTGCCTGGGCGGCCCGAAAAGTAACCAGCAGTCAGGATTTTGTGCTGGCCGGTCGGCGGCTCCCGCTGGCGCTGGCGGCTTCGGCCACGTTTGCAACCTGGTTTGGCTCGGAAACGATCATGGGCGCGCCGGCGATGTTTGTCGACGGCGGTTTTCTGGCCGTTATCGAAGAACCGTTCGGGTCGGCCTTGTGCCTGTTTCTGGTCGGAGCGTTCTACGCCCGACCGCTCTATCGGCTGGGAATCACCACGTTTTCGGATTATTTCAGCATTCGCTTTGGCCGTTCGGCGGAGTTTCTGTCGGCGGCTCTGGTCATTCCGTCGTATTTTAGCTGGATTTCCGCCCAGTTCATCGCCATCGGGATTGTCCTTAATCTGGTCACGGGCGTACCCATTTTCTGGTGCATTGCGTCCAGCGCAACCATCGTCATGATTTACACGATGATGGGCGGCATGTGGTCGCTTTCCATCACCGACTTTCTCCACAACATCATCATCGTCATTGCGTTGATTATCATTGCCGTTATTCTGTATAAACAGACCGACGGGATAGCCAGCATCATTCAGAAAACCAAGCCCGGTTTTTTCCATTTCCTGCCACAACCGACGTTCAAAGACGGCGTCGGGTGGGTGGCCGCCTGGATCACCATCGGCCTGGGTTCCATTCCGCAACAGGACGTTTTTCAACGCGTGATGTCGGCCAAAAACGAGCGGACCACCGTCCGGGCTTCCTATCTGGCGTCGCTTCTATACATCACCATTGCCATGCTGCCCCTGTTTATTGGGCTGGTGGGCAAGCAGCTGTACCCGGATTTGAACCAGGACAACCAGATGCTGATTCCGAACATGGTGTTGCGGCAAGCCAGTATGCCGTTGCAAATTCTCTTTTTCGGTGCCTTACTATCAGCGATTCTCAGCGTATCGAGTGGCGCGATTCTGGCACCGGCAACGGTTTTTGGCGAGAACATCTACCGGTTTTTCAAGCCCGACATCAGTGACAAAACGCTGCTGCGTACCATCCGGCTGGCGGTGGCGGTAATCACCCTGATTTGCGTCTGGATGACCGCAGCCCGCGACGTCAACATTTTCGAACTGGTCGGCGAGTCGTCGGCGTTTAGTCTGGTATCGTTATTCGTACCGCTCACAGCCGGGTTATACTGGAAACCGGCCAATACGCTGGGTTGTCTGTTGTCGATGATCAGCGGACTTGTTGTCTGGTTAACCTGTCTGGCCATTGAAACGGAATATCCGCCCCTTGTTTATGGTTTGCTGGCCAGTATCACAGGCATGGCTCTGGGTGCGCTGATCCCCAACAACCTCCAAAACCATCCACCCGTTCAAAAAAATGCCTGATCGATTTTCCCGATGTATTCCAGATTAGTCTGTGACGTCAGCCAGCGCTGAATCTGCCGTCCGACATTCGGATACAGATTCAGGTCGTCCAATTCATGAATCGGCTTCCAGCTAACGGCCAGTGCCGTGGTTTCTTCCGGGTTGATGCGGGGAATACCGCCAATCAACTGACTGACAAATACCACGTGCAACACATCTTCTTTGGTTTCCGAACCGTTGGTCGGGGGCAAAATCACTTCTCCGATAAACGCGATCGGCCCGACTTCAACATCGATGCCCAATTCTTCCTGCAACTCGCGCATCACCGTCAGATCCAGGGTTTCGCCCTGGTCGGGATTGCCGCCGGGCAGGGCATACACGTCCGTGTCACCATACCGGTAATGCATCAGCAGTAAATGATTATTCTCGATCAGGAGCACCGCAGGCCGTACTTTCATAACTCAGGAAGAAATTGATGAAACATGAACAGTAAAGTACAACAAAACCGATACTTTTGATACTGCATATTTAACCTTGTGTAATGAAAACGATTGTAAAGTTCCTCAGCATTCTGTGCGTATTGACCGGTCTGGCCACTACGACCACAAACGCCAAAGATGCGATTCTGGTTTTTTCGAAGACCGCAGGCTTCCGGCACAAGTCCATCGAAGTGGGTAAAATGAGTATTGTGAAGCTGGGGCAGGAAAACGGTTTCAGCGTCGATACGACCGAAAACGCGGCTCTTTTTACACCCGAAAACCTGAAAAAATACAAGGCCGTCGTTTTTCTGAGCACAACCGGCGATATTCTGAACGCTGAACAACAGGCGGCTTTTGAACAGTATATCAAAAAAGGGGGCGGTTTTGTCGGAATTCACGCGGCAGCCGACACCGAATACGAATGGCCGTGGTACAACCAACTGGTGGGGGCGTATTTCCTGAGCCACCCGAAGCAGCAGAACGCCGAAATTGAGATTGTGGACAAAAAACACCTTTCGACCAAAGCCCTGCCCGACCGCTGGAAACGCTACGACGAGTGGTATAACTACAAAAGCATTGTGCCGGGCCTGAAAATTCTGGGAAAACTGGATGAGAAAACCTACGAAGGCGGCAAAAATGGTGATAATCACCCGTTTATCTGGTACCGCGAATTCGACGGCGGCCGGTCGTTCTACACCGGCGGGGGCCACACAGACGAATCCTACAGCGACACCCAATTCCTGACGCACATCCTGGGGGGGATTAAGTACGCGATGGGGAAGAAGAAGTAAAAAGAGTTATTTCGCAGAGTTAAGCGGAGGAAATCAGAGTTTATCAGAGTTTTCTCTGCGTCCCTCTGATGTTCTCCGCTCAACTCCGCAAAATAAATCCTTAAATTTTGATTTTCCGCCCGGTTTCGGCAGCCTGGTACGTTGCCTGGATAATTTTCACGTCCTGCATTCCCTCTTCACCCGTGATGTGCTTCGGCAGTTGTTTGCCGTCGATCAGATCCTTGCAAATACCGTCCATATGCATGGCCTGGTGATTGACCACCGGTTTATCGATCGGACCTTTGCTGGTCATCCCTTTCAGCGGACCGTACCCAAAGGCGGGGCGCAACTCGAACCAGCCATTTTCGGCCGACGCGTACAACCGCTCGACGCCCGCAGCGTAACTGGTAGTCGACGTTGAAGTAATTCCGTTCGGAAATTCGAACTGCCAGTACATCGTTTCTTCCACATCCTTGAATTTTTGGGGATCGGTTTTGGGCGCAAACTGGGCGGTCACCGAAATCGGCTCCAAACCCGTTACCAGCCGCACGCCCTGAATGGCGTAGATGCCCACGTCCATCATCGGGCCACCACCCGCCATCGCTTTTTTAAGCCGCCACTGGTTTGGATCACCGGCCTTGAAACCGTCGCTGGCTTCCAGAAATTTCAGGTTGCCGAATACTTTCTCCCGGCCCAGTCGCATCATCTCCTGCGTGAAAGGTTCATAGTGGAGCCGGTAGCCAATGGCCAGTTGCACGTTGGCCTTCTTACAGGCATCGATCATATCCTGACAATCCTTCACCGTGATCGCCATCGGTTTTTCGCAAATCACATGCTTGCCGGCTTTGGCCGCCCGAATCACGTATTCCGCGTGCATTGAATTCGGCAAAACGACGTAAACCACATCAATATCCTTGTTGTCGATGATGCGGTCAAACGTTTTGTAGTCGTACACATTCGCTTTCGGAATGTTGTACTTAGCCATCCATTCTTCTGCTTTGGTAGGCGTTCCAGTCACAATACCGGCCAGCCGAACGTGCTGCGTTTGTTGCAGAGCCGGAGCCAGTTGATTCTTGGCGTACCCTCCCAGGCCGACCAGCGCCATACCCAATTTACGGCCTTGCCGCAGCGGTTCGCCCAGATGCGAAACGAGCGTGTTGATGCGGGAAAATTCATCCTGCTGATTCAGCGAAGCCGCATAACCGGCTAAGGGCGAAGCGAGCGCCGAAGCGCCAATGCCTTTCGAAAGTTTTTGTAAAAAATCACGACGGTTGGAATTCATGCCAGAATGGTTTTAGGAGAAATACTACCAGAGTAAAGAAATCAGAGGTGTGACAAGATCCAAGTCCCTTGTCACACCTCCCATCATAAGTTGCACAAATCTAATGAAGTATAGCTGTTTTGAAAGGCGGTTCCGTAAAATTAACCAGACAACTCATTCGGCTTTGATCGAAATCCGGATGTCGGTATTTCGCCCCTTGTCGTCGGCACAGGAAATTTTGAGCGAACCGGGTTGCGGACTGAAGAAAACGCCCTCCGTTGGGGCGGCTTTTCGGTAAAGTTTATCGTTCAGATACCAGTAGACCAGCTTCACTTCATTGTCGGCCTGACAACTCAGTTGCAATTGTTGCGGCTGGTGCGGATTGATAAAATATTCGCTGCCGTCGTTCGGGCTCACAATCTGCGGCCCCTGTTGGGCAAACACCCGCGTGCAGGCCGGATTATGGGGCGGTATTTTCAGGTACGGAATCCGGCGGCTTTCGTAAAAAGCAATCAGTTCCGGCGCGAGATTCGGGTAAAACCGTTGAACGGCAGGATCGGTTTCCGAACCGGCCTGTTCGGGTAAACAATGGGCACAGTACGACAGCGTTCCGGCCGGGTTGGTCCAGACGGTTTTCTGGTGTTGGCAGCGGTGGTAGGGCGAAACGCCCATGATGGCGTAATCAACGATTTTATGCGCACAGAATTCACCCGGCACGTCGCCGGTTTCGGCGCAGACTTGCCGCATCGACAGACTTTTCGGCATTCGGAACCAGCCGCTGGTCGAGTTGTAGTCGATGGCGTTGAAAATACTGAATAACAATGGGGTGGCAATGTTTGCTCCGCTTAGTTCCGGTACGCCCTCGCCCGAAAAATTACCGACCCAAACGCCCACCGTATACCGCTTGTTGTAGCCAATGCTCCAGGCATCCCGCCGACCGTAGGACGTACCGGTTTTCCAGGCGATGCGTGGCAAATGATAACTGTTATCAAAGTTATTCGGCAAATCCGGGCGGGTGATTTGGGTAAGCGTATTGGTAATCAAAAAAGCGGCATCCTCCGAAATCAGGCGGCTTTTTTTCGCGGGATTTTCATTCGCATGGGGAGCCATAAAGTTGAGGTTGCTCATCTGACCACCGTTGGCAAAAGCCGCAAAGAGCCTCGTCAGTTCTTCCAGCGTGACACCACAACCGCCCAGAATGACCGACAAACCCAGCCCTTTCGACTGTTTTTTGATGGTCTCAAAACCAGCTTTTTTCAAATAATTGATAAACGTCGGTGTGCCAAGCTGTTGCATCGTTTTCACCGCCGGAACGTTCAGCGAGTTGGCCAGCGCAGATTCCACCGTGATCGGGCCGTAGAATTGCCGGTCATAGTTCTCGGGTTCGTAGCCGGAAAAGCTCGTCGGCACATCATTCAGGACGGTTTTCGGCGTCATCAGTCCTT
Organism: Larkinella sp. C7; assembly: GCF_006149005.1. Lineage (GTDB taxonomy): Bacteria > Bacteroidota > Bacteroidia > Cytophagales > Spirosomataceae > Larkinella. The sequence continues at coordinate 196,917 of NZ_VBSL01000007.1, read as the reverse complement.
TGTCGAACGCCACGGCGTACAACAACGGTTTCAAGGTGCTGCCCGGCGACCGCACCGCCCGGACACCGTCTACCTGCCCGCCGTCGTAGCCATTCGCAAAATCCGCCGAACCAACGTAGGCTTCCACCGCCATCGTCTCGTTATTAACCACCAGAACCGCTGCGTTGTGAATGTTCATCGAACGCACCCGCCCGACGTAATTGGCGACGAGTTGCTCCGCCTGCGCCTGTCGGTTGGGCCGCAGCAACGTGTGAATGATTGGCTGATCGGGCTGGCTTTTTTTCAGCCGCAACGCCAGATGAGGTGCCCGTTTCGGTAAGGCCCGCCGGTGTGCTTCCAGCGGTTCGGCCAGGGCGTCGACGATGGCGTCGGACGTGAACAGCCCGGTTTGTCGGAAGCGGTTCAGCCAGCGGTTTCGTTCCTGCACAATCAGCTTGTTATTGATTCCCAGCCGCAGGGTCGAAGGGCGGTTCGGGATGATCGTGAGCGTCGTGATTTCGGCCAGACTCAGCAATTGGGGCGGTTTTCCGAGGTACAGCATCGACGCCGATTTGATACCTTCCACGTTCCCGCCATACGGAATCAGGTTCAGATACAGCTGCAGAATCTCGTCTTTGGAATAAAAAAACTCCAGTTGAATGGCCCGGAATACTTCGACGATTTTGCTGGCGTACGTCCGTTTTCGGGGTTCCAGCAGCCGGACCACCTGCATGGTGATCGTGGAAGCCCCCGAGGTTCGGCGGCCCGTTGTCAGGTTGCGAACAGCCGCCCGCGCCATCGATAAGGGGTTAAAACCGGGGTGATAATAAAAGAACCGGTCTTCCTTGTGTAAAATCGTTTTTCGCAACACCGGCGTGATTTCGTTCAGTTCCGTCACCAAACGCCATTTGTCGTCGTCACTCAAAAACGCGTTAAGAATGGTGCCGTCGGCGGCTGTAATAACCGTTGAATACCGCGGACGGACTCTTAGCGGGAAAAGCAGATTCAACCCCAGCAACAGCCCGACGAACGCAATCAGGGCTTTTACCCCGCGTCGTTTCCAGAATTTTTTGGCGATATGAAGTAATTTTTCCAATATGCAAACCCTTAACCCGGCACCTTAAAAATCAGTTCTATAAAACCGCTATCCGTTCAGCAAGCAATCCAGGCAATGAAAGCCGTTATCCTCTACGCCATAGTTCCGGTTTCGCACTTTCATTCTTTCACTCTTTCACCCATTTTCAGATGAAAATTCAATTTTTTGGTGCCGCCCGCACCGTTACCGGCAGTAAACACCTGATTACGACCCAACGCGGAACACGCATTTTGCTCGACTGCGGTTTGTTCCAGGGCATCAATACCGACGATCTCAATCAGGATTTCCGGTTTAAAGCCTCCGACGTCGATTACCTCCTTCTGTCGCACGCCCACATCGATCATTGCGGATTGATTCCACGGCTGGTTCGTCAGGGTTTCACCGGCCCGATTTACTGCACACCCGCCACCGCCGATCTCTGCCAGCTTATGCTGCTCGACAGTGCACACATTCAGGAAAAGGACCTGGAGCGGATCAACAAACGCCGGAAAAAGCAGGACCGCGCCTTGCTCGAACTGTTGTACGAAACCGCCGATGTAGAACGCGCCCTGGAACTGTTGAAACCGGTCGAATATGGCGAAACGTTCTGGCTCAGCCGCGACGAAGTCAGCGTAGTCTTTACCGATACCGCCCACCTGCTGGGCAGCGCGGCCATTAGCCTGACCGTCCACGAAACCGCTCCCAACGGCGATCCGGTGGAAAAACGCCTGTTTTTCAGTGGCGACATTGGCCGGCCGCACGACAAGATACTGAAAATGCCGGAACCCTTTCCGCAGGCGGATTACATTCTTTGCGAATCGACTTACGGCGACAAACTTCACGAGCCGGAAGTCGATATGAGTGCGCATTTGCTCCGGATTGTGCACGAAACCTGCGTGGTGCGCCGGGGCAAGCTCATCATCCCGGCTTTTGCCGTCGACCGGACGCAGGAGCTGGTGTATGCGCTCGACCAGCTCGAAAACCGGGGCGAACTGCCGCGTCTGCCGGTGTACATCGACAGTCCGATGGCCGTGAAAGCCACGCATTTGATGAAAGCCCACGAGGAATGTTTCAACCCGGAGATTCTGGCCTACATCGAAAAAGACGGCGATGCTTTTGCCTTCCCGAACCTGCATTATGTGTCGGATGTGGAAGAATCAAAGGCCATCAACGACCGCGACGAACCCTGCATCATCATCTCGGCGTCGGGCATGGCTGAAGCCGGACGCATCAAACACCACATCAAAAACAACATCGAAGATTCACGCTGCACGATTCTGATTGTGGGCTATTGCGGCCCGGAAACGCTGGGAGGGGCCTTGAAGCGGGGCGATTCGCAGGTAAAAATCTTTGGCGAAACGTTTCTGGTAAAAGCCGACGTGGAGGTGATGGACTCGTTCAGTGCCCACGGCGATTACCGGGAGATGCTCGAATTTCTGTCGTGTCAGGATGCGGGGCAGGTAAAACAGGTGTTTCTGGTCCACGGCGAATACGACCGGCAGGTGGTTTTCCGGCAGAAACTCCAGAGTGCCGGTTTCCAGAATGTCTACATTCCAGCGCTGTATGAGTCGGTGGAATTGTAGGCGGTTTGTAAAAAGCGCAGGCAAAAGCCGTTTGAAACCTAAAAAAACGTAGAAACCGTAAAAAATCTGTAGCGACGACTTGCATAGAAAATCAAAACCCTGCATCTTTGCAATCCCATCTGGGGAATGTATGCCGAAGTGGTGAAACTGGTAGACACGCACGTTTCAGGGGCGTGTGAACGTAAGTTCATGCGAGTTCGAGTCTCGCCTTCGGCACAGCATTAGACCCGTAATCTTTCGATTACGGGTTTTTTGTTTTTAGTCTCAAATGCCACTCGTAACGATGATACAAAAGTTACAGTATATACCAGTGACCTCCGCGTCAATCCCCTCCCCTCACTTCTTCTCCCCAAACTCCTCCACCCACACCCGAATCTTTCGATCCGGCATCTCGGCAATTTCCATCAGGAATGTGAGTTGGCCCTCTTCCCCTTCAATGGTGATGGTGACATGCATCTGTTGACCGGGCTCCTTGGCAAAAAGTGCCTTGATAACGGATTTCCCTTCCTTGTACGGAACGCTCCAGGTGCAGGTCGTCGACTGAATGGTGCCGTTCATTTTTTGATCGGCATTACCGGGTACTATTAAGATGTCGGTTTTACCAATGTCAATGGTACTTTGCTCGTCCACCGTCCGCTGAACCACACCGGCGGCATCCAGGTACTCCGTTTTTGAAGTGATTAGTTTCACCTCCTTGTCGCACTGGGCAAAGCTGAGGACGGCACTGAAAAGCAGGGAAAAAGAGAAGAGGATCGTTTTCATCAGATTTGTTGGTTTAGCGTGAAGGGACCAAATATAAAAATCTTTTTAATTACTGTGCAAAACATAGTACCTTTTATTGCAACCTATTGGATGAGAGGTAAACCGGTTGGATAAATGGCCTTTCGAAAGGCGAAAACCGTCCGATTTTTGACTTTCCCGGTTGGACTGGCTATCTTTCAGGGAAAATCTTCACCGATTTTTCTACCCAAGATCCTAAACCACTTTCGTATGAGTACTTCCCGTCGAGACGTCTTAAAAATGACTGGCATGGCGTTGGCCAGCAGCGTTTTACCCGCCGTCACTATTTTGCACCCCCAACGTTCATTTGCCGGTATCAATACCGACACCCTCAAAGTCGGCCTGGTCGGCTGCGGGGGCCGGGGTTCGGGCGCAGCCGCCCAGGCGCTGAAAGCCGATCCCAATGTGGTGCTGCACGCCGTTGGCGATATTTTCAAGGATAAACTGGATGACTCGCTCAATAATCTGCGGAAAATCCACGGCGACAAGGTCAAAGTCGATGAAGAACATAAATTCGTGGGATTCGATGCCTATAAAAAAGTGCTGGAGTCAGGGGTGGATGTGGTCATTCTGGCAACGCCCCCGCATTTCCGCCCCGAACACCTGATGGCCACCGTGCAGGCCGGAAAACACGTTTTCTGCGAAAAACCGATGGCCGTCGATGCACCCGGCGTCCGCAAGGTGCTGGAAGCGGCTAAAATTGCGAAGGAAAAGAAAATCTCGCTCCTCTCGGGCTTCTGCTGGCGGTTTCATGAACCCAAACGGGCCACGTTTGAGAAAATTCAGGACGGTGCCATTGGCGACGTGCTTACCGTTTACAACACCTACAACACCGGCACCGTCTGGTCGCACCCCCGAAAACCGGGCTGGACCGACGCCGAATACGTGTTCCGGAACTGGTATTATTACACCTGGCTGTCGGGCGACCACCTGGTTGAGCAGGCGATTCACAGCGTCGATATGATGTCGTGGGCCTTTGGTGACAAAATGCCGCTTTCGGCAGCCGGAACCGGTGGCCGTCAGGTCCGGACGGAACCGATCTACGGCAACATTTACGACCACTTTGCCATTACCTACGAATACGAAGACGGGGCCAAAGGATTCCACTTCAGCCGCCAGCAGGTCAATTGCGAGGGGAGTTACATGTGCGAGGCCCTGGGAACAAAAGGCCGGGCCGTTGCCAACGTGTCCCGGAACGTACACGAGATCACCGGGCGGAAAAAATGGAAATATGCGGGGGTTGCCAACGACATGTACCAGACAGAACACGACGAACTGTTTGCGGCCATTCGGAAGGGCGAACCAATCAACCAGGGCGAATACATGGCCAACAGCACGCTGCTTGGCATCATGGGGCGCATGGCGGCCTATACCGGCCGTCGGATCACCTGGGATGAAGCGATGAATTCTACCGAAAAATTAGGCCCGGACACCTACAGTTTTGATATGAAGCCCCCGGTTGCGGAAGTCGCCCGACCCGGTATTACCTCTTTCTCCTGAAAACCATGCAACGCAGAGAATTTCTGAAAAACGGCTCGCTGGCCGCTGTAGGCGGTTTTGCCGCTATTGAATCCGCACCTCATGTGATTGCATCGGTTTCCGCCCCGTTCGTCAATCCGGTTTCTAATCCGGCTCTTAAAACGCCGATGGTGAAGAAAAGCCTGAAATGGGGCATGGTGAAAGAGGATTTGTCGGTACTCGATAAGTTCAAATTGCTGAAAGACCTGGGCTTCGATGGGGTGGAGTTGGACACCCCCAACAACCTCGACATGAAGGAGGTACTGGACGCCCGCGACAAAACCGGTCTGGAACTGCCCGGTACGGTCAATTCGGCCCACTGGAAATCGCCCCTGTCGGACCCCGATCCGAAGGTTCGGGAAGTGTGCGTGAAGGCGATGGAAAAATCGCTGCAAGACACGAAGCAGTACGGCGGCACAACGGTTTTGCTGGTTCCGGGCGTGGTGAAAGCCGATGTGAGCTACGAAGATGCCTACGAACGCTGCCGCAAGGAAATAAAAAAGCTGCTGCCGATGGCCGAAAAAACCGGCGTCAAGATTGCCTTCGAAAACGTCTGGAACGGTTTTTTGATCAGTCCGCTGGAAGCCGCCCGGTTTGTCGATGAATTCAAACACCCGCTCGTGGGCTGGTATTTCGACGTGGGCAACATCCTCCGTTACGGCTGGCCGACGCACTGGATTGAAACCCTCGGCAAGCGGATTCTGAAACTGGACGTCAAAGAGTACAGTCTGAAGAAACAGCAGGACGAGGGTCTCTGGAAAGGATTCGACGTTGAATTCCTGGAAGGCGATTGCAACTGGTCGGCGGTGAACAAAGCCCTTGTAAAGATTGGCTATTCCGGCTGGGCATCGGCCGAAGTCAACGGGGGCGACCGCACCCGGCTGCTGACCATCCGCGAGAAAATGGACGCTATTTTTACGGCCTAAGGCTCATTCGCCGGAAAACCGCCCGTTTTATAACGTATTCATATCGATTACAAACCGGTAGCGCACATCGCCTTTCAGCATCCGGTCATATGCGCTTTGGATGTCTTTGATCGGAATCAGCTCGATATCCGACACGATGTTGTGCTCGGCGCAAAAATCCAGCATCTCCTGCGTTTCGGGTATCCCGCCGATACCCGAACCAGCGATGCTTTTCCGACCGCCGATGAGGCTAAAGCCCATGATTTCGGCCGGTGTCGGGGGGGCGCCCACGCAAATGTGTATGCCGTTGGTTCTGAGCAGGGAGAGATACAGGTTGTAGTCGTGCGGTGCCGAAACCGTATCGATAATGAAGTCGAAATACCCTTTCACTTCCTTCACCCGGGCCGGATCGCTGGTCAGCACAAACTTGTGTGCGCCCAACCGTTTGGCATCTTCTTCTTTGGAAGGTGACGTACTCAGCATGGTTACTTCAGCACCAAAAGCCACGGCAAATTTAACGGCCATATGTCCCAGGCCGCCCAGCCCCAACACGGCAACCTTGTGCCCTTTGCCCACTTTCCAGTGCCGCAGGGGCGAATAGGTAGTAATGCCGGCGCACAGCAGCGGAGCGACGGCGGCCAAATCCAGCTTTTCGGAGACGTGCAGTGCAAAATCTTCGTGGACCACAATCAGGTTCGAATACCCGCCGTACGTTGGCGTTACGCCGTCCTGCTCCCGACCGTTGTAGGTTTGGGAGTTCCCCACCAGACAGTATTGCTCCAGACCTTCCCGGCAATTTTCGCACGTGCGGCACGAATCGACCATACAGCCGACCCCGGCCAGATCGCCCACCTTGAATTTGGTGACTTCCGCGCCGACCTTCGTCACACGCCCCACGATTTCGTGGCCCGGCACCATCGGAAAAATCGACCCGCCCCATTCGTCCCGAATCTGGTGTAAATCGGAATGACAAACCCCACAGTAGAGAATGTCGAACTGAACGTCGTGGGGTTTCACATCGCGCCGTTCAAACTGAAACGGAGCCAGCGGTGTTTGCGCATTCTGAGCTGCGTATCCTTTAGCTGCAATCATAATAGGGATGAATAAATAGGGTGTTAAAAGCCGGTTCTTTCGCCGTGTTCAACGAGCCTGCGAATAGAGACCGGCTCTTTCTGTTCAACCTGATTTTCCCGAATTGGTTTAAATACCAATCGGTAATCAACCGGACTGCAAGCCAAGGCTCTATTGCCTGCACAAACTTCAATTCCTATTGTAATTTTTTTAGAAGTGATTATTTGGTTTAGGGCTATTTAGTAAAAGAAAACCACTTTTCATCTTTTTTACCAATATCTAAGTAACCAATTGTATACGGTAAACTCCTAAAAACAGGGACTATATCTTGTAATAATTAAATCGATTTATATTTTTTTAAGTAAAAAAAACAGCATTATTAAAATTTTATAAAAACTCCATTATTGCTTACATTCAGTCTAAATAAGAAAAAAATACCCATATTTTAAAAGCGATATAACCTTTCCAATAAACATGAACGGTCGCTTTTAACGTACTGTTTATCAGTATATTTTCGTATTTCTGATTTTAATGAAACGTGAACAGAAAGAAGACTGGGGCGGAAAATCTGATACCGCTATGTGGAATAATCGGGTACGCAACCGCAGTCATCTCATCAATTAAACTGTTGAGAACAATGAAAAACATTAAAGCACTTACCCCGGATGAAATGAAGCAGCTTCGTCAGCTGATTTCTACCACTGATAATCTCGTCCTCCGGCGACGCTGTCAGTGTATTCTCTACAGTTTTCAGGGGATGCAAGTCAATGAACTCGTGAGCATGTTTCAGGTCGACCGCCGGAGTATCTACAACTGGATGAATCGGTGGAACCAGGGCGGACTCGAAGCGTTGATCGATAAACCGGGCCGTGGTCTGAAGCCCAAGTTGAGTGTAGCCCGCCAGGATCATGTAGAAGAAGTAAAACAGGCTTTTCAGATGTATCAGGGCAATTACAACCGGGTCTTAGAACACGTCAATAACCGAATAACCAAACCCGTCAGTCACGACACCCTGCGTCGCTTTGTAAAAAAACTGATGGTTCCCGGCGTCTAGCCGCCTTTTCCAATCCTCTAATGTCTTGCTATCGATAAAACGCTGTACGTTTTGTAACAAAATAAGCGGCCCCGGTTTGCCCGAACTCCGGCATCAACCGGGGCCCTTCGTTCTTTTCTTCCTTACTGCTTATCCCGTGCGGCTTTAAACTCCGAACCGGTTTTCCAGCCGGGAAAGGTGGATTCATTGCTCAGGCGATACCCCACGTTGAACAGCAACTGCATGTCTTCGAGGATGCCGGACAAATCCCAGGACGATGAATATTCGTCCGAGGGCGCGTGGTAGCGGTTCAGGTTATGGTCTTCCAATTGGGCTTTTCCCCAGGTTTCGCCATTTTTCACCGACCGAACACCGGTTTTGAGGTACAAGGCCGGCACACCGACTTTGGCAAAGTTGAAGTGATCGGACCGGAAATAACTCCCCGCCGACGGGTTGAAATCACCCCGGATAAACCGCCCCTGTCTGGCTGCTTCAGCCTCCGCGTAGTCTTCCAGATCGGACTGTCCTTTGCCGACAATCACCACGTCTTTCGTCCGGCCCACCGGAATGAAGGCGTCCATGTTGATGTTGGCAACGGTTTTGGCTAACGGGAAAACCGGGTGCGTTGCGTAGTATTCCGACCCCAGCAAACCCTGCTCTTCCGCCGTGACGGCCAGAAACAGGATGGATCGTGACGGTTTCTTTTTCAGTTTGGCAAACGTCTCCGCCAGTTCGAGCAGAGCCGCCGTACCCGACGCATTATCGGACGCGCCGTTGTAAATCGAATCGCCTTTGATGGCTTCGCTTTTGCCCAGATGATCCCAATGCGAGGTATAGATGATGTATTCGTTCCGTCGGTCGGTGCCGGGCAGCAAGGCCAGCACATTCCGGGAGGTCGATTTCGTAATCTGGTTGTTGATCACCAGCGAAGTCATCAGTCCCAGTTTGACGGGCTTAAAACCCCGAATACCCGCTTCCCGGAACAGTTCCGGTGAGACGCCCGCGAGCTTGAACAGGCTTTTGGCCGCATCCAGCGTGAGCCAGCCTTCCACCGTCGCCCGCGATCGGTTGTTGTCGGCGGCCTGTAAGTACAGTTTTGATTTCGAGAAACTGCTGCGAACCACGGACCAGCCGTAACTGGCGGCTTTGGATTCATGAACGATCAGAACGCCTGCCGCACCCTGCCGGGCTGCTTCCTCGTATTTATACGTCCAGCGACCGTAGTAGGTCATGATGTTTCCCTTGAACAGCGTGCTGTCGATCAAACCCGGATCGTTCACCATCACCACCACGGTTTTGCCCTTGACGTCCAGACCCGCGTAGTCGTTCCAGTTGTATTCGGGAGCCACAATGCCGTAGCCCACAAACACCAGTTCCGAATCGGTGATTTTCACCTGATTTTCCACATGGGGTGTTGTTGCAACAAAATCGGTCAGGTTTGCGAGCGAAACCGTGCCGTTCTTGCCTTTCAACACCAGCGGCTCCGCCGGGGTCGAGGCAATGTTTACCATCGGTACATCCTGAAAATAGCTCTTGCCATTGCCGGGTTGCAAACCGGCTTTCTGAAACGCAGTTTTCAGGTAGTCAACGGTTTTCTTTTCACCGGCCGTAAACGGTTTTCGCCCTTCGAAGGCATCCGAAGCCAGCACCTGAATGTGTTTGACAAACGCTTTGCCGTCAATCGCAACACTGTCGGCAGTGGCGAAAGCATAATTTCCGGCCAGAAGAAAGAAGAGAAAGAGTCGTATCATGCCTAAAGATAACTAAAACTCATTCTCCGTCGGCGTATCATCCCGCTCCTGATCCCGTTCTTTCTCCCGAACCACCTGTCGGCTCAACCGGTAACTAAAGCCAATGAATCCAATGCGGCTTTCGCGTTTGCTGCGCGTAGACGACACAAAGTTGGAGCCAAAACTCTCGTTCTGAAACTGCAGCGTATTGAAGATGTCACTGACGCGCAGGCTCACCGTTCCGCGCCCTTTCAGAATATTTTGTTTAACCCCCAGATCGACGTTAAAGAAGCCTTTGATGGTTCCCTGTGCCACGATAAACGGCGACCGGTAATTCATCGCCACCTGAATATCGGTTCCTTTTTTCGGGTTCATGTTGGAGGTGACCCGGGCCGTCCAACTCCGGTTCGTGCGGGTCAGAATGCCCGGAATATCGGCACTGGCCTGGATGTTTCGCTGGAAAAACGAGAAATTACCGTTCACCTTCCACCAGCGTGTAAGATCCTGCGTCACGACCACTTCCAGCCCGTAATTCTGCGAACGGTTCAGGTTCAGCGACGTTTGCTCGGTAATACCATCGGGTCGCAGCGTCCGGTAATTTGTAATTTCGTTGTTTGTCTGGCGGTAAAACAGCGAAGAGGTCAGTGTTGTGCTTTTTCCATACAGCAAATGGCTTATTTCAAACGAATTGATCAACTCCGGGTTCAGGTTCGGATTTCCGTACCGGATGTTCAGCGGGTCGGACAAGTCGATGAAAGGGTTGAGCGACCAGGTCGACGGCCGGTTGATCCGGCGGCTGTAGTTGACCTGCATCTTCTGCGATTCACTGGCGTTGTAGTTCAGGAAAACACTGGGAAACAGGTAGATATAATCCCGCTGGGTTTTCACATTGGTGGTCCGCTGATCCGTTGTGATGTTGGTATATTCGGTACGCAAACCCACCTGGTAGCTGAATTTCCTGATCTCGTTCCCGAAATTGACATAAGCCGCGCTGGTTCGTTCATCGTAAATGAAATTGTTGCTGATGGCGGGGTTTATCGTCCAGATGCCGTCCAGCAGGTTCTCAAACGTATAGTCGGAAGCTAGCCGCCGGTAGGTATGTTTCAAGCCGGTTTCGAGTTTCTTCTTGTCTTTGAGTGGTTCCACAAAATCCAGTTGCAACACCGCCACCCGGTTTTCCCGGCCATTGTCAGCGCGCTGCTGGCCGATCAGGAAATTGGGCGTCAACAAGGTTTCGGGCAAGGTCGTGGTATTGCTGAAATTCTGGTATTCCGTGCTTTTGTTAGTCGATGTAGTGGCATCAAAGGTGAGTTCCCGCCCCTGTTTGTCGAACGTCCGGCGATACCCGAAAACGTAATCCAGTCCTCTTTCGGGTTCGGTTTCTTCGGTAATCCGCAGGGTTCGTCCCAGCGATACCCGGTTCGCATCCAGTGTATTGAAATTCTCCTCTTCCGAATCGCGGCTGTATTCAGGCCGGTAGAGAATTGAAGCCGTAATGTTGTCGCGGGGCGACAGCGTGTAATCAAAACCGACGCGAAGGTTGTTGTTCACACTCCTCCGGATGGCGTCGTTGCGTTGCGCCAGATAACTGATCGAGTCTTCAAAAATATTCTGCCGTTCCGAGATCCGGTATTGAAACCGCCGGTTTGCCCGAAAATTATAGCTGCTGAACAGGTTGAGTTTCTTAAACCGTGTGTTCAGATTAACCGACGCGTTGTATTTATCCCGCGTACCGACGTTCAGTTGCACATTTCCATTGAAACCTGCAGCCCTTTCTTTTTTCAGGATGATGTTGATAATCCCGGCGGCACCGTCGGCATCGAACCGCGACGACGGATTGGTAATCATCTCGATTCGTTCGATGTTGCTGGCCGGAATCTGATCCAGAACGGCCTGCCGATCCAGACCTGTCAGGCCCGACGGTTTTCCATCGACCAGGACAATGATGTTGCTGCTGCCGCGCAAACTCAGCGTCCCGTCGACATCGACCGTTACGGAAGGCACATTCTGCAAAATATCGATAGCCGAACCGCCCTGCGCGATGGGCAACTGGTCGACGTTCACAATTTTACGGTCGAGGGAATATTCATACGCCTGTCTTTGCCCCTGAACCACCACTTCCTGAAGCTGTTTGGCGGTTTCGGTCATCAAAACATTTCCCAGATCGACAATCGGTTTATCCATACTGATCACGATGCGCGGCACCCGTTTGGCTGCAAAACCCAGGCTTTGAATGAGCAGGTAATAGGCGTCTGGTGCAAGATTGGTCATCTGGAAAAAACCTTTCTCGTCTGTCAACGCGCCCGTCACCGAACTCGAATCCCGCGAACGGAACAGGCCGATGCTGGCAAATTCGACGGGTTGATTTTTTCCGGCTTGCGGAGTCAGGAGTTTTCCACTGATTTTTCCGGAGCCGACAACGGATTCCGGTGCATCTGCGGTGGTTTGACGGCCTGCTGTTCCCGTTCCAACGGGTTGGGTCGTCGATGTGGGCGAATTCGTAGCCGGGAGGGCGGGTTGCAAAACCGGTTGTGTCGACGTGGAACGAACCGTATCAGGCCGGTCGGCCGAATTATACTGCGTTGTGTCCGGGCGGGTCGGGGGGGCGGGCTGCGTCGTATCTGCTTCCAGTCCGATGGCCTGTACCATCGAATTGGAAACCGGTGCTGGTTGTTGCGCCTGAACGGTTCCCATCAATAGCCCAACGGCACAAATCCCTAAAAAAACAACCGAATCGATCTTCATAAAACGTTCAAATAAATTGTATCTATTTAATAAAGCAGGTCTGTCTCCCCGGATTTTCTGCGTTAACCATTCTTTACCGGACAGGACCAGTTTGAACGGTTTTTAGCAGGTAAACCGGTGCGTAATTCCCGGAATTCATCGAAAATGAACGGGATTAGACGTATAGACTTGAGTAGATGGGGCTATAAAGAAAAAAGCCTGTCAGCCTAAGGCCGACAGGCTTGTATGTATATAACGGGATGTTATACTAAATTGTTTTCAGCCAGGTATTCCGCAATCTGAACGGCATTGGTAGCCGCGCCTTTCCGCAGGTTATCGGCCACAATCCACAGATTGAGGGTGTTTGGCTGGCTTTCGTCGCGACGAATCCGGCCCACAAACACCTCATCTTTTCCGTGTGCCGTCAGCGGCATTGGATACAGGTAGTTTTTTGGATCATCCTGCACGATGACACCTTCCGCTTCTTCCAGAATTTTAACGACATCGCTCACTTCGTAGTCATTCGCAAACTCGATGTTCACGGCTTCGGAGTGTCCACCGATGGTCGGAATCCGCACGGTCGTAGCCGTCACCTGAATGGTGTCGTCGCCCATGATTTTCTTGGTTTCGTTCACCATCTTCATCTCCTCCTTCGTGTAGCCGTTGTCCAGAAAAACGTCGATGTGCGGCAACACGTTGAGGTCGATGGGATGCGGGTAGACTTTCGGATTGGAATAATCGCCCGAACGCTCGGAAAACAACTGATCGACGGCGGCTTTCCCGGTTCCGGTTACGGATTGGTAGGTCGAAACCACGACGCGTTTCACACCGTATTTTTTATGCAGCGGGTCCAGCACCACCACCATCTGGATGGTCGAACAATTGGGATTGGCGATGATTTTGTCTTCCGGTGTCAGCGTGTGAGCGTTGATTTCGGGAACGACCAGTTTTTTGGTCGGGTCCATGCGCCAGGCCGAGGAGTTATCGACGACCGTAATCCCGGCTTCCGCGAACAGCGGAGCCAGTTTGAGCGATGTGCCGCCCCCGGCCGAAAAAATCGCAATAGCCGGTTTTGCCGCGATGGCATCCTCAAAGCTCACGATCGTAACCTGTTTACCCTTGAACGTAATCTGTTTACCCACCGAGCGTTCTGACGCGACAGGAATCAGTTCCGTTACCGGGAAGTTACGCTCTTCGAGCACTTTCAGGATTTCACCACCGACGAGGCCGGTTGCACCTACTACTGCAATTTTCATTTTTGTACCAATCAATTAAGTGAAACAAGTCTTAAAAATTGGGTGCAAAAATACGGAGAAATGCTGAGAGAACCGGGAAAGATTCAAAAAAATCCGGATAAATCGCTCAGTTTCAAAACCGCGCGACCACACCCATCCCAGCATTGGTATAGTCAATGTGCGGTTCCAGCCGGAAAGAGACGCCTTTGGTCTGCAACGATTTGTTATAATACTGAATGGAACGGCGGAAATGGAAACCGGGAATGCGGATGAGTGAACCAATCAGAAACATACTCAGGCCGGTTGTCATGGTAACGAGCCCGCCTTTTCTGACTTCTTTTTTCGTTTCTGTATTCGCGTACGGATTACCGAGGTAGACCAATCCATTTCCGTACCAGGCGCCATTGTAATACGTTAACCCTTTGGGAACACCGTTTTGACTTTGTACCTCTTTGGGATTGGCCGTAATAATTATCCCCACCAGTGACGTAACTCCACCGACGAGCATCAGGCTGGTACCCAATTCACGCCCACTTTTGAACTGCCGGTATTCACGAATGGCATTCGGATCGTTGGAAGCCAGGATGTACTGGCCTAAATCAGTCGCCCGACGGACTTCAATGCCGTCGTACAGATACTGCATGGAAGGCTGGTTTCGGTAGCCATATTGGGTATAGATGGGGACAGAGTAGGTAACTGTTTCAATCGGTTTCAAGGGTTCAGACTGCGCCCATACTCCCACGGGCCATGCCAGCAACAAGACGTATAGTGTTTTCATCGTCGAGATTTTTTTAGAAATCTACGAAAAAACGATGTTTATATGATTAATGTTTGATTATATTTTTATTAGAACGCTTTTGACTATACCAAGAATACACATCCGACCCAATCTAAAACTTGATGGCAAAGCGCATTTTAAACGAATCGTATTGTGCGAAGGTAGCAAGGTGATTCATTTACTGCTGCTAACGCTGCGCTGTGGAGCCCCTTACAGGGCATCAACGGCTCTGTAATGAATAAACCGTGGCCCATTATTTAACCCTATACAACATATCATCACCAGAAATTGGCGTACAAAACCACCAGAATTCCCAGAATCAGCGCCGAACCGGCGATGAACGACGGCGTTACCTTGAACATTTGCCGGTCGATTTCCAGGCCTTTCTCGTTGTAGTGGCTGGCCGGATCGGTCAGCGAAACGATGAACATGATGGCTATGTCAATGCAGAAAACCCACATCGTGCGGTGCAGAAACGGAATGTCAGCCGCCTGAATCCCGAACGTCTCCATCACTTCTGCCCAGAATTTAAGCAGCGTCGACAGCGGAATGGTGACGATGGCCACCGTCAAAGCCGCCCGTGTGGTGGCGCGTTTCCAGAAAAAACCCAGCAGGAAAATGGCGAAAACGCCCGGCGTAATGAAATTGGTGTATTCCTGAATGTACTGATACACCTGATCGAACGACCGCAGCATGGGCGCAATGATGATGGCGATGATGAACGCAACCACCACCGCATACCTGCCTACCCGCACCAGTTTCTGCTCCGACGCGTCTTTGTCGAAGAATTTCTTGTAAATATCGAGCGTAAAAATCGTCGAAATGCTGTTGCACTTCCCCGCCAGTGACGCTACCACAGCCGCCGTCAAAGCGGCAAACGCCAGCCCTTTCATGCCCGTTGGTAACAAGTTCATCAAAACCGGGTAGGCATTGTCGGGCCGAACCGCACCGTTGCTGGTCATTTCGGTCTGAAACGTACCATTTTTGAACAGCACATAAGCCGCGATGCCCGGAATCACGACAATCAGCGGAATCATCAGTTTCAGGAAAGCGGCAAAGAGAATACCGCTCCGGGCGGTTTTCAAATCGGCTCCCAATGCCCGTTGCACAATGTACTGATTACAACCCCAGTACGACAGATTGTTCACCCACATGCCACCGGTTACCAGCGCCATACCGGGCAACACGCTGTAGTGCGGATGGCCTTCCGGAAAATACATGTGGAAGTGGGAATCCGCTTCGGTGCGCAACGACAGCAAACCGTTCCAGACGCCGGAAATACCCAGTTTGTCGGACACCAGCTGCAAGGCCAGATACGTCACCACCAAACCGCCGGTGATCAGCACCACCACCTGAATGACATCCGTATAACCGATGACTTTCATACCGCCCAACGTGATAAAAATGGCGAAAAGAGCCAGCCCGATGGTGCAGGTCGTAAACGAAATACCGGCCAGCGACTCGATGGCAATGGCTCCCAGGTACAGAATCGACGTCAGGTTGACGAGTACGTAAACGACAAGCCAGAAAATGGCCAGAATCGTACTGACCGTGTCGTTGTACCGCTGCGCCAGAAACTGCGGCATGGTATAGATGCGGTTTTTCAGGTAAATCGGGATGAAATAAACCGCCACGATGATCAGCACAGCAGCCGCAATCCATTCGTACGACGAAATGGCCAGCCCCATGGCAAACCCCGACCCGGCCATGCCGATGAAGTGTTCGGCGGAGATGTTCGATGCAATCAGCGAAGCTCCGATGGCCCACCAGGTCAGCGATCCTTCGGCCAGAAAAAAGTCTTTGGTGTTGGTTTCAGCGGATTTCCGACGGCGGTAGATCCAATACCCGTAGCCGGACACAATGACAAAATACAGCAGGAACACCGCGTAATCGGCGGGTTGAAGGTGGTTCATTCCAAGGTGGTTTTAGGCTTAAAGAACGGCAAAATAGAACTATTTCCATTCCTATTCAACTTCCCACCTTTTCGGACGCCGTAAAATTCATGCAGACCAGTCCCTGACGGGGTCTGCGAGTGCTGTCAGGGATTCGGAGTTACCGTCTGAACTTGTTGCGTAACCGGTTGAAGTTCCACCTCACACGGATAGCCAAACAGGCAGTTGTCTTTGATGATCTTGGCAACGCCCTCGGGCACCATCGCTTCCCAGCCATCTTCCCCGGCTTTGACCATTTGCAGCACGCGGTCGGTCGAAATGTGCAGATTTTCTTCGTTGTAATCGGTAATGTCTTCGATTTTGTCGTTGGCAATGAGGTATTGATACAGCGGTTGCAGGTTGGGCGGCAACTGAAAATCCTGACACCGGTAAATCACGCCGTCGGAGAGCAGCGTTGGATAGACAAAAAGTTTCACTTTCCGGCTGAACAGCGTGGCAAATGACTCCAGAATACCGCCCGGCAGGTTTTTGTAATGCTGCTCTTCGAAAATGTATTCCAGATTGGGAATGCCCAGAATCAGCCCCACTTTCAGGCGCGTCAGTCGCGAGAGGTACGAAACCAGCCGATAATATTCCAGAAAACTCGAAATCATCACCGTTTGCCCGAGCGAGCACAGAATATCGACGCGATCAAGAAAATCCTTCTCGTCGATCCCGTGATCGACGTTGGCCGCCAGGTTGTGAAGCGTTAACTCCGCAATGGTCACCACGCGATTGGGGTCAATTTCGGGTTCTTCCAGAAACTGCTTCAGTCCGTTGCTGAGCATATCGACGTGAACATTGGTAACAGGCCGCAATCGCCCGCGCAACAACACGATATGGCGTTTATAGAGTGCTTCCGAGGGTTGCAACACCCGCCCATCCGGCCCAAACAAAGCGGCATTGGTAAAACCGTTCCGCACCAGATACAGGCTCATCAGCCGGTTATCGACGTTGGGAAAATCCGGTCCGTCGAAGCGGATCATGTCAATTTCAATGCGCTCCGGCGACAGATCGTCCATGAGCGACAACAGCAAGGTTTCCGGTGATTTATGGTAATAATAACAACCGTAGATCAGGTTGACGCCAATCACACCCAGCGCCTGCTGCTGCAACACGTTCTCGTTGTCGAGCATCCGGACGTGGATAATCACGTCGTTATAAGGTCCTTTGGGTTCGAGTTGAAACCGCAGGCCAATCCAGCCGTGTGATTCGTTGGTTTTCTGGTAGTTAAGAGCAACGACCGTATTGGCAAATGCAAAAAATGTAGTAGTTTCTCCGCGCTGCTCGGCCAGCCGTTTTTCCATCAGGCTATACTCTTTGCTGAGCATTTTGATCAACCGCGATTCGACCACGTAGCGCCCGCTTTCTTCCGGGCCATAAATCGCATCGCTGAAGGTCATATCATACGCCGACATGGTTTTGGCAATGGTTCCTGATGCGCCCCCGGCTTTAAAAAACATGGCTGCGGTTTCCTGCCCGGCCCCGATTTCGGCAAAAGAGCCGTAGATCCGCCGGTCAAGGTTGATTCGCAGCCCTTTTTGTTTGGTTCCAATGGTTTTATCGTACATAGGTTGGCGAGTAGACGAGTTCACATGCGACGGGCAAGCTAACTTTTGGTTTAAATTTACAAATATCCTGGTGAATACCGCCTATCGAATGTCTACTTCTACAACGTCTTTTATCCGCCTTTTTGTTTACGGAACCCTGTTGAGTGCGTCAAAACACCCAATGGCGGAGGATTTACGTCAAAAAGCCCGGCTTCTCGGACCGGGTTTTTTCCCCGGCCGGTTATACGATCTTGGCATGTACCCCGGAGCGGTTTATGACCCTGCAGCCCAAACGGATGTGTATGGAGAAATCTATTCGTTCACAAAATCGGTATGGGAACGGGAGCAGGAAACGCTCGATGACTACGAAGGGGATGAGTATGTCCGGTCTGTTGTGCCGGTCCAAACCGCTGACGGTTTGGTCGATTGCTGGACGTATCTTTTCAAAGCGCCAACAGATTCATTACCGCGTATTGCGTCGGGGCGGTATTTGGGGTAAACAGTGAATCATAAATGGAAAATGATGAATGCTTAATATAAAAGTGAAGACGTGCTCTTCAAACACTTTTATATCTAGCATTCATCATTTTCCATTTATGATTTTTTGTATTTGACGTCCAGACCCATCACAAATTCAACGGACTCCGGTCGTCGAACATATTACTGCCCCCGGCCCGGCGTTCAACCGAGGAGCCGATGGCGGGCAATTGTGGGCCCTGATCGGCGGAAATGCGGGCGGTTCCGTTGCCGACAATCTGGGCCACTGCCGCGTTCAGGTATACTTCTTCCAGATCCCCCAATGGTTTTAAGGCCATTGGTTCGCTTTTTATGATTGTTGGCGTAAAACCGGTCGAATAATCGGACTGGTTCTGGGCGTTAAAAGACTTGAAAACAATGGGTTGCATCCCCCACTTGATTTTGCCGGTTTCATCCGAAATGGTGATGGAACCCACATTCTTGCCGTAGGTGGTTTCGCCGATGGTGATCACCGGCATAAAAGGTTTTAAGCCATTGATGATCAATTCGCTGGCCGAAGCGGTTCCGCCCGTCGTCAGGACGAACACCCGCGATAGGTTGCCGCCAATGTTTTGCGCTTTGGTCTGAAAGCGGGTCGTTAACTGAGCCGTCTGATTTTGACTCTGGAGTTCCGCCATCACGTCTTTGTTGTATTCCGTGCGGTAAAACGTCTTCGTATTATCGACTCCTTTGGCAATCATACTCGCCAGCTTGACCGACGACGACACGTAACCGCCCGGATTATAGCGCAAATCCAACACTAATTCATTGACGCCCCGCGCCTTGAACTTACTGAAAATCTGCTCCAGTTTCTGGTCGTAGATGGGCGTTGTGCTGCCATTCGGGCCGGGGATAAACTGATTATAGACGAGGTAGCCAATCGTTTTTCCACCAATTGCGTAAATCGAATCCAGAAAAACCGGGTTTTGCTGAAACACTTCCGCCGTAACCGTTTTCACGACCTGGGTATCCACGATTTGTCCACTTTCCAGTTTGGCCAAACCGTAGTTGAAAGTCGTTGGATCATTGGCCAGCGAAGCATAATTGCCGGTAGTCAGTTTCTGGCCGTTGATGGTGGTAATGATATCGCCCCGCTTCAGACCGGCTTTGTAGGCAGGGGAACCGGGTAAAACATATAGCACCTTGATAATCACATCCGTCGAACCTGTCGTCCGCAGAAAATACTTGACCTCCAGACCCGTGGTTTTTTGTTCTCCGCTCAGTGACGACCTCAGTTCGTCGGCGCTTTCCTGAATCCACGAAAACCGGTCGCGCTCCGGGTTGGCTCTGTTGTTGTAATCGTAAAGCAGGGAGTAAAAAAAGGGAGCGGCTGCCAGCGTTGTATCCGGATTAGCCGGGATTTTGTCATTCCAGTAATACACCGCCCGCATGTTCTCCAAAATCCAATTATTTACCGGTTGGTCGGCCTTCGAAGGGGTGCCACTTATCGGTGACTGCGGGGTAACCGACGGGTCTTTCGTACAGGCAGTCATCCAAAAACCAAGGCCTGCCATCACCATCCAGACAGACTGCCGTACCTTCACAGAAATTTTCATTAGGTTCGTTTCGTTGATGCGAATTGAAAATGTGTGTAAGTCTAACGTGTGACTCGTTACAATATTTTAACGCTACGGCAGGCCATTTGTTCTACTAAACCCAGTGATTAATTGTATTTTAATCAGAATTAACAGCCATTTGCGGTTTTCTTAGTACCGTTTATAGTCCATTAGAGCGCATAAAAATGTCCACCGGGAATTCGCGCTGACGAATTCCCGGTGGACGTAACTGTTTGGTGGGTATTATTTATCTTTTTTAGCCGAATCCTTGCCCCAGCTCACCTTAAATTTACCTTCGGTGATCGAAATTTCACCGCTGCCTTCGGTGCGTTTGGTGTTGTCGTGATCATGCGGCCCCGACTTCGTCAGCATACCGCCCCCGGCCGCCGTAATGGCTTTGTCTTCCAGGTTTTGCCGGATTCCAAAACCGGAAATGGTTGCCAAAGCGCGTTTTTTATACGTCACTTCTTTCAACGTGGCCTCAAACGTGCCTTCAATGCTGTTATCCGTCACACTGGTGATCGTCACCGTCCCTTTCCACGACTCCCCATCGCGGAATGCATGGCCTAATCCTTTCGCTTCTTCCGTGTAATCGACAAGCGCCCAAATCACGTTGCCGTTCGATTCCTTGTATTTCTTTTCCATCTCCCGGTCGTTTTCCGCAATAACCGGATAAGTGCCCGGTTTCAGTTGGTCGACATACACAAAACGAATCCAGGTCTGCACATCCGGGCTCACATTCATCCCGGCAATGGCGAGGTATTTGACACCGGTAAAAGGCAGATTGAGCCGCTGGGCTTTGGCTTGCCACTCTTTCCCGTTAATTTTGGCAGAAACCACGTTCTCCGGCGCTTGTGCATACGTCAGTATACTCCAGCCGAAGGCTACGATAAGGGCGAAAATCTTTTTCATAAGGTATTCTGTTCGTTGTTGTTAGCAGTATTTCGGAACAAACATACGTGAATCGGCACCAATCCGGTTACCATTCACGAAAAGCCGTTTACAAAAATAAACTACCTTGCCGGTTCTGGTTCTCACAACCGGTCTGTATTGCTATTTAATCCTGTTAAAACCGCTCTTTTCCCGTATGAAACTGCTTTTGTTCCTGCTGCTCCCCTCCCTTGTTTTTGCCCAATGGCAACCCCAAACCAGTGGCACCGACGCCAACTTTCGGGCCGTCAGCGCGGTGAGCCGGAAGGTTGTCTGGGTGGGCGGCAGCAAAGGCACCTTCGTCCACACGGCCGACGGCGGAAAAACCTGGAAAACCGGAACCGTGCCGGGAGCCGAAACCTGCGACTTCCGCGATATCCACGCTTTCAGTGCCAAAGAAGCCATTCTAATGGCCGCCGGCCCCGCCGAAAAAGGCCAGGCCCGATTGTATCGCACCAACGACGGCGGTAAAAAATGGCAGCTCATTTACCAGACTAAACAACCCGGTGTTTTTTTCGACTCGATGGATTTCTGGAACCGCTGGGAAGGCATGGTGTTCAGCGATCCGGTCAACGGAACCTGGTATGTGATGACCACGACGAACGGCGGCAAAAACTGGAAGCGGGTTCCGGCGGAAAACCTGCCGCTGCTTCCCACGGGTGAAGCCGCCTTTGCCGCCAGCGGAACCAGCCTGATCACGCGGGGATATAAATGGCGGATGAATAGTTACCAGCGGGCCTGGATTGCATCGGGGGGCGTCGGCAACGGGCGATTGTATACGGCGGCAACGCCCGAGTCGGTCTGGCAAGTGATCGAAACGCCCATTCCGGCGGGTCCAACGGCCGGCATTTTTGGGCTTTGGTTCGATGCGCAGGGCCAGAATGGCATGGCCGTTGGGGGCGATTACAAAAATGAAAAAGGCGTCTGGCAGAACGTGGCCGTAACCACCGACGGTGGCAAAACCTGGAAAGCCGGTACCCCCACCGACCCGCCGGGGTTGAAAGAAGCCGTCGGGTGGTTGTCGGACAAGCGGCTCATTGCGGTGGGGCCATCGGGAACGGGTTATACCGACGATTTCGGAAAAACCTGGACCAAAATTGACGATTCGGCTTTTCATTCCATTGACTGTTCGGGCGGCCAATGCTGGGCTGTGGGTGCCAAAGGAACAATTGCGGTGATCAGGGAGGTGAAATAGCGGTTTTAGGCG
Organism: Larkinella sp. C7; assembly: GCF_006149005.1. Taxonomy (GTDB): domain Bacteria; phylum Bacteroidota; class Bacteroidia; order Cytophagales; family Spirosomataceae; genus Larkinella. The sequence continues at coordinate 174,816 of NZ_VBSL01000007.1, read as the reverse complement.
CTCTTTGTCTTGCGGTTTTATCCCAACTTTATCTTCATTTCTTCAATAGTATGCTTGCATAATACCTCGTCTATATAGTAGCTTTACAGTTGATGGCCCCTAACGAGCAACGAGAACTGAAGATGAAGAAAGAGAAAACCGTCGATTATCACATTAAAACGGGTTGGCACGCGATTTCGCGGATGTACAATGCCTACGCAATCCGCTACGATATGACGATGGCCATCGGCTATGTGTTGCTAAACATCGACACCGAACAAGGCACGCCCGCTACCAAAATCGGACCGTTGCTGGGCATGGAGCCGCGCAGCCTCGTCCGGATGCTGAAAAGCCTGGAAGAGCGTGGCTGGATTCGGCGTGTCATCGACGAAAACGACAAACGGTTTGTTCGTATCGTGCTGACAGATGCCGGGAAAGAGAAACGCGAAGTAGCCCGCGAGGGCGTCATCCAGTTCAATAACCTGATTCGGGACAATATCCCGCTGGAAAAACTGGTGGTTTTCTTCGACGTTATGAAGGACATCAACCGGCTGGTGGAGGATGAAAATGCCAAAATGAAAGCGAGCGGAATTAACGAATTCGTAATGAAGTGAAGGAGAGTAAAGAAATGAAACCAGAGAGGTAAGACAATTCGTCGGACGACCCAGTTATTCTTCTCTTGGCTCATCTCTCTACTCTTCAATAAAGATCCAGACCCTATTTCAATATCATGGAAGCAACCCTTGCAAAACCACAATCGGAAGGCCGGACTCCGACCGCCAAAAACCGCAGCATTCGTCGGGTAGCCGTCCTGGGCTCCGGGATTATGGGCTCGCGCATTGCCGCTCACTTTGCCAACATCGGCGTGGATGTGCTCCTGCTCGACATCGCCCCTAACACACTGACACCCGCCGAGGAAGCCAAAGGATTGACGCTCGATAAACCCGCCGTCCGCAACCGGATTGTGAACGATGCGTTTCAGAATCTGCTGAAAGCCAGCCCGGCCGCGCTCTACAGTCCGAAATTCGCCCAACGGATTACGCGGGGAAATTTCGACGATAATCTGCCCGAAATCGGCAAATACGACTGGATTATGGAAGTAGTGGTGGAGCGGCTGGATATTAAAAAATCGCTGTACGAGCGCGTTGAGCAATACCGTAAACCGGGCACGCTGATCACGTCGAACACCTCCGGGATTCCGATGCACCTGCTGATCGAAGGCCGGAGTGAGGATTTCCGGCGGCATTTCTGCGGAACCCACTTCTTCAACCCGCCCCGGTATTTGCGCCTGCTCGAAATCATACCCGGCCCCGAAACTGACCCGGCTATCATCGATTTTCTGATGAAATACGGCGATTTATATCTGGGAAAAACCACGGTTTTGTGCAAAGACACGCCCGCGTTCATTGCCAACCGTTTGGGCATCTACGCCATGATCCAGACCATTCGCGTGGCCGAAGACATGGGGCTGACCGTTGAGGAAGTCGATAAACTGACCGGCCCGGTGGTGGGTCGCCCAAAGTCCGGAACGTTCCGGCTGTCGGATGTCGTCGGTTTGGACACGACGGCGAATGTGGCCAGCAACCTGCTGAACGTGCTAACCAACGACGAGTCGAAAGACACCTTCCAATTGCCGCCCGTCATGCAGAAGCTGATGGAAAACAAGTGGCTGGGCGACAAAACCGGCCAGGGATTCTATAAGAAAATCAAGGACGAAAAGGGCCAGTCGGTCATTCTGGCGCTCGACCCGAAAACGTTTGAATACAAACCGTCGCAGAAAGTGAAATTCGCGACGCTGGAAGGCACCAAGAGCATCGACAACCTCAAAAAGCGGTTTTCGGTTCTCCTGGCCGGTCAGGACAACGCCGGTGAGTTCTACCGCAAAACCTTTGCCGACCAGTTCCGGTACGCCAGTCTCCGCATTCCCGAAATCGCCGATGAACTCTACCGGATCGATGCCGCCATCACCGCCGGTTTTGGCTGGCAACTGGGCCTGTTCGAAACCTGGGATGCCATCGGCATTCGCAAGGGAATTGACCTGATTGAATCGCAGGGGGCTAAACCGGCGCAGTGGGTATACGATCTGCTCGACGCCGGTTTTGACAGTTTTTATAAAGTAGAAGACGGTGTTCGGAAATACTACGACATTCCGACGAAAAGCTACAAAGCCATTCCGGGGACGGAGCAGTTTATTTTGCTGGAAAGTTTGTCGAACAATGTGGTTTGGAAAAACGCCGGTTCGGTCATTTACGACCTGGGCGACGGGATTCTGAACCTGGAATTTCGCAGCAAAATGAATACGATGGGTGCCGAAGTGATCGAAGGCATCCACAAAGCCATCAGTCTGGCGGAAAAGGATTTTCGCGGCCTGGTGATCGGCAATGACTCGTCGGAGGCCTATTCGGCGGGAGCCAATCTGGCGACGCTGTTCATGTTTGCCATCGAGCAGGAATTTGACGAGATCAACCTCATGATTGCGCAGTTCCAGCAGACGATGATGCGGGCGCGGTATTCGTCCATTCCGGTGGTGGGTGCTCCGCATTCGCTGGCCCTCGGCGGGGGCTGCGAACTGAACCTGCACGTCGATCGCGTGGTGGCCCATTCCGAATTGTACATGGGTCTGGTGGAAGTGGGCGTCGGCCTGATTCCGGCGGGGGGTGGCACCAAGGAAATGGCCGCCCGCGCCAGCGATCTCTACCAAACCGGCGATCCCGAACTGAACATTCTGCAAAGTATGTTCATGAACATCGCCACCGCCAAGGTCTCGACCTCGGCGCAGGAAGCCCGCGAAATGAATTACCTGCTGCCCTCGGCGCAAATCGTGCTGAACCGCAGCCGCCTGATTGCCGAGGCCAAGCAGGTCGCCATCGAACTGGCCGAAAACGGCTACACGCAACCCAAACCGCGCAAGGACATCAAAGTGCAGGGAAAAACCGGTATTGCGTTGTTCAAAGCCGGAATTACCGCCATGCGCATGGGCCGCTACATTTCTGACCACGATCAGAAGATTGCCGAAAAGCTGGCCTACGTCATTTGCGGTGGTGATCTGAGTTCGCCACAAAACGTCAGTGAACAGTATTTAATCGATCTGGAACGGGAAGCTTTTCTTTCGCTAACTGGTGAGAAAAAGACGCTGGAGCGGATTCAGGGGTTATTGAATGGGGGGAAGCCGCCTAGGAATTGATTACATAGATGCGAGATGTGAGACAAGAGAGTAAAGATCTTTCATCATAACCTCATATTTAAAAAATGGAAACCCACAATTTCAGAAATTTAAAAGTATGGCAGTTATCGGTAGATTTTGTGACAGCTATTTACCAGTTGACTCCCCTGTTTCCAAATGATGAGAAATTCGGTTTGTCTTCACAAATTAAACGCTCGGCAGTTTCCATTCCTTCCAATATCGCGGAAGGATCTGGACGGGGCAGTAATAAGGAATTCGCTCGTTTCTTATCTATCTCACTGGCTTCATCCTACGAATTAGAAACACAACTAATCGTGGCAAATCGTCTAAATTTCCTGACAGAAACTATTGTTCAAGAAATAACCAGAAAACTACACGAGATACAGAAAATGATATTCTCACTGCACAAGAAGTTTGAAAGCTAGCTTGTTTCTCAAATGTGAGAGTTTCTCTTGTCTCTTGTCTAATCTCTTTCATCTCAATAAAAAAATGGACGCATACATCGTAGCTGGCTATAGAACCGCCGTCGGGAAAGCTCCCCGGGGCGGATTGCGGCTCACCCGCCCCGACGACCTGGCGGCTGAAGTCATCAAACACTTGCTCGCACAGGTTCCGAATTTTGACCCCGCCCGCGTCGAAGACCTGATCGTTGGCAATGCCGTGCCGGAAGCCGAGCAGGGCATGCAGATTGCCCGGTATATTGCCCTGCTGTCGCTACCCAACAGTGTGCCGGGGATGACCATCAACCGGTATTGCGGATCGGGACTGGAAGCCATCGCCATCGCATCCGCCAAAATCCACGCCGGACTGGCCGACTGCATCATTGCGGGTGGCACCGAGTCGATGTCGCTGGTGCCGGTGATGGGTTGGAAAACCGCCCTGAACTTTGAAATCGCGCAGAAACACCCGGATTATTACATCGGCATGGGACTAACCGCCGAGCAGGTGGCCGAACAATTTAAAATTGGCCGCGAAGACCAGGATCAGTTTGCCTACGAATCACACCAGAAAGCATTGGCGGCTCAGGCAGCCGGGAAGTTCGACGGTGAAATTGTGCCGATTGCGGTGAAAGAAACGTATTTCGATGCCGATTCGGGCAAGAAGAAAACCCGCGAATGGACCGTTGGCAAAGACGAAGGCCCACGCGCCGATACGAGTTTTGAAGCCCTGAACAAGCTGAAACCGGTTTTTGCGGCTGGTGGATCGGTGACGGCGGGCAATTCGTCGCAGACTTCCGACGGAGCCGCGTTTGTCATCGTGATGTCCGAAAAGCTGGTCAACGAATTAGGGTTGAAACCGAAAGCCCGGATGGTTTCTTATGCTGCCGCGGGCGTCGAACCCCGGATTATGGGCATCGGGCCGGTGAACGCCATTCCGTTAGCCCTGAAAAAAGCCGGGTTGAAACAGGATGATATTGATCAAATTGAACTGAATGAAGCCTTTGCGGCCCAATCGCTGGCGGTTATTCAGGAACTCGGACTGGATCGCAGCAAAATCAACCCGAACGGCGGGGCTATCGCACTCGGTCACGCCCTCGGATCAACCGGCGCGCGTTTATCCGTTCAGTTATTGAATGAAATGGAGCGTCAGAACCAGAAGTACGGCATGGTTTCGGCCTGCGTCGGCGGAGGGCAGGGCGTTGCCGGGATTTTTGAGCGGCTTTAAACACGAATTGAATCTAAAAACAAGGGGCTTCGGCCCCTTTTATTTTTTCCGGATGACCAATCGTGCCCCCACAACGACCGTCAGATCCGGTAAATTATTCCATTGGCGAACCTGCTCCGGTTTTACGTTGTAACGCAAGCCTATCCGGTACATATTTTCGCCGGGTTTCACCACATGAATCAGTTCACCCGTTGAATTGACAGGTACAGCAGCCGACGCTGCCGGTTTTGCCACAGGCGGTCGAGCCATTGCGGGTTTGGCAGGTTTAGCGGCCAGCGGAACTAAACCGGTTGTCGTGGGCGACTTCGATTGATCGATTAACAACGCCTGACCGGGCCGGAGCGGTTTTTGGGCCGACAAATTATTCCAGAGATACAATTGGGAAACCGTCACGTTGTATTTCCGGGCCACCGTCGCATACGTATCATTTTTTTCCGCCACGTGCATAATCAGCGGACCACTCACCTCTTCCGGCTCTTCTTCGGTTTCCCTCGCCGGAACCGCTTTCTCCGTTGCCCGAACAGGCTGAATGGTTTTGGTCGCCCCCGAGCGGAATTGCGGGGCTTCCGGTTCGTTCAGTGCCGCAATCATACTATCCAGCGTCGACAAGGTGCTTCGGCTTGGAACGGTGGTCAAAGGCTCTTCGGCAAGCGCCACCCTTTCGGGCTGCTCAGTCGGCTCCGGTTTCAAAACGCCGGATTTCTGATTGGCTGAGTCCGGTTTGGTAACGGCCAGGACGGGTTCGGTTTTAGGCGTCAAAGGCGATTCGGCGGGTGCCCGGTAATATTCCACCGGCAGGTTGGCGGGGCGCTTTTTCTGCAACCATAAAATCCGGTTCACTGCGGGTTGCTGCTCGGGATTGACCCCATTGTACGCAATCAATTTGTGGAGTTTAATCCCGTATTGCTGGGCAATGGACCAAAGCGACTGCCCGCGTCTGACAATGTGAAACGGCACGTTGGCCCGTTTCCTTTTTTTTCGCAGGTAATAGATTTCCCCCGCAACAATCGGCCGGTCGCTTCGCAGATCGTTATACCGCTGAAACTTTTTTACCTTCACGTTGCCCTCGTAAGCCAGCGTGATCCGGTTGTCGAACAACTGCGCCTGAATTCCTTTTTTTCCGTTAATCTGGTAGAATATCCCACCCCGTTTACCGGGTTCCGCCGTACTTTTTTGTAATACCGGGAAACCAGCATCCTGGAGAGCCGCCTGACGCTCGCCCGACGAACCGGTTTGCTGTTTCAACCCGGCATACTGTTCCGGCGTTGTCGGGACATAAACCGTATAATCCTCATTTTCCGGTATGCGGGGGGCTTGCAGCCAGGTATTGTATGAGCTAACCAGGTTTTCGCTAACCCGACACGTTTCCGCAATTTGCGCCAGCGTTTTTCCTCTGGTTTCTTCATACGGAAACAAAACCGTTTGTTTCTGGGGATGATAAACCGACAAGGCGCGTTCCAGAACCATTTTAGAAGCCAGCAACCTGATTAAAAACACATCCTGCGGGTCATTGAGAGCGTAAGTTTTCCCATCTACGGGGTCCCGGGCCAAAAGCTGGGTCGAGTCTCCCCGCAATAGTTGATCGTACCGGTGAATGACCGATACCCAGTTCGGCTTTCGGGTATACAGTTGTTTTAACCGGGTCAAAACGGCCCGCGTCGACCGGATGGGATGCCGCCGTTCATCCACAAAAACGTCAGTTCGAAGATCGTGCAGGACCGTCTTGTCCAAAGCCCAAAAACCGGAAGAAGCCTCATCGGAAACCGATACCGGATGATGAAGAGCCAGAAATAAAAAATCGTCGGATAGGGAATATTGAGCCAGAAGAGGCCGGATAATCGGAAAGAAGGCGTTCATTCGTTCCAATCGGGCCGTCACCAATGCCCGATTGACATACAACAATTCCGCTTCCTGTTGAACAGAATGCTGCGTGGCCGGGGTCAACAGAATCGTTACACCGGCAAATTCAAGTCGGTTATCAATCCGGGGAACGCCCTGAGCATGAACGGCTCCACCCTGAAACAGAAGGCCTAAAATTAATCCAAACAGCCGCCTGATGAACGACGGATTCAGGCCGTTCCGCAATACCGCTGGTCTGAATTTATTTTCCTGGATCATACCTACGCAATAGTCGTACCCAATAATAGACGAAATATACAGTTAAATCATACGTGTACAAGCAAAAATGAGATTAATTTTATACTTTATAGCTACCAAATGACCCATTTCATTAACAAACCGAGGATACACTCCCTACGAAGAACCAACGCCAAATTAAACCCGTATGCTTGCATACTATTTCTACTTTTTTTACTTTTGCATGGTAACGGTATGCCTGCATACCAACCTATAAACCCCTATTCGACCTACACATCATGATTGCAACGGACCATAAAGCATCGCTGAAAGGCGGAGAGTTTCTGATCAAAGAAACCAATGCGTCGCAGGTGTTCATTCCAGAGGAGTTCTCGGAAGAACAACAAATGATTGCCGCGACTTGCCGCGAGTTTCTGGAGCGCGAAATCTGGACTCGTCTGGACGAAATCGACCAGGCCAAATCGCCGGATCTGATTGCTTCACTGATGGACAAAGCCGGCGAACTGGGCTTGCTCGGCACGTCGGTCCCGGAAGAATACGGCGGTTTTGGCATGAATTTCAACACGTCGATGCTGGTAACGGAAGTAACCGGTGCCGGGCATTCGTTCTCCGTGGCGCTGTCGGCGCACACCGGTATCGGAACCCTGCCGATTGTATACTACGGCAACGACGACCAGAAATCGAAATACCTGCCCAAACTGGCAACCGGCGAATGGAAAGCCGCCTACTGCCTGACCGAGCCGGATTCGGGTTCGGACGCTAATTCCGGCAAAACAAAAGCCAAATTGACCGAAGATGGCAAACACTACGTCATCGACGGCCAGAAAATGTGGATCACGAACGGCGGTTTTGCCGATCTGTTTATCGTTTTCGCCAAAATCGATGAGGATAAAAACCTGAGTGCATTCATTATCGAAAAGGATTTTGGCGGCATTACCATGAACGAACCGGAGCACAAAATGGGCATCAAAGGCTCCGACACCCGCCAGATTTTCTTCAATGACTGCAAGGTACCGGTCGAAAATCTGCTGTCGACGCGGGGCAACGGTTTTAAAATTGCCGTCAATATTCTCAACATTGGCCGGATTAAACTGGGCGTGGCTGCCGTCGGTGGTTCGAAAGAAGTGATCAACAACGCCATCCGGTATGCCAACGAACGCAAGCAGTTCAACACACTGATTTCGAGTTTTGGCGCAATCAAGCACAAGCTGGCCGAAATGGCGGTGAAAGTATATGCCTGTGAAACCGCCTGTTACCGCGCCGGTCAGAACATCGACGACCTGATCGAAACGCTGAAAGCCAACGGCCTGGGTGATTCGGAAGCCAAACTGAAAGCCCTGGAGCAGTTCGCCATCGAATGCGCCATGATGAAAGTCCACGGTTCCGAGGCACTGGATTACGTGGTCGATGAAGGCGTTCAGGTCTACGGTGGCATGGGGTATTCGGCCGACGCGCCGATGGACCGCGCCTACCGCGACGCCCGGATCAACCGGATTTTTGAAGGCACGAACGAAATCAACCGGATGCTGACCGTCGACATGATCCTGAAGCGAACCATGAAAGGCGAACTCGATCTGATGGGCCCGGCGATGGCGGTTTCGAAAGAAATTATGTCGATTCCGGATTTCAGCGCCGACGAAGAAGAAGTGCTGTTTGCGGCCGAGAAAAAAGTGCTGCGGAACCTGAAAAAAGCCATCCTGATGGTGGCCGGTGCGGCTGTTCAGAAGCTCATGATGAAACTGTCGGACGAGCAGGAAATCCTGATGAATCTCGCCGATATGGTCATTGAACTCTACGTGGCCGAATCGGTTTTGCTGCGGGTTGAAAAACTAACGGGTATCAAGGGCGAATCGTCAGTCGCGTTGCAGAAAGACCTCGCGCTGGTGTATCTGCACGAAGCGGTCGAGAAAATCAACAACGCGGGTCGAGCCGCCATCTCGTCGTTTGCCGAGGGCGATGAACTCCGCGTGATGCTGATGGGCCTGAAACGGTTCACCAAAATTGAACCGCTGAACCTGAAAGACACCCGTCGCCGGATTGCCGATGCGATGATTGCGGAGAATAAGTACATTTTCTAAGAAACTCAGGTCTAGCGGTTTACGAAAAACCGCTAGACCGACCAATTAACTTCACAACTAAAAACCAAAACTGTATAAGCCGACTGCGGATTCGCGGTCGGCTTTATTGTTGATTTGCTTTTAGCAAATGAATCAGACCTTCAACTCGCCTTCCACGCCGTCGTCCATCGTTTTGCCGGTCACCAGCGAAGCCGCCATCTTGATAAACGACACCGCGCGGTTGTTTTTCGTATCCCAGTAGCGGCAGCTTTCGGGCTGTACACGAATCACCGTCAGATCCGGATCGTCTTTGCCGCCCTGAAACCAGACTTTTGCGAAGGTTGTCCAGTATTCTTCAATTTTTTGACGGTCTTGCGAAACGGTAGCCGTGCCGTACAAACTGAGGTATTCGGAAGGGCCTTCCTTGCAGAAGAAAAGCTGCACCGCCGGGTCGGCGGCCAGTTCCTTATTTTTATTTGAAGAAGCCGCGCTGAGAAAATACAGGGCGCCGTCATCGTCTACTCCCTGCAACGCCATCGGGCGGCTGGGGGCCGGTCGGCTGTCAGTGAAGGTCGTAAACATACACATGCCTTCGGCGAGGTCTTTCAATTTTTCGAGGGCTTCTGCTCCAGCGAGATTCTGGATATGGCCGTCTTCGTCGTGTCGGGGATCTTGCATGACTCCGTTGAAATAAGGGTGAGTCGGCAAAACGGCTTGTGCGTACTTTATGTTTTTGCGGACTGGCGAGACCGATTGTGTGGCCCCTCATTCCGTAGAACCGATCTGGATTTCTCTTCCTGCCATCTGTGATATAGCGGTGATTACCAGCCTGAAACCGCCATTTATTCATTTGTGTTGCAAAATGCCAACTATTTTTAAGACCTTTCGCTGTTCTTCTCCGTAACAATTCCAAACCATGAAGACGTACCTGCGTTCGTTAACGGCCCTTAGCGTCCTGTTTTTTTTAAGCACTTGTTCCCACCTCAGTAATTCCGTCCGGCTGATCAACCAAAACTTTGAAGACGAAGTGGGCCGGAACCAAAATCTGGTCTTTACGTTCAGCAAAGACCTCGTGCCGGAAGGTCGGCTCAACGAATGGGATTCGACGCAATACGTGGTTTTTGAACCGGCGGTTGCGGGCAATTTTAAGTGGACTGCCCCCAACGAACTGGTGTTTTCGCCAGCGGTTGCGTTCAAACCGGCCACGGAATACAAGGCCGAACTGGACAATTCCCTGGTTCGTCAGCAGAAAGACGCGCAACTCTCGCTCGATAATGAAACCATCGCCTTCCATACGCCGTATCTCCAGCTCGCCGACACCGAATTCTGGTGGACACGGGGCGAGAACGGCCGACCGGTTGCCAAAGCGAAACTGAATTTCAATTACCCGGTCAGCGGAACCGAACTGGCCGGTTTACTGAAAATTGAAGCCGAAGCGGAAAAACCGCTGACGACGCAGGTTCTGCAAACGTCGCTGAACGAAACCATCCCGGTTACGCTCGCCAACGCCCCCGCTTCCCGCAGCGAAACCCCGTTGAAAATTCAGGTCGGACAAGGCCTGAAAGTACCGAATACGGCATTCAGCACCAAAGAAGCGTTTGAACAAACGACCGCGCTGCCCTCGCAATACAGCCTGGAGGTGGTGGATGTAAAAACCGGGTTTGAAAACAACGAAGGCGTTATCCGGGTCATCACGACGCAGGAATTGCAGGCCAGCCAGTTGAGCAGCTATTATACCCTGACACCGGAAGCCGAAAGCCGCGCCGAACTCACCGAGAACGGTTTTATCATCCGAGGCAATTTCAACGAAACCGAAACGTACGTGCTGACGCTCACCGATCAGCTAAAAGGCGTTCTGGGCGCACGACTGGTCGAAGCGGTTTCAAAAGACGTGTTTTTTGGGAAAATGCCCGCCGGTATTTCCTTCGTCAACAAGCGGGCGGTTTATCTTTCGTCGAAAGGCGCGAAAAACGTGGGTGTCAACATCGTCAACGTGCCGAAGGTGGACGTGAAGATTGCAAAGGTGTACGAGAATAACATTCTGCACTACCTGCGCTCGGGTCGCTACGAAGAAAGTGGCGAAATCGACGGCGAGTGGAAACCGCTGGGAACGCACTATTATTACGACGATGAACAACAGAATTACAGCGACATCATCGTTCAGAAAACCGTCGAAACGACCAATTTACCCAAAGCCAAAGGCGTTTCGGCCCTGAACCTGTCCCTCCCCGACCAAACCGCATCCAGTCCGAATCCGCCCCGGGGTATTTACCTCGTTACGGTCAGTTCGAAAGACGATGCGTTCATCAGCGCGACCAAACTGATTTCGGTGTCGGACATTGGCCTGATCACCAAACAGGGCAACGACGAAGTCTGGGTGTTTGCCAACTCCATCAAAACCGCCGAGCCGCTGGCGAACGTCGATATCACGCTGATCAGCAGCAACAACCAGGTCATTGCCACGGTGCAAACCAACGGCAAAGGTGTCGCGCATTTTGAAAAAATAACGGAGAAAAACCCCGGTTCCAAACTGGCGATGGTGCTGTCCAAAACCGAAGATGATTTCAATTACCTGCTGTTGCAGGACGCGAAAGTCGAAACATCGCGCTTCGAGGTGGAAGGCAAGCGCGACAACCCGACCGGTTTTGATGCCTTTGTCTACGGCGACCGCAACATTTACCGCCCCGGCGAAACAATTCACTTCAACACCATCATCCGCAACCCGGTTTGGGAGAGCGTCGGCGAGATTCCGCTGAAGATTAAAGTGCTGTCGCCCAATGGCAAAGAATACCGGGTGCTGCGCCAATCGACCAACGAGCAGGGCGCCGTGTCCACTGATGTTCCGATTGATCCGGCGGCCGTCACGGGCACGTACGTCACCGAGATTTACAACGCCAACGACGTGTTGCTGGCGTCGCGGAACATCAGCATCGAGGAATTTATTCCCGACCGCATCCGGGTGGAAGCCCGCACCGAACGCGACGCCTACAAAACCGGCGAAACCGTCACGATGACCGCCACCGCGACGAACCTTTTTGGTCCGCCCGCCACCGGCCGAACCTACGAAATGGACCTGCAACTGAAGCAGCGGGCGTTTACGGCCAAACAATTCCCGGACTACACGTTTGCCATCGAAAGCAACACCTCGTTTGAAAAAAATCTGCGCCAGGGCGTTACCGACGCCAACGGCCAGGCCGTTGAACGGTTTCCGATTTCAACCAGTTACCGCGACATCGGTGTGCTGGAAGGCAAACTGTTCGTCACGGTTTTTGACGAAAACAGCCGCCCGGTCAATCGCCTGAAGCAACTGGATGTGTTTACACAGGAAACCTTTTACGGCATTCGGCTGGCGGATTCTTACGTCGGCACCAACGCTCCGCTGCCCGTCGATGTGGTAGCCGTGGATCGAAACGGCAATTTACAAAAAGGAGCCACGGCGCAGGCTGAGGTGGTGCGCTTCGACTACCAGACGGTCGTTGAAAAACAGTACGACCAGTTGCGGTATGTCTCGAAAAAACGCGAGAAGGTCGTTTACACCAATAACCTGACGTTCGGCGACGGTCGGGCGAAATTCAGTTATGTGCCGACGGTTTCGGGCGAATACGAAGTGCGCATCCGGCGAACGGGCAAATCCGGCGAGGTGGCTGCGGCTTACACGGCGGTTTCGTATTATGCCTACGGTTTTGGTACGACCCAAAGTTCGTCGTTCGAAGTCAGCACCGAGGGGCAGGTTTTGATGGAGTTCGACAAGGAAAAGTATCAGGTGGGCGACAAAGCGAAAGTGCTGTTCAAAACGCCGTTTGCCGGAAAACTGCTGGTGACGCTGGAACGCAACAAAGTCCTGGAAACGCATGTGCTGGAAACCGACCAGAAATCCGCCGAACTGACCTTTAGTTTGTCCAATGAACATCTGCCAACGGTTTACGTGACGGCTACGCTTATCCGGCCCGTCGATGGGTCCAATCTGCCACTCATGGTGGCCCACGGTTTTGCGCCGATTTCGGTAGAAGACCCGGAGACGAAATTGCCGGTGGAAATTACGGCGGTGACCCAATCCCGTTCCAAAACAAAACAGCACATTTCGGTCAAAACCAGTCCGAATGCTGAACTGACGGTGGCCGTCGTCGATGAGGGAATTCTGCAACTGAAGAACTTTCAGACGCCCGACATCCACGGTTATTTTTACCAGAAACGCGCTCTGGAGGTCAACAGCCACGATCTGTATGCCTTCCTGTTTCCCGAATTAGCCCTTTCCGGCCGTTCGTCGTTTGGTGGTGACGGCTACAATCTGGGCAAACGCATCAATCCATTGAGCAACGGACGCGTTAAACTGGTGGCTTTGTGGAGTGGCGTTTTGAAAGCCAACGGCAGCGGAGAAGCCAGTTTCGATATCGCGATTCCGCAGTTTTCGGGCGATTTGCGGGTTATGGCCGTCGCCTACAAAGGCAAGTCGTTCGGTTCGGCGACGAAGAACATGAAAGTGGCCGATCCGCTCGTCATCAGCACCGGCGCGTCCCGTTTTTTGAGTCCGGACGACGAGCTGAGCCTGCCCGTGACGATCAGCAATACCACCAAAAAACCGGCTACCGTGACGGCTTCGCTCAAACTGAGCGGGGCTTTACTGGCCAACGGTGCGACCACGCAGCAACTCACCATCGGGCCGGGGCAGGAAGCCCGCGCGACCTTCGCCGTGAAAGCAAAAACCGCCATCGGAACGGGAAATATGACGGTTTTGGTGAAAGGCCTGAACGAAACATTCAGCGAAAGTCTCGACCTCACCGTCCGGCCGGTGACGTCTTTGCTGAAAACCGCCCAATCAGGTGTCGTGGCCGCCAATCAATCCCAAACCATCGATCTGACCAATTCATACATTCCCGGTACGGTGCGGAGTCAGTTGACCGTCAGCCGGTCGCCGATGATTCAATTGAGCAAGGAGTTGTCGTATCTGCTCGGCTATCCGTACGGGTGCATGGAACAGACGATCTCGAAAGCGTTTCCGCAGTTGTATTTTGCCGAAGTGCTCAAAACGATGGGTAAACCGGGAACGTATTTCGTCCGTTCGGGCGACAGTGATCTGAATCCGAACTACACGGTTCAGGAAGCCATCCGGCGCGTGGAATCGATGCAACTGGCCGACGGCGGTTTTAGTATGTGGCCCGGTTTGCCGACAGAAGACGGCTGGGCGTCGGCTTACGCGGTTCATTTCCTGACTGAAGCCCGACGCGCCGGTTTTGAAGTGAGTCCGTCGGTATACAGCAAAGCACTGGATCGGTTGAATGTCCGCACGAGCAGCCCCGCGCTGGAGGATGAAGTTGTTCGTGATGAAACCGGCAACACGGTTCATAAAGTGGTGAGTCGGCAGAATCTGTACGGGTTATACGCGCTGGCACTGGGTGGCCAACCCAACCGTCCGGCGATGAATTATTACAAAACCGCAGCCCTGCGGCCGAACGAAAATTCACTGACACCGGATAGCCGGTATTTGCTGGCGGCTGCGTTTTACCTCACCGGCGATACGCGGAGTTATAATGCCTTGTTACCCAAAAAATTCACCAATACGATTAATCAGCGGCAATCGGGCGGCAGCTATGCCTCGCCGATTCGGAATCTGGCGCTGGTGCTGAACACCTTGCTGGAAATCGATCCGGACAATTTGCAGATTCCGACGCTGGCCCGGCAACTTTCACAGGCGCTGAATACGAGTGCGTACCTGAACACGCAGGAGTCGGTTTTTGCCGTACTGGCGCTGGGCAAAATTGCCAAAAAAACCGCTACCTCGACGGCCACCGCCACGCTGTCGGCAGATGGCAAAACCGTGGGGCAGTTTACCGGCAAAACGCTGAATCTGACGACCGGTATTGCCAACCGGAAACTGAAGCTGGCGGCTCAGGGCACTGGTCGTCTCTACTGGTTTGCCCAAACCGAAGGATTGAGTGCGACGGGAAACTACACCGAAGAAGATGCCGGTTTGCGGGTTCGGCGGGAATTTCTGGACCGCGACGGTTCGCCGATGTCGTCGTTCAAGCAAAATGATCTGGTGGTGGTTCGGATTTCACTGGCGAGCGACAACGGAATTGCGGTCAACAATGTGGTGGTGACGGACATGCTGCCCGCCGGTTTTGAGATCGAAAATCCGCGCCTGACCGAACCCCGTGAAATGCCCTGGATCAAAGGGGCTTCGACGCCGGAACACTTCGATGTGCGCGACGACCGGATTCATTTTTTCACCTCCGCCGGAACAACCGTTCAAACATTTTACTACCTCGCCCGGGTGGTGTCCAAAGGTCGTTTTGCGCTGGGGCCGGTCTCTGCCGATGCGATGTATGACGGCAGTTTGCGGAGCTATTCGGGGGGTGGAATCCTGACCACATACTAACAAAAAAAAATCGAAAAGTGACTTTTGAGACTAAGTTGCGTCTATTAAGTATATCCCACCATTTTATCCGGTGGGACGAGTTCATTCCAAGTCGGTTAAACCATTCGTTTTCCCCTGATTAGGAGCAGGTTGGTTCGAATAAACTGTTTTAACGGGTTGGAGAAAGGCGTTTTGTAGTCTACCTTTGTGTCACCGAAAAGATTAAGTAATCGTATGCAATACAATCGCTATTACCTCTTATCCAGCATGATGGGCGATGAATTATATCGTCAGCATTCATCTAAAAAAGATCAACCTATTGAGGAGAGTCTGGAAAAGCGGTTTAATCTCCTTTCGGAGATTCCGCTGGATCAATTTATACGCAGCGGCATGCCGTGGCTGCGTATTCTCGAAATGCTCGAACGGCGCTACTAATCGTATTGGTAGTTTTTCTTTATACTATATCCATCCGTGAACCCATTCCTGACGATTTTTAACCAAAGTCGGGAATGGGTTTATTTCATTTAACGGGAGTTTCCTCCGCAACCGGTAAAAGTTGTAACTTGCCTATCGATGAGGAAATTATTTTTGCTGATTGGTTTTATTGTTTGGCTTTTTGCTTTCAAATCCACCGTTGACGAACAGGCCTGGATCCGAATCAACTCCCTGGGCTACCGGCCCGCCGGTACGAAAGTAGCCATCTGGGTCGGAAAAACGGCGGAAGCCGTTGTACAGCCCTTTCAGGTCATTGATGCCCAAACCGGAAAAGTCGTTTATGAAAATCCGGTCGGGAAAGACTTTGGTGCGTACGGTCCTTTTGTGCAAACCCACCGTCTGGATTTTTCCGGCGTTCGCAAACCGGGTACCTACTACCTCAAAACCGGAACCACCCAATCGCCGGAATTTCGGATTGCAGACGACGTATACGACGGGGCGGCTGATTTTTGCCTGCGGTATATGCGCCAGCAGCGCAGCGGTTACAATCCTTTCCTGAAAGATTCCTGCCATACCCACGACGGCTACACAATGTATGGTCCCATGCCCGACAGCACGCACATCGATGTTTCGGGCGGCTGGCACGATGCTTCGGACTACCTGCAATACGTTACGACTTCTGCCAACGCCACCTACCATCTGCTGGCCGCTTTTCGCGATTTTCCGAAAGTTTTTGGTGATCATCACCTGGCCAACGGGCTGGAAGGAAGTAACAACCAGGCCGATGTGCTGGACGAAGCCCGCTGGGGCCTGGACTGGCTGCTGAAAATGCACCCCAAAGACGACTGGATGTTCAACCAACTGGCCGACGACCGGGACCATTCCGGATTGCGCATTCCCAAACAGGATTCAGCATATGGAAAGGGTTATGAGCGGCCCGTGTATTTTGCGACCGGAAAACCGCAGGGGCTTTTCAAACACAAAAACCGCGCAACGGGCGTTGCTTCCACAGCGGGCAAATTCAGCAGCGCGTTTGCGCTGGGTTACCAGGTGTTGCGCAAACGTGATCTGGATTATGCCGACAAATTGTGGGAACGGGCGCAAAGTGCCTACATGCTGGGCCTGCAAAAACCGGGTGTTTGCCAGACAGCGCCGGGTCGGGCACCCTATTTTTACGAAGAAGATAACTACGTCGATGACATGGAGCTGGCGGCTGCCGAGATGTACAATGCCGCCCGGGTGCAGGGCTACAAAGCCGCCGACTACCTCAATAGCGCCTACGCCTACGGTTTGATCGAACCGGTAACGCCCTGGCTGGGAGCCGATACGGCCCGGCATTACCAGTGGTATCCGTTTATTAACATCGGCCATTTTGAAGTCGCCAAGCGGGTTGTCGATACCCGTCGGCAACACATGGTCGGTTTTTACCGGGACGGGATTGAAAAGGTCTGGCAGAAGGCGCAGAGCAACGCATTTTACCGGGGCATTCCGTTCATCTGGTGCAGCAACAACCTGACGACGTCTTTCGCCATTCAGTGTTACTGGTACCGTAAACTAACCGGCGATACCCGCTATCTGCCACTTGAGCAGGCGTGTTTCGACTGGCTGTTTGGCTGCAATCCGTGGGGGACCAGTTTTGTGTACGGTTTACCGGCCGGCGCGGATACGCCCGCTGATCCGCACTCGGCCTTTACCCACCTCAAAAACTACCCCATCGATGGCGGGCTGGTTGACGGGCCGGTGTATGGCCGGATTTACAAAAATCTGATCGGGATCGAGCTGAAAGAGCCGGATGAATATGCGGAGTTTCAAAGCGATCTGGTCGTTTATCACGACGATTACGGCGACTACAGCACGAACGAACCGACGATGGACGGCACGGCTTCGCTAATTTACCTGCTGGCTGCCAAACAGGGCGAAACAACAGCGGTAGCCACGGTTGCTGCTCCGGCAAAAACGAAAGTGGTTAAAAAGAAGACCTCATCCCGGAAAAAGACGGTTCGTAAAAAGTCGTCCGGACGAAAAAAGGCCCCGGCCAAACGTTCGTCGGGGAAAAAGAAGAAACGGAGACGGTAAGCGGTTTTCGTCCCTTTTTATCGGGTCCGAATCACCCCCAACTTTTTTAGCAGATCGGTCCGGTTGCTTTCCGGAACAGAAATGGGCGTGCTCTGGTTGCGCATAAACAACTGGTTCCGTTCCAGACGTTCAATGTGGTTCAGATTGATCAATAGTGAGCGTGACAACCGGTAGAAGTAGGAGATGGGGAAATACTGAGCCAGATAACCAAGGTTCATGGACAACAGATGCGGTTTTTCTTCATTCACCATAAAAACCTTGACGTAGGCTCCCTCGGCCAGCAGATAGAGAACCTCCTGGAGTAATACTTTTTCATACCCCTTATTGATCGGTAGAAACAACGTTTCGGCAGCCGCTGCGTGGCTGGACCGATGGCTCAATGAACGATTCGTATAGGCCAGTTCGATCTGAAAAACAATTTCATTTTGGTGAAAGGGTTTGATCAGATAGGCAATCGGTTCGGTTTCTTTGGCCCGTTGAAACGTCGGCGTTTCTGAATTGGCGGTCAGGTAGATAATGGGCATCCAATGCATGGCCAGCATATCCCTCGCCGTCGTAATTCCGTCAGCCGTGGATCGTTCCAGATGAATATCAACCAGCGCCATATCCGGGGGTTGTCGCCGGACAGCGGCCATCGCTTCCTGGTAATTCCGGGCGATCGTCGGCACCCGGTGCCCGGCACTCTCCAACGCTCCTTTGATGTCATGAGCCGTCAACAAATCATCTTCAATAATCAGGATGGTTAAAGATTCCATGGTACGTTCAAATTTTAAACTGCATCTCAAACCGGGTGCCTTTTTCCGAATGAAACTGACAGGAGCCGTATAACTGATCGACCTGGATCTGAATAAGATGCATTCCGAATGTCTTACTTTCCCTAAAAATAACCGTACCGGTTTGCGAAAGCGGTAGCCCCGGTCCATTATCAGTAACGGTCAGCAGCAGCGCGTTCCCCTGCCGCCGACTCATCACCCGGAAGACCGGGTCAGGATGATCCGGGAACGCATATTTACAGGCGTTGGTGGTTAATTCGTTCACAATCAACCCCAACGACAAGGCATGGGCGGCCGGTAACTCAAACACTTCCAGGTCGTATAGCGTCTGAATCCCGGAATACCCAAAGGTGCGGATGACACTCTCGACCAGTTCAGGAATAAAATCAGGCAGATTGACGGTCACCAGCCCCTCGCCATCGTAAAGCCGGCGATGCAGCAGGGCCATTGCCTGCACCCGCATCTGACTTTCTTCCACAGCTTTTCGGGCAGTTTCGTCAACAAGCTGTTTGGATTGCAGGTTGAGCAGACTGGACACCACTTGCAGGTTGTTCTTCACCCGGTGGTTTTGCTCTTTCACCAACTCGGCATTCCGGGCGCTGATGCGCTGGTTTTTGCGATAGAGCCGAAAAAAAATGATGCTCGTGACAACCGTCACGAGCAGGAGGGCCGAGATGGCCCAGTTCAGACGTTTCTGAAAGAACAGGGTTTCCGAACGCAACGCCAGTTCTTTCTGCTGGGCTTTCAGGAGCGCATCTTTTTGCCCGGCTTTATACTCCATGTTCAGGCGGGATATAGCCCCTGCGTGATCAACGGTATAATTATTACGTTCCATTTGACGCAATTTTTCGCTGTGCACATACGCACGTTTCCAGTCGCCAATGGATTGATAATACAATTGATAGTTGCTTTCAAAACTATAATTGATAAAATGGTCGATGAACGGACTCTGGTTGAGTAGATGCTGGGCCTGAGAAAGAAATGACCATGCCTGCTTAGGCTGACCCAGACTGGTATACGCCGAAGCCAGTTCCAGCATGAGCCTCATCCGAATTCCCTGCTCTTTCTGCTGCGTTGCCAGTTCCAGCGCTTTTTTCAGGTAGTCTGTTCCGGTCTGATTCTGACCCACACTTCTCCAAAAGCGGCCAACCGCCAAATGGTTTTCAATACGGGTTACGGTATCTTTCAGTCTATGAGCAAGTTGGTTTATTTTCCGATAGTAATGCACCACACTGTCTGGTTGCGGTTTAGCTCCATCGGGTCCATTATTGATGTAAAAGCCCATCAGGCATCCGTACGCTCTGATCAAGGCTTTGTCAGAGTGAATACGCCCGGCCATCTCCAGTGCCCGGTACGCATACGAGAGCCTATCCTGGCGGTTTTCCTGAGTGCCGCTTAACCGAACGTACAATCTGACCAAATCAAAGGAGTCGCCACGGGGTTCTGTGATTTTTAATGATTTGAGAAACCAGCGGTGAGCGGTTAGAAGATCGCCGGAGGCTTCATAGGTTTTTCCATACAGGTAATACGCTTCAGCCAGCAACAACGAATCTTTCTTCGCAACAGCCTCCCGATACACCGTATCCGCATAGAGCAGTTTGTGCGACTGGAGTTTCAGGTAGTGGGGCTGCTGCGCCCTGCCTGCCACCAGCGTCAATCCAAGAATCAGCAAAAGGCCAATGAGCCGCGCCGTCGTATGCCGAAGGGAAAGAAAAGACATGGATTGACCTGGTTGGCTTTACGTATTAAATCAAAAGAAAGTGAGTTTGTCATTCTAATCAGAAAATCCCACTGAGAGAATCGGCGACTCTGTATAGGCATCTCCCTCATTGGTAAAGTTACCGATAATTCACTTCTGGCTATCAAGTACATTCGACAAAATAAACCGGCGGTTTTCTTCCGCAACATCCTGTCGATTCCCACGATTTCTTCCAGTTAATTATGAAACGCATCTGCTTGCTCTGTCTTGTAATTGCCCTGCTGGGTAACGCCTGTGTATCGCATAAACCGGTCGCACTCAGCACGGAGAGGCTACATGATGGAGCCATACGGGTGACCCCGTCCTGGCAATCGAAACGGACGGTTTGGAGCAAGGCCTGGCCTTTCATCGTGGGACCATTGGCTATGGGCACTTTTTTTGCCATACGTCAAAATGCAGATCCGCAATTTTATTCGAATAAAAATACGGGCGCACCCTATCCGGTGGGTACCACCGCGGCCGTAGGTGCCGGATTGGGGCTGATGGTACCCGGTTATATCCCCTTTTCCTTTTTTCGAAAGAAAAGCGTTCGGTCACGCACCTACCAAACCAGTGAGGAAGACAAATGGGTGTCGGCCTATGGCAATTATGTAGTGAGGGAGCGTGATCCGGGCGGACGGCTGTTGCTTATTCCCCACAAACAAGTTAAAGACTACGACCAAACGGAGCAGCAAATCAAAGAGAAAGCCGAACGGGAGCGTCGGGAAGCGGAAGAAAGAGCCCGACAAGCCGAAATAGCGCGGGAAGAAACCGCTTACCAGAATTTCGTAAAGTATGATTCCTGGCAATACTACCTCGACCACTTCCCGAACGGTCGGTATAAAAATGAAGTACTCCAAAAAGGAGAGGTACTGGCGTATAAAAGAGTGACGACTGGCTCCAATGATTCCTGGGAAACCTACATTAAATATTTCGCTCGGGGTGAGCATAGTCAGGCCGTTCGGCAGGTAAAATCTGAAATCATTCAGGTCCAAAATTTACGGGCTCAGTATTATGAAGCCAATACGCTTGAAGCTTACAACAAGGTCGTGGAAACGGGACGGAACCTGCAAACTGAACTCATAGAAAAACGCGGTAAGATCCCGGACGCCGACGGATATGCCGGCCAAATCATTTCCGGATTGGCCAATGCAACGGGCATTCTCATTACCAGTGCGGACGAGTGGTTAAGCAAGAAACAGATTGAACGCACCCGCAGGCTGGAATTAGCCAAAGAATGGGTGATTGGAGAAAGTTTGTGCTGGACCACCAGCAGTGTCAAACTTGACCAAAATGGAAAAGAAGTGCCGGGCACCAGTGCTAAAATGGCCGTCCGGGTAGTTATTGAAGAGATTAATCCGGAACGCACCCGGTTCAAAGTCCGGATTAAAGAGCTCTTTAGTTACCGACTGAACAAGAATGTGGACTCATTCCGCATAGAAAACGCAAACCGGGTTTGGCAACCCGAAGAAGTTGACTGGCTCGACCCTACCAGTGAAGAGTTCGATTTCAAAAAGTGTAATTGATTCAGCCAGGGTTTCGCTTCTTTCAAAACACCACTTCTATTCCAAAATCATTAATTTGCACCATCGATGGGGCCTGCTGGTTGCGCAGTTCGGTGGCAATGCGCTGAATGATTTCGGTTCGGCGCGGGGTGGCGATTTTGGCGCCCGCGCTCCGGCAATAGGCAGGCCATTGTTCGTTGCCTGGTACGAAAACGTAGATGGAGGTCAACATGCGTTCGTACGAAAACCGCAACGTCAGCATGGATTCACGGTAGCTGATCCACCCGGATAAACCGGTGTGTTCCATTTCAACGGTGTAATTGGTCAATGGAGTGGCCATAGGGGTCCGGGTAGCCCAAGAGTTCATCAAATTCATGATACGGTGTTTTTGGAAGTAATGGTGTCCCGCTATGCTGATCGTTTGGTTGTGTTTACTGTATTGGACTATCGCTCCTGGGATCGATAATTGGGTAAAAGATGCAGTCCGGGTCGCCGACGTTGCACGCAACGACACAAACCCCGAAAAATATATTTCGCGGCACCGGGGGGCCATCATTCGGGGCGACACAATCGCCCGGCGGCTGGCGATCGTGTTTACGGGTGATGAATACGCCGATGGCGGTGAACCAATCCGGCAGAAACTAGCGCACCACCGGGTTGCGGCATCGTTTTTCCTGACGGGCCGCTTTTATCGCAATCCGGTTTTTCAACCTCTGATCCGCAGCCTGAAAAAAGACGGTCATTACCTCGGTGCTCATTCCGACGCCCATTTGCTGTATTGCGACTGGACAAAGCGCGACAGCCTGCTGGTAACCCAAACGCAGTTTCGCAATGATCTGGAGCAGAATTACGCAGCCATGCAATCCTACGGTATTCGAAAACAAGACGCCCGTTTTTTCCTGCCGCCCTACGAATGGTATAACGACACGATTGCCACCTGGACCAAAACCGCGGGTTTCCAACTCATCTCGTATACGCCCGGAACCCTCAGCCACGCCGATTATACGACGCCCGATCTGAAAAATTACCGCAGCAGCCGGGCCATTTTAGAATCCATCTATGCGCAGGAGCAGCGGCATCCGGCCGGCCTGAACGGTTTTATTCTCTTGCTCCACGTTGGAACACACCCCGCCCGAACCGATAAACTGTATGCGCACCTGGACGAACTTCTTACGTATTTACAGCAGAAAAAATACCGGCTGGTGCGGGTCGATGAATTAATTTGATAAGGAACATATAACAAAATATACTTTCTCCGTTTTTCTGTTGATTCATGCAACAGTCTGCTGTGAATCAATGTCTTTCCCTTGTTTTTCAGCGTTGCTCCGCCCGTTTGCTAACCCGGCGTTATTTCCATAAAAATATTTTTTTAACTACATCCGTAGTTGCAACTATTAAAATTTGTTAACTTTCAGCAACGGATGTTAATTCTTTCCAACTTGCCGATCCTTATTCGTCAATCGTTTCCTATTCCCCATGAAAAAACTTTTCCTGCTGCTGTTACTAACGGTATGCTGCCAGGCGGCTTTTGCCCAACAGTCGAACCGGATCACCATCCGGGGTTCCATCACCGATACGTCCAAAGCCGTTATGCCCGGAGCAACGGTGATGCTTCTGACCCCGAAAGACTCCGCACTGGTCAATTTCGGCCGAACCAACGACAAAGGGGCGTTTGAATTCCGGAATGTAAAGCGGGCTTCGTACATTCTGAAAGTATCGTACGTCGGTTTTTTGCCCTTGCAGGTGGAAGTGAATCCCGACAACAGCGAAGTGACCGACCTGGGCGCCTTGCCCATCAAACCCATTCAGAAAGAATTGCTGGAAGTGGTCATTAAAGCCGCCAAAGCACCGCTGAGCATTCGGGGCGATACGATCGAGTACAATGCCGCTTCGTTCAAAGTGCCGCCCGGGTCGACGGTCGAAGAATTGCTCCGCAAACTGCCGGGGATGCAGGTCGATCAGGAAGGAAATATCAAAGCCCAGGGCGAAAACGTCACGAAAGTCACCGTGGATGGAAAAACGTTCTTCGGCTCAGACCCCAAATTAGCCACCAAAAACCTTCCCGCCGATGCCATTTCGAAGGTGCAGGTGTTTAATGATAAAACAGAAGCCGCCAAGACGACCGGTATCGACGACGGGAAACGGGAAAAGGCCGTTAACCTGGAACTGAAAGAAAGCCACCGCAAAGGCGGTTTTGGAAAAGTAACAGCGGGCGTCGGAACCAAAGACCGGTTTCAGCTCCGGGGGAACTACAACCGCTTCAATACCAAAGAGCAAATGTCGGTGATTGGTCTCGGTAACAACATCAACCAGACCGGCTTATCGTTCGATGATTACCAGGATTTTCGGGGAAGTCAATCCTTTAACTGGGAAGATCAGGGCGATTTCGGGTTCTACAGCGGAGGGGTCTACTTCTTTGGGGGCGACGATGGCATCGGGGTTCCGATCACGGGCGGGGGCAGCAACAGCCGGGGTTTTTCCCGCAACTATGCCGGAGGAGCGAACTACAATTACGATACCAAGAAGACCAAACTTAGCTCCAACTATTTCTACAACCAGAGTGGTCTGACGCTCAACTCCGATCTGGAAAAAGAAACCTTTCTGCCCAACAGTTCATTTTTGAATACGGACCACAAGAGCCAGGGCAGCCTGACCCGCAATCACCGGGGCAGTGCCCGGTTCGAGCAAAAAATCGATTCGCTCAATACACTGGTCATCATCGGCAATCTGCGCGCCAACAATGGCAACACCGCTCTGTTTAGCGATCAGAACTTTTTTGAAGGACCCAATCAGGAAACGCGCACCAGCCAGACTAATTTCGCCAACTACAACCAGTTCAACGGTTTTCAGCTTGCGACAACGGCGATTTACCGGCACACCTTCCGGAAGAAAGGGCGCAACTTTGCCGCCAGCCTGGCCTATAACGTGAACGATACCGATGGTTCGGCCCAGCAACGCTCGACCAACACCTATTTTAATGACACCACCGCCACCGGGCCGACGATCTTTAGCATCAACCAGGACAACGTCACCAGCAGTTTACGAACCGAAATCAAGTCCAGCCTGGATTTTACCGAACCGTTATCAAAAACAACGTTCTGGGAAACGTTTTATAACTTCAGCCGACGCAACGACAAGGTCGACCGCGACGTTTTCGATGTCGGTGACCAGATTTCCGTTCGGAATGAAACCCTGAGTCGGTATTACACCAACGATTTTACCTACAACCGGATTGGCTCTCTGATCCGTTATTCCGACAAAGGATTTAATGTGTCGGGCGGTTTGGCGGGAATGTGGTTTCATCAGGCCGGGCAATTTGCCTCGAATCAGGGAGCCTCTAATTTTACAAAAGTCGACCGCAATTATTTCTCGGTTGTTCCCAACATCAGCGTAAACTACAACAAGAAGAACAAACGGTTCAATGCCGGTTACAACGTCAATGTCAACCAGCCACAAACCAGTGATTTGCAACCGGTTGTCGACAACAGCAATCCCCGCTTCATTCGGGAAGGGAATCCCGATTTATTACCCTCGCTGACGCACCGGGTCAGTGGCGGGTTTGGCGTCTTCAATCCCGGTAGTTTTGTCAACGTGTTCGTCAATGTCAACTACGGGTACAACATCAACCAAATCGTTTATAATCAGACGGTTAATGAATTACTGGTAACGACAACCCGTCCGGAGAACATCAGCGGAGGAACGAGCAAGGGTGGAAGCGTTTATTTTAGTTTCCCGATAAAAAAGACAAAAGCGGTGTTGAATACGAATTTTTACACCAACCTCAACAAATTCCCCACGTTCATCAATGGCGTACCGAACCAAACCAACAACAACAATTACAACGCCTACATGAGCCTGGATTTGACGCCGAGCGAAAAATTCACGTTTTATCCAACGTTTAACTTTAGCATCACGGATACGAAGTATTCCGTTAATACGGCGCAAAACCTGACCATTTATAATTACAATTACGGCGGTAACATGAACGTCCAGTTGCCAAAGGGAATTTTCTTCAACGGGCGGATGAGCTATCAGATTTACAAAAATCCCAAGTTTGACTTCAGACAGGAGTTGCCAATTTTGAACCTGGCCGTTTATAAACTCTTCCTGAAAGACAATAAAGCGGAGGTGCGGCTGACGGCCTATGACGTTTTCAACAAAAACCGGGGCATTACGCAACAGGCTTATCAGAATTACGTGCAAACCGAGCGGGTTCAAACCCTGGCGCGGTATTTCATGCTCTCTTTTTCGTATAACCTACGGGGCCTGAAGTCGCAAATGCGTCAAAATAACTACATTTATTAATCAGCAGGAACTGGAAATGATAATGAAAAAGCTTCTGATTCTTCTTCTCGTAACGATCGGTGCCCCGTCAATGGCCCAAAAAATGGAAGGTGTCGTTACGTATGACCGCACGCAGGATTACGTTAAAATCATGTCCCGGATGACGTTTCTGAGCCTGGATCAGAAAGAACGCATGAAGGCTACAAACAAAAACTACAGCAGCCGCCCCACCCAAATGGTGCTGTATTTCAACGAAGATCAAAGTCTGTATACGAACGAAAGTGAATACTGGCGGAGCGAAAACGGTCAGTGGTCCTACCGAAACAGCGATTACATCATTCGCCGTGATTTCAAACAGGAAACCAAGTCGGACGTGATCGAAATGCTGGGGAGAACCTACCTCATCGACGATTCCCTGAAAACGCCCCAATGGAAGATTCTGAACCAGTTGAAAGACATTGCGGGTCATATCTGCATGAAGGCCGAAACCGAAGACCCCATCAAGCAACAGAAAGTCGTCGCGTGGTTTGCCCAGGACATTCCGGTTTCGGCGGGACCCGAGCAGTATTTCGGCCTACCGGGACTGATTCTGGAACTGGATCTCAATGACGGTGACGCGGTCATTACTGCCAGCAAGATTGAGATGCGGGACGTCTCGAAAGAATTAACCGCTACCAAAAAAATCAAAGGTAAGAAAATCAAAACCGCCGACTACGATAAATTGATCAAAGACCATATCCAGACCAGCACCAAAGCCCAGGAAAACCCGTATTGGACAATCCGGTATTGAACTTAATGATGAGTTATGAATGATGAACGATGAATGGGGCTGACGCATTCATCGTTCATCATTCATCATTCATCATTAAGTTTACAGCTTCCCTTTCTTCAATTCCGCAGCCGCGTAATTGGCCGCTCGTGCCGTTAGCGCCATAAACGTAATGGACGGGTTCTGGTTGCCGACCGACGTCATGCAGGCGCCATCGGTGACGAAAACGTTTTTGACGTTATGAAACTGATTCCACTTGTTGAGGAGCGACGTTTTGGGATCTTTGCCCATCCTGACACCGCCCATTTCGTGAATGTCCAGACCGGGATTGCGGTTATCGTCATGAGACGCGATGTTCTTACAACCTGATTTGTCGAGCATCTCGGCCCCCTGCACCAGAAAGTCTTTCAGAATTTTTACATCATTGTCGTCGTAACCCACCGACGTAATCAGTTGCGGAATGCCCCAGGGATCTTTCTGATCGGCACTGAGTCGAACGTGATTTTCGTATTTCGGAACGGTTTCGGCCTGCATCATCATGTACACGCTCCAGTCGCCCGGTGTCAGCAGACTTTCTTTAAATTCCGCCCCGAATCCTTCCTGTCCGTTGCCACGTCCCCAACCGGCGCGGCTGGCGCTGAAGGCCACCATGTAGCCCCGCTGAAAGTCCGTTTCCTGCTTTTTCACGTTCCGGAACGAAGGCATAAAAGCCGTGGTGGGACGACGTCCGTAGAAATAATGGTCCTTATAACCCTCGAACGAAGCCGTCAGGCTCCCCCGGTAATTATGGAAGGCCACATAACGACCCAGTAACCCGTTGTCGTTGCCCAGGCCATTCGGAAAGCGTTTTGAAGTCGAATTCAATAAAACCAGGTTGGAATTCAGACAGGCCGCATTGACAAAAATAATTTTGGCAAAATACTCGGTCGTTTGCTTCGTATGGGCGTCGATCACCCGCACCCCCGTTGCCTTGCCTTTCTGTTCATCGTAAATGATGGAGTGAACGACGGAGTCGGGCCGAATCGTCAGATTACCGGTTTTGGCCGCCCACGGCAAGGTCGCGGAGTTTGAACTGAAATACCCGCCAAACGGACAGCCCCGGTAGCACAGATGCCGTGCCTGGCATTGCCCTCTGCCCTGCTGCAAATGAATGGGCTGCGGTTTGGTCAGGTGGGCGCAGCGACCAATGATCACGTGCCGGTCAGCGTAGTTGGTTTTAACCGCCGTCTGGATGTGCTTTTCGACGCAGTTCAGTTCAAAAGGCGGCAGGAACTCGCCGTCGGGCAAACTGTCAATGCCGTCTTTGTTGCCACTGATGCCGACAAACTTCTCGACCCGGCTATACCAGGGGGCAAGGTCGGCGTAGCGGATGGGCCAGTCGACGGCGAAACCGTCGCGGGCCGGGGCGACAAATTCATAGTCGCTCCACCGCTGGGTTTGTCGCGCCCAGATCAGCGATTTTCCGCCCACCTGGTAGCCGCGAATCCAGTCGAACGGTTTTTCCTGAATGTAGGGATGCTCGGCATCTTTCACGAAATACTGCTGCGTGGCCTCGTCCAGCGCGTAACATTTGGTGGCTACGGGATTGGCCACTTCAAACGTGTCGGGCATCCGGTTGCGGTGGGGCAGGTCCCACGGATTGGCCATAGCAGTCGGATAATCCGTGATGTGTTTCACCATCCGGCCCCGTTCCAGCACCAGGGTTTTCAGCCCTTTTTCACACAGTTCTTTGGCGGCCCAGCCCCCGCTGATTCCCGAGCCGATGACGATGGCGTCGTAGCTCATTTGTTCTTTGGCCTTTCCGTTGAGGTTCATCGAATAGAAGCGGTTAAATCCTTTCGCAAGTTAAACAAAAACCCCTGTCGGGTTTTGAAAACCTGACAGGGGTGCCTCTTAAAACGAAAATGTGTCATCTCCTACAGCTTACTCCACCGGCGAGTCGATGACCCGCACGATTTTCCAGATGCCGCGAATGTCTTTCAACGGAACCGTAACACTGCCACCGTTTGGGTTATCAGAATGCAGCGTGAGCCGCTGTTTAGTCAGTAATTCATTGTCTTTGATGCGTTTAACGACGAAAAAATCGCGGTAAATTACCGCAAAGATGCCGCCGGACTGGTATTCCCAATTGTTCGGGTCCACCAGAATCGCCAGTACTTTCGCTCCGTTTGCCAGTTGTGGCGTCATGCTGTTGCCCGAGACTTCGATAACAACCGGGTCCTTGTGATTGCCTACCAGATGAACCGGAACGCGGTACGTTTCCATCTGTGCCATACTGATTCCTTCAATGTAGGTCTCGATGAAGCTGGCATAGAAACGCGTCGGCACAAAAGGAAGATCGGTGTACCGTACCTCCAGTTCAATAATTTTTCCGTTCTGCTCCGGCTCGTCCAATACGGGTTTTTGCCCCCGCAACAGAAAGTCGGCCCGTACCTGCGGATATTGCTCCAACAACCGCATGATGGTATCATACGATGGTTTAGCGCGGCCGTTCAGGATGTTATAAAACTTCGATGAGTTCTCACCCAGGTCTTTGGCAGCCTGGTAGATACTGATTTCCAGCGCGTCAAATACTTGCCGCAACCGCTCCTGAATCGGCTCTAAACCCTCCTCAAAAGATTTTCCGGGTTCGTTAAACATAATATAGTTGTTGACTTTTATAATATAAGTATTATATATTGTGATCAAATTTACTAAATAAAACAACAAATCCGATGAAAACTACCAGAATAATATTATACGATAGCTAAAAAACAGGATGAAGCGGCTGGGAGAATACACAAAACCGACGGTTCTGTTCGTCGATATGAACAGTTTTTTTGCCAGTTGCGAGCAACAGGTGAATTATTACCTGCGCGACCGCCCGATTGCGGTGTGCGTCTATACCGGAAAACAGGGCTGTGTGATTGCGCCCTCCATCGAAGCCAAACGACTGGGAATCAGGCTCGGGATGCGGCTGGACGAAGCCGTAAAGATTTGCCCGGACCTGGTTCCGGTTGAAACAAATTCCAAGCGCTACCGTGAATTTCACGTTGCCATCATCGATGTGCTCCGCCAGTTTACGCCCGATGTGCTGCCGAAAAGCATCGACGAAGCGGTGGTCGATCTCACGCGCTGCCAGTTGATGTACAAGGACGTGCGGGAAGTGGCTCAGCAGATCAAACGGGACATTCGCGAGAAGGTCGGCGATTATTTACGCTGCTCCATCGGGATTGCACCCAATGCGTTTCTGGCCAAATTAGGCTCCGATCTCCAGAAGCCCGACGGTCTGGTGATGATCACGCCCGAAACCATCGACGACGTTTTACGAAATCTGAAACTGACGGATTTGCCCGGTATTGGAACCCGAATGGCGAAACGGCTCGAAGACAAGGGCATTCTGACGCCCCTGAATCTGCGGTATGCGTCGCCCGAACGGCTGCGGGCGGTTTGTCAAAGCGTCATCGGCTGGCACTGGCATTTGCGGCTGAACTTCGGGGGCGAAGTGGATCTGGAAACCAGCGCCTACAAAAGCATGCAAGCCATGCGAACCATTTCGACGGCCCAGCGACGATCCGAAGAACAACTGGATGAGTTGCTCCAGTCGCTTTGCCTGACGCTCGAGCGCCGGATGGTGCGCCAGGATGTTTTCTGCCAGATCGTGACGTTCTATTGCCGGTATCATGACGGCCGAAACTACAGCGATGAAGTCCGGCTGCCCGAACCGAAGCAGGACAGTATGGAACTCTACCACCTGATTCGGCAACGCTTCGAGCGGTTTCAGAAACTTAACCAGTGTGAACCAATTTTGAACCACTCGATTCGGAGCATGAGCGTCAGTGTATTTCGCTTCATCCCCGCCCAACTGGTTCCCTTTAGCTTATTCGAAGACAATACCCGCAAAAATACCCTTCGGAAAACGGTTTATGAAGTGAAAGCGAAGTTCGGGAGCGATAAGCTGATGCGTGCCACCGAACTCCGCGATAACCCGGTATTCCGGGATGTCATCGGTTTTGGATCGATCAAGGACTTACACGATGACCAAAATCCATTTTGAATGACGGAATCGATACATTTCCATAGTTTTTTAGCGAAAACATGTTACTCTTCCTCCTTTTTGAAGTCAAAACAAGGAGCACGAACTTCGCCTTGTGTCACACGGTTTCGCAGGTATCTTTCGTTATCTAATTCGGTACAGCAACCCGGAAGCGGTTTTGCCTAAATCATCAGACTTATGAATAAATCATTCACCGTTATTGTAACCATGCTGCTTGTTGCAGTGACACTGGTTTCGTTTCGGCCCCGTCCGGAAGCCGCCAAAGCAGAGGCCAAAATCAAGTGGCTGACGATTGAGGAAGCCTTTGCGCTGAATCAGAAAACGCCGAAAAAGGTTTTCATCGACGTGTATACCGATTGGTGCGGCTGGTGCAAAGTCATGGATCGCGAAACCTTCACCAACCCTTCTGTTGTCGATTACATCAACAAAAACTACTATGCCGTTAAGTTAAACGCCGAACAGAAGGCCGACATCGTGCTGGGAACCGATAAGTTTGTATACGTTGCGCAGGGTGGCCGGGGCTATCATCAACTGGCGGCTGCGTTGTTGCGCAACCAGTTAAGCTACCCGACTGTCGTGTTTCTGAACGAGAAATTTCAGCCGATTCAACCCATCCCCGGGTATATAAAAGCCCCGGAATTTCATCAGATCATCACCTTTATCGGGGGCGATCATTACAGCAAAGAGCCTTTCGATCAGTTCAAAACAAAGACCTATCAGCAGAAATATTCCGTGAAGATTTAACGGATTGACCGTCCTCCAACGCAAAAACGACCCCGGTTTCAGAGCGGGGTCTTTTTTACGTTCAACCGTACAGAAAATAATTTGTTTACTCCTCAAAAACGAAGAACAATTTCACAGAAATTGAGGTTAGGAAAGCTTGAGCAATTTAAAACCGACGCTCGCATCCTGACAATTTATGAAACTTTTCGCCGGCTGTGAACTCCTCTACGAAGTTCCGGCTCCAGCACCTGTTGTGCTTATGTTACGCCCCCGTTCCGGTGCCGGGCAGTGGGTAATTTCCGAAGAATACCAGATCGAACCGAGCATTCCGGTTATCGAATACACCGACCCGTACGGCAATCTGTGCCAGCGACTGATGGCCCCGCAGGGCAAGTTTAAGATCCAAATATCGCTGGTGGTCGAAACCGCCGACGAAATCGATACGGCTCCCGGCGCGCCCTTTGTACCCGTGCAGGATTTGCCCGACGACACCCTGCAGTTTTTACTGCCCAGCCGCTACTGCCAGTCGGACCGGCTGGGAGCCCTGGCGGCCGAAATTACGGAAACCGCCCTCCCCGGCTACGACCAGGTTGAAGCGATCCGGAACTGGATTCAGACCCGCGTGACGTACCAGTATGGCACCAGCGATGCCAGCACGTCGGCCGTTGAAACGGCCGAAAAACGCATTGGCGTCTGCCGGGATTTTGCGCACCTGGGCATTTCGCTCTGCCGCAGCATCAACATTCCGGCCCGCATGGTGGTAGGCTATCTGCACCTGCTGGAGCCCATGGATCTGCACGCCTGGTTCGAAGCGTTCATCGATGGTCGTTGGTACACATTCGACGCCACCCAGAAAGAACCCCGTGGCAATCGAATCGTGGTCGCCTATGGCCGGGATGCGGCCGATGTGGCCCTGGCAACCCAGTATGGCGCCATGACTTTGGAAGAAATGCGGGTGTGGGTGGAAGAAAAGAAAACAGACGCATAAGTTGCCAGACAGGCGAAATAAGACCGGTTTTCTTTTTTTGTAAATAAATTTGACAAAACGGTTACATTTCATAACTTCCTGCCAATCAACTTAACCACTCAATCCATGCTGAAAGAATTTAAAACCTTCATTGCTCAGGGCAACGTACTGGATTTGGCCGTGGGTGTCATTATTGGTGCGGCTTTCGGAAAAATAACCACCTCTCTGGTTGAAGATATTATCAACCCGATCCTGGGTCTATTGACGGGCGGTGTCGATTTCAGTAATTTGAAAATTGTTCTGAAGGAAGCCGTCGGTGAAACACCGGAAGTCGCCATTCGGTACGGTAATTTCCTCAACATTGTCATTCAGTTCTTAATCATTGCCTGGGTGGTGTTTCTCATTGTTAAGGCGGCCAACCGTTTTAGGTCGCAGGAAAAGAAAGAGTAACCTTTCCACTGTACCCACTCCATCGACCCCGCTCCAGAGCGGGGTTTCTTTTTTAGAAACAAAAAGATTGGTGAAGGGGCGAACAGACTACGGTGAAACCTCTATTTTTGTCTCCGGTTTGCACATGAATCTATGAAAGGTATTAGGGAATTGATGGTTGTTTTGGGCGGAGGAGAAAGTGGTGTGGGAGCGGCTTTGCTGGCAAAAGCAAAAGGATACACGGTTTTTTTGTCGGACAAAAGTCTCTTACAGGAGTCTTATCGCCAGATTCTCCAGCAAGAGGGCATCCCGTTTGAAGAAGGACAACATACCGAAGAAACTATTTTTCAGGCCGACGAAGTGGTGAAAAGCCCCGGCATTCCCGAAAAAGCACCCATTATTCAGAAACTCCGGGAAAAGAAAATCCCGATTATCTCGGAAATCGAACTGGCTTCGCGCTACACGAAGGCCCAACTGATCGGCATTACGGGCAGCAACGGAAAAACCACCACGACGCTTCTGACCTATCATCTGCTGAAAACCGCCGGCTTCAACGTCGGTCTGGCGGGGAACATCGGTGACAGTTTCGCGCAACAGGTTCTCGACCATTCGTTTGACTATTACGTTCTAGAACTGAGCAGTTTCCAGTTGGACGATATGATTCAGGCCCGAATGAATGTCGCCATCCTGCTCAACATCACGCCCGATCACCTCGACCGCTACGAGTACCAGTTTTCGAAATACGTGGACTCGAAATTCCGTATTTTGCAAAACATGACCCCCGACGACACGTTTATCTACTACCAGGAAAGTCCGGTGATCAGCGAAGCCCTGCCGGTAAAAAAACCGGTGCCCTGGCTGTTGCCCGTGTCGCTGGTCGATGCGCCCAAACCGGGGGCTTATCTGAAAGACGGTTTGCTGGTAATCGACAACGGTTCTCACTCCCTTGAGATTCCACTGGTTGATCTGCCATTGAAAGGCAAGCATAACGCCATCAACATGCTGGCGGCAACGCTGGCGGCTCTGGCGGTCGGCGTCAAACCGGACGCACTGCGGGAAGGATTGCTGACATTCCAAAATGCCGCCCACCGGCTCGAACCGGCGGGCGAACTCAAGGGCGTGCGGTTCATCAACGACTCCAAAGCAACGAACGTCGATTCGGTTTACTACGCTTTGGAAAGCATACCAACACCGGTGGTGTGGATTGCGGGCGGGTTGGACAAAGGAAATGACTACGACCAGCTTGAGCCGTTGGTTCGGGAAAAAGTAAAAGCGTTAATTTGTCTGGGAAAAGATAACCGGAAACTGGTGAGCTATTTTGCGGACCGCGTTCCGACCTTGTTCGAGACGCAGGACGTCAACGAAGCCGTTGCCAAAGGACTGGAGCTGGCCAATCCGGGGGATACGGTTTTGTTATCCCCCGCCTGCGCCAGTTTCGATCTGTTCCGTAATTACGAAGACCGGGGCAATCAGTTCAAAGAAGCCGTTAAAAGAATTATGAATGATGAGTTAAGAGTGAAGAGTTAATGTATGCGTCAGCCATTTTAACTCTTCACTCTTAACTTTTAACTCTTCACTCAAACTATGACGATCTCTCCAACAGACTGGTTGAAAAGCAACATCAAGGGCGACTACCACATTTGGGGGGTCGTGCTTTTTCTATCGATTATGAGCGTTGCGGTGGTGTATAGTGCCACGGGGACGATGGCCTATCAGAAACTGCAATCAACGGAACATTACCTCTTCAAACACGGCGCGCTGGTGGTGCTGGGGCTGGCCTGCATGTGGGTGGCTCACCGGTTCAACTACATCTACTACGCCCGGCTGTCGCGGTTTGGCATGTGGCTGTCGGTCCCCCTCCTGCTCTGGGCTTATTTCAAAGGAACCAACCTGAACGAAGCCTCGCGCTGGATCACCATTCCGTTGATTAACCAGACCTTTCAGCCCTCGGATTTGGCCAAACTGGCCTTGATCTCCAATCTGGCCGCCATGCTGGCCAAACGGCAGCACATCAAAAAAGAACAGTATGATCCCAGCGTTTTGGTCAACATGATTGGCTGGATCGGGATTATTTGTGCCTGTATCGTTTTGAGTAACGCATCGACAGCGGCTTTGCTGGCCGCCACCTGCTTTCTGCTGATGTTCATCGGACGCGTACCCAGCAAGTATTTGCTCATCATGGTGGTGGTTTGCATGATCATGGGTAGCTTTGCTCTTTTGATCGGGCAGCGGGCTAAAACATCGGGCAGTCGTCTGACCAATTATTGGGAGACCTTCAACGGAAGGCGACCGCCCGAATTTCAGGTTGAACAATCGTACATCGCGCTGGCACACGGCGGCATTTACGGACAGGGACCGGGGAACAGCCATCAGCGGAATTTCCTGCCCCACTCCTATTCCGACTTTATTTTTGCCATGATCGTGGAAGAATACGGGCTGATCGGCGGCATTGTTATCATCGCGGCCTATCTCTACCTGCTCTGGCGCGGGATGCGGGCCATTCGAAAGGCCAACCGGGCGTATGGCGGTTTGCTGTCGGCTGGTCTAACATTCAGTATTGTGATTCAGGCGATGATCAACATGGCGGTTTCGGTCGGATTGGTTCCCGTAACGGGCCAGCCGTTGCCGCTGCTCAGCATGGGCGGCACCTCACTGCTCTTCACCGGTACGGCCATTGGCATTATCATCAGTGTGAGCCGGGGAGAAGCCGACGAAAGTAAAATATAACGTAAACCAACTGATTCCGAACGGTTTTTAACATTTCGGAATTTCAATTCGGAGTCAACCCACTATGCCAAAACGCATCATCATCAGCGGTGGAGGAACCGGCGGACACATTTACCCGGCGATTGCCATTGCCAATGAGCTGAAAACCATCGATCCAGCCACCGAGATTTTGTTCGTGGGAGCGGAAGGAAAGATGGAAATGGAAAAAGTGCCGCGGGCAGGCTACCGGATCATCGGCTTGCCGGTGGTCGGCATTAAACGGAAGCTGACGCTGGAGAATCTGGCTTTCCCGTTCAAACTGGGGCGAAGTTTTCTGAAGGCACAACAGGTTGTCCGCGACTTCGGGCCGGATGTGGCCGTGGGCGTGGGTGGCTACGCTAGTGGCCCGGTTTTGCTGGCGGCTTCGCTGAAGGGCATTCCGACACTGATTCAGGAGCAGAATTCATACGCCGGGTTAACCAACAAGCTGTTGTCGCGCGGGGCTAAAACCATCTGCGTGGCTTATCCCGGCATGGAAGCGTTTTTTCCCGTTCAAAAAATCAAGCTGACGGGTAATCCCGTCCGGACCGACATTATGCAGGCCAAAGGGAAACGCCCGGAAGGCTTGGCTTTTTTTAAGCTGGAACCCGATCGCAAAACGTTGCTGATCATCGGGGGCAGTCAGGGAGCACGGACCATCAACGAAAGCATCGAAAAAGACCTTCGGCTGCTGGTCGATTCCGGCCATCAGGTTGTCTGGCAAACCGGGCCGCTGTTCATCGAACGCGCCCGCAAAGCCATCGCCGATGCCGGGGCCAGCCGGGTCAAAGCGTTTGATTTTATTTACGAAATGGATCTGGCTTACGCAGCCGCCGACGTGGTGGTGTCGCGGGCGGGAGCCTTGTCGGTTTCCGAGCTTTGTCTGGTCGAAAAACCGGCGATTCTGGTGCCGTTTCCGGCAGCTTCGGA
This sequence comes from Larkinella sp. C7, assembly GCF_006149005.1. Taxonomy (GTDB): domain Bacteria; phylum Bacteroidota; class Bacteroidia; order Cytophagales; family Spirosomataceae; genus Larkinella. The sequence goes on along the minus strand of NZ_VBSL01000007.1, from coordinate 138,069 downwards.
AGACCACCAGACCAAGAATGCGATGAGTCTGGTGAATCGACAGGCAGCTTTGCTGGTCAACGACCGCGCAGCCCCCACCGACCTGGTTTCGGCGGCCCTGCGGCTTTTGGCCGCCCCCGGGCAGCAGCAAAAGCTCAGTCAACACATTCGCGAACTGGCCCGGCCCAAAGCCGCGCGGGAAATTGCGGAAGAAGTTTTAAAATTGATAAAATAGATGGTTGGAAATGGTTTGACTCGTTTAAATGGCTGCATGGTTAAATGGTTACAGGTCTAAAAACCATCCAACCATATTTAACCATCAAAACCATTTTTAACCATTCAAACCATCATAGCCATTTAACCATCAAAACCATCGTAGACCATTAAAAATGAATAACATCCGTTACGTTTATTTTCTGGGAATTGGCGGTATTGGCATGAGTGCCCTGGCGCGGTGGTTTCTGGTCAACGGGTATGAAGTAGCGGGATATGACCGCACCGCCACAACCCTGACCAACGCCCTGCAACAGGAAGGCATGGCCATTCACTTTGAGGAAGATGTCGAACAGATTCCGGCGCATTTTCGGGAAAACCGGGACGAAACCCTGGTCATTTACACGCCTGCCGTACCCAAAACCCATCTGGAATACATTTACCTGACCGAACACGGTTTTACGTTGCAGAAACGGTCGCAGGTGCTGGGTTTGCTGGCCGGGCGGATGACCACCGTGGCCATTGCCGGCACCCACGGCAAAACGACCACTTCGTCGATGGTGGCCCATATTCTGAAAGATTCGGGCGTCAACTGTGCGGCTTTTCTGGGCGGCATTACCCAAAATTACGGCACCAATTTTCTGCTGAACGAACCCACCGACGATCTGTCGAAGGTCATTTGCGTGGTGGAAGCCGATGAATTTGACCGGTCGTTTCTGACCCTGTTTCCGCAGGTGGCTATCGTCACCTCGACCGACGCCGACCACCTGGATATTTATGGCGACCACAACGCGGTTCTGGATTCATTCAGTGCTTTTGTCGGCCAGATTAAACCGGATGGAACCCTGTTCATGAAACGGGGGCTGGCATTGGCCGACCGCACCCCGGCGACCGTTTATGAGTACGCGTTAGACGAAGGCTCGTTCTACAGTAAGAATTTGCGCATCGAAAACGCCTGCTTCGTTTTCGACATCGTTTATCCTCAGGGCGTTATCGAAAATATAGCTCTGCAGATGCCCGGTTTTCATAACGTCGAGAATGCCGTCGCTGCTGCGGCTGCCGCTTTGCAGGTGGGTGTCGCACCAGAACAGATCCGGCAGGCACTCGGAAATTATAAGGGGGTAAAACGTCGCTTCGAGTACATACTCAAATCAAAAAACGTTATATTTATCGATGATTATGCCCATCACCCCGCCGAAGTATTTGCCTTTTTATCGTCATTGAAAGCGTTGTATCCGGAGCGGAAGGTAACGGCCATTTTTCAGCCGCACCTCTTTAGCCGGACCCGTGATTTTGCCGATGAGTTTGCAAAGAGCCTTTCGCTGGCCGATCGGGTTATTTTGCTCGATATTTACCCCGCTCGTGAGTTACCCATCGAGGGGGTGAGTGCCGACCTGATTTTTAAATCGATTTTGTCTGAAAATAAAGTTCAATGCACCAAAGCGGACCTGCCCGATCTGCTGCGAAACGAACCGCCGGAATTGGTGGCCACCATCGGCGCAGGCGATATCGATCAGATGATTCCGGTGTTGCGAAACCTATTTGAGACCAATCAATAAAAATTCATCTCTTTTAAAGTTAATAAACACGGATGTTTTCTATTTTTCCCTTAAATAGAACTTTCATTCTGACCGTAGCCGGTTTGGCTATTTTGGTGGGGCTAATTGCTTTTACCGAACACCGCCAAAACCACCGCCAGTGTGAAGGCATCGACATCCGGATGGACGAAGTTGATGGCCACCGGTTTTTAAACCGGAACGATGTACTGAAAACGCTGACCAACGAAGGCGCCGATCCACTCCTGGGCGATGACTATGCCGACCTGGATTTGAAGCTTTTGGAAAGACGGCTGAAACAGAATGGGTTGATAAAAAGTTGTCAGTTGTATCGGGACCTGAAAGGCATTCTGATCGCTGATATCAAGCAGCAACGGCCGTTGGCGCGGCTGGTTCCGGATGGCGATGAGGACAAATCAGCGTATGCCGGTTATTATTTGACCGAAGAAGGGCGCTGGTTTCCACTGTCCATGAATTATACGGCACGGGTTGTTCTGGTGTCCGGTTCGTATTTCAGCGAACGGAAATCGTTGACGACGGAGCAAAACCAACCGTTGATTGAGTTACTGAAGCAGATTGAAAAAGACCCGTTCTGGAAAGCGCAGGTGGCCCAGGTGGTAGTCGACAGAAATCGCGAGGTTACGCTGATTCCGCAGGTGGGCGACTGTTTGATCGAAATCGGGCAACCCGTCGAACTGGAGTCTAAATTTGAAAAGATTAAATTGTTTTACAAGCATATTCTGCCCCTGAAAGGGTGGGAACGATACCGGAGGGTTAGTGTGCAGTACCGTAACCAGATTGTGTGCGAATGATACCTAAGCAGGAAGAAATTATAGTTGGACTGGACATCGGCAGCACCAAAGTGTGCGCCGTGGCCGGTCGCCTTATCCGCAGTAACGATCACGCTCGCCTGGATGTCCTGGGCGTGGGAAAAGCCATTTCCAAAGGAGTCACCAAAGGCTCCGTCGTCAATATTGGGCAAACCGTCGAAGCTATCAACCGGGCGGTTGAGGAAGCCGCCGGACAAGCCAACATCGATATTCACGTCGTGAATGTCAGTTTTTCCGGGCAAAACGTAACCGCCCGCCGACAACACGGCAGCATTACGCGCACGTCGCCCGGGGACGAGGTGGTGGCCGACGACATCGACCACCTGGTGGGCGATATGTACCGTTCGGTTCTGCCGGCCGGTGCGGAAATCGTCCACGTCCTGCCAATGGATTTCACGGTCGACAGCGAATCGAACATCGACTACCCCGTTGGGCGTATCGGAGTTAAGCTGGAAGCTGATTTTCAAGTCATTACCGCCCAAACGAGTTCCGCTTCCTACACCCGGAAATGTATTCAGCGCGCCCGTTCGGTATCACCCCAGAAAGAACCGCTGGAAAACGACAAATTCCTGCTGGCGCCCCTCGCGTCGGCTTTGGCGGTTTTAACCGATGAGGAAAAACACGCCGGTGTCGCCCTGGTCGATATTGGCGGTGGAACGACTGAAATTGCGATTTATCACAAAAATGTGCTGCGGCATGTCGCCGTGGTTCCCTACGCGGGAAATAGCCTGACGGCCGACCTGGAAGTCGGGTGCCGGGTGTTGCCAACGCAGGCTGAACTGCTGAAGACGAAGTTTGGCAGTGCCGATCCCACGGATTTCCGACTGAATGAAGTCGTGGCGGTTCCGAACCTGAGCGGTCGGCCCCCCAAAGATATTCTGCTGAAAAACGTGGCTCTCGTCATTGAGGCCCGTCTGAAAGAAATCGCAGCGATGGTACAGGCCGAAATCATCCGCTCCGGCTACCGCGACAAACTGGTAGGCGGTGTGGTGCTGACCGGCGGAACGGCTTCGATCTCAGGCATCGAGCGGATTTTTGAGCGCGTTACAGGTCTCGACGTCCGGATTGGTTTTCCGGATCAACTGGAACATAATGTCAAGGCGGACCTGGTCAGCGACCCGGCTTTTGCCACGGCAGTGGGTCTGGTGTGGGCCGGTTTCAAACGGTTAGACGACCGCATTCCGTTGCAGCACATGGTTTTGAATCCGGTGATTGGTTCCGGCACGAACGGACATGGTCACGGTCATGGACACGGTACAAACGGACAGACATCCGGGAAGAATACGAAAGACACGGGTAAAGGAGAAGAAAAAGGGGGAGGAGGGTTTATGACCTGGGTTCGGAAGTTTCTGACCGATGACATCGGCAAAGACCTCGGCCCCGACGACCGGTACAATCAGTAAGTACTCAATTTTGACGGCAAAACGTACTGGCTATCCAGCGTTACCAAATATATATTTATAGCAACAAACATTAGCAGGTATGCCAGAGGCATTGGAGTACGGCATGAGGTTTGAATTCCCCGACGAGGAGGATGACCCAATCATTAAAGTAATAGGCGTCGGTGGCGGTGGCAGCAATGCCGTCAACCACATGTTTCGAATGGGCGTGAAGGATGTGGATTTTATTGTCTGCAACACCGACCGCCAGTCGCTGACCAATAGCCCGGTAAAGACCAAAATCCAATTGGGAGCCCTTCTGACTTCCGGATTGGGGGCCGGAACGAACCCTGAAGTGGGCCGTCAGGCAGCCTTGGAAAATACGGACGACATCCGGCAGTTACTGGGCGAACCCACCAAGATGGTTTTCATCACGGCGGGGATGGGGGGTGGAACCGGAACCGGGGCCGCACCGGTTATTGCACAGATTGCCCGGGAAATGGGCTTGCTGACGATTGCCGTCGTTACGGCACCGTTCGACTTTGAAGGCATCGAGAAGCTTGATCAGGCCATGCGCGGTATCGAAGAGTTGAAGGAATACTGCGACACCGTACTGGTCATTCTCAACGATAAGCTGGCGGAAATCTTTGAGGATTTTCCGATGGATCAGGCATTTGCCAAGGCCGATGACGTGCTGGCGAATGCCGTTAAAAGTATCGCGGAAATCATTACCGTTCAGGGTGAAATCAACGTCGACTTCATGGACGTCAAACGCGTACTGGAAGGTGCCGGTCAAGCCGTGATGGGTTCTGCCGATGCCGAAGGCGAAACCCGCGCACTGACCGCCATTCAGGATGCCCTCAACTCGCCGTTGCTCAACGACCGCGACATTCGGGGTGCCAAACGGATTCTGCTCACGATGGCGTCGGGTCCGGATGCCCGTACGACCATGCGGGAATTGCAGATCATTACCGGTTATATCAAAGAAAAAATCGGCAAAGACAAGCAGGCGCATCTCTTCAAATACGGTACGATCAAAGACAAGTCTTTGGGCAAAAATCTCCGCGTGACGGTGATTGCTGCAGGTTTTGATTTGCCCGCCGAACGACCGGATTTTCCGCCAACGAACTGGAAACAACCAGAGCCGGAGCTGAAAAAAGAGGAGATAACCGACGAATTACCCGTTGAGGAAGAAGAAGATACGGAGCTGGTAACGGAGGACCAACCCCAGGGAGCAGACACCCTGACCCGGGGTGGTAATAACGTTGAGGTAGCGCCGGTACCCGATCCGGTAATCCGTCCGCATCTGACCAGCATCGACGACATTCTGATTGACGAAAAGCGGGAAGATGACTTGCTGCTGATTCAGAAAATGGTCGAAGGATTTTCGCAGGGGCGTTATTCGGAGCGGGAAAGGGAATTGGAAACGCCGGCTTTTGCCCGCCAGAAAGTGAATTTATACGAAATACCGCTTCTCGATGAGCGGGATATTATTCGTACCCGACTGAATGATTGAGTTGTCATTGCGTGATTGAGCGAGTTAGTGATTGGCGGGGCCGCCAATCACTAACTCGCTCAATCAAAAATCAATTAATTGCTGCGCCTGTTGTTGCAGGAGCAGGTTATAAAGCTCATTGTGCAGAGCGCCTTCTTTCCAGTAATTCCGGATCTGCGCCAGTTTCACGCGCAGCGCCAGTGTATTCGTCCCCAGATAGCTAAAAATATCATTCAAATGGCTGAGAGCCAGGGCTCCACCCTGGTGATTGGCGGATAGCCCCACCAGTGCAACTTTCTTGTTTGATAAACCGCTGGGATAACTCATTCCGTCGATAAAGGCTTTCAGGACACCGGGATACGAATTGTTGTACTCCGGGACGATAAACACCATTTTCTTCGCCTGTTCGACCACTTCCTTATACCGGTTGAATTCAGGATTTTTTCCCGTATTTTCGTACAAGGCCGTCGTCATAAAATCGGGGGGAAGTCCACTTAAATCCAGAATATCACTCGGTTTACCCATTTGTTGCAAAATGAGGTGGTAATAATCGGCAATATGGCGCGACATGGAGTCTTTCCGATTGGTTCCGACGATGATGATGATGGGATTTTCACGTACCGGTTCGGTAGGATTTGTATTCATATCCTTGTTTTCGTTCTGCTGAATAGACACTCAGTTGGAGCAATAACAACCCGTTCGGGTTTTAGTTCAAGTACAAAAATGACTCACCAGAACGTTAAGGCTGAGCTATTGGCGCTGGCGGTTCCCGAAAAAGCCGTCTTTTTCAAACGATTTTTTAAAACCGGGCCGGGCCAGTACGGCGAAGGCGATGAATTTCTGGGCTTGTCGGTTCCACAACAGCGCATCATTGCCCAAACCTACCGGCTGCTGCCGCCAGAGGAGACGGAAAAGCTCGTGCGGGACCCGTTTCACGAATGCCGTCTGACGGGCCTCATCATCTGGACCAACCAGGTCAAACGGCCCGGCGAAGAAAACCGGCGACTGATTTTCGATTACTACCTCCGGAATAAAAACTTTGTCAACAACTGGGACCTGGTGGACACGAGCTGTCCCGGAATCGTTGGCAACTACCTGCTGAACAAAGACCGCAGCGTTTTATACGAACTGGCGCAGGAAAACCACCTGTGGTCGCAGCGAATTGCGATGGTGTCTACGCTGGCTTTTATTCGTAAAAACCAGTTTCAGGACACTTTTCAGATTGCCGAACTGTTGCTTAGTCACCGGCACGATCTCATTCACAAAGCCGTTGGCTGGATGCTGCGGGAAGTAGGAAAGAAAAATCCGGATGCGCTCGAAGAGTTCCTGCACGACCATGCGGGGCGGTTTCCGCGGACGGCTTTACGGTATGCCATCGAACGGTTTGACCCCGTCCGGCGAAAGTACTACCTTGATCTATGAGCAGCCCTGCCGTTTTCTTACTATCTTTGCCCCCTGCCTGAAAAGCAAAGTTATTGATTGCGAACTGTTAACTGGAGACTGACCCCCTATGTCGTGGTTTATCCGTAAAGAAAAAGGTATCAACACGCCAACCGAAGAGAAGCGCGAAGCGCCGGACGGCTTGTGGTACCAATGCCCGAATTGCAAGAAAATTATGCATTCGCGGGAACACAAGATCAACGCCTATACCTGCGTACACTGCAACTACCACGAAAAAATCGGTTCGGATGCCTATTTTTCCATCCTGTTCGACGACGGTGTATTTACGGAACTGGATGCGAACATGACCTCGGGTGATCCGCTGAAGTTTGTCGACACGAAGCCGTATCCGGAACGCGTGAAAGCGACCATCAACAAAACGCAGCTCAAAGATGCCGTTCGGTCGGCCTACGGGCAGATGAACGAACTGGAGGTTACGGTGGCCTGTATGGACTTTAATTTCATCGGCGGTTCGATGGGATCGGTGGTGGGCGAAAAAATTGCCCGGGCCATCGACCATTCGATCAAAACCCGGACGCCGTTCGTCATGATTTCGAAATCAGGCGGAGCGCGGATGATGGAAGCCGGTTATTCGCTGATGCAAATGGCCAAAACCTCGGCGAAACTGGCGCTATTATCGAACGAGAAAATACCGTATGTTTCCCTGCTGACCGACCCAACCACCGGCGGTGTGACGGCGTCCTTTGCGATGCTGGGCGATTTCAACATTGCCGAGCCGGGGGCTTTGATCGGCTTTGCCGGGCCACGCGTCATTCGCGAAACCATCGGTAAAAACCTGCCCGAAGGGTTCCAGAGTGCCGAGTTCGTACTGGATCACGGTTTTCTGGATTTCATTGTCGATCGGAAAGATCTGAAAGACAAGCTGACGGGGTTGTTTAAAATGTTGCAGTAACTTATGCGCCTGGTCTCCCATCCCGTTCTCTGCAATTACTACATCACCTATCGCTGCAATGCGACCTGTAGTTTCTGCGACATTTGGGAGCGTCCCTCGCCCTACGTGACGCTGGAGAACGTGCGCGACAACCTGCGGGATTTGAAGCGGCTGGGCGTCCGGGTTATCGATTTTACGGGGGGTGAACCCCTGTTGCACCGCCAACTGGACGACCTGCTCCGCGAAGCCAAAAACATCGGGCTCATTACCACCATTACGACCAATGGGCTGCTCTACCCCAAATACGCCGAACGGCTGCACGGTCTGGTCGATATGCTGCATTTTTCGCTGGATTCGCCGATTGCGGAAGAACACGACAAATCGCGGGGCGTGAAGTGTTTCGATAAAGTGATGGACTCCATCGCCATCGCGAAACAACTAGGCGAACGGCCGGATATTCTGTTCACGGTTTTTGAACACAACGTTCACCAGATCAAACAACTGCACGAAGAAATTTGCCTACCCAATGACCTGGTTCTGATTTTGAATCCGGTTTTTGAATACAACGACGTTGAAACCGGGGGCGGTTTTTCGGAGAAGACCTTGCAGGAAATGACGTGGTGGGGCAAACAGAAAAACGTGTATCTCAACGACGCCTTCATTCAACTCCGGCGCGATGGCGGCAACCATGTCGACGATCCGATTTGTCTGGCCGGCAGCACCACCCTGGTGATTTCCCCCGAAAACAAATTGGTACTTCCCTGCTACCACCTCGGCCTGAAAGACCTGCCCATCGACGGCAAGCTGTATGATCTCTATCGCTCTGATGAAGTGCAGAAACTGATTGCACTGGAAGGTCGGCTGCCGGGTTGCGAAGGCTGCGCCATCAATTGCTACATGCAGCCTTCCTTTGCCGTTGAAATGAACCGGTATTGGTGGAAAGCCCTCCCCAGCACCTTAAAATACAACCGCATCAAGGGAACCTGGAAGCAATTGTTCTAACCTCCACAGGATCGCTCCGCTACAATTCCTTTTGCTCCATACCAGGATTCAGACCCGGTCGGTGGATTCAAATTCACGCTGCCAGTGACATCGCTGGAGCCTGATCACGAATCTGGACTTGGGCAATCGTGTCTACGACTTCCTGTAACGCTTGGTTGCGCTCCTCAATTGACTTATACCTGATTGTACCAATTAAAAGGTTATCGTTGCCATAAAACAGGTTGAAACGGATGTTACCCACCAACTCCCACAAAGGATAATTGGCTATTTCACTTCCGGCCCGCCGGGCGGCACTCACGGCTAGTTGGCAATCGACTTTCGTATCGAACAATTCGCTGCTCAGGATGGATTCCCGGCTATTTTTCATCAAATGGAACTGGTAGCGATTGTTGAGATGAGGAAGATTTTCAATGAAGAAATACATGATTTACACCGTTTACAGAGTGAATCCCCAGGTTTTTAGAAGTTGTTTCCCGCCGGATAAACATGGTTAGCCGATCAAGTCACCGACCCACTTCTTAGAAAGACGCCTGTATTGCAACAACAATACAGATTAAGCCTTACCACCAACTATTATAACACAAATATATTATAAAACTAATACAAAGGTATGATGCCAGTAAAAATAATGTTACCTTTGAGAACACAATCTAAGTTAACAGAAAGTTGAATCACCCCGGTTTCGATGGAGCCGGGGTATTTTGTTCTGCCATACATTTGTTTTCCTATGCTTATCATCTCCGGCAAACACCTGGCCGCTATGATTCCTGGCCATACCTACACCGTGGTAGCCAATTCTGCCATGAAAGGCAACGAAGCTTTACTATTTTGCCAGAAACTCAACGTATCCTGGCCGGTTGCCGTGCTGCTGGCCGATGTCGATGTTCGGGATCAGGTATTCCGGGAGCTACGAATTGCCATTCCCGAGCATGCACCGAGTGTATAGGCTTGTCGGTCAGTTCCTTAAAATTCCGACCGTGTATGAGTGGGGAAAGAAGAAAGGAAGGCTCGGATGATACCAGCAGTTGGTCATTTATTTTGAAATGGCGAAGGCAATTTTGTAGTATTACAACCGGCAACTATTCACAATCTTTTACGATTGGTACACAATGCTTTACACGCCCGAGCAAACCGCCGGTTTTTCAGCCCATTCATTTCAGCATTTGCTGACGTGTCTGGACGATCATGTGCTGACCCTGACGCTCAACCGCCCTGAAAAGAAAAATGCGCTGAACCCCACGCTGCTGAACGAGCTGGCCTTTGCACTGGCTTATGCTCACTACGAAAAAAACGTTTGGCTGGTGGTGCTGGCGGCTACGGGCGATGTATTCTGTGCTGGCATGGATCTGAAAAGCCTGTCGTCCAGCGAGCCAAACGCGCAAACCGTTCCTCCCCCCTCCGGCCCGGTGCGGCTGGGAGAGTTGCTGGCGGGCCTGCATAAACCGTGTATCGCCAGGGTGCAGGGAGCGGTGTATGCGGGCGGTTTTCTGCTGGTGGGTGGTTGCACGCATGTTGTGGCCGTCGATACCGCTGCGTTTAGCTTACCGGAAGTGAAACGCGGTCTGTTTCCGTTTCAGGTCATGGCGGTTTTGCTCGACATCATGCCCGCCCGAACGGCACTTGACCTGTGTCTCCGCGCCCGGACGCTGTCGGCAACCGAAGCACAGTCGGTCGGACTGGTAACGGAAGTCGTTTCGATGGCCCAACTGGACGAAACCGTTCAAAAAGTAGTGAACGAATTGAAACAGTATTCCCCAACGGCAATGCAGTTTGGTTTACGGGCTTATCAACAGCTAAAAAATATTCCTCAAGATCAGCAACAGGCATTTCTGCACGAGCAATTTCAGCAGCTTCAGCAAACCGCCGATGCCAAAGAAGGGATGGCGGCTTTTTTGGAGAAACGGCTACCGAAGTGGGGGAAAGAAAAGTAATTTTAAATGTAAAATGATAAATATTAAATACAAAAGTGTTTCAGAAGCGCCTAACCACTTTTACATTTAGCATTACTCATTTATTATTTATCATTCTCTTTACCAATCCGGACAGCCTTCCCGTCGCCGGGTATCGATAATGGCCTGAATCTTCCAGCCGCCATTCAGCTTCACCAGCGTAAAAACATTGACGCCACAGTGGCTTTTCTGGCCGTTGAAGTAGAAAACATACGGCGTCCAGGCGATGGCCAGTTCGGCGTCGATCCTGACGTCATAGGCCGAAAGCCGCTCGTCGAGTGCCCCCGGTTTCTGCTTGCCAACCGACGCAATAAAGTTGGGAATCGATTCACTCCGTACACTGACCGCTCCCTCTTTGTTTTTCGCAATACTTTGAAGCGACGCTGTGGGCGCAAAAACCGCTTTGAAGAGCGTTGTGTCGGCCTTCCGCATCCCGTCGAATAGCTGGGTGATGGCGGCTCTAACGCCTTTTTCGTCGTCAGACTGTGCCCAGGCGGATAGCGAAACCAGGCTGCATACAATCAGTAGTGCTTTTCTCATCGGATAAAGTAGCTGCATTTAACCTAAATATACGGATTCCGAATCATTTCATACAACGCCCGCGAATCCGCTCACCGCTGTTGTGAAACAAATCCTGTTCAAAGTTCGCTTCTCCAAAGAGAGGCCGGGGGGTGACAGGCGTTATTTGTCAAAATGGCCCCTGTGGAATGTCATAAAAAAGCCGGAAGTTGTCTCCAACTTCCGGCTTTACATCCCTACGGTTCTGAGTCCGAGGGTCGTTATAATGTACTAAAATCAAATCCTTCCAAAAACGAAGTCGTAAACTGACCCGACCGGAACTTGGGGTCGTCCATCAGCTTGATGTGGAACGGAATGGTGGTTTTGATGCCTTCGATCACCACTTCCTGCAACGCCCGCTTCATGCGGGTAATGACCTCCTCGCGCGATTGGCCTGACACGATCAGCTTGGCAATCATTGAGTCGTAGTTCGGCGGAATGGTGTAGCCACTGTAAACGTGGCTATCGATCCGAATCCCGTGTCCACCCGGAAAGTGCAGGTTCGTGATCTTGCCCGGTGAAGGCCGAAAACCGTTGGCAGGATCTTCCGCGTTGATGCGGCATTCCATCGCGTAGATTTTCGGAGTATAATTTTTTCCGGAAATCGGCGTTCCGGCAGCAACTTTAATTTGCTCCTTAATCAGGTCAAAATCAGTCACTTCTTCCGTTATGGGGTGTTCCACCTGAATCCGGGTGTTCATCTCCATAAAGTAGAAATCACCGTGTTTGTCGACCAGAAACTCAACGGTTCCGGCACCTTCATACCCGATGGCCGACGCGCCTTTGATGGCGGCTTCCCCCATCCGCTCCCGCAGTTCGGAGCTGACCACCGGCGAAGGCGTTTCTTCGACCAGCTTCTGGTGTCGGCGCTGAATGGAACAATCGCGTTCCGAGAGGTGGCAGACTTTACCGTATTGATCTCCAACAATCTGGATTTCAATGTGACGTGGTTCTTCCACGAATTTCTCCAGATACAGACCGTCGTTGCCAAAGGCTGCACCGGATTCCATCTTGGCGTCGAGCCAGGCTTTTTCGAATTCCAGCTCGCTTTTGATGATCCGCATCCCGCGGCCACCGCCCCCGGCCGTTGCTTTCACAATGACCGGATAACCGATTCCGGCCGCCAGCAGTTTGCCTTCTTCCACCGATTCCAGCAGCCCTTCCGAACCTGGAATAACCGGGACACCGGCGGCTCTCATCGTGGCTTTGGCTGTCGCCTTATCGCCCATTGCGTTGATTTGCTCGGCCGTTGCTCCAATGAACTTGATACCGTAATCGGCGCAGATCTGCGAAAATTCCGCATTTTCAGACAGAAAACCGTAGCCCGGATGAATGGCATCGGCACTGGTCACTTCAGCGGCAGAAATAATACTGGGAATATTCAGATAGGATTGGCGGCTCGGCGGAGGACCGATGCAAACGGCCTCGTCGGCAAACCGCACATGCAGGCTGTCGCGGTCGGCGGTCGAATAAACCGCTACCGTCTTGATGCCCATCTCGCGGCACGTCCGGATGATCCGCAACGCAATTTCGCCCCGATTGGCGATTAGGATTTTCTTGAACACAATTTTTTAGAATTGTGAATGGGTGAAGGGGTGACTGAGTGAATAAAAATTAAGCAAGCCCCGTTTTTATTCACTCAGTCACCCATTCACTCATTCGCTCATTAAATAGGTTCGACTAGGAACAACGGTTGATCATATTCGACCGGCGTAGCGTTTTCGACCAGGACTTTGACAATCCGGCCCGCCACTTCGGACTCGATTTCGTTGAAGAGCTTCATGGCTTCGATGATACAAACCGTTTTTCCCGGTTTCACCTCGTCGCCTATTTCTACAAACGATGCAGCCTCAGGACCCGCCGACCGGTAGAAGGTGCCGATCATGGGCGATTTGATGGTCAGGTAGTTGCTCGTTTCTGCTTTGGGGGCCGGCGTGGGCGCAGGTGTCGAAACCGCCGATGGAGCGGCCGGGGCCGGTTGTTGCGGAGCTGGTTGTGCAACCGGCGGTACCGAAGAAACCGGTGTCTGACCGTAGCGTTTTACGTTCAGCTTCAGTTCGTTGGTTTCAATACTAACTTCATCCAGTCCCGACTGGGCGATGAAATCAATAAGGTTCTGAATGTCTTTCGTGTCCATGTTTTTCTAAATGATGAATGATGAACGATGAGCGATGAATGAAAAGACTGGAAACCATTCATCGTTCATCGTTCATCATTCATCATTCTTTTTATTTAACTCGTTCTACGTAATCGCGGGTACGGGTATCGACCCGGATTTTATCACCCTGTTCGATAAACAGCGGTACCATGATGGTAGCACCGGTCGATACATCTACTTTCTTTTTGGCGCTGTTAGCCGTATCGCCCCGGATTCCCGGTTCTGAATAGGTCACTTCCAATTCCACAAAAGGCGGTAATTCGCATGTCAACGGCGTATCGGTTTCGGCGTTGATCAGAATTTCAACTTCCTGCCCTTCTTTCATCAAATCAGCGCCCTCTACAATTTTATCCGTCAGATTGATCTGATCGAAGGTTTCATTGTCCATGAAATTGTAGCCAGCTTCGTCTTTGTACAGGAACTGAAACTTCCGGCGTTCTACCCGCACCGGATAAATCGTTACACCGGCGTTGAACGTGTTGTCGAGAACTTTACCCGATGTTAAACTTTTCAGTTTTGTACGGACGAAAGCCCCGCCTTTGCCGGGCTTAACATGTTGGAATTCAGTAATCTGAAACAGGTCGTGGTTAAATTGAATAACGAGTCCGTTCCGAATGTCTGCGGTCGTTGCCATGGTTTTGAACTATGATTATACTGATTAATCTGATTAACCTGAACCGGACTATGCTAATTTGACTGATTACGCGATTTTTAAATCACAGTTAATCCGTGTAATCCGGGTTCAGACAATCAGAGTGCCCACTTTAGATATATCGCTCCCCAGGTAAACCCGCCACCAAAAGCGGCCAGAATCAGGTTATCGCCTTTTTTCAACTGTGACTCGTAGTCGAACAGGCAGAGCGGGATGGTTGCTGCGGTGGTATTGCCGTATTTATGAATATTGAGCATGACCCGGTCCATGCCCAGGCCCATGCGGTTTGCGGTGGCTTCAATAATGCGTTTATTGGCCTGATGTGGTACGAGCCAGGCGACATCGCTGCCTTTCAAATGGTTGCGCTCCATAATTTCGGCGGAGACATCGGCCATATTCTTGACCGCAAACTTAAACACCGACGGACCGTCCTGATAGACGTAGTGCCAGCGTTTATCGATTGTCTCATGCGTAGGCGGGTAACGGCTTCCACCGGCTTTCTGAACCAGATGATTCTGGCCGGAACCGTCGGAGCGAATGATGGAGTCGATGATGCCGTTGTCTTCCGTTGTGGGTTCCAGCAAAACCGCACCAGCACCGTCGCCAAACAACACGCAGGTGGTTCGATCGGTATAGTCGACGATGGCCGACATTTTATCGGCGCCGACCACGATCACTTTCTTGTATTTTCCGGTTTCGATGAACTGAGAACCAATCGTTAGCGCATACAGGAACCCCGAACAGGCGGCCTGAATATCGAAGCTCCCGACGGCCCGGATGCCGGTCATGTCACAAATCAGGTTGGCCGTCGACGGAAAAACGTAATCCGGTGTGGTGGTGGCACAGATCAGCAGTTCAATGTCTGCCGGTTCTGTACCGGTTTTGGCCAGTAAGCCTTCCACGGCCTTTGCCGCCATGTGCGACGTGCCCAGGCCTTCACCTTTCAAGATATGCCGTTCTTTGATACCGGTGCGGCTGGTGATCCATTCGTCACTGGTATCCACCATTTTCTCCAACTCCGCGTTGGTCAGGATGTAGTCCGGTACATAGCCGTATACGCCCGTAATTGCCGCTTTACTGTTCATACTCGGGGGTGCAATCAATTTTACAGACAAGAGAATAGAGACAGGGAACAAGAGAGTCGATCGGTCGCAAGGTTGCTGATGTCTTTTGTCTCATGTCTTTACTCTTTGGTCTTATTTCAACTTAAAGCCTGTGCGATTTTCGTATAAGCGTTGGATTCTACCTGCTTTTTTGCCAGACTAAGCATATTTTTAATGGCCAACGGCGACGAGATCCCGTGGGCAATAATGACATTTCCATTAACACCCACAATCGGGCTGCCACCCACCGATTCATAGTTGGTTTTGTCCGTAAACTCGTGGCTCAGGCCCAGTTCTTTGGTCATTTCGTAAATCGACTCGCCCATTTTGAACAGGATGTTGCCCGTAAAACCGTCCGTTACGATCACATCCGCTTTGTCGCGGAAAAAATCGCCCCCTTCCATATTACCGACAAAATTGATTTTCCGGCTGTCTTTCAGCAACTGATAGGCGGCCTGGGCAATCAGCGATCCTTTTTGCTCTTCCTCGCCGATGTTCATCAATGCCACGCGGGGTTTATCGATCCCGAACGTGTACTGGGCGTAGATGGAGCCAATTTCGCCAAATTGCAGCAGCATTTCCGGTTTGCAGTCGGCATTGGCACCAATATCGACAATAACGGCAAAACCGCCACTAAGCTGGGGAACAAAACCGGCAATGGCGGGGCGCATAACCCCTTCGATCGCTTTGATGCTGAACAGGGCTCCCACGTGCATGGCACCGGTATTGCCCGCACTGCAAAAGGCGTCGACCAACTTGTCACGTAAAAGTTTAAACCCAACTCCGATGCTGGAATTGGGTTTTTGCGAGAGTGCCTTGGTGGGGTGCTCTCCCATTTCAACCACATCTTCTGCATGGACAATTTCCACGCTGGAACCTGCGTAATTATATTTTTGAAGAAGGTCTTCAATTACCCGTTGCTTGCCCACCAATACGATGGTAACGTCACTCGGTAATTCTTTAGCGGCCATCACGACTCCTTCCACAATTGCGTCCGGAGCGAAATCGCCACCCATAGCGTCGACTGCGATTCTCATTGAACCAGGTTTGGGTGCGCTGAATTGGTAAACGAACGTGTAAAAATAGTAGTTGCCCGGCAATAAAAAAGTATTTCACGTTCATCCGGTGCAGATTCCTGTGAAATACTTTTTACCCCCAACCCCGCAAAAGAGGTTTTCGATACGCTGAAAAAAGCCCCTGCGTGGGGTTGGGGGCTAGAATGTCAGGCGGTTGGTGCGTAATTTTCAATCATCACCTTGCCTTTGTAATACAGGTTGCCTTCGAATACGTGCGCTTTGTGACGAATGTGAATCTCGCCCGTCGTCGCATCGAAAGAGAGTGCCTTCGGGGTCAGTTTATCGTGCGTTCTACGCTTGTCCCGCCGGGTGGTTGAATGTCTGCGTTTGGGATGTGCCATAATTGTATCTTGTCAATTGTCAGTAAGTCTTGCCATTCTCCCACCACCGGAACGGTTGCTGGAGTGATAACAAATTGTATTAATTATTATTCAGTTTTCGCAATGCTTCCCAACGGGGGTCAACGGGCGGCTCAGGGGTTTCGTCATCGGGCCCCGGAGCGTCCGACCGGTATACCACCCTGCCTTCCTGCTCCTCATCCTCGTCGTTTTCTTCCTGCCGGAACCGGGGGTGCAGTTTTTTCATCGGCAACGACAGCACGATAAAATCGAAAAGGTAACGCGCAATGTTAATTTGCTGCGTCTCCCACAGAATCAGTTCGATTTCGTCGGTCAGTTCCTCCACGCGATCCGAAAATTTCAGAAACAATTGTTCCTCAATATCAATCGGCTCGTCGAACGGATCCAGGCTGCGGTCACAGATGAGCCCCACCGTTCCCTGGATATGGAAATTCAAGTGAATCATCGACGACGACTTGGTCAGAACCAGATGCGTCTTGAATGACCCGCTCTGAATCAGTTCCTGATCCATGGCCTCGAAAAACGCATCGCCGGATTCAAAGTCAAACTCGTACGATTTGTCTTCAAGACTGCTAATGGGGATGGTGTATTTTTGCAACTCCTTCACTATCGTCTCAAAATAGTCCGCAAAGTTACGAACTATTTCTGAATCCTAAAAGACTAACTATCAATTTACAGTCTCTTTGTTGAGACGGGTGGGGCCGACCGGCGGTAGAGGACGTAACTTTTCATCGAAACCGCAATGGGTTGGTAGCCGGCTGCGGTCAATTGCTGCTGCTGGGCGTCACGGCACGTCGCATCAGCCAGGAAATAGGCCGGTTTTTTCGCCAGCGTCGTCATTTCCAGGCGGTGGTAGCGTTGCAGGTACGAATGGAGCAAGACACTGGCCATCATTTCCGGGCAAACCCCCAGCCTGGTGTTCGAAGGGACGACCGATCCGATGGTGTGAACATCGGCCAGAATGGCCCGGTGGCTGTGGTAGGGCGTTCCGGCAATGCTGATTCCGTAGAGTCCGGAGCCGAGGCAGGCTATCCATCCCAGCGCCAGGAAGATCCGCAAACTGGTTTTTGTCAACCGAAACGTGAGTTTTACCAGTTGTGGCCCTATCCAGGCGCCTAATCCCAGTGCCATATACGGAAGTGCGGGAACGATGTAATATTCGATCTGTTTGGTGGTAGCCATAATGGGTAGCGTAGAAGCCAGCCCCAGGGCCATATAAAACCGGATCATTCCCGAAAGCGGACGAATCGCTTCCCGTGATTTCAACCAAAACCGGTTTAGAAGCCACAAAACCGCCAGAAGCCCCAGCGCGGGGGCCAGGTTGGTCAGCAACACCTTCACAATGAATGTTCGACCCAATGAGCCTGAGGTATCGCCATAGACTTCGCGTTTTCCGTTCAGGGCTGCCCACACCTGCTGGTTAAAGTAGGTATGCAGGAAAATCCGGGCCGGTTCATATAGCAACAGAAGCGACAGCAGCAGTGTAAAACCGCCGATCAGCAGAAGCGTCCAGCGGGTCGCCTTCGCGAACTGCGGGGTTGGGCAGCCCAACAGGCCGTATAACCCCGGAACCGCCAGCACGTGCAGACTTACCGGGCCTTTGGTCAGAAAAGCTGCCAGCAAGGCCAAAACCGCCAGCAAGGCCATTAGAAACCATTTTTTGGGATTTTGCCAGCCTTCAATCGTATATTTGACGGTCAGCAGACAGAACAGGCTCATTGTTACGTCCAGGTAATTTTGCGCATAGGTCCACTCTGTGAGCGGAAACGTAAACAGCAGAAAAACCGGTAACCACTCCCAGCGGTACAATGGATGGTCGGTCGGAACGAGTTGCCGCCATAACTGAACCATCAGAAGAAGGATCAGAAGAAGCACGACGAAACAATAGACGCGTTCGGTGACGTAGGTATCGCCAAGGAGCCTGAAAAACCAGGACTGGATATAAAACAACAGGGGAGGATGCTCGTAAAACGTTTCCGTCTGGTTGAAGGGCAGCCAGAACGAACTGGCAAAAACCGGTGACCAGAATGCCCCTTTTCCAAGGGCCATATTGCGGGAAAGGGCCGCGTAGGTGAGGCCGTCGGCCCACATGCCTTCGCGCAGCAAACGGCGAAAAACAATAAAAGCCCCCCAGGCAACCGTAAAAAGCCAGCCAATCCGGCGATAGGCGACTGTCGTGGGCAGTATGGAAACAAAACCAGGCAATGAAACAGGACTCATATAACGCCGAGTGTAAAACCGCATCAAGATACTTTCTAATTCATTTTTTTTCACACCGTTCCCCTATTTCTGCCCGTTAATACCGCTATTTATGGAAATTGTATCCAGAAATCGTTCTTTTTTCATCGTCTACTTCCTGTGCCTGGCAACGGTCAGTGTGTTGATGCTAGTTTATAACAAGACTGAGCTCATGCAATGGGTGAATGGCCACCACACGCCCCTGGCCGATCTGTTTTTTCAGAATGTAACGTATCTGGGCGATGGCGCCTTCTCCGTTCTGGTCATCATCATTCTCTTATTCCGGTCGTTCCGGTTTGCCCTGATGGGAGCGGCCTCGTTCCTGCTGTCGACGCTGATTACCCGCCTATTGAAGCAGCTCGTTTTCTCGGATTCGTTGCGCCCGCTGAAATATTTCGAACATTCGCCCTGGCAATACCGGATCATCGATGGCCTGGACATTCACAGCTACAACAGTTTTCCGTCGGGCCACTCGACCACGGCTTTTGCGGTTTTTTGCCTCCTGGCCCTGCTCGACGATCGCAAAAACCGGGGCTGGTTTTTTGCCATGCTGGCGGTCATCACCGCCTATTCTCGGGTATACCTCTTTCAACATTTTGTGGAAGACGTCTACGTTGGCTCGCTGATCGGCACGGTTTCCTCCATTTTCGTTTTCTGGCTCCTGAGCCGCCACTGGGACCAAAATCCACAAAGCTGGCACGATCGGCGGTTGCGGTTTTAAGAAAAAATTGCACATACAAAAATAGTCTTAAAATAATCACATCCAATCGGTAAATAGTTCGATTGCTTTCCTTTTACGTATATACCTGCCTATCCGGGTTTTTGAAATGCCCTGTACATCCAGCTTTTCCATTTGGCAAAATAGCCTATTTTCCAAAAAATACGTTGCCTAAATGGGTTTATATCAATAATTATTTGGTATTTATCAAAAATTCAGTTTAAAAATAATCTCAGTTATCAACAAAATGTATCCCTTTTCGTAATTTCAGCTTGAAATCCAAGGTTCTCCATTATTATGCTTCAAACGCCATCCATTGCTGATCCAACCACTACAGCCTTAGGCCGGGGTATTCAGCACATTGGTTTCGGCAAGTTGGGCCGCCGACCCCTACCCCCTGCTTTAATGGAAGAATGCCGACAGGAGTTGGTGTCGGGCCACGCCGATCCGTTGCAAAAGGGTGCTTTTCTGGGGGCTCTGCTGGCGAAAGGACCGATGCCGGAAGAACGGTCACTGGAGCAGATTTTCGGGAAAGGGGCTTTTTTGAATCCGACCTTTTTTATCAATAAAGTATGTCCTGATTTGCCCACAAACCTCTTTCCCATTGCCACCAAACTTCTGAAAGGCCATATTCTCCGCTCCAGCGAAGCCCATCAGTTGGGAAACTTTCTGTTTTTGGACGACGATTGTGAAACGTTCAAAGGCATGGCTATCAACATTTTGCGCATCCGCATCGAATCCAACGACGAATACAAGGGCTTCTATGATGCCGCCATGGAAACCATCACGCCCGGTTTTCGGCAACTGAGCTGTGTCGACCGTCCGCTGGTTCAACTGGCCGAACCGTTCGATGGCGTGGAGCATACGTACCTGATTACTCCGCTGCTGGCCCATTTTTTCGAACAACGCGGCTACGGTGCGTTGTCGGTCGTTGGCCGAACACCGGGGCCGAAATATACCCTCAATGCCCACGATCTGTATCTCTATCTGGGGTGTCAGATGTTGCAAAGCAACCACGAAATCAACACGCCACCGGAACCGTTCGGCTGGGTGCTGGACCAGAAGGCCCTTTCCCCTGCCTTGAACCGTTGGGTCGACCGCCGTCGGCTCATGCTCAAACGACCGTTTTTAGCAACGCTCGAAAAAATCATGAACCCGTGCAGTGCCCGGATTCTGGTAACGCCGGTTTTTCAGGTTCCCTTCCAGATGAAAATGGCCGAACTGGCACTCATGGCCGGTTTTGATGCCGTCATTGTGATGAAACGCGGTTTGGAAGGCAGTCTTTCGCCCTCGACCAGCCGGAGCAGCGGCATTCTGTGCGCCGTCCGGACGGCCCGCGGTCACTTGTTTTACCAGCATTTCGACGCCGACTTGCCCGCCTTTGCCGAATACCGCACGGCCAGTGACGAAATTGTGATGAACCTGCAGGTTAACGACAACGCCCGGCTCATCCGCGATTTTATGAATGAAGGCGAAACCACCAACGACGACTTCGACAACCGCGTCCGCTTTACCCAGGCCTTGCTAAGCCGGGGCATGGACTGGATCGAAGGGCAGTTGGACGGGCGGACCATGAAAGACGTCCGATTGAGCTAATCAGGCCGATTTGGGCCGAAACACCTTCATAACGTCCGGATTGGTCGTCAGAAACGGGCCGCCAATCAAATCGATGCAATACGGAATGGCCGGAAAAACTACTGATAGACATTGCTCGATCGCCGTCGGTTTTCCGGGCAAATTCAGCATCAGCGTCTGGTTGCGAATCCCGGCGGTCTGGCGGGACAGAATGGCCGTCGGCACGTATTTCAGACTTTCCTGCCGCATCAGCTCACCAAATCCCGGCATCATTTTCTGACAAACCGCTTCGGTTGCTTCCGGTGTCACATCACGCAAGGCCGGGCCGGTGCCGCCCGTGGTCACCACCAGACAGCAGCCTTCCACATCGGCGAGTTCGATCATCGTGGCTTCCAGTTGGGGTTGTTCGTCGGGAATGACCCGATACACCGGCTCCCAGTCACAACTCAGGTATTTTGTCAACAAACTTACTACGGCTTTGCCGGGAATGTCTTCGTAAATGCCCGCACTAGCCCGGTCAGACACATTGATTACACCGATACGAATTGGAGTTGCCATGGAAAGCCTTTTAGAATGATGGCGCAAAGATACACGCAAGCACGCGACGGAACGGCTAGTTTCTGTACTTTTGCGAAATCAATCCCAACGCTATGCCCCGAATTCCGTCCCGTTTTATTCCCGTATTGCTGGTTCTGGCCGGAGCGTTGTTCTATTTCCCGTTTCTGGGCCGCGTTCACCTCTTCGACTGGGATGAGATCAATTTTGCCGAGTCGGCGCGGGAAATGATCGTGACGGGCAACTATACCCGGGTTCAGATCAACTTTCAGCCGTTTTGGGAAAAACCGCCCCTGTTTTTCTGGCTGCAGGTGCTGGCCATGAAGGCATTCGGCATCAACGAGTTTGCCGCCCGGTTTCCCAATGCGGTGGCTGGCATTGTCACGCTGCTGGTTCTCTATTTCGTGGGGAAAAAGAGTGTCGATGAGCGGTTTGGTCTGCTGTGGGCGCTGGCCTATTTCGGTTCCTTAACGCCCCATCTGTATTTCAAATCCGGTATTATCGATCCGACCTTCAACCTTTTCATCTTCCTGAGCGTCTGGTTCATCGCCCAGGCGGTTTCGGCATACGGCACGCCCAAAGCCACCCGGCTGGCAGCTTTTTCGGGGCTGTTCGTCGGGTTGGCGGTATTGACCAAAGGACCCGTGGGCGGTTTGCTGGTCGGCCTGACCTTTCTGGTTTACTGGGCCATTCAGCGGTTTCGTCCGATTCTCAGCTTTCTGAACGGTTTGTTGTTCTTTGGTTGCGGGCTGGCCGTGGCCTCGGTCTGGTTTGGTCTGGAGCTGGCCAAGAACGGTTTCTGGTTTTTTGAAGAATTTTTCCGCTACCAGATCCGGTTGTTCTCCACGCCCGACGCCGGCCACCAGCAACCATTTTATTATCATTTTGTGGTGGTTTTGCTGGGCTGTTTTCCAATGTCACTGCTGGCGATTCGCGGGTTCTTTTCGGATACTGCGGGTACTCGTCCAGATTTTAACGGTCCGGCGGTCCGGTCTGGACGTACGTCTGTTGTGGATTTGCAATCCGGACGAGCGGTTTCGTTCCGGCGCTGGATGATTATTCTGTTTTGGGTCGTGATGATCTTATTTTCCATCGTCAAAACCAAAATCGTCCATTATTCTTCGATGGCCTGGTTTCCGGTTTCTTACCTGGCCGCTACGGTTTTGTATAGCTATCTGAATGGCGCATTAAAATGGAACCGCTGGCTTACCATCGGCATTGCCGTGATTGGTGGCGTTTTGGCCCTCCTGATTACAGCCTTGCCGCTGGTCGGAATGAATGCCGTCGAACTGATCCCGTACATCAAAGACCGGTTTGCAGCCGCCAACCTGACCGCCCCCGTCGAATGGCAGGGCTGGGAATGGATCATCGGGACGGCGTATGGGCTGGTCATTCTGAGCCTGCTAGTGCTTCGGCAAAAACGGCCCGTCGGCAGTGTGGTGACGTTGTTTCTGGCCACACCGGTTTTGCTGTGGTTTGTGTTACCGGCGATTGTTCCCAAAATCGAGCGATATACGCAGGGTGCGGTCATTGATTTTTACGAAGCCAAACAGGGGCAGGAGGTGTACATCGAACCCATCGGCTATAAAAGCTACGCCCACCTGTTTTATTTCCGGAAACAACCGCAGACCAATCCCAAAAGCTACAGCGAAGAATGGCTGATCAACGGCCCGGTCGATAAACCGGCTTTTTTCGTCACCCGCAACATCAATATCGACCAGTATCGTTATCATCCGAATCTGGAAATCATCCGGGAGGAAGCCGGTTTTGTTTTCCTGCGGAGAAAACCGGCGTTTAAGTGATTGAAGGCTGTATTCCGTTTTACCAACGGGTCAGTTCATTACCAAAAAGCGAAAACGATCAGGTGGTTTGATACCGACCTTTCAGGTATTTCACCGAATTCTGCACCATTTGGCCCAGGACATCCGTGTTAATGTCTTCCAGTTTTTGGATGTAAATGCAGCCTTTCCCGGTTTTGTGCTTGCCAAACTGTTGTAACAATAACGCTTTCTCTTCGAGATCGGAAGCCATGTACAGGGTAATGGCATTGGCACGGGAAGCGAGCCCAATCAGCGGGGCGTCACCTTCATGTCCGCTCTCATATTTGTAATGGTATCTGCCGAAGCCGACAATGCCTGTACCCCACATTTTAGGTTCAAGCCCGGTTTGTGCAGTGATTAAGGCAACCAGTTCCGTGCAATCGCTGCGTCGTTTCTCATTCGCAATCGCATTCAGATAAGCGGATACACTGTGCTCGGTTTCCGTTGTTTTATTTTTTGCCATGATCGTCGGTTTATCGCAGTCAGCTACCTTCTAAAAATAGTAAAAAACGGCTCATATCGTACCAGAAAATTGAACGACAGGTTGAATTTATAGCAGCTAAAAGGCAGATTCAGCCAGAAATTTTAAAGATGGGCGAAATGCTTTAACTTGTAACTATGAAACAACTCTTCTTCGTGGCACTTTGGCTTTCGGTGGCTCAGGCCGCGTTTGCCCAATCGACCAGCAGCACTGGTGCGCCGAAGTTACCCCGCATCGCCATCGCCGGACTAGGCATCGAATCCAGCACGTTTTCCCCGGCCGTTACGCACGAAGAAGCCTTTCATGCCCGGTATGGCGGGGAGATCTACAACGCCTACCCGTTTATGATGCCGGTTTCGCCCCTGCGCAAACAAGCAGCCTGGGTGCCCACCATCGTCGGCAAATCGCTGCCGGGCGGAGCCGTCACGCGGGAAGCCTACGAATCGCTCGTCAGCAAAACGCTGGATTCACTCAAAAAATACGGTCCCTACGATGGGTTGTATTTCGACATTCACGGCGCCATGAGCGTCAAGGGGCTGGACGATCCGGAAGGCGATTTCATTACCCGAATCCGCAAAGTAATCGGTTATAAAACCCTCATTTCCACGTCGATGGATTTGCACGGCAACGTGTCGTGGCGGCTGGCCCAGAACACCGACCTGATGACCTGTTACCGGATGGCTCCGCACGAGGATGCCATGCAAACCAAAGAACGGGCCGTCGTCAACCTGCTGGAGCGCATCAAAAGCGGCAAGGGAAAACCGGCCTACAAAGCCTGGATACCGATCCCGATTCTGTTGCCGGGCGAAAAAACAAGTACGCGCATCGAACCCGGCAAAAGTCTGTATCAACAGGTGGCTCCCCTGGCCGACCACCAGGCTGGCATTGTCGATGCGGCCATCTGGATTGGTTACGCCTGGGCGGACGAACCCCGCAACCATGCCGTGGTGATGGCGGTCGGTGATGACAAAGCCAAGGTCATTCAAACGGCCGAAAAACTGGCGCAGGCGTTCTGGAAGGTCCGAAACCAATTCGATTTTGTTGCCCCGACGGGTAAACTGGAAGACGTTCTGGCCAAAGCCCTGGTCAGCCAGAAGCATCCTTTTTTTATCAGCGATACCGGCGACAACCCGACGGCGGGTGGTGCAGGTGACGTCACCTGGACGCTTACGCAGATTCTGAAGCGTCCGGAATTTCAGCGGGCGGATGGCCCGTCACTGATCTACGCGTCGATTCCCGATCCGGAATTGGTGAAAAAGGCGATGGCTGCGGGCATTGGTGGACAGGTGGAAGGCGTTGCGGGTGCGCGGGTCGATGCCCGGTTTGCTCCGCCGGTTCCGCTGAAGGGCACGGTCGAAGCCATTGTCAAAGGCGATATCAACGCAGAAGTTGAGGTGGTCGTAAAAGTGGGCAGCGTGCATGTCATCGTTACCCAAAAACGAAAACCGTATCACAAGGAAATCGACTTCACCCGCTTGGGCCTGAATCCCCGCCAATCGGATATTGTGGTCGTCAAAATCGGCTATCTCGAACCGGAACTCTATGCCATGCAGGCCGACTGGATTATGGCACTGACGCCGGGCGGTGTCGATCAGGATTTAGCGCGCTTACCGTACAAACGGATCAAACGACCAATGTATCCCTTCGATGCGGCCATGAAAACCCCGGATTTGTCGGCGAAACTGGTGCCGCTGTCGGGGGAGGGGAAATAGTTGAAACTGAAGAAATTCAACACTACCGGAAGCTTGTAAATAGTAAAAAGAACGCCAACTATGAGATGATGCTCATACCTGACAATTGTTTAAGTGCCAGCGGCACGTAATGTTAATAGCAAATCGGTATTTTAAGAACTCTAGGCGTGCCGGAGGTACGCAATATAGGCTTAGTTGCGTACCTCCGGCACGCCTGAAGCTCTTAAAATACCGATTTGCTATTAACATCAGACCCCTCCGGGGTCAATAATCTCACAGTTTTATTTGTTCAAGACTGTAATCGAGTTTCTTTAAAAGGCTGGCAACCAGCTTTTCTTCTTTTTTGTCAAAACCGATCAGATAAGCTGCGTCCTTTTCGATACTTACAAATTTGGCAATGCTATCCATAGCGAGGTCTCTGAGTGGTTGTCCTAAATTATGCAACTGACTGAAATGCCTTTTTAACGCAAAATCCCCGACAGCCGTTTCTTCAACCGTGTTGAAAAACTTTGCCTACCGCTTCACCCCAATTCCCTCAAAATAAGGGTCCAGATGATCCAGATCACATTCCGACGTGATGGAAGCGACTGACGGACTCGCGATGGTCAGTCGGGACGTTTGCTCCGGCTCACAACGGGCATTGGTCCCCACGGCACGAATCGCCAGGGCTACGCAATCACCCAGTTGCCAGCTTTCGCTCTCCAGAACCAGGCGCTTCGCATTGCTCTGGTCACACAAGGCAAGGCGCTTGGCCGGTCTCTTTTGGCCTTTGCCATGTTGGGCAACGAAAGCCGTTTGCAACGGCTCATCGAACTCGCAGGTAATCCGATACAGGCGGTTCTCGTGAAAGACCAGAAATAACGCAGCAATCGTAATTCCCTGCAATTCAACAGCATCGGCTTTAAAAACGCGCATATTCGTGCAGGCCAAGGCGAGCGTTCCTTTGACAACCACCAGCTCCTGTTCCTGAAAACCGGGCTGGTGCAAAGAATCCGGTGTAGTGATCCCAATTCGAAACGGCCCCAATCCGACCCCATTCGACTGGCTGTAGAGCGGATATGAGAGGAGAGACAGAAACAGGACAAGGTATTTCATGGACTGCAATTTTATGGAAACAGGCCTAATCATACGGTTATTTCCCCAACCCCAACTGCAAAAACGCCGTCAGTTCCATGAGCCAGGCCACGCCGAGGTGAATGATGATGCCGCCCCAGATGCTGCGGGTCTGGAGCGCAATGACGCCCAGAATGTAACCCCCAAAAATGGAGCTGATCGTTTCGCCGGGCGGTTTTCCGAAGTGAATGAAAGCATAGGTGATCACCATCGGAAAAACCGTGCCCCGGCCCAGAATCCGCGCCATGCCGATCACCAGAAAACCGCGAAACATCAACTCCGTCGGCACAAAGTCCCAGCCGTAGGCCAGTTCATACACCAAAGCCGTTACCCATTCCGGCACGTTGAAAAACTCGTCGGCGTTGGTGTCGCGGTAGGTTGGATACGATTCCAGAAAAGACGGCTGGAAAGACGCGTAGGTAATCAACGGCACCATGCACAGCAGCAGAATAAAATAAATTTGCAGCCCTTTCCACTTCGGACGCAGGCCGTAAAAACCGTTTGATTCTTTTTCGACGAACCCGTAAAAGAGCAGCAACGGCAGCAAAACCGTCAGCAGCGACTGCCAGTTGCGGAGGCAATAAAACGCAAACTGGTAAATCTGTCCGTCAAAAACCGCGTGACTCCAGTCATTGAATCCGTAAAAACCGGCGTACCAACTGTAAATCGCCAGACCCGCCAGGCTATACACCCAGAAATCCCGCCGTCGCCAGATGTCCAGCCGCTGGTGAAAGTGCGTCCATAACCACACCCCGGAATAATAGGCAAAAGCATACAGCAGAAAATAGAAGAGGATCCGGATGTTTTCGCCCCGATACGCGTCGATGTAACTATCCTCAAAATCAAGGTAATAATTGATGCTGATGCAAACCGCCAGAAACACGGCGGCTGCGGCATATAAGTCGGCGCGAAAGTCGGCTTTCAGGTGTTCGCGGAGGTAGCGGATCAGGGTACGCATGGTGGTTCAAAGGTGGTGGAAAGCCGCCAGCAAACCAAAGCCGTTTCGACGGAAAAGTCAGGATGTCCGGATGAATCGGAACGGATGGGACATGAATTGTTCCAGCTACTTTCCGTCGGCCAGTTTGGTCACCATCGCCGGAACTTCCGGTTCGCCTTTGAAAAATGCGCCTTTTTTGCCCTGCGTCAGCGCCCAGCGGTGCATCCACGAAATACCGCCTTTGCCAATGTAACCATCCTTCGAGCGGTAGGCTTCGTCGTTCAGGGCTTCATCCAGCGGAATAAAGGTGTAACCGCTTTTCGCAAGCCGGGTTAACAACTCGCCCATGTAAGCCGCGTTGATCGTGTTGGCGTGCGTCAACAACGTCTGCGGAATGAGTCGGCCAAAAAGCGAATCCGACTGCGCTTCATAGTAGCGAACGTAGGCCGTCATGTAGTCCAGATACTGCCGACCAACCTCGGCCGCCGACGCGGTATCACCTTTCAGCAGTGCGTTGTCGTAAGCGTGGGAAAACAGAAAATCATAATTATCGACCGTCACAGGTGCCTCACGGTAATTATGTCGCATGAGGAACCGCTCCAGAGAATCTTTTTTAGCGGGCGTTTCTCCCTTGCGGAGGAACGGATGCCGGAAAAACCGGAAGGGTTTGCCGCGTTGTTCCACCAGGGTTTTGACGATTTTCTCCCCGCCCATTACTTCGTCCAGGTAGTCCGGGATCGTAATAACCGTATAGTCTTTGTGCGAAAACGTATGATTTCCCAGTTCCAGCCCGGCATCGAGCCACAATTTTAGTACATTGACCTGATTTGGATCAGGAGCACCATCACGGTATAACCACTGTGAAACCACAAACCCGATGGCCGGAACGCGGTGCGTCTGAAAATGCCGGACCAGTTTTTGATTCATGATCAGCCGACCGTCGGGGGTTTGGTAATAACTGGTAACACCCGGCAGATCATCGACGGTGATCACAATTTTTTTCTGCGCCCAGAGGTGGGAAGTCAATAACCAAAAACCGATAAAAAGCCGGAATCGCAGCCTGAAAGCCTGATTTGTAGACCCGATTATGATGTTGTTATTCGCCCTTACCCTAACTACCGTTGCCATTCTTGTTCGCATTGTATCGAGCCCCTTATCGAATGTTTTCCAGAAACAACTCACCCAACGCGCTGCCGAGCCCCTGTTTGTCTCCTCCGCAACCTATGGCTTTTTATGCATATTAACAATCCCGTTCTGGTC
Organism: Larkinella sp. C7; assembly: GCF_006149005.1. Classification (GTDB taxonomy): domain Bacteria; phylum Bacteroidota; class Bacteroidia; order Cytophagales; family Spirosomataceae; genus Larkinella. Next base: position 109,040 of record NZ_VBSL01000007.1, on the reverse strand, counting down.
TGAACTGGATCTGGAAAACCTGCCCCCGGCCTTCTGGTGGGATGTGCTTGTTTTCAATTTGATCGGCGTCCTGGGAAATGTCCTCCTGATCAAAGCCATCCGAACCGGCGAATTGTCCGTTCTCGGCCCGGTCAATGCCTACAAATCCGTCGTCAGTCTGGTGCTGGGCATTCTGCTGCTCAACGAAATACCCAGTTGGATGGGTGTGGTGGGCGTCCTGCTGATTGTCGCCGGGAGTTACGTGGTTTTGGGTTCCGGCCAGCGCGGACGGGGTTTCTCGCTGGACATTCTGAAAAAACCGGAAATTCAGTTTCGCCTGATCGCGCTGGTTTGCTCGGCCATCGAAGCGATTTTCATCAAACGCGCCATGCTCTTGTCCACACCCATGACCACCTTTGTGCTCTGGTGCGTGCTGGGTTTTCTGTTTTCCTTCAGTTGGGTATTGCTGACGCTGCGCAGTCGCTGGAAAGACCAGATCCGGATCTTTTCTACCCACAAAGGGACCTATGCCGCGCTTTTTGTAACAACGGGATTGATGCAGTTTTCGACCAATACGGCCTTTGGCGGTATGCAGGTGGGGTATGTACTCGCCTTGTTCCAAACCTCGGCCCTGCTCAACGTCCTGTTCGGTTATCAGTTTTTTAAAGAACAGAACATCGTCCAGAAGCTCATCGGCGCGGTTATTATGGTAACCGGCGCGGTTTTGATTGTCGTTTTTAACTAAAAGCATGGAAGATCTTTTCGCCACCGACCGAACCCGCGACCTCGTACCCCGCATCCGGGCCTTTATTGAAACCGAAATCATCCCGCTCGAAACCGCCGGGCACCTGACCGGGCCTTTTTCCAAAGTCGCTACGGTTCTGGATCAAAAACGGGATCTGGTCAAAAAAGCCGGTTTGTGGGGCTTGCAACACGATGTGGATGAAGGCGGTTTGGGCCTGACGCTGTGTGAATTCGGGCAAATCAGCGAGGTACTGGCCACCAGTCCGTTCGGGCATTATACCTTCAATTGCCAGGCTCCGGACATTGGGAACATGGAGTTACTGCATAAACACGCGTCGGACGAACTGAAACAACGGTTTCTGGAACCGCTCCGGGAAGGCCGGATTCGTTCCTGTTTTTCGATGACCGAACCGGAATTTGCTGGCTCCAACCCCACGCAACTCGGAACAACCGCTATCCTGGACGGCAACGCGTATGTCATCAACGGTCACAAATGGTTTACGTCCTCCGCCGACGGCGCGGCTTTTGCCATCGTCATGGCCGTCACAACGCCCGATGCCGCGCCCCACCGCCGGGCCAGTATGATTCTGGTGCCCACCGACGCACCCGGTTTTCGGCTCGTCCGCAACATTTCCATCATGGGCGATTCGGGCGACCACTGGGGCAGTCATTCGGAAGTGGTTTACGAAAACGTGCGGGTGCCGGTCGAAAACCGCATCGGGGACGAAGGACTGGGTTTTGTGCTGGCGCAGGAACGGCTGGGGCCGGGCCGGATTCACCACTGCATGCGCTGGATCGGCATCAGTGAACGCTGTTTCGATCTGATGTGCCGCCGGGCCGCCACGCGCGAAATCGAACCGGGCGTCCGGCTGGGCGAAAAACAGTTTATTCAGGGATTCATTGCCGAAAGCCGCGCCGAAATCGATGCCGCCCGGCTGATGGTGTTAAGAACGGCCCACAACATCGACCGTTTCGGAGCCGCGAGTGTGCGCAACGAGATTTCGGCCATCAAGTTTTTTGTCGCCAACACCATGCTGAAAGTGGTCGACCGGGCCATTCAGACGTTTGGGGCCATGGGCATTACGGACGATCTTTTGCTGGCCTGGTATTACCGGCACGAACGCGGGGCGCGGATTTACGACGGTGCCGACGAAGTGCATAAATCCGCTCTGGCGCGGAGCATTTTGAAAGACTACGGTTTGGACACGAAAAAGAAAAATGGCTGATCTCAACCCCGACTCCGCCACCCGCATCCGCCCCGGTGAAGAACTCGATCTGGCCGCGATAACGGCTTATTTAAACGATACGGTTCCCGGTTTCGGAAGCATTACGGTTTATGAACAATTCCCCGGCGGGTATTCCAACCTGACGTATCTGCTCAAAACCGACCCGCAGGAGTATGTCCTCCGTCGACCGCCATTTGGCGCAACGATCAAAGGCGGTCACGATATGGGTCGGGAGTTTCGGGTTTTGTCGCTGCTCCAGTCGGCGGGTTACCCGAAAATTCCGGAACCGGTGGTATTCTGCGACGATGAATCGGTTCTGGGTTGCCCGTTTTACGTCATGAAGCGGGTTTCCGGTATCATTTTGCGGGCGCATAGCGTTCCAAAACTAAACCTGCCGCCCGAAATATGGCGTCGTACATCCGAATCGCTGGTCGATAACCTGGTTCAACTGCACACATTGGATATTCAGAAAACCGGTCTGATTCAGTTGGGAAAACCGGAAGGCTACGTTCGTCGGCAGGTGGAAGGCTGGCACCGTCGCTACGTAAATTCCCAAACCGATGATTTGCCCGACATGGACGCTTTAGCCCGCTGGCTCACGAATCATCTGCCGCCCGAAAATCCGCCGACCTTGCTGCACAATGATTACAAATATGACAACGTCGTTCTGAATCCGGACGACCTGACCGACCTTCGGGCGGTTTTGGATTGGGAAATGTGTACGGTGGGCGACCCGCTCATGGATGTCGGAACCGCCCTCTCCTACTGGGCCGAAAGCAACGACGGTCCGTTTGAGAAATCGTTCAATCTGACGTGGTTGCCCGGCAATCTGACCCGTCAGGAATTTGCCGATCGCTATGCCGCAGGCAGTGGCCGCGACTTGTCAGGCATTCTGTACTATTATATATTTGGGTTATTTAAAAACTCGGTGGTGATGCAGCAGATTTATACCCGCTACCAGAAAGGACTGACCCAGGACCGCCGGTTTGCCGGCTTGCTGGCGGGTGTTCGGGCGCTGGCCCGAAAAGGCACGCAATCCATTGAATACGATAAAATGATTTAACCCATGAAAGCCGTCCTCTGCCATCAGTATGGCCCGCCCGAAACCCTAACCGTGGAAGAAACCGCGTCGCCGAAAGCAGCCCCGGGCAAACTGGTGATTCAGGTGAAAGCCTGCGGGGTGAATTTTCCCGACACGCTGATGATTCAGGGGAAATACCAGTTCAGGCCGCCGTTTCCGTTCTCGCCCGGTGGCGAGGTGGCCGGCGTGGTCAAAGAAGTGGGCGAAGGCATCACGCACCTGAAACCGGGAGATCACGGTTTTGCCCTCACCGGTTGGGGCGGTTTTGCCGAAGAGGTGCTGGCCGACGGTTTCAAGACTTTTCCAATTCCGCCCGGCATGGATTTCGTCACGGCGGCTTCCCTCATGTACACCTACGGCACGTCGTACCACGCGTTGAAAGACCGGGCCAACCTCCAACCCGGCGAAACCCTGCTGGTGCTGGGAGCCGCCGGGGGCGTTGGGCTGGCCGCCGTTGAACTGGGCCGGATCATGGGCGCGAAAGTCATTGCGGCCGCTTCGACCGACGAAAAGCTGGAACTCTGCCGACAAACCGGGGCCAGTGATACGATTAATTACAGCCAGGAAGACCTCCGCGAACGACTTAAGGAAATTACCGGCGGGCAGGGTGTCGATGTGGTGTATGATCCCGTTGGCGGTAGCCTCACCGAAGCGGCTTTGCGCTCCGTCAGTTGGCGCGGGCGGTATCTGGTCGTGGGCTTTGCGGCTGGTCAGATTCCGGCGATTCCGTTCAATTTGCCGCTGCTGAAAGGCTGTTCGGTAGTTGGCGTGTTCTGGGGCGCGTTTGCCGAAAAACAACCGAAAGACAATTTTAAAAATGTTCGGGAGTTATTGACGTTTTATGAACAGGGGCAGATGAAACCGCACATCCAGGCGGAATATCCATTCGAAAAAGTACCACAGGCGCTGACCGAAATGATGAACCGCCAGGTGATGGGGAAATTAGTCATTACGCCCTGACCCGCTATTTTTGCTTATTCCATTCCCAATTCAAACACTTCACAACATGTCATCCTCCACACTCGACCTATCCGGACTGAATTTTAACCTGACTGAAGAACACCTGGCCGTGCAGGAAGCCGCGCGGGATTTTGCACAAACCGAACTGCTGCCCGGCGTCATCGAGCGCGACACGGCCGCCAAATTCCCCACCGAGCAGGTTCGGCGCATGGGCGAACTGGGATTTCTGGGCATGATGGTGTCGCCGGACTACGGTGGTGGCGGGATGGATACGGTTTCGTACGTGATTGCGATGGAAGAAATTTCGAAAGTCGATGCTTCCTGTTCCGTCGTGATGTCGGTCAATAACTCGCTGGTTTGCTGGGGCCTGGAAGCCTTCGGCACGGAAGAACAAAAACAGAAATACCTAACGCGGCTGGCTACGGGCGAAATCATCGGGGCATTTTGCCTTTCGGAGCCGGAAGCAGGTTCGGATGCAACCTCGCAACACACCACCGCCATCGACCACGGTGATCATTATATTCTGAACGGTACTAAAAACTGGATTACCAACGGTGGTTCGGCGGGTGCTTACCTGGTGATGGCACAAACCGATGTGGAAAAAAAGCACCGGGGCATCAACTGTCTGCTTGTCGAAAAAGGCCAGGCAGGGTTCGTCATCGGCAAAAAAGAAGATAAAATGGGTATCCGGGCGTCAGACACGCACTCGCTGATGTTTACGGATGTGAACGTTCCGAAAGAAAACCGGATTGGCGACGACGGTTTTGGCTTCAAATTTGCCATGTCAACCCTGAACGGCGGCCGAATCGGCATTGCGGCCCAGGCCCTCGGCATTGCGTCCGGTGCCTATGAGCTGGCGTTGAAGTATTCGCAGGAACGACAGTCGTTTGGAAAGAAAATTTTTGAGCATCAGGCCATTCAGTTTAAACTCGCCGAAATGGCGACGAAAATTGAAGCCGCCCGCTTGCTGGTCTACAAAGCCGCCCGCCTGAAGGACGAACACAAGGATTATGTGCAGGCAGCCGCGATGGCCAAACTGTTTGCGTCGGATGTTGCGATGTGGGCCACCACCGAAGCCGTCCAGATTCACGGTGGCTATGGCTACGTAAAAGAGTATCACGTGGAGCGGCTGATGCGAGACGCCAAGATCACCCAGATTTATGAAGGTACGTCCGAAATCCAAAAATTAGTAATCGCCCGGGAGCTGGTTAAATAGAACTTTTTTACCGTTAGCACAATTTTTTTAAAAAACACGCGCGCTACTTTATTGGTATCGCGCTATTTTTTTTATCTTTTCGCAAGAACGAATGTTGTATTAGATTTGTACAATTTATTAGTTTTGTGCAACTTTGCAATTATTATCATGTAGATACATCACTTTCCCCATATGGAAGACTATAATAAAATTATCGAATCGCTGGGTGTGAAGTTCATCAAGGCCCGAAACATCCGCATTTTACAGCCCATAACCATCAAAAACTATTACGATGTTGAAAATACGTTGACCGTTCTGTACAACGGCGAGGTATCGTTCGGCGAAGAAAAAGTGAAGGTGGAAACCGGCGACATGCTGTTTATTCCGGGCGGTAAACACATTACCGTGACCTACGGCGACGCTTCGCAGCCCAAAACCGTCTCTAACGAAGAATTTATGATTCATCGGGAGTTGTATTTTGAAGCCAACCGCGATCCGCAGAAAATCGCCAACATGCCAAACTCCTTCGGCTACGTATCGTTCGAAGCCAAAGTGTTCGACTCGGTGAACTTCTTCAACTCGCTGGACGTGCCACCGTTTATCATCAAACGGGAAGACGCGCTGGTTCAGACGATCAACCAGATTCTGGCCGAAGAAATGCTGGATACCGCCGGTAAAGGCCGGATCATCAAGATCAAGACGGAAGAAATCGTTATCGAAGTGATTCGGTATATTCTGAAAAACCGCCTGTTCGTCGAGCAGTTGGTGACCAACAGCACCTATTTCAAAGATCCACGCCTGATCGACATCTTCGCCTACATCAAAGACAATTTGGGCGGTGATTTGTCAAACAAGGTGCTGGCCAACGTCGCCAACGTGTCGGAAGATTACGTCGGACAGTATTTCAAAATGCTGACCGGGATCAATCCGCAGGATTATATCGAATACCAACGGATGGAAGCCGCTGTCGGGTTGCTCCGGACGTCAAAGAAAAGCATCCGGGCCATCGGCGCCGAAGTGGGTTACAAAGACACGGCCTATTTCTGCCGCCGGTTCAAGATGATGTTCGGCATTCCGGCCGGTAAGATGCGCCGTCGGGAGTCGCTGATGAATGTGTAACGAATAGACGAAATACTAAAAAGGGGGGCGCAAAGGCTGACGGAGTTGATTCCTTCCAGCCCTTGCGCCCCCTTTTTTAGTATTTGTTAGGCCAACTGCCGGTTTACATCCTGAACCGCGGCCGCGATTTCCGGTAGCAAGTCCGGGTTTTTCTCAATACCGTTGCCCACCACAATGACGTCCGCACCGGCTTGCAGGGCCGCCTGAGCCCGTTCTACGGAGTTGATGCCTCCCCCGACGACAATGGGCGTATCGACACAACTGCGTACGGCGGCAATCATTTCCGGTGAAACCGGGCGACGGGCGCCACTGCCCGCATCCATGTAAATTAATTTCAGGCCGAGCATTTCGCCCGCCATCGCGGTACAGGCCGCAACCCCCGGTTTGTCATGCGGCAAAGGCGTGGTGTTACTGATGTACGACACCGTGGTTTGCACCCCGCTGTCAACCAGCATATAGCCCGTGGGCAGGATTTCCAAACCGCTTCTTTTTAAAAGAGGAGCCGCAATGACGTGCTGGCCGATCAAAAACTCCGGATTTCGGCCCGAAATCAGCGAAAGCAGCAGAATAGCATCCGCGCTGGGTTCAATATGAAGGCTGTTACCGGGGAAGAGAATCGCCGGAATATTGGTATACGTTCGAATGGTTTCAATGACTTCGCGCAGAATGAAGTTGGTAATCAGACTACCGCCCACAAAAAAGAAGTCAACCCGGTTTTCAACACTCCGAATCAGCAGGTCCTTAAACGAATCTTGCTCGATCTTATCCGGGTCGAGCAAGACGGCAAATGACTTTTGCCCTGTTTCCTTGCGGTTGTACAGGGTGTTCAATACGTTACGGGTACTGGCCTGGTTCTGGTTGTGTGGTTGCATTATTCTGACGTAAACGCGAAATAAAATCAGTAACCTGCTGCCGGGCGAGATTCGTCAGAATAGACGTTACAATCCCGGTAATAGCACCACCGATTGCCGATCGGGCAGGAGCTTCCTCTGCGGCTTTAGCGGCCCGTCGCACATGCGCCCGGGTGCTGCCACCGGCATAGTCATCGGCCTCCTCGTAGTCGTCGTCATCGTATTCCAGATCCGGTTTATCAGACTTTGGCAACACAATGCTGGCAACCACATAGACGGCCAGACAAACTCCAGCCACCAACGCCACGGTTTTGCCGACTTCTGCGGCATCCTCTTTTAGTGCCTTGACGTTGGACTCAATCGAACTTTTATACTGCTCGGTGGCTTCCATCAACTCAGCCCGACGGGCCGAGGTATCTGAAAAGGGCACATTCGTATCCATAAAAAAGAGCGTTCTAAAATTAGTAAAAAAATGGATTGACTTATGATAAAGCTCACTACTTAGTTAGTATTCGAGGGCAAATAAACGTTTTATTCCTTTATCGGGCCGCTCTCGTTGAGCGATTCCCGCGTTTGATCCATCAAATCCTGGATGGTTTCGGCCCGTTCCTCCGCTTTTTTCTCCTGGGCATTTTTAAGCATGTTGTAGGTCATCTTCCGCAGCATCCCCTCTACCGGTCCCTTGGCAAAGGCCCAGATCAGCGTCAGCAGCAGAAAAAAACCGGCCACGATCAGAAATCCCTGATAGCGACTATCCAGTACTTCATTGAGATAAGCCGCTAATAGGGAGAATAGAAAGATGGTCGTAATGGTCGCTAAAAAACCCAGTACAATTCCGTGTACCGCTTTCAGGGCAATGTTTTCAACCTGGTTGCGCGTTTCCAGTTTGAATAGCTCAATCCGCGCTTCCAGGTATTTAAAGATGCCTTCCCTGATTTCTTCTAATTTCTCTAACATGGCGGTTTGGTAGTAATGACTGCTCTAGTAGTTACCAATTATAGCCTATTTTGTTTGGATTTTTTTCTGGCAGAACCGGTTTTTTAGGTAGTGTCTGTTTGTTGGACGAAAAAATACGAAATGGTCATCATGCGCTACCAAAAAAAATCCCGCTTCATTCGTGAAGCGGGTGATGTATGAGGAGTTCTGTCCTGACGTATGTTGAGCAGAACTACGTCCGTTTCAGTTTGGCTTCAATCGTCTGCTGGGTGTGTGGAACGGCGCGCAGCCGTTCTTTCGGAATTAGCCGGCCGGTATCGATGCAAATGCCATAGGTTCCGTTTTTGATCCGCACCAAAGCCGATTCCAGTTGCTGAATAAATTTCTGCTGACGGGCCGCCAGTTGGCTCAGGTTTTCGCGCTCACTGGTATCCGCACCGTCTTCCAGTAATTTGGATGTACCCGATGTATTATCCGTACCACTGTCGTTGCGTTTACTAAGCGTTTCCTTAATGTAATTCAGCTCGTTTCGGGATGCTTCTAACTTCTGGCTAATCAGCACCTCAAACTCTTTTAGCTCCTCCTCCGAGTACCTTTTCTTGTCTTCCTGAACCATAGTACTGATCAGCTAGTTAAGTGGGTGAAAATTTCTCCGTCGATGAAATAACAAAATTACAACTCTATTGATTCTTTTCAATCACTAGAGCCTACCGTTTAAAAAAAAGTTCAAAAAATAGTCATCGGCAAATACCCGGAAACACCAAGTAATATTTGGTTATCGAACGGCTTGTTTATGACGATGTTTGGTATAAAACAGGTGGCGTAATACATGATTTTGAAACGGAAAATTAGATTAAATCACGAAAAAATAGTTCTTAAGATGCATCGTTATCTTTTTTGGTAAGTTTGCTGTGGCACCACATCAGAATTGCCAACTAAAAAAATAGGAATATGGCTTACATAGAACCAGCCCCCATAAAAGATAAAGAAAACCCGCTCGAATCCATGATGTCGCGGTTCGATGCCGCAGCGCAAATGCTGGGTATTACGGAAGAAATGTACTACATCCTGAAGGTTCCGGCGCGTCAGGTCATGGTGGGTTTACCCATTACGATGGACAACGGATCGATCAAGGTTTTTGAAGGTCACCGCGTCATTCACTCCACCATCCTCGGCCCGTCGAAAGGCGGTATTCGGCTCGATCCGGGCGTCACGCTCGATGAAGTGCGTGCCCTGGCAGCCTGGATGACCTGGAAATGCGCCGTGGTCGACATTCCCTACGGTGGCGCCAAAGGCGGTATTGCCTGCAACCCGCGCGAAATGTCGGCGGGTGAAATCGAGCGATTGATCCGGGCCTATACCGTCGCCATGCTCGATGTTTTCGGACCCGACCGCGACATTCCGGCCCCCGACATGGGCACCGGTCCGCGCGAAATGGCGTGGCTCATGGACGAATATTCGAAATCACGCGGCATGACTGTCAACGCCGTCGTTACCGGAAAACCGCTCGTGCTGGGCGGGTCGCTGGGCCGAACGGAAGCTACCGGACGCGGGGTGACCGTAGCCGCCCTGTCAGCGATGGACAAACTCCGGATGAACCCCTACCGGTCTTCGGCGGCCATTCAGGGTTTTGGCAACGTCGGCTCGTTTGCGGCTGAGTTGCTGCACGAACGGGGTGTGACGGTGATGGCAATCAGCGATGTGACGGGTGGTTACTATAACAACCGGGGCATCGACATCAGCGCGGCCCTCGCCTACCGCAACGCCAACAAGGGCACGCTTGAAGGGTTCAACGGTGCCGAACGCATCACGAACGAAGAACTGCTGGCGTTGCCGGTCGATGTGCTGGTACCGGCGGCCAAGGAAGACGTCATTACGGCCGAAAACGCGGATTCCATCCAGGCAAAAATGATTGTGGAAGGCGCCAACGGACCGACCTCAGCGAGTGCCGACGACATCATCAACGAAAAAGGCATCATGGTGGTGCCCGACATTCTGGCCAACGCCGGGGGAGTAACGGTTTCGTATTTTGAGTGGGTGCAAAACCGCATCGGCTACAAATGGACGCTCGACCGGATCAACCGCCGGGCCGACCGCAACATGAAAGACGCCTTCGACCGCGTGTTTGAAACGTCGCAGAAGTACAAGGTGTCGATGCGGCTGGCGGCTTACATTGTCGCTATCGACAAGGTAGCCAGCACCTACAAATTCCGGGGCGGCTATTGATTGGCAGGCAGATACGGTTTTCGGATTACGTTTGGTGGCGGCCTCCAATCCCTTCAAATGTAGTCTGAAAACCGTATTGGTATATGGATTGAATGTGGCCAACAAATTGGAGCCAATGCGGTTTGTTTCGTACCTTCACCGCTCTAGCCCATCTTTTTAGACGCAACTGATTTTCCAATCGTATGACCATCCACAAGGAAGGATATCAAATTTTGTTCTGGACAGCCCTGATTCTGTTAGGAGTCAACATTTTATCCATCTTCTACTTGTTTACCGGCAACCAAACCGCCAGCACACTCATTCTCATTGTCAGTCTGGTGTTGTTTTTCCTGGTATTGCAGTTTTTCCGGAAACCACGCCGAACCACACCCCTGAACGACAAGCACGTCATTTCGCCCTGCGACGGCACGGTGGTGGTGATCGAGGAGGTGAACGAGCCGGAATACTTTAAAGGACAGCGTCGGCAGGTCTCCATTTTCATGTCGCCGTTGAATGTACACATCAATTTTCACCCCGTCACCGGCACCGTCAAATACGTCAAATATTACCCCGGGAAATATTTAGTTGCCTGGCATCCGAAATCGAGCACCGAAAATGAGCGGACCTCGGTCGTCATCAAGGCGAAAAACGGAGCCGAAATTCTCCTCCGCCAGATTGCCGGGGCCTTGGCCCGGCGGATTGTCTGGTACGCCAAAGAAGGGCAGCAGGTTGAGCAGGGCCACGAGCTCGGGTTCATCAAGTTCGGTTCCCGCGTCGATTTGTTCCTGCCGCTGGATGCGGAGGTCAAAGTAAAGATTGGCGAGAAGACGAAAGGCGGGGTGACGGTGGTGGCGGATTTGTAGTCTTTCCTTTGCATATGGCTGAAGCCTAGAAAATCCTATTTTCGAAATGAATTCAAAAACCGCCCGGCTCTCATGGAACCGGGCGGTTTTTTTGAAACTCAAGTTTTAGAACGTGTACTTCACCTGAGCCTGCACGCCTACCTGCCAGTCCCGGTAATGGCCATACTCATGCCGCATTAGGTAGCCATTGGATTTTGATTTGAGCTTTTGCAACCGGTACAAAGCCGTTGGCTGAACAATCACAGACCATCTCGAATTGATTCGATACTGCGCTCCCAATCCTACCAGAACATTCGTGGTTACTTCGTTTGAACGCGCTACGGTGAGGTCATTCGCATTTGGGTAAGGGCCAATGGCACTCCGATAATTCATATTGAAGACCAAACCCGTTGATAAATAGGGTGATAAGCGGGGTTTGGAAGGCGAAAAATTAATTAAAACCGGTAGTTGCAAATTGTTGTATATCGTTCGGCGGGTCGGTTCTGGGTCATAAGCAATTTCGTTTTTAAAGGCCTGAAAATCCATGTGTCCAGTCGAGCGGTTATACCATAATCCCGACGAAACCGACCAGTTGCGATGAAACTGGTAGTTCGCCGTCAGCCCCACGGTTCCGCCTTTGTCGTTGGCGATTACCCTGGCACTGCTGACATCGGGTGTACTATCGTAAAATTTAGAGATTACATCCAGCTTTCGTTGCGTGGGTGAGATTATCGCCGATACAGAAAACCGGCCCTGGCCAAACACGAGCGTTGGCGTGGCAACGGCCAAAAGGGAGACATAGAGTAGCGCTTTCATAGATGTTCGTAAATAGATTAATATGATTTATTTACGAAAGAGGAAGCCCCCTCCTGAAAGGTTGTAAGGAATTTCCTTTTTAACATTTCTTATGACCGCACGACACCGGCTTTGCAACTCCATTACAGGTACGATCAAAATCTAAACCAACAAAAAAAGCCCCCGCCTGACACCAGACGAGGGCTTTTCCATTTCTTTAATTTAAAAACTTACGACGCCGTTTCTGTTTCCACCGCTTCCTGTGCATATTCTTCCACCGGCAAACACGCACAGACCAGATTCCGGTCACCATACGCGTTGTCGATCCGGCTGACACTCGGCCAGAATTTGCGGGCTTTCACGTACGGCAACGGGAAGGCAGCTTTTTCGCGGCTGTACGGGCGGTTCCAATCATCGGCGATGAACACGTTGACGGTATGCGGGGCGTTTTTGAGAACGTTGTTGGCTTTGTCGGCTTTGCCTTCTTCCACCTCCCGGATTTCGGCCCGGATGCTGATCAGGGCTTCACAAAACCGGTCGAGTTCGTCTTTCGATTCGGATTCCGTCGGCTCAATCATCATCGTGCCCGGCACCGGAAACGAAACCGTTGGCGCGTGAAAACCGTAGTCCATCAGTCGCTTCGCAATATCTTCCACCTCGACCCCCGCAGCTTTGAACGGCCGGCAGTCGACGATCATTTCGTGCGCGCAACGACCGTTTTTACCGGTATACAGAATCGGATAATGTTCTTCCAGCTTCGCTTTCAGGTAATTGGCGTTCAGAATGGCGGTTTTGGTCGCATTCGTCAACCCTTCTCCGCCCATCATGGCAATGTACGCGTAGGAAATCGTCAGGATGCTGGCCGAACCGTACGGAGCCGCCGAAACCGCGTGAATCGCCTGCTTGCCGCCCGTTTCCACCACGGCATGACCCGGCAGGAAAGGCATCAAATGTTCAACCACCCCAATCGGCCCCATGCCCGGTCCACCACCGCCGTGCGGAATGCAGAACGTCTTGTGCAGGTTCAGGTGACAAACATCGGCCCCGATGGTCGCCGGACTCGTCAGACCCACCTGCGCGTTCATGTTCGCACCGTCCATGTATACCTGACCGCCGTGCTCGTGGATAATATCACAGATTTCCTTGATCGTTTCTTCAAAAACACCGTGTGTGGATGGATAGGTCACCATCAGACATGACAGGTCGTTGCTGTACTGCTCGGCTTTTGCCCGCAGATCGGCCACGTCGATGTTGCCGCGTTCATCACACTTCACAATTACGACTTTCATCCCGGCCATCACCGCGCTGGCGGGGTTCGTGCCGTGGGCCGACGATGGAATCAGCGACACATTCCGGTGGCCGTCGTTGCGGCTTTCGTGGTAGGCACGAATCACCATCAGACCCGCGTATTCGCCCTGCGCCCCGGAGTTCGGTTGCAGCGACATGCCGGCAAAACCGGTAATTTCGCTCAGCCATTTACTCAGATCATCGACCAGTTTTTGGTAGCCCATCACCTGATCTTTCGGCGCAAACGGGTGTAAGCCACCAAATTCGGGCCAAGTTACCGGAATCATTTCAGCGGTTGCATTCAGTTTCATCGTGCAACTGCCGAGCGAAATCATCGAATGCACCAGCGAAAGGTCTTTTTCTTCCAGTGATTTCAAATACCGCAGCATTTGGTGCTCGGTATGGTGTGTATTGAACACCGGATGCGTCAGATACGCCGATTGACGGATCAGTCGCTCCGGCCAGTTGATCGCCAGGGTTTCGATGGCGGCATCCATGTCGGCACAGATCCCGAAAACATCCAGCAACTGAACCACATCCTCGACGGTTTTTACTTCATCGAACGAAACGCAAACCCGTTCGTCGTCCAGATACCGCAGGTTGATTCCAGCCGTCCGGGCCGACTTCCGCAACGATTCCACATCGTCCACCTCGACCGTAACGGTATCGAAGTAATTCTGCGTCTGAATCTTATAGCCGTTCCAGCGTAAAACCGTCACAAACAGCTTGGTCATGCCGTGGATGCGTTCGGCAATGGCCCGAAGCCGTTGCGGACCGTGGTAAACCGCGTAACTGCCCGCCATAACCGCCAGCAGCACTTGTGCCGTACAGATATTGGACGTCGCTTTTTCCCGGCGAATGTGTTGTTCGCGGGTTTGCAGCGCCATCCGCAGGGCTGGATTTCCTTCGGCATCGATGGAAACGCCGATAATCCGGCCCGGAATCTGGCGTTTGAACGCTTCTTTGGTCGCGAAAAAGGCCGCGTGCGGGCCACCGTAGCCCATCGGAACGCCAAACCGTTGTGAAGAACCCACCACAATATCCGCCCCCATTTCACCCGGAGGAGTCAATAGGGTAAGGCTTAGCAAATCAGCGGCAACAGCCACAAAAATATTCTGCTCATGAGCCGCTGTAATGAGATCGGTATAATCAAACACCTCGCCGTCGGACGCCGGATATTGCAGCAACATTCCGAATAGATCGTCGGCCGTGATGTTAACCTGCCGGTGGTCGCCCACCTGAACGGCGATGTTCAGGGGCGTGGCACGGGTTTTGATGACGTCAATGGTCTGCGGATGGCAGTTTTCCGACACGAAAAACGTCGTGGCATTCTTTTTGGCCCCCGGACGCTGGGCATACAGCACGTGCATGGCTTCGGCCGCAGCCGTGGCCTCATCAAGAAGGGATGCATTGGCGATTTCCATCCCGGTCAAATCGATGACGACGGTTTGGAAATTCAGCAGGGCTTCCAGCCGACCCTGGGCAATTTCGGCCTGATACGGTGTGTAGGCAGTATACCAGGCCGGATTTTCCAGTATATTGCGCAGAATGACGTTCGGCGTAATGGTATCGTAGTAGCCCGTGCCGATGTAGGATTTATTCAGTTTGTTAAGCTGAGCGAGCTTTTTAAAATCGGCCAGAAACTGGTATTCGGATTTGGCTTCGGGCAGATCGAGCGGTTTTTCGAGCCGGATCAGGGCCGGAACCGTTTGGTCGATGAGTTCGTCCACCGAATCGACTCCGATGGTTTTCAAAATGGCATTCGTTTGTGAAACATCCGAGCCGTTGTGACGGTCTTCGAAACGTTCCTGATAGTGTAGGTCGAGCTTCATTACCAGTGAAGTGTGATTGAAAGCGATTGAGATAACCGGGTTAAATTGCGGTTGCCGAAAGCAATGACATAAATACAAAAATACAAAGAATAAATGAACCCGATTGGTTCCCACCGACGAATCCGGCCACGATTTGATTTTATCCTGTAATTATTAAATTTTCGGGAGTAAAAAGAAATTTTTATCATGTCTGTACATCCAAAAATATCGGTCGTCATGCCGGTCTATAATGGCGAACGATTTCTGGCAGAGGCTATTGAAAGCATCCTGAACCAAACCACAACGGATTTTGAAATGATCCTGATCAATGATGGCTCTACCGACGGAACAGGACAGATCATCGCCCGATATCAGGAGCAGGACCCCCGCATTCAAGCCATCACCAATAAAAAACCGCTTGGGAAAGCGGGCGATTTAGCCAAAGAAATGGGAATACAACGGGCAAAAGGTGCCTACATTGCCATTATGGATGCCGATGATGTGGCCCGGCCCAACCGGCTGGAGCGACAGCTTGCCTTTCTGGAAGCGCATCAGGACGTATTTCTGTGTGGTACCTGGGCCAATTATATCGACGCAACCGGAACGGTTTTCCGGACGTGGAAGCCGGACCTGGATCATGCGCAGATTTGCCGAAACCTGTACTGGAAAAACGCCATCATGCACCCAACCTTTTTCTTCCGAAACGAGCCGTCTTCGGGGCCGTTTTACGAAACAAAATATACCTGGTACAACGATTATTACACCCAATTAAAGCTCATTAAACAGGGTAAAAAGCTGGCCAATGTTCCGGAAATTTTACTTTCGTACCGCGTTTCCGGTCAGAGTTCCACCCAATCCGGCATTAAAAAGAAAGTGTTGGAATACTTCCAGATTCGGCGGGAAATCGCTCAATACCCCGTTACAAAACCGTCCTTATCAGCCCGCCTGATCGTCTTGGCGCAGTATCTGGCCGTCTCTTTTTTGCCCGAGAAATGGCTGCTGCGTTTTCATCCTGTTTTCAAAAAAACGATTTGATCTTACGGCTCATCCCGTCTTCTTATGTCTGACTACAACCAAGCCTATCATACCGAAATTGAAACGAACGCCCGCCGGTCAGCCGAAACGATTATTCAGCTGTTAATCAAGCTATTTCAACCCCAGTCGGTTGCCGACATTGGATGCGGCCGGGGTACGTGGCTGGCCGAATGGCAACGACAGGGCATAAGCCAGATTTTAGGCGTCGACGGCGGGGGGCAGGATGTTTCCCGCCTATTGATTCCTTCCCGGAATTTTCTTGAATATGACCTGAATACCCCTTTCAATTCCGCCCGGCGATACGACCTGGTTACCTGTATGGAAGTAGTCGAACACCTGAAACCGGCTTCGGCGACCACGATTGTCCAATCGCTTACCGGCCTGTCCGATGTGATTGTTTTTAGTGCCGCCGTTCCCCAACAGGGTGGTTTTAAACACATCAATGAGCAGTGGCCCGCTTACTGGGCCGAAAAATTCGAGACTGAGGGGTATGTTTTTACGGACGGCATCCGGTGGCAGTTGATGCCTCATCAGGAAGTGGCGTGGTGGTATCGCCAAAACCTGTTTTTAGTCATCAAAAAAGAGCTTTACGATCAGAGATTCAGCTTTTTTCCGCGTTTTTCGCCTGATTTTTACGTGATGCACGAACTGGTTTATAAAACGTATGCCAGTTTGCCTTACCGCCTGTTCTTCACCATCGAACAGTTTATTTACAATCACTTTCATTCGTTTTACCATACGATCAATCCCACCATCAAGAAACTTTTATCCAAATCATGAATCCACTGGTCCGGCTGGTCTTTTTTAACCCTGTCATGAATTACGCCGTCTGGTCGATTCGTCGCTACATCCGGCGCGTGGCCCAACTGGTGCCCGCCGGTACGACGCTGCTGGATGTCGGCGCGGGCGAATGCCAGTATAAGCCGTTTTTTTCACACGCCCGCTACCTCAGTACCGACTGGTGCGGAACGACCGACCACCATCGGTATTCGGCCGGTATCGACTACATCTGCCCTGCCGATGAATTACCGCTTGCTAATGAACAGGTTGATTTTGTGCTCTGTACGCAGGTTCTGGAACACGTTCGCTATCCGGAGAAAGTCATTCAGGAACTGGGGCGGGTTTTAAAACCGGGCGGTTTGTTGTTTTTGACGGTGCCCCAAAGCTGGGAAGAACACGAGCAACCGTACGATTTCCACCGGTTTACGCAATTTGCGCTACGGGCCTACGCCGATGACCACGGTTTTGACGTAGTGGAAATCCGGCCCCAGGGCGGGCGGTTTCTGGTGATCGGCTTTTTTCTGGCGTGGAGCCTGCCGACTTTGTTTAAAAACACATTCGGGCAACCCGGTTTTCTGTTTGCCGTAGTTGCCTTTTTCCCCCTCAATTTTCTCATCGCTTTGCTCTTTTTCCTGCTCGATCCGCTCGACCGGAAACGCGAGTTTACGATGAATTATGAGTGTATTTTTCGCAAAAAATAACGCTTAAAGCAACCGGCGGATCAGGGCGAAGTAGCCCTTTAAAACCGGGTTTACGATCCAGGTAAGGAGGGGATTCTGGATCTCGGAAAAAACCAGTTCATCGCTAAACCGGTTCCAGATGGCAGCATCGGAAACCGTTCGTTTGGCTTGAACCTGGTTTCGGACTCGCTGGATGTGCTTTCGGTGTTGGACTAAAAAACGATAGCCCTTTAGTTTTTTGGTGAAAAAGCCCCCGGCTATTGAATACAGGAGGATGAGTAGTTCAATACCAACCAGTGCCGGTCCTAACACCAGGAGGGTTCTGAATTCATAATTTTGCAGGACAACCATCAGCCGGTTTTTCTCCGCGTGGTACCATTTGGCGGTGCTTTTGGAGAAATGGTAATCATGGTAAATAACTGCTTTTGAAGCGCAAAAATGCCGGTAGTTTTGAAGAAGCCCCCGCCAGCTTACATCCTGGTCTTCTGAATAAGCAAAAAAAATCGAATTGAAACCGCCGACCTGCTGGTAATACGGCTTGGGCATATACAGGCAGGCACCACTCACGCTGCCGATTTCCGGGTCGTGGTCATACACCGGTTTTGGAATCAGGTTGTCTTTGCACCAGCCAAAACCGAGGTAATGCATGGCATTCCCCGCCGTATTCAGCAAATCAGGCTGCCGACGATGCAGAATAACGGGTTGTAGCAAACCCACCTGTACGCCTTTTTGGAGCTGTTCCTGATAACTTGTCTCAAGCAGACTCAGAAAATCCGGCGTCACTTCCGTATCCGGATTGAGCAGCAGACACACGTCGGCTCCGTCGGCAAAGGCCTGGGCTATTCCCCGGTTATTGGCATCACAAAAACCGGTATTATTTTCCTGGTAAATGACCTCTACGGATCGGGAAAGACCCCGCAGAAAAGCCGGGGTCTCGTCGCTGGAACCGTTGTCGATAACCAGAATATGAAAACGCGGATGCGTCAGTTGGGCCAGCGACTCAAACAACGCTGGCAGATACGCCCGGTGATTGTAGGTGACGATGATAATCCAGGTATTCAGCCCAACGATTTGCTCAGTCATTGATTCGGTAAATCTCGATACTGCCCAACTTCCGAACCTGACGCAGACAACGGATTTCGGCGGGCTGAGGTGCGCGGTCAAAGACAAAATACTTGACGTTCAACTTTTTGAGCTTGGGTGAGCAGGGGTCAACACCTACTGCATAACTGTCCTCAAATGTGTTATTGATCACCGTCGAATCCCGGCCGTCGATGTAGGTGTAATACACTGTATGGGCATACCGGTTATACGCCGAATCCCGTTTGGCCGTGGGGTCCAGCACCCGCATCGTTTTAAAATCCGGCAGATTCTTTACGCCACTCAACTGATTGACGCCGGTTGCCGACACCAGGTAGGTAATGTACTGGCTTCCAATGACCACCCAGCGGGCTTTGGTATCCTGTTCATGCAGCTCACGAATGTTTTTATACAGCAAATGATCAGTCAGGGGGGCGAGTCCTTTGGAAACAGGATTGGCTTTGAGACCCGGTAACACGAAAAGAAAAATGGCACTACAGAAAATGACGGTTTGGTAAGAAAATCGCCAGAAAGGCAGCAACAGCACCGAAAGTGCGGCAAAAAAGAGCGTCGGAAGAAAGATCTGATGCGCTTTAAAGAAACCGTTTGAATCGTTGAGATTCAACACTGCGGCATAAACCATCAGCGCAACAACGCCCCCGATGGACAGTGCCGATACCAGGCCACTAACCTTGATCGGGTGTTTACGGACGTAATCAAGATACAAGAGCGTCAGAAAGACATTGCCCACCCCGAAAGGTACCTGAGCCCGGCGGGTAGGGCTCGTGTTGAGCAGGGTAATTTTGGCCAGCCAATCCGGAAAGCCCACTTCGATCCAGGCCCAGAAAATGAGAACGAACAACGAGACCGCCATCAGCAGCGGATCGACTTTGCGTGAGTAAACGAACAGCAGCAGGAGAGAAAGAAAAATAACCGGTGCAAAGGTGATAAAATGAGATAGTTCGCAGATATTCAACCATTCTTTTGGGAAACGGGCATCGTCGACCAACCAGCTATAATATTCTGAAAACCAGTTGGCAATGAAACCTGTCCCTCCCGTTTCGCTTCGTTGGCCGGGATACACGGTATGGCTCATCGCATCGATGGATGATTTGGCGTCTCCGTAATACGTGTACAAAATGACGCCCAAAAGCGCAAAAGCGGTCCCAAACGTAAGGAGTTTGGCTGGTAACTTATCAAATAGCCATTCTTTATGAAATTCGCGCCAGACGTACCCCACCAGCAGAAATACCAGCAAATACCCCAGCGGAACCTGGTAAGGCGGATACAACGCCAAGGCAAAGGCCGCAAAAGCCCAGACGAATAGGAATCCACTCACCAGCAGGGTTTTGACCGACCGACCATAAAACAGATAAATCGAAGCAACCACCAGCAATGCACCCGGCAACAGGTTGGGCAGCAGATAGAACGACCACCGGGCAATTCCGCTGGAAAAAACCAGCCAGAACGCGCCAAAAACCGAAAGCCAGAAGTTGTTGCGGGTCAGCAGCAGCAGCAGTAATGTCAAAGCCACCAGCGAGCCGATCACTTTGAACTGCCACCACCAGGCAAAGCCCTGTTCGGGACTCAGCAGAAAAAATCCCCAGTAATCCGGGCGGAAGATAGTCACGAAATGTTTCACCGGGTAATAGCCTACCAATGCAGGTCGCTCCCCGCCGATGGCCGGATTCTCCAACGGAAAACCATTCTGAATCTGGGATAGGATGAACGGGGTTGAGACGCCCCACTCATCAATGCGGATGGGGAGGGGTTTGCCGGAAATCAGCCCCCGCCGGGGATCTGACCCGTCCGGAATGACCTGATTCCAGTATGGAATGGATGAATAATGGATTTTTGCCAGCGTTAGCAGTAGAAAAAAACCGACACAAATGCCAATAAACCGTTTTAGACGCTTATCGAAGGCAATCAGTTCAAAGCTTTTGCGACTGGTAATACCGACGGTTGTTGTTTCAGGTGAAACCACCGATCGGCTTGCTGAGGAATCGATCGGTTGATGATTGGGAACGCTTCGGGTCAGGTTGGGTTGTGAGGTGGCCGGTATTTTCTTCTTTTTAGACATATCCGCAAGGTATGGTTTTATAAAGCTGCTGGTTCTCTTCGATTGATGGGGTTAAACGGACCAAAGCTCACGTTGCACTGGTTTTTTTTTTATTCTCTACCACAAAATTATCAGGGGCCTGCATATCCGTTACTTCCTTCTTCAAAATCGCTATTTCGTGGGTCAATTCCTTGATCGAATGCTGTAATTTAGAATTGACTACCGACAAATGCACCAGGAAACAGATAATAGCAAAAATAGCCATTAAAAAAATGAGCGATGGGGGATAAAAAACACCCAACAGCCGGGAGATCTGCGTCAATCCATCACGCCAGACCGAAAAAACGAGCAAAATGATTGCGCAAACAATCCACACAAAGGAATATTCTTCCCGGAGTTTTCCTCTAACAATAAGCCGGGCAATGAAGGCCATGAAAATCAGGGTGCCAACTATACTAAAAAGCTGGATGGTGATGGGCAGCGATTGCATGAGCTAAATTTTTCGTAAACGAATGTAAACAAACAGGGTACCCAACGTCACTTTAAACAGATAATAGACCGATTGAATCCATCCAATGGACGAGGTTCCCCCCTGCCGTTCTTCCATCAAAACCGGCACTTCCAGCAGCCGTAGTTTATGCAATCCAAACTGCACAATGGCTTCCGGTTCCGGGTATTCGTCGGGATAATAGCGGTTGACAATTTCAATCGTTTTGCGGTTGAACGCCCGGAAACCCGATGTACTGTCGTGGACGGTTTTACGAATCAGCAATTGGTTGAGCCAGCGAAAATACCGAATCCCGATGCGCCGGACAAACGACGACTGAAACCCCTGGCGTTCTAAAAACCGGGAACCAATGACCACATCAGCCTGATCGTCGAACAGCGGTCGCAGCAGCTTTATCAGCCCTTCGGCGGGATGCTGCCCGTCGCCATCGATCTGAACCGCGATGTCATACCCCTTTCGGTACGCATACTTGTAACCGGCCTGCATGCAGCCACCAATGCCGAGGTTCACGGGCAGGTCGAGGTGCAGACAGTCCAGCGTGCGGACAACGGCCATCGTGTTATCGGTTGAACAATCATTGACCACCAGCGTATCCAGCGACAAGCCAAACCGGGTTTTCACCCAGTGAATATCATTCACAACCGCAGCGACCGAACGCTGCTCGTTGTAGCACGGAACCACCACCAGCACCCGAAGTGACTTCATTTTCTTTCTTAGGCAGAACGTTGGACGAGTTATAGCCGGAATCCGCTACGCGATTTTCAAAGGTAGCAGGACGCACGATTTGGGTCAAATTATGTGCCATAAATTATCCGATGTTTCCCTATCTTACAGCCGATTAGTCAAACTGAATGAAGCCACTTCTCAAAACCACCCTGCCCTTTGTTCTGGCCATTTCCCTGCTGGCGTATGCGCTGAAGGACATTTCATTCGCCGACATCGGGCGGCAGTTCCGGCAGGCTCACTATGGCTGGATTGCGCTGGTGGCGCTGCTCACGGTTTTGATCTACCTGGTGCGGGGAAAACGCTGGCAGCAGCCGTTGCTGGCGCTCGGGTATTTTCCGACGGCATTCCGGGCCACGGTCGCCACACTGGCGGGTGTCATTGCCAGCATGATCGTGCCGGGCTCCGGCGAACTAACCCGCTGCGTCACACTCCAACGAACCGACAATGTGCCGTTTTCGCAGGGCGTTGGCTCGGTCGTGGCCGAGCGAATCATCGACTTAATGATGCTGGGGCTGGTGCTGGTGCTGACCTTTCTGCTCGAAATAAACCGCGCCAGGAGCTATGTGTCCGGCCTGTCGTTCCGCATACCGGACAAATCCGCCTGGTTTCTGGCGGGCGTCCTGTTGGCCTTTCTGGTTTTGGCAGGCGTCGTCCTCTGGCGTATGTTACTGATTTTCAACATAAAACAACATCCGGTTGCCCTCAAAATAGCTAACAGTGTTAAGGGACTCTGGAAGGGTTTTATCGCCATTCGGCAGCTCCCAAATGTTTATTTGTTTGTACTTCTAACAGTGTTAAGTCAGTTTTTTTCCTGGCTGAGCACCTATTGGCTCCTGATGGCGCTGGACAGCACCCGGTCTCTACCGCCCACCGCAGCCCTGACGATCCTGGTGGTTAGCTCGCTCGGCGGACTGGCGGTGCCTACCCAGGGCGGCATCGGAACCTACCATTTTCTGGTCAGCCGGGTGCTGGTGCTCTACGGTTTTTCGTCCGCCGAGGGAGCCGTTGTCGCCACGTTTCTGCACGCCGTGGGCTTCGGAATCAATCTCGTTTTGAGCAGCCTGAGTTTCCTGATCGTTCCGTTTATTCTGGCCAAAAACCGAGGGAAGGCAGCCTGACGAATCGGATATGAACAGCGAACCGACGTTAACATAATTAACCCGTAATTTCGTTTTATCTTTGCACAAGCAGGGATGGCGATTGTCTGTTCCTGCTTTTTTGATTTGTCATTTTCTTCACAACAACCCGATGAAATATTTGAAGTATAGTGCCGGTTTGCTGCTGATTACGCACTTAGCGACGGCCCAAACCGCCACCGATTATGCCAACACCATTTCGGCGGCTGATCTCGAAAAACACCTGCGCGTGCTGGCTGCCGACGATATGCAGGGCCGCGAAACCGGTACCGAAGGACAGCGGAAAGCCGCCGATTACATTGCCAAACAGTTTGCGGCTGAAAATCTGCAAGCGATCGTCAAAACCGACGACGGGAAAACCGGCTATTTTCAGCCATTCAAGCTGTACCAGAAAACCTGGGGCGATTTTTACGTCAAGGCCGACAGAAAAACGTATACCTACCCCAAAGATTTCATTGTCAACGGCTTGTTTGGCGTGATGCAGGAAGCGTCGGTAGAAACCGTGTTTGCGGGCTACGGCATCCTGACCGACAAATACAACGACTACGCGAAAATCAATATTCAGGGAAAAGCCGTCGTCATTCTGGAAGGTGAACCCAAAAAGGCGAACGGGAATTATGTGATTTCCAATTCGGACAAAGCCTCGGACTGGAGCAATGACGAGAGTCTGCGGAAAAAAGTTACGATTGCCAAGGACAAGGGTGCCGAGCAAATCTTCATCGTTTCGGCCGAATCGCCGGAAGCCTACCGCCGGTTGGTGGCCGAACGGAGTGCGCTCATGGGCCGGTTCAATCGCCTGAGCCTCCGACCGGCCATGGAAAAGATCGGAGCCGTCGGAACGTTCCTGATCACGCAGGACATGGCCGCAGCTGTTCTTAATACGACAACGGCCAAATTGCAGAGCGCGGTGGCCAAAATCAACAAAACCGGCAAGACCAATTCCGGCGCGTTGAAAGGTAAAATCAGCCTGAAAGCGGAGCGGAAAGATGTGCAGTTGGAAAGCAGCAACGTGCTCGGATTTCTGGAAGGCTCCGACAAAAAGGACGAAATTGTGGTGATTTCGTCGCATTACGACCACATTGGCGTCAATCCGGACGGGCAAGTGAACAACGGCGCCAACGACGACGGTTCGGGAACGGTTTCGGTGATTGAAATTGCGCAGGCCTTCGCCAAAGCCAAAGCCGAAGGGCACGGCCCGCGCCGGAGCATGCTGTTCCTGACGGTTTCGGGCGAAGAAAAAGGATTGCTCGGATCAGAATATTACACGGACATGAGTCCGGTTTTGCCGCTGGAAAAAACCGTCTGTGATCTGAACATCGACATGGTGGGCCGCGTCGACGATCTGCACGAAGGCAAATCCGACAACTATATTTATGTCATCGGTTCCGACAAATTATCGTCTGAATTGCACCAGATCAGCGAAGATGCGAACCGGAAATACACCATGATGGAGCTGGATTACAAGTACAACGAGCCCAGCGATCCGCAACGGATTTACTACCGCTCCGACCACTACAATTTTGCCAAGCACAAAATCCCCATTATTTTTTACTTCAACGGCCTCCACGCCGACTACCACCGCCCCGGCGACGACGTCGAGAAGATCAACTTCACGCTGGCCGAAAAATCCGCCCGGCTGGTGTTTTATACTGCCTGGGAAATTGTGAACCGCGAGAATAAACTGGTGGTGGACAGCAACAAACCGTAACGGTTTTGGTCTGAAATTTTTCCGTCGGGGATAACATAAAAAAGTTGGCTATCGCAGGATGATCTCTGCCGGTAGCCAACTTTTTTATGTTTCTGATTCACTTTGCCTGCATCTACTTACTTCTTAGCGGAAGCAATCAGATCGTTGGCCATTTTTACGTAATCCGCGTTTTTAGCTTCGCTTGCCAGGGCAACGGTTTTCTCAGCGCTGGCAATGGCATTGGCTTTTTCGTTTAATTTCAGTTGAATGCGAGCCTTGAGTAACATCACCCAAAACGCCTTGGGGTTTTGTTCAGTAGCCTTGGTTACCCAGGTAAGCGCCTGTTTCAAATCCCGATTGGTATCATAATAATAGCTGGCAGCCTCAAAATAGGCCGGCTTATCAGAAGCCAACGAAGTCTCGATGTTCTTGACAATGATCTGGTCAACATCGGCTGTAATGGCTACGGGAACACGGGTTTTATCCCAAATGATTTCCAAAACCGCCGAACTGGGTAATATATCGGCGATATTGATGGTAAAGTTTTCTACTTTGTTAGGCAATGTAGTCGGTTTTACCGACACCCGGAGTACTTCGTTTTCCTGTTTGTAATCGCCCACGTTAGCCCCCAGGTTGAGGTCTTTGGAAAGCATGACTTGCCAGGTGGTTTTACCGGGAATGGTGAATAATCCATACGTACCTGCTTTCACGTCTTTGCCTTCGAGTTTGACATCCGACGAAAAGGTGATTTTAGAAGTAGCATTGGCACCGGTCCGCCACACCTTGTCATAGGGAACCAGATCCCCAAAGATTGTCCGTCCTTTCACGGCTGGTCGGGAGTATTCCAGGGTAATGTCGCCCAGGGCAAAACTTTGTTTAGTGAGTTGAGCGGGGCTGGCGGCTGGTATTTTCAGCTGGGCCTGAGCGGTTGCGCTCACCGTCAGAGAAATGGCAAGAACCGTTGTGAGAAACTTAAGTGACTTCATGCAAGTGGAATGATGAATGAATAGTGGTACGTTTTTATCTCAAAACGCAAAGGTACACAATATTGGCCCGGTATTCAGTCCGTTGGCTTTCGGCCCAATCGGCCGATTTTTATGGAGGATATTAAATAACGGTTTAAGCGTATCGCTGTTGAAAATCACCGCCGGCTCATGGTAGTTCTAAGGGACTTGATCCGGTATTTTTTTAAAATAGCCTGCTTGAAAACAGAAAAAGGCCACACGATTGTGTGACCTTTTCTTTGTAGCGGGAGCTGGACTCGAACCAGCGACCTTTGGGTTATGAGCCCAACGAGCTACCAACTGCTCCATCCCGCGATGTTGGGACTGCAAAGGTAAGGCGTTTTTCATAAAAAACAATTACCTTTGTGAAAAAATCTGCCCCCTCCCGCTATTTTTTTTAGTTGGAGGGGAGTTTTTTTCTGTAGTCATTGGTTGTCAATTACATGGATATTTCAAATGAAACGTACGGCCCGGATCATAAAGCCGGCTATGTCAGCATCATCGGTAAGCCCAATGTCGGCAAATCGACGCTGATGAATCAATTGGTGGGCGAGCGGCTTTCGATCATCACGTCAAAAGCGCAAACCACCCGCCACCGCATCATGGGCATCCTCAACGGGGTGCACGACGGGCAGGAGTTTCAGTTGGTCTATTCGGATACGCCCGGTATTATCAAGCCGCAATACCGGTTGCATGAATCGATGATGAGTTTTGTGCGCGGTTCGCTGGAAGACGCGGATGTGATTTTGTTCGTGACCGACATTTTCGAGAAATACGACGAAAATGACGTGATCGAACGGTTGCAGAAAACGCAGACCCCGGTTTTGTTGCTCATCAACAAAATCGATCTGGCGACCCCCGAACAGGTGGAGGAGAAAATTCAGTACTGGAAGGAGAACTTCAAATCCGAAGCCATCATTCCGATTTCCGCCCTCACCGACATCAACATCAAGCATGTCTTTAAAGCCATTGTAAGCCGCCTGCCGGTTCATCCGCCTTATTTCCCGAAAGACGAATTGACCGACCGGCCCGAGCGCTTTTTTGCCTCAGAAATCATTCGCGAGAAGATTTTCCTGAACTACAAAAAAGAGGTTCCCTACAGTTGTGAAGTGATCATCACGGGCTTTAAAGAAAAAGACGACATCATCGTTGTCCAGTCGGAAATCCTGGTTGAGCGGGCTACTCAGCGGGCGATTTTGCTGGGCGAAGGGGGTAAAATGATTAAAAAAACGGGTATTATGGCCCGTGAGGAACTGGAACGCTTCTTCGGCAAGAAGGTGTTCCTTGAACAATACGTAAAAGTTGAACCCGATTGGCGTACCAAAGAACGGTCGCTGAAGAGGTTTGGGTACGAAGAATAACCGAAGGCCAGCCAACGCGCTCCTTCTTTCCTCTAAAGTGAATCATGGCAAATATTGTAGCAATTGTGGGCCGACCGAATGTCGGTAAATCGACGCTGTTTAATAAATTGGTAGAACAGCGCCAGGCCATCATGGATAACCAGCCGGGCGTAACCCGCGACCGTCATTACGGGTATGCCGACTGGACCGAGAAGTATTTTACCGTCATCGATACCGGCGGTTATGTGGTCGGATCGGATGACGTTTTTGAAGAGTCCATTCGGGAACAGGTTCAGATCGCCATCGACGAAGCATCCGTTATTTTATTCATGGTCGATACCATGGCCGGATTGACCGACATGGACAAGGATTTTGCCGACGTGCTGCGCCGGTCGAAAAAACCGGTCATCGTGGTTGCCAACAAATCCGAAACCGTGCTGCGCCAGAACTCCGTCGGCGAATTTTACGCGCTGGGTCTGGGAGATCCATTCCCGATTTCGTCCCTGACCGGGACCGGTACGGGCGATTTGCTGGACGAAGTCGTGAAGCATTTTCCCTCCGATGGTGTCGAAGATCCGAATGCGGGCATCCCCCGTATCGCCATCCTGGGCCGTCCGAATGTTGGAAAGTCGTCGTTTCTGAACGTCCTGATCGGCGAAGAACGCAGTATTGTGACCGACATTGCCGGCACCACCCGCGACGCCATCGATACCCGTTACAAAGCTTTTGGCAAGGATTTTATCCTGACCGATACCGCCGGGATCCGGCGCAAAGCCAAAGTGAAGGACAACATCGAGTTTTACTCGGTTATGCGCTCGCTAAAGGCCCTGGAAGAGTCGGATGTGGTGATTGTGATGCTGGACGCCACACGCGGTCTGGAAGCGCAGGATATGAACATTATCGGACAGGCCGTTCGGGCCAAAAAGGGGGTTCTGCTGATGGTGAACAAATGGGACGCCATCGAAAAAGATACCAAAACCGCCGATACGTGGAAAAAGGAAATCGTGCAGCGCATGGCACCGATCGATTACCTGCCCGTTATTTTCGCTTCGGTCGTAGAAAAACAGCGGATTTTCCAGGTCATGGAAAAGGCGATGGAGGTCTACGAAAACAAGCACAAGAAAATTTCGACCTCGAAACTCAACGAGGCCATGCAACAGGAAATCATGAACTACCCGCCCCCGGCAACGAAAGGAAAGCTGATCAAAATCAAATATATGATTCAGTTACCGACGCCGTCGCCCACGTTTGTGTTTTTCTGTAACCTGCCGCAGTACATCAAGGAACCGTATACCCGGTATCTGGAAAACAAACTCCGCGATCACTTCGGGTTCGACGGAGCACCGATAACAATATTTTTCCGGCAAAAATGAGGGGTCCGCAGACAACGGCATCAACTCGGACACGGTATTGGATTGGAGCGCTGCTGGTTTTTCTGGCAGCGTTTTGTTTTGCCTTAAAGGGCATTTTAATCAAAATAGCCTACCAGTATCCGATCGACGCGATTTCGCTGCTGACGCTGCGGATGGTTTTTGCGTTGCCGTTCTACGTGGCCATTGCCCTGAATCTTTCCCGGCGGCTACCGCCGGTTCATTTATCCGCCCAGAGCTGGTTAAAACTGGGTATGCTCGGCCTGACGGGCTACTACATCGCTAGTTTCCTGAATTTCCTGGGTCTGGTCTATATTACAGCCAGTCTGGAGCGGATTCTGCTGTTTGTCTATCCCACATTCGTCCTGCTGCTCGGCAGCGTGGTGTATGGCCGTAAAGTCAACCGGTTGCAGATTCTGGCGGTGCTGCTGACATATGCCGGGATCATGGTAGCGTTTGCCCCTAACATCAACTCCGGGCAGCAGAAAGACGTATTTCTGGGAGCGTTCTGGGTCATTCTAAGTGGACTGGTCTACGCCGTTTATCTGGTGGGCAGCGATACCATGATTGCCCGCGTGGGCGCCCAGCGGTATACCTGCTACGCCATGATTGCAGCCACCCTGGCCATCGTTCTCCATTGTCTGATCGCCAACGGCCTGGATTTGTTCCGGTTTGCCGCTCCGGTGTACGGGCTGGCCCTGCTGATGGCGGTTTTGGTCACCGTGATTCCGACGTTTATGATCGCCGAGGGCATCAAACGCATCGGTTCCGGCAATGCCTCCATTGTCGCCAGCATCGGCCCTATTTTCACCATCGTTCTGGCCACTACGCTTTTAGACGAAACCATCTCGATTTCCCAGCTTTTCGGTACATTACTGGTATTGCTCGGCGTCTTTCTGATTGGCTGGAAAGGCCGCAAATAACCGGACACCCAACCGAATTTGTCTGCTAATTACGTTGCCCTGCTTAACTAGTTTTAGACCCTTTTTAAATAGATTAACATATCAATGTTACCGGCATATTTTTTTGCTTATCGTGTATAAATAACTAAATTTCAGTTACTTTACGCACCTAAATTGCACACAGAATCATGACAAAGGAAACCGTAGTTAACGACGAAAAAAAGATTGAGCGGGCCGCTTATGTATTGAAGGCCGTCGCTCATCCGCTGCGCATCAAGATCATCCAGATGTTGAATGAGCACAAGGAATTAAACGTATCAACGATCTATAAGAACCTGAACGCAGAACAGTCGTTGATCTCACACCATCTCATTAATATGCGCGACAAAGGAATTCTTGAAATCCGGCGAAGTGGCAAAAACATTTACTACTTTCTGGTAGACAATTCGATAGCCGAAATTATCGATTGCATTTACCGCAGTAAAATTCTGGCGTAACAAAAAAGGGAAGCAGTATCGCTTCCCTTTTTTGTTTTTCAGGAGAACAACTCCCCGTCCCGATATGCGGGCACAATGCCCAGGTGTTTATACGCCTTTTCAGTCGCTTCCCTCCCCCGCGACGTTCGTTTCAGATAGCCTTCCTGAATTAAAAACGGTTCGTATACTTCCTCGATCGTTTCGGCCTCATCGCCACAGGCCGTCGCAATGGTCGACAGCCCGACCGGCCCACCTTTGAATTTATCAATGATCGTCGTCAGAATCCGGTTGTCCATCTCATCCAGACCATTCTGGTCCACATCGAGCGCCCGCAGAGCCATTTCGGCAATCGCAACCGTAATGATGCCTTTGCCTTTCACCTGCGCAAAATCGCGCGTCCGGCGAAGCAGGTTGTTGGCAATCCGGGGCGTTCCGCGACTCCGGCGGGCAATTTCGTAAGCCCCATCGGCCTCAATAGGCGTTCCCAGAATAGCCGCCGACCGGTTTACAATCGTGGTCAGCAAAGCCGCATCGTAATATTCCAGCCGGGCATTGATCCCAAACCGCGCCCGCAACGGCGACGTCAGCAACCCGGCGCGGGTGGTGGCTCCGATCAGCGTAAACGGGTTCAGTTTGATCTGAACGGTTCGCGCGTTCGGGCCGGAATCGAGCATGATGTCGATTTTGTAATCTTCCATCGCCGAGTACAGGTATTCTTCCACCACGGGGTTGAGCCGGTGAATCTCGTCGATAAACAGCACATCGTTTTCCTGCAAATTGGTCAGCAAACCGGCGAGGTCGCTCGGCTTGTCGAGCACCGGGCCGGAGGTCATCTTGATGCTGGCATTCAGTTCATTGGCAACGATGTGCGAGAGGGTGGTTTTGCCCAAACCCGGAGGGCCGTGGAGCAGCACGTGGTCGAGCGCTTCGCCACGCTGGAGAGCGGCCTGTACAAAAATCCGCAGGTTTTCGAGTATTTTGGCCTGACCCGTAAAGTCTTCGAATGACAGCGGCCGCAAAGCGCGTTCAATCTCCTTTTCGGTCGCCGTCATCCCTTCGTTGGTACCTTTCAAAATGTCTTTCCGCATCGGTATTTGAATGGACGTATTTGTTGTTTATACTTAAAATAAGCCTGTTTTTCAAGTACTTATCCAAGCGTTGTTTTCATTCAAATATACAGAATTTCGGGCATATTTGCACTATCGAACCAGCAGAATCGAACCGCGTTTCAGCACTTTTGGCCGCTCCGGATAATAGAGACTTTTGAAGTTTACCGTATAGGCATACACCATCGACGGATAGGCCTGTCCCCGGTAATTGCCATCCCATTTTTGTTCCGGATCATTGGAAACGAAAATCACTTCACCCCAGCGATTAAAGACCCGAAGCTCAAAATCCGTTACGTAAGACGTAAAAACATCCAGTAAATCATTGTTGCCGTCGCCGTTCGGCGTAAAGGCATCGGGGATCACGACCCGGGGCTCGCACTTGTCTACCACCACCGCCGTATCCAGAGCCGCACAGCCATTAGCACCTGTCACCCGAACGGCATAACGGCCTACCTCAAGAACGGTTATTCGGGGCGTTGTGTCACCGGAATGGGGCCAGAAATACGTCTGCGTACTGTTTCCCGATACCTGCAAAACCGCCCGGCCCTGATCGCCGACACACAACGGAACCTCACGCGTCAGATCGAAAGACGGGAGCGGCAGAAAGGTCAGATTCACTTCATCGGTCGCCGTACAGGCCCCGGATGTGGCTACCACGGAATAACTACCGGATGTGGTGGGTTGAATCGACGACGTGGTGGCTCCCGTCGACCACCGATACGTTGCCCCCGGTGATGCCGTTACTTCCAGTCGGAGCGTTGGCGATGGGCAAAGCGTCGTATCGGGACCCAGGCTCACCGTCGGCGGAACCTGAACAAAGACAATCTTACGGTCGAAAGCGACACAACCGCCCTGAGAAGCTGAATAGGTTAGCACAATGGGGTTCGGCCCGGCCAGACTATCGGCGGGAGTGAAACGCCCCGTACTGTCGACGCCCCGGCCCGTCCAGAATCCCCCCAGGGGTGTCGCACCACTGAGTGTAAAACTGGGCGAATTGGCGCATATTTCCTGCGGAAGCCCGGCTTCCACAACCGGTTTGGCGTTGAAAGTAACCACTACTTCGTCAGACCCCTGGCAACCCGTAATCGAGTTGCGAACCGTCAGGCGGTAAGGGCCAGCCGTCGTTACATTGATCGAAGGGGTAGTCTGACCGCTGTTCCAGAGGTAAACATCGCCTGGCGTTTGCACCAGCGTCGACAATTGGACCGTATCGCCAATGCATTTGCCCCGATCAGGCCCCAGGGAAACAAAACCGGTGGTATCGACCGGAACCCGGATGTTGTTCAGCGTATCCAGACAGCCCCCCGTATCGCGGGCTTCAAGGCTATAAACGCCACCGTTGATGCCCGTCAGACCGGAACCGTTGCCCACCACAACACCATTGGCGTCCCGCCAGATAAACTCCGTCGGTCGTCCCCGCACAATCGTGAGTTGAATCGAGCCGCTCTGCGGAACCGTACACAATGCCGTCTGCGGATCGGCCTGAACCTCAATGCTGTTGTTGGATCGCAGCGTCAAGGTCGTGTCGACCGTACAGGCGTTGTCGCTGATGATCCGAACGGTATACTCACCATCGCGGATACCCTGCAACAGCGCGGTCGTATCACTGAGCGGTTGCCCGCCAGAACTCCACTCAAACCGCCGAACCGTGGCCGATCCAACGCTGAGCCGGATGCTTCCGTCCGTCGTCGTACAACCCGTGGGAGGAGTCATGAAAGCCGTAACGACCGGTTTGGGTAAAGCAACCACCGCCACGGTGTCGGTATTCTCGCAGCCGTTCACATCCCGAACAATGACCGAATACGTTCCGGCTTGGGTAATCGTGGTTTCCCGCTCGGTCGAACCGTTGCTCCACTGGAAGCTGTTCCAGCCACTGCCCCGGGCGGTCAGCGTCAGGGAACTGTTCAGACAGAGCGTGGTGTCGGGACCCAGCGTGAAATTGGGCGGACGGCGCAATGAAACTCGAATCGTATCACTTGAAAAACAACCGCCATTGGCCGCAATGACAACGAAAGTTCCGGATGTTATGCCGTTATAACCCGGCGATCCGGGCACGGTCACGGGCAACGTTCGTTCATTATACCCTCGTATCAATCGCCCGTTTCGGATCCAGATGTAGACACTGGCCTCCACTTTGGCATCCAGCGTCACCATATTCTTGCAACTGTCAATGTCTGGCCCCAGATTAATCGGGTCAGGCGTCCGAACAATGGTAACATCCTGTGTGATAACCGTGTCCTTACAGATTCCCCCATCCGACCGCATGGTCACGATACGCAGACTGACCGAATACACCCCCGGTTCGTTGTAGGTGTGCGTAGCCTGCGTGGCCGTCGAACTAAAGGGTGCACTGTTGTCGCCCCAATTCCAGGTATAATTGTCCTTCAACGGCGGACACATGGGCGTCACCGTAAACTGCGTGGGCGAACCGGCGCAGGTGTCGGCGTACGAAAAACCGGGAGAACTGGACGGTTCGTTGAAGTTGGCGACCATGTTGGGCAAACCCAACTGGCTGGTGGGGCCGTTCAGATTGAGTCCATTCGGGTCGAAGGTGGCGGGGGCCAGCAGTTCATCGTTCGGGTTGTCGATCACGCCCAGACTGGTTCCATCCTTGATGGCCACGTAAATTTTTCCGTCGGAGCCAATTTGTAAGGCCCCGTATTGTCGGCTTCGGGTACTGTCGAGCACGGTTTTGGACGCTTCAATGGCGGCAGGGTCCGGATTCGTGAGGTCATAAATCAGAATCTGGGACGCATTGGCCGTATCGCCCTGTAACGAAACGTAGAGTTTCGACCCATCCGGCGAAAACTCGACCCCGTAGGCTTTGGGCGGGGCGGGACCAATGTTGATGGCTGGCCCAGCCGTCATGACTCCGGTCGAATCGTTAAAGGTAAACACTTCGACGTAGTTGGTGGGTGGGCCGGGCACCACCACCGCGATGGGGCGGTTTCCGTTGCCGGTCGTATCTGCCGGACCAATTTTCATGTAACCTTCGCCCTTCGTCGTGGTGTCGTGGGGCATTCCGAGGGCATATTCTTCCGGTCCTTCAACTCCGGCTTTCGTCACATGGTAGACCTGAAATTTGTTATTGCCATAATCGTGGGAAATGACCCAGTAGGTTGTATCGCGGTCGTTCCGCACCGAAGCCAGTCGTTCCGTCGTCAGCGAATCGACCAGCGTATTTTTTTCAATAATGGCACCCGTTCCCTGGTTATACCGCATGTCGACCACGCTGACACTCAGGATTTTTTTGCCGTTGATTTCGGAGGTTGTATACACCCGGTAGAGGTATTCACAGCCTTTACAGGTGGGTTGCGGCACAATCAGGGCCGACTGCGTCGAGGTCTGACTCCCCTGCAACTGGGCGGTATCTGCCGGGTTGAGCGGTTTCATCAGATTGCCGTTTTTGTCGTAAATGAGCACCCCGCCGGTATAAAACAGAAGTTGTCCTTTGGTGTTGGAGATTGACGACGAACCTTCGATGGTGTTGAGTTTTCCGTCGTCGAGCGGTGTGGGACTGCCGCCGGAGAAGTCGATCCCGGCATTGTTTCCGAAATACCACTTGGCCCCTTGCTGTTCCGGCCGCTGTCCGCAGACCTGCACATTGATCCGGTCTTCCACCGAGCAGACTTTCTGTTTATCCGCCTGTGTACCAATCCAGACTTCCACCGAATAACAGCCCGCGCTGTCGACCTGAATGGTCTGCGTCGTGTCGCCTTTGGGATACCAGAGAAAACTGGCACCCGCCGGAGCGCCGTTGGGATATGGATCGAGCGTGATTTTCTGACCGTTACAAAGCATGGTGTCCGTCCGCCAGTTCTGAAACTGGGTAGGCGGGACGCCGATTGTGATCGTCGTATCCGTGCGCAGTGTTGACCCATTCTGCAGTGTTCGGGTCACCGAAACCGTATAGTCTCCGGGGTTTTTATAGGCATAACTCGGTTTTGCCGCCGTGGACGTATCCGCAGCAGTAGAAGGGTCACCAAAATCCCACGTTCGGGAGCGTACATTCGGCACGGTATCTTCAAACATCACGGCGGGGCCATTCTCGCAAGATGGATCCGGAATGCAAAGCTTGCCGCTCACCTTAATGCCCGACTGCGCCCGGGCCATACCGGCAAACAGCCCCCAACACAGAAGCATCCATCCCAACCGCCGTACCATTCCTGTATAGGTTGTCATTCGCTGCTAATAAAATCAAGTAGGTTGCCGGTTTTCCCAGTGGCTGTGAACATAACAGTGAAGGTCGGCAGTACGTTATTGTAAACGAAACGGCAGCTATAAAAATTTTATAGGACTCCATTCATCCGTTTCATCCGTTACTACTACCTTTATCTAGGCGGTCAAGTGCAATTTTACGGTAAAAAAACGTTTATGTTTTAGTGTTTTCCCGGAACCAGTTTGGCAAGTTGTTTGCACTAAAGATACAGTTATGTTAAAACGTTACCTTCTTCTCCTCTTTGGCTTGCTGATCGCCGGAACGGTTTGGGCGCAGGATCCGCAGTTTTCGCAGTTCTATGCGGCTCCCATGTACTTAAACCCGGCTTTTGCCGGTTCGGCCCTGGCGCCACGGGTAACGGTCAACTACCGGAACCAATGGCCCGCCGTGACCAATTACGTGACCTCCATGGTGAGTGTCGATCACTATTTCGACCGCTACAACAGCGGGGTCGGCCTGATGCTGCAAAGCGATAACCAGGGTCAGGGGCGCATCCGTTCCACCGACATTGGATTACAATATTCCTACCAGATTCAATTGGCCGAACAGACGTTCGTGCGGCTGGGCGTTCAGGGCTCCTACGTAAACCGCTCGATCAACTGGTTTGGCCTCACCTTTGGCGACCAGTATAACAACGGCGGCTTTACCGGCAATCCCACCACCGACCCCGTGGTTTCCAACGGCTCACCAACGCTTTCTTATCTGGATTTTTCAACCGGCGGTTTGCTGTATTCCGACTGGTATTGGATCGGTGTGGCGGCTCACCACCTCGGGCGACCCAATCAGGGCGTTTTTGTCCTGAGCGACGAAAGCCGTCTTCCGATGAAAGGGAGCGTCCACGCCGGGCTGCGGATTCCCTTCGCGGGTTTCACCGGCCTGGGCGACGAATGGGATCGTGAAAAAACGATATCCCCCGCGATCAACTACCGGTATCAGGGCAAGTACGACCAACTGGATCTGGGCGTTTACATGACCTATTCGCCGATGGTGGTCGGGCTGTGGTACCGTGGTTTGCCATTGAAAAAATATGCTCCGAGCGTCACCAACCGCGAATCACTGATTGTGTTGGCCGGTTTTCGTCAGGACAATTTTTCGATTGGCTATAGCTACGATGCCACCATCTCCTCGCTCGGACCAGGCAGCGGGGGTGCTCATGAAATTTCGCTGTCGTATACCTTCGAGAATTTTCCTTCGGGCAAACCGAAAAACCGCAAAGCTCGCAAGCAGCTTTCCTGCCCGAAATTCTAATCGCTTTGTTTCGTGAAATGCCGGCCACCCTCTGGTTGAGGGTGGCCGGCATTTCCGTTAAATTATCCATCTTTTCCCAAATAAACTCTATGGTTTATTTTATATGAATTTGTCTTTTTTGCATGACGATTAGGTAGATCACGGGTGATCATAAACCGCCAGATCGGGTTCACAATGCAAAAAAGGGGACTATTCATTTTTATCCTTTCAATCGGAAGCTGGCTTGCCAATTCTACACAAGCCGTCAGTCAACCCAAACTTTCGCTCGCCGGAGAGTGGCAACTTCGTTTAGACCCCGCCGATCTGGGTTTGCGGGAACACTGGTGGCAAGGAACCTACCCCGATCGGGTGAAACTGCCGGGTTCTTTAACGGAAAACGGAAAAGGAAATGACATTACCCTGCAAACACCCTGGGTGGGCGATGTCATCGATAGCACGTATTTTTTCGCGGACAGCTACAAAAAATACCGGGAAAACCCCATCAAAATACCGTTCTGGCTCCAGTCCGTCAAGTATTACGCCGGCCCGGCCTGGTATCGACGCCAAATCGAAATTCCCGCCAACTGGGCCAAAAAACGCATCACGCTGAATCTGGAACGCTGCCATTGGGAAACGATGGTATACGTTAATGGCCAGTTCTGCGGCACACGCAACTCCCTCGTGGCTCCCCACCAGTTCGACCTGACCAAACACCTGCGACCGGGCAACAATACCATCGCCATTCGGGTCGATAACCGGTATAAACTGCACATTGGCCCCAATTCTCACAGCGTTGCTGATCATACGCAAACCAACTGGAATGGGCTGGTCGGTGATTTGTCGTTAACCACTGAAGCCCCAACGTATATTGAAAACGTTCAGGCCTTTCCAAATCTGGCGACTCAATCGATCAACGTGTCGCTGGCGCTTCGCCAGCCCCGGCACCAGGAATTTCAGGGGAAGCTGATTCTACAGGCCCGGAATTTGCAAAAAAATGGCGCGGCTTTGCCGGAATTCACGCAGCCCGTTCGGTTCAACAGCGAAGAAACCACGTTGACTCCGTCGTATGCCATACCCAATCCACAGCTTTGGGACGAGTTCAACCCCAACCTGTACAAACTGCAGGTTCGGCTGGTCAGCGATCAGGGCGAGTTGCTATCGGAACGGGAGGTGACGTTCGGAATGCGCGAAATGGGTACGAGCGGAACGCGGCTGGCCATCAACGGTCGTCCGATTTTTCTGCGGGGCGACGTCGAATGCGCTACGTTTCCGCTGACGGGCTATCCGCCAACCACGGAACCGTATTGGGAAAAAATCATGAAAACCGCCAAAAGTTACGGCCTGAATCACCTGCGCTTCCACTCGTGGTGCCCGCCCGAAGCGGCTTTCGACGTGGCCGACCGGCTTGGCGTGTATCTGTACGTAGAAAGTCCGCTTTGGGCCAACCAGAGCAGCGCCGTCGGAACCGGTGGCGTGATCGACGATTTCATTTACCAGGAATCGGAACGCATGCTGAAAGCGTACGGCAATCACCCGTCGTTCTGCATGATGTCGTACGGCAATGAACCGGCCGGACCCGAGCAGAACGAGTTTCTGGGTCGCTGGGTCGATCACTTCAAACAGAAAGACAACCGCCGACTCTACACCAGTGGCGCGGGCTGGCCGATGATTCCTGAAAGCCAGTTTCATATCCATTCCGACGCCCGGATTCAGCGGTGGGGCGAGGGTGTGAAAAGCATCATCAACGCGGGAACGCCCAAAACCAGCTACGACTGGCGCGAGATTACCAAAACCGCTACGGCTCCCTACGTCAGCCACGAAATCGGGCAATGGTGCGTTTATCCGAATTTCAAGGAGATTGCCAAATACACCGGCGTGGTGCGGGCGAAAAATTTTGAAATCTTCAGAGAAACGCTCGAAGCCAACGGCATGGGCGATCAGGCCGAAGCGTTTCTGCACTCGTCGGGTCGCTTGCAGACGCTCTGCTACAAA
The DNA here is from genome assembly GCF_006149005.1 of Larkinella sp. C7. GTDB lineage: Bacteria > Bacteroidota > Bacteroidia > Cytophagales > Spirosomataceae > Larkinella. The sequence continues at coordinate 70,679 of NZ_VBSL01000007.1, read as the reverse complement.
GCCGACATCGAAGCGGCTCTGCGAACGCCCGGTTTTGCCGGTTTTCAGTTGCTGGGCTTGCACGATTTTCCGGGACAGGGCACCGCGCTGGTGGGCGCGCTGGATGTTTTCTGGGAATCCAAAGGCTACACGACTCCCGAGGAATACCGCACGTTTTGCAGCCCGACGGTTTTGCTGGCACGCATGGAAAAGCTCGTGTATGAAAACAATGAAACACTTCAGGCGGCTGTGGAAATCGCTCACTTTGGCGCGGGCGAATTGACCAACCAAACCGTGCTCTGGCAGGTGCTGGATGCAGCCGGAAAAGTGAAACGGAGTGGTTCGTTAACCAAAGATAAAATAGCGATTGACAACCTCCAGTCGGTCGGGACCATTCAATTGCCGCTCGCGGGATTCAAAAAACCGGAGATGCTTACGCTGAAAGTCGCGTTGAAAGGGGCTGAGAGTACGAATTCCTGGAATTTCTGGGTCTATCCGGCGGGTGTTAACGCCGATGCGGCTACGGGGAAAGTCATCGTTGCCCACACCTTGACGCCCGATGTCGTCAATCAATTGCAGAACGGTGCGAACGTTCTGTTGCTGCCCTACGGACACGTCAAAAAAGGCAAAGGGGCCGAAGTGGAGATTGGATTTTCGAGTGTTTTCTGGAACACATCCTGGACCAAGGGGCAGGCTCCACACACGCTTGGTCTGGTTTGCAATCCGGCTCACCCGCTGTTTGCCAGCTTCCCGACCGAAGCCAGCAGCAACTACCAGTGGCAGGATCTGGTCAGCCATTCCCAAACCGTCATTCTGAACGATTTTCCGAAAAACCTCCGTCCGCTGATTCAGCCGATTGATACCTGGTTTGAAAACCGCCGGTTGTCGCTGGCGTTTGAAGGCCGGGTTGGCAAGGGAAAATTGCTGATATGCAGCATCGATCTGGAAAGTGATCTGGCCAAACGCCCGGCCGCCCGGCAGTTGAAATACAGCCTGCTGAACTACATGAACAGCGGCCAGTTTAAACCCGCGAACGAGCTGGCACTCGATCAGGTAAACCAGTTGTTTCAGGCCGAAACGTCTCTGCTTACGCCCGCTAAAAACGACTAAAACTATTTTGAAAGACCTCTATTTATGGCTTTGCAGGAAGTAACTGTGTGGGAAGAATCGGTTGTGATTCCCACCTATGGTGTCGGCGCACCCGAAAAAAATCCGATGTTTCTGGAAAAACGGGTGTATCAGGGCAGTAGCGGGGTGGTGTATCCGCACGCCGTGATCGAAAAGATCGACGATCACAAGGAGGACCGGACGTATCAGGCGGTTTTTCTGGAAAACCGCTACCTGAAAATCATGGTGTTGCCCCAGTTGGGCGGGCGGATTCAGATGGCCTACGATAAAATTAAAAACCGTCATTTCGTCTATTATAACCAGGTCATCAAACCGGCACTGGTCGGGCTGACGGGGCCGTGGATTTCGGGCGGAATTGAGTTTAACTGGCCACAACACCACCGCCCCAGCACCTTTGAGCCGGTGGATTATACGACCGAAGCGCATCCCGACGGTTCCAAAACCGTGTGGGTCAGCGAGGTGGAACGGATGTTTCACACCAAAGGCATGGCCGGTTTTCGGCTGTATCCCGACAAAGCCTACCTCGAAATTCAGGGCGTGCTGTACAACCGTACGCCCGTTCCCCAGACTTTTTTGTGGTGGACGAATCCGGCCGTCAAAGTAAACGATTACTACCAGTCGGTTTTTCCGCCGGATGTGTATGCGGTTTTCGATCACGGAAAACGAGATGTTTCGTCGTTTCCGATTGCCACCGGGACGTATTACAAAGTGGATTATTCGCCGGGGACGGACATTTCCCGGTATAAGAACATTCCGGTGCCGACGTCCTACATGGCCGTGGCATCGAAGTATGATTTCATGGGCGGTTATGAACACGACAGCCGGGGCGGTTTGCTGCACGTGGCCAGCCACCACCTGTCGCCGGGCAAAAAGCAGTGGACCTGGGGCAACGGCGAGTTCGGCTACGCCTGGGATCGCAACCTGACTGACGAAGACGGGCCGTACATCGAACTGATGACCGGCGTTTTCACGGACAACCAACCCGATTTTTCGTGGATCATGCCCAACGAGGAGCGGACGTTTGTGCAGTATTTCATGCCCTACAGCGAAATCGGCATCGTTAAAAACGCCACGAAGGAAGCCGCTGTCAATCTGGAACTTACCGACAAAACCGTTCAGATCAGTGCGTATGCCACCGCCGTGTACGCCGGAGCCGTCATTCGATTGACAAAAAATGGAGACGTGGTTTTTGAACAACGGATTGAGCTTTCGCCGGAACAACCGTTTCTGCATGAAATACCGCTGGAAATTCAAAACCCCACGCAACTCCGCCTGAGCGTCGAAACCACTGACGGCCTGGAATTGGTCGCTTACCAGCCCGACGAGCCTACGGAGACTACCATTCCGGAACCGGCCCAAGCCGCCCTGGACCCCGCCGAGGTGGAAAACAATGAACAGTTGTATCTGACGGGTTTGCACATCGAGCAATACCGCCACGCAACCTATATCGCCACCAATTATTACGAAGAAGCGCTGCGCCGTGATCCGAAGGATGTGCGCTGCAACAACGCCCTGGGGCTTTGGCATATGAAACGCGGTCAGTTCGCCAAAGCGGAACCGTATTTCAGGCAAGCCATTCAGACGCTGATCCAGCGAAATCCGAATCCGTACGACGGCGAACCGTATTACAATCTCGGCCTGTGTTTGCAGGGGTTGGGGCGGTATGACGAAGCTTTCGACGCGTTTTTCAAAGCCACCTGGAATGCCGCCTGGCAGGACACCAGCTTTCTGGAACTGGCTCGCATTGCCACCCGGCGAAAAACCTACACCCAGGCCCTCGAACTGGTCGAGCGGTCGCTGGCGCGAAACTGGCACGGCCATTCGGCGCGGCATTTGAAAGTCGCTTTGCTGCGGAAAACCAGGCGAACCCGCGAGGCTTTGCAGCTCATCGGCGACACCCTGGCGATCGACCGGTTTCACTTCGGCTGTCTATTTGAAAAATCGCTTATCGAGCAAACCAGCGACGCAACGGCTGCGGCCCAGACGCGGAGCCAGCTTAACGACCTGATGCGGTACAACGTCCATACCTACCTGGACTACGCGCTGGATTACAGCCGGGCCGGTTTGTACGACGAAGCGATTCAATTGCTCTCGGAATTGTTGAAAACCGGAAAAGCGGTTTATCCGATGGTGTATTACTTTCTAGCTTATTTTCATGCGCAGTTGGGACAGCCCGAAACCGCTCACGATCATCTCAAAAAAGCTACGGAAGCCAGCCCGGATTTTGTCTTCCCCAACCGGCTGGAAGAATTGACGGTTTTGCAATGGGCGGTTTTGCAAAAACCGGATGATCAGCCGATTAATCACGCCCATGCCTGGTATTTTCTGGGTAATTTCTGGTATGGCAACCGGCAATATGACGAAGCCATCGACGCCTGGGAGCGGTCCGTGAGTCTCGATGATACCTTTCCCACCGTTCACCGGAATCTCTCTTTGGCGTATTACAACAAACAGCAACAGGCCGACAAAGCACGGGTGGCACTGGAAACCGCCTTTGCACTGGATACTGCCGACGCGCGGGTACTGATGGAGTTGGATCAGTTGTATAAAAAGCTGAATGAGCCGCACGAAGAGCGGCTGGCACTACTGGAAAAACATCTTGATACAACCGAAGAGCGCGATGATTTGTCTTTAGAGAGAATCACGCTGTATAACCAACTCGGCGCGTATGAAAAGGCCCGCGACCTGCTGGCCGCCCGGCAATTCCATCCGTGGGAGGGGGGCGAAGGCAAAGTGGTGAGTCAGTACCTGATTTGCCACATCGAACTGGCGAAACAGGCGTTGCAAAATGCGGATTATTCGGAGGCCCTGACTTTACTGACGGCCGCTGAAACCTATCCGGTCAATCTGGGCGAAGGCAAACTGTATGGCGTGCAGGAGCCTGATATTTTCTATTTGAAAGGCTTGGCCTGCGAAGCGCTGGGCGAAACGCAAACCGCCCGGTCGTATTTTGAGCGGGCATCAGTCGGTCTGGATGCACCGGTGCAGGCGGTTTTCTACAACGATCAGCAACCGGATAAACTGTTTTATCAGGGACTGGCCCGGAAAAAACTGGGGCAGCATGAAAGGGCCGAAAAGCTCTTCAAGACGCTGATTCAGTACGGAGAAACGCACCTGAACGACGCCATCAAGATCGACTATTTCGCGGTATCGCTTCCCGATCTGCTGGTGTTTGACGCCGATCTGAACGAGCGAAACCGCATCAGTTGTCTCTATCTGATGGGCTTAGGTCATCTGGGCCTAGGAAACGGTCATGTTGAACAAGCGCTAGCCTGTTTTGATGGCGTACTGGCTAGCGACCGCAACCACCAGGGCGCAGCTTTGCACCGGAAAATGGTCGATTTTCTAACGGCGCAGGAAGTGTCGGGTTAAGATTTCCGGAGTTTGCGGAAGTCGCGCGGAGACACGCCCATGACGTGGGCAAAAACCCGGCTGAAGTGGTACGGGTCGCTGTACCCGATCTGATAGGCGACTTCCTTGATGCGCAATTGCGTGTTTTCGAGCAAACGACAGGATTCCTGAATCTTTAAAAAGGTAAAGAAATTGATGGGCGCACTTTGGACCTTGGTCCGGAAAACCGCCGAATAATGCGACGCCGACATGCCCGCAATCTGAGCCAGATCTTCCAGCGTCAGGTTCTTGCTCAGGTTCTCTTTCATGAACGCGATGGTTCGGCTGATCGGGTCATTTTCGGGTTGGGCAAACTGGTTGGGGTTATAAACCGCATTGTTGAACGTGGCCAGAAACCGCGACAGACTGCTGTTGGCATACACAATATTGTCCATGTTATACGACATTTCAACGTGCGACAGAATGTCGTCGAAGAGTTGAAACCGTTCGGGCTGGGGCGACACGGTTACCGGGGACGGATCGGTATCCTGCTTTAAAAACTGCAAAAAATGATGCGCGTTGGAACCGGTAAAATGCAGCCAGTAGATGGTCCAGGGATTTTGGGCGTCGGTTCCGTAGCGATGGGCGAGGTCAGCGGGCAGAATAAAGGCCTGGTTGGGTTTGACAAGGTATTTACGGTCGTTGAGAACGTACCAACCTTCCCCCTGAACGCAATAGATCAGAATGTGTTGCGGGCTTCCTTTCCGGCGTTCGCGGTCATGAAAAGCGGCTTTCGGATAATACCCAATATCGGTGATGTACAACGACTCACAAAGCGGATGAACGGCGATCAGTTTCTTTAACTCGCCCGGCAACACATAACTGCGCTGTCCGGCAAAGCCTTCTTTCTTTTTGATCATGTCGCAATATTATCTAGGTATGGGTTCGGAACGGTTTGTAAAAGTACGCATCCATACCGCTTTTTTTCTAAAAATTACCCGAATACTTTAACAAAACCACCATGGCAAAAACCGGGCTTAACGCCAACTATATTTTTGGAATCGCCTTCATTTCGGCCCTGGGCGGGTATCTGTTTGGCTTTGATTTTGCCGTGATTTCGGGAGCGCTGCCATTTCTGCGGGGCTATTTTGGGCTCACGGCCTGGTGGGAGGGATTTCTGACCGGTTCGCTGGCACTAGGCTGTATGCTGGGCTGCGTGCTGGCCGGCAACCTCGCCGACCGCTACGGACGCAAGCCCGGCCTGATGGTGGCGGCCCTCATTTTTGCACTCTCTTCACTGGGCATGGCCTTCTCCTCCACCTTACCGGTTTTCATCACCATGCGCTTTGTGGCCGGGATCGGCGTTGGGATGGCGTCGACGCTGAGCCCCCTCTACATTGCCGAAATTTCGCCCGCCGAAGTCCGGGGCCGGAATGTGTCCATCAACCAGTTGACCATTGTAATCGGGATTCTGATCACCAATCTGGTGAACTATGCATTGGCCGATAACGGCCCCGATGCCTGGCGCTGGATGTTCGGGCTGGGGGCCGTGCCTTCCGCCGGTTTTCTGCTGGGCGTGTTCTGGTTACCCGAGAGTCCGCGGTGGCTGGTGCAGAAAGGCAGGGTGCAGGAAGGCGAAACGATTTTGCGCCGGATTGGTGGCGAAGCTTTTGTAAAACAGACGGTTACTGCCATCAACCGCTCGATGGAAGGCGCCGAAAAACCGTCGTTGTCCATGCTGCTGGAGAAGGGCGTTCGCCCGGCGGTGATTGTCGGCATTGGCCTGGCGGTGCTGCAACAGTTGTGCGGAATCAATGTGGTTTTCAATTATACCTCCACAATTTTTGAGACCGTGGGCGCCAATCTCGACCGGCAGTTGTTCGAAACCGTAGCCATCGGAATTGTCAATCTGGTGTTCACACTGGTGGCCATGTGGCAGGTGGACAAACTGGGCCGAAAGCCGCTGATGCTCATCGGAACGCTGGGGCTGGCGGTGCTGTATGTGGTGATTGCGGTGTTGCTGAAAACCGGTGCGTCGTCGGGTTTGCTGTCGGTCTTCGTGCTGCTGGCGATCAGCGTTTACGCAACTTCGCTGGCACCCATCACCTGGGTTTTGATCTCGGAGATTTTTCCAAACCGGGTCCGTGGGCTGGCGTCGTCGGTCGCGATTCTGGCGTTGTGGGGGGCTTATTTCATTCTGGTTTTCACGTTTCCGATCCTCGCCGAACAACTGGGTACGTACGGACCTTTCGGGCTTTACGCGGTAATCTGCCTCGTCGGATTCTGGTTTGTCCGCCGGAATGTGCGCGAAACGAAAGGAAAAACGCTGGAAGAACTGGAAGATACCTTCATCGCACATTGATTTCATAAGATTATCCATCTTAATCGAAATTCTCTCTATTGATTTAGGAGCTGAAGGCTCTAATCTTTGTAGTTATGGAATTTAGCAAATAATCATTTGGATTTTATTGTGCCTACCATCAATTCAATCGGCTGATTCTGACTAATCAACTAAACCCTTAATCCTTTCTTACGTATGAATCATTCTATACGGTGTCTGCAAACAACCCTGGTATTGGTTTGCCTTACACTGACCACTTTTGCCCAGAGTCTGATTACGGGCAAGGTGGTTGGCGAGCAAAACGATGGCATACCGGGTGCTACGATTACCATAAAGGGCACGACCCGGGGCACCACAACCGATGCTTCCGGTGGGTTTCAACTGAATGCCAGCCCGAACGAAACGCTCGTATTCAGCTACGTGGGCTACGTGACCCAGGAAGCCGTCGTTGGCAACCGCACCAGCCTGACCATCAAAATGCTGACCGACACCCGCAGCCTGGAAGAAGTGGTGGTGGTGGGCTACGGTACGGTGAAAAAGAGTGACCTCACCGGTTCGGTTTCGACCATCAAAGCCGACGCCATCAAAGAAATGCCGGTGGTTTCGGTCGATCAGGCCATTCAGTCGCGGGCACCGGGCGTTCAGGTGACCCAGAGTTCGGCGGCTCCGGGCGGTGGAATTTCCATCCGTGTGCGGGGTGCCAACTCCATCAACAGCGGAAGTGAGCCGCTGTACGTCATCGACGGTTTTCCGATGTATCCCGACAATGGTGCCATGGGAACCGCAGGGAACCGGCAATCGAGCAACGCGATGGCCACCATCAACCCCAACGAAATTGAATCCATTGAAATCCTGAAAGATGCCTCCGCCACCTCGATTTACGGGTCGCGGGGTTCGAACGGGGTGGTTCTGATTACGACCAAACGCGGGAAAGAAGGCCAGAGCCGGGTCGATTATGAAGGATCGTACTCGTTCCAGCAAATTGCAAGGCCCATTGAAGTGTTGAACGGCAGTGACTACGCCCGGTATCTGAACATTCTGGAACGCAGTCAGGGCGGCAGTCCGCGGTTTACCGATGCTCAAATCAGCCAGATCGGCGAGGGCACCAACTGGCTGAATGCAATCACGCAAACCGGCGCGCTGTCGAACCACCAGCTTTCGTTTACCGGAGGAAACAAGGCGATGCGGTATGCCTTTGTCGCCAACTACTTGGATAACAAGGGAATTGTCAAGAATACATTTTTCAAACGGTACGGTTTTCGGCTGAACCTCGACAACGATTTCCTCAATGGCCGGGCCACGCTCAGCAATAGCTGGTCGTATAACCGGACGGGGAGCAGCAACGTGGCCACGGATCGGGGCGGTCCGGGCGGGATCATCATTACAGCCCTGGGCCTGGACCCGACCGTTGCGGTGTATGACCAGAATGGCAACTACAATTACCCGAGCTACGATCAGCGCTTCAACATCAACCCGCTGGCAGAAGCAGTAGAAGGCTACGACCGGGATAACATCAACCGGTTATTCGGGACGACGGCCCTGACGGTCAACATCATCGAAGGACTGAAATTCCGAACCAGTCTGGGCGCCGATGTCGTGAATGCCACCCGCAACACGTTTTACAACAACTACACCTTCACCGGGCGGCAATATGGCCGGCAACTGGAACGGGCCAACCGCAACGTCAGCAGCATCCTGAACGAAAACATCCTGAGCTACAACAAACAAATCCGGCCGGGCCACAACCTGGACGTAACGCTGGGATATACCTACCAGCAGGAAAGCAACCTGTTCAACTCGGCGTCGACGCGCGGACTGCCTTCGGATGATCCGGAGTCGGTTAACATGCAGAACGGTAGCAAACCGCAGATTCCCAATTCCGGGCGTCAGGACTGGACGTTGCAATCGTTGCTGGGCCGGGTGAATTACAACCTGAAAGACCGCTACCTGTTTACGGTCACGTTCCGGCGTGATGGTTCGTCGCGGTTTGGCCCGAGCAATAAATGGGCTACGTTCCCTTCTGCAGCCGTCGGCTGGCGTCTGGTAAACGAAGATTTCTTCCAGAATTCGGCCCTGAAAAATGTGTTTGACGACGTTAAAATCCGGGCCAGCTACGGTTTGACGGGTAATTCACAAATCCCGGTTTACCGGTCGCTGGGCGGTTTGTCGACCTACAATTATGTGTTTGGTGGCGGCCTGGCTGCGGGTTATGGTCCTAACCGGATTGCGAACCCCAACCTGAAATGGGAAAGTACGGCGATGCTGAACCTCGGTCTGGATCTGGCCCTGCTCAACAACCGCCTGTCGATGACCTTCGACGTGTTCAGCAACAAAACCACGGACCTGCTGCTGGATGTGTCCATCCCGCAAAGCACGGGTTTCAGCACCATCATGCTGAACTCCGGAGCGCTGACCAACAAGGGTATTGAGTTTTCCACCAACTACAAAATCTTCAACAATGCCGCCTTCAAATGGGATGTGAGCGGTAATATTTCGGTGTTGCGGAACGAGATCACCGATTTGGGCCAGAGCACGCCGTTCTTCGCCAACAGCACCAGCGGCCACCTTGGGGTTTTTGGTAGCTGGGTGGAAGCCGGGAATCCGATCGGCGTCTGGAAAGGGTACAAATACGTTGGCCTGTTCCAGACCGACGACGAAGCCCAGACCTTTGCCGCCCGCGCGGGCTATCCGAAATACGAAGACGTGAACGGCGATGGAAAATACACCGCCGACGATTACGTGGTGATGGGCAATCCGAACCCGAAATTCACCTGGGGACTGAATTCCAGTGTCAAGTTTAAAAACTTCGATCTTTCGATTTTCTTCCGGGGTGTTCACGGCAACGATGTGCGGAACCTGCAGCAATCGGAAATGGGTGACGGTGTTCAGAAAATCAACCAGATTGGCGACATCCTGACGGATTCGTGGACGCCGACCAATACCGGTGCCAGCCGCCCCGTGATCGATGGTCGCCGGGATTTCATCTCCTTCCGCCGGTCTTCGTTCTTCATTCAGGACGGTTCTTTTGTCCGGTTGCAAAACCTGGCGCTGGGGTATAACCTGCCGTTGCATACCAAATACATCCGGTCGGCCCGGATCTACGCCAGCGGACAGAACCTGTTCCTGATCACGAAATACAAAGGATTCGATCCGGAAGTGAACAACCAGGGCCAGAACAACCTGAACCGGGGTGATGACTACGACGCCTATCCCCGCGCCCGGATGTTTACGGTGGGAGTCAATCTTGGTCTGTAATTCGCTAACCCTACAATCTTTAAAGAGACATGAACCTGATTATTTCTTCCAAAGTCAAATCCCTGCTGATGCTATCGGTCCTGGCCACGGGCCTCGGTTGCTCGGATCTTAAGGAAAACCCCGACTTTATCAATCCCGATACCTTTTATAAATCGGCTACGGAACTGGAACTGGGCGTCAACGGTATTTACGACGATCTGAACTCCGGCTATTCCGGCTATTTCTACGACCGCTACGTATTTGAGTGTTTGACAGGCGACCAGATCGGCTGGGAAAAAGGCCCGCTGCAATACAACCTGGGTAACGTCAGCTCGGCCGATGAGTACATTGAGGCTTACTGGTCAATCAGTTATCGCTCCATCAACCGCGCGAATGCCGTGATTGAAATTGCCGATGCCATGAACGACCCGGCCAACGACGCCCTGGTGAAACGCCTGAAGGGTGAAGCCCAGTTTCTGCGGGCGTTCTATTACTACGGTTTGCTGAGTTATTTCGACAATCCTCCGCTGACGACCAAATCGACCAAGGGAATCAGCGAACTGCCGTCGAACGCGGGCGGAAAACGCGCCGTGATCGACCAGATTTACGCCGATGCCAAAGCCGCTGCCGAGGCATTGCCCGCAGCCTATACCGGTGCCAATGCCGGACGGGCGACGAAATGGGCCGCCAAATCGATCCTGATGAAAGCCCAGCTTTGGGATGAAAAATGGGCCGATGCCAAAACCACCGCCGAAGACATTATCAACAACAGCGGTTTACAGTTGTACGAAAACTTCGGGTACAACTTCGATCTGGCGCACGAAAACCAGGGCGAACGGATTTTTGAAGGCCAGGTTTCGGCAGCCGCCAACGCCAGCGAGTGGAATGTACACTCGGCCCACTTTAACCCCGAAGATTATCCGAGCGAACTGGGTGGTGCGGGCTGGAGCTGGTTGAGTGCCACGCAGGAATTCCGGGCTTCGTACGACAGCAAGGACAAACGCATCGATGCCACGTTCATCGAATCATATCCAACGGGCCGCCTGGGCAAAGTCAATGGGCAGTATCCCATTGTGAAATGGAGCCCGACGGCGGATTTCAACCTCTCCCGGTTCGGCGGGATCGTTAAAGCGGATGCGAATCCGGCCGATCCCAATCAACTGGTTTTCGGCAAAGCCTGGGCGGGCAAGCTCGTGGAACTGGGGATCAACTATAACAATACCGAAAAGAACACCATCTACATTCGTCTGGCCGACATCCTGCTGGGTCATTCCGAAGCCTGCAACGAAAGCAATACGGGCGACAAGTTTATGGGAATCAACAAGGTACGTGCCCGTGCCGGTCTGACGGCCCTGAGCGGTTTGAGCCAGTCGGCGTTGCGGGATGCGATCATCAAAGAGCGCGAGCAGGAGTTTGTGTTCGAACAGGTGATGTATCCGGAACTGCGTCGCAAAAGCAAACCGGGCGGACAGCCGGATTACCTGGGTGCGCGAATCAACCACTACATCACGAAATACAAAGTGGGCCGAACCCTCAAACCGCGCGATTATGTGCTTCCACTCCCACTGAAAGAGATGCAGGGCAATCCCAACGTAACGCAAAACCCGGTGTGGCAGTAATAAAGATCAATCAAAAAAGGGCTTTCACGAGCCCTTTTTTGATTTCTGTTTTTTAGCGACCTTGCCTGTATGAAGTACCTATTCCTGCTGCCGGTTTTCCTGTGTATCCTGGCTTGCGAACAAAAGCCGAAGACGCTGTTTACCACCTTGCCCGCTTCGCAAACCGGCGTCCATTTTCAGAATACCGTTACCGAAAACGACTCCTTTAACCTGGTCGATTATTATTACGTCTACAACGGCGGGGGCGTCGCGGTTGGTGATTTGAACAATGATAACCTGCCCGATCTGTATTTCACCGGCAATCAGGTGGGTGACCGGATGTATCTGAATACCACCAAACCCGGTTCGGATTCGCCCACCTTTGAGGACGTGACGGACAAAGCCGGTATTCAGAAAGGCGGCTGGTCGACGGGGGTCACGATGGCCGATGTGAATGCCGACGGACGCCTGGATATTTACGTCTGCAAATCCGGAAATTACGAAGGAAGCCGCCGGAAAAACCAGTTGTACATCAACAAAGGCAATTTTCAGTTTGAAGAAAGCGCCGAACGCTACGGTCTGGCCGATACCAGCTACACCAACCAGGCTACGTTTTTTGACTATGACAAGGACGGTGATCTGGACGTTTTTTTGCTAACCAGTACGAATCTGGTTCGCAATCCAAATCAGGTAACGCCGGTCATTGCCGACGGTTCCGGGCTGGCCAACGACAAACTGTTTCGCAACGATTCGGATGCGTCGGGACCCCGGTTTACGGACGTGACCAAAGCGGCCGGTATCCTGCACGACGGTTTTGGACTGGGTCTGACGGTGTCGGATTTCAATCAGGATGGTTGGGAAGATATTTACGTCGCCAACGATTTTCTGGCCAATGATTTTCTGTACGTCAACAACCAGAACGGGACATTCAGCGAAGTCAGTAAATCGTATTTCAAGCACCACAGCCAGTTTTCGATGGGCTGCGATGCCGCCGACATCAACAACGACGGCTTACCGGATCTGGTCGTAGCCGACATGCTGCCCGCCGACAACGAGCAGCGCAAAAAAATGGCAGGACCGGCTAACTATCAGCAGTTTGAAAGCATCACCCGGCAGGGCTATCACCCGCAGTTTATGCGGAATATGTTGCAGGTGAACGGAGGAAAAGCCGCCGACGGCCGGATGGTTTTCTCCGAAATCGGGCAGTTTGCCGGTGTGTCGGCCACCGACTGGAGCTGGTCGCCTTTGCTGGCCGATCTGGACAACGACGGCTGGCGGGATCTGGTCATCACCAACGGCTACCTCCGTGACATTACCGACCTGGATTTTGTGTCGTTCAACGATTCGTTTGCGCAGGGAAACCGCACGCCCGAAGAAATCAATGCGTATCTGCGGCAGGGCGCACCCAAAATGCCGAGCATCAAAAAGGCCAACCGGTTTTTCCGAAACCGTCATGATCTGACCTTTGATGATATGACCGCCACCTGGTTCGGCGCGGAAACCTCCCTGTCGAATGGTTCAGCCTATGCCGATCTGGACCGCGACGGTGATCTGGATTTGATTGTCAACAACATCAATCAGGACGCCTACATCCTGCAAAACAATACTGCCAACACCCATTACCTGCAAGTGAAGCTACAAGGCCCGAAACAGAATCCGTTCGGTCTGGGTGCTGAGGTGACACTCTACAGCAACGGGTTGCCGCAAGCGCATCACCAGACCGTTACGCGGGGCTATCAATCGTCGGTCGATTACATCATTCACTTTGGATTGGGTGCCAATAAAACCGTTGATTCCCTGCGGCTTGTCTGGCCGGATGGCAAATCACAAACGCTGAAAAAACCGGGTATCGACCGGCTGTTGTCATTGGATTACCAGCACGCTACCAAAACCGTTCAGCAATCTAAAAACCGCCCGGCTACGCTTCTAACCGATATCACCCAAACATCCGGGATTCAGTTTACCCATCAGGAAGAATCCTATCTGGATTACAACCAGGAACCGCTTTTGCCGCACAAGCTCTCGCAACAAGGCCCGAAACTGGCGGCAGGCGATGTCAACGGCGACGGTCTGGAAGATCTGTTCGTGGGCGGTTCGTTCCGGCATTACGGAAAATTGCTGATCCAGACGTCGGCGGGGCGGTTCATCGAAAAACCGTATACCGATGAATCCCAGTCCAAAGATGAAGAAGATGTCGGGGCGCTGCTGTTCGATGCGGATGGCGATGGCGACAAGGACTTGTACATTGTCAGTGGCTCCAACGAGTATTACGATGGTTCCGAGTATTATCAGGACCGGCTGTATTTGAACGACGGAAAAGGCAAATTTACGGCAGCAACCGACCGATTACCGGCCATCCGGCACAGCGGTTCGTGTGTGCTGGCGGTTGATGTGGACAAAGACGGCGACCTGGACCTGTTCCGGGGTGGGCGACTGAAGGCGTTGCAATATCCATTACCCGGCGAAAGCTATTTATTGATTAATGACGGCGGACGCTTTCGGGATGCGACGGATGAGCTGGCACCCAACCTGCGGAACGTCGGCATGGTAACCGATGCGGTTTGGGCCGACATCGACCGCGATTCGTGGCCGGATCTGGTGGTGGTGGGCGAAATGATGCCGATTACGGTTTTCAAAAATAACCGGGGGAAGTTTGCCCAGGTGTCTTTCGACGCGCTAAAGGGTTCGGAAGGGTTCTGGAACTGCATTCGTTCGGGTGATTTCGACCACGACGGCGATGTTGATTTTGTAATCGGAAACCTGGGGCTGAACAGCCGCTACCGGGTGTCGCCCAGCCAGCCGATGCGCGTTTACGCGGGTGATTACGACAATAACGGTCGGCTCGACGCCATTGCTACGTATTATCTGGACGGGATTGAATACCCGATTGCGTCCCGCGACGAGCTGGGCAGGCAGTTGCCCCTCATCAAAAAGCAGTTTACGAATTACGCCCTCTACGCCAAAGCCAAAGTCACCGACCTGCTGACGCCTGAACGACAGAAAATCAGCACGGTTTTGCTGGCTTGCTGGCAACAAAGTGTAGTTCTCGAAAATACCGGCGGCAGTTTCCGCATCAAACCGCTACCCGCGCTGGCCCAGTGGGCCCCCATTCAGAGTTTGCTGGTGGAAGATATCGACCAGGACGGTCATCTGGACGTGCTGGCGGTCGGAAATGCGTACGATGCCGAATCGGTGGCGGGGCAATATGATGCCATGACGGGGCTGGTGCTGAAAGGCGACGGGAAAGGCGGTTTTCAGCCGATCCTGTTTCCGCAAAGCGGTTTTCTGGCGGATGGCGATTGCAAATTCATCGTTGGACTCAACAGTCCGGCCCAACGGCTGATTATGGTTTCTGCCAACAAAGGCGCGTTGCAGGTTTTTCGTCCCCGGAAGAACTAGATCACGGTTCTATGGTGCTTCGCCCAGCATTGGCCAGAGCGTTTTGCAATAGTCCGTGATTTCATATTCGATGAGGACGGGCGTTTCATCATGTGCCGTTCTGGTTACCAACTTATTCATTTCCAATTCCTTCAACTCTTTTGAAAGCATCCTGAACGTAATATTCGGGATGCTTTTGGCAATTTCCCGGTAGCGCTTGTGGCCGCTGCTTAGCGATACGATGATCAATACTTTCCATTTTACCGCATCAATTTCAAAGGGGCCTTTTTTTCGGTGCAGCGCACGTTGCCGTATTTAAATGATGGCGCTTCCATTATCCTGACTTCCAGCGCCGTAAACGAAAAAGGGTTCAGCAATGGGGCGGCTTATTCGGCAACAAAAGCCGCCGTCCGTTCGTTGGCCCGAAGCTTTTCGACCGAATTGATGGACCGAAATATCAGGGTCAATGTTTTGTCGCCCGGTGCAATTGATACCCCATTTTTCGGTAGGGGTGGTGCTTCGCAAGCGGAAGTCGATGGCACAAAAGAATATATGGCCAGCATTATCCCCGCGAAACGGTTGGGCACGGTTGAGAAAGTTGCGGAAGGATTTCTCTATTTAGCCTCCGACGCTTCGAAATATATGGTCGGTTCCGAACTCGTCATGGATGGTGGTGTGAAAACGCTGTAACAGGTTACCAATACCGTAAAATTATCCATGAAAAGCAAAATTTGCTCCATTCCGATTAGGATTATGACTGACTAAATTTGTGTAGAACCAATACCGCCCATTTGGGCCGCGTATGAACACAAAAGTAATCGGAGTCAGTGGAGCCGTGGTAGGTGTGGGCTTGCTGCTCTCTTCCTTCCTGGGCTGGTTCGAGGAGCGCGTCGACTTCAATACCCAGGTCAAACCGCTGCTGAATAAAAACTGCATTGCCTGCCACGGGGGCGTCAAAAAGGCCGGGGGATTTTCCGTGTTGTTCCGGCACGAAGCCGTCGCACCCACCAAATCGGGCAAACCCGCCATCATACCCGGTGATGCCGACGCCAGCGAGATGATCCGCCGGTTGACGCTGACCGATCATGACGACCGGATGCCGCTGGATGCGCCCCCCCTGAAACCGGAAGAAATTGAAACCCTCCGCAACTGGATTGATCAGGGCGCTGAATGGGGTGATCACTGGGCGTATACCCGCATCGAAAAACCGGAAATTCCGAAAGTGGGTACGTTCTGGAGCCGGTTGGGAATATCCATTCCGGGAATGGCTAAAAATGACGAAACCGACTGGGTTAAAAACGAGATCGATCCGTTTGTGCTCGAAAAACTCCGGGGCCAATCGCTGAAACCCTCGCCGGAAACCGACCGCGCCACACTCATCCGGCGCGTTACCCTCGACCTGACCGGTTTGCCACCCACGCAGCAGGAAGTGGCTGATTTTGTGAAGGATCAATCGCCGAATGCCTACGAAAAGGTAGTGGATCGGCTTCTGGCCTCACCGGCGTACGGCGAACGCTGGACGGCGCTCTGGCTTGATCTGGCCCGGTATGCCGATTCGAAAGGCTACGAAAAAGATACCGAACGAAAAATCTGGCGGTACCGCGACTGGGTCATCAAGGCTTTCAATCAGGATATGCCCTACAACCAGTTCACCATCGAACAACTGGCGGGCGATTTGTTGACCAACCGCGACGGCGGACCGCCAACGGACGACCAGTTCATTGCGACCGGTTTTCACCGCAACACGATGACCAACGATGAGGGCGGTACGCAGGATGAGGAATTCCGGGTTGCCGCGGTGCTGGATCGAGTCAACACGACCTGGGACGTGTTTCAGGGAACGACGTTTGCCTGTGTGCAGTGTCACAGCCACCCCTACGACCCGTTTGTTCACGATGAATATTACAAGTATCTAGCCTTTTTTAACAACACCCGTGACGAGGACGTCCAGACCGATACGCCGACCTTGCGGTTCTTCAAAGATCAGGACTCGGTGAAGGTGGCCGAGTTGAAAAACTGGGTGGCATCGCATACCAAGCAACCCCAGCCGTTGCAGGAACTGGTGAATTTTATCCGGCTGACGGAGCCTAAAATCAACTCGCACGATTTTGATCAGTACGTCAACGCGTCGCTGCTGGATGCCAAGTTTTTCGGGGCGCAGCACGGCGGATCGGCGCGAATCAAAAGCGTCAACCTGAACGGAACGAATCGCCTGATTATGGCGATCGGAACGAATGCCGAAAAAGCGGTTTTGACACTCCACCAGGACAGCCCGACCGGCCCGACGCTGTTGACCATTCCTGTACCCAAAACCGGGAGCCAGTGGCGGGATACCGTGATGATTTATGCACTACCGACGGTTTCGGGGCGTCATCATCTGTACCTGACGATGGACAGCCCGAAGCAACCGAAGGATTGGACGATGATTAAATGGGTGTCGTTTCGCCCCGCCTTACCGGGGACCTCCACTGCAGTTTTGGGCGAAATGGATTTTAAACTCCAGGCTGTGTTGAACGCCAAACCGGAATCGACGCCGGTTCTGTATGAAGGAAAGGGCGATTTTGCCCGGAAAACGCATGTGTTCGACCGGGGCAACTGGCTCGTGAAAGGAAAACCGGTGCAAGCCGATGTTCCCAAATCGCTGCCACCCTTGCCTACTGATTCAACCGGAAAACCGGTTCCCCGAAACCGACTGGGACTCGCATTGTGGATGGTCAACCGCGATCATCCGCTGACCGCCCGGGTAGCCGTCAACCGCTTCTGGGAGCAACTTTTCGGAACCGGTCTGGCCGAAACGGTGGAAGATCTGGGAACGCAGGGCATTCCGCCCACCCACCGGGAATTGCTGGATTATCTGGCCACCGAATTCATGGAAACCGATCAGTGGTCGGTGAAACGCCTGCTGAAACGGATGGTTCTGTCAGCCACTTACCGCCAGCGTTCGGAAGCTTCGGCAGACTTGGTCGCGAAAGATCCGTTTAACCGCTGGCTGGCGCGCGGTCCCCGCGTGCGGCTGACGGCCGAGCAGGTTCGCGACCAGGCGCTGGCAACCAGCGGTTTATTGAGTTCGAAACGATTTGGTCCGAGTGTGAAACCGTCGCAGCCCGATGGCATCTGGCAATCGCCCTACAACGGCGAGAGCTGGAAACTGAGCGAGGGCGAAGACAAATATCGCCGGGCGTTGTATACCTACTGGAAACGCACGTCACCGTATCCGTCCATGATCACCTTCGACAGCCCAAGCCGGGAGTTTTGCCAGGTTCGGCGCATTCGGACGAACACGCCTTTGCAGGCTCTCGTTACCCTAAATGATCCGGTTTTTGTCGAATCGGCACAAACGCTGGCGGCTATCATGCAGAAACACGGAAAAACCGCCGACCAACAAATTCAGGCTGGTTTTCGGCAGGTCATGCAGCGAAATCCGGCCCCTCAGAAACTGGCCGTGCTGGTGAAGCTGTATCAAAAAGCGGAGATGTATTACCAACAGCATCCGACCGATGCGCAGAAGTTACTGGCCCGGCAAGATGCCACTCCGCAGTTGGCGGCTTTGACGATTACCGCCAATACGATGCTCAATCTGGATGAAGTGATTACCAAAGAATAACATGAAAAAGCTCATCAACGAATTACAACAGGCGGCTGCCCAGCGCGAAACCCGACGGCATTTTTTGCATACGTGTTCCACCGGGTTGGGTGCCATGGCACTGGGTTCCGTTCTGGCTAGCTGTGATTTTTTGGGGAAATCCGACGATAAAAACTCCTCCGTCACGAGCGCACAGCCGCTGGGCAATGACGACCGATCCCCGACGGCGGTGCGTCCGGCGCAGTTTGCGGGCAAAGCCAAGCGGGTGATTTACATCCACATGGCCGGGTCGCCGTCGCAACTGGAATTGTTTGATTACAAGCCCGAACTGGCGAAATACAACGGCAAAGACTGTCCGCAGGAATTGCTGACGGGGAAGAAATTTGCCTTCATTCGGGGCGTTCCCAAAATGCTGGGTCCGCAGGGAAAGTTTGCGCAACACGGTCAGTCGGGAGCCTGGGTTTCGGATTATCTGCCGCATTTGCAGGGTGTGGTGGACGAAATCACGTTTCTGAAAGCCATGCACACCGACCAGTTCAACCACGCTCCGGCGCAGCTGCTGATGCATACGGGAGCCGCCCGGCTGGGACGGCCCAGTATGGGTTCGTGGGTGACCTACGGTCTGGGAACGGAAAATGATAATCTGCCCGGTTACATCGTGCTGGCGTCGGGCGGCAAACAGCCAGATGCCGGCAAGTCGGTCTGGGGGAGCGGTTTTCTGCCGTCGGTGTATCAGGGCGTTCAGTGCCGGACGGAAGGCGACCCGGTTTTGTACGTTTCCAATCCGGATGGGATGTCACGGGACATGCGTAAAAACACCATCGATGCCATTTCGGAAATCAATCAACAACAGTACAACGACGTCAAAGATCCGGAAATTCTGACGCGAATTGCCCAGTATGAGCTGGCGTTCCGGATGCAGATGTCGGTGCCGGATGCGATGGATATCAAAGGCGAACCGCAGTATATGCTTGATCTGTACGGCGTTGACCCCAACAAAGGTTCATTTGCCCGGAATTGCTTACTGGCCCGGCGGCTGGTGGAGCGCGGGGTGCGTTTTGTGCAGTTGTTTGACTGGGGCTGGGATTCTCACGGTACGGACACGAGCACGGCTATTGATCTGGGACTGCACGAAAAATGCCGGCAATCGGATCAGGCCGTGGCGGCTTTGCTCCAGGATCTGAAGCAACGCGGTTTGCTGGACGATACGCTCGTAGTCTGGGGGGGCGAATTTGGCCGGACGCCCATGCAGGAAAACCGCGATGGTCAGACGCTGCCGTTCATGGGCCGCGATCACCATTTGGATGCATTCACGGTCTGGATGGCGGGTGGTGGCGTCAAACGCGGTTTTTCATTCGGCGAAACCGATGACATCGGCTATTACGGCGTGAAGGATCAGGTACACGTCCACGATTTACAGGCGACGATTCTGCATTTGCTGGGGTTCAATCACGAAAAACTCACGTACCAGTTCCAGGGCCGCCCGTTCCGACTGACCGATGTGGCCGGAAAGGTGGTGAAACCTATTCTGGCGTAAGTTCCGGCCCTTGGCTACTGGCTTCGTCTTTCACCACCAGTTGCACGGTATACCGGCTTTTCTGCTCCAGCAGCAGCTTTTTATGGACCAAAACCCGGTCGATGGTTTTTTCGTCGTAGTGGCGAATGGTGATGAGTTCCAGACCCTCGTTGTAAGTAATCCGAAAGTTTTCCTGCAAATGGGGCATCAAACGAGCCAACCGCTCCGGCCGGTGATCGACCACGACGGAAAAGCTGATGGCGGTATTTTGCATCAGGTTGATTTTCACGCCATATTCCGCAAAATGTCCGAAAATCTTGCTCAGATTTTCTTCCGCAATAAACGAGAAGTCTTTCGGATGCAATGAAATCAGCGTCTGGTTCATCTTGAAAATGAACGACGGAACGGGGAGGTGTTTCTCAAAATGCCCGATCACCGTTCCGGGCTCCTGCGGTTGCAGAAACGACCGGACGTACAATGGAATATTCTTATTCTGTAACGGTTTGATGGTTTTCGGATGAATAACCGTAGCGCCGTAATAGGCCAGTTCGATAGCGTCCTGATAAGTCAACTGGTCGATTTTAACGGTTTCATCGAACCATTTCGGATCGGCGTTTAAAACGCCCGGCACATCTTTCCAGATCGTAACGCGCTCAGCATTCAGGCAATAGGCAAAAATTGCTGCCGTATAATCCGAACCGTCCCGGCCCAAAGTCGTGGTGTAGCCTTCGCCTGTGTTGCCAATAAACCCCTGCGTGATCACGACGCTGGTTTCGATCAGATCGGCGAGGGTGTCCGTAATGTGTTCACCGGTTCGATCCCAGTCTACCTTGCCTTCGCGGTAGGTATCGTCCGTTCGAATTAACCGCCGGGCATCCACCCAGTAGGAGTCCAAACCGGATTGGTTCAGGTGGGCATTGAGAATGCGCGTCGACAGCAGTTCACCAAATGAAACCAGTTGGTCGTATACTTTATCCGCATTGGGTTCCGGCTCCTCGGCAAGCAGGGTTTCTAGGTCGGAAAACAGCTCGTAGACACCCTCAAATGGTTCCCGGTTATCACCAGCCAAATTATCGATCACTTGTTCGTGACGCGCCCGGATGTGCTGCCAGATCGTGTCTTTGGCCGCTTCCCGACCGAGATAGGCCCAGGTCAACTTTTCCAGCTCATTCGTGGTTTCACCCATTGCCGACACCACCACCACCAGTTGCTTCGGTGGCTGCTGTTGAATGATTCCGGCCACGTTGCGAATTCCCTGCGCATCTTTCACCGATGCCCCGCCGAATTTAAATACCTGCATTGTCAGAAAGTAGAAATGAATACGAACGTGGCCGGATTACCGCTGCGATTGAAGAGAGGAAGTCGGTCGTTTCCGCACCCATCCATCGGTTCAATCACACTGGTAACCCGGCCACGTTGCTGAGTAAGGGTTATCGTTTAAGCAGTAATGATGCGCTCGGCATAGGTTAGTTCCCGGACGGCATCAGCAATTCCTTTCGGATCGAAACCACATTCGCGGTGAAGGTCGATCTGCTCGCCGTGTTCGATCACCGCGTCCGGGATGCCCAGCCGCTTCACGCGGGCCACGTAGCCGTGGTCGGTCATGAATTCGATCACCGCACTGCCAAAACCGCCCATCACGCAGCCATCTTCAACGGTCACTACTTTATCATACCGCTGAAATATTTCGTGCAGCATCGCTTCGTCGAGCGGTTTTACAAACCGCATGTCGTAGTGTGCCGGGTGAATCATCTCGGTTTCGAGGAGGTCACAGGCGGTTGTGACGTAGTTACCGATGGGTCCAATCGTCAAAATGGCGACGCCTTTTCCGTCCCGGATCTTGCGGCCTTTCCCCACTTCGATCTGCTCGAGGGGAGTCCGCCAGTTGGGCATTACGCCTTCGCCCCGGGGGTAGCGGATGGTAAAAGCCTGTTTCCCCTGCTGAATGGTGTCCGACTGAGCCGTAAACATCAGGTTGCGGAGTTCCTGCTCGTTCATCGGGCTGGCCACGATCATGTTCGGAATGCAGCGCATGAAAGACAAATCGTAGGCTCCGTGGTGCGTTGGACCATCGGCACCGGCAAAACCGGCCCGGTCGAGGCAGAAAATAACCGGCAGTTCCTGAATACAGACGTCATGGATCACCTGATCGTAGGCCCGTTGCATGAACGTAGAGTAGATGTTACAGAAAACAACCTGCCCCTGTGTGGCCATTCCCGCCGAAAACGTAACGGCATGTTGTTCGGCAATGCCGACATCGAAAGCCCGGTCCGGTATGGCTTTCATCATGATGTTCATCGACGATCCCGACGGCATGGCGGGCGTTACACCCACGATTTTCTCGTTTGCTTCAGCCAGTTCGACCAACGTATTTCCGAAAACATCCTGGTATTTAGGCGGTTGCGGCTTATCGTAGACTTTCTTTTTGATTTCGCCCGTCACCTTGTCGAACAAACCCGGCGCGTGCCATTTGGTCTGGTCTTTTTCGGCGGGGCCGTACCCTTTGCCTTTTACCGTCAGACAGTGCAGCAGTTTGGGGCCGGGAATGTCTTTCAGGTCGTTCATTACGCTCACCAGATGATCAATGTCGTGGCCGTCGATGGGGCCAAAATACCGCAGGTTCAGCGATTCGAACAGGTTGCTCTGGTGAAGCAGCGACGCTTTCAGTCCGGTTTCAATTTTAGAAACAATGTCCTGCGCGCTTTTTCCGAAATTGCTCATCTTGCCCAACAAATTCCAGACTTCGTCTTTCATTTTGTTGTAGGTCGGCGAAGTGGTAATGTCCGTTAGGTATTCGCGCAAGGCGCCCACGTTGGGGTCGATGGACATGCAGTTGTCATTCAGCACAATAAGCAGGTCAGCTTCGGTTGCACCGGCGTGGTTCATGCCTTCAAAGGCCAGCCCGGCCGTCATCGCACCGTCACCAATGACGGCGATGTGATGCCGTTTGGGATGGTTTTGTAGCTGGGAGGCAACCGCCATACCCAGGGCCGCCGAAATCGAGGTTGAAGAGTGACCAACGCCAAAAGAATCATATGGACTTTCCTTCCGTTTCGGAAAACCGGAAAGTCCTTTATAAAACCGATTGGTATGAAAAGTATCCCGTCGTCCGGTTAGAATTTTATGGCCATACGCCTGATGCCCGACGTCCCAGACCAATTGATCATCCGGTGTGTTGAAAACGTAATGCAGGGCCACTGTCAATTCGACAACGCCCAGGCTGGCCCCGAAATGCCCCCCATAAACCGATACGTTATCGACAATGAACTGCCGTAGTTCGGCACAGACTTGTGGAAGATCGGTTTGATTCAGATTACGGAGGTCGTCCGGACTGTCAATCTTGGCGAGTAGCCTGCCGGGTGTGATCAACATAGTAGGTTGGATGCTATAGAATGTTTTTCATAAACTACGTGTGGTAACAAACTGTTTCACAGCGTTCATTCATGAAATGAGTATCAGGCAAAAGTACAAAAAAAATACAAACTGCACAGTTATTGCCCAGATTCCGGACAATTGGCTTACAGAATTGATACAGGGTCAAAAAGCACGCTAAAATCGGGTTCCAGCGTGCTTTCAACTAAAGTTTATCGAACAGTATGCATTCTTTCCCTCTAAAAACCGTCACCGAAATTTCGCGAGAAAAATACAATTTAGATTCTATCCACGCTGGCTCGCCCGGAAAAGTTTCTGTTTCTCTTCACGGGTCAGGCTTTCATAACCGGAACGGGATATTTTATCCAGAATCGCGTCAATTTCGTCCTGATCCGGCATCGCAACCGCCGAAGGAGACGACGGAGCCGCGTAGGCTCCGGTGCTCAGGCTGGCACTACTGCGCTGACGGTAAGACACTTTGACCGGCGGTTTTTTCCGAAACAGGCTTTGCCAGCCGTCCATCACCCAATAAATGGGCTGCCCCAAATCCGTTCCATTCTGAAGCATTTTGATGAACAGAAACCCGACCAAAGCGCCCCCCAAATGGGAAAGATCGCCCCCGGCATTCGGACCAATGGACCGGGCCAGTGACAGA
The DNA here is from genome assembly GCF_006149005.1 of Larkinella sp. C7. Classification (GTDB taxonomy): domain Bacteria; phylum Bacteroidota; class Bacteroidia; order Cytophagales; family Spirosomataceae; genus Larkinella. Next base: position 46,565 of record NZ_VBSL01000007.1, on the reverse strand, counting down.
ACAATGTAGAAAAAGGCAATGTATTTGATCCGAACCGGACCAAAAAACAGCAGATGAAACGTGTAGTTGGGTAGCAGCGTCGACGCTCCGACTGCCACGGAAAAAGCCGCAGCCGACGCGCCCAGCATCCGGGAATCACCCACCTGTTCCTGAAAATAGGGGAGGAGATTGTAGATGGCCATGTAGGCCAGACCACCCGCCAAACCGCCCAGCATATAGAGTGCCACCAGTCGGCGATTTCCCAGGTATTCGTCGATCAACCGGCCAAACCAGTACAGGAAGAGCATGTTGAACAGAATGTGAAAGACGTCTTCGTGGGTAAAGAAGTACGTGATCATCGTCCACGGCTTCGTGATGAAGGTTCCCAGGGCAGCCGGTAACCGCAGTTGATCGACAATCAGATTGTAGACTCCCGACATTTCTGCCAGCGTCAGAATGACTTTCAGAATCAACAGCAGCAGAAAGACAATGGTATTAACAAGAATCAACTGCACCAACGTATTGTTGGGCTTGTTGAATTCGCTCCGGAAGTCATCTAACAGTCCACTCATTACTCAATAAAAATTATTTCGTTGCTTCCCCCAATATTTCACCAATATAAAAGCAAACAGCATACCGCCAATATGAGCAAAATGCGCCACATTGTCGGACTGTGCCCGATAAATGCCCGAGTACAATTCATACGCACCGTAAAACGCCACCAGGTATTTCGCCTTGATGGGGATCGGTGGAAATAAAAGGAAAAGTTCGGTATTTGGGAATAATAATCCAAATGCCATCAAGATTCCAAAAATCGCTCCCGACGCCCCAACCATCGGTACCGCCAATTGCTGCTCATAATACGTTTGAATCAGTTGCACAGCCCCTCTTCGATACGCCGGGTCCGTTGGGTTGTCTTCAAACACGCGTAAAAAATTATCCCCCTGACTCAACAGGCCCCGATCCGACAAAAATAACTCCAGCGACTCGGGCGTTGGGTTGCTTTGAAAAACAGCCACTGCATCTCGTAACTGACTGGCTTCAAAATAGTTTATGCCCAGAAATAATAATCCGGCTCCAACGCCGGTAATAAAGTAAAAAATCGTAAACCGTTTGCTCCCCCAAACCTGCTCAAGCATCGGGCCAAAGAAAAATAAACCCAGCATATTACTGAAAATGTGACCAAAATCAGCATGCAGAAACATGTAGGTTACAAATTGGTGGGGTGCAAAGGCCGGTGAGAGAAACGAATAGAGTCCAAACGTACTGATCAGATCGATTCCCAACGCTTTTACAATAAATAAACCAACATTAATAAGCAACAGCGTCCTGACGACCGGCGTAAGATTCATAAAGTTGTAACGTTTTCTTGCATAATAACCATATCAGGACCGAAATAATCCCGCTAATTTATCCAACGCCAATAGGGTTGTAATCGGTTCACCACCGGGCGTATAGGATGGGTTTGATGACGCAATTAATTGGTCGACCAAAGCCCGTTGCTCCGGTTCGGCCAGTTGCTTCTGGTGCCGCGCAGCCGACCGCCGGGCCAGCGAACGGGCGAGCACTTCGGCCCGCTCCAGTTTCAGCCGCCCCGTATCTTCGCGGAGTTGCGCCAGCAGGTTGGCAAACAGTTCTTCTTCATTCTCGCCTACCGAAAGCGCCGGAACGCCCCGGATCATAAAGGCATTCTGCCCAATTTCATCGAACAGAAATCCCAGACTGGTCAAATCGTCGCGCAGTTCGAGGGCCAGGTTGTAATCGACCGGCATCACCGTCACCGTTTTCGGAAACAGCAGTTGCTGTGACACGCCATTGCGCTTGGTCAGTGCGGCCTGGTATTGATCATACAACACCCGTTCGTAGGCCCTTCGCTGGTCGATCACCAGCATACCGGCCTGAACGGACGTTACCAGGTAGCGGTTATGCACCTGAAGAATGGGACCAGCCCCTTCCAGAGCAACCGCTGACGTGATGAGTTTGTTCACCCGGCTTCCCAGTGTCACCGACTCGATTTCGGCCTGTGAATCGGCGGAAACGCTGCTTTCAAATAGATTCTGTGCTTCCGTCGCCGGGGTTTCATGGGTTTCCAGCCCTTCAAACAACGCCTGCCAATTAGCCGCCGACTTGCGCGGAAAGTCAAAACTAGTGGCCGCTTTGTGTTCCGCTGGTTCGGCCGACCAGGCGGGTGACATCGGTCGCAGGGGCGACCGGCTTGTTGCATCCGATTGACCACTTCCGTTTCCCACTTGTACTTCAGACGTACGACGGGGGGGCGGGGTCACAGGCAGGAAGTTCACATTGGAATCAAAATCGAGCGAAGGGGTCAAATTATAGACGCCAACGGCCTTCCGAACAGCCGCCATGACGATGGCATACACAGAGCGTTCATCGTCGAACTTGATTTCGGTTTTGGTAGGATGGATGTTGATGTCGATGTGCGACGGGTCAATTTCGATAAACAGGACGTAGAAAGGATGAAAACCGTCCTGAATCGTTCCTTCATAGGCACCTACGACGGCATGATGCAAATAATTGTGCTTGACGAAGCGCGAATTGACAAAGAAAAACTGTTCTCCGCGCGTTTTACGGGCAAATTCGGGCTTGCCGATATACCCCCGGACGTTCACATACGGCGTTTCTTCTTCGCAGAAAGCCAGTTGTTCGCGGTATTGCTTTCCAAACAAATCGACAATCCGGCGGCTCAGCTTTCCGGCCTGCAGGTTGTAGACTTCCGAATCGTTGTGGTAGAGCGAAAAAGCCACTTCCGGATGTGCCAGCGCGACACGCTGAAACTCATCCAGTATATGGCGCATTTCTACCGAGTTTGTTTTCAGGAAATTGCGCCGGGCCGGCACATTAAAGAATAAGTTTTTTACCAGAATATTCGTTCCCGGCAAACACGAAACCGTCTCCTGGGTTTTCAGTTCGGAGCCTTCCATCCGGATGAGCGTTCCCAACTCGTCGTTGGTGCGGGATGCGTCGGACCGGCGGGTGCGCAGTTCAACCTGGGCAATGGCGGCAATGGATGCCAGGGCTTCGCCCCGAAAACCCATCGTTCGGATGCGAAACAGATCGTCGGACGAACGGATTTTTGAGGTCGCGTGTCGTTCAAAACTCATCCGGGCATCGGTTTCCGACATGCCAATGCCATCATCTATAATCTGAATCAGTGTTTTCCCGGCATCCCGAATAATAATTTGTACGGTTTTTGCTTGGGCATCTACTGAGTTTTCCAGTAATTCTTTGACCACTGATGCCGGGCGTTGCACCACTTCCCCTGCCGCAATCTGATTGGCAATTGAATCCGGTAACAGTTGAATAATATTCAACATTTTGTATTTATCTACTATTTCAAATCCTTAATGGAAGAACAAATTACTATTTTTCCACGACATAGCGAAAAGCAATCAGACCAGCTTTTGTAATTTAGTAAATCTTTTTTTTTGAATGTTTGTTATAGAAATAATTCAAGAGTAATTTTGAATATAAGCAGAAACCAAACGTTTCTTTCTTTGAATCCAGTACAATACCCACAGGGGTTTTAATACCTTGCGTTCCGTTAAAAGTGGCACCCTTTTACCCAAATACCGAGATGAAGAAGGTCAAATTGAACATGATTTTGCACTGGGTCGTTTTCTTCCCCATTATTCTGCCTTTATGTATGATTTTTGGCGCTTTTCAGGGAGCGATTCAGATGGCAGACAAAGTGCTCAACCAGTTTTGGTCTGATGTAGCACCCACCGTAAAGTAAGCGGTTTGTATCCCTCATTTTCCGGTTCGAAGACCGGTTTCTCTTCGCCCCAATAGCTACGCCATTTTAACGAATTGTAGGATGATTCTACGTTGGCCTTTCGCTGACGGAAGTGATCAATAAATGAAATCCAGGTTTTTATCCTTGTAATCTTCCGGATCAAGCGCTAAAAACTCTTCCCAAAATGGACTGTTTGGAACCCCGGCTTTACAGATCAGGGGTTCTTTTTTTATGGGATGAATAAAATAAAGCCGTCTGGCATGTAAATTGATACTGCTGTCTTGATTCGGTCGCGGGAAGCCGTACTTGATATCTCCCCGAATCGGACAGCCCATACTCGCCAATTGCACCCGAATCTGGTGCGGCCGACCCGTAATCGGATTGACTTCCAATAAATAATGATCGTTGATTTTTCCGAGTAAACGGTACGTCAATTCGGCCTTTTGCGAACCCGGCACTTCGTCATCGTAGGCTTTGACGGTATTCGTCGCTTCATCTTTGAGCAGAAAATGGGTCAGCCGGCCTTTCTCCTCCCGGGGTTTTCGCCCCACCACAGCCCAATAGGTTTTCTGAACCTGCCGTTTCCGGAAGATTTCGTTCATTCGTTCCAGCGCCTTCGACGTCCGGGCAAACACCACCAGCCCGCTCACGGGTCGGTCAAGCCGGTGAACGGTTCCCAAAAACACATCGCCGGGTTTATCGTATTTTTTCTTGATGTAACTTTTTATCATATCAAGCAGTGGCACATCACGGGTTTTATCCGCCTGCACCAACACCCCCGGCTCTTTATTGACAACAATCAGGTGGTTGTCTTCGTAGACAACGACGTATTTCTGTTTCATTCGTTTGGAACGGTTTTTCAAACCGTCTTTTGTGCCTTCCTGATAAGCCGGGCTCCATGCACCGACCGTTCGTTCGGCTAATATGCTTCTTCTTTACTCGGAAACTCGCGGTCTTTCACATCGTCAACATAATGCCCGATGGCCTGTGTAATCACACCGTGCAAATCGGCATACCGACGCAGGAAACGCGGTTTGAACTCTTTATTAATACCCAGCAGGTCGTGCAACACCAGAATCTGGCCATCCGCATCCGGTCCGGCTCCAATACCGATCGTCGGAATCGTCAGACTTTCAGAGACTTGTTTGGTTAATGCGGCCGGAATTTTTTCCAGAACAACGGCAAAGCAGCCAATGTCTTCCAGCATTTTCGCGTCTTCCAACAGCTTTTGGGCTTCGGTTTCTTCCTTCGCCCGAACGGCATACGTCCCGAATTTATAGATCGACTGGGGAGTCAAACCCAGGTGGCCCATCACGGGAACGCCCGCGCTCAGAACCCGGATAATCGACTCCCGGACCTCCAGACCGCCTTCCATTTTCACCGAATGCGCACCAGATTCTTTCATGATCCGGATGGCCGACCGCAGGGCTTCGGACGAATTTCCCTGGTAGGAACCAAACGGCAAATCGACCACAACCAGCGCCCGCTTCACAGCCCGAACAACCGAGGTAGCGTGGTAAATCATCTGGTCCAGGGTGATCGGCAGGGTGGTTTCGTGGCCAGCCATCACGTTGGAGGCCGAATCGCCCACCAGGATGATTTCGACACCGGCGGCATCGACCAACCGCGCCAGTGAATAGTCATAGGCAGTCAATGCCGAAATTTTCTCTCCCTTGCTTTTCAATTCCTGAATAACATGGGTAGTGATCCGTTTGATGTCGGGGTTATGAACAGACATTCCTTAGGTAAACCGTTTTAAATAGTCAGTGAGCAGGTTTTAGCAGGCAATCTACGGGTATTCGTAGCTAATAAAACCACGATGGTGGCAAAATGATTCTGTTGAAGGTGAACGGTTTGCGGTTTGTGTTAAAATCAACGGTCGATCAGCCAGGATTCGGGGTTCATCCGGCTGGTACTTTTCCAGACCTGGAACTGCACTTCCGCCACGCCATCCTTATCGGTGGCCACCACGCCAATCACTTCGCGGGCTTTGACGCGCTGCCCCACCTGCACCGATACGCTTTTTAGTTTGGCGTAAACCGTGTAATAATCCCCGTGCTGAACAGCCACGATGTTATGCATCCCGGTTACGTAGGTCGTATACTGAACAACTCCGTCATAAACCGCCCTCACCACCTCGCCGGGCGTGGTCTGAATATCGATGCCGGGGTTATCCTGCATGACGCCTTTCAAAACCGGGTGCGGTTTTACGCCGTAATGATCCGAAATGAAGCCCCGCGTGACGGGCCAGGGCAGACGGTTTTTGGAAGAAGCAAAAGAAGACGCCAGAGCCGCTTCTTCGTCATTCAGCAAATTATTTCGGCGCTCATCGGGCTGGCGTGTGGTTCGTTCCGACGCTTCTGCGGCCGATTCGGTGGCCTTGGGTTCAACAGCTTTCGGTTCTGCCGTCTCCGGTTCGTCCGATTCTGCTGCGGCAGCGGCCCGTTCAGCTTTGGCTTTAGCAGCGGCAGCTGCAGCGGCTTTTTCACGGGCGATCCGCTCACGTTCGGCTTTCAATCGGGCCAGCCTGGCCAGACGTTCCCGCTCTTCCCGTTCTCGAATTTCCCGGCGAATCATTTCCGTAATGGCCGATTCCAGCCGATTGACGGCCTTGCGACTTTCAGCCAGTTCAGTCCGCAAGTCCTGTTCTTTCTCGCTCAGTTCCTCGGCAACCCGGTTTTTCTCATCCTTCAGCCCTTCCAGGCGTTTCGATTCGTTGACCTGCACGGCCAGTGTTCCCTGCTGCTGTTTCTTTTTACGCTCGACGTCCTGCTGCTTTGTGAGCATCTCCTGCCGCACTTTCTCCATCTGCCGTACCTGTCCCTGCCGGGCTTCAGAATATTGCTGGAGGTATTTGTACCGCGCGACCAACTGGTTGAAATTCTCGGCCGAAAACAGGAAGCCCAGGGGATTGACCTGCTGCCGGCGTTTGTCGGCGGCATAAATCATTTCACCGTATTCCTTTTTGAGTTTTTCCAGGTTGTTCTGCAACTGGTTGGAAGTCCGGCGCAGTTCCTGAATTTCGGACGTCATCAGCTTGACATCTTCCGTCAGCAGGTTGATCTGTTTGGATTGGGCCGCAATTTCCTGATTCAGCGCTTTCAGTTGGCCGAGGGTCGCCTGTTTCTGCGAAGAAGTTTTTTTCAGAATCGTCCGGATCTGCGAGACCTTTTCGATGTTCTGCTTTTTCTCTTTTTCTAACTGCTGACGACTCCGCTGCTGGGCCATTACGCTCCCGCCCGCCAGCCAGCATAGGGTAAGCATAAGGATCAATTCCCTCCAATCGGTAGCCCGAACCACTCTGTACTTCATAAGCATCTTGCAATACCGGGGCAGTTACGGTCTCCGCTGGTATTTTGGCGGAATGCTGAACGGAAAGCCCGGATTTTTATCGGTAAGCTCTACTTTATTATGTCTTATTCGTAAGACGGTCTGGTAAGGTTGACCGTCGTTTTTGGATTTGTAATCGACGGTTACCAGACTGGTATACGGAAACAGGAAATTATTCAATACCGTAAAGTCTTCATAATCCAGCGTCAGCGAATTGCGAGTAGGTTGCTCCACCACCAGCAGTTTTTTCAGTTTCCGGTTTTCTTCTCCAATGTAGTTGTCGACCATCACCTTGCCTTCGCGCTGCCGCAACAGGAGATAATCCTTCTCGTTTTTAACCCGTTGAGCCGGTTCCTGGGGCAGCGGCAGATTCCCGATCAGCAGCGACTGGATCAGCCCGAAAGTCAGGTTGAAATTAAACCGCTGACTCAATGACGCGTAATCATACACGGAATATTCGCGGTGAATGCGATCCATAATCACCACGGAATCTTTCGTAATTAGCGCCCGTGCCACTTCAACCCCGACGCCCGATACCGACAACCAGATCAGGCTGTCTTTATCGATCCGAAGGTTTACGTTTGCGTTGTTGATATCCTGGTCTTTGCTTTTGAACGAAACCTTCGATTTGGCCGTCAGGTAAGCAAAGTCAACTTGGTCGACGGTGGCCTTGGGGTCGACGGAAGATACGACCGGGGCGGTGGCAATCGTATCGGTCCGGATTGGGGTTTGGGCTTGTACGGAAACCGTATCGGCTGTGGGCGAAGGAGGGGCGTTGCGGAACAGTCTCCGCCGACGACATCCTTCCGATGTACACAGCATGATGACGCACAAAAGTCCAATAAGGTATTTACTCATAGATTTTTCCGGTTGCAATTTTCTTGTCCAACCGCTCGGTCGTTTCGCCTTTTAGTTTGGCCCGTTTCCACTGTTCAATTGCCTTGTCGTGCTCGCCAAGCTGGTACAACACATCACCATAGTGTTCGATGATTGTCCCACTCACGTTCTGATCGGCTTGAATGGCTTTTTCGAGGAAAATCCGGGCTTTGGCATAGTCCTTCATGACGTACAAAACCCAGGCGTAGGTGTCCAGATAGGTTGCGTTGTTCTGGTTTTTTTCAACCAGTCGCTCCGACATTTGCAGCGCCAACGGCAATTTTTCTTTCCGCAGGGACAAAAAATAGCTGTAGTTATTCAAAACGTGATCGTTGTCCGGGTCTTCTTTCAGCACCAGTTCGTAGGCTTCGTCCGACTTCTGGTGGTCGCCCATGCCGTTGTAGACGTCGCCCAACTGTGCGTTCACGCTCTTCATCAGCTCGGCGTTGGTGGCCGACAGCCGCCGGGTTTCCTCGTAGGCTTCAATGGCTTCCTTATACCGCTTCTTGAAATAATTGGCCGATCCGTTGAACGCCCAGATGACGCCCTGGTTCGGGAACAATTCCAGTGCCTGCTCGGAGTGAACCAGCATGCTGTCCATCTGATTCAGTTCGCCGTCGAGTTGTAGAATGGCCCCCCAGACTTCGTAGGTGGCTTTGTCCAGACGGGCGGCTTTGACATAGTAATCCCGGGCCTCGGCTTTTTTACCCTGCTGCACCAGCAAGTCGGCATAAATCGCCTGCGAACGGGCGTCTTTGGGATGAGCCGTTGCCAGCTCTTTGGCCAGTTTCACGGCACTCTGCCTGGCTTTTTCGTCTTTACCAACCACGCCGATGTAACTTGATAAAATCCGGGCTTTAATGTCGGCTTCCAGGTTCGGATTTGAAAAGACTTTGTCAAGCTCCTGGCTGCATTTTTCCAAATCACCCTGCTTGCGGTACAGATCGGCCAGCATGACGTGGGCCTGGGGTAAATCCGTGTTGACTTTCAACGCCCGCTGGAGCCAGTCCACTGCCTGATCGTTCCGGTCGTTGGCAATCAGCAATTCTGCCCCTTCGAGCAGGTAATCGGTTTCGCCGGGTTCGGAAGCCACCAGCTTTTCAGCTTCCTGAATGGCTTTTTCCACCTTATTCTGCTTCAGGTAAATCCGCTGTTTCTGCCGAATGATTTCTTCGTTCATGCCGGTGGCCTTCTCCACCTTGTCGTACATGTCGAGGGCCTTGTCCGGCTTTTCGTCGAACAGGTAAATGGCCGCCAGTTCAACGCCGTATTCGATGTTTTCGGGGCTTTTCTTGATCAGCTCTTCATACAGATTTTCGGCGTCGGTATAGCGTTTCTGCTTCACCAGCAGTTCGGCCAGTTGCAGCACATAATATTTATTGGTGCCTTTATCCAACTGAACGGCCTTCTGGGCGAACGGAAGGGCCTCTTCCGGTTTGCTCAGTTTCATCAGGGCCGTTGCGGCTGCGTAGTTGGCCGCCGGGTTTTCGGGATCAAGCTGGATGACTTTCTGGAATTGCGGTACCGCTTTGGCCGGTTCGTCCATCATCATGAACTTCATTCCTTCCGTAAACAGGGATTCTTCCACGCCCCGAACGCCCTCTTTCGGCTTCTGCTGGTCTTTTTCCCTGGATTTGCGTTGTGCCTCAGCGGGTGTGATGCTCCACACCATCAGGCAACCGATACCGGCAACCAGCCATTTCCGCCAATTGGGTTTTACCAGATAGTGCATCTGTATGAGTTACTTAAATGAATTGAACGACTCTGAATGCCCACCGGGCTCTCCTGTTCAAACGTGTCAGGCACAGTCTCTATTGCAACCGGCTGCAACCATTGGTCACAATATGCAAAGGTAGTGGAAAACATCGGATAGTCATCCGACAAAGGCGGGTTGATCTCAAGTGGCAGGCAGGAATATCGAATACTGAATGTTGAATAACAAATAACGAAGTTAAAAACCGAAACCCTAGCCTTTACTTCATTATTCGCTATTCGTTGTTCAACATTCGTTATTAGAACCTTTTCACCCCATCCGCGTCGTAAAACGATCCACGGTTTCATTGGGATGTATTTCCAGCACATTGGCCAGCACCAGCAAGACCAGGGTTCGGGAGGCCATTTTTCGGGGAATGTTGGCGATGTTGGCGAAGAGATCGACCGTAATGCTCTGGTTGCGATCCAGATGCTGCATCAGCGTCTGCTCCTTGTCGCCATACGTAAACCGCACCGCGCGTTCGGCGGTTTCGCCCTTCATAATCTCGCGAACCTCCTTGCTGGCCTGAACGGCCTTGTCGTCAACCCGAATGTAGGCCCGCCGGAAATCGTTGATCGGATCGTCGACGTAATGCGGTTTTCGCTCACTCTCCGGAACCGTAATCACCAGCACTTCCCGCTCGTTGGCGAGTAGTACGCGTTCCATGGAATAGGTGATGGTGGGCGTACAATACCGTTCGATGGCGCGTTCCAGCAGGTATTCGTCTTCGTCGACGTGTTTAAGGCCCTGGATACTTTTGTCGTCGCCGATGCCAATGAGCAGTTTCCCGCCCTCAGTGTTGGCAAACGCCACAATTTCGCGAATAATCCGTTCGGGGTGATTGGACTTTAATTTGAATTCGAGATGCGTTCCCTCACCCTGTCTAACCAGTTCCTTGAGCGCCCTGTAGTCCATCCGTCAGTCGGCTGTGTAGGTATCAGGAAGGATGTCAGCCCCTCCCTTGCTTTTAAATATAACCGTTTTAACCCATACGAACCAAAAGGTTGAACAACTATTTTACCGGAAATTGCCGTAATTTTGTCCGTTGTTCTCAGTATTAACCATTTAAACTAGTTAGCGGTTTTACCTTTGGGTAGGATCTGATCTAGTAACGAAAAAATGCTGGTAAACGTTGTTATCGTCCTGGTTACGTTTGTGGGAATGGAAGGGGTGGCCTGGTGGACACACAAATACATCATGCACGGTTTCATGTGGCGCTGGCATCATTCGCACCATAACCACCATGCCGGTTTTCTGGAGCGAAATGATCTGTTCAGCGTCATTTTCAGTCTGGCCGCTGTCGGAACGGTGGTGGTGGGTTTTGAAGTCGACTCACTCTGGTTTCTAGCACCGATCGGCATCGGCGTGACCTTATACGGTATTTTTTATTTTATTTTCCACGATGTCATTGTCCACCGGCGGATCAAAATCCGGTTCAACACCCGAAATTCATACCTGAAACGAATCATTCGGGCGCATTACATTCACCACAAGGTTCACAAGCGCCAGGGAGCCGAGGCATTCGGTTTTTTGTATGCACCGAAGAAATACCGGAATCGCTGATTTCCCGCAAATGGCAAAACCCATAAAGTCACAACGTTCGCGCTGTACCTTTATGGGCCAAATTCAGGGAAACAACCGGCTAATACTCGTCTTCGTTGAAGAAGAAATCGTCCTTGGTTGGGTAATCAGGCCATATTTCCTCGATACTCTCGTAGGGCTGACCGTCGTCCTCCAACTCCTGCAGGTTTTCAACTACTTCTAAGGGAGCGCCAGAGCGGATCGAGTAATCGATCAACTCATCTTTGGTAGCCGGCCAGGGGGCATCTTCCAGATAGGATGCCAATTCGAGTGTCCAATACATACGCGTTGCTGCTAAAATATGACGACTGATTGTCGTAAAATTGTGCAAAAGTAAAAAAATATGAATATCCTATACATGTCGCTGAAAATTCTTTCAGAAACGGTACGGATGCCGTTCAGGCCATTTAACCGAATCCCGGTTGAAAATGTTTGTATTCTTTCGTCAAACTTCTTCTTTTTCTAACCGTCTATTAATCAATGAACATTGAAATTTGCGCGTTTTCCCTGGAGTCCTGCCTGATTGCACAGGCCAACGGTGCCACCCGGATCGAGTTGTGCGGGGGAGCAGGGGAGGGCGGCACCACGCCGAGCTACGGCCTGATCGAACTGGCCCGCCAGCAGGTAACGATTGACCTTTACGTTATGATACGTCCCCGTGGGGGCGATTTCTTATACAACGACACTGAACTGGCGGTGATGCGCCGGGACATTGAAGCCGCGAAGCAAGCCGGTGCCAACGGCGTGGTGCTGGGCCTGTTAAAAGCCGATGGAACCGTCGATGAAGAAAAAACCGCCGAACTCATTCAGTTAGCCCACCCGTTGGCGGTTACGTTTCACCGGGCGTTTGACCTGACGCGCGATCCGGAAGAAGCCCTGGAAGCCGTGATCCGAACGGGGGCCAAACGCATTCTGACTTCGGGGCAGCAAGCCAGCGCGGAAGCCGGCATTCCACTCCTGACGAAGCTGGTTAAACAGGCGAATGATCGGATTGAGATTATGGCCGGTGCGGGCGTAACGGCCGCCAATGCCGCGCGCCTGGCTGCCACGGGCGTTCACGCGCTCCACCTGACTGGAAAAAAGGTAATGAACAGCGGCATGGAATACCGCAACCTCAAGGTGCCTATGGCTTCGGTAGCAATGAGCGAATACGAATGGCTCAGTACGAGCAGTGAAGTAGTCAGGGCGGTGGTCGACGCGGTTTGAGTTATTACACAGAGTTGATCAGAGATTATCAGAGAAATACTCTGTTTAACTCTGATAATCTCTGATCAACTCTGTGTAATAACTTCTCTTTTTTACCAGAAATACCCGTACAAAAGCACAATAATCGCCAGCACAACGGCGGCTCCGATGGCAAAGCTGGAGGACGTTTTGAACATGCTGCTGTCAATCTCCAGCCCTTTGTCGCTGGGTTTCTGAAGTCCCAGCACCACCATCACCGCAACACAGATCAGGAAGACAAAGCCCATCGTGTCGAGAAACGGAATGGTGTAGATGCCATCCGGGTTCGGGACGGCAAAACCGGTTGGGGCCAGAAATTGCAGATCCACCAGACCGGGCAGCATGTATTTGAAAAACAGCGACAACAGGAACCCGCCAACAATGGCGAACAAGGCCCCGGACGAGTTGGTTTTTTTCCAGAAGAAACCCATGATAAAGGCGGCAAAAACGCCCGGCGACACCAGTCCCGTCATTTCCTGGATAAACTGAAAACCGCCTTTTTTGTCGATTCCCATAAATGGTGAGATGAAAATGGCCATCAGCATCGACACCCAGATGGCAATTCGACCCACCCGCACCAGTTTCTTCTCACTGGCATCCGGTGCAATGTATTTCTTGAAAATATCGAGCGTAAAAATGGTCGAAATCGAGTTGGCTTTACCGGCCAGCGATGCCACGACCGCAGCCGTCAGGGCGGCAAACGAAAGACCTTTCAGACCGGCGGGCAGCAAATTGAGCAAAACCGGATAGGCATGATCTTTATTCACTTCTCCCGTTGCATCGAGCATTTCCTGTTGAAACAAGCCCTGCTGATACAACGTGTAGGCAGCAATCCCCGGCAAAACCACGATGATCGGCATCAGGAGTTTCAGAAATGCCGCGAACAGAATGCCTTCCCGGGCGGTTTTCAAATCGGCACCCAGCGCCCGTTGCGTGATGTACTGGTTACAGCCCCAGTAGTTCAGGTTCACAATCCACATCCCGCCGATCAGTACCGTCAGACCGGGTAGCGACGCGTAATGCGGGTGCCCCTTCGGAAAGATCATGTGAAAATGGTCTTCGGATTTCGCCAGCATGTGGTTGAAGCCGTTGAGGATGCCGGTGGTACCGTTTTCCGACGAGACCAGATTGACCGCCAGATAGGTGGTGGCCAGCCCGCCCAGAATGAGAAAAAACACCTGAATCACGTCCGTATAACCAATCACTTTCATGCCGCCCAGGGTAATGATGACCGCAAAAACGGCCAGCGCGAACATACAGAATGTAAAATTGAGTCCCGAAATGGTGGAAACCGCCAATGCGCCCAAAAACAGAATTGACGTCAGGTTGACCAGGATGTAAAGAAACAGCCAGAAAATGGCCATGATCATCGCAACGGTGTTGTTATACCGTTTGGTCAGGAACTGCGGCATCGTAAAGATCCGGTTCTTGAGGTAGATCGGCATAAAAAAGACGGCGACCACAATCAGCGTAGCGGCAGCCATCCATTCGTAGGTGGCAATGGCCAGCCCCATCGCAAAACCGTCACCGGACGCGCCGATAAACTGCTCCGCCGAAATGTTGGAGGCAATCAGTGACGACCCGATGGCCCACCAGGTGAGTGATCCTTCGGCCAGGAAAAAATCGGTAGAGGAGGTTTCTTTGGTCTTTTTTCGTTGGTAAATCCAGTAGCCGTACGACGCTACAATGATGAAATAAATGAAGAAAACAACGTAATCGAGAGTCTGTAATTTTTGCATGACGGCAACTATAAGCGGGGAAGAAATAAGCTTAGGATTATTATGACTCGAAAGATAATAATTTACAGAACATATTCTTGCCAATCTTCGTCTCCCGCGTAGATTATTGTTGTAAAGCGATATTCGCCAGAATAATCAGATTTTGATGGTCTCCGGCACGATTTTCCGCAACCGGGGATTTGCTTTGAAGCGATGGGCAACGGTTAACCGGTAATTCCCGGTATGGATGGTGTAGTCATAAACGGGTGTTATGACCGACACCGAGCCGTTGACCCAGCCCAGCGTTACACACCACAGATTGCTATTGTAGCCCGCAACGATCCTGAAAAGGAGATCCGGACGCAGCGTGCTGTAGGTTAGTTTGCCGGCCCCAACGATCTCTTTGCTGAAGGTGGCGTTCAAATTGGTCGTCAGCGAACCCGTGACAAACCAGTGTTGCCGGTAGACGTACGTGTAGGCATACCCCCCACCGGGGCCAAATTTCACAAACCGCATCCGGCGCACGTCGGTTTCCGGAAAAACCGGCCGCAGAACGGAAGGAAACAGCGCACTATCGCCCCGTACAATGCCGTAATAGAATTGAAAGCCCGCCAGAAACGTGCCTGCTGATTTTTTCTGCCACTCATTTTGCACCAAAGCCGCCCGAAACGAAAACCGCCGAAAGTTAAATACCCGCCGAATCGATGCGCCCAGCAGGTAAATGCCCAAATCGGGGCGCTGATAGTATTGATCGGGATTGGGCGACGCGTTGCCCCGGGGAGCGAGGTAGTACCCTTCATAAAATTGCCCAAATCCGTCGACGACCCATTTCCGCATGTAAAGGTGCGTTTGGAGGTCAATGTCGCGGGTTTTGCCTTTCCCGTTGTTGTTCAGAAACGAAAGCCCGTAGGCCAGGTTCAGCGTCAGGGCGTTGAAGGTGGCACCGATGCCCAGATCCAGCGACGAATTGGGCTTGAAACGCAGCGCCGGACTCGGAATAACCGGCGTTGACAGAACAAACGAGGTGTATTTTTGGGAAAGGTACAGCCGCCCCGTCAGTTTTCCGGGGAACGTCTTTACATACGTTGAGTCCAGCCCACGGCCCAGGAGGCTTTGGGCCAGTCCTGGCAAAACCGTCCCGCATACCAGACAGACAACCGGAAAAGCGAAAGAAAACGCCCGGTTTATAGCGCAGACAAACCCACGATTACCCTCCAGAGTTCGCTTCATCGGGAAAAGGTAGTGTCAATTTTGTGGCGGCTCAATTCTTCTTGCCATTCCGAACGGAGGGTTTGCTTTTGGGCTTCAAAATCTCTTCGGCCAAACATTTTCATCCGATATTTTCCAAGATCGCGCTGCAACAGCAAGTGGTTTTTCAGGCCCCGGGAGGTTCGGGTCGAATCCGGTTCCTGAATTTGCCGAATGCGTCGTTTATTATTGCCAAAAATTAAATCCGTCAGACTGATTTCCACCAGAAAAGCCGCTTTCTTGTTGAGCGTGTAATCGCCGTTCAAATGCAGATACGACAGGTTGCTGGACAGATTCAGATCCGGCATCAGAATCCGGTTGTCGTGGAGTAAAAACTGAGCGTCTACATCTTCAAAATAGATGTGACTCGTCTTGGCTTTCGGTAAAAATCGCAGGGCTTGCTGAATGGGTTGAACTTCGATGAGTTCCATTTGCCGGATCGAAGCCCTGGTATAAGCCGTTATTTTCCTGATGTCCGGCAAAAAATCGTTGTTTAATTCCGTCCGCAGCGACATGGCGCAATCCACATTACCCCGGATGTTTTCGCTCTTCAACACATCGATTCTCATCTCCTCAGCCGCCCGAAAAAGCTGGTGCAGATCCATTTTCTGGAGCGTTACATTGAGCGTTACCGGAAATCCTTCCGGACGACCCAGTTTCATCAAGCCGTGGGAACCCAGCCGCCCGCCAAAAACATTCATCGTGAGCCGTTCCAGTTGCGCGGTTTCGTCTTTGATGACGGTTTTCAGACCAAAGTCATCACCTTTCAGCGTTTGGTAGTCCAGCTTGCGGGCTTTCACTTCCACATCGAACTGGTAATCATTCAACGCGGATTTTTTTTGCTGCGAAACCGGTCTTTTGTAAGTAGCCTGCATGCTGTTCAATCCGGACAATAAACCCACCAGCCGTTGCAGATCCAGCCGTTCATACGACAGGCTCAAGGCCGCATAGGGTGCCTGAATGCCATCCGGGGTCAACTGAAAATGGCCTAACCCGGCGATTGAGCCGCCTAAAGTAGTCCGGCAACGAAGCTGCGGAACCCGAACCCGTTCTCCTTTTTTGTGAACCACAAACGACATATCGCTCAAATCTTCCCGGGACGGCAGCCGAATGCGGTCAATCCGAATGACGGCGGAATACTCGGTGCCAAACAGCAGCCCGGCCAGCAAACTATCGGTTGAAGTCGGTATTTTGGGAGGAGCCGACCGCCGGGTCGACGGGGGGAGCGGTTTTGAGAAATCCAGTTCCTGCCAATGCGCAGCCAGTTTGGTCCGAACCGGGTAAGTAGCCCGATTGCCGCCCAGGGCATACCGAAGCAGATTGGTCACTTCGCCGTTGATTTTGAAAAACCGCCCATCCAGTTTCCCCACCACTTCCCGAATCCGAAGCATGTTGTTTTCCGGGATAAAATGAATATCCGCATTGAGCGCCGTACACCGACCCGACGGTTTTGGAAAATGAAGGCAACCCTCTTTCACGCGAAGCGTTCCTTTCCAGAACGGTTCATTGGGAGAGGGTTTGAGTACATTCGAATACAGCAGCGGGCTGCGAACGGCCAGATCGATGGCGGCTGTTCCGGAATAGAGCGAGTCGCCGGGCCAGTTCATCAGTTGGGCCAGTTGTTGCAGCGACAGGTTCCCCTGAATGGTGGCATCGGCAACCGGCGACACCAGATTGGCCAGTGTACCGCGCACCACCAGCGTATCATCGCCCGACTGAACCCGAAACTGCTGAAGCGTCAGTTTGGTGGTTTCACGGGCGTTTCGGGCGCCGTTGTTCCAGTTTCCCCGTACCTGCACGGTTTGAAAAACCACCGGCGTTCTGGGCCAGTGGTAATTTTGGGCCTGAAGCTGAAAGCTGATGTCGTTGTGGGGCCGCACCGTTGCGCTGCTCTGTCCGCTCATTCGAAACCGGAAAGCGACTTTTCCCTTCATGTCGGCATCTCCGGCATACCGTTTGAGCGAGTCAGGCAACAAAGCCGCCAGAAACTCGTGAGCCGGTTGCAGGCCATTCAGACCGATGTTCAGCTCCATGCCCTGGTTTTCGGGGAGTTTCCGGTGGCTGCCCGTCAGATGAATGGGCGACCCGTTGACCACAAGCTGGCTTTGGCTGAACATGCCGGTTTTGGTCGTCGGGTTGTATTCATACCGGACATTGGCCGTGAAAGCCTGCGCCCGAAACAGCAGCAGGTTCCGGTTTTTAATGAAGTCGATGGCTCCCTCGACGGTCCCCTGTAGTTGCAGCGTCGGATGGTTGAGGTGGCCACGTAGATCGGCATTTCGGATGGTCATCGAAAACGCATTCTTTTTGTATTCATTTTCAACGATCACCGTGGCGTCTTCGATCCGAATTTCGGGAATAGCAATCGAATGCGTATGGCTGGTGTCCGACCGGGTTTCGGCTTTCCAGACCAGCCCGGTTTTTTGTCCGGTCGAGTCAACCCGCTGGTGATACCGAACGCCTTTCAGCAGGATCTTCTGTACGGTTCGGCTTTCCCGGAAAATATCGGTGAGCCGGATCACCAGATTGGCCTGATCGACGCCCACAATTTCCATCGGTTTGGGCCCCTGGTTATCGTGGATCGACACATCGTTAAGCTGAATGGCCAGATTCGGGAAATGGCTGAGCAACGAAAAATTTACGCCGAAATCGGCCAGACGCTGTTCGGAATGGCTGGCAAATTCATTGCGAACGGACAGAATGACTTTTTCTTTGTAAACGGTTGTCAGCAAAAGCGGAATCAGCAAGCCCACCACCAGCAGAACGCCAGCCAGAGCGGCACCTATTTTTATCCAGTGAGAAAACCTCGCCATGCTTTTACAGACAGATCGTTGAGCAATCGAATCCGGCAAAATGGCCGGTTTTAACTAAACACCCATCGGCGGCACACTGTTCGACCCTACAGAATGATCGTCCGATTCTGGTGAATGAAAACGCGGTCGTTGAAAACCAGTTTCAGCGCCTGCGACAACACGATTTTTTCCACGTCCTTTCCTTCCGTAGACATATCGGCCGCCGTGTGCCGGTGATCGACCTCCTTGATGTTTTGGGCAATAATCGGGCCTTCGTCCAGATCATTATTTACAAAGTGAGCGGTGGCTCCGATAATTTTGACGCCCCGTTCATAGGCCTGCCGATACGGGTTAGCGCCCATGAAGGCCGGCAAAAACGAGTGGTGAATGTTGACAATGCGGTTCGGAAACTTTTTCACAAATGTTGGTGTCAACACCCGCATGTATTTGGCCAGCACGATGTATTCCGGTTCATAAATCGACAAGGTCCGGGTAATGGCCTCTTCGTGTTCTTCCCGGGTTTTGTGCTCGTGCGTAACATAATGAAACGGAATACCGAACTTACTCACCAGCGGCTGGAGGGTATTGTAGTTGCTGACCACCGCCAGAATATCGGCATCAAGTTCATTAAAAGCATACCGAATCAGCAGTTCTGCCAAACAATGGTGCTCTTTTGTAACAAAAACAATAATATTTTTCTTTTTTTTGGGATTAATACGGAGATTGATGCCCGGTGGTAACGTTTGTTGTAAGTTATCAGACAAAGCAGATGAATCATAATTACCTTCGAACTCGGTACGCATGAAAAACTGCCGGTCAGGGCTTACATATTCATCGTTTCGGATGATATTCAGATTGTAATGCGCCAGTACGCCGGTGACGCGGTGAATGAGTCCCGTGCTATCGGGGCCGTCCATTAACAGAATGTGACGTGTTTCGATTGACATGAACGAATTGATAATTTGAAAGTTAGTGTAAAAGTAGTAAAATCACCTCGCGAATCGCCTTTCCCGACTGAATAAGGCAGGCTAGCCACCCTAACAAATTGTATGGCATTGGAATCGATGTTCTCTGCATCTAAGCGAAAATTACTGATTGAAGTGGCCTGGGAAGTTTGTAACCAGGTCGGCGGTATTTATACCGTCATCCGGTCGAAGGTGCCTTCGATGGTCGAGAAATGGGATAATGACTACATCCTGCTGGGCCCGTATTTTCCACAACGGGCCGCCGTTGAATTTGAACCGATTATGCACGACGACGGCACCGAAATTGGCCGCGTTGTACTGAACATGCGCTCGCGGGGGCTGGATGTTCAATATGGTCACTGGCTTATTACGGGCAAACCGCGCGTGGTTCTTTTCGGTATTGCAAGCCTTGGAACGGCCATCGACCAAGTGAAATTCCAGCTTTGGGAGCGCCACCAGATTTCGACGCTGGGCGTGGAAGAGCTGGTCAATCAGGTGGTTGGCTTTGGCGAGCTGGTCCGCATTTTCCTGACCGAACTGGCCGCCGAAAGTGCTAAGCACGTCGATATTGTGGTTCACTTTCACGAGTGGATGGCCAGCAGTGGTTTGCCCGATTTGCGGAAAGACAATGTGAAGGTCGCAACGGTTTTCACCACCCATGCTACCATGCTCGGCCGTTATCTGGCGCAGAATGAATCCGGTTTTTACGGCAAACTGCCGTTTTTCGACTGGCAGCGCGAAGCCAAACACTATAACATCGAGGCTCAGGCAACCATCGAGCGGCTTTCGGCCCAGCTTTCCCACGTTTTCACAACCGTCAGCGATGTTACGGCCCGCGAATGTGAAGTGTTTCTGGGCCGCGTTCCCGACCTGATTCTGCCCAACGGGTTAAATATCGTTCGGTTTACGGCAGTTCACGAATTCCAGAATCTGCACGTCAAGTTCAAGGAGCGGATTCATGAGTTTATCATGGGTCACTTCTTCCAGAGTTATTCATTCGATCTGGAAAAGACCCTGTATTTTTTCACCTCAGGCCGGTTTGAGTTCAGCAACAAAGGCTATGACATAACGCTCGAAGCACTCGCCCGGCTGAACTGGAAAATGCGCGAGGCCAATATGGACATGACCGTCGTTATGTTCATGATTACCAAGCAGCCCTTCAAGTCTATCAACCCCGACGTGTTGCACAGCCGCGCGCTGTTGGACGAGATTCAGGAAACTTGTAAAGCCATTGAAAATCAACTCGGTGATAAGTTATTTTTGAATGCGGCTTCCGGCGAAGACATCAATTTGCCCGACTTGAATCAGTTTGTGGATGAATACTGGCGGCTCCGGCTCCGGCGAACCATTCAGAGCTTCAAGACCAAGCAACTGCCGCCGTTTGTGACCCACGATCTGGTTGAAGAAGACGACATGGTGCGGTTCATCCGGCAGGTTCAACTGATCAACAATGCCCACGACCGGGTGAAAGTCGTTTACCATCCCGATTTCATTTCCTCGACCAATCCGTTGTTCGGGCTCGATTACGGCCAGTTTGTGCGGGGTTGTCACCTCGGCGTTTTCCCGAGCTACTACGAACCGTGGGGCTACACGCCCCTGGAATGCGTTGTTCGGGGCATTCCGACTGTCACCAGCGACCTGTCCGGTTTTGGCGATTTCATCATGCAAATCATGCGGGATTACGAAAACCGGGGCATTTACGTCGTGAACCGGAAAACGCAAACCTTCAACGAAGCCGCCGATCAACTCGCCAACATCATGTTCCGCTTCGTCCGTCTTTCACAACGCGACCGGATTACCCAGCGCAACCGCGTTGAAAACATCGCCGAAGTCTTCGACTGGACCAACCTGCGTTCCTATTACGACACCGCTCATGATCTGGCGCTAAAACGCCGAAAACCGTGATTGAGAAGTTAGAGAAAGACAAGAGAGTAAAGACTGATCTATACTTAAAAGACAAGAGAGTAAAGAAACCCGGAATGGAATTCTTTACTCTCTTGTCTTTTCTCTTTATTCTATCTTAGTATTGACTCAGTTCTTTGTTGAACTCACTCAGTATCTGTTCCTTCATCGCAATTTTCCGTTTTTGCGTATTCATTTTGCTCATCATCATTTTGTCCGCATCTTCGTTGCCGGGACGTCCCATGGTATCCATGCTGCTCATCGACATGGCCAGATCGCTTTTTTCGCGACGAACCAGATACTCCAGTTCCCGAACTTTCGTACGTATCTGCTCGGAGCGGCTTTTTAATTCGAAGGCCGGGTACTTGCGGCTAATGACGCGTTCCAGATAATTCAATTCGAAAATCTTGTCACACGACGACCGGAAACGCTCCGAAACCGCTTTATCGACCAGTTTGAACGGAATCTTGATTTCCTTCCACTGGTTCAGCAATTCTTTGGCCCGGTCGGCAGCCGCCGGAATGTTCGACTGTTTCGCCAGTTTTTCGGCTTCGTCGGCCATTTTCATTTGCTGCTCCACGCGTGGGTCGATGCGAACTTTCGGCTGGATTCCGCGCGCCAGGTTGTAGCGGTCGAAGATGGTTTTGGTGGCCCGGCGGTATTTTTTGAGAATTTTTCCGGATTTTTTGATCGGCACTTCGCCCACCTCTTTCCAGTCGTTGTTCAGATTCCGAACGAGGTGATAGGCTTCTGTCAGCACTTTCATGTACCGTTCTTCGGCGACATTAGCCCGTTCGAGCGCTTCGCCTTCCAGGCCGTCGCGCTTGAAGGGGCGACTGCGGTCGGCTTCGTAAATGCTCCGAACGGCCCGTTCGGCCTGCCAGATCAGGTTATCATAGCGATCCATGCGCTCCTGAATCACCTTGTTTTGCTCATTGAAGAATTCGCGCCGACGCTGAAAAAAGCCATCGAGGGTATCGCTAAAACGCGTCTCGATGGTTTCGTCCAGTTCTTTATCAACCGGCCCGGTTTTTATCCATTTTAGCTTGATCTCCTGTAACTTCTCGGCCGTTTCACGCCATTCAGTGCTGTCGGCAACCTGTTCGGCTTCTGCCAGCAAAGCGTGCTTGATTTCGAGATTTTTGAGCTGGTTCGTCCGAATCAGTTCGACCAGAACCTGTTCCTGTTCGTCGAGCCGGTTCAGCAGCGGAATGAAATTTCCAATCGCGTCGAAACTCAGTAATTTTTTCCGCAGTTGAACGAGTTTCGTCAGGTACGACCCTTTGTTCTGGGCCTCCTCAACTTCCTGCTCTAACTGGTTTACTTTGTTTTCGGCAATTGTAAACCTATTTTTGAAATAATCGAGCGCTTCCTGTTCTGTGCGTTTCACTTCACCGATTTGTCGGTCCGGATAGCTGAGGTAGCTCGATAAGAATACCTTTCCGTCTTTGACGTAACCGTATTCGTCTACCAATTGAGCTTGTTCCATTATTTTACTCTTTAAGACTAAGCTATGGGTTTAATTGTTGATATTTGCCACCTAAAAAAGTAATCAAACCAATGAGTCAGGAAACGATCATTTTTTCCATGGCGGGTGTCAGTAAAATTATTCCGCCAAACCGACAAATCCTAAAGAATATCTACCTTTCCTTTTTTTACGGTGCAAAAATTGGTGTTTTAGGCTTGAACGGTTCCGGTAAATCGACGCTATTGCGCATCATTGCCGGTATTGACAAGAACTTTCAGGGCGACGTTGTGTTTTCGCCGGGTTATTCGGTGGGCATGCTGGAGCAGGAACCGAAGCTCGATCCAACCAAAACCGTGAAGGAAATCGTCGAAGAAGGCGTGCAGGAAACGGTGGATCTGCTGAAAGAATTCGATCAGATTAATGAAGCGTTCGGCGATCCCGACGCTGATTTTGATAAACTAATTGCCAGACAGGGCGAGGTACAGGAGAAACTCGACCACCTGAATGCCTGGGAACTGGATAACCGGCTCGAAAAAGCCATGGACGCCCTTCGTTGCCCGCCTTCGGATGCGAAAGTGGCGAATTTATCGGGCGGGGAAAAACGCCGGGTGGCCCTCTGCCGCCTGTTGCTCCAACAACCCGATGTCTTGCTGCTGGATGAGCCGACCAACCACCTCGACGCCGAATCCGTGCTATGGCTCGAAGAACACTTACGCCAGTATGCCGGAACCGTCATCGCCGTAACGCACGACCGGTATTTTCTGGATAACGTCGCGGGCTGGATTCTGGAGCTGGACCGGGGCGAAGGCATTCCCTGGAAAGGAAATTACTCATCCTGGCTCGATCAGAAGCAAACCCGCTTAGCCAAAGAAGAAAAGCAGGAATCAAAGCGGCAAAAGACGTTGCAGCGCGAACTGGAATGGGTCCGGATGGCACCCAAAGCCCGTCAGGCCAAGTCGAAAGCGCGATTGGGTGCCTACGAAAAGCTGCTGAGTGAAGACAACCGCCAGAAAGAAGACAAATTGGAAATCTTTATTCCGGCGGGACCACGACTGGGGTCCAAGGTCATTGAAGCGCACGACGTTGCCAAGGCATTCGGCGACCGGCTCCTGTTCGAACACCTTGATTTTCAGTTGCCACAAGGCGGTATTGTCGGTATTATTGGCCCGAACGGTGCCGGTAAAACGACCCTGTTTAAACTCATCACCGGAAAAGAACAACCTCAAAACGGCACGTTCGAAGTAGGTGAAACCGTGAAGTGGGCGTATGTCGACCAGGAACACGACGGGCTGGAAGGCGACAAGACGGTTTTTCAGACCATCGCCGGCGGCAATGAATGGGTGATTCTGGGCGGCAAGCAAGTGAATGCCCGCGCCTACGTCAGCCGGTTCAACTTTACGGGTTCCGATCAGGAAAAGAAAATTGCCAACCTGTCGGGCGGGGAGCGCAACCGCGTTCACCTGGCCATGATGCTGAAAGAAGGCGCCAATCTGCTGCTGCTCGATGAGCCGACCAACGACCTGGACATCAACACACTGCGGGCGCTGGAAGAAGGGCTGGAAAACTTCGCCGGTTGCGCCGTCGTTATTTCCCACGACCGCTGGTTCCTCGACCGTGTGGCCACGCACATCCTCGCGTTTGAGGGCGATTCGCAGGTCTACTGGTTTGAAGGCAATTTCTCCGAATACGAAGAAAACCGCAAAAAGCGGCTGGGCGGTGATGCCACACCGAAGCGGATTAAGTATAAAAAACTGGTTTGAAAATTTTGATAGGAACACGGATATAATGGATTAGCACAGAGTAAAACCGGTTACATCCCTTCAATCCGTGTTCCTATCAAAGCTTTATCACCTAATCACTTTTTTAGATCATTATGGCCCTCTACGGCTATTTCAACGGCACGATTCTCCCCGTCGAGCAAATCGCTTTCGGCATCACCGACCTCGGACTGCTGCGCGGCTTCGGGCTGTTCGATTATTTCCGAACCTACAACGGTCGGCCGTTTCAGTGGGACTGGTATTGGGAACGGTTTGCGAACTCGGCCACCAAAATGCACTTGCCGGTTCCGATTCAAAAAGAGGAAGCCTACCGGGTTGTGATGGAGTTGGTCGATAAAAGTAGTCTGCCGGATGTTGCTATACGCTTCGTAATGACGGGCGGTTACAGCCCCGACAGCATCAGCGTGGTCAATCCCAACTTGGTGATGATCACGGAGGAAATCCATCCGACTCCACTCAGCCAGTTTGAAGAGGGCATCAAGGTGATTCTGGACGACTACGTCCGCGAGATGGCCGAGGTCAAAAGTACGGATTACAAGCGCGTCATTCTGCTCGCCCAGGCCATCCGGTCGGCGCGGGCGTCGGATGTGTTGTACCACAAAAACGGCGAAATTAGCGAACTGAGCCGCAGCAACTTCTTCATTTTCAAAGGCGATCGACTCATTACGCCCAACCGGCATATTCTGCACGGAATCACCCGCCGAACCGTCATGAACCTGGCGCAGAACGATTTTCAGGTGGAAGAGCGCCCGGTTTTACTCTCCGATCTCTACGACGCTGACGAAGCCTTTACAACCAGTTCGACCAAGAGAGTATTGCCCATCGTTCAGATTGGCGAGTTGACAATTGCCGACGGAAAACCGGGCAAACGGACGTTGTTTTTGCTGGAGGAATTTAACGAACTGATCGGGAATTGGTGACAGTACGACGACACCGGTCAGGTGCCGTCGTACTGTCGTCCTGATTACCGCTCGTTGTGCAGTTTGAACGGTTCCACATCCGTCAGCCACGACAGCCATTTACCCTGCGCTTTCATCACCTGTTCGATCACATCGCGAACCGCTCCACGGCCACCCGCCACGGGCGAGATGTAGTCACAGACCGCTTTGATTTCATCGGCGGCATCGGCCGGGCAGGTGCTCAGCAGCGTAGGACGTGAAAGCACCTGAAAATCCGGAATGTCGTCGCCCATATACAACACTTCGGCTTCGTTGATCTGGTCGCGATTTAAATACCCCAGATAGGCATAAATTTTCTGCTCCGTGGGACCGCCCATGAAGATGTCCTTGATTTTCAGGAATTCCAGCCGCTTGCGAACACCCAACTGGCTTCCGGCAGAAAGGACAGCCAACCGGTAGCCCGAATGAACCGCCCGCTCGATGGCGTACCCATCGCGGACATTGAACGTCCGGAATTGTTCGCCCGACTCCAGGGCGTTCACACTGCCATCCGTCATGACACCGTCGACGTCGAAAATAAAGGTAGTTATTTGTTTAAATCGTTCTTGTAAAGCATCCATACCGGTTTGAATTAATGAATTTTGACAGGAACACGGATCAGGCGGATCGAACGTATTTTAATCCGCGCAAATCTGTTCCATCCGTTGAATCCGTATTCCCATCAAAACGGACGAAAGTACGCGTTCAATCGGTTTAATTTCCATTTACTCCGATTTTCTTATAGTTTCGGGAATGCCAATGAATGCAGATAATTGAATGGATTTCAGTAAACTGGCTGCTCAGTACCAGGAAAGCCTTTTCCGAACGATCATTCCATTTTGGACGAAACACAGCCGCGACACCCTCTGCGGTGGGTATTTTAATGCGCTTACCGATCAGGGAGAAGCCTTCGATACCGACAAAGTCATTAAACTTCAGGCGCAGCAAATCTGGGCCTTTGCCTTTTTATACAACGAAGTCGATGCCATTCCGCTGTGGCTCGATCTGGCGCGCCATGGGGCCGATTTTTTGCTGAATTACGGACAGCACGAAAACCGCTGGCTGGGCGTGGTCGATCGGCGGGGGAGAGCCGTATCACCAGCCGCGACCATCGAATCGGATTGCTCGGCCGCGATGGCTTTTGCCCAACTGTATACGGCTACGAATGAACCGAAATTTGCGAGCCTCGCCCGGCAAACCATGCTCTCTGTGGTCAATTACCGTCTGAAGCAACGTGAACAATGGGAAAGTCAACTGGGCGGTTTTCGGGAATTTAAACACCTCGGCGAACCGATGTTACTCCTGAAAGCCTTGCTGGAAACCCGTGCTTTACTGGACCCGGATTTGTATAAACAGGCGTACGAAACCGTTTTGAGCGAAATTCAGAACGAGTTTTTTGACAAACGCATCACGATTTTGCGGGAACATGTGTTGCCGGGCGGTTCCTTTTGTGACAGTGTAACCGGTCGACGGCTCCACGGCGGCTACGGGTTTGAAACTGCGAATTACCTGCTGGATGCCGCCGATCTGACCGGCAACCGGCGATTGGCGCAGCAAGCCATGCAGATGGCGCTTCATCTGGCGGATATTTGCTGGGATGAACCGGCTGGCGGTTTTTTCCAGTATGCCGACTTGAAAGAACGATCCAGCGTATACAGTGAATGGGACCGGAAGCTATGGTGGATTCACTCCGAAGCGCTGGCGGTTTTTTCGAGAGGTTACGTCCGCACGCGGCAAAACGATTGCCTGAAGTGGTTTCGGAAGATACACGATTACACCTGGTTACATTTCCCGGACAAAGCAAACAAGGAATGGTTCGGCGTCCTTGACCGGAAAGGGGAGCCGGTGTCGACGGTGAAAGCCACCCCCGAAAAAGGGTGTTATCACCTCGTCAAAGGCTTGTACGAAACCTGGCGGGCGCTAGAACAAAGTGCCGCGCTTACGGACAAACCCCGCATGGAAACCCGGCTGGGTCGCCCGTTGCGCTAAGTTGGTTTCAACGCCGGGCTTGAATCCCATCCGACAGCACCCGGTAGAGTTGCAACAGCTCCGGCCTGTCCGACAAATAAGCCCGATGCAGGCTCAGCGTATTCACATCACCGCGCCGGGCGGGGCCGGTTTGCACCTCGGCCGGATGACGGGCATCGAGTGCTTTTTGAACGGTTTCCTCAATCAGCGGTTTCAATAAATCAAACTCCAGGTTTTCGGAATCGGTCAGGTCTTTGGCAATGCCGAAGAGGTAATTGGTGAAATTGCAGGCAAATACTGCGGCTATGTGCAGCACCTTTCGCTCGTGTGAATTGACCAGATACACAATCTGGCTCAGTTCCTGCCCCAGCGCAATGAGTTGTTTTTCGGTGCTCTTGTCACTGGCTTCGATGCAGAGCGGAATGGTTTCAAAAGGGAGGGGGTTAATGCCTTTGCTAAACGTTTGAAGCGGGTAGAAAACGCCCGTCCGAACCGGTACGTCGCTGTAAATGTCCATCAGTTGACGCAGACTTTCCAGGGATTTGCTGCCGGATGTATGAACCACCAGCGCATTTTCGGGCAACACCAACTGGGGGGTCACTTCTTCCAAAGCATCGTCCGGTATGGCCAGAACAAATAGTTCGGACTCACTTTCGGCAAAGTTCAGATCAGGATTTAACCGGGCGTCATACAGCATCGAAATGAGTCGCCGGGCATTTTTTTCATCGCGGCTATACACCTCACCAATAACATTACCGGCATTTTCGAATGCCATTGCCAAATGCCAGGCCAAATTTCCGGCACCAATAAAGGAGAGTTTCATCCAATCCGTTTCGTTTTAAGTATACCAATCCGAAAAAATAGTAACTATCTCATTATCAGCTAACACTGTTAGATAGTAAGCTTTTACCAATCCCGCGATTAGCCTTTGTTTTAAATACAAGGAGCGGCACTGGGCTCTAATGAAATACAGAAAATTCAATTAACCTAACACTGTTAGATGCACACACAATTATAGTAAACTCAGAAGAACGCCCCGATCAGGTAGTTTTCTGATCGGGGCGTTCTTTCATTTCCCGGATGACTACCTGCGATGTTGTTTTACACTTTCGGCTCCCAGCCCTTTTCGTAATCGCGGCTCCAGAGCTTTTGCGCTTCTTTGTCACCAATGATATGGCCGTTTTTGGGGTCGATTTTCAAATCCCGGCCCACGCGCCAGGCGATGTTGCCCAACTGCATCGCCACCACACTTTTATACCCCAGTTCCACATCGCAGTTCGGACGGTGGTTGTTCTTGATTGCGTCCAGAAAGTCGGCAACGTGGAGATTGTCCATGCCCAAACTCGGGCTGGCCGTGTTCCGTCCCTGCACATCGCCTTCGCCATCACCGACGGATTTTATTTCCTTCACCAGCTTGCCATCCAGATCGTAGACCTTGTAACTATCGCCACCGGTATCCAGACTGCCGTTTTCGCCGTAGAAAATAATACCCCGATCCAGTCCTTCGATTTTCCGGCCGTTCGAGCTTCGGGACTCCCACATCAGCGACACGCGACCGGGATAATCCATCGTAATAACCTGCGTATCGGGCGTTTCCCAATCGTCTTTGAACTCGTAGCGACCACCTACGGAGGTGACGCGCGTCGGAAAATCGACGTTCAATCCCCAGCGGGCTACATCCACTTCGTGGGTGCCGTTGTTCAGTGCTTCGCCGGTTCCCCAGTGCCAGAACCAGTGCCAGTCGTAATGAATCAAGCCTTCTTTGTACGGCATGCGCGGAGCCGGACCCTGCCACAGTTCATAATCCAGCCAGGACGGAACCGTACCCGGTTTCAAAACCGTAGCTTTGCGTTTGTTTGTGTACCAGGCTTTCGCCAGATACACGCGTCCGATAATGCCCTTGTGCAACTGTTGAATGCCTTCTGTCAAAACCGGTGCCGACCGCCGTTGGGCGCCCATCTGAACCACCTTATTGTATTTCCGGGCGGCTGCAATCGCCAACTCGCCCTCGTGCGGATTGTGGCTGAGCGGTTTTTCAACGTACACGTGTTTTCCGGCCTGACAACCCATGATCGTTAGCGGAGCGTGCCAGTGATCGGGCGTCGCGATGTAGATTGCGTCAATCGACTTGTCTTCCATCACTTTCCGGCAGTCTTTTTCGGATTTCGGGCTGGCCGTCGATTTGACCTTTTTGATGGTGGCGATGGCCTTCGGAATGGTGCGCTCGTCTACGTCGCAAACCGTAGCTACCTCGGCATTTTTCTGGCCGGCAATGGTGCCGCCCATGCTGTTTCCCCGGCTGTTGACGCCAATCGTAGCCACCCGAACCAGTTCATTGGCACCGATGATGCGGTTATAACTCTTGGCACTGAATCCGAAGGCTGTTCCACCGACAGCCAGGCTGGCCGAACCGGCGGCTATTTTCTTGATAAACTCACGTCTTTTTTCCATGCGCAGGTCTTATAACTCTTTGATTTTGATGTTTTTAAACGAAACCTCACCGCCATGCTCCTGCAACAGAATATGGCCTTTTTCAACCGTCCCAAAAGCAGGTTCCGCTTTGTTGAACTTACTCAGCGCAACCGCATCCGTGAAGGCCTGACTGCCGCGTGTAAATTCCAGAATCTTCACGCCGTTCAGCCAATGTTCCACTTTTTTGTCTTTGGAAACGATTCGCACGGTATTCCACTGACCCGGTTCATGGGCCTTTTTCAGGGCCGCATTGGGCGGTATCACATCATAAAACGAGCCCGTCAGGTGGTTTTCTTTCTTGTTGTCTTCCGCCCGTTTATCATCCAGAAGCTGGTATTCCATGCCCAGATTGCCGCCTTTTTCGTACTTCGTGTAAAAATACTTGACGCCACTGTTGCCCGTCGGTTCGATGGTATAGTCAAACGTTAGATCAAAATTCGAATACTGGTTTTCGCTGATAATATCCCCGCCTTTGCCTCCTTTTTTAGCCGTCAGCGTTCCATCTTTGATTTCCCACCCCGCCGGAACCGGCTTTCCCGAAGGCGTTTTCCAACCCGCCGAACTGGTGCCATCGAACAGCAAAACCCAGCCGTCCTTTTTCTCTTTTGCAGTCAAGGTATTAGCCTTCTGGGAAAAAACCGTCGTTGGCAGTAGCATTCCGAGCGTCAAAATGCCTAAAAGTCCTAGTATCGTCCGTGTTTTCATGCGTCTCAATAGCCGGGGTTTTGCTTGATTTTATCCGGATTCGATTGAATAACCGACAACGGAATCGGAAACAGCAGCATGTTGTCGCTCCACGAAGCCGGGTTGAATCCATTCTGTTCTTTCTGCTCCTGCGACATCACGGTTTTGGCCCGCTCCGTTCTGACCAGGTCGAACCACCGGTGATTTTCAAAAGCCAGCTCGACCCGACGCTCTTTTTCGATCGCCAGTAAAAACGCTTCACTGGAAGTAAAAGGCGGATAATCAGCCAGTATACTTGCCGAACCGCCGGTGCTGTTCCGGGCGCGCTGGCGAATTTTATTGAGATAAACGAGGGCCGTTTCGGGCTGCTTTCCCTGACGCACCAGCGCTTCGGCGTAAAGCAAATAGACATCCGCCAGCCGGAGTTCAATCCAGTTGTTATCGTTATCGGAGCCCGCAAACGAGACGTCGTAGTATTTCCGGACGTATTTCTCGTTCACCGTGTTGCCACCCGGCACCGCCACGTAGTTATCGCTCATGGATATGGTTTTCCGCGGATCACCGGTTTCGTAGGCAGCCGACATCGACGGCGTTGGCGCATTAAAACCGCTTTTGTCACCGATCAGAACCACTTCCCGGTTCGAAAACCGGGGCGCAAAATCATTGTTCCAGGGGCTGCCCGTCGTGGTTCCGCCTTTTTTGTATTGAATTTCAAACAAGGATTCGGCCGTGTTTTCGTTTTTCACATCGAACAGCGCCTTGTAATCCGGCACCAGCGAATAGGTCGGAATGCTGATCACTTCCAGGGCTTTGGCTTCCGCCAGGGCGTAGTGCGTTGCGCCTTTTTTCAGGGGAAAACCGGCCATGGTCATGTACACTTTCGCCAGCAGCCCTTTGGCACCGCCCACCGTAACACGTCCTTTGTCGACCGTAGCGTACGAAACCGGCAGATTGGCTTCGGCGAATTTCAGATCCTCGACGATAAAGTCATAGATTTCCTGGGTCGATGTGCGCCCGACGGCGTAGGCTTCCGAGACGGACAACTGCTTGTCGACTTTCGGCACATCGCCGTAGACGCGAACCAGCCAGAAATACATCAGCGCCCGAACGAATTTGGCCTCCGCCTTATACTGCTCTTTCAGTTTTGGATCTTTGAACGGCACGGCGTCAATTTTATCCAGCACGATGTTGCACCGCAGAATGGTGTTGTAAACGTTGTTCCAGAAGTTCAGAACAAACGTATTGTCAGACAGCATCACATCCCCGAAATTGTCGATGGACGTCATGTTTTTAGAGTCACCCGGCACCCAGGAAAAGGTCGTGTTGTCGGAACGAACCTCGCCCATGTAGATAAAAAGCTGGTTGTAGACATTCCGCAGCGACGCATAAGGCGACATAACCGCCTGATTCATATCCTGTTCGGTTTTGTAAAATACGCCCGCATTCATGTCCGAAATGGGCTGGAGGTCGATAAATTCCTCCTTGCAGGAGAAAGAAACCGCAATGAGCAAGACGAGTATAAGAATTCGTTTCATGTTCCAGAAGTTTGACGATCAGGTAATTAAAAACTTACATTAAGCCCAGCGATGATGGTGCGGGCGGCCGGGTAGCCCAAGTAATCACCGCCCCGCGATAACCCGTCGCCCTGGCTGCTCGTTTCCGGATCGAAGCCCGGATATTTTGTGAAGGTGTATAGGTTTTGCCCCGTCACGTAAACCCGTAAGCCCTTGACGTGCAGGCGCTGGGTGAGGGCCGGTGCAAAATTGTAGCCCAGCGAAACATTCCGGATGCGCAGGAAAGAGCCGTCTTCCACCCAATAGCTGGAAGGCTCTTTTTGTAAGCCTTTCGGATCGCGGTTGGCCCGCAGAATGTCGCCCGATCCCGGGTCACTTTCCGACCGCCAGCGATTGATCAGCTTGGTCCGTCCGTTCCGGTCACCGTGGTAAATACCGACCATCCGGTTGAAAAAACTAAACAGTTTAGCCCCCTGCGAACCGGTCAACTGCACATTCAGATCGAAGCGGTTATACGAAAAATCGTTGCTGAAACCGTACATAAATTTGGGTTGGTTGTTGCCCAGATAGGTTTTGTCAGCCGCACTGATCACGCCGTCTTTGTTGATATCGATGTAGCGCGGATCGCCGGGGTGGTCGTTTGCCAAATGGGGCGCAGCATCCAGTTCCGACTGATTTTTGAAGACACCGTCATACTGGTAGCCGTAGAACGTGGCAATGGGCTGGCCAATCGTCGTGATAAACGTATTGTTGGCATTGGGCGCGCCCGCATAAATCGGCAGTCGATCCGGCCCCAGCGCCAGCACTTTGTTTCTGTTGAAGGAAATGTTGAAATCCGTCGACCATTTCAATTTACCGATCAGGTTGCGGGTTCGCACCAGGTATTCCATGCCTTTGTTTTCCACCTGCCCGATGTTCTGAAGCTGCGTGGCATAACCGGTCAGCGTCGGAACCGGCACGTTCAGCAGCAGATCGACCGACCGGCTGTTGTAGAAATCCGCTTCCACCTGAATCCGCCCGTTCAGTAAGCCCAGGTCAAAACCAAGGTTCCATTGGCGGGTTTTCTCCCAGCCCAGATCGGGGTTCGGGTAGTTGATCGGATTGACGGAATTGACCAGGCTGTTGTTCAGGATGTAATAATTGGAACTGGTGCGGGCAATGGCGTCGTAATTTCCGATGCGGTTATTGCCGACCAGACCCCAGCTCGCCCGCAGTTTCAGGTCCGTAATTTGCCGGATGTCCTGCATGAACGGTTCGCTGCTCACCCGCCAGCCGACGGAAAGCGAAGGAAACGTCCCCCATTTGTTGTTGGCCCCGAACTTGGATGAACCGTCGGTCCGGATGCTGGCCGTCAGTAGGTATTTTTCATCGTATGCGTACGTAAACCGGCCTAAATACGAAATCAGCGAATTGCGGAATTCCGTGTTGGTTCCGCCCACAATCTGCCCGGCATTCAGGGTCCGGATCACGTCGTTGGGGAAATTCTGGGCCATCACCTGCGTGTACTCACCGAAGGTTTTTTGGGCCGTATACCCGGCTAACAGGCCAATGGCGTGCTTGTTGAACAGCGTTTTATTGTAATTCAACGTATGTTCGATCAGCCAGTTGCGGTCCAGCCAGGTTTCATTCCGGGCATCGGCGGTTTTGGGCGCGCGCGAACCGTCGGTATCGACAAACGAAGGGCGGTAGTATTTCAACCGTTTATTTTCCAGCGAACCGTTCAGGCTGATCCGGTATTTCAGGCCTTCGATGATTTCATACTGGCCGTAGACCGAGGCAATGAGTCCGTTTCTGGTCGTAAAATTGGTTATGTTTTCGGCAATCCCGACCGGGTTGGCAACGTCACCCGCCCAGATTTCGGGGTTCCGAACCTGCGAACCGTAGGTACCATCGGCATTTCTGAGCGGATAAATCGGGGGCAGGTAAACGGCATAGGCCAGCGGGCTGTCTTTGCCATCATCGACGTTGTTGTTCTCCGAATAATACGCGCTGATCGTGGTACCGATTTCCAGCTTTTTGCTGATGTTCGACGTAATGTTCGCCCGCAAATTGTACCGTTTGAAGTCGGTTTTAATCTGAATACCTTCCTGATTCGTATACCCTGCGGAAATCGCATACCGGGTTTTTTCGACGCCCCCGGTTACGGAAAGCTCGTGCCGCTGCGTTGGGGCAATCCGGAAGATTTGGTCCTGCCAGTTGATGTCCGCAAACTGGCTCGGATCATTGAAACGTTCGGGAATGACGTAAAAGCTGGAGTTGGTATATTTTTCGCGGACGGAATTGGGATCATTGATGGTATGCGGGGCATTGCCGGGCATCGGTGCCCGATCCAGCCAGGCCTGGTTGTGGCCGTCTTTAAAAAACTCAATGTATTCGCGGGTGTTCATCACGTCCATTTTTCTGGCAACCTGCTGAATCCCGTAAAATGCGTTGTAAGAGATGGTTGGAGCGCCGATGCTCCCTTTTTTCGTGGTAACAATAATAACGCCGTTGGAACCCCGCGACCCGTAAATGGCGGTGGAAGAGGCATCTTTCAACACCTGAATGCTTTCAATATCGGAAGGGTTCACCAGTGAAAACGCACTGCCTTCAATCGGGTACCCGTCGATCACGTAGAGGGGCGTATTCCCCGCCGTAATCGATCCCGTTCCCCGCACCCGAACCGACAGCCCTTCGCCACCGGGAGCGCCGTTGATCTGCTGCACCTGCACCCCCGCCATCTGGCCCACCAGCGCTTCGCCGTACGAAACCGCTGCCTTGTTCTTGAACTTATCCGCCGAAATGGTTGCAATGGCGCCCGTCAGGTCGGCTTTTTTCTGCGTACCGTATCCCACGACGACCACTTCACTCAGCGTTTTGTCGTCGGATTTCAGCGTGATCATAAACGTGGTCTGGCTGTTGACCGGAACTTCCTGATTCACAAAACCAACGTAGGAAAACACCAGCACCGATTTGGTATCCGGCACCGAAAGGCGAAAAGCGCCTTCGGCATCGGTGGACGTTCCCTTGGTCGTGCCTTTCACCACCACACTCACCCCCGGAAGGGCCAGCCCGGCTTCATCCCGCACGGTTCCGCTGACGGTTTGCTCGACCGATCCCATAAAAGCCGTGTTTTCATTAACTACCGGCAGGGAAGACTCGGGTTTGGAAGGTTCCGAAATCGGTGAGATAACAATCTGCCTTCCAACGACTTCGTAGCGGAGCCGAAGCGGTTTTACCACTTTATCCAAAACGGCCCCCAGCGATTCGTTGGACACAATGAGGGTCGTTTTTCGATCGAAGGGAATCTCCCGGGGCCGAAACGCAAACCGAATGTTGGTCTGGTTTTCGATTTCTTTCAGCACCTTGCGTAAGCCCTGATTTTCAAACCGAAAGCTTACCCGCTTATTCAATACTTCCTGGGCGGTGGCATCATAGGCCAGCGAAACACCCGTACAAATCATGGCCAGAATGACCTGGGCCAGCGAGAGTTTCATGAGTAACAGCAGGGTTTGGATTGGTATTGGTTTTTTCATTAGCTTTAAAGGTTTTGTTAAATTTTTGGACAAAACAACCCTCTTCATCCTGAAAAGGACGACGGCAAAACCAGCGCATCGAGGGGGAATCGGCATCAGTGGTGTTACGAGCATCACTGATGTTTTTTTGGGTAAAAGCTTATTGGATTGGCATACCGGCAGGGGTTTATTACAAGGGTTTAGGACAGCCTTTGCTATAGATTACGATCTGCGCATTGAGCAATTTGTACCGGGCGTCGAGCACTTTGCAAATGACATCCAGCTTCTGAAAAAGATCTTCATTATCGATGCTCATCGTCAGCGTACAATACTGCATCACTTCCTCATCGAAAATAATATCGATCCCGTAAGCCCGCTCGATGGCCGTAAAAACCCGGTCTACCGACGCATCTTCAAATACAAACCGCTGCATTTCTTTTTTGGGAATCAACGGGAGCGGTTTTTCCACCAGCAGTTTGTTGAGGGTCTCAGCCTCGCGCTGAAAAACGACTTTCTGGTTGGGCGTCAACACCATTCCTTTTGACTCCGGGTCGTGAACGCGGCTCGGCTGGTTGGGATAAACCGATACCCGACCGGTTTTGACATCCACCGTCACCGTCGGTGCATCCGCCGGGGCTTTGATCCAAAAACTGGTCCCCAACACCTTCGTTACCAACCCATTGGCATACACGACAAACGGTTTTTTAGGATTCTTTTTTACATCAAAAAAAGCTTCGCCGGTCAGAAAAACTTCCCGTTGGGTTCCTGCCAGTTCGTTCCGGTAACGCAGTCGGCCACCTTTTTGCAGGTCGACCCGGCTGCCATCCGCCAGTTGAATGTGCATGATCTGACTGGCTTCATTGAGCGTTTCCACCCATTCATTCCCGGTCAGAGATCGTTCTGCCGGCGAAAAACCGGCTTTGTCCAGTTGCTGCCAACCGAACCAGCCGACGCCCAGCATCAGCAAAACCGCTGCCGCTACTTTCCAAACCCGCAGTCCGGTAAGCCAACGTTCCACCGGCAGCGGACGGGCACTTTCGAGCGTATCTTCGATTCGGTTCCAGATAATATCTACTTTCT
Source organism: Larkinella sp. C7 (assembly GCF_006149005.1). Taxonomy (GTDB): domain Bacteria; phylum Bacteroidota; class Bacteroidia; order Cytophagales; family Spirosomataceae; genus Larkinella. The sequence continues at coordinate 10,047 of NZ_VBSL01000007.1, read as the reverse complement.
GCGTTAACGCGGGCTGGTGCTGAATGTCCCGCAAACCAGCCACCAGTTGCCGGGCTTCGGCCACCTGGTAATACCTTTCCGGATACTCCCGCAGGAATTCCGTCCAGAAGGCTTCCGTTTCGGGACTCGGCGAGCTGACCCACTCCTTGAAGTAGTCGTCAGCCGCCAGATCCTCCGTGCTGAATTGATAATAATTCATGGTTGTATATGCGTTAAGAATCCTTCCAGCCCAATCCACAAAAGTCCCCAGGAAAAAATCCGGACGGCTTCCCGGAGTGTTTTCAGCGCGGAGTAAATAAACCGGCAGGCCGACTGGTAGTTGACGCCCATAATCCGGGCAATTTCCTCGTTGCTGAAGTGCTGGTAAAAGCGAAGATTCAGGGCTTCCTGCTGGCGGGGCGTCAGCAGATCGTAGCTTTTGCGAAGTTGCCGCTGTACCTGTTCCCGTTGTTCGTGCTCGATGAGGGTATTTTCAATGATAAAGTCGTCTGCCGTATGGACGGTGTCAATATCGGAAGCCTGAAAGAACGGATCGCGGTGGCGGGTTTTGTTGATCTTGTTGCGCAACGACCGGAACAGGTAAAACCGGATCGAATCCGTGTCGCTCAGGTTGGCCCGGCTTTGCCACAGTTCGATGAACAGGTCGTGAATGCTGTCTTCGATGAGCGGCACATCGTTGGTTACTTTGTAACCATAATTGAGCAGGTCGCGCGCATACAACCGGTAAATCTGTTGAAAAGCCGCTTCATCCCCCTGGCGGAAGGCATACCACAAATCCATAGGGGGATGATAAGTCGGCACAGTGATAAAAGGTCGGGTTAGGAATAGTTGAACAATGGTAGGATTTATCTGCCCAAAACCATGTCCGTTTAATTACTAATGCCGAGTCATATCGATTTTAATCCTTTTTTTTCTAAAAATAGTTGAAAAGCCGGGCTGGAAGTTCAAAAAGGCCGGTTTATTGATTTTCAGGAAATACGCGTTCAGGGCATTCGATCGGTCATCTTTACGGAATTGGGTGATCGATGCCAATGAGCAGGTTTTTCAGGAATCCAATTAAACCCGGTGTAATGGCTTCCGCGCTGGTTGAACCGCCTTGTCAGGATCATTTCCCGGTTCGTATATTTATTAAGGTTCACTGAACTTTTTAAAGGCTCCTATCCCTTATCATTTTGTAAGGGCATAGAAAAGTCAGCCGTGCCGTTTTAGCGCGGATTGACGCCAAATTCCCCGTTTGTTCAACAAATCATCCTTCGTATGGCAACTATTGCATTGTATGGATTCGGTCGCATTGGGCGGCAGTTTCTGCGTGTTGGCTTGAGCAACAACCTCTTTGTTCCCGTTTCGATTTCCGACATCCGTGATGAGTCCACCCTGGCGGCTCTGTTTGCGGTCGATACCAACTACGGCCGCTGGCCGGAGCCCGTTTCGGGCAGCGAAGGCCAGTTGACCATTGGCGACCGAACCATTCCGTATATCAACTCCGCCAAGGAAGTCCCCGACTGGAAGGCGCTGGGCGTCGATCTGGTGGTCGACTGTACGGGCCGGGCCACCACCCGCGCCGGAGCGCAAGTCCATTTGGACCGGGGCGCTAAATACGTGCTCATCAGTGCGCCCAGCAAATCCCTGGCCGATTGCGATGCCGTATTGCTGAAAGGCATCAACCTCGACACGTTCGATCCTGAAAACCACCACATCATCAGCATGGGAAGTTGCACGACCAATGCGCTGGCGGCCGTGGTGAAAGTGATTCGGGAGAATTTCGGCATTCAATACGGTTTATTTTCGACGGTTCACTCGTATACGAATACTCAATCATTGACGGATCAGCCGATGAAAGACCGGCGGGATTCGTGGGCTGCGGCCGAAAACATCATTCCGTCGTCGTCGGGAGCCGCCCGCGCCTTGCAATTTATCTGGAAAGACCTCAAAATCACCGGGAAAGCCTACCGTGTTCCGACGCGCACCGGCAGCATCGCCGAGTTAAACCTGATTACTGAAAAAGACTGCACCGTACAGGAAGTTAATGACGCGTTCCGCAAAGCGGCCTCGGAAGGTCCCTTGAAAGGGGTGTTGGATGTGCTGGAGCAGGAGTGGGCCTCGTCGCGGATTGTGGCCGACCCGCATTCGTCCATTATCGATCTGCCACTGACAGCGAAAGAAGGGAATCTGCTGTCGGTAGCCGCCTGGTACGACAACGAATGGGGTTTCTCAAACCGCCTGGCCGAAGTGGCCGCCCACCTGGCCGAACGGATTTAACAGCGTTTTGTCTACATTGCCTTTCAAGCCCACAGTTCCCATTTTAACACACACAACAGATGAAAACAAGTATTGGTATTTCAGCCGAAAACCGGGAGGTTGTCGCTCACCAACTGGCCAAATTGCTGGCCGATGAATTTGTATTATACACAAAAACCCTCAATGCCCACTGGAATCTGGAAGGTATGGATTTCCATTCTGTACACCTGTATTTTGAGGAGTTATACACGCAATCGGCGGAGATTGTGGACGAGGTCGCGGAACGGATTCGCCAATTGGGTCATTATGCGCCCGCTACGCTGAAAAGCTTCCTGGAACTGACGCACTTAACCGAGCACGATGCCGGTGGAAACGACAGCCGCAGCCTGATCAAAAAACTGCTGGCCGACCACGAAAGCATCATTGCGTTTATCCGGGGCAATATTGACGAATTTGCCGACGCCCACAAAGATGCCGGAACGAGTGATTACATCACCGGTTTGATGGAAAAACACGAGAAAATTGCCTGGATGCTGCGGGCGCATATTAAATAAAAGGGAATTTTAAATGTAAAATGATGAATATCGAATGTAAAAGTAGCCAGGCGCTCTTCAAAAACTTTTACATTCGATATTCATCATTTTACATTTAAAATTCAGGTTCATTAAAAATCGGAATCGCTTCATTAATTCGTTCCGCCGGATTCTCTCAGAATCTCCACCCAGCCCTTGTAGATTTCCTCCGGTGCAGCGCAATTCAGCCGCGTGAATTTCACCCGAATCTGGTAGTAATATAAACCGCCCGGCAATTCCTGACCGCGGCTGTTGGTACCATTCCAGGTCAGCGCGCCATCGACACTGTTGTTCTGATAGACTTGCCCACCCCACCGGTTGACAATGATCAATTCGGCCGACTCCACAAACCGGGGACATTGCATGGGCTGAAACTCGTCATTTTTGCCATCGCCGTTGGGCGTAAATACATTTGGCATCATCAGATACGGGCAATTATCCTTACAAACCCGGTTGGAAGCCACACTTTCCTGACCACTCCGATTCACCGCCCGGACTTCGTAACACCCCGCGAAGGAAGTCAGATTTTCGTGCCGATAGGTCATCGTGGGCGCGTTCACCGACGCCAGCAAAACCAGCTCCTGTCCTTCGCAGGGCGCATAATAAATATTGTATTTGACTACGTTTTGGTCACACTCGCCCGTTGTCGGCCTTTGCCACGTTAACGTGTTGGCGAAGGTTGTCTGATTGCAGAACGCTTCGGGTGTCAGACTGGCGCAATGGAGCGTATCGATGGCCAACTGTGGGGGGCACGGTCTGGTCGTGTCAATGGGCATTGCACACACGCCCTGCGAGAAATTGTTCAGCAACATCGTCGTCAGCGGAGCCGAATACCGCCCTACGGTTTCCACCCGGTAACAATAACTGCTATCGACCGACATGGTCACGGGCTGAACGCCATCGGCCGCGTAGGTATCGGCTCCCTGATCGGTATACGTGTAGCTATTTGCCGTAGTGACCGGAACCACCGCCACCAGGTTGAACGGCCCGTTGGGACCGGTTTTGCTGCGATATACGCGATGTTGCTGGTTGTCGTTGCTCCAGGGCACGCTGGCTTCCCAGGCAAGCTGAACGCGTCGCGTTCCGGGAGTTGCCGTCAGCCGGACCGAACTGGCATTTTCGGTCGCATCGAGCCGCTGCAACTGGCCGGAAGCCGGGTCGGTGAAATAGAATTCAATGCGGTAGCGATAGGCATTTGCCACGGTATTCAATCCACGGTCGGTATACACCGTATCTGCAACACCAGGCTGCAACGTGGTGCTGATGGCCGCAATTTGGGTAAAGTTGGTGCCCGTGAGACCGGTAGCCCGGAACAGGCGGTATTGGAACGGGCCGGTACCGTCGTTGGGGTCGACACCGGGCGGGCGGGTCCAGCGAACCGTGACAACGCCCCGGGTATCGTAGGTACTATCGACGGTGACGTGGGTAATCAGCGGTACCTGTTGGGGCAGCGTCACACAAACCTGCTCAGAAACCGCACTTTGGCCGTTGTTAGGACGGGGTAGAATGACCACAATCCGGTAGCTGTACTGCACACCCCGCGGTAGTCCCTGACTGGAATTGTTATCCGTAAACGTGGTTTGGTCAATCGGCACCTCGCCAACTTTCACGTAGCCGGTCGAAGCCAATAAACCGGCCTCGGTGCAGGGGTCGAGGGTGAGGTTCTCACAGCCTTCCTTGCGATAAATAGCCATTTGCGTGCCCGACGGCAGTGTCGAAACCCCGCAGGCATAGGCAGCCCAATTGAGAATGATGGCGCGTCCGGCCGGGTCCGTGGTCGGGCGGGCGGTGAGATTCTGGGGTTTGGGGGCATAAATCCTGATTCGGAACGATTCAAGTGTTGCCAGTTGAGTCTGACCCGCTCTTTGCGGGAAATCGACAACACGGAAAATGACATCGTACGGTTCGGCCCGGACGTGGGCGCAGTTGGTTTGCCAGCGAAAAGTCGACGTTGCGGGACTGTTCTGAACGCCCGCTGGCGTCAGCGTAGCGGCAGGCGGAGCCACCAGTTGAACGGTAGCATTATTGGGACCTTTGTTGAACGGGCCGCCGTAGCCGGTCAATTCGAGACGGTTTCCGTCGGGATCGGTGGCCGTAATGGTCTGGTTGATGAGCGTTCCGGCCTCCACACAGAGATCTTCCGGCACCTTCAGTTCCGGACGTTTGTTGATGGAAGGCGTCACTATAATTTGAATATCGCGGACAATTTCGCCGATTTTGACACCATCCCGCCATTCTTCCACAATGAACGCAATGTTATATTGGCCTACTTCGGCGGGGGCGTCCCAGCAGACATCACCGGTCAGGGCGTTGACCGTCAGGGTCGCCGGGCCGGTATTGGCTTCATTGACCCGATTGAGACCAATCGTCGTGGGGTCCGAATAACCGGCCACAAAACCCAGGTCGCAGGAAGCATCGTCGGTCTCGTTTATTTTCCCGGAAGGCGTGTAAAGCCGGTAGGCCAGACTATCGCCATCAGCATCGAAAGCCGCCGGGTTGTGGCACCATTTCTGGCCCACGCGGGCCGAATCCAACGGGGGGTTTAACAAAACCGGGGTGCTGTTGAGCCCCAGATTGGCATTCACCACGATGGTTGTCCGCAGTTTAAAGCTGGTATTGATCGAAACGGGAATATTACGGGTTCCTTCGTTCCGGTTGACGATGGTGCAACTGATGTCGTAGACACCGGGCCCCGAATAGGTATAGGTGGTCCGGTAGATGTTGATGGTGGTATTGGCATTGATGTTTCGGGTTTCAGCATCGACCCGGGGCACCCGGCGCATTTGCTGCCCGACGCCGAAACAGAAATTGACATCCCGCTGAGCAAGGGCCGCATCATAGCCCCCGCCGGGGCCGCGTGTGACGTCATAATAAACCGTTAAGGTAATTTCGTAGGTCAGCGACGTAGACGACACCCGCCGGGTCGTAATTTCGCCCGCCCGAACGTGGGTGGCCAGCGCATCCGAAACCGCTGCCAGATTCAGCAATGCCCAGAAGATCAGAAGTAGATACCTTTTCATAGAGCCCGTCGTATTTCATATAAACGGCTCATCATCTGGTTTTTGCATACCAATCCATCGCTTTTGCGTGAAAAAAAACGGTGCTGCTGCTTATATTGCACTGTAAATTTCAATTCCCAATCATGGATACAACGATTGAAAAAGTGTATAAACGCGTCCGGCAGCTCTGGAATGATGAATTTGAACTGAATCCCGGGCACCGGATCATTCAGTCGGTAGAGATGACTCCCGACGAAAAAGTCGAGGTAGAACTGCCGGATTTTCGCTTCCTTTTAGCGGCAGAAAAAGATCATCTTACGGCAACCTTCGAAACCATACCGCATGTTGATGCGCCCTCAGCAGAGGACATGAAAGCCGTTGTCATCCACGTAGCGGACCTGGTCAAAAACCTGACGGGTGAACTACCGGTTGAAATCATTCCGGCCTGACGGTTAGGGCAGGATGGCGCACTTTCCTGTAGCTTGAAAAACAAAAAAGTTTGGCATGAACGACCGTCCGAAAACCGTTCATGCCAAACCCTAAACAGGCGGTGTGGATTTTGTTAATTCGATACGCAGTTCCGAATCAACTGCCTGAAGGCTTCAGCTACGTAGCGGCCTTTTTCAATATCGCCCAGTTGAATCTTTACCGTGTGGACGTAGTCGGAAGGTTTTCCGTCTTTGAAGGTTTTCACCAGTTTTTCTTTGCCTTTGGTCACCAGGCTGACGTAGACATTTTTGCCGTCGACATCGAAGCTGGTGGCATCCGCATTCATATCTTTCAAGGCCAGGTCATAGACGAGCTCCGATACTTTCCGGCCACCTTGTGCTACCGTCAGCTTGAGATCACAGGTGCCATTTTCGGCCGCCAGCGTATAAGTAACCGGCTCTTTTTCACCGGATTCTTTGGGAAGCTGCTGCGAAATCCAGTCCAGCCGGGCTTGTTGACCAGTCGTTGGCACGGGGCTTTTCCGGGATTGCACACACGCCTGAACGGCTTTCTCAAACGCCTGTGACATGTATCGGACGTTCTCCAGATTGTCGGAAGCCAGTTCGATTTCGGATACGTAATTCTGACGGACTCCGTTCTTCGTATATCCGATAAACCGGCGGTTATCACGCGTTTTCAGATCGATGGTGTAGAGTTCTTTATCGACACCCAGTTTGGCCCCTTTCTCCGCCAGATCGGCCAGATTGAACTCATAGACTTCTTCGGTATTGTTTTTATTGTAGGTTTCACGCCGGGTGTACGTACAGATACAATCCGGTTTCAGGCTCTGCTCAATCGTGCGGTCGTTGGTTTTGGCCGGTTGGATGCTCGATTCCAGGTATTTCTGCGCAGCGGGCATCGCGGCAAAAACCGGCTTTTTGGACTCCAGTTGCTTGACCGCCAGCGGAATCAGCTTGCGCCAGGCGGCAGCCACATCCCGGATTTTGTCGGCATCACCACTGATGATTTCAAACGTCTGAACGACATTATCCAGTTTTCCGTCCTTCGCATAGCCCATCAGCTTCTGCTTTTGCTGAACCACCAGCGACAACTCAAACCGTTTGCCTTTGGTTTCCACCTGTAAACCTTCCAGACCCAGATCACCGAGGTTAAACGAGAACGTTTCAGAAGAGGCTGATCCTTTCGCGCCCACTTCACTCCGGCGGAAAACCGCCCGCAACGGGTTATCAAAATCGAAGGTGAGCGCCTGTTCGTATTTGTCAGACCCGATGGCTTCGTTGCCAATGTTGGCTTTCAGCCACTGGCGCAAATCGTCCAGCGTCTCGGGCGTACGGGCGGGTTTGTAGGCTTTTTCGGCGGCCAGAATCACTTTTTTCAACGACTCAACGAGTGCTTTGGCAATGTCCGGATTATCGGCGTAGAGTTTAACGCGGTCGGTCAGGCTCTTCAACTCGCCGTTCTCGCTGTAGCGGACGAACTTGCGGTGTTGTTTGGTATCGGCCAAAACCGCAATCACGTCTCGTTCAACCTTATACGTTACCGTTGAGACATCCAGATCCGATAAATTTAGAAAATACGTATTTTCATCGCCTTTGCCTTTATCGCTGGTTTTGGTCACGGAAAAAGTCGCCCGGTAGTTGGGTTGCGACGCTTCGATTTTCTGAATGAACTGTGCATTTCCCGTTTTGACGGGTTTCAACTGGGTGGATACGCCGGAAAGCGGGCCGGTCATGGGGTCTTGGGCATTGGCCGCGACGCAAAAGGTGGCTGCCAACCAGAACAGTACTGGTTTTTTCATGAGTGTTTAGCGGTATTTGTTGTTGGTATACCGGTTTTAAAACCGTTCGACAAAGATAGGCAGGCGGGGACAGGCCGAAAGCAAACGAATCAGCAAACGGAAGTTCAGCCCGTTCAACTGCACATTTTGCTAACTGAATCGTAAAAACAGAAATGCCGCCGGGATAACGTTCCCGGCGGCATTTCTGTAAAAACGAAAAGTCTATTCTCCTGACTTAGAGGTGAATTGCCTCGCCATAAGCGGCTTCCGTCGCATCCTTGATGGATTCCGAGATGGTCGGGTGGGGGTGAACGGCTTTCAGGATTTCATGACCCGTGGTTTCCAACCGGCGGGCAGCCACCACCTCGGCAATGATTTCCGTAACATTGTACCCGATGAAGTGAGCACCTAACCACTCGCCGTATTTTTTGTCGAAAATCACTTTCACGAAGCCTTCCGGTGCACCAGCGGCTTTGGCTTTTCCTGATGCTGACAAGGGGAATTTACCCACCAGAATGTCATAACCGGCTTCCTTGGCCGCAGCCTCCGTGTAGCCAACCGACGCAATTTCCGGTGTACAGTATGTACAGCCGGGAATGTTGTTGTAGTTCATCGGCTCGACGTGGTCCAGACCGGCGATTTTTTCCACACAGATAATGCCTTCGGCCGAGGCCACGTGGGCCAGCGCCTGGCCTTTGGTACAATCACCGATAGCGTAATATCCGTCCACATTGGTGCGGTAAAAGTCGTCCGTGGTAATTTTACCCCGTTCGGTTTTGATCCCGGTTTCTTCCAGACCGATATTTTCGATGTTGGCCACTACGCCAGCCGCCGACAGCACCACTTCCACATCGAACGTCTTTTCGCCATCCGGCGTCTTGACGTACACTTTGCTAAGTTTTCCGCTTGTATCGACTTTAGTTACTTCCGAACTCGTATAAATATCGACGCCCAGCTTTTTGTACTGCTTGGCGAGTTCTTTCGAGATTTCTTCGTCTTCGACCGGCACAATGCGCGGCAGGAATTCGACAATGGTCACTTTCGTGCCCATTGACGCATACACATACGCAAATTCGACGCCAATGGCCCCGGAACCAATCACCAGCATCGATTCGGGTTGTTTTGTCAGCGACATTGCCTTGCGGTATTCGATCACTTTTTCTCCATCGATCGGGACGGCGGGCAGGGCGCGAGCGCGGCCACCGGTGGCAATGATAATGTGTTTGGCTTCGTATTCAGCGGTTTTACCGTCTTTATCGGTTACATCGATTTTCTTACCCGGTTTTACTTTACCGTTTCCGAACAGAACATCGATTTTATTTTTCTTCATCAGGAAGGTAACGCCCTTGCTCATCGAGTCGGCCACACCCCGGCTGCGTTTGATCACCGCGCCAAAGTCCGGTTTTGCTTCACCACTGATGGTAATACCGTAATTTTCAGAATGTTTGATGTATTCAAAAACCTGCGCGCTTTTCAGCAGGGCTTTGGTTGGGATACAGCCCCAGTTCAGGCAGATTCCACCCAGACTTTCGCGTTCGACAATGGCGGTTTTCATACCTAATTGTGACGCACGAATAGCAGCTACGTAGCCTCCGGGGCCGCTGCCAAGAACAATTACATCATATTGTGATGCCATAATTTGCGGAATGTTAATGAGTAGTAGAATTAACCGTAACTCTATCAGGGGAACGCAAAGTTAGTTTGAAAAGTTGATTTACCACCTACTTCTACTCCGGCCAGGTTTTCAATCATCGCCTATTCCCGCATTACTTTCCGCATCCTTTCCCGTCTAAGAAGAAATCGTCTTGAAACCGTGCGTTCATGCCACAGGATTACGATAAGATTTTTCGGGAAAATCTGGCAGCAATCATTTTGCCCCTGGTTCGGAAAACCGTTGGCCTGAATCCGATCAGGGTCGAAAATCTGCCCGAAAAATTGCAGCGAACCGTCGAACGGATTTCCGATTTTTTATTGGTCCGTGCATTAGTCCGTAATAAACCCAATTTCCTTT
>NZ_VBSL01000069.1:374-746 GCF_006149005.1 Larkinella sp. C7 | reverse complement strand
GATGGTTGTCTTCTCCGAAAGAGATCCCCATACTGAGGGTTAAGGGCAGTTCCAGATTCTTAGCTTCATTGCGGAAGTTTTCCAGAACTGTAAACTTGTCGTCAATCAGGGCTGCTAAAACCTTGTAATCACTGAAAAAATAGAAGCGGTCCATGCTGACCCGACGATAGTAAATCTGGTGCTGACCGGCAAACTCAGAAATAAAGTTGGCAATAAAGCCATTAATTTGGGCCACATCAGCATCAGACAGGTCGGTCGTAATGTCATCGTAGTTATCAACAGAAATGACGCCGATAACCGGACGCTTGAGTGAACTATCAAAGCTGCTTTCTGTTCCTACAGAATCAAAGAAGTAAAAGAGACCAGCTGAAA
>NZ_VBSL01000069.1:0-305 GCF_006149005.1 Larkinella sp. C7 | reverse complement strand
AGCTGAAAGATCAATATTGACCACGTAGGTGTGGTTGTTGACTTGGATGCGGTGGTTGGCCGAACCAGCCTTTTGCTCTTGAATGGTTGTCCGCAGGAAGTCAACATTAAACTCCCCTTGGTCATTGGTAAAAATGAGCTCGGCATAGGGATTGAACCAGCCAATTTCATTGGTGTCAGGGGCAAATTGAACAACTCCTACCGGCATCTTATCTAGGAGGGACTTGAGACTGAGCTCGGTTTGGTCATTGAGCCGCTCAATCTGCTCCAATTCTGATAATTCATAGGCCTGCTTTTGGTAGTAAA
>NZ_VBSL01000068.1 GCF_006149005.1 Larkinella sp. C7 | reverse complement strand
AAGACCCCTTGATCACGGTAGTCATTTTCCATGTTGGCCTTTTCACCTGCCAGCGTGGAGTTCTCGGTCCCAGTATCGTGGATAACAATTCCCTTGGGCTGTTTGCTCTGGGTATGGTAGGCTTCCTTTTTAAATTTGCTGTAAATATCTTGCTTGGGGCTAACCTTGGGATAGCCAAGGTTGGCGATGTAGCGATTGATAGCGTTGNAGAGTAATGGCTTTGGCCATCACATAGAGGGTTTGGCCGTCCACTTTTACCTTAGCAAAGAGTTCCTTTTGATTATGATGCTTGATGGCATCATAGCCCAACACTGTCAATTTGGTTCCTGCTGAAATCTTAGAAAAGCCTTTGAGGGCGTGAATATCATGGTAAACGTGGGTAGATTGTTTAGCTTGGGCCGTCTGTTTGGTCTCGACCTTATAAGAGTAGAGAACCTGGGACTTGCCGTAAAAGACATACCCCTTGAGAAAGATTGCACTGACTAGGAGGGCAATCAGGATAATAATGCTGGAAAAGAAATACTCTTTGCCGTGTTTTGTTTGATTGAGTTTGTACCAAAAGTTTTCTAGGGATGTCATTCGTGTGCTTGGCCTTCTTTGACTCTCCGAAATTCAAAATTATCCAAGGGACAAAGCAAGTCGATACCATGTATTAATGTCTTTGCTCTGTTCACTTTTGATTTTCATTGAGTATTAATATAATTGTAATAAGATGAGAATCATTTGATGAGTGAAAGCAGATAAGAAT
>NZ_VBSL01000067.1 GCF_006149005.1 Larkinella sp. C7 | reverse complement strand
GAAGTCGCTGGCCACGATGGAACCGATCAGCGTACCCTCGGCAATGGAGGGGCCGTCGAAGAATTCCACTGTAAACGTGTTGTTGGGTTTGTTGCGGTCATACACCCAACCCGAGAGCGTACTACAACTGGCTTCCTGCGTCAAATACCCGTCGAAGTTGCCCGAAACAACGGGTGTTGTTCCGCCGACTACCGTCAGCGTAATCGTCATGCGGGTTTGCCCATTTCCATCACTGGCTGTGTAAACCAGCGGAAAGCTCCCCTGCTGCGTCGGTGTTCCTGCTAAAGTCCGGTTGCCCGCATCGAAGGACAGACCCGATGGCAGTCCGGTTAGTGTGTACGTCAGCGGATTATTCTCCGGATCCGTGAAAGCGGGCAAAGCCGCCGGAGCATACACCACGTTGGCCGTTGCGGTCAACGCAAAAACCGGCGGTGCCACCGGCGGCTGATTGGTGGGTTGGGCCGCAGGATTGACCACCAGCGAAAAAACCGTACTGCTTTTTCCTCCCGCCTGATCGGTGGCCGAGTAGGTCAGTTCAAACGTACCGGTTGCGGTCGGAGTACCAGATATAACCCGTGTATTACTGTCAAAATTCAATCCGGCGGGCAAGCCCGTCAGCGCATACGTCAGGGATGTGTTTTCCGGATCGGTGAACACCGCCAGCGGATTCGTTATAAACCCGGCCCCTTCGGTTGCCACCAGGGCGGAGACCGAAGGCGGAATAGGGAGCTGATTTGCGGGGGGGACGCTGGTTCCGGGACAGTTGATGGTTT
>NZ_VBSL01000066.1 GCF_006149005.1 Larkinella sp. C7 | reverse complement strand
CCCCATCCGTGATAAACGGGTTTTTCTTCATATTAAACGTCGTCGCTGGTTAAATTCCAAGACCGGCCAAACCCAGCAAAAGAATTGATCGCAGTGCGCCACGGGCGTAAAGCGCAATGATTTGTCGATCCAGATCGGCCCCTAAAGTCCACTGCCGCTTCGCCACCATTTCTGGCTCGAAAGTGCCGTTACGGTCGCGGGGTGTGGCCATTTCAACGGGGCTTAAAAACGTTTTGAGCCTATTTTGCACTTTCCCATTCTTGCGATTAGACGTTCCTTCTTCTTGTAGATGGGCTTCTAATTCACCCTCCAAAGTCTGTTCTAAAAATTCCTTGAGCAGCGGTGTTAGAACGCCATCACGGCCTAATAGACTGTCCCCGGCCTTTAAACGAGCAACCGCGCTCTTCTTGAAGGCGTCAAAATCGAACGTTTGCTTTTCCATGATTGTCAGAGGTAAGGTAAAAAATCTCCGTTTTCTTGACTAGTAGCTACCTCACNAGTTTCCATGGACATCAATCCAACCGCCAAGGCCACGACCGAAGAAGTAGCCCACCAGATCAACCAGTTGATGGGGGATGAAGGCGACTCCATCGAAGAGAAAATTGCGATTCGACGGGAGCTCGACACCCTGATCCGGTGGCGCTCATGCCAGTCTACCGTTTACTCCGGTTTGTAAATTGACCGGGCATCCTTATTTTTAATTGCCCCTGATTCAATTTGAACGAGTCAATTAATCCCGGTCAAACAACTACCGTTTTGCGTACGTAGAATAATTGA
>NZ_VBSL01000065.1 GCF_006149005.1 Larkinella sp. C7 | reverse complement strand
GAAGATCTCTTGGAAGATAGCTTAATTGAAACCCAACAGGCCATCGAAATGGCTAGCATTTATGAAAATGTCCTCAATATCATGACAGAGACGTCTGCTTCCATTATTTCCAACAATCAGAATTCCATTATGAAGACCCTGGCCCTAATGACCATGGCCTTGGATATTCCAACCGTTATCTTCTCAGCCTATGGGATGAACTTCAAAAATAACTGGCTTCCCCTCAACGGTCTGCCCCACGCCTTTTGGGTAATCGCTGCAATTTCCACGGCCTTGAGTGCCACAGCCGTTATCTTTTTCATCCGCAAACGCTGGTTCTAAAAAGTTACTTAGATTGGAGTCATCCTACCATGGATTTACAAGAATTAACCAAGAAAAACCAAGAATTTGTTACTATTGCCACCCACCAATTTAAGAAAGACGGCAAAAGTGATGAAGAAATCGAAGCCATTTTTAACGAGGTTCTCCCGACTATCATTGAAAATCAAAANTTAAGAAAGACGGCAAAAGTGATGAAGAAATCGAAGCCATTTTTAACGAGGTTCTCCCGACTATCATTGAAAATCAAAAGCAGGGAAATACGGCCCGCTACCTTTTAGGAGCCCCAACCGCTTGGGCCAAATCCTTCAGTACTAAAACTGTTGAGAACGGTCAAGCTATAGATTCAGCTACCAATAAAAATCCTTGGCTTATGTGGATGGATAGCAGTCTCCTCTTTTTTGGCGGCTTCTCGCTCTTTTACGGTTTCGTCAACCTAACCAGCGGTAAGACCTCAGCACA
>NZ_VBSL01000064.1 GCF_006149005.1 Larkinella sp. C7 | reverse complement strand
CAAGCTTTTCTTCACTGTCATAGAGTTCTTTTTCAGTTAATTCATTAACTTGACTGCCTGTATCAGTCGCATGGGTGAGAAAATCAACCTGCTTATCACCGCCCTCACTAATCAACTTGTTGAGTTCATCTTGAACAGCATCTTGATAATCGGCCTCGCTTAGGGTTGTTTCCTGTTTGCCGCCATCTTCTTCAACTGATAAGCTATCATTTATTGAACTACCGGCCTTCTCATCTTGTCTTGGATAGTTGTGTTCAATATGATTATCTTCATAGAAAGAAGTATTGTTAACGATAACAACTGTGTTATTTTCCTGGTAGGTGTAGTTAATGTTAATGGTGGTTTGGGCAACATTGCGACCAGAACCCTTATAGTTATAATCCTTTGGCACCTGACCGTCACGCTTGAGAATCAGGATATCCCCCGCATAAATCAGGTCAACATTCGTGATATGGTTATCGTAGGCTAACTTTTGCACAGAGATTCCCGTTGCCTGGGAAATTCCCCAAAGGGTATCCCCCCATTGAATAACATAGCGTTCCCCATCCAAATGATTGGTATTAATCTTTTGCGAGGCCATATTGTTACTAATTTGTGCTGGCGTACTAGCTACCCAATTAGTAATATCTGCCCGCTGAGCATTTGTTTGATTGTCATAAAAGCTATTAGCAGCCACCTTGGCTTCTAAAGACATTGGCAAAACAAGGGCACCCATCATCAGAGCACACCCCAGAACTTCTTTTTTACGCATTGATAATCCTCCCAAAAATTATCGTTTTTT
>NZ_VBSL01000063.1 GCF_006149005.1 Larkinella sp. C7 | reverse complement strand
AAATCAATGGCCTTAATAGCTAGCAAGCCTTGATGACTATAGTTGTAAAGGGTTTTGGTACTTGGAACGGTTTCACTTGGGTGTTCCTCTTTATAAGCATAAACGAAGCTGTCTACACTATGAACTCTGGGAGAGGCCTTCATGGCTTCTTCAAAGGCCTTTAGAAAGTGCTCAGATACCTTTTCGAGTTTGAGGTAGTCAATTCCTTGTCGCCCTTCAACGTAACGCCTTTGAGCTAGGTCAGCGAAGTAGTGGTCAAAGTAGATCTTTTTACCATTGACCTGCTTGACTTGTTTTGTCGTCCCACGCTTGATTTCACGTGAAATGGTGGAGCGACTTTTTCCCAAACGTCTAGCGATCTCAGCTGGTTTCACCCCTTCTGATAGGAAGGCCTCAATTTTTCCTCGTTCTACCTCTGAGAGGTGGCAATAGGGTTGTTTTGTGGTACAATTGGTGGTGGACATGCTTATCTCTTTCCTTATACTTTGTTTCGCAACTTTAGTATATCAGATAAGCTTGTCTTTTTTTGTTGCACCTCATTTTACAACGGGGCAGATTTTTTTAACACGAGGAATTGAGCACGCCTACATCCCTTTGTAAAAAGAGAAGGTCTGTCTCGAAGTCTTGTACTTCTTCGACAGCTTTCCTATTTTACTTTGGGATGCTTTACGGCTTTGCATCTTACAAGAAGAAGGCCAGTAAGTGCAGTATCCACAAATGCAGGGGATAGAAAATGTAGAAAAACCACTTATGAATGGGTTTGGAGCTGCCTTTTTGACCATTGTATAGAAATAGAAATGGCAGGAAAAGGAAGCTCATGCAGTC
>NZ_VBSL01000062.1 GCF_006149005.1 Larkinella sp. C7 | reverse complement strand
TCCAGCGCTTCCCACCGGTACTTGACGCGCATCTCCTGAACCGCTTCCAACGCTAATTGCTGGACGTGGAATCGATCGGTTACCTGAGTAGCTCGTGGAAAGCATTTTTTGGCAATCAAAGCCATATTGCCCGCCATGTCCAGGGTGATTTCGGTGACCTTTTTGCGGAGCTTTTCGGGAATTTTTCGCAGGATAGCGATCACCGTTTCGGCTTTTGTACCGGCGATAATGGCCACAATACTCCCTTTTTGGCCTTTGGCTGCTTTATTGGTCAGGATCGTATATAACTCGCCATGTGAAAGGCTCGTCTCATCAATCGATAAGTGCGTTCCTAGATTTTGGGGATATAGCAGCCACTGATTGGCATGTTCTCGCTGAGGCCAGTTCTGAAAATGGCTCAAATGGGTCCGATACTGACGGGAAAAACGCTTTCCGACAACACCGAATAAACGACCCAGGCTATTGGTACTGTGGGGGAATAAAGCCGTCAAGCTGGTTTAAAAAAAGTGCGAATTCTTTCGTCATTCGCGTTCCCTGGGCTACCTGCGACCAATCTCTCTGCTGGATTTGACCGGTCTGAGTATTCAGCCAGCGACGGCGTTTGATATGAAGAAAAACCCGTTTATCACGAATGGGGAAGTCCTGGATGGTAATTTCAGGCAGGAACCCCTTCGATAAAAGAAATTCTTTGGCGGGATCGGACTCCGGGTAGTTCTTCTCTTCCAGATAAACATGAAGCCGATCCGAAGACTTCTCGACACGGGTCAACTCATAATAGGCTACGATAAAATCGGGTAACAGGTATTCGACTAAAGGCAGGAAACTCTCCAAGACGGTC
>NZ_VBSL01000061.1 GCF_006149005.1 Larkinella sp. C7 | reverse complement strand
TTCGTATACCAACTACCGCCATTATAAAGCCGACATCCGCAAAGTCGAGGAACTTGAGCCCATCTTTCAGGAATACGGCACCGATATTAAACTGATCGTTCACGCGGCTGCCCAACCCAGCCACGACTGGGCCGCCCGAGAGCCCTTCACCGATTTCAGTGTAAACGCCAACGGCACGCTGAATATGCTGGAAATGAACCGCCTGCACTGCCCCGATGCGGTTTTCATCTTCACGTCTACCAATAAAGTATACGGCGACAATCCGAATTATCTGCCACTGGTGGAAACCGAAACCCGCTGGGAAATCGACGAAAACCACCCCTATTTTGCCAACGGTATCGATGAGCACATGTCCATCGACCACACCAAACACTCGTTGTTCGGCGCGTCGAAAGTGGCGGCCGACATTCTGGTGCAGGAATATGGCCGGTATTTCGGCATGAAAACCGCCGTCTTCCGGGGCGGCTGTCTGACTGGCCCGAACCACTCGGGGGCCCAGTTGCACGGCTTTCTGTCGTACCTGATGAAGTGTGCCATCACCGGCAACCACTACACCATTTTCGGGTACAAAGGCAAGCAGGTTCGCGACAACATTCACAGCCATGACCTGGTGAACATGTTTTGGCATTTTTACCAGAATCCCCGTCCGGGCGAAGTATACAACGCCGGCGGTGGCCGTCACGCCAACTGCTCGATGCTGGAAGCGCGGGTCTTGTGCGAAGAAATCTCCGGGAACAAGATGAATTTCAGCTACTCGGAAACCAACCGCATCGGTGACCACATCTGGTACGTATCCGATTTGTCCAAATTCAAGAGCCATTACCCCGACTGGAACTGGGAATATGATCTGCGTCAAACGCTGGTGCAAATGCACGACAGCATGGT
>NZ_VBSL01000060.1 GCF_006149005.1 Larkinella sp. C7 | reverse complement strand
ATCCGGGCTTCCCTGGATTACTATTCAAAGAATTTCGGCCCCTACAAGCGCGAGTCCCTGAGCGTGGTCGAGCGGCCCGGGAATGGGACGGGCCTGCATGCCGATGCCGGAATGATCACCCACGGGGAAGGATTCACCCTTTGGAATCCGAAGGATGATGGCCGGAGCCACGATCACCCTTACGCAATCGTAGCCCACGAAATGGCCCACCAGTGGACGGTTCCGTATGCCGCCGTCGAAGGAGCACCGGTGATGTCGGAGAGCCTGGCCTGGTATTATGGGATGAAGGTGGTGGAACATAGCCGGGGGCCGGAAGCTCTTCAGCGGCTTTTCAGCTACATGTGGCAGCCGCATCCCTACTCACCCATTTTTCGGGGCGAACCGTTACTCCGCGGGCTGGATCCGTACCTGTCCTACCGAAAAGGACCCTTTGCACTCCACACTCTGAGCGAGTACATCGGCGATGAGCGCGTCAATGGGGCACTGCGGAACCTGCTGGAAACCCATCGACCGGTCGACGCTCCACTAGCGACGACGCTGGATTTATATCGTGAGCTGCGGGCGGTGACACCGGACTCCTTACAATATCTGCTGCATGATCTCTTCGAGGTGAACACGTACTGGAAGCTGGAGACGGAGCGGGCTGCGGCAACGCCCACTAAAACCGGCAACTGGCAGGTGACACTGGATGTGGAAACGCATAAGGTGGTGGTGGATAGCGCGGGGGTGAAGCAGGAAGTACCGATGGACGAGTGGATCGAGGTCGGGGTATTCGCGCCGGACCAACCTGGTGAGAAAAAAGAACCGCTCTACGTCCGGAAGCATCGCATCCATTCCGGCAGGCAGACGATCATTGTGACCGTGCCCCGCAGGCCCGCCCGTGCCGGCATCGATCCCGAC
>NZ_VBSL01000006.1 GCF_006149005.1 Larkinella sp. C7 | reverse complement strand
GAAGTCGCTGGCCACGATGGAACCGATCAGCGTACCCTCGGCAATCGAGGAGCCGTCGAAGAATTCCACCGTAAACGTGTTGTTGGGTTTGTTGCGGTCATACACCCAACCCGAAAGCGTGCTGCAACTGGCTTCCTGCGTCAAATACCCGTCGAAGTTACCCGAAACAACGGGTGGATTTTCTGTTGGCGTTTCTTCAACCGGTTGCGCCGTGGAAAGAGCGGGCAACACATACGGAGTCGAATTCGAGAAGAAGGCATCATTCAGGGCATTCGACCAGTATTGGGCGGCTTTTGCCGCCCCTGCTAACGTCAGGTGAACCCCATCGGCCCGGTCGTTGGACGTCAACAGATCATAGTCAGGCCCAGGGAAACAATTTGGCGTTTGAATCATTCGTTCCTGTGCACGTCGAATCACAGGACGCGTTTTGTAGGGCGTTTGCCGATTGACCACCACGGCCAGCGACGGAAAACCCAGATCGGCCCGGGTCTGATTGACCCAGGTCTGGTAGTATTGCAACACCTGATCTTCATTGGTATTGCTCCAGTCGTTTTGTCCCTGGTCGGAGAGAATGCCGCGAATACCGGTTTGGCTGCAATAGACCTGCAGCGTATTTTTGACATTGATATACGGCATTCGGATGGAGGAGTTGATAAAAGGGTGTTCAAATGACTGACCAAGAGCAGATTTCGCCCAGTGCTCCAGGCTGGTTCCCCCATAGGCTGCATTGAAAAGCAGAACGGGAACATTCAGACGTTGCGTCAGCGCCTGTCCCATTTTGGCCCAAAAGTAGGTCCCGTGCGCGAATGGAGCGGGCGTCACACCTGATTCGTAGTGGCCAAAACTTCGGGGAAGATAGACTGGATTGGCGGTACTTTCGTAGGACGAATAAGCGGAGGTTTCCGGAAAAACCGGTACTGTATTGACCCGTTCGTCGTCGCTGCCGGCCAAGTTGTTCTCCTGTCCCTGGGCAACAGAATGACCGGCCACCACAAACACCTCGCCGACGCCGACCCGTTCGATGCTGGCGGTGCCGACCGGCGTGCTGCCGACCATGGCGCGCACCTCCAGCGTATACCACCCCCCGGAGGCTGGTAAACTCCCCTGAAACTGCCCGTCCTGGGCACTGGTCGCAATGGTAAACCAGCCGGTCGTCTGGCCTTGCCCATTCCGGGCGACAGCTCTGGCATCGATCCGCGTCGTGTTGGCGGGCCAGTTGCCACGGATCGGAATAGCCGCCTTGTTGCTCTGATTGCGTTGGTAAACGATTCGGTTGAGGGGAGAAGTCAGGCTGAGCTGGGCCCAGGCTTGCAGATGAAAAAGCAAGAGTGCCGACACGAAAGCCAGCCTCTTCAGGTGGTAAAATGTTGAATGCATAAAAATAACGTTGAGTAGATAAAAATCGGATTCACCAGGAGCTTCTACGCCCCCTGATGCACGATCAATTACCGGTAGTCGGAGGCAATAATTGAGCCATTCCTTTTTTTACTTGTATTTAAAAAAGCCGGGAAGCCTTCTGAGTGGGTAGTATACCCATAATGTGCAGAGAGATAGTGCGATAGGGCGGAGGGCAGAACCCGCCTTCGGTTTTAGAGAAAAGGGGATCCGTGAACTTGCAACCGGATTATCCCGTTAACCAGTTCGTGTTGCGAGTAACACCAACCGAAAATTTCCTTTACAGAATTTCGACCTTCTTACCATGATGAAACCCCTGCTTTTGCTGCTTTCAGGCCTTGTATTTTGTTCCGCCATGCTGCCTGATCCTGAAAATGAGCTGGAAAAAAGTATGGCGCGGGGCAAAATGCTCTATGCCGGGAATTGCATCAATTGCCACATGGCCAAAGGCGAGGGCGTGGTCGAGACGTTTCCGCCCCTGGCGAAATCCGATTATCTGCTGAAAACGCCAATCAAAGCCATTCAGGCCATTAAATTTGGCTTGCAGGGAGAGATCAAGGTGAACGGCGTTACCTACGACAATATGATGCCGGAACCCGGCCTGAATGAGCAGGAAGTGGCCGATGTGATGAATTACATCCTGAATTCGTGGGGGAATTCGTCCGATAAAAAACTGATTACGGCGCAGATGGTGAAGGAGGTGAAACCGGCGGAATAAGCGGTTCAGAAGCTGATGCCAAACTGAAAACCGATGGTGACGTTGGCGGGATGGTTGTTTCCAAACCGCACCGGCAACGGTACGGCCACGAAATACCCGCTGTTTTTGTTCTTTTTGACGATCTTGTTCAACACCGGCGTAAAACCGTAGCGCCCGGCGGTTTCGAAAGCCGCCCGTCCTGCCAGCGTAAAACCGTGTCCCAGACTCACCAAAACGCCGGGGTGAAACAGCAGATTTCCGACTTTGCTGGTCCCATTCTCTGCCCGGATCAAGGGCACGATTTCAACCGAAAAACCAATTTTCGGGCTTTTCCAGATGTTGATTCCGGTTGGCAATCCCACGATGTAATAGGCATCGAAATTCGTGACGGTTTCTTCTCCGCTGAACGTTACCAAAGGATGCAGAATGCCAACATACCCGGCGATTCGGGGATAAACGGGCGGGGTTTCCTGGGCATTGGCGGTTTTCGATACACCAGCCAATGCCAAACTGAGCAGGCTTAATACAGCAATTCTTCTAAAAATAAGCACGGCAATCAACGCATTTTGGTGAAACCTACCGACACCCGACTCATCAATGGGCATCCTCACTGCAATGCTAGAAAGTCCTGCGCTGGCAAAATAGAACAGAATTAACCTTTGGGATCGGCTTTACGTTTGGCGAGATTTTTTCGGAACTCAGAAGGACTTTTTCCGGTGTGCTGCCGGAAAATGCGGGTAAAATGGCTCTGGTCCGAAAAACCGGTCAGGTACCCGATTTCAGACAGGGAATGGGTGGACGTTTCGAGCAGTTGAATCGCTTTTTCGATCCGAAGTTTGCGGATGTACTCCCCGAACGAGAGGTCATCGAAATACCGGGAAAACTCCCGTGACAAATACGTCGGATGGATGTTCAAATCTTCGGAAACCGTCTTCAGATTCAAACTCAGATTGGTATCGATATGATTCTGAATCATATCCCGAAGTTCGGCGGTCCAGGCAGGAGCTTTCGTTTTCTTCGCGCCTTTTTGGGTCAGATATGTGCGGTAAATTTGCAGGAGCAGGTGTTCCGTCGGGCTCTGGACGTGTTTCATCTGTGGCAGATAGGTGGCCCACGTGTAGAGCGAATCGTAGATAAACATCCCTCTTTCCAGCAGTTCGTAATCATCCCGGATCAGAAACGCCATGCCCGCCGAAATGGCCCACAAACCGGCCGACTGGCTGGCCACGGCATGGTCGTCGGTATCTGCGCCCCGAATAATGGGTGCCATGACGTGCAGGGCCGGGTCTTTCAAATCGTATTTTTTCAGAAAATAGTCGAACGTGCACTGGTTTTCGTAGTGCGTAAACTCGACGCCGGGAATGTCGAACGGGATGGCCTGAAGTGTTTCTGCCTGCAATTTTACCTGCGAATCAGGCACAAAAATAATCTCGGCTTCGGGGTCGATAAACCGCCTGATGAGCCAGGGACAGGCAATACGGTCAATTTTCGGCCGTTCGCGGGTGATCCATTTCATCGGAAGACAGGAATAAAGAGAACCGGGTTGGTTACTGATCCCGCACACACCGAAATCCCAGGTTATCGCTCCCGCTGCTCACTTCGCCCTTGCCCCGGCTCCCGGCTTTGTAGCGGATGCAATACTGATCGCTGCACAGGAAGGAGCCGCCCCGCTGGACGTATTTGACTGCGCCCGGTTCGTCGGGATCGTAGCTATCCGTTGGGCCTTTGGGATTTTCTTTCGGGCTATTCCGGTAATAATCAGGGCGGTACAAATCCTGGCACCACTCCCAGACGTTACCGTCCATGTCATATAAGCCGTACGGATTCGGCGGAAACGTCTGAACCGGCGCAATCCCGGCAAAACCGTCTTCCGTCGTGTTCTGGTTCGGGAAATTGCCCTGATAAATATTAGCGACCCATTTACCGGCCGGTTTTAGCTCTTCGCCCCAGTAGTATTTCCGGTTGCCTTTACCGCCCTGTGCGGCAAACTCCCATTCGGCTTCGGTTGGCAGTCGCTTTCCGGCCCATTTCGCGTAGGCAGCCGCATCTTCGTAGCAAACGTGTACCACCGGCTGGTTTTCGCGCCCTTTCAAATCACTCTGCGGTCCGGCCGGTTTTTTCCAACTGGCTCCGGCGACATATTGCCACCAAACCAGCGGATTTTCGAGTGACACCGCCTGATTCGGGGGTGTAAAAACCGCCGAGCCCGGCACCAATTTATCCGCCGGAACACCGGGGTAATCCTTCGGATTCAACGGTCGTTCGGCTACGGTTACATACTTGGTCGCTTCCACGAACCGGGCAAATTCGGCATTGGTAACCTCGTGCTTGTCCATCCAGAAACCGTTGACTTTTACGGTATGAAGCGGGCGGGAATCAGGAAACTCATCGGAACCCATCTGGAACGTTCCGCCGGGAATCAACACCATGTCATCCGTGCCGTTTTCGCCCGACGCCGTTACGGAAGCCGCCTGCCGAACAGCCGCCGACCGCGACGGCATTCCCTTCGCCACGCAGTGTGCAGCACTATCGGCCTTTGCAGCTTCTTCTGCCGATTGATTCTGCGACTGGCAACCCACCAGTACGGTCAGAAAAATGCCACAAAATAAGATCGTTAAATAGCCCCAATACCTCCTGTCAGATCCCACTTTCCACAATTTTGAGTGCTTCATCATCCTTGTATTTCCGGATTTGGTCTTTGAGTCTCGCTTTCAGGTCAGCGGTAATCGCTTCATACCCTTTAACGCCATAGACGTTCCGAAGTTCCTGCGGATCTTTTTTCAGATCGAACAGTTCCCAGTAGTCTTTCGGCCCGTAAAACCGCACCAGTTTGTATTGTTCCCCCCGCAATCCGATGTGCGGATAGACGTGGTGCGGCTGCGGATATTCGTAGTAATGGTAATACGCATCTTTGCGCCAGGCCACTTTTTTACCCGTCAGCAACGGCAGAAACGACTCACCCTGAATTTCTTTCGGAATGGCGGTACCCGTCAGGTTCAGCACCGTTGGAGCCCAGTCGATGTTGGAAACGAGCTGGTTGACCTGTGTACCCGGTTTGATCACGCCCGGATACCGGATCACAAACGGCGTTTTCAGCGATTGTTCGTAAATAAACCGCTTGTCGAACCAGCCGTGTTCGCCCAGGTAAAAACCCTGATCGGAGGCATAAATGACGACGGTATTTTTGGCCAGACCCGATTTATCCAGGTAATCCAGTAGTTCACCAATGTTGCGATCCAGCGAGTTGGCCGTAGCCAGATAATCCCGCAGATACCGCTGAAATTTCCACTCGGCCAGGGCTTTTCCGCTCAGCTTTTTCTCGTCAAACTCTTTACTGACCTTATTTTCGTAATACTCATAAAATGCTTTTTTCTCGGCGGGCGAAAACCGGTTATAAATCCCGCTTTTCTCGTAATCCGCGTGTACTTTCAGGTCTTCCTTCAACCGCATCGTTTTGTCGATGGTCATATCCTGGTTCTTGGCGGCTTCCCGGCCTTCGTAGTTGTCATAAAACGTCGCGGGCAGCGGAAAATTCACGTTGTCATACGCCCCCAGATCCTGCAAATCGGGCAACCATTCGCGGTGCGTCGCTTTGTGGCCCACGACCAGAAAGAACGGTTTGGATGCATCCCGCTGGTTCAGCCAGTCCAGCGAAAGTTTCGTCACGACGTTGGTTACATAGCCCGGATACCGGGTGGTATCGCCGTTGGAGTTGATGAATGTTGGGCCGTAATAATGACCCTGCCCCGGCAACACATTGAGGTAATTGAACCCGTGTGGTAAACTACCCAAATGCATTTTGCCGATCCAGGCAGTTTGGTAGCCGTTTTTCTGCAACTCTTCCGGAAAAACCGGCTGGTTGATTTCAAACTTCCGCTCGTTGACTTTGTAGCCGTTGAGGTGGCTGTATTTCCCGGTCAGAAGCGTGGCCCGGCTGGGTCCGCAAATGGAATTGGTGACGACGTTGTTGTACAGAATCGCACCTTCTTTCGCAATCCGGTCGATGTTGGGCGTTTTGGCAAGTTTGCTGCCGTAGGCGCTGATGGCCTGGTAAGCGTGGTCGTCGGAAAAGATAAAAATCACATTAGGCCGGGTTGCCTGAACGGTTTCCGGTTCCTTCGGCGAATACCCAGGAATCACCACCAACACGGCCGCCAGTGCCGAAATGACCACGAGAATTCCTACTCCAATTTTTAAATTCATTATCGTTACTTTTTGATTCCTAGTTAATTGTAGTTTACGGTTTTCGGTATACAGTTGGCTGACGCATTCCAACAAAACGGAGTAACTTGCCGTAAACCGTTCACGGAATTACGTCTTCCGGCCACGCCACCGCTTTACCGGTTTTTTTGAACGTCGGCATCTGCGCGTTCCAGGTCTTTAATTGTTTAGTAAGCAACAAAGCGAGCTGTTTTACTTTATCGGGATGCGCTGTCGCCAAATTTTGTTGTTCGCTAATATCGTTTTTCAGGTTATACAATTCCAGGGCCGCGCTCCGGTGGTCATACACCAGTTTCCAGTCGCCC
Source organism: Larkinella sp. C7 (assembly GCF_006149005.1). Classification (GTDB taxonomy): domain Bacteria; phylum Bacteroidota; class Bacteroidia; order Cytophagales; family Spirosomataceae; genus Larkinella. The sequence continues at coordinate 484,253 of NZ_VBSL01000006.1, read as the reverse complement.
TGCCGAATCCCGCTCGCCCAGTGCAGCATTGGCCCTTCGGCCGGAATCCAGCGGTTGGGGTGGTGCCAGACAAGCGCCCGCCCGTTGTCTTTCAACGCCGGATTTTTCAGCAGCGGCAGAAACGACCGGCCATCGATCTGCTGCACAACCGCCGGTTTTTTCACGTCGGCTATCGCCAGAATGGTCGGAAAGAAGTCTTCAACAATGACATACTGCTCCGTCACACCACCCGGTTTGACCACGCCCGGCCAGCGCACCAGCATCGGCTCGCGAATACCGCCTTCATAAACCGATCCTTTTCCGGCCCGCAACGGCAGGTTGTGCGTGTGTTCCTGACCACCCCGCAACGGCGTGGTGCTCAATCCGCCGTTGTCGGACATAAAAATGACCACGGTATTGTCCGTCATCTTGCGTTCGTCCAGAAAATTCAGCAGGTCGCCCAGGCTCTTGTCCATGCCTTCCACCAGCGACGCATACTTGGCTTCGGTGCTATCCAACCCGGTTTTCAGGTAGTGATCTAAAAACCGCTTGTCGGCCATAATCGGCGTATGAACGGCGTAGTGACTGAAATAGAGAAAGAACGGCTGCTTTTTCTGAATCGGCACCTCCACGGCTTTCAGGGCTTCAAGCGTGAGTGCTTCGCTCAGAAAAACGTCTTTGCCGTGGTACGCTTCCAGTCCCGGAACGGCGTTGCGGTTGGGCTTTCCATTACTGGGCCGGTCGTAGTTATCGGTTCCTAAATAGCTGGCTGGATGTCCGATTTCATTCCCGGCAATGTTCACCTGAAACCCCAGATTTTTCGGATCAGCACCCGGCGTTCCGGCCGAACCGAAGTGGGCTTTTCCGGTATGAATCGTGTAATACCCGTTTTGACTCAGCAACGTTGGCAAGGGCGTCGCGTGAAACGTGTGCTCAATTCCGGCAACCGGACTCAACCCGTTGTAATTCCAGTCGACGGAATTCAGTGTGGTGTCCGGGTAATCGGTATTTTTGTCTTTATTCGGTGATGTCCAGTGCGTGATCCGGCTGTGGGCCGAGTTGACGCCACTCAGCAGACTCGTGCGGGTGGGCGTACAAACCGGCATGGCGTAAGCATTCGTAAACTTCAGCCCTTCCCGCGCCAGCCGTTCCATGTTGGGCGTCCGATACCGCCGGTTCAACTCCGTCACCTGTTTCCAGAACGGCACCGACGTGTCCTGCCAGCCCATGTCATCGACCAGAAAAACGACGATGTTGGGCGGTGTCCGTTTTTGAGCGACAGAACCACCAATTACCAGCACGATAAGGCTGATCATCAAACCCGTTTTCATCGAAAAACTATTCATCCCTAGAAAATCTTTTAAATAAGTAGCTTACGCCAACAAAAAGCCCAAAGGGTTGCCAATCACTAGCCCCGGGTTTAACCCGGGGACCGGTTGGGTGCAACAGGAATCCGATATAACCCCAATTCCGGTGCAACCCCGCAATTCGATATAACCCAGGATTCCGGTTGGGCCGTGGAATTCGATATAACCCCCGGATTCCGGTTGTGCCGGACCGCCCCCCCGGGTTATACCCGGGGCTAGTGATAGCAGCCTTTCAGGCTGTTTGGTTGGTTTTATGTCATCTCATTTATAACCGTCATTCTGTTTCAGGCTCGGATTCCGGTCAATTTCGCTTTGTGGCAACGGAAACAGGACCTGGTAATCGAAAGCGACTTTTCCGCGTGCTTTGGCAAATTCGATGAATTTGCCGTGCCGGATCAAGTCCTGCCGACGGAGTTCCTCCGAAAAAAATTCCCAGCCGCGTTCTTTCAGCAGATGCGCCCGCAACGCTTCTTTGGACGCAAAATCGCCAATTTTCAACAACGCAACGCCTGCTTTCGTCCGCACCTGGTTGATCAGGTCGATGGCTTCCGGCGTCGGGCCGCTCAGTTCGTTGAGGGCTTCGGCGCGGCTGAGCAGAATGTCGGCGTAGCGATACACCGGAAAATCGTTGCCCATCACTTCGCCGGTCGCGCTCAGGTCCTCCTTGAACTTAAAACTACGAACATCATCGGTTCCGAGCTTGATAATTTTTCCGTTGACATCCTCGTACTCCGTAATGATGGCCTGCCGCCGTTGGTCAGCCGGGTCGAAGGTGTTATAAAAAGCCGATAACGTTTTCAATTGCGTCGCATAATTGGTTTTGGGCGCAGTTTTGAATTTGTAATTCGGCGGGGCCGCGTGCGGCATGTAATTATCGCCCAAACCCGGCTGGGCCAGATTGGGACGAATGTAGATAAACTCGCTGTTTTTTTCGTTGGCAATATCGAACAGATTGGTCCGATTCGTTGTATTAAACAACTGATATACATTTAGATCAATGACTTTCTTGGCGGTTTCGGCTGTTTCCTGCCATTTCTTGTTGTTCAGATGAAACCGGGTCAGCAACGACAGAGCGGCCCCTTTCGTAGCCCGTCCGTATTGGGTCGAAACCGCCGGCAAAACGTCAGCAACGGCTTTGAATTCGGTTTCGACGAAGGCGACAAATTCTTCTTTGGTGGCGCGGCTGGGCCGGTCGTCACTGCTGATGGTGCTGCTCGTGATCAGCGGAACCGGCCCGAACAATTCGTACAGGGTCTGGTAGGCGCTGGCGCGTAAAAACCGGGCTTCGGCCAGAATCTGGGCTTTCCGGGCGTCGGGCATCGCAATCGCAGGCACCTGATCCAGAATCAGATTTGTCCGGTAAATGGTCCGGTAATGCGTGGTCCAGGCGGTTTCGAAAAACTCGTGCGACGCGTTCCAGGTAAAATCTTCCAGTGGTTGCGCCAGACTCCGCAGACCGCCTTCCCGGTTGATTAGCAGGTCGGTATTGACCTCAGCCATCAGCAGATAATTCCGAAAACCCCGGCGTTGTTCCACTGCATACGCCGAGTTGAGTAAGCCTTCGGCATCGTCGGCTTTCTGGAAGAAGTTATTGGGGCCGAAAGCGGAATAGACTTCTTCTTCCAGCGGGTCGGCGCACCCGATCAACAAGCTGACAATGAGTAAATAGAATATCTTTTTCATGAGAAATGTCGGTTAAAAATTAAGATTCAGACCCACGGTATACGTCCGCGTCAGCGGATACGAATTGTAATCCGCCCGGACGTTCGACGTGCCAAATGCGCTCACTTCGGGGTCGGAACCGGTGTAGTTCGTGATCGTAAACAGGTTCTGGCCAGTCACATAAAGCTGGGCGCTCCGGATGAAATTCAGTTTCGCCAACGGCAGGTTGTAGGCCAGTTGAACGGTTTTCAGCCGAATGAACGAGGCATCTTCGACGGCACGGCTGTTGATGTTGGTCGCATACGCCACTTTCGGCGCAATACCGGATGGGTTGTTGTTGGTCGGGTTCGTGGGCGTCCAGCGGTCGGTATACGATTCGGCCAGGCGGTTACGGCGGAACGAAATCGGGTTTTCGGATTCGGTGCGGTTCAGGTTGAAAACGCTGCTGCCCTGCACGCCCTGCAAAAAGAAAGAGAACGTCAGCGGACCGTAGGCGAAGTCGTTGTTGATCCCGAACGTGTAGCTCGGAAACGGTGAACCCAGAATCGTGCGGTCGGCGGTCGTGATTTGCCCGTCGCCGTTGACGTCCCGGTAGCGGTAATCGCCGGGGCTGGCCAGCGGCTGCGGAGACGATTTGATGTTGTCGCCCAGTTGGTAAACGCCGTCGATGACGTAGCCGAAAAACGAGTTCAGCGGTTCGCCTTTGCGGATGATGCTGAAGTCTTTGGAGAAACCGGCTTCGCCTTGCAGGATATACGGAAGTCCCGCCAGATCAGTCACTTCATTGCGAATCAGCGAGAAATTGACCGATGACCGCCAGGTGAACGGTTTCTGGATGTTGACCGTGCTCAGCGTGATTTCCAAACCCTGGTTTTTCATGCCGCCCACGTTCTTGAAGGTCGTCGAAAAACCGGTTGTGCGCGGAACGGGAAGTTGTAAAAGCAGGTCTCTGGTGTTCTTATTGAAGTAATCGATGGACCCTGTCAGCCGGTTCCCGAAGAGGCCAAAATCAAGACCAATGTCGAGCTGGCCCGTGGTTTCCCATTTCAGATTGGCATTGGGCAACTGCGTGGTGGACACGCCGACGTACGAAACGCCGTCGAAAATGGCGTTCCCCTGTGGCCCCAGCAACACGAGAGATTTGTAACTCCCGATGTCCTGATTTCCCGTTAACCCGTAGCTTCCGCGCAGTTTCAGGTCCGACAAAACCGTGATGCTCTTCAGAAAATCTTCTTCTTTGATGCGCCAGCCGAGCGCAACCGAGGGAAAAAAACCGAACTTGTTGTTCTCGCCAAACCGCGATGAACCGTCGGCCCGGAACGAAGCCGTCAGCAAATATTTATCCAGCAAATTGTAGTTGACGCGCCCCAGATACGACTGAAGCTGGTTCTGATTCCGGCCCGAAGCCACATCGAAGGTCGAGCGGGCACCAGCGGCTAAATTATTGAACAACAACGCATCCGACGAGAAATTTTGTGAACCGGCTCCGATGTAGTTGTTCTCAAACTGCTGGTAGGTATACCCGCCCAGCACCTCTACTTTGTGAATATCGCTGAACGTTTTGCTGTAGCGGGCCGTCAATTCAAGCAGATAGTTGCTGGCGCTGCTGGCCTGCGCGTCGGCAATCCCGTTGGTGGCCTGACCGCGACGGGTCTGGCGCGAAAGGTAGCTGTCGCGACGGGCGGTTTGCCGGTCCGTTCCGGCATTGACTTTCACCGACAGTTCGGGCAAAATGAAATATTCGGCAAAGATATTCCCAAACGTGCGGTTGGTTTCGGCCACATCCGTCACTTCGTTGGCCAGTGCCACCGGGTTTTCCAGGTTCACGATCAGCGTCTGGGCGTAATTGCCATTCGCGTCCCGGATTGGCAGGGTCGGGTCCTGAAAAATGGCGGTATTGACCACTCCGGCTCCTTCGTTGATGCTGACGCCGTTCGGTACAAAATCGTCTTTTACCAGACTCGAATTCAGATTCAGCCCAAACTTAAACCGGTCGTCGTTGTAGGTCAGATTGGCGCGGCCAATGTATTTTTTGATCCCGGAACTGATGATGACGCCCTTCTGATCGTAGTAATTGACCGATGCGTAGTAGTTAAATTTATCCTGACCACCCGAAAAAGCCAACTGGTGATTGCGCGTGTAGCCCGGTCGGTAAATTTCCTGCTGCCAGTTGGTTCCGTTGCCGATGGCGGCAATTTGTTCACTCGTAAATTCCGGTGCCAGTCCCTGGTCCTTTTTCAGATCGTTCAGCAAACTGATGTACTGCTGCGTGTTCAGCATCGGGATGGTTTTGGTCACATTCTGAAAAGCCGTGTAAGCGTTGTAATTGACCTTCAGCTTGCCTTTTGTCCCTTTTTTGGTCGTCACCAAAATAACCCCATTGGCCCCCCGCGATCCGTAAATGGCCGTGGCCGACGCATCTTTCAGAATCTCAATTGATTCGATGTCAGCCGGATTAAGCGCATTCAACGGGTTGCGCACCGCTCCGTCCGTAATCACCGGCGAGTTGGGTACCACGGGCGAATTGTCGATGGGCAGGCCGTCGATCACGTACAACGGTTCGTTGTTGGCGTTGATGGAGTTGGCACCCCGGATGCGGATGGTGACACCCCCGCCCGGTTCGGCGCTGGCCTGCGTAATCTGCACCCCGGCGGCTCGCCCGGCAATCAACTGATCCACCGACGTTTGCACGCCTTTGTTGAATTCTTTTGAATCCAGCGAACTTACGGCTCCGGTTAAATCGCTCTTTTTCTGCGTGCCATAACCCACTACGATGACTTCATTTAACTGCCGATTGTCCACCACCAGTTTCACGTCGAGCTGGCTTTTGCCGTTGACCGGCACTTCCTGTCGAATAAAACCGACACCCGAAAAAACCAGCACGGCATTCGGAGACGCCTGAATGTGGAAATTTCCAGCCGCGTCGGTTACAGTGCCCTGAGTCGTGTTTTTGATGAGTACATTGATTCCCGGAATACCCTGGCGGTCGTCTTCAGAAATAACCTGCCCTTTAACCGGACCTTGCGAATACCCTACCAGTGTGGTCAAAAGTAGAAAAATCGAAAAGACCCATCGGGCTAGAATCCTTTCATAATCAAACACATACAAATGTCTCATGGTGACTAATTGGTAAACTTGTAAAACAGATTTTAACTATCATTCCTATAGGAATACTATAATAATAGGACCCATTCAGAGCATGCCGGGTTAAATCAGGAGCATGCTGACTAACGATAAAAAAGATCAAATGAACAACAGAAGATTACAGACAGCAACAACAGCAGGAAGAGAGGGCTGTTGGCAAACAGGACAAGCAACACCCTTCTGACAGCGTACGTGTCGGATGGGAATGTTTGTTCAGGTAGTTAAACGTTTTCATGGTGACAGTCCAATGAAAGGAGTCGAATTTTATTCTTCTTGTTCTATTTATTTAATAGAGTACCAAAGAAAGGGTTTATCAGAATTAAAATCAAAGCACAACCGCACACAAATTCGATAAATTAAAGACATTGTTTAATTCGTACAATTGTATCCCCTACAGATACCGGTTCTCATTTGAACCCTATCACGGCCTGGGAGGTTAAACTCAACGGGCAGGTGCTGTTCCGGCCGGAAGTTTCAATGGTTACACAGAGTGAAGCGGAGGCAATCAGAGTGAATCAGAGTTTTTTTCTTTCTTTTTCTCTGATTCACTCTGATTGCCTCCGCTTCACCCTGCGTAACAACCTTTTTTTCACGCCATGCATAAAACTGATTTTGACGCCGTCGTCGTGGGTTCCGGTCCGAATGGGCTGGCAGCCGCCATCACCTTGCAACAGGCCGGGCTTTCGGTGCTGGTGCTGGAAGGCAAGCCCGAAATCGGGGGCGGACTGCGGTCGGCGGAACTGACGCTGCCCGGTTTTATGCACGACACCTGCTCGGCCATTCACCCGCTGGCGGTCAACTCGCCGTTTTTCCGGACACTACCCCTCGGTGCTTTTGGCCTGGAATACATCGAGCCGCCCATTGCCGCAGCCCATCCGTTCGACGATGGCACAGCGGCCCTTTTGACCCGATCGGTAGACGAAACCGCCCGTTCACTGGGGTCAGACGAAAAAACGTACCGCAACCTGTTCAAACCGCTGATCGAGCAGTGGCCCCGCATCGACTTCGACGTGTTGGGTCCCTTGACCTTTCCCAAACACCCGCTGGATTTTGCCCAATTTGGTCTGAAAGCCCTGCCGCCGGTAACCTGGCTGGCGAAATTATTCGAGACCCCACAGGCCAAAGGGTTGCTGGCGGGCATGGCCGCTCATTCCATTCAGCCCCTGTCTAATTTCACGACCTCGGCCATTGCCCTCGTGCTGATGACGGCGGCTCACGTGCGGGGCTGGCCCTTACCCAAAGGTGGTTCGCAACAGATTGCCAGGGCATTAGCCGCCTACTTTATCTCGTTGGGTGGTAAAATCGAAACCAATTTTTACGTCTCTTCGCTGGCGCAACTGCCCTCTTCGAAGGCGGTTTTGTTCGACATTACGCCCAAACAACTCCTGCAAATTGCCGGACACCGGTTTTCTCCGCTCTATCGCTGGCAACTGAACCGATACCGCTACGGCATGGGTGTTTTCAAGGTCGACTGGGCACTGGACGGCCCGATTCCGTTCACGGTGGAAAGCTGCCGACAAGCCGGTACGGTTCACCTGGGCAATACGCTGGAAGAAATCGCCGACTCGGAACTGCGGTCTTCGAAAGGCCAGCATCCCGAAAAACCGTATGTTCTGCTCGCCCAGCAAAGCCTGTTCGACGCGACGCGGGCCCCGGCGGGGAAGCACACCGCCTGGGCTTATTGCCACATTCCAAACGGGTCGACGGTGGACATGACCACGGCTATTGAAAACCAGATCGAGCGGTTTGCTCCCGGTTTCCGCGACCGGATTCTGGCCCGAAGCACGATGAACCCTGCCCAGATGGAAGCGCACAACCCCAACTACATCGGGGGCGACATCAACGGCGGCATCATCGACATCGGTCAGCTTTTCACCCGGCCCGCGCTGCGCTGGTCGCCCTACCGAACTTCTGCAAAAGGACTTTACATCTGCTCGTCGTCTACCCCACCGGGGGGCGGTGTGCACGGCATGTGCGGGCATCATGCCGCGCTGAGAGCCTTGAAGGATGTTTTTACCCCGTAATTTCTGCGACTAGTCGGCTATTCTATTCTGCGGTTTATAATTCCGGTTCACGAAAGCCGGTTTTGAAGGAATCGCAATGGCGGTATCGCCCAAACCACCCCGGCGTTGGTGTTCCCGGTAGCCGGTAATTTCCTGCGCCTTGCGGTTCCGAATCCGGAATTCTACCCCCGATTCCGGCTCCCACTGACGGGCAGCGGTTATTTTATTCGGATGTTTATAAGCCGCCGTCGAATACGTCAGATCGTTTTTTAATCTATTCTGCGCAGCCACCTCGGTCACCTCCTTGGGGGCGATGGATTTGTAGCGGTCAGCCTGGACGGAAGGAGCGCTCATCAGCGTCAGGGAAGAAGCAACGAACAGGGAGTGGAGGATCGTTTTCATGGCGTAGGAAGTTTGGTTTGGTTGTCCGTTTTGGATGAATTAAAGGTCCGCTTTCGGACGAAAAAACGCTGTCACAAATGAGTCAATCCCTGCTACTTTTGAGAAAAGACGGGGATCTCCCGTAAACCCTGGCAGGTTACGGGATGGCTTCGCCCAAATGGCATCCTGCCTGAAAGAAAGTATCAGAATTGCACCTAAAAGTAAGAGAATAGCCAACCGGCAGCAGTTACTTTTGTACATATCAGTGATCCTACGGGCATAAATCACCCCACTTTCCCTTAACGAGTTGTCATGAGATCTGAAAAAATGAAAACCCGGCGAGACTTCCTGCGGACGGGCTTGATCAGTGCCACGGCCGTTCCGGTCTTGCCAAATCTGCTGGAAGGTTCATCGGACGACGAGCCGGTGTCGCACGCCGGTGAACAGCGGACGACACCGCCCAAAAAACCGGCGTTGGACAAACACCGCAACCTGTTCAACGGTGATACCTGCGTGTATTTTTACAATCCGGAGCTCTGGCAACCCGAAGACTATTCGCTGAAAACCGTTGCCAATCCGCGCACCGGCAAAATGGGTACCAAACCGGTAGCGGTGGGCGGGCCGTTCAAAGCCAAAGCCATTCACCGTTACGTGGATGTATTGGCCGACAACGGGATTGATACCTTCGTGATCAACGCCAACGCCAACCGCGCCTGGTATCCCAGCAAAAAAATCCCCAGCATTCTCGATGGCTACAAACGGGGCGACCGCGACTTTTTTCGCGGCCACGCCGTCTGTCAGGGCATCACCGAACCGGAAGCCGTCGAAGAATTTCTCGATAATTTCTCGCGTTTCATGGACCGTTATCAGGATCTGATCGACGCGGGCGTGGACTGGCTGGCCGAAACCGCCAAAGCGTGTCGACGCCGGAAAATCTCGCCCTGGGTCAGCATTCGCATGAACGACATGCACGGGAGTCGCAACCCGGAAGGCAGCTTTTTCAATCTGCCGCTTTTTAAGAAGAAAGAGATGCGGCTGCAACACGCTTCGTACGGCTTGCAGAATGCGCAGGACCGGATCGGGTTGAATTACGAAAAACCGGAAGTCCGCGCCCTGATGTTCGAGCAGATTCGGGAAGTGGTGGAAGACTACGATTATGAAGGCCTGGAACTGGACTGGTGGCGCCAACCGCTCTGCTGCGAACCCGGTGCCTCGCCCGAAACCATCGCGATGATGAACGACTGGTTTCGCCAGATTCGCGCGCTCACGCAGCGTCAGGCGAAGAAAACCGGAAAACCGTATCCGTTCGGGATGCGCATTCCGGGAGCACTGGACCAACTGAAAGCCATTGGCGTGGATGTGGTCACGCTGTGTCAGGACGGAACCCTTGATTTCGTCATTCCGGCGGGTTTCTGGGCCACCACCTGGGACATGCCGCACGACGAATTCCGAAAACGCCTGGGCGACCGCGTGACCATCTACGGTTCCGTAGACGATGGCGCCAACAGCCTGCCCACGCAGAACGAGTCGGGGACCGTCAAAGAGCGGATGCGGTACATTAGCGCCAGTCCAGAAATTGTGCGGGCCAATGCGGCCGCGAAACTGGCCATGGGCGCGCAGGGCATCGAATGGTTCAACTTTTTCTGTACGGATCAACCGTTAATTCCGGGCATTCGGTCCGATTACACGGCCTTGCGCGACATCGATAAGCTCAATTTTTTACGGGGAAAACCGAAACAGTACTGTTTTAGCACCGCCGGGGCGTTTTTCAATCCAACCCCGTTTGAGCTTCCCGCCCAGTTGCCCGCCAGCATTGGCCCTTTTGCGCAACGTTCGTTCCAACTGGCCATGTGCGCCGAACCCGCCGACCAGAATCTGGAAATGCTGGTGCAGGTGGTGCTGAAAGCCGGCGAAAAACCAACCTACCTGCCGGTTTCGATCAACGGCTGCTGGCCGAATCTCAAGAACGAATCGACCGCCAAACTGCTCCTCCCCTGCGGGTCGCTGACGCATTTGACCAAAGATCATGTGGGCTACACCTACCGGTTTCCCGTTTCGCTCATCACCGACGGCTGGAACAAAATTGTCATTGAAAACCAAAGCAAAGAGCCCATTACGGTGGCGGCCCTTGAAATCGCCGTTCAATCGAAAGCGGTTTAAGGAACTGCCGGACTGACATGAAAATTACAAACGTCGAAACCATCCTGCTGACGGGTCCCTGTACAAATGACCCGTATCTTTCCGAAGCGCGAAAACTGCGCAGTGCGGCTTTTATCCGCATCGAAACCGACGCCGGGCTGACCGGTTTGGGCGAAACCTACGCCGGGTATTTTTTCCCGGAAGGCGTCCCCGCCATTGTGGATTTTTTCAAACCGATTCTGATCGGCAATACCGTCGATGACATTCCGGAATTGTGGCAACGGATGTACCAGTGCGGCAATTTCTGGTGCCGCGTCGGCCTGGGTGCCATTGTGCTGGCCGGAATCGAAGCCGCTTTGTGGGATTTGAAGGGAAAATTGATGGGCGTTCCGGTTTACAAACTACTGGGCGAAGCGTGGAAAGGCGGTTTTCCACAAACCGCAGAAAACCCATTTGCCGCCCCGGATCAACTTCCCTGCTATGCGACGGGTGGCCCCAGTAATTATCCGCTGGAAAAACTGGGCGACAAAGTGGCCTTTTATCAGTCACTGGGGTTTCAGGGTGTTAAAATCGGAGCCGGGGCGTACTGGAAAGATTCCGGTTTTCATGTTTCTATCGACCCGACTGAAGCGGCTGATTTAGAGGCAAAAAAAGCCGATTATGTCCGTCAGCAGTTTGGCAACGACCTCTGGCTGCTGTTCGACGCCCACATGGGCAATAGTCCGACGCTGACCTGGGGACTCGAAACTGCCACGGTAGTCGCGCGGGCGCTGGAACCGTACCGCCTTTTCTGTTTGGAAGAACCGCTGCACTACACCCGCCCCGACCTCTACGCCGAACTGCGCCGGAACACCCAAACGATCATCGCCGGGGGTGAATGCCTGACGGCGGTTTGCGAATGGCAGACGTTCATCGAGCAGGATAGTTTTGGCATCGGCCAGCCCGATGCTTCCTTTACCGCCGGTCTGGATCAGTTCATGCTGGTGGCCTCCCGTCTGGCGCAACGCGGACAGAAGATTGCGCCCCATGCCTGGGGAGCGGGCGGTTCGCAGATGCAGAATATCCACTGCGGTTTTGCCTGCCCGAACACGGTGATTCTGGAAGTCGCTCCCGCCTATGGTCCGCTGCACAGCGAAGTCATCGGCGACAGTCTGCAACTGAAAAACGGTTACGTAGTGCGCCCCGAAAAACCGGGTTTGGGCATTGACTTGACTGATGAAACGATTCGCCGGTTCCCGTTTATTCCCGGCAGCGGTGAATTTAACAGCGTTCCCGGCAAAATCCTGACGACCTGAAACCATGCTGAAAGTCTTGATTGATATGCCGGTATACGAACCGGTTCTCCGTTCGTTGCAGCAACTACCGGGCGTTTCGGTCGCCGTTGTGGAGCAGCCGGAGGAAAAAGTAAGGCCGTTGCCGACCGATCAGATTCAGGATTGCGATGTTCTGTTCTGCACGTTTCTCCCCGAAAACCACGAAGCGATGACGCGGCTGAAACTGGTGCAGATCAGTTCGGCGGGCTACAGCCAGTTGTTTGGCAAAAACCTCGTGGAGCGGGGCGTCCGGGCCTGCAACTCCCTCGGTGTTTTCGACGTGCCGATTGCGGAATGGAACATCGCCATGATGATCAACCTGGCCCGCGACCTGCGCGGGCTGGTTCGGAATCAGGAGGGCCAGATCTGGGATCGGTCGGCCCGGTTTCAGAACGAAATTCGCGGCTCGGTGGTCGGCATCTGGGGCTACGGCGGGATTGGCCGCGAAACCGCCCGGCTGGCCAAAGCGCTGGGCATGACGGTTCACGTGCTGGTTCGGCAGCCGATTCAGCCGAGGGATGCGGTTTACAACGTCCCCGGAACCGGTGATTCCGAAGGCAATCTGCCCGACCGCGTGTTTTACGGTTCCGAAAAAGAAGCGTTTCTACAAAGCCTGGATTTTCTGGTGCTGGCAATTCCGCAAACGGGAACCACCACGGGAATCCTGGGCGAATCCGAACTTCGGCTGCTGAAACCCACAGCCTTTTTGCTCAACCCGGCGCGGGGCCCTTTGATTCAGGAAGCCGCCCTGATCAGGGCGCTGGCGGAGGGCTGGATTGCGGGGGCCGCCCTCGACACCCACTACCACTACCCCATGCCGCCGGAGCATCCACTCTGGCACTTCCCGAACGTCATCCTGACGCCCCACATTTCGGGTTCCAGCCTGAGTCCCCGGTTTCTGGAGCGGGTTTCGTCGATTTTTCTGCACAATGTAGAGCGGTTTCAACTGGGCAACCCGTTGCTGAATGAATTGACGCCTTCGCAACTGGCGGGAAATTAACCGAACGGACGAAGCCGAAACGGCAGCAGAACCAGATCAAGAAAAAACCAGCCCACGGTTTCAACCGTGGGAAACGAGGAAATGCCATTGTTTTATGAAACCGTTTTAACGGTTTTAGGGCCTCGAAACCGTTAAAACGGTTAGTATAAACGCCATTTTTCTCTAAACCCACGGTTTCAACCGTGGGCTGTTAAACAATGCAATGACCGGCCGCGTAGCGGACTCCTATTGGTAGAATAATACATACGATTATGATAAAAACCGCAGCGTTCATCGCACTATTGTTGGTTGGAAATTGGACGGTTTTGGCGCAGGAAATCAAATGGGACAGCACCGTTCGGCCCGACATTTACAAGGCTCGGGTCGATCTATTCCGATCGCTGCCGCATTCCCGCAAAGACGTGGTTTTTCTGGGCAACAGCCTGACCTTCTGGGCCGACTGGAGCGATTTACTGGGCGACAGCCGGTACAAAAACCGGGGCATTCCGGGCGACATCACCTTCGGCGTTCTGGAACGGCTCGACGAAGTGATTCAGGGCCGTCCGGCGAAGGTCTTCATCCTGATTGGCATCAACGATCTCGCGCGAAACATTCCCGACTCCGTCATTCTACAGAACTACCGCCGGATGGCGCGACGGTTGAAAACCGGCACCCCATCCACCCGAATCTATTTCCAGACGCTGCTGCCGACCAACGATTCGTTTCAGAAACTCAGGAGCCACTATAACAAAGAGGGCCACATTCAGACGTTGAATGCGGCCCTGAAAGAAATGGCCCGAACGGAAGGCTTCGAAGTGATCGACCTCCACCCGCATTTTGTGGACGAAGCCGGAAAGCTCAAGAAAGAATACTCCTGGGACGGCGTTCACCTGACGCTGGCGGGCTACCACCAGTGGGCCGAGGTACTGAGCAAGGGGAACTACGTCAAATGGCGGCATTAAGCATTCAAACCGCCATCCATCAGAATATTCTCGCCGTTGATGTAGGCCCCGGCTTCGGAAGCCAGCAACACGATCAATCCCTTGATGTCGTCCTGGTTCGCCATGCGTCGCAGGGGGACTTTTTTGGTGTAATTCTCCAGAAACCGTTCCGGTTGGTGGTTGAAAAGCCCGCCGGGACTGACGCAGTTGACGCGCACGTTTTTCCCCGCCAGAATCTGGGCCATGTATTTCGTCAGGTTGAGTAAACCCGCATTGTGAAAGAAATAATCGGGGGGCGGATTGCCCATCGTGGTGCCTTCGTAATTGGACAGATCCGGGCCGAACATGCCCATCATCGAGCCGATGTTGATGATGCTACCACCCCCATTCTCGACAATCAGGTCGGCCATTTCGCGCAGGATGTCCATCGAACCGGTCGCATTGACCCGCATCGATTCCGCAAAATCCGCCAGGGGTGCATCGTAGCCCTTCATGGGCCGCGAAACCGCATTGTTGACGAACACATCCAGCTTGCCGAACTGCAAACGGATTTGGGTTTTCAGGTTTTGAACCGAATCCGGATCGCCCTGATCGACCGGCAGGGCAAACACATCCAGCCCACGGGACTGAAACTGAGTGGCTACTTCCTGCCCGGCGGCCAGGTTTCGGGAAGCCGTGATCACGGTCGAACCGGCTTCCGCCAGCCCTTCCACGATGCACTTGCCGTAGTTGCCCGCACCACCTGTCACCAGACTCACTTTGCCGGTTAAATTAAATAAATCGTTGATATGCATACAGTTGTTCGCAGTTAGTTTAACCAGCCCATCCGGTCCCAGTGGGGCAGGTTGAGAAAAGCGGGGTCGGGATAAGCCAGGTTTTTCGCCCGGACCAGCGTTTCGGCATCCAGATGAGGGCCATTCACGGCCGCCAGCGACTGGTGCAGATAGTCCGGTTTGTCGATGCCCACCAATAGGGAAGACACTTCGGGGAAGGTCGCCACGAACCGAACGGCCAGCGTGGACAAATCCGGAAAACCGGTAGCCACCAGGTCATCAAACCGGCGGAGGTGGTTTTCAACATCCGCCAGCGCCGGGTGCAGTTGCTGGCCTTTGCTGGTCAGTAAGCCTTTCATCAGAACCGACCGAACGACGATGCCGACACCCTTTTCCGCAGCCTGTGCAAACGCCTGCGCCTGTCGCTGGTCCATCAGGTTAAACGGCAGTTGAATGACATCCCACACCCCGGTTTCGATGGCTTTCTGGGTTTCCTCAACCGAATAGGTTGAGACGCCCGTACTCCGAATGGCACCCTCTGCTTTCAAATCCGCAAAAATGGGGGCAATTTCCTCATTTTCTAAAATCCCCAGATCGGCCTGGTGGAGCATGAAAATATCGACATAATCCGTCTGCAAAGCCGTCAGGCTCTCTAAAAGCGACGTCTTAATGAGCTTTTTCAGGGCAAAACCGGTAGGAAGTTCGCCGTTTCCATCGCGCAACTGGCGGCATTTGGTCCCGATCACGACCTGTTCGCGCCGGTCCCGAAAAGCCTTGCCCATGATGGTTTCACTCGCGCCATACAGGCGGGCCGTATCGAAAAAATTGACGCCCGATTCCGTGGCTTCGTGCAGCAATCGGATCGATTCGTCTTCCGACAGCATGTCAGCTTCGCTTTTGACGCCAATGCCGTAGGGCAGTCCGATTTCAACCCCACCGAACGCCAGTTCCGAAACCGCAATGCCGGTTTTTCCCAGTTCCCTTTTTCTCATTATTTATACCCTCCCTGAGCCGATTGAACCGGTGTTGTTTCTTTGTTGAAGCGATTGATCAAACCGTGACAATAATTGCTGACGCCCACGACATCGGCACCCACGCTGACGAACCTGTAGCCCATCGCGACGAACTCCTCCAGCCGGTCGATGGGGCCGGTGGTGGCGGCAAATTTGCCGTGTTTAATACACACTTCGGCGACGCGTTTGCGGGCGGCTACCAGTCGGGGGTGATTCCATTCGCCGGGCGCACCGATGGCCTGGCTGAAATCACCAGGGCCGAAAAACAGCATATCCACGCCGTCGAGGGCGGCAATTTCCTCCAGTTCGTCGAGCGGTTCGGGGTCTTCGATCTGAAGCGCGACAAACCGCTGCTGGTTGGCTTGCCGGAGGTATTCATGAAAATCGAGGTTGGTGTAGGCCCCATCGGCATTGCCGCCGTCGATGGCCCGCAGGCCCAGGGGGTGAAACCGGGTCATCTGAACCACTTTCTTCGCGTCTTCCAGACCCATGCAGTGCGGCACCAGAATGCCGGTGGCGTCCAGTTCCAGCGGTTTGACGTAATCGCTGTAGCTGCCGCGCGGCACCCGGACCATGATGTCGGCATCCTGCGATTTGGTCGCCCAGATGTGCGAACTCACCACCGACCAATCCTGTCCCTGGTGTTCACGGTCGATCCAGATGCAGTCAAAACCGGTCAAAGCCACCAGTTCGGACGCCTGACCATCGCCAAAATTCACTTTAAAACAACTGACCACTTCGCCAGCTCGTAACTTCTTCAATACCCGGCTTTCGCGCATTTTCATGGTAAAATCTGTTTTTCCGTTTCGTTATACCCGCTTTAACTGCATGGGGTATACGTTGTTGGCATTCCACTGGCAAACGTACACGTTCTCGTCTGCGTCGATGCAAACGTCGTGCGGATGGACAAAAACCGGACGGTGTTGCGATTGCGTTTGTAAGATACCGTTTTCATAGATCGGTTCGGTGCCGCCCGGCGTCGAGATCACCCGATCATTTTCATCCAGAATGGTGATGTAGCCCGAGCCTATATTCCGGTTGGTGGTGGACCGAAAGACAGCCGCAAAAACATACTGATCGTGAATAACCGGTCGGCAGACAAACGAGCCGGGCAGCGGAATCGTGCTGATGTACTGCCCGTCCAGTGTGAACCGCTTGAGCACATTGTGATTCCGGGAGGTAAGCAACAAGGTCGGCTCATCCGGTTTTCGGGTGTCGAGCGCAATCCCGTGTACGCAGTCAAACTGCCCGTTTTCATCGCCCCGCCCGCCCCAGTGCCGGATGTAGTCGCCCTGGCTGGTGTACTGAATGACGTATTGCAGCCCATAGCCATCGGTTACATACAGATCACCGGTCGGACCAACGGCGGTTTGGGTCGGCAGAAACTGGTCGGCAGCGGTGTAGGCACTGATTTCCCGGGGATAATCCAGCGTCATCACAACCTGACCCGTTAGCGTCGTTTTAATGACCTGATGGCGATCAATGTCCGTAATCAACAGAAATTCTTCACCGTTTTCGTTAACTAACGTCAACCCGTGGCCGCCCGGATAGTCCGTTCCCCACGAATCCAGCAGCTTTCCCGACCGGTCGTAGATCAGGATGTTGTTGCGGGTTTCATTGGTCAGCATCAAAATCCGGCCCTGGGCGTCGATCACCATTTCGTGGCAATCCTTCACCGGATGCGTCGCCGGATTCAGCTTGCCCCAGTCCGGGAAAACCTGATACCGGTGCGTGCCGTGACCAATAAGCGTCTCCGGATCGATCATCTCAGAGGGTTTCAGCGTGCAATTTCTTCTGGTAAGCCGCTTTGGCTTCGGTATCCTCCTTCGCCGATTCGGCCCAGTAAATCAGACCGATGGCTTTGCGCGTACGGTTTTCGGTGCGGTTGGCTTCCGCCCAGTGGATCGTCATCGAATGGTGAATCAGCAGATCACCCGGTTTGGCGGGAAAAGCAACGGCCTTGGCCTGATCGTCTTCGGTCCAGAAATCCGTGATGCCCTGCGAGAACCCGAGCGTCTGGGTCCGGCCGTGCGGTCGAATGCCGTTTTGGTGCGAACCGGTCACGTAGCGAACGCAACCGTTCTCGGCATCGACATCCTCCAGCGCCAGCCACATCGTCACGGCTTCGGTCGGTTTCAGCATGAAATAATAATTGTCCTGGTGCGGGGGCGTCGGTTTGCCGATTTTGGGCGGTTTGTTGAAATATTCAAGGGTTTTAGGAATAGCCACATCGTCCAGCAGAAACTCGGCAATTTGCTTGAATTTGCTGTTATTCAGCATCACATCGAAATAGGCATTGTATTTCTGCATATCGATGAGCTGCTTCAAGGTCGCCGGATCGTTCTTGTCTTCGTAGAAGACGAGTTCTTTGGGCATCGCGGGGACTTCTCCGCTGATAAAATTTTTAACCTGTTCATTGAGTTCACCCACTTCGGCGGGGGATAAAAAACCGGGTAGAAAAACGTATCCGTCCCGGCGAAAGGCTTCTTTCAGGTCTTGCGCGTTTCCTGTTTCCATACGAATTGAACCGTTAGTTGATCGTTATACTTCGTAGTTTACTGCTTCTGAGTTCTTTTTATCCAGCAGGTCAACCAGTTTGGTTCGAATGCGCTCCTCGGCGCCTGGTTCCAGAAAACTGGTCCGGCAACGCCAGGTTTCGTAACCGCCCCGCTGAATTTCGTGCGCGGGTGGCACGTAGCCGACGTAGCCATTGGCCATGGTGATGGTAAAGTAGGGGCTGCCCGACCGGTTTTGCTTGAGCCGCAAACCGGTTTCGGCAAAAAACTCCCCGCCCAAAGCCCCGATTTGCCCCGCCCCGATTTGTATGGCCTGTACCGGAAACAGAATCGTGTCCGGATAGTCATTCAGCAACACCTGTTCGCGGGCATAAATCCGGTGCAATGCATCCGCATCGACCTGTTGAATGGCTTCATACTGCGACACGGCCACCACGCTCCGGGCGGTTTCCAGTTCGTCCGCCGACGGCTTTCGAACGCCCGTCGGAACCTCCGCGTAGTGGGCAAAAAGGTCTGGATTTGTCTGCCAGTCAACGGTTTGCAACGCTTCGCCAACCCGGGCAGCAATGTCCTTGCCGATCAAATCGCTTTTGGCGAAATGCTCTTTCGGATAGCGGTCGGGGTTCAGAAAATCCCAGATGTTGGCTTCTCCGCTCGTGCCGTTGCTCATCATGCCGACAAACGCCGAACCCGCGCCCAGTTGACGGCGCAGTTCATCGGAAAACACCCCAAAGTAATCAGCGGTGATCGTACCATTTTCCCAATCGCCGACGTAATGCAGCGAGTAGTTCGCCAGGACGCTGATCCATTGGTCGTCCAGTCCTTTCACGGCCAGAAAACCGACTTGCGGGTCGATGGGGACCACGCGCCGGTCGATCTGCTGCTCATCGCCAAACGGATTGGTTTTCACGCCGTCGAGTCCACCGGTGACGGGATTGCGGGCGGCATAACCTTCTTTCATGAAAAACCGGCGGCAAACCACGTGTTCCGGCACCTCCACCGCCCCAAATCCGACTTGGGCCGGCCGAAGCTGCTGCGTCGCTTCCACAACGGCTTCCACCAGGAAACCGGGTAGTTTTTGCCGGTAGGGTAAATCGGCGGCTCCCAGCAACAAACTCGCGACGGAGCCAGCCGCGTGGGTGTGCGTACTGGCAATCAATACATTCTGTGGGGCAATGCCGGTCTGGCTCTGGATGATTTGCTTGACCTCGTCCAGCAAATCTTTCGGCATGGCGCAGATGTCGACCATCACCAGGGCCACCAGCGTGTTGTTCTGTTGCAGTACCAACGCCTTGGCATACAACGGGTCGTGGATATAGCGGGCGTAATGGGTGATAAAATCGCCGTTGATCAACGTTCCCAACGGCGGGGTAATGTCTACCTGAGCCGCACCGGCCTGAAAGTTCATCGTTTCGTTCGGTTGGGGGTGTATTTATTTCCAGGCTTTGCGTAAAAACCGCAGCCAGTTTCCGTGAAAAATATTGTCGATATCGGTGGGTTGGTAACCCCGACGGGCCAGAATGTCCTCGTATTTCCGCAAATCGGCGATCGAATTCATGTCCCAGGGCGACTGCTCGGTTCCGAAAATACCGTCCAGATCGCTCCCAATGGCCACGTGATGGCTGTTGCCGGCAATCTGACAGATGTGATCCCAGTGATCGACGAGGTTTTCGAGCCGGATGTCCAGTTGCCAGGGGTCCGAAACCGTATCGATAAACCGAATGTCCATCGCCCAGCAATCGAGCATCCCACCAATCACGGCGTCCCGTTCAATGAGTTGTTTGATCTGCTCATCCGTGAGCTGGCGCTGGTTTGGAACGATCTTCCGAACGTTGTGGTGACTGGCCCAAACCGGCCCCTGATAGCGATCCATCACCTGCCGGAACCCTTCGTCGGTCAGGTGCGTAACGTCCAGAATCAGGTTTAGCTTGCCCATTTCGTTCAGCAATTCGAATCCTAACGGCGTTAGCGGTCCTTCCATTTTCGTACCCGGTGCGTAGCGGCCCGGCCCGAAATGCGACAGACCCATCGCGCGCAAACCGTAGTCGTACGCCCGGTGCAAATACGAGACATCCACCAGCGAATCCGCGCCTTCCAGACTCAGAATATACCCGATCGGTTTCTCTTCGTCAGGCTGTTCGGTATTGTTCCACAACGCCAGATGCGCTTCCAGTTCCGTCCGATTCGTGATCTGGATCATCTCGCCGAGGGTTTCCATTTCGCGGTACCAGACCAGTTGTGCCTGCGTCATGGCCCAGGCTTGCTGTGGCGAGTGCCAGCCGGGCAGCGAACTGCCGTAGGGTGTCACCCGCGACAATTGCGTCGCTACCACCAGACCAATACCGCCTTTCCGGAGTTCGGGCAAACAGACGGTTCCTTTGCCCCGGTCGGGTTTGTCCTTCATCCCCATTTCGCGCAGCCGGATTTCGACCAGCGGGCGCGACAGATCCCGGTTCCATTCCAGGGCGTTCATCGCCAGGTCGAGGTGGGCATCAAAAATCAGTCGCTTCGTCATACTACCACGGTCTGTTTGCTCACCCGCTTCGGGGTTTCGGCGTAATTGAACGGGTATTTGCTGATCAACTCCTGAATCTGGAGGCTAAACTCCCGGAACGATTCGTCCCATTGTTCCACCTCCCCGGCTTCGTACGCGTAGAGTCCTTTTTCGGTACTCATGCCCAAACCGCCGTTCTCCACGATTTCGGTAAAAAACCGGGGGACATGACGGGCCTTCGACAATTCGGGAAACAAATCCTGCATGACGACCCCGTAAATGAACGTTCCCATGAGGTCCATATACCGGAAATTGCCCGAAAAGGGTAAATAATAGCCCGGATCATTCCGGCAGGCGCGGTCGACATCCTCGACGGAAACGTAGCCGTTTTCCACCAGATAAAACGCTTCCCGAATCATGGCACACAGCATCCGGGTTCGAATACCGGTGTCATTCTGAACCACATAGGGGTCTTTTTGCCAGAATAATTTTGCCTGGGTATAAAAGTCATCGACCCGCTTGGGGTCACTTTTTTCGTTGGTGATGATCTCCAGAAAATACGTCGTATCGGCGGGTTCGGTCCAGTTCACGCCGATGATCCGTTCGGGATGGCGGGCGTCCTGCTGGAGACTGCTGAGCGGGATGCTCTCCGTATTAATGGCAATCAGTGCCTGGGGCGAAAGAACCGCTTCCAGTTGCCGGATCAGGGCTTTTTTCTGAGCCTCATTCTCATCCGTACCGGCAATGACCAGATTGACCGTCAATGGGCTATCCAGGTGCCGGATTGCCTTCACCTGCCGGTCCGAGGCATCGATTTCCACCAGGGTTGGCGAAACCGGGCCACAGTCGGTCGTTTCAACCGGGCGGGTGGTATATACCGTCACCGGGTGGCCGGCCTGGCGCAAACAGGCGATGATCCCCGTTGTCCGTTTGCCCCATCCCGTTACGACGATTTCCTCTTTTTCAGGTGATGTGTTCCCCATAATGCGTTGGTGTTAAACCGCTGGAAATAAGCGCAGCAGCCGTCTTCTTTTCGTATCGTTACCAGCCCAGTTCCTCACTTCCCAGCACTTCGCGGGCCGTTTTGATGGCGTGATCAATATCCTCTTCGGTATGGGCGGCACTGATGTACCAAAGACCCCGGCCAATGACCCGGACGCCCCGATCGTGCATGCCCGCAATGAATTTAGCAAGTTTAACCCGGTTATATCCCAGCGTACCCCGGTAATCGGTTACGGACGGCTGGTCGGTAAAACCGGCGTGGAACATCGGTCCCAGTCCCTGCACGCGCAGATTCTGGCCCGTTTCAGCTGCGGCCTGTTCCAGGCCCGTCATCAGTTTTTGACCAAACCGGTACAAGCGTTCATACGGCTGATCTCTTTCCAATACCTGAATCGTGGCCAAAGCGGCCGCAATGGTCGGGTTGCTGGCGTTCATCGTGCCCGCGTGGATCACTTTCGCTTCCTCAATCAACTGCATCCACGCGCGTTTGCCCACGATGGCACTGATCGGATACCCGCTGGCGATGGCTTTGGCAAAAATGGACAGATCAGGCGTGATGCCGAAATAATCCTGAGCCCCTTTGAGCGAAACCCGAAAACCGGTAATGACTTCATCGAAAATCAGTGCCATTTCGTACTGATCGCAGAGGTCGCGGAGCCCTTGCAGAAAACCGTCCTGCGGCACAATGCAGCCGTTGTTACACATAATCGGCTCCGTAATGATGGCGGCCAGTTCATGGTGGTGCTCAGCGACGGTTTTCCGAACCAGCTCCAGATCATTCCAGGGCAAAATAATGAACTCCTCGCGGGAATTCGGGGCCAGACCGGCGCTCCATGGATACACGTTCGGGTCTTCCCGGTCGCCCAGGGCTTCTACCGAAGGCGTCGACAATCCCCAGGCGACGTTGTCGAGCCAGCCGTGGTAATGTCCTTCAAAACGCAGGAACTTGGTTTTACCGGTTTTGGCGCGGGCTACCCGAAAGGCAGTTTGCACGGCCTCGGAACCGTCCAGACAAAACCGCATGAGGTCGGCGGACGGAATCAGGTCGGCCAGTTTTTCGGCCAGTTCAATTTCTTTGTGGTGCTGACCGGCAAAAAGCTGGCCCTGTTCGGAATAGTCGTGGATGGCCTGCAACACTTCCGGGTGCGAATGCCCGAGCAGCAGCGGCCCCTGACTCAGTGTAAAATCCAGGTATTCATTGCCGTCTACGTCGTAGATGCGGCTTCCTTTTCCGTGCGTATAAAAAATGGCGTGGGGATGATTGTACTTGCGGAACTCGGACGAAACGCCCCCGGCCAGCACTTTTTTTGCCCGTTCGAGCAAGGCGGCCGATTCGGTGTAGTGTGTCATTACGTTGGTTTAACCGATTCGTTGGTCGGTCCGGAACGGATACCGGGCGGCCAATTGATAGATATCTTTATTAAAAACCGCAAAGGCCTTGTCCCATTCCTTCGCTTCTTCTTCGGTATAGTCATACAGGCCCTGGGCACTCTGTGTGCCCCGCAACTGCCGGTCCACGAGTTGCTGCATCAGCTTCGGAACCGCTTCGGAATTGCTCAGTTGGGGGAAAAGGCGCCGGAAGATTTCGGGGTAATCCTGCAAACCGGTGTAATCCATCCGCCGGAAAAGGCCCATCATCGTAATCCAGGAACCGGCATCGTAGCGAAACGCCTTGTCGACATCGTCCAGGCTGGCGGCCCCGGTTTCCACCAGGTGCAGGCCTTCGCGGTAAATGGCGTACATCAGGCGGTTGGTTACAAAACCGCGAATGTCTTTTCGCAGCAGCGTGGGCTCTTTTTTCCAGTGGTGGGCCAGTCGAAACACCCAGTCGGCGAGGTCCACCGAGGTGTGGGTGCCGCAGGTGATTTCCATAAACCGGGTCATGTAGGCCGGTTCGGCCCAGTGAACGCCCATAAACCGCTCCGGATTCGGCACATACTGCTGCAACATGCTGATCGGAATGGCCGATGTATTGCTGGCCAGTACGGCGTCATTGCTGACGACAGCGGCTATTTTTTCATAAACGGTTTGTTTGATCGGGATTTTCTCGGTGACACACTCCAGCACCAGCCGGCAGTCGTGCAGTTCGCCATAATCTGCCGAAAGGGTCAGCAGGGCGACGGTTTTTTCCAGCGGCTGCGTGAGCAGTTCGGCTTCTTCGCCGTGTTGCAGTTGGCTAGTAATGCGCTGGAGGGCATCGGCCAGCTCATTGGGCAGGGGGGCGATGGCTTTAACCGGGTGACCAGCCATCAACAGGGCGGCCACGATACTGCTGCCCATCAACCCAAGCCCCACAACGCCTACGCTGATCTCACTCGTTTGTATAGTCTCATCCATTCGCCGAACAGGTTTTCAGGCCGGGAGTTTAACAATGCAATCAATTTCTACTTTCAACCCCTCAGCCAACACCGATTGCACGGTGGTTCGGGCCGGTTTGATTCCCGGAAAATACTGGGCATATACCGTATTGTAGCGGTCGAACTCGGCGATGTCGGCCAGGTGAACGGTGCACTTGACCACATCCTCCAGCGTGGCGCCCGCCGATTCCACAATCGTTTTGATGTTCTGTAAGGTTCGGTGGGTTTCGTCTTCAATGGTTCCCAGCAAAAATTGAGACGTCTTGAAATCGACGGCCGCCTGACCGCTGACAAATAGAAAGCCGCCGGCAATCACCCCGTCTGAATAGGCTCCGGTCGCAAAGGCAGGGTCACGGTCAGGGTGAATCACTTTTGTTTTACTCATGCGTGAAAAAGCAGATAGAAAGGTTGTATTCACCAGGGCCGAATGGTCGACCCTGTACGTATCAGCAAAAGTAGTCGGGAGAGTTTGCTATTTCTGTTACTTTTATCCATATTTCTGATACTATTCTTCATAAGTTTCTGACGGATTCAACAATTATACTATACTTACTGACCAGTTTTACTTTATACGTCCGATTCGCCATGAAAACTATCGAATTTCGGTTACCACAGGAATACGACAAATCTTTTATTGTGTTTCAGGAGATTGGCCAATTTTTCCCCTGTCCGTGGCACTACCATCCCGAGTACGAACTAGTGCTGGTGCTGAAAAGTACCGGTCGCCGGATGGTGGGCGATCATATCGGGTATTTCGACGCGGGCGATCTGGTGTTTATGGGTCCTTCGCTGCCCCACGTCTGGGTGAACGATCCCGAATTTTTCAAGGGAGAAGCCGGCTACCAGGCCGACGCCATTGTCGTTCAGTTTGTCGACTCTTTTCTGGGCAAAACGTTCATGGAAATTCCGGAAATGGAAGCCTTCCGGAGCTTCCTGATGCGGTCGAACCGGGGCATGGTCATCAAGGGCGACACCCGGGAAAAGATCGCCGACACGATGACCCGGATGCTGACGATGAACGGTTTACAGCGATTATCAGCTCTGTTGTCCATTTTTGACCTGCTCGCGCAAACCACTGACTATGAGTTACTGGCCAGCCCCGGTTATGTTCAGACTACCCACCTTAAATCCTCCGACCACCTGCGAAAAATCAACCAGTACATTATGCAGAACTTCCAGGAAGAAATCTCGCTGCCCGAAATTGCGAGCGTTGCCAACATGGCCCTGACGACCTTCTGCTGTTTTTTCAAAGAACACTACCGCGTCTCCTTCGTCGAATACCTGAATACCGTTCGCATTGGGTACGCCTGTAAACTGATTTCCGAAAAAGATTTGAACATTGTCGAAGCTGCCGGTGAAAGCGGTTTCAACAACCTGGCGAACTTCAACCGGCAATTCAAAAAAATCAAGAACATGACGCCCAGTGAGTACCGAAAGACGCTGAATCTCGTCTAATCGCCTTTTCTTCCGAAAAAAAGTACCTTTCCGGCTTTTCCGAAAAATAGTATTACAAATACAGATAAAAGTAGCAGGATGCGATAGAACCGAAACTTAATTTTGCTATCGTCAAATTTGGTATGACTTTCTATTTAAGATACTATGGAAAAGAAAACTTTACCTGCTCTTTCTTTCGGAAAGCGCTATTTTTTGTTGGTTACGCTGCTCTTCAGTAGCCTCGCTGTTTTCGCCCAACAAGCGCGCTCGGTTAAAGGCAAAATTACCGATGAACGGAACGAAGGTTTGCCCGGCGTCAGCATCGTTGTGAAAGGAACGACCACGGGAGCGACAACGGACGCCAGCGGTCAGTACACCATCAACGTGCCCAGCGACCAGTCGGTCCTGGTCTTCAGTTTTCTGGGGTATGAGTCGCAGGAAATCACGGTCGGAAACCAGGCCCTGCTGGACATTACCCTGAAAGGCGACAGCAAAACGCTGAACGAAGTGGTGGTGGTGGGTTACGGCACCCAGTCGCGGGAAGTGCTGACGACTTCCGTTTCCAAGCTCGACACCAAAGTGCTGGAGAATACGCCGTATGCCAACGCGGCCTCGGCCCTGCAGGGAAACATCCCGGGTGTTCGGGTGCAGGCCCCCGCCAACGGCGGTCAGCCGGGCGCAGCACCCCGGATTATTGTGCGCGGGGGAACCTCCATCAACAACCCCAACGGCGCGGCTCCGCTCTACATCATCGACGGGATCATTCGGACCAACATGAATGACATCAACCCCGACGACATCGAATCATTGCAAGTCTTAAAAGATGCCGCTTCGACGGCTATTTACGGCGCCAGGGGGTCAAATGGCGTCGTAATCATTACCACCAAAACCGGGAAAAGCGGGAAAACCAAAGTAACCTATTCCTACGACCTGGTTTTCTCCAAACCGGGTAAAATGTATGAAATGGCGAATGCCCGCGACTACATTTACCTGCAACGGCTCGGGGCGGTTCGCTCGGCGAAAAAAGACCCGACCGCTACGCGCCAGTTGACACTGGCGACGGGAGCCGGAACCGGTAACGACCTGACCAACAATACGATTTACACGACCCAGTATCTGTCGGACGCCAACAAGCACAAGCTGAACGAAGGCTGGGAAAGTATGCCGGACCCGCTGGATTCCTCCAAAACCATCATCTTTCAGAATACGGACTTCCAGAAACTGATTTATCAGGACGGCGTTTCGCACAACCATTATGTTGCGCTGACTGGCGGGACCGAAAAGGCGACCTTCAATGCGGGTGTCGGGTATCTGAACAACCAGGGAACGGTTATTACGACCAAATATGACCGCTTGACGTTTAACCTGAACGGTGAACTCAAAGTGCGGGACAACCTGACGTTCTTCGGGCGGACGATGTTTACCCGTTCAAGCAATAACGAGGTCTATAACATTTCGCAAATCTTCTACCGCTCAGCCGCCAACGTGCCGACCTCGAAGCTGTACTACGAAGACGGCACGCTGGCACCGGGTGCCAACCGGGGCAACGGAAATGCCGCGTACTTTCTGAACAAAGACAAACGCGGCAACTCCATCGAAAACATGACGCTGTCGGTCGGTGGTCGGTGGGATATTTTGCCGGGTCTTTCGTTCGAGCCACAGCTTTCGATGTATAAATTAGCCACGGATGGCTATTCGTTCCTGCCTTCGTATTACAACGGAACCACAGCGGTAACGACCCGGGCAGCCTCGGCGAGCTACTCTAAACTAACTCAATATCAGGCAGATGCGGTTTTCTCGTACGATAAAACGTTTGCGTCTTCCCATAATCTGTCGATAAAAGGCGGTTTTTCTTACTTTGGACGGAACAGTTATGCCATGTCGGCCAGCGGCCAAGGGGCGGCTACGGACTTGATTCCAACGCTGAATGCGGCTACCACCCCGGTTTCAGTGGGTGGTTCGGTCAGTGATCAGGTGATTCTGGGTTATTTTGGCCGGGTTAACTACGACTACAAACAGAAATACCTGTTCTCGCTGAATGCCCGCTACGACGGAGCTTCCAACCTGGGGGCCAACCACAAATGGGGCTTTTTCCCGGGCGTATCGGTCGGCTGGAACCTGCACCATGAAGAGTTCTGGAATGCGCTTCCTGCCGATTTGGTTCAGCTAAAACTACGCGGAAGCTATGGGGTCAACGGGAACATCAGCGGTCTTTCCGACTTCCAGTCGCAGGGTGAATACGGTGTAGGAGCGCGCTATCTGGGCGTTTCGGCCGTACAAAATACCGTAATTCCGAACCCGTCGCTGAAATGGGAGCAGTCCAAAACCTTTAACGTGGGGGCCGACCTCGGTTTGTTCAAAAGCCGGGTAAATGTGATTGTCGATGTGTACCGGCGTGTGACCGACAACCTGCTGACCAGCCTGACGCTGCCGCCATCGACCGGTTTCTCCAGTATCTTCACAAACCTGGGCAGCCTCGAAAACAAAGGCGTTGAACTCGAACTTAGCGCGCAGATTCTGCCCCCTTCTTCCCCACTGCAATGGCAGGTTGGCCTGAATGCGGCCAAAACCAGGCACAAAATCCTGACCTTGCCCTACAACGGCACGCTCAATAACCGCATCGGCGGGTACAATGTGTATGACCCCGCCACCGCATCGTATGTCTGGGGAGGTGGTTTGCGCGAAGGAGGACGGATTGGCGACCACTATGCCTGGAACCAGATTGGCGTGTATGCCACAGACGAAGCCGCCAAGTCGGCACCGGTGGATCAGATGATTACCTACGCCGATAAAACCAAATACGGTGGCGATGCCATCTTCCAGGATGTGGATGGCAATAACATCATCGACGAACGGGACCGCGTTTACATGGGCAATCCGTTCCCGGTCTGGACGGGCGGTTTTTCCAGCAGCCTGTCGTACAAGAATTTTAATTTTGTCGTTCGACTGGACTATGCAACCGGCCACACCATTTACAATTACGCCCGGGCGTTCATGGACGGTCAGTGGGCCGGGGTGAGCATGACGAAGGAAATGGTCGAAAAATCCTGGAAAAAACAGGGCGATGTTGCCAGCATGGTACAGTATCAACCGGGTATCGGAAACTACAGCAACTGGCGTGGAACGGCCTGGCATGAATTAACGACCAATTCCACCTATTATGAAAAAGGCGATTACCTGTGTCTGCGGGAAATTACGCTCAGCTACAGTGTACCGTCAGCGGTCTTGCAGAAATTTAAAATCAGCAACCTCCGCTTTAACCTGACCGGCAACAACCTGCATTACTTTACGGCCTACGAAGGACTGAATCCGGAAGATGGCGACCGGGACAACGGACGGTATCCGATTCCGGAAAACATCGCGTTTGGAGCTTCTCTTACCTTCTAATCACTCGCTGAACCATGAAATCACCCTATAAACTTCTTTCGGGATTCGTACTGGGTCTGCTGATCAGTACCACCTCCTGTACGGACCAATTGATGCTCGATCCGACGAGCGTGATCACCAATGCGTCGTTCTGGAAAACGGAAGACGACGCCAAAGGCGGTTTGAACGGGATGTACGTCAAACTGCGGAACGAAGCGCTGCTCAACCTGTATATCTACGGCGAGGGCCGTAGTGAAGTCATGCAGAAGTCGCTGGCCGGCACCTTGGATTATGACCGCTTTTATCTGAACACCCTCAACCAGGCAGGTGCCGGTCCCGACTGGATCGGCTTGTATTCGGCGGTCAATGCCGCCAACCTGATTCTGAAATACGCGCCAACGATTACCTTTAGTTCGGAAAACGTAAAGAACAGCACGTTGGCGCAGGCTTATGCCATGCGGGCGTTTCTCTACTTCGTCATGGTCAGAACCTGGGGCGACTTGCCACTGCGGACCCTGCCCACTGAAGGCTATGACCCGGAAACGACCTTTCTGGAACGATCGCCCGCTGCGGATGTTTTTAAGCTGATCAAGGAAGATATTGAAAAAGCGATCCAACTTTTCCCGGACAACAACTTTACGAACGGCCGGAGCATGTGGTCGAAACCGTCGGTCAACGCCCTGAAAGCCGATGTGTATCTGTGGACGGGCAAACGCGCCAACGGTGGACAGGCTGATTTTACGACGGCCCTGGCGGCCTGCGACGAAGTGGCCAAAGCCGACGTTTCACTGCTGGCCGACTATGCCAGTCTGTTTAAATACACCAACAAAGGCAGCAAGGAAATCCTGATGTCGGTGGGCTTCCGGTATCTGGAAGTCGGGGACAATTACTTCAATAACATCTACATGGCCGTTGGGGCACTACCCGCCAATGCCGAAGCGGCCTCCAAAGCCATCGTCGGGGTGTCGGGTGGCAACAACGTCTGGGAACCCAGTGCGCTCGTCCGGAACCAGTTTTCGGTCGATGATCAACGCCGGGCCGGTACTTTCCACGAGGTCTATACGACCGGTGCCAATGGCGCCCGAAACTATTTCATCTCGGTGCAGACGAAAGGACAGGGAACCGTTGAAGGGGGCGTCCGGTTTTTTGTCGACGACATCATCCTGTACCGCTATGCGGATGTTTTGTTGATGAAAGCTGAAGCCAAAAACGCCTTGGGCCAGGACCCAAGTACGGAAATGAATCTGGTGCGGCAACGGGCTTACGGGGCGAAATTCGATGCCTACAAATTCGTCAACGGAACCAAAGAGGCCAACGATGCGGCCATTCTGAAAGAACGACTGCTGGAACTGATGCTGGAGGGCAAACGCTGGTGGGACCTGGTTCGGTTTGGCAAAGCGTTCGACATCGTTCCGTCGCTACAGGCTCAAAAGGGCAAGGATCATTTGCTGCTGTTCCCGATTTCGAGCAACGTACTGAGTCTGGAACCCAAGATCAAACAGAATCCCGGTTATTAAGTACCCCCCTGGGCAACCAGCGCACGTTTTTCATGTGCGCTGGTTGCCCGTTTTTTTCTGATCGCTCCCCTCCTCTGGCAGAACTCCTAACCCCAATGAATACATCTCCTCTTGTCATTCTGCTTTGTGCCCTTTCGCTGGTTGGCAAAAGCCAACAACCGGGTGTTCCTTCCATGAACTGGGAGGAAAAGAAAAACCAATCCCTTTCCGTCATCACGCCCGGCATTCCGGCCTATGGAAAAACGGAAGTTGCTTATCAACAGAATGGCAAGGAAAAGTATCGGGTAACGCTGGGGCAACCCGTTGTCGTAACGGTGGCCGATAAAGCAGTAGGCTGGGGCTATTTCCAGTTCCCGACGATTTACCGCAGTGTCGACGGATCGCTGGTAGCCTCGTGGGCCATGCACTCCGATCATGCCGAAAGTTACGGCAAGGACAGCAACGGGTACGCTGTTTCGACCGATGGCGGAAAAACCTGGACCCCTCACCCGGGGTCACGACCGCTCGGAGACGGTCTGGTGTTGCCCAATGGCGACCGGATCAAAAACTATACGCCAGCCGCGATCGACACCAGCACCCTGAAACTTCCCAAAAAAGTGGGAACAACGCCGGAAACGTACGGCCGGAGTTTTTCCTATTATAAAGTGGATGAATTACCGGAAAAGCTACAGGGCGTTTACATCAACCGCCTGAAAAAAGGCCAAAAAGAGTGGACGCTGGAACACAACCAACTCATTGATCCAACGGCGGTTCGCTACACGGACGACAAACTTTTTCCGCTGGTGTGGTGGGGCGACATGCGCGTGGAATCCACGAAGGAAATCATGACCGGCACCTACCCCGGTTTTTCGCTTCAAAACGGAAAAGTGGCGGCATCCGGCGTGCATTTTTACCGATCGGCCGACCAGGGCAAGACGTGGAAAATCGTCGGACGGATTCCCTATGCGCCGGATTTGACCCATGACCCCAACGGCAACAAACGACTTGCCCTGGGTTTTACGGAGCCCGCTTTCGAAATTCTGAAAGACGGTTCTTACCTGTGTGTCCTGCGAACCACCGATGGGCTGGGCAACAGCCCGATGTACGTCAGCCGGTCGACCGATAAAGGCGCAACCTGGAGTCACCCGAAGGCGTTCACGAGTTCGGGGGTGTTGCCCAAATTGCTCCAGTTAAGCAATGGCGTCACGGCTTTGGCCTCAGGTCGCCCCGGTATGCAGCTCCGTTTTTCAACGACGTCGAACGGTCTGCAATGGACCGATGCCTTTGAAATGCTGCCGTTCGGTGACCCCAAAGACGCGGTTTCGTGTGGGTATCCGGAACTGTTGGCAACGGGACCGGACAAATTTTTACTGATTTACTCGGATTTCAAATACAAAAACGAAAAAGGCGAAATCCGTAAAGCCATCAAGGTCCGGGAGATCACGGTTTCTCCGCGCTGACCAACCCTTTTCTTTGCTCAACACCCTCACTTTCAATGACAAAATCTTACCTTCTTCTTTTCGGGCTTATTCTGGGTGGCTGCAAAACCGCCCAGAAAACAGCGGCTCCCAGCCTGGAATGGACCGAACGAAATGAGCCCCTTTCCGTTATCATGCACGGGATTCCGGCGTATGGCAAAACCGATGTTCTGTATAAACAGAATGGCCAGGAAAAATACCGGGTAACGCTGGGTGAACCGGCGGTGGTGAGTGTTGCCGACAAAGTGGAAGAATGGGGCTTTTTTCAGTTTCCAACCATCGCCGGCACCGCCGATGGCGCCATTCTGGCCAAATGGCACATGGCCAAAGACGCCATGGAATCCTACGGAAACACCTTGTCGCCTTCGTCCATTTCCACCGATGGCGGGAAAACCTGGAAACAAAATCCAAAAAGCTGGGAAGAAACCGGCGCGGATGAAGGGTTGCTGCTGCCCAATGGCGATCGTATCAAAATTCTGACCCCGACGCCCCTCAAAGAATCCGAGCTGGCGATGCCCCAATCGCTCGGTTCGATGACCCGCAGAAAATACGAACACAAGTTTTTTAAGTTGTCTGAAATGCCGGCGAGTCGGCAGGGGGTTTTTCTGGCCCGCCGGAAGAAAGGCGAAACCGCCTGGCAGGAAGAACATGCCGCCCTCGATGATCCGCAGGCCCTGCGCTACAGCCTGCGCGGCATGGTGCCGGTGGTGTGGTGGGGCGACATGAAAGTAGCCGCCGATGGCGCGGTCGTGGCCTGTATTTATCCGGGATTCCACATTCGGGAAGACGGAAGCGTGGACATCAAAGGCGGGGTTTTCTTCTACCGTTCCACCGATTCGGGAAAATCCTGGAAAATTCTGAGCCGCATTCCGTACCAGCCCGACACCAAAATCGACACCAACGGCGTAAACAAGTACTGGTTTACCGAACCAGCCTTTGAAATTCTGGCCGACGGTACCTACCTCAGCGTCATTCGTTCACACGACATTTACAGCGGTCCCATGTACGCCAGCCGTTCCACCGATCAGGGCAAAACCTGGACCAAACCCAAAGTCATTACACCGAACGGCGTGTTGCCCCGCTTGCTGCAACTGGAAAACGGCGTCACGGTGGTTTCGGCGGGTCGCCCGGGCGTTCAACTCCGGTTTTCGAACGACGGCAAAGGCGAGAAATGGACCAATGGCTTCGAAATGATGTCCTTTGGCCAGCCTGATTCGCAACCTTATCTGGAAAATGACCGGGGCAAAACCGAGCCGGTTTCCTGCGGTTATACCGGTTTACTGGCGACTGGGCCGGACAAATTCCTGGTGATTTATTCCGACTTTATGCACAAAAATGCGCAGGGACAAACCCGCAAGGCCATCAAAGTCCGGGAGGTTACGGTTTCTCCGCTTTGAAAAGATAACTTTCTTCGGGGGTAGTGGCTAGTCGCGTAGCGATCAAACCTGTTCGGGCGGGGATGTTCGGGCGCTATGCGACCAGGATTCATTCCCGGCAAGGATTCTCCTACACACATTTCGTCGCTACGCGACAGGGATTTAAGAATGAAATAAAACGGTTTGCATTACTCAACTTCATACATCATGACCCACCGTAACTGGCTTTATCTCGCACTTTGTCTTGGCTGTACGGTTTCTGCCGGAGCAGCGGATTGGAAGCCGAATCGGGCGCACGAAAACCTGGTAGTCGCTGATTCGAATCAGACGGTGAAAGCGAAAAAGAAGCCGAAGAAAGAAGCCGTCCCTTTTTTATACAGCCCGCAGGCGGCTCCAACCCCAACGTTGCTGTTTGATTATTACCACCGCAAAGGGCCCAGCACCAAAGTCGGCAACTACATGGTAACCGGTTCCTGGACCACGATTAACGGTCGCTACGGCTGGGATGATTTTGTGCACACCAACACGTTCGACCCGGTTTTTGTAGCCCTGGAAAAAGAATTTGCCATTTCGATGGCGCAGGAACCGTACTCCGAAACCCTGCTGGCGACGAAAGACGCCGTTGTCATTGTCAATCCCGACAATCCGAAACTGGACCCCACGGCCAACCTCATCACCGATGCCGAGATTGCGATGCTCCGGCGGTATGTCGAGAAAGGCGGCAGTTTGATGGTCATGATCAACAGCGGGGGCGACGACCGGGCTGCCGAAGATTTTGAAGGCGTCCAGTTGCGCAAACTGGTGCGCAGTTTTGGCCTCGACTGGAACAGCGACGACACGCATTATTCCGACGTGACCATCGGCGAAAACCATCCGTATTTCTACGACGTCCCCATTTTTCACTACGGTTCGGGCTGTACACTTAAGATTCTGCCGGAAGCCAAAAATCCGACGGTTCTGATGCAGGTCGCGTCCGACGCGGGCTACCCCGACCGCAACGTCAAAGGCCCCGGCATCGTGATGACGCGACCGGGAAAAGGGAAATTCATTCTGGTGGGCGACAATGGTTCGTGGACCGGCAACATGTCGCGCCCCTGGGCCGAAAACGAACGGATTCTGAAGCAGTTGTTCCGGTATTTAAAACCTGATCAGGGCGTTAAAGCCCCCCAGTTACCAGCGGATAAGACCTTTACCTACGAAGTGACCGTGGCCGAATTGCAGGGCATTCCGGTGACGAACACGCTGACGAAAGTCGAACATCCCCACTTCAAGATGTTCTCGCCCCGACCGGCCACCAACATGCCATACCTGGAAGCGACGGCCAGCCTGACGCTGAAAGTGGGGAAACACAGCGCCGAAGAAGCCGCTCCGCTGACCGCCGAGGTGACCGGCTTTCGGTGGTTCGAGGAAGGTCCTCAGGAAAAACAGCAGATCAACTTCGTGGCCAGTCGGCAGGGGAAGGTGAGTCAGATTGAGGCAAAGGGCCACGCGGCTCAGTGGCTAGCTCCGGACATTCCGGTGTTGGTGCCGCTGCTGCCGGTGGATGGCATCCGCCCGGGCGATCACTGGGAAAGCCTTGAAAGCGTGCGGATTCCGATGCTGAACGGCACGGATTTACCGCCGGTTAAACCGACTACCATGAGCATGACTTACATCAACGACACCGAGTTGGCAGGCCGGGCGTGTCGATTGATCCGGGCCACGGGCGAAGTCTGGCTCAGTGACCTGGGCGTCCGGGTGGAAGATTTGTTGCCCGACGAAGAAGCCCGACAGGTGGGCGGTTCCCGCTACCGGTTTTTCAACGAGCACGGTGGGAAGATTCTGTACAAACGCGAGCAGTGGGTGGACCGGGAAACCGGGACGGTGATCAAGGGCCGGGTTCAAACACGGATTGTGGCCTGGATTCAGGACAAAACCGTCCCCGTCGGCAGCAGCAACGCCGTCAAGGACCAGCAGATGATCGTGTCGATGGCGCACAGCACCACGTTTAATTTGAAGGAATGATACCAGGCTGGCCTATTAAACTTATACAATCATTCAAAATCCGTTCGGCTATGTGTTTATATCTTTCCAAACTCCGAAGAAAAGTATTATAAATCGAAAGAAAAGTAGAAGCGTAACCAATCACCAAAATGTATTTTTGTATGTGCTTCCTAAACCCGTTCCCATGCTCCCACGAATAAATAGTATTGCGTTGTTCCTTCTGCTTTCCGGCGCGGTTTCAGTTGGAACCATGTCGTTTGTTTCGGAAAACGTCCCTGTCCCTCAAACCACAGCGGTTCCGCCCGCCCGGAAAGTGAAGGATTTCGTTATTTACAAGGACGAGCGGTTTTATGCTTCGTTTCCGTCGATTGTCAAAAAACCAAACGGCGAATTGCTGCTGGCTTTTCGGCGGGCTCCGGACCGGAAAGGTTTTGGCGAAAAGGGCACGACGCACGTCGACCCCAACAGCTACCTGGTGGCACTGCGGTCGAAAGACGGCGAAACCTGGACGAAAGAACCGGAACTGATTTATTCCCACACCTTCGGCGGCTCGCAGGACCCTTGTCTGCTCCAGCTGAAAAACGGGGATATCCTGTGCGCCAGTTACGGCTGGGCGTTCCTCCGTCCCGACGGCATGGCCAATCTGAAAAAACCGTATTTTGAAGCGGGTGGGGCCATTTTCCTGGGCGGTTATCTGGTTCGTTCGACGGACGGCGGAAAGAACTGGCAAGGACCGATTTATCCCCCGCACATTAAGCCCGAAATCAACTTTAGTCCGCTTGGTGGCGTACCCATTCCAGCCTACAACCGGGGGGCGTTGTATGAAGGCAAAAGCGGTCGCATCTATTGGGTGGTGGCCTCCAGCGATTCCCAGTCGCCGAAGAAAACGTCGAACCACCTGATCGTTTCGGACGACAAAGGACTGACCTGGAAATACGAAAGTGTCGTAGCCATCGACGATAAAATAGCGTTCAACGAAGCCTCCGCCTACGAAACGCCCAAAGGCGACATCATCGGTTTTTTGCGCACCGCGAATATGGACGATCAGGCGTGTATTGCCCGCTCAACCGACGGCGGAAAGAGTTTTAAATGGGAATCGATGGGCTTTCAGGGCCATCCGATGCAGGCCACGCGACTGGCCGACAACCGGGTGTTGCTGGTCTACGGCTACCGGCACCAACCCTTCGGCATCCGGGCGCGCATCCTGAACGCCGAATGCACCGATTTTAAAACCGCGCCCGAAATCGTTTTGCGGGAAGATGGCGGCAACGGCGACATTGGCTATCCGTGGTCGGTGCAGCTCGACAAGAAACGCGTGCTGGTGGTGTATTACTACAACCTGGAGAACAGTACCCGTCACATTGCCGGCTCGATCCTGGAGCTTCAGTAAACAGACTATTCCTGCGGGCATTAACCTCCGAAACGTTATATGAAAACCGATACGCTCGCGACTCCCCCGAAAGTTTCCGCCCTGCCCAAAGGGGCCTGGCTGGCCGTAGCACTTCTCTGCGTGGTCGGCTGTCTGAATTACCTCGATCGCACCATGATCACCACCATGCGCGAATCGATCAAGACGGCCATTCCGATGACCGACGCCCAATTTGGACTACTGACGGCGGTTTTTCTATGGATTTATGGCCTTATGAGCCCTTTTGCCGGTTTTCTGGCCGATCGTTACAACCGCAGCCGGGTCATCATCGGCAGCCTCTTCGTCTGGTCGCTGGTTACGTGGCTAACTTCCCAGGCTACTACTTTCAACGAATTGCTGGCGACCCGGGCGCTGATGGGCATTAGTGAAGCCTGCTACATTCCGGCCGCCATGGCCCTCATCGTCGATTACCACCGGGGCTCCACGCGCTCGCTGGCGACGGGTATTCACATTGCCGGGGTTATGGTGGGGCAAAGCCTCGGTTTTGTCGGCGGCATGATTGCCGAAAGCCACGACTGGAGTGTCGCTTTCAGTGTTTTCGGGCTGGTTGGTGTGGTGTACTCGGTCATTCTGCTTTTCTTTCTGCGGGATGCGCCAAACCCGGTGGAAACGCCAAAAACCGCTACACAGTCGGTAATTCCCGTCCGATTCGGCGATGCAGTTCTTCATTTATTCAGCAACCCTTCGTACCTGATGCTGCTGATTTTCTGGGGCTTGCTGGGTGTGCTCGGCTGGCTAATTGTAGGCTGGTTACCAACCTTTTATCAGGAGCAATTTAATCTTTCACAGTCGCAGGCCGGTTTATACGCGACCGGTTATTTTCACACGGCCGCCCTCGTCGGCGTTCTGACCGGTGGCGCTCTGGCCGACCGGGTGAGCCTGAAAAACCCGCGTGGACGGATTCTGGTGCCAGCCATCGGGCTCTGTATTGCCGCTCCGGCCATTTTTCTGGCGAGTACGACGGATATTCTGCCGGTAGCCATCGTCGGATTTGTGTTTTACGCCTTCACACGCGTGTTCAGCGACGCCAATATGATGCCCATTTTGTGCCTGGTTTCTGACCCCCGCTACCGGGCTACCGGCTACGGGATTCTGAATTTGTTCAGTTGTATCATCGGCGGACTTGGCCTCTATGCGGGTGGTGTTTTGCGCGATGCACAGGTCAGTTTCAGCCAGATATTCCAGGTTGCTACCGGACTGCTGGTCATCTGTGCGGTTATTTTATTTCTGCTTAAACCCAAACTAAATCCCGAACAGTGACGCAATCGATACGATGAAAAAACTACTGCTATTCCTAAGCCTGATTTCTTGCTGTTCATGGTCGGCGCGCGCGCAGGACGGGACGTTCCCGGACTACGTGCGTGTCGCCAAAATCTGGGACCAGCCGCCCCACAGCGCGTTTACGGACCTGGTTTTGTTCAACAATGAATTCTACTGCACGTTCCGCGAAGGTTTTTCGCACGTCGATACGACCAACAGCGGGAAAGTGCGGATTTTGAAGTCAAAAGACGGCAAAGACTGGAAAAGCGTCACCCTGCTGGCCATTCCTTCCCTCGACCTGCGCGACCCCAAACTGACCATTACGCCGGACAAAAAGCTGATGGTGACGATGGCCGGGGCGGTTTTCGGACCAACGGGCGGCAAAGTGAAAGTGCAGCGGATTGCGCCGATGGTTTCGTTTTCCGACAAAAAAGGGGCGAACTTTTCAGTGCCACAAAAATCTACCCTGGACCCGGCCATTTCACCTTCTAAAGACTGGATCTGGCGCACGACCTGGCACAACGGCACCGGCTACGCCATCGACTATCAGATTGTAACCGATGACAAATGGGTGGTTTACCTGCTGAAAACCAAAGACGGCATTCAATACGAAAAAGTCTCGGATCTCGACGTAACCGGTCGGCCCAACGAATCGACCATCCGGTTCGACAAAACCGGCAACATGGTTGTGCTGATTCGCCGGGAAGCCGAGGATCAGATGGGCCTCGTGGCGGAAAGCCCGGCCCCCTACACCAACTGGACGTACCACAAAATGGCCATTCGGCTGGGTGGACCGAACTTTCTGTTTTTGAATGATCAGAAACTGGTGATCGGTTCCCGAAATTATGCCTCCCCCAACAAAATGGCGCTGTACCTGACCGATCGGCAGGGAAACATCACCAAAACGATACCGTTCCCGAGCAGTGGCGACGCGAGCTACCCCGGCATGGTCATTCACCGGAATACACTCTGGGTTTCGTATTATTCGACCCACGACGGAAAATCCGCCATTTATCTGGCGCAGGTGCCGCTCGATAAACTTAACTAGTTGCCCGATGCCTGTTGATACGCCTTCCGCAACCCGCCCGCTTGAAGCCGCCGACATTCGCGGCACCTGGGCCACGCTGATGCTCCCCATCAACGCGGATGATTCCATCGACTTTAAACGGTTGGAAAAGGAAATCGATCGAGTCATCGGGTTCGGCGTCAATGGGTTGTATTCCAACGGTACGGCGGGCGAATTTTACAACCAGACCGAGACCGAATTCCGGCGTATCCACCGTTTGCTCGCCCAACGCTGCCGCGAAGCCGGGCTTCCGTTTCAGATTGGCGTGAGCCACATGAGTCCCTGGATTTCCCTGAACCGCCTGAAATGGGCGATCCGGCAGGAACCGGGGGCCGTTCAGCTCATTCTGCCCGACTGGTTTCCACCTACCGAAGCCGAAATTATGGCGTTTCTGAAGAAAATGGCCGCCGTTTCGACAGATGTACGGATCGTGTTATACAACCCGCCCCACGCCAAAGTGCGGTTGACGCCCATTCAATTCGGTCGGCTGAAAGACGCGGTGCCGCAGTTGATCGGCGTTAAAGTGGCCGGTGGGGATGCCGTTTGGTACGAGCAGATGCGCGAATACATGGCCGGGTTATCAGTCTTTGTTCCGGGTCACCGGCTGGCGACCGGTTTTCGGGAAGGCGCCCACGGTTCGTATTCGAACGTCGCCTGCCTGCATCCGCAACTGGCGCTGGACTGGTACCACCTGATGCAAACCGATCTGCCCCAGGCACTGGAATGGGAGCAGCGCATTCAGCAATTCATGACGGAATACATCGTTCCGTACATCCTCGACCAGAAGTATGCTGACCCGGCCTGTGATAAATTTTTGGCCGCAGTGGGCGGCTGGTCGTCGGGCGATTGCCGGATGCGCTGGCCGTATCGCTCCATTCCAGCGTCCGGTGTGGCGGAAGCCCGAGCCGGAGCACGGGCATTGATTCCGTCTTTTTCAACCCTTGTTCCCGAATGAAACAAATCCAAACCCTGCTATTTTTTTTTCTGTTTATGATTGACTTTGCCTCTACGCCGGTTTCTGCCCAATCCACTTCCGATGCCTTACGAAACCAGTGTCTTCAGGAACTGCGGACGGTTTTGAAGACCGAACAGGAATGGATCAAAGTGCACGCGGCCGAGTATTTGCTCTGGATCGGCGAACCGGCTGGCGTTCAGGACGTGTACCTGGAGGAACTGCGGCAGTTCGAAAAAAAATCACCGTATCGCATCGGCATCTGGCGGGTGCTGGCGCAGGCTGCCAGCACCCCGGCAGAAAAGAAAAAGTGGACGGATCAGATTGCCGCAGCGTTTGCCGACCCCAACGGCCCCGACCGCATCCATGCCGCCGAAACCCTGGCCAAACTCGGTATCTCACCCACCACGGTCGATGCTGAAGCCGCCCAAAAAGCGATTGCCGGAGAAAACCGGGCGTTGTCGCTCTACACTTTGTGGGGAGCAACCTTGTCGGATGCGAAATCGGCTCCGGCCAACCGGCAGAAATTTCTCAATCTGGCCCTCGCCCGCTCGGAAGAAACCGCCCCCCGAAAACTGGGTGCCTTTATCATCCGTCGTCTGGGAGGACTCACCACCGCCGAATGGAACCGTCTGGCCGAAGCCGCTTTGTCGGAGCCGGTTTCGTCGGGACTTCAGTTGAATCTGGTACATGCCGCGATGGCGACGGCTTCGCCGAAGGCCCGGCAGTCGGAGCCGTACCGGCTGCTCCGGATCAAAATGTTGGCCGCGAAGGCGTCCCCAGCCCTCGGTGATCAACTGGAACTGGCAACCGCACTGTCCGAAAAAGGCATTGCGGCCGACCTGCCGGTTTTGGTTCCGATGCTGAAACACGAAAATGCCGATGTACGCGCCGGGGCCGCATATGCTATTTTGAAAATTACCGCGAAAAAAGAATAAAACGCATTCGTTTGAAACCGCACGGGCGGGATATGAATACAACCCTTAAAACTGTGGTAAAACTCGGAATTATTGGAATGAGTGCGGGCAACGCCCATCCGTACTCCTGGTCGGCCATCATCAACGGCTTTTTTGATGCGGCTGAAATTAATCGGGTCGGGTATCCCGGTGTATCGGCCTATCTGACGGCCAACCGCGATCTGCTGGGCATTCCGGGGGCGCGGGTAACGCACGTCTGGACGCAGGATCGGGCGATTTCGGAAAGTATCGCCAAAGCCGTTCAGGTTGACCACGTTGTCGATCAGATGACGGACCTGATCGGGCAGGTCGATGCCGTGATTCTGGGTCGCGACGACCCCGAAAACCATGTCGACATGGCCAAACCGTTCATCGAAGCGGGCATCCCGCTTTTTGTCGATAAACCGCTGGCCAGCAGCTCGGAAGATCTGGCCTACTTTTCGGAACAGGTGGCAAACGGGAGGTTCATTATGTCCTGCTCGTCCATGCGTTACGCAACGGAATTGCGGGCGGTGAAAAACGAGTTCGGCGCGCTGGGAAAACTGCAACTTGCCACGTCCGTAGGAAAAAAAGACTGGATCAAGTACGGCGTTCACATGCTCGAAGGCTTGTTCATGGTCTTGGACGATCCGACGCCTGTTTCGGTCCGGCACGTCGGGCGCGACGGCGGAGATGTGGTGTACCTGGAGTTTGCCGACGGTTTGCAGGCGACGGTGCATCTGTTCATGGACATTGCCCTGACGTTCCAGATTTCGTTGTTTGGCAAGGACGGCTGGCGGCTGATCGAAGTCAAAAACTGGTTTGGCATGTTCCGGGATAACCTGATCGAGTTTATCCGGTCGGTCGAGGAAAACCAGCCCCGGCTGTCATTTGCCAAAACCGAAAACATCATCAAAACCTTGCTGGCGGCCCGGGATAGTCTGTCGCAGGGCGGCAAAATCATTTATTTAAATTCCTAGTATGGCGGATTTATTCACGGATGCATTCGGCCTGAACGGGAAAGACATTTGGGTCATTGGCGGAGCCGGTTATCTGGGTCAGGCCGCGGTTCGCTTGCTTCAGGCTGCGGGGGCCAGCGTCCTCTGCGCCGATCTGGACGACCGCGCGGCCGCCTTTGTCACCTCCGCCCAATTGGGTCCGCAGGTTTTCCCGGCCACGCTCGACATTCGCCAGGGCACTGCCATTCAGGCGTTTGTCAGTGAACAGATCCAGCGTCGGGGCGTCCCTCATGGTCTGGTCAATCTCGCCTTTGCCTCGACCGGCAAAAAACTCGAAGAGTTGACCGAGCAGGATTTTGACGACGTAAACCACGGCGGACTCACGGCCACGTTTTTGATCGCCCGATCAGTCGGTCAGGAAATGGCCCGGCTGGGTCGGGGAAGTATGGTGCTGTTTTCCAGCATGTACGGTTCTGTGTCGCCCGATCCTGCCGCCTATGAAGCCCCAATGAACAAAAATCCGATTGAATACGGTGTCGGCAAAGCCGGTATTATTCAGATGACCCGGTATCTGGCGGTGCATTGGGGTCGGCAGGGCGTGCGGTGCAACTGCATTTCGCCCGGCCCATTTCCCAATCCGGCGGTGCAACAGAACGAGCCGGCGTTTGTCGAACGGCTTTCGCAAAAAACGCCCCTGGGTCGCGTCGGACAGTCGCCCGAAATTGCGGGATCGGTCGCGTTTTTACTCTCCGATGCCGCATCGTACGTGACGGGTCAAAACCTGATGGTGGATGGTGGCTGGACTTCCTGGTAGAATTTTCTGTTATTTTATGGGGTTCTTCTTATCTTGGTTGTTTGAAAATTTGCGACCGGATATGAAAACCGCCTTAACCCTAAACTTCTTCCTCCTCAGTCTTTCCATCGTTTCCGCTCAGGATAAGGCCAAATCCGGCATTCCGGCCGACGCCCAAACCGCTGTTCAGTCCGTAAAACCGGAAGCCATCCGCGCCCACATGCGCTTCCTGGCCGACGACGCCATGGAAGGCCGAAAGCCGGGAACGCGCGGCTACCGGCTGGCGGCCAATTACGTGATTTCGCAGTTTGAAGCCCTCGGCCTGCAACCGGCGGGCGATAACCAGACGTACTTACAGAAAGTCCCGCTGCGCCAGTGGCGGGTAAACGAAGAAAACAGCTCGCTGACGCTGATCGGCAAGAAGGGCGAACAAACGTTGAACTTCGGAAAGAACTACATGTTGGCCCCGGTATATGGCAGCGAAAAAAGTGAGGTTACTGCGCCCGTTGTTTTCGTCGGTTTTGGCGTCACAGCCCCCGATCTGAACTACGACGATTATAAAAATATTGACGTCAAAGGCAAAATTGTGGCCTATTTCAACGGCGCTCCGGCGGCTTTTCCGTCCAACCAGCGGGCGTATCACGGTTCGGCCAAGCTGGAGAATGCGGCTGCCCACGGTGCGGTTGGTGTGATCTCGTTCAGCCTGCCTACCGACGTCCGCAACCGCATGGAAGCCTCGGCCCCACGCGCCCGACAAGGCACCTACCGCTGGCTGGACAAAGACGGCAAACCGCAACGGGTTTTCCCGGAACTGAAAGGCGTTGCTTCGCTGGGCGATTCAACGGCGCGGACGATTTTTAGTGAATCCGGCCACGCATTGGCGGATGTCATCGCGGCTGCCAACAAGAGCATTCCACAAACGTTTCCGCTCAATTTTTCGGTTCGGATGAAAACCGAAACCCAATCCGGGGGCGACATTGCCGGGTATAATGTGGTCGGTGTGCTGCCCGGAACCGACCCGGTTCTGAAGAACGAATACGTCGTGTACGTTTCGCACCTCGATCACCTCGGCATTGGCCGACCCGTCAAAGGCGACTCCATTTACAACGGCGCACACGACAACGCGTCGGGCGTCGGCATCAACCTCGAAGCGGCCCGGATGTATGCGTCATTGCCAACGAAGCCCAAGCGTTCGATTCTGTTTGTGGGCGTCACGGCGGAGGAAATGGGGCTGTTGGGTTCCGATTATTTCGCCAGCAACCCGACGGTTCCGAAAGAATCGATGGTGGCCAACCTGTGTCTGGATATGCCGTTTTTCTTTCATCCGCTGGTCGACATAGTGCCGTATGGCTACGAGCATTCCAGCATGGCGAAGGCGGTCAATACCGCAGCGTCCTTTCTGGGCGTGAAGGTGGCCAAAGATCCCATGCCGGAGCAGGTGGTGTTCATGCGCAGCGATCATTTCAGCTTTGTCCGGCAGGGCATTCCGGCGATTTATGTCAAAAGCGGGACGGATTCGGGCAACCCGCAAGTTGACGGCCTGAAGCTGAACCTCGACTGGCGGGCGACGATCTACCATTCTCCCCAGGACGAAATCGACCAGCCATTCGACTTCAATGCGGCCGCCAAACACGCCCAACTCCAGTTTCTGATCGGTTATCTGACCGCCCAGCATCCGGAGCGCCCCACCTGGAATCCGGGCGATTTTTTCGGGAATAGATTTGGAACAAAACCGGGGAATAAAGTACCGGCGGATAGCGGGAAGTAGGGCATCTTTCCGCTACATCAATCGGAATATATTAATGAGACTGAAATCACCGGTCCAGATACTGCTTCAACTCCGAATTGGTCCGGATGCCCAACTGTTCTGCTTGTGCCTCGCGCATCATCAGGGCGTAAGTATTGTTGAAGCCCAGCGGTTTCAACCAGCTTAACTGGTATTTCCGGTCAAACTCCTGGCTGACGTACTGATAAACCGCTTTGGTGCTTACTTGCAACGTGTCGGATACCACTAACGGAGGTTGCAGGATGACCAGCAAACCGGTGCCGGTGTATTCCGGATAGAGATCAAGATCCCCGGCGATCAGGGCATC
This sequence comes from Larkinella sp. C7, assembly GCF_006149005.1. Taxonomy (GTDB): domain Bacteria; phylum Bacteroidota; class Bacteroidia; order Cytophagales; family Spirosomataceae; genus Larkinella. The sequence continues at coordinate 439,570 of NZ_VBSL01000006.1, read as the reverse complement.
GAAGCAGATTTTGGTGCCGCCCAGACCGGTTTTGGTAATCACCTCCAGCGCCGTCCGGTTTTCGACCAATTGCCGCACGATTTCGGCCAGAATATACTGCTCCGTAAAGATCATGGCGCCAATCACAATCTTCCCCTGCCGCTTCTGTCCATCCGGTTTCCGAAGCAATCCGGCGCTGGTCAGAAACTGCCGCGCCACGGCGGCTGGCGATTGGTGCAGGTGATCGACCTGGTAGTTCAATTCGGTCATGGACGAATCCGAAAGCTGCCCGGCCAGCAAATCCAGCGTGGGTTGCAGTTCCGGGTGCTGTTTCAAGGTATTCTGCCGAACGACCAAAGCCGCTTCGTAGGGCGGAAACGCGTGTTTGTCGTCCGTCAGCGTCCGCAGATTGAAGGCCTTGATGCGCCCGTCGGTTGAATATCCGCTGATGATGTCCACCAGATCGGTGCGAACGGCTTCATACATCAGATTCTGGTCAATCAGCCGCGACGCCAGATGCAGGTTATACGTCCGAAGCAGTGCCGGATAGCCGTCAGCCCGCCCGTAGAATTCGTGCGCAAAACCGGCACGCAATGTCGGGCGACCCGCGCCCGGCACCAGATAGAACGACGACAGAACCGGGACGAGCAGGAAGAAAACCGCCATGACGCGATAGCGGCCCAAACCGCGCAGCTTCTGCAAACGGGCCAGCCCGGCGTCCAGCAGAATCGCCAGCAGGGCCGAAGGAATGGTGCCGGCCAGGATCATGTTGGTGTTGTTCAGGGCAATACCGCCGAAAATAAACTCCCCCAGTCCGCCAGCCGCGAGGTAAGCCGCCAGCGTCGCGACGCCGACATTGATGACCGTGGCCGTGCGGATGCCGGCAAAAATAACCGGCAAGGCTAACGGAAACTCCAGCCGCATCAGCACCTGCCAGGGTGTGAGTCCCATGCCCCGCGCGGCTTCTTTCAGCGCCGGACTCACTTCCCGAATGCCCACGTAAGTGTTCTGAACAATGGGCAGCAGGGCATACAGGAACAGGGCGACAATGGCCGGTCCCGGCCCAATCCCCAGCAGCGGAATCATAAACCCCAGCAAGGCAATGCTCGGAATGGTTTGCAGCACGCCCACCGATCCCAGAACGACGCCGACGATGCGGGGGCGGAACGTAATCAGCACACCCAGCGGGATGCCGATGATCAGTGCGATGCACAGTGACAGGAACGTCAGGCCGATGTGGGTCAGCGTTTGTTCGGCCAGTTTATCCGCATGTTCAACAACGAATTCGAAAAATTCCTGCACGGTCGGTACGGTTTACGATACGGATTGATTCTGGAGCAACTGCCCCAGTGCGGGCCAGATGGTAGCCGACTGTACGGTTATAAACCGGTGATTGGACTGGAAAACAATGGAGTTGGGACCGGACAGTTCGCTCATGACATCGGCCAGTTGGGTGTGGGCCGGAAAAAGCCGCGCTTCGGGGGGCGAAGTGGCTTCGTCGGGCAGATAGGGCGATAAATCCTGGAGCGAAAAGGCGTGCAACTGAAGCGACAGCCACTGGTCGGCGAAAAATTTGCGGACAAATTCATTGACCGGCCGCAGGAGCAGTTCGCGGGGCGTTCCGATCTGCTGGATGCGGCCACCGTCCATCAACGCCACCCGGTCGCCGAGTTCGAACGCTTCCCGGATGTCGTGGGTTACCAAAACGATGGTTTTCTGGCGTATTTCTTCCAGATTTCGGAATTCCCGGCGAATGGCACTCCGGGTAACGGGATCGAGCGCACCCAGTGGTTCGTCCATCAGCAGAATCGACGGTTGAGCCGCCAGCGCCCGGGCCAGTCCCACCCGCTGCCGTTGTCCACCACTGAGCTGGCTGGGATAGGCTTTGAGGAAAGTTTCGGGCAGGCGGAGCATCGCCATCAGTTCCCGAATCCGGTCCTGAATTTTTCGTTCGTCCCACTGCAACAACCTCGGCACCAGGGCGATGTTTTCGCCAATGGTGTAATGCGGAAACAGGCCGGTTTCCTGAATCACGTAGCCAATTTCCCGCCGGAGTTCGTGAAGTTTCCGCTCGCCGATCGCAACCCCGTTCACCTCAATGACACCCGATGTCGGCTCAATCAGCCGGTTGATCATCTTCAGCGTGGTGGTTTTGCCGGAACCGCTGGTTCCCAGCAGCACCAGCGTTTCGCGCGCGCCCACTTCGAAGGAGACGTCATCGACGGCCAGGTGCGTCGGGTATTGCTTGGTAAGGTGGCGAACAGCAATCATAGGAACAGGGTTAAGAATCAGCTTATTCCGTAATTTCCCGAATCACCCGGCACGGATTACCGGCGGCAAACACATTCGCCGGAATGTCCCGCGTCACGATGCTACCAGCCCCGATGGTGGTGTTGTCGCCGATGGTTACACCCGGACAAACGACGACATTGCCGGCCAGCCAGACGTTGTTACCAATCGTAATTGGTTTCGCAATATCCGATCCCTTCTGAATGCGGTGGCTGGCCAGTAGTGGATGGGAAGCAGCATACAGGCTCACATTGGGGCCGATCAGCACATTGTTGCCAATGGTGACCGGGCAGTAATCCAGGATGGTGCAGTTGTAGTTGATAAAAACCGTGTCGCCCAGATGAATATAAGCGCCATAATCGCAATAGAAAGGCGGCTGAATGTCCGGATTTTTGCCAAATGATCCCAGCAGAATCCCCAGTATTTCTTCCCGGAGCGGCTGCTCACTGTTGAGGGTTTGGTTATACCGCATGAATAATTCCCGGGCGCGCGCCCGCATCGCCAGCAGTTCAGGGTCATTGGCCCAATACCATTCCCCGGCCAGCATTTTTTCCCGTTCGCTCATACTCGGATTTTAGGTAGAAATACCGTCATAAATCAAGCCAATATCATACGATTTACCGCACAAACCATCCTGTTCCTGAAAAAGATAGCGAACGGTTTTTCTCCTCCAGGCAAAACCCGCAACGAATTCCCGCTTTGTACATAAGCCTATTGTCGAAATACCGTCGGCTTCCTGCCATCACGTTCCCAAAATACGGTTTCCTGGTTCACAAAATCTCCCCCACGAGTAAATCCGCGTCCAAATTTCCTTAATTTGGCAGATTAGAACCTGGATCCTAAACCGACCCTTCATGAAAACCAAACGCAGAGCTTTTTTACAACAGACCTCCGGCCTGCTGGGACTCGCCGGCTTGCTGAGCCTGGCCGAAAACGAAGCCCTCGCCAACCGACTGAAATCACCGGCAAAAGCCGAAAAACCGTATATCGTTTTTGTTGCGGGCGACCATGAATACAGCGGTGAACAAACCCTCCCGCTGATTGCAGCCGAATTGGAAAAAAATTATGGCTTCCGGACCAAAGTCATCAAATCGGCTCCGAACCAGAATGCCGAAAAAAACATCCCCGGTCTGGAAGCCCTGCGGGAAGCCGATCTGGCGGTATTTTTTCTGCGGTGGCGGCAGTTGCCCCCCGATCAACTCCAGTATATTGACGAATACCTCAAGTCGGGAAAACCGGTCATGGGTTTCCGGACGTCCACGCACGCCTTTAATTTCCCGAAAGGCGATCCTTCGGAGGAATGGAATGCTTTCGGCGAACGGGCGTTTGGCTCACCGCCCGGTTGGGGAAAGGCAGGGCATACCCACTACGGACACGAAAGCACGACGGACGTAACGATCATTCCGGAAGCGGCAAAGAACCCCATTCTGACGGGCGTGGCCCCCTCTTTTCACGCGGCTTCATGGCTCTACCGGGTGCGGCCGGACTATCCCCCGAAGGATGCGACGCTCCTGCTGATGGGCAAATCGGTCAACCCGGACAAACCGGCCATTGATAACCCGGTTGCCTGGACGTGGAAAAACAAAGCCAATGCGAAAGTTTTCTTCACCACCCTCGGACACCCCGAAGATTTTCAACAGGAAAGCGTTCAGCGACTGACCATCAATGCCATACACTGGCTGGTGGGCAAACCAATTCCCAAAAAATGGAAGGGTAACATCGCCATCAATGTGCCTTACCGGGGTATCGTGAAGTAGTTGCCCAAAATCCCGCCGTTTCGAATCCGTATAACCCATTAGAAGTTATAGAAATGTCTAAACCCAGGAAAAATAGCCTCATCGGACTGCTGATTGCCGTTGGATTGGGGCTCATCGCGTTCAGTGCTTTTCAATCAAACCGGGGTTTCTTTTCGGGAGCCGAACCGATTCCGCTCAAAAAAGGGTCGCGCATCATGCTGCTTGGCAACAATCTGGGGTCAAGGATGATGAATTACGACAATTTTGAGACCGAAATGCAGGTTCGCTACCCCGATAGCGAGTTCTTCATCCGGAACATGTGCGACGGGGGCGACACCCCCGGTTTCCGGCCCCACGCCAGCCGGAATTTACCCTGGGCGTTTCCCGGTGCCGAAAAGTTTCAGACCGAATACGCCAACCCCTCCCAAAGTGAAGGCCATTTCGAAACGCCTGACCAGTGGCTCACCCGCCTGAAAACCGACATCATCGTCGCTTTTTTCGGGTATAACGAATCGTTCCAGGGGCCGGCCAAACTGGATAACTACAAAGCCGAACTGGACGCGTTTATCAAATGGACGCTGAGCCAGAAATACAACGGCACGACCGCTCCGCAACTCGCCATCGTTTCGCCCATCGCTTTTGAGGATTTATCCGCCAAAATGGACCTGCCAAACGGCAAAAAGGAAAATGAAAACCTGATGCTGTATACCAAAGCCATGAAGGAAGTGGCGGAGCAGAACAACGTACTCTTTGTCGATGCCTTTACCCCTTCCCGGCAATGGTATGCCGACAGCGCCGAACCGCTGACCATCGACGGTTCACAGTTGAACGAAGAAGGCTACAAAAAACTGGGTGTGTTGCTGGTCGATCAGATCTTTGGAAAGGCGGCTGCCAAGGCACAAGCCAACCGGAAGCTGATTCACGAGGCCGTGATGGAAAAAAACTGGATGTGGCACAACGATTTCAAAATTCCGAATGGCGTGCACGTCTATGGACGTCGCTACAATCCGTTTGGTCCGGAAAACTACCCCGCCGAAATCCAGAAAATCCGCGAGCTAACCGCCATTCGGGACACGGCCATCTGGCTGGCGGCTTCCAAAGGCGAGAAACTGGATTTGGCGGTGGCCGATAAAAATACCTCCCCGCTCCCACCCGTAAAAACCAACTACAACCCGGAGAAAAACGGCAGTTTAACCTATCTCTACGGCAAGGAGGCTCTGGCAAAACTCAAAGTGCCAACGGGTTACAAGATTGAGTTATTTGCCTCTGAGGAAGAATTTCCGAATCTGGCCAAACCGATGCAGATGTCATTCGACGCCAAGGGGCGGCTTTGGGTGGCGGTGATGCCGAGCTATCCGCACTACAAACCGGGCGATTCCAAACCCAATGACAAGATTCTGATTTTCGAAGATACCAACGGCGATGGCAAGGCCGACAAAGAGACGGTTTTTGCCGATGGCTTGCACCTGCCGCTGGGCTTCGAAATCGCGAAAGAAGGCGTCTATGTTTCGCAGGGAACCAACCTGAAGCTCTTTACGGATACCAATGGGGATGACAAGGCGGACAAAAGTGAAATTCTGCTGAGTGGCTTCGACGACCACGACACCCACCACAACAGCCACGCCTTTTGCGTAGACCCTTCCGGGGCCATTTATTCGGGCGAAGGCGTGTTTTTGCATACCAACGTCGAAACGTCATACGGCCCGGTTCGGGCCACCAACGGCGGTTTTTACCGGTACACACCCCAGCGCCACAAGCTGGAGCGCACCGCGCAACTTTCCATCCCAAATCCCTGGGGCATTGCGTTTGACGACTGGGGACAGCCGTTTTTTGCCGAAACGTCCAGCCCCGATGTTCGCTGGATGATGCCGGGAACAGTGTTGCCACGCTACGGTCAGGCCACGCATAAATCCGTACAGTTGATCGAAGAAGCGCACCGGGTTCGTCCAACGTCAGGTCTGGAGTTTGTTTCCAGCCGCCATTTTCCCGACGAATTGCAGGGCGATTTTCTGATCAACAACACCATCGGTTTTCTGGGCATGAAAGAACACACGCTGGTCGACGACGGAACCGGGTATAAAAGCCAGCACCGGATGGATCTGGTGGTGAGCGAAGACCGCAACTTCCGGCCCGTCGACATGGAGTTTGCGCCCGACGGTTCGCTGTACCTGATCGACTGGCACAACATTCTGATCGGCCACATGCAGCACAACGCCCGCGATCCGCTACGCGACCACTCGCACGGTCGGGTCTACCGGATTACGTATCCCGCACGTCCGCTGGTGAAACCGGCGAAAGTAGACGGGGCCACGATCGAAGAATTGCTGGATAACCTGAAACTGCCCGAATACCGCACCCGCTACCGCACCCGACGCGAGCTGCGCGGCCGCGATGTGAATCAGGTATTGGCAAAACTGAAAACCTGGGTGGCAAAACTGGACAAAAACGATCCACGCTACGAACACCACCTGCTGGAAGGTTTGTGGGTGAGTTGGGGGATGAACAAGGTCGATCAGCCGCTGCTGCGCCAGGTGCTGAAGGCGAAAGATTACCACGCCCGGGCCGCAGCGGTTCAGGTCGTGCGGTATACCGGTCATCAGGTGCCCGATCAGGCGGCTTTGCTGATGCAGGCTGTGAAAGACGACAACAGCCGGGTTCGGCTGGATGCGATTGTGGCGGCCTCCTGGATCGGAAAGGAAAAAGGACTGCCTATTCTGGCCGAGGCCAAGAAAAAACCGCTCGACGACTGGATGATTCATGCTTACGAAACCGCCGTTGCGCACCTGAACGACGTCAACGTCAAAGCCGTGAAAGAGGTAGCTGAAAAATCCACGCTGAAAGGTGCCGAACTGGCGCTGTTTAACAAAGGCAAAGAGATTTACGGCAAGGAAGGGTATTGTACCACCTGCCACCAGCCCGATGGCAAAGGACTGGCGGCCTCCGGTTTTCCTCCGCTGAACGGTACGAAGTGGGTGTCGGGCAACGAAGACCGTCTCATCAAAATTGTGCTGAACGGGCTGCTGGGACCTATCGAAGTAGCAGGCAAAAATTACCCCGGCCAGGTTCCGATGACACCTTTTGGCGGTTTGCTGAAGGACGATGAAATTGCAGCGGTGCTGACCTACGTCCGAAATTCATTCGGAAACCAGGCTTCGGCCATCCTGCCGGCAAAAGTGAAGCAGGTTCGGGCTGCTATTGGAAGCAAAAAGGATTTTTACGCGCCGGATCAGTTGCTGAAAGAACATCCGATGGAGAAATAAGTCTATTTCCCACAGTCGTCTGGCTGTGGGAAATACATAAAAAATGGTGATAAAGGAATACATTTCATGGTTTTGGTGTTATTAAACGGTAACAAACCCGGTTTTTTTCGTAGATTTGTCATTCAGGAGATGTTACAACCCGCCGAAAATCCCTACTTTTAAGTCTCTGCACACCTCTTTGGGGTGGTTTAAGTTTAGTATGTACTCAATGTCAATCGCACCGCCGAAGCGGTAGATTTCTTGAATGAACGTGTTATTAATCATTGCAACGACCTTACTTGCTTATCTGTTGGGTTCCATTCCGACTGCCGTTTGGTATGGAGAGGGTTTTTTTGGATTAGATATTCGTAAATACGGAAGTGGAAACGCCGGTGCGACCAACACCTTTCGCGTTCTGGGCAAACGGGCCGGTACGGTCGTCATGCTGATCGACGTACTGAAAGGCTACACCGCCACCATCCTTTCCTCTCTGCTGTGGTATTTCGACGTAATCGGAACCCACGAAATCCTGACGTTCAAACTGGTTTTCGGTCTTGTGGCCGTCATCGGGCACGTTTTTCCGATCTGGGCCGACTTCAAAGGTGGCAAAGGCGTTGCCTCGCTCCTGGGTATGGTTCTCGCGATTCACCCCGAAGTGGCCGCTGTCTGCATCGGTATTTTTCTGGTGGTGGTCATTGCCTCGCAATACGTTTCGCTGGGTTCGATGATGGCGGCTCTGGCCTTTCCGGTGCTGTTGCTGCTGCGGGCGTTTGGGCAAAAAGAACATCCGCTGCTGATCGTTTTTGGCGTGGTGGTTTTCCTGTTTGTGGTACTGACCCATCAGAAAAACATCACCCGGCTGCTGAACGGCGAAGAAAGCCGGACACGGCTGATCAAATTCCGGAAGAAAGAAGACGAAGAATAAGTTTCAAGCTATTCCTGATTGCATGACGCCCCGAAGTGATTAACTTCGGGGCGTCATTTTTTGGTACTATTTCCTTTGTCAGTCCGACAAAAACCCGTCAACACCATGTTATCAACCTACTTTGCGGAACATAAAGAACGGTTTCTGAACGAACTCTTCGAATTGCTGCGGATTCCGTCCGTGAGTGCCGATTCCAAATTCAAACCTGATATGCGCCGGGCGGCTGAATTTGTCCGGGATAAGCTGACTGCCGCCGGTCTCGACAACGCTGCGCTGCACGAAACACCAGGCCATCCGGTCGTTTACGCAGAAAAACTGATCGACGATGCGCTGCCGACGGTTCTGGTGTACGGCCACTACGATGTCCAGCCCGCTGATCCGTACGAACTCTGGAACACCCCGCCTTTCGAACCGACCATCCGCAACGAACGCATTTATGCCCGGGGTTCGTGCGATGACAAAGGCCAGTTTTACATGCACGTCAAAGCGCTGGAAGCCATGCTGGCCACCGATGGGTTGCCCTGCAATGTCAAAGTGATGATTGAAGGCGAAGAAGAAATCGGCTCCGATCACCTGGGTAATTTTGTGGCCGCCAACCGCGACAAACTCAAATGCGACGTGATTCTGATTTCAGATACCAGCATCATTGCCAACGATGTGCCGTCTATTGAAGCCGGTTTGCGGGGGCTTTCCTACGTCGAAGTGGAAGTCGTTGGACCCAACCGCGATCTGCATTCGGGCGTTTACGGTGGTGCGGTTCACAATCCGCTCAACGTGCTGTGTCAGATGATTGCCTCCTTGCACGATGAAAAAGGCCGGATCACGATCCCCAGCTTTTACGATAAAGTTGACGAGTTAACCACAGAAGAACGGGCAGCCCTGGCCGAAGCCCCCTTCGATGAAGAAGAATACAAACGCGATCTGAACCTCAAGGCGGTTTTTGGCGAAGAAGGCTATTCGTCGCCCGAACGGGCTTCGATTCGTCCGACGCTGGACGTGAACGGCATCTGGGGTGGCTATATCGGCGAAGGCGCCAAAACCGTGTTGCCGGGCAAGGCGCAGGCCAAAATCAGCATGCGGCTCGTACCGCGTCAGGACCCCGACGAGATTACCGAACTGTTTACGAAGCATTTTATTTCTATCGCTCCGCCGACGGTAACCGTAACCGTAACGCCCCACCACGGCGGTCAGCCGTACGTAACGCCCACCGACTCGGTCGAATTTGAAGCCGCCCGCCGGGCCTTCCGCGAAGCCTGGGGCAAAGAAGCCATTCCGACCCGGGGCGGTGGCAGCATTCCCATCGTGGCGCTGTTTGAGCAGGAACTGGGCGTCAAATCCATTCTGATGGGTTTTGGTCTGGACATCGACGCGCTGCATTCGCCGAACGAGAGCTACGGTTTGTTCAATTTCTACAAGGGAATCGAAACCATTCCGTACTTCTATAAACACTACGCCGAATTGAAGAAAACGGGCGTTGAGGCTTAAAAAAACTCTCTGTTGTCACCCTCCGGCCTAAAAACCGGAGGTTTTTATTGCGCGATGAAACTTTATTTGCTGTCCTTTCTTCTCCTTACCGGATCGGTGGGTGCGTTGGCGCAGGATCTGCCCGACACCCTCGTGATTCGCCACGCGACACTCACCGAGCCGGCGTTTCCGCGCCGGGAATTTCTGCCCAAAGGCCACCTCTTCGACCCCATTCTGCTGGACCCCATCGAAGCCCAAACCAGCGTCAGCGTTTTACCCGGCTACTGGATGGACGGCGATAAATACGACGGCACCATCGTCCCGTTTGCGTTCGGACTTCGAAAACCGCTGATCCGCTGGTATAAATCCGCCGACCGCAGCAGCGAGCTTTCGTTCGATGTGGCTTCGTTTACGCAGTTTGAAGTGTATCACGACGACAAGCTGAACAAACAGAAACGTCAGTTGATGAACACCGATTACCGGCTCAGTTTTCTCTATAACATCAAAGTCCGGAATCACAGTTGGCGGTTGCGGTTGTATCACCTTTCGTCGCACCTCGGCGACGATTATCTGTTTCGCAACCAGATCAATTATTACCTGCCCAACCCGGTCAATTACGAAGTGATCGACGTGACATACAACCACGAGAAGAACGGTTTACGGAAATACGTGGGCGTCGGCATTGGCCTGCGCAAACCGGCAGAACGCGAGCGGCTGAGCGCTCAGGCCGGTTTTTATTACCGCAAACCGTCGCAGGCCTTTGCCCGCTTTGTGGGTGGTGTGGATCTGAAAGTCTGGCAGCAAACCGACTTCCGCCCCGGTGTCAAAGCCGGTTTGGGGCTGGAGCTGGGCCGTACGGCCAACAACCTGACGTTCCTGCTGGAAAGCTACACCGGTTTCCGGCCCTACAGCGTCTACGAAAACCAGAAAACCCGCTGGTTCGGCATCGGCGTGTATTTCAATCCAATTTAGGGGCTATCTAAGCACAATCATGCAGGATTTTTTCGACTTTTTGGTTCAACAACGGGACAAACTGGCCGAACAAACCCTGACGCACATTGGCCTGACGTTTCTGTCGCTCTGCCTGGCGTTGCTGGTTGGCCTTCCGCTGGGCATCCTCATCACATACCGCCCGCGTTCGGCTTCCGTCGTCCTGGCAGTCGTGGGCATTCTGCAAACCATTCCGAGCATTGCCCTGCTGGGCTTCCTGATTCCGATGCTGGGAATCGGTATCTGGCCGGCCATCACCGCCTTGTTTCTGTACGCTTTATTGCCGATTGTCCGCAACACCTACGTGGGCATTCGGGAAGTGAGTCCGATGCTGAAAGAAGCCGCGCTGGGCATGGGCATGACCACCGGGCAGATGCTGATCCGGGTGGAACTGCCACTGGCCCTGCCGGTTATCTTTGCCGGAATTCGCACCGCCACCGTCATCAACGTGGGCGTGGCAACCTTGGCAGCTTACGTGGCCGCCGGGGGCCTGGGCGAGTTTGTCTTTGGTGGGATCGCCCTCAACAACAGCAACATGATTTTGGCGGGCGCTATTCCGGCGGCTTTGTTAGCCATTTTCTTCGATTTTTCGCTGGCCCGGCTGCAGCAGTTGCAGGGATTACAGCTTCGCCGGGTGGCTCTCGTTTTTCTGCTGATCGCTCCCATTCTGTCGGCTTTTTACTGGGTACCGCTGGGGAGTCAGGCAAAGCTGACGGCCGGTTTTGCCCACGAGTTTTATGGCCGCGCCGACGGGTATCCGGGCCTGGTTCGGGCCTACGGTTTGCAGATGACACCCAAACTCATCGACCAGAATCTGATGTACGAAGCGGTTTTTCGCGGACAGGTCGATCTCATCAGTGGATATTCGACCGACGGACGGATCAAGGCGTTTCAGTTGCGGGTTCTGGAGGATAACAAAAACGCATTTCCGCCCTACGAAGCCGCACTGGTGATTCGAAATGCAATCTTAAAGCAATATCCCGACGTCCCCAAAACACTGCATTTGCTGGAAGGGCGGCTGTCGGATTCGGTGATGACGGAGTTGAACTACCGCGCGGATTTTCTGCACGAATCGCCCGAAGCCGTGGCCCGGCAATTTTTGCAGCAAACCGGCTTGCTGATTCCACCCGTGGAGGTAAAACGCGCCGGAAAGATCGTGATCGGCACCAAAATTTTTACGGAACAATACATTCTGGCCGAAATTCTGCGGCAGTTGCTCGAAAACCGTACGACACTGGAAGTGATTACGAAAACCGGTCTGGGCGGCACCAAAATCTGTTTCGACGCGCTGACGGCGGGCGACATCGACCTGTATCCGGAATACACCGGAACGGGTTTGCTCGTGATTCTGCAACCGCCCCCAGCCCTGGCCGATTCCATCAAATCCGACCGAAAAGCGGTTTTTCAGTATGTCAGCCGCGAATTTCAAAACCGGTATACCCTGACCTGGCTATCTCCGCTGGGTTTCAACAACACGTATGCCCTGATGATGCGCCGGACGCAGGCCAACCAGCTGGGCATTCATTCCATCTCAGATTTGAAACGGTATCTGGACCGGTAACCGTCAGAAAAAACCGTCGAAATCCCCGGCTTTCTGAACCCGGTATGACTTCAGCCACTGCTTCAGCACACCAGCGTCCTGAAAGGCTTTCAGATCATTTTTCAGGTTTTTGATGCTGCGTTTCAACTCCTGCACGTCGGTTTTAAAGCTGTATTCCAGGCTCATCGGTGATGACACGAACAGCAGCGATTTCCCGCTGATGGACGAAAGTTGCGATTGTAAATCATAGAGCTGCTCTTCCAGTTCCTGCGTCTGCTGTTTCAGAATTTTATTGTAATACTTCAACTGCTCTTCGGCCAGCGTTTCGAGGTGGTCCTGATCGATGCGGTTAAACTCCAGTTGTAACCGGAGCAAGGTCAGCAAATCGCTTTTTTCGTAGGCTTCCGTAATGCGCTTCATCACCTCGGTTTTGCGCAGTTTCTCAGCTTCGTCCGGTTCCCGGTCGGGATGAAAGGCCTTCACCAGATCCATGTAAACCGTCCGCACGGCTTTCGTTGTGCTGCGTTCTTCGGTCTGTTTTTTGGCTTCCCGCTCCAGTTGTTTTTTGGTTTTGGGCCGCTGAGCACGTCGCTCCTCGGTTTGCCGTTGTTGTTCCTCGAAGGCGGTTTGCTGTTCTTCCAGTTTTTGACGCAGGTGTTCCGCCATTTTTTCGGGAGAACTCACGTCCACATCGTCGTCAAACTCAACGCCGAACATGCTGCTGTACATCGCCTTCATGGCCTCCGACGTCAGCTCATCGGCTTCGGCATTGGTGGCATCGAAACCGTCGGGGTCATATTTGTCGTAAATCGGCTTCAAATCATCCCGGTCGTGTTCGGAGATGAGGTCATACGTCAGATTCAGGATGATGTCGACCAGTTTTTTCCGTTCATTGGCCTTGAAAGTGCCGGAATCGTGGGCGCGATCAAAAACCCGAACCAGCGCGGCCCGTTGTTCCTGAAATTCGGTCTGCAAGGGCAAAAGTTCCGTCTGAATGCGTTGCTGAATGCGGGTTGAAGCCTCCCGGTATTCCACCAGCTCTTTTTCCAGCGTTTCGATTTTCCGGGTCAGGCGGTTAAACTCCTTCTGGGGTTTCGACAGCGTGTCCTTGTCTTTCGTATTCCCGATTCGGATAATCTGCTGGTGCTGTGGTTTCATGGGGCGTTGACGTGAGAAAAAGCAAAAGTAAGAAATCCCGGTTTGGAAAAAATTCCGGAAAACTACTCATCCTAAAAACCTTTGGTAGTTTCTGTTTCGTAGAGGCCGTCAACCGCCTAAACTTCCTCAAACTCTCTGCAAGTCAGAATATCCTTTTTACAAATTCCCCAACGCTTTCCGCACCTGAACCTGCCCAAGCAATACGTCATAAACCGCCCGCAGGTAGTTGTTTTCGGCCTGTTGCAGGCTGTATTCGCTGTTGCGAAAGTCGGCCAGCAGCAGCGTCCCGGCGTCGAAACGGACGCGGTCGATGGCCAGAATGTTCTGGGCCTGGGCGATGTTCTTCTGCGTTTCGGCAAGGTTCTCGCGGGCCTGATCGAGTGTATTCCGGGCCGCCCGGAGCTCGTAGTCAAAGTCGTTTTTCAGTTGCAGAAGCGTATTCTGATTGATCTGGGCCCGCCGAACGTAATCCTGTTTGTTCAGCCGCGTTTGTCGCCCGTCGAACACCGGGACGTTGACCCGCAAACCGACATAATTGTAGGGAAACCAGGTTCCGCCCTGGAACGGATTGAAGGCATCGGAAAATTGCTGGGCAAAATACGCGCCGTAGGCCGTTACGACCGGTGCCAGCCGGGCCTGTTCCCGGCGCTGGTTGAGTTCGTTCACCTGCCGGTTCAGCTCTTCCGTCCGTAGTTCCGGGCGATTGCCAGCCGTTAGTTCCAGCGTTTGAAATTCCGCAAACAAGGCCCGGAGCGAATCGGCGGGTTCAACGGGTTGCGGGGCGTTGATGCGGTAGCGGAGATTTTCCAGACTCAACGCATAATCGCGCTGGTCGTTGCGGTAGGTCAGTTCGGCATTGCTGAGGTCCAGCGAAAACCGGTCGAACTCGCTTTCCAGCAGCGTCCCGGCCTGAAAACGGGCCTGCGCCTGTTCCAGATAGCCCTGCGCCCGCAGCCGGGCGCGTTCCGACAACCGCTGTTTTTCGCGATTGAATACCGTCTGGTAATAGGCTTCGGTCACTTGTTGCCGCACCTCGACGTTCCGGGTTTCCAGCGTCGTCTGCTGGTTTTCGGCATTCAACCGGTTGATCGAACGTTCGATGCGGCTTTGGGCGTCGTAGACCTTCTGCTCGGCCTGCACGTTCAGAATGTTGTTGAAAGGCGTGCCAAACCGCAGCACCAGGTCCTGGCCGTTGGCAAACGGCGCATTTTTGATCACGCTCCGCTGAATCTGCGTGTTCCAGCGAAAATCGGCTCCGGCATTGAGCTGCGGTTGCCATTGGGCGCGTCGGCGGGCTTCGTCACTCTCCGTAATCTGCGTCTGCAACCGCTGATTCGTCAGTTCCAGCCGATTCGCCTGCGCCTGCTGCAACGCCTGAGCGAGCGTAATTTTATTATTGAGCGATTGAGCGAATGCGTGATGGAGTGAAAGCAGGCCGGCGAGCAAAAGCGCGAATCGGGCTACCGCCATGAAGCTAAAGAAGGAAAAGGAACGTTGAAATACGGCCGGTTTCATATTGTATCTTGTTGAAAATAAAGAATATTGACCCATGAAGACGGATAGCCGGGCATAACCACTCATTCGCTTACCGCGTGGTCGGCCCCGTCACACAATCGCTCAATCACTCAATCACTCAATAAAATTATCCCCTGAAAACCGTGGCCGGTTCCAGCGAGTTGATGCGCCGGATGGCGAATACCGAACCACCCAGCGAGATGACCAGCGTGATGACGAACAGGGCGTATTCAAACCAGATCGGGAAGAAAAACAACGTTCCCGATTGCGCAATGCCCAGCCGGAAAGCCTCGGCCAATCCACGACCAACCACGTAGCCCACGACGGCAAACAGCAGCGCCTGGGTCAGAATCAGGCGGCTGACGTAACCGTTGGTGGCGCCAATCGCTTTGAGCGTACCATAGTCCTTGATGCGGTCGATGGCGGCCGAATAGAGCGTTAGTCCGATAATGACCAGTCCGGAAATGACCGCGAAACCGATCAGGCTACCGAACGAAGCCGCAATCCCGTTGGTGGCCAACACGGTTTTGACGGTAACCTGCGAGAGGTCATCGGCATTCCAGGCCCGGACACCGGTGATGCTCTGGTTAATCTGCTGAATAACCGCTGCTTCCAGAACACCGGTTTTGGGTTTGACGAGGTAAAAACTCACTTTATTGGTGGGGACGTTGGCCAGATAGCGGGCGCGTTCGATGGTCGTGAACGCCAGCAATCCCCCGCCAAACGAGCGAGCGCCCCGCGTCAGGCCCGCGTTGTACACCTTTTTTCCGTTGACTTCAAAATAATCGCCCGGTTTAAGTCCACCGAGGGCTTTGGCATCGTAGAAATCGGTAATCAGGGCGCCTTCCGGAATCATGTCAGCCGGTTTGGCGGTGTAGAGCCGCCACGGGCCGCCGACAAAAGCGGGGGCTTCGGAGCCGATCAGCGAAAAACCGCTCGTGGTGCCGTTGGCAAATTTGGCCCCGGCTCCGGCGATGACCACCGGATACACCCGTTCCACGCCCGGCAGCGAACCAATTTCGTAGCCTTTCCGAACGTCGAGCTGGCTGAGCTGGTTGGCGTTGGTCGTGGTTTCGTCCGTCACCCAAATGTAGCCCTTGTTGTTGTCGACAATGCTCCGCATGGCGTCGGTCAGGAAGATGAAAATACCGGCCTGCTGCCCCACCAGAAACACCGAAATAACGATTCCCGCCAGTGCGCCGAGCGACTTGGCCACATCATACCGGATGAATTTGAACGCAATTCTAAGCATGGTAAAAGGCGGTTTTTACCTTATTGAATGGAAATGAGACACTCGACCCGAGCCCCAATGATGACTTTGCCGGGGTCGTCCAGTTGCACCCGAACTTCGCGAACGCGCCGGTCTTCGAGGTTGGCGGCATTATCGGCAAAAAGCGATTTTTTGCGGAGGTAGGGCGATGTCAGCACCACCGTTCCTGTGGTCAGTCGCTCGTCGCTGCCCTGGGGTCGGATGTAAGCCTTCTGGCCCACTTTTATCTTCAGCGCAAACAGTTCATCAATTTCGGTCAGCGCGATCAGCGGACCCGCCGGGGCAAAATCGCCGATGGACTGGTTGCTGGACAGAAACTGGCCGATTTTAGCATCCAGACTCAGCAACGTTCCATTTTCGGGTGCTTTGACGGTTTTCAGCCCGGCCACTGTCGACGCATACTGGATGTCGGCCCGGAGTTCGCTGATGCGCCCCTGAGCCTCCCGAACCTGGGCTTCCGACGCCCAGATTTGCTGTTGCAGGTTCGTCACTTCATACTTCGAATCGTCCAGATCCTTCTGCGTCAGGGCTTTTCCGGCAAACAACGTCTGGTTCCGTTGGAGATCGGCTTCGGCCTTCTGGAGTTGTACGCGCAGCGTCTGCACGTTTTGCCGGGCGGTTTCGATAGCGTCCTGCTGGGTTTTGATTTTGACACTGGCCTGTCGCAACTGTGCCGACTCGACGGCGTTGTCCATGGTCAGAATCACCTGCCCTTTTTTCACTTCCTCACCAATAGTGACGGCAATGCTCTTGACCAGACCACCGGTTTCGGCGGATAACTGGCTAATTCGCTTTGCCGGCTCAATCACCGCAATGCCGAGCACCTCGTCGATGCGCTTCGGCGTTTGCACCGTCCGAACAGAATCCTGCGACTCCGCAGTTTTGTCTTTGCTGCCTCCGCAGGACGCGAGTCCAAGCAATAGACCAAATAAGTAAACCGGTTTCATAGCCTTAGTCGTTAAATTCGTTTACTTCGTTTACTACCCCGTTATCGACTTCCACGATCCGATGGGCGTATTGTTTCAGGCGGGGATCGTGGGTTACGACAGCCACTGACTTGCCTTCGTTGGCCAGCGCGCGGAGTTCCTGCATGACGATGCCTACCGAATTTTTGTCCAGCGATGCCGTTGGTTCGTCGCACAGCACCAGCCGGGGGTTGGTGACGAGGGCGCGGGCGATGGCGATTCGCTGCTGCTGCCCGCCCGACAGTTGTTTCGGGAGGTTCCGGCGCCGATCGGTCATGCCCACGGTTTTAAGGGCCTGCTCGGTGCGGTCGCGGGCTTCGGAGCTGTTCACGCCCTGGAGTTTCAACGGCATGATCACATTCTCTTCGGCGGTGAGCGGAGCCAGCAGGTTAAAATTCTGGAAAACAAATCCGATGGTATTCAGCCGAAGACGGGCCAATTCCCTTTGATTCAATTTATTGACATATTGCCCATCGACCCACAAATCGCCGTAGCTGGGATAAATCACGCAGCCCAACAGCGAGAGCAAGGTGGTTTTGCCCGAACCCGACGGTCCGATGATGAGCAACAGTTCACCCTCGTTCAATTGCAGGGTGGTGGGTTGCAGGGCCACAATGGTTTGATCGCCGGTTTGGTATTCCTTGCCAACGCCTTTTAATTCTGCTATCATCAGTTTTGAAGGGGTATACGCACTCAGTCGTGACACTTTAGTTTGGGAACCAAAACTACGCTTTCGTAATTATACAATGTATACATTTGCAATATTACTACGAAAACATAATTATTGTTTACTGCATTGCAAAAAATATTTTATTTCCGTAGTTAAATAGGAGTGCTTATCCGTTATTTTGTATGAAATCATAATAATATGGACCGGGGAGAACAGCAGCTTGTTGACTTAGTGAATGCCTGGGCCAGGTATAGTGAGGCTACGCCCGATGCGGATGTGGCCGGCTTTTGCCTGCATTATTTAACCGAAACCGCTCAGCCCGCGACCCTCAACGAGCACCGCCCGGTGGCTTCGGCCGATGGGTTATACGATGAAAAATGGGTGGAGAGCCTGACGGGAACCGCAAACCGTTCGCTGACCGAGATCCGGCCGTCGGCGCGGCTGGCGGCATTGATCGGGCGGTTGTCGAAATATGGTTATTTTTATTCCAAAAAGGCCATGTTCCCGCTCAACTTCAAAAGCATTGACGAGCCGGTTTACCTGATTGTGCTGGCGCAAATGGGAACGCCCAAGAAAAGCGAGTTGATTTATGAAATGATGGTGGAGTTTGCCTCCGGGATCGACGTGGTGAACCGGCTGGTGGGCATGGGGTACATTGAAGAATTTCCGGATGAAAACGACCGGCGCTCCAAACGCCTGCGCATCACCGAAGCGGGTCTAACCATTCTGCAAGACTGTTTTCCGGTGATGAACCGGGTGGCCGACGTTGCCTACAGTTCGTTGACCGAGAGCGAAAAAGCCCTGCTGATTCAGATTCTGGACAAACTCGACCGCTACCACGCGGAGCATTACAAACTGAGCAAAAACGCCGGATTCGACGAGGTGTATGAACGCATGGTTCCGTAGGTTGATTTCCTGCTAAAATCCTGGTCAAGACCAAGATTCGCGACGAAAAACGTCTGCAACTTTGCCTCGTAAACCAACAACTACGACGAACATGCAAACGCAAACGATTGTAAAACGGGCCGCTCAGGGATTCATCCTGCTCTCGGCTTTGGCCCTCCTCTCGGTCAGTATCATGGCTTTTGCCAACCCCCAGTCCGTTATGGATCTGGTTCACGTTCAACTCACCAACACAGATGCTTTTAGCTCCATTCGGGGCGTTTATGGCGGAGTTGGTCTGACTCTGTTTATCAGCCTCATTTACCTCATGCTCAATGATGTCAACAAGGGTCTGGCTTTTCTGTGTCTGCTATGGGGCTTTTACGCGATCTCACGCACCATTACGGTTTTTGCCGAAGGAGCCCTGGGCGATTTTGGCCGGCAATGGCTGGTGACCGAATCGGTATTCTTTGTCATTGCGCTGGTGTTGCTGCGGGCCAATTCCCGAACCACAGCGGTTTCGGTTCAGAGGAGCCGCTAATGAAAAATGCCAGCCAGTTGATGGTTGGCGTTTTTTTACACCTTGCATTTTGTACGTATACACAAATACGGTACTGGCTTTACCGACACTCGGGAACAGGTCAACCTAAAAAAGCGTTATATTGGCATTCAAAAGCGACCTTTATGCAACTGACGTATAAACTACCAGTGGATTCATTGAATAGCGGTTTTCTAGAAGCTATCAAGACTCAATTTGCCGGCAAAGAGGTGAATATTACGGTAGAAGATAGCAACGACGCTAACCCTGCAAGCCAGATGGATGCCTTTTACAAGATGGAAAAGCTGCGCAAGAAGCTAAAGAAGGTAAAAGTAGACCCGAACATGGACCTGTCTGCTCTGGCCAACGAAGTTAATATGTAGGGTTCGATGATTTATTTTGACACAGACGTCCTCATTAATTATCTGGTTGAACAAGACTCGGCTAAAAATCAGCAAGCCATTCAACTCTACCAGAATGCATCAAAAGAGGGATTGTTCTTTTGCTCTTTGCTTTGCCTGCAAGAATCAGCCTTTGTTCTCGCCAAATTAAAGGTACCTACACGGGATATTGAAAGCCTGGTTGACAGCCTGCTAGCTCCTCCACTTGTTAATTACTCTGTAGCTCAATACCGGAGAGCTATCGAACTGGCAAAGAAAGTTGGATTTCAAAACATAAATGACTGTATTCATACGGCTATTGCTGAAACTTACTGCGCGGAGCTTTATACCTATAACCAGTCAGATTTCAAGCGCATAAAAAAATACACCAATCTGAAAATTACGATATTCTAAGCACGGTACCGAAGCCTGACTTATTGCCCCCTATCCGATTACCAGTCACCCCGCAACCGCCGACGCCTTCTCCGGGTTCCATTCCAAAATGGGCCGCACCCGGTATTTCATCAACTCAATGATTTCCTGTTCGTTCTGAAATGCCCCGTTGACGTTGACGACGTGTTTGGCCAGTCGATTATACTGTTTGCTCAGGAGTAAGCCAAAAACCTGTCCATAGTCGAGCCCTTCGAAAATAATGGCTTTGTGGGCCGCATACTGGTCGAGGGTTTTCAGGAAGAATTTGGGATGCTCGCTCCAGTGCATGGCCGGGCGGCAGTGGTGGCTGATGTGGTACCCGTCGTTCCAGCACATGCGGTTATACTTGACGTTGATGCAGGTAATGCTGTTTTTGTAGGCATTCGCCGGATCGTTCCGGTCGATGAAAGCGTGTTGCGTCCAGTTGCCGATCATGCCAAAAACGCGCGTCATGACAAATGGAAGCAGAAACACCACAATCGTGGCAGGGGCATTTACCCACAGAAGAATCGCGCACATCGTCAGAAAAAGGATTTCACCGCTCATGGCTTTCACCGCCATTTTCTGGCGGTTTTTTCGCTTCAGATAACCGATCAGTGTGATTACGCCCAGAAAGAAAAAGTTAGCCAGATACATCAGAAACCCCCTCACGCTGTCGCGCTTATAGGTCATCGTACTGCTCAGATCTTCCGGCATGTTATTCTCGGGATGGTGCATACCGATGTGGTGACTCTGGTAGGTGTCGGGCGACATTCCGAAGAAAAGCGCCAGAAACGTCGGCATGTAATAGTTCAGCGCACTGTATTCCCGTTTGAACAGCGGCCGGTGGGCCGCGCAATGCACCATGAGTCCAAATGGCCCTTTATAGATCGCATACGACGCAAAACAGGCAAATGCCAATACGCCCCAAACCCAGCCGGTGATGCCCGGGATGAACAACAAAATACCCAGCGGAACCAGCGTAAACGTGATTTTTAGCGTCAGATAGACAAACGGCAGATCGCGGCTGTCCCGGATAAAGCGCAGTAAAAAACGGTCGATAGCGGAGGAAGGTGGGGCTACGGAACTAGGATCCTGAAGGGCAGGCAATCTTCTCATTAGCAAACAAATTTCGTGATTCGCAGAGTAAGGTAGGCATTTTCAGCCAAAACCAAGCCTTTATCCCAGTATAGTTATCCTGTTACCCCTGTTTCCCGTCGTCGTTCGAAATTTTCTTCTTCTCGCGGTTTTGGCCGGCATTCATTTTTCCGAACCGCCAGTTGACTGACAAACGGATGTTCCGGATGACGTTGTAGTTGGAGCCATCCGAGATGAAAGTGGGCGTGCGCAGCAAGGTCACAATGGTGTTGTAGCGTCGAAAGGGGTTTTCGGCACTGGCGGTGATCGTCACTTTCTGTTTCTTGAATTCCTTCCGGCCCGAAAAACCGTAGTAGTAAAAACCGGACGATTGCCCCTGCAACAGAATCCGGCGCGAATTGTAAGAACCGTTGGCCTGAAGGCTGATGTCGTTGGGCAACTGGAGCGAGGTGTTCAGGTTAATCCGGTAACTCCAGTTTTCGTTGGTAATATTCAAGGCGTTGCTGTTCAGAATGTTGTAGTTCAGCCCGAACGACCCGCTGATGTTCCACTGTTTCACCGGACGCGCCGACCCGAACAGATTCATGCCGTAGGTCGAATTCTGGGCGATGTTCCGGTAGGTGCTGCTCGAAATACCGCTCGTGTCGACCGTCGTGATCCGCTCGATGGCGTTGTTGGTTTGCCGCCCGAAAAGCATCGCGTTCACGGTTGTTCCGCCTTTGGTAAACGTGCTGTACGACAACTCGACCGAATGCGCCAGTTCCGGGTCCAGATACGGGTTGCCGGTCTGGATGTTTTTCGGATCGGAGTAGTTGACGTATGGGTTCAGGTAGAAAATGGACGGCCGCTGAATCCGCTGGCTGTAATTCAGTTTTAGCCGTCGTTCTTCGCCAAACCGCTTCGAAACGGTTACGTTCGGCAGAAAATTCTGGTAGCGATCGGTAAACTTCGTGCTGGTCGAGATAAAATTGGCGTTGATGTTCGTCATTTCCATCCGCCCGCCCAGGCTAAAACCCCACATTTTGCTGGTCCGCATCCGAAACGACGCATACGACGACCAGACCCACTGCTGATAGTCGAACGTATTGGCGCGGGTGGGGTCTTCCCGGTAGTTCAACGAGCCGTCGGGCGCATTTTCCAGGCGGTAATCACTGCCCACATCACGCAGAATGGCCTTGGTTCCAACTTCCAGAATCCGGCGTTTGACGGTGGAAAACGGATGGGTGTAGTCGGTCTGGATCGTGAATTCCTTTTGCTGGTTGTCGTTGTTGTTGCGCTCCCGGTAGTCGATCACCTCGCTTTCGGGCAGCGGAAACTGGTTCAGCGAATAGTTGCTGTGGTTGTTGTTGCGGTTATACTGCGCCAAAAACGTGTATTCCTGCTCCGTACTCCGCTTGAACGTTTTCGTGTAATTGAAGTTGACGTCCATGTTGCGGTTGCGGTTTTGGCTGTAATTATACCGCCGGAAATTCTGCGGATCGTCGGACGTCACCCGCGTATCGCGCGTGGAATTCGTGTTCCGCCCTTCCCCGCCGAAGCTGGCATCGACGCCAATGCGGTTCAGCGAATCGAGGTCGTAATCGACGCTCACAGAGCCAAACCCCGAGCGCCCTTTGTTTTTGTAGGCATTGATCTGTTCAATCGTGCTGATGACCTGACCGTCCAGCAGATTCTGCCGCATGGTTTCGGATCCCCCGAAATAATTATTGACATTACCGCCCCCGTACGAGGTGATACTCAGCTTGTTTTGCTTGAAATTGAAGTTTCCGCCGAGGTTGTTCCGACGGCTCCCAACCGAGGCATTTACCCCGCCCGTCAGGCCCTGCAACTGGTTTTTGGTGATGATGTTGATCACACCGGCGGTTCCTTCCGCGTCGTATTTGGCCGAAGGAGCCGTCACGACTTCCACCGATTTGATCAGTTCCGCCGGAATCATCTGGAGCGCTTCGCTGATGCTGCGGGCCATGATACTCGACGGTTTGTTGTTGATCAGCACTTTAATGCTGCTGCTGCCTTTCAACGTAACCGTCCCGTCGGGATCAACCGTCAGCAAAGGCACTTTTTTCAAAACGTCGATGGCCGTACCACCGCTGTTGGTAATGTCCTTGTCGGCGTTGTAGACCAGCCGGTCATCCTTGTCTTCGACCAGCGGTTTTTCGGCCGTCACCACCACCTCGTTCAGCGTCCGCGAATCGGTTTGCATCTGCACGACGCCCAATGCCACCTCGGCCCCTTCCGAACCGACCTGGACGGTATTGATGGTTCTATTTTCGTACCCGATAAAACTGATCACGATCCGGTAGACGCCGGCATCCACCCCGCTGATGGTAAATTTACCAGACTCGCTGGTGGTGGTTCCACCGACGATTTTTTCGGTTTTAGGATTCAGTAAGGCAACCGTGGCAAACTCAACGGGTTTGTTCTGAGATGCATCCATTACCACCCCCGTAATTTTTGCTTTCAGGCTGGCCTTGATGGCGGTTTGAATCGCTGGTACCGGCGGCATGGAAGCCGGATTTTGAGCCCGAGCCGAAATAACTATACATAATAATAGCGGGAGTAGGATTTTTTTCATACTTCGGGCAACCACTTCAACCAACGACAAAGGAGATTATAAACAGACAAGAAAATTAATGAGCTAATTTACTGATCTTTTTATAAAAATAATGCCAATGTTAGTTACTGGAACTTATATTAATAAGATCACCCGATTTTTGGATTTTAGAACGGTTTTTAATTCTATAGTCTGCCCCTGAATCCCCTCAGGGACGGCTGTCCATCAACCCCGTTTGAATCAGCCAGTGGCGGCACCGGCCAAACCACTCGTCGAAGGCCGGTGTTTTCAGATATCCGTGTTCGCCTTTGGTATAGATGTGAAGATCAGAAAGCACTTTATTTTGCTGAAGGGCTTCATAGAACAGCAGACTGTTTTTGACCGGCACCACCGTATCGTCACTGGCGTGGGTGATAAAAGCGGGCGGAGTGGATGACGTGACCTGCAACTCATTGGAATACAGCGTTACCTGCTCCGGTTTGGGCGAAGCACCCAACAGATTTTTGCGGGACCCGGAATGACCGACCTGATCCGTAAAGGAGATAACCGGATACACCAGAATCATAAAATCCGGCCGAACGCTAACCGCTTCCGGGTTGTCGATCACTTTCTGGTTAAAGTGCGTTCCGGCCGTAGCTGCCAGGTGGCCACCCGCTGAGAAACCCATGATGCCGATTTTTTTCGGATCAACGCCCCATTCCGCAGCCCGTTGCCGCACGGTTTTGAGGGCCTGCTGCGCGTCCTGCAACGGCCCAATGGACGGGTCGAGCATGGTTTTTTCATTGGGCAGGCGGTATTTCAGCACGAAAGCCGTCACGCCCATTTTGTTGAAGGCTTCGGCCACATCGTAGCCTTCGCGTTTCATCACCAGCACGCCGTAGCCCCCGCCCGGACAGATGATCACCGCCGTTCCGTTGGCCTGGCCCTTCGGCGGTTGATAAACCGTCAGCATAGGCTGAATGACCTGACTCACCACCTGGTCGGGTCGTTTCACTTCCTGGACGTCCGACGGTTTTGCATTCGGCACCGGGCCGGAATACAACGGCATTTCAGTCTGAGCCAGGGAAAGCAGGGCCGAAAGGCCACAAAAGGCGCTCAGCAGCAGTTTTTTAAACATTATCATTCAGGGTTAGGAGACAGCTAAAATAAGCAACAGAAATCTGAAACCGTTGCTTGTTGAATAGAATTTATACCAATTAAAGGTTTACTGAACAACTGAACGGGTTTATCTAAAGCGTTTAATCTGCACGCCTGTCTTAGCCCCCTATCAGTTTGCCAATTCAAAAACCAATAAAGTGTTTGTTGATTAGGGTGTTGTCTATTATTATTGCCTAATTGTGCAATTTCAACCGTAGCTTCTGTGACTGCCGTTAAAGCTTATCTAAGTGCTTTTTTTATTCTCTTGCTCGGTTCAATTCTGCTTTTAAGGGGCGAAAAGGATAAAAACGAATTCCATTCAATCTCGGGAAAAATTATTTATCAGGGAAAGCAGTTTGAACAGCATCCTAACCGAGACCTTGGAAAGTATCGGTATATTCAGGTTAAAGAATATCCTTACCCATTTGAAATCTTCATTGGTAAGGATGCTGGGGATTTTAAGCCAAAGTTCGAGAGAATCGACGAGTTAAAGGTCGGGGAAGTAATCACGGTTTATTACGACGAAACACAAAATACGAAAGATGAGCGCCTTAACCGACTTGTGCAGTATATAGACAGGAAGACAGAACCCTATTACGCAAGAGGAACCTGGGATAAAACCCTGGGGAAATTCATAATTGTGTGCGGATTACTCATTGCAACGGCTGTTTTCTTTCTAAAAAAAGCCGGAAAGTTATCTTAGCTTATACGCTGGCGAAGCAGCTAATTGCACAGAATAGTTATTTATGACTGCCAAGAGCAATAAATTTGGACGTTACCAATGTCCGTGTTGTGAGTATTTCACCTACTATGAGCCTCCTTTGGGCCAATACGGTATCTGCCTGGTATGTTGGTGGGAAGATGATCCAATTCAACTAGCCGAACCTGATTATGAAGGCGGTGCGAATACTATAAGTCTCAATCAAGCTCAATCAAATTTCAAGCTATATCAGGTTTGTGATCCCGCTTTGAAGCATCTGGCTAAAAAGCTTAATCCTCAAGAACTTCCGGATTGATTGCAATTCTGGAAGCTGATAGATAAGACTTTTTTGGCGTTATAATTACCTACTTTGGCTAACATTCAGAATTTAATCTACTTCGTAAGTGGTTCCCCAAATGATACTTACCTGGGGTTTAAGAGTAAGAAGAAAGTCCTTTAATAAGGTATCACGATGAAAAGCTACTTTAAGATGTTCACTTTTGGATTCTTTCAAAATTTGGATGGCCTCAATGTTGTGTAGGCTGAGAATAAGTTTTGCTTTTTGATTACTAACCAACGTTAAGTCTAAATCTCCATAGGCTGGCGAAAACGTACAGTACAACAATTCATCAGCGTACTGTTTTTGAAAGGTAATAGTATTGTAAAACCAAGGTACATCAGTATCTAACACCTCTGGCTCTACCTCAAAAAAACTGATTAGATCATAGTCTTCAGGGAATACGTTTACTGCCATAATAGTTTAGGAATTTCCAGAAGCGTTAGTGCTGACTATTATTCCCATATTGAAAATTAATGCAAAATATCATTTATTCACTCGCTTCTATTACACTACCTGAAGAATCATGCCAAACTTGTTTCAGTGTATAGTTTATCAGATCATGGTCAGGATAATTACCATCGAATGACCAAATTTCTAATCTATCGACTATACCATCTCTTAGAAAAACTGTAGCATCAGCACCAATTTTAAGCTCTGGTGAAACTATAGTTACACCGTTGAGAACCAGGTCGTCTTTAGTAAGTTTGTGCTCAAAAATCTCTTCTAAATGTAAGAAGCTAACAAAAACACCGCCACCGTTTGTATACTCATACTCCGCATCACTTAAGAAGGGGATTTGTAGTTTAGCCGCTTTTCCATTTTCATCACCATCTAATAGCAATTTTAAAACATCTAAAATGTACTTTGATACGATCATATCTCTGATAGTAGCGTGCTGGGTATCTATATACCAGACAAGTATCTTATAATAAATGAAATTCGCCGAATATCAACGGTGGATACAGGGTTGTAATCATCAGGAGTCAGTTTCTTCAATTCCAGGACTGTATCCTGCAAGGAGCCAAGATTTAGATCCTCCGAATTGATATCAGAGTATACGTTATAGAGACTATTTTTCTCAATATGCCAGAAATAGTCTTCAGTAATAGCGATTTCCTGATCTGGGAAATTTTGATCTAAAAATGCTGAAACAAGCTTACTAATTATCAAATTCAGTTCATCTTTCCCAATAGTTATATCCATCTCCGAGTGTTATTTCCTGTATGAATCAAACGATTTAGCGTTAGGCGGTGAGCCCGGGAGATCGTCTCCCGGGCTTTTTTGTGTTCTA
Source organism: Larkinella sp. C7 (assembly GCF_006149005.1). Classification (GTDB taxonomy): domain Bacteria; phylum Bacteroidota; class Bacteroidia; order Cytophagales; family Spirosomataceae; genus Larkinella. Next base: position 412,499 of record NZ_VBSL01000006.1, on the reverse strand, counting down.
CAGGATCAAAACAAGCTACTATTTTTGGTCAAAAACAGCAAACTTCTGACCGGATTAGAGATCGGACTGACTAAGCGTAGTAACCTCGAACTCTTTTCCTTCCGATGACTTTCTGACCCCTTTCTCCTTCAGCATCTGACTTATTTGATTCACCAGATCGATCGAAGCGTCGATCTCTGCTTTGCGAATGGCAACACTTTCGATATTGAAACCAAACGGGACGGCGTGTTCCAAACAGATGGTGGTCAGTGCCGAGGCAATGTCGAGGCAAATTCGTACCGATTTTTCCAGCATATCGTCCGATGCTTTCAGTTCTGCTTTCACCTCGTCCGGTATGTGGATACCCAACCACTCCATAAAATGCAGGGTTTTGGCCGATCCGCAGGCGCTAATCGTGAAAATGAGCGTCGGTGGGGTGATCCCTTGCCGTTTACAACCGATGGCCAGATCTTCGATCACCTGCCGGGCATATGCCAGATTGAAGACACATTGTGAAATAAAGTACGAAACCCCGTGGTTCATTTTATCCAGCACCCTGACTTCTTCATCTTTCAGCACATGATGCCTTTCAGGGATGGTAACTGCGCCCATAACGGACGTGTCCCGGTGTTTGCTCCAGAGTTGGTAGGCTTCCGGCAGGCTCGTTTTTACCGGAAAGTCCGGGGCCGGAATACCGACAAAAACAGGATAGAACTGCTGTCTGTGCAGCTCTTCCAGCCAGTCAGACAACTCATCGGCAGAAAATTTGCCGGCGGGCCGATAGACGATTTTGGGGATGCATAAAATGCTCAGATACTTGGAGGCAAAAATCAGCGGATCCAGCGCATTGATAAAGGGAAAGGGCCTTTCTTCATTTGTCCGCGCCGACTCGTCCTGTACATCATAAACCACAAGGGCATCAATATCCAGAATAGCGAGTCGGTCGATTGTTTTTTGGGCAATTTCAGCAATTCGATCAGGAGCGGTACCGACTTTGGGGGGTGTAATGCCATACAGCAGCACACCTGATTCGCCGGATTTGATTTTTTCTAAAAACATATTGCAACGTAAATAAGGACTTGAGGCTTCGGGGAACATTGCTTCCGATACCAAAACCAGTGCGCTGGTATCCGTCAATTTATCCCTTTTTCTAAAGAAAATCCTGCCAAAATATACTTGCCATTCGACTTATCCCGGTTTGCTATTTCCCGGTATTCCCATTGAGTTTCACTCCCACACCTCCGCCGGAAACGGTTTTTCCAGCAAATACCGGTAAATGAACCGCGCGGTCTCGGCCTGGGCGTGTTTGGCCTTGCCGGTTGTACCAAAACCGTGCCGCGCACCGGGATAAATCATGAATTCAAAATGCTTGTTGAGCGTTTCCAGTTTGTCGACCAACTGGACGGAGTTCTGCATGTGCACGTTGTCGTCCATCGTGCCGTGGACAATCCGCAGCGTTCCTTTCAGCCGGTCGGCATACTGCAACACAGAGCTTACTTTGTAGCCTTCGGGGTTTTCGGCGGGGGTGTCCATGAACCGTTCCGTGTATTCGGTGTCGTACAATTGCCAGTCCATGACGCCGAAGTTGGCAATCCCATGCGTAAAAACGTCGGCACCCCGCGTCAGGGCCAGCGCCGTCACATAACCGCCGTAGCTCCCACCCGTAATCGCGACTTTTTTAGAATCGACCAACCCTTTGTCGATCAACCACTTCACCGCCGTGCTGTAATCATCCAGTTCCCATTTCCCCAGGTTGCGGTGCATGAAATTCTGCCCGGTTTTGCCAAAATGCCCCGAAGCCCGGTGGTCGATGGCGACCTGCAACAAGCCGTCCTGGGCATACCATTGCGCAGCCGGGGTGTAGCTCCAGCGGTCATAGACCGACCCGGCATTGGGGCCGCCGTAGATGCTGATCAAAACCGGGTAACGTTTGTTCGGGTCGAAGTTCGTGGGGTATTTGATCGTCATCGGGAGCTGAAAACCGTCCGTCGTCGGCACGCGCACCAGTTCCGTTTTGGCGACGGTAAACTTGTCAAAATCAGCACCTCTTGCATCGCCCAGTTCCCGAATCAGCTTGCCATTTTTATCGAGCAGCGCCATTTTCGGCGGGGTTTGGAGGTTGGAATAGGTGGTAATGAAATGACTACCGCCGGGCGACACCTGTACCTGGTGGCTAAATTCCCCGAACGTCAGCCGCTGCAATCCCTTGCCGTCGAGTTTCACTTTGTAGAGGTCCGTCCGGGCCGAATTTTCCTTGCGGGCGGTGAAATACACCAGACCGTTTTTGGCATCGACGAGCGAAACACCCGTCACCGTGTAATCTCCGCTGGTCACCGGATTTTTCAGCTTGCCATCCATCGTGTGCAGGTAGAGGTGCATCCAGCCCGACGCGTCGCTCATCCGGATAAACTGTTTACCGTCGCTCAAAAAATGAACCGTCGTCAGCCAGTCTACCCAGGTTTTCTGAGTCTCACTCACCAGTTCGGTTTTGCTGCCCGTGGCCGGATCAATGGCAACCAGTTTCAGGTTGTCCTGACCCCGGTTTTTCCACTGCATCCAGAGGGCTTTCGAGTCGGGTGTCCAGAACGGCGTGCCGAAATAGTGATCGGCGTTGGCGTCGTAATCCGCCCAGACGGTTTTTCCGGTGGCGACATCCACCACACCCATTTTCACCAGCGGGTTCGAATCGCCCGGTTTCGGGTAGCGCTGGCTTTCCAGATAACCGTGCTGGCCGGTAGCACCGGCAATCGGAAAAACCGGCACCTTTCCTTCATCAAACCGCATGAATGCCAGGTATTTACTATCCGGCGACCACCAGAAGGCCTTGTGCTGCGTGGCTCGGCCCAGCACTTCCTCCCAATACAGCCAGGCTGCGTAGCCATTGTAAACCGTCTCCGAACCGTCGGTCGTCAGTTGCTTTTCCTGCCCGGTCTTCGAATCCGTCAGGTAAAGATTTTTGCTGTCCCGGGTATAGGCCAGCCACTTTCCATTGGGCGAACCCGTCAGGTTCTGACCCTTTTCATCCGGCGAAGCCGATAAAGGCGGATACATCACCCAGCCACCGGTTTCCTTGTGTTCGCTTTCCTGCCCGGTTTTGACATCGACGGCATAGGTCTTCTCGCCCTTCGTCAACAGATAATGTGCATCGTCGGCCCAGCCTTTGATGGCAGGCAGCGTTTGCAGGGTATTTGTTTTTTCGTTTTTGAATAGCTGAGCCGCCGTAAAAGGTTGTTTTTGGGCGTAGGAAGCTCCGTTGAGCAGCAAAAACAACACACTAATCCTGAATTGCATGAAAAACTACTTTGTTTAGGTTGATGAAAGGACGTCGGTTTGGGTCCGACCGGAGAACAAAAGTTACTTTTTTCTCTCACATAACCAACAGCGACAGACTGGGCTTGGGGTTTTTCAAAAAACCGCGTATTATTGCCTTATCGTACAGGAAATGGTGTCTTCCTGCTGAAACCGCCCCACCCGGGGATGATGGCGCCTATTAGGTTCAAAAGCTTTTTGTATCCCTGATAGGTATTTTGATATGGCATCGTCTCGTTTTCGTCTTTTTCGCCCGCTTACCCCGCTTTTCTGGCAGCAACCGATTCTTTTTTTTCTGGTCAAATGGCTGTTGCTCTCGGCCCTGGTCGGCCTCTGCGTCGGTTCCGCATCGGCCCTGTTTCTGGTATCGCTCGATTGGGTCACGCACTGGCGGGAAAACCACCGCTGGATCATTGCACTTCTGCCCCTCGGCGGTTTTCTGATCGGTTGTCTGTATCACTATTGGGGGAAGGATGTCGAAGCCGGGAATAACCTGCTTCTCGAAACGATCCACCGACCGGCCCGAATCATTCCGCTGAAGATGGCGCCTTTCGTGCTGATTGGCACCCTCGCCACCCATCTGTTCGGCGGTTCGGCGGGGCGCGAAGGAACGGCTTTGCAGATCGGTGGCTCCCTGGCCGACCAGTTCACCCGCCTGCTGCGGCTGCGTCCGCGCGACCGGCGACTGCTACTCGTGGCTGGCATTGCGGCCGGTTTCGGTTCGGTTTTTGGCACCCCGCTGGCCGGGGCGGTGTTCGGGCTGGAAGTGTTTCTCCTCGGCCGACTGAAGTACGATGCCCTGTTTCCCGCTTTTGCCGCTTCCGTTTTTGCCGATCTCACCACCCGGGCCTGGCAGGTCGGACACACCCACTACCACATTCCGCTGGTGCCGGAACTGTCGGCCGGGGCTGTTCTCTGGGCGATGGTTGCCGGGGCGGTTTTTGGGGCCTGTTCGGTGGTTTTCAGTGGCCTGACGCACGCCATCAGCGGTTTTTTCAAAAGCAAGGTTGCCTATCCCCCGCTGCGGCCCCTGATTGGTGGGGCGATGGTCGCGCTGGCTGTGTTGGCCCTCGGCACGACAAAATACATCGGGCTTGGCATCCCGACTATTCTGGACGCCTTTTTGGTTCCGCTTCCACCCTACGATTTCACCCTCAAAATCCTGTTGACGGCCCTCACGCTGGGAGCGGCTTTCAAGGGCGGGGAGGTAACGCCCTTGTTTTTCATTGGCGCGACCCTAGGTAATGCGCTTTCGTACGTCATTCCACTGCCCACCGGCTTGCTGGCCGGGATGGGATTCGTGGCGGTTTTTGCCGGAGCGGCCAACACGCCCCTGGCCTGCACCCTGATGGCGATTGAACTGTTCGGGGCCGACTGTGGCGTTTATGTAGCCCTGGCCTGCGTGATGGCCTATTTCGTCTCCGGCCACCGGGGCATCTACGGTTCCCAGATGGTAGGGCAATCCAAACACCTGGTGTATGGCCGTCATGAAGGCCGGAACCTGGCCGCGCTCCGGGGCAACCCCAAAAACCGCTTTCCCGACAAACCCTGACTCCGCTTTTCGCCCTTGATTGGTACTGTAAATTATGGAAAAAGTGATTTATTATATGTCTATACAAGAATTTTTGCGTATACTAGTTGCTCGAAAAGCAATCCATTTTCAATCAAATCCTGAAATTTTATGAAAAAAGTTACCCTATTTACCGCCTTTCTATTCGCTTCCGTAGCCACTTTTGCGCAAACCTGGACCGTGGACAAAGCACACGCCAAAGTTGGTTTTACGGTTACTCACCTCCTGGTTTCGGATGTCGATGGGAATTTTAAGACGTTCGACGCCAAAATCACCTCCTCGAAACCCGACTTTACGGATGCTGTCGTTGAACTGACGGCCGACGTAAACAGCATCGATACCGGCAACGACCGTCGTGACGCCGATTTGAAAAGTGATAAATACTTCGATGCGGCCAAGTACCCTACCCTGACCTTTAAAAGCAACTCATTCAAGAAAGTAGAAGGAAAGAAATACAAAGTGACCGGTGATCTGACGATGCACGGCGTGACCAAACCCGTTACGCTGGACGTTACGCTCAATGGCCCCATTCCGCATCCGATGAACAAAAAGGAAATTGCCGGCTTCAAGATTGCCGGTGAACTGAAACGCTCGGATTTCGGCATCGGAACCGGTACGCCGGTGGCGGTGGTGAGCGATGAAATCACCATTCGCGCTAATGCTGAATTTGGCAAGCAATAAGCCTGGTGACGCATGCTGAAAAGAAAGAAGAAGGACAGGCCCGTCAACGGCTTGTCCTTTTTGTTAGCTTTGCGATCTGATTATTCCCCTTGACGAATGAAAAAATTATTCACGGTAACCGCCCTGCTCTTTAGCCTGATGGTCAACGCGCAATCACCCAAAGAAGTCCTCTACGTCGGAACGTATTCGACCCGGGGCAGCGAAGGCATTTATGTCCTGGAATTTGACCGGGCCAACGGCTCACTGAAACAACTCCAGACGGTTTCGAACGCCAAAAGTCCTTCGTTTCTGGCCATTCACCCAACCGGTAAATTCCTGTATTCGGTCAACGAAGCAGCTCCCAATTCCGGGGGCGTCAGTTCGTACACCATCGAGCCCAAAACCGGCAAGCTGACGATGATGAACCAGCAGTCGTCGCACGGACGCGGTCCCTGCCACATCGCTATCGACCAAACCGGCAAGCTTGCGTTTGTGTCGAACTACGGCGGTGGCACGTTCACGGTTCTGCCCATTCAGAACGACGGCACCCTGGCCCCCGCGACGGACACCCTAAGCTACGAAGGCAAAGGCCCCAACGCCCAGCGGCAGGAAAAACCGCACATTCACTCGGCCACGGTATCGCCCAACAACCGCTTTGTGTACGTCTGTGACCTCGGCACCGACAAGGTCTACATTTACGAATTTGACAAGGCCACCGGCAAAGTAAAACCGGCGGCAACGCCCTACGCGACGGTTTCGGCGGGTTCAGGACCGCGCCACATCACGATCCACCCGAATGGAAAATACCTGTATCTGGTGGAAGAACTGACCTCCAGCGTCGCGACCTTCGCGCTTGACAGCAAAACCGGTGCGCTGACGATGATTCAGGACAATGTGAAAACGCTTCCGGACGATTTTACCGACAAAAACACCAGCGCCGACATCCACACGGACCCGAAAGGCAAGTTCCTGTATCACTCCAATCGCGGCTACAATGCGCTGGCGATCCTGTCGATTGCCAACGACGGCAAGGTGACGCTGGTCGGCCAGCAGCCCACTGAAGGCAAAACGCCCCGCAACTTTCTGGTCGATCCGAAAGGCGAATACGTGTTTGCCGCCAACCAGGATACGGACAATATTGTGGTGTATAAACTGGATTCGAAAACGGGGAAGCTAACCCCGACCGGTACGCAGGTGAAAGTCCCGGCCCCGGTTTGTCTGAAGCTGTTTTCGGTGAAATGACCGCATCTGAACTCCGCCATTTTGTTGATTCTCTCCATGAAAGCCCTGCTCCTCTGGCTGTAAGAAAGCTGGAGGAGCAGTTGCAAGGTTGTTTGCAGGAGAAGCGTTTTTTCATTCCGACCCCAAAATAGCGTTAATGTGTTGTCGATTTTCGGGCAGAAATCGCAGATAAAGATCTTCATATTGTCGACTATCTTGTGTGAGCACACAAAATAGTCCTACTCAACTATTAGTCATGCTATTCCTGCCAGTGTAAGTGACTTAGCCGGGAAAGTACCGTCATAAGTAGGCAAATAGGCTATTCACAATGCGTTTGATCCGCCCTTAACGACCCCGACCTGGTATTCTTTCGATATGGAATACAGCTCGTCTTTAACATCTCCACTGCCCGACATGAAACACCACTACGGTTTACTAATTTTTCTGTTTATTCTCGCCTACAGTCCCTATTTGAAAGCCCAAACCGGATCTATCTGTGGAGTTAGTAACCAGAACTTACCTGATACCATAGTCAGAATGATGGGGCAGGCGCAGCAGTTGCTGGCCAATCAGAAAGCGCGGAAAGCGGCTACTCCCCGCAATATCTGTCGAATCGCCGTCGATATTGATTCAGAAACCTATTTGCAATTCGACAAGGACACCAATCAGATTCGCAGTTATATATTGAAACAAATCGAAACGGTTTCGCAGGTTTACGAGCGTGAAATCAACACCCAACTGGTGGTAGTCCGAATTCATATCTGGAAAGATACCGACCCCGATCCGTATAAGGGTGAATCGGATATTTATAAGTTACTTTCAACTCTGGCAAGCGTCTGGACAAAGAACTTTAAGGAAATAGGGTATGACAAAGTTTCTTATCTCTACACAAAATCGGTAACGGGTGCAAGTGGGCTTGGCGTTTTAGGGGGAATTTATTCGGTGTCTACTCTAAAAAATCTCCAGACAATTGCCCACGAATTAGGCCATAACTTTGGCTCAGCACACACCCAAGATTGCTCCTGGGCGGGCGGACCCATCGATTATTGCGCCAATATTGAAGGCAATTGCAACTATACCGGGTCTTTAGAAATAACACAGGGGACGATCATGAGCTACTGTACAGACCGATCCTTTCGTTTCCACCCGCTATGCCAAGCCGTAATGACTGCTCATGCCGATAAGAATTTTGTCAAACTAACAGCGGCACCTGACAAGGCTCCTGTTTTACCGGCTGAACTTTCTTTGGCAGGAACCCCTTTTTTATATTGGGACGGGCAGCCCCAGGCCGAACGTTTTGATATCGAAATTGCAGAAACCGCCGATTTTTCAAAAAGCATAGTGAGCGACACAACCGCGGTCAATGGGTACGATGTCGATCAACTAAAACCAAACCAATTCTATTTTGTTCGTTTAAGAGCCGTTAACCGGTTCGGCTCATCAGCCTGGTCAACCACTTGCCAACTGCGGACGACCAATACGATTTCAGTTCCGGTTCTTCTTTCACCAGGCTCAGATCAACGGTTTGTTCCCTATAACAATGGGATGCAATCGTTCTCGGTGCAACCCGTATCGGGCGCAACAGCCTACGAAATTCAAATTACATCGGCCAGTGACGAAAGCTTTGCTTCTCCCATGAAAAGCGTCAGTGAAAAACCGTCATTCTCACTTTCCATCAATAAGCAAGGGCCGGTTATCTGGCGTGTCAGGTCGGTGGAGGGGAGCCAGACCGGGCCGTGGTCGAAAACCGGACGTTTTTTTATAAATCCATCACTAGCCAGTTTCACGATTCCGTTTAGCCCGGCTCTATTGACTTTTCCATTTGCATACTCCCGGAGCACCAATACGCTGACACACCAGGTTAGTGTCGCTACGGATTCGTTGTTTACGCAACTGGTTTATAAGAAATCATTGTATGATAAAAGTACTCCTAATACGATTAACGGCATGATTGAGAATCTACGACCAAACACCCTCTATTATGTAAAAATCGAAGATGTCAATGAAGGGCAAGATCCTACCCTTCCTACCGGTGTACTTACTCAAATGAAGCAGACATTCAGAACTGGTAACGATCAGATGGCGTCTAAATGGTCGTTTATTAACTCGATCACTTATCCAAATCTGCCGATTGGCCCAATATACTCAGTAAAGGTCACCACCGACACACTTTGGTTTATCCATTACAGGGAAGGACTATTCCATTTAAATTTAGATAAATCTGTCCTTCAGGTGATAAATCAAAAGTCTACCAATGGTAAAATTGGCAGTTATGATTTGACATTTAGCGAAGATAATCCGGAAGGAATATGGCTAATGAATGCCGTTTCAACCGGAAACGGCAGCTATTTAGTTCGTCCTTTCTGGCAGATTGGGAAACTGGCAAATCCATCCGGCGAATTGGCAGAGCGGATTCTCTTGAAACCCAATCATTTATTCAACTATTTTTCTGTAAGGCCGCGTTTATTTTACAACTTCAACGCAGTTTATGCCCCAGCTAGCGATAAACTAATATCAATTTATGACGCCCCGGTTAACTACTCTATATTCCGACGGCTTCCGCTTCAATCGGGCCTGGTGTGGGTAATTCAATACAACTCTTCCAATTCCTCTTATGTCCTGACCGAAATTAACGCGCTGACAAAAACGTCCCGCACTTTTTCCAGTGAAAACACCCCTCAGTTGGGCAAATATCTCTCTGACATTGCCACCGATGCACTCGGTAATCTTTGGATTGCTCAATCGGGCAGTATCTATCCAAATCCGGCTCTGGCAAAATTCGACGGACAAAACTGGACAACTCCGGCTTCGCCCATTACTTCGGTCCGAAATATGGCCAATGACCCATTTGGTAATCTCTACGTTGTTGACGGTACCCGGGCACTCTACCGATACGATGGGCAGACGTGGAAAAATGTGGGGAATATGCCAAGCTATAATTATCTTGGCAGAATGACCGTCGATGGCTGGGGCAACCTGTGGTTTAATGGCCCCTACCAGATTATCCGCTACAACCCTTGTGCGCCGATGGCGGCCCCTAAACTATCGGTCTCCAAACAAAACGCCGAAGCAGGTGAATCGGTCACCCTGAAAGCTGAAGGCTGTAGCAATGTCGTCTGGTCCTGGCGTAATGCAAGCGAAACCGTTAGCGATCGGTTGGAGAAAGGCACCAATCAATTGGAAATCAAACCCATTATCAACACAACCTACCGCGCCCGTTGCTACGACGATGGCTGCTCAGGCGCGGAAGCGAACCTACTGGTGACGGTTCTTCCTAAACTTTCGCTGGTCAAGACCAACAAAAACCAATTTTGCCCTGGTGATCTACTTACCGCTTCTATAGCTCTACAGGGAAGTGTTTCTACGACGAACCAGTTCTCACTGGTTTTAAAGTCGGGTTCGCAAACGGTCCGTTACCCCACGGTCGTAAACGGTCAGGATTTTTCCTGCTCTTTGCCCCTGACTCTAAAACCCGGTCCATATACCGTATATGCTGAAAGTAGTGAGCCTGCCCTTCTTTCCCGCGATTCGGTACAAATCACCATTGTGTCTTTGCCTACAGCAGAGCTGATCAGCAGTAATTCAAATCTATTGCCCGGTGACAGCGCCCGTATTTCGGTTGTTTTAACGGGGACGGGCCCGTGGCTGTTTACCCGCTGGGATGGTCAGGTCATTCAAACGCCGGATTCTCCTTATACAGCTACATTCAACACGACCCAACAGCCGAACGATTACAAACTTACTATAACAGGATTAAGTGACGTCAATTGTCCGAACGGCACGATTAAAAACGTACTTTCCATCAAGGCTTTGATTTTAGCGAATGAGCCATCGTCGGTTGATGGAATCACCGTTTATCCGAATCCAACTTCAGGTAAGTTGGTCATCAACGTAGCCGCTCACCGTCTGATCAGGCGGCTTCAATTAAGTGACCTGCAAGAACGGGAAGTAAAGCGAAAAACCTTTCTGACTCCAGTCCGACAGCAGGAATGGGACATCAGTGCTTCACCTTCGGGTATGTATCTGTTGCGTATCGAAACCACTGATGGAAAAGCGGTTGTATGGAAAATCATTAAGTTATAGGTTTGAACGGCATTAACTACTTGCAAAACCTCATGGTTTCTAGCAAGAGCAGATTGCAAATCCGCTACAGAGAGGATCAAGCCGGGTCGCCCGGCGATTGCAACGGCTCCGGCCGCCCGGCGCGACGGCGGACCGTTCTTGATCAGCGTCTACACTTTCTCAAACACCAGCCGGTAATGATCCATCGTCTCGCGTTCGAAACAAACCCGGTTTGGGCTGACCCGGAAAACGGCAATCAGATCCCGCATGGCCTTGTTGGTTAGAAACCGGGGCAGCAGCGAAGCATACAACGCGTATTTCTTTAGATTAAAGGCCCGAAACCGCTTCCGCCATTGACCGATGGTTTCGATGTAATCGAACCGTCCGCTGCTTTGCGAAATCAGCTTGAAATGGGGGGCCGCATTGCGGATCACCTGCTCAGGGCCGTAGGGCAGCCACGAACCCGGAAACTGGGCAATCATCAACGCCAGTGAATACGAATCCGAGTCCTTGGGTGCCTCCAGACTGATTTCTTCCAGCGGTAGCATGTTTTTGCTGAAAACCATCGTCTGCATGTAGAACCGCCCGCCCACGGGCAGCAAATTGTAGAGATTTTTGAAAAAATCGGCGTAAACCGCGTCCTGCTGACCGGCTTTGTACTGCTCGATCGAACAGAAATGCTCCATACCGCCAATGCAACTGACGGCATCGAAGGTGCCGTAATCGGCGGGCGTAATCAGGCGGCAGTCTTTCACTTCCACCGTCAGGCCATTCTGCACACAGGCCGCAGCCTGCGCCGACGACAGCGTTACGCCCCGGCCAATCGCCCCCTGGCCTTTGATGTAGGTCAGAAACGGCCCCCAGCCGCACCCCATGTCGAGCACTTTTGTGCCTTTGGTAATGCCCAGACTTTCCGCGATGAAACGGTGTTTCTGGCGTTGAGCTTCTTCCAGCGTCAGCTTAAAATTGCCGTTGTACATCGCCCCGCTGTAGTCGCCGGTCTGGCCCACGCTGAGACGAAAAATTTGATCAATCGTGGAATACGTAAATTCTAAATCGTTTTGGGAAGCCATTGGTGGACACAAGCGGGTGTTCGCCAATTTAGTTTTTTTATGATTCCACTAAACAATTCGTTCGTGAAAAATTTCCGGCATCGGGTTGAAAGTAAGCAGAAAAGGAAACCGCTTTGCCCTCTTTTTTCACCGCCATCACGACCAGTGTGGCGCTCTCGTAATTGTCGCAATCCACCCTGTAGATTGCCGTTTTCATACGCTCTCCGAGTCCGGATCCGGTGGTAAATTTGTCCTGTAAACAAACAACACCTACTGCCATGAAAAAGACGAAAATTTTGTACTGGGTTTTTACCGGATTATTCGCGTTTGTTATGCTGGGTTCTTCTATTCCCGATATTTTGGTTATACCGCAAGCCGTCGAAGGGTTTAAACAAATCGAACTGCCGGCCTACCTGCTTCCGTTTCTGGGGTGGGCGAAACTGCTCGGCGTGATGGCCATTCTGATTCCCGGTTTTCCCCGGATCAAGGAATGGGCGTATGCCGGACTGATTTTTGATTTACTGGGTGCCACCTATTGCGTCTTCAGCGCGGGGAAAACACCAATGGACTGGGCACCGATGCTTGTTTTTGTGGTTTTAGGGGCTGCTTCGTACGTTTTTTACCACAAAAAACAGGCGTCTGCAACTTTCCCTGAATCCGGAAACCAGAATTCTCTGCGAGCGGTTTTAGGCTAGCGGACCGTTTGCCCCAGTAAACAACAGACTCATGACGAACCGATTTTACGCCCTTCTCGCCAATACACTAACCGCTTCCGTCATCAACAATTGCGTCTGGTTTGCGTTGACGTTCTGGTTGTACCTTGAAACCAAGTCGGTGGTCGCTACGTCGATCATGGCCGGTATTTACCTGGGAACCGTTGCCGTTTCCGGCTTTTTTCTGGGTTCACTGGTCGATCACAACCGCAAAAAAACCGCCATGATGCTGTCGAGCGTCGGTTCTCTGGGGTTTTATCTGGTGGATTTGCTGCTGTATGGTTGGTATCCCTCCTCCACGTTTTCCAACCCGTCAAGTCCCATCCTGTGGGTCTTCATCCTGTTTGGGTTGCTGGGAGCCATTGCCGGCAACATTCGCAGCATTGCCATTGCCACCCTGGTGACCATTCTGATCGACGAAGACCAGCGCGACAAAGCCAACGGGCTGGTCGGTACGGCCAACGGGGTGTCGTTTCTGGTCGCGTCGCTCTTCAGCGGTTTGGTGATCGGTTTTCTGGGTATGTTCTGGATGCTGGCGCTGGCCATTGCGCTGACGGCCCTGGTCATCGTTCACCTAAGCCTCCTTTCCATTCCTGAACCGGAAATTGTCGTTACGGAAACGAAAACGAATCACCTCGACATCCGGGGAACGCTGAAGTCCGTACAGCAAATTCCGGGTTTGCTGGGACTCATTTTTTTCAACACCTTCAACAATTTCCTGGGTGGCGTTTTTATGTCGCTGATGGATGCCTACGGACTGTCACTCGTTTCGGTACAGGTATGGGGTACATTGTGGGGCGTGTTGAGTCTGGGCTTCATTGTCGGCGGCATGGTGGTGGCCCGTAATGGGCTGGGTGCCAAACCGCTCCGAACGCTTTTTCTGGCCAACCTTGCCATGTGGACGGTCTGCATTTTCTTCACCATTCAGGCGTCCATTATACTGCTTGCCGTTGGCATGTTTATTTATCTCTGCCTGATTCCGGTGGTGGAAGCGGCTGAGCAAACCATCATTCAAAAATTGATTTCGCCCGAACGGCAGGGCCGGGTTTTCGGATTTGCCCAGAGTGTCGAGCAGGCGGCCTCGCCCATTACCGCCTTCATCATCGGACCCATTGCCCAACTGGTGTTTATCCCCTTCATGACCACCGGCGCGGGCGTGGATTTGCTGGGGTCGTGGTTTGGCACCGGAAGCGCCCGGGGGCTGGCGCTGTTGTTTACCGTAACCGGCGTCATTGGTCTGCTCGTTACGCTGATCGCCATGCGCTCCGATTCGTACGGAATCCTTGCAAAAAAATACCAGCAGGCCCCCGAACTCGCCGATCAGGACCGGGCAACCGGCGCCGTTGCATCCTGATTCGATTCTTCACGAGTGTAAGAAGCCATTCACAATGGTTCCAATCCGGTAGCTATGGACCGAGTTCAAAACCTGATCGTGGTTGGCTTCCAGCCAGTGTTCTTCAAAACCGGTTTTAGCAAACAACTGCCAGCGAAAATCAGGCCGTATTTCGTACTGAAAAGCGGACGAATCGCTCGCCCGAAAGAGCACAATGGGGCAGGTAACCGGAATTTTCACCTCGGCCTGACGCGCGTATTGGTGGACCGCAGCGAAACTCGGTTCCTGCCAACTGACGGCCTGAGTCCCCCCATCCGCACGGGTCGTCCGACTCGTTAAGCGGTTGCGATACCGCGCAACGGCCCGCTGCCAACTGGCGTTCCAGTCAACCGGCCGCTCCGTTTTAAAACCCGCAACCACCTTTCGCCCGATCCGGTGTACATCTTTCCGCAAGGATTCCCGAAACGTGATTCGCCGGTAGAGGGGCGTGTCTAGTAAAACAAGCCGGTTCAGGGTCAGTTGCTGGCTTTGCTCCAGGGCCAAAGCCACCTGATAGGCCACCAATCCGCCAAATGAAAAACCAATGAGCAGGCTATCCGCCGGTTCGTCAATCGCCCGGGCCATCTGCCCGACCAGATCAGCCAGCGGAATCAGCGTCCCGTTGGTTGTATACGGCTCGTAATGAACATAATATACATTGCAATCCTGATTCAGATGGCTTTCAATCCCGCGATACATGCGCCGATCGCCCGGCAATGGCGGAATGAAATAGACGTGTTTCCGGTTGCGTTCGGGTTTATTCAACGGAATACACTGAACCCGATGCTGCGCATAGCCTGTGAGATAATGCGCTAGCGCTTTGGGCGTCGTATACGAAAAAACCGCCTGAACCGGCACGGTTTTTCCGATCCGGTTTTCCAACCCGGCCAGACAGCTCTCCGCCATCAGCGAATCGCCACCGAGGTCCTGAAAAAAGTCATCATAGTCCGACAAAGCCGTTGTCAGCCCCAGTTCTTTTTGCCAGACGGACTTAATCAACGGAACAAAATCCCAGGCATCGGCTTCATCGGCCAGCGGCTTACCAGAAAGTTGACTTTCCGGCTCCGGCAGCGCGGCCAAACGAAGCCGGTCAATTTTACCCGTTTTGGTCTGCGGCAACGCATCGAGCAGAATGTAGCGGTCGGGGAGCATAACGACCGGTAACCGCTGCGCCAGGAATTGCCGCAAACCGGCCAAATCAAAATCGGGTTCGATACTCAGAAACGCTTTCAGAAAGAACCGGTTTTCGTGGGAGGTATCGTAAAGAACCGCAGCATTTTTTACGCCCTTCCCGCTTTTCAATTCCTGTTCGATTTGAATCAGGCTTACCTTTTGTCCGTTAATCTTGACTACAAAATCCGTGCGGCCACACCAGAACAAATACCCATCGGCGTCCAAAAAGCCCAGATCGCCGGTCGCATACGCGATCATTCCGTCGGGCAGGCGTTGGTAGGCCCGTTGCGTAGCATCCCGATTATTCGGATAATCCGCGGGAATACCCGACGCCTGAACGATAATTTCACCCACCTGATGGCGGGGTAAGGGCGCACCCGTTTCTGACCGAATCCAAACCGTTCGCCCGGACACCGGTTTGCCCACCGAAAAAAGATGATCCGTTACCGGCGTGTCGGTTCGCAGTTTATATTCCGAAATCGTCCGGGTTTCGGTCGTCGCATAGGCCACCTGCAGCGTCGTATGGGTCGAAAAACGTTTCTGAAAGCCTGTAATATCGGAGGGCTGTATGGGTTCGGCACCGATGGAAAGCATCCGCAAGCCGGATAAGGCCCTAAAATCCGTATCGGTTTTTAACAACAGCCGAAACGTACTAACCGACAAACTGCTGAACGTAATTTTCTGCTGCTGCCAGAAAACCGGCAACGACAACACGCCTTCTTTCTTCAGGTCGTAAAACACCAGCGTAGCGCCTGTCAGCAAAGCCGGAAAAATACAGGCCAGTGAGGCACTGAATTCGAGCGAAAACAGCAGGTCGATCCGGTCAGCAGCCGTAATTTCGTTGTCGGTTATTTGCCGGAACGTGTCGGCCAGAACACTCGCATGCGAGTGGATCACCTGCTTTGGCTGCCCGGTGCTGCCCGAGGTCATAAAAAGGCAAAAAGGCGTTTCCGGCGAAATAATCGGGTACAACCGTGTGGCAAAACGATCCGTTGGCTGCGTTTCGGGAAGGAGCGTTGGCAAGCCCGGATGGTTCGGAACCACCAGCGACATATGACTGATCAGACCGGGGCAGGCCCGCGAATGCACGACGTCGCTCAGGGATTCGACCGATTGCCGATGGATTGAATGGTAGTAATTACCGGACAATAAAACTCCGATCAAGGCGGCAACGTGTTCCAGCGGATCGTCGAGCAGAACGGGAATGCACTGCTGTCTGAAATTCCGGGCCAGCAGCGCATCAGCATACTGATGGGCCCGGTGGAACAGCATTTCATAGGTTATGGTGCGGTTTCCCTCGCAAAAAGCAGCTTTGGTGGAATAACGTTGAGCGATTTCCGTCCACCGAAGCCGAAATTCATCGTTCATACAGGCGGTAACATTTATAAGGCACTAGCCCCACT
Source organism: Larkinella sp. C7 (assembly GCF_006149005.1). GTDB lineage: Bacteria > Bacteroidota > Bacteroidia > Cytophagales > Spirosomataceae > Larkinella. The sequence continues at coordinate 395,985 of NZ_VBSL01000006.1, read as the reverse complement.
TTTAACATGTTTCGGTAACTTGCACCACCGTCGTAGGCCCACGAAATAATGCGCCGGGCGTTTTGGGCATTTGCCTGGTTGAGACGCGTTACCAGCGCGGTCGTATGATACCCCCGGTTTCGGAAGGCCGGCAGGATGGCCCCTCCCGCCAGAAAAAAATCGCTTTCAATTCCGTACAAGACCGCAATCCCTACCGGCTCGGCCTGATCCCTGACCCGAAACAGGGCGATGTTTTCATTGTCCAGCAATTGCCTGAAATTAGTGATCACAGGTGCCGTATTTTTCTGTTCCGACTCAAAAGCGGCCAGATAATCGCTTGTAAAATCCGGAAGCGTGGCCGCCTGAACCCGTTCGAGTTGAAGATTTTCCGGGATCGGCTGCGAACGGTGCTGAAGGATCGGATCCTCAACCGCCATCAGCCGTTCTGTCAGGCGATATCCGTTTTCCAGCAAAAACCGGTACTGACTCTCATCACTACGGGCTTCATCGAGGAGGAGTTTGTGGTGATGAATGGATCGGGAGCCATAAAACGCATTGGCCTGTCCGACAACATCGACGATCTTCGCCGGTTCGTGGCATACGCAATAATTGAAATAGCCAACATCCGTAAAGGAAAGCAGCAAATGAGTAGGATACGATTCGACGGTGATTTTACCGGTATTTTCGACAACACCAGCGTAGCGACGAAGTCGTTCGATATCGTATTCAAAAAATAAATCCATGAATGGATACTGTAGGTTTAGAAAATGCAATAGTACCATTTTTTGGAAAAAGTAACTTTATGTATACTCAATATACCCATTAAGAAATGATCCAATGTTCTTTTCAAAACATGGATCATGCTGAAAAAACTGAAAAATTTTGCCCCTTATTTTTCAAACCGCATAACAATTTGCACGGAGTCGCGTTTTATTCTTGTATTTCGCTCGTGGTAAGGATATTGACGGAGACGTGGATTATCCTTACAATCGGGTGAAACAAAAAAGCCAGGTGACTTCGGTCGTCTGGCTTTCTTTTTTGGCAACAATCCTCCCCTTCGTTTCCTGCTCGAATTGTAGTACTATTGCGCTACACTTTGTCTTTTAAATCAGTATGAGCAGACTGATTTTACATTCTCCGGTCCCGCTGAAACCGGTTCAAAGAATTGCCATTGTCTTCGCAAAGGTGGTCGTTCCGCTCCTGATAGCCGTTGTGATTCTGGCTGCCGATCACCCTGGTTCTTTTCGTCAGGCACAGAACCCGCTGGTCGGGCAGTCCTCCTGGCAGCTCGAAAACGCTTTTCCGAACCTGACATTCAGTCGTCCGGTCGAATTCACCCACGCGGGCGACGGCACCAACCGGGTGTATGTGCTGGAGCAGGAAGGCAAAATCCGGGTCTTTGAAAACAAACGTTCCGTCCAAAAGGCTTCGGTTTACCTGGATCTCAGCCGGAAAGTGTCTTCCGAAGGAGAGATGGGATTGCTCGGGCTGGCTTTCCACCCGAACTTCAGAAGCAATGGCTATTTTTACGTTTACTACACCAAGCGAAATCCACTGGAATCCGTCATTGCCCGGTATCAGGCTACCGCGCCCGGCCTGACCTCGGTTGATCCGGCTACAGAAACCGTTGTCCTGCGGTTTCCGCAACCGTATGACAATCACAACGGAGGCAAAATCGCTTTCGGACCCGATGGCTACCTCTACATTTCGACCGGGGATGGTGGCGCCTGGGGAGACCCGCACCAAAACGCCCAGAATCGGGCATCCTGGCTCGGCAAGATTCTTCGCATCGACATCAACCCATCCGAAAAAAGTCTTTACAGAATTCCGGTAGACAACCCTTTCGTCAACAATCGGGACGGATACCGGGAGGAAATTTTTGCGTACGGATTGCGAAACCCCTGGCGATTCAGTTTTGACAGGCAAACCGGTCAAATCTGGGCCGGTGATGTGGGCCAGAATCAATACGAAGAGATCGATATTATTGTAAAAGGTGGGAATTATGGCTGGCGCTTAAAGGAGGCCCGTAGCTGTTATAATCCGCGAAAAGACTGTGATCCGGGCAATCTGATCGATCCAATCCACCAATACCCGCGCGATGAAGGGGTTTCCGTTACGGGCGGAGTCGTCTACCGCGGTTCTCTTCACCCTGCTTTACAGGGCAAATACCTGTATGCCGACTTCGCCAGCGGCAAGGTTTGGGCGCTGACTTCCGGGAACGAAACCCAAACGGCCAATCAACTCCTGACGGTCGGTGCCGGTTCCATTTCCGCGTTTGGAGAGGACCCTGCCGGCGAAGTATACCTTCTCGACCACGCCGGAACCATCAAGCGGTTCGCTGTTGCCAACTGAAAACCATCCCACCGTCGCTCCATTTCATCAAACCGTTCCTTATTTTGGCTTTTCCTCCTTCGGTTTGAGACTTCCCCGCGCAATGGGTTCCGGTTTGGACTTGGGGTCGGTGAAACGCAGCAGCGTCGCCGTTGGGAATACGGCTTTGGGCGCTTTCAGAATGACGAGTTGATAGGACCGCGTGCCAATCACCAGATTATAGTATGACATATTGTTGTCGGCCGCCTGTGGCAATCCCCAATTGGCCACCGGCTCTTTCGCCAGCAACTTTTCGTCATCCTCCGACAAAGCCGCAAAAACCGTATCGGGCTGAAATTGCTTGCCAGTAACGCCTTCAATGGCCTTGACAACGGCGGGTGGGGTGGATTTGGTTTGCGCCTGAGCTGACACTCCGATCAGCAGCAAAGGCAATACAAAAAGCAGTATTTTCATGACGTTGAAGTAGATCCGTAGGTAATAAACTCATTTGTTGTTCGCTGGTTTTCAAAACCACTCGTGTGGTCTTTGGTGAGTTTGTAGAAGCAGGCTCTCGTCGTACCCATTGTCCATCTCGCCATTGGTGTTAATTTTACAGCTTCTCTACCAAACGCATTGACCAACCTGATGATGAAACAACCGCACGGTATCCTGCCCCTTCTTTTTCTGGCTCTTTTTTGCCAATTCGTCCTCGTTGGGCAACCGGTTTTGGGCCAGTCCAAACCCAAAAAATACGTTCTGATCGGCTACGTCGGCGGGGGCGGCTGGACCAAAAACGACATCGAACCCCAGAAACTGACACACATCAATTACGCATTTGCCGTCCCCGCCCCAAACGGCGAACTGGCCCCGATCAAAGCAAAGGATTCGGTGAATCTGGCTACGCTCAACACCCTGAAAACGATCAATAAAGACCTGCAAATCCTGATTTCCATTGGCGGCTGGGGCGGTTGCCGGTATTTTTCCGATGCTTCGCTGACGGATGCGGCCCGGAAGAAATTCGCGAAAAGTGCGGTTTCGTTCATGAAAAAACACCGGCTCGATGGCGTCGATATCGACTGGGAATATCCGGATCAGATTGGCGAAAACAACATCTTCCGGCCCGTAGACAAACAGAATTTCACGCTGTTGCTGAAAGAGTTACGGGAGCAACTGGATGCGCAGGGCAAAAAAGACAACCGCCCCGCAGCCCGCCATTACCTGCTAACGGCAGCCACCGGGGGCGACACGGCTTTTGTGAACCACACCGAACTGGGCAATGCGCAGAAATACCTCGACTATGTCAACATCATGACGTATGACTTGTATCACGGGAATGATAAAAAAACCGGTCACCACAGCCCGCTGTACCAATCGGCCCTGAGCGACCGGTCGCGCAACAGCTCCGACGACGCCGTCAACGGCCACATCAAAGCCGGGGTTCCGGCCAGCAAGATTGTGCTCGGACTGCCTTTTTACGGACGCGGCTGGACGGCGGTCAATCCGGTCAACAAAGGCTTGTTTCAACCCTCGGCGGGCAAACACATGAGTCCGAATTATGATGATCTGGTGGCTAATTACATCAACAAAAACGGGTATACCCGGTATTGGGACGACAAAGCCAAGGCGCCGTATCTGTGGAATCCGGAAAGCCGTACGTTCATTTCGTATGCCGACAAGGAGTCGATGAAACACAAAATTTATTACGTCAAATCCAAAGGGCTGGCCGGAGCCATGTTTTGGGAATATACCCTTGATTTAAAGGAAGATAAGCTACTGGATGTGCTGGTGAAGGAGCTGGCGAAGTGAAAGTTTGAGTTGTATCGCGGAGTTGAGCGGAGTAAAAAGAGTTAAGCGGAGTTTTTTAATTTTCTTCGCTTAATTCTTTTTACTCCGCTCAACTCCACGAAATAGTTCTTCCGGTTTAGTCAAACAGGTGCATTCTATTGGGTTATCCCATTGTTATCTTTCAATGAAAGACGCCTGATTTTTAGCGAATAGCTCAGTCATTGCGGGGTTCTCTGCTACATTTGTGCAGGTAATCCGCTAAACCGTATGAAAACCGTTTGTTTCAGTTTCGTCGTCTTCCTGCTCACCGGTTTTGGAGTTCAGAGTATGGCACAAACCAAAGTTATTGCCCACCGGGGCGCCTGGAAAAATACCGGTGCCCCCCAAAATTCGATTGCGTCGCTGCAACAAGCCATCAAGCTGGGCTGCTACGGCAGTGAGTTCGACGTCCACATGACCGCCGATTCGGCCCTGGTGGTCAATCACGATCATACCTTGCAGGGGGTCAATCTTGAAACGGCTCCGGCTGCCGACATCAACGCCCTCAAACTCCGCAACGGCGAATCGCTGCCGACGCTGGAAAGCTATTTGAAAGCGGGTTTGAAGCAGAAGAAAACCCGGTTGATTCTGGAAATTAAGGCGTCGAAGGTGAGCAAAGAGCACTCGCTGGCACTGGCGACCAAATGCGTTCAGGCCGTAAAAGCGCAGAAAGGCCGGAAATTGGTCGACTACATCAGTTTCGATTATGACGTCTGCAAAAAGGTGAAAGAGCTGGACCCATCTGCCAACGTGGCCTACCTCAATGGAGACAAAGCCCCCGACCTGCTGGCCGCCGACGGTTTATACGGGCTTGATTACCACCAAAGTGTGATGAAAAAGAACGAAAACTGGATTCAGGAAGCCCACCAGCAGAAGTTAACCGTCAACGTCTGGACCGTTAATGACCCGGAAATGATGGCCTGGCTGCTGGAACGCAAAGCCGACTTTATCACGACCGACGAACCGGAGAAATTGCTGGAATTAACGAAGTAAGTGACCCTAAATTTAGCCCCAGAGGGGCGTTCTGTCAATAGCTCCCGGATTCATAGAACCATCAAAGCCCCGGAGGGGCGTTCTGTCAATAGCTCCCGGATTCATAGAACCATCAAAGCCCCGGAGGGGCGTCCTAAAATCAGCCAGGACGCCCCTCCGGGGCTTTACCGTTTATTACCTATTTTTTATTAACAGAGAACCCCTCCGGCGTATAGCACCTTCATTCGTGTTCCTAACCCTTACTCCGCCGTCTTCACCTTGCCCGCCATCAGCGCAACGCACAGGCCCATCCCGGCAATGATGACGAAGGAGATCCGCAGGCTGGTGGCACCGGCTACAAAACCGATCAGCGGAGGGCCGATCAGAAAGCCCAGAAAACCGATGGTCGAAACGGCGGCCAAGGCCACCCCCGGCGACAGAACCGTGGACTTTCCGGCCGCACTATACACCAGTGGCACCACCGATGAAACCCCAAAACCGACCAGGAAAAAGCCGACAATGGCCGTACCCAGATACGGAAACGTAACGGCGGTCAGCAAGCCGGAAGCAATCAGAACGCCACTCAATTGCAGCGTGCGCTTTAATCCGTAACGCGTGGCAAACCAGTCGGCGATAAACCGACCGAGGGCCATCGTGCTCATGAAAGCCGTATACCCCGCGCCCACCATCGCTTTTTCGGCCAGAATGACTTTCTTGAAATAAATACCGCTCCAGTCGAACATCGCGCCTTCGCAGATCATCGCGCAGAAGGCAATGATGCCCAAAATCAACAGGGCTCTGTCGGGTTTGGCAAAAATGGGTTGATCCGAATTCGTGTTGGCGTCTTCCGGTAAAATATACCGGGAAGCAACGGCCAGAGCCGCCAGGGCAAAGAACAGGACAGCCGCAAAATGCTGGTAGGGAACGATGCCCGCACCAATCATAACCGCTCCCAGCATGGCTCCCGCAAAACCCGCCAGACTCCACAACCCGTGAAACGAAGCCATGATCGGCCGTTTGTAGAGGGCTTCAACGCCCACCGCCTGCGTATTGATTGCTATGTTGGCCATGTTACCGACCAAACCAAAGACGAAAAGACAGGCCATCAGTTGCAGCGTCGTTTGCGCAAATCCCAGACTCAGGAGCGTGAGCGCGTAGAGACCAACGGCTAAGGTGGCCACTTTGCGACTGCCGATTTTAGTCGTTAGCCAGCCCGCAATCGGCAGCGAAAGCATCAGACCTGCCGGAAGAGCCAGCAACACCCCACCCAGTTCTGCATCCGACAAACCCAGCGTCTGTTGAATGCTCGGAATCCTAGATGCCCAACTGGCAAAAGACAGTCCCTGTAGGAAAAACAACGCCCCGACAGCCCCACGGTGAATGGTACGCGTGGAAACCCGGGGTGAAAGAAGATGAGAAACGGTAAAATTCATTATTGAAAAAATTCAAATTTCAGCTTGTATTCAAGGCGCTACCGAAGCGTACAAAGCACAAAATTAGCTTTATTATCAGCACTTAAGACAGCTTTGCCTGACCATAAAATAAAAACCACCAAAATTAAGTTCTTAGATTTAGTCAATTCTGGAAGAGTTCGTATAGATTGTACGGATAATACAAAAAAAACACCGGTCCCCAAAAGCCTGAAAGGCTTCAATCACTAGCCCCGGGTATCACCCGGGGTTTTGGTGGGCGGAACGAGGGTTGGCGAACGCGATGGGGATTGGAGAACCCAATGGGATTGGCGAATGCAACGGGGTCGGCGAACGCGATGGGATGACGGGAATTGATGGAATGGCGATGATGGACGCGATGGGGTTTGATAAACCGGATGGCGTCCATCAACCCCGGGCGATACCCGGGGCTAGTGATGAAAGCCTTTCAGGCTTGGTTGATCAGTGCTAAATCGTTCTTTTTTAGCGGTTTTGTAATTGAAGCCACTTTTTGACTACCTGTTGCATCCTTTTATCCCATAGCTTTGCGGCATGAAGTCACTGGTTTGTTTGTTGATGAGCGTTCACCTGCTGGTGTTGTCCGCCTGGCCCTGCGCCGACGGCTGCCTGGGCGTGCGCGCCGATCAACAGAGTACGGCGACTGTCGCCAGTGATGACCACCAACACGACGCAGACCCGGCGGGTGCGGATTTGTGTTCGCCTTTCTGCGGTTGTGCCTGCTGCGGCACGGTGCTGGAATCCATGCCGGTTTTTACCTTCACCTTTGCGGCTTTTTCTTTTTCTTCTGTTCAGTACGCTACCCTCCAATCCCGCTTGCCCGCTCCCCCGGTTTCCTGCTGGCAACCACCCCAAATCGGCTAAGACAGGATACCTGCGCCCCATCAGTTCTGTGCAACTGGGTTGCATTTCTCGCCCTTGATCGGCGATTTCACTCCTTTTTTACCTTAACGCCGTACCGGTATGCTGGATTCCATCATCCGCTTTTCCATCCGTAACAAACTCATTATCGGCCTGTTGACGCTGGCGCTGGTGGTGTGGGGCGGTTATTCGCTCAGCCATTTGCCCATCGACGCTGTTCCCGACATTACCAACAACCAGGTTCAGATCATCACCCGCTCGCCCGCGCTGGCGGCCCAGGAAGTGGAGCGGCTCATCACCTTTCCCATCGAACAAACGATGGCGACCATTCCCGGAATCGCCGAAATCCGGTCGTTTTCCCGGTTTGGACTGTCGGTCGTCACGATCGTTTTTCAGGAATCGACCGACCTCTACTGGGCCCGACAGCAAATCAGCGAACGGCTTTCCAGCGCGCGAAGCCAGATTCCGGCGGGAACGGGCGAGCCTGAAATGGCTCCGGTTACCACCGGTTTGGGCGAAATCTACCAGTATGTCATCTACGCCAAACCGGGTTACAAACAGAAATACTCCCCGACTGAACTCCGCTCCCTCCAGGACTGGGTCGTTCGGCGGCAGTTGCTGGGAACTCCCGGTGTGGCCGATGTCAGCAGTTTCGGCGGCTTGCTCAAGCAGTACGAAATCGCGATCGACCCCGACCGGCTTCGCTCCTACGGACTTGGCATCAACGATTTGTTTACAGCCTTATCCCGCAACAACCAGAATACCGGTGGGGCCTACATTGACAAAAAACCCAACGCCTATTTCATCCGCTCCGAAGGACTGGTGGGCAATCTGGCCGACATTGGCCGCATCGTCATTCGCCGGACCAAAAACGGTACGCCGGTTCTGATTCGCGATGTGGCGCAGGTAAAGTATGGTTCAGCACTGCGGTATGGTGCCTTGACGCGCAACGGACAGGGTGAAGCCGTGGGCGCACTGGTGCTGATGCTGAAAGGCGAAAACGCCAACGAAGTCATCGGGCGGGTTAAAAACCGCATGGACCAGATTCGCAAAACCCTGCCCGAAGGTGTTGACATTCATGCATTTCTGGACCGGAGCGAACTGGTGGGCCGCGCCATCAACACCGTCACCCGCAACCTGATTGAGGGGGCGCTGATTGTCATTTTTGTGCTGATTTTGTTTCTGGGCAACTGGCGGGCCGGTCTGGTCGTGGCGTCGGTCATTCCGCTTTCCATGCTGTTTGCGGTGGGCATGATGCAGGTTTTCGGCGTATCCGGCAATTTGATGAGCCTCGGAGCCATTGACTTCGGTCTGATCGTCGATGGTGCGGTGATCATCGTCGAAGCGACCTTGCACCATTTGGGCGCTCGAAAACTGGCCCGGCTGACTCAGGCGCAAATGGACGAGGAAATCTACCAATCCGCCAGCCGGATTCGCACCTCGGCGGCTTTCGGTGAACTCATCATCCTGATTGTCTATTTACCAATTCTGGCGCTGTCAGGCATCGAAGGCAAGATGTTCGGCCCGATGGCGCAGGTCGTCGGCTTCGCCATTGCCGGGGCGTTTATCCTCTCGCTGACGTATGTGCCCATGATGTCGGCACTGGTTCTGAGCAAAACCGGCTCCACGAAACGCACCATTTCAGACCGGATGATGGACGTTTTCCAGCGGCTGTACGAACCCATTATTCAAGGCGTTATGCAACGAAAGGCATTGGTGCTAGGGGTGGCGGTTTTGCTGCTGGTGGGTGCGGGCTGGCTTTTCACCACGCTCGGTGGTGAGTTTATTCCGACGCTGGACGAAGGCGATTTTGCCGTTGAAACCCGCGTTCTGACCGGTTCGTCCCTGAGCCAGACGGTAGACAAAACGACCCAGGCGGAGCGGGTTTTGCTGCAAACGTTTCCGGAAGTCAAGGAAGTCATCAGCAAAATTGGCGCGGGCGAAATTCCGACGGACCCCATGCCCATCGAAGCCGCCGATATGATGGTTATCCTGAAACCGCGTTCGGAATGGACTTCCGCATCGAGCCGCGAGGAATTGGCCGAAAAAATGACGGAGGCCCTGGAAACCATTCCGGGCGTCACCTTTGGCTTTCAGCAACCCATTCAGATGCGTTTTAATGAACTGATTTCGGGAGCGCGGCAGGATGTGGCCGTCAAGATTTTTGGCGAAGACCTGGATGAACTCACCCGGCTCGCCAAACGGGTGAGCGGTTTGATCACGGGCATCAAAGGCGCTACGGATTTGTATATCGAACAGGTGGAAGGCTTGCCCCAGATCGTCGTCAAATTGGATCGCGAAGCCCTCGCCCGCTACGGTTTATCGGTCGATGATGTCAACCGCACGATCAGCACGGCTTTTGCCGGCGAAAGCGCGGGCTTGGTTTACGAAGGCGAACGGCGGTTTGACCTGGTGGTGCGGCTGGCGGGCGAAAACCGGCGCAGCATCAACGACGTTCAGGCACTGACCATTGCCGGCACCGACGGCCCGGCCATTCCGCTGTCGGAAGTAGCCACCGTCGAACTCATTCCCGGCCCCAACCAGATTCAGCGCGAAGACGCCAAACGGCGGCTCACCATCGGCTTCAACGTCCGGGGACGCGATGTAGAAGGGATCGTGAGCGAGCTGCAACAGAAAATCGGTCGGCAGGTCCGGTTCCCAACCGGTTATTACGTCACCTACGGCGGTCAGTTCGAGAACCTGATCGACGCCCGGAAACGGCTGCAAGTAGCGGTTCCGGTGGCATTGGGCCTGATTTTCCTTTTACTCTTTCTAACCTTTCATTCCTTGCGACAGGCATTACTGATCTTTTCGGCCATTCCGCTGGCGGCCATTGGCGGGATTCTGGCCTTGTGGTTGCGCGGCATGCCGTTCAGCATTTCGGCGGCTGTCGGGTTCATTGCCCTGTTTGGCGTGGCGGTCTTGAACGGCATTGTGCTGCTGGCCGAATTCAACGACCAGCGCCGGAACGGCATTGCCGATCTCAAACAGGCCATTTTTCGGGGAACCCGCATTCGACTGCGCCCCGTCCTGATGACGGCAACGGTAGCATCACTCGGTTTTTTACCCATGGCATTATCGAATACCGCCGGGGCTGAAGTGCAAAAACCGCTCGCAACCGTCGTCATTGGCGGCCTGCTAACGGCGACGCTGCTGACACTGCTGGTATTACCGGTTTTGTATCTGCTCATCGAACAGCGGTTTGGAAAACGGGACCAGTCATTAATGCCCCAACCCAAAACCGCCATAGCCACCGGATGGCCCTTCATTGGCTTGATGACGCTGGGACTGAGCGGTATTTCTTCAGCAACAACGGCGCAGACAACCGCTCAACCGACGCCCCTTTCGCTGGATCAGGCGCTGAAACAAACGTTTCTGAACAATCCGCAGGTGCGGGTTTCGACCCTGAATGTCGATTATCAACAGGCGTTGCGCGGCACGGCTTCTGACGTTGGCAAAACTGACCTTGTCGTAACCGCCGGACAATACAACAGCCGGTATGTCGATCAGTCGCTGCAAATCGGCCAGCGACTCCCCGCGCCGGGTTTGATCCGAAGTCAGAAGTCCCTGGCCGATGCCCGAATTAGCGGAGCCGAAGCCGAAAGCCGGGTCACGCGTCAGGAACTGGCTTTTCAGCTTAAATCGGCGTATTACGGCCTCGTTTACCTCCAGACGCTGCACCGCGAACTGACCCGGCAGGACAGCCTTTTTGCGGCCGTAGCGCGGGCGGCTGGCATCCGGCGACGAACGGGTGAAGGTTCCCTGCTCGAACAAACGACGGCCGAAGTGGAAGCAAGGCAACTCCAAATGACGCTGCTCCAAAACCGTGCCGACCAGCAAATCCAGTCCCGAAGGCTGCAAACGCTGCTCGGAACTGACCAACTGCCCCAGATTACGGATTCGGTCCTGATCGCTCGCGTCATTCGTTTACCGGATTCGGTCGCGTTAACGCAAAATCCCGAACTGGCATTGCTGCGGCAACAGATCGACATGGCCCGGCGCGAAACCGAGGTCGAACGGGCACGACTCAAACCCGATTATTCGTTCAGCGTGGTGAATCAATCGCTGCGGGGCATTCAGACAATCAACGGCACCGACCGGTTTTATACGGGTGTCGATCGGTTTACGTACGGGCAGGTTGGCATCTCGATTCCGATTGTTGCCAAACCGCTCCGGGCACGCGTTCGGGCAGCAGAGTTGGGTCAGCAACGAACGGAAGCGCAACTCAACGCCCGTCGGCGCACCCTCGAAGGCGCTTTTGCGGAACTCCTGCAAACCTACCGTAAAAACCGCGAGACGCTGACGTACTACGAAGAGTCGGCGTTGCCGCAAGCCACGCTGATCCGTCAACAAGCAGACCGGTCATACCGCGCCGGAGAAATTGGCTACATCGAACTGTTCCAGAACCTCCGCACGGCGAGCGGTATTCAGACGGGTTATCTGGCCGCCCTGAACGACCTGAATCAGACCATTATCTACCTTGAATACCTCCTGGGAAGCATTGAACCATGAAAAATACGCTAAAAATCAACTTGCTTTTTTTCCTCATCGTTGGTGTCGGTTTGCTTTTTTCAGCCTGCAACCGGCAAAAGGACACCGCAACCGAAGCGCATACCGATACGGTTAAAAAAGACGACGAACACCATGAAGCGCACGACGAAGGGCTGGTGGAACTCACCGACGAACAGTTCAAAACCGTGGGTATCCGGCTCGGCGGACTGGAAGAACGAACCCTCAGCAACCTCATCCGCGTAAACGGGGTTGTGAATATACCGCCCCAGCAAAAGGTGTCGGTTTCGACGCCCTACGGCGGTATTCTGACCTCGACCCCCCTGCTGCCGGGCCAAGCCGTCAAACAGGGGCAACTGCTGGCAATGCTCGAAAATCCGGAGTTTATCCGGCTGCAGCAGGAATACCTGGAAACCACCAGCCAACTGGAATTTCAGGAGCAGGAATACGAACGCCAGCGCGAATTGAGCCGCGAGAACGTCGGAACGCTCAAAACGTTTCAGCATGCCACGTCGCAGGTCAAAATTCTCCGCTCGCGGGCCGAAGGGCTGCGGCAGCAACTGGCGCTTCTGGGCGTATCGATGAACGCGTTGTCGGCGGGCAACATTACGCGAACCGTCGCCGTCCGTTCGCCCATCACCGGAACTGTCACGGAAGTCAACGTGAACCGGGGGCGGTTTGTCAATGCCAACGATGTATTGTTCGAATTGATCAATACATCCGGGCTGTATGCCGAATTAACCGTTTTTGAAGGCGATATTGCGAAGGTGCAGGTCGGGCAGCGGGTTCGGCTTTCCATTATTGGCGAAAACGGCGGAGGAACGCCGGGCGAACGCATCGGTCGCGTGCGGTATATCAACCGTGAAACCGGACCGGACCGGACTGTACGGGTGTATGCCGCGCTGGAAAAACCGGATGCGCAACTCCGCCCCGGCACATTCCTGAAAGCCCTGATCGAAACCAAAGCGGCTCCGGAACCGGCTTTGCCCGATGTCGCAGTGATCAAATCGGGAACGGGTTCACAGGTTTTTGTTTATGAAGGAAAAGAAGAACACGAAGGCACCATTCACCACCAGTTTCGGCCGGTTCCGGTCCGTACCGGGGTCAGTCAGAACGGTTATCAGGCGGTAACGTTGCCCGAATCGATAAAAAAAGATGCGCAGATTGTAGTGGCCGGTGCGTATGACCTGCATTCCGTTTTAAATAATTCGGAAGAAGCGGGCGGTCATGTTCATTAAGAAGAAAACCCATGCTTTTCAATCTATTGATCGGTAGTATTTTGCTGGGAGCCGTCCACGCGGCCATCCCCAACCACTGGCTTCCCGTGGCCCTTATCGGCCGGAGCGAAGGCTGGACGATGCGCGAAACGCTCGGCGTAGCAGCTTTGAGCGGTTTTTTCCACACGCTCAGCACGGTTATTCTCGGGGTGTTGATTGGCGCGATTGGCGTGGAATTGTCGGCCCAACTGGAAGACCAAACCCGCTGGATCGCGTCACTGATCCTGATTTTTATGGGACTGGTCTATTTCGCCGTTCATAACCCGCACAGCGCCCACGAACACGTTCCGAAAGGCCTGTCCGGCCGCTCGAAGCGGGCCATTATCGGTACCCTGGCACTGGCCATGCTGCTGTCGCCCTGTCTGGAAATCGAAACGTTTTTCTTCACGGCCGGAACACTGGGCTGGCCCGCCGTCGCAACACTCAGCGTTGCGTATACCGCCGTTACGATCCTGTGCATGGTCGGGCTGACGGCGCTGTCGTTCCGGGGACTGGCCAAAGTGCAGTGGCATTGGCTCGAACACCACGAAAAACAGATCACCGGCGGCATCCTGATCGCCCTCGGTATCCTCAACTTTTTCATTGAACTTTAAGGACTATGGCAAAGCATCACGATCATTCCCACGACGACGGGCATACGCACGATCACGATGAGCTGGATCTGGACGAAACCGAATCGTCGGACGAAACTATGGGTTCAGAAAAGTCAAAATCCCTATTTGGCCGACTGGAAGAATACATGCCGGTTATCATCAGTTTTTTGCTGCTGCTGGGCGGTATTGTACTGGATCATTACGCGCCGAACCGGTTTCGTGATCCGTGGCGGTTTTTCTGGTATTTAGCGGCTTATTGGCCTGTTGGCCGACCGGTTCTCCGCCGTGCCGGAATGCGAATTTTGAAAGGCGATGTCTTCACCGAATTTTTTCTGATGGGTGTCGCCACCATGGGTGCGTTCCTCATCCGGGAATATCCCGAAGGCGTCGCCGTGATGCTGTTCTACACCATTGGCGAGTTGTTTCAGGATGCCGCCGTGATGCGGGCGCGTCGTTCCATCAAAGCGCTGCTCGATGTCCGGCCCGACACGGTGACGGTTCTGCGGGACGGAAAAACCGTACCTACCAAAGCCGCGCAGGTAAAAATTGGCGAAGTAATTCAGATCAAACCGGGTGAAAAAGTGGGTTTGGATGGCAAATTGACGTCCGACACCGGCTCGTTCGACACAGCCGCTCTGACCGGCGAAAGCGTTCCGCGCACCATTGCCAAAGGCGAAGATGTGCTGGCGGGGATGATTAACCGGCAAACCCTGGTGGAAATGGAAGTGACCACGCTTTACCAGGATTCCAAGCTGTCGCGCATTTTGAAACTGGTGCAGGAAGCCACCGGACGCAAGGCCCAGACGCAGGAGTTCATCGCCCGGTTTGCCAAAGTCTACACGCCGATGATCTGCGCGCTGGCGCTGGCCATTACGCTGCTGCCGTACTTTTTTGTGGCGGATTACCGCTTTCAGGACTGGCTCTATCGCGGTCTGGTTTTTCTGGTCATCGGTTGTCCTTGTGCGCTCGTGATCTCCATTCCGCTGGGCTATTTTGGCGGGATTGGCGCGGGTTCCCGGCACGGAATTCTGTTCAAAGGCTCGGTCTTTCTGGATCTGATTACGCAGGTCAAAACCGTGGTGATGGACAAAACCGGTACGCTGACTAAGGGTGTTTTCAAGGTGCAGGAAGTTCGGGCACAGGGCCTGACGACGCCGGAATTAGCCCATCTGACGGCGGCTTTGGAACGCAAATCCACGCATCCGGTGGCCACGGCCATTCTCGCTTATGCCGGTTCGGAAGAGAGACCCGTTTCCGTTGAAAACGTGGAAGAAATTCCGGGGCAAGGGTTAAAGGGAACCGTAGACGGCAAAACCGTGCTGGCCGGAAACGCCAAATTGCTGCAAAAATTCAACGTAACGTTTGACGAAGCACTGACGGCAATTCCTTTTACGGTGGTGCTCGTCGCCGTTGATGGGCAGTTTGCCGGGTATTTCACAATTGCCGACGAGGAAAAACCGGATGCCGCCGACACCGTTCGGCAATTGCACGCGCTGGGTCTGAAAACCGTCATGCTGTCGGGCGATAAATCGGCGGTGGTTCAGGCGGTTTCCCAACAAGTCGGCGTCGGGGAAGCCATCGGCGATCTGTTGCCGGAGGATAAAGTGCGGGAGGTCGAGCGATTGAAAAAAGCCCTTTCCGGTAATCCCAGGGCCAAACTGGCATTTGTGGGCGACGGCGTCAACGACGCGCCGGTGGTGGCGCTGGCCGATGTGGGCATTGCGATGGGCGGCCTGGGCTCCGACGCAACCATTGAAACTGCCGACGTGGTGATTCAAAACGACCAGCCGTCGAAGATTGTCACGGCGGTTAAAATTGGCCGGGCGACGCGGCAGATTGTCTGGCAAAACATCACGCTTTCGCTGGTCGTGAAAGCCATTGTGCTGCTGTTGGGTGCGGGTGGTATTGCGACCATGTGGGAAGCGGTTTTTGCCGATGTGGGCGTCGCGTTGCTGGCCATCCTGAACGCCGTTCGGGTACAGAATCTGAAGTTTTAATCAAGTTATGCCAACCTTTTTCGCAACACCCGCCGAGTTCCGCCAGTGGCTGGAACAGCACCACGAAACCGAGAAGGAATTATTCGTCGGTTTTTACAAAGTGGGTTCCGGCAAACCCAGCATCACCTGGCCGCAGTCGGTCGATGAAGCCTTGTGTTTCGGCTGGATCGACGGCATCCGGAAATCCATCGACGAAACGAGTTACATGATCCGGTTTACACCCCGGAAAACGAAAAGCATTTGGAGTGCGGTCAACCTCAAACGGATTGGGGAACTCACCGAACAAGGTCTGGTAAAACCCGCCGGTCTGACCGTTTTTCAGGAACGGGATTTGAAAAAAGCCGGGCTTTATTCACACGAAAAAGAAGACCAGCCACTGGACGCAGCTTTTGAAGCGCAGTTGCAAGCGAACGAAAAAGCCTGGCAGTTTTTTCACCAACAGGCCCCCTCCTATCAGAAAACGGTCCGACACTGGATCATGGGTGCCAAACAGCCCGAAACCCGTTTAAAACGCCTGACGAGCCTGATCGAAGACTCGGAAAATGGGCGAAAAGTTGGGCCGTTTCGGCGTAATGGCGAATAACGCTGCCTTTGAATTCTGTCAGACAATCGTTAAAATGAGTCGCAAACCAGCCCGGACGACAAAATCCGCCAGCGTTTTGCGGTATTTATGGAAACTTTTGCACTTCTCTTTTCCCGAAACCCATTTCTCATCCGGTTTTTTCAAACCCTAATGTTTGCTGCGGTTTTTCTCGTCACTATCCCGCATTCATTCGGACAAAAAAAAGTCGGAAACTTGGCGTTTACGGTTTCGATGGAAGACCCCGCCACACATCTCTACCACGTTACGTTTCGTTGCAACGGCATCCCGGGCGATACGCTGAGTTTTAAGATGCCGGTCTGGACACCCGGGTATTACCAGTTGATGAATTACGCCCAACAGGTTCAGAATTTTCAAGCCACCGATGGTTCCGGCAAGCCTTTGAAATGGGACAAAACCGCCAACAGCCGCTGGAAAGTTTATCCCAAAAAGGCCAAATCGGTTACACTGACGTATGACGTAAAAGCCACCCGCGATTTTGTGGCCGGGAATTTCCTTGACGAAAACCGGGGCTATATTTCACCGGCGGGCGTATTTCTGTATCCCGAAGGACGACTTAAGCACCCGTTGACGGTTACATTAAAACCGTATGCGAAATGGAGCGGACCAATCGCCACCGGTCTGGATTCAGTTGCCGGACAGCCCCATACGTTTGTGGCACCGGACTACGACAGTCTCTACGACAGTCCGATGTTGATGGGGAATCTGGAGCAACTGCCCTCGTTCACGGTACAGGGAATTCCGCATTATTTTATTGGGTACAACCTCGGCAACTTCGACCGGCAGCAGTTTATGGCGGATCTGAAGAAGATTGTTGAAGGGTCGGTGGCCGTGATTGGCGATATTCCCTACAAACACTACACCTTCATTGCCATCGGGCCGGGCGGGGGCGGCATTGAGCATTTGAACTCGACATCGATCAGTTTCAGCGGGGAGCAACTGGAGACGCGGGCCGGGAAAAACCAGCTCTACAACTTTCTGGCTCACGAATATTTCCACCATTACAATGTCAAGCGCATTCGCCCTGTCGAGTTAGGACCGTTCAATTACGATCAGCAAAATCGCACGCGGATGCTCTGGGTTTCGGAAGGATTTACGGTCTATTATCCGTACCTGATTCTGAAAAAAGCCGGTTTAATGACGGAGGAAGAGGTTTTCGGGGCTTTGCAGAGAAACGTTGCCAGCTACGAGAACAAACCCGGCCACAGGTTTCAGTCGGCCACCCAGGCTAGTTTCGAAACCTGGGAAGACGGCCCCTTTGGCCGAACGGGCGACGAAGCCTACAAAACCATTTCGTATTACAGCAAAGGTCCGATTCTGGGTGCTATGCTCGACTTTAAAATCCGGCATGAAACCCAGAATAAAAAGTCGCTCGACGACGTAATGCGGGCGCTGTACCAGACCTATTATCAGACAGAGAAACGTGGCTTTACGGAGAACGAATTCTGGGCGGAATGCGAAAAAATCGCCGGGACGTCGTTAAAAGAACTGTTCGATTATGCCTCGACCGTGACAGAAATTGACTATCCGAAATACTTCGCCTATGCCGGTTTAGCCATCGACGCCACCCCCAAAGAAGTACCGGGCTCGTGGCTGGGCATTTCGTTCAAAGAAAAGGTGGACAGTCTGCTCGTCACGGAAGCCGAATGGGAATCACCCGCCTGGAAAGCCGGGCTCCGCAAGGGAACGGTTATTCTGAAGATTGACGGGCGGAAAGCGGACGTTCAGGCTCTGAGCGCGCTGGTGAAGACCAAAAAACCGGGCGATCCGGTCAAACTACTGGTTTTACAGAACGATCAGCCCAAAGAAATAACGGCGGTCTTGGGTAAAAAATCCGAACGGAGTTTTGAAATAACCCGGCTTCCCAATCCAACGGCGCTGCAAGCGGCCATTTTGAAAGCGTGGTTGTGAAGGAAAGGAAAGAGGTAGACAAAAGAGTAAAGACCCAAAAACAGTGCTTGTTTCTCCTCCAACTTCTCTTGTCTTACCTCTCTTGTCTTTTACACCGCTTCCGATTGCAGGCTCTCGACGGAAGCGCTTTCCTGGTAGCTGTCATAATCGGTGTTGATTTCCCACAAATCGTGATTCGCTCCGGAAACGATGTTGTCGGCGGCCAGGATGCCCATCAGAATGGAGTGATCCTGGTTGTTGTATTTGAAGGAGCCATACCGGCCGATGACGCTCAGTCCTTTCAAACCTGAAAGATACTCCTGAATCGGTTTCAGGATCTCTTTGTAGCCTTTTGAATAAACCGGGTAACTCCGCGCCAACCGTTTCACAAAACCGGCCGAAATGGTCGCGCCGGGAATCAGCCCGGTTTTGGTCAGTTCGTTCGATGCCAGTTCGATCAGTTCCGCATCCGTTTTTTTCCAGATCTCATCCTGTTCGTAACACCAGTATTCCAGCGTCAGAATGCTGGCTTTTTCACCGTTGGTAATTTCCGGGACCCAGTTCCGGAAGTTGGTAATCCGCCCGGTCAGCAGTTCTTTTGAATGAATATACAGCCAGTTATCGGGAAACAAATCACTGGATTCTACTTTCAGGTACACCAGAATCGTGTTGCGAAACCGCAGACGGCTCACCTCGTTTTTGATGGCAACCGGCACGTCCGGCAGCCGGTTGACCAGCAACGTCAGCGGCATGGTCGAAATCACGTGGTCGAACGCTCTGACGGTGCCGTCTTCCAGTTTTATGCCATACCGCTCCGCCTGGTCGGTGACCACCGCATGAACCGGCGTTTTCAGGTGAACCGCTCCGCCGTGGCGTTTAACGTAGTCGGCCATCCGTTCATAAATCATCCCGTTGCCGCCAACCGGGTAGGCAAACTGGTCGATCAGCGTTTTGTGTGTATTGCCTTTCCCGCCTATAAAGGCATTTTTGACGGCTTCCCCGAGCGATAATTTTTTGATCCGCTGGGCGGCAAAATCCTCGTCCAGATCGGTACAGGCAATCCCCCAGAGCTTTTCGGAATACGTCTTGAAAAAGGTAGAATACAGTTTGTAGCCAAACCGCCGAACCACCCACGATTCGAAAGTCTGCTGGTCGGGCGTTGGGGTTATTTTCTCCCGAAAATAACTATTCATGCTGCTAATCGACTGGCGAACACCCAGTTTACGAAGCGCATCGAAGGGTTTGAGGGGATAATAAAAGAGTTTGGAGTTGTAATAAATTCGGGTCAGGCGGTTCACCATGCGGAAATCAGAACCGGCGACTTCGAACCACACTTTGTTGATGCGGGCATCACTGCTAAAAAAGCGGTGCGGCCCCAGGTCAACCGTTTGATTCCATAACTGAAAGGACTGTGATAACCCGCCTACATTGGGGCCCGCTTCAAACACCTCGACGGCGATTCCGGCTTTGGCGAGTTCATAGGCGGCCGTTAAACCCGCCGGCCCAGCTCCGATAATTCCAATTTTTTTGTCCTGGTATGTGCGCATCTGTTTATCCGATAGCGTGGGCTACCGGGATTTAGGCCCCATTTGCATCCACTATCATTATCACCGATCCATACTAACAGGAGCCACTCTCTTCTTCATTGTGAACGTGAATATACTTAATTACCTTAATAATACTTTCGGTTACATAAACGTCCGCCAAATTTTGAGCAATCGGCAGCGTCAATCGGTTCATTATTTTTTTTCTTTCCATAACCAACGCAGCGACTCCGGCAGAATAGAACCGCCGTGTTTGCCGTTGTGCCCGCCCGTCCCGCCGACAAAGCGGTAGTCGTACTGGCGAAATTTTAAAGCCGCATCCATCTGCAAATTCCCCAGCCACCAGTTTCCATGGGCATTATCGAGATCGTTGCTGCCGTCTTGCAGGAACACTTTGATGTCGCGTTTAGGAGCTTTTCGGATGAGCGACGGATACACGTGGCCGCCTTTGATGTTTGTAAAACTGCCGACGTGGCTCAACACTTTCTGGAAGTAATCGGGCCGCTGCCAGGCCACCGTGAAGGCGCAGATGCCGCCGGACGAAATACCGCCGATGGCGCGCATCTTCGGTGAATCGGCCAGTTTGTAGGTCTTGCTGAGTTCCGGGATCAGCTCTTCGATGAGCAGCCGGGCGTACTGATTAGTCAGCGTGTCGTATTCGAAACTCCGGTTATCGGCTCGCCAGGGATCTTTGGGCAAGTCGTTGCCGTGCTGACCGGGATTGATGAACAGGCCAATGGTCACCGGTATGGCTTTCTGGTGAATGAGGTTGTCGAAAACTGCCGGAACCCGGAAATCGCCGTCTTCCTTCACGTAGGCGTGTCCGTCCTGAAACACCATCAGAGCCGCCGGGCTTTCGGCTCTGTATTGCGCTGGTACGTAGACATAATACTCCCGAACGGTATTCGGAAAAACCGTACTTTTCCAGACGAACTTCGTCACCTGTCCTTTCGGAACGCCCTCATGCCGCTGCGAATCCGGGCCATAGGTGGCGGTTTCGGGCTGGGCAAAACCGGCGGTAAACGCCAGCAGAGTCAGGCAAAGACCGGCTGCGAATGGTAAAAAATGGTTCATGGGAGGGAAAGGAGAAGGGGTTAATTTCAAATGATAAATGATGAACGCCAAATGTAAAAGTGTTTGCACCGCGCCAGCCTGCTTTTACATTTGGCGTTTATCATTTGAAATTCATTTATTGATCAATTTCGTTTCATGGCAACCCGGTATAGAATAACCGCCAGACCCAAAAAGAGCAACGCACCCAGCAGTTGATAGCCTTCAAACCCCAGCGCACTCTCCAGCGCCGGTTCCAGGGTCAGTCGGGACAGAAAATTGTAGACCGATTCGTTCACCGACAGCAGAGCAACGACCACCCCCGCCAGGGCGCCACCGGCCACCAAACCGGTTGAAAACAAACTGCCGCGGCTCAGGTCAGCGTCTTCTTCGACGATGCCTTTCCGCTTGAAATTCCAGTCGACCAGCGCCTTGACGCAGCCCCCGGCGAAAATCGGCAGTGTCGTCGCAAGCGGCAGATACAAACCGACGGCAAACGCCAGCGCACTGATGCCACAAATTTCCACGACAAACGACATGAAAGCGCCCACGAGCACAAACTGCCAGTCGAGGTTGAACGACAGCAACCCTTTGATGAGCGTGGCCATGAGCGTTCCCTGCGGAGCCGGAAAACGGTCGCTGCCGATGGCGTGGGTGATGCCCTGCGCCACGAGGTCCGGCGTGGGTATATCCAGAATCTTGATCGTTGCGCCGATGGCCAGTGAGGAGACGATAACGCCGACAAACAGTGCCATTTGCTGGTATTTGGGTGTTGCTCCCACCAAATAACCGGTTTTCAGATCCTGAGAAGTGGCTCCGGCGGTAGCGGCAGCGATGCAAATCATACCGCCCACCACCAGCACAGCGGGTTCGTAGATTCGGCCCGTCAGTCCGGCGCCGATGAATACCAAAGCCGTACCCATAATGGTGGCGATGGTCATTCCCGAAACGGGCGATGAACTGGAGCCGATCAGGCCCACGATCCGGCTGGCCACAGTAACGAAGAAAAAGCCAAACACGATCACCAGGATGGCAATCAGCAGTTTGGTCAGGACCGAGTCACCGGGAATTTGGGGTAAGATCACCATCAAAACCGCCAGAATCAGACTTCCAACGACAACGATTCGAATGGATAAATCCTGCTCCGTCCGCCGAACCTGCGTTCCTTCGGCCGCGACATCTACTTTTTTGAAGCTATCGCGAAACGACGAAACAATGGTTGGGATGGTTTTCAGCAGCGTCATAAAACCGCCCGCCGTGACGGCCCCCGCGCCAATTTGCCGGATATAGGCCCGGTAGATGGCGGCAGCCGTGTCGCCAAAACCGTGTGTTTCAGGGTTCCAGCCGCCGGGGCCACCGGCGGTTTGCAGGTTGGTGAGATACCCCAGTTTGATCAATTGCAAGGCAATTGTATCGCCCGGCACCAGCGTTGCCAGCAGCGGAATCAGAGCCAGCCACGCCAGAATGCCGCCCCCCACCAACACCGCCGAAATGCGAAACCCGATGATGTAGCCAACGCCCAGGTACTCCGGAGTGATTTCGCCCGACACCTGCGCCGATGGGAAATAGCGGTTTACCTGGTTCGTTGCCCAAACCGGTGCTTCGGCAATGACGTGCAGCACTTTCTGGAGGACGGCATAGAGCAAGGCTACGCCCAGGCCCCGATAGGCCATTTTGGCAAAATCACCGCCCCGTTCCCCCGCAATCAGCACGGAGCCACAGGCCGTGCCTTCGGGATAGGGCAGTTTACCGTGTTCCTCCACGATGAGCGCCCGGCGCAGCGGAATCATCATGAGCGTGCCGAGCAGTCCGCCCAGAATGGCCAGGGTTAGAATGGTCCAGTAATTGAAGAAATCGTCGCCAACGCCGTCGGTCAGGAACAGAAAACCGGGCAGGGTGAACACCACACCGGACGCGATGGACTCCCCCGCCGAGCCAGTGGTCTGGATGATGTTGTTTTCGAGAATGGTGGTTTTCAGAAACCGCCGGCCGAGCGAAATTGCCAGCACCGCAATGGGAATGGAAGCCGACACCGACAAGCCGGCTTTCAGGGACAGATAGACGGTGGCAGCTCCGAACAGGACGCCGAACAGCGCCCCGGTGACCACAGCTTTGAACGTGAATTCGGCCGTCGTGGCATTATCGGCGATATACGGTTTAAACGCGGGCGGTTTGGTTTCCATAAGAAGGGTCAGGATTTGCGCGTAAGATCAAACGATTTTGGAATAATACAAAGCCCCCGCCCCCGGAGGTGGCGGAATCCGTGAATTTACGCGGATAAATTTTCAGTTGGTAGCCCAAAAGACGGAGCATCCGGTTGTTGCACGGGATTCACCGAAATCTCTTGACTTTTCCATTCTTTCTTTAAACATTTGCAGCCTATCAGCGGGAGTAGCTCAGTTGGTAGAGCGGCAGCTTCCCAAGCTGCAGGCCGTGGGTTCGAACCCCATTTCCCGCTCGTTTGTTATTCAGTGTAAATGAAGCACTTAGCTGAGAGGCTGGGTGCTTTTTTTGATAATATTAATGCGTCGGTTGAAACTCTGGTTGAAACAAGTCTATTGGAATCACTAAATTGACAAAGCTTGGTTATTTAATTCTATTTCTATTATTTGTTTTAATTTAGCTGCATGTTGAATGTAAAAGACTTACTTGAAAGGCTGAATAGCTTCGATGAGTGCAGTTATCTAGAAGCTAAATCTGGTACCCAAATAGACCGGTCAATATTGGAAACGGTTTGTGCCTTTTCTAATGAACCGAGTTTAGGCGGAGGTTATATTCTACTCGGTGTTCAACGTGATGAAAGCGAGTTGTTCCCGACTTATCGTCCTATTTCTCTTTCTGACCCCGACAAGTTGCAGCGAGATTTGGCAACATCTTGCGCTAGTATGTTTAATATTGCCATTCGTCCTGAGATTCGTATAGAACGGCTTCAAGGTTATGCGCTGTTGAATGTGTTCGTCCCTGAATTGTCACCAGCTCAAAAACCTCTCTTCTTTAAAAACAAAAAGCTACCCGAAGGGGCTTATCGACGCATTGGTTCCACGGATCAGGCTTGTGTGGAAGATGATATGGTCTTATTTTATAATCATGCTGAAACCTATGACAGTAGTCCACTGACTCAAACATCATTCGCAGATGTCGATATTGAGGCCTTAGATCTTTATCGCAAGTTGCGCACTGAGGTTAATCCAGCAGCTGAAGAACTTACACTTGATGATGAAGAACTATTACTAGCTCTTGGCTGCGCTGTTCGCGAAAAAGAAAAATATAATTATAATTATAAGCTCACTGTAGCGGGCTTGGTACTGTTTGGCAAAGACGGGTAATGCCTATGCTTCGTACTGACTATATGCGGGTACCAGGAAATGATTGGGTCGATGACCCAATCAATCGATTCGCTAACAATGTCGATATGCGTGGGCCTTTGTTCCGAATGGTGTTTCGAGCCATGAATACTGTCGCCGATGACTTACCAAAAGGTTTTTTATTACCCGAAGGCGAGTTACAGGCTCGTTATCGGGGCCTGCCTGGCCGTGTGCTGCGTGAAGTGATAGTTAATGCTTTTATGCATCAATCGTATAAAGTTGGGCAACCAATGCAAATCATCCGCTATAGCAATCGGCTAGAAATTCGCAACCCTGGTTTCTCGCTTAAGCCTGAAGATCAATTAGGGGAACCAGGGTCTAAACCTCGCAATCGCTATATTGCGGCTGTTTTTCACGATACAAACTTAGCAGAAACCAAAGGGAGTGGGATTCGCACTATGCGTCGGCTTTTGGAAGAAGCAGAGATGGCTCCGCCCACCTTTGAATCTGACCATAGCAATAATGAGTTTACAGCCCGACTCCTTCTCCATCACTTCCTAAGCGAAGAGCAGTTAACTTGGCTGAGTCAGTTTGACGGCCTTAGTTTAAATTTAGATCAAAAGAAAGCACTCATTTTTTTGAAGGGTGTTGGTGCTATTAACAACCCAACATACCGACAATTTGCCGGTTGCGATACTTTAACCGCGAGTATGGATTTGCGTAAGCTACGCGAGCTAGGTTTAATTGAGCAAAAGGGTAAAAGCACTGCAACCTATTATGTTCCTGCATCTAATTTTGAGCTAATTAATAACATAGCTCCTGTTGTTGCTACCGATGATGCTGCAGTGCTTACCGATGATGCTGCAGTACTTACCGATGATGCTGCAGTACTTACCGATGATGCTACAGTACTTACTGATGATGCTACAGTACTTACTGATGATGCTACAGTACTTACTGATGATGCTACAGTACTTACCGATGATGCTACAGTACTTGCTGATGATGGACAAAATATACCAGAAACTATTCGCCAATTAGCACAAACATTAGGTAAACGTACTAATGATCGCGCTTATACCCGTTCTGTTATTCGACGACTTTGTGAATGGCGGGCATTAAGTCTCAATGAGTTAAGCAGATTGATAAATCGTTCACCGGCTCATCTGTTTAGTGAATATGTTAAACCCATGCTAGAAGTTGGTGAACTATCTTATACAATTCCTGATATGCCAAAACATCCAAATCAAGCTTACAAGACCTCCTTAATAGCCTGACAAGGAGCCTGGATGGTCACTTGCACTAGCTAATTTATTTGGTTTCGTGTCTTCTTTTCCAAAAATCTAAGATATTTTATACATTTTTCTGCAAAAAGTCCCGAATTTGACTATATATGTCTCCAATCTGACAGCCAACTACCATAAAAATTTACATTTTTGACCCAGATAAAACGGCCACTGATTCACAATAAATCAAAACATACTTATATCATAGGTTTAGATGATGTGTTTACCAAATTTAGATTCATTGAAAACGATTTGAAGAAATATCTTTTAAAACCATCCGATAGTTTTACGTACAAAAGCAGTGATTTTATTGCTCTTTGACTAAACACTTATTTACTAAAGAGGAAACAAATTAACATTTTTACGGCACGATGCATTTTAACGTATACAGGCTATGTCATATGTGCCCAGTTCTCAACAACAGCTACAGAAACTAATAGATTCTGGAGATTACGTTGATGAGTTGAGTTACTTCAAAGAAGTTGACCAGATTGTAAAAGATTTCCCGTACCCTAATAAAGAATTACTTCCTGGTGTTCAGTGGGGCCATTTTGACCAATTTTATACCCCTGCATATTGGAAGTTGCAATATACTGTTACTCCTTTTTCTGAAAATTCTGATACATTCCGTCTTGGAAAAGATGTGATTGAAGAGGTGGTAGCTTGCCTTTTAGGTGGATATGGGTTACCAGCGGAGTTAGGTTTACAAGCCTTTGATCGATTAAAGAGCAAAAGATTGATTGAGCCAGGTGTACAGGAAGGTAAAATTAAGGAAGTGCTAAGCCAACCCTATTATACAAAAAATAACAGGAAAGTTACCTACAGATTCTATAACCAAAAGAGCAAATACATCGCCAATTTTCTGAATAGGGCAGATCTGGATATGGCATATACAAACGACGATATTCAGCTTAGAAACTGGCTGTTGGATATCAAAGGTATTGGCCCGAAAACAGCTTCATGGATAACAAGAAACTGGCTTAAGAGTGAAAAGGTAGCTATTATAGACGTTCATATTCTTCGGGCAGGAATTATTGCTGGAATATTCAATGCCAACTCAGACGTAAACATTGAATACTTCGACTTGGAGCGTAGATATCTGGATTTCTGCCACGCATTGGATGTTCTACCTTCTTATATGGATTCGCTCATGTGGATAAATATGCGACGAACTAGTCGGATCGCCCTGAAAGTGATAAAAGAATTTCATTCAGAAGAAAAAATAAGCAACGTAACTTAAAGTAAAAGAATATGTCAGGAGGTTCAGGAGGGGGAGCCGGGAGCTTCCCAACAACGGAGGAAGTCGTCAATTGTAAAGACATCAAAATTCGAACTCAGTTAGCAAGTCCAAATCCAGCCGTAATAGCGTCGTTACAAACGAACGATGTTCTTAGCATTCGCTTAGTCGGAGTACAGGGGCCATTACAGGCTATAACTACCTCTGGTCTGATCGCCGGCGCAATACTAACTGCTAAGCAATTTGATTTGATCAATTGCATAAACCAAGGGTTTTCATATAAAGCAATCGTTATAAGTGTTAATGGCGGTCAATGTGAAATATTAATTACGGCAGTATGATCAACATTGTAGGAGGTACGTATCAGGAGTTTTGCTTCGAGCCATTCTGGGAAGAAACTTATGGGTCGGGTTTAAGGGCTTGCTTGACTGTTCTGGCCTTGGATCAAACACAGGCAGTTTACTACCATACTTTCGCCGATAAGCCGAGAGCTCAATTCCTAGAAACACTCGAACGTCAATTTGACAACCTTTCACTTGATATAAACGGAAGTCGACTGACCCCTTCGTTTTATTATGATCATCCCTTAAGTACGCCTCGCATTCACCCTCGGCCTGACACACTAGACAAGACGGATCATAAAATAACCTTAGAGGGAGATCAAATCCTCCTATATGGTATGATCGAAGGTAATGCTACAGTAAAGGGAAAGAAGGTGGTATATGACCCGCAATCGCCAGCTAATCCTCAGCCATTTTCTTCAACGGGTTCTACCGCGGACGAGTTAATCATTGTTATTAATTTTTCGGAAGCCAAAGCCATTTGTAAGACGGACGATATTGAAGGCATTAAGAATTTCTTTTTTACATATGAAGGCGCGTATGCCATCATCATCAAGATGGGCCCTCAAGGTGCTTATGTGTTTGCGAAGGATGGTTATAATATAATAATCCCAGTTTTTGAAACCAATTATGTATGGCCAATTGGATCAGGGGATGTATTCGCAGCCAGCTTTTCTTATTATTGGTTTTCCGGAAAGAGCCTGGAGGATGCCGCTATGAAAGCTTCCCTGGCAACGGCTGCTTATTGTAGTACTAGAGGACTACCTTCTGTTGAAATAAATTCATCTGCTTTTAAACCGTTGAGTATTACACAAAAGCCATCGAAACCGGTTTATCTGGCTGGTCCATTTTTTACGTTTGCCGAACGATGGTTAATCGACCAAATCCGAACAATCCTCTTGGGCCTAAACGTACGTGTTTTTTCTCCATTTCACGATGTTGGATATGGGCTGGCTCAGGATGTAGTACACAAAGACATAGAAGCAATTGAAAAGTCAGGACTTATTCTAGCTGTGCTGGACGGGTTAGATTCTGGCACCTTATTCGAAGTGGGATATGCAGTATCCAGAAAGACTCCTGTAGTTGCTTATGTCCAGAATGAGACAAATGATTCGATTAAGATGCTCGAGGGTACTCAATGTGTTATTGAAAGCGATTTGTCTACTGCTATATACAAAGCATACTGGATTTTAGCCAAAAATGAGTAAAGGCATATTGTTATCGGGCGGTATGGACTCAATTGCTCTTATATACTGGAAGCAACCCGATATGGCATTTACTATTGATTACGGGCAAAAACCAGCACAAGCCGAAATAAGGGCAAGTACTCAAGTAGCTAAAGCGCTTAACATACCTCATTATATTATTTCGGCCGATTGCAGCAAATTAGGGTCCGGAGACCTATCAGATGCAGCCTCTCTAGCATTATCGCCTTCTCCAGAATGGTGGCCTTATCGCAATCAATTGCTAATTACGTTAGCCTGCATGAAAGGAATTGCTCATGGGATGACTGAATTGATGGTTGGGTCGGTTAAAACGGATGGTTTTCACTCCGACGGTACAAGCGGCTTTTATGATCGATTAAATAACCTCCTGTCATACCAGGAAGGCAACATCAAATTATGCTGTCCTGCTATTGACCTGACTACTGTTGAGTTGATTAGACAATCGAAAATCCCAGCAAGCCTTTTATTGTGGGCCCATTCCTGTCACACAGCCAATTTCCCCTGCGGTCATTGCCGAGGATGCTATAAATACTTGGATGTAGTCAAAGAACTGTATGAACAATCCCATACCTAAAGCGTTTGAAGAGCCATACTCTCCGATCCTTTATCCGATTGCCAAAAAAAAGTATCTTAAAGAACCATCGCTCAAACCCGAAGATTCGTTTCTGGATGTGCTCGTTAACAGAAGAACGTACAGGAAATTCGTTCGTTTATCAGAAGATCAATTATCGGCAATACTTTGGCATTCAGCAAAGGCAACAGAGTTACAGTTTCAAGAAAACGGATTTATTTGGTCGCACCGCCCCTGTCCTTCAGCTGGTGGTAGGCATCCTATTGATTTAATTATATCTCAGCCCGAAGCAATAAACACCCGAAAATTGGCACTATATAATCCAATTGACCACTCACTTAATGAGTTAACGTTGGATACAACTCAATGTCTCCAGTTCATTGAGCATATTAATGAAGTTGTCCCAATTGGTGATGCCACAATTATTTGGTTTATTGCAGACCAGTTTAGGACTGAGTCGAAGTATATAAATCCGCTAAGTTTAATCTGGCGGGATGCTGGTGCGTTTCTGAACAGCTTACAATTAGTGTGTTGTGCCTTTAAAATAGCTTGTTGCCCGCTAGGTAGTTTGGGAGAGCCCTTTATATCTGATTTATTCGGAGAGTATACCCCAATGCCTATTTTTGGAGTAGGTGGCTGTTTAGTTGGATAGGCGATGTATTGTTCTTTCAAGCTGATTAAAACCATTCTTTATTAATAGAACCTTATTGTCCCAGTTTTCGTAGGATGTACTTGGCTCAGTAATGAACTTATAAATATCTATTACGAGAATCTTCATTATATGAGTTATAATTTCACTACAACTATCAGCACTTCCTTCAAAAAAATCACAATAAAGTGTATCTATTTGACGCATTAACTTTAAAATACTTAAATACGATTCTTCTTTTAATCGAAAATCTTTCTCTTTAAATAGGGCGTATCTTCCCAAATCTAATAAATTATTAATCGCGACTATAATGCGATTAGATTCAACAGTCAACTGCTCTAACCATTCATTATAATAATGTTTATTAGTTTCAATAAAAGCATTTATATTAAAAAATATTATTTCACATTCATCTAAAAAATCTCTATAATTATATAAAATTTTGTTATATAAATTAACTGGAAAATTATTAGAAATGGCACTAAAAATCTCTGTCCTAATAGCAAATAAATTAGCTAAAATGTCTATGAATATTGAGAAATGTATGTCTTTTTGTCTCTTACTTCTCAATACTTCGTAATAGTTTAGAAGCTTTTCATTTCGAAGCCATAATTGCTCCGAAATGAATTTTAAATACATTAGGGATAGATCATCTTGCGAGTTCTGTTTTAAGTCGTCTAAGCTTGTCAAAGTAATGTTGGAATTACTAGCTACTCGAATTGCTCCTGCTTGAAAACCTGATTCTGATAAAAGAAAAGCTCGATCAGCTCCAACATCTTGAGTTATTTGCTGCAGAGTCAATACTTTCTCTTTAGGTATCGATTTTTTCCAAAGTTTACATTCCACTATCCATATAATTTCAATTCCAAATAAAATAAATTTTACTAAAACATCAATATCATGAACTCCTCTAACACCAGTCACTCTAATATCAGTTTCTGAGTGCATTCCCAGTTTTTTAAAGAAGTCAGCGGTATTATTTTGATAGTCTTTCCAGGTCATTATTTTTAATTATAGCTTTGAAAGCTTTGTCCGACTTATAATAAAAAGAGAATGTTAAATTGGATTTTTTAGTCTACTAAATTTATAGCCAAAATTAAAATCAATAAAACAATCGCTATCGAGTGGATCATCATACTGTTTATTTATACACTTAAAAAAATAATTGTGATAATCAGCAACCCATTTATATTTAGCTAGTATTTTTTCTCGTTCTTCAAAAGGAAGGTTTGCTTTTTCAAATTTTAAAAGATTTTGTAAAATTAAATTTTTGTGCGTTATAATATCTTGTTTTTCATAAAACAAGCCCTCCTCTATATATATTATTCTATTCAGATAGTTTACAAAAACTTCTCCATCATTTGAAATCAACAGATCCGAATTTTGTGGTGCTTCGTGAGGCATTTTATAAAAGTCAAAATGTCTATTTACTATATTTAACATCTCATTAGAAAGAATTATCCGTGGAAATTTTGCCTTCTTTTCTAGACCGACGGCTTCGACCAACGAAGCACCATATGCCATAACTTCATCGATATATAGATTTCCTATACTCCATCCCCCTCTAACAAAATAGCCATTAAGTGTTAGTTTTAATTGGCAGTTTGCAATCTCTTCGATTATTCTACCAAACAAAGATTCTTCATGGATTGATTGGTTAAGTGGTGAGCCAAGCAAAATATTATCAGAGAAAAGTTTACACTCCCAGGCCCTATAAAGCTCCGAACTTATATTATTATAAAATTCAGTATTATATCGTATATTATTAGTGGCTTCATAAAAAGCGTTATAAACCGAAAGGAAGTGCTGCTGATAAGTTTTATCTAATTCAGCTTGGAGCATATCAGCTGAGAATCCAAGCAAATCAATAAAAAGACAATAAGACCTCATTAATTCTTTATTTGGATTTTCTTTTTTATATATACTCATATTATATTAACTATAGTAAGAGATTCTCTCTTGGTAGCGAATATGATATAAAATAATCCTGCATGAGGGCCCTATCCCTGAGAAAAGTATTTGATATGAATCATTTTTCTACCCTCCATCTAAAGGTTATAAATCGATTATCATCTCCCACAACAGGCCGTATTTTCATTTTAAGCCCGTTTCTCTTTAAATCTAGGTCGTAATGCCAATTCGCACTTATAGCTGATCTAGGATTGAATTGCCGAATTGGAAAGATGTCTCTACATTTGTCGATTTCAAACAGTTCATTTCTATTAATATCTTTCTGAAACTGGGATAGGCCATTCTCGCAGACTGTCCATAATGTATGGTCTTCCAACTCAAAAATAGGTATCTCACCTCCATTGGCGTTACGATACTTTGAAATCATAAGAAGCGTTTCAGTTTTGCCTAGCTTTCGAAATTTTCGCATAGGAGGAGTGCTTTCAAATTTTAGCATTTCTGTTACTAGTTCTTCCAGGTTCGCGCCATTTTTACTAAGTATGTTTCTTGCCTTTAACTCAGCAGATTCATTCAGTATTTCTAGAAACTCAATAATTTCAATCAGCTCTTTCAATACGAGAGGCTGAAGTTCAGGTTTCGAAAACTCTACAGCTCTGTCCCACCAATAGGAATGTGCCAGCCTATCCCTGATTTCGTGAAATCGGTCTATCTGTATTAGTCCATCACTCAAGAAGAGATTCATCTGTTTTATTTCCCTTTTCAACTGCCCAAAGGTGAGCTGGGATTTTTCGTAGAGTAATTCATCGTACCGATCTCTAGTTATGTTGGGAGTGCTTACGATTAACAGGTGCATAATTCCTTTTTCTATACACTGACATAAGTAAACCGCGCACCCAAATTGAGCGAAAATTTCTTTGGTCATTGATTCTTCCATTTAGGCCAAGGCTTGATTAAGGAAATATGGACTTCAGTGATTGATGAATCAGAAAAGCTATACTTAAAAGTTATAGCCATACATCTTTAAAGCGGGCTGTTTCTTAAGCAGTCTTAGAATAAAGGTTTCCGTTTGCTGTCTAACTTTTCGGCGTCACCACTCATTTCATATAAATGATAAAGGGTATGTTCAATGATATTGATTGCCGTTTTCAAAGTATCAGACGAAGGCCTCAACAAATTATGTAATGACTCATTTCCCAGAAACCGAAATCCATGTAATACCTCAGCATGATTGCGGGTTAAAATCCTTTTCTGAGCTAATCCTTCAATTTTACCTTCTAGAGTGTCTTTGGGTTCTACTATCTCTTTTCCAGCCTTAGTGCCTACTACAATATGGCCAAACTTTACACCTTGATCACTACATATTCCTTCAATCAGTGCTCGTAATCCCGCTGAGCACAGCATGTACATTTTCCCATTGAAGGCATCGATCGTCTCCCTGTACATCTCCCTTATATTGAAGGGTATATTGTAATAGTTTTTGATTGGAAGTATATCTTCTCCACGTATTGGATAAAGTCTAATCGTTTCTTCCCACTCTCCAGTCTCATAGTCCCTACTTTCGCTATCTGAATAAATCTGTCGGAATGACAAACTTTCACAACCTCGGCATCTTATAATTTGCCATTGGATCATCTGCTGAATGTCCACCTCGGTATGATCTCGGAAATCTTTGACTTCTTTTTCTACAAAATGATTTGTTGTCCTTCCGCAGGTTCCACAGAATGCCTTAAAGCCTTCAACTGAAAAATTTCCGTTCATCTTACTATAAATTGGCCAATTCAATATGATTTACTTTAGGGCTTAGAGAACTACTCTCAGCATGGTGCCTTTCAACATTGAAAAATATTAATATTTTTTCTTACATATACTGTTTGTTTACTAAACATCGTAAACTATAATTATTTATGACCCAGTTTCAAGCCTTAACTGTTAAACTTACCGAATTTCGAGACGAACGCGACTGGAAGCAGTTTCATAATTCTAAAGACCTAGCTCTGGCAGTTTCCATTGAAGCTGCCGAACTAAACGAATTGTTTCTGTGGAAATCTGCAGATCAGGTGGACGTCTCGAAATTAAAACACGAATTGGCAGATGTAATTGCATATTGCTTACTGCTTGCCAATAACCACAATATTGACGTCGAGAAAGCTCTACTTGAAAAGATCAACCTCAACGCTGAAAAATATCCTGTGCTATACCCTATTAAGTGACCAGTTTTTGGATAGAGCCTGTCCCGCTTGTTTAAACTCAATTGGTGTCATAAAACCTAGGGCCTGATGTGGCCGTTCCGAATTGTAATCTCCTAGCCACTTTTCCACCACCTCCTGAACTTGAGCTAAGTTACGAAACAAGTAAGCTTTTAAGACTTCTCGGCGAAAAGTCCCGTTGAACCGCTCAATAAAGGCATTCTGAGTTGGTTTTCCGGGCTGAATCCAGTGCAACCGGATCTCTTTCATCTCACACCATTCTGTTAAGGCAGTACTTATAAATTCGGGTCCATTGTCACAGCGTAGGCAGGCGGGCTTTCCATGACTTTCTATTAGCTGTTCAACAAAACGAATCACCCGTTTGGCGGGCAATGAGTAATCAATTTCTACACCCAAAGCTTGCCGATTATAGTCGTCTAACACATTCAAGGTTCGGAAACGGCGTCCATCGCACAAAGCATCTGACATAAAATCCAATGACCAGACCTGATTCACAGCGGTTGCCTTTGGTAATGGCTGTCTTACCCGATCAGGCAATCGTTTACGCTTTCGTCTGGGCAAATTGAGCCCTAAATGGCGATAAATACGCCAAAGTCGCTTATGATTGTCAGGATGCCCTTGACGGCGCAACCGATGGTAAATCTTCCAAAATCCCCATCCGGGATGGCGTCGTGCGGTAGTTTGAATGACCCGCTCAACTTCGATGTCCGGTTGACGCTTGGATTGGTAGGCCAACATCCGGCGGCTTAACCCGGCCAGACGACAAGCCCGTTGCTGACTAAAGGCTTTGGCTTTGACAATCCACTGCGCTAACTGCCGACGTTGAGCAGGCCCTACGGCAGCGGCCGACCGTCACTTTTTTTGAGGGCCTCCTTCACAACTTCATGCTCCAGGCTCAATTCGGCATACATTTTTTTCAGACGCCGGTTCTCGTCTTCGAGGTCTTTTAGACGCTTCAACTCGGAGGCTTCCATGCCACCGTACTTCTGCCTCCAGTTATAAAACGTGGCTTCACTAATGCCATGTTCACGGGCAATCTGAACAACGGTTTGACCCGTATTCTGCTGTTTGAGAATGGCCACGATTTGGGCCTCTGTGAATCGGTTTGTTTCATTTTTCTTCCCCTTTGTCAAAAGATAATGGGAAGACTCCATTTTCCAACCGATCACTTTTTGGGAAAGCTTACACGATCAATACTTAATGATTAGTTGCTATGCTTAAGAATGTAGATGGCGGTCAGCCCTGGAATAGTTTTCGAGTCAGTGTCGATGAAATCGAAAGGAAAAAATTATATTATCTGTTGGCAAATGTGCTGGAAGCCCTTCAATCTCCCATTGAAGGGCAGGATTGGTGAGCTCTTTACAAAATAATTAACGAGACACCTATAAAGAATAACAACTTATACTACATTTTTCATCAAAGGCATAATTTAATTACATCTTTTTGTTGTGGTTTTCAAATGTATGTATCCAATTTTTTAAAGCAGGAATCACTTCTTGCCAAGCAGGATCAGGATAATTAATGTGTTTTGCCAACAAGTATTTTACAACCTCTACCCAACGATTAATTACATCAACCGGAAAGGTCATCCAAGACTGGGTCAGAGCCATAAAAATAAATAAACCATATTCAATCTGTATGGTAGGATCTTCAATCCGTAAAGCAGGGTTATTGGAAGTATTATATAAGTGGTCAATGTTATGAAGAGTAGTAGCAACTATTTCTTTTGCCATTTCTGATTCAATCCAATTATTTTCTCGCCACATACTTGTTAATGAAATTAATATCCGGGATGCTTGAGCAAATTTTAGGAGTAACAACTGGGTTCCTTTTTTTTCAAATATTAAATTCGTTATTTTATCATAAAATGCAATTGCATTTAAATGTTGTCCGTGATTTTCTCCTAGATAACTCATCAAATTCACAATTGCAATTACCAATTGATCAGTGATCTGACTATCAGCCATAAAAGTCTGTTTACTTCGTAGCTGCTCAATCTCCTGAAAGTGAAGCATGGCCTTTTTAATATCTTTTTTCCTGTAACCAATGATTAGATTATTAGCGGACATTGCTTGTTGGCGGGCAATTTGGGCATCATTGCAAAAAGATGGCTCACTATGCAGTTGTACAATGTCTTTATAGTAATGTAAAGCCTTCTTAATGTCGCTTTGACAGACATAGCTGACGAGGTTAGTTATGACCATTGCTTGTTGCAGGGCAATCTGAGTATCAGCGCTAAAAGCTTCCTCATTGCGCAATTTTATAATCTCATTGTAATAGAGGTACGCTAGTGCAAGATCAATTTTACTGAAAGCAATAACCAGATTGTTGGCTCCCATCGCTTGGCGTAGGGCGATCTCAGCGTCAGCTCCAAAGGCATGTTCCTTGCGTAACTGCACAATTGCTTGATAAAAAAATACGGCTTTAGCAAGGTCGGTTTTACAGTATTTATGAACTAGCTCTTGAGCTGTTATTGCCTGTTGTAAAGCAATTTGAACATCAACGCTAAAAGCCTGTTCTTTACGCAACTTTACAATCTCTTCGTAGTAAAATATAGCCTGATCAAGGTTGTTAATATCGAAATATTTGGTCAAATTAAAAGCAGCCATTGCCTGTTTTTGTGCAATCTGAGCATCAGTGCTAAAGGTCTGTTCTTTGCGCAACTTTACAATCTCCTCGTAATAAAACATGGCTTGATCAAGGTTGCTTTTACCGAAAGCATAGATCAGATTGGTAGCAGCCATTGCCTGTCGGAGTGCAATTTGAGGATCAGCAAGAAATGTATGCTCATTTCGTAGATGTACGATTGCCTGATAGTAAAATATAGCTCGATCAATGAAAATTTCACCAAAAGCGATGACCAAATTATTAGCTGCCATTGCCTGACGAAGAGCGATTTCAGCGTCGACGCTAAATGTCTGCTCATTTCGCAACCGCTCAATAGCCATGTAGTGTATACTAGGGTCAATTAAATCACCACTTCGATATAGAATTAAATTGACTTGGAAACCTCCCCAAGCAAGAGCAACTTCCAAAGTAATATTATGAGGCATATCTGCCCAGAAATAAGGTAAACATGCTCTATCATTGAAATCGAAAAACAATCGTTCGGCAAATGACCACGACTGATCGGGGCTCAATATCCAACAATGAATTATGAATTGGGCGATATTGGTCCCATCGTCATAAAATGTTTTCCAATCCTCTAAAACCTCCGCTACAAAAAATTCACCAAGAATATCTGGTTCCACCGGCTTAAGCGAGAGATTAGCATTTGAAAATTCTCCCAAACGGTTAAGGATGCCAAAATCAAATTTGGCCGGATCTGGCAAGCTAGCCACCTTTTTACTAACAATTCGCCATTGTTCTAAAGTGACTCCTCGGGTAATAGTCGCAAATGCTAATAATCGCTCGTAGAGTCGTTGGTCCTCCTTAAGGACTCCACTGTTATTCCACCAACGTTTGCGTTCGTGCTCATTGAGAATATGTAATAATAAGTTATGTACCTTCCAATCCCGGATTGTAATACCATCACTAAGTGCAATAGCCACAAAAAAAGCAAACAGTGGACGGTTAAACTCGTCTAGTTCTTTGAGGTCTCTAAGTGTCTGGTCTTTATCTGGTAATGGTGGCAGAATAGCTCCTTCTTTTTGACGGCGCTCGTCGCTTACTTTATAATATACCTCTTTGATAATGTGCCAACGATCGTCATCGGTTAAAGGGGAAACTAATAGTGGTTGCTCAGCATAACGATAAAGTCGAGTCTGATTATTGTTTATTGTTTGCCACCAAGGCCCATCAATGCTCCGCTCAAGCAGCAAAAGGCGAACAGAATAGTTTAATTCCTTTGCCCTATTGGTTAATATTAAAATTATGTGTTGGATGTCATCAGCGCGTGTGCTGACGTAGTCTACCACGATAACAGTGTGACATTTAGGCTGCCATAATTGCCAAAAAGGCCGTTTCTCTTTTTGAATCTCTTCATCGGCCAAAAAACCTGAATAATAGCCCCCCAATTCATTGAAAATTAAACACACTTCCTGTGTCAAACGACTTTTTCCGATTCCACCCCTCCCAATTACTACCCACCAGCGAAATTTAGCCATTGGATCGGGTAAAATGAAAATTTGTAGCTGGGCTACTTCAGCTTCTCTGGCTATAAAAGATGTATACCCGGATCGATAGTGGTAAAAATCTGCTTTGTTATAATTATTTCTGAAGTCCGTATAGTCATATAATTTGGGTTGTTGGTTATTTTTTCGAAGCTCATTCAAAATTTCACGAAACATTACACGATTGTCGACACCCTGCTTACGCTGAACCTCTTGTATTAGTTGAAGGACTTGCACAATACGACTGCCTTGCTGCTGCATGGAAGCTACGGTAGTTGTCAACGCCCAAAGGGATTTTTCCATAGTTTCCAGAGTTTCAGCATTTCTTGCACCATATCGCACGTTTACCTCCAGCAACGATACTATGTATGCTGTTTGAGCTTTGGAGTTACCCTTCAGTTGTTGTAAAAATTCGGACTGCAAGGTATTCCCAAAGTTTTCTTCAATAAATATCAGCAATGAATCGGGTAGCTTATCGTCAAATCCAGCTAATTGTTCCAAGTTGAAAGTTTGATGAAGAAAATACCGTCGATTGACGACAAAATGTTCCACATCCTCTTCACTAATGGGCGTAGCGATTAGCAGATTCTTTAATTCATTAAAAAAAGTTTGCGTTTTCTGTCGCTGAACTCTATCAATGCTGCCTTGATTGAAGTAGTTTTTTTCAAGCCTACTCAAAGTTTGCTGGATCGCGTTGTGAAAAGGTTTTTCTAAATCTCCATTAATAGTAAAATTGTATTTTTCAAGTAATTCTTTGGCCGCACCCACAACTTCGTTGACAGTTAGACTTTTAATTAAATCCAACACGGACTTGATGGCTACTAATTCTGCACCTTGGCCATCTACTAGGTTCTTTATTAATTCATCCTGCCCAAAAGCTCCAGCGGCCAACGAAATTGATAAATAGCCCGATAATTTTAATAGAGGTATAATCTTCTGAGCAAACATTGAAGAATAACAGTGTATAGATATGCCTTCAAAAAAATATTTCTTTTTATTTTCGACTCACCCAAGGTTGAGTTCGACCAAAGGCCTGAGCAATTGTTAATTGCTTCCAACCTACTTCATGGAGCTCGACACAGCGTCGTCGCAGTACTTCGTAGTCGTTTGGTTTGTATATTGCCTTCATCAAAATCAAATTACGAGTATTACACGTTTATACCTCTATCTATAAGTGGGTCAGACATTTCCGGAATATTCAATCAATCCTAGAATATTTTCTGGATCAGCGTCGACGAGATTGAAAAACTGACAGAGTAATTACAGCCAAAAGAATCGTCGATAAAATAGCCTATATGGAAAGGAAATTGGCAGACCTGGAAGGCAAGACGATGGATTTCGCTGATATTTAAAGAACGTGAAGTTGTTATCTCAAAGTCACCTCAGGTTCTTTATTTCAATCTGTCTCCTTTACTGAATATTTAAGACGTTTCAATTACCATTTTTTATGAGCTTAATAATTCATAAATATTCACTCGTGAAAGGGGTAGCTCCCGTGCTGATGCACCACGGACCGGGTGAATTGCAGGTTGGCTAAACCAAGTATCTTTTAATTTAAAACAAGCATAAAGTGGGTGCAGACCTTTCTCACCAACAATGTGTATCAGTTTGCCGCGCGTCGAGGTTACTTTTAAATCTAATTTCGGATCAGAAAGTGATATAGAAGGAATTGGAATATCAGCACTTGCTTGTAAGACAATGGAAGATGAGTGGTCTTCAGATACAATAATAGTAGCACAATCAGCAACATATAATGACTCTATTACTACCCAATTCCTTTCCCAGTTCTTTTTTTCATAAGTGTCCAAAATTTGGTTCCCAACGCTAAGGCGATTCTCCATTCGTTTGGTGGTAAGGCCGGAAGCGTTAAATACAAATGCGCCCTCACGCGAAAAGTCGATCGTAATTTCACCCTTTGTTCCAGCAGTCAAAGCTCCTCCAAGCGAGGCTTTAACATTAGTGCCTTGAGTTGATGTGTATTGCATTTCTTGTTTGTTTTGGCCTTCGCTTGAAATGCATTCAATATTAAGCTCTTTTAGTGTTGTCAAACGTCGAAATCTACCATTCTCTAAAAGGCCTACATC
Source organism: Larkinella sp. C7 (assembly GCF_006149005.1). Lineage (GTDB taxonomy): Bacteria > Bacteroidota > Bacteroidia > Cytophagales > Spirosomataceae > Larkinella. Next base: position 356,201 of record NZ_VBSL01000006.1, on the reverse strand, counting down.
TCCAATCTCAAGTGGGTCACCTGGGAACCAGTTTGCAAAAAATCCAACATTCCCATGCATTTCCTGTTGGTAAAGTGTTACTAAACTTGGCATAATTTCAGATATAAACGATGAATAGATTAATTACTTTCATGCAGTTGTCGTACATCAACTATATGCATTATTTTCACGTCCTCGCGGGAAAGCATGCGCTCTGCTGCATTTTTGGCGTCAGTGAAAGTTAGCAACTTATTTTGCCGCTCTTGAGCGGTTTCAGCGCCAACAGGAATACTTGCTTCTAGACATCCTGTAGCTTCAATAAATAGCGCATCCCCTAATGATATTGCTCGTCGGATATCACCGAGATCAGGATTATCCCACCTGGGTTCATCTCGGCCCCGATATCCAACAAGTGAATGAGAGAAACCAGGTCCTTCCAAAATTACAACTAATGGTTCCTGAAGCAACAATTCAAGTAAAGCCGCAAAAAAACAAGCTATATCAAGACAGGTTGCTGTTTTATGAATCTCAATTTGGGTTGGAGTTCGAATAGCCTGAAAGCCAGGTGAGGCCGATTGCAATTCAACTTCGTACCCAAACCTGTGACGCATGATCCCTTCATATAACAATCGAAATAATTCCAAACTAGATTCACGACCATAATCTATAGTACGCTTAAATGCAGTCCTTACCCGAGTAGCTTCATCTCTAGCAAATGAATGATTGGGATAGATATGCTCGGCTAGTGCTTTTGCATCTCTCAAATTCCATAAATTATCTTTCCGTTCCCAACCTTTCATTGTACCTAAAGCAAGAGCAACCTCTGTAGCACTTGAACTCTTGGCCATTTCAACGGGAAGACAAAGCCCAATTTTGTAGCTTTTTAACTGATTTTCAAACTCAATTAGCATATCAGATTCTGATTGCCAATAGATCGCTCCAGTTACCTTTGGGTTACATTCGGTTGAATTTCTATCATAAAATAATCGAATAGACGGAATACAATGCGCATGAGCTATTGCAAGGGCCATATGAGCAGTAGATAATCGCTCACCTAGTAAAAAAATGCAAAGCTCAGAACTTAGAAGCGTTTCTAATCCCATAATATCGTCTAAGCCATAGCCAGGACGCTCCCCACTGAGCCAAAAAACTGAAAAATCTTCCCTTTTAAGAAACTCTGCGAGGTCTTGAGATAACCGGCGAAATTTCTTTTCATCACTAAATACGACCGTCGCCTGTTTGGGTTTAGAATCATATTTAGGGCGGTAATTTGTTTCAATAATTATCCGGAAATCTCGAATAGCTTTTAGATGCTTATTCCTATCGGCCTCGATCTCACTTTCCCGAAAAGAAATAGCATCTTTAGGAAACGCTAATCGATGCCGATTCAAAACCGATTCTTCAACGAAGTGAAGTCTAGGTAGGCGAGCCCGGCGAGCCAGATTTAACTCCTGACCGATATAAGGTGAAAAGCCAAACGGGTCCGAATCTGTAGGTCGACGAGGCACAATAGATACAAGACCATTTATTTCACGGAGATATCGCTCGAGCTTTGCAACACACCAAACGGGGCTCTTCTGATCAGCAATAAGAGGGATATCTTCCTGGGCAAATTGCTCAATAAAATGAGCATTTATTAGAAAGTCCCGATAACTATTGCTGAAATAAACCTGCATAATTGTTAGGTATTGGATAACAAACAATTATAAGTAATATTCATTAAAGTGCAATAAGTCCTTTTTAATGAGTATAATATACTGAAGAGTTATTGTTAACATCAGTTCATGCCATCTCTGCAACTTGCACACATGCTGTGAAATAGGTCCCTATTTACCTATCGTCACTAGTAGATACGTATTGGATTTAAAACGTTTTTGAATCAGACTGATATAATTGCGACTTATGAGCCTGCCAGAAATATGGCACAAATCAGTTGCAAGCAATATTATTATCAGGTTCGCGCGGGCGGAAAGTGTGAAAGAAAATGGTCCAACTCATCAGGGAAGATCCGGAAGCCTCTTTCTGCCAGGCCATCAGCCGGTTTTAGGAAAATTCTTTTCTTTCCGCCGTTGAATGGCCGACCATTATGAATCCAGCCGTAAACGGTTAATGCGGAAAACCCCGTTAAAAATGCAACATCTTCAACGCTGTAGAGCACTTTCGACCGGATTGCAGAAAGTTTGGTTGCCGCCAAGATTTCGGCTAACACCGATCGAATTTCTGTTTCAAAATCGGGATTCATTTTCTCGAATCGTTAGATGATATTTTCGTCCAGATATGCTTTATAATATCAAATTGGTAACTATTTGAAGGAAACAAATAATGGAAACTAAAATACTAGAAGAGATCCGGACCAAATTAGACCAGATTGACAAAAACACAAAACTAACTGCGACTCGCGCAAAACTGCTCTTTGACGTCGAGGATGTAGCTTTTCTTACCGGCTTCTCTGAAGAAACCATTTACCGTTGGATTCGCAACGGCCGACCTGTTGGCAAAAAGACAATCTACTTGAAACCAGCCTATGGCATCGCTGAGCGCGGTCACCGAATTTTTCCGGATGAATTAGATTACTTCCTTTCTCACTTCCCCCCAGCAAGGGTATAAGACAACCAGGCAACTGTATATTTTACAATAATTAGCCAGCGGCACAGATTTTAAAACTCACTCTGCGAGACACGGGTACCGTGTCACCGTTCAGCAGGCGAACGTACCGGCTGTGAGGTTTGCCAACACAGCGCATGACCCGTTTGCTGATGATATAATCCGGATTCACCAGATGGGATTTATGAACCCTTAAAAATTCATCCAGTCGGCTCGTAAACTCTAGCAAGGTTCTGGCGACCAGATAGGTTTTACCATCGGTGGTATAGATTCGGGAGTAGCCGCCATCGGCTTCAATGCGGGTTATCGTAGCTACAAAGACGAATGTTTTACGTTCGCCCGGCAGGACAATGAATTTATTCGACTCGACTACCGGCTTCTCGTGTCTGCGTAACAGGATGATTGGCGCGGTTAGCCAGTCGTAATTATTCGATCTCGTTGTATTCATGGGAAGGGTAGCCCGGTGGTTAGCCGGGCCATTCACAGCGTCACTATGTTTGTTTGTTTATTTTACGAAGGAGGTTTTATTGATCTGATAATCCCGGTGCAGGTCGTAAGTCTCCTCAAAAGTGGTCGGTAGCCGGGTGAACTCTTCCCAACCGTCAGCGTAGGTCGAAGAGTCTGAATCCTCACTTAACCGGATGTAGTCAACCAAATCCAGATCGTACAGCTCGAAATTCTCTTTCAGACTGTTGGCTACCGGATAAACCGAAACCGGGATTTTCTGAGCCTCCTGTTTATTGTGAGTCGAGAACAGAATCAAATGCGTAGCGTCGGAGAGGTAGGCAAAACGGGCTACTTTAGAAACCGACAGGCCGCAAATGTCCTTTGTGGTCATATCGACTAATTGAAAACTTAAAACCCGGTCCTGACGCATTAGTAGGGCGTAGATATTGTTCACTCCCATGTACCCGGCTTGATTATTTTTCGAGCGCAGGGCGCGAAACAGCGTTACCGCATCGGCTGGACATTTGATCGTTAAAGCCGTATAGTTGGGCGGGTAAACGTATTCGACCTTAAACTGAGGTAGCAGATTGAGAGCGTCGATGGACGGATGAGTGCCGAAGAACTGACTTACCGTCTGGGTGCTGGCGAAGGTTTCGTTATTCATTGTTCGACCCTCCTTTCTGGGTTTCAGGTGAACCGAAAACGAAGTCAGCCATTGTGTCCATTTCTGAAATAGAAAGCTGGCTCAGGGCGTGGTGAACCGCAGCGCGTTGCTGTAGCGGGGTGGTCTGGGTAAACTGGCTCTTGCCATCGACCACCCGAAGGCGTAAAAAAGAGATGGAGGGTGGGGTTTGCAAATCAGTAGTTGCAATACTCCCAGCGGATACGTACTTTCGTTCCGTGTTCATAGTTAATATCAGATTAGTTGTGACACTTACCCCTTCGCAAAGGCCTCAGAAACTAAAGCGTTGGGGTTTTTTATTGGATTTTGGCTTCCTTCATACAGTCCAGCGGGCAACCTCATCGGTACTCTATCGCCTTTTCTGATTTCTGCCGTTCCAGTGATATAAAGGTACGGAATGTTTCCATATATAGCAAATTTTTGGGTAAATAAATTTCTATTTATGGAAACTGATATTAAGTTTGATCTTAAGTGCTTCGGCTATTTTTTTTAAAGTCTGAACAGTCAGGTTCTGTCCGTTATTCTCATACTTACTTATTGTTGGCGTTCCGACACCCATTCTTTCGCCTAACTCCTTTTGAGTCAATCCTGCTTCTACCCGCGCTTGCTTTATGGCCTGACCTACTTCTTGTGCTATATCTGACATTGGCTTATCGATTTGAGGCAAATATAGAAGCGGTAAATGTAACTACCTCGCCAAACTTAATAAACGGCTTATAATACCTCGCGGGCGATAGCTCCCTCATCGAAAATATTCCGTAAAATACTTGCCTTACCTTTTGTTCCGTTACGGAACAATCCCTATCTTTATACTGTTAATCAATCACACAGCTATGAAGCGCAAAGATTTAGAAAAGATGATAACCCTGCATGAGAGTTATTACCGACGCGCCAAAGCTATGCTGGATGAACGTTATTTTGAATTGGAGGAACGGGGCGAAGAGATGAAATGGATTAAGGAGTACGCCAAACAAAAAACTATTATCGCATGGCTCAGGGAGCAAAAAGCGGATGATGAGTAACACCGGGGGTGAAAGCCCCACAACTATAAACAGCTATGGAAACTAAGACCAAGATTGATTTCGATGCGGAACTAGCCGAAATCCAGGCAGGGACACGGCAGACACTCGACTTTCTGAAAGTGAACGGCCATGAACTGATTCTGGATGAATGGTTGACCATTGCGGAGTACAGCAAAAAGTACGGCATGGATTCTCATGTCATTACCAACTGGATTCGACGCGGCACGATCCCCGCAGATTCCGTTGTCGAGATTCCGAAGTTTAATAATATCCGACTGGTTAAAGATCGGGCGTATCGGTAGACACTCCTTTTTGTTAAAAAGGCCATGAATGAGAAACTTTTCAATCTGCAATTCTAGCAGATTACCCAACAGTCCGCGGACATGAAAAAGGACATGCAACGGGGATTCGAGGAGATCAAGGATATGATTAAAGAGCAGGCCCGGAAGTAATCTGGGGCCGATCCGCTATATTTGCCCAGCGACGCTGGATAGCGTCAATTATGTTTGTTTGTAAAAGACCCGGCTGGTTTTACTGGCCGGGTCTTTCTTTTTGTACTGTATGTGGTGTACTCTAATGATAATGAGATAAATGCTATTTAATTATGGGAACTAAATTTTGACAGGTTTCAGTGTTGATCTCAAAATTTCTTAGCAATAACAGTAATTCCGAAGTGGATAGTACCCTTGGGACTTTGTCTGTAATCCAGTATTTTTTATCTAGTGTATGAATGTATTCACGAAATGGTGATACGCCAATTGGTAATATATAACTAAAAGGAGTGATGTCGTAATTTGTTCCAATTGGATGATTTGCAAGCCAGATTGCTTTCTTGTCAACGTCGGAAATAGATTTTTCTACAACGTTATTTTTCCTATATTCAATAGCCTTTTTATCTCCTCTATGACAAGCTATAGAATAAGAAACGGCTTTGCATTCAACTATTATTAGTACATCTTTTATGGCAACAGCATAGTCAATTTCTTTCTCGTTATCTTTCTCTTTATTTTTTTGCTTTTTATATGTACATAAGTTGCCATTAGTAGGAATTACTGTGGATTTGCCTAATATCTTCTCCAGCATATCACCCTTTTTTGTTTGATTTATTTTGACATCAAAATACATGTTCTTAAGTCTATCAAAAATCCATAGATAATCAATGATATAGCTGTCGTTACCAATTGGGAGAAAAACCGAATTAAAACCACCAAATTTTAGGCTTAAAATTTCCCTATTCTTTATTAGCTTCAAGTAATCAAATCCTTTCTCTAAATTTATACTAGTGACTTCTTCATGTGACATTTCATACATTTCTGAAATGGTTTCAGTCCTACTCTTGATATAGTCTAATAGAACTGATTTTGCAATAGGCCCTGAATAGCAATTGTTAAATATATTAATTAGATCCTTTATGCGTTTCTGGATTCTATCCTCTCTGGTTATTAATATTAGTGCTGCAATTATTACATAGATTGAGTCAGGTGAAAAGCCGAATTTTTCTATAAAACCATTTCTAAACAATTGATGCGCTTCTCTATAGGATTTTAATGGAAATACCGTTGGCATATAATTTGGTATATACGATGCAAATTCCGGCCCAAAGGCATCACCAAAAAGTAAACTGCGCATTGAATGTCGCTTATAGTTAATATTTAAGAAGTGAGCATTAGACTTTTCAATATAATCATCACCCACAAACACAGTTCCGGTCATTGAACTATTTTGAACCACATTAGCCAGTCTTTCATTGTAATTAATACTCAGTTCCTCCATTTCTCCTCTATTGATCCAAAACATACGATGAGGGTCATGGTTGACCAATAAAGAATAGCCTCTATTAATTGAACCAGTCGAAGAAGTACAACGCCATATTTCATATACAAGCTTACATAAATCATAATATTCTACGATATCATTCGCAGTTAAAGTGATAAATGCTAATGAGTACTTGAACTGCGCGATCAAATATCGCTCATACTCGAACTCTTTAATTGTTAAAATTCCACCTAAAATATTCTGTAAATGAACATTTTTAACTAAAGATACCTTATTGCACAAAGTTAACTTCCCGTACTTTTGAAATGCGGTATCTAGTATATTTTTGCACTCAAGGTTCTTGTGTTCCGATTCGTCGGCCCCCATAGTATTTACTTGAACACTTCTACTAAGGTGAAGCCAGTAAGCAATAGATTGATTAGAAATAATTTTCTTCAATTCCACTTCCACTAGTTGATAATACTCTTCAATTAATTTTGAAGCTTCCTCAGAATAATATTCTCCATCTTTGATTCGCTCCCAATATTTTTGACATATTGGATGATTATTTCGATTATATGAGCTGGAGACCTGGGTGCGGAGAAGCTGTATTACACGAGTATTGTATTCGTGGAATGGTTCTGATGAGATCATGAGGCTGATTAAGAGTTTCTTAAAATTAATATATGTTCAAAAATAGAGAAAAGTCTATAATTTACTTTTTATTGGTTTTGTACTTTTAGGTCAATTTCCCGATCAAGTATCCTCATATAAGCAAACGACAGATAAATGATCGGGAAAAAATCTCTAAATTTTCTTAGTGCGCTGGGCATACCTGGCACCAGCAACAAACATCGCCAGTGACATCCACGGGACGACCAGAAGGCCACTGGCCACCACTTATTCACGCCGATCAGTCTTCAGGCTTGATGTTGTACACAGTCCGTTCAATCTAGCTCCCCTTTCTGGAGTTGGTATGCCGGACCTGATCATAAATAATTAAGCTATTGATATACCGGCTAACACTGATCCCTTTTTCTCGGCAATAGGTCTGCACCTGCTTTTTCCGGGAAACCGGCATTATCAACCGAACATTTTCTGTCTCTTCCGCCCGTTTCAATGCCAGCGCCCGACCCGGTTTGTTGTAGTGAAATTTTTGCCGCGCGGCACTGACTTGTCGACGTTCTTCCGGAGTCGCTTTGTCGTAATACTTCCGCCAACTTCGGTATTCGATTCGTACCGCTACCGTAATCGATTCACCGTTTTGAACCCGTTCTAACGTCCGCTCGAAAGCTGTTGGCATTGTAAAGCCCTCCAAAGATAAATTTATACAAAACCCTAGTTGGAAAGAATTTAGAGAGCAATCAACGATATAGTGCATGTCCTGCCCGATTGATAATTGTTCACCCGATTCAGATAAAAATACCCATCCGCTATTTCGATGTCTCCAATTCGAACGTTTTTGAGACGGATTGGAAGATTTGGATTGAGAGTGGCCATATCGACCGGGCGCAAATACAGGGAAGGGACAAATACCCTAGGGCGCCGAAGGACCCGCTTTAAACCGCCGAAGTACCGCCCGATCAAAGGCACTTCACTAACTTGTCCAGGCACTGGGTCAAAAGCCAGCGAGAAGTTATTCTCATTGGTTACAATGGAATTTTCGCGCCGGGCAAACCAGCAACCGGTCAGCGTTACTGCGGCTGGCTTGATGTTACCGTTGATATCGAGAATCTGCGTAGCTACCTCGAACGTTTTCGTTGGTTCCACCAGAATAATTCGTGGACTGGTGGAGTTTTTATTGATCTGGATGGTATCTCCCCTGCCAGTGATCTTGCGCGTTTCAATCAGTAACGGTAAACCAAAATCACCTACCTGCCGGGTTGAGGGCAAAGTCGCCGAAAAGGGCAACTCAAAAAGGGCCGTTTCGGTTGACTGTGCCGTGTTTTCACAACGAATAACCCCATCTCCATACCCTTTGTCAACGCCGTCCTGTTCCTTGTATTTCACATAGTTTTTCTGGGCATACGGCTCGATCCGGAACTGAACTTCCGGCGCTTCACTTTCCTCAACCTTTGCCGACCAGTCAACTGCATTTACCCGGTTGTTGGTCAGATCGGTCAACTTGATTAACTCTACCGTTTTGCGCTGATTGTCAATATTAAACCACCCCGACATCTGGAACGCAATGGACTTTAGAAGCAGAGAGCATTTCAGATCGGGGAGGTTTCGGGCAACCAGCCAGTTATCGCCGGTATAAACTACCGGGTCAGGTTCAAAACTGGCAAAAGCCGTTTCACTCGTCTGGAATATTTTAAGTTTATATTCTGCAAACGTTGTTCGCTTACCCACCGTTAGCCTGATTTTTACCACATCCCCTTTTTTCAGTAAGACGGAAGTATCGACTTCGAGCCGGTCTCTTTTTTCCGCAAGAATACTAGTATTGTAAAGGGTTTTACTCCAGTACGCCTGGTGAACGTTTGCGCCGTTTACCTCCACAATTAACTTTAATTCGGGAGCGCCCAGTTCAACACGCGCTACAAATTCCTGATAGGCTACTACGCGGAGTCTCATATCGGTATCAGCAGTGTATTGATAGGTGACTGGATTGTAGTTATTTACCTTGCCGTCATAAAAAAACGGGTCGCGGTTGTCAATCGAAAACGGCTGAATGCGGTTCAATCGCCCAGTATTAACAAACTCAATGGTTGGTGCATCGACAAGCGTTACCCGAGCCCGGCGGGCATCCACCCAGTTTTGATCCCGGCTGACCGGCTCAGCTTCACAGAACGGCAACGCCATTGCCCTAAATAACGGATCGTCCAGCCAGGCACCTACTAGTTTGTAGCCTTGCTCAGCAACGGCTTGTGCGGCAAGTTCGCGGACAAAGACCGAGGGAAATAGGGTATCTTGGGGCACGATCCCCTCGCTGACGGTTCCATAATCTAAAATTGGGTAGCAGACCCCATCCGTGGCGCCAGCGCGCGCATTGATTTCGTCCAGCGTCCAGGGGTGATCCAGTCGGGAAAGCTCCAGATCCCGGATACTCTTTTCACTCAGACTGTCAAACAATGCCCGGTGCGTTTCGTAGATGACCACTTTCCAGCCCCCCCTGGAACGATTTGAGTTCCGCCCGGCCATCGAAAACGATTTCCTCCTCTTCAATGATCCGGGCGGGAACCAGTTTATAGGGATGCTGGCCACCGGCGTCCAACTGCTCGGCATTCTCCAGAAGTTTTTGAATAGCCAGTGTGTTGGGCAAATTGAACTGATTGGTATAACTCAACTCCAGCGAGTCCGGCGAGGTCAGGTCGTTTACCTGGTAATTGATTGCGTAATCGACCTCAGCGACCCATTGCCATCCAGCCGGGCCGTAAAAATATATTCCGTTTTCCATGAAACAGCTTATGTGAATTGTTGACAGTACGTTAAAGCATCTATATTCTTGAGCGATCTTTATAACTGATGGCCCAACGAATCGATCTCAGCTTCTGTTTTTGTTGGGCTAGATCGGCGAGATGCTGTTGCAGTTGTTGTTCAATCTCTTTTACCGAGACTCGGTATTCCTGGGCCGTAATACTTTTTCGCGTAAGCTCATTACTGAAGGATTCTTTTTGGTTGTTCAAATCATCGATCAGCCGGTTTAGATCGGAGATACGCTCTTCCGTAGTCACCTTATCTAATTTCATCTCAACAAGAGCTTCGTTCGTTTTTTCTGTTGCCATAATAAAATGTGTGGATATGTAAATTTTTAAATTGTCTTCGGACTTGACAGCTGGATGCTGCGGAACTTACCGGCTCCCTTTTTAGGCTTATTATACTTGGTGAACACCGCACCTCGAACGGCATCCATCGCGTGGTTATAATCATCGACCGGATCATTCGTTGCCTTTCCACCGGCCATGATCCACTGGTAGTTTTTAACTTCCCGAGCCAGGTTGCGACTCCTGCGCGTGTAGAACACCCGATACTCTTTCAGCTTGCTAATACCGGCATTGACTGAGCCAGGGCCTTTGTCGCAACCTGTAGCATTGATGCCCGGTAGCTTCTTACCATGGGCATCGTAGGTACCCCGGCGGAGTTCCTCCAAGGATTTGGGTTCGGCCTTGTCACAGATCGTTTCCCGACCCGGTGGTAATCCGGCGGCATGATAATACTGCAGCAGATCCTGATTGGTCAAACCAGTTTTATAGAACACCTCATCCAAATACAGCCGGTTACCGATCTTTCCAATCTTGATCAGGGCACTGGGGTGATTGCTGAACCCAAAGTCAAGCCCATGGAAATACACATCACAGGAGGGCATTTCATCGATCTCCGCCCAGTCGGGAAAAACCATGGCCTCCGGGGAGGGCTTGGGATCACCTTGGTACAATGCATTAAAGGTGATGGGCGAATCGGTGCGTTTCTTCTCCATGCGCTCCCGGCTGTGCTTTTCGGGCCACAGGGCAGCTCCCAGAGGTCGATCATCATAGGGCAGAATGTCAGCCGTGCGGAGGGCGGCAAAATTGAGCAAAATCCACCCATCCGGATTGACATCGGACCAATACCCATCCCGATCCAGAAAGCGGCCGGCTGGATCGTCCTCATCCCAACGAGTGGTGACATAGAGCATTTGTCCATCATTATCCAACCGGGCTTCGACGACCGATTCAATCCAATCCCAGGTTCTTTCCCGGATCGTCAATGATTTAGCTTCCTGGAGATCTTTGAGCAAATCGTCGAAGATGACTATATCCACCGGATCACCCGTCAGTGGGCCTTGTCGACCAACGGATTTCAATACTCCACCATTTCCCACAATATCGAACTCATCGGTAGTCCGGGTTGAAGCCGGGTCCTTGTGGCTTGCCAACCGAACACTGGGGAATAGATGTTTATAGCGGTCACTATCCATTCGTAGCTGAATCTCCCGGTTGAACTTCTTGGCTTTGGTGGCCGCGTAGGACAACACCGCAATTTTCCGGTTAGGGTTTTTCCCAAACAGGTACGGCGGTAAGTTCCGAGTCGATAATTCTGACTTCCCGTGTTGAGGGGGTGTCGTAATCATCAGCTTTTTGATGTGACCATCGGCGAAGCGTTGCAACCGATCGGCCATAACTGCATGAAACGGCTGCATTGAATAATCCGGTTTCAGGTACGGCACAAACCAGACGTAAGACCTTCGGGCTTGCTCCCGACGAATCTGTTCAATTTGAACCTGTTCAATCGTTAGTGGCTGCATGAGCTTTCTGTTGCAGTTCTGCCAATTTTTGTGTTAGCTGTTCATCGGTCAATTGGCTGAGGTCATTGGTATCAATTTTGCCGCTGTGGTGGTGCTCCACCTTGTCGCGCTAATGATTCGGCTGCCGGTTTTTCAGCCAGTTCAATGCCGCTCCAGCATCGGGTGGTACGTGCTTGGTGACGACCTTCGTAACGTTTAATAATCCCTTGTTAAAGCTGCCTGTTGCGGAGTCGAGTGGTGCCTTTCCTTCGCGGGTAATCTCGTGGTAGTCGAACCCAATACAGCGTTTGTAAAAGGCTTCGGCGACCTTAGCGTCAGCTATTTTTTTTCCTTCCTGGACTGACCGTAAAAATTCGGGATACTGTTTCTTCCAGTTTTCAATTGTCTTTTCCGATACCTCAAAGGCTTCGGCTAAATCCCGATCGGTCGAGCCTTCCAGTAAACAGAGTTGCCGGGCGATAGTGGCATATTCCGACTTATACTTGGAAGGTGCTCCCCGTGGTCTTTGTTCTTCGATTTCTTTCATGATTTCGTGTGGTGTGGATATAAAACAATTAGGAAGGCTGTTGAACAACGGTAAGCGTTAATTCCTGATCCCCTTCGCTGGAATGAAAATGATTATAGCGGCCAATCAGGGAGACGACGTAAGCCAGGGCATCGTAGAGGACCGCTATGGTGTATTCGTTGATCCAGGTGGGATGCCGGATCACCACCGCAAAGGTGCCAAAGCCCGTCGGAAAAAAATGTTGCTCGTAATACCTGAGCTCACCGTCCAATTCGCTCAGGGCTTCCAAAAGCGCTTTCTCGGTTTCTATGACCTGAACTATATTGACGATAGTGAGAGTTAAGGTCTGGTCTTTTTTTTCTACAGAAGACGTTGTTACCTCTTTAGTTACGGGTTCTGGTAATTCTTCCGGATACCGTTTATGAAACACCTGTGTTGTGTACGCTTTTAGTGCAGGCTGACTCGGTTCCATTATCAGATGAACCAGATAGATTTCGATTTCCAGTGTATACTTACCGGTCTGGTTCTGGCAGAGGTCTTCAGCAAAACGAAAGGCCTGACGGCGGGCGGTTAACAGATCCGGGTGAGAAAAGACCTGCTGATTGGTTTCAAACTCATGCGGCCGGTGTGGAGCGTCCCAGCGAACCAAGTAGCCTAAATTTTCGGTAGTCGTGTTGATCATGGTGTGTTGTGGTATAAAAAACGTTACTACTAGCTAGTTTTAAAAAGGGACATCCGGAAAGGGAGTCGAGCCGACGCGGTTAGTCGGCGCATCGTAATATGTAAGCAAAGGATAATCCTCATCCGTAGGCATCCCATTACGCCATTTGGGCAGGTGGATCTCCAGCGTTTGGGGAGTAATAATGATGCTGCTCTTATCGTAAGAAAGACCGTACTTATGCGGCCTAAACAACATCATTACTCCATCACTGTCCTGTTCGATCTGGCCACTTTCGCGCAAATCCGAGAGTTTAGGACGTTTCTTCCAGCCTTCACGTTTCTCATGATCCCGGTTCAATTGTGCCAGCGCTAGTACAGCGATATCCATTTCCTGAGCCATTTCCTTACAAGTCGAGCTGATGTCGGAAACTCGCTCATAGCGGTTCTTAACCAGACTATGTTTAACGAGCTGCAGGTAATCGATCACCAGCAGCTTAATGCCGTGCCTGCGCTTCCATTCGGAGGCCTGATATTTAAGTTGGACCAGTTCGATGGGTTTGTCCCAAATGTGCAATGGCGCTCCGGAGAGCTTCGTTACGGCTTGATTAATCCGGCGATAGTCTAAGCCCTTACCCCGATCAAGTTCGAAATTGCTATAACCCGTTTCGGCGGCAACAAACCGCCCCAGGATCTCGGAACCTTTCATTTCAAGCGTACACAATCCTACGGCATTCCCTGCTTGTAGAATCTGATGTTTGATGATGTGTCCTGCAATTGCCGTTTTACCAATACCCGTACCGGCTGCCAGCACGTAAAAGCCTCCCGATTTCAGGCCATTCGTCTGCTCGTCGAGCGTTTGGATGCCCGTTAATAGCCCGGAATACGGCCCTTCACGCTTTACTTTTCCATCCAAATCATTCAAAAATAATTTTAGATGATCATTAACAGTTGGACGCTTCATCGATTGAATGGCCCCCATAATATTGTCAATATCGCCGTCAACGCGTTCCAGCAGTTGCAGGGCATCAGTCGTTGGATCGGCGGACATCCGAATCATTCGCTGCCCGTATTGCCCTAAAAATCTTTTCACGGCCAGTTCATAGAGGAACAGACATTTCGGCGTCAGATCAAAATAGCCGCCTTTTTCAACAACCGGCATTAGTCCGATCGTATCGTGACCGTTTTTTTGAAGCCATTGTTTAGCGGCCAGAAAATCACACTCCTGTCCCTGGCTATACAGATGGGCAATGGCCTGGTAAACGTGTTGATGAAACTCTTTGTAAAAGATGGCCGACTTTTGAATATAGCGAAGCAGCTCACCCGCTTTATCGGGAGTCGTCAGCACACTGCCCAACACGGCCGCTTCTAGTTCTAAGTCGACGTTGATCAGATGAGTCGATGTGGTGATGTTGTTCATCGCAGCGTAGGTTTAGCAGTGGGTGTCGGGGCAACCGTTAATCCATTGAGGTGAGATCCGGACGACCGGCTCTGTTTTTTCTCCACTTCATCAATTACCCAATTATGAATGGCCCCATAGTCGGACTTGTAGCTTTTGCCATGAGAAAGCTTGTAGTTTGAAAGCTTGTCCAGACAGCGGTCGGCGAAGTCTTTGCCAAATTCTTTTTCGAGTTTATCATACTCGGACTGTTGCAGGTATACATTTTCCCGAAAAGCGATTTTATCCTTATTGACAGATGTATTCTTGTTTTTAGGTTTATTGTTTATTAGTTTATTATTAATAGGTGCGGTAGAGGTATCAGTAGCGGTATTGTTGAGGTGCAAAAATGCACCACTATTTTCCGACTGAGGTGCAGGAGAGGTAACGGTAGCGGTGCATTTTTGCACCTCAGCTTTTAGCCACTCACTCAAGTTAAAGCTGGCAGGTGCATACTCGTTACGACCCGGTTTATACGTTATCAGGTCCTGCCCGGTTAACCACCGCAATGCCTCATAGTACATCCGCTTGGAGCATCGGACTTTGTTGATCAACCGGTCAAATTCAACAGCTGTTTCCCGCCAGCCATTTCGGTTACAACTATCAACAACGGCCAGAAAGACGGAGCCATACTCAGACTTATAGCCGGGTAAATAGGGTACCACTTCCCAGAACCAATTCATCAGACGGATATAATTGATAACCTCACTCATAGTATGCCGGAACAAACCGCTTCCGGCCAACGGATTACAGGTCAACGTATCCTAATCAATGATCGGATGAACTGGCAGGTGGGGAATGAGTAATTAAGGGAAGGGCTAAAGCGCTAGTTGGCGAACTGTTTAGCAGACGGTGAATGAACGCCCTGCCTTTTTCCGTCCAGACCAAGTAATGCCGGGTCCGGCTTTTCCTTTCTTTATTGGTGTAGACATGCGTTCGGGAAGAAGACAAGCCCTTATTTTGATACGGGGCGTAAAGAATATATTGACCGTCGTGATAATACTGCACCCGACGCTGAACCAGAAGTTGATTGAGTTGCTTTGCCGATAGACCGAGTTCTTTGGCGATAATCGTTGTGGTGATATCGTCGACGCTGGCCAGGACTTTATCGGCATATGCTGCTTTTGGCCGTAGCTGAGCATTCTCCAGAAGTAATTGCTCCTTCTCTTCTTCAGCCTGCAGGATCATTAACGCCAGTTCTTTCCGGCTATACTCCTTGCTCGATACCTCAACTTTGCCGGTCCGTAGAAGTTCAGCCACCCATTCATCGCATTGAACCGCAAAGTCGACATCAAGCCATCGGGCCAATACAACGATCAGTTTCTGGTGAATCCAGGTGGATGGGTTTGAACCTCCTCTTCGGGTTTGGATCAAAGTGAGATTTTCACACTTTGCCTGAGATGCCTGTATATACCGCTGAGAATCAGGTAGCCTTATCCAATCAATCGGCCGCTTTTCAAACGGCTTGCACATTCCGGTTGCATTCGCATACACCTCGTGATTGATTATTTCGAACTCAATCGGGTTCCCTTTGTATTTTTTTATTTGGGAATGGCGTATTCCTGAAGCTAATGACGGAGTATAATTTAGAAATGGTATCATGACACCTTACGCCCTCCGCTGCGCGATGTTTTATGGCGACTGACAAACTGTTCCTCAGCTAATTGTTCTACTTCAACAGTCTGCACACGTCGATTGCTCTGTAACCAATGAGCAATTGTCTGATCGTGAATTAATAATCGCTTACCTATTTTTGTTACGCCTGGAATTTCATTATTAGCAAATTTTTGACGTAACGTGGAATCAGGTACACTTGAAAAGTACTTAGCCTTACATCTTTTATAGTCGATGTATTCCGGGTCTGTTCCAGCAGAATGTTGTTGAATAAAAAGGAAATAACGTCGAAACTCTATACCAATGGCTTCGGCAATTAGAGCTTGTAACTGTGATTCAGGGGTTACTACGATTTTGTTTTCCATGTCTATCTTGTTATTGACATGGGCAAAGGAAGTGGATTGCCATTCTCTCCATTCTTTCCATTCTATAAATGGAATGGAAAGAATGAAAAAGTAATTGCCAAGCCATTTACATTTTTTTGACTGGTATCATTTTCTCTAGCTCATTTTTGGCCATGAGCTGAACCTCATTCACTTTGTTAAACATACCCGCATCCTTTCCCATTTCAAGCCCAGGAAAATAGCTATTGAGCAGCGGAACTAGCATTTTATAGTAAATAGGCTTTAACCATCCTTTTCTTTCTAATACAGTGATCCAAACTACAGCTACTGATTTGTGACCACGGTATTTTGCTATCCACTCACTATTTGAATTAACTACAGGTTTATCAATTTTTGACAAAAATGCTGTAGCTGCAGATAAGTCTTTAGGATCTTTGAAGATATCAGCAAGCTTTCGAAACTCAGGAACCGACAATTGGCTACTCGGCTTCTCATTTCTCATTACTTCTCTCTGTGTAGATAATCTTTCAAACTGTCCATTCGGAGTTTTTAATACTTTCGTTTCTGCTTGGCGTTGCGTAATTACAATGTCATTAAGAATTGAAAGCGCTTCTAATTTCTCAAGCTCTTTAATTGATTGCCTAACCTTAGTTAATACTCTCTCTTCAAAAAAACGGTCAATAGAAATATCTCTCCCTATATATGCAAGCTTTAGCTTACCCGCTGCATCTAAATAGGAGCAATTAATTATCTTTTCTTGATTTGCTTGACTTTCAAGAAATAATTGTAGAAAATCTAGATTCTCCTTTATCTCAACAATTGATATGGAGGCAATGATTTTTCGATTTATATCTTGAACACAATTCCACCGATTAAAAAAATCTAAACCTTCATTGTACATCCTTGGTCTTGAAGGTAAACCATTTATCGATTCTTGATGGGCATCTTTAAATTCTTGAGGATATTTATCATAGCGTTTCTTTGCTTGAATATATTTATCAAGATTGTTATCTGATCCAGTAATACGAATGCCTTTGAAGCGTACTTTGATAGTATTAATAATCAATTTTACTGCTTCCATGGTTAAGATTTCCATTATAAATTATTGAAAGCCTCATCAATCAAATCATTATCAAACGAAGCCAGATAGGTCTGTGTTACCGCTTCCGTTTTATGTCCCATTGCCTCCGAAATAACAGCCGTAGTAACTCCAGAATGTTTTAGCGCCGTAGCAAAAGAGTGCCGGGCTACGTAGGTGGTTAAAAGCGTTGTTATCCCCACAGCTTCAGCGATATCTTTCAAACCCGCATTGATGTGTCCCATAACTTTGTTGCAACGGTTATGAATCTGAACCGGTGTTTTATGGAGAGCCTCGTTAAGAATCGGAAAAATATACCCGTTGCCTTTTTCACCAGTCGCTGAGCGGTACCGTTCCAAAATGGCCAATGAAGATGCCACTAGCCTGAAAGAAAACCGCCCTCCAGTTTTTTGACGGATATAGCCCAATCGCTGGTTCCCGTTAATCTCAGAAGATATGTTAGACCAGCGTAGGGCAGCGATATCTACAAAGTTGATCCCTCCGCCGTAGTATGAGAAGAGAAAAACATCTTTGGCAAGTTGTAGCTTTAGTAAATCGTATGTAGTTGCTCCTTCTGGCTCATAGGCTTCAATTTTCCGGATGTCGGCCCGACTAATCGCCCGCTTGGTCGTCGAGGTATCAAATTTGCCGATATGGAATTTGTGCTTTTCGGCCGAATTACGAGCAAACGGATAATGTTCGGCTTTTGCATAGCCGTTGGCAATGGCTTTATTAAGTACAGCCCGGAGCGTCCTGAATTTTACGGATAATGTAATTTCAGTTAGGCCGCTCTTCCGCATGAACGTTTCCCAACCGTTGCAGAACTTGACATTTACCTGTTCAAAAGAAACATCTTCTTTCTTATACTGAGCCTGGATATACTTGGTCAATTGTAACCGTATTTCTCGATACACTTTCCGGTTACCTACCTGGCCCATCTGAAGCATTTCGCTGGCCAGATAGTCCATGTATGCCAGCAGCTGAAATTGAAGGGTGATTTTCCGTTCTTCACTAACTTTAGTAGCCACGGCTTTGACATCGTGAACCTCATCGGCGATCGCCAGACTATTGGCAGCCTCACTGTAACGCTTTAGCCATATTTTTAAAGTCTCTTCCAGTAAGTCCCGCTCTTTCTGGGGGTAACTTCGACGAACTTCCCCTTTATCATCATTCCAGTAGCGAGGATGAAGGCTCATGCCGGTGGAGATCCACCGGTTCTTACGATTTTTGGTAATCCGAACCACAAATGGATGACTCCCATCACTGAGGGTTTTATGCTTATAATAAACAATCTTGACGGTAGCTTTACCTTCTTTATGCTCGGTAGTTCGCGACATTTCGGTTGAAACGCTGGTTGAAACAAATATACGAATACAACCAGATACAACCAGCAGCAACCAGCATAGAAAATACCTATTCAGCTCATTTACAAGCTTTTTTATATTCTAATGAAATTCATTGGATAATAATGAACGCAGCTTCCCAAGCTGCAGGCCGTGGGTTCGAACCCCATTTCCCGCTCGTTTATTAAGCATTGTAAATAAAGCACTTAGCCGAAAGGCTGGGTGCTTTATTTGTTACATTCTTATTCGGTTGAAACAAGTCAATTGGCGCTCATAACAGATAATGATTTAAATATTTCGTTATTATCAAACTAATCATGCCATTCTTCTTCAACTGCATTCTCATAGATTGGGCTATAATTGGCTCCAAATGTTAAAGAGTTCAGAATTTGAGCCCCCAATCTTTGAGCGGTCCAGAAATTGGGGGGACCTCAGTCAGGTTCGACGAATAGCATTATGATTATAGTATGGTATTTAAACTTGTGGTGTCCTAACGAGCGGATCAATGCTCAAATCTACACTATCTTTCAGAGCGAAGAAGGAACAGGTGTAAAGCAGGGTG
Source organism: Larkinella sp. C7 (assembly GCF_006149005.1). Taxonomy (GTDB): domain Bacteria; phylum Bacteroidota; class Bacteroidia; order Cytophagales; family Spirosomataceae; genus Larkinella. Next base: position 336,947 of record NZ_VBSL01000006.1, on the reverse strand, counting down.
GAATCGAATCGGCATCAAAAGGATAATTAATTCGGATTTAAGCTAAAACCGAACATCCGACCCGCGCCAAAGCCTGCTCAAGTTTCCCGGGAACTACTAATTTTAGGCCCATGAACCGCAGAAATTTTCTGGCCCTGGCCGTCGGCGCTTCCGCTGCGACCGGGCTTTCCCCGGCGGACCGGACGGAGGATACCTCCATCCCGGTCATTGACACCCACATTCATTTGTTCGATACGAATCGCCCGCAGGGAGTGCCCTGGCCGACCCCAAAAGACAGCATTCTGTATAAACCCGCGTTGCCGGAACGCTACCGCAAGATCGCGGTACCCCTCGGCATTGTGGGCGCGATTGTCGTGGAAGCCAGCCCTTGGGTCGAAGACAACCAGTGGGTACTCGACGTCGCTGCCACGGACAAAATCATCGTCGGAACCGTGGGCAATCTCGAGCCGGGCAAGCCGGACTTCCGCCAGCAACTCGAACGCTTCCAACGCAATCCGCTGTTTCGGGGAATTCGCTACGGAAATCTTTGGGAACACGATCTGTCCCGCCAACTGGCCAATCCCCGGTTCGTAGCGGACCTTCGCTTCCTGGCTCAGGCCGGGCTGGTGCTGGACACGGCGAATCCGAATCCGGCGCTCCTGGCAGCCATCGTGCGGGTTACGGATCTGGTGCCGAATCTGCGGGTCATCATCGATCATCTTCCCCAAATGACCCCGCCGGAAGCGGCTGCGGCCCGAAAAACCGCTGAAGCCGACCTGCAGGCGTTGGGCAAGCGGCCCCAGGTGTATGTGAAGATTTCTGAAGTCCTGCGCCGGGTGGATGGAACGATTCCACAGACGCTGCCTTTCTACCGGGAACGGCTGGATACGCTCTTCGACCGCTTTGGCGAAGAGCGACTGCTCTATGGCAGTGATTGGCCGAATAGCGATCAGTGGCGGCCTTTTCACGTCGGATTGGGCCTCGTTAAGGAATACTTCAACGCGAAAGGCCGAACCGTAGCCGAAAAGTATTTCTGGAAGAACTCGGTTGCGGCCTATCACTGGCAAAAGCGCGACCCTTTACAGCCCGGGTAGAGCCAACTTGCTCCCTGACGGACAAGGCAAAATAAAACCGCCCGACTCTAACGAATCGGGCGGCCTCATCTATATCTTAAAACCTACAAATCAGGCAACTGTGGCGGCTTTGGCTTTTGGATCGGGGCCATATTCATTGACGCCACGTGTGCCTTCGGTGCAGGCCAGAATCAGGTTGTAAAACGGAATCAGGGCATACCAGCCGCTCTTGCCGACATCGTGCATCCGCCGGATCGCTACGGCCACCGAAGGGACCAGAATCGCCAAGTTAAACAGCATCGTTATCCAGCCAATCACCGCCAGACCGTCGAATAGCAGGATGTTGGTGAAATTGACTGCCTGCGTAACCAGCATGTTGATCAGGAAAAAATACCAGTACTCACTCCGCCGGGCGCGCCCGTTAAAATCATTGTACTTTTTCAGGACCGAAACGTAATTGTCCAGAATCGAATTGGTGGTCGAAGAAGGGATGGATGTGTTCATCGTAGTGTTTGGAAGTAGTTGTTTGGAATGATGTCAGCGTCCGGGTTTCGCTGTTTTCTGACCCGTTGATGCATCAAAAGTAGGGGGTCGGCCAAGGGTCCACAACGCCGGAGTGGTAACTGGTAGTAAAAATCTGGTAACTGGTGGTCTGGTGCCTGTAATTGGTTGACAACCAACGGTACCCCGAAAATTACCTCATCCTTTCGACACAAAAAAAACGGCCTGCTCGGGGAGCAGGCCGTTCGGTTTAGCCGATTTCAATGCGTCTCGGGCCTTTTTGTTTGGCCTCTTCCCGCTTGGGAATCGTCAGATGCAACAGGCCGTTTTCGTATTTGGCCTCAATCCGGTCTTCATCCACCACGTCTTTGGGAAGCACGAAGCTGCGCTGGAAGGACTGGTAGCTGAATTCCCGGCGCGAATAATTTTGCGCTTCTTTTTCCTCGCTGTGCTGTTTCACCGAGGAAATCGTAAGCTGATTGCCGTCCAGCTCAACCCTAAAATCCGTTTTTTCCATACCGGGCGCAGCCAGTTCTACTTCAAACGCTTCGGTCGTTTCCTTGATGTTGACCGACGGAATGGTCGTTTGCGTTGTGGAAAAATTGCTGTTGTTCCAATTAAAAAGATCCCGGCTAAAAAAGTCATCGAACAAAGCCGGAAACGCCGGGGACGAAGCCCCATTCCTTTTGATGAGTGACATATCAACCTCCTTTTTTAAAAGTTAAACAATACAGAAATGAACATCGATGAGCGGTTTTCACCGTCAGGAACCGGTTTTTCAAACCCTGTGCCAACGGTATTTCGGGCAGAAAAAATGACAGAAACAGGGCCGTTTTTCTGCCAGAAATACCGTCGAAAAAGAAATTTTGTCAGTCTGAATGCCTTGACCTATACCCCGTTTCTCCTGCCGACAGACTTTGAAGCGTCTCTCCTTTTCAGTAGCTTTACCAGAGCATAAAAACCGCGGGGAGACGCGATCCAACCCGATTTAAATCCGCAAAGGCATGGAAATTTCCGCTTCCCTCAAAAATACCTTCCAGCAGCACGAGGTGGTCGTGCAAACCAACGGCGATGCAAAAACCGTCCGGATTGCCTCGAAACCGTCGGGCTACGGATCGTCGCTCAACGGGGGCGAACTTCTCCTGCTGTCGCTGGCAACCTGCTTCTGCAATGACATCTACCGGGAAGCCGCCGAACGAAACATCACCGTGTCGGAAGTGGAGGTGGTTTGCACCGGCCAGTTCGGGGGCGTGGGCGAACCGGGCACCAACTTTCAATACAAAGCCCGGGTCGTCTCCGACGCTCCTTCGGATGAAATTGACGCGCTGATTAAACACACGGACCGCATTGCCGAAATCCACAATACCTTGCGGCAGGGACTGAGCATCACGCTGGTTTCGTAAGCGCAAGTGCATGTTGGCGATGTGGATTTTTTGCACACATTTGCAGTGTTTAACGCCCTTGCTAAAAACACCTTCATGTTGGACCGACTCCATAACCGCGGGCTCCGGATTGGTGGCATTCTGCTGTTGACGCTGCTGAGTGTCAGCTCAACCGGGTATCTGCGCCCGCCAATCACCCAGTTCGGTCTGATCAAAATTGCCATTGCCCTGGTGTTCATGACCGTGATCTGGGAAATGAACCGCTTATTGATCGGATTTTTTCTGAAGCGGTTTCCACACCGCTCGCAGGTAATCAAACGCCTGGCATGGACCGCATCTTCCTGCTTCATAACAACATGCGTTATCCTGTTTCTGGTTAGCGGAATTTCGTCGTTCCTGTTGACGGGGCGCGTGTCGTTTCAAACCCGATCAAGTGACAGTATTTTATCCAGTGCCACCACCATCACACTGGTGATTCTGGGCGTCTACGAAGCCTTTCGCATTTCGATCCTGCTCAGCCAATCAGAAAAAGAAAAGGAGCAACTCAAAATCGCCAACCTGCAAAGCCAACTGGAAGCCCTGAAGCAGCAGGTCAATCCGCATTTTCTGTTCAACAGCCTGAACTCGCTCGGCGCGCTGATCGACGAAAATCCGAAACAGGCGGGTCAGTTTCTGGAGGAACTCAGCAGCGTTTACCGGTATTTGCTGCGTTCCAACGAGCAGGATCTCATTTCGCTCACAACCGAACTCGATTTTATCCGCTCGTATTTTCACCTCCTGAAAACCCGCCACGGCGACGGGCTGGAACTCCGGTTGCGCGTGGACGAACGCTACCGCAGCCACCAACTGCCCCCGCTGACGCTTCAGCTGCTGGTGGAAAATGCCGTCAAGCACAACATGATTCTGCCCGACAAACCGCTGCTGATCGAGATTGCTACCACCGATGAGGGCACGGTGCGGGTCGCCAACAATTTGCAGCGAAAACCCTCCCGCATTCTTTCAAATGGTGTCGGTATCTCCAATATTTTAAGTAAATACCAGATGTTAAATCAACCCCGGCCGACCGTCTACGAAGAGAATGGACAATTTTTGGTCACGCTCCCCCTCATCGAACGGGATTCCTGAGGTTCTGATTTTCACTCGCTATTTCTGTCCTTCCATCCGCCTTAACCAACCATCCATCACCCCCGGCTTGCGTCCTGCCAATTTGTCTTGTTCCTTGCAATTCCTGAGATCAGGACCGGCTAGGATTGATTTTTGCAGTATTCTCAAAACATTGGCGTTGATTTTTTTATTATCCGTTAAATAGTCTTTCTCAAGCGCTAACCCCTTGATTCTATGAAACATCGCTACGAGTCACGCATCCGTATGTATTGAACCCGAGAAAAAAATGGATGCCATTTAATTTTCATTTGTAATTTTATGACGACGATGCCCGAAATTATGTCAGATACGCAACTCCAAGGGTATACAGACGAACAAAAGTACCAGGTCTTCAACAAGGAGTTCATGCCCCACATCGACTCCATGTACAACTTTGCCTTCCGCCTGACGATGGACGAAGATGACGCGAACGACCTGGTGCAGGATACCTATTTAAAAGCTTTTCGATTTATCTCCTCCTTCGAACAGGGAACTAACGCGAAAGCGTGGTTGTTCCGCATTCTGAAGAACAGCTTCATCAACGATTATCGCAAGAAAAGTAAAGAACCTGCGAAGGTTGATTATCAGGATGTAGAGACAACCTACAATTCTGACGAAGCATCGGAAACCGAGCACACGACGGACCTTCGGTTCGAAACGGTGCAGGACATGATTGGCGACGAAGTGGCTTCCGCGCTCAATTCGCTGCCGGTCGATTTCCGGACGGTTATTATCCTCTGTGACATCGAAGGATTCACGTACGAGGAAATGGCCAAAATTCTGGATATTCCGATTGGAACGGTTCGCTCACGGTTACACCGTGCCCGGAATCTATTGAAAGACAAGCTGAAAGAATACGCAGCGTCAATGGGTTACAACAAAAATGATGACTAACTGAAACTTTTTGAGATAGATACTTGGTTGTTATGTCAAGTTACATATTGTAGAACTATTTCTGGAATAAATTAAACATTTCCAATGTCAGGCACATTGCATTCGTCGACTACGGTTGGTGTAGAGGGTAGGCAGGCGACCGCCCCCATGAAGGAAAGCTGCGAACATCAGGCCGAGTGCCTGAAACGGATTCAGTCGATTCTGGACGGTGGGGCTACCGAAGAAGAAAAAGAACATTTCAAGCAGCATATCGATATCTGCAAACCGTGCATCGATATGTACCACCTTGAAAAGTGTATCAAAGAAGCCTTACAGGGCAAAGTTGAAAAGAAGTGCTGCCCCGACAAAATTGCGGCCGCAATTCGATCCGAAATCACTAAATAAGCGGCATTGGACGGCAAACTGATTATTTTTTCGGCACCCTCCGGTTCAGGTAAAACCACCATTGTCAGGCACTTACTAGCCACAAACCCGAATCTGGGTTTTTCAATCTCCGCCTGCACCCGTGACCGCCGGGGCCGCGCAGAACAAAACGGCAAAGACTATTACTTTCTGACTCCCGAAGATTTTAAGGAAAAAATTGACAACGACGAATTCGTCGAGTGGGAAGAAGTGTATGTCGGTGCATTCTACGGAACGCTCAAATCCGAGATCGAACGCGTCTGGAGTAACGGAAAGCACGTTTTGTTCGATGTCGACGTTCAGGGCGGCTTGAAACTCAAGAAATATTACGGAGATAAAGCCCTGGCCATTTTTGTGAAAGTACCGGACGAAGAGACCCTGAAACAACGCTTGCTGGACCGTGGAACCGAAACCGACGACAGCCTGTCAAAACGGCTGTTTAAGGTCCACTTCGAAATGAGCTTTCAGGATCAGTTCGACGTTATTCTGGTGAACGACGATCTGGAAACAACCCTGGAAAAAGCCCAGAAACTGACGGATAATTTCCTGAACGAGAACATCATTCCGGAAAAGGCCACTGTCGTATAATACGAACCGGATGGTAAGTCTGAACGCGGTCTGCTTATGAAAATCGGTTTGTTCTTCGGCTCTTTCAATCCCGTACACATCGGCCATCTGATCATTGCCAATACCATGGCGACCACCACCGACCTCGAACAGGTCTGGTTTGTGGTTTCTCCCCAAAATCCCTTTAAAAAGAACAAAAGCCTGCTGCACGAGTTCGACCGCATCGATCTGGTGGAGCGGGCTATTGCCGATAATTCAAAGCTGAAAGCGACGGATATCGAGTTCTCCATGCCCCGCCCCAGCTTCACGATCGACACGCTGATCCGGCTGCAGGAAAAATACCCGCAGCACGCCTTCAAACTGATCATCGGCGGTGATAACCTGGCGCAGTTTCCCAACTGGAAGAACCACGAACAGATTCTGGAGTATTTTGGGCTCTATGTGTATCCGCGCCCGAACAGCGAACCCAGTCCGCTGGAACAGCACCCGAATGTGCGGTTTGTGCAAGCGCCCCTGCTCGACATTTCCGCTACCTTCATCCGCGATTCCCTTAAAAATAACCGCTCCATTCGCTACTTGGTCCCGGATGTGGTGGGGGAAATTATTGAACGGAAGAAGTTTTATGTTTAGATTCGGTGGGAAAACCCATCCTTACAAACTATTCATCCCTCTGGGATAAGCCCCCCCTCAGGAGTGAATCGTGTTGTAACCCTCGGTTTTAACCGGGCAAGATGAGCAAGGTGTTTCAGGGTCGCCCCCGCTGAAACGTAATCTCCGTCACCAACCCAATCGCACTGATTCGCAGCGCCACCGAGCGGCTGTCGGTTTTCACCTTTGGATCCTCGCAGTGTACGCCTTTTTCGAGAAAGTAAATGTAGAATTTCTGATTGCGGTCGTCCAGTTGCTCACTGTCCGGGCGGCCCAGAATCTGGCCAATTTCATTCGAGGATTTCCCTTTCAATTCCTGCCGAACGGTTTTGAAATCATCGACCAGCGTGGCTCTAACGCCGTTGCAACCACCCCGATCCGTCCGCCATTTGACCAGATCCAGCTTACCAAGCTGATCCGGCGGGGGAGAACAGCTTGCTAGAAGGAACAAAGCGCCCGGAAGAGTGAACAGCCGAAGAAAAAACCGCCGACCCTTCCTGAAAATAAATGCGGTTAACGGTTCATTCTTCATTGTATAGCGTTTGCAGCAATACCTGGCCGACGGCTTTGAGTGTGCCGCGGTCGATGTTGTCCATGTCGTCGTGGGCCGTGTGCCAGTCTTTGAAGAAACTACCGGATTCTACTTTCAGGTGGATGATGTCGATCATCGGAATTTTGGCGACTTTATTCACCGGCAGGTGGTCATCCGTAATGGCAGGACCCGATTGGCCCGTATCGACAAAATACTGATTGTAGCCCATGCGGCTGGCCGTTTCCCACACTTTGTTGACCACCGTGGGCGCATACTGCATGGAATTGCCTTCTTTCAGGAACGTAGCCCCTTTGGCACCGACCATATCCAGCAAAACACCGTAATAAGCCGTATATCCCGGTTTATGCTTATTGGCTGCCCAATATTGCGATCCCAGACAAAAACCGCCGTATTCGTCTTTCGCCAGTTCGGAATTGCCCCAGTCCTCGGCATCGAAGAATATCAGATCGATACCCACGTCGGGCTTCACGCCGGATTGTTGAATGGTTCGGGCCATTTCGAGTAAAACACCGACGCCACTGGCGCCGTCGTTCGCACCGATCACCGGTTTGGTTCGGGCCACGCTGTCCTGATCGGCAAACGGGCGGGAATCCCAGTGGGAGGCCAGAACAATGCGTTTGGGCGCATTCGGATTGATGCTGCCAATGATGTTGCGGGCGTTTAATTTGAGGTTGTCGTAGGTCGTTGCCGTGAAGTTCTGCACCGTGACTTCGCAGCCGAATTGCTTCAGTTGGGCAATCAGGTAGTCTCCACAACGCCGGTGAGCATCGGTATTGGGCACCCGCGGCCCAAATGCCACCTGCTTCGCAACGTAGCCGTAAGCCGAATCGGCATTGAACGCCGGAGCTGTAACCGCTTTAACCTCGGTGGCCTGATTTTCCTGCTGATCCTGTTTTTTGCTTTTGCAGGAACTGACGGTGATCACCGCAGCCAGCCAAAAGAGAATGATTTTCCTGTTTAGGCGCATGTTTTACCGATAAGGTTTGACTACTCTTCGTAAGCCCAGTCGATCCGGTGCTTCATATCTTTGATGGCCAGCCCCTGCGCCTTGAAATAGGAACGGACCTGATCCACTTTATCGTATTGCTTCTGGTCTTTATACTCCCGGTATAACGTCAACATGCCGTCCAATACCGCATCACTCCCGGTTTTTTCTTCGGTTAACCCCAGAACACCTTCCATGAACTGAATGAACGACTCTTTCAGTTCTGTAAAAATTTCCTCTCCCAAAGCCGCCGACTGAAGCTGGTTTGCATACAGCATATTGATGTATTTCAGCAACGCAAATAGTTGGGCAATGCCAACGGCCGTGTTCAGATCGTCGTTCAGAGCACCGTAAAAATCGGCGATGGCCTTGCGAATTTCCTGTTGTTTTTTTTCATCAACCGCCACGTCATCGGCTTCAGTATAGGTCAATGTCTTCGCGATCCGCAACCCGTTTGCCAGCCGTTTGTAGCCTTTCTGGGCCGCTTTGAGGGCTTCGTTCGAAAAGTCAAGCGTACTCCGGTAATGCGATTGCAACATGAAAAACCGCACCGTCATCGGGCTGTAGGGCTGTTCGAGCAGGTGGTGCGTGCCGGTCACCAGTTCCGACGGCAGAAAGGAGTTCCCCAGTGACTTCGACATTTTCTGTCCGTTCACCGTCAGCATGTTGGAGTGCATCCAGTACCGCGCCGGTTCTTCGCCGTAAATGCTTTGCCCCTGCGCCACCTCGCATTCGTGGTGCGGAAATTTCAAATCCATTCCGCCCCCGTGAATATCGAACTGTTTTCCCAGGTATTTGGTACTCATGCAGGTACACTCCAAATGCCAGCCCGGAAAACCGTTGCTCCAGGGCGACGGCCACCGCATCAGGTGCTCGGGGGCGGCTTTTTTCCACAGGGCAAAATCCAGCGGATTCCGTTTTTCCGACTGACCGTCCAGATCGCGGGTTTCGTTCAGCAGATCCTCCAGAATACGCCCCGACAGTTTGCCGTAGTTACCGCCCTGCTGGTTGTATTGCAAAATATCGAAATACACCGAGCCATTCGATTCGTAGGCCAAACCCTTGTCGATCAAAACCCGGACGGCTTCAATCTGCTCGACCATATGGCCCGTTGCGGTGGGTTCGATGCTGGGCGACAGCAGGTTGAACAGCTCGGTTACCGAATGAAAATCGTTCGTGTAGCGCTGCACGATTTCCATCGGTTCGATTTTTTCCAGCTTCGCCATCCGCCCGATCTTATCTTCGCCATCGTCGCCATCGCCCACCAGGTGGCCCACGTCCGTAATATTCCGCACATACCGAACTTTGTAGCCGATGTGGGTCAAATACCGAAACAGCGTATCGAAGGTCAGAAACGTGCGGACGTTGCCCAAATGCACGTAGTTATAAACCGTTGGCCCACAAACGTACAAGCCCACATAAGGCGCGGCAATCGGTACAAACAGGTCTTTCCGGCGGGTGAGCGTATTGTATAACTTTAGCGGCTGTGTCGGTGTTGTCATTCTTCAATCGGTCGATCCGACCCTACGGTTTTCTTCGACCACAAATCTACACAATGTTCGTCGGAAGTCAGCGTGTTGTGACGAGTGGCAAATGGCGTAGTTTTCCTATCTTCGCAACATTCTGGGCTGGCAGTCAGCCTTCTGTTCGTTCAACAAGTTAGTTTACACTGTATTTATCCAATCAGCATGAGTTTGTTAACCGTTGGTTCAGTGGCTTTCGATGCACTGGAAACGCCTTTCGGCAAAACCGATAAAATCATCGGAGGAGCCGCCACGTACATTACGCTGTCAGCATCGTATTTTACGAATGAAAACAACCTGGTAGCCGTCGTCGGCGACGATTTTCCGCAGGAGATGATCGACATCCTCGAAAGCCACGGCGTCGACACCACCGGGCTGGAAATCCGCCCCGGCGAAAAAACGTTCTTCTGGTCGGGAAAATACCACAACGACATGAATACGCGGGATACCATCGATGTGCAGTTGAATGTGATGGAAAAGTTCGACCCGGTTATTCCCGAAGCCTACGGAAACTGCGATTTTCTGATGCTGGGTAACACCGCCCCAGCCATTCAGAAACTGGTCATCGAACGGCTTCCGAACCGCCCGAAACTGATCATGCTCGACACCATGAATTTCTGGATGAACATCGCCTGGGACGACCTCATGGACGTAATCAAACTGGTGGATGTGCTGACGGTGAACGACGAGGAAGCCCGCCAGTTGTCCGGCGAATACTCCCTGGTGAAAGCGGCCGCCAAGATTGGTGCGATGGGACCCAAAACCGTGATTATCAAGAAAGGCGAACACGGCGCGTTGCTGTTCCACGGTGGCCACATCTTTTTTGCGCCCGCGCTGCCCCTCGAAGAAGTATTTGACCCAACCGGTGCAGGTGATACGTTTGCGGGCGGTTTTATCGGCTACCTGGCCAGCACCGGCGATGTATCGTTCAACAACATGAAACGCGGTATTATTTACGGTTCGGCTATGGCGTCATTCTGCGTCGAAAAATTCGGTGCCGAACGACTTTTCAATCTAACGACCGACGAAATCAACGAGCGGGTCGCGAAGTTTGTGGAGTTATCGGCTTTTGAAATTCAGTAGGTACCCAGGGACCTATTGATTTAAGCCAAATATGAAGTCGGCGGTTATTTGGTTTAAATCAATAGGTCCGTGGCTACTATTTCCCTCCCACGACCACCTCAATCAACGAACCATCCGGCAAATACCGGTTGGCCATCTCCAGAACCTGTTCGGCCGTGACGGCGCGAATGTGTTCGATGTAGGTCGAGATATAGTCGGCGGGTAAACCGTCGAAGAGCAACGCTTTGTAGCGGTCGGCAATTTCAAACGGCGTATTGAGATTGCCCACGTAAGACCCCGCCATGTAGTTCCGAACCGTTTCCAGTTCGTTTTCCGGCACCAGTTCCTCGCGCAGCCGCCCAATTTCCTTCCCGATTTCGTCGAGTGTTTCCTGCGTATTTTCGCGTTTGACGTCGGTTCCGATCAGGAACGATCCCTCATTGGGATGCATCGCCAGGTTCGACCAGATTCCGTACGTAAATCCTTTTTCTTCCCGGATGTTTTTCATCAGCCGGGAGCCGAAATAACCGCCCAGCACTTCATTCATCACCAGCGTCGGAAAATAATCCGGGTGTTTGCGGGTAAACAGCAACCGCCCCAGCCGGATCGACGATTGCAGGCTGTCGGGTTTGTCGACCAGGCCCGGCGAAAAGTCACTGATAGCGGTTTTTGCCGCATCAGCGGTTTCTGGAACGGTTTCAACGACCTGATGGCCGAGATATTGATTGATCAGGGCAATTTCGGTTTCGGCAATCTGCCCGGCCACCATGACCCGGAAGGGCCGTTGTCGAATGCGTTGCCGGTAGTAGGCTTCCACCCCGTCCCGCTGAATCGCTTCCAGGGTTTCCGGTTTCTGGTTATGACCATACGGATGGTGGGCACCGAAAACCTTTTCCCGAATCAGGCGGCTGGCGACGAAGTTGTTTTTCTCCAGATTAACCCGTAGTGTTTGCAGGGTAATGTTTTTCTGGTGATTCAGTTCCTTTTCCGGAATGACCGATTCCATCAGCATTTCCTGAATCATCGGTAACAACGCTGGCAGGTGCTTTGTCAAACCGTAAACCGTCAGGCTGGCGCGGTTGGTCCCGCTTTGTTGCTCGACAAAAGCCCCGAACCGGTCAAAATATTCACTGATTTGGGCCGAAGTGTGAGAATGGGTTCCTTCCGTCAGCATTTTCATCGCCAGTGTCGACAGCCCCGGTAAGGGTTCATACCACGCACCGGCGTCAAAGATCACCTCCAGCCGGATAACGGGCTGCTGGCCGGCGTTGATCCCATACAGCGGCTGACCGTTGTCCATCGTCAGCGTCGCAATGGCCGGTACCCTGACCTCTTCAATTCGTTTGTATTCGGGAGCTTCGGTTCGGTTTACAACTTCCATTGTTCAATCAAGTGCAATTGCTCAGGCGGTAAAAAAAGAATGGCACGCCCGAAGGGTGCCATCGTTACAGTTGGAGTTATAGTAGCTTATTCAAGATTGTCTTCGGCATCATCCACTTCGGCCGATTTGGCTTTTTTGTCAATGTCGATGATCAGCGAAATCCGGAACGTTTGCGCCAGCGGACTACCCTGCGTTACCGGAATCAGGTAAGCAAAATCGACACCGTATTTCTGTTGTAGCCGAATGCCCAGACCGGTCGTAAAATATTGCCGACCGCCTTTCAGGCGAGGTTCGTGGTAATAGCCAACACGGGCTGCAAATTGCTCATTATACCAGTATTCGATCCCCGTGGCAATGTTGATTTCCTTCACCTCTTCCGAGAAGCCATCGGGCGCATCGGAGAATGAACCAAAAATGGAGCTGAGGGTTGGCCGGTTCGGATTTTTCCCCTGCGCAATGATAGGGTTGACACCGTTGTACTGAACCACCCCATTGACGGTTTGGTACACCGGCGGAGTAGGCACCATCAACTTGTTCAGGTCGAGAATGAAGTTAAATTTGTTGAATTTATCGGTATACAACGTCAGGGCCGTCCCTAACTTCAGGTTGGTTGGGATGGGCGCGGGTGTAGACGTACCGTAGGTTACTTTACCGCCAATGTTGGAAATGATCCCGCCGAACGCCCATTTAAACCCTTTGCCGGTAATATCGTCCCGAACTTCGTTCTGGTAAAAAGCACTGATGTCGAAAGCCGCCGTCGATGCCGGTTTCAACGAGACACCATTGACGGAATAGTTGCCCGACAGGTTCGAGTTGATGTACCGGAGGTTGACGCCCATCGAGAAGTTCTGAAACAACCGACGGGAATACGAAGCCGTGACGGCATATTCTCTGGAGTTAAATGAACCGGCCGGCTGCCCCAGGATGGTGGTGAAGTCGATGGTTCCCATATCGAAATACATCAGCGAAAGACCGATCACATCGTTCTTGCTCACTTTTTTGTAGCCCGATAAGAACGTAAAATACATATCGTCTACCCCGATACTCCGCAGCCAGGGCGTGTAGGACAACGCCAGCCCCTGATCCTTCTCCGCAAAAACCAGCTTCGCCGGATTCCAGAAAACCGCATTGGCATCGGCACCCAGCGCGGCACCGGCATCCCCCAACCCGGCACTGCGGGCGTCGGGCGTAAAGTTCAGGAACGGCAATGACATTTGAGGAATCCGGTACGCAACCGTGTCCTGTCCCAATAACCCCCCACTAACCTGGGCATTTGAAACAAGCGGAAGTGTCAGGCAACCAAGTAAACAAATTGACGATAAGGTACGTGTCATAAAAGAGGTTTAATTAACTCCCGAATCAGCGCGTTCGTTGGGTAACCAGGGTAAGAACGCCAAATTTACGATGTTTAAGATAGAATATAAAAGGACAATTAGAATATATTTTTATAACTATCTAACGTAGAGCAACTTGCCCGAATGCATGGCCGACGAGCCATCCGACATTGAACGCAAGATAAGCCGATATACATACAAACCGGGTATCACCGCTGCTCCACCCGGCCTGGTTCCGTTCCAGCTTAGTCCGGTAATAGACGCGTTGCAGTTGGAACATTGATCGATTCGTTCGCTCACCGTTCGGCCGCTCAAATCGACGATCAGCAGCGTACTTTCTAACGCATCGCCGGGCCGATTGTGTTGCAAACCGAAGTTCGCCTGTTCCTGAAATGGGTTGGGTGTTACAGCAACCGACCGAATGACCAGGGGCGGTTGTGCGGAAACTACAAAAGTCAACGTTGTTTCCGATGGATTATTGTAAACATCCCACGCTTTTACCTGAACTGTGTACGCACCCGGTGGCAGGTTTGGCCAGTCATAGCGGACCGTCCCGCCCCGCGAATCATCCAGATTGGGGGTGAAATACGAATTCACCACAACCGGCATCCCGTCGTTCAGCCGGACCGTTATTTCGTGACCAATACCATTACGCGCAATATTGATGCCATTTTCGTCATTTAGTTTGGCAATCAGTGTAGTAATCGGTCCAAAAACCGTTCCGCCATCTACAAAAGTCGTATCGTTTATAAACAGACGGATAACGGGCGGCTTCGTATCGGCCACCGGATTCGGGACGCTGTTACCGATTAATAAATTATCGTAACTCCCGGCGGCTTCAACCAGACTATCCGATTGTACAGCATACAGAAACAGTTTTCCCAGACCAACGCGGTAGTCCAGATCTTTCGGCATCACAAACTGACAGACGAACCTGCCATTCTGAACGCGTACCTGACCGGAATACAGCGGGCTCCGGTATTCCGCATAGTTCATAGGTGGGCTGAACTCTGTGCCATTGGTCGTTATGGTGTCCGCTTTATCAAACAGCGTCACTTTTACATACCCATTAAATGGATTCAGAACCGACCGGCCCTGTTGAACTTCGCCTTCCAGCCGAACGGTTTCCAGCGCCCGGAGTGTGTCGGCCTGGTCTCCAACGGTTTTCCCGTTGATGCGGGTCAGCACGGCCTGGGCCGTTGGAAAAGCCAGTTGCATGGACGGATCGCCCAAAAGCGTAAAATTGCGGTTCAGGCTGCCGCTGAGGCTGCCATTTTTAGTCAGCCGAATCAAATCGCCCAGCCGGGGCGCACCGTCGGCGGTATTTTGGGCGAGGGCGTCGTAAAAAGCATTGTTCAACAGATAATTCGTACTGGCGTAAACCGGTCGGGCCGTCGTCAGCAGGGCAATGCTGCCGCCCTGGGGGTTCAGCAAAGCCAGTTCGGCCCCGGACGTCTGCGCCGGATCGTCGTAGCGACCAAACTGGCAGGTGGCCGTGACAAAGATCGGGAGCCGCCGGTTGGTCCAGCCCAGAATGTCCTGCAAGGTTACCACCTGTTCCTCGGCCCAGCCCGACTCGCCCCCGTGGCCCGTATAATTGACAATCAACCGACCGTCGTTTAACGCTTTCGTAATGGCCTGATTCACGAGCGGAGCCTTTTGCCCGCCGGGGCTCGATTCCTGAGCGAAACTGTCCAGATACAGTTTTTCGGTCCGAAACGGCGGTCGTAAGGTCGTTATTTTCTGGGCCAGCCGGTCGGCGTCGGTTTGGTGAATGTTCGGAAAATCGCGGTCGCCATCGTCGGCCACAAAGGAAATCTTCGTCTGCCAGTCGCCCGGCAGTTTTCCCGTGGCCGCATAGCGGATCAGTTTATCGACCACCGTCCGAGCTTCCTCAGCGGATTTCACCGGCAGTCGTCCCACGCCAATGTCCAGCGAATGATCGCCCGAAAAATCTTCTGTCCACTCGCCCTCGGCGGTTTCCAGAAACCCGAAATAGTCGTCGGAACTGTAGCTCAAAACCGGGTGCAGCGACTCCCGGCTTTCGTAAGTTGGCAGCGTAGCCGCCAGTTGAGCCGGGGTCAGCAACTTCGAATAATTTTTGTAATCGAACGTCGCGTCGCCAAACAGCAGCAGGTATTTGAGTTTACCCGGTGTCTGGTTATTCAGGAAACGGGCAAAATCCCGAAGAGCCGTCGGGTCGGGCTGGCCCGATGCAAATTCGTTGTACACTTCCTGCGAACTGACGACCAGCACCGTAAGTTGATCGTTTTTCCGGCGGAAATCGGCCAGCCGTTCGGCCTGTGTTCGCCAGCTTGCCGGGGTAATGATCAGTAAATCGGGCGTTTCGCGGCTTTGCAGGTTCTGGTTGGCAACCGCAACGGCGGTTTCGGGCATGCTTGCCTGTTCCGGCGAAAAAACCAGGTATTCCCGCAGGTGGTTTCCCACGGCCGGCAGGCTTCCCTCCTGCCTGTCATTGAGGGTGACGGGCATCGAAACCGGCAGTTGCCGGTTGGTCACATCCCACACCTGCATCGTCGCGTTGGCCTGCTGAATAACATAGCGGACGGTTGCGGAACGGGCCGATTCCAGCGATCGGAAAAGAAAGGGTTCGTCATACCGGCGAAGGATGCGCCGGGTCTGAAGCGCCAGCGATTGCAGATAGCCCTGCCCGTTTCTGTCGTATGTCAATGCCAGTTTCACCGGACTTTCCAGCGAAGCGGGCATTAGGGTAAACGTCTGACGGTTTTGACGGCCTTTCCGATCATATTGGTAATCCGTTACGCTTTCGATGGCCTGGGTTCCGACGACTTGCGCGCCCCATTTCAACTGAAACTGGGTATTGATCAGCGCACGCCCTACGACATTGGAGGTCACCAGCGCACTCGAGCCGGGTACCATACCGGGCAAATTGAAAGAAACGGTTTTATCGGTTCCAATGCCGAGGTATTCCAGCCACTCCCGGCCCGACCGCACCAGGTTGGTCATTTCCCCTCCGGTTTTGTAAAACGCGTAGTCGTCAAATTCGGTAATTACCGTACCGGTTTGCGGCAACGTAGGCTGAGTGGCAATGCGTTTGCCGGTTTTCTGGCCAAACGTCAGAAAATAATACGTCGTATCGCTGTAGGGATTAATCTGGTGCGAGAGTCGCCGGGAAGTCGAATCGTAAGAAATGGGGTGCGGACTTTCAGCGAAAAAATAGACGACGTCGCTGACGTCGAAACGGCCATCGGTTTCGCCGGTTACCCAAATGGCATTTTCGGTCAGGTCGCGCGGGCGGTCTTTGTGGTTGGCCTGCGGTAAGGCGGCTCCGCCGTTGCCAAAAAGCCGGATCGTGCGCGGGTCGACGGTCGAAACAGGGACGCCCGATTTCGTCAGAAAAGCCGCATCGAGTTTGTAGATACCGGTTTTGGTAATCCCTATTTTCAGCCACGATCCCTCGGCCAATACGGACGGTACCGGTTGCGCCTGCGTAACCAGAGCCCATCCGATTCCAAGCAGCCAAGCAGCCAACCCGCATCTAGTCCGTTTTTTCCACCCAAACATGCGCCCAAATCGATACTCTCAATCCTGTAGTCTTCTCCGTACAAACGACGCGGGTTCGCCGTTTCATGCCCCGGATGTATTCTTTCTGCAAAAAACGAAACGTCTCCCCTTCCGGCATCTCCACCAGCAACTGTTTCCCGGCGGGTTGCTCGTCCATTTCCCGCAACGAACGGGTGAGCGTCGGATGAGCGCCCGTCGAAGCCGCCGGGTTACTCAGATACTGTTTCAATGGAATCAATACGGTTTTGGGGAAAACCGACTCGTGCAACACAGGCTGCATGACTTCCCGGAAGGTTTTTTTCCAGATCGGTCCGTGCGGCTGCCCAAACCGGCGGTAGCGTTGGTAAACCAGCAAATGAGCGACTTCGTGCAGGTAAGTAATCAGAAAAGCGTAGGGATTCAGGTCGCTATTGACGGTAATGGTCAATCCTTTTCCGGGTTCGGCCCGGAAATCGCCCAGCTTCGTACGCCGGGGACGCGACGCAACAAATGTGAAGGGATGGTTTTTCCACAAATCGTAACAATAGGTGACGGCATGGCCCGGCAGGTGTTTTTCAAATAGACGAAGTACTTCCATTCCCACTAAAAACAAAAAAGCCCTATCATAAAGATAAGGCTTTTTCCGTCAGTTCGTTTTCAGATCGTCGGATTACTTCGTCGTATCGGCAGCCGCGCTGTCAGCCGGAGCAGCCGTTGCGCTGTCGGTCGACATCATGCTGCTGTCTGATGACATCGTAGCCGTGCTGTCTGTTGTTGTCGTTTCTTCCGTTTTGGGTTTGCTTTGGCAAGCTGCGAAGGTAAGCATGCTACCTACGAACAGAAGTGCGAATACTTTTTTCATTGCGTCTCGGGGCGTTTAAGGTTTGAGTCTCAAATTTAACATAAAATCAAAAAATACAATAACATCCTGCCTCTCAACTGGTAAAATATAGGATAGGCTTCTAAATATCACATTACATATGGTATTTATTCTGTACTGCGACTGGATCGGGCTTTGAATCGGTCATACATGCCGGTGCTGCGAAAAGTCAACAGTTTATGTCCGAAATAATTGGCCAGAAAGCTGAATCCCATTCCGACGACGTGTGAGCTTTTTTCGCGCCAGAATAATGATACGGTCGGGAAGTGCGGATTGGCGACCCATTTCAGCGTTGCAACCGCCATGCCCACCTGCACCCCCCAGGCAACCAGCGCAATCACCAGAAACTTGACAACTTCACGACCCGTATTGCCGGTTTCCCGCGCCGAAAAAGCATAATTCTTGGTGGGGAGAAAGCTGACCACCGTGGCTGTCAGGTAGCCTAATAAAACGCTGGTATCGAAATTGAAGACTTTTCGATAGAAAATCTGGGAGACGAAGTTGACCGTGGCTCCTAAAAGCGCCGTTAAAAAGAATGTAAAA
This sequence comes from Larkinella sp. C7, assembly GCF_006149005.1. Taxonomy (GTDB): domain Bacteria; phylum Bacteroidota; class Bacteroidia; order Cytophagales; family Spirosomataceae; genus Larkinella. The sequence continues at coordinate 318,572 of NZ_VBSL01000006.1, read as the reverse complement.
AAGCTTTTCCCTTTTACTTCCTGGATTTTAGGTTGGCTGTTATTCACACTGATCACCTGGTGCAGGGGAATTTAGTTGTTTGAGAACTCAAAGGTAAAAAACTACCCGAATTACACCTGTATCGGTGAGAAGTTTATGAGCCAACGGTTGACAGGCCCTACATCAAATTCTGAAATAAACCGGGCACCAGCCCCAGAATGATCGTGATGGCCGTGGCCGCGATCAACACAAACCGGTAGAACGGAGCCACCTGAATGTAGGTCGATGACCCTTCCCGGAAATACATGGCGATCACCACCCGGAAGTAGTAATAAATCCCCACTGCCGACATCAAAACCGCCAGTACCAGAATCCAGACCATGCCTTTGTCGATTGCCGCCGAGAAAACCATAAATTTCCCCCAGAAACCGGCCGTCAGCGGAATACCGGCCAATGATAACATGGAAACCGCCAGAATGAACGCCAGCAAGGGGTTCTGACGCGATAGTCCGTTGAAAGCCGAGTACGTATCGTCGGGGCGTCCGTCGGAAACGCGCTGTTTAGCCACCACCAGCAGAATGCCAAAGGCCGCAATGGTGGCGACGGAATAGGCCAATGAATAAAACACCAATGCCTGCTTCGATTGTTGCCCTAAAGCCGCCAACCCGATCAGCAGATAGCCCGCGTGGGAAATGCTCGAATAGGCCATCATCCGTTTAAAGCTGTCTTGGTAGGCCGCCGTCAGGTTTCCGATCAGCAGGGTCAGCCCCGTAATAACCGCCAGTGTGATCCACCAGAAACCGTAAATGGCCCCGAAAGCGACCGACAGCAACTGGAGCAAAGCCGCAAAACCGGCGGTTTTGACGACTGTCGACATGAAAGCGGTAAACAAAGTCGGTGCGCCTTCGTAAACGTCGGGCGTCCAGAAGTGAAACGGGGCCGCTGATACTTTAAACAGCATCCCGATCAGCACCAGCAATACGCCCATGTACAGCAGCAGCGAAGGACGGCCCTGCGCCAGCGCGATGTAGCCTTTGATGTCGGTCAGCGTGAATGAACCGGCCGCGCCGTACAACAACGCCATGCCAAAAAGCATGATGCCGGTGGCAAAAGACCCCATCAGAAAATACTTCAGGGCCGCTTCGTTGGAACGCAGATTCCGCTTGTCGCTACCCGTCAGGACGTACATGGAGACCGACAGAATTTCGACGCCGACAAAGAGCATAATCAGGTTCTCGTAGGCGATCATCATGATGGCACCGACGATGGAAAACAACAGAATGGCATAATATTCAGCCGGTTGAGCAGCTTCATCGTCCAGAAAATCACCGGAAAGGGCAACGACCATAAAGGCCGAAACCAGCACGATGCCCGTGAATAAAATCGCCGTGTTGCTGACCAGCAACATGTCGCCGAAATACAGATACGATTTATTCCACTCCAGAAACCCGGCTCCGAGGGCAATCAGGATAAAAAATAAAGTCGCCGGTAACAGAACCGCCCGGGACTTCAGAAAGCCCAGGTACAAGAGTACGATTCCAAATACAGACAGCAGTATAATCGAAAGCATAGTTGAAGTCGTTTGAGGTATCAGGTTTAAAGTTTAGCGTTTAGTCTGTTATTGAGATGATCGATCTTTAAACATTAAACTTTAAACGTCAAACTATTTTATAAACTGTAACAGATTCGCGACGGCCGGTTCGGTCAGTTTCAAAAACGAGTTGGGAACCAGTCCAATCCAGAAAACCATGATGCAAAGCGGAATGAACACCCAGCTTTCGCTTCCGGAAACGTCTTTGAAACCGGTCGTTATATCCGTGGTTTTGCCAAACATGGCCTTTTGGAACAACCGCAGCATGTAAACCGCCCCGAAAATGATGGTCAGACCGGCAATGGCACCCAGAATGTTGTTGTATTCGAACACACCGGCCAGCAGCAAAAACTCACCGACAAAACCGTTCGTCAGCGGCAGGGCCACACTGCCCAGCAACAGAATCATGAAATAAACCGTCAGTTTCGGTGTATAGCGGGTAATGCCGCCCATTTGGTCGAGCAGCCGGGTGTTGGTGCGCGACGCGATGATATCGGCCACGAAAAACATCCCGACGACGTTGATTCCGTGCGCCAGCATTTGCACCAGCGCACCCTGAATACCGTAAGAAGTCTGCGAGAAAACCCCGGCGGCCATTAAACCGACGTGCGAAAAGGATGAATAGGCAATCAGCCGCTTGATGTCGCGCTGGCGAATGGCGATGATTGCGCCATAGACAATCCCGATCACGGAAAGAACGATGGCCGTGGTTCCCCAGAGGTTGACGCCTTCGGGAACAATCGGTAACAAAAGACGAATGACGCCATAAACCCCCATTTTCAGCATAATACCGGCCAGCAGCATGGTGGCGGGTGTTGGTGATTCGACGTAGGTATCGGGTTGCCAGGTATGGAAGGGGAAAACCGGCATTTTGATAGCAAAGGCAATGAAAAAGGCCCAGAAAATCCAGGTTTGCTCGGTTGCGCTCAGCGTCAGGTTATACAGATCCGTAATCGCCGACGAATGCAGACCGGCTGCGGTCGACGTCTTGAAGTACAGATAAACCAGCGCCACCAGCATGAAAAGGCTCCCGAAAATTGTGTACACGAAGAACTTAAACGTGACCGCGATCCGGTTTTCGCCACCCCAGGAAGCAGCCAGGAAGTAAATCGGTATCAGAGCCGCTTCAAAATACAGGTAGAACAAAAACGCATCCCGCGCCGTGAAAACCCCCATCAGGGCGGCTTGCATGAACAGAATCAGGGCGTAAAAAACCGCCGGACGTTCGTAGGTATGGCGAAAAGCCGATAAAATGATCAGGGGAGTCAGGAGGCCGGTCAGCACCACCAGCAACAGACTGACGCCGTCGATCCCGGCACTGAAGCGAATGCTGCCCGCGGCAATCCACGGATAATCGAAGGCGAATTGCGACGTTGCGTCGGGAACAAAACTAAAAAAAGCGTAACCCGACAAGCCCAGTTCGACCAGAGCGCCCAGAAAAGCGATTTGTTTGGCCTGTTTCCCTCCAACAGCCAGCACCAGCAGGGCCGCCAGAATCGGAAAGAGCAGAATAGAAAGTGTAAGCATCTACTAGTTGTATGATAAGTGACTGTTGACCAATCCGCCCATGCACTAAAACTTGATAAAAAACCGCAGCCACAGAATGGTGGCAATGCTAACGACCATCGCGAAAAGGTAAAACCCAATTGAACCGGTCTGCATTTTCCGCAACTGCCCCGACGTTTGTTTGACGCCCCAGCCGAGGCCGTTGACGACGCCGTCGATAAGAAACTCACCGAAACTATAGAAGGCATCCGACAACCCACGGGTTGGTTTCACAATGATAGTTTCGTACAGTTCGTCAATGTAATATTTGTTATACAGCACTTTTTCGACCACCGGGCGGTCGACTGTATCCGGCTCGGGCATCGTAACCCGCTGGATATACAGAACGTAAGCCACCACCAGCGACAAAATAGCAACGCCCGACGAAATTCCCATCAGCATGTATTCTTCGCTGTGGGTCAGCAGGGTTTCGTTAAACGCTTCGGGTCTTACTTTGTGCGATAATTCAAAAATCGGGTTCAGGAATTCCGCCAGATGAGCGCTGCCGCCCAGGGCTTCCGGCACGTTGAAGAAACCGCCGATAACCGACAGAACCGCCAGTACCAGCAACGGAACCGTCATCGTGGCGGGAGATTCGTGCAGATGTTCACGGGTGTGTTCCGTGCCGCGGAACCGTCCGAAAAACGTCAGGAACAGCAGTCGGAACATGTAGAACGAGGTCATGGCCGAGCCGATCACACCCAGAATCCAGAGGAATTTGTTGTGCTCATAGACGTGCATCAGAATTTCGTCTTTGGAGAAGAAACCGGCGAACGGCGGAATACCGGAAATGGCAATGGTGGCAATCAGGAAGGTCCAGTAGGTAACCGGCAGGTATTTCCGCAAACCGCCCATTTTCCGGATGTCCTGCTCATCGGCCATCGCGTGGATCACGCTACCGGCACCGAGGAACAGCAAAGCTTTGAAGAAGGCGTGGGTCATGACGTGGAACATGCCGGAGGTGTACCCCATCACACTCAATCCCAGGAACATATATCCCAACTGGCTGACCGTGGAGTAGGCCAGTACTTTCTTGATGTCGTTTTGAACCAGACCAATCGACGCGGCCAGCAAAGCCGTGGCGATGGCAATACCGCCCATGATTTCGAGCGTAATCGGCGATAGCGTGTAGAGAACATTCGAGCGAACGACCATGTAGATGCCCGCCGTCACCATCGTGGCTGCGTGGATCAAAGCCGAAACCGGCGTTGGCCCGGCCATAGCGTCGGGAAGCCAGGTATAGAGCGGAATCTGCGCTGATTTCCCCATGGCTCCGACAAACAGCAGCATCGTGATGGCGACGACCGTGGGATCGCTGACGGGAAAACCGGCCGCCTGTTCGAACACTTCGAGGTATTCGACGGTGCCGAACGCGCCCATGATCATGAAAATACCGAGCAGGAAACCGAGGTCCCCGATGCGGTTCATGACGAAGGCTTTCCGGGCCGCGTTGTTGTAACTCGTATTTTTATTCCAGAAACCGATCAGCAGGTACGAGCAAAGCCCGACGCCTTCCCAGCCAATAAACATGACGACGTAATTGGACCCCATCACCAGCAGGAGCATGAAGAACAAAAACAGGTTCAGGAAAGCCATAAACTTTCCGTAGCCGTCGTCGTGTTTCATGTAGCCGATGGAATAAATGTGGATCAAGGATCCGACACCGGTCACAATCAGCAACATGATCAGCGAAAGCTGGTCGATCTGGAACGAAAACGGAATGTTGAAGTGGCCGACCGTGATCCAGTCGAACAAAACCGTTCGAATGGGGGCGGCATTCCCTAGTTCAGAAATGGTGGTAAAACCGTCGAACACCAGCAGTACACAGGCAAAAGCGGCCAGCGGCCCCAGGGCACCAATGATTCCGACCAGACTGGCAGGCACCTTCCGAAAACCAATTCCATTGATAATGAATCCGATTAAAGGCAACAGCGGAATCAAGAGTATCAGTAAATCCGTCTGCATTTCTTAGAGCTATAGCGTTATTTTGAATGATGAATGATGAGTTATAAATGATGAATTACAACGGGAAACCTGGCGGTGATGAATTCAACTCATTCATCATCCATCGTTCATAATTCATCATTAACTACTTACCACTTGAGTTTATTGAGCAAGCCGACGTCAATTGAACGGGTATTGCGGTAAATCATCACGATGATGGCGAGCCCAATGGCTACTTCGGCCGCAGCAACTGCCATGATGAAAAAGACAAAAACCTGACCGGTAGGATCGGCCCGGTAGGATGAGAAAGCAATGAGCATCAGATTGACGGAGTTGAGCATCAGCTCAATCGACATGAAAATGATGATGGCATTTCGCCGGGTCAATACACCGATAATGCCGATGACAAACAGCGCCGTGCTAATGATGAGGTAGTATTTCAAGTCGATCAGTTGGATCACTTCGGGTACTTGAATCGGCACTTGGGTTGGCTGCATACGACTCTGAAGTTCGATTACTACTGGTTAAGGCCTTGTTCCGGTTCTGGGTGAGCAGCGGAGAAGACCCGGCAAAGTTAAGTAATATTCCCGCTTACTCAAATGGTTTGGGAATTTGGAATGAGTACAGGTTACCGGACGGTTTGCTTCCGCGATTACCGTTTGTTAAACATCCGCAGTTTGATCTCCGTCAGTTTCCGTTTGGTATCGAGCGGAAATTCACTCTTCAGAATCCAGTCGTAGAAAGACGGTTCTTTTTGCAGGACATCGACCACCAGCGTGCCTTTGTGCTTGCCAAAATTGACTACTTCCTTACCTTCCTTGTTGTAGACCATATGCCCCCGCAAATCGACGTTGTTGTTCAGCATCAGCTTGTTAAGAACATCCACATCATTGCCAATGATGATTTCGTTGCCTTTTTCGTCGTTGACAATGGCACCATCGTAGCGAACCACCATCGACTCCAGGACTTCAAATGTGGCAACAGTATCGGCTTCTGCGCTGTGGGCGTTGATCAGGTCTTTGCCACAATAAAACTTGTAGGCGGCTTTCAGCGTACGCGGTTCCATCATGTGAAAAATCCGCTGAACATCAATCAGACGCCGGTTTTTGAGGTCAAAATCGACATTGGCGCGCAAAAATTCTTCCACTAACAGGGGTATATCGAAGCGATTGCAGTTGTAACCACCCAAATCACAGCCGTCCAGAAACTGGGCCATGGAGCGCGCTACGGTTTTGAAGGTTGGTTCGTCTTTTATATCCTCGTCGTAAATACCGTGAATCAGACTGGTTTCGATCGGGATGGGAATCGTGGGATTGATGCGTTGGGTTTTGATGACCACCTCGCCGTTGGGAAGTGCCTTGGCAATACTGATTTCAACAATCCGGTCTTTCATCGGGTCAATGCCCGTGGTTTCCAGATCGAAGAAAGCCAGTGGTTTTTTAAGAATGAGCGTATGCGTCATAGCCGGTTTACGTACGTGTACGGGATGTACGGCTGCAAAAATACGCAGGAGTATGGTCTCCGCCCTCCTGTAGTCACCGAATTAATTCAATGACTACAGGAAGACCGGTTAATTTTCCCAGCCAAACGAGCGTTCAACGGCTTTTTGCCAACCGCGATAAAACCGTTGCTGATCGGCTTCGGCCATCTGGGGTTCGAAAGTCCGGTCGACGCCCCAGTTCTGGCGCAGGTCGTCAAAATTGCTCCAGTAGCCCACCGCCAGACCGGCGGCATAGGCCGCGCCCAAAGCGGTCGTCTCCGTCATTTTCGGACGAATCACCGGCACACCGAGCATATCCGCCTGAAACTGCATCAGCAACGCATTGACCGTCATGCCGCCATCGACCCGCAACGAACTCAGTTCAATACCGGCGTCTTTTTCCATTGCCTGCACCACGTCCAGCGTCTGATAGGCCGTAGCTTCCAAAACCGCCCGCGCGAGGTGGGCTTTGGTCACGTATCGTGTCAAACCGGCGATGACACCCCGCGCGTCGGCTTTCCAGTAGGGCGCATATAAGCCCGAGAAAGCCGGAACGAAATACGCCCCGCCGTTGTCGGCCACGGTTCTCGCCAAGCTATCGACCTCGGCGCTGGTCGAAATCAGGCCGAGGTTATCGCGCAGCCACTGAACCAGTGCCCCGGCAATGGCCACGCTGCCTTCCAGGGCATAGTGAACCGGCTGGTCGCCAAACCGGTAGGCTACCGTCGTCAGCAAACCACAGGTCGAATGGCGCAGTTCGGTGCCGGTGTTCATGAGTAAAAAACAGCCGGTTCCGTAGGTATTTTTGGCCTGTCCCGGTTCAAAACACGTCTGCCCCACCAAAGCCGCCTGCTGGTCGCCCAGAATACCGGCAATGGGAACGCCCGGCAACACTTCCGACGTCACGGTGCCGTAGACCTCGCTGCTCGACCGGATTTGCGGCAGCATTGCCCGTGGAATGTCGAAGGCTTCCAGCAAGGCATCGTCCCACTCCAGCGTTTCCAGGTTCATCAACTGGGTCCGGCTGGCGTTGGTCACATCGGTAATGTGCTGTCCGTTGTAAATACCGCCCGTCAGATGCCAGATCAGGAACGTGTCCATATTGCCAAACAATGCCAGACCGCGCTCCGCATCATCACGCACCTCCGGTACGTTGTCCAGTATCCACTTGATTTTCAAACTACTGAAATACGTGGCCATCGGCAATCCGGTGGCCACCCGAAACCGATCCTGCCCGGCTTCTTCTGAATAGCTGGCCACCAGATCGCCGGTGCGGGTGTCTTGCCAGACGAGGGCGTTGTAATACGGTTTTCCGGTTTTCCGGTTCCAGACCACGGTGGTTTCACGCTGATTCGTGATTCCGACGGCGGCAATGTCGCTGGCCTGAAGCTGGGCATTGATACGGGCCCGTGCGATGACCTCCTGCGTGTTTCGCCAGATTTCCTCCGGATCGTGTTCTACCCAGCCGGGTTGCGGATAAATCTGGGAATGTTCTTTCTGTCCGATGGAGACAATGTTGCCCTGGCGATCAAAAACGATGCAACGGGTGCTGGTGGTGCCCTGGTCGATGGCGGCTATGTAGGTGGGCATAAGGGGTTGGAATTCGGCTGATTTTAGGAATGATGCTGCAAAAAAGCCGTAATATAGGAATTTATCGCTATCGAATAGGATTTCGATCGATCTCAATGAAAAGCCAAATAGAAATAGCGGAGCTACTTATCCCGCAGGGATTGAACAGCGTAGCATCGGTAGTAGAATGGTCTTCTATTCTTTCGCGTGCCGTCAGGCACGCAACGATTCGCAGCAACCCAACGGTCGCGTACCTCACGGCACGCGGGAGCAGGTCGGAATTCTGGACTACCGACGCTGCGCTTTTGAGCCCCTACTGGGGCAAAATTTAGCTTGGTTATCCAATAACTTTAAATCACTTTCCTATCCATTTCTGCACACAAACCATACTGTAATGACCCAGAAGCCAGAGAATTAATTCCGAGAAAAATACTGCACCAGCATGATGGTGACGGAGGTAAATACCGTACTGGCGATAATTTTTACCATAGCTGGCAGAAAAAGGAGGACGTTATTGGCTTCGATCAGGAAGAGTGCGAAGTGGTGGATGAAGGTGAGCATCAGGACGTAATAAAAGAAATTGCGCGAACCCATTTCATGAATCGAAAAGACAATCCGGCTGTCAAAGCCCCGCTGGGCCGCCTGAAACCGCACCACCGCCGGTCGAACGTAAGCCATCAATACCGTTGCGGCCGCGTGCATCCCCAACGTGTTGTAAAACGTATCGACGATAATTCCGACCCCAAAAGCCGTCAGTAACGTAGCCGACAGACTCATTTCGGCGGGCAATAGCAAAATACAGGCCACGTAAACAAAACAAAACGCCACATCGAACAGCACCAGATTCCGCACAATCAGAATCTGGAGAGCCAGGTACAACACAAACAGGAAAATGATGTTCAGTATTTCGCGTAACGTCATGGGTTTGTGTTGACTTTATCTCCGTTCCGGTTCGGTGGTTTCTTCCAGTTTTTCCTGCTCGCCCTGCAATTTATTCTCGACAACGTAAACGAAAGACAGGTTATTAAAATCCGTCCCCACGGACAGGGTGACATCGTGGAAGGTCTGATTGGGCATTTCGCCAACCCGGATGACACGGCCCACCAGAAGCCCCGACGGGAAAATGGCGTTGTATTCCGACGTGACCACCGAATCGCCCCGATACATTTTCGTGTTGCGCGAAATGTCCAGCATTTTCATCCGGGTCGGGTTGATGCCATCCCATTTAACGGTCCCGATGACCCCGGCTTTCACCAGTTTGGAGGAAACCATGTAATCCGAATGCAGGATGGAAGTCACAATCGAAAGGTGTTCGGAGCAAATCTTGACCTTACCGACGACGCCGGTGGGCGAAATCACCCCCATGCCGGGTTTGATGCCATCGGCGGTGCCTTTGTCCAGCGTAATATAATTGTTGGGGTGCTGCGTGGTGTTGTTGATCACCCGGGCCACTCGGTACTGAAACCGGGTGGCGAAAATCGAATCCGTCTGGTAGCTGGTGGGAGCCTGCGGTTTTTGCTGCTGAAGTTGGGTAACGAGCGTATTGAGCCGCCGGTTTTCTTCGGCCAGATCGGTGTTGACCTGCCGCAGCCGGGCATATTCCTGCGCCTTGTTCGACCAGTCCAGAATTTTGGCCGCGTAATAATTGGAGGTATTGAAATACCGAACGCTCCAGTAGTTATTGGTATTGATTATAAAATAAAAGCTCAGCACCTCGAGCAGAACAAACAAAATGATGTTCCGGCTTCGGACGATGAACTGAAATAACTCAAACATGAGCTAAAAATGATGAATGATGAACGATGAATGATGAACGATTATAATAGACATCATTCATCGTTCATCATTCATCATTTTTATTAGCTAATTAGGACGGATTTGTACATGTCGAGGTTTTTGATGACCTCGCCGGTTCCTTTCACGACGGCTTTCAGCGGATCGTCGGCCACGTGGATCGGCAGCTTGGTTTTGGCACCGATCCGCTTGTCGAGACCGTGCAGCAATGCGCCACCGCCCGTCAGGTGAATTCCGTTCGTATAAATATCGGCGGACAATTCCGGTGGCGAAATTTCCAGCGCCTTCATCACGGCTTCTTCAATCTTCGAAATCGATTTATCGAGGGCGTAGGCAATTTCGCTGTAGGTCACCTTGATTTCTTTCGGAATCCCGGTCATCAGGTCGCGGCCCCGAATTTCGTAGTCAGCCGGTGGGTTGTCGAGTTCGGGCAGAGCCGAGCCCACTTCCATCTTGATTTGTTCCGCCGAACGCTCGCCAATCAGCAGGTTGTGTTCCCGGCGCATGTAATCGACAATGTCGCGCGTAAAAACATCACCGGCAATCCGGATCGACTGTTCGCAGACGATTCCCGACAGGGCAATAACCGCAATTTCTGTGGTGCCTCCGCCGATGTCGACAATCATCGTTCCGTTCGGTTGGGTAATATCGATCCCGATTCCGATGGCGGCCGCAATCGGTTCGTGGACCATGTACACTTCTTTGGCGCCGGCGTGTTCGGCAGAGTCCTTGACGGCCCGCTTCTCCACTTCTGTGATACCAGACGGAATGCAGATCACCATCCGGTGGGAGGGTGAAAACAGCCGGTTGCCCGTATCGATCATCTTAATCAACCCGCGAATCATCAGCTCAGCGGCCGTAAAGTCGGCGATGACACCGTCTTTAAGCGGGCGGATTGTTTTGATATTCTCGTTCGTCTTTTCGTGCATTTGCATCGCCTTGTGACCAATCGCCAGGACTTTCCCATTAATTTTGTCCATAGCGATGATCGAAGGCTCATCCACCACAATCCGGTCTTTGTGAATAATCAGCGTATTGGCGGTACCGAGGTCAATCGCAATATCGCTTGAAAGAAAGTTAAATAGTGCCATTCGTTATTTTCGTGCAAGCACGGTGTAGCTCCTGTTTTTGGAGGTGCAAAAATATAGATAATTCGAGACAACTATCGCTAAATAATTGGATTTTTATTATTTTTTATCCATAAGGGTTGTTTACTAAAAAAACAACGGTTTGGAACACCAGGCCGGGTTGTTCAGAATATCATTCCGCCGGGATACATTAGCGTAAAACTGTTACCTTTGCGGGGCTATGGGAATCCGATCAGTATTGAGCAAGCCACTGGCGCAGTTTGTCGTACAGCGGCAACAGGAGTGGATGCACCGGCCGGGCGAGACGCAGCAACGGTGGTTTCAGGCCCTGGTCGAGGGGGCTAAAAATACCGCTTTTGGCCGCGATCACCGGTTTAAAGACATTAACTCCTATCCCGAATTTCGGCAGGCTGTTCCCATCCGCGACTACGAAGACCTCAAACCGTATATCGAGCGGATTCTGGCCGGTGAATCGGATGTGTTGTGGAAAGGCAAGCCGGTGTATATGGCCAAAACGTCCGGAACCACCTCCGGCACGAAGTATATCCCGATTACCAGAGAGTCGATCCCCAACCACATCAACTCGGCCCGCGACGCGCTGCTGAACTACATCCACGAAACCGGAAAGTCGGCTTTTCTGGACAAGAAGCTGATTTTTCTGTCGGGCAGCCCGGAGCTGGTCGTCAAAAACGGCATCAACATCGGGCGGCTTTCCGGTATTTCGAACCACCACGTTCCAGCCTACCTGCGCACCAACCAGTTGCCGTCGTACGAAACCAACACCATCGAGGACTGGGAAACCAAACTGGAAAAGATCATCGACGAAACGCTGACGCAGCCGATGTCGCTGATTTCGGGCATTCCGCCCTGGGTGCAGATGTATTTTGATCGCATTCAAGCGCGAACCGGCAAGAAGATCAAAGACGTTTTTCCCGACTTTTCGCTGTTTGTCTACGGGGGTGTCAACTTCGAACCCTACCGGGCGAAATTGTACGAATCCATTGGCAAGAAAATCGATAGCATCGAAACCTACCCGGCTTCGGAGGGCTTCATTGCCTACCAGGATACGCAAACGGAAGAAGGGCTGCTGATGATGCTGAACAGCGGGATTTTCTTCGAATTTATCCCGGCTGAAGACTATTTTTCCAAAAACCCGCGTCGGTTGACCATTGAGCAGGTCGAGTTGGGCAAGAATTACGCCGTGGTCATTCACAACAACGCCGGTTTGTGGGGCTATTCGCTGGGCGATACTGTTAAGTTTGTCTCGAACGACCCATATCGGCTGCTGGTAACGGGGCGCATCAAGCACTTCATCTCGGCCTTTGGCGAACACGTTATTGGTGAGGAAGTTGAAAAAGCCCTGTACTACGCGATGGAGCAACACCCCGAAACGGAAGTGGTCGAGTTCACCGTGGCCCCCATGGTTTCGCCCCGCGAAGGACTGCCCTACCACGAGTGGTTTGTTGAATTTGCGACGCCACCGCATGATGCTGAAGCCTTCGTCCGCGACCTCGACCGCCGATTGACCGAACTCAACGTGTATTACAAAGATCTGATTTCGGGCAGTATCCTGCGTCCGCTGAAGCTGACGGTTTTGCCCCGCGAAACGTTCCGGAATTACATGAAGTCGCAGGGCAAGCTGGGCGGTCAGAACAAAGTACCCCGGTTATCGAACGACCGGGTGATCGGGGAAGGGTTGTTACAGACGATGCAAACGGTGTAGAGATGGAAACAAGCATTAATCCTGCCGACCATTTGGCAACCCTTCCAGACCCTATTCAGTCCCTTATCAAGGCAGTGAAATCAAGGCTGGAAACCTGGTATAAAAGTCGGCTTGATCGAATTATTTTATATGGTTCTTATGCGCGTGGCGATTACCATGAGGAATCTGACATTGATCTACTTATCATATTGAAAGACAAAAATGTATCAAGATTACAAGAGATCAATGACCTTGTTGCCTTAAAATATGATTTGATGATCAGCAACAACATACTATTGTCGACAAAGGCCGTTACTGAAAGCGATTATAAAAATAGACCAAACGCGATCTATTATTTTATCAAACGTGAGGGCATTGTATTATGAAAGATGCCATCCGGTTACGAATTAAGAATTTGGCCGCTACAAAATCAAATCTTGAGGATGGGTTCTTTGGAGTCGCTGTCAATCGAGCTTATTACGCTATGTTTTGCGCTACCCAAGCCTTGCTGCTAATTCATGGTTTACACGTTAAAACTCACAAAGGAATGCATGTAAAGTTTGGAGAGCTTTATATTTCCTAAGGAAATGGCGACGTTGTTGACTGCTACCGAAGATTTGCGGATAGAAGCCGATTATGATTTTGACGAAACGATAACGCATGAAGAAGCCTCCATTGGCTTTCAGAATGCAACTTTTTTTGTCAATAAAGTTAGAGAATATCTACGTTCACAAGATTTACTGGATGACTAACCCCAAACGCCATATTGCCATTCTGGGCTCCACCGGCTCCATCGGAACGCAAACGATCGACGTGATTCGCGCCCATCCCGATGCGTTCGAAGTCGAAGTGCTCGTGGCCAACAACAATGCCGAACTGCTGATCGAACAGGCCGCGCTGGTGCGTCCTAACGTGGTGGTGATCTGCAACGAAGACCGCTACGATCAGGTGTTTTCGGCCCTCGATCCGCTGGGCATCAAGGTCTATGCCGGTGCCAAAGCCGTGTCGTCGGTGGTGCAGATGGAACGCATCGACATCGTGCTGACGGCCATGGTGGGTTACGCCGGTTTGCTGCCCACCATCAAGGCCATCGAAGCCGGGAAGCACATTGCCCTGGCCAACAAGGAAACCCTCGTGGTGGCCGGCGAACTGATTACCAAACTCGCGCAGGAAAAAGGCGTCAACATTCTCCCTGTCGATTCGGAGCATTCGGCCATTTTTCAGTGCCTGGCCGGTGAATTGCATAATCCGATCGAGAAGATCATTCTGACCGCTTCGGGCGGGCCGTTCCGGGGAAAAACGCGGGAATTTCTGAAAACCGTTACCAAAGCCCAGGCACTAAAACACCCGAACTGGACGATGGGGGCCAAAATTACCATCGACTCGGCCACGCTCATGAACAAGGGGCTGGAGGTGATCGAAGCCCGGTGGCTGTTTGGGCTGGAACCGTCGCAGATTGAGGTAGTGGTTCATCCGCAGAGCATCATTCATTCAATGGTGCAGTTTCAGGATGGCAGCATCAAAGCGCAGATGGGTTTGCCCGACATGCGACTGCCGATTCAATGCGCGCTGGCGTACCCCTACCGGCTCCCGTCCGATTTTCCGCGCTTCGACTTCCTCCAGTATCCGTCCCTCACATTCGAACAGGCTGATCTTGAAACATTTCGTAACTTGCAACTCGCTTTTGACGCGCTCGGACGGGGTGGCAACGTTCCCTGCATCGTCAACGCGGCCAATGAGGTAGCCGTAGAAGCGTTTTTGCACGACGAAATCGGGTTTCTGGAAATCTCCGAAATCATTGAAGAAGGCATGCAGAAAGTGGCATACGTGGCCCAGCCAACCTACGAAGACTACGTTCGGACGGATGAAGAAACCCGGCGCATTGCCACCGCCCGAATTAAAAGTTTCGTTTAATTGTTTCCCGATAAAAGCGAATTAATTCGTGGCTTTTCGGAAGTTTTTTAACTACGCAACGTTATCTACGTATGGATTTTTGGGTTTGGTTTATCATTGGGTTGGTGATTGGCTTCGTTCTGCTCAAGGTATTTCGAAGAGAAAACAAAGGCCGGCCTTAAAGTCAAGGAAATATGCTGCTGATCAATCAGGAATTTTGGTACGGGTTCAGCGAGGCCCTTGCGGTCTGTTCCGTCATTTTCGGCATTGCGTACCTCCTGAAATTCAGAAAGCAGAAGCAACAATAGAGTAAAACCTAATCAATTAACAAGCAGGCGGTTCGCTGCAATAATCAAAGTTTGAACGAATGGAAATAGTAATCATGGCAGGACAGCTCATTTTGGGCCTGTCAATATTAGTGGGCTTGCACGAATTGGGACACCTGCTGGCCGCCAAGGCGTTTGGGATGCGCGTGGAGCAGTATTTCATCGGTTTCCCGCCGAAAGTCTGGAGCATCAAGCGCGGAGGAACAGAGTATGGTCTCGGTGCCATCCCGCTCGGCGGTTTTGTCAAAATCACCGGGATGATCGACGAATCACTCGATACCAAAGCGATGCAGCAGGAACCGCAACCCTGGGAATTCCGCTCCAAACCCGCCTGGCAGCGGCTGATCGTCATGCTGGGTGGCATCATCATCAACGTCATCACCGGGATTGTCATCTTTGTCGCTCTTACCTACAAAAACGGTGAAACGTATCTTTCGGCCCGTGATGCCAAATACGGTATTGTCGCCTACGAATTGGGCAAAGAAATCGGCCTGAAAACCGGTGATAAGATCGTTCGCATCAACGGAAAACCCTTCGAGGATTTCAGCGACATCCGGAGTTCGGAGGTCTTTCTGGGCTCCGACAGCTACTACATCGTTGAACGCACGGGCGCCGACGGGAAAGTGGAGGAAGTGACCATCGACATTCCCAACGACTTTATCAACAAGTTATCCGACAAGAAGAATGCCGGGATGTTTGTTGAAGCCATTCAGCCCTTCCGGGTCGGTGAACTCGTACCGGGAATGCCCGCCGAAAAGTCAGGTCTGAAAAAAGGCGATGTCATCACTGCCGTCAATGGTCAGCCCACGCGGTTCTACCACGAGTTTCAGGACATGGTCAAGGCGAACGTCAACAAACCGATTACCCTGACCGTACAACGCCCGAACGTTCCCCAGCCGGTTTTGCTCCAGACAACCGTGACCGACAAAGGCCAGATCGGTTTTGGCGCCGAAACGCTGCTGAAGAAAACACACATTGACTACACGTTTGGTCAGGCGCTGGTGAAAGGGACGGAACAGGCTTTCGGCGTGGTTTACGACAACATCAAAGGATTTGGTAAAATCTTCCGGGGCGACGTATCCGCTTCCAAAGCCTTGAGCGGCCCGATTGGCATCGCCCAGAATCTTTTTGGCGGTGTTTGGATGTGGGAACGTTTCTGGTTCGTAACCGGCCTGCTGTCCATGGCCCTCGCTTTCTTCAACATTCTGCCGATTCCGGCCCTCGACGGCGGTCACTCGACGCTGTTGCTCTACGAAATGGTGTCGGGACGGAAACCGTCCGACCGGTTCCTGGAAGGAGCCCAACGGGTTGGCATGGTAATTCTGCTGAGTTTGATGGCGTTTGCAATCTTCAATGATGTATTCAAAGCGGTTTTTTAAAGAAGAGTTGTTTCGCGGAGTTGGGCGGAGAAAAAAGGAGTTAAGCAAAGTTTTTAGTAATCTCCGCTTAACTCCTTTTACCTCCGCTCAACTCCGCGAAATAACTTTTTGCCTTCTTGCACTTTTCTGCCTGACTGGAAGCCATCCGGTGCATACCAGCATTACACAAATGCAGTACAATGCGGCTGAAAAGACGTTTGAAGTGAGTCTTCGGGTGTTTACCGACGACCTGGAAGAGGCTCTGACGAAAGAGAACAACAACCAGCGCGTGCGACTCAGTGATAAAGATGCCAACGGTCCCTTGGTAGAACGCTACGTCCGGAAGCATTTCGGCCTGACCAGCGCCAGCCGTCAGCGAAAACCGTATCGGTATCTGGGCAAGGAACAGGAAGTGGATGCCACCTGGATTTACATCGAAATACCGTATAACGAACCGGTTCAGGGCAGTCTGCTCCAGCAATCCATGCTGACGGATTTGTTCGATGACCAGATGAATCTGGTGAACGTCAGCTATCTGACCGAGAAAAAAACCGTCCTGTTCCGAAAAAGCAATACGCAGCAGGTACTGACCTGGTAGATGTACTTACCCGAAGGAAATGCATTGATTCTGCGTATGCTTTGAGTTTCATTTCCTTTTTTGTTACTTGTATCGATACAGACAATTCTGCCTGTTTTTTCACACAAAATCTTTGGCATACCCCTTGCGCTAGTTATCAATCTTTGTTTCTCAATACCTATTAAGCCTGTATGATACATTAAGACTGTCAGTTTGGCAGGCACCTAATTATGAGTGTAAACAGTAAATACGATACCCAATTGTGGTTAGCTGAATCGGATCTGGACAATCTCGAAATTGTTCCGTTGGGATCAGCCGATGATGCCGACGAAGACTATATTGTCCCCAGCGACCTGTCGATTCTGCCCGTACGGAATACGGTGCTTTTTCCGGGCATGGTGATCCCGGTGACGGTGGGGCGGCAGAAATCGATCAAATTAGTAAAGAAGGCTTACAAGGGAAACCGCATTATTGGCGTCGTAGCGCAGTCGAACCAGCAAAAAGACGAACCGACCGCCGACGACCTCTACCGCCTGGGAACGGTCGCGTACATCATCAAAATGATTACGCTGCCCGATGGCAACATTACCATCATCATTCAGGGCAAAAAACGGTTTGAAATTGTCAATTACCTCCAGGAAGAACCCTATCTGACGGCCAACGTCCGCCAGATCGACGACCATTTCCCGAGCCCGAACCGCAAGGAGTCGAAAGCCCTGATTCAATCACTGAAAGAATCAGCCTATAAAATTCTGCGTCTGAATCCGGAAATTCCGCAGGAAGCCCGGATTGCCCTCGACAACATCGAAAGCCCGATGTTTCTGATGCATTTTCTGTCGTCGAACATCGAAGGCGAAGTGGCCGATAAACAGAAATTACTGGAAACGACCGAAGGTGCGCAACAGGCCACGCTGCTGCTCGAATTCATGCTGCGGCAAATTCAGTTGCTGGAGCTCAAACGCGAAATTCAGACCAAGGCCAGTTCGGACATCGATCAGCAACAGCGCGACTATTTCCTGCGGCAACAGATTAAGGTGTTACAGGACGAACTCGGCATGGACAGCCCCGACCGCGACCTGGAAGAAGTCCGGATGCGGGCGGCCCGCAAAAAATGGACCCCGGCGGTTCAGGCCCATTTTGACAAGGAACTGAACAAACTCCAACGGATCAACCCGATGGCACCCGAGTATCCGGTGACGATGAATTACATCGAGTTGATGGTCGATCTGCCCTGGAACGAGTATTCAAAAGACAATTTTGATCTCCGGCGGGCGCAGAAAGTCCTGGACAGCGACCACTTCGGGCTGGAGAAAGTGAAAGAACGGATGATCGAATACCTGGCGGTTTTGAAACTGAAAAACGACCGGGCTTCGGAAGGCATGAAAGCCCCGATCCTGTGTTTATACGGCCCTCCGGGTGTCGGAAAAACCTCGCTCGGTCGCTCGGTTGCCAAAGCCCTGGGCCGGAAATACATCCGGATGGCCCTGGGTGGCGTTCACGACGAAGCCGAAATCCGGGGGCACCGGAAAACCTATATCGGCGCGATGCCGGGCAAAATCATTCAGAATATCAAGAAATCCGATTCATCGAACCCGGTTTTTATTCTGGACGAAATCGACAAAGTAAGCTCCGATTTCCGGGGTGATCCGTCGTCGGCCCTGCTCGAAGTGCTCGACCCGGAGCAGAACTCGACCTTTATCGACAACTACCTCGAAGTGGAATACGATTTGTCGAAAGTGTTGTTCATTGCTACCGCCAACTCGCTTGACACCATCCACCCCGCCCTGCGTGACCGGATGGAAATCATCGAGCTCACGGGGTATACGGTGGAAGAGAAAATCCAGATTGCCAAGAAATACCTGATTCCGAAGCAACGGAAAGAACACGGTTTAAAGCCGAAAGATCTGATGGTGGACGATAAAGCCATTCAGCGTATCATCGAAAGCTACACCCGTGAGTCGGGTGTTCGGAATCTGGAGCAGAAAATCGGTGCGCTGGTTCGCAAAATCGCCAAGTCGATTGCTCTGGAAGAAGACTATCCGAAAACCATCAAACCGGCGGATGTGCTGAAAATGCTGGGGGCCGAAATCTTCGACCGCGATCTGTATTCCGACGACGACATTGCCGGTATTGTGACCGGTTTAGCCTGGACACAGGTTGGGGGTGAAATCCTGTTCATCGAATCGAGCCTGAGCCGTGGCAAAGGCAACCTGACGCTTTCGGGCCAGTTGGGCGATGTCATGAAGGAATCGGCGGTAACGGCCTTATCGTATCTGAAAGCCCATTCCGACGAGATCGGTCTCGATTATAACGTTTTCAATCACTACGATCTGCACGTTCACGTGCCGGCTGGTGCGGTGCCCAAAGACGGCCCTTCCGCGGGCATTACAATGCTGACGTCGATGGCTTCGATTTATACCCAACGAAAAGTGCGGCCTTATCTGGCGATGACCGGTGAAATTACGCTGCGCGGCAAGGTGCTGCCGGTGGGCGGTATCAAGGAGAAAATTCTGGCGGCAAACCGGGCGGGTGTTCGTGAAATTCTGCTCTGTTCGAAAAACCGGAAAGACGTGGAGGAAATCAACCAGAATTACATCAAGGATCTGACCATCCACTACGTTGATACGGTCGATCAGGTGCTGGAAACGGCCCTTTTGCCCCAACAGGTTTCTAAACCGATGAAATTCGTTTTCCCGAAGGATAAAGAGAAAGAAAGCGAACCCGCTGTTCCGGCGACCGTGACGGTTTTGTGATCTTTCAAGTCAATATAAAATGCAAAATGATGAATGCTAAATGTACAAGTGAAGAGGCTAGCGCACTCTACTTGTACATTTAGCATTCATCATTTTGCATTTATGATTCCTAAAAAAGAAAGGCCATCGATACGATGACCTCCTTCCAATAACCTACCTAATAAAATTTATCTTAATCAACATCCCAGAAAAGTTTCGTGCTAAAGGCATCGATCGTTCCCTGGGCGGTTACGTTGGCACCATTTGAACCCGACTCGGTATTGGGGTAATAAAAGCGTACAGGACGTTTTGCATCCGCCACCTGGATGCTTTGGGGTAGAACCGGCAGGTTCGTACGGCGGTATTCGGTCCAGGCTTCCAAACCGCTGAAGTTGGTCAGGGCAATCCATTTCTGAATGGCGATGGCCGTCAGTTTGTTCGTCGATGCATCCCAATCGTAGTTCTCAATTTTACTTCCCTTGAAAGCTTCTGCACCGGCGACATTCGCACCCAATACGCGGAACGACTGGGCAATACCGGCTTCAAAATACGCTTTTGCAGTCAGTGGCAGCGTTACATCCGCATACCGTTGTTTGGCTTCGGCCAGCAGAAACTGAACTTCCGACGCCGTCATCAAAATCGCGGGCCGGTTGTATTCACCTTTCACGATCAGGCTGGGTCCCAGTGAGGTCGTGTTGGCGGGTAAATAACCGGAGCTAACGCCAAACGGCGTTCCGGAATAGTTAGCCGAAACCTCCTTTTGCAGACTTGTGCCCGGTACGGTCCCATTTTCTCCCCCATTGGCATAGGCAATTCGCTTCATCCGCAGGGTGTCACCGGCGGCTTTCAGCCCATCGATCAGAAACTTGGTGGGACGCGGAAAGTTGTTCAACGCGCGTTTGGCTCCGTTGGCGTCGTAGCCCCAGCGGTCATAAACACCGTTAAGCTTCCCGGCGGTTGCCAAAAAGAAGGAAGGGCCACCGACACCGACCTCTTCGCCCGTGATAAAGCCCGAACCTTCAGTCACAATCTTATTGATCTCGGTCTTGATGTAGGTTTCTTTGCCAGCCACTTTTGACTGACGAATCAGAATTTTCATCTTCAGCGAATTGGCAAACTGTGCCCATTTGGTTGTGCTGCCTTTAAAGACGATATCAGAACCGGTAAAAGCACTGGCAAAGGGGTTGGCTTTCAAATCGACAATAGCTTCATCCAGCAACGTAATCAGCGATTCGTAAATGGCCTTCTGATCATCGAATTTCGGAGCCAGTACGTCGCCCCCTTTCAAGGCTTCGGTATACGGCACGTTTCCGTACATATCGACCAATTGCTGAAACAACATGGCTTTCATCACTTTCGCCGGGCCTTTCAGATACTTCTGATTATTGGCATCGGCGTTGTTGATCACAAACTGATAGTCCTGCAGGTTATCGTAGTAGGCATCCCAATACGTGAAATCACCGTTGGTAAAGTTGTAGGCAAAGATGGTCGTGTTAATAATGTACCCATTCCCCTGCGTCCATTGCCCCGCCCAGTAATAACCGAGTTCGTTGGGCTGGTTTCCGGTTGAGCTGTTCCCGATCAGGTTAGTAGACGTGGTATTCAGTGCATTGGTGAATACAAAGCTCGGCGATGCCGTCGGCAGTACGTTCGGATTGGTATTGATGTCCAGAAAAGACTCTTTACAAGACGTACCAAGAAAGGCCACTAAGGCAACTATGAAGAATGATTTTAATTTCATGTCAAGACAATTTCAGTGGTTACTAAAATGTAAGGTTGATATTTACCCCATACTGACGCACCGGTGGCGTCTGGCCAGTGGTATTGATCCCCACACTGTTGGCGGTTGTCGTGCCTGGAATGGCCGTATTACCCGGCGTCTGATTTCCTACGTTGCTGAATTCTGGGTCCGTGTAATAATTGAGTTTATCCACGATGGTGAATACATTCCGTCCGTAGATGGAAATGCTGGCGCCCGACAGGAACTTCGTTTTAGCAAGCATATCCGATGGGAGACGATACGACAGGTTGATGTCCCGGAGTTTGATAAACCAGGCTGGCGCAACGAAGTTCTCGGAGATCAGCCGGTAGTTATCCACCCAGAGGCCGTATTCCGCTTCGCGTACATTAACCGTTGTGTTGTTGACGACGGTTTTGCCGTCCGTATCCAGATAAGCCGAGTTTGGAAAAACATGCGGAACCCGGTTTTCGGTCCATTTACCGGTTCCGGTGAAGGTCATCTGACGGCCCAGGTCACTGAACATCACGTTGCCGCCCCGGTATTCGAAGTTAAACGTAAAGCCAAAGTTGCCGTATTCCATTTTGGAACCCAGCCCGGCGATGTGCTTGGGCAGTACACCGCCCCGGGTTGACAAAGCCGCATTGCGCAAGGGATAACCCGTGGTGGAGTTCACCAGCACACGACCCGATCCGTCCGGAGCATACTGATACCCATCGGTTTTCAGCATTGGGAAACGGGATCCTTTAATTACGTTGGTGTTGGCGTAAGCAAACGTATTGTTAAGCTGGAATTCATTGACGCCTGGATAGAGGTCATTCACCATGTTGTCGTTGAAAGAGTAGCGAACGCTGGCATCCCAGGAGAATTTACCACCCCGCGCAATCAGGTATTTTAATTCAGCCTCATAGCCCCAGTTTTTGGTCTCCCCCACGTTGATCAGCAAGTTATTGAAACCGGTCGAATTCGGTATTTTAACCGTAATCACCTGCCCTTTAGATCGTTGCGAGTAAGCCGACAGGTCAATATTGATGCGGTTATTCAGCAACTGGAATTCACCACCGATTTCAGACGAGTAGACAATTTCGGGCTTCAGGTTGCCATCGGGCAGTACGTTCCCCACCGAAAGACCGACCACGTTGCCATACGGAAAGTTCGCGCCATTGTTATAGGCCAGGTCTAGGCCATACAACGGAATGTTGTCGTTGGCGTTTTTGTTGGCATTCAACCGAAGCTTGGCGTAGTTCAGGATATTGTTTTTAAGCGAAGGAAATGCATCGGTTGCAATGAACGAAAGGGCGGCACCGTAGTACGGATATGACCAGGTGTTGGCCGGACGATCGGGTTTGTAGAACCGTGACGTTGCATCGAACCGGAACGTACCGTTCAGAATCAGCCAGTTTTTGTAATTCATGGTCAAGTCAGCGTAGTACCCAAACCGGCGCTCCTGCGAGCTGATTTCCCCACCCGTCAATTCGCCCTGGCGGTTGGCTACGTTATACACATCGGGTACCACGATGGAGCTGGAACCAACCCCAATGGCTTTGGTCGTGCGTTGGTAAACGCTGTTTCCCAGAATCAGTTTGTTGGAGAGCGGCCCAAAGTCTTTCGACAACTGAATCAGAAATTCATTGTTGATGACGTTTTCCGTTCCTGAATAATCCAACACCTGACCCAGGTTATCGGTAATGGCGCGGTAGACGCCCGTGCCATCGCCATCCCGATAGAAGGGCGCCGGAATAAAGGCTTTGCTTTTAGCCCAGTCTGAGTATAAAAACTTACCGGTGGTGTTTTTGCCGGTTCGTGAGTTATTCATGGCCCCTAAACGCTCGGTGAACATCAACCAGGAAGTGGGCTTGAAAACCAGGCTCACATTGCCGTTCAGGTTGGAATCCTTGTATCGCATCCGTTGGTTATCAGCGTTGAAATACGGGTTGTTGTAATAATCGTTGTAAAAACCGTTGGGGTTCGCAAACTGATTCGTCTGCCAGTCGCGCAGGTCTTTCAAAGGCAGGTTGGCAGGCTGATTGAGCACGTCATTGTAAAAGTCTGCCGAGGTTCGGTCATACGCGGCCTGGGTATAAGCCGCGTTAAAACTGGTGGTGAGTTTGCCGTATTCTTTCGTCGCCGACAGCCGGGCACCGGTCCGGTTGCTTTTATCATGCGGCACAATGCCGTGTACGGTCTGGTTTTCAATCGACATGTAGAACGAGCTGGTTTCGTCGCCCCCCGAGAAGTTAACCTGGTTATTCATCGAGATACCCGTATCGAAAGCCTTCCGGCGGGCGTCTTTGATAGCGGAATACGGCAGCATGTACTGACCACCACTTTCCGTGGTCCGGCCCTGCATCCGCATGGAGCCATCGAACCGGTCGCCATACTGCTGGTTTTCATACGAGCGCCAGTTGTCTTTCATCCGTTCCAGGTAGTCAGTTTTATACCCTGCTCCGCCGAAGGAAGTAGCATAATGTGATCCGGAGCCAAACTGATCCTGAAGTTTGGGCAGAAAGCTGATCTGCTCAAAGTTCGTGCTGTTTGAATACGATACTTTCAGCTTTCCTTTGGCCCCCCGCTTGGTGGTAATGATCAGCGCACCATTGATCCCGGCCGAACCGTATAAGGTTGCCGCCTGGCCCCCTTTCAGGATCGATACACTCTCAATATCGTTCGGATTGATGATGGCCAACACGGTCGAGGTGGTTTGCATCCCGTCCAGCACCACGA
Organism: Larkinella sp. C7; assembly: GCF_006149005.1. Taxonomy (GTDB): domain Bacteria; phylum Bacteroidota; class Bacteroidia; order Cytophagales; family Spirosomataceae; genus Larkinella. The sequence goes on along the minus strand of NZ_VBSL01000006.1, from coordinate 294,532 downwards.
GGGCTTCGTTGTTCCCCGTCAAAGAGCGATAGCCCCGCAAGACCACTTTCACGGCCGGGTCAACGCTGTTGTTGACGTTATAGACCGCTAAGCCGGTTACTTTGCCCGACAGCGCCTGAGCCAATTGAGGAGAGCGCCCCACGGTTACATCCTCGGTTGTTACATTGGAATACGCATACCCAATTTCCCGCTGGTTTTTCCGGATGCCCTGGGCCGTTACCACAATCTCCTGCAACTGGGAAACGTCGGATTTCAGGGTAACATCGATGCGGGTTTTTGTATCGACCGTAACACTTTGGTTCAGAAAACCGATGAAACTGAACTGCAATACCGTTCCTTTTCCGACCGTGATCTGGTAGGTACCGTCGGCACTGCTCGTGGTTCCTTTGGTGGTTCCCTTCACAATCACATTCACACCGGGAAGCGGAGAACCATCTTCCGAGGCCGTGATCCGGCCCGATACGGTAAGATCCTGCGCCCACAAAGGCAGACAGAACACAAATGACAGCAGCAAGCTACTGAGTAAATGTTTTTTCATAATGAAATTGTAGTTTGTTTGGTTAATTCAACGAAACAGACGATCACGGTGGCAGTGTCAACACGGCCCGTTTACGTCATCCTGTTTTAGAAAAGTCTCCCGCTGAAAGCGGACTGTATGAGTTTTGTGCAGATACTCCAAAACCGTAGCGTCATGACCGATCAACTACCCGTCGCTGTCGCATGGGGTACGAAATCGCACCTGATGCGTAAGCAATCAATGCGTCTGACGAACTGAATTTCAGAGTATGGGCAACAACCCGTACTGTAAAATACGCTGAGATGTAGGGGGTAAATTTTTAACGAAACTGGTGACCAGCGCCGTTGGTAAAAGATGAGCTAAATGAGCCGATGGAATGACCGGAAAGTAGCGAGTCGGCGTTTCCGGAAATCAATGCATCCGGCAAACGTCTCAATTGAGGGGGAGATTCGGCCACTGTACCAAGGGGATACAGCGGATCAAATAGTAAAACTTTTTTCATGTTTTTAGCGTAGGTTAATGAATTACAACGGCCAATATACAAAATATTCTATCAGTCAATATTCATAATTGCAATACTTTGTTCCCTTATCCTGCTTTATTATAAAATTTAATGCGGATTTAATCTCTACACTGAAAATCTAGTAGTTACAGGACATTTTTTATAAAAAAAAACGTCCCCCCTGCGGTCGCAGGGGGGACGTTACTGATGTCACTCGTCCAGAGCAGGATCAGGGTTTGTCCCACCATACCCGCGTATACGGATCATCGGGACCCTGGCTGGCGATCACGGCATTGTAGTTAGCCGTGTTCAGCGTCCCCTCCGTTGCGACCGGATAGGCCAGGCGACGCGGAATGGCCGTGCCGCCGTTGAGGGGTGAAGCCGCCGGTTTCAGCACCGGGAAGCCCGTCCGGCGCCAGGAGTTCCAGGCCGACGTTCCCTGATTGAACAATGCAATCCAGCGCTGCGTGGCAATCAATTCGATTCCTTTGGCATCATTATAGGCCACATCCGGCTGAGCAATGTAAGCTGTATAAGCCGCATCCGTATAGGCAGTTCCCATCCATTGCTGGAGAGAAGCTTTAATAGCCGATTCATACAAGGTTTTGGCGTTACCCGTCGTCCAGCCCAGTTTGGCCGCTTCAGCCTGCGCAAACAAAACCTCAGCATAGGTCACGATGTTGGCCGGGGCATTTTGTGCCGCAACCGTTGTTGCCGCCAGCGAGAAGTTCTGCGCCGGGCCGGTAGCCGGGAAAACCGCATACGGAACCCCTACGTATTCCCCCCGCTGGTTGGGAGCCGCCAGATATGGCAGACGCGGATCGCTCACTTTCTTGAGATAATCCACAAACGTGTTGCTCACCGCGAAGTCTTTCCGGTTACTCCGGACATAGTTGGTATACAACGGATTCTCGTTGTTGGCATCCGACAGATACGTATACCGGACGTTATCCGCGTTCGAAGCCAGAACGCCATCGGCCACAGCTGCTGTAAATTCGGCTTTCCCTTTCGTTGGATCGACTTTTGACAGTTGCAGCGCGGCCAGCATCCGTTGGGTTGCGGCAAACTTTTTCCAGCGGGCGGCACTTCCGCTGAGCAAAATATCACCCTTCACAGCCGCCCCGGCATCAAACTGGGCTGCGGCTTCCTTGTATTCCTTAAACAGATCGGTATAAATATCCTGCTGCTTGTCGAAAGCCGGTGAGAAATTCTGATCGCCTTTCAACGCCTGTGAGTACGGAATGTCGCCCCAGCGATCGGTCATCCACTGATAAATATACGCTTTCAGAATCCGGGCAATGGCAATCTGGTTGTTGTTCGATCCGTATGTCGCCACACTGGCGCGGGTAGCCTCGTTGGTGTTCTGATCGATGATGGCCTGCAGGTTGACCAGCGGCCCCGCATACAACCCGTTGTAGCTGAAGTTGATGGTCTTATACCGGGAATCCTCGATATACGTTACATCGCCAAACTGCTGAACGTACAAAGCCGGCGTGATGTTGAACCCGGCCGGCCCCACCTGGCTGTTCATCGTTCCGACGGTTCGAATGGCCCCCGTAAACAAACTGGCGGTGTTGGGCAACAGCGGACTGTTGGGGTTGACGTTCATTTCTTCGAAATCGCTGCAGGCGACTGTCGTCAGCATCAACCCGGCAAAAAGAATGGACTTATAAAGTTTCATGATGTCTGTTTTTGAAGTGTTGATTAAAGACCCAGGCGCAGGTTGATCCCGAACGAGCGAACAGGCGGCAACTGACCGCCTTCATACCACAGGGTCTCCGATTCAGAAATATCGATACCGCCACCAATCGCGCTGTAAATCAGCAACGGATTGCGGGCAATCAGCGAAATGTTGGCCGATTTGATGAATTTACCCAGCATGTTTTTCGGGAAATTGTACCCCACAGCTACTTCGCGCAGTTTGATGTAGGATTTATCGTAAATCCAGTACTCGTTCAGCGCAAACAGCCAGTTTTCATACAGGTTCTGGGCATCGACCCGGGTGGTGTTTGGCTGGCCATCTTCCGTTACACCTTCCAGCAAAATACCGCCATTGTTCGCAACCGGATCGCGTTTCGGTACACCCAACTCGTTCAGACCGGCGGTTTCGGCACCCAGACCCGAATAGTTGTTGAACATTTTTGTGGTCGAGAAGAATTTACCCCCGGCAATGAAGTCAGCATTCACCCGCAACGACAGCCCTTTATACGTAAAGGTATTCAGGAATCCACCCTTGAACTTCGGCAGCACCGATCCCAGCGGCACGTTTTCTTCCTTGATGTATAAACCGGCATTGGCACCACTGCCGTAGACCAGGCGGTTTCCGTTGGCATCTTTCTTGATTCCCTGCCCTACCAGCAGACCCCAGTCTTCGCCTTCGCGGGCGTTGAGGGTCAACGTCCGCCATTGGGGGCCGTCGATCTGGTAGTTGGTCAAGCCTTCCCGCAGTTCAACGACCTTCGAGCGGTTGCGGTCCAGGTTGATGTCAAATTCCCAGGTAAAACCGGATGCCGACCGAACCGGCGTCGCGTTGATGTGCAACTCCAGACCGCTGGTTTGAATCAGACCGGCGTTGATAACGGCGTTGGTATAGCCGCTGGTCGGCGTAACCGGCACCGGAATAATCTGGTTTTTGTTGTCGTTGCGATAGGCCGTAAATTCAAAACCCAGTCGGTTATTCAGGAAACGCAGGTCAATACCACCTTCATAAGACGACGACAGACCCGGCTGCAGGTTGGAATTTGGCAAAAGCGATGGAAGGAACAGCGTTGCATTACTCGAATACGGTGTTCCGGAGTTGTAGGCCAACGCCGTCTGGTAAGGACCAACGTCCGTACCCACCTGGGCATAACCGGCCCGGATTTTACCGTATGACAGAATGCTGTTCTGCGGAATCAACTCCGAGAACACCAAACCGGCCGACACGGACGGATACAGATACGAGTTGTTGGCTTTCGGCAGGGTCGACGACCAGTCGTTCCGAATCGAAGCTTCTACAAAAACAAAATCTTTGTAACCAACGCTCACGTTTCCGAATACACTGTTGACCTGCCGTTCGTACAAGTAATTGTTCGACAAAGGCCGGTCGATGGAAGCGGCAATGTTGTAGAAATTCGGCGCCGAAAGCCCCCCTACCGTGGCCTGGAACTGACCGTCGATGCGGTTGTAGCGGATGTTTCCCCCGGCATTGGCGACCACCGACAGGTTGGCAAATTCCTGGTTGTAACTGGCCAGAAATTCGTAGTTGTTTTCGCGGGCACTGGCTCCCAGGGTCGAGTAGGCACCCAAACCGCCTGCGTTTAGCGTACCCTGTGCCACGCGTGATTCCTGCGTAAAGTAGTTCTGGTCGCGCCGGACAGTGGCCGAGGCTTTCAGGAAAGGCGTAAATTCATACGTCAACCCAATGTCTCCGAACAGCCGGTCGCTGCGGTTGGTGTTCGTATTTTCGTACACCTGCGTATACGGGCTATCCCAGTATTTCGGGCGCGGATCGGTGGGACTGCCAATGTTCCAGCTCCGGAACGTACCGTCCGGATTCTTGTAGTTTTTGAGGTCGTCGATGCTAAGCTGACGCTGAAACCACTGGTTGAACGAACCGATCGTCTGGTTATACCCGTTCAGGGTAGCGTTCGAAATACCGATCGGGCTGTTCGACGGTGTCGTACCACCCGAAGAACCGTAGCGGTCAGCCGGCAGGTTGTTCGTTTTGAACGCCGTATAATTCACATTCAGGTTGGCCGACAGTTTGCTGCCAAATTTGATCGTGTTTTTGGCACTGACAAAATCGCGGGTTTGTGACGAGTTCGGAACAATCCCGTTGTTGATGATGTGCGTGTACGAAATCCGGCTTTGGAACGCTTCCGTTCCGCGCGAAAAGGCGATGTTGGTGTTGTTGCTGATCGGTTTGGCGAAGAAATCGCGCACGTTGTTGGGATTCGCAGAATACGGCGTCAACTGTCCGAAACCGGGTCCCTGCTGCCAGGATGCCGCCGAGCGGTGCGGAGAGTTGTCGATGCGGGGACCCCAGCTTTCATCGGCCGAATAATCCAGGATTCTCTGCCCGTTGAACGCTGACCAGGCAGCCGGATGCAACGCCGGATCATATTCAAACGTTGCCCAGTCCTGCGAGTAGCCCCCGCCGTATTCGTTCTGGTATTTAGGCAGCAGACCCACCATATCGATGGTGGTGCTGTGGTTGATGTCGAGCCGGGTTTCGCCCGCTTTGGCGCGTTTGGTCGTAATAACGATAACCCCGGCCGAAGCCCGGTTTCCGTACAAAGCCGTCGCCGAAGGACCTTTCAGCACCGACAGCGTTTCCACATCGTCCATGTTGACCTGGCTCACATCGGTGGGCGTGCCGTCTACCACATACAGCGGATCACCGCCCGTCAGGGAGTTGACCCCCCGAACCCGGATGCTGGGGCTGCCAAACTTAGCCGCCGACTGACCCAACACCTGCACACCCGCAATTTTACCGGCCAGGGCGTTGGCCACGTTCTGGTCGCGGGCAATGTTCAGTTTCTCCTGTTTCAGTTCCTGAACGGCGTAATTGAGGGCTTTCTTCTCCCGCGAAATACCGAGGGCCGTCACCACAATTTCCTGAAGTGTCGATGCATCGGGTTCCAGCGCCAGATCGACCGTCGAGCGATTCCCGATGGAAACGTCCGTCGTTTTAAATCCAATAAACGAAAACGTTAACGTTCCGGCATTGTCAGGCACGCTGAGGGTGTATTCGCCGTTGGCATTGGACGTCGCTCCGCGGGAAGTTCCTTTGACGACAATGTTTACACCGGGAAGTGGAGAGGTGTCTTCGGCGGAGGTCACTTTGCCCGAAACCGTACGGGTTTGCGCAAAGGAGAAGCCCACCGTGCCCAATAGGCACAATGAGGCAATGAGTAAACGTTTCAACATGTTCTTAGTTAGGTTAATGAAGCAATGCACTAATTAGCTAATCACTAATTTCGTAAAGTGAAATTACTACAAAATTTTGTTTTGTCAACAAGTCATAAGGCACTAATCCAAGCCAGAATATTTTGTAAAATGAATTAATACCCATAGAAAAACACACTAATCAGAAGTTAACTAATTGTTAACCAAATAATTAATATCAGTAACATTACTTTTATACCAACCTGAATTCCTATTCAATGGCCGTTCCGTTGTAAGCGAACAACTCAGAAAAATTATATATTTGTCCGATGAGTGACATCCCTTTACCCACCCCATTCCGGCACCAAATGGAGCAGCAATTGGGTGCCCATTACCCAGCATTTCTGGCGTCTCTGCAACAATCGCCCCCCATCAGCATCCGGGTGAATCCCCAAAAGATGGCGTTGCCAACGGCCGATCTGGAACCGGTTTTGTGGTGTCCCGAAGGCTTCTATTTGCCCGAGCGACCGGTTTTTACGCTTGACCCCTTGTTTCAGGCCGGTGCGTTTTACGTCCAGGAAGCATCGTCGATGCTGGTGGCAGAAGCCCTGCGCCAGACGGCCCGGTTGAAACGCCCGCTGCGGGTGCTGGATCTGTGTGCCGCGCCCGGCGGCAAAAGTACCCTGCTGGCTTCGCTGCTGAACGCCGACAGTTTGCTGGTTTGCAACGAAGTCATTCGCAGCCGGATTCCGGTTTTGAAAGAAAATATGGAAAAATGGGGCTTCCCGAATGTCGTCATCAGCAACCACGATCCGGAAGACTTTAAATCCCTGAACGGTTTTTTCGATGTCGTGCTGGTGGATGCCCCCTGCTCGGGCGAAGGGTTGTTTCGGAAAGATCCGGAAGCCATGCTCGAATGGTCGCCGGATAGCGTCGTATTCTGTGCCGCCCGCCAGCAGCGGATTCTGACGGCCGCCACGCCCCTGCTGTGCGACGACGGATTGCTCCTTTATAGTACGTGTACTTATAATGACGAAGAAAATAGCCAGAATGCCGCCTGGCTGAGCCAACACGGTTTTGAAAACCTTCCGCTACAGTTGCCCGAATCCTGGGGAATTGCCGAAAAGACGCTGGACAAAACCGTCGGCTACCAGTGTTATCCCCACCGGGTAACCGGCGAAGGTTTTTTCCTGAGTGTGTTCAAAAAGAAACAACGATCAAGCCCCGAAATGGGCGTTCCCCGGTCGTTTCGGTCGCTCAAACCGGTCCGCAACTGGCAGGAGAAAATCTTAAAAACCTTTCTGAAAAATCCCGACGCCTTTTCGTTTTATGTGAAACCGAATGAGGACGTTTTTGCGATCCCGGAAACCCTCTCGGCCGACCTCCGCGTGCTGGATGCGGCCCTCCACAACAAAGGATTTGGGCTGGAAATGGGCACGTTCAAAGGCGACGATTTCATTCCGTCGCACGCGCTCGCGCTGAGCACCGCCCTGGCCGAAAACCTGCCGGGAATTGACTTATCAAAAGACGATGCGCTGCGGTATTTCAAGAAAGAAAACCTGGTTTTGAACGAACCGGTGAAGGGCTGGCTGCTGGCCCGCTACAACGGATTGAATCTGGGCTGGCTGAAAGGCGTGGGCAATCGGGTGAATAATTACCTGCCGAAAGAATGGCGCATCCGCATGGATATCAAGGAATATTGATCCGCAAACCCGGCCCGGTGCAAACGCCGGTGTTGGCATTCCAGCAAAAAAAGTAGTTACTTTGCCCCCTTCTGAATCGACACGATCACCCAACAAAGCAACTCAAATTCATGGCTTACGGATTATTGAAAGGCAAGCGAGGAATCATCACCGGAGCATTGGATGAAAAATCCATTGCCTGGAAAGTAGCACTGAAAGCGAAAGAAGAAGGCGCAACATTTACGCTTTCCAACGCACCGATAGCCATGCGAATGGGTGCGATCAAACAATTGGCGGAGCAATGCGACGCTGAAATCATTTCTGCCGACGCGACGTCTTTAGAGGATATTGAAAACCTGTATACCAAATCAATGGACGTGTTGGGCGGCAAAATCGACTTCGTGCTGCACTCCATCGGCATGAGCCCCAACATTCGCAAGAACAAACCATACGGCGATCTGAACTACGAGTGGTACCAGAAAAGCCTCGACGTTTCAGCCCTGTCGTTTCATAAAATGATGCAGACCGCCGAGAAACTGGATGCCATCAACGAGTGGGGTTCGTTCGTCGCTCTGAGCTACATTGCCGCCCAGCGGACGTTCCCGTTCTATACCGACATGGCCGATGCCAAAGCCGTGCTCGAATCCATCGCCCGGGGCTACGGTTACCGCTATGGTAAACTGAAAAACGTTCGGGTCAATACCGTTTCGCAGTCGCCAACCATGACCACAGCCGGTTCCGGGGTAGGCGGTTTCGACGTTTTCTACGAATACGCCAACCTCATGTCTCCTTTGGGGAACGCAACCGCCGAAGATTGTGCCAATTATGTCATTACCCTCTTCAGCGATCTGACCCGCATGGTAACGATGCAAAACCTGTTGCACGACGGCGGTTTCTCAAGCGTCGGCATTTCGGAAGACATGGCTGTAAAACTGACTGCTATTCAGCAGCAGCAACAGTAAAAAAAGAAAGAATACCGGAGCAGGGAGGAAAGGATAAAAGGGAGCCACTGGCACGTTTGTCCTTTTCTCCCTTTGCTGTTCTAATTACACTTCAATCACACTGATCTTACTATTTCCGTCCATCCCTTTCTCCACCTGAATCTGTACGCTGATCCGCTCCTTGATCTCGTGCCGGTGGGAAATGATGCCAATGGTTTTCTTGCTGTCGTGCTGCAATTTTTCCAACATAGCAATGGCCGTATCGAGCGAATCGGGGTCGAGCGTGCCGAAGCCCTCATCAATAAAGAGGCTTTCAATCTGAACGTTCTGGGAAGCCAGATCCGATAACCCCAACGCCAGCGCCAGACTGAGCGTAAACGTTTCGCCCCCCGACAGGCTGGACACCGAGCGTTCGGTGCTGCCCTGGTAGAGATCCACAACGTAGAGTTCATCCTGCCCGTCGCGCGGTTTCAACAACAAATACCGATCCGACAGCTCTTTCAACCGCCGATTCGCCAGACCGATCAGTTGCGCCAGCGTCAATCCCTGCGCAAACTTGCTGTAATCGTCACCTTTCGCACTGCCGATGAGCCGGTCCAGTTCCCGCCAGGGCCGGGCTTCGGTTTCCAGCTTTTCAAGGTCTTTGGTCAGTTGTTTGAATTTCCGACGTTTCTCCTTGTCTTCCTCCAGTTGCCGTTTGTAATACCCGATGTTTTCCCGCTCGCCGGATTCTTCCTTTTTCGTGGCCAGCAGTTTGGCCGTTACTTCATCCAGCGGCAAGGCAGTCTGGCAGGCTTCGGCGGCTTCCTGACGTTTCAGCGTTTCTTCCTTTTGCTTCCGGACAATCTCGTCGGCTTCTTTTTCCAGAGCGGTTTTCAGTTCCTGCAAGTGCCGGACTTTCGGTGTTTCGAGCAGACAGGCACGGGCGTCGGTCAGGTCGGCAAAACCGCGTTCCACCAAAACCGGCTGTAATTCTGTGGTCAGCGTTTGGTAGTTTTTGTCCGAATCGGCATAATTGGCGGTGGCTTTTTCGAGCAGGCTTCGCTGCGTACTAATTTTCGCCCGAACGGTAGTGTATTGACTCACAAGCTGTTCACACTGAAACCGCACATCATCGCCCACAAACAACTGCTCTTTTTGCGTTTTCAGCAATTCCGCCTGATTTTTACTCTGCTGCACGGTTTCCAGGTCACCCGAAAGCCGTCGCAACAGACTTTCTTCCTCCCAGAGCGTTTGAATCTGGTTCAGTTCTTTCCGCTGAATCTGAATCTCCTGCTGGGCGTCCTTGATCTGCTCCGGCGACAGCGTGGGGTCCAGCGCGAGCGTGGTCAGCCGGTTTGAAATAAACGTCCTTTTTTCGGAGTAGGCCTTCCGAAGCACATTCCGCTGCTCGGAATACAGCTCCAGTTCCGACTGTACTCTCAGCAATTTCCCCTGTAAGGCATCCAATTCCTTTTTCTTATGCTCCAGATCCTTCGTAGCCAGCCGCAACTCCAGTTCGAGTTTACCGGTCTGGTTGATGTAATGCTGGGCGTACGGATGGTCCAGCGAACCGCATAACGGACAGGGCTCACCATCCTGCAAAGCTTTACGAAGTTCTTCCAGATCCGCTTCTTCGGCCAGTCGTCGTTTGGTATTCTGCAACTGGTCAATTTTCTGCTGAAGCCCTTCCACCTCTGCCACTAGCTGGCTCAGCGGTTTTTGGTGTTCGTTCAGAAAGGCGGTGTGGTCATTGATTTTGCCGTTCAGCGTCGTTCCGTCGAGCAAACGCTCCTGTTGCTGAATGAGCAACGTCCGCAGTTCGGCCAGATTTCCGTCCTGTTCCAGCAGCCGGTCTAACTCATCCTGAATGGATGCCGGGGTCAGGGCTGTGTAATCCTTCTCAATTTGCACCAATTGAACGTTCAGCTCATGCAATCGCCCCTTGACTAACGCCGTCATCTGATCGACATCCCGCAGATCGAGCGACTTAAACCATTCCAGCTTTGTATTTTCCAGTTCTTTTTTGATCGAACTGAATGCCGGTTTGGCTTTATCGCGTTCGGTTTGGTACCGGTTGGTCAGATCCAGCACGGTTTCCCGAAAGTCGTTCAGGTCTTTTTCAAAGGTCTGTTCCGACAACCCCGCTTTCTGCGTCAGCGTTTGCGCCTTCCCAATCAAAACCGCTTGCTGTTTCTCCAGATCGTGGAGATTCGCGCGGGCCGTTAGCTGGTCGTGTTCGGCGGTTTTGCGGCTGCGTTCGGCGTTGGCAATGTCGGAGAAGTAAGCGGCCAGGTCGGCGACCTGCTCATGGCGTTGCAGTCGCAATGCATCCGGCACAAAGGCCTGTTTCTTCTCTTCCGACACCTGCTGCCGCTTGGTCAACACCGCAAGCTGTTGATCGGCATCGGCAATCTGGCGCAGGAATTTTTCTTCGTTTGTATAAAAGACAATCACTTTGGCGAGGTCATCCAGGCGGCTCCCAATGGCTTTCTGACGACTTTTGAGTTCGTCAACCTGCTCGTCGCTCAGCACTTTGATCAGCTCGACTTCCTGCCGTTTTTCCCTGATTCGTTCGTCGTAGGTTCTATTGACCTGGTGCGCCCGCTGGCCCAGTTGCCGGTAAATTTCGGTGCCGGTGATCCGTTCCAGCATCTTGCTCCGTTCAGCCGCCCGCGACTTCAGAAACTGGTCGAACGCGCCCTGTGCCAGCACGATGGACCGGATAAACTGGTCGTAGGTCAGGCCAATGAGTTCTTCGTTTTTCTTCGGAAATTCGCTCAAGCCTTTGATCGGCAGCAACTGACCTTCCGTTTGCCCTTCGGGGAGAAAGGCAATTTCCATTTCGTAGTTGTTCCAGTTGCCGTTGCGGTTTTTCTTGATCGACCAGCGCGAGCGGTAGGCTTTCCCGCCCACTTCGTACTCAATCTCCGCATAAGCCGACGTTCCGGGTTCCCGGGCCGCCTGCTGATTGACCAGAATGCCTTCGTCGATGATGCTGGTATTGGAAATGCCGCCCGAAATCCGCGGCACCCGGTTGAACAACGCCAGCGTAATGACGTCCAGCAAAGTCGATTTTCCGGCTCCGGTTGGCCCGGCAATGACAAACAGGCCGGTACTGTTCAGCAGCCCTTCGTTAAACTGAATCGGCGGGTGTTCGCCGTAAAAGGAATTGATGTTACGAAAGCGAATTTGTCGGATTTTCATGCAGGAGTACAGGATGGGCTGCTTGTTCCGTAACCAAACGATACAATTCTTTATAGGCTTCCAGAAGTGCCGTCCGCTCGTCGCCTTCCACCAGCGACGCATCCAGCCGACGGCCAAACACATCGAGGTACGAAAGGTCCTGCAACTGCGTGTCGGCCACGTAAAGCGAGTCTAACCCTTTTAATTTATTGCGAAAAATCAACCGGGATTTGGCAATCAGAAACGGCGCTTCGGCATAATCGCGCTGCAACTGCTCGAAATGCTGCCGAACCGTGAGACTCTCGTTCTCTTCTTCCACCAGAATTTCCACCATCGTAGCCAGCGCGTCGGTTTCTTCCAGTTTTTCCAGCGTCTCCCGAACGGCATCCAGCGTTCCGGCCACCTGTCGCAACGAGCGGAAGTGCGGAACCGGAACAGATTCGATGGTCTTGATTTTGCCGTTTTCGACGGTCAATTCCAGCACCTGATGCCGGTTATCGCGTTCGGCAAAACTCAGCGGCAGCGGAGCGCCACTGTAACGAACGGTTTCAATCCCCCCGATCTGCTGCGGGACGTGAATGTGTCCCAGCGCCACATAATCGAAACCGGGTGGAAAATGCTCGGACGAAAAGGCCGCCTGCCCGCCCACCGCGTGAATCTCCCGTTCGCTTTCGGGCGAAACCGTGGCGCCATTGACGTATAAATGGCCCATCGCCAGAACCGGCACATCGCGGTATGCTGTCTGGCAATGATCGACAATGCGTTCGTAATGATTCCGGATGCCCATCCGCACGGCGTCGATGCGTTCCTCGTAGGTTTGACCCGAAATGGATTGTCGCAAATCGCTGTCGCGGAGATAGGGAACGGCAGCCACCAGCAAATCCGTCGAGCCGGTTTTTAGCCGAATCACCTCTTCGATGCAGTCGCCGGTTGTGCAGCCAATGACGTGAATATTAAGGTGCCGGAGCAGTTCGCGCGGGGCGTTGAGCTTGCTGGGCGAATCGTGATTGCCACCGGTGATGATGATTCGGCGTTCCAGCGGCAGCATCCGGGTCAGAAACTGGTAATACAACTGCATCGACCCGTCGTTGGGGTTCGTCGTATCGAAAATATCCCCCGAAATAATCAGCACGTCGATCTCCCGGCTTTCGACGGTTTCAGCCAGCCAGTCCAGAAACCGGACGTGATCGTCGCGGAGTTCATGCTTGTACAGTCGTTTTCCTAAATGCCAGTCTGCGGTATGCAGAATTTTCATATGCCAGAGCTTCTAATACCGGAAGTTAGCGAAAAATACCGGATGCTGGCGAAAATCAAATGCGGAAAATAACGAATCAAGCCTGGTATAGGGCGGGTTGGGACTCGGCTTTTTCGAGTTCGGAGCTATAATACAGGAGGTTCCAGTTGCCGTCGTGATCTTCGACCAGGGCGCTCAGCGATTCCACCCAGTCGCCGGAATTCATGTAAATCAGGTCGTCGAACTGGCGGATGGCCGGTTGGTGAATGTGGCCGCAAATGACGCCGTCGCAGTTTCGGGCTTTGGCGAGTTCGGTCAGTTTTTCTTCAAAATCCGAGATGTAACTCACCGCCTGTTTCACCCGGCTTTTGATCTTTTGCGACAGCGAATAATACGAAAGTCCCCGCCAGGCGCGGTAATTGTTGTAAAATTTGTTGACCCAGAGCAGAAACGTGTAGCCAATATCACCCAGGTAGGCCAGCCATTTCATCTGCGTCGTGATGGTATCAAAAACGTCGCCGTGGGTGATGTAAAACCGTTTTTCGCCGGAATTCAGAACGTAATCTTTCCGGATGGAAAAGAATTTCCCAAGCCGCAACGGCATGATCTGGTCCAGAAAATCGTCGTGATTCCCGCGCAGGTAGATCACGCGGGTGTCGTGCCGGTCCATCGCCTTCAAAATGGCCCGCCAGAACGCCGTGTGTTTCTTTTTCCATTCGCCCCCCCGGCGCAGTTGCCAGCCGTCGATGATGTCGCCGTTGAGAATTAATTTCTGACAACTGTAGTACTTCAAAAAGTCAGTGACTTCCTTTGCCTTCGAACCGCTCGTTCCCAAATGCACATCCGAAATGACGATCGTTCGGAAATGAGTGTTTTGTTTCATGTCCGAAAATACGGTTTGTGTATGAGTCCGGTATTTCCTCAATTTTACCGGATTGCAAACTTTTTCGGACGGTTATGCGGTTTGTTAACAATACCTTAATGTAATTCAATCAACATGGAGAATCCGGTACTCATCTTGGGAGCAGGCAGTTTGGGCGTCACGGCGTTGGACATTTTTCAGCGCAACGGTGTGGTCGTCTACGGTTTGCTGGATGACGATAAAAAATTACACGGCAAGGAATTCGGGGACGTGACGGTGTTGGGTGAAACCGACGACGACGGTTTTCTGAAACTCATCGGCCATAAATGTGAAGCCTTCGTGGCCGTGGACGACACCCGCGTCCGGAAAAAACTGGTCAAAATGCTGAACGACCGGCGGCACGTTCAACCCGTCAACGCCATTCACGATACCGCCGTTATGGCCGCTACGGCCACCCTCGGCCACGGGAATCTGATTGCGGCCCGGGTGGTGATCAACCCGTTTGCAGAAATCGGCCAGCATTGCATCATTCAGTCGGGTTCGGTCATCGAGTCGCAGGCCAAAGTCGGCGATTTTGTCCACATCGGAACGGGCAGTTCCATTAATTCGGCGGTCACCATCGAAGAAGGCGCTTTCATTGGTACGGGTGTAACGGTTATTGCGGGCGTCACCATTGGCAAAAACGCCCGGATCGGCGCGGGTTCCGTTGTGATCGAGAACGTGGAAGCCGGGACGACGGTGTTCGGTAATCCGGCGAAGAAAGTCGGATGAGTTGTTACACAGAGTTGATCAGAGATAATCGGGGTTTATCAGAAAATTTTTCTGATGACCTCTGATTTTCTCTGATCAACCCTGTGTAATAGCCAAGTTCATTTCCGTGATTCTTACCGCTTTGTCGTTGATTTTTACCGGTCCTCTCCCGCAGAAGGAACCGACCTTTGCCCGGGACGATCAGACAACTCGTTCCCGGAATCATGACAACCTTCTTTTGCTTCTCCGCTCCTTCTTTTTCCGCGTCCAGTCGGTACTATGGAGCCCCTTGATGAACTCCTCTTTCCGGAAATCCTCGCATCAATCGCGTTTTCACTGATCGTAGTCGTTGTTGTTTCCCTATTGGCCATCCTCATCATGTGGCGTTTGGTAAAACTAACGCTGTCAAACGTTCCCTCCTGGGTATGGATCTTACTGATCTTTTTTATAGCCTGGACCACTCAATACGTCATCACGTCTCTGATTAACCCCTAGCATCATTACCGGAAAAAACCACGGATTGCCAGCGTTTTCCGTGATTCTTACCGCTTTGTCGTCAATTCGTACCAGTAATCTCCCGGACGTCGAGCCGACCTTTGTCCCGTTCTTTCTAAACAACCGATTCTTAAAAACCAGAAAAAAATGAAAAACTCCACCTCAAAAACCGTCGTGTTCATCACCGGCGCATTTGTCAGCCACACCTGCTGGGACGAATGGCGGACCTATTTTGAATGCAAAGGCTATACCACCTTTGCTCCGCCCTGGCCTTACAAAGACGCCCCGGCCGTCGAACTCCGGGCCCGCCAGCCCAACGACAAGCAACTGGCGCTGCTAACGCTGGGCGAACTGGTCGATCATTATGTAGACTTCATCGAGGCACTCCCCGAAAAACCCATCGTGATCGGGCATTCTTACGGCGGGATGCTGACGCAGATCATGGTAAACCGGGATCTGGCTGCGGCTGGTGTCGCCATCCACTCCATTCCGCCCCTGGGTGTGTTTCCCTACGAGTTTTCGTTTTTGAAAGCCGGCTGGAAATCACTGGGCATCTTTACCGACCTGGAGGAAACGTATCTGATGTCGTTTGAAGACTGGCAATATGCCTTCGTCAACGGCATGCCGCTCGAAGAACAGCAGGCTTCGTACGAAAAATACATCATCCCGGAATCAAAAACCGTTGCCCGGGGCGCCCTGACGAATGTCTCTAAGGTGGATTATGCCAAACCGCACGCGCCCTTGCTGTTTACGGCGGGCGATCTGGACCACATCACCCCGGCTCACCTGAACATCCGAAATTTCAGAGCCTATGAATTCAATGGTTCCGTGCTGGATTACAAGTTATTCAGTGGCCGCAATCACTACGTGCTGGGGTTGCCGACCTGGCAGGAAGACGCCGATTTTATTCTGGACTGGATCGATACGAAAGTTCTGGTGAAAAAAGCTGCTTCAGTTTAACCGCCAAAGACGCTGCGTATACAAAATACCGTTCTTTACTCCACACCATTTTTTTGATTCTAACCACACTTTTTATCTCATAAACACGTCTGAAATCATGAAATTTCTCCTGATGCTTATTGTCCTGGCCTGTCCGTTTCTGGCAACGTCCTGCGACGACGACAAAACGGAAGCGGCCCCCAAACCGACTTTCGTATTCGTACACGGTACATTCGCCGATGAGTCGGCCTGGCAGTTGATCAAGCCCAAGCTCGAACAGGCTGGTTATTCGGTGGTTGCCTTCAATTTGCCCGCCCACGGCACTGACCAGACCCCCGTGAGCAAAGCCAATTTTGAGTTGTATGTCAGCACGGTCGTCCAGAAAATCAATGCCATTTCGGGGAAAGTGGTCCTGCTGGGTCACAGCATGGGCGGCATGGTCGTCACCCAGGTGGCGGAGCAGATTCCGGCCAAAATCGAGAAGCTGGTGTATCTGTGTGCTTTTCTGCCTAAAAACGGCCAGACGTTGTACGAACTGGCCAGTTCTGATACCGAGAGTTTGCTGGGACGCAGCCTGCATCCGGAAGCGGATGGCCTGACGGCTTCTCTGCCGCCGAATGTGCTGGTTCAGGTTTTTGCCGTCGATGCGCCGGAAGCCATTCAGAAAGAGGTGGCGAAAACCCGGCCGGAACCGCTGGCGGTTTTTGCGGCCAAGGCCAGTCTGACGGACGCCAACTTTGGCAAAATCCCCAAATACTACATCAAAACGCTGAAAGATGAGGGCGTCACGCCTACGTTACAGCAACGCATGATCGACGGCTACCCGGGCAAAATCACGAAAATCTATACGATGAACACGAGCCACAGCCCTTACTGGGCCAAACCGGACGAGCTGGTGACCATTTTGAAGGAGATTAATTAACGCACATTTCATTTTAAACGAACATGGAAATACAGAGACTGCCCGCGATCGAACCGCTCGATCCGGCAACGGACCCCGCCATCGAGAGCCACACCAAAGCTTTTCTGAACGCCCTGAACAGCGGTGGAGGCACACCGATGGAACAACTCAGTCCGGCAGAGGCCCGGGCGGTGCTGGAATCGGCCCAAACGTCGGTCGAGGTCGATTTGTCCGGCATTTATGTTTCGCATCAGACCATTTCGCAGGACGGTTTAAGCGTGGATCTGGACATCGTGCGCCCGGCGGGGGCCGCCGGGATTCTCCCCGTTTTCCTGTTTTTCCACGGCGGGGGCTGGGTGCTGGGCGACTTTCCGACCCACCAGCGTCTGGTGCGCGATCTGGTGGTCGAGTCGGGGGCCGTAGCGGTTTTTGTCAATTACAGCCGCTCGCCGGAAGCCCGGTTTCCCGTAGCGCTCCATGAGTCGTATGCCGCTCTCCAGTGGGTGGCCGAAAACGGGCCGGAGCTAAACGTCGACGGTTCGCGGCTGGCCATCGTTGGAAACAGTGCCGGGGGCGATCTGACAGCCGCCGTCGCGCTGATGGCTAAGGACAAAAACGGTCCGAAAATTCGGTTGCAGGTGTTGCTGTGGCCCGTTACCAACGCCGATTTTGACACGGTTTCGTACCATCAATACGCGACTGACCGGTTTCTGACCCGCAACATGATGATCTGGTTCTGGAACAGTTACGCCCCGAATCCGGAAGACCGCCGATCATATTACGCGGCCCCGCTGCAAGCCACCCTCGAGCAGTTAAAAGGGTTGCCGCCAACGCTGGTGCAGGTGGCCGAAAACGATGTGCTGCGCGACGAAGGCGAAGCCTATGCCCGCAAGCTGGACGAAGCCGGAGTGCCGGTTACGCTGATTCGCTACCAGGGCATGATTCACGACTGGGGGTTGCTCAATCCGCTGAGTCAGGTGCCCGGTACGCGCTCGCTCATCACCCACGCAGCGGCTGAATTGAAGAAGTTCTTAAGCTGACAACCGCCTGGTTGCCGCGTCGGCGACTCCGTATGGGTTCTATGCTGAAAATAAAAAGAGAAAACCGTTGATTCAACGCGCTTTACCGGCGTATTTTTAAGAAAGAGAAACCAAGTTCACACCGTCGACCTATTTCGTTGAAGCAACACTCGTCCTGACGTGTTGCTTCAATTTGTTGTTCTAACTTCCCGCGTTCTGATGAGACGATCCGTTTTTTTCTTTCTTTTCTGGGGACTATGGCTGCTTTGTGAGCAGGGTGCTCATGCGCAGGCAAAAACCCATTCGATCGATAGCTTAAAAGTGCTGCTCCAGCAAAGCCGTCCCGACACCAACCGGGCCAATCTGCTGCTGGAACTGGCCCGGAGCTTCATCCTTAAACCGGGCGAACAGGCAAGCGATCTCGATACGGCCTTGCTATTGGTGCGTCAGGGTTATTCGGTCAGCCGGTATTTACAGTATGAGAAAGGAGAAGGAAATGCGTATTTAATTGGTGCACAGGCATATCGCGAAAGCGGAAATACGCAGCAAGCCCGCCGGTTTGGTCAAACGGCCATCCATCGCTTTACTAAAAACCGCCATGTCGCCGAACTGGCGGCTGCCTATATGGAATTGGGCAACACCTATGGCAGTTACGATGAAGAACTAAAGCAACGAATCACGTATTACGAACGGGCGCTGCCTTTATTTCAGCAGGTCGGTAATCAAGAGCGAGAGGCCACTACCTTACGGGAGCTGGCTGACTTTTACCATATCCTTTTAAATACCACCAAAGCAATTGAGTTGTTAAAAAAATCACTGGCTATTTATAAACAAATTAACTATCCAAATTTGCAAGGTGTCTATGATTTATTAGGAGTATTATATAACACGACCGGCGATTTCAGGATGGCGACAAAGTATGGGTTGTTAGCCTTAAAAACGGCGGAACAACAAAATGATACCACCCTGCAGTTATGCACCATTTATAACCGGATTGGCATAAATTATGATGATGCGCATGATCACAAACAGGCCATTCAGTATTTTCTGCGCTCGCTTGCGGTAGCCCGGCAATACAATGACCTGCCCTCCATTGGCCTTGTGGGCGCTAATCTGGGTACATCGTATTTTAAATCAGGCCAATACGACCTGGCCATTGCCTTCCTCTTGAAACTAAAAAAAGAATATACCGCGCCTGATTTATATTTCAACATCAGGGTAAATAGCTTATTCCTCAAGATTTATCAAAGCAAGAACCAGTATAAACAGGCCCAGTACCATTACAATCAATTGATCGATCAGGTTGCGCAATTTAAAAAGGCTTATCCGGGCTATCTATCCATTATCCTGGTCTACCCGCCCCTGATTGATTTCCTGATCAACACGCATCAACTTGAGCAAGTGAAACCCCTTTTAAAGGAACATGTTGAAAATGCTGAACAGATGGAAAATAAAAGTATTATCGCCACCAGCCATCTCATGCAGTTTCGATTGGATTCCGCGCAGGGCCATTACCTAACCGCCATCAATCACTTTAAAACCTACAAATCACTTCAGGATTCGCTGTATAGTGAGAATAAAAACAAGGAGATTGCGCGATTAAATGTAGAGTTTCAAACCGAAAAAAGAGAACAGCAACTCGACCTCAACCGAAAAAACATTCAACTCCTGACCAGTGCGAATCTGGCGCAGAAATCCCGGAATGAAATTGAGCGCAACAGCATGGTTGGCGGGGCCGTTCTGCTCACCCTGCTCCTGGGACTGACCTACAACCGCTACCGGCTGAAACAACGCACCAACCAGCAACTCGAAACGAAACAGCGGCTGATTGACCAGAAAAATCAGTCGCTCCAGGAGGTATTGAGTGACAAAGAACGGCTTTTGGAAGAACGCGAATGGATGTTGCGGGAGATTCACCACCGGGTTAAGAACAACTTGCAGGTCATTTCCAGTATGCTCAACTCCCAGTTTGACTTTCTCAACGACCCGACCGCTCTGGCCGCCATCCGCGAGAGTCAGAACCGCGTGCAGGTCATGGCCCTGATTCACCAGAAACTCTATCAATCCGACAATCTGGCCCAGATCAACATGCGGGAATACATCCACGAAATTGTGGATTACCTCATCGAATCCTTCGACCGGTTCAATACCATTCACCCTCAGGTCATGAGTGTCGATGTCCAATTCGATGTAGCCCTGGCCACGCCTTTGGGCCTGATCATCAACGAAGCCGTCACGAATTCGCTCAAATATGCTTTTCCCCAAAACCGTCCCGGCACCGTCATCGTCACCCTAACCAGCGTCGAAGAGCAGACCTACCGACTGATGATCAGCGACGACGGGGTGGGATTGCCTGCCGGGTTCGATGTTACCCGCAGCAACTCACTGGGCCTGACGATGATTCGCGGGTTGAGCAAACAGATCAAGGGGCAATTGGAGATTACACAGGAAAACGGGGTGGAAATCAGTCTGCTGTTCAGCGTGGCTAAAAAACCGGTGCGGACGGTTTTGCAGACGAGCTGATGGATTAAACGGGCCGAACGGTGATGTTCAGCTTTTTCATGCGCGCTTCCAGCGTCGTCGGTTTGATGTTCAGGAGTTCGGCGGCCCCACCTTCGCCCCGGATGCGATTGCCCGATTTTGCCAGAGCCGCCAGAATCGCCGTTCGCATCGTGGCCTGCAAAGGTTCCACTTCCGCAGAGGCCGGTGAAGCAACCGACGGAATCGCCAAACCCGTCAGCAGCGGCTCGGCGAGTTCCAGCGTGGTAGTGCGCGACAGAATGGCCGCCCGCTCCAGCACGTGTTCCAGCTCCCGAATGTTGCCTGGCCAGGCATACTGCCTCATCTGCTGCAGCGACGAATTGGCAATCCCGGTCAGCGGTTTCCCCAGTTTTTTGCCGATTTTTTGCAGAAAATGCGTCGTCAGCGGCAGCAAATCCTCCAATCGCTCGCGCAGGGGCGGCAATCGGATCGGAAAAACATTCAGTCGGTAATACAGATCCGAACGAAACCGGCCTGCCGTCACTTCCTGCTGTAAGTTTCGATTCGTAGCCGCAATGATCCGGACATCCACCTGGATCGGTCCCTTTCCGCCCAGCCGTTCAATCTCTTTTTCCTGAATCACCCGGAGCAGTTTGGCCTGCAACTCCAGGGGAAGCTCCCCTATTTCGTCCAGAAAAATAGTACTCCCATTCGCCAGTTCAAATTTGCCAATCCGCTTTTCAGTAGCCCCCGTGTAGCTTCCGCGTTCGTGGCCAAACAGTTCGGATTCCATGAGTTGAGAGGGTAGTGCCGCGCAGTTTACTTTCACCACCGACCGGTTTTTGCGGTTCGACTGGTTGTGTACCGCCCGGGCAATCAGCTCTTTTCCCGTACCGGTTTCGCCCGTAATCAGTACGGTAGAATCCGTTTTAGCGACCTGCCCCACACTTTCAAACACGGTTTTCAGGGCCGAACTGGTTCCAATAATCTCCTCGAAATTATGGCCGGTTTTAATTTCCTCCGTCAAATACGTCTTCTCCTGTTCCAGTTGCTCACTCAAGTCCCTGATTCGCTCATAGGCTACCAGATTTTCCAGTGCCAGCGCGATCTGACTGCCGATTTCCTGCAAAACCAGTACGTCTTTTCGGGTAAACGCATACGCGGCTTTGCTACCCAGCAACAGCGATGCCATCGGCTGGCCTTTGCTCATAATCGGGATATAGAGAAACGCTTTCCAGTCGGCTCCTTTGCCATACACGGCCTCGGCCAGTCTCCGCTGCTTTTCCGTTTCCGGCGATTGTTGGTCCGCAGGTTCCGTAAACCAGGGCGTCATTCCAGTCAGAGCGGCCACGGAGTCCTGAGCGGGCATCAGGGTGAATGAACCGCCCACTTTCTGTACCACGGTCGTCGTAGTGGATGAGGTCTTCGTAGAATCAATCCGAAAAATCGCCAACCCATCGATGGGCAGGAGGTTGTTGAGCGCTTTCGCCACCAGCGGAACGATCTCAGCGCGGTCTTTGCCATTCCGAAAAGCCGTCACAATGGCCAGTTCCGTCGCTTTGGTCTGCCGGTGGGCTTCGATTTCTTCGTAAGCCAGCAGGTTGTTCAGGGCCAGCGCAATCTGGGGAATAATCAGACTAATCGCGTCATACTCTTTCCGGGAAAAACCGTCGGCAAGCGTGCTGGACAACAGGATGGTAGTAGACGATTCCCGCTTCAATTGAATCGGAAAAAACGCCAGTGACCGAACGCCGAAACGGTCCCGGCAGGCGCGAATGGCCGGGTACCGTTCGCACAGTTGATCAAAGGCGGTTTCGGTGAAAATACCGCTCTGCTTATCCGGTTGGCCCAATGACTCCCGTTTCAGGTCATCGATCATTTCGTCCCGCAGCTCACTTTGCACCAACGAAGTGAACGCAATGCGCTCAAAGACTCCAGGAGCGACCTTTTGCAACATCAGCCAGTAACTGGCGGTTTCGTCGGACAAACCGATGCGCAGGTTGAAGAAGGAAAAGGGAACAATTTGATCGATTTGATCGGCAATAGCCAGACAAAGTTGGCTGCGATCCTGAATGGTTACAATGGCATTGTTCACGGCCATTTGCAATGCCTGTTGCTGCCTTAAACGGGCTTCTTCACTATGAGCGTGCCGGTAGCGGGCGATTTCCAGCGTGGACAGAACGTCTTTTTCGCGAAACGGCTTGTTCAAAAACCCGAACGGGTGTGTTTCTTTGGCCAATTCCAGCACACGGCTCGTCAGGTTGGCTGACAGGTAAACGAAGGGCGTATTTTTTTCACGCAGCCAGTGCGCCAAATCGATGCCGGTCTGATCGCCATCCAGAAAAATGTCCAGCAAGACAATATCCGGTCGCTGCTTTTCGACCATCGTGATCGCTTCCGGAACCGATCCGGCCAATCCAATAACCCGGTAGCCCGCCTTTTCCAGGATGCGCCGAAGGTCGTTGGCAATCATAAATTCGTCCTCGACAATGAGCAAGGTAGGCGACGGAACCAATTCGTTCGGAGACAGCATTTTTTCTGGATTTTGGATTCGGTTCCCGGTACGGTGAACCCAAAGATACAAACAAGAATACACGGGTGTAACCTCCAAAATCCAACTCCACTATAATGGAGGCAATCCAATATAGTGGAGGACATTACCGGCCACAAGCAGGCTTAAAGCAATTTATAAAATACTGAAAACCAAAATATTAACTACCATCTACGGTTTACTTTCATTCGTAAAGGAGGGGGTGGCATTTCGTTGGTATACAGTGTCATTAAATTGATTCCGAACAACCTGAAACGCTCTTCTGTATGAAACGCTACCGCCAACAAGAACCGCTGCTCGTTCAGCAAGTCGAAACCAGTCAATGGCTTTTGCCGGTTCATACGCACGACTTCTATGAACTCATTCTGATTGGCAAGGGCAGTGGGAACCACATCATCAATGATAACCGCTTCCCGTATACGACGGACGATGTATATTTTCTCGGCCCTTCAGACCATCATTCTTTCAGCGTGGCTGAAAAGACCCAGTTCTGTTTTCTCACGTTCACCGATGCGTACCTAGCCGGTTTGGCCAACGTCAAAAATACCGTCTGGAAGCGAATCAAAACCTATAGCCTGCACACCACGCACGGTTTTACGGGGAGTCTGATTAAAACCGCAACAGACCAACAGCACCTGAAGGCCCTGTTGTCTATTCTGCTGAGCGAACAAAAAAACCGCCAGCTTTCTTCGCCGATTGTTGATGCCCTGATGGGCGTTATTCTGGGCCTGATTGAGCGTCAGATTACGCAACAACAACTCAAATCAATCCACACATTAACGCCTTCTGCCGATCTGATCCCGAAAATTATAGCCTACATCTGTCAGCACATCATGCAACCCGAATCCCTGCGCATCGAGCAGTTGGCCGATGTTTTCCATTATTCACCCGGTCATCTGAGTGCGCTGTTCAAGCAGCAGGTCGGCGAATCGTTGCAGCACTACATCATCCAATACAAACTGAAGCTGGTTGAAAAACGGCTGCGGTTGAGTTCACTGACGGTTTCGCAAATCGCCGACGAGTTTGGGTTTACCGACATCTGCCACCTGAATAAACTCTTCAAACGGTATTACCGGGATACCCCGATGGTCTATCGAAGAGCGCGGGTGTAATAACCTAAATCACTCCACATACAACTCCACGTTTGCCAGGAAATCCTGGTACGTCCGTTCCACACCGTCTTTCAATTCCGTGGTGTGTTTCCAGCCCATGTCGTGAAGCCGCGAAACGTCCATCAGCTTGCGGGGGGTGCCGTCGGGTTTGTCGGTATTCCAGCGGACTTCGCCTTCGTAGCCCACCACCTGCTGCACCTGCTCCACCAACTCCCGGATCGTGACGTCTTCGCCGGTGCCGATGTTGACAAACAGTTCCTCGTCGTAGTTCTGCATCAGGAAAAAACAGGCATCGGCCAGATCATCGGCGTGCAGGAATTCCCGGCGGGGCGTCCCCGTCCCCCACACTTCCACAAACGGCTGGTCGTTGACCTTGGCTTCGTGGAATTTGCGAATCAAAGCCGGTAAGACGTGCGAGCCCTGCAAATCGTAATTGTCGTTCGGCCCGTAGAGATTGGTCGGCATGGCCGAGATGAAGTTGCAACCGTACTGACTCCGGTAGGCTTCACACAGCTTGATCCCGGTTATTTTGGCGATGGCGTAGGGCTCGTTGGTCGGTTCCAGAAAACCGCTCAGCAAATATTCCTCCTTCAACGGCTGGGGAGCCAGTTTCGGATAAATGCAGGACGAACCCAGAAACAGCAATTTCTTAACGCCAGCCACGTAGGCATGGTGAATGATGTTGGCTTCAATCAGCAGGTTATCGTACAGGAATTCGGCCCGGTAGGTGTTATTGGCAACAATACCGCCCACTTTTGCCGCAGCCAGCACCACGTAATCCGGCTTCTCGGTCTGAAAAAAATCTTCGACAGCAGCCTGGTTGCGCAGATCCAGTTCCGACGAGGTGCGAACCAGCAGATTTTCAAATCCTTCCGCCTGTAATTTCCGGACGATGGCCGATCCAACCATCCCCCGGTGACCAGCTACGTATATTTTAGCGTCTTTTTCCACAATTCAGTATTTTAGTACTAAAGTTAGGCACGGTTTCTGACAAAATAAAACCACATCAAAAACGTTGCATTGATAAGGTTAAACCGGCCAAGCCGCTGAGACTGATTTACGCTGCATGAAACGAATTACGATACTTGGGTTATTACTGGGTAGCGGGCTGGTGGGAACAGCCCAGACGACTACCTCACCCGTTCAGAACTCCTTCACCACCTCACAAGCTCCGGTTACGGATAAGTCGGCCAAGGGCGACAAACCCGGCCTGTCGCTGGTGCCAACGGGTGTGGAGAATCTGGTGAGCGAAACGCTGCCCGATCTGGGGCTGAAAGTCAAGCAATTCAAGAAAGACCAGAAAGAGAAATCCGAACGCAGGAAGAAACAAAAGCTGGCCCGGACGGAATACGAAGGCATCCCGATTGTCGAACAATACACGAAGTTTGGCAGTGGCGACCGCACCATCATCGAGAAGTTTACGGTTTTGAAGCAATACCGCCAGCCGAATGCCTACGTCCGCGAAACCTACTGGTTTGACCCCAAAGCCCAGCGGATTTCATCGGCACTGATCAAAGACAAGGAAAAGGTCATGATCATGCACGGGCCGTATAAGCGCTATCAGAATGGTATTCTGCTCGAAGAAGGCTACTATTACGTGGGTGCCAAAGACGGCCGCTGGGAAAAATACGACGCCAACTATAAACTCCTCGATAAGCAAAAATGGGATCGCGGTTTTCCCGCCGAATCCGAGATCACGTATTACGATTCCGCACATACCAAAATCAAGGAAGTGCTGCCGAAGGAGTTTGGGAAAGTGAACGGGCAGTACATGGCGTTCTACGAAGGCGGCCAACTGGCGGCTGAAGGCAAGTATGACAACGGCGTGAAAGTTGGGCGCTGGGTCGAATACTACCAGTTCCGGCGGCAACGCAAGAAAATCACCCAGTATGGCCGCGACCGCTGGACGGAAGAATTTGAACCGTACGTCATCAGCGAGTGGGACGACAAAGGAAAGATCACCTACGAGCGCCCGAAAGAAAAAGAGGTCGCGGAAGACGATCAGTAAGCCTACAGCAATTTCTTCACCACCGGCAAGGCTTTTTCGGCCCACTGGCGGTATTGTTTCCCCGAAAAATGCAGCCCGTCTTCGGCAATTTGTGACGGATCTCCGGCCGCCATGCGCGACGTTGGCGTAATATCGACGTACGTAATACCGGCTTTTTTGCATTCATCCTGCGCCACGGCATTAAAGGCGTCAATCTCTTTCGCAATCTGCTGCCGATCCCGGCCTGAACCGGCGGCATAGGGCGTTACGCCCCAATCGGGAATAGACAACACAAAAACCCGCCCCGGTTTCCCCGCGGCAAAGCGAGTAGCGGTTTGCAGCAAAGCCCGAAATTCCGTGCGGTATCGTTCGACGTCCTGCCCCCGGTATTGGTTGTTGACCCCAATCAGGAGCGACACCAGTTGGTACGTTTTCTGGTTTCCGCTCTGTTTGATGGCGTCGCTTAGCTCGCTGGTGGTCCAGCCGGTCCGGGCAATGATATCGGGATCGGTGATGGTTACCCCGTCTTTACGCAGCAAACCGGCCAGCAAAACGCTCCAGCGGTCGGCAACCGGCACACTCTCGCCAATGGTGTAGGAATCGCCGAGGGCGAGGTAATTGGCGTCAGTCGACGCGCCGGGTTGGGTTGTCATAAGGTCGTCTTCGGCACCGGGTTGGGCGCAGGCCAGAAGGAGAAAAAGAAACAACAGCGTCACGCAGCATCGTAAAACGTTAAAAGTCACCGGAATAAAACGGACTAAAGACGTAATAACTGCTGTCGCGTTTGGCCCGTTTGGGCGCGGTTTTGATAAGAAGTGCATACCGGCTTTGGCGTTTTTCAGTCCGCATCCAGTCTGTAAAGGGCCGTTCGTGGGTGTACAGCCGGTCTACTTCGCGGACATGCACGGTTTCCACCTCTTTCGGATCAACCGGAATGCCGTTGATGAAGACGTCGATGTCGCTGATAAACTCCTCCTGAATTTTCAGGTGCTGGTTTTTCGTCCGTTTCACGAATACGTCCTTATACCCGAAAAAAGTGGCTTCCAGCAGTTTATTCATCGTATACGTGTGCGAAGCACCCAGCGGATGATCCGACATCCCCGCAGCCTTCAGCATCGCGACCAACTGCTGCCGCTCCGGCCCCATCGGAATGGAATGCTTGCTGATTTGAATCAATATACGATACGGATTGGGATCCGGATTGTCGATGCCGTCAAACTGGTGCAGCACGAAAAGCTCCTCGATGTAATCGATTTTCAGCTTCGCCAGCAGAGCCGCCGACGCCTGTTTACCATTGATGTACACCAGCGCCTGGGCTTTGTAGTTTTCCGCCAGCGTCAAAACGTTGTCTTTCAGGTTGATAATAAACGGGGCATTGAATTGGAGAACCGTTGCGGTTTTGAGCTTGCTTTTCCGCTGGTAGTACGTCAGCGACCGTCCCCAGAGCGGACCGTCTTCCAGTTTGGTCACCAGCAGGCGGGTCGGGTTGATCAACGGAAAATCGGGACGATGGGTCACGTTCACTTCGCTGGTGGTCTGCTCATTCTGGCACGCCATCACCACCAGCACCGTTGCGACCCAAAGGAGCGCATACCGCCACCAGGCTTCGTCAGAACGGGCCTGGTTCATCATCTGAATGCGGTTTTTCAATCCGGCGTACTCAAACTGGTTCGTGAACCGGTAGCGATATGGGCGTTTATGCTTCATGATCAGCTCTTTATCAGGAAGATCGTCTCATTGCTGACATGAGTAAAGATAGTGATTTGGTTTCAATCAACAAGCGTCCTTTAGCGGGTTCAATACCCGAAAATCTCCTCCAGCGACACCTTTTTTACGTTGCCATACTGGCTTAGCTGATCGGCGTTTACCCGTTTTTCCGAGGCCACAATGCAATAGGTATACGGTTTGTTGGCCAGGTGCTCGTCACTGAATTTCTTCAGGTCGGTATAGCTCAACTGGTCGAGGGCATCGTAAATCTTCTGGCGTTCGTCGTAGTCCAGGCCTTTTTCTTCAGCGGCCAGGTAGCTGTAAATCACGGCGTCCTGCAAAACCCGCTCGGTCTCATAGCCCTTTTTCATCCCTTTCCGGGCCGCATCCAGGGCCACCGGCGATTCGGGCAGGGCGTTCAGCAACTCATTCATCCCGGCAACGGCTTCGGGCAGTTTATCCGCCTGACTACCGATGTAACCGATCAGCGTATACTGCTCGTCTTTTTTGGCGGGCGTGTCGTAATAGGCATACGTCGAATACGCCAGCGCTTTCGATTCGCGGAGCGTCTGGAACACCACCGAGGCCATGCCGCCCCCGAAATAGTTGTTGAAAAACTCGACAACCGGGGTTTGGGCCGGATCGTAGGCCCGGGTGTTGCGCACCCACGAGATTTCGGACTGTACCATGTCGTAATCCGCAAACAAAACCTGGTTTTCATTCTGCGCAACCTGCTTGAAAGCCCGCTTCGTGGGAAGGGCGGCAAACGTCGCGGGCAATTTGTGCAGGCTTACGATCTGCTTTTCAAAAACCGCCAGCGGTTTCGGACCGTAATAAATGATCTGATGCGGCAGATTGACCAGATTATGCAGAAAGGCGACCAACTCCGCAGCCGTCACTTTTTGCAACTCGTCGTTGGTCAACTGGTTGTTAAACGGGTTTTGGGGACCGTACTGCGCGTATTGCATCAATCCCTGCATGATCGTCTCTTTGCTGAGTTTGGCGTCGGAGCGTTGTTTCAACACCCGCCCTTTGAGTTCTTCCAACGCTTTTTCATCCGGTTTACAGGTCCTCAGCAACGTTTCGAGCAGTTTCACCGCCGGTTCGAAATTTTCCTGCAAGCCACTCAACCGGATGGTGGTGTATTCGTTGCCGGGCTGAATGGAGTAGCTACAGGCCAGGCTGTAGAACTCGGTGCTCACCTGCTCGGCACTCAAATTCGGCGTGCTCAGGAAAGCCAGGTATTGCGTTGCCAGACCCAGGAGTTTGCTGTGGTAGGTGCCCATTTTCAGCCGGTAGCCCAGCCGGAAAATCTCGTTTTCCACGTTGGCCGCATACAGCACGTCCGCCATCCCGGCTTTGCCGCGTTTCACGTCTTTCTTGTAATCAAGCCACACCGGTTTGATCGGGGCCATCGGCAGGTCGTTGACGGTTTGCAGAAACGGCGACTGCTTGTCGGTGTTGGTCGCAACGGGCGTAATGGCCGGTTTTTCTACTTTCTGAATGCTCTTGTCCTCCCCTTTCCGTTTGTAAACCACCACATAATTGTCCTTAAACCACTGATTGGCAAAGGCTACCACGTCTTTCTTCGTGATTTTGCTCATCTCGTCCAGGCGACGGGTGTAGTCGACCCAGCTTTCGCCTTTGTCATTGACGAACGCATCCAGCATCGGAGCCACCCGGCTGTAGTTGTTTTCCAGGCCGCGGATGGCGTTCAGTTTGTAATTGTTGACGATGGCCCGCAGGATTTTCTCATCGAACTCCCCGCGCTTCAGTTTCTCCACCTGCCCGATCAGCAGATCTTTCACTTCTTCGAGCGTCTGCCCCTGTTTGGGTCGGCCCGACATCGTCCAGACGGAATAATCCTTCAGTTTTTCGATGGTCGAGCCACCACCCAGAATCTTCTGCTGTTTGTTGAGGTTGAGGTCAATCAGCCCAGCCGCCGAGTTCGACATCACCTCATCGGCCAGCGTCGCCAGCAGCGATGATCGCACGTCGAGCACACCCGGCAGGCGGTAGCCGATCCGGACGTTGTCGGGCGTGGGGCCAAACACTTCCCGGGTTTGAATCCGGGTCAGCGGGGCTTCGGGGGCCGGATTGTAGAGCTTTACTTCTTTCGGTTTCCAGTAGCTGAACTTCTCGTCAATTTTTTTGATGACCTCATCCGGGTTCAAATCCCCCGCCATAATGATGGCCATGTTGTTGGGTACGTAGTAGTTGTTGAAATACTTCCGGATTTCGAGCAGCGACGGATTCTTGAGGTGTTCGACGGTCCCGATGGTGGTTTGCTGGCCGTAGTTATGAACCGGAAACAAGGCCGCCATCAGGGTTTCTTCCACTTTCCAGGGATCGTTGTCGAGACTCCGGTTTTTTTCTTCGTACACCGCTTCCAGTTCGGTGTGGAAAATGCGCAGGACCGGATTACGGAACCGCTCGGCCTGCAACGTCAGGTAGCGGTCGATGGCGTTAGCGGGAATGTCTTCGAGGTAGCAGGTGACCTCATAACTGGTGAACGCGTTGGAATTCTGCGCGCCCATGTTGGCAATCATCTTATCGTACTCGTTGGCAATGGCAAACTTCGCAGCCTCACCCGATTTCTGGTCAATTTCCCGGTAAATGGCTTTCCGTTGAACGGTATCCGTCGTTTGGTTGTAGCGTTCATACAGCGCATCGATCTGATCGAGCAGTGGTTTTTCCTTCGCCCAATCCAGACTGCCGTAGCGGTCGGTGCCTTTGAACAGCATGTGTTCGAGGTAATGCGCCAGCCCGGTATTGTTTCGCGGATCGGTATTGGAGCCCGCCCGCGTTGGCATAAACGAGAAGATGCGCGGTTCTTTTTTATTGACACTCAGGATAACCGTCAATTGGTTTTTGAGGGTATAAAACCGGGTTTGCATTGGGTCGTTGGTCACGTAGCGATACGTATAGCCGTTGCTGGTAGCGGTTTTCCATTCGGTAGCCGCGCCGGTTTTCTGGCCCATGGCTGACGGCACGATTACCAGCAACAGGCTCAGCGATAACAGAAATTGTTTCATTTTCAGGGGAAGTAAAGTTACGTTGTATAAAGAATGGGAACACGGATTAAACGGATAGAACGGATTTACACTGATTATAATCAGTTTTTTGATCCGTTCCGTCCGCCTAATCCGTGTTCCCATCAAACACTATTGGCTGAGGAAAAGCTGGACATACCGCTTTTTCCGGCCCGGTCCGGCGGATTCATCCCGAACATCGTTGGTAATGACCGTATGAAGCTGATTCGGATCGAACATCGCTATCTGGTCGGCACTCACTTCCTTCCCATCGATGAACACCGAAACATTTTCCGAGTGATATAGCTGAAGCTGACCATTTGCATTGACAAAGACACCCAGATTCTCGTTTCTTCGACCCGGATTTGCGCGCAGCCACTCCCCTTTCACGGCTGAACGACTGCCCGCCATAAATTTCTGATTTTTCTGGATCAAATAAGCCATTCGGCTTTCGGTCACCAGGCCCGCAACGGACGCTTCGTCTTCTTTCACGACCTGGGACAATACATCCGGCATTCCAGAACTGGCCATGCCCATGCCCAGCGAACCGCTCTCGGCCAGATAGCCGCCAATCGACTTGATCGGTTCGCCAGTCTCATCCCCATTGGACGTTGAACCGGAACTACCATTCTGTTTATGAACTTTTACGCCAATGTCATTGATATAGACCTGAAACGGATCAAATTTGACATGCGTAAAATCGAAGGTAAACCGGGATTGTTCTTCAATCGTTTGTTTCAATTCCGAAAGATCTTTGAACGACATTTTGGGCGTAATCACCCAGTACAGCAACTTCCCTTCCCGAACAACATACCGGCTTTGTTTTTCCGTATTCACCACCGGTATTTTATCAATAGCCTGGGCCGAATCGGGAATTGCCACGGATTTTTCGACCAACTCTTCCACTGGTTTCGGAACGATTTTCAAATCGGATTCCGTGGGCGAATCAGCCTGATCAACAACCGCAGAAAAAACGGGTTTTGGCTTCGCGATCACCACCGGTTTTTTCTTTACCACCACCGATGACGTTTTTTTCGGCTTCTCTACCGCAGCCATCGTCGTCACCAGTCCGGTAACCGTAAACAACACCAGATAGACCAGCCACGACCACCCGGATTGGGATGCCTGATTCATCATCTGAATGCGGTTTTTCAAAAACCGGGGGCCGAATTGGTTGACGAAGCGGAACTGCTCCGGGTGCTGCCGAAAAATACCATTCGTTTTCATACGCGGGTTCAGAAAAACCGTTTAATCCGCCAGCAACTGGCGCTTGGTTGTAACCACCACAAGGCCCTTGGTCGTGAACATCGGCTTGACCATTCCCGCCGATCCTTTGTCGAAAACCGCTACCGAAATCTTGTCGTCGGCAGCCAGTTCCCGAAACGCCTGGTACGAACCCCGCTTGCCATCGATCAGAAAGGTAAACTGGGTGAGTTGTTCCGGCGAGAGCGTTTTCTTGTACAGAAGCTGGCGGCCCATCGCCATCACCTCCGGATTGGCCGAAAAAACCGCATCCAGAATTTTTCCGTCGATCATCGTGGCCCCGTAGCGCCCGGTTTTGCCAAACCGCTTCATGGCTTCCTGCGCCGTCAGCACCGTGCGTTTGTAGTCGGACACGGAGCCAAAGCCAAACGGCTGACCCGGCCGCAGGTTCAGCACCCGGCCGTTGAGCACCACCACCGGTTTTTCGTGTTCCCAAATCGAAAACAAGGTGTCGGGCAACTGCATCACCCGCCGGGTAGTCTGCACCACAAAGGGCTTCGACGGGTCGGGTTGAATCGCGGTGATCACAAAGGGCGGTATTTGATTGAGCGTCCGGGCAACGACCTGTTTGCCGTTTTTTACTTCCACCGAAATGTGATCGATCTGGCCGGAACGATTGACGTCGGCCTGGTAACGCATCGTGATGCCCCGTTCCGCAAAAACCGCCTGCATCACGTCCAGATCCTGCAAAGAGGTAACCGCCGTAATCAACCCGAACACGCCAAACCGGTTGTCGACCACATACCGGGAAACGGTTTTGGGCGTGGTAAAGGCCGAACACGAGAGGACAATACTAACACTAAAAAGCAGGTACGTTTGCCACCCCCGGTTCGACCGGGGCCGGTTCATCATCGAAATCCGGCTTTTAAGCTGCGGCTGATTGAATGAATTGGTCGCCGGTCGAACGGGAACCGGCGTTTCGCCCGAGAGGCTGGCTTTCAGCAGGTAATACTGGTATTTTTTCTTCTCGATGCCTTCGTCCAGCACTTCCCGGTCCACCAGATATTCCAGGTTTTCCTGCACGAGCCGCTGGTGCCACCAAGCGAACGGGTTGAACCAGAAAAAGACCCGCAGCCATTCGGCCAGCAGCATATCCAGGCTGTGCCACTGCCGGCAATGCACCCGCTCGTGCAGCAGAATCTGGTCGAATTCGTCCTGTTCATACAGTTCCGGATTCAGAATAACCCAGCGAAAAAAGGAAAAAGGAGCATCGACCTCCGCGTTGACCACCAGCCAGACATCGTCCTCCCACGACCGCTCCGAGCGCGCGATCAGCCGCGCCAGCGACAAAAGCTGCACCAGCAGCCGCCCGGCCAGAAAGATTACCCCTGCCAGATACACCCACAACGCCAGTTTTTGCCCGTTGAAAGTCGATTCCTCCGGCTGGATTTCCGGCAAGACATCCGGCATCTGGGCGGGCGGTTTTTGAAATTGGGGAGTGGGTTGGGCCGGTTTCAGCCGCGACCAGTCCAGGCCTCTCCAGTCCGGCACCCGCAGGTTCGGAACGGTTTGCTGCACCAGATTCCGGACGGGTGCGGGCCGAAAGTCGGGCAACTCGACCAGTGGCAGCACCAACGCCAGCGCCACGTTCAGCCCGAGCAAATACCGGTTCAGGCCAAACCAGGTGGCCCGGCGAAGCAACAGCCGGTAGCAGAGCGTCAGCACCGCCAGAATCAGACCCGCTTGCAGGAGGTAAATCAACAGGCTCATGGCTACTGCCCCTTCTCGATCATCGTGATGATTTCTTTCAATTCGTCCACCGAAATTTTATCCTTTTTGGCAAAGTAGCTCACCAGGTTTTTGTAGGAATCATCGAAATAATCCGACACGACTTTCTTCAGCACAAAGCGGTTTTGGTAGTCTTCCTTGCTGATAATCGGATAGTATTCGTGGGTATTGCCATACGCCTGATGGCCGACATACCCTTTTTCCTCCAGATTCCGGATAATGGTCGAAACGGTGTTGTAATGCAGGGGCGGGTCGGTGAAATAGGCCAGCATGTCTTTTACAAACGACTGCTCGACTTTCCACAAAACCTGCATGATCTCTTCTTCTTTGGCAGTTAACTTTTCCATCGCGCTTATTTTAGGTTAACAAAGTTCTGTCCGGACAAAAACCGGTGACCATTTATAAGGTCCTGACTCCATAATGACGAATATAGAACGGTTTAGGTAGCTTGCAAACTATTTTCGTAGTTTTTTATTCTGCCCCCGGCCACGGCCTTAATTTGAATCTACGCGGGAGGGTCGTAGTTTTGTGTAAAGACAGCTTACGCTCCATGAAGAAATTACCGATAGGATTACTGGCCGGGTTGTGGCTGTTGCTGGCGGGTTGCGACGAGAAGGCGGTTTATAAAGGAATCGATGACATCGAAGACGGCACCTGGTACATCAAAAATACGCCGGAGTTTACGTTCGAAATTGCCGACACGACGGTCACCTATTCCGTTTATTACAACATTCGGAACAGTGTTTCGTATCCGTACTACAACCTGTACATCCGTCGTTATTTGCTGGACGGAACCGGAAAAATGCTGGAGTCGAAACAGGACGAACTGACGCTCCTCGACCCGAAAACCGGAAAACCGTACGGCGACGGTCTGGGCGATCTGTTCGACCACCGGATCAGCATGATGAAAAAATACCGCTTTCCGCGGAGTGGAAAATACACGATCCGCTTGCGGCAATACATGCGCCAGAACCCCCTGCCGGAGATTTACAGCGTGGGGGTGACGGTGGAAAAAGACTTATA
Source organism: Larkinella sp. C7 (assembly GCF_006149005.1). Lineage (GTDB taxonomy): Bacteria > Bacteroidota > Bacteroidia > Cytophagales > Spirosomataceae > Larkinella. The sequence goes on along the minus strand of NZ_VBSL01000006.1, from coordinate 259,772 downwards.
GTATGGAAATTTATTTGCCTCTCTTCCCGCTGAATCTGGTTGTGTATCCCAACGAAGATCTCAATCTGCACATTTTTGAAGAACGCTACCGGCAGTTGATCGCAGAGTGCCTGGAAAAAGGCCAAACCTTTGGCATTCCGGCGTTTATCAACAACAAACTGCCCGGCTATGGCACCGAAATGAGCGTTACTACCCTACACAAACGGTATGACGACGGGCGGATGGACATCAAATCGAAGGGGGTCCGGATTTTTCGGGTTGCCCATTTCGAAAATCCGTCGCCGGGAAAACTCTACGCGGGCGGCACCGTGCAGGTGGTGGAAGTTGAACCCGAAATGGGCGACCACCTGGACGAACTGATTGTCAAACTGACCCGGCTGTACCGGCTGCTGCAGATCAAATCCGAAATTGACGAAGAAACGCCCCTCCTGTCGTTTCGGGTGGCACACAAAATCGGTTTGTCGGTTGAGGAAGAATACGAGCTGCTGACGATCGACCACGAAAACGAACGCCAGCGGTTTCTGATCCGCCACCTCGACCGGGTGTTGCCGGTGGTTTCGGAAATGGAACGCACCAAAGACCGCATCAAGATGAACGGCCATTTCAAGAATCTGGACCCGTTGAAATTTTAATCCACCAAATCCTTGACTTTTTTCGGCAGTTTATCCGTCAACTCCTTGACATTCATTGGTTTTTTCGGACGTTCGGCTTCACCCAGCAGGAAACCGTACGGTTTGAGCGGTTCGACGGCATCGAAAACAACTTTAAGAATGGCCGTCATGGGTAGCGCCAGAATCAGGCCGGTCACGCCCCACAACTGCCCCCAGAGTAACAGGACGATAATGGCCGCCAGCGGGTTGATGCTGACCTTGGAACCCACGATGTAGGGCGTAATGAAATTGCCTTCCAGAATCTGGACGAACGAAAACACGCCGATGACGCCCAGGGCGACCAGCGGATTGTCGTGGGTCAGCAAGGTGAACAGGGCTGGCAGCAGTGACCCGATCAGAATGCCGATGTACGGAATCAGGATCATGAACGCGCCCAGAAAACCGAAAAAGACGGCGTAATCGATGCCCAGAATCAGCAGACCGACCGTGTTCAGCACGCCCACAATGATGATGACAAGCACCAACCCAACCAGATAATCCTTGACAACGGTGTAGATCCGGCCAAAAACGATGTCGATCTTGGCCCGCTTCGTACTCTTGAATACTTTGTAAAAAAACGAGCGGAAGAAGTCGCGGTACAGCATCAGAAAGAAGATATACAGCGGCACAATCGAGATGGTCGACAGCGTGTTGGTGGTAGCCAGCAAGGTGGACGTCAGAAAAGACCCGCTTTCGCGAATCAGGTTGTTGACGTAACTCCGGGCCTCGGCCACCATTCTTGAACGTTCGATGTGAAACCGGTCTTCCCCAAACGTCTGCAATCTGTCCAGAATTTGATTGCCCCGTTCGAGCAATTTAGGAGCCTCACTGGTAAAACTGGAAATTTGCAGGGAAATGAGGTAAAAGAGCAGGTAAAAAAAGCCGATCATGATCACCAGGCATACCAGAATGGCCGGTACGCGCGGCACCCGCCAGCGTTCGAGCCGGTGGTTGATCGGATACAGGATCATGGCGAACAGAATCGAAAAAACCAGCGGTACGATCAGTTCCTGCATGGCCGACAGCCAGTAGACCAGAATCGTCAGCACAATCATGATGCAGGCAAACCGGACGTACGACGGTAAATTGACTTCAGGTAATTTGTTTTCCATATTTTAGGTGCGGTATTCGAACTATGACCTCTTTTCTTCTTTTTTTATTTTCGCTCAAAGTAGCCCTTTGCTCCTGCCACCCGGAGAACAAACGCAGCGGTTTTCGCAGCGGGCGGGCTCAGTATGCGGTTTCACGGGTCGGGCGGCTGGCACCGGTGGTCAACGAAAGTTCGGGGCTGTCGTATCGGGCCGGTCGCAACACATTCTGGACGCACAACGACAGCGGGGGCCGACCCACACTCTACGAAGTGGCCCGCGACGGTTCGCTCGTCGATTCGCTGCCCCTGCCGATGCTGAAAAACCGGGACTGGGAAGCCCTGGCGAGCCAGGACACCACGGCGGTGTTTATCGGCGACATCGGCAATAATGCCAACGCCCGAACGGATCTCCGCATTTACCGGGTCGATCCCAAACAACCTAACGATTTTCAGGCCATTCCGTTTCACTACGCCCGGCAGAAATCGTTTCCGGCGTCGAAAGATACGCGTAATTTCGACAGCGAGGCCCTTTTTGCCGCCAAAGACAGTCTGTTTCTCATCTCAAAAAACCGGTCGGAGCCCCGGCGGCTCGTCAATCTCTACGGGATGCCCGCCCAGGGCGGGAACCACGCTCTGGTTCCTGCCGACAGCATTTTCCTGAAAAGCATGGTGACCGATGCCGCCCTCAGCCCCGACGGCCAAACGCTGGCGGTGTTGACCTACGGCAAGATTTTCCTGTTTGAGCAGAAAAATAACCGCATCGATTTTCAACACCCGACGCGCTGCCTGCGGATTCCGAGGGGGCAAACCGAAGGACTGATGTTTGTGAACAACACGGATCTGGTGATGACGAATGAACGGGGAAGGATGTATTTGATTCGGAGGAAGTGATGTTGAACCTCTTGTCGTCGTCTCGTGAAAGGAGAGTGGTTACTTATTTTCTTTACTTTTATCGTATGCAAAACGTTGAATCACTTCTTACAATCAATAGACAAAATAACAAACTCGCCATCCGCATTATTTCGCCTACATTCGGTCATCTCCCTCCAGACATCGCCCAACGATACGGTCTTACACACCGCAAACCACACTATTTTTTTCTCTTCATGCTGGCAGGCCACACCCAACACGGCGTCGATCTCCAGCAGTTCGAGATCAAAGCCAATGAGCTCCTTTTTATCCTGCCTCACCAAATCCATCGACTGCCAGCTACCAAAGAAGGTACTGATTATTTCAAGCTGGGTTTTGATGAAAACTGTCTTTCTCTTTTACCCAAACACTATCCCTTCCTGGTCAACCCGTTCAACCAGCAAAAAATACAGTTTACCGCACCAGCGGCTGCCCGCTTAAAAGCGATCTTTGAAATACTGCTCAACGTATTAAGTACCATAGACACCGATCCTGATCTCATTTTGGCCCATCTCAATAGCCTGTTAACCGAAATCAATAGGGCTTATTTTTCTGTCGACAAAAGTCCCGCCGACGACAACCTTTCCAACTACATCCGTTTCAAACGCTTCGTCGAAGACAACCTGACCGATCATACCTCCATCCAGGCGATTGCCCAAAAACTCGCCCTCAACACCAACCGTTTATATACCATTGTGAAGCACTATTCCGGGCTTTCTCCCAAAGCGTTCATCACCAACCGCCTGATTTTAGAAGCTAAACGTCGTCTATACTATTCAGAAAGTTCCATCAAGGAATTGGCCTACGACCTGGGTTTCAACGATCCTGACTACTTTTCCCGTCTGTTCAAAAAAGTAACGGGCCAAACCATCGCCACCTTCGTTCAGGATTTGTCCGGGAACTAATCCGTTTTGTCCAGTTCATTCCCTGCTGTTCTCCAGACCTTTGTTCTCGTACTAACAAGCAAAATGATGAACAGAAGATTAGGAATAAATGGCCCGCTGGTGTCGGCAATCGGTTTAGGCTGTATGGGCATGTCGGGTGCTTACGGACCAAGCGACGAAAAAGAATCGATCGCTACCATCGAAAGAGCCCTCGAACTGGGCCATAACTTTTTGGATACGGCCGATTACTACCGCCTGGGCCACAACGAGGAACTCATTTCCCAGGCCATCAAAGACAAAAGGGAAAAAGCTTTTCTATCGGTAAAAACGGGGCAGTTGGTTACTCCTGGACCTGACGGATCGATGACACCTGGTCCGGTCTGCGGCCACCCTGATTACCTTCGCAACGCGGTGTTTTACAGTCTCCGCCGTCTCAAAACCGATTACATCGATCTCTACACCCAGGGACGGGTAGATCCAACGGTTCCGATCGAGGAAACGGTCGGTGCCCTGGCTGACTTAGTCCAAAAAGGGGTGATTCGTTACATCGGCCTCTCGGAAGCATCGCCCGATTCGATCCGTAAGGCCGCTGCCGTACATCCCATCACCGCCTTACAGATCGAGTACTCGCTTTGGAGCCGCGATATAGAAGCCGAAGTGCTGCCAACCATTCGAAAATTGGGGATCGGGCTGGTTGCCTACGCCCCGTTAAGCCGGGGCTTTCTAAGCGGGGAAATTAGAACGCCCAATGATCTCAAGGACAGTCGGGTCAACATGCCCCGCTACCAGGGTGAGAATTTTTACAAAAACCTGGCGCTAGTTGAACAGATTAAAATGCTGGCCACTGAAAAAGGCTGTACGCCCACTCAGTTAGCCATTGCCTGGGTGCTGGCTCAGGGTGACGATATCATTACCATCCCCGGTACCAAACGGATCAACTATCTGGAAGCAAACATAGCCTCTGAAAACGTGCAACTCAACCGGGAAGACTTGCAGAGCATTGAAGCGATCATGCCAGCCGGAATCGTTTCAGGTACCCGCTACCCGGAACGATTTATGAATGCCCTGAATCGGTAAACGATTCTTTCCGGGTGCAGGATATCGCCCAAATCAAATATCAAGGGTAATAGCCGACCATAAGGCAAAAAAGGGTTTGCCTTATGGTCTTCCCAAAAACGGGGAAATGCCAGCGCATCCCTAAGGCAAATACGGCTTCCCGACCACCAGTTTATCGCCCGAAAAGTCTACTTCGAACAAATGCGGAACCCGGTGCGTACGACCGTTAGTGCTTTTATGACTGTGAAGCGACATCAACCAGTTGCCATTCAGGGTCCGAAACAACATGCCGTGACCGTAATTGGGTGGGGTGATGGGCTCTTTTTCGTGAAGCCAGGGACCATCCAGCGTGCCGCTTTTCGAATAGGCAATGCCTTGTGTATAGACATCCCCGATCCAACTCGTCCACAGCATGGCCAGCCTGCCGGTTCCGGTACGGAATAGATACGGCCCGTCCGTCACTTTGTTGGGGCCGGTTCCGCCATTCTCACGACTCCAGGGGCTTTCGCTGGCCCGAAACAGCAGCTTTCCTTCGCCAATCGACCCGCTTAAATCCGGTTTCAGTTCGATTTTTTCAATGGTCCCATTCAGGTTTTGCAGCCATTCATAACAATAAACCATATACGGTTTTCCGTCCTTCTCCACCCACAAGGTGCCATCCAACGTTGGCTTGTCGGCAGGCAGATAGGTTGGATCTTTCATCGGAACGTAAGGCCCTTCCGGTTGATCGCTCACCAGAACATGACTGGCACGACGCTCGATGATATTCTCGCCGACCGTATCGATTTTCACCGCCCGGTTGGTGAAGGTGGCAAAATAGTAGTATTTGTCTTTGTACTGATGGAGTTCGGCCGCCCAGATCATCGGGTTCGGCCCCATCCAGGAGGCAGGGTCCGTCCGGGTTACTTTGAAAGGGCCGGTCCATTTTTTCAGGTCTTTGCTTTTCCACAGCATGCCCCCCGTACCGGTCATGTAGTACGTCGATGTGTTTTTATCCGCCAGAATAAACGGGTCGCTCAGGCGAATGGAATCCAGCGGCACATCCTGCCGGAGCACAGGTGTCCGGTTTTGCGAAAAAACCGGAGTCAGATGAACGGTAAGCAGGGCAACGATCAATACGGCTTTTTTAATCATGGGGCTGCGGTCTGATAATGATCGGTTATTTCATTTCTTTTCAGCGATTTATCACGCTAAATGTATCACTATTTTAGTCGTTTTAAACGGAAGAACCAAAGAATCCCTTCCGGTTTGACCGTGTACTTACCCGCCCATTTTTTAATTACTTTGTATTGTGCGGGGTAACACCATTTCGTGTTAAGTTTTTGTTAACAATAGAGTTAACTTCGTAAAATTGCTGACACAGCGCGTACCTTCGATTCCAAATTACACCAACAAACCTGAGAATGAGTGCCACGAAGAATTCCCAACAACTCCACCGTGTGCTGGTGGTCGACGACGACCCCGACATTGTCGAGCTGTTGCAATACAATCTGGAGAAAGAAGGGTACGACGTCCGCACCGCGCCCGATGGCCGAAAAGCCCTCGATACCGCCCGCTCGTTTGTTCCCGAACTGGTGTTGCTCGATATCATGATGCCGCAACTCGACGGCATCGAAACCGGTCGCCAACTCCGCAATTTGCCTGATCTGCGCCAAACGTTTATTCTTTATTTAACCGCCCGCTCCGAGGAATATTCGGAAGTAGCCGCCTTTGAAATCGGGGCCGACGACTACATTACGAAGCCCATCAAACCACGCGCGCTGATGAGCCGCATCAACGCCCTCTTCCGGCGCGAAGCCCAGAAAGCCGATCCGGGCGAGAAAATCGAAATCGGCGGGCTGGTCATCAACCGCCTGAACTACACCGTGACGACCGGCGACAAAACCGTCGTGCTGCCCAAAAAAGAGTTCGAACTGCTGTTTTTCCTTGCGCTGTCGCCCAACAAAGTATTTGGCCGGGAAGAGTTGCTGCAAAAAATCTGGGGAGTCGATATCTACGTCCTCGAACGCACTGTCGATGTACACATCCGGAAACTGCGGGAAAAAATCGGCGAAACCTACATCAAAACCCTGAAAGGCGTCGGGTACATGTTCAATGATGAAGGTTAAGCGATTATCTTTACTTCATGTCGCTTAGCCCCCGCATTGCTGCGTTTCTGCTGGCCGGTCTGATTTCGGTCCTGACGGTCGTATTTCTGACGTTTGTGGAAGGCGTCACGCGCAGCATGTTGTTTGTGGTGGCGATTTCGTCGTTGATCGTTTCGTTTTTCCTGATTCTGTACGCCATCGAAATTCTGGTGTATCGTGAGGTCAACAAACTCTACAAAACCATCCACAAACTGCGCATCAAGGATTTCACAATTTCCCGGACTACCATCGTTAAAAACAGCAATCCGTTCAAGAAGCTGAACGACGAGATTTTTGTCTACGTGGCCCGCAAACAGAAGGAAATCGAGGAACTCCGGCGACTCGAACAGTTCCGGCGTGAGTTTCTGGCCGACGTTTCTCACGAATTGAAAACGCCCATTTTTGCGGCACAGGGCTTCGTACACACGCTCATCGACGGGGCCATCGACGACGAAACCGTTCGGGATAAATTTCTGGCCAAAGCCGCCAAAAGCCTCGACGGGCTGGATGCGCTGGTGAAAGACCTCGTCGCGCTGTCGCAACTGGAAACCGGCGAGGTGAAGATGCATTTTGAGCCGGTGGATATTTACCAGATTACGCTGGAGGTGTTTGAGCAACTGGAAAATAACGCGCTGGCCCGGCAGGCTTCCTTAAAAATCAAGTCCGACCAGCCCGGCGGTATTCTGGTCAAAGCCGACCCGCAACGCATCACGCAGGTACTTACCAACCTGATCGAAAACGCCATTAAATACGGCAACAACGGCGGCAAGGTGGTGGTCAGTTTTGAGGAGGAAAAGAAGCAGTACATCATTCAGGTGCGCGACAACGGCCCCGGCATTCCGCCCGAACACCTCAACCGCATCTTCGAGCGGTTTTACCGCGTCGACAAAAGCCGCTCGAAAGAACGGGGCGGCACCGGACTGGGACTCGCCATTGTGAAGCACATTCTGAACGCCCACAAATCGAAAATCACGGTGATGAGCAAGCCGGATAAAGGCACCGTGTTCAGCTTTAAACTCGACAAAGCCGATTAACGCCCCACGGCCCATAACGGCTTGTTTTCCAACACTTTTTCAAATACCGGACAGTCGGCCGCATGGGCGCCGGGCAGATAGCCGATGCTCATCAGGAATTCGTTCACGATTTCCCCGCCGGTAAAGCGAAACGTTTTTTTGAACAGCTTCACCCATTCTTCCCTGGTTTTGGGATGGTGAAGTTCCAGCCAGTTTTCAAACGAACCGTGTTCTTTCTGCAGTTCCAGGATGGTTTTGGCGTTTTCGATGGCGGCATTGACTTTCAGCCGGTTGCGGATGATGCCTTCATCGGCCAGGAGTCGTTCGCGGTCGGCGTCGGTGTAAGCTGCAACTTTCTGAATGTCGAAATTGTCGTACGCCCTTCGAAAACCGGCTTCCTTTTTCAGGATCGTTTCCCAACTCAAACCGGCCTGATTGATTTCCAGCACCAGCCGGCAAAACAGCTCGTCGTCATCATGGATCGGAAAACCGTAGAGATGGTCGTGGTAGGCTTTGTGGAGCGCCTTTCGGTCGGCGGTCATGAAATTGATGGCGGTGCAGTACGACATTGGAAAACGGATTGGTCAAATTTTAATGTAGCCCGCCCGCCGGTTGAAATCGGGGGAAAACCGGGAGCTGGATCAACACCTGATCCGGTTATTGTACGACAAAGTTATCGGATTGTGGCCGAAGAACGGTGTCCAATCGCTGTTGATTGTACCCGAAATAACACTGCCATTCACCCGGTTTTTCGACAGGGAATCTTTTTGGCTTGGATAGCATTCTGTTGTTCAGGACCTTTGTACTATGAAACTGAATTTTGAAGATCTGATTGTTTTCGAGAACGACGACTATATTTTAATCAATAAACCGGCGAATATCGCTTCGCTCGACGAACGGAATGCCGATAAGTCGCAGAGTATCCTGCGCTTAGCCAAAGCCTACCACCCCGACGCCCAGCTCGGCCACCGCCTGGACAAAGGCACGTCGGGCATTCTGGCGATTGCCAAAAACCCAGCGGCCTACCGCCATCTGGCCATGCAGTTCGAACACCGGGAAGTAACCAAACGCTACCACGCCGTTGTGGACGGTATTCACGATTTCGAAGGTATTTCGGTGTATCTGCCCATTTCGCCCATCAAAGACGGAACGGCGGTGAAAATAGACCGGCAAAAAGGGAAAGAGGCCGAAACCATTTTCAATACGCTGAAAGTATACCGGATGCATACGCTGATGGAGTGTCTGCCGATTACTGGCCGGATGCACCAGATTCGGGTTCACCTGATGTGTTTGAAAGCCCCCATTGCCAATGATCCGACGTATGGTGGAAAACCGGTTTTTCTGTCGGATCTGAAGCGGAAATTCAACCTGAAAAAAGATACCGAAGAACAGTCGCTCATTCAGCGCGTGGCCCTGCACGCCCGCTCGCTGACGTTTACGCTGCTGGATGGTGAACGAACGATTTTTGAAGCGCCCTATCCGAAAGATTTCGAAGTATTGGTAAAGCAGTTGGAGAAAAATAGTTAGTTTTCAGGCTCAATGTAGCGTTAACTCCTAAAACCGTACCGGCGAACCGGTCGAAAAAACAAGCATGTTTGTTCATACCGTATATTTCTGGCTCACGAACCCCGAAAGCAACGACGACCGCCAGGCGCTCCGCGCCGGCCTTGAAACGCTCAAAGGCATTACGCATTTTGAAGCGCTGTACATTGGCAAACCCGCCGATACGCGTCGGCCCGTCATCGATCATTCCTACGACTGGTCACTGACCTATATTTTCAGTGATCAAGCGGCCCACGATGCGTATCAGGAAGATCCCATCCACCTGAAATTTGTGGAAACCTGCGCACGGTACTGGAGCAAGGTTCTGGTGTATGATGCGGTAGAATAAAACCCATCTTGGGAAAATGAAAAACCGGCCTTCCGACCGGTTTTTTCATTGTTAAGCTTTTCCGTTCTCCGGGCGGGCGTTCGAAGCCGACGGCTCACCACCACCACCGGATGACGGTTTTTTCTTCTTCCGTTTTTTCTTCCGATCGCTGCGGTCGCTGAATTTTTTGTCCAGTTTCTCCAGATCGCTGTTGAGGGAGTTCAACCCTTTGGCGGTTTCTTTCCGCTCGGCCATCGGCTCCAGCAGGTCGAACGATTCGGGAATAATGCCCTTTTTGTTCAGTTCCTGAATCTCCATGACGCGCGCGATGGGCAGCGGATACCAAGTGCTTTCGGTGCTGTAGCCAAACCACATGATCCGCCGGAAAATGTCGGTTTTCTGGAGCGACGCCCGGCCTTTCTGGGTTTCCAGCGGTTTTTCCACCTGCGGAATATCGCGCAACGCATCCACGTACGTTTCGAGTTCGTAGTTCAGGCAGCACTTCAAACGGCCACACTGCCCCGATAACTTGCTGGGATTCAGCGACAAATTCTGATAGCGAGCCGCCGAGGTCGTAATGTTTTTGAAATCGGTCAGCCAGGTGGAGCAGCACAATTCGCGGCCGCAGGAGCCAATACCGCCCAGTCGCCCGGCTTCCTGCCGCAGGCTGATCTGCCGCATTTCGACCCGAATTTTGAATTCGGCGGCCAGAATCTTGATCAGTTCCCGGAAATCGACACGCTCGTCGGACGAGTAATAAAACGTCGCCTTCGTGTTATCCGACTGGTATTCAACGTCGGACAGTTTCATGTTCAGCTTCAGTTCCTTCACCACCTCGCGGGTGCGGTACATCGTCGTCAGATCGCGGGCGATGGCCTGCTCGTGTTTTTCGAGGTCTTTCTGCGAAGCCACGCGGTGAATCACTTTCAGGTCGTCGGAAAACGGGATGTTTTTCTTCAACATCTGCAAGCGAACCAGTTCCCCCTGGAGCGACACGCAGCCGATGTGGTAGCCCGTCTGCATTTCACAGACAACGTAGTCACCCGTCGTCAGATCGATCTGGTGCGGGTTTCGGTAGTATTCCTTCCGGCCACCCTTAAACTTTACTTCTACGGCTGCATCGTACCGGCGTGTGGAGGGCGTCTCCATGTTGCTCAACCAGTCGAACACATTCATTTTATTGCAACCGCCGGTGCCACAGGCCCCATTATTCTTGCATCCGCCCACGGCTCCGGTCGCGGTTTTGGTCCCACAACCGCCGGTCGTACATGATTTGCATCCCATAACCCTTATATAGTTAAGAGTTAGGGGTTAAGAGTTAAGAGTTGAAAATTAAGAGTTAAAATAAGGCTATCGCGCTCCGTTTAACTCTTCACTCTTCACTCTTCACTCTTAACCCTCAACTCGTGATCGTGCGGGCGGCCCCGCTTCTTTTTGTGCCTTCATCCGGATCACATTTTATATAGATCCAAATTGGGCGGTGAACACTGTACTCAACCGGTTCACGCCGTTCATGGGCCGGTCAACCTCAAAATTATACCCTAAATTAATAAAAAAAGGCATAAACGGTTGCATGAACCCAACGACTCCGGGCAGGTTGGGCAGAAACCCCATCCATGATCACATGAAAACGGTTAAAATATGTTTAGGATTGACTAAAACCGGAGGTATTTGGCGGTTACAGGCCACTTACCTTTGGATAAATAGTTAAGACATCCACTTTACCCGGCGTCGACACCGTTTTCCCGCTTTTCTTTTATGCAAGAACATTCGGCCTTCAAGCCTTCCCTGCGATTAATCGATGCCACGATGCTGGTGGCCGGCAGCATGATCGGTTCCGGTATTTTTATTGTCAGTGCCGACATTACCCGCAACACCGGCAGCGCGGGCTGGCTGATGGCCGTCTGGCTGATCACCGGTTTCATGACCCTGACGGCGGCCCTCAGTTACGGCGAATTGAGCGCCATGTATCCGAAAGCGGGCGGGCAATATGTATACCTGAAAGAAGCCTATAATCCCCTCATCAGTTTCCTATACGGCTGGAGTTTCTTCACCGTCATTCATACCGCCACCATTGCCGCCGTAGGCGTGGCGTTTGCCAAATTCACCGCCTATCTGTTGCCCCAATTCAGTGAAGACCACATCATCTTCGACCTGAACTTTCTGCAAATCTCGGCGGCACAGCTTCTGTCAATTCTTATTATCGTTTTACTCACCTTCATCAACACCCGCGGGGTCAACAGCGGGAAACTCATTCAAACGACTTTCACCCTGGCCAAACTGCTGAGCCTGCTGGGTCTCATCGTATTCGGGTTTTATGCGATCAAATCCGATGTCTGGCAAGCCAACTGGACGAACGTCGACATCTGGGATTTACACAAACTCAGCCCCGACGGAAGCGTTGAATCCTATACCACGCTGGCGGCTTTCGGTGCCATTGCGGCCGCGATGGTCGGATCGATTTTCAGCAGTGATTCGTGGCATACCGTCACCTTCATTGCCGGCGAAATCAAAAATCCGCAGAAAAACATCGGGCTCAGTCTGGCCCTGGGCACCATCATCGTCACGGTGATTTACCTGCTTACCAACATCATGTATACCGGCGTGCTGTCGTTGCAGGAGATTGCCTCGGCCGACAAAGACCGGGTGGCCGTGACGGCGTCTCACGTCATTTTCGGCAATGCCGGAACCACCATCATTGCCATCATGATCATGGTTTCCACGTTTGGCTGTAACAACGGCCTGATTCTGGCCGGAGCGCGGGTGTATTATTCCATGGCCAAAGACGGCTTGTTTTTCCGGAAAGTGGGGCAACTGAACAAAAATTCCGTACCCGGTTTTGCCCTCTGGATTCAGTGCCTGGTGGCCTGCGTCTGGAGCCTGAGCGGCCGTTATGGCGACTTGCTGGATATGATTTCGTTCGTGGTTGTGGTTTTTTACATGCTGACGATTGCCGGGATCTTCATCCTGCGAACAAAACGCCCCGACGCACCGAGGCCCTACAAAGCCGTTGGCTACCCGGTTTTGCCGGTTCTATACATTCTGATGGGCCTCGCGTTTTGCCTCCTGTTGATTATCTACAAACCCACCTATACCTGGCCCGGACTCATCATCACCCTCACCGGTATCCCGATTTATTTCCTGATCCGGAAAAACCGGAATACCGGTGAGAAGCTCCCGGAAACGTTCGAAAAACAGATCTAAACCGTTGCCTTACTTGCTCTTGTATTCCCGGATGTAGTCGCTGGGCGACATGCCGGTGGTTTTTCTGAAAACCCGGTTAAAATTGGTGGCACTGTTGAACCCGGTCGAATAGGCAATGCTGGAAATGCCGTCGTTGCTGCTGTTGATAATTCGTTTACAGGCTTCGTTGATCCGGATTTCGTTCAAAAACGTGTTGTACGTTTTGCGGGTGTGCTTCTTGAAGTATTTGCAGAACGCGTGCGGGGTAATGTGTGCGATGTCGGCAATTTTATCAAGCGTAATGGGCTCTGCATAATGATCGAGCGTATACTGGAAAACGTCATTCATCCGCATACCGTCCGAATCCGAAAATGAATAATCGGCGAAACCGGTTTGCAACGACTTCCACCCCTTTACTTCCTTCGAAAAATATTGGAACAACTGAATAACCGCCAGCAGCCGGTCCAGATTGGTTTTGTCTTCCAGGGATTTCAGGATTTTGGCAACGTATTCGGTGTGTTCGGCCGGCAGTTGCAGGCCATTCTGAATGAGATCGAGAAACCGGCTGATCGACTCCATTTCGGGCAGAGCCAGAAAGGCTTTCGGAATCCGTTCCAGATCGAAAAAGATGTGGATCGCGTGGGCATTCCCAAGCCGTGGATTCGTAAAATGCCCCGGCTCCGATTTGAACATGTGGGGCTGGTTCGGCCCCAGAATGTAGACTTCATTAGGCCGGAAAGCCTGGCTGTAGTTCCCCACCATCAAGGTACCTTTCCCCTTGAGGATAAGCGTGATCTGGAGTTGTTTATGCCGGTGAAAATGGTTGTAAAAATGAGCCAGGAAGTCCTCGTCTACAATTACGGAATCCTCTTTGGGGGCAGGCGGAGTAAATTGTAGTACTTTCATACAGTCAAATCGGGTAATTGTTTAACCATTAAACATCAAAATAATACAATTAGAGATGGCAAGGCCTTTACAATGACCGGCAAAATGAACAATTTTACAACTTTACTTCATTTAACGGTTGTTTTACGAAGTATATACCAATATTATCATTATTCTATATATTTTACAAACTAGCGGATAATATTTGTTGATTATTGGCTAATACTGTTACAAAAGTTCGTCCGTAAACCACATATCGGAATAGTATCAAAGTATTACCGAAGTTCATTTTTCACTCTTGAAATGATTACAATTTCCAAAGTTTACCAGGCGTCCTGAAAACGGGAACAAATCGCTTGATGAAGGCCGTGTTATCATACTGAGCGGGCTACGATACCGCTGACAGGGTCTTTGGCCGCTGTCGGGGTATCGTAGCCCGCTCAGTATGATAATTCGAAAACCGAACCGGTTATAACTTTCTTCTGGCCACTTCTTTCCGGATCAGAAATAACTCCCGGCTGGTTTGCCCGGCCACCGAACTATTTTCCTGCGCCCGTCGCATCAAATACGGAATAACGTCGGCGATGGGTCCATACGGAAGATACTTGCTCACGTTGCAACCCATTTTGGCGAGGTTGAACGTGATGTGGTCGCTCATGCCGAAAAGCTGGGAAAAATGAACGTGCGGGTGGTTGAGCGGCAGGTCGGCATCCAGCAGTTTCCCGACGGTGTGTTGCACGCTGTGTTCATTGTGCGAAGCTACAATCAGCGAATTTCGGTCGAGATGATTCAGGCAGAAATCAACCGCAGCGTTAAAATCCCGGTCACTAGCCGCTTTATCGGGCTGGATCAACACGGTTTCATTGCGCTCCAGCGCCCGTTTTCGCTCTTTCTCCATGTAGGCTCCCCGAACGATTTTGACACCCAGAATGGCTTTGCGGTTTTGGGCCAGCGCAAAGCTCCGTTTCAGAAAGTCAAGCCGGTCGTGGCGGTATAGCTGGACGGTATTGAAGACGACGGCGGCCTTTTGGTTGAAAACCGTCATCACCTGCATTGTCAGCGCATCGATCGTATCCTGAATCCACGATTCTTCAGCATCTATTACTATTCCAATGTTGAGATTAGCCCCCGTTTCGCAGATTTCAACCGTTCGGCTGACCACCCGCTCCCATTCCTGCTTTTCGGAAGGAGTCAGCGAACCGGTATCGATCTCGACGGTCTGATCGGTCAGCCGAACCAGGGGGTTCAGTTTTTCCAGTAAGGCAAATCGCGCCAGGCCCGTAATCTTGATGCCCATCAACGGCACATTGGGACGGGTAGCGGCAAACCGAACGACCCGAATGAACTCTTCCTTCGTCCGGTCGAAGTCGGCTTCGGTTTCTTTGCCTTCCGCCCCATAATCCAAAATGGCCTGCACGTTGAACCGGGCAAGCGTTTTGATGGTATCTATCGTTTGATCAAGGCTTTCCCCACCAACAAATTGCTCAAAAATGGTGGACCGGATCAGGCCTTTGACCGGCAGATTCCATTTTACGGCCAGGGAGGTAAGCCCCGCTCCCAGGCTCACCAGCCAGTTTTGATTCATCAGGGTGAACATCACCTGCGCTTTCCGCAACTGCTGATCGGTTTTATAAGCAAAAGCATCGGCCGTATTATCCAGGTCTATTTTCGTTCCGTTTTTCATCGTCTGTATTTTGTCCCCTAATGTATAGCGGGAATTTCGGGTATGGCGGTTTTGGCAATTTTGGATGACATTTGGACAATTTTGGATGCAAAGGAAGAACCGGGGCACAATACCTTTGAAGGACTGATTTAATCACCAATTGTTTATGTCAAAAGGATTTTTCCGTGTTCCGGAACCCCAAAATGAACCGGTTTATTCGTACGCACCCGGGACTCCCGAACGAGCCAAATTGAAGGAAGCCCTGGCAAGCGCCCGGGCGCAGGAAGTGGACATTCCTCTCTACATCGGAAATCGCGAAGTCCGAACGGGTACCAGACGAGCCATTCGCCCCCCCCACGACCATCACCATATTCTGGGTTATTACCACGAAGGCGATGCCAGCCACGTTCAGGAAGCGATCGAAGCCGCCCTCACGGCCAAGCCCCGCTGGGAAGCCCTGCCCTGGGAAGAACGCGCGGCTATTTTCCTGAAAGCCGCTGAACTGATCGCCGGGCCGTATCGCTATAAAATCAATGCCGCCACCATGCTCGGCCAGTCGAAAAATGCCTACCAGGCCGAGATCGACTCTGCGTGCGAACTAATTGACTTCCTGCGGTTTAATGTTTCGTACATGGCGAAAATTTACGACATCCAGCCCAACTCCTCACCGGGCGTCTGGAACCGGCTGGAACAACGCCCCCTGGAAGGCTTCGTGTTTGCGCTGACGCCCTTCAATTTCACGGCCATTGCAGGCAACCTGCCGACTTCAGCGGCCATGATGGGCAATGTAGTGGTTTGGAAGCCGTCCGAAAACCAGGTGTATGCCGCGCAAGTGATCATGGACGTGCTGAAAGAAGCCGGTTTACCCGGTGGCGTCATCAACCTGATCAACGTGGACGGCCCCGTTGCCGGAGAGGTTATTTTTAGCCATCCTGACTTTGCCGGCATTCACTTCACGGGTTCAACGGCGGTTTTTCAAACCATCTGGAAAACCATTGGTAATTCCATCGCTACTTACAAAAGCTACCCGCGCATTGTGGGCGAAACCGGCGGGAAAGATTTTATTCTGGCGCACCCCAGTGCCAATGTAGAATCCGTTGCCACGGCTTTGGTGCGGGGTGCGTTCGAATACCAGGGACAAAAATGTTCGGCGGCTTCCCGCGCCTATTTACCGGCGTCGTTGTGGGCGGCTATCCGGGAAAAAGTGGTTCAGGACCTGAGTACGATCCAAATGGGACCGGTCGAAGATTTCGGCAATTTCGTGAATGCCGTGATTTCCGAGCGTTCGTTCGACAAGCTGGCCCGCTACATCGATCAGGCTAAAAACGACGAGGGCGTTGAGATCGTGGCCGGTGGATCGTATGACAAAACCGTTGGCTATTTTATTCAACCGACGGTTTTGCGGGTCGATGATCCGCAGTACGTGACGATGTGCGAAGAACTGTTCGGCCCGGTTTTGACGGTCTACGTCTACGAAGATGACGAATATGAAACCATGCTGGATGTTATCGATAAAACGTCCATCTACGCACTCACCGGATCGATCCTGTCCGGCGACCGGTATGCCATCGAACTGGCGACCAGTCGCTTGCGGAATGCTGCGGGCAATTTTTACATCAACGACAAACCCACCGGTGCGGTGGTGGGTCAACAGCCTTTCGGGGGCGCGCGGGGATCGGGAACGAACGACAAAGCCGGTTCCGAGCTGAACCTGCTGCGGTGGGTGTCGGCCCGAACCATCAAGGAGACCTTTGATGCTCCCAAAAACTACCGCTACCCTTTTTTAAATCCCGATTGATCGGTCCCGCGAATCTTCACTTGTTGCGGTGAATGTACCGGTATGACAACCCCGTCATACCGGTTTTTTTAGATAAAACGGGGATTTGTTTTCACCTTTTCCCGATTCAGGAGGCATTTTGAAAAAACCGGAATTTATAATTTTAAAGCCCGCCACTTTTCCAAATTGACCGAATATTATTCTACAATAAAAGTAGTTAATGAGCAATTCTTTGGAGGCTTAACAAAAATTGTCTATTGATAAATAGATTTTAGCCGAATCCCCCTACCCCTCTTTCGGGAAAGAAAATGTTGCTTTTCTTTGTTTGAGAACACCAAACCGTGGCGTTCCGGATGCGCTGAATCAGGCAGAGTTCTGGTACCGATCAATCCGACCGACGCAGGCCAAGAAACCTGCAGACTCCGACCTGACTGGCATTCTGGACTACTCAGCATGCAATTAACCCCAATCATACCGTAGGTGACTATGAAGCAATCTATCCTATCAAACCGTGGCCCCCTGACCATGCTTATCGTCTTTTTCTGCCTGCTGGCAGGAAGTAGGGCCGTCGCAGGTGGGCTTCCCGCAAAATTGGCGGATATTGAAGTCAATGGTGTTGTGACTTTTAAAGAGGATGGCAACCCGCTGCCGGGGGCGTCTATTTTAGTGAAAGGCACCACCAATACCGGCACCATCACGGATGCCAACGGTAAGTTCCGGCTTTCCGTCCCCGAAAACGCCACGCTGGTGGTGAGCTACATCGGTTTTCTGCCCGTGGAAATTCCTGTCAACGGACGGAGTACGATTTCTATTGCGCTGGAATCAGATGCGAAGCAACTGAGTGAGGTGGTCGTCACGTCGTTCGGGATTGCCCGCGACCGGAAAACGCTGGGATACGGCGTCAGTGAAGTGAAAGCCGAACAACTCAGCCAGGCCCCGACCACGGACGTAACCAACTCACTGGCCGGAAAAGTGGCCGGGGTTCAGGTCACCGGTGCGGGCGGTGGTTTTGCCGGTTCCAACGTAACCATTCGCGGTTTCTCCACCTTTACGGGTAGCAACCAGCCGCTGTACGTGGTCGACGGGATTCCGCTGGACAATTCCGGGGGAGGCAATTCCGTCAATACCGGCGTGGTGAACTCCAGCCGGATTTCGGACATCAACCCGCAGGACATCGAGAGCGTCAACGTCCTGAAAGGGGCGGCTGCTACGGTTTTGTACGGTTCGCGGGCGGCTTCGGGTGCCATCCTGATCACTACCAAAAAAGGCAAGAAAGGCGTCAAAAAGCAGATTTCGTTCTCGACCAATGTCGCCGTCGGAACGGTGAGCCGGTTTCCAAAATTCCAGAACGAATACGCACAGGGCAGCAACGGAAATTACATCAACAACGTGGCCGGTTCCTGGGGACCGCGGATTGCGGGACAAACGGTAACGAACTGGTTTGGCGAGTCGGAAACCCTGCAGGCCTATCCGGACAACATTCGGGATATTTTGCAAAGCTCCATTTCTTCGCAGAATGACCTGAGCTTTTCAGGCGGCACTGACAAATATGATTACCGGGTTTCCTACGGTTTTTCGGCCGAAACCGGGCTGGTTCCGAACAACAAACTGAACCGGAACAACCTGTCGGTGAATGCCGGGACGCAATTGACGGACAAATTCAGAATCTCGACCTCGTTCTCCTACGCCAACAACGTCTCCGACCGGACGCAATCCGGGAACCAGGGAGCGAATTCACTCTGGCGGGGGATTTATACACCCCGCAGCTACGATCTGACCAACAAACCGTTTCAGGATGCCGCCGGGAATCAATTGTGGTTTGCCGCCGAAGATCACCCCTACTGGTCGCTGGAACACATTAAAAACCACCAGGAAGTAAACCGGTTTTTCGGAAATGTGAACCTGAAATACGATATTCTGGACTGGTTGCAGGCCGATCTGAAAATTGGTACGGATATTTTCAACTTCACCACCAAAGGGTTCGACGACAAAGGTGTACGCAGCAATGCCAACACCAACTCGGCGGGCGCCGGTGGGGTGCTGGACCGCTCGCAACTGATCCGCAACCTGAACTCGTATTTCACACTGACCGGAAACCGGAAAATCACCCCGGACATCAACCTGATTGCAACGGTTGGGAACGAAATCATTTCCAACTACAACAGCGAAATGCAGAACATCGGTCTGGGGATCGTTGTGCCGGGTTTCGACAACATCAAAAACTTCCTGACGTTCAACCCGACCTCTTCCGTTACTGAGCAACGGGCTGTTGGGGTGTTTGCTGACCTTGTTTTCGACTACAAAAGCTGGCTTTCGGTGAACGCCAAAGCACGGAACGACTTCTCTTCTACGCTGGCTCCGGGCTATCGGTCCATTTTCTACCCGGCCGTTGCCCTCAGTTTTGTGCCAACGGAAGCGTTTCCTTCATTGAAATCGAAAATCCTGTCTTCGGCCAAAATCCGGGCGAACATAGGTGAGGTGGGTAAGGGAGCCAGCCCCTACGCCATCAACACCTATTACGGCAGGGCGAGCGCCGGTGACGGTTTGGGGTCAACGGCCGTCAACTTTCCGTTTGGCGGACTGGCGGGGTACACCTACGACAACAGCACGGGGAATCCGCAGTTGACGCCGGAATTTACGCGTGAAATCGAACTGGGCGCGGAAGTAACGCTGTTTAACGGTCGTCTTTTCATCGACGGATCGGTTTACAAACGCGACAGCCGCAACCTGATCTTCTCGGTTCCGGTGCCTTCCACCTCCGGTTTCACCAGCCTGGTGACGAACGCGGGTAAGCTGTCGACCAAAGGGATCGAGTTGCTGATTTCGGGAAATCCGATCCAGAAAGAAAACTTCAGCTGGGAATCATCCCTCAACTTCACCAGTTTCCGGTCCATCGTGAAAGAACTGGCACCGGGCGTCGCCAACATCTCGATCGGCGGCTTTACGTCACCCAACATCCGGCTGGTGTCGGGCGAGGAATACGGTCAGATCTGGTCGAATGCCTATCAGCGGGATGCACAGGGTCGCATGATCATCGGCGCCAACGGCTTGCCCAAAGTAACGACGGCGGTGCAGCGGGTCGGCAATCCGAATCCACGGTTTACGGCCGGTTTCACCAACACGTTCAATTACAAGAACTTCAGCCTGTCGTTCCTGCTCGATTACAAACACAAAGGCGATCAGCTTTCCCGTACCATCGGCGATTTGCGCATCAATGGGGTGGCCGCCGAAACGGCCGAATTCCCCCGGTTTAACGCCGACGGTACGCCCAACCGGCCCTACATTTTCGATGGCGTTCGGGAAGACGGCACGCCGAACACAATTGGCGTCACGGCGCAGCAGTACTACAGTTTGCAGGGCAAATATGTGGCCTGGGAAGGCTACGTGCTGGACGCTACGTACCTGAAACTGCGGGAAGCCAACCTGACCTACAAAATTCCGGCGTCCGTTCTGGATCATGTAAAATTCATCAAAGGACTTCAATTGTCGGTATACGGTCGGAATCTCTTTATTCACGCCCCGAATTACCCCCACCTCGATCCGGAACAAAACCTGCTGGGTGTCAGCAATGCGCGCGGTCTGGAGTTTGGCATCCAACCCACCGCCCGGACCATCGGCGGAAGTTTGAGAGCGACGTTTTAACGGGTGATTACGAATCGAACAAACCATTGAGATCATGAAGAAATTACTCTATACTTCCCTTCTTGCCACGGGGCTCTTTTTCAGCTCCTGCAGTTCTTACCTGGATGTCAACGACGACCCGAACAACATTCAGCGTGTTCAGGTGTCGCAGTTGCTCCCTTCCGTTACGGTCAACATCGGCTACATGGGCGCCAGTGACCTTTTCCGCTACGCCAGCCTGCTCTCGCAGCAGTTCAGTGGTCAGGGTCCCAATACCGGTTTCGGGACGTTTAAAGAATACGAGCGGTATAACATCAACGACTCCGATGTCAATAGCCAGTGGGTCCGGATTTTCGGCACGACGGTGAGTGACCTGGAGCTGATGATTGCGCAGGCCACCCGCGAAGGCAGTCCGCATTATGCCGGGGTCGGAAAAATCCTGAAAGCGTATGTCTATCAGATCCTTGTCGATGCCTGGGGCGATGTTCCTTATACGCAGGCCGGCAAACACAGCGAGAATTTCTACCCGGCTTTTGACGACGACGAGGTGATTTATAAGGACCTGACCCGCCTGATCGACGAAGGGCTGACGGATGTCAATGCCGCCACCTCGGCGCTGTCGCCCAACCAGTTCAGCACGATTTACAGCGGAACGACCTGGGCGGTTTCCAAAGACAAATGGATCAAGTTTGCCAATACGCTGAAACTGCGAATCTTTCTGCATTATTCGGCCAAAGACCAGGCCTATGCTTCCCAGCAAATTACGGCGCTGGTAAACAGCGGAGCTAAATTCATGGAAAGCCCGGCGGACAATTTCCAGATGGCTTTCCTGGCCGAGTCACAACGCCAGAATCCACTGTACAGCATGGAAAACGGCCAGTTTAGAAACCAGTTTTTTCCCAACCGGTTCATTGTCAACCTGATGAATGGCAAGAACGACCCCCGCCGGTCTTCGTATTTCATTCCGTTTCCGTTCAACTCCAACCCGGCTACCTTCAAGGGTGCCAGTGTGCTGGATACCGATCCGTCGTCGGCTTATTCCCGGAACTATCAGTATATTTACGGAACGGCTTCAGCGCCCAACGTTTCGTTAATCAATCCGGACGGGAGCCTGAAAGACGGGGCCATTACCTTCTCGGGTGCAGGTCCAGCCCGGTTGCTGACCTTCGCCGAATACAACTTTATCCGAGCCGAAGCCGCTTTGCTGTATGGCGCACCGGGCAATGCCCAATCGTTTTTCGAAGCCGGTATTCGGGCATCCATGACCGACGCGGGCGTGGCCGCAGCGAATGTGACGACCTACCTGGCGACTCAGGGAACGCTGACCGGAACCAACCAGCAAAAACTGGAGCAGATCATTACGGAGAAATATGTAGCGAACCATGCGGTTTTGATGGAACCCTGGACGGATTACCGCCGGACGGGTTATCCGGCCCTGACCCCGCACAAAACACCGATGGCCATTTACGACGAAGTGCCCCGGTCCTTGTTCTACGCGCAATCGGAAATCAACAACAATCCGAATGCGAAGCAAAAGGCATCCATGCTGGATCGCGTTTTTTGGGATACCCGCAAATAAGCGATTCCGGTTAGACCTAAACTCTTTTTTCACATGCTGAAAAAGTCTTTCCTGCTCCTTTTCCTGCTCGCCATTACCTCAGCGGTAATGGCGCAGCAGGTTGGTGATACGCGCCGGGCGCAGGCCGATCTCGAAAAAACACGCGCGGAGTTGCTCAGTCAGGTGAACCGAGCGACTGGCAAGGCCAAAACCGTCAAAAAAATGCTGGACCTCGGGTTGTGGCCGCAAGCCCTGGCCGAGATGAAAACCGGAAAAGGGCTGACGGTGGTTGAAAAGCTGTTGCTGCAGGCCGAATACGACTGGCTGAACAATGACTTTAAAAAAGCCGAAGTTTCCGTCACAAAAGCCCTGTCGCTGGATAAAAACAACCGCTGGGGTCGGCAATTGAAAGCGGTTTTGGCCATTGAAGCCTGGGATTTGCAAAACGCAGTCAATCAGTGCCGGTCTATTCTGGCCAGCCATCCGACGGATGCGGAAACGGCAATCGTGCTGGGCCGTGCGCTGTTGTTGCAGAAAAACTACACCGAAGCGATGGCCGTTGCCAAAAAGCTTCAGAAGCAGAATCCGTCGCTGGCAGCCGCCTACCAACTGGAAGCGAATGTGTATTTCTGGGATCAGCACCCCGAAAAAGCCGAAGCGCCCCTGGTGAAATCGCTCACGCTCGACCCGTTCAACGCCGATGCCCGTTTCAGCTACGGCTACGCCATCTGGCGCCGGATCGATGCCACGCAGCTCAACGACATGGCGGCTCAGTGGCAACTCGCCCTAAACATCAATCCGCTGCATTTTCAGACGCACTGGCATTGGGGCAACGGCCACACCAACCTGACTTATGCCGACTATGCCGACAAGGATGAGAAAGAAATCCGGGAAAAACTGAAGGAAGCCGACCGGCTGTTTCGGACAAAACAGTTGGCCAGCGCCCTGGCCGTGACCCACCGGGTCGGCAAGGAATATCCGCAGTCGGTTTTGCCCGCCATGCACCGCGCGTCGCTGTATTACAGCGATTTTGACAACCCGAACCGGAAAAGCAACCTGGATTCGGCCGAAACCATCTTCCGGTCTATTCTGGCTACCAAAACCCACTATGGCCCGGCCCACAACGGCTTGTCGGCGGTGATTAAATCCAAGCGAATTCCGTACCTGATGACGTACGATTCGACTACAAATGTGCTGAAAACCACCCGCATCAGCGATCCGGAGAACTTTGTCAATGTGTTTCCCGACCTGAGCTATTATCCCGGCGACCGGGCCAAAGCGATGGTCTGGAATCAAATGTACACCAGCGTGGTGTATTTCCCCTTCCTGTCCAAGCAGGATAACGCCTTTGTGGTGCCGCCCTTGCACATCGACCTGGCGCTGGCCATGCGCGCGCCCCATTTTCGGTACAACACCACCTTTGACAACCGCCAGTGGATGGACATTCGGGGCGTGGGAAGCGGGGCTGCGGCCATTGAATACGTCGAACGGGGAGCCTATCAGGAACGGAATGTCGTCTTGCACGAATACGTCCACCTGTTCCACGGTCGCGTGCTGACCGACGCCGAAAACCGGCAGATCCGCGCCCTGTATTACAACGCCATGAAAAACGGATTGACGCTGGATTATTACTCCCAGAACAACGAATCGGAGTATTTTGCCCAGACCTACCCGGCGTATTTTGAACCCATGAAAGTGCATCCGCTCGACTTCAAGTCGATGAACACGACGGCGGAACTGAAAAGCCGGGACCCGAAAATGTATGCCTTCCTGGACGCGCTGGTGAAAAAAGAACGGGCGTATCTCAACGGCGACAAGGTGGTGATGGCTTCCAACTGGGCGCAGGTTTACCTGAACATGAGCAACAAGGTCGTTAGAACCGATCCGGCCAAAGCGGCTGCATTTCTGGATACGGCGTTGGTCTACGACAAAAAATACCAACCGGCTTACCTGGCCTACGCGCGTCTGAAACAGCAACAGAAAGCGTTTGATCAGGCCTACACGTACATCAAAACCGCCGAAGAAATCGACCCGAACTACGCGCCGGTGTATGCCGCTTATGCGCAGTGGGAAGAAGCGAGCCATACGCCGGACAAAAACCACGACGAGCTCATCAAAACCCAGGCGCGTTGGCTAAAAAAGGCGCTGGATCTGGAAAAAGATTACCAGACCCGGGCCACGCTGTCCATTCAGTTGCGGGAAATGTATGTGCAGAATGCCCTCCTGGGACCGGCCATCAAAGCGGCTGAGGACTATGCCGCCAACGGGCCGGATGTCTCGACCTACCTGCGCGACCGGCGTGATGATGCGCGGGCCTTTGCTGCGGCCCGACGCGCCATGCTGGGCCATGCCGACCAGCTCGATGGCCTGAAAAAACTGGTATTGCAACGGCCCCAGAATTATGAGTTACGGGGTTTGTATGCCGACGCCTTGCTGGCGAATGGCCGCTATCAGGAAGCGATTGAAACCATGAAGCAGGTGCAGCGGATTCTGGATGCGGGGAAAAATGCCCGCCCGGATTTTGATCTGCGGATTGCGGAGGGCTATGCCAAACTGCAAAAACCGGATTCCGTGTCGTACTTCCTGACAAAAACCCTGGCGGACAAACAAACCCTGACCGGGCTGTATAAACAACGCCTGGTGCGACTGCTGGCCGAATCCAACCGGTTGCCGGAAGCCGAAACGCTGTATACAACCCTTTCCACGAAGGGCGATGCGGTTTACCAATCGGCAGCTTTGCAATCGGATGGGGTGTTATTGCTCCTGAGTAAAAAAACAGAGGAGGCCGTGGCTGCCTTTAAAAAGTCGCTGGCGCAAAATCCGTATAATACCGAAAGTTACGTAGCGCTGGCAAAACTGTATAAGCAAACGGGCCAGCAAACCGAGTTCGATGCCTTAAACGCAACGGTCAACCAACTGGATATCAAACCCGGAAAACTGACGGGCTTATGAACCGGTAACATCTAAAAATCAGTCCTTTTAACCCATCACATCATGAAATACCTTGCTCCCCTCCTGTGGGTGTGCTTTCTGACTACCTTTTCTTCCTTTGCCCAAAACCGCACGCTGAAACTGGATGCGGCCGTAACGACCACCGATCAGGTTACCATTAAAGGCAAAGTGGTTCCCTACAAAGCTACCGCCGGTACGCAACCGGTTTATGACGAAAACGGCAAGCCCATCGCCAGTCTGTTTTACGTCTACTACGAACGCTCCGATGTGACCGACCGGACGACGCGGCCCCTGTTCATTTCTTTCAACGGCGGGCCGGGCGCGGCTTCCTGCTGGATGCACATCGGCTACACCGGTCCCAAGCGCGTCAAAGTCGACAGCGAAGGTTATCCTGTTCAGCCGTACGGCGTTACGGACAATCCGCATTCCATTCTGGACGTGGCCGACATTGTGTACGTCGAACCCGTCAACACCGGTTTTTCGCGGCCCGTCAATGATTCGATTCCGAGGTCGAAGTTTTTTGGCGTCAATGCCGACATCAAATACCTGGCCGAGTGGCTCAATATGTTTGTGAGCCGTAAAAACCGCTGGCCGTCACCCAAATACCTCATCGGCGAAAGCTACGGAACGACGCGCGTTTCGGGCCTGGCGCTGGAGTTGCAAAACGCCAACTGGATGTACTTGAACGGCGTGATTCTGGTGTCACCGACGGATCTGGGCATCGACCGGAAAGGGCCGGTAGCCGCTGCCAACATGCTGCCGTATTATGCCGCCACAGCCTGGTACCACAAAGTGTTACCCACCGATTTGCAGCAGAAAGATCTGGATGCCATTCTGCCGGAAGTCGAGCAATTTACCATCAATGAACTGACACCGGCTATCGTCAAAGGCGGTTTTCTGGAGCCGGAAAAGAAAAAGCAGATGGCAGCTAAAATTGCCCGGTATTCCGGTTTATCGGAAAAAGTCGTGCTCGAACACAACCTGGCGGTTCCTTCGTCTTTTTACTGGAAAGAGCTGTTGCGGGATAAAGGCTTCACGGTGGGTCGGCTGGACTCCCGCTATCTGGGGATCGACCGGCAGGGAGCGGGCGAGCGGCCTGATTATGCGGCTGAGTATGATTCCTGGAAGCATTCGTTTACGCCCGCCATCAATTACTACCTGCGCGAAAAACTGAACTACAAAACCGACCTCAAATACTACATTTCCGGCCAAACCGGGCAGTGGGACCGTGCGGGGCAGAATACCGACCGGACGGGCGAAAACCTCCGGCAGGCCGTAGCCCAGAATCCGTACCTCCACGTAATGATCCAATCGGGGTATTACGACGGCGCGACTGATTATTTCAACGCGAAATACAACCTCTGGAACATGGACCCGAGCGGCAAACTGAAAAACCGTCTGCAATGGAAAGGCTACCGGGGCGGTCACATGATGTACCTGCGCGACGAAGACCTTGCCACCTCGACCGAAGACATCCGCGAATTCGTCAAAAAAACCTTGCCAAAACCGGACCAACCCGCCAAATACTAAACCTAACTATCTGATTTTAACCACAAACAACCCATGAAAAGAATTGTAGTTATACTCCTGCTGGCTGTTACCACGGGTTCCTTGTCTTTTGCGCAACGCCGACAGGGCGGTCCGCCACCGGCGGCTGCCGAAGCCACTCCCCGGCCCGCCGGTGCGCCTTCGGCCAAACCCGGTCCCAACGACCTGAGGCTCCCGATGGACTCCACCATCACGACATCGCACACCGTTACGATCAAGGGCGTCAAAGTGCCTTATACGGCGATGGTGGGAACACAGCCGGTTTGGGACGAAGAGGGTAAGCCCATTGCCGGCGTATTTTATACCTACTACGAACGGACGGATGTGAAAGACCGCACCACCCGCCCACTGGTCATTTCGTTCAACGGGGGGCCGGGAACCGCGTCGGTCTGGATGCACCTGGCCTATACGGGGCCTAAACTGCTGAACATCGACAGCGAAGGTTATCCATTACAACCTTACACGCTCAAAGACAATCCCAACTCTATTCTAGACGTGGCCGACATCGTCTACATCGATCCGGTCAACACGGGCTATTCCCGCCCGGCCAGCAAGGACGTGCCCCGCTCGAAGTTTTTCGGGGTAAATTCTGACATCAAATACCTGGCGGAATGGCTGAACACCTTCGTAAGCCGGAAAAACCGCTGGCCGTCGCCCAAATACCTCATCGGCGAAAGCTACGGAACCACGCGGGTTTCGGGTCTGGCACTGGAGTTGCAAAACGCCAACTGGATGTACCTCAACGGCGTGATTCTGGTATCACCGACCGATCTGGGAATTGAACGGAAAGGGCCGGTGGCGGCTGCCAACATGCTGCCTTTTTATGCGGCCACGGCCTGGTATCACAAAGTGCTGCCCGACGACCTGCAAAAGAAAGATTTGACGGCCATGCTGCCGGAAGTGGAGCAATTCACCATCAACGAGTTTATTCCAGCGCTGACGATGGGCGGTTTTCTGGACCCACAGAAGAAAAAGCAGATTGCCGCCAAAGTCGCCCGGTATTCCGGTTTGTCGGAAAAAGTCGTGCTGGAGCATAACATGGATATTCCGGCTTCTTTCTTCTGGAAGGAACTGCTGCGTGACAAAGGCCATACCGTTGGCCGACTGGATTCACGCTATCTGGGAATCGACCGGGAAGATGCGGGCGAGCGTCCGGATTATTCCCCGGAACTGACGTCCTGGCTGCACTCGTTTGCCGCTCCCATCAACTACTATTTCCGGGAATTCCTGAACTACAAAACTGACCTGAAATACTACATGTTCGGGCCGGTGCATCCCTGGGATCGGGCGGGTCAGAATGCCGACCGGTCGGGCGAAAACCTGCGGCAGGCGATGGCCCAGAATCCGTACCTGCATTTGCTGGTCCAATCCGGCTATTACGACGGGGCCTGTGACTATTTCAATGCCCAGTATAACATGTGGCAAATGGACCCCAGCGGAAAACTCAAAGCCCGAATGGACTGGAAAGGCTATCGGAGCGGCCACATGATGTATTTGCGTCAGGAAGATCTGGTGACGTCCAACGAGGACATTCGGAATTTCATCAAAAAATCGACGCCGAAGCCCAATCAGCCTGCGAAGTATTGAGGTTGACGCGGTTTGATTCAATCAATCAACCGACTTCAATTCATAGTAGCCAGCTTCAGGACATTTATCTGATCAGCAGAAAGACCTGAAACCAATCGAAAGACAACAAAAAAACCGCCCCGAAGTAGGGCGGTTTTTTTGTATAAACGTGTCTGATTAATCCTGATAGCGAATCAAATCAAGCCCAATATCTTTCCGGTAGTATTTCCCCTCGAACTGCACTGCGCGGGCCGCTTTCTGCGACTTCATAACGGCATTTTCGAGTGAATTGGCGACGGCCGTCAACGCCAGCACACGGCCCCCGTCGGTCAGCACGTGGCCGTTGAAACCCGGTTTGGTACCGGCATGAAAAGCCGTTACGTCGTCCAGCATCGTGAGTTCGGTGATCGACTTGCCTTTCTCGTACGCATCCGGGTAGCCCCCCGACACAACGACGGTGGTGACGGCGGTTTGCGGGGAAATCTGGAGCTGAATTTTATCCAGTTCGCCATCGGCCGTTGCCACCATCAATTCCACAAAATCATTCTGAATGCGCGGCAGCACGACTTCCGTTTCCGGGTCACCCATCCGGGCGTTGTATTCAATGACGTAAGGTTCTTCCTTGACATTAATCAGACCGACAAAAATAAAACCCTGATAGCGAATCTCTTCCTTTTGCAAACCGGCCAGCGTCGGCTTGACAATCTTCTCTTCGACCTTGTTTAAAAACTTGGCCGTGGCAAATTTCACAGGCGAAACCGCCCCCATGCCGCCGGTATTCGGGCCGGTATCGCCCTCGCCGATGCGCTTATAATCTTTTGCTTCAGGCAGGATTTTGTAGTTAACGCCATCGGTCAACACAAAAACCGACAGTTCAATGCCTTTCAGAAACTGCTCGACAACGACTTTATTGCCGGCTTCGCCAAAGCGGCCGCCGGTCAGCATATCGGTCAATACCGCCCGGGCTTCGGCAATGGATTCGGCAATGATAACGCCTTTTCCGGCTGCCAGCCCGTCGGCTTTTAACACCACCGGCAGTTGATGCGTGTCCAGATACGCCAACCCTTCTTCCAGCGTTTCAGCGGTAAACGTCCGCGATGCCGCTGTCGGAATACCGTGCCGCTGCATGAATTGCTTTGAAAAATCCTTGCTGCCTTCAAGTTGGGCTCCGCGCTGATCCGGTCCGACAATTCGCAGTTTTTCCAGATTTTTTCGAGTCCGGAGCGTATCGACCAGCCCTTTCACGAGCGGTTCTTCCGGGCCAATTATCAGCAAATCGATTTCGTGTTGTTGAATGGCCTCCGCGATGGCATCGGCATAGTTGAAGGCAATCGGCAAATTGGTGGCGACCAGGGCTGTTCCGGCATTACCGGGTGCGACATACAATGTGTTACACAGTGGACTTTGCGCTATTTTCCAGGCAAATGCGTGTTCCCTTCCGCCCGATCCAAGTATGAGTATATTCATTCTGAGTTAAGAATTAAGAATTAAGAGTCAAGAGTTAAAAGTTATATGCATCCGCTAACTCTTAACTCCTAACTCTTCACTCTTAACTTAATTTGCTACTTCCGATAAAAACTTGATACGCATTAACCGCAATTCTTCTTCTGAATAATCGTCGTTGGCAAACTCCCGCATGGCCACCCCGATGTTGTCGGTTTCGGCCCGCATGAAGTAGTCGTAAATATCGTCCTGCCGGTCACTGTCCATGATCTGGTTGATGTAATAATCCAGATTCAGGCGCGTTCCCGAATAACAGATGTGTTCGATTTCTTCAATCAAATCTTCCATCGTCAGGCCTTTCGACTCCGAAATTTCCTCCAGATCCACCTTCCGGTCGATCTGCTGAATGATGAAAATCTTGACCTTCGACTTGTTGACCATCGACTTCACCACGACGTCCTTCGCCGTTTCGATGTCGTTTTCTTCAACGTATTTGGCAATCAGGTCGATGAACGGTTTGCCAAATTTCACCACTTTCCCCATGCCGACCCCATTGATCTGGGCCATTTCTTCCCGTGTGGTCGGGTAGGTCGTTGCCATTTCCTCCATCGACGGATCCTGGAAAATGACATACGGGGGCAGGTTCTTTTCTTTGGCTATTTTCTTCCGCAGGGCTTTGAGCAGACCCAACAAGGCTTCATCGTAGGCACTGCCCGACGACATGCCGCTGTCCTTGTCTTCATCCTCGGCCTTTTCCTCGTCGATTTCGTAGTTGTGATCTTTCGACAAGGTGATGGAATACGGATCCTCGATGTAGTGTTGTCCCTTCGCCGACAGTTTCAGGACACCGTAGTTATCGACATCCTTATCCAGATACCCATAAATCGTAATCTGCCGGATGAGCGAACACCAGAATTCAACGCTTTCGTTGAACTCTTTGCCTTTGCCATAAACATCGAGCTTATGATGTTCATAACTCGTAATATACTGGTTTTCAGTACCAGTCAAAACGTCGGCCAGGTGGGCGGCATCGAAGCGATGATCGGTTTGCAAAACCGCCTGAAGTGCCAGTACGATCTCGTCCTGTGCTTTAAACTTCTCGGTCGGTTTCATGCAATTATCGCAGAATCCGCAATCCTTGTCCTGGTATTCCCCGAAATAACTCAACAGTTGCCGGCGACGGCAGACGCCCAGATTCGCATACGACACCATTTCCATAAGCAGGTGCTTGGCGTTGTCGCGTTCCGTAACCGACTTGTCTTTGTTGAATTTCTCCAGTTTAACAATGTCATCGATGCTGTAGAACATCAGGCAGTTGCCTTCCAGCCCGTCGCGACCCGCCCGACCGGTTTCCTGGTAGTAGCCTTCCAGCGACTTGGGCGCGTCGTAGTGAATCACGAACCGGACATCCGGTTTATCGATGCCCATGCCAAAGGCAATCGTAGCCACCACCACATCCACGTCTTCGTTCAGGAAAGCATCCTGGTTGTGCATCCGCGTCTGCGAATCCAGCCCGGCATGATACGGCAGCGCCTTGATGTCGTTGACATTCAACAGTTCGGCAATCTCTTCCACCATCTTCCGGCTCAGGCAGTAGACAATGCCTGACTTGCCTTTGTTGTTCTTGATGTAGCGGATGAGCTGCTTTTTCGCGTCCGCTTTCGGGCGAATTTCGTAGTAAAGATTTTTGCGATTGAAGGACGTTTTGTAGATGTGGGCATCCTCCATTTGCAGGTTTTTCTGGATGTCCAACTGCACTTTCGGCGTTGCTGTGGCTGTCAAAGCAATCACCGGCAGATTACCAATGTTGTCGATGATGCCCCGGATTTTGCGGTATTCAGGCCGGAAATCGTGGCCCCATTCCGAAATACAGTGCGCTTCGTCGATGGCCACGAACGAGATGTTGGCTTTCTTCAGAAAGTCCAGGTTTTCTTCTTTCGTCAGCGATTCGGGGGCGATGTAAAGCAGTTTCAGCGTACCGTTCAGGGTATCTTTCTTGACTTTGTTCATCTCCGCCTTGCTCAGCGTCGAATTCAGAAACTGGGCGTTGATACCAAAGGCATTCATTTGATCGACCTGGTTTTTCATCAGGGCAATCAGGGGAGAAATGACAATGGCCGTTCCCTCTGAGGAAATGGCAGGAAGCTGGTAGCACAGGGATTTGCCGGCTCCAGTAGGCATAATTACAAATGAATTGATCCCCGCCAGAATATTGTGGATAATGGCTTCCTGGTCGCCCCGGAATTGGCTGAATCCGAATATATCTTTTAGCTTCTCTTTTAGAGATACCTGCACCGATGGATCTAACTGCGTCGTCGTCATCTCAAAATTGCGGAAGGTTACTACACTTTATTTGGTTGTATCTTTGCCTTTATAAAATTAGTCAAAAACCGATTGACAAAAGCAACATTGAAATTAGTTAAAAAAAATATTCAGTCTACTGCCCGAAATGTGCTGCTGGCTGAGTCGGAAGCCATTCGGCAGGCGATGGACTGCATCGACGACCAATTTGAGCAAATCGTTGAAACGATTCTGCAAACTTCCGGCCGGGTCGTAGTCACCGGGATTGGAAAGAGTGCAATAATCGGACAAAAAATTGTTGCAACCCTCAATTCTACCGGCACTCCCTCGCTTTTTATGCACGCAGCCGACGCAATTCACGGCGACCTGGGAATGATTCAGGCCAACGATGTGGTGATCTGCATCTCCAAAAGTGGGAACACCCCCGAAATCAAAGTTCTGGTTCCGCTTTTAAAACGAACCGGTGCCAAACTAATCGCACTGGCTTCCCAAACCAGCTCCTATCTCTGCGTACAGGCCGATTTTGTTCTGAAAGCCTATGCCGAACACGAAGCCGACCCGCTCAATCTGGTTCCGACCACCAGCACCACCGTGGCCCTGGCCCTCGGCGATGCGCTGGCCGTTAGCCTCCTCAACGCCCGGGGATTTACCAGTCAGGACTTTGCCCGTTTCCACCCCGGCGGCTCATTGGGCAAAAAGCTGTACCTAAAAGTTAGTGATATTTATCCACATCACGAAATTCCGACCGTTCCTCTCAACGCGACGGTTCACGAAGTGATTATCGAGATGACCTCGAAACGGCTGGGAGCCACCGCCGTGACCGACGAAAACGGTCAACTGGCGGGTATTGTTACCGACGGTGATTTGCGACGGATGCTGAACCGTTTCAATACGCTGGACCTCGGACATTTGCGGGCCTCTGACATCATGACCCCTTCGCCCCTGTCCATCGACCCCGACGAATACGCCACGCACGCCCTCAAAATCATGCAGGATCGTAGCATTACGCAGTTGATTGTCGCCGTCGATAACCAAATCAAAGGCTTCATCCACCTCCACGATCTGCTGAAAGAAGGCTTGATTTAGTGATGAGTTAAGAATGAAGCGTTAAGACGGGCCGCCCGTGCGGTTGGCTGACGCATTCATTTTTAACTCTTCATTCTTAACTCATCACTCTTAACTCTCTAGCGCAGGCGGTTCGACTCCTGAACCAGCTTTTCGTCCCGGCGGATAAACCGGTTGGCCAACATATTGAAAATCAGGGCGGCTACGATGGCGAAAAAACCGTAGCGGAAATGGCCCTGATCATCCGGGTTGAAAAAATCCTTGCCTTTGTAGAGCGTCAGATACAGGACAAAACCCATCAGGGCGGTCAGCACAATGGCATTGATGGCACAAAGACCCATTTGCAGCAACCGGTTCCGGTATTTGAAAATGGTAAACAACGAAACACCGGCCACCACGAGCGACATAAGGGCGAGGTAATAAACCGGCGTAATTTGTGAGCTAATGCCTTGGGTATAGACCAACTGCCAGGCCGTCAGGCTGGCGGTTTCGGTGGGAACCGCCCCGGTTTTTTCCCAAATCGGGAAGCCCAGTAACACGGCCATGGAAACGACAATGAGGAACAGAAATATGGTTTGGATGCGTTGAAGCATAGTATTGAATTTTTGAGCTTGCGAAGATACATGAGGAATCCTGAAAAGAAAACAGAAACTCGTATCGTTCTAACCCACGACGGTTCTAGTTCGGCCTACAATTCGGAATTTAAACAGCATTATCACTCCGTTTTTGGTGCCTTGCAGGAATCTCAGCGGGTTTACATCGAACTGGGTTTATATGAAGCTTTCAAGCGGTTTGAACAGCTTAGCGTCTTTGAAATGGGTTTTGGGACGGGGTTGAATGCTCTTTTGACGCTGCTGGAAGCCGAAAAGTCACAGCGAATCGTTACCTATACGGCCGTTGAAACCCAACCGCTGTCGCTGGAGGAAGCCGGCCAGCTTAATTTCGATGCTTTGCTGGGCAGTCACCACCTGAATTCATTGCATGAAGCACCCTGGAACCGACCGGTCGCGATCACGCCTTTTTTTCAAGTCCTGAAACACGAAGGTCGTTTGGAGGATTTTCGAACCGAAAACCGGTTCAATCTGGTCTATTTTGACGCCTTCGCCCCGGAAGCGCAACCGGAACTCTGGACGCAGGCGGTTTTTGAACAACTGGCCACGATGCTGCACCCAGGTGGATTACTGACGACCTACTGCTCAAAAAGTTCGGTGAAGCGGAATCTGAGAGCCGCCGGTTTTTTGGTTGAGAAACACCGGGGGCCCGCCCACAAGCGGGATGTGTTGCGGGCGGTTAAACTCGCCTGAACGGACGGTTTTAAACGCGGCTGTTTTTTATTTATAAGAACGAGGTGATGAGCGCGGCTATTTTCTCCAGCTCCCGTACGTCCACCTCGCTGAAGTCGTTCAGTTGGTCGCTGTCAACGTCCAGCACCATCGCGACAGCACCGGTTTTGTCGAAAACCGGCACGACCACTTCCGACTTTGAAGCGGAACTGCATGCAATATGCCCTGGAAACAACTCGACATCCGGCACCAGAAGGGTTTCTTTCCGTGAATAACTGGCCCCGCAAACGCCTTTGTCAAACTGAATCCGGGTGCAGGCAATCGGTCCCTGAAAAGGCCCCAAAACCAATTGATTGCCTTTTGTGAGGTAAAAACCGACCCAGAAAAAACCGAAGGCTTCCTTTAAGGCCGCCGAAATATTCGCCAGATTGGCAATCAGATCCGGTTCACTGTCGGTCAGGGCCCGGAGTTGCGGCAGCAAACTTTTGTAGATTTCCTGACGGTGGGCGGTTTTCGGAAGTACCAGCGATTCGGCCATGATGCAATCAGACGGCTACGTTTTTGAAATACCGTTTCAGCCACGAATCGGCGGCTTTGATCTGCCAGTTATTGCGCAATTCCGCTTTGGTGGCCACGAGGTTATTGAAAACCGTGGTGTCGGGCGTCAGGCGTCCTTCAACGACGGCGGTTTTGATCTGCGGCAGGGCAACGGTTTCAATCGATCCATCAGCCGTTACAAAAGCCGCCGACCGGTCAAAAAAGTCGGTGTTGAGCGTCTGCCCGATTTCCCGCACCCAGCGAACGGACGAATCGATGGAGCAACCGCTCGGCAGGTGATGGCCTTCATCGACGGCAACGATCAAAAACCGGTTGTTCAGCAATTGGGCCGAACCCAGCAGCGGTGTTCCGTGAGCGGCCCAGCCATCGACGGCGGGTTGCAGATCGGTTTCAATGGCCGCCACTTCGGCGTCGGTCAGCGGGCGGGCCGACTGATAAACCCAGACGCGGGCCGTATCAGGAAGTTGGTTGAAGGAAATCCACATAGCGTTTTCAAATCTTACTTTACAAACTCTGCGCCTGCGCAACGAGTTCCGCGAGGTCGTAGACTTTGACCGAATCCTCCCGGTCTTTGTTCTTGATGCCGTCGGTCATCATCGTCATGCAAAACGGGCAGGCCACGGCAATGGTGTCGGCACCGGTCGAAAGGGCTTCTTCGGTGCGTTCCACGTTGATGTCTTTCCGGCCGGGTTCCGGTTCTTTGAAATACTGCGCTCCTCCGGCTCCACAGCACAGCCCTTTGGTACGGGAGCGTTTCATTTCCACCAGATCCGCATCCAGTGCCTGCAACACCTCGCGGGGCGCTTCGTAGACTTTATTGGCGCGACCCAGATAACACGAATCGTGGTACGTAATCCGACGGCCTTTAAACGCCCCTCCTCCTTTCAGCGTCACTTTGCCTTCGTTGATGAGTTGCTGCAAAAACTGCGAATGGTGGATCACTTCGTAGGTGCCACCCAGTTCCGGGTACTCATTTTTGAGCGTATTGAAACAATGCGGACAGGCCGTCACAATTTTTTTGATCCCGTAGCCGTCCATCACCTGAATGTTGGCCACGGCCTGCATCTGAAACAGGAATTCGTTGCC
This sequence comes from Larkinella sp. C7, assembly GCF_006149005.1. Classification (GTDB taxonomy): domain Bacteria; phylum Bacteroidota; class Bacteroidia; order Cytophagales; family Spirosomataceae; genus Larkinella. The sequence continues at coordinate 223,685 of NZ_VBSL01000006.1, read as the reverse complement.
CGCCCGGCGTGCGGGGTCGCCCGTACAGGTTTCTTCCGTTCCCAAAACGGCGAATTTGATGCCGACGTGGTTCAGGATTTTGACGAAAGCGATGGTCACTTTTTTATACCGGTCGTCGAACGAACCGGCACAGCCCACCCAGAAAAGCACTTCCGGGGTTTCGCCTTTGGCGGCCAGGTCGGCCATCGTCGGCACCTGGTAGTTGGTTTCGGTGTTCATCGTTGGTTATCGGGTTATTGGAAACTCGGCCGGTGCATTGACGTGCTGAAATTGATTATGACTGATCATCTGGTAAAGGTGGTGCAGAAAATACACCAAACAGCCCATAATGGTCAACTCCATGGCGTATTCGATCAGGTTCGCCATCGACGTCAGATCGCTCCATTGGGTGAAAATCGGATTGCCCATCCGCCACCAGTACGAAGGCTGGATCACCACCAGCGCGTTGAACAGGATCAGCACCGCCACCTGCCGGCGGCTTCTAAGATCGACGGTATTGAGCAGCATCGGCATCAGAAAGATAAACGCGTAATTACTGAACGAGTTTTTATGGATAAACATCATAAAGCAAAAACACAGGGTCCACAAAACCGGTAAGGCTTTGGCATACGACATTCGCTGCTTCAATATCATGGCGCCCAGGGTGGTAACGACCACGGTCAAACCAACGCCCCCCCACAGCAACAGACTGGAATAGCTCCGAAAATCGCCGGTGAGCGGACTCAATACCGTCCAGAGATTGGGCGCGAAAGGCAGCTCGGCAATCGACATGGGCGTCGTGAATTTGGTTCCCACGAGCGCCACCAGAATTCCCAGCGCGGGCAAACCGGTGATGGCTAATCCGATAATGTAACGCACCGGTTTTTCGACCAGAAACAGCAGCGGAATGACCAGTAAAACCGGCAGGGCTTTGGTGAATATCAGGGCCAGGGCCAGCACCACGCCAATCCATAAACTGTCGCCCGTGCGTTGCCAGACCAACACAGACAGCGCCCCAAAGAGCCACATCCAGATGTCTTCCTGACCGCCCAACACACACAACACCATCGGGCCGACCAGCGTAAGATACGTCAGCATTCGCAGAAAAAGGCCCCGGATCTCGGTTCGGTAGGCGCGCCAGGTCAGCCAGAGTGCCACGCCTTCCATGAGGATCATCAGGAGGACAATCGCGTTCGGGCTATTCCAGAAAGGCAGCAACAGTGTGGTAACATACGGAAATAGCGGGCTGTAAGGCGTCCAGAAATCGCGATAGACCACTTTCCCCTGCATGGCATGGAGAGCGGCATCGTAGAAAACCGGGATGTCGGAACCCGATTTCTGGCCCATCAGAACATAGACGACGACAAACGGGATGATTCGCAGCAACACAAAAACCGTCAGCAAAATCGGCCCCTGCTGGCTCATGCTCACCTGATCAATCGTTTTTCGGAAACGCACGACCCCGATCGTCACCAACGAACCTGCCAACGCAATGGCTATTTTCAAAAAAAGTACGGACATACAAAAGTGGCAACGACCCCGGGAGTTGTTATCTCCTCCCTCATTTTAGTTAGGGAGTAAAAGTAGCCAGTTTTTTCAGGATGGCGCAGAGGCACCCCAAAAATCCAGCCGACGGCCAGTGTCCCTCGTCTACTGATTGACCTGATCGGCCCAGTTGAACCGGTCGCCGGGCGAAAATTTCCACGGAGCCATGTTGTTTTCAACGTTGCTGAACATGGCGTTCCACGAAGCTGGTGCCTGCGCTTCTTCCATAATTTTATACCGGCGGAGTTGCAGAATAATGTCCAGCGGATTGATGTTGACGGGGCATTCCTGCACACACGCCTGGCAAGTCGTACAGGCGTTGATTTCTTCGGCGGTAATGTAGTCGCCCAGCAACGTTTTGCCGTCGTCATGCTCGGGGCCGTTTTGCTGCCAGCCGCGCTGAATGTCCTCCAGCCGGTCGCGGGTGTCCATCATGATTTTGCGCGGAGACAGTTTTTTGCCGGTAATGTTGGCCGGACAGGCGGCTGTGCAGCGTCCGCATTCCGTACAACTGTAAGCGTCCATCAGGTTTTTCCACGTCAGATCCCGTACGTCTCTGGCCCCAAACCGCCCGGGTTCGGCCGGGGCTTCGTTCGGATCGGCCTGAGCGATGCCGAGCGCCAGTTGTACCTCCTTCGTGATGTCGGCCATGTTCTTCATTTCGCCTTTGGGTTTCAGGTCGGAGAAGTACGTGTTCGGGAAAGCCAGCACAATGTGCAGGTGTTTGGAGTAGGTCAGGTACACCGCAAAAAAGAGAATGCCCAGAATGTGGAACCACCACGTAAACCGCTCGCAAGCCACCAGTGCCGCGTCGCTCCAGTTGGCAAACAACGGCATCAGAAACTGGCTGACGACAAACGTGCCGACGTTGCTCAACTCGCCATAATGCCCCACTTCGCGCTCGCGCAAAACGCTGTCCGACGCATTCCAGGTCAGGAAAGCCGTCATGAGCAGAATTTCAAGAATAAGGATCAAGGCCGCGTCGGTGCGGGGCCATCGGGTCATTTCGCGGTGCCGTTCCGGCTGGAAACGTGGCACTTTCGTCACAAACCGCCGGATCAGAAAAACCACGCAGACGATCCAGACACCCAGTGCCAGAATTTCGAATGTATTGATCAGGAACGGATAAACCGCTCCGGTGTAGGGTGCAAACAGCCGGTGGGTGCCCAGAATTCCATCGAGCACAATTTCCAGTACCTCGATGTTGACAATAACAAAGCCGACATAAATGACGAAGTGCATGAGCCCGACGGTGAGGTTGGTCATCATTTTTTTCTGTCCGAAAGCCACGCGCAGCATGATGGAAAACCGCTCATTGGGCCGGTCGGTGCGGTTTTCCGGTTTCCCGAGCTGAATGGCGCGCCGGATCAGTCCAGCGCGTCGGATGAGAAACCAGGCCGCCGTTGCCAGGGCCGCTACAAATAAAATCTGCTGAAGAATTGCCATACTATTTGGTATAAAAGAAAAAAGCTATACATTTGCACCCACAAAAATTGCTACCGACAATACCTGGTGATGTAGCTCAGTCGGTAGAGCAAAGGACTGAAAATCCTTGTGTCGGCGGTTCGATTCCGTCCATCACCACCTCCAAATCAGGCAGTTACGACGAAATGTTGTAGCTGCCTTTTTCTTTTCGTAAACAATATTGTGACGCGCTCATAGTAGCTTTTTCTCTTTGAAGTTAAACGGCGGCAATTTGAAGAAAAGTTGTAAAAGAAAATGATCTTACAAGACCTTTTCTTTCGGACACGATTTCTGCTAGTTGCATAGATTCCGTCATTGTGATGACAATCTGTGGGTTAAACATTTTCAGGGTAAGTTTATAGTATTATTTTGCGATAAAAAGACCGATAGAAGTTATTTGCCTTGAAGATGCCGCATTTTACACTTTGGTTGAGCAGGTTGTCACCAGGCTCAAGGAAAAAAACGGCGGAGAGAAAGATAAGTGGGTAGCTGATGAAGAGGCCATGCGGCTTCTCAACATCAAATTGGGTGTAAGGCCGAAAAAGTGTAGTATTTAGTGAAAAAAAACAGGGAACACCATAAGGAATGTGAGGACGGTCGAAGATTTAAATCTTGTTCAAGAATCTTTTTTTTCAGACATAAAGCTCATCTTTCAGTAGAAAATAGCACTTGCCTAGCTGGTCGAAACGACAGAAAAATTCTTATTTTTCAGCCAGTACAGGTACAATTACCGCATCTCCTTTTACACTAAACGTATAAACGCTGGCTTTTTTATCCCATTGTTTTACGACCGGCACGATGCGGGTCCTGCGCGGGCTTACTTTGTCGGATGCGTTGTGAATGTGGTATACGTAATACAATTGCTTGTCTAATCCTTCAAACAGGTCACCATGACCAGATCCGTTCTCGCCAACGATAGAGCGATGCACGATGGGGTTATGCTTATATTTTACCCAAGGCCCGTAGGGCGAATCGGCCACGGCATAGCCAATCGCATAATCGATGTTCTGGAAATGGTTGGCCGAATAAAACAGGTAATATTTATTTTTTAATTTGATAACGGTAGGACCCTCCATAATGGGTGCTGATTTATAGTTGGGCGTGGCCTCCCAGGGCTCCGTTTGGTCAAAACATCGTTTCAGGGTTTGGGGATTTATCTTGCCGGTTTTCATATCAAACTCGGCTACATACAGGTAATTGCCTTTATTGAAACGGACGCAGTAGAAGTAATACTTACCGTCGGTATCCTTGAAAATATAGGAATCGATGTTTTTCTCAGACCCATCGATAGGCCCAACTTCTTTTTGTCTGTAGGGGCCCAATAACGATTTTGATTCCGCCACTACGGTTTGCTCATCAGCCGTATAGGTAAGATAATACGTACCCTTCTCTTTGACTATTTGTGGTGCCCAAAAGCCCCTGGTGCCGAAGGTGTGGTCACCTTTGGTCAGGATCATACCCAGTGAATCGTTTGACTGAGCAGGTACTGTCCATGTTTTGAGATCCTTTGACTCTAAAAAGGCAAATCCCTGTGGACCACCGCTCCCACCTTTAGATCCGGTAAGGTAGTATTTGCCTCCTTCAACATAAATAGTTACATCGGCAAAAAAAATCTCTCGCTTTGCCTGTGCCGATGCGTGCAATGCAGAGAATAAAAGGATTAAATAGAGCAGAATTGATTTCATTTTTTCAGGTTATAATGAATTATTGTATTGATTGTTGTATCGGGTAAAATTAGGTGTACCTCCTCTAAAAGCCGCTGCCATAGCCTATCTAACCGTCAGTTAACATACTCGATTGCGGGAGCAAAAATCCTCCAGACAGATCGGCCAGTCATCATCCAGAGAATGGCGGCTATCAAAACATTCAATGATCAGGCGCACTTGCCGATACATAGCCAGCCAAGTTGGACGGAAGATGCTATCACTGAAAGATTTCTTGCTGAAATACGATCGAAAAAACCTACCAGGATTGTCTTTTGGTAGTTCCATTTTCAGCAACACGCTTCTTCTTTTCAAGGCTTTTCCCTGTCAATAAAGGCGGGATTTCCCACAATTATTCGCCCCACTTTTTGCCGGGTTTACATCATTTTTTCATTCAGCTTCAACTACTTTCGTATGCTTGCCGCACGAAACGATTGCATCGCGGAATAACGCCTGAAAAGATGAAAACCGGGCATTAAATGCAATGCCTAAACAGCATGAAGACCCCAATTTGTTAACCTTTTTACCAGCTGGATCATGATCGGAAGCTACCTCAAAACATCGGGGCGCGGCCTAATGCGCAACAAACTCTTCTCATTCATCAATATGGTTGGCCTGGCCATCAGCATGTCCGTCGGATTGTTGCTGATCGCGTTCGTGCTCGACCTGCATTCATACGACCGGTTCCATAAGAACGGGGAAAGAATCTATCGCATTACCAGCATAGTGACTGAAAATCGTGGACAAAGCCGTCCGCGGCCCGGCCAATCGTGGTCCGGAGACAAGTTTGCAACCGCATCCATAAAAACCGGAAAGCTGATCCGGCAGAAAGTGACCGGCATCGACGAAGTGGCGATTGTGCACAACGACTTTTCGCAGGACGCGAAGATTGGCTCCGCTATGGTTCCTATCAAGGGCTTCTGGGCAGATCCCTCACTGTTCAAGGTCTTTACATTTCCGATGCGGGAAGGCAATCCCGAAACGGCGCTGAAAAATCCTTACTCGATCGTTCTGACGGAGACGGCAGCAAAAAAGTTATTCGGCAACCAATCGGCGCTTGGCAAAGCCATCCGGTTCGATACACTCGACTACCAGGTGACCGGTGTTATGAAGGACGTTCCCTTCTTTTCGCACATCAACTTCGAAGCGTTGGTATCGCTGTCGACGGCCGAGCAACTCAACAGAAACAACGACAGCTTCTATAACTGGGCAAACATGTCGTCGAACTACGTATACCTCCGGCTGGCTCCAACTGCCGACCCGGCTTCCATCCAGTCGCAGCTCGACGCCCTTGCAAAGGAGGAAAACCGCGCCGAAAAAAAGACAACGATTCAACTTGAGTTGCTTCCTTTATACCGGATTGTAGTCGGAGAGTCGCTCAGTCGCTCCGAAGGAGGGCCTGGCTCCCTGGGCCCCCACATGCCTCCGGTGGTGCTTTGGATACTCGGCGGGCTGGCTCTCGTAGTGATCCTGTCGGCGTGTTTCAACTACACCAACCTGTCGATGGCACGAGCCCTGCGACGCTTTAAGGAAGTAGGTATTCGCAAAGCGATTGGTGCCGGAAAGAGCCAGGTATGGCAACAGTTTCTGGTGGAAGCGATCCTGATCTCCCTGGCAGCCCTTCTTCTTTCCTTCTTTATCTTTCTCGTCTTGCGGCCGCTGCTGATCAACCTGGCTCCTGAGATGCAGGCCACGGTGAAGCTCGAGCTCACTCCTTCGATGATCGTAGCTTTTATGGTCTTTTCAATTCTCGTTGGTGTGATTGCCGGTTTCATGCCCGCCCTATTCTTTTCGAAAGTCAGCGCAATCAATGCGCTCAGGAATGTGGCCTCGGTGAAAGTATTGAAACACGCAACAGTCCGGGCCGCGCTTGGTCGACGCGCTTTGGTGGTGATTCAATACACGCTCACCCTGATCTTTATCACAACAACCGCCGTTGGCTATGTGCAGTATAAAAATATATTGGCATTCGACCTGGGATTCAACACGGAAAACATCCTGAACATTACGATGCAGGGAAATAAACCCGATGGGTTTCTGAAAGAACTGAGCGAGATGCCGGAAGTAACCGCAGTGTCCCGGTCGTTAATCATTACCAGCGTTGGGAATGCCTGGGGCGGTTTTATGAAATACAATGATTCGCGTGACTCTGCCTTGATCATGACCAACCACGTTGACGAAAACTACTTGTCGCTGCATGAATACAAGCTCATTGCCGGGGGAAATTTCAAGGCACGACCCACCACAGCCGAAGCCGTCACGGAAGTGATCGTAAACCAGCAACTGCTAAAACGATTCAACATAGCTAACAACGACCCCGAGAAAGCAATCGGGAAAGAGATCACATTTACCAGTTTCAAATTGCATGGACGCAGGATGACCATTGTTGGCGTGATGAAAGATTTTCACTACGGCAAGGTCGACAACCTCGTCGGACCGGTAGCCTTCATGCCCTGGACACCTGAAGACCGGGCAGTCATTAATGTTAAAATACAAAGCACTGATCTGCTGGCGACCAGGGCCAGAATCGAGTCCGCCTGGAAGAAATTCGATCGGGTTCATCCTTTTCAGGCTGAATTTTATGACGAAGCCATAGAAGATGCCTACAACGAATTTTCCATCCTGATCAAGATCATCGGTTTTCTTTCATTCCTCGCCATTTCGATCGCATCAATGGGTTTGTTCGGGATGGTGGCCTATACAACCGAAACCAGGCTGAAGGAGATCAGCATCCGCAAAGTGATGGGCGCCACTTCCGGCAACCTGGTCTACTTGTTGAGCCGTGGTTTTCTCCTAATGCTGTCCATATCGGCTCTCATTGCGCTGCCCGTAACGTACTTTTTCTTCGAGAATGTTGTACTCACCAATTTCCCGTATCACACCCCCGTGCAAATCGTCGAGCTATTCGTCGGCTTGCTGGCGGTTTTGCTGATTGCTTTCATCATGATCGGATCACAGACGATGAAGGCGGCAAGGCGTAACCCGGCGAAAGTGCTGAGGAGTGAATAAAAGAAAAACCACGATCCTACCCCACAAAAAAATAACCTAAAGCGCCCCTTTCGGCACACTTTAGGTTACAGAAAAAAGTTGCTCGTTTACTTAAAAGCGGAAACCGAGGTTAACAGCAAACGTCCGGCGCTTGGCATCGGCATCATCGAATACATTCTGAAAACCGTGGTTATACACCGCATCCAGCGTCAATGGGCCCAGGTTGATACCCGCTCCCAGCAGACCATTCAGGATCGTGCGATTCAGATCGTCTTTCTCCAACTGAAAATTGTTGTCGCCAATGGCCACCAGCGAAGACAGTTCAGCCCCTGCCTGAACCCGCAAGCCCAGTGCGCTGCCAATGCGCAGACCGACATAGGCCGGAATCGCCAGAAAATGCTGGTCAATTTTGCCACGAACTTCACCGGAAACCGATCCCGGCGTAGTGCCCTGACCCGTCCGGATCAAATCGGTGGTTGAATTCCGGTATTCAAGGCCAATTTGTCCAAAAACCGTTCCGCCCGTACGACCGTACAAGCCGGCCTGCCAACCAACCCGGTAGGCGTCGGAGGGGATGGGTTCGTTCATAAAACGGGAAAAGTTCACCCCCGCATAGATTCCGAATTTACCATCTTTTCCCGCCGGTCTGTCCGCCTTATTCCGGTTGTTGCGACTCATCTGGTCGTCCGTCGATGAAGTGGTCGTCGTGGTCGTGGTCACGGTATTGGCACTGTTCGCAGCGGGGGCGGGCGTCGTTGAGTAGGTCGTACCCGTTGTCTGCGTTGCATTATTGTCCGTCGACACGGTGCTTGGCGTCGTAGAATAGGTCGTACCAGTCGCACTGGTCGTGTCGGTTGCGGGTGCGCTATAGGTCGATGTGCTCGTTGTAGACGTCGTGTTGGTAGTGTTCTGACCAATCGCCAGTTGCGCCCCCAAAAGGCAGCTTGCCATTAATGTGAATTGTGCTTTCATAACGGTTTGGATAACGTTGATTAATAGTAGGTGCAATATTCATTGCGCCTAATTAAACCGTCTTCGCATCAACAATGTTTTTCTACCTACACTTTAACCCGCAAATCCGGCTAAGCCCATCAACACAATTCACTCAAAATCAGTTACTTATATATAATGACATTGTTTTGGTAAAAAAAATTACAGGGTAAAATTTGTACAAGACACTCGCTTTGCCGGGTCAAACGTTCTTTTTATTAAATAAACCACCCGGTGTTCGGCCCCGAAGACAAAGCCGGTATCAGAAAATCCGGCGCAGTTCTGATTCCCGAAAAGGTTTAATACTTTTGTTCCATAAACCCCTACTTCATGAAACGACGTACCGCCTTAAAAAGCCTGATGATGGCAACCGGGAGTCTGGTGACACTACCCGCCTGGGCTACCGGCTGGACGCCCGAAACCGTTGGTCAGACCACGTTTGCATCCCGCGCCGAAGAAACGATGCTGGCCGAACTGGTCGAGACATTCATTCCCGAAACCACCACGCCCGGCGCCAAATCCCTGAAAGTGCATCAGTTCGTCATGCGCATGATTACCGATTGTTACGATCAAACAGCGCAGGAACTCTTGAAGACCGGCCTGGCCAAAACCGACCAGTTTGCCCAGCAGACGTACAGCAAACCGTTTACGGCCTGCGATGCCACCCAACGCACTGACCTCCTGCGTCAACTCAGCGCGGCTGTCGAGCCGGAAACGCAACAATTCACCAATCTGATCAAAGGCCTGACCATTCGGGGGTATACCAACTCGGAATATTACCTCGTCAACGTCCGGAAATACGTCATGGCACCCGGTTTTTACCACGGCTGCGTGGACCTTATCAACAACTGACCCTTCCTCTCCTATGTCATACTTCAATATCGATTCGGTAAAAGACCGCACCTACGATGCCATTGTCATCGGCTCCGGCATCAGTGGCGGCTGGGCGGCCAAAGAACTGTGCGATAAAGGCCTGCGCACGCTGGTGCTGGAACGCGGCCGCGACGTCAAACACGTGACCGACTACCCCACCACGATGATGAATCCGTGGGAATTTGAACACGCGGGCCAAATTCCGAAGGCGCTGAAAGACGCCAATCCGATTGCCAGCCGCTGCTACGCCTTCAACGAAGACGCGGCCCATTTTTTCGTCAAAGACGCCGAACATCCGTACGTTCAGGAAAAACCGTTCGACTGGATTCGGGGCTATCAGGTCGGCGGGAAGTCGCTGATGTGGGCGCGCGGCACCCAACGCTGGTCGCAGTATGATTTCGAAGGTCCCGCCCGCGACGGTTTTGCGGTGGAATGGCCCATCAGCTATGCCGACATCGCGCCCTGGTACAGCCACGTCGAGCGGTTTATCGGGGTAGCTGGCAACAAAGACGGCCTGGCGCAATTACCGGACGGCGAATTCCTGCCTCCCCACGAGCAGTCGTGTGTGGAAAAACACTTCACCGATCAGATGGCGACGCATTATAAAGGCGCGCGACCCATCATCATCGGCCGCTGTGCGCACCTGACCCAACCCAAAGAAATTCACTTGAAGCAGGGACGCGGACAGTGCCAGAACCGGAACCTTTGCCAGCGGGGTTGTCCTTTCGGCGGGTATTTCAGCAGCAACTCGTCCACACTGCCCTGGGCCGCCAAAACCGGCAAAATGACGCTACGGCCCGATTCCGTCGTCCATTCGATTCTGGTCGACGGCAAGAAGAACAAGGCGACGGGCGTGCGCGTGATTGACGCCAACACCAAACAGGAGACGGAATATTTTGCCAAAATCATCTTCGTCAACGCGGCTTGTCTGAACTCCAACCTGATTCTGCTGAATTCCAAATCCAGCCGGTTTCCGAACGGTTTGGGAAATGACAACGGTTTATTGGGCAAATACATGGCTTTCCACAATTTCCGAACAACCATTTCGGCCGAATACGAAGGCTTGCTCGACAAAACCACCGACGGTATCCGGCCCAACGGCAGCTACATTCCGCGTTTCCGCAACGTCTTCAAGCAGGAAACTGACTTTCTGCGGGGCTATGCCGCCGGTTTCAGCGGCAGCCGGATTACCAGCAACGACACCGCCGGTATTGGCGAAGAACTGAAGGCGAGCCTGTTCAACCGGAAATACGGCAACTGGCGCGTGGGTTCGCACATGATGGGCGAGACCATTCCCAAAGAAGAGAGTTTTGTGGCCCTGGATTCGGAGTTGAAAGACGCCTGGGGCATTCCGCAACTGCGGGTGTCGGTGGGCTACGACGACAACGACGAAAAGATGATCCGGGATTTCCACGAGCAAATGACCGAAATGCTGACGCTGGCCGGTTTCACCAACATCCAGACCCACGACAAACCCGACAAAGCCCCCGGGCTCGACATCCACGAAATGGGCGGTGTGCGGATGGGCAAAGACCCCAAAACGTCGCTCCTCAACAAGTGGAACCAGTTTCACACCTGCAAGAACGTCTTCGTCACCGACGGTGCCTGCATGACCTCCACCTCCACCCAAAATCCGTCGCTGACCTTTATGGCCATCACGGCGCGGGCGGCCAATCATGCAGTGAGTGAGTTGAAGAAGGGAAATTTGTAGGAAAAAAGGGTGGTAAGCTAACGATTAGCCTACCACCCTTTTTTTATAGATAAATGTTTGTTCAAACATATTCAGTATATTATAGAGATCCAAAGCGTCTATAGAAATAACAGATCAATCATTTGACCATCCCGTAAGGATACAACAGCCGAAGGCGTCGGTAGAAACAATCGCCCTGCTCCTCACGGTGTCCCGTAGGGACAAAACCTTCCTTCAAAACGAACAACCCACACCACCATGCCAAACACCTACACCCAAATTCACCTGCATCTGGTCTTTGCGTTGAAACACCGAACCGCCGTCATTTCGCCATCGTGGAAATACAAACTGTACCATTATATGACGGGCATCATCCACAACCATACACACAAACTCCTCGCGATCAACGGCATGCCGGATCACATTCACCTGTTAATGGGAATGCGCCCGACTCAATCACTTTCCAATTTGATGCAGCAACTCAAACAGGACTCGTCAAAATGGATCAATGAAAACCGCCTGACGGCCAACCGTTTTGCCTGGCAGGAAGGCTACGGCGCATTTTCATACGGCAAGAGCCAGCTACCCGCCGTCATTCATTACATTGAAAACCAGGAAGAACACCACCGAACCCGAACATTTCTAGACGAATACCGCCGTTTTTTAGATGCGTTTGACGTCGACTATGACGAACGGTATTTGTTTAAGCCGCTGGAATGAGAATTCGCCTAATATTAATAAACAAGAACGAGCCAAACCATTCATGCCGTAGGGGTTCAACAGCGCAGCGTCGGTAGCAACAACGATCTTCCCAACGCTCCCGCGTGCCGTGAGGCACGCAATAATTCCCATCAAACCTCCGGTTGTGTACCTGACGGCACACGGGGAGGGCAGGGAACAACCGAATCGGCTACCGACGCTGCGCTGTTCAGCGCCTGACGGCGCAAAAAAGTGGCACAACAGTCCCGGCTTTTCGATAGATCTGTCTTGCCATGATTTACCTCGACAACAACGCCACGACGCGGATTGCCCCTAAACGTTCTGCGATTCTCGACGAAACACCTCATGGAAGACATGCCCTGCACTATTCAAACAACCAAACGAAAAATTGACAAATTTGGAGGTTTACAGTATGCCCGGGAGGATGCTTTTAATTACGTCTAAAAAAAAGACGGACAGCTCGGGTCATTTGATTGGTCATCGCCTAAACCGTTCCCTCATATGCCACCCAAAATGCGCCCTCTTCGGATAATGAACTTCCCCAAATGGCAACTGCAACGGTTTTCCATGAAACTGCCGCAGGTTATACGGGCTTTTCTGATTTTCAGCAAGTAACGGAGAGACTTGAACTCTCAAGTCTTCGTCCACGCCAATCATCCCTCTGTCAAAAGCCGTATGTAGATTCGGGCAGAGGGCAATTCCATTCGTGACTTTATCATCACCGGAAATGCTGATCGGCACAATATGACAGGCTTCTACCAGCGAAGATCCATCTACGGCAATTACTTTCATTCCTGAAATAGCGCAGGTGAAATCATATACTTTTGGTACTAATCTTTTAAACAAACCACCCCGGACAAAACGCGTTTCTTCGTCTTCAACTGGCTGAAAAGCCGGATAAATCGTTTCTTTTTCATTTAACAGATCCGATTCCAAATCCTGCAAGTAGCTCCGCCCCTCGTTTTTGATGTGCAGAAATGCCGGTTTAGTATCGCCAAAATAAGTGTCGAGAAGTACTTGTTTTAGTTGGAAATGAGCATCACTGATCAGCAGATTAAATAAATCATCGGCCAGAAAAGCATACTCCAGTCGGTCATTTAAGGTTTGAACACTACTAATATACGTGTCAATCTGAAAACCCGGTTTTGCTTTCAGAAACCAGAAACCTTCACTCTGAAGGTAATAAAATGGTTGTGTGAAGTCATCTTTATGGGCGGTCTTAACCAAAAGAGCAAAGTTTTCCTTAAATGTCGCAACGAGTTCAGGCGTGATAAGCAGGCGGTTCTGGGTGATAAGTTGTTTTTCAATGAGTTCGATTATAGTCAACAGAAAAACCGGCTTGTGTGGCGCTTTGCCATACCGTGTTCCTCCTTGCTTCAACTTTTGAAAGGCGCGAATGTATTTTCTAAGAATAGACGATTCAGGAATCATAAGTTCATAATCTACAGATCTTAGCGCGAAAAGCCCAAAACCTGTAAGATCTTAAAGTCCTTGCAAGTTTCTAAACTCCCCTAACCCTTTCCCAAAAAACAGGGGGCAGTTCCCAAAGAACCGCCCCCGCTTCTACCCAATAACAATCCCGAAATCTACTGCTTTGTATAATATGGATCGAGAAACAGATACCGCGCCCGGTTTTTCTCCGTCTCCAGGCGGGTGTTCACGTCGATTTGCATAAACTGAACGCTGTTGCCGCTGTTGATGGCGGGCCAGTTGGGTAAACCGGAACCGTTCGGATTCCCGGTTTTAACGAAATTGGCGAAATACTTCTGCATCACCTCAGAAACTTTGTAGTCATCGGGAGTCCAGGCGTAAACCTTGTTTTTCGGCAGGTTCCCCATCGCATACTCGATTTCGGCGGAGTGGACGGCCCCCCGTGCGGGCGGTACTTTCACGGCGTTGGCATCCGTCGATTTCACGACACCGCCCGCCAGACCGGGAGCGGCATTGCCCATTTCGGGCACCATCGCCGGGCGCGGACGTGAATAATAATACCGGTACACTGGTTTGCCACCACCGGTTTTGCTCTGCAAATCCGCCCATTTCCAGGTGCTGTAGGCCAGAAAACGATCACCCGCCAGCGCCGTCGCCGATTCCAGCACTTCTTCTTCCGTCGAACCCGGATACAGTTTCAACACCTCCTCGGCGCGGTCGTTGTAGAGTCGTTTCACGGCATTGGCGTAGCCTTCGGGCGTCGGTTTTTCCTGTCCCAATACCGCCCGGGCGTTCATCTCCTCCGAATTCCAGCCCGCCAGCAACGGCACCTGCGCCTGTTCGCCAGCGGTAAAAATTTCCATCGGCGGTTTCGGGAAGAAATACCCGTCCACCGTCGCACTAAACCGGGGGGTGCCGGGTTTGCCCGTGGCTTCGAGCAGTTTTTCCGCCGGCATGGCCCGTAAATCCGCTAAGGAGCTGGCGCCTACGCCCTTCGCAAAAGCCGCTCCCGCTTCTTCTCCTTTCGCCAGCGGAACGGGTGGCAACCCACCCAGCAAGGAACCGCTTTCGCCAATGGCTCCGGCAATCAGGCCTTTCGACAGGGGCGATGCCATCAGGCCGCTCACCGCAATCGACCCTGCCGACTCTCCGGCAATGGTCACCCGCTTGGGATCACCGCCAAAAGCCGCAATATTTTGCTGCACCCAGCGCAAAGCCGCAGCCATGTCCAGGTACGCATAATTGCCCGACGATTGATGGGCCGACTCCTTCGTCAACTCGGGATGCGCCATAAAACCAAACACATCGAGCCGGTAGTTGACCGTAAGGGCCACCATGCCCTTGGTTGCCATGCTCTCACCATCGTAACGACCTTCGGAGCCGTCACCCGCAATAAAACCGCCCCCGTAGAAATACACCAGAACCGGCAGTTTCTCCTTGTCCGACTTCGCGGGCGTCCACACGTTCAGGTACAGGCAATCCTCACTCATGCCATTCGACCGGAATCCCATATCCCCAAAAACCGCGCGTTGCATGGCCCGGGGACCAAACTGATTGGTTTTTCGGACGCCCTGCCAGTTTTTGACGGGCTGCGGTTCTTTCCAGCGTAGCTCACCCACCGGCGGCTGGGCAAACGGAATGCCTTTAAAAGCCCGGATTCCAGTGGGTTCGGTGATGCCTTCGACTACGCCGTTGGCGGTTTTGGCTTGCGGGGGCGTCTTGTTCAATTGCGCATTCGCCATCTCGGCTACCTGAATCGTCAATACTGTCAGGATTAAAAGGGTTTTCATAGTCTTTTGTTTCGTATAAAATGAGAACTTGCAAAGCATCCATCAAAAGCTCACGACTTAGGAATAAGCGAATCTTTTATTGTCTCATTTTGCGAACAATAATAGAGATTTACCCTAACCTTTACAACGGCAGGGCGTAAAGACCTTGATTAGATAACCCTGCATGGCTTCCATCCGCTTTGAACTCTCCACGACTGACGACGACCGACCGGTATTTATTTCCGGCCCCTTTTGCCAGTGGTATCCGGATGTAGAACGATTTCAACTAGAGAAAACCGGGCCAGGAAAGTATTGTATTGAACTGCCGGCCGGGATTGTTCCGCTGGAATACAAATACACGCGCGGAAGCTGGGATTCGGTGGAACTGAGCGCGGCTGGCGAAGGCGTTCCGAACCGGGTTTCCCGTCGCCAGATCGGCACCCGCCGGGATGTGGTTCCGCACTGGCGGTGGTTTGGTTTTCCCTTCAATCCGGCCTTTTTGCCCCAAATTAGCCTGGTCAGCGATGCCTTTGACGCGCCACAAATCAATACGACGCGCCGGATTCGGGTGTTATTGCCCCACGATTATGACGCTTCCAGCGCCCGTTACCCGGTTTTGTATTTGAACGACGGGCAAAATCTGTTTGGCGAAGGTTCATCGTTTGGCAACTGGACCATCGATCAGAAACTGGCGATTCTGGCGCACCGGCATCATCACAAAATCATCATCGTCGCCATCGACCACGGTGACAGCGAACGTGTTGCGGAATTTCTGCCCTACAACACCCGGCTCGCTGACGGCAAAGGGCATCATTATCTCGACTTCATCGTTCATGCGCTAAAACCGCACATCGACGCCCAGTATCGTACTCTGTCCGACCGAATCCACACCAGCATCGGTGGCAGTTCGATGGGTGGTTTGATCAGTGTGTATGCCGGTTTATGGCATCCTTCAACCTTCGGAAAGCTGCTGGTTTTCTCGCCTTCACTCTGGGCGGCTCCCAAAGTGTATGCCGATGCGCTGCGGTTTTACCATCCTGAACCGACGAAAGTATATCTCTATGGCGGCAAGAAGGAGTCGGCTTACATGGTTCCGGCTCTGCAGCGTTTGCAGGAATCCCTGCTGCGGCAAAAGAGCCACCCAAACCTGAAAATCCACCTGTCCATCGATCCGAATGGAAAACACACCGAAAGCCGCTGGGGCCGGGAATTTCCACAGGCCGTAGAATGGTTGTTTTTTTGATCGTTACCTTTGTCGTAACCTTACTTCCTGATGCAAATCCAACTCACGACCACCCAGTCGCTGTCTGTCGACACGCTCATTCTACCGATTCAGCAAACCGATGACTTACCGGAAGTGCTGAATGCCCTGGCCGACCGGTTTAACCTGACACCGACTGCTTTGCAGCACGATTTCAAAGCCGACTTCCGGGAAGTTCTTCCTCTTTACCAATCCGAAGGACGAAAAACGTATCTGCTGGGTTTAGGGAAAGAACTTACCGCCATGGTCTGGCTCCGGTCCTTCCGAGAGTTATTTTTCCGGCAAAAAGACCGGCTGACCCCAACCGTCGGCGTCGATCTGAGCGGTTTTGATGCCGACGTCATCGAGAGTGTGGCGCTGGGCATCCGCTGGGGTGGTTATGACCTGAAACTGCACAGCACGGATAAACCCAAAACCGCTGAGTTTTATTCGGAAGAAGGCGTTCTGGAAATCTATATTGGGGATCAACAGCAGGGTATCGCCGAAGAAGTTCTTCACCGCGCGGAAGCCATTGCGGCCACGCACCGCCAGATGCTGGACCTGATGAATTCGCCGTCCAACTACAAAATTCCGCAAGTCCTGGCCGACTGGGCCATCGCTTCCGGCCAGCAACATGGCTATTCGGTGACGGTTTTCGACAAAACCGAAATCGAACGGCAGGGACTTTTAGCTTTATTGAGCGTCAACAAAGGCAGCGAGCATCCCCCGGTTTTCATCATCGCGGAATACAAGCCCGACGATCTGCCGGATGCTAAAAAAGTGGGACTGGTGGGCAAAGGCGTCACATTCGATACGGGCGGTATTTCCATCAAACCGTCGACCGGGATGCACCTGATGAAGAGCGACATGGGCGGAGCGGCAGCGGTGTTGGGAACGATGGAAGTGGCCGCTAAACTCCGGTTACCGGTTCACCTGATCGGCATTATTCCTTCAACGGAAAACATGGTCGACGGCCACGCCACCAAACCTGGCGACGTCATCGGCTCCTACCTCGGCAAAACCATCGAGGTGATCGATACCGACGCCGAAGGCCGCATCATTCTGGCCGACGGCCTGGGTTATATGGTCCGCAATTTCCAACCCGACGTCCTGATCGACCTCGCAACGTTAACGGGCAGTGTCATCGGCACGCTGGGGTATCATGCTGCCGGTTTGTTCAGCAATAACGACGATCTGACCAGCCAGCTCCTGAAATCCGCTACCCAAACCGGCGAACGGCTGTGGCCGCTGCCACTCTGGGATGTTTACAAGGAAGACATTCAGTCGGATGTGGCCGACCTGAAAAACTTCAGCGGGAAACCGCTGGCCGGTGCCATCAGTGCCGCCAAATTTCTGGAAGTATTCACCGAATCGCACCCCGCCTGGGCGCACCTGGACATTGCCGGCATGGCGTTCACCGACACGGAATTCGGAACGCAAAAGAACGCAACCGGTTTCGGGATTCGGTTATTGATTGATTTTTTGCGGAATGGTTGAAGTAGATGGTTTGATGGTTAAATTGTTAAAAAATGGTTAAATTGGTTACGGGCGTCGTGGAAAAAATAGCCCCGGATTTTAATCCGGAGAAAAGAAATCGCGAAATTGACGATGAACCGTTTCAACGGTTTAAGCACCCAAAACCGTTTTAACCATCAGAATCATTTACCCATCAACAACCATCTAATCCTGATGTCCCAGACATTGTCATTCCTCTGCATCTCAACGTATTTCAAGGGCGAAGCTTTTCTGAAAGCCTGCAAGGAAGCGGGCAACACCGTTTATCTGCTGACCTACGAGAAACTGGCCGATCATCCCTGGCCGCGGGAAGCCGTCGACGAATTCTTTTATTTGCCGTCGCAGGATAATTCGTCGCAGAATCTGGATGTGATGATTAACGGACTGGCGCACATCATGCGATCGCATCAAATTGATCGGGTGGTGGCAATGGATGATTTTGACGTCGAGAAAGCCGCCCTGGTGCGCGAAACGTTCCGGATTCCGGGTATGGGCCAAACCACGGCGCGGTTTTTCCGCGACAAACTGGCCATGCGGATGCGGGCGGCTGCCGATGGCATTCGCGTTCCGGCGTTCAGCAGTCTGTTTCACGACGAAACCATCACCGACTTTCTGCGAAACACGGAAGCGCCCTGGCTCATCAAACCGCGCTCCGAAGCATCGGCCACCGGGATCAAAAAAGTGCATTCGCTGGACGAAGCCTGGCAGGTGATTCATTCGCTGGGCGACCTGCGGCATACGTTTTTGATCGAGCAATTCAAACCGGGGCGCGTGTTTCACGTCGATTCGCTGTCGCAAAATGGGAAAACAATTTTTACCCGCGCCAGCCAGTATCTGGCTACACCGATGGACGTGGCCCACGGCGGGGGCGTTTTCAGAACGGCTATTTTGCCCTTTGACTCCGACGAAGCCCGAAACCTGTACGAACTGAATGATGCCGTTTTAAAAGCATTTCGGATGCAGTCGAGTGCCTCGCATTCTGAATACATCCGGGGTGATCACGATGGGGAATACTATTTTCTGGAAACCTCGTCGCGCGTGGGCGGGGCCAACATTGCCGAACTGGTCGAAATCTCGTCGGGAATCAACCTCTGGGCCGAATGGGCCAAACTCGAATCTGCCATGGCCCGGAATGAACCGTATGAATTACCGGCCGTCCAACACCACTATGCCGGGCTGATTATTTCGCTCGCCCGCCAGCCGTGGCCCAACACCGACTGTTTTACGGACAGCGAAATCGAGTGGCGCATGAACAAGGAACACCACGTTGGTTTCATCGTCCAATCGCCCGACCGCGAGCGGGTTTTGCAACTCCTCGACAACTACATGGAACGGATTTATCAGGAATACCACGCGTCGGCGCCCGTTCCCGACAAACCGACGAATTAACCCTCCTGAAACTTGTGCATTTCTATGCCAATGGATTCCATCAACTGGCTGGCGTTGAAGCTCCGGCAAACGCCGGTTTGCAACTGGTAATCGAAGTGCAGTTTTCCATCAACCACGTCGGACCGGAAGCTGTAATTATGGACAAACGGGTGCGTGGTCGCCAGTTCGCCCAGCTCGACATCGTGGGTGGACACAAAACCGGAGGCTGAGGTTTCATGCAGTTGGAGAATCAAGGCCCGCGCGCCCCGGTGGCGGTCGGCGGAGTTGGTACCTTTCAGAATTTCGTCCAGAAAATACAAAACCGGCCAGTTGGACGTTTGCCGCGTGCGATCGATGAGCGTTTTCAGGCGTTTCAGTTCGGCGTAAAACGATGAGGTGTTTTCTTCCAGCGAATCCTGCGTCCGCATACTCGTAAACACCTGCACCGGTGAACAAATCAGCTTCTCTGCCGCCACCACCGATCCGGCCAGGGCCAGCACGACATTGGTGCCAATCGTCCGGAGAAACGTACTTTTCCCCGACATGTTCGAACCGGTAATCAGAATCGTTTGCCCATTTCCGTCAATTTTCAGCGAGTTGGCGACGCCTTTGTTGGCCATCAACATCGGGTGCCGGGCCTGCTGCGCATCCAGTTGCAGCGGTTCTTCTCTAAACTCCGGAACCGCGTAGTCAGGATGGGCGTAGGCCAGACCCGCCAGGCTGTTCAAGGCTTCGGCTTCGGCCAGCGCATCCAGCCAGTCGTTCAGGTGCGGGCCGTAGGTGCGCTGCCAGCGGTCGAGGGCCTGCAAATAGTGAATATCCCAAAGAGTAACAATGCCGACGAGCAGAAAGAAATACGGATTCCGGCGAAAATTGAGGTTCTCGACCAGTTGGCTCAGCTTGCCAATGGCAGCCGCTGCCGACCGGTTTTCGAGATTTGTTACGGCCTGCAACCGGTGCAAAATAGCCGATTCAAAGCGCGGATTTTCGAGGTGCTTCAACAAGTCGTGGTACGTTTTCAGGGCCTGCGACATCGCAAAGGTCTGTTCGCTCACGTTTTTCGCCCGTTCAGCCGCCTGCCCCAGCAACACGCCATGCACCAGCAGCGAAGCCGTAACGGCCCAGCCCGGCAAATAACCGGTCATCCAAAGCACCAGCAAGGTCAGCGTGATGGCGGGAAACAGCCAGCGGGCGATGGTTAAATACACCGGCAGCGGGTCAGCCGGTTTGGTTGCCCAGTTTTTCAGGGCCTGCGGGGACTCGCCAACGGACGGATTAAGGTACGCCAGAGCCGCCAGTTCCTGCCGCCAGTCGAGCAGAGGGCGCAATTCGGCCACGGCATCCTGGCGAAGCAGCACCTCATCGACGGGAACGGGTGACCGCAGATAAGCCGCCAGTTTGCGGCTCCCTTCGTAGGTATACGTCCGGTTGAGCAATCGAAAAATGGAATGATTCCCGAAAATATCGAGGTCGCCAGCGTAGGGATGGTTGGCATCGGCAAACTCAAGGCCGGTTTCGGGGCGGAGAAATTTGCGTTCCAGCCGGGCGGTTTCGTCGCGGTTGATGAAGGCCAGCCAACGGACGCGATCACGTCGGCGCTGAACGGCCTGGTGGCGTTTCAGCAGCACCAGAAAACCGATTATGCCCAGCAAACCGACACCGATGGCCAGACCGTCCTGCTCGCGATTCAGTAAAAAATAGACCAGAAAAGCCACGCCAACAAACCAGATTACCCGGATGATGGACAGGCGGTTGTAGCCCGCACGGGCTTTCAGTTCTTCCTGTAAAAACCGGGTCTCACGTTCCGCAAAAATCGAATGGGGCATTACAACGCAATGTTTTTATTACAAAGCGAACACACGCCCTGAATCAGTAGATTAGTTTCTTTGCGACTATATCCGGAGGGCAAACTAACCGCCGGAATGAGGGTGTTTTCCAGGCAGGTCGTCTGGCCACACTGTTCACACTTGAAGTGAACGTGGTCGTGGTGGTGGTGATCGTGGGCGCAGGCTTCGCGGCAGAGGGCATATTTCAACCCGCCTTCGTCGTCCAGTACCTTGTGCAGAATGCCCTTGTCGACAAACGTTTTGAGCGTCCGGTAAATCGTCACCCGGTCGAAGTCGTCTTTCAGGCTTTCTTCAATATCGTGGTGTCCCAGGGCGTAATTGGCGGTGAAAAACGTATCCAGCACTTCCTCCCGACAACTGGTATGTCGCAGTTGAAAGTCATTCAAAGTCTGTTTAATGGCAGCGTTCATACCCTTAAAAAGCCGGTGTGGCTCGTTAATTATCCGTTGTTTCAAACTGTAATTTAACCAAATTCGCGTACAAACCGTCTTCCAGGGTGCTCAGTTCGTCGTGCGTGCCCGTTTCGGTGATCTGCCCTTCGCGAATTACGTAGATGGTGTCCACCTTCCGAATGGTTGCCAGCCGGTGCGCAATGATAACGGTCGTGCGGTTTTGCATCAGCACATCCAGCGCTTCCTGCACCAGCCGTTCCGACTCGGCATCGAGCGAACTGGTGGCTTCGTCCAGAATCAGAATCGCCGGATCTTTCAGAATGGCGCGGGCAATGGCAATCCGCTGCCGCTGTCCACCCGACAGTTTAACGCCCCGTTCGCCCACAATCGTCTGGAATTTCTCGGGAAACGATTCGATAAAGTCCAGCGCATTGGCTTTTCGGGCGGCTTCCATCACCTCGGCGTCGGTCGCACCCGGTTTTCCGTACGAGATATTTTCGAGAATCGTGCCGCCAAACAGAATCACTTCCTGCGGAACCACGGCAATATTCTGGCGCAAATACCGGATGTCGATGTCCTGAATGGGTCGTCCGTCGATGGTGATCGAGCCACCCGTCGTGGCATAATACCGCAACAGCAACTGCACAATCGTCGATTTACCGGCCCCGCTCTGGCCCACCAGCGCAATTTTATGCCCCGCCGGAACCTCCAGCGAAACGCCTTTCAGCACTTCGACGTCGGGGCGCGACGGATACGAGAAATGAATGTTGCGAAACCGGATGTCGCCCTGCAACGGGATCGCCAGTTGAGCCGGTTCCGTCTCGGGCAGTTCCACTTCGGAAGTCTCTTCCAAAATATCCAGAATCCGTTCCGAAGCTCCAATCGTTCGCTGAATCTGGGCGTACAGATCGCCCAAACCGCCAACGGCCCCGCCGATGTACATCGTATAAATCACAAACGTTACCAGTTGCGCAAACGTCAGTTCGCCCGCCAGCATCAGTTGGGCACCGTACCAGACCACGCCGACAATGCCGCCAAAGAGCGCAAAAACGATGAATGACACAAAACCGCCCCGGTAGTTCGCCACCCGAAGCGAGTTCTGCACCACTTTATCGAGCGCCGTCGAATAGCGCCGGACTTCATACGGTTCGTTCGTGAAGGCTTTCACCACGCTGACCGACTGCAACGTTTCTTCCACCACAACGTTGGCCTGGGCCAGTTCGTCCTGCGCTTTCCGCGACAGTTTGCGAATGAATTTACCGAAGAAAATAGCCGCCACGATTACCACCGGCACCGTGGCCAGCATGAATCCGGTCAGTTTCAGGGAAGTAAAGGAAATCAGGGCTACCCCAGCCAGCAGCGTAATGATCTGGCGGAGAAACTCGGCCAGCGTGGTCGATAACACGTCCTGCAACTGGGTAACGTCCGACGAAATGCGGCTGGTCAGTTCGCCGACGCGCCGTTGTTCGAAGAAGAAAATCGGCAACGTCACAATTTTCTTGTAAACCGCCCGCCGGACATCGGCCATCGACCGTTCGCTGACCTGCGCGAATAAATACACCCGCGCAAACGAAAACGCCGACTGAATTACCAGCAACCCGAATAAAAGCAGCGTCAACTCGTTGAGTGAACCTGCCGACAGCTTGTTTTCGACTACTTTCAGGATATCGCCCAGCAGTTTCGGGAACACCAGCGTCGTGGCCGACGACAGCAACAGGAATACCAGTCCCGTGATGAAATACCCCTTATACGGTTTGATAAACCGGAACAGCCGCAACGATTTTTTCAGTGCATCCCGGTTTACCTTCACTTTTTTATCTTCTTCGTTCTCTTCAGAACCCCTTCCTCTCTTTGCCATTCTTTTTTCCTGTAAAGTCGGCGAACCGATTATTTTATTTTACTCCTTGTCGTCTTTGAATCCTTTGTAGCCGGATTGCTCAAAAATCTGCCGGGCGTTCGCGTTGTCCATCAGCGCTTTAATACCGGGTTCTTTTTCGTCATAATATTTCCTGACAATCCGCCAGCCCAGCCAGCGGCCAATCGCTCCGGGACTTTTCGAGCTGATTTCGGCCGTAAAAGGCCGTTCGCTCAGGTACCGGTTTTTGATGGCCGGACTCACTTCGTAGAGCAACTGGGCGTCGATGAAATAGGCCCAGATGTCCTCCTGAACGTTGTTAGTCTGCGTCAGTTGCTGGTCGGTGTAACCGATGATGAGGCTGTCGGGCGTGGAGGGCAGCATGGTTTTCGTGAACACGTAGCTTTTCCCGTAATAAACCATGTCGGCCAGTAACGTCTGGTCCTGCTGATTGGTCTTGTTAAACCGTTCCGACAGCGCAAAGAGGACGGTTGGCACAATGAATGCTTTCTGATACCGCCGTAAAATATAGGCCGGTAATCCTTTGGGGCGGTATTTGGCCTCGGGTCCCGCAAAATAATCCAATCCAATTACCACCAGCGAGTCGCTGATGATCAGATCCGGCCCCATGAAACCGGAGACCATCGTGACGACCCTCGGCGGCCTGAAATCCGGGAAGTTTTCGTGCATCCGGTTGAAGGCTTCCGACAGTTGATCCTGCACGTCGCCGAGCGTTCCAAACTCCGCATTAACCTGCTTATACAATACGTCAAGCTCCTTATCGTTAACTCGTTTGAGCAATTCGTTTACCAGAGCCGTATCCTTGCCGAAGGTGGTGGTTCCGAAATAGACTTGAGCAATATCTTTGTGATCGTCCAGCCATGCGCGGATGGCTTCCGGCTTTCGGGAGCCAAAAAGCGTCTGTTCCGGCCGTTCAATCGTTACCAGTTCCTCGGTTTTGGAACACGCATTGAAAATGAGTATACTTACTAAGCAAAAAACAACGGGTGAAATCTTCATCCTTCCTAATGGGCGTTCTCTTGGAAACATACAAATTTATGAAAAAGTTGGGTTCATACCGGTGTTCCGGGCAGATGATTGCGGTAGTCGTCCTGCTTTTGGGCTTGGCAAGGAACGCCCACAGTCAGGGACGGGTGACGGTGCAGGAACCCAGTAAATCGAACAAAACAGCCGACGACGATGGCTGGGGGCAACCGGCACCCCGGAAAAGTAACCGCCGGACCAACACCCAAAACCGCCCCAGTCGCGAAACAGAGAAGGTATTTCGCCGGATTCAGGAAGACGATATCGACTACGCGCCCCCGCAAAAGTTGATTGAAATGAGTTTTCGTGTAGCGCCGTCGGTAACGCTCAATACCGCCGAAGGCTTCAATTCGTATGCAGGGTTCCGTGACAATGGGGCCGCCCTGCGCATGAGCATCGGTCCCAGCATCGATTATTTCTTTTTTAAAGACCGGTATTCACTCAGTTCCGGCATCTGGTATACGATTCACCGGTCGGGGTATCGGATTCCGGGGCAATTCGGGCAGACAGTGTGGGACCCTGGTGCCAAACTTCAGCAGTCTTCCTATAATTTGCAGTATATCCAATTGCCCCTGGCGGTTAAAATGTACGCCAACAACCTGTTTCCCAACGCCCGTTTCTACATTCAGACCGGCGGTTTGATCAACATCAAACTGGCCGAGAAACCGCTCGATTCTGTGCACAACGCCCTGTTTCAGAATGCCGAAGATGGTGGTAACTACAGCCGTCAGTACAGCCGGGGCAGTCTTAGCCTGTTGCTCGGAACGGGCATTCAGTATCGGCTGAACCAGAGTCAGGCGTTGATCATGGGGGTTAGCTACCAGCGGGGTTTGACGGATGTCGCCCGGGCGCGCGATCTGGTTTCAAAAAACCACGTTGTTTCGCTGGATCTGGGGCTGAAATTCTAGCGGTTCCGGTTTTCGTTCAGCAGCCAGTCGATGTCCTGAATGATGCGGTCGGCTTCCACCGCCAGCGTGCCGTTGTAGAGTCCGCGGAGGTGCCCCTGCTGATCGACCAGAATCAGATTTTCGGAGTGTAAAAACCGCGTAGAATCGGCGAGAAAACCCTGCTCTTTCTCCACAAAATAACTCAGACGGGCTACGGTATTGATCGATTTTCGTTTACCGGTTAATAAATGCCACTGATGCCCTTCGATGCCTTTTCGTTCGGCATATCGCTTCAAAACGGGAACGCTATCTCGTTCGGGCGTCACGCTGTGCGACAGGAATTGCACCGCCGGATTGCCCCGGTAGTGATCATAGACGACGCGCACGGTTTCCATCATTTTCGGACAAATGGAAGGGCAGGCCGTGAAGAAAAAATTGGTCAGATAAACCGTGTTCGCAACGGTTTGTTCCGTGATCGTATCGCCAAACTGGTCCGTCAGCCGGAAAGGAAAAACCGTGTGTAGCGTGTCGATCTGGTTTTGATCCGTTGTCCAGATGGGCGTAAAATCAGCCGTGTGGTAATACGGAACGCCCTCCGGTTTTGAACAACCCGCCAGCCACAGGCTACTCAGCAGCCACCCGAACCGCATCGTTCTGCCAACTCGACTGGCAGTTTTTGCGGCCAATATTCCCTTAGTTTCGGCCCTTTCGGGCTTCATAATTCGCAATGAGTGTGCCGTCTGTATCCCAAACCCGTTGCAGCCCCTGTTCGTGGCCCGCCTGATACTGTGATTGTTTGAACAGCCGCCCGTTGGCGTGCCATTCGTGCTGAACACCGCTCCATAAACCCTGTTCAAACAGGTAGTTAAACCGCTTATTCCCATTTTCCCAATAGCCGATATGCCGGCCCTCTTTTTCGCCCTGGTTAAAAAGCCGGACCTCCCGCAACCGCCCTTTTGCATACCAGGTTTTCTGAATGCCGTGTTCCAGTCCATTCCGGTAGGTACCAAGAAAAATCGTATCCGCCCACTCGTTCAGTTGGTAGAACTGGCCGGTAAACGGTTTTTCATTCAGGTAATACCGCCCGTTTTTCACAGATACCGTAGCCGCATCGCGGTTCATAACCAACTGGTTCTGGTTGGTCAAATCCGCGCACGAAGCCAGTCCCAGGAGGGCAACCGCCAGCAGCACAAACCGGTTATTTGGTATATGTCCCCGGCGTCCCATAATAGTCGTTGCCGTTGATGTAGGGATCGGTGGCCGTGATGTGGTAATGGTATATGCCTTTCGGATAATCCGCTGTCGCGTGTGAATGGCCGTGGTATTTATCCAGATCGCTGTTTGTAACGGTTTTGCCATTTTCAACGGGCCCGTAGACCGGAAAACCGTCGAGCAGAAACCCTAACAAAGCTTCTTTGCCTTTGTTGGCGGTCAGGAAAGTCGGTTCGGCGTGGTAATGGTAATCCCCAGCCTGGGCGGGGTGGCCGTTATACTGATCGAAGCTGTTGATTTCATCCGTAAGCGAGGCCTGCATGGCGGCATATTGATTGAAGAACGGAACACCGTTGAGCGAAACGCCAATGGGGCCGCCCGCCGTCGCCGATTTGGTGGTCGCTTCTTTCGGCGAAACCGGCAGCCGGAAGGAATAACTAAAGGACACGATTTTGTTCGGATTCTGCTTCCAGGCGGGATTGGTCCCGGTATAGGCTTCGTATTGCGCCATAGCCCAGCGGGTATTCTGAAAATACGGGCTTTTATGGTCGGGAACGCCCGTTGTTTCGATCGTTACGTAATCGCCGGAACGTGTGATCCTGGTGGCGCCGTAGATTTTTTTGTACACTTCCGGCACGTCCGTCAAAATGATTTCCGATTCGGGGTCAGGATCATTCATGCAGGAAACGGTGATTCCGGCAGCGGTCAACAGGGTCAGGCCGGTCAGGAAGACGGCCAGGATTTTTCTTCTCATCGGTCAGTTTGCGGAAGGCTTTTTCTTTAGACGCGCGGAACCGCTAAAAGCACATTTTCCCGGCAAAACTTTTTTACTGACGAGCATTCACGAGCTCAGATAGCCCCGGTCTTTCAACTCCTGTTCCGGAGCCTCCAGCCGAACGGTTCGCCCGCCGGTATTAAGAAAGTAGACGGAATCGCTGAGATCCAGCACGGAGCGATAGAGATGATCGGACAGAAGAATGCCTTTGCGCTGGGATTCCTGCCGGATCGTCGCGTGCAACTGCTCAATCTGAACCGGCATCAGGTGTGAGAAGGGTTCATCCAGCAACACAAAAGCCGTATCGGATTTCAGAACCAGCAAAATCTCCGCCAGCCGCTTTTCGCCCCCCGACAAACGGCCCATCCGCTGGTTTTTCAGGGCAGCAATTTTTGGATAGTCTCCGGCGATGTCATCCATTTTCACGCCGTACCAGTCGAAAGCCGCCCGGATGGTCAACGAGGGCGGAACGAACGAATGCTGGGGCAAATAGCGAATCAAATCAGGCCGCTGATACGGTTTGTCAAGATAGTGGCCATCGATCCGCACCGACCGGGTTTCGGTCGGCATCAGGCCCATGATGCTTTTCAGCAGGCAGGATTTGCCGCTTCCGTTGCGGCCCAGCAAACCCGTCAGGTGCCCGGTTTGCAGTTTGATGTACACGCTCTGGAGAATTTTTCGACCGCCCAATTGCAGCCAGATTCCGTCGGCTTCCAAGACAGAGGGTTGGCGGTTCATAAAAAGCGCATGAGTTGATACGCCAGACCGATCAGCAGAAAGGCGATCAGCAGATCGATTGCAAATGCCCCAGCGAACAAGACGGTTTCTGACAAACCCAGGTTGTGGTAAAACCAGAATCGCGGTTGCTGATTTTTCCGCACCAGATACCAGACTGCCACCTCGGAGAGCAGCTTGAACCAGAGAAAATAAACCAGAAAAAGCGGAAAGTAATCCCTTATTCGTATCAGACTCACTCCGATCAATCCCACGGTTACGGCGTTGCTGAATACCCGGAACGTTCGGTAAAAAAGAAAAATGGCCTGTAATTTCAAAAGGCGCATAGGAAGCTGATTTTGGGCAAAATAGCGGAATTCCATGACCTCTCGAAATGCCTTAACAAACTTTAACAGCGCCTAAAAAAAGGCCGGATGAACGGCGTTTAAATACCGTGTATGCCCTCTGTTTTTTGCCAAACCAAATGCTTAATTTGCCGAAAACCGTAAGCCTATGAAGCCGCACCTCCAACTCCTTTCCTCTTTGATCCTGCTCGTTCTTTCCGGTTCATTCACCCTGGCACAATCGCCCAAATTGACGGCCCGGGCCGATTCACTTTTCCGGGAATGGAAAAAAACCGGTAGCCCCGGAGCCGCCGTCGGGGTGGTGCATCAGGGCAAGCTGATTTATGCCAAAGGATTTGGTGAAGCCGACGTGGAAACCGGGGCGCCGATTGGCCCGGAAACCATTTTCCATGTGGCTTCTTTGTCGAAACAGTTTACGGCCTTCGGGATTGTGCTGCTGGCGCAGGAAGGCAAACTATCGCTGGACGATGACATTCATAACTACCTGCCGGAAGTGCCCGACTTTGGCAAAAAAATAACCATCCGGCACCTCATTCACCACACCAGCGGCTTGCGCGACCAGTGGAATCTGCTGGCGATGGCGGGTTGGCAACTGGACGATGTCATTACCAAAGAACAGGTCTTCAACCTCGTCAAACGGCAGCAGGAACTGAATTTTGAGCCGGGTTCTGCCTATACCTATTGCAATACGGGGTATACATTACTGGGTGAAATCATCGCCCGCGTAACGAAACAGCCGTTTCGGGAGTGGATGCAAGCACGGGTGTTCAAACCGCTGGGCATGAAAAACACCTTGTTTTACGACGATCACGAACGGATTGTCAAAGGCCGGGCGTATTCGTTTTCGAAAGGCGACGGCCCCAATGCCTACAAAAAAAGTGTGCTAAGTTACGCCAACGCGGGTGCTACCAGTTTATTCACGACGGTAAACGATCTGGCGCGCTGGATTGATAATTTCCGCTCACCCGTCGTCGGCAATCAGGCCACCATGACACAGATGCTGGAACGGGGGCGGCTTACCAAAGGCGACACCCTGCCCTATGCTTTTGCGCTCCTGCATGGCAAGCACAAAGGATTGTCGCACCTCAATCACGGTGGCAGCGACGCCGGTTTTCGGTCCTTTCTGTGCTATTTTCCGAAAGAAGACTACGGTTTTATCGTGTTGAGCAACCAAGCCGAGTTTGATCCGGCCAAAAAAGCCTTCGAACTGGCCGATATTTACCTGGCTTCGCAGTTGAAAGCGGACAAGGTCGTGAAAGCCCCGACGGCTCCGACTCCCGCCAATGTGCATGCCATCGACCCCGCGCTCTTCGATACCTATGCCGGTGAGTATGAACTTTCCGAAGCACCCGGTTTTATCCTGTCGTTCAAGCGGGAGGGCAACCGGTATTTCACGCAGGCTACGGGGCAGGGCCAGGTGGAGATGTTTCCATCGTCCGACACCACGTTCTTTCTAAAAGTCGTGGATGCCAAAGTAATCTTTCATCGCCCGCAAACCGGAAAAGTGAGCCAAATCACGCTTATCCAGAATGGCAATCATCCGGGAAAACGGGTCAAACCATTTGAAATTTCGGTGGAGCAGAAGAAACAACTCGTCGGCCAGTATTACAGCCCGGAACTGGAAACCATTTATTCCATCATTCAGGAACACGATACGCTAAAACTAAAGCATGTCCACCACGGGGAAGTATCCATCAACGTAGTGTCCAGGGATCGTTTGCAGGTTCCCTGGTGGTATGTGCAGACCATCGATGTGGTTCGCAACCCGGCGGAGCAGATTGTGGGCATCCGGATGTCGAACGGGCGGGTTCGCAATCTGTGGCTCCAGCGACTGCCCGATGATTTTGGCACCGGAAAACCACCCATGACGGGTAAATAGATGATAAAAGGGAATTAGTAGTATTTTTTATAACTTAGATACCAAAATTTCCATATCCACCTATGAAACGTTGCTTCTACACCTTGCTTTTGCTATCAACGTCGTTGGCGGTTCGCGCCCAGACTGCTTACAAAGAGTTTGAAGTCGATTCGGCCGCCCGGCCTATTGGCGGCATACCACTGCTGGAAAAGTTTATCGAGGTTAACCGGCGAATGCCGTATTCGGCCGAAGTGAGCCGCACCAAAGGGATTGTCATTCTGTCGGGGGTAGTTGAGCCCAATGGAACGGTTTCGGAAGTAAAAACGCTCCGCAGCCTCCGCCCCGATTGCGACCGCGAGGCCATTCGGGTTCTGAGTCTGTTCAAAGCCTGGAAACCGGCGTTGAAGGCCGGCCAGCCGGTTCGGCAGCAGTTTACGTATCCGGTTCGGTTTGCGCCCAGTCTGGCAAAAAGCGAGCCCGGAGCCAGAACCGCTTACTATACAAACGACGGCGAGCAAACCGGTGATGAATCCCAGGCTCTCTTTCGGCTTGTGACACCTGTCGATACGATGGGGATTCCCAATGGCAATCCGGTTTTTTCTAAACTGGAAGGCGCGAAATGGCAACAGGCACTCGAAAATACGTTCGAAAGAAAACCGCATACCTTCACGAATGAAGACGACCCGGCTTTACCGGACTCCATCAATGGGTACCGTCTGGTAATCAAAGATATACTCCTCCAACTCGACGGCACGGTTTATTCATTTTACCCGGATGGAACCCTGCTGGCCCGCGAACAATATGCAATGGGTCAGCACGTGGGAGAATCGGCTCATTATTATCCAAACGGGATGGTGAAACGGGTTACGGAATATCCGGCGAAAGATCAAACCCGTGAATGGGTATGGTATCCGAACGGGATGCTCCGGCAGGTAACTGAACTAAAGATAGTAGCGATGATGGGTGACGATTACCAGTTGTTGAGTCAGTGGGATATGGCAGGAAACCAAGTGGTACAGAACGGCAACGGGAAGGCAAGTTTTGTATCCAGACAGGATAAGCAGTGGATTACCGAAACCGGTTCTGTCAAAGAGACGCGGAAAGAAGGCATCTGGCAAGGTCAATATGCCGATGGAAAACCGGCTTACCGAGAGTCGTATCAGGGCGGAAAGTGCGTTTCCGGCGTGGCTTATTACGGGCAGGATTCGGTAGCCTATCAGGACCCCATGCAAGACCCCGAATTTGACGGCGGACTATCTGGTTTAGGGCGGTTTTTATCTACCAACCTGCATTACCCGGAATATGCTGCCAGAGCCAACATCCAGGGCAAGGTTTTTGTCAGTTTTGTAGTCTGCGAAGACGGTAGCCTTTGCAATTACGATGTCATCAAAAGTGTCCATTCGACCGTCGACAAGGAAGCGTTACGGGTCGTGAAAGCTTCCAACGGCAAATGGAAACCGGGGTCCATCCGGGGTCGGCGGGTACGGGTCAAATACAACTTACCGATCAATTTTGCTCTTGAATAAGACATTATGGGTGGGATGATGGGGTTAGCCAGCTCCTAAAAAAGAAAGAAGTCCTTCGCTCAGCGTCAATTGCAACGCCCGTGGCTTTTTGGATTTGATCAATTGGTCATCCAGGTGCATTTCGACGCCTTCCCACTGCATGTGGATGGATTTTCCTTTCAAAACCGTTCCCCAATAGTCGCCTTCGACACCCTGAAGTCGGTTCTGCACGTAGGTCAGCAGTCCGTCGCGCTGGCTTTCCGAAACCAGCACCACCTCGAACAGTCCATCGCCGGGATCGGCGGTCGGGGCCAGCACCAGATTGGGACCAATGGAACGAATGTTCATCACCTCCACCAGCAGGTATTCGCCCGAATAATCGACGCCATCCACTTCGATCCGGCACGATTGGACTTTGTAAGACTGAATCATATCCGCGAGGACTTCCAGTGCTGTACGGAGTTTATCTTCCGGCGAATCGGACGAATTGACCGGATGATCCTTCATTTCCTTCATCAGTTGGGGAAAAACGCCGTACCCGATTCCCTCCAGAAAAAACGGTTTTTTCGGTAAGCCTTCCACCAGCCCGACATCGAACCTCTTCCGCTGATCCGTGCGCCAGCTTTGGACAACTGGCTGTGGATCGTCAGCCGGGATGTTCAATGTTCTGGCAATGTTATTGGCCGTTCCGCTGGGCAACAGGGCAACCGGCAGCGGTTTTTCGATTAGCTTCCGGTTCAAAAGATGTTTGGCCACCTTCCGCACGGTACCGTCTCCCCCCGCAACGACCAGAAAATCGACGTCGGATTTCAATTCTTTCCAGTCATTTTTTTTCGTCGAAGCATACCGGCAAATAAACCCTTCCGATTCAATGAGTGCCACGAGTTCTTTCCGGGAATGTTCCTCATCACCGGCACCGGGATTATGTAAGAGCTGAGCGATTTTCATAAAGTCCGTTCGAATGATCTATTAAACATCCCGAACGGTTTTTCTGTTGGAATAAGAAGACAAAAATGGTACTGCCATGAGAATTTTAATCACCAACGATGACGGCATTTACAGCCCGGGCATTGCCGCCCTGGCTCAGATAGCCTCCCGGTTCGGGGAAGTTCGGGTTGTCGCTCCCGATGTAGAACAATCGTCGATGGGCCATGCGGTCACCCATTCCCGGCCGCTTTCCTATAAAACGTCACCCATTAAGTTTGAAGGCATCGACGCCTACCGCGTCAACGGCACACCCGCCGATTGTGTAGCACTGGGAACGCACTTGTGGGGGCATACTGATGTGGTGTTGTCGGGGATCAACATGGGGCCAAATCTGGGTAACTCCATGTGGCATTCGGGAACGCTGGCGGCTGCCAAGCAGGCGGTTTTGCTCGGCATCAAGGGAATTGCCTTCAGTACGCCGGTCGGCAAGACCGAACCGGACTTCAAGGCCCTGGAACCGTTTGTGGCCAAAACACTGGAGTTGTTACTAAAAGATACGGAGTTGTCGCTCTACAACGTCAACTTCCCCCAGCAGCCGACCGAAATCCGGTGGACCCGGCAGTCGGTTCGGCTATACGATGGAACAATTGTACCCGGTATCGACCCGATGGGCCGTAAACATTACTGGTTCACGGTAAGTCCGTTGGAACCAGCCGAAGAAGGAACCGACCGCTGGGCAATCGATCAGGGCTACGTGTCCATCACGCCCTTGCGGCTCGATTTAACCGACGAAAAAGTACTCCAGAAAGCACTGGAGCAACCCGCTATTGTCTAGAAAAAGCAAGCTTAGCTTCCGGCTGGCCGGAAGCTAAGCTTCTAGTTGATCATGTCAAAGCCGCAGTACGGCACCAGCACCTTCGGAATCCGAACACCTTCCGGCGTCTGGTTATTTTCCAGAATGGCCGCCAGAATCCGGGGCAATGCCAGGGCAGAACCGTTCAGGGTATGCAGCAGCTGGGTTTTCCCCTCAACACGTGAGCGGAGTTTCAGGCGGTTGGACTGATAGGTTTCAAAATTGGATACGGAACTCACTTCCAGCCAGCGTTGCTGAGCCGCCGACCACACTTCCATGTCGTAAGTCAGCGCGGATGTAAAACCCATATCGCCCCCGCAAAGCCGCAGGACGCGGTAGGGCAGTTCCAGTTTCTGCAACAACATCTGGACGTGCAGACTCATTTCTTCCAGTGCCTGATACGATTCTTCCGGTTTGCGGATTTGCACAATCTCTACTTTATCAAACTGGTGCAACCGGTTCAAACCCCGGACGTGTGCGCCCCAGGAACCGGCTTCGCGCCGGAAGCATGGCGTGTGCCCAACGTTCTTGACCGGCAATTGATCGTCCGATAAAATGACGTCACGGTATAAATTAGTGATAGGTACTTCCGCCGTTGGAATCAAATACAGTTTATCTTCCGTCGCAAAATACATCTGTCCTTCTTTGTCGGGCAATTGCCCCGTACCAAAACCGGAGTCTTCGTTGATCAAAATCGGCGGTTGGATCTCGAAATACCCGGCTTTCAGGGCTTCGTCCAGAAAGAAATTGATCATCGCCCGCTGAATCCGCGCGCCTTTTCCCCGATACACCGGAAAACCGGCGCCGGTGATTTTATTGCCCAGTTCAAAGTCGATGATCTCGTACTTTTTGATCAGTTCCCAGTGCGGCAACGCGCCTTCATGCAAAACCGGGATGTCGCCATGCGCCAGAACCACCTCGTTGTCCTCGGGCGTACGGCCTTCCGGAACGCTGCTGTGGGGCAGGTTCGGCAAAGTCACCAAAACCTCCTGCAACTGCTGTTCGGCAATTTTCAGGCTTTCTTCCAGTTCTTTCGAGCGCGTTTTGAGTTCGGCGGTTTCGACTTTGGCGGCCTCTGCTTCGGCTTTTTGACCGGCTTTCATCAAAGCCCCGATTTCCTTGGCTTTGGCGTTGGAGCGGGCCAGGACGTCTTCCAGTTCTTTTTGGGCATCGCGCCGTTGCTGATCGAACGCCAGCACCTGCTCGACGGCGGTTTCTGCATTGGCAAACCGTTTCTTTTTCAGCCCCGCCAGGGTGGCTTCTTTATTGTCGCGGATGAATGGAAGTAAAAGCATGTTATTCAGCTACTAACTGCCGGACGGCAGCAATGAATTGTTCGGTTTCGTCTAGTAATGGCAAAATCTTTTCTGACGAATGATAGATAAAATTGCCATAATCGCCACTTTGACTTGTATTAAATAGGTGACCGTAAATCTTACTAAATCGGACGTCTAGCCGACCAGTTTTCACAAAATGCAGGCCGAGCATATGTTTTGCACCATCATGGGAAGTAATCTTAATTTCATGTTTTACCATGAGTGCTACTACCACATAGTAAGCCGCCTAATAAAGACGGTTTGCGGCACCTTTCCAGCTTTCAATAGCAATCAGGGCCAGTGCATCTTGCAAAGATTCAGTTGAACGGGATAATCTATACTTAATCTCTTCCTCCTTATAATTATTCATATTGGAGTTTACCATCAGTAAGAACGTTCCAATAGAAAGGAGAAAAAGGGTGTTTTATCCACTCCTGCTTTTCTTGAACCACGGGATTTATAATCTGCTCAGACGATAATTCCAGTTCTGTAAACGTATCCCAGATCGCATATTCCAATTGCTGGTCTAATTTTTTCTCAGTCAACACCAGAAAATCCCAATCTGAATCCTTGCGATGCCCCCCCGCGCCCGTGAACCGAACAGATAGACATCAGCCTGTGGGTCAATCGAATGCACCGATTCCTTGACCTTTTGCAGAAATGCTTTGTTGGTAAGGCGGTTCATGGCCGTAACGGTTTGGGTATAAAATTAGCCCGACCTGACCGGTTTTAAAACCGGTCAGGTCTTCCGTTTTTTCAGGCTTCTTTCAGTTCAAAAAGTCCTTCGTTCAGCGCATTCAGGGCTTCGGCTTTGTAACGGCCGTGAACCAGCAGCGAGATGTTGTGTTCCGTTCCGCCGTACGAAATCATCCGGATCGGAATGCCTTCCATCGCTTTCAGAACCTGTAAGGCAATACCGGCCTGATCGGCGCTGAAATTACCGACAATACAGATAATCGCCTGGTCGTAATCCGGTTCTTCCAGTTCGCAGAACGTCCGCAACTCGGCCATCAGCTCCGTCAGGTTGTCGGTTTTGTCAATCGTTACCGAAACCGATACTTCCGAAGTGGCAATCAGATCGACCGGCGTTTTGTATTTTTCAAACACTTCAAAAATCCGGCGCAGAAAACCGTAGGCATTCAGCATCCGCAACGAATGAATGTACAGAGCCGTAATGCTGTCTTTGGCCGCAATAGCCTTGAACACCTGATCGGACGTTTTGTTGGCAATCAGCGTTCCTTCCGCCGTCGGGTCCATCGTGTTTTTCAACCGAACCGGAACGCCAAACATCTTGGCCGGCGTAATGGTGGACGGGTGCAGGATTTTTGCCCCAAAATAGGCCAATTCAGCGGCTTCTTCAAACGTCAATGCCCGGATCGGGAAGGTTTTCTTGACAATTCGGGGGTCGTTGTTGTGCATGCCGTCAATGTCGGTCCAGATCTGGATTTCGTCGGCGCGGATGGCCCCGCCAATCAGCGAAGCCGTGTAGTCCGAACCGCCCCGTTTCAGGTTATCGACTTCACCGCGCGGATTGCGGCAGATGAACCCCTGCGTCACAATGAGTTTTTTATCACCGTGCGCCCGCAGTAATTCCCGCAGTTTGCGTTCCGTATAGTCCAGTTCCGGTTCGCCGTCGGCGTCGATTCGCATAAACTCCAGCGCGGGCAGCAGAATGGAGTCGTGTTCCAGTTCTTCCAGATACGCCTGAAAGATTTGCGTGCTCAGCAACTCGCCTTCGGCCACCAGTTCTTTTTCCTGTTTCAGCGTAAACGGCTTGATGCGCGTCAGCGACCGAATGAACGAAAATTCGTTTTCGATGATTTTCTGTCCCTTCGTCAATCCCTCGCTGGTCTTGTACAAGTCGCGAACGAACGAATCGTAATGCGCCTTCAGGTGCTCGATTTTCTCGGCCGCTTCGCCCGGCTGATCCGATTTCAGGGATTCGCCAATGGACAACAGGGCGTTGGTGGTGCCGGACAAGGCCGACAGGACGATGATTTTTTGCTGATCATCGGAGGTAATCAGGTTGCGAATCGAGTGCATCCGTTCGGGCTTGCCAACGGACGTTCCGCCAAATTTCCAGACTTGCATGGGTTTAATGAGTGAATGAGCGAATGATAGAATGAGTGAATAGCTTCGCGAGAAGCAGGTATTGGCAGAGCTATTCACTCACTCTATCATTCACTCATTCAGAATTAGATGATTATAAACTATACACTTGTTGCTGTAATCCTAACATTTTGATGGCGGTCATGGCGGCTTCGTCGCCTTTGTTGCCGTGAACACCGCCTGCGCGGTCGAGGGCCTGCTGCTGGTTGTTTGGCGTCAGCACACCGAAGATGACCGGTTTTCCGGTTTGCAGCCCAACGTTCGTCAACCCCTGCGCCACGGCGTGGTTGATGTAATCGTTGTGCTTCGTTTCGCCCTGAATCACACAGCCTAAGGCAATAACCGCATCGATTTCCGTGCGTTGGGCAAACCATTGCGCACCCAAACTCAGCTCGAAACTCCCCGGAACGTTACCCCGGACGATGTTTTCGGCTTTCGCGCCGTAGTTGAGCAAAGTCTGGTAAGCGCCCGAAAACAGGGCTTCGGTTACTTCAGCATTCCACTCCGCCACCACGATGGCAAACTGGCGATGGCTGATGTCGGGCAGGTGATCGGTTGAAAAAACACTTAAGTTCTTTAATTCGGATGCCATTCTGAACCAGGATTTAACTGATTAAAAGGATTAACTATGATTTCAGTAAGTGGATGGGATACGATTGTCGTTGCCCGGATTAGTAAGACGATTGATTAAAAAGAATCATAGTTAATCATTCTAATCAGCTAAATCCTGGTCAAAAAAAAGGACAAAACCCGGTCGGCTTTGTCCTTTCGCAATGGTTGAATTAACGCTGCTTACGACTCACCGACCGTGCTTTCCAACACCGATTTATACTTCTTGGCGTTTGCCGCTTCCGAAGAGGTAGGGTATTTGTCGATAATCGAACTATACGTATCAATCGCATCCTGGCTTTGCTTGTTTTGCTCGTAGGCCAGTGCCAGCTTCATCAGGTAAGCAGGTGTAAAATAGGGATTGGGCTTATAATCAGCCGCTTTTTTATAATACTCGATGGCATCGCCGTAGGCTTTCTTTTCCATGTTGGCGTCACCAATCAGGGCGTAGGCACGGGCTTGCACCAGCAAATCCGACGATTTAAAACTTTTCAGTTTTTCAATGGCCTGATCGTACTGGCCTAATTTCAGGAAAGCGACTCCAGCGCGGAAACTGGCGACGTTACCGGTAGGGGTAGCACTATATTCTTCGGAAATGGCGACCAGACCTTCGTTAGCGCCGTTACCATTCAATGATTTTTTCAGGGAATCGGCCTCCCATTCGTAAACCGACGGGAACACGGCCGTTTGGGCTTCCTGGTCCTGGCTGCTCACCCAGTAGCGATAACCGATAAAACCGGCCACCACCAGGACAATACCGCCCAGCAGACCCAGAATCAGCTTCTGGTTTTTTTCAAAAAACAACTCCGCCTTCCCTAACGAACCCGCCAGAGCAGCGGGATCTTCCAGAAACTCCATTTTGGAGTTTGTTTGTGTCTTACTCATTTATAATTATCCAAAATTTCGGACTGCAAATTTAGTAAATCTCTGGATAATAGAAAGAAGAAAGGCAAAGTTTTGCTCCCAAAGGCCGAACAATCGACATGAAAAAGGGAAGATGGCGAGAAAGAGACCAGCCGACAACCGTTTCTTTCCTCCCTTCTTCCCTTTCTACGGGTACGCTTCTTCTGATTATTCCATGATAAACGGATAATCTTTCTGCATGTAGACGTCGCGGAAAGCCTCTTCCGGTCCCGGATAGGGCGATTCTTCGGCAAATTTCACCGACTCGTCCACGATGCCTTTGATTTTCTGATCGATGGCTGCCAGATCCTCTTCGGTCGCCAGTTTCTCTCTCAGAATCGTCGCCCGGACGTT
Organism: Larkinella sp. C7; assembly: GCF_006149005.1. GTDB lineage: Bacteria > Bacteroidota > Bacteroidia > Cytophagales > Spirosomataceae > Larkinella. The sequence goes on along the minus strand of NZ_VBSL01000006.1, from coordinate 184,885 downwards.
CTCGATCGGGTCCCGTTGCTTGTATTGCTCCAGTTCGTCTTTCGTACGGTATTTCTGCGGATCAGACATCGAGTGCCCCCGATACCGGTACGTCCGGAATTCCAGGAACGTCGGACCGTCGCCTTTGCGGGCACGCTCGGCAGCCCGGCTCACGGCTTCGTGAACGGCTTCCACATCCATCGCATCGACGGGTTCCGACGGCATGTCGTAGGCTTCACCCAGCGTATAGAGATCCGTTACGTTCGACGTACGGGCCACCGATGTTCCCATCGCGTAACCGTTGTTTTCTACCACAAAAATAACCGGCAGTTTCCACGTCATGGCCATGTTCAGCGTTTCGTGGAACGAACCTTGCCGAACGGCGCCGTCGCCCATGAAACACATGCACAGGTTGGTGGTTTTGTTGTATTTCTCGGCAAAAGCGATCCCGGCTCCCATCGGAATCTGGCCGCCCACAATGCCGTGGCCGCCCATGAAATTCACCGACTTATCGAAAATGTGCATCGAACCGCCTTTCCCTTTCGACGAACCGGTTTGTTTGCCAAATAATTCGGCCATGATGGCTTTCGGGTCAGAACCCAACGCCAGCGGAATGCCGTGGTCGCGGTAGGCCGTAATCCATTTATCATCTTTGGTCAGGGCTGAATACGACCCCGAAGAGCAGGCTTCCTGCCCAATGTAAAGGTGACAGAAACCCCGGATTTTCTGCTGTCCGTAGAGCTGACCGGCTTTTTCTTCAAATTTACGTTGCAGCATCATCGACTCATACCAGTACAGGTAGCGTTCTTTCGGATGCTTGGTTTTAGCAGCGGCTGGCGATGCGTCGCCCGGCGAAGCGTCGCCTGGCTTAGATTTTTCCTTTACACTTGCCATAGAGTTCGTTGGGCGTAAAAAAAGGATAACCGAATAAAACGGAAATCGTTGTGCGATACAGGTAACCGGTCCTAACGTAACAAACGACCTGTATCTTTGTTGCTTAAACACGCGGCTGTTACCACCACGATGCCGCGAAAATACGCAATTCCTGCTAACAACCATACCGATGTATTTGGAAAAACTCAACCTGACCAACTTCAAAAACTACGAGGAAGGGAGTTTTACATTTAGCGAACAGATTAATTGCATCGTTGGACCGAATGGAAGCGGGAAAACCAACCTGCTCGACGCTGTTTATTTTTTGTCGCTGAGCAAGAGTGCGTTTCACAACCAGGATGCGTTGAGCATTCACCACCAGAGCGATTTTTTCATCATCGACGGTATTTTCCGCCACGACGATAAACCGACGCAGATCACCTGCAGCCTGCAACGCGGACAGCGGAAGGTGTTGTTGTCGGACAAAAAACCGTATGAGCGCATCAGTGAACACATCGGACGGTTTCCGGTGGTGATGCTGGCGCCCAACGACACCGATCTGGTGCGCGAACACAGCGAAGAACGACGGCACTTTTTCGACGGTGTTCTGTCGCAATTGGATGCCGACTACCTGCGCGATTACCTGTTCTACCAGCAGATTCTGAAACAGCGAAACGGAACCTTAAAGCTTTTTGCCGAACGAAATTACCTGGATGAAGAGTTGCTGGAAACCTACAATGAACCGCTTTTGCAACTGGCCGGACGGATTTACCAGCGCCGGAAACAGTTCATCGGCGACTTTCTGCCCATCGTTCAAAAACATTACGCCTACCTGAGCGAAGCCCGCGAAGCCGTCGATATCATTTACGAATCAGAAGTGGGAAACGAGGAATTTCCGAAAGATTTCCGCCGAAACCGCCAGCGGGATATCCAGTTGCAGCGCACCAACAAGGGCGTTCACAAAGACGATTACGTGTTTGAAGCCAATGGCGTGGCCTTGAAAAAATTCGGTTCGCAAGGCCAGCAGAAGACGTTCGTCATCGCCCTAAAACTGGCACAGTTCGAACAGTTGCAGGCCGAAAAGGGTGTAAAACCGATGCTGCTACTGGACGATATTTTCGATAAACTAGACGACCGCCGGATCGACAAGCTCATCACCTTGATGGAACACCACACCTTCGGCCAGATTTTTATCACCGACGCCCGGCCCGACCGTACGCGTGAACTGCTGACGTCCGTGAAAGCCGATGTCGCGTATTTCCGGACGGAGGAGTAAATCAATGCCAAATCCCAGAATATTATGATATTTTGGGATTCAATTCCCAGGATATTATGTATTTTGGGGAATCAATTCCCAAAAAAGTATGATTGAGCGAATAATCCAGAAAAAGATAGAGCAGCGGTTTTTTCGCGGAAAAGCTATTTCACTCTTTGGTCCCCGTCAATCGGGTAAATCTACTCTTGTTGAACTAATGCTGGCGCAAAAGGACCATTTATACCTCAATGGAGATGATGCCGACGTCCGGGAAATATTAACCAATACCACCGCTACCCGACTAAAAACCGTAGTCGGTAACAAACCCATCCTGTTTATTGACGAAGCTCAACGGATTCCCAACATTGGCCTCACCATTAAATTATTCACCGATCAGATCAAAAATGTTCAGGTGATTGCGACCGGTTCTTCCGCATTTGAGCTATCGAGCCAAGTGAATGAGCCGTTGACCGGGCGCAAATATGAATTCATGCTTTACCCGCTGAGTTTTGCTGAAATGGTTCAACACGATGGACTGGTTCATGAAAAAAGACTGATCGAAAACCGATTGATTTATGGTTGTTATCCCGAAATCGTTACCAAAGTTGGAGAAGAAGCAGAATTGCTGAAACTCCTGGCAAGCAGCTATCTCTATAAAGATTTATTAATGCTGGAACAGATCAAAAAACCGCTACTTCTTGAAAAACTGCTTAAAGCACTTGCTTTACAGGTTGGAAGTGAAATCAGTTATCATGAGATCGGACAAACAATCGACAGTGATCATAAAACCGTCGACAAATACATTGATTTATTGGAAAAAACCTACGTTGTTTTTCGATTACCGGCACTCAACCGAAATGTACGGAACGAAATCAAAAAGGGTAAGAAGGTCTATTTCTATGATTGTGGTATACGAAATGCCATTTTGAACAATTTTAAACCCCTCCATTCTAGAGCGGATGTAGGTGCTTTGTGGGAAAACTACGTGATCTCTGAACGTATGAAATACCTGCATTATCAGGATTTAAATGCAACTCAGTATTTCTGGCGGACAACCCAACAGCAGGAAATCGATCTGATCGAGGACCACGGTGAACGTCTGGAAGCTTATGAATTCAAATGGAATAAACGGGATAAAGTGCGGTTTCCTCAGACCTTTACCGAAAACTATGCGGGGTCAGGAACATCGGTTATTTCTCCCGAGAATGTTGAGGAATTCTTATTGAACCCGCCTGCGTAGACAATCACCCCGCCCAATTCTCCCGATCCAGACTCCGGTATTGAATGGCCTCTGCCAAATGCTCGATCTCGATGTGTTCAGTGCCCGCCAGATCCGCAATCGTACGCGACACTTTCAAAATCCGGTCGTAGGCGCGGGCCGACAAGCCCAGCCGTTCCATCGCGGTTTTTAACAACGCCAAACCCGCCGGGCTGATGACACAGATTTCCTTGACCATCTGCGACGGCATCATGGCATTGGAATAAATACCGGATTGCTCACCAAACCGCTTCGTCTGGATTTCCCGCGCCCGGATTACCCGCTCCCGAATGGTTGCACTGCCTTCCGCCGGACGGTTGGCGGTCATCTGGTCGAACGAAACCGGCGTCACTTCCACGTGCAAATCGATGCGATCGAGCAACGGTCCGCTGATTTTATTCAAATACCGCTGCACGACGCCCGGTCCGCAAACGCACTCTTTTTCGGGATGGTTGTAATAGCCGCACGGACACGGATTCATGCTGGCGATCAGCATAAAATTGGCCGGAAATTCCACCGCCCATTTGGCGCGCGAAATGCTCACTTTCCGTTCTTCGAGCGGCTGACGCATCACTTCCAGCGCCGTCCGCTTGAACTCCGGCAATTCGTCCAGAAACAAAACGCCGTTGTGCGACAACGAGATTTCACCGGGCTGCGGAAAACTGCCGCCACCCACCAGAGCCGCATCGCTGATGGTGTGGTGCGGTGATCGAAACGGACGCGTGGCAATCAGCGTGGCCCTGCTTCCGAGCTTCCCGGCTACGGAGTGAATCTTGGTGGTTTCCAGCGCTTCGTGTAAGGATAAAGGAGGCAAAATACTGGGCAATCGTTTCGCCAGCATGGTTTTCCCGGCCCCCGGCGGACCGATCATGATCACATTATGACCACCGGCAGCCGCAATTTCCATCGCCCGTTTGATGTTTTCCTGCCCCTGAACGTGGGCGAAATCGGCGTCGTAGGCATTTTGGGTATTGGTAAAGAGTTCTCTCGTATCGGTCACCAGTGGTGGTATTTCTTTCTTTCCCTCAAAGTATTCCACCGCATCCATCATGGTTTCGACTCCGATGATGTCCAGATTATTCACGATAGCAGCCTCCGGCGCGTTCTCGGCGGGCAAAACGAAGCCTTTAAAACCGCGTTTACGGGCTTCAATCGCAATCGGCAACACGCCTTTGATGGGCCGCAACTTGCCATCGAGCGACAGTTCGCCCATGATGACGTAGTCTTCCAGATTGCGCACCAGCGTAATTTGTTCCGACGCCTGCAGCACACAGAGGCCGATCGGCAAATCGTAGGACGAGCCTTCCTTGCGGATGTCGGCCGGGGCCAGATTAACTACGACTTTTTGCCGGGGCATCCGGTAGCCAAAATATTTCAGGGACGATTCGACCCGCTGTTCGCTTTCTTTGACGGCACTGTCGGGCAAACCGACCATGAAAAAGTGTAATCCCTGTGCCACCGTGATTTCAATCGTGATGATGGTGGCACCAACACCGTGAACGGCGCTTCCAAAGGTTTTTGCCAGCATAAAAGCAGAATTTCGGTTATGATCGTTACTCTGCTTAGACGCGCAACTGATCGAAAGGACACCGAAAAGCCGGGACTTTCTTTGCCATTGCTGTTCGAAGACGTAGCAAAGTTTTTTTGTCTGAATCGACAGATTTCCCACGGGCTTGTTTGTAAACTGTAAAAAGGCAGCAAAATTTGGAACCGAATTGGAATCTCTGTCACTAGAAAAGTCCCTTAACGCTCATACTATGATTGCTCAGCATCCTTACATTCACCACATCGAGGCTGTTTTTCGGAAAGAATTTAACCGGCAACCGGCGTTGCTGGTACGCGGTCCGGGACGGATTAATCTGCTGGGCGAACACACGGATTACAACGGTGGCCTGGTGCTACCAGCCAGTATCGACAAAGAAATTATCTTCGCCATTTCCCGGCGAAATGACCGAACCGGGCGCATTTTCGCCGAAAATGTCAGTCAATCGTTTTCCTTCTCGCTCGACGATTTTACGCAGTCTCCGCTGGGTTGGCCGAATTACCTGATGGGCGTGGTCGATCAGTTGCAGAAAGCCGGGCATCAGCCGGGCGGTTTCGACCTGGTTTTTGGCGGAAACATTCCTTCTGGGGCGGGTTTATCATCGTCGGCCGCGCTCGAATGCGGACTGGCGTTCGGGTTGAATAAATTGTACGGTTTAGGATTATCGACCATCGACATGGTGAAACTGAGCCAAAAGGCCGAAAACCACTTTGTTGGGGTCAATTGCGGCATCATGGATCAGTTTGCGTCCATGTTTGGGCGCGACCAGTCGGTGATTCAACTGGATTGCCAATCGCTGCACCACGAATATTTCCCGTTCCAGACCACCGATTACGCCCTGATTTTGTGTGATTCGGGCGTGAAACATTCTTTAGGCGACAGCGAATACAACACCCGGCGGGAAGAATGCGAAACCGGGGTTGCCATTTTGCAAAACTACAACCCCGACATCCGCCTGCTGCGCGACGCCACGACAGCACTGGTGGATGCCCACCGCGACGAAATGCCGGGCAAGGTTTACCAACGCTGCCGGTATGTGACCGAAGAGATTCAGCGCGTCCGGGAAGCCTGCGAATTTTTACTGCAAAACGATCTGGCTGCTTTTGGAAAAAAGATGTACGAAACCCACGACGGTTTGCAGCACGACTACGAAGTCAGTTGCCCGGAACTGGATTTTCTGGTTGACCAAACGCGGCAGGACACTGCGGTTTTGGGCGCGCGGATGATGGGGGGCGGTTTTGGCGGCTGCACCATCAACATCGTCGAACGCGAAGCTGTCGATGCGTTTATTAGCCGCATGAGTACAGTTTATCAGGAAGCCTTCAACATTGCATTGAAATGCTATCCGGTGCGGATCACGGACGGGACGTCGGTGCTTGAGTGGTCTGCTGGCCAATAACCGCTGTCAGGGTTTCGGCGGCCCTGACAGCGGCAAAGAACGCAAAAGGACTCCGTTCAAAATGTTATCTTTGTAAAAAGAGAAAATTATGGTCATTGAGCGTCAAAATAATGAAATAGTCATTCGACTCAACAGTTCCTTAATCGACATGGAGGAAGTGCAGAAGTTTGTCAATTATTTTAGATTTCTGGAATCCAATGCCAGCAACCAGGGAACGGAAGAACAAGCTACAGAATTAGCGCGGGAAGTGGACACGAAATGGTGGAAAGAAAACAAGCATCGTTTCATTCCATGATTGTTACCGTTGATGCGAATATTTTGTTTAGTGCCCTAATTTCAGCCAATGGCAGAATAGCACGCCTTCTGACGGATCCTTCTCTCTCGCTCCGACGCGTCAGTTGTCATTATGCAGTAGTCGAGCTATTCAAACACCAGCCAAAAATCGTCAAATACGCCAAAAAACCGCTTGAGGACGTAATTGATGATCTCTCCATGCTCATTGGTAATTTGAAACTATATAATGAAAGCCTGATTGAGCCTCACCATTGGCAAGAAGCGGAACGCCTTACAACCAATATTGATCATTTCGATATCAGTTACGTTGCTCTGACCTTGCAGACCGGTGGATGGCTCTGGACTGGAGATAAAAAACTGACCACCCATTTGCAGGCATTGGGCTTTAACCGGGTTCTCAATACGGAAGAGTTGTATCAGATGCTGAATCAGCCTGAGAAAGAAGACTAATTACGCTCTTTCCCAAGCTGACATCAGGATTACCTACAATAACCGATTCTTAATACTGCTCTTCATAAGGCTTACACTACCAGACTCCAGCCTTCCCGATACTCCCGCTTCACGTACTGATTGGCCAGATCGTAATTTGTGATTTTCATGTTGGCAGCATCCCAAAGCAGTTTTTTCCGGCCATTATACCGATCCGCCGATCGTTTCGCCGTCGGATTGTCGCGCAGCATCCAGCTCCGCAGGGCCAGATTCCCGATCAGAATGCTTTCGGCAAACGGTGCAGCGTATTCGAACGGCGAACTCGTCACGCCTTTGCCATACCCGGCGATGCAGGCATCGACCCATTGCAGATAGTGATCTTCGTTTGGCACGCGGGCAATGGTTTCCGGAATGTTGAGCGTTTCGTTGGCTTTCAAAGGCAGCAGTCGCGGATTCGCACCGTAGCAGTCGGCCATCAGTTTCCCTTTCGACCCGATGAACAAGACGCCCCCGTCGGAATTCCCGAAGGCTTCGCCCGGCTGGAGTTCTTCCGGCAGTTCGGGCAAAATGCCACCGTCATACCAGCTTAATTTGATATCGCCTTTGTTGTCTTTCCGGGGATAATTCAGGTGAATCGACGACGAGAACGGGGTCCAGTCCGGGTTGTGATCCTGTTCCCGAAGCGTAAACGTCCAGGTTCCGGCCACGCTGCATTCCACCGAATTGGGATAATCGAGCGGCAAAATCCGGAAAACCGGGTCCAGAATGTGGCAGGCCATATCGCCCAGCGCACCCGTTCCATACGGCCACCAGCCCCGCCAGTTCCAGGGCAAATACGACTGATTGTACGGCACTTTCTTCGCGGGACCCAGCCACAGATCAAAGTCCAGTTCTTTCGGAATTTCGTAGGTTTGATCGCTTGGAACGGCTTGTGGCCAAACCGGACGGTTGGTCCAGGCCAGCACTTTATGCACCTCGCCAATCGTGCCGGCATCGTAGATTTCCTTCATCCGCCGGACGCCGTTGCCCGAACCGCCCTGGTTACCCATCTGGGTAATTACCTTGTATTTTTTAGCCGCCTGCCCCAGAATCCGGGATTCGTAGATATCGTGCGTCAGCGGTTTTTGGGTATACACGTGCTTGCCCAACTGCATCGCGGCCAGCGTGGCCACAGCGTGGGTGTTGTCGGGTGTCGAAATGGAGCAGGCATCGATGTTCTTGCGTTCTTTCGACAGCATTTCCCGGAAATCCTTGTAATACGTCGCTTTCGGATATTTGGAGCGGGAGTCAACCGCCTGACGGTCATCCACATCACAGAGCGCAACAATGTTCACGTTAGGACTTTTGGCAAAAGATGCCAGGTCGCTTTTGCCCTTTCCGCCTACGCCAATCCCGGCAATGTTCAGTTTATCGCTGGGGGCAATGAAGCCTTTTCCCAGGACATGCCGGGGAACGATGAGAAAAGAAGTAGCCGCCAGTGACGACGTTTTCAGGAAATTCCGGCGACCGGAATCTTCCGCAGTAGAGTGGTTGTCTTCCATAAAAAGAGGGTTTAGAAAGAAGAAAATTCAGGCTTGTACGCACGTCAATGCGCTAAGGCTGAAATCAATACGACAAAAGGGCGCGATTGGGCTAGTGCAACCCCAAAATACTGCTCAGATTTTTGATCGCATAACCAAAAAACGCCCCGTTAAACCGGTTTCGGTTTAACGGGGCGTCTCAATCTGATACGGTTTATTGAAAAGAACACTTACTCCTTCCAACGCCATTCGTTCGCGATTTGCAGGGGCGTCCTGAGGCCCTGCGCAATCAGGAAATCGCGGGTTTTGGTGTCGTCCATGCGTTGCGTCGGAATCGCATCGGCGTTGGCGAGCGCGTAGAGCAACATCGCCGAATAACGGACGGTATTTTTCAACTGGTCTTTGTTGACCAGATTCATGTTGTCGCAATTGGCGTGGTAACAATCCAGCACGTTCCGGTCCAGATGGCCGCTCATGCCGACCACCGGCACGCCCTCCATCATAAACGGCTGATGATCACTGTGTAACCCGGCCTGATTCGATACCGTATTCTGAAAAGCCGGTTCGACCAGCTTGACGGTTTCGCCAATTTCGGTCAGGAAAGGCACCATTTCGCTCCGCCCAAAAGCATTAAAACCGCTCGGATCGTTGGTCATGTCCAGATTCAGGATGTAACGGACGTTGTCCAACTGTCCGCTTTTTTTCAAATCGTCCACCAGACTGCGCGAGCCCAGCAAGCCCTGTTCCTCACCCATGAACATCACAAACTCGATGGTGCGTTTCGGCTTTATTTTCAGGGCTTTAAATGTACGGGCAATGTCGAGAATGGAGAACGAGCCAATGCCGTTGTCGATGGCGCCCGTGGCCAGATCCCAGGAGTCGAGGTGACCACCGATGATGATTTTTTCGTCGGGAAACTGTGAGCCTTTCAGCGTAGCGACGACATTCCGCGCCCGGATTTTTCGGCTCACGTTGGTCATGTCGATCACCGCCATCAGGTTCTTCTGATCCTGCATCCACTGACGAATTTCCTGACCACTTTCCAGCGAAATACAGACCGATGGCACCGGAATGAGCTTGCCGGTTACGGAGGCCGTTCCGGTCAGCAGCACATTGCCCGGCACCAGATTCACCATAATCACACCAATGGCGCCGTGCTGAATGGCGAGCGCGGTTTTTTCGGAGCGGTGGAGGTTCCGGGCACCCTTCGTGGGAGCCGCCAGACCGATGTTCACCAACGCAATTTTCCCCTTGATCCGGTCTTTCAGTGCCGCAAAATCGCCTTCCAGACCGTTGCCGATGTCAATGATTTCACCCTGCACGTGGGCTTCGACGGGCGAATGCGCCAGGGCAACCACTTCGACATCCCGGAAATTATCGCTTTTGCGGGGCACCACCGCCAGCGTTACCGTGTCGCGCATCCACGATTCTACTTCGAAAGGGGCATATTTCGTATCCGAATAGCCGTATTGCTTCAGCAGATTATAGGTATATTCCTCCGCGCGACTTCCGTTGGCGCTGCCCGTCAGCCGGTGACCAATTTTTTGCGTGGCATCGGTGAGGGTTTCAAAAACCCGGCTGTTTTGCAGTACTTCCTGATTGATTTTGGCAAAAACTTTTTCCAGCGTTGGGCGGGATTGTCCTTCGTCGATCCGATCACCCTTTTTCTTCAGTGTGTAGGCACTCAGCAAACAAATACCGCCAGAAAGCAGCAGATAAACGTAGACTTTTTTTCGCATAGTGAGGATAACCGTATAACTCCTCAAAATAACAAAAAAGCGAGGGAATGCCGCGTAAGTGGGGAAAAAACTTTAAGTTTCTCCCCCAAATCGAAACACCTCAACGAATCCTGAAAAAAAGGTGTTATTGGGTTTCGTATTCAGTCCCATCGAATTTTATGACAAACGCGCAGACGACACCGGTTTTGCCCCAGGCGGCCATCAAACCGACCGAACTGACCACTCACGGCCACACCCGGATCGACAATTACTACTGGCTCAACGAACGGGAAAATCCCGAGGTGATCGACTACCTGAAAGCCGAAAATGCGCATCTGGAAGACGTACTGGCGCCCGTCAAAGACTTTCGTGAGAAGCTGTTTGAGGAAATGAAAGGCCGCATCAAACAGCAGGACGAATCGGTACCCTACAAGGAAGGCAACTATTACTATTATACTAAGTTTGTCGAAGGGGGCGAATACCCCGTGTATTGCCGGAAACCCGGTTCGCTGGATGCCGAAGAGGAAGTGATGCTGGACGTCAACGAACTGGCAAAACCGTATTCGTATTACAACATCGGCGGCCTGGAAGTGTCCGACAACGACGAACTGGTGGCTTATGGCGAAGATACCGTCAGCCGGCGGATGTATACGCTGCGCATCAAAAACCTGAAAACCGGGGAGATTTACCCGGATGCCATTCCCGACACCGAAGGCGGCAGCTACGCCTGGGCGGCTGATAACCAGACCCTTTTCTACATCCGGAAAGACCCGCAAACGCTGCTGGGCTATCAGGTATACCGTCACGTGCTGGGCACCGATCCGGCGCAGGACGTGCTGCTTTACGAAGAAACCGACAACCAGTTTTACATGGGCCTGGGCCGGATGAAGTCGAAAAAGTACATCGCTGTGGTGTCTGACCACAACGGCGTAGCGACGGAATACCGGCTTTTGGAAGCGAGCAATCCGACGGGCGAGTTTGTCGTCTTTCTGCCCCGCGAAAAAGGCCATGAATACGACATTCAGCACCTGGAAACGAGCTTCTACGTCCGGACGAACTGGAAAGCCGAAAATTTCCGGCTGATGGAAGCGAAAGAAACCAAAACCAACGACCGGTCGGCCTGGAAAGAAGTCATTCCGCACCGCCACCACGTCTATTTACAGCAACTGGATGTCTTCAAAAACCACCTGGTTCTGGGCGAACGCAGAGAGGGACTGATTCATCTGCGGGTGATCGATCGACGGAACAAAGAAGAACATTACCTGGATTTCGGCGAACCGGCTTATGTGGCCGGCATTGGCTACAACCCGGATTTCAACACCACCACCCTGCGTTTTGGCTACTCGTCGCTGACAACGCCCAGTTCGACCTTCGACTACAACATGGAAACGAAGGAAAAAACGCTGATGAAACAGCAGGAGGTGCTGGGTGGTTTTGATCCGGCGAACTACACGTCGGAGCGGTTCTTCGTCAAATCCCGCGATGGTGTCCGAATTCCGGTTTCGGTGGTGTCCCGAAAAGACACGCCCAAAGACGGCTCGGCTCCGCTGCTGCAATATTCGTACGGTTCCTACGGTTATTCGACCGATCCCGGTTTTAGCTCCACGCGACTGAGCTTGCTTGACCGTGGTTTTCTGTTCGCCATTGCCCACATTCGGGGTGGTCAGGAAATGGGCCGGAAGTGGTACGACAACGGCAAAATGCTCAAGAAGAAAAACACGTTCAACGACTTTGTAGACGTTTCGGATTATCTGATTCAGCACAACTATACCAGCGCCGACAAGCTGTTTGCGATGGGTGGCAGCGCGGGCGGTTTGCTCATGGGTGCCGTTGTAAACCAAAAACCGCAATTGTACCGGGGCGTCGTGGCATCGGTGCCGTTTGTCGATGTGGTCACAACCATGCTCGACGAAAGCATTCCGCTGACGACCGGCGAGTTTGAAGAATGGGGCAATCCGAAGATCAAGAAATACTACGATTACATGCTGTCGTATTCGCCCTACGACAACGTGAAAGAGCAGGCCTACCCGAACATGCTGGTGATGACCGGCTTGCACGACTCGCAGGTGCAGTATTGGGAACCGGCCAAGTGGGTTGCGAAACTCCGCACCATGAAAACCGACACCAATCAACTCCTGCTGCACACCAACCTGGAAGCTGGCCACGGCGGGGCATCGGGGCGGTTTGAAGCCTTGAAAGAGATTGCGCTGGAGTATGCGTTCATGCTGAATTTGGTAGGAATCAGAGCGTAACTGAAGCCGTTTCATAAATAAAGCCCCCGATTGCTGTGACAATCGGGGGCTTTTTACTTCCAAAGGGTATGTCCCCGGCAAACATCTCCGGCATCATCACCCCATGAAATTCCCTAATTTCTTTGTCATTGTCTGTTTCCTCAGTTGCGTATCCATCAGTTACGGGCAGAATTCACCGGTTCAGGTCAAACAGGGCGCCGTTGTCCGCTGGGCCGACAACTGCGTCCGTTGTGCGATGGACAATCACCGCTGGCGGGCCGTGGATGGCACCTGCTATTTCCCCATCGACCTGATTGAAAAAGTTGGCTACCACCGGGTTTACCGCTGGACGAAAAGCGGTTTGCGAAAAAAACGGACGATTCAGGTTGTCAAAGGCGACTTCAAAAACGAAGATTTTAAGGATTTTGAGAAGAAGGAATACATCCATGTTTCGGCCGCTAATCTGCGACGCCAACACCGGGAACAGGCGCAGATCTGGCCGTTATTCAACCGCCCGGAAACCAAACCGCTCTTTACGCTCCCACTAGGCAAACCCGCCAATCCGCTCCCCGCAACGGAAGGCAACTTTGGTGCTTACCGGACGTTCGATGGTCAACCCCGCAACCGCCATACCGGAACCGATTATCCCATTGGAACCGGCCAGCCGGTTTTGAGCATGTCCGACGGGAAAATTGTTCTGACGGGCAATCACTTTTTTGGGGGCAATTCTGTCTTTATTGATCACGGCAACGGCCTGATCGCGATGTATCTTCACCTGAGCGGTTTTTCGGTCAAAAAAGGAGATTGGGTAAAAAAAGGCCAGAAAATCGGCGAAGTGGGCGAAACCGGCCGGGCAACAGGCCCGCATTTGCACCTGGGTGTACGCTGGCATGATGCCCGGATTGACCCGGCATTTTTGCTGGAGGACCCCGCTAAATTACCCAGTATCAATTGATCAGGTATTGATGAACCTAACCAAACAAGAGGGCAAATTTCCGACTTACCCTCAGGCGCTGTATTAAAACGCTGATAATCCATCGAACCAGAAGGCTCGGCTGTAGATCGTAGGTGCGGATGTCGGGCTGAAAGACTTTGAATCGGTATCCATCGTATCGGCATAGACCGTCACGGGTAGCCGCCCAGAAGCCTGGTTTATCCTGAAGTATAGCGGGCACAAAGGTCTGTGGTAGTCCCTGCCGGTCGGTAATGAGTTCGGGGAACTGGCTACGCTCTTAGGCAGACTATTGAAGCCAGCAGGCTCATCATCCTGACGCGGATTATCATTTTTTATAAAATAGCTCGCCTATCCGCTGAAGATCAAACGCAGCGCCGTCCTGTGAATTCGCTAAAAAGGCAATAACCAGGTTATCATCCGGATAAACAAGGAGGTGGGAACTGCTGCTGAACGAATCGCCGGCATGGTGCCAGACCCGGTGACCATTTTTGTCTTTGCCAACATACCAACCCAGACCGTATCCGGTTTCTTTCCCGTCTGCCGTAACCTGAGATGTAAAAAGAACCGTTTTATGAGTTAAAAACGGTTCTTTTCCGTATAACAACGTATTTCCAAGTTTTACCAGATCGTTGGCCGTTGAAAGAAGTCCACCTCCCGCGTATTTATAACTCCAGTCTCCCAGTTCATTTTCTTCCCCCGTACCATCGTAAAATTTACTACGATTGGGCCTTGTTTTATGAATATCATCACCACAGGTGTGGAATAAACCCAGCGGTTTCCACAGATTTTTAGCCATATAATCGAGGTAGTTTTCGCCACTGATGCCTTCGATGACGGCTCCCAGGAGATTCCAGCCGAAGGTCGAATACCCGAATTTTGTACCCGGTTTAAATAAGAGAGTGTCGTTTGCAAAGACCCGCAAGGCCGCGGTTGCGTTTTCAAAATGCTCCGTTCGGATGAAATCGCTCAGGTCAGTCTCGTTGTAATCCCGAAATCCGGCCAGATGACCGGCTACCTGACGGGTCGTGATCGGGTATTTCTTGACCGGAAAAGACGGGACATAGTTTTGAACGGGCGCATCCAGATCAAGTTTCCTTTCTGAAACGAGTTGAAGCAACGCCAGGGAAGTCATCGATTTCGACACGCTATTGATCCGAAAAAGTGTGGAATCGGTTACCGCACTCTTATTTTCCCAATCAGCATACCCCAGAGCCGCGAACCATTTAATCTGGTTATTCACACTGACACAAATCTGCATGCCGTTCGTCCCCGTGTTGTCCATAAAATCCCGACAAAGTTGCTCGGCGAGGCATTCAGGCCGGTTTCCCTGACAGGGTGCTTCCGGCGCTTGCTTCGGATTGGCGTCCAGATAAGTACTGACGGTGACCGTGGCAGAAACAATGCCCCGTACCTTTTTCCATTCGCCAAAGCTGGTTTCTCGCACGTAGCTGGTATACCGTTCGGCGGCTGCCGGTGTATCGACGATGCCGATAAACGTTCCGGGCAAATCAATACCGCCCCGCAGCATCTGTCGAACTTCCTTTTTCCCTTCAAATTCGACGGTATCAATTTTTAGTTTTTCAGGATGCTCCTGAATGTATTTCCGGTATCCATCCGCAATGTCGGTGCGATCCTGTAAATCCACGATTTGTTCGAACGTAACGTAGAACGGTCCGGAAACCGGGTAGTTCAGCGCCGAAAGATCAAACTCCAGCCAGCCATTCTTCATCGCCGATTCCACCACAATGCTTTGCTGAATGAGGTCTTCGCCGGGCTGGCCCGTCAACCGATCGACGGCATTTAACCGGATTCTGAACCGGAACGACTTCAGGTTATTCCTAAAAATGCGAAGGTTCGCCTTTTCGAGATAAACCGGGAACGTAAATCCTTTCTTCAAATGCGGTTCTTTGGGTTCAATCAACAGCGCTATGGACCGCCCGGCATACGTCGTATCGTTTTCGAGCACACCACCCCGAAACGTGCGGTTTCCCAGCTCAAACGCCTGATTTCGTTTCTTTTTCACCGTTACTGTAATCGTATTTAACGGGATCGCACGCTCAGGAAGGAAAATGACAACCGGTTTTTCCGGACGAAAAAACCGCACCGGCACCGCTTTTCTTCCAAAACCGAGCGCGGAAAAAAGCAGCGTATCCGCCCGAAATTTCTCAGGGACCAGGATCAAAAAACTACCATCCGGGTTGGACAGCGTACCAATATTCGAATGGACAATCCCGATGTTGGCATAGGGAACCGGCTGTCGGGTCGCCCGGTTTAAAACCGTGCCTTGGATGATCAATTGCCCAAAACCGGCCGTCGATAAGAGAATATGCAGAACAACAATCGAGGTAATTTTTTTCATGCAAGACCGCTTCTCTGGTACCGTGAAAAGAACAAACCAACTGGATAATGGTCTAATTTCATTGCTTTCGACAACAAAACCAACCGATCAGTAGGCCCGCCCCCCGTATTTACCGTTTGCCTAACTTCTAAGCTCTGCGTACTTTGCACCTTGTTTTGTATCTGAACCTTGCGTACCCCATGTATCTCCTTGGATTTGATGTCGGTAGTTCGTCCGTAAAAGCCTGTTTGCTCGAAGTTGAAACCGGTGCGGTGGTGGCCTCCGCGTTTTTCCCCGAATCGGAAATGCCCATCGACGCCCCCCTGCCGGGCTATGCCGAGCAAAACCCGGATGCGTGGTGGAAAAATGCCTGCCTGGCGTCCAAAACCGTGTTGTCGAAAACCGGTGTGAAACCGGAAGACGTGAAAGCCATCGGCATTTCCTACCAGATGCACGGACTGGTGATCGTGGATAAAGACCTAAACGTGCTGCGTCCGTCGATCATCTGGTGCGACAGCCGGGCGGTTTCCTACGGTGAAAAAGCCTTCGAAACCGTTGGTCGGACCAAAAGTCTGCAACATCTGCTCAATTCGCCGGGCAACTTTACGGCCGCCAAACTGGCGTGGGTGAAGGAAAACGAACCGGCGATTTACAACAAAATTCACAAGTTCATGCTGCCGGGCGACTATCTGGCCACCCGCATGACCGGCGAAATCGTCACGACGCCCTCCGGTTTGTCGGAAGGTATTCTCTGGGATTTTCAGAACGAACAACCGGCGGATTTTCTGCTCGATTATTTCGGCTTCGATCCCTCGCTCGTTGCCAATCTAAAACCAACATTCTCGGTACAAGGCGAACTGACGTCGAAAGCCGCCAGCGAGCTGGGTCTGGCCACCGGAACGCCGGTTACCTACCGCGCGGGCGACCAGCCCAACAATGCGTTTTCGCTCAACGTGCTGGAACCCAACGAAATTGCCGCCACGGCGGGTACGTCGGGCGTCGTTTATGGCGTCAGCGATCAGGCCAAATACGATCCGCAATCCCGCGTCAACACCTTTCTCCACGTTAGTCACACGCCGGAAGCCCCGCGCTACGGCGTTTTGCTCTGCATCAACGGCACCGGTATTCTCAATAGCTGGCTGCGGAATCACCTGCTGCGTGGCTCGGTCAGTTACGCCGAAATGAACGACCTGGCGGCCCATGCGCCCGTCGGTTCCGATGGTTTGCTGTGTCTGCCTTTTGGCAACGGCGCCGAGCGCGTGCTGGAAAACCGCGATTTAGGGGCTTCGTTCCACGGTTTGCAACTGACGCGCCACAGCCTCCCCCACTGGATTCGGGCCGCGCAGGAAGGCATCGTTTTTTCCTTTTATTACGGCATTCAGGTCATGGAGCAAGTGGGTGTGGGTCTGAAAACCATTCGCGCCGGGGAAGCCAACATGTTCCTCAGCCCGCTGTTCCGCGACACGCTGGCCAACCTGACCGGGGCTGAAATCCAGCTTTTCAATACCGACGGCGCACAAGGTGCGGCCCGGGGGGCCGGATTGGGACTGGGTATTTACAAAAACCGCCAGGAAGCCTTCACCGGTTTGAAGATAATCCGCACCATCGAACCCGATATGCGGGCACAGGAAGCCTACCGCGATGCCTACGAAAAATGGCGGAACGTGCTCACAGACTGATAATGATCTGTATATAATTACCCCGGAGAGGTTTAATGTCAATAGTCGGCGACGTTTTTACCTATAGCCATTTTACGTACCCCGGAGGGGTGTTCTGTTAATAGGAAAACGGTATCAGCGATAGATTTAAGCCCCGGCAGGGGCGGCCTACATCCTGGCGTTGTCAGGGCGCTCCTGCCGGAGCTTGAACCACTATTGATACGATTTTCCTATTAACAGAACACCCCTTCGGGGTAAATTGAAAGGTTTCGGGATAGACGGTTAGACTAACCAGAAAAAGCTTCGCTCAGAAAACCGCATTCGGCTCCCGAACCACTAGCTCGGGCTCCAGGATCACGTTCTGCAAATCCGTCGGGGCAATCTTCCCGTTAATCACGTTGAGCAGAATTTCAGCCGCCATAAACCCGATCTGGTAAGGATGCTGTTCGACCGACGCCAGGGGTGGGTGTTCGAGGTAGGTATTGAGCGGCAGATTGGCAAAACTGACAAACGAAATATCCTGATTGACGACCAGCCCGTAACTGCGGCACACCTGCATGGCATCCAGCGCGACGTAATCGTTGAACGTCAGGACCGCATCCGGCCGGGCCGGTGATGCCAAAAGCTGATTCATTTTCAGGAGGGTTTCCGGCGTGGTCAGGTCACTGCGCTTGATCAGGGCGTTTTCGACAGGTAATCCTTCTTCCACCAAGGCCGTGATATAGCCCCGGTACCGCTCCTCGCTGGCGATCAAGGCGTGGGGGCCGTTCAGCAGCGCAATGCGTCGATGACCGCGTCGGGCCAGCCATTTGGTGGCTTCATACGCGCCTTTTTCCATATTACACTCGACCCGGTGGGCCGCAATGTGGGGCGGAATGCGGTCGAAAAGTACCAGCGGAATCTGGCGATCCAGCAACTCCTGAATGTGGTGGGTCTGCTGCGTTTCTTTGGCAACCGACAGCAACACGCCATCCACCCGGTTGGAAGCCAGCACGGTCAGAATCTGCTTCTCGCGGTCGAACCGGTCGTGCGATTGGTAGAGTGCCACCGTCACTTGGTGTTCGAAGGCCAGTTCTTCCACGCCATTGATTACTTCCGAGAAAAAATTCTCCCGAATTTCCGGCAACACCATCCCGATCACGCCCGTCCGGCCCCGCTGGAGATTGCGGGCCGTCGTGCTGGGCAGGTATTTCAACTGATCGGCCAGCGCATGAACGGCATCGCGGGTGTGTACACTGATGCGGGGGTGGTTTTGCAAAGCCCTGGACACGGTGGATGGCGACACGTGCAATTGCCGGGCAATCTCCTTAATTGTAATAACATCCTTCATCGCGCGTCCTGTTCAGCCTTACAATTTACTCTTATTCCTAAAAAACGCAAAATTTCCTTCGGTTTTGCACAAACGTTTGCACAGGTCTGAACAAACGTTTGCGCAGGCCAAAACCGTCAGAATCAGAGCCCTGACGCCCCGGTTTTGATTGATTGGTTGTCGGTTTTTCTCCAATTTCAGCATGGAATTGAACCCCAAACCGTCAATCTAACGCGTATTCCAACTCAGCTAACTCCTCCTATGCCTGTTTCTTCCCGCCGAAATTTTCTGCGTACGGCCGCCCTCAGCACCGCTGCTGCGCCCTTTCTTCCTTCGCTGTTCGAACCGGCGGCAGCCGCTTCGAAACCGTCGGCTTTGTCACAGGTTCGTCTCGCTTTTATCGGGGTCGGTTCGCGGGGTCGCAGCCACGTCCGTCAGGCCCTTTTCCGCGATGATGTGGTGATCACGGCCATCTGTGATCCGGACCCGGAAGCCATCAGCCGCACCAACGCCATGATCGAAAAAAGCGGCAAGAAAGTGCCGGTTGCTTTCACGAAAGGCGGGGAGGATTTTGTGAACATGCTCAAGCGCGACGACATCGACGGCGTGGTGATTGCCACCCCCTGGGAATGGCACGTGCCGATGGCCGTTGCCACCATGAAAGCCGGCAAGTATGCCGGTGTGGAAGTATCGGCGACGGTCACGCTGAAAGAATCCTGGGATCTGGTCAATACGTTCGAAAAAACCGGGTCTCATTGCATGATTCTGGAAAACGTCTGCTACCGGCGCGATGTGCTGGCGGTTTTGAACATGATCCGTCAGGGTATGTTCGGCGAAATGCTGTATGCCCACTGCGGGTACCAGCACGACCTGCGAAACGTCAAGTTCAATGGCGGCATGGGCAAAGAAGGCGTCGAATTTGGGGCCAAAGGCTATTCCGAAGCCCGCTGGCGGACGCAGCACTCCGTCGATCGCAACGGGGATCTGTACCCAACGCACGGTCTGGGGCCCGTCGCTCACTGGCTGGATATCAACCGGGGCAACCGGTTTTTGTCCCTGACCTCAACCGCCACCAAAGCCCGGAGCCTGCACAAATATGTGGTTGATAAAGGTGGTTTCGATCATCCCAACGCCAAAGTCAATTTCAAGCTGGGCGATGTGGTTACCACCGTGGTCAATTGCGCAAATGGTGAGAACATCGTCATCATGCACGATACCAACTCCCCCCGCCCCTATTCACTCGGTTTCCGGGCGCAGGGAACGCAGGGCATCTGGATGGATGACGGCAAAACGATTTACCTGGAAGGAACCAGCCCGAAACCGCACCAGTGGGAACCGTTCGCGGCCTATCAGGATAAATACGACCACCCGCTCTGGAAACAACACGGCCAAACGGCCCAGAGTGGCGGCCACGGCGGGATCGACTTTTTCGTGATGCGGGCCTTCATCGAATCCATCAAAGCCCAAACCGCCCCACCGATCGACGTCTACGATGCCGCCGTCTGGAGTGCCATCAGTCCGTTATCCGAACAATCCATTGCGCAGGGCAGCAAACCCATCGAAATCCCGGATTTCACCCGGGGAAAATGGAAAACCAACCGCCCCATTTTCGGCCTGAACGAAATTTATTGATCTGATTTGCTCAACTATCCCACCTGGTCAAAACCGTCCGGTTTTGACCAGGCTACCCTTCGCTTGCCTTTACCGAATGCCCTAAGCCCTTTGCCTTCTGCTTCTTAGTCTCCACTTTATCAATCTTCCAACCCATGAAACAGCTTTCCGTGTGTTTACTTCTGTGGCTATCGGTAACCGTTTGCGGTTATGCGCAGTCAAGCCTGCGGGGCACCATTCGCGACGATGCCGGGCAACCGCTACCGGGAGCCACCATCATCGTCCGTGGCACTACACAGGGCACCACCACCGACGACAAAGGGACTTTCACCGTTCGCACAACGCCAACGGACGTGCTGGAAATCAGTTCCATTGGGTACCAGGGAACCGCCGTAACGGTCGGAAACCGCACAACGATCGAGATTACGCTCAAAAAAGCCGACACCATGCTCGATGAGGTGGTCGTGATGGGGTATACTACCACCAACCAGCGTAACCTGACGGGTTCAGCGCAGGTGGTGACGGCCAAAGAATTGAAAGACGTGACGGCCAACAGCGTCGGCCAGATGCTGCAGGGCAAAGCGGCCGGTGTATTCGTCGGCAGCAGCTCCGGCGATCCGCGCAGTACACCCAAAGTACTCGTTCGGGGCGTTGGAACGCTCACGGCCAGTTCCAATCCGCTCTACGTGGTCGACGGCGTCATTGGCGGGATTCCCAACCCCAGCGACATTGAATCGATCACCGTGTTGAAAGATGCCTCGGCAACGGCTCTGTACGGAGCGCGGGCGTCCAATGGGGTCATTGTCATTACCACCCGACGGGGTGCTTCCGGCAAAACCCGCCTGACTGCCCGGCTGAATCAGGGCGTCGGCACGCTGAGCCTGGGTAACTTCCGGTTACTGGACGGTCCGCAACTGTATGATTTGCAGAAAAGGGTATTTCAGCGCGACCGGCCAACGGGTGTTCTGAACGATTATCTGCCCACGCCCGAAGCCAACGCCAATACCAACTGGTTCGACCAGGCTTTCCGGACGGCCAGCAACACGCTCGCGGAACTGAGTGCGTCGGGCGGTAGTGACAAAACCAAGTTCTTCCTAAGCGGGAACTACTACAAGGAACAGGGCATTTTGCAGGGAACCGGCCTCGACCGGTTTGGCGCACGGCTGAATTTCAGCCACAACATCAGTGACAAATTCCGGGTAAACGTCAACGGGGCCGGGTTGTCGACGCGCGGCTACGACAACAGCAACGGCGGTCTTTACGCGGCTTATACCTACCTGCCCTACGATGATCCGTATTACAACGGACAACCCTATAATCCCGTAACCGGCGCGAAAAAATGGTATGGACGCGATAACGCCAACTTCATTTACAACCGCCAGTTCAACACGTTCAAGGAAAACACGCTGTCGGGTGATCTGCTCTTCAAAGCCGAGTATGACGTATTGCCCTGGCTGACGCTGACAACCACAAACCGCGCCCAAACCAGTTATTACGGCAGTGAAAGCAGCCAGGACATGCGTGGCCCCAGCGCCCTGGATGTGCAGGGACGGCTGGCCAGAACCAACACCCGCGATTATACCTTGCTGACGTCGAACCTGTTGCGCTTCCGGCATAGTTTCAACGGCGGGCATACGCTGGACGGTTTGGCGGGTTACGAATACCAGACCTATTATTACGAATCGCTGGCGGCCACCGGAAAAGGCATTTTCTCCGGCCTGAGCATTCTGGATGCAACCTCGCAACCCGAAACCATCGGCGGAACCAAAACCGACAACGCGTTCTCTTCGTATCTGTTCCAGGCCAACTACGGCTATCAGGATAAATACCTGGTTACGACCTCGTTCCGCCGGGATGGTTCGTCCAAGTTCGGTCGGGATAAGAAATACGGCAACTTCTACGCGGTCGGCCTGACCTGGAATGCCTCCAACGAAGCGTTTCTACGCAGCAATCCACTGCTGACCAACCTCAAATTCCGGTTGAGCTACGGAACCACCGGCAACGCCGACGGCATCAACGACTATGCTTCCCAGGGTTTGTATAACCTGACGGGCCAATACGCCGGTATTCCATCCGCCTACCCGACTCGCATCGAAAACCCGAACCTGTCGTGGGAAGTATCGAACAATACCAACTTCGGAATCGACGCCAGTTTGTGGAACCGGCTTTCGCTCACTGTCGATCTCTACAACCGTCTGACCAACAACCTCTTGTTTAACCGACCACTCCAGGCCACCAGCGGTTACACGTTCATTACGGAAAACGTGGGAGCCGTTCGAAACAAAGGACTTGAAGTGGTTTTATCGGCCGACATTTTGCAGAAAACCGCCCTGAAATGGCGGATGGACATCAATGCCGGTATGAACCGAAACGAGGTGACGGCTCTCTATGGCGACCGCGTGCTGGTCGCCAACGGCCAGCGTCCTTACGCGCTCAATCAGCCGCTCAATAGCTGGTATATGCGCCGGTGGATGGGCGTCGATCCGCAAACCGGTGGACCGCTCTGGGAAAAAGTAGGCACCGACGGCACCAGCACCACGACGAACAACTACAACGACGCCACGATCCAGTTTATCGGCAACAACGCCAACCCCAAACTGTTCGGCGGTTTTCGGCAGGTGCTGAGCTGGAAAGGGCTGGAACTGAACGCTTTCTTTACCTACAGCACCGGTTCCATTCTCTACAACGGCGACCGGAACCTGTTCGACAACGACGGTGCCTACGACCGCTACAACCTCATGGCCTTGCAGGATGGCTGGAGCCGCTGGGAACAACCCGGCGACATTGCCACGCATCCGAAGTACGTCATCGGCGGCAACAACAACGCCCAGCGCCCGTCGTCGCGGTTTCTGGAAAATGGCAACTACCTCCGTCTGCGGAACATCAGCCTGACCTACGATTTGCCGACGGCATTGGTCAGCAAAGCCAAACTGGATGGCGTCCGGCTGTCGGTTTCGGCCGATAACGTGTTCACGATCACGAAGTTTTCGGGCATCGACCCGGACGTAACCGAGACGGGCGAAGTAGGTACGAAATACCCGTTCAGCCGGAAATTGGTTTTTGGTCTCCAGTTTAACTTTTAATCATCAGCACCCATGAACTTCTCTCTTTCGCGCTTTTTGTTGCTGGGCTGTGTGGTGGTAACCACCTCCTGTGAAATTGATACAACCCCGTACAACGGTTTATCCGAGTCGGCGATTCTGCAAGGGGCGCAGGGGCTGCGGGCGGCTACCGACGGAAATTACACCTTCCTGAAAGAGTCCGACTATACCCGTAACCTGTTCATTATGAACGAATATCCGGGCGACAACCTGACCCTCAGCGGCACCACTACCGATGCGCTTTTTCTGACGTATACGTACCGGCACACCTCCGACCAGGCCAACGCGCTCCAGATTTACCGCAAAGCCTATCAGGTTATTGTCGGCGCGAACAAAGTGATTGCAGCCGTTCAGGAAGGCACGTCGAAAGAAATGGATCAGATTCTGGGCGAGAACATCTTTCTGCGAGCCATGGTCCATTTCGAGCTGGTCCGGCTTTTCGGACGGCCGTATGCCCAAAGTCCCGAAACGAATCTGGGCGTGATCATCAAAACCGACACGAAAGCCGACGACAATGCCGCCCGGGCGACGGTGAAGGAGGTCTATGCGTTTGTGGTCAGCGAGTTGCAGAAAGCCGCCAAACTGATGACGGTGACGCGCATCAGCAGTTATGCCACGGCTGCGGCCGCCAACGCGCTGCTTTCGCGGGTGTATCTCTACATGAACGACAACGCCAATGCCATTAAATACGCCGATCTGGTGATTGCAGAAAACCGGTTTACGCTGGCGACACCGACGCAGGTTCCCGATTTTTACACGGTGGAAAATGAGCAGAACAAGGAAGTCATTCTGGCGATCAAACACACGCTGAAAGACGACCGCGCCTGGAGTTCACTGGGTTCGATGCTCTACACCTCACCGGGTGGCGTCGGCTGGGGCGAGGTTTATGCGTCGCAGGACTATCAGGATCTGGTGAACAAAAACGCGAACGACAAACGGCGGACGTTTCTGGTTCGGAAACTGACCGCGCAGGGCGCGCAGGAAAAGCGGAACGGCATCGACAAAGTATACGTCACGAAGTTTTCCAACCAGGGCGGTATTGCGACGCTCAGCTCACCGATTTTGCTGCGGCTTTCGGAAGTATACCTGAACAGGGCCGAAGCCTACGCCAAAACCGGTGCCACAGACAAAGCCATCGCGGATGTCAACCTGATTCGGCAACGGGCGGGGCTGACCGGAACGGAGTTGTATTCGGTATCCGATCTGAAAGGATTACCAACGGTTTTGGACGTCGTGTTGCAGGAGCGCCGGCTCGAACTGGCGTTTGAGGGCCACCGGGCGTATGACCTCTACCGCAATGGCCGCAGCCTGGTTCGGAATTATCCCGGTTATCACAACACCACAACCGGTCAGCAAACCGTTCCGGCGACCGACAAACAAGTGGTTCACCTGATTCCGGAAGCGGAAATTATCTTAAATTCCAACCTGAAGCAGAACCCGTTGTAGTAAACGTCTAATGACTATCCTAAATCCGATCCTTTTTTTAGTTAGTGCCTGGTTTTTCACGCTGACCGGCGATTCGCACGATGCGAATCGCCGGTCGGTTCCCATCGGCGGCAACGCCTGGGTAACAAAACCGTCTCATTCTCCCGAAAAAATCACCAACGACGGCCTGACCGGCTGGACTCATCCGGAAAGTGTCGTTTCCACCTACATCCGGTTCGAACGCGCCGGAACGCTGAAACTATCGGCCACGATGAGCGTTTCGGAAGGCGAAAGCAAGATCCGGGTGAGTGTATTGGGGAAATCCGTCGAGTTTTCGGCCAGCGGCAATGCGGACAAGGAGTATTATCTGGGCGAATGGGCTGTTCCAAAACCGGGCTACGTCAAGATTGACCTACAGGGAGTGACCAAATCCGGCCCGGCGTTCGGGCAGCTTCGTGAACTCGGTATCAGTGGCGATTTAGTCGATGACAAGACGGTTTTTGTCCGCAATAACCAGGGTAATTACTTTCATTGGGGCCGACGTGGGCCATCGGTCCACCTGAAATATACCGCACCGGAGCATTCCGATTCGGAGTGGTTTTACAACGAAATGACAGTTCCTGAAGGCAGTGATGTGCTGGGTTCCTACTTCATGGCCAACGGTTTTGCGGAGGGCTATTTCGGGATGCAGATCAATTCGCCGACCGAACGGCGGATTTTGTTCTCGGTCTGGAGTCCGTTCAAAACCGACAATCCGAAAGATATTCCCGACGATCAGAAAATCCTGCTGGAGAAAAAAGGAGAGGGCGTAACGACCAACGATTTCGGCAACGAAGGGTCCGGCGGACAGAGTTACCTGCGCTACAACTGGAAAGCGGGCCGAACCTACCGGTTTTTGCTCCGGGGCCGACCAACGGAAAACGGGTACACCACCTACACGGCCTATTTCTCCGATGCTGAGGACAAAGACTGGCAGTTGATCGCCAGTTTCAAACGCCCGAAGACGACGACGTACCTCAAATCGCCCCATTCTTTTCTGGAGAATTTTATGCCGAATACGGGTAATACGTCGCGGCAGGTGGCTTTTGGAAACCAGTGGGTTCGGAGCAAAGAAGGCTTCTGGCAGGAATTGGTAAGCGCCAAATTTACCGGCGACGCCACCGCCCGGGCCGGTTTCCGGCAGGATTACGCAGGCGGATTATTGCCAACCCGTCAATTCTTCCTTAAGAATTGCGGTTTTTTTGACGACCATGTTCCGCTCAACACCGATTTTACGCGAAAACCGCTAAAAAAAGCCCCATTGATTGATTTTTCCCGATTACCCTAATTTGTGATTGTTTGATTATGTCCTTTCCGCTGTCTATATCCACGCCGGGTCGCATCTGTCTATTCGGAGAACACCAGGATTATCTGGGCTTGCCCGTTATTGCCGCGGCCATTTCCCAACGCATCCGGATTAACGCCGAATCCACCACGAAGCCGGAGGTTCGGCTGTTTTTGCCCGACATCGACGCCGAAGAACGGTTTTCGTTGGCAACCCTTCCGCTGACGTACCGGCAAGACCGGGATTACTTCCGCAGCGCGGTCAACATTCTGTTGCGGGAAGGTTTCCGGTTTTCGACGGGGATTCAGGGCGAAATCCGGGGCGAGATTCCCATCAATGCGGGTACGTCCAGTTCTTCAGCCCTGTTGGTCACCTGGTTGGCCATTCTCACTCAATTTGCCGACAACCCGCAAACGCTGGCCCCCGAAAAGCTGGCGGAACTCGCCTATGCCGCCGAAGTGCTGGAATTTGGCGAACCCGGCGGCATGATGGACCACTACGCCACGGCGGTTGGGGGCGTAATTTACCTGGAATCCGTTCCGAAAATTCACCTCGAATCCTTTCAGCCGAAACTTGGCGCGTTGGTGCTGGGCGATTCGCGCCAGCCGAAAGACACCATCGGCGTTCTGAAACACGTCAAATTCGGGATGCTTCGCGCAATGGAAAAAATAAAACAGTACGACCCGGCCTTTTTGCTCACCACCTACCCGCTGGAAGCCGCCGACGCATACCGATCGATCCTGACGCCCGATGAAATGGCGTTGCTGAAGGGTAATCTCTCCGACCGCGATGTCCTGCGGGAGGCTCTGGCGATGTTCAAAAGCGGAACCGTCGATCACCAGCGGCTGGGGGCATTGCTCACCATTCACCAGACCAGTCTGCGGGATGCCAAGCGCGTTTCGACGCCTAAAATCGACCACATGATCGACGAAGCACTCAAAGCCGGTGCCTACGGCGGAAAAATCAACGGTTCCGGGGGCGGGGGCTGCATGTTTGCCTACGCGCCCGAAAAACCGGAATCCGTGGCCGAAGCCATCGAGCGGGCAGGCGGTAAGGCATACATCATCCGGGTTGATCAGGGGGTTTCAAAAAATCCGGTTTCAAAAAACCTTTTCATACCCCAATTAAAATAGGACTTTTGTTTCTGCCCCGTTTCCTTCATTTATTTAAATAAACGCAAACTGTGGGATTATTGACCCCGGAGGGGTCCAAAGTTACTTAAACAACAGTTAGGCATGGCATCATCTCATAGTTGGCGGTTATGTTGTTTATACCGATCAGAGAAACGGGGCAAAAAGCAAAAATATATACAAAATTATTAGACACAAGCTCTTAAAAATCAGAACAATAAAAATACATCCATCACTACCCTACAAAAAATATAGATTTAGTTTGGAATACAGAAGAGCGTGTTTTACTTTTGTATCGTTATCTCAATTACTACTTCTGGTAACCAGTAGTTGCCGGTGCGCCGGTTCGAGATTTATACAGAAAGGGGGAGAGACAGGCTCGATGAACCCTTAGCAACTTTCCAAACGATCTGAGGAATCAGTGCTAACCTGCCTAAAAAAATTAGGAACTATAAATTAACAACCATCATGAAAAATCAACCAACGAAGCATCGTTGTGACCCCGATCAGGACTGGCACCTGTGTCCAATCCGATAAGTCACACACCACACAAATGAATAGCCAACGACTCTGATCGTTGGCTATTCGCATTTTTAGCATTCCATTTTTCGTTCAATAGGCCAGCAAACGGCCACAGGCAATGGTACCCAGCCAAAGCAGAATGGAACCAACGGCCGCAGCTTTTGCGCCAACCGGAATTTGACCGGTTTTCCAGGCAGTCGTCGAGCGAAAGGTAATCCGGTGAAAAACCGCCACGTTGATGCCCGCAACGGCCAACAGTCCCATTTTTAGCCAGAAGATCGGGTCTTTTCCCAGCGCTTCGGCATTGGTGCTGAACAGCAGTAAACCGGACGGAATCACCAGAATCAGCCCCCTCCGCGACCAGGGCAGAACATGCATGGCCAGATCGGCAACCGGTATTTTTTTCGAAAAGCCCAGCAGCCGGAAATCAAACAGAAAGGCTCCGCCGACCACCAGAACGATCCCGACGATGTGTACAATTTCCAACGCCGGATATAACCACAGCGACTGACGGATACTCACAGCCAGCGCACTGTTTTCAATGCCTTGCAGCCACTCGACGGGAATGCCCAGCCTCATTTACGCAATTCGTATTTCTTCCCGTCGATGAAGATGCGCTCCGCCCGCATTTCGTTTTTGACGGTTTTGTGTGGATAACCGACCACCCGCAACGAACCGCCTTTTTTCAGCATGGCCGCACTTACGCCCCGCTCGTTCATCCGGCTCGTGGGGGCCAGATAGACCAGCCAGGTTTTGTCCTTGTCTTTCACTTTGGCCGTGGCATGCGGATTTTCGTACTTCGATTCCTCGATGGTGCCGGTATAATCCAGCACTTTGGTCTGGTCGTAATCACCCCAACCGTGGTGGAGGGGTGCAAAGGCGGTTCCCAGAAACAGGAGCAACGCAAACGAGCAGTTTTTCAGTAAGGTCATGGGAGTTTGGAGTTATGTTGGAATATAGATGAAAGAGTAAAGACAAGAGAGTAAAGACAGGAGAGTACAAAGAAACCGTGATCAAGTCTTTATTCTCTTGTCTATCTTCTCATTTCTATAAAATACGCACCGGCAAATCCCGAATCCGCTTGCCGCAGGCCCGGTAAATGGCGTTGGTCAGGGCGGCCGCCGTTGGACCCTGGGCGGCTTCGCCCGCACCCAGCGGTTTTTCGGTCGGCCGGGCGATCACCACGACTTCCACTTCCGGGATGTCACTAAACCGAAAGATCGGGTACGAACGCCAGTCGCGGCTGCTAACGTGCTCACGACCAAAGGTAACCTGTTCTTTCAGCGTCCAACTGGCCGACTGAATCATGCCGCCTTCGGTCTGGTTTTTCAGGCCGTCGGGGTTGATCACTTCACCGGCGTCAATCACCGACCACATTTTCCGAACCTGAACGGTACCGGTTTTGATGTCAACGAAAACCCGGGCGGCAACGGCACAGTAGGTCGCTACATTTTTATAACGGGAAAACGCAAAACCGATTCCCTCATTGGCAGCCACTTTTTCGGAACGTGTCAATTCCTGAAGTTTTTTGATTACGGCTACTGCCCGTTCGTCGTCCAGATGCGCCAGGCGGAATTCCAGCGGATCTTGCCCGGCTTTTTCGGCCAGCTCGTCCATAAACGACTCAATCGCAAACACGTTGGCGTAGGCCCCCAGACTCCGCAAAGCCGAAACCCGCAGCGGTCCTTCAAAAAAATGAGCATCGACTTTCAGGTTCGGAATGGTGTAATACGGCTCCGAGTTGCGATACCCGCCCCCGCTATACCCGCCCGTTGGCGCGGAAAACGGTTTATCAATCGACCGGGCCGCCAGCAAATTGCCCGGCTCTCCGCCCGGCCGGGTGCTGTGGGAGTCGGTCCAGAGATCATACCGCCAGTGGGTTATTTTTCCGGAACGATCCAGCCGGGCTTCGGCTTCCATCTGCATGGCGCTGCCGTAGGGTTCCCAGCCGTGTTCATCGTCGCGCGACCATTGCAGCCGAACGTGTTTGCCCGGATAGGCCATCGCCAGCAAAGCCGCATCAGCCGCTACATCGTCCGCGCCGTTGTGACCGTAGCAGCCCGAACCGGGAACGCCCACGACATGAATCGCATCCGTTTCCAGCCCCAGCATCTTTTTCAGTGCTTCCCGAAGCGGATAAACACCCTGGCTGTGCGTCCAGATGTGCAGCTTGTTTTCCTGATAAAGCGCCACCGCGCAGGACGGGCCAATCGACCCGTGCATGTGATACGGCTTGAAATAACGGGCTTGCAACAAAATACCTTCCGTCTGCTCCGGTGCTTTCAGATCACCGGATTCTTTGACGGTTCGGGTTTTAGCCGGGAGTTTTTTAATGTATTCCGCCAGCCTCTTTTCATCCGGCAACGGTTTGGCGGTTTCCCAGCGGGCCTGTTCGCGGGCAAACCACTGGGCCTGAACCGCTTCGTATTCTTCGGTTGCCAGAATGCCCACAAAGTTGCCGTTGATAACGGTTTTCAGGACACCCGGTATGGTTTTCTTCAAAGCCGCAACATCAAAGAAGCGAAGTTTGGCACCGTGCGCCAGTGGTCGTACGATTCGCGCGTGTACCATGCCCGGAAACCGCAGATCCTGGACGTAAACCGGCTCCCCACGCGTCATTCGCTCAATATCGGTTCGGAGAATGGGTTTGCCCACCCAACGGTAGTCGGATTTGGATTTGAGCGCAACCGGCAATTGAACGGTATCTTCCAGTTGCTTTCCGTTCAGCAATTGGGCAAACGTAAGTTGCTCCGTGCCGGTTTTCAGCTCCACCTTCCCGTTGGTGATGCGGAGCTGATTGCCCGGTTTATTCCACCGTTTGGCGGCCAGTTCCAGCAGTTTCTGCCGGGCGGCTGCGGCTGCGTACCGCACGGCCATCGCGCTATTTTCAATCGAACCACTCCCGGCGGTGTAGCCTTCGTGGGGCGTGCGACCGGTTTCGGCCAGGTGAACCTCGACCTTGTTCAAATCCATGTCCAGTTCCTCGGCGGCCACCTGCGCAATGGCGGTGCGAATGCCCTGCCCCAGTTCCAGTTTGCCGGTAAAAACCCGAATCCGGCCGTCGTCCAGCACCTCCAGCCAGGCGTTGATCTGGGGCTGTTGTCGCAGGCTCCCCGGCAGCGAATCCTGCAATGGCGGTTTTTCGGAAGCCGACAACGGCTGACAGGAAAAGGAAAACCCAATGGTCAGACAACCGGCGGTTTTCAGGAAATTCCGTCGTGATTGGGTGAGTGAGTCCGCAGTTTCTTTCATTCCGGGAGGATTTAGACGTTACGGATTGGCTTCTTTGGCCGCTTGCCGAATGGCCCGGATGATGCGCGACTGCGTTCCACACCGGCACAAAACCCGCTCCATGCCCTGGCGAATGGCGGTATCATCGGGCTGTTTATTTTCAGCCAGCAACGCCGTGGCCGAGATCACCATGCCATTGAGGCAATAGCCACACTGGGCGGCTTGCTGTTCCACAAATGCCCGTTGTACCGGACTTAAGGATCCGTTCGGTTGGGTAAGTCCTTCTAAAGTGACGATGGATTGTTTCTTAATTGTTCCGACCGGTAACAGGCAACTGGGTGTCGCTTTGCCGTCGAGTAGCACCATACAGGCACCACATTGCTCCAGACCGCAGCCGTATTTGGGGCCGTTCAGTTCGAGGTTATTCCGCAATACGTACAACAGGGGCGTATTCGGATCGACCTCCACCGTATGCGGTTTTCGGTTTACCTCAATAACCAGCCGGGCTTTCATCGTCTTGCTATTTGATTCACAGGTAAAAAAAGGAACAACCCGTAAAAAAGCAATTTGTTGACAGGAAGTACCCGTAGTCGGTCGGTAATAGAGACGCCTATCCTTTTTCCTGCACCAGAAAATCCTTCAGGCAGCCGCGAATCGCAACGATCAGATCATATTCGGTCGATTCCAAAACGAATTTTTCAGGAAGTTTGCAGAATTGCATAAAGGCCGTCAGCCGCTCCTCTTTTAGCTCCGTAATGCGCGAAATCCAGATGGGGTCCAGCCGCGACTGGTAGCGTTTCCTGTTTTGCTCGGCCTGTGTAAACTGCTGTAATTTCCGCTCGTTTTTGGCTTCTTTGCTAAACTTGCCGTATAGCGCAGAAACCGGTCCTTTCAGCGTCATTTTGGGGGCCAAAGTCGCGTAGTCGTAGCCCATTCGACCGATATTTCCCATGGAAATGCCGACGAGTTCCGGGGGTGTCTTGATTTCGATGAGCGGTTTTTCAGCAATATTCAGCTTCATGAATTCCTGCTTGAAGCGGCTTTCGGTCCAGCCTTTGATGACGACTTCGTTCAGCATTTTCACATCCTGAACCATTTCAATCACCAATTCCTGCTCTGTGGGTGGCACGGCGAGTTGAACGGCTTTATAGCCGATGCAGGAAATCAGCAGGGTGTCGTTGGGAAAAGCCGTGATCCGAAAATGACCGGCTTCGTTGCTGAGGGTGGCCCGGCGGAGGGAGGTGTTTTGTACCGTTGCCGACACGATTGGTTTCTGGCTGTTCTGATCGACTACCGAACCGCTTCGGATGTCCTGAGCGCTGCCGACCGCTGCCGTTAGTACCGAAAACAGAAAGAAAAGTAGTGCGTTTTTCATACCCTGTGGAAACCTGTGCTATCATCCGAACGCAAACTAACCGTTTTTAGGATAAGCCGCGTGGATTTTAACATTTTTTAGGGTTCCACGAGACGCCGAGTCAGAGCCCAATGCACCGGTCAATGCTCTTCTTCGGCGGTTTGAATAAACGCTCTGGCTTTTCGGATGTTGGCGTTCATGAGGTCAGTTTCGATCAGACCATCCCGGAGCCGGACAATCCGGTGGGCGTATTCGGCAATGTCTTCTTCGTGCGTCACCATAATAACCGTGTTGCCCTTGCTGTGAATCTGATCGAACAGATCCATGATTTCGTACGACGTCTTGCTGTCGAGGTTACCCGTCGGCTCATCCGCCAGCAGAATACTGGGGTCGTTCACCAGTGCCCGTGCCACGGCCACGCGTTGTCGCTGACCACCGGAAAGCTCGTTGGGCCGGTGGCCCGCCCGGTGTTCCAGCCCGACGTTTTTCAGGGCCTGCATGGCTTTTTCCGTGCGGTCGGCTTTGTTAAACCCCGCATAAATCAGCGGCAGGGCTACGTTTTCCAGCGAAGTTTGGCGGGGCAGCAGGTTGAAGGTTTGAAACACGAACCCAATTTCCTTGTTCCGGACTTCGGCCAGCGCGTTTTCGCTCATGTTGCTGACGTCCAGGCCATTCAGGATGTACGTACCGGACGTGGGCGTATCCAGGCAACCAACGATGTTCATCAGCGTCGATTTGCCCGAACCCGACGGCCCCATAAACGCCACGTATTCGCCTTTTTTGATCGTAATGGTCACCGATTTCAACGCTTCGATGACTTCACTGCCCATCACGTACCGTTTTGAGATCTCGTTGGTTTCAATAATATTCTTGCTCATGATCAGTTAGAAGCGTCAGCGCCATACGGAAACCGCATGACTACGGTGACTAGGTGGCGGCAATTTTGCGTTTACGCAGAAAAAAATTTCGGACAAACAAGCCCGTCAGGATCAGCATTTCGGCGTTCGGCAAGTCGGTCACCAACTCGATGGTGCCTTCATCGGCCAGAAACATCCGGGTGCGGTCGTAATGAATGATCTCCTGAGCGGTTTTTGATTCCGGCTTATCGGCGACGAGACTCCATTCGTGCATCATGAAATTTTCACGCTGCCAGGTGTATTTTTCACCGGTTTCCAACTGAACAACCGCGCCATTGAAGCCTTCAAAATCAATCCGGCCAATGATTTGATCACCGGCAGTTTTGTCGTGGATATTGACCGAGTGAACCAGAAACCCCGCAACGTCGAAAAAGATGTGAACGCCGTTCAGGTGTGCATCGACATCCCGCACCAACAGGTCGCGGTGCATACCTCCAACGACTTCATCACCTTTCATGATCACCACGCTCCGGCTGAACGCTGCTTTAACCCAGTGAAGTTGCTTTTCCATAAAAAGAGGGGAGTAGAAACCACCTCTTAAACTTACTCAATTTATTGAAATGCCTCCCGCTGTTTTTCAATCAACGCGCGTTTCGCCTGATAGCTTACCAGAAATGCCTGATAATCGGCAGGTGACGTAGCCGCCCGCAACCGCGCCAGACTCTCTTCGGCATAATCGGCCAGGCCCAGATCGAGGCAAAGCAGGGCATACAGTTTCAGCAGGGCCGGGTTCCGCTCGTTCAGGGGCAAGGCTTCGAGGACGCGATTATAGGCTTTTTCGGATTGGCCATTGTCCCGCTCAAAACCGGCTGCAGCCGCCACCAGTTCGGCATTGAACGGAGCCTGCCGAAGGGCCTCTTCATACAACCGGCGAGCCTCAGCCGGTTGTTTTTTGGCCTGATAGGCCTGTGCTAACACCAAATCCTTCTCAGCCTGAAAAGCCGCTGCAACGGATTGCCGGGCGTCCGTAATGGTCTGATCGTACTGCCCCTTTGCATTTCGCAGCCGCAGGTAAGCAATGGTCATCGCGGAGCCGGCATACGCATTCAGTTTTGCTTCCTGCGGGATTTGTTCGTACCAGCCTTGGGCAACCGGGATTTGCTCAAGGCCTAAATACCGGCTGACCAGTGTCGATGCAACAATCGTTTTCAGGTTATCATCCCGCATGGAGCTATACAACACCCGCTGTGGCCCGGCCTGATCGATCAGCGGGTCATACAACAGCACAAAGGCTTTTTCCAGATCGGATGAGGGTTGTTTTTGGGCGTATAAAACCTCCGCCAGACCCCGCACACCAGAATCGTTCTGCCCGGCAATTTCCCAGAGCGGCCGGGCCATGAGCGGATCGCCCGATTTAGTCAGCGCCAGGGCCTGGTAATACATCGAAAGCGTGTCGGCATTTTGCGCCAGCATATCGGCAGCCTTGCGATTCAGGCCCTGTTCCATCATCCAAAGTCCCGAAATGAAGTTGTAAAATGCCCCATTCTGCTGGTTGTCGCGGGCCAGTTGCTCGGTAATTTCAAAAGCAGTGCGTTTGTTGCCGGTATAATACTGGACCGCCGATTGGGCAAAGAGCAAATCGTCCGTAAAATCCTGATTCGCCGGATTCTCGCCCGTCCGTCTCAGAACCGTGAGCAAAGTCGTGTCGGCACGCCGGTTCTGAACGGCATAATTATACAACCGGGCAAACCGGGACACATTCAGCCCTTCTTCCGCGTTCGGTTCACTGAGCCAGGCCGGACGCGGAACGGCCGCGCTGTCGGTGGTATTCCGAAAAAAAGCCAAAGCGGCCCGGTTGGCTTCATACGATTCATAGGTACCGGCTTTTGACACGTTCGCCAGCGAATCGAGCGAAACCAGCCGTGGATTGCGCGCCCAGAACGCCAGCAGATTGGTTTGCGGAACCTCTTCGCGAGCGGTGTTGCCGGTCGAAGCCGCCAGATAATAATAGGCCGAATCGGCCACGCTGGTTCGGGCGTAGAGGTAGCCGAGGTTATTTTGCAATTCGCCGTTTTTCGGAAAAGCGCGAATGCCCCGTTGCAGCATTTTGATCGCTTCAAACAACAGGTTGTCGCCCAGCAACACCGACGTCAGCCCGGCATACGCCTGGGGCGACGGCTGTTTCAACAACGCCT
Organism: Larkinella sp. C7; assembly: GCF_006149005.1. Lineage (GTDB taxonomy): Bacteria > Bacteroidota > Bacteroidia > Cytophagales > Spirosomataceae > Larkinella. The sequence continues at coordinate 149,376 of NZ_VBSL01000006.1, read as the reverse complement.
GATTGAAGTAATAAGCCGCCGTGACCTTGTCGCCCTGCGTCAGGGCCAGCGACGCCAGGGCGTAATTGGATTTATGGTTCTGGAACTCACTGGCTAACGCGAGGGTATAATATTGCTCCGCCACCCGCAGTTCGCCCGTAGCGGCATGAAAATCACCCACGGTATTGAAATACCCGGCGGTGGCCTGCTTGAAGGTGAAGAAACTTTGGTAGGCCCCGATCAAAACCGTCAGCACAGCGGCAATCAAGCGGGTTTGCTGCAACGAAAGCTGCGTGGGTTTGTACAGCACTTTATAAACCGGCAGGCCCTGGCGGTAGATCGGCAGAAAATTAAAAACCACGTAGACGACAAACAGCAGTCCGCCAGCCAGGTGGGTATACACGATCATGTCCTCCAGAGCCTCTACCAGCGGGTCGTTGGCCGAGGAAAAGGCGTAGGTAATGGTCATGACGGTTATGAGGGCTAGACCGAGGTACAAAAACGCCCCGCCATCGCGAAACGACAGAAAGGCTTCGTTCTGGCGCAACTGCTGTCGAAATCCCCAGATGCCCAGCACCAGCGAAACCACAAACAAAACGAAGGGGCTGATTACCACCGGATTCCAGTCAATCACTTTGGTGTTACTCAGCCAGATCAACAGCAGGTTGACGAGATACAACAAACTGATGAGCAGGAAATTGTTCATGCCCAGTGGGCGTCCCGAACCGTCGCTTCGGTTGGTGCGGGTCACCGAGGTCAGGTAGACGAGAGCCGCAATGCTTTCCGTCGAAATCCAGAAAATGAATCCCAGCGAAATCACCAGCAGACCCGGTAGCGCATAGCCGACAAAAGCCGACGCCGGCAACGGTTGTCCGGCCAGCCGGTTGACCACCAGCCAGCCCGGCACGATCATGCCCGCAAAAACGGCCAGCCGAACGGGTAGCGAAACGTACGATTTGAACGCATGAAAATAGTAGCTGACCAGACCGAGCGCCAGCACGACGAGCACAAACGGCAACCGCCCCCCGAAAGCCGTTCCTAAAAAACCGGGTAGTTGCAGCACTTCCAGCCGGAACGTAGCGACGAGCACAATCAACACGCCCATGGCGACCAGATACGGCCAGCGTTGCAACCGGGTGGCCGCCGACAGAATGAACGCCAGCCCCAGGCAAATGCCCAGCGTAACCAGTTTAGCCGCCACCACATTCCCCTGCATGGCCGACGCAACGAACTGTTCCGTAACGACATAGGCTTTGCCCGCAACGGAGTAATCAAACAAACCGTCGGTAAAGGTGCCGATGGACGCCGGTAGTTCCGTCAGTTCACTCAGGACATCCCAGCGAACGACGTTTTGCAGGCCCTTCATCCAGGCCCAGATCATGCCCGTGATGGCCGTAACGAATAGCAGTAAACCCGCCCAATAGGCGATTCGATGGGCGGTATTCCAGTTTTTCCAGAAAAAAAGCATAGGATCAAAAACGAACCGGCAAGTTTCAAAAACTTTGCCGGTTAAACTACCCATAGCAACGCTGGGGCGGATGAGTTAGTGCGTGTTTCCGGGTTTGATCCGGTAAATCCATTTATTTTTACCGCCCCGTAACCAGGTGGATCATTCCTCTTTAACGGTTCGAAGACGAGCCGCTTAACCTGTTTACATACAAATAAGACCGATTCCAGCTGAAATCTTTGTTTTGTGCAAACCGCAGAATTCGGGTTATTATCAGCGAACTAACTGGAACAAAAACGATTTCGTCTTGTAAATCTTAAAAATAGATTAAAAGGCAACTTGGGTTTAAGCAAATTATCATCTAATTTTGCGGTCGCATTGAGTACGCTTTTCCTATTAAAATTTCTCAACTTCATAGCATGACAACTGCAACAGCAACGAATACGGGTAAAATCACGCAGGTGATCGGCCCGGTTGTTGACGTGAGTTTTGAGGGCGAAGGGTCGCGGCTACCGTCGATTCTGGATGCTCTGGAAGTCACAAAAGCCAATGGCCAAAAAGTTATATTGGAGTGCCAGCAACACCTCGGTGAAGACCGTGTCCGGACGATTTCGATGGACGCCACCGAAGGACTGGAGCGCGGGATGACCGTGGTCCACCTGGGCACTCAGATTACCATGCCGACTGGCGACGGAATTCGCGGACGGTTGTTCAACGTCGTAGGTACGGCCATCGATGGAATTCCCCAGCCGAAAAGCACCGGCGGTTTACCCATTCACCGGAACGCTCCGAAGTTTGAGGACCTCGCCACATCCACCGAAGTACTTTTCACCGGGATCAAGGTGATCGACTTGCTCGAACCCTACGCTAAGGGTGGTAAAATCGGTCTGTTCGGTGGTGCCGGGGTAGGAAAAACCGTATTGATCCAGGAATTGATCAACAACATTGCCAAAGCATACGCTGGTCTTTCGGTATTTGCCGGTGTGGGAGAACGGACCCGTGAAGGGAATGACCTGCTGCGCGAAATGATCGAAGCCGGTATTATCAAATACGGCGACAACTTCAAGCACTCCATGGAAGAAGGCGGCTGGGATTTGTCGAAAGTAGACGCGGAAGAACTGAAAGAAAGCCAGGCTACCTTCATCTTCGGTCAGATGAACGAACCTCCCGGAGCCCGCGCCCGTGTCGCCCTGTCGGGGCTGACGATTGCGGAACACTTCCGCGATGGTGACGGCACCGGACAAGGCCGCGACATTCTGTTCTTTATCGATAACATTTTCCGGTTTACGCAGGCCGGTTCGGAAGTGTCTGCTCTTTTGGGTCGGATGCCTTCGGCGGTAGGGTACCAGCCCACGCTGGCCACCGAAATGGGAACCATGCAGGAACGGATTACGTCGACCAAACGCGGCTCAATCACTTCGGTACAAGCGGTTTACGTACCGGCCGATGACTTGACTGACCCGGCACCGGCTACGACCTTTGCCCACTTGGATGCCACGACGGTATTGAGCCGGAAAATTTCCGAGTTAGGTATCTACCCGGCGGTGGATCCGCTGGATTCAACCTCCCGGATTCTGACCGCCGAAATCCTGGGTGACGAGCATTACAATACCGCTCAGCGCGTAAAGGAAATTCTGCAACGCTACAAAGAATTGCAGGATATCATCGCCATCCTCGGGATGGAAGAACTTTCGGAAGAAGATAAGCAGACGGTAAACCGCGCACGTCGCGTGCAACGCTTCCTGTCGCAGCCGTTCTTCGTGGCCGAGCAGTTCACCGGTTTGAAAGGCGTACTGGTTCCGATCGAAGAAACCATCCGGGGCTTCAATGAAATCATCGACGGCAAGTGGGACCACCTGCCCGAAGCCGCCTTCAACCTCGTTGGAACCATCGACGACGCAGCCGCCAAAGGCGAGCGTCTGTTGAAGGAAGCGGGAAAATAATAGTAGATCAAAAGACAAGAGAGGTGAGATAAAAGACATCATTGTAACGGTTGTCTTTTGTCTCATTGCTTAAATCTTTCATCTTACAGTAAAAGCAACATGCAACTCGAAATCATTACACCCGATAAGAAGGTCTTTACCGGTGAGGCTACCGCCGTTACTTTTCCGGGTACGGAGGGTCAGTTTCAGGTTCTGAACGACCACGCTCCCATTGTCAGCACGCTGGCGCGGGGACCGGTTACGGTGGCTACCAGCTCCGGCACCCAGACGTTTACCGTCGATGGTGGCGTGGTGGAAGTGCTGAATAACAAAGTACTGGTGCTGGCCGAAGCGGTTATTGCGGCTTAATCGGGTATCGACTATCCATACAAAGCGGACCGGTCTGGAAAGATCGGTCCGCTTTTCGTGTATATAATACGGGGTTAGTCAACCCTGAAAAGATTGTTGGGACCTACCTCACCGCGCCGTCATTTTCCGCTTGCCATCCTGAATCAGTTCCAGTGCTTTTTCTAAATCCCGGTCGCGCTGCTTGATGCGGTCCGTAACGGTGTAGTCAATGGGATAGTCGGGCATCACACCGCGCCCCTGGTCGGGATTCCGACTGGCGGTGGCAATCCAGAAAACCGGAAAACGAACCCGGAGCCGGGTTTCGGGCAAGGTCAGGGTTTGAATAATACCGCCGTTGCAGCCCGCTTCGCCCCCACCGGTTTCCTGACCGATGATGGTGACGGGCCGCTGGGCTTTCAGGCTGGCAGTAAAAATGGAAGCCGCCGAGAAGGTTCGGCCACTGGTGAGAATATACACTTTTCCGCTAAACCGATGATCGGAAGCCGGTTTGTTCCAGCCGACATTGGATTTACCAAACTGGTAGCGGCCACCGTCCGATTTCATGTAGCGGAAATTCTGCCGCAACAGCCGCTTCTCTTTCCGGTCGAAATACGAACAGGAATTAGGCCGGCGGACGCGGCATTCGGCCCGGTCGACCTGCCGGAAATCCGACTTCATCAGGTACGACATCAGATCCGAGCCGATTTCAGCATTTCCACCGGTATTCTGCCGTAAGTCGATCACCAGATCCTGCACTTTCAGTTTTTCCAGCGTTTCAAACACCTCCCGGTGATAGGACCCGTAGTGATCGTAGCCAAAACTGTTGATGATCAGCATAGCCGCCGTCGAATCACCGTTCAGAAAATGCAGCGAGCGCATGAGTTGCAATTTGGCATCCTCATCGAAAAAAGAAGCTTCTGTTTTAGACCGGTTTTTCCGGCTTCGCTTGACGGTTGCCGGGGCTGGCGTCGTCGGAATATCCCCCGTACTGACCGGACGGCGACGAACGGTGGTGATGCGCTCAGAACTCGTGGTGTCCCGCACGGTCAGTGTCCAGGGCGAATGGCCGTCAAAATGCCGCCAGTAGGTTTCTTCGAGGTGGTACAATTCCAGAAAATAATTCTTGAAAGTCTGGTTATAACCGTCTGACGGCCAGCGATCCCGGGCGGCCTGAATAATTTCTTTGACCGGATGCCCCCCCATTTTGAGCACTTCCGTACCGCAAACCAGCGAGGAATCCGTGCTGCGGTTTCGGCCAATAAACATCCGGTCGTTTTGCAGAATAATATCGAAGGGTAGCCATTCGGGCTGCGGTTTTTGCCCTTTCCGGCTGGAAGAGAGCGATTCCTGCACATCGGTGTGGCCACAACGTATCTGGACAATCAGCGGGCGCAGCAACTCCCGAAACTCCACTTCAGACATCGGACGGTAGAGTTGCCGGGCCACGGCGTCGAAATTACGGTTCATTTCCTCGCGCGGGGCATACCGGTACAAGCTCGGATGGCGCTCTTCCAACGTCTTCCGCAGTACCGCAAAGTCGCTCCGCAACTGCTCGACCGTATACATCCGGGGGCGATACGTCGCTTTTTTCGGATGGCCCGGAAAACAATAAGCTGTGCTGATGGTCAGTGCCAGCAGCAACGCAAGGAACCGCATACTATTTTTCTGACTAAATCAGTAAATTCGGTTCCCGAAACTACCCTTTTTTTTGTGGGAAACAAAATTAGTAAAAGGCATCTTCGATGTGTTTTACGTTTACCTCTTCCGGCGTCACCGTAACGGCAACAATGTCGAAACGGACGTCATGCTGCCAGTCTTTCGCGAAAATATAATGCTCAGCCGCTTTCATGACCAGCCGCGCTTTGGCGGAGTTCACGAACTCTTCCGGATTGCCAAATCGGGTACTGGTTCGCGTTTTTACCTCCACAAAAATGACCAGTTTTCCTTTGTGGGCGATCAGGTCGATTTCGGCGTGTTGGTGGCGGTAATTGCGTTCCAGAATCTGGTAGCCTTTCTGTTGGAGGTAGCGAACGGCCTCGTCTTCGCCCTGTTTGCCGGTGTCATTGTGCTGTGCCATCGATCGTTTTTACTACTTAGACGGAAAACCGATTGAATGGATACGAACGAAACCGACCCGCTTTGGTGTTTTTTCTGTACTGATTACGCAAAAATGAATAGTCATTGCAATAAACAGGTACAGATTCAGGATCTGGGCCTCCTCGATTACCAAATTGGCTGGGATTACCAGGAGCGGTTATTGGCGGAAATCGTTGCGGCCAAAATCGCCAACCGCAGCCAGCCCGCCGACCAGCACCGTCTGACGTCCAATTATCTGGTGTTCTGCCAGCACCCGCATGTGTATACGCTGGGAAAAAGTGGAAAAGAAGATCATTTGCTCGCGAACGATGCGTTTCTGGAAAGCATTGGGGCCACGTATTATAAAATAAACCGGGGGGGCGACATCACCTACCACGGGCCGGGCCAGTTGGTGGGTTACCCCATTCTGGATCTGGATAATTTTTTCACGGACATTCACCGCTACATGCGCCTGCTCGAAGAAGCCATCATCCGAACCTTGGCGGATTATGGGCTGGATGCGGGCCGGATCGACGGGTTGACGGGGGTTTGGCTGGGGTATGAATCCGACGAAAACCGCCGGAATGGAACCGCCCGAAAAATCTGCGCCATGGGCGTCAAAGCGAGCCGTTGGGTAACGATGCACGGATTTGCGTTGAATGTCAACACGGATTTGCGTTATTTTAATCATATTGTGCCCTGCGGCATTGCCGACAAGGCCGTTACGTCGATGCAGGCAGAACTGGGCCGGGAGGTTCCGGTTTCGGACGTGATGGAACACGTCAGCCAACATCTGGCGGATTTATTTGAAATGGAGTTAATTCGTTAGAATGAAGAGAGATATTTCGTTTTTACCCGTTGAAGGAGTACAAGTCGTCATTGCACGGAAACCGACGGAACTGGATCAGTATGACTGGCAGGTGTTTTTGATCAATCAGAATGATACGATGATCCGGAACGTGTTTGTGACGTCGAAAGGATACGGTTTTCTGGATGAAACCCAAAAAGAGCAGCAAACGACGTCGACGTTGCGGCATTATTTTGCTGAACTTCAGCCGAATGAGTACGTGGCCGTCGAAACCATCATGCCGGATGTGTTTCATCTGAACAACCAATATTGGGTTAGCTATTACATTGGCGACCAGATTTTTGACAAAAAGTTTATCTTCGTGCCGGACAGCATTACCGAACAGAACCTGATCCTGATCAGTGAATTGGGGCTGGAAGGAATTCTGCACGCCTGAACCTGGTCATTCCGCTTTTTTGCTATTCCACTGCCATGCCCGTATCCTGGAAAAAACGCCTTAAAAACCTGTTGTTTATCGACATCAAAACCGTTGCCGGAGCCCCCTCCTACGATGAACTGGACGAGCGAATCCGGCAACAGTGGAGCCAGAAAATCAGCTATTTCCAGAACGAAGAACACTGGTCGGTCGCGAAATGGTATGACAACCGGGCTTCGTATTACGCCGAATACGGCAAAATCGTCTGCATCGGCATTGGCGGTTTGTATTGGGACGAGGAAGAGAATATGTTCCTGAAAGTCAAAACACTGGCCAACGATGACGAAGAGGCCCTGCTGGGCGAGTTTATCAGCATTATTGAAAAATACCCGCCCAGCGAATTGGTTCTCTGCGCCCATAATGGCAAGGAATTTGACTATCCATACCTGTGCCGCCGGATGCTGGTTCATCAGCACCAACTGCCGGCAACGCTCCGGCTGTCGGGGCGAAAACCGTGGGACATTCCGCACCAAGATGTGCTGGAAATGTGGCGGTTTGGCGATAGTCGCCACTTCGTCCCGCTCGATCTGCTGGCAGCCGTTCTGAACCTGCCCATCAAACCGCTCGAACTGACCGGTGACCAAACCAGTTTAGTCTATTACCAGAAGCAGGGATTGGCCAAAGTGCGCGAATATGCCCGTTCGTCCATTGTGACGCTGGTGCAGGTGTATCTGCGCTTACTGGGTACCCCGTTGGTGAAAGACCAACACATCACGCGCTTGGAGTGATTTTTGGAGGCTGTTACACAGAGTTTACCAGGGGAAAATCAGACGGGCCGCCCGAGCGGTTAATCAAAGTTTTCTCTGTGTAACTCTGATTTTCTCTGATCAACTCTGTGTAACAACTCCTTAGGCTCCAACGTCTTTTAAACGAAAAACATGAGAAATAACCGAAGTAAACCACGAGAACAACAAAGCCGCAGAAGCCCGCAGAACCGCCCGGTTCCGTCGGCCGACTCATTTCTGGACGAAATGAAGAATGACATTGCGGCTTTTTTTGAAATAAATAGCAAAGAATCTTTTTCACAGAACGATGTCCTCGACAACTTCGACATCGTTGACCGGAAAACGAAATTTATTGCCCACGGCTTGCTGGGCGAACTCGCCGACGAAGGCCAGTTGACCCGCCACCCCGACGGAACGTATCAGTTTAACGAAACCGACCGAACCACCGAAGGCACCGTCGACCACGTGAATCCCCGGTTTGCCTTTGTCAGCACCGGCAGTGGCGACCGCGACAATGATATTTACGTCAGCACCGACGACCTGAACGGGGCCATCGACGGCGACAAAGTGAAGGTGGTGCGACTGAGCGGATCGTCCAATTCCGGCGGTTTTTCACGCGGTTCGCAAACCCGGAGCCGTCGGATTGAAGGGAAAGTCGTCAGCATTGTGGAACGTGGTCGTTCTGAGCTGGTGGGCCGGATTTCGACCTGGCCGAACTACGGGCAGGTGATTCCCGACAGCAAGAAGATTTACGAAGAAGTTTATATTCCGAAAGACAAACTGAGCGACGCGAAAGATGGCGACAAAGTCATTGTTCGGCTCACGCGTTTTCCCGACAGCCGTCACCGGCCCGAAGGCGAAGTTATCTCCGTGTTGGGGCCTGCCGGGCAGAACAACACCGAAATGCACGCGATTCTGGCCGAATTTGGCCTGCCCGTGGACTTTCCGGATGCGGTAGAAAAAGAGTCGAAAGGGATTTCGGAGAAAATTCCGAAGAAAGAAATCACCAAACGGCGCGACATGCGCGGCATTACGACGTTTACGATTGACCCCGACGACGCCAAGGATTTCGATGATGCGCTGTCGATTCAGATGCTGGACAACGGCAATTACGAAATCGGGGTTCACATTGCCGACGTCACCCACTACATTCAGCCGGGTACGGCTTTGGAAGATGAAGCCTTCAAACGCGGAACGTCGGTGTATCTGGTGGACCGCGTGGTGCCAATGTTGCCCGAAAAGCTGTCGAATAACCTGTGTTCGCTGCGCCCGAATGAGGATAAGTTGACGTTTTCGGCGGTATTTGAGCTGACGCCCGACGCCAAAATCAAAAAGGAATGGTTTGGGCGGACGGTGATTCACTCCGATCGCCGGTTTGCCTACGAAGAAGCGCAGGACATTGTCGATCGCGGTCACGGGGATTATTTGGAAGAGCTGCGGCTGTTGAACGACCTCGCTTTCAAGTTTCGCGACGATCGGTTTCGACACGGCGCCATCAACTTCGAAACCGTTGAGGTCAAGTTTAAGCTGGACGAAAACGGGGTTCCGTTGTCGGTTTATCCGAAAGTACGGAAAGACGCCCACAAGCTGATCGAAGAATTTATGCTGTTGGCGAACAAGCGGGTCGCTGAATTCGTCCACGGTTTGTCGCGCGGAGAACACCCGAATGTGATGATTTACCGGGTCCACGACTCGCCGGATTTCGAGAAACTGAAGACGTTTGCCACGTTTGCCGGGCGGTTTGGATATAAGCTCCAGATCGATAGTGAAAAAGAGCTGTCCAAGTCGTTCAACACGATGATGGAGAGCCTGGAAGGGCAACCCGAGCAGAATGCCTTACAACAACTCGCCATTCGGACGATGGCAAAAGCCCGGTACAGCACCGAGGACATTGGCCATTTTGGCCTCTCGTTCCGGCGGTATTCGCACTTTACGTCGCCCATCCGTCGCTACCCCGATATGATGGCCCACCGGCTGTTGCAACACTACCTCGACGGCGGCAAATCGGTTGACAAGGAAGAATATGAAGCGCGTTGCAAGCATTCGTCCGACCGCGAACGCGTGGCCGTCGAAGCCGAACGGGCTTCCATCAAATACAAGCAGGTCGAGTTCATGAACCGCATGGACCGAGACCAGGAGTTCAAAGGGATCATCACGGGCGTAACGGATTTTGGCCTGTTTGTCGAAATCACCGAAACCAGCGCGGAAGGGCTGGTGCGCATGACCGATCTGGGCGATGATTTCTACGATTTCGACAAGGACAATTACCGGCTGATCGGCAAACGGAACAAAAAAATCTTCGCGTTTGGTGATGCCGTAACGGTTCGGGTGAAAGAAGCCAATCTGGCCCGCCGGAGTCTGGATCTGTTCCTGGTCGATGACAAAGGCTCCCTGAAAACGCCCCTCAAAAGCCGCCTGACCCGCCGTGAAAATACCGCGGGTGAAGCTCGTTCGCAACGACGCTCCGGTTCGTCGTCCGACGGAGGTCGCCCGAAAACCGCAAAAGCTGGAAAAGACCGCCGACGGCGTTAAATCTGTAGAGCCCCCAAACGCTGTAGGCGTTTCATCACTAACCCAGGGAGAATCCCTGAGAATTTTATGAACGACGAATTCATGCAGGAAGCCATCCGTCAGGCCCGGAAGAGCCTTTCGGAAGGCGGCATTCCCATCGGCTCGGCCCTGGTGAAAGACGGAAAACTGGTCGCATCGGGGCACAACAAGCGGGTGCAGGAAAACAACCCCATTCTGCACGGCGAAATGGATTGCCTCAACAACGCCGGTCGGGTGGGTTCCTTCCGCAATACGGTGATTTACTCGACGCTCATGCCGTGTTACATGTGCGCCGGAACCATCGTGCAGTTCAAGATTCCGAAAGTGATTGTGGCGGAATCGCGAACGTTTCCCGGAGCGCGGGAGTTCATGGAAGAACACGGCGTGGAAGTTATCGACCTCGATCTGCCGGAATGCGTCGACATGATGAACCAGTTTATCGCTCAGAAACCGGAGGTATGGAACGAGGATATTGGGGAATTGTAGCCGCGGAGCGGTCGCGCTGTGCGAATCCAATTGAACTAACCCATGTACAATCTCAAAATTATCAATTCGACCGTGCGGCCGAGCCGAAAAGGACCACTGGTTACGGACTGGATCACGGAAGTAGCCCGGCAGCACGGCGGTTTTAAGGTCGAAGTATTGGATCTGGCCGACATCAAGCTCCCTTTCATGGACGAACCCGCTCATCCGCGTTTGAAGCAGTACGTTCATGAACACACGAAAAAATGGAGTGCCCGCATCGACGAAGCCGATGCGTTTATTTTCGTGACGGCAGAATATGATCATAGCTACCCCGCTCCACTGAAAAATGCCCTGCAATACCTGGTGCAGGAATGGGCCTACAAAGCCGCCGGTATTGTCAGTTACGGCGGTATTTCGGCCGGCACGCGGGCTGCCAGTCACCTCAAATCAGACCTGATCGCATTGAAAGTGGTTCCCCTGTTCGAAGCCGTCAACATTCCGTTTTTTGATCAGTTTATCAACGAGCAGGAAGAATTTGAGCCCAACGAAACGAGCCACAAAGCGGCTCAGACGATGCTTACTGAACTGGTGCGCTGGACGAAAGGCATGACGGTGATTCGCAAAAACGATTGATCATTCCGCTTCCGCATCCAGCAAACGGCGGTGGTAATTGATTTGCCCCAGGTGGTACGTTAAATGGGTTGTCAGATGAACCAGGAAGTATTCGGTGCTGGTTTTCTCATCAAACACCAGCAGGGGATACTCCTCCTGAAGCTGCTCTTCCCGCATCTGATCGAGGGCATCGAGAACGACCTGAATCGTCTCATCCACTTTCTGCAACAGTTCGATTCGGGGAATGTCACGGAGCGAAAACTCCAGTTCACGATGCCGGATGTAGCCGGTATGGCCCAAAACCGCCCCAATGTAGGTATTCAGATTGCCCACAAGATGCAGACACAGATTACCGGCCGGGTTGGTAATGGCCCGGTCGGTAATCCATAAGTTCGCTTCATCCTGATAGAGTTCGATTTCCCGTTTCAGTCGGTGAAGATCTCTGGTAAAAAGGGATTGTAGGGTTTGAATCATAGCGGTTCGGGAGACAAAAATCAGTGGTCTATCGGAAATTAGTTGCTTACCAGCCCACGGTTAAAACCGTGGGCTAATTTATAATACCCTTACACCCGGTTCAGTCGCTTCACCAGCAAAAACAGCGGATAACTCAGGATGATGAACCCGACGGCGTAGGCACTGCTGTAGAGATCGCTGTAAATAACGCCCACCAGAAACGCCAGCGACGCCAGCAACATCAGCCAGGTCGTCAGCGGGTAGCCCCAGGCCAAAACCGGGCGCGGGAGTTCGGGGGCGGTTTTTCGCAACCGGATCAGCGAAGCAAAAGCCGCTGCGTAACAGAGTACGAAAAAGAAGGAGGCCACATCGGACAGTTTGCTGTAGGTGCCGGTAACAATCATCAGAATCGACATGGCGACGGTCAGAAACATGGCCGGAGCGGGCGTTCCGCCGGTATTGACGCGGGTAAAGGCTTTGGCAAACAACCCATCACGGCTGATGGCAAACAACACCCGCGGGTTGAACATGATCTGCGCGTTGATGATCCCCATAATCGAAATCATCAGCAGCAGCGTCACCACTTTTGCGCTGGCGGGGCCAAAAAGTACCTGAACCGCGTCAGCAGCCGGGAGTTTGGATTTCGCCAGTTGCTCGATGGGCAGCACGTGAAACAACGCCAGATTGACCAGCAGGTAAATTCCGATGATCAGCAGAACACCGATCATCATCGAACGCGGCAGGTTTTTGTTGGGATTGATGTCTTCTTCCGTGAAATAAGCCGCCGTGTGCCAGCCATCGTAGGTATAAAAAACCGATTGCAAAGCGGCCAGAATACCCACCAGCAGCGACCCTTCGATGGGAATGGTGTTGTCGCCGGAAAATTGCAGCGGCTCGTCGGGCGTGTATGTAAAGCAAATGACTACAAAAGCCAGTAAGCCCACCGCCTTGATGAAACTCATGACCTCCTGCGCCCGGCTGGCCAGTCGAACGCCGATCAGGTGAAAGGCCGTGAAAGCCAGCAATATCCCAATCGCAATTGCCTTGATATACGCCGTCAGGGGGGGCATCAGCAGCGCAATGTACTCCCCCATCACAGCCGCGCCGAAAGCCATGGCCGCAATGCTCCCGAGCCAGCTGCTGATCCCGATCACAAACCCGACGTAATCACCAAACGCCCGACGCGCGAACACATACCATGCCCCTGCTTTCGGAATCATGGTGCCCAGTTCAATCACCTGCAGCGAGCCAATCAGCGCGTAAACCCCCACCAGCGCCCACACCAGCAACGCAAGCGACGGCTGCCCCAACTCCTGCGCAATGGTGCCGGGTCGGCGGAGAATACCGGTGCCGATGGTACCACCAATGGTAACGGCAACGCCGAAGCCTACGCCCAACAGGCGGAGAAGTTGGGAAGGACGGTTTGTTTCGGGGGGTGTCATCCTACAATAATAGGCTTTTTCGCCAAAAACCGGCTATTTTTAGCCCCAGATTTGGCAGAAACCAGGAAGAATCTGTTTCGACCTGTTTTTTTACGGGATTCACAGGATAAACGAATGACAAAGATGTTGAAATCTACTACCGCCTTTTCGATCTTTGCGTTTAATTTAGTCATAATGACCACCGCATACAGTCAGGATTTGACCTTCTCCCGGCATTTATTCGATACGTACGATACGTACCGCGATACGGCCCTCACCCACCGCCGGTTCAAGCAGGCCGACATTTTACCACTCATCGACAAGCTGAAAACCGACAGCCGGTTTGACATCACGAAAGTGGGCGAATCCGTCGAAAAGCGGCCGATTCAGATGATTAAAGTTGGCAATGGCCCGCGAAAAGTGCTGCTGTGGTCGCAGATGCACGGCGACGAACCGTCGGCAACGATGGCAATTTTCGACATCTTCAACCTGCTTCGGGCCGATGGAGAATTTAACGAGTTCAAAACCAAGCTGCTGGCCGAAACGACGCTCTATTTTGTGCCGATGCTGAACCCTGACGGTGCCGAACGGTACCAGCGCCGGAATGCCCTGGATATTGATTTGAACCGGGATGCGTTGCGGTTGCAATCGCCGGAATCGGTGATTCTGAAGGGTTTACAGCAATCGCTAAAACCGGAGGTGGGTTTTAACCTCCACGACCAGAGCACCCGCTACAGCGTCGGCCATACACCCAAACAAGCCACCATTTCGTTTCTGGCGACGGCCTACGACGAAGCCCGGAACATCAATCCCGTGCGCGAACGGTCGATGCAGTTGATCGTGGGCATGAACCGGGTGTTGCAGCAATTTATTCCGGGGGGCGTCGGACGGTATTCCGACGAATTTGAGCCGCGCGCCTTCGGCGACAACATCCAGAAATGGGGAACGACGCTGATTCTGATCGAATCGGGCGGTTATCCGAACGATCCCGAGAAGCAGTTCATCCGCAAACTGAATTACGTGTCCATTCTGACGGCTCTACAAGCCATTGCGACGGATTCGTACAAGGCCGAATCCCGTTCGGAATACAACACCATTCCCGAAAACGAGCGGTATTTATTCGATGTGCTGATTCGGAAAGCGCAGATCATACGGGGCGGAAAACCGGTTACGGTCGATATTGGCATCAACCGGAACGAAGTAAATGTCGGTAATGCGGCCACGTTCGGCTACCGCAGTTCCATCGACGATTTTGGCGATTTGTCCACCTTTTTCGGAATTGAGGAAATTGACGCGACCGGTTTAACGGTTTCGCCGGGGCAGATTCATCCGGATACGCTGCGTTCGCTGGCGGATTTGAAAAAATACAAACTGGATTCACTCGTGCAGAAAGGCGTCACCACGTTCCGGCTGGCCGCACCGTCGCGGGCAACCACGCACCTTGCGCCGGTTCATGTGCTGCAGCCCACCACCTCGGCCGCCAGGCCCATTCAGACCGGCCGGATTCCGACCTTCGTCCTGCGCCGGGGCAATCAGTTGCGGTACGTCTTTGTCAACGGATTCTGGCTGGATGTCAGCAACGGTGCCAATAAACTAGGCACCGGCGTGGTGGAATAATCCTCTGGAAGTACTATCCAACAAAACAATTTCATGAATTTTCCCGCGCAATACTGGATCGACGCCTACCGGATGCAAGCCCATCCCGAAGGCGGTTATTTTGCTGAAACCTATCGCTCCGCCGAAAAAATACCGCATAGCGCCCTGCCCGCCCGGTTTTCCGGAGAACGGAGCTTCAGCACCGGCATTTTCTTTTTGCTGGAAAACCACAACCTATCAGCCCTGCACCGCATTCAGGCCGACGAAATGTGGCATTTCTACGCCGGTGGCCCGCTGCAGGTGTACGTGATCCATCCGTCGGGCGAACTGGAAATCATTCGGTTGGGGAATAACCCGGAACGGGGTGAAGTCTTTCAGGCCGTTGTGCCAGCCGGGTGCTGGTTTGGCTCGAAACCGGCACCGGAAACCGCCTACTCGCTGGTGGGCTGCACCGTGGCGCCGGGATTTGATTTTGCGGATTTTGAGCTGGCCAACCGGGCTGAGCTGTTAAACGACTATCCGCAGTGCCGGGAAGTGATCGAGTTGCTCACGCCCTATTGAAATTTCACATCGCCGAAGGTTGACACCACGCGGACTTTGGTAGCGGTTCCTTTTCCGACCTTGCCGCTGTATTGTTTCTTCAATTTCACCCCCCGATCGTCGTCGTTGGGCTGGGCGTTGATCATAATCCGGCCATCGGAAGGGTACTTGAACCCACCGTAGCTCACGGTCACGTCAAAATTGTAGTCGCTGCTCTGCGCCATCGGCAACACAACCGACGAATAATTGGCCTGGATGTCGATGTTATCGACGGATTTGTTCAGTTGGTCGATCTTGAAACCGCCCGAGAAATCCAGTTTGATGTTGCACGACTGTTTGATGGTTCCGATTTTGGCACCCGAATAGCCAATTTTGCCATCGAGCCGACTTACTTCGCCAATCCAAAGTCCGCCAAACTGGTTGTTCAGGTTGATGTTGTTGGCCTTCTCCAACTGCAGTTTTGAATATTGAATGTTTAGTTTTCCGTTACCCATTTCCTGAATATCGGCTTTCCCGAAGCGTACGTCGACATCGACCTGATTGCCATTCAGTTCCGTAGTCGAGAAATTACCGTACTGCTGGTTGATGGTCAAGGGTGCGCTGAACGTCGGAATGGTCGTGTTGCCGAAGGAGTTTTTCACCGTTAACGCGTTGGTTTTCGGCATGGAAACCTGGTAATCGATCTGAACAAAATTCTTCTCGCCGTCTTTGTTGCGGTTCATGATCCAGTTTCCGCCAAAACCGCTTTTATCGATGGTGGTTTTCAGGATAATCTGGTCGCCGTTGCGTTTTTCGCTGATGTCGACGGCATCGAGGTATTTCTGAACGCGATCGTCGGAACTGGAACTCGCTTTGATGGTAATATCTACCCGGATTTCATCCCGGTTCCACAAGTTGATGTTAACATTACCAAACTGATTTTCAACCATTAAGTGATCTTTGGACGTTACGTCGTATACTTTTACGATCGTCTTTTTCCGCTCGCTCAGTTCCGTGTTTTCGGCCATAACCAGACCGACAGACAGGATGCTGACCAGTAGGAAATTACACAGGAAGTTTATTCGTTTCATTGTTTTGTTGCTTAATACGCTGGATAATCATCAACTGCTGGTTTAGCAAGTCGATTTGGGTTTTCAGGTTTTGTACCATTGCCTGAATCATCATTTCCTGATTGGGTGTTTTCGGAAGCTCCTGCTTTAAGTTCTGGTAGGTTTTCTCCAGCCGGTCCAAATCAGCCGCAAACTGTTGATAGAGAGCCGGATTGCTTTCCAGGACCGTTTTCAATTCGCCCCGTTTGTCTTCAATCAGACGGGTATATTGCTGCACGGTTCGGGCATAGGTCGGATTGAAAGCCATCATATCAGGCTGATCCGTCATGCCGTACTTCTGGTTAACATACCAGAAACCGCCCAGACCCAGCATCAGCAAAACGGTGGCCGCAATCTGCCAGACCATCCGGCGGGATGCGTTCGAGCCCGACCAGCCCAGCCCCAACGGACGTTGCCACAACGGACGTTCTTTGTGCCCGAGTCCTTTCTCCAGATCTTTCCATAAATCTGCTCTGGGCTCAAATACATCGAAATCTTCCCGGTTATCCCGGACAAATCGTTCTAATTTGTCTTTCATCATGTTCATTGAGTGAATGAGCGATTGAGCGATTGAGTGATATGCTTTCGAACAGCTTTTTTATTCACTCATTCACACATTCACTCAAGCACAATTTATTTTAACAATTCCAAAAGCCGCTTTTTTGCCCGCATGTACTGCGTCCGGGATGTGGTTTCGCTGATACCCAGTACGGCTCCGATTTCCTCATGATCATAGCCTTCAAACAAATACAGCGATAACACCACCCGATAGCCTTCCGGCAGTCCCTGCATGGTCTGTCGCACCCGATCCACTTCCAGTTGAATCCCGTCCTCGTCAAACGGTTCGGTGTCGGCCACATCCAGGCCATCGTCTTCCCCCAGACGCTGCGAGTCGAGATCGACCCATTGGAGACCAGAGCGGCTTTTTCGGCTCCGCAGGTGGTTAATAGCCCGATTGACGACGATTTGCTTCAACCACGCTCCAAACGTCGATTGATTCCGGAACGAATGGAGATTGTTGAAAGCATCTAGAAAGGCTTCCTGCAACACATCCTCGGCCTCCCCAACGTGGTTCAGGATGCGCATACAGACGTTGAACATGGCTTTCGAATAATGCTTATACAATTCGTATTGAGCACGTCTTTCACCTTGTTTACACCTTTCTACGAGTTCGACATGTCGGTCTATATACAACTTTGTTTCCAAGCGGCCTGAGGAATCGGATGCGGCTGAATTTCTTCTCAATGACACGGCATGATGGGTCAACGTTGCACAAGGTATTATTTTTTTTCAACCGACTGTACTAAAACCGTTTGCCGACCGTTTTTGAAAAATTTCATATGAAGAAAAAGGGACCACCCAATCGAAGCGGCCCAGATAAACGTCCTGATCAGGGTACCAAAACCGGGATCGAACCGGCGGTTTGACAACCGTTTAGCGTGGCGGTAAACTAGTAGGTAAAATTGCCCGAAGGCAGCGATGGGGCGATGGTGGCTT
The DNA here is from genome assembly GCF_006149005.1 of Larkinella sp. C7. GTDB lineage: Bacteria > Bacteroidota > Bacteroidia > Cytophagales > Spirosomataceae > Larkinella. The sequence goes on along the minus strand of NZ_VBSL01000006.1, from coordinate 131,374 downwards.
CAGATACCCACCTGATTTTATGGTTCTAATTCCAGGATGGTCTGTTCAATCAGATCACACGCTTCTTGCATCTGTTCGTCGGTAATGACCAAAGGCGGAGCAAACCGGATTTTGTCGCCGTGGGTCGGTTTGCACAGTAATCCCTTGTCTTTCAACCGCAGGCAAATTTCCCAGGACGTTTTTTCACCGTAAGCCGGATGTTCGCCGATAACGATGGCGTTCAGCAACCCTTTCCCGCGCACCAGCTTTACCATTGCTGTTTTGTCAACCAGCGCATTCATGCGGCTCCGAAAAACCTCACCCATCGTTGCAGCATTTTCAGCCAGCTTCTCGTCTTCCACCACGCGCAGGGCTTCCATTGTCACAGCACAGGCCAGTGGATTTCCGCCGTAAGTCGAACCGTGTTCCCCCGGTTTGATGGTCAACATCACTTCATCGCTGGCCAATACGGCTGACACCGGCATGGTTCCGCCGGATAGGGCTTTTCCGAGCACCAGCAAATCCGGTTTTACGTCTTCGTGATCGCAGGCCAGGCGTTTGCCGGTTCGTCCGATGCCGGTTTGCACCTCGTCGGCAATGAACAGCACATTGTATTTTGTACACAATTCCCGAACGCCTTTCAAATAGCCTTCGTCTGGCACCACCACCCCGGCTTCGCCCTGAATCGGCTCCACCATAAACCCGGCGATGTGGGGTTCTTTCCGAAAAATAGCCTCCAGCGCATTCAGATCGTTGTACGGAATCAATAGATACCCCGGCAACAGCGGTCCGTAATCATTGGTACTTTCGGGATCGGTTGACGACGAAATGGCCGCCAGCGTCCGACCCCAGAAGTTGCCGGTTGCATACACCGTTTTCGCCTGGTTCTGCGGAATACCTTTCACTTTGTAGGCCCACTTTCGCGTCAGCTTCAGGGCGGTTTCGCCACCCTCCGCGCCCGAGTTCATCATCAAGACTTTATCATAGCCAAAATAGTCACACAGGTATTTTTCACACACGCCCAGCTGATCCGTATGAAAAGCCCGTGACGTCAGCGTTAGCCGTTGCGCCTGTTCAATGAGGGCGTTGATGATCCGGGGGTGACAATGTCCCTGACTAACCGCGCTGTAGGCCGACAGAAAATCGAAGTATTTTCGTCCTTCCACATCCCAGAGAAAAATGCCTTCTCCGCGATTCAGCACAACCGGAACCGGTTTATAATTGTGTGCGCCGTATTTCCATTCCAGGTCAATGGCCTGCTGGGTCGCCGAAATCGTTGGTAGAGTTTCCATAGTGCTATGTGGGAGGTGAGTGGGTAAATTGTGGGCGGATGCGTAATTTTAGGGCCAAGCCGATGGGTAGTCGATGGCTTCAAAATTACACTTCCTTGCTCAGTCAGACAAACAATGCCGTCTACTAACCCCAAAATTGAAGGGCTGGATGATGAAGATTACTACTACAACGAACAGGGATACGTCGTTTTCACAACGGTTTATCACCTGAAACGCGGCTACTGCTGCAAAAATGGCTGCAAGCACTGTCCCTGGCGGGGCGGAGTGAAGAATTAAGAGTTAAAAATAAAGAGTAAGGACGGACCTGAACATCCTGTTTTGACTGACAAGTCAGGCGTTACTTTTAACTTTAATTCTTAACTTTTAACCCGTTACGGTTGTATTTAAATAAAATATTCCCCAATTTTGCAGGCTCATTCAGAAACAGGTATTGTCATGGCACGAGTTTGTCAAATTACAGGAAAGCGGACGCGGGTTGGTAACAACGTATCACACGCTAACAATAGAACAAAACGGAAGTTTTATCCCAATTTGCAGAAGAAACGCTTCTTCCTTGAGTCTCAGGGAGCATGGATTACGTTGAAGGTAGCTACTTCAGCCATGCGTACCATCAACAAGAAAGGTCTTGAAGCCGTGTTGAAAGATGCACACAGCAAGGGAACGCTGTCTGTTTAAGTAAACCACGGTAGTTGACGGTTTTCCGGGTGGCTGTTTCCTGCGGGATCGGGTCACTTTTTAGGTAAAACGAAAAATACAGGCGAATAAATGGAAAGATTATTCTTTCACATTCATCCGCCTGTATTTTGTGTTTTATTAAGCTCAAATCATGCGCTTCAACGCAAATTGCGCAAAAATGATATTGCCATTGCGCCGAACGAGGATACTGACTTCCTTGCCTTCGCCTTTTTGCAGCATCTTGTAGATCTCGCTCACGTTTAAGTCGCCCGCTGGCAGGTTGTTGATAAACAGGACCTCATCGCCGTCTCTCAAACCGGATCGGCTGGCAGGCGAATCGTCGATCACTTTCTCGATGTAATAATTCCGGAAATTGTCCCCACGCGCTTTCAGTTCAAGTCCGCTCATGTCATGTTCGAACGATTGCTTCAAAATGCGTTTGATGGGCTTCAAAACCATGTATTTGTCCTGGTAATTGAATGTGACCCGGAATCGGCGCAGGATTTCACACCCCAGATTGCCGTTCCGCTCGGCGGCATGTTCGGCAATTTTCAAGCCAAATGATGTGCTATCGGGAAAAGACGCCACGACATTGTCCATCTCGAAATTTCCCAGACGGATTTTCTCGATCCGCCCCAGATTCCCGTTGATGACACCACTTAAACCGCGCCCCAATTGCGCCCGGATCACTTTGTCGGGCAGCCGAATGTCGTCACCATTGCTGCGATTGATCAGCAGCGCATGGCCCGCACCCGTATCGATTACCACCCGGATTGGCAGGGTTTTGCCGCCTTCGAGCAATGCCATGACATCGGTATACGGTTTGGTGTCCTGAATGGCAATGGGATAACGCGAACCGTGTGACCGGCGATAGCGGTAGTTTTTGGGCGTATTTAACACCAGTTCCCGGCGCTGAAAATCGATGGTTACTACAAAATTGTTGAACACTTCGTAGCCAAAAATACCGTGAATGGGAACGCCGACGTATTCCGACAGCCGCAGAATGTCATCATCTAGCACAACGATATTCTGATGAGTTGCCCGCATATGCCCCATCATCAGCAAATTGTCGATCGCTACCGACGCCATCAGTTGACCGCCCTCTCCGGCACCGGTTAATTTCACTTTCCGCGTGAAACGCAGCGGCTGCCGCCGGACGGCTGCGGGGTCCGTTATGATCACCGAACTAACGCCGGTATCGAGGATAAAGTGGAGTGTATCAGAATTGTTAATCTGAATCGGAACGATGATCAGATTGGAATGCAGTTGGAACGGAATCCGGGTTTGCTTCCGGTTATTAGCAATGAAATACCCATATCGCTCACTCAGCTCGTCATTATTTGCTAAAACCCCCTGCCAGCAAAGCAATAATCCGAAGAAAACGACAAACAGCTTCATGGCTTTTTTTGTGAATACGTAAGAAAGTTACAACTATTTTGTCTAATAACACAATTTTTTTAAAATCGTTGCGCAACAATTTTTATACTTTTTATTCGAATGGCAAATGCTGTTGAAAAACCGCTAATTTCGTCCTGCGAGTGGCTGAACAAGAAACCGTAAAATTAAGTTTAGAGGCACCCTGCTTACTGTATTCGATTCGTAATCAGGGCTTAAACCATCCAATAACCAATGCGTAAAAAAATTGTTGCCGGAAACTGGAAAATGAACAAGACGCTCGACGAGGCTGTCGCGTTGGTGTCGGAAGTGGTCAATATGATCAAAGATGAGGTAACGGGAGAGGTCAATGTCGTGCTGTGCCCTCCGGCTCTTTACCTTACCACCCTCAAACCCTATCTGGAAGGCCAGACACGGGTGGCACTGGGTGCTCAGAATTGCCACGAAAAGGCTTCCGGAGCGTATACGGGTGAAATTTCGGCTCCGATGCTGAAGTCACTCGGTGTTCGGTACGTGATTCTGGGCCACAGCGAACGGCGGCAATATTTCGGTGAAACCAACGCACAACTGGCTGAAAAAGTAAACAGTGCGCTGGCCAACGGCCTGACGCCCATCTTCTGCTGTGGTGAGTCGCTGGAACAACGCCAGACCGAAGTCCACCTGGATTTTGTACGCACCCAACTGACCGAAAGCCTGTTCCACCTTTCTCCGGAACAGTTTGCCAGCATCGTCATTGCCTACGAACCCATCTGGGCCATCGGCACGGGCCTAACCGCCACCTCGGACCAGGCGCAAGAAATGCACGCCATGCTGCGGCAACACATCGCCAGCCAATATGGCCAGGAAGTAGCCGACGACACCTCAATTCTTTACGGGGGTAGTGCCAACGAGAAAAATGCCAACGAACTCTTCGCCCAGCCGGACGTCGACGGCGGTCTGATTGGCGGTGCTTCCCTAAAATCCCGGGAATTCACCCTTGTCGTGAAGGGAGTGAAGAATTAAGAGTGAAGAGTTATGAGTTGGCCGACGCAAGCTTAAAACAAAGGCGTCAGCCAACTCTTCACTCATAACTCTTCACTCTTAATTCTTTTGCCGCCATTTCCAGACGGAGAAACCGATCCAGGCGATGGAACTTCGGTTATCTCCCTTCTTGCTGAAGAGCCGTCCCATATCGCTGAAACCGAGGGTGATGGGGCCTAAGCGGCTTGACATCCCAACCGCAACCCGGCTATCGGCACCGATAATGGAGATCGGCAGGCCAAATTCAACATCCTCATCTTCAAAACGGGGCGTAATAATCAGCATGTTTGGCATTTGAGTCGCTGAAGCCGCCGAAAGATTTTTCATCAACAAACCGTTGACGAAAAAGGACGGCATCAGACGCATATCCGCTTCAAAATGAACCATGCGCGGTAATGCGACCTTCCCAGGATCATACGGCTGCGGGAGGTTGTCGGATTTAGTCGTCAGATAATCCGTTGGCGCGTTCCCGAATTTCTCCAGTTCTTCCTGCTGAAACGTCAATCGACCACTTCCGGTTACCGACTGACCCACCGGGTATTTGATACTTCCGCCGTTCATCAAAGCTGCCGATAACCGCAGCCAGTAGGCCGGGCGCGGGTCTTTTGTCGACGCATACGATTCATAGCTCCTTCCGGTGGTTCGGCGGCCGATTTCATAGGTAGCACCGAGATCATACCCCCAACCGCTGCCGTAGGCACTGGAAAAAACCGACGAAAGGCCAAAATCCTTGCGGGGCGTCGTTTGGCCGAGTTCATATTGCAGATTGGTAATGTCCAGCGTTTTCTCCACATCGCCGTTGTTCTGGAGAATCGCGTAATTGCCCCGGGCGTTCAGGTAACTGAGCTGAGCGCCCACAATCCGCCGAACCGTGGCTCCCACATTCAACCGGTGCCAATGCCCGTCGAATACCTGCAAACCGTAGGTCAGGCCAATTTCTCCGTAGCTGTTGTGCGCCAGATTGAAATCCATGCTCCCCGCCGACGGCTGTAAGTTCCTGTAAAAAAGCCGGTTGCGATACGCTTCAGTTAAGTTTTCGGGCAAAGTGGAGCCATACAGGTAACTTTTCATCCGTGTGTGGAGCGCAATCGTCTGGTTGCCGTCGACATTGAGCAAAATGGACGGCCCCAGAATTTCGGAATACGAAGTAGTTCGGGGCGCATTCGTAATGGAACCAATCGTTCGGAGAGGCAGGCTAAGTCCCTGACTATAGGGCAATTGAATCGTCTGAAACAGACCCTTTGACACATATTTCGTGTATAACGAATTAACGGAAGATGTGCCGGTGAAGGCAATGATTTGAAATTTATACCGCGAACCGGCAATGGAGGACGGATTCTGAAGCATCCGGTGAATACCCCCATAATTGCTGCTTACCAAACCCGGCTGGTATTGTGCCCGGACCATCAAGGAAGTAGAACCCACCAGAATGGTCAGGAGCAAGCGTAAAACAGAGTTTTTCATGTACTTATCGTTGATTCATTGTGTTCATTTTGTGCAAATTACCGGCGGCATCGATCCGCAACTGTTCGTCGGCCAGCATCTGGCGGAGAACGGCGGAAAGCCGGTCGGTGGTCAGATGCAACCGATCGGCCAGCAACCGGGGTGCAAGTCCCTGTCCGCCCGCAGCGTCGAGATGCTGCAGAATCCGCGGCCGGAGTTCGTCGGAATCCGGCGGGTGCTGGTGCTGGCTTAAACAGTGGTCGCAAACTCCGCAGGCATCGCCGGGTGTTTCGCCAAAATAAGCCTGCAACAGCCGCGTTCGGCACTGAATGGGGTTTTGAACGTAATCGGCCATCGCCCGTACTTTGGCCAGATCCCGCTGTTTCCGCTGTTCCAGTTGCATGACGTTAACCGGCAAATTCCGGGCATCGAAACGCGGAGTCAGGAACGTCAGTTGCGGTTTGTCTTTCTGTTTTTCATACACCAGAATCGATCGTTGCGACAGTTGTTCCAGATACGAAAGAACCTCGGTTTCCGGCATTCGCGTGGTTTTGGCCAGCGAACTTTCCGAAATGCTGACGAAATTGGTGAACAACTCGCCCCCATAAATCCGCAGCAACAGCTTCAGAAAGGAATCGTAATGCGGATTCATGACCTGAAACTCATACAACGCCCGGTTATCCACCGCAATCATCACTTTCGACGGACTGAAATAGGCTTCACTCAGCTCGATAAAACCTTCCAACTGCAACTGTTTCAGCGCATAATGCGTGTCCGTTACCGGCAATTGAAACGCCTGACAAAACGCCGTCAGATCGAAATCAATGTCGGAAAACTCCCCGCCACCGATGGCCAGGTTGGCGTAGTTCGCCAGTGCCTGATACACCCGCCGGAGCATTTCAACCGGCTGGTATTGCTGAATAACCCGCTGTTCGATGTCGCTTAAGTCCTTGTGGCTATACAGTAAAACCGCATACGCCTTCTTCTCGTCACGCCCCGCCCGGCCGGCTTCCTGGTAATAGGCTTCCAGGCTGTCCGGCACATCCAGGTGAACCACCGTCCGAACATCCGGTTTGTCGATTCCCATGCCAAAGGCGTTCGTAGCCACGATCACCCGTATACGGTTATGAACCCAGGCATCCTGTTTATCAGACCGTTGCTTTGCCGTCAACCCCGCATGGTAATAATCGGCGCGGATGCCCTGGTGGTGCAGCCACTCGGCCACGTCCTGCGTTTGCCGCCGACTGCGCACGTAAACAATGGCCGAACCCGGAACGCCCTGCAACACTTTCAGCAAGCGGGCTTCTTTATTCTCTTCGTAAAACGCAGAATACGACAAATTCTTGCGGGCGAACGTTTGACGGAACACCTGCGGCTGTCGCATTTCGAGCCTTTCAACAATATCCGACTGCACATCCGGCGTGGCCGAAGCCGTCAGGGCTACCACCGGAACGCCCGGCAGCAGGTCGCGAAAAGCTGCAATCTGGAGATAAGGAGGTCGAAAATCGTAGCCCCAGGCCGAAATACAGTGCGCTTCGTCGACGGCCAGCAAACTAATTTTCATCTGCTTGACCCGTTCAATCAGAATTTCGGTCTGGAGTCGTTCGGGCGAAACGTACAGAAACCGGACGTTGCCGTAGATGCAGTTGTCGAGCGCCCGGTCGATTTCCCGCCAGTGCATGCCCGAATAAATCGCCACCGCCGAAATACCGCGTTTCCGCAGTTGCTCGACCTGGTCTTTCATCAAGGCAATCAGCGGGGTTACGACGAGGCAGACACCGCCCATCGCCAGGGCGGGTACCTGGAAGCAAACGGATTTGCCCCCGCCGGTGGGCAGCAGCACGAGCGTATCCCGCCGGTCAAGCACGGAGCGAATGATGTCCTCCTGCAAAGGCCGGAACGACTCGTACCCCCAGAATTGTTTAAGAATTTGGTGGATGGTCATAACCTACCGTAAAGATAAATCAATCTAAAATTAGTTTATGTTCGTAACTGAACTTTCGCTGGACGACTTTAAAAGTTATCGGCTGAAAAAGTGGCGTACAACCAAATAAAAATCATGATCACAAAAGTCATTAAAACCGATGAAGAATGGCGCCAGCAACTGACGCCTGAACAATACCGGGTTGCACGCCAGAAGGGGACCGAACGGGCCTTTACGGGCGAATACTGCGAAAGCCACGACCCCGGCGTTTACCAATGCGTTTGCTGCGGCACCGACCTGTTCGAATCCAAGCAGAAATTTGATTCCGGCACGGGCTGGCCCAGTTTTACCGAACCCATGGATCCGGAATTGATTCACCTCGAAAACGATTATACCTACGGGATGTCGCGGGTCGAAGTGTTGTGTGCGGTTTGCGACGCCCACCTCGGCCACGTTTTTAACGACGGACCTCCGCCAGCGGGCCTGCGGTATTGCCTGAATTCGGTATCGCTGAAGTTGAAACCCATGTGATTTTCAGGAAAATCGCCGGTTTCTAGTAGTCTGGGAGATTTTTTACCCCGGAGGGGTGGACTGTTAATAGAAAAAAGTCGCTAAAATTCAAAAGCTCCGGAGGAGCACCCTTGTTTTGCTTAGGGCGCTCCTCCGGAGCTTTTGGCGACCTGAAAAATCATGGCCTGTTAACATTTAGCCCCTCTGGGGCTATAATTCGGCCTGGTTCGCTATACTAAATTCAAAAATCCGTATTTTGGGGTATGCGATTCCCCGTATACCTCCTCTGCCTCTGGCTGGTGCTGACCGGCTGCTCGACCTACCGCCCGATTCAGCGTCAGCTTCGCCAGAATCCCCAACTCACCGATCATGCTACCGGTTTTGCCTTGTATGACTGGGAAAAGCAGAAAATGGTCGTTCAACACCAGGCCCATCTGTATTTTACCCCGGCATCCAACACCAAACTGTTCAGTTTTTACGCCGGTTTAGTCACCTTGGGCGATTCCATCCCGGCCTTGCGCTACATCACACGTTCTGATTCCCTGATTTTCTGGGGAACCGGCGACCCTTCCCTGCTGAACCAGAATCTGCCCGACACCACGGTGTTGCGGTTTTTACGGAATCGCTCCGAACGGCTGGTCTTTTCAACGGCCAATTACAGCGGCCAGCGTTTCGGACCCGGCTGGGCCTGGGATGATTTCAACGATGACTATTCGGCGGAATTGGCCCCTCTCCCCTTATACGGTAATTTTGTTCGCTTCGGTTCACCGGATCGTATCGCGCGGCTGGACGTAGAACCCCGGTTTTTCCGGGATAGCGTGTCGGCGGTTTCGGGGCGGAAATTTTCGAGAAGTGTTCAGCGCGACGAGCATCGCAACCGTTTCGACCGCCCGGCGGCCGTGCGGCCGTTTCATCAGGATATTCCCTTTCGCTGGTCTCCACAACTGGCCGCGCAATTGCTGGCCGACACCCTGCACCGCGACGTTGCCACGGCTTCCATCCCTTTCGACCGCTCGGCCAAAACGTTGTATAGCCAGCCCGCGGATTCGCTTTATAAACGGATGTTGCAGGTCAGCGACAACACCCTGGCCGAACACCTGATGCTGCTGTGTTCGTCGGTACAGGATACCGTCAACCTGTCGGTGGGCATTCAAACCGTCCTGAAAAAGCATCTGGCGGATTTGCCGGACAAACCCAACTGGGTCGACGGTTCGGGCCTGTCGCGGTATAATCTGTTCACCCCGCGTTCGATTATCGCGTTGTTGCAGAAGATCTACAAAACCGTGCCGCAGGAACGGCTGTTTCAGTTGCTGGCGATTGGCGGCTCAACGGGAACCATTCAGCGGGTCTACAAAACCGACCGACCGTTCGTCTTCGCCAAATCCGGGTCAATGACGGGCGTTTATAACCTGAGCGGTTATTTGATTACGAAGAAAGGGAAGTTATTGTTGTTCAGCATGATGCACAACAATTTTGCCGGATCGGTGGCCGATATGCGGAACCGGACGGCGGCTTTTCTGACTGAAATCCACCAGAACTATTGAGTGAATACCGTAAATTTCTCTAAAAAAACGGGCGGTTTCCGTTGAAAGCCACGGTTTCACCCGCTAATTTTGGTTCTGCACAATGCCCCACCGAATCAGACGATACACACCATGCAGGAGGAATATAACCTCGACCAGTTGCGCCAGAAAATCGCGACCATCTCCGGGCTTGAGCTGATCCGGTTGCAGTCGTTTCTGGAAAGTGAAATCCGACGGCGAAAACAGATCCTCAGCGAAATTCCCGCCATCACCCTCGAACAAATCCCGCTGCGGGTGCAAACCCGCATGACGTTCTACTCCATCGTCCGGCGCCGGAAAGTCTGCAATCTGGCAGAAGTGGGGCGACTGACGCTCATCGAAACGCTGGCCCTGTTGAAACCGGCGGATCTGCAAAGCCTGAAAAGCCTCAACCAACGGGCTTATAATGAGTTGGTCAACGAGTTGTCCAAACTAAACGTTTCCCACGATTCCATTGCACTCTGGGACCAGAAAATGCTGGATACAAAGCTGGTTAACCCGCTTCCTTCCCGAACCATCAACCCCACGGAACCCGCTGCCAACCGGGGCCATACCGATAAATTATAAGCTTCTAAACCCGGCTGATCCACGAAAATCAGAAGCAGTAAAACCGCATCAGTAGGTGATGCGGTTTTACTGCTTTTTGGGATAACTCCTTATCCTATAGCCTCGTTCAATGGATCTTTTTCAACTCAAAAAAGCCCCGACGGTTTACGACGCCATCGTCGTCGGATCGGGTGCCGGGGGCGGCATGGCAGCCTACATGCTGACCAAAGCCGGGGCCAAAGTGCTGCTCCTCGAAGCCGGCGGGTATTTCGATCCGGCCGATCCGAAATACATGACCCAACTCAAATGGCCGTATGAATCGCCCCGGCGCGGGGCCAGCACCACGCGGGCGGGCGGTGATTTCGATGCCGCCTGGGGTGGATGGGAAATCGAAGGCGAACCGTATTCCTCAAAACCCGGTGCCGATTTTCACTGGTTCCGCTCCCGGATGCTGGGCGGTCGCACCAACCACTGGGGTCGCATTTCGATGCGCTTCGGCCCCGACGATTTCCGGCGCGGCTCCCTCACCGGAATCGGCGACGACTGGCCCATCACCTACGACGACATGAAACCGTTTTACGACCGGGTGGATAAGCTCATCGGCGTTTTCGGGTCGGTCGAAAACATGCACAACGAACCGGACGGCCATTTTCTGCCACCGCCCAAACCGCGTTTGCACGAGCTGATGCTCAAAAAAGCCGCTACCGGCATCGGCATCCCCGTCATTCCGTCGCGCTTATCCATTCTGACCCAGCCGATTAACAAAGAGCGCGGGCAGTGTTTCTACTGTCGCCAGTGCAACCGGGGCTGCTCGGCCTATGCCGATTTCTCGTCGTCGTCGGTGCTGTGCATCCCGGCCATGAAAACCGGTAACCTGACGCTGCAAAACAACGCGATGGTGCGGGAAGTGCTGACCGACGCCAAAACCGGTTTGGCCACGGGCGTTTCCTACGTCGATACGATCAGCATGCAGGAAGTGTCGGTCTACGGAAAAACCGTGATTCTCGGGGCCAGTACCTGCGAATCGGCGCGGCTGCTGCTCAATTCCAAATCGTCCCGTTTCCCGAACGGACTCGCCAATTCGAGTGGCGTGGTCGGCAAATACCTGAATGATTCCACCGGAGCCTCCCGGTCCGGGTTTGTCCCGGCGTTGATGGATCGCAAACGCTACAACGAAGATGGCGTGGGCGGTATGCACGTCTTTACGCCCTGGTGGCTCGATAACAAAAAACTGGATTTTCCGCGCGGCTACCACATCGAATACGGTGGCGGCATGGGCATGCCCGGCTACGGTTTTGGGGGTGGCATTGAAAATCTGAACGGCAAAATTCCCGGACGCGATGGCAAGATGAAACCCGCAGGCGGCTACGGTGCCGGGTTGAAAGACGACGTTCGCCGGTTTTATGGCGCCTACGTGAGCATGTCGGGCCGGGGCGAACCGATTCCGCTAGAGAGCAATTACTGCGAAATCGATCCGAATACCGTGGATAAATACGGGATTCCGACGCTGCGGTTTCACTACAAATGGTCGGATAACGAGGTCAAGCAAGCGAAACACATGCAGGACACGTTCGAGCAAATCATCGACGCGATGGGCGGCATGCCGATGGGCAATAAACCTGGCAAAGACCAGAACTACGGACTGGCGGCTCCCGGCCGGATTATCCACGAAGTCGGGACGGTGCGGATGGGGAACGACCCCGCCAAGTCGGCGCTGAACAAGTTTCAGCAGGCCCACGACGTCAAGAACCTGTTCGTCGTCGATGCAGCCCCCTTCGTCACGCAGGGCGATAAGAACGTCACCTGGACCATCCTGGCCGCATCCATGCGCACGAGTGAGTATTTGATCGATGAAGTCAAGCGGAAAAATATTTAAATCGGTATACGGTTTTCAGTTTTCGGTATACGGTTTTTGCGTACTACAATTATTCGACAATGGCTAAGATCAATCGATTTGAGGATTTAGAAGTCTGGAAACTATCTCGAAAACTAGCTCAAGACATCTTCTGGCTCAGTCAGGAAGGTAGTTTTTCGAAAGATTTCGAGCTAAAAAATCAGGTAAATCGCGCGAGTGGTTCAATTATGGATAACATTGCCGAAGGCTTCGGGCGGGCGAATCGGGCGGAATTTATTCTGTTCCTTGGTTATTCAACCGGATCGAGTACCGAGGTTAAATCGCAATTATATCGAGCATTGGATTGCAAGCATATTCAGCAAGAACAATTCGAGTTGTTCTATTCAAATACAGACCGTATCGGGAAAATGCTTTTTGGATTAATTCAATCCCTGAAAAAATCACCCGTGCGGGGTTTGAAATACAAAGTTGCTGAGGATGAAGTAGCCTATGAAATTGAAGAGGATGCCGATTTACTACCGAAAACTGAAAACCGTATACCGTAAACCTTTAAACTACTATGAAACGCAGAGATACATTAAAAGCGATATCATTGACGTCACTCGGTTTGGCGGTTAACCCGGTGGAAGCCGCAGTTCCCGAACCCAAACCCGCCGTCAAGCTGTTGCCGGGACGGCAGAAATTCGAGGCCGAACGTGATCTGAAACTGCTCGCGGCTGAGAAGTTCTTCACCCCGGCGGAGTTGCAAACCGTCACCATCCTGAGCGACATCATCATTCCGGCCGATGCCAAATCGGGCAGCGCGTCGCAGGCTGGCGTACCGGCTTTCATCGAGTTCATGATGCGCGATCAGCCCCGCAACCAGACGCCGATGCGCGGTGGACTCCGCTGGTTGAACGCCAAGTGCGTCAGCCGCTACGGCAATCCGTTTGCGAAATGCACCAAAGAACAGCAAATCGATATGGTCGAGCAGATTGCCTATCCGGCCAAAAAAGTCCCGGCTGACATGACGCAGGGTGTCGCGTTTTTTACGATGATGCGCAATTTTGTGCTGGGCGGTTTTTACACCAGCAAAATGGGCATCGAAGACCTGGGCTATGTCGGCAATACACCCAACAAATGGGACGGCGTCCCGGACGACGTGCTGAAACAGTATGGCTTGAGCTACGACGAAGCGAAGAAATAGGACACGAAAAAAGGCCGGGATCACTTCTGACCCGGCCTTTTTTCATTACGGATCATTTGCTCCCGGCAGGGCGTAGCTTGGTAGAACAACAAGCTACTTCGTGTCCATCATCGCCAAGGATTTCTGCAGGTGTTCGGTAAAGTTATAGATATCATTCAGCGACTGAATTTCATGTTTTATCTCTTTCCTGGCTTCATCTAAAAAGGCGATGTATTTCTTCTGACTGTTCATATACAGCCGGCAAAGCGGTTTTCGATTGTTATCATCCAGCAAAATTGCAAAGTACGTTTGCGCATCCCGGTGATAAATACGCTCGCCGTTGATAGTTGACCGGAGGATGGCCCGCACGATATAAAAAGCTTCCAATTCTTCAGCCGTAGTCACGATAATGGGGTCCTTCTTCGCTTCGACTACGGGATCTGCTACTGTAGCTACTGAACCGGGTATTTCCTGCTGTTCTTCCTTGGTGAGCGCTGATTTCAGACGGTCGGTGATCTGATCAGTCACGATTTGTTGAAATCCTTTTTTTATCAAGGCTTTAAAGTAGTCGAACCACTTTGCATTAATCTGCCCTTGATACACCTGTTTGGCTAAATAGCGAACCAGCGTATCGGAGGGTTCCGACATTTCCTGAACGATCAGTGGTTTCAGTTCTCCCATATACTTAAGTTCACTCGCCGTTGAAAGAATGGAATCCACATCAAAGTAGGACTTGTGGAATTTCTTCAACTCCTCAAAATGGACCTCCCTCATATCCGTTAGGTTAATTTCCAGAAATGGCTTTTGATCCATTTTATTTGGCTCTATCAAATCAGTATAAAACCGATAAATAACGCCATTGGTCAGTACGCCAAACCGGGCTTTTGTTACGTGAAAATACCGGAGTAATTGATTATCATGGAGGGTTAAACTTTGATTATGGTGCTTGCATTCCATGAGAATAATAGGTTGTCCTTCTTTCAAAATAGCGTAGTCAACCTTCTCCCCCTTCTTGGTACCAATGTCGCTGATAAATTCAGGTGACACTTCATGAGGGTCAAATACGTCATAACCTAACGCGTTGATAAACGGGAGGATAAGAGCGGTCTTAGTCGCTTCCTCAGTTTGAATAGAGTCTTTTAATCGGACAATTCGGTCGCCCAATTGTTTAATCTGATCTTTGAAGTCCATTAGGTAAAAGGTTTTAGGATATACAAACGTAAACCGTTGTCAGACAAAAACAAGTTGACATCAAAAGTATTTATTGGAATAAGTAGAATTACTTTATTGTCACCTGACAATTCGTTTTAACCACGATCAGTTTACAACCCGCCAACACATTAATTTTCCTCAAACCCACTTCTTTTTCAATTTCTTTTACGTACTTACCAATCTTCTTTTTTTTTGATTTTTAGTCGTAATCGTTACTCAGAATGTCCATCGTACCGGCGATTCGAAGCAAATACGGGTTCTATCGGAAATTGCTGCGGGAACATAAGTATGTGCTGCGGGATACGGTCGATGTCGTCAAAGTAGCTGGTAACTCAACGTTTCTGGAGGGCAAGGCTACAGTTTCGCACAGCGACCTCGACGCGGAAATCACGCTGACGGTTCGGGTCAAATGCAACGATCACGATTTTTTCCGGTTCGAACTGCGGTGCCTCGAACTAAGCGAAGAACCGTTTTTTGAATTTCATAGCGACGGTTGCACCCACCGGAACGCCGACGAATCGATTCCGCTCGCCCAGCAACGCATTACCACGCCCCATTTCAGCCAGTATAACCAGCAGGGAGCCAACGTGACCTACCCGCTACAGGAAACCACGAAAGAGAACGATATTTCCCGCCGTATGGCGTATTTTTGCCAGGAAGCGAAGCTGAATCTGCGCGACGACGAATTTCCCCAGATCCGGGTGTTGCCCAACGCGCTGCCGCTGCACGTGACTCAAAAAGACCCCAACTCAACGGTTTTATTTCTGTAATGGTATTCGAGGAGATTTACAACGACATCAAAACCGCCTTCGGCCAGCTCTGGACGTTCAAAGAGCGGGGAAAATCACTGGAAATTATTACGCCGTATACCACGACGACGCAGAAATTCATTTCCGTTTTCCTGTCGTTCAAAGACGAGGAGTATGTCGTTTCCGACGGAGGCTGGCTCGACAGCGGGTTCTACGAGAACTCGTTTACGCTGGAAGACGACACCTTCCGAAAAATTGCCCACCATTATTTCAACGCGTTCAGTATCAAGGAAATCAAAGGCCCCAGCCAGAAGACTTATTTCTACAAAAAAACCATCACGCCCATTGCCGTTCCGTCGCTGGTTTTCGATATGGCCAATTTCATTGCGGCCATGGTCAGCACGTCTGAAATCGAATTTGTGGAACGCGAGGAGCGGGAAACCAAGGAGCAGTTCCGGCGGTCGGCCAACGAATACCTGCAAACCGTCATTCCCAAGGAGAAGATAGATCTGGGCGTTTACCTGGATGAGAAGAAGCAAATCCGGCTGCACGCCGTCGTCAAACAGTCGTCGTCGCGCCTGGTTTTGATCAACTACATCACCGGCAGCAATCCGTATTTTTTCAACAACAGCATCACCAAAACCAATTTCCTGTTTGAACTGGCGGAGAAATCCACCGTAGGCCGGTTTGTCAAACGCAAGATTTCGCTGATCGACACCACGGCATCCGGCTACGTGCCCACCCGGATTGCAACGTTCATCAATCACCTGCTGGAAAATACCGGCTCCGAAAAGATCGACTGGTCGGAGCGCGAAAAACTCCACGACATGATCTGATTACTTGATCACTTTCGTAACCTCAAACGTTCCCTGTCGGCTTCCGGCCCGGCCGTCGGCCGTAATCCCGTTGATCATAAACCGGTACGTTCCTTCTTCGTCCGACGTATAAAACTCCAGTTTTCCTTTGCCCTGTCCATCGGTTTTCAGCGTGGGAGCCCAGTGCAGCAGGTTGCGCAAATCCGGCATCCGGCTCCCCGACCGCTGGGGCGTATCGTAGCGGGGCGTGTAGAAATCGCGCGGAATCTGCAAGCCTTCGTAGTCGGCCAGCAAGGCTTTGGCATCCGGCCGATAGCCCGCCAGGTCACCCTTGTAGGTCGTAAAACTGATGATGCCGTCGAAAACCAGCGGCCCAACAATGTAGCGCCGGGTCATGACATCCAAACGCTGTACTTTCCGCGGATCGATTTCCATCACTTTGTCCATGTTGAAAATCGGAACGCCATCCAGCAATGCCAGGGGGCTTCCTTCAAAAAACTGCTTGTGGGGCGTATCGAGCAGGCTGATCACGTAACCATCCCGGCGTTTTCGCGCCATTACGCCCGGCACATATTCGCGAAAAACCTCTTCCATTACCGGAAACCGGGTGAAATCGTCGAGCCGGTATTTTTCGTCCGGAACGCCATAAAACGCCACGCTATCGATCTGGGGCAAGCGATAGCGGCTCAGGTTTTCGCGGTAATAGGCGTTCTGCACCTGCATCGGAATGCTGCGGGCCAGCAATGGCTCTTTCAACGCCGTCGGAAAATCGAAAACCGGCAGCCGGGAAGCCGAAAACCGGTCGTGAAAAGGACTCTGCAACTCGACCCTAAACAGGCTGTCTTTCGGATTGAGCTGCACGACGAGGTCTTTGGGGCCAAAAAACTCCTTCATTTCAAAGTGAATCCGCCCCGCTTTGTCCGACCGGGAACCGTATAACAGAATGTGTTTGCCCGGCACCGACAGGTACGAACTGATGTTGTATCCCGGCTGACCCGTTCCCGGATGAATCACTTTTCCGCGAATGAAATGCCCGTTCACCTCCGGCAGATGCACTTCGGCCGGTCGGTCGGTTTGCAAAACCGTCTCCCACCGAAACCGGCGCCAGCCCTGCGTCAGCATCAGGTTGTCCGTCACTTCGTTCACCTCGGCTCCCGTGGCCTGGAGATAATAGTCCGGCGATTCGACCCCGCCCCGCAAATCGGACGTCAGGAGCAAATAACTCAGGATATCCCCGGACTCCGCCGGTTGGAGCGAGTCGAGCCGATAGACCGCTACGGACAGATCCGTGAGTGCTGATTTCCCGGTTTCATCCTGCGTCGTCAGGTCAAAAACCGCTTTTTCGCGGGTCGATAACGCTCCGCTCGTCAGTTTGGCGTCGATCGTCAGCCGCCGTTCCGGCCGTTTGAAATACAGCCGTTCGCACACCGGTTTCCGGCTGGCGTCGAAAACCGTCAGGTGTGAAATGCCTTCACCCAGCGTCTTTTTATCGATCAGAAACGAGGCCGTATTGTCGCGCAGGCCTTGTTCATCGGCACGAATGGCGGCCAGTCGCGTGTGCGTCAGCAAATACACCAGCGAAGCCGCCGGGGCCGAGGTTTTCACCGTCACCCGAAGCTGGTCTTTGCCCTCCTCTTCGACCTGCATCGTGTAGCCCTGCTCCTGAACGGCGGGTAACGGACGCGTGAAGGTCTTGCCAGCGGCATCGGTCAACACCGCCCGGTATTGCCTGCCTTCGGCGGGGGTCAACGCAAAACGCCCCATGCCGAACTTCAGCGGTTTAAACCGGACGACGGTATCGTTGCTTTGATCCAGAACAACACCCTGTAAATCAACTCCTTTTCCGGTTATTCCAACCATTTTGAAGGCCACCTTGCCGGGCAGGTTCCGAACCAGATTACCGCCTTCCGGGAAAAACTGAACATCATACGCCAGCGAATCTTTCAAAACCGGCAATTCCAATTTCCGGAAGGTATTGACAATCGTAACCGGTTTTTCGAAGAAATAGTCGGGGTCGGTGTTTTTCATCCAGTTGGTATACGCCCGAACGAGGTAATTCCCCGAACCCAGCGTGGTGGGCAAAAACAGAGAACCGTTGCCCGAACCGTCGGCCAGGGCCACTTTGGTCTGCAAAACCGGGCGGTTTTCTTTGTCAAACACCTCCAGATAGGCCACTTTACTCAGTGACAAGGGCTGGTGAAACGTCCCATCGACGTAATTGATTTTGAACCACATCAACTCCCCGGCTACGTAAAACGAGCGGTCGAGGTGGACAAACAGTTTTTCCTGCAATGTCTGGTTTCGGTAGGTATCGAGTTGCTTCCGGATCGGATTTTCCGTTTGTCCCCAAACCGGCACGGTGCCAACGAGAGTCAGGAGGAGAAAAACAGCCTGAGCGGTTTTTTTGAGTGGGTTCATGGGTTGCGAGATCATCACCAGAAAGTCGGTTTAACGTTGGTACCCGATGTCCGGCAATCGACGCAATAGGCCGAACTCATCCGGTAAGCGATTATTTGACCCAAAGGGGACAGAATCTCATCGATGGGAATGGCCCCCGACTCCGCCTGATCGGCCGCCGACGGTTTTTCCGGCGTTCTGAAGATGGGAGCGGTATCCGGCAGACAGGCTTCGTACATGCTCGGAATCCGCCAGGGCGGCAGCTCGGAGGCATTGACAAAAATGCGCTTTTCCTCCACCGAATAACCACTCAGATAGCCTACCACGGGTTCGTTCGGGTCGGTTACGCCGTGGATATTGCCGATGACCTGAAACGGCTGCGGATCGAAAATCGACCCCAGGCTCTCGGTGTTTTTGCGCAGATTCTGCCAGTATTCAAACGATTCTGCGGTTTGGGCATACTGCTTGACCAGCAGGCTGTACCGAATCTTCAGACGATTGGAAGACGTATTGGAAACGAACACCAGCGGAAATTGATCGATTACGTCCTGCGTCAGCTTCTCCGACGAGCCGATGAAAATACCGGTTGATTTCCCGTTGCTCCAGCAATGATTGACGTCGTCCATCCGGGAAACAAATTTTTTGTTCAGGTATTCGACCCGGGAGTAAAATGCGGAATAAAACTCCCAGGTTTCTTCGTATTCCCAGCGGTAATATTTGGTATTGTTCGTTGGATCGTGGGTCGTTACATAAAACTGCACGCCCTGATCCTGCGCCTTCCAGCTTACGTTATCGATTTTTGGGGTTTGCTTGATGGTTACGTAGTCGGACTGATAGTTGCGTCCCGCGGCTGTTTTGATTTTCAGGCGGTATTTCTGATTAAACTGCAACCCGCCAGCGGCCAGTGTATACGTCCCATCACCTTTATCGACAAAGGTCTGGCTCCCGCCTTTTTCGCCCTCCACCGTCACCGTCGCTTTGGTTTCCACCGTGGGTTTGCTGCCGTCTGTCAGGTTTTGCGTGCGCGTCAGCCGGATGCTGCTGGCACCCGATCCATTCAGAAAACCGTCGACTACCAGGTAGGTGTTGGGAGCCGAAACCGCCGGTGGCCGGTACGGATCGACGCAACTCCCCATCACTACCGCCATCACTATCGTTAGATACTTTCTCATGATCAGAATTTGAAATTGTACGTGAGCGTCGGAATCGCCTGCCCAAAAATGGAGAGTTTATACCCTCGTACCACCCCGCCGAGGGACGTGAAATACACCGAATAGGCATTCCGTCGGCCTGTCAGGTTATAAACGGCCACCGTCCAGGAGCTGTGGGCCAGCTTTTTAACCTTGTGGTTGCCCTCGATGTTGAGCGATAAGTCGGCGCGGTAATAATCCGGAATCCGGTATTGGTTCCGCTCCGAATAATAGACCCGGGGCGAACCCGCCAGCTCGTACTTTGCCAGCGGCAGCGTAATGGGCCGACCCGTACTGTACGTAAAATTGAGCGAAACACTAAACCGGCGGTTGATGCGGTAATTGCCCACCCAGGTCACGTCGTGCGGTTTATCGAAATTGCTGGGGTAGTACTCGCCCTGGTTGATGTTCTCCTGCGGCACGCTCTGATCCACGCGCAAAAACGTGCGGGAATACGTATAACTCAGCCAGCCGTTGAACCGCCCGGTGATTTTTTTAACCAGAAATTCAACGCCATACGCCATTCCTTCCGCCCGAACCACCTCCGTTTCAGGGTGATGATTCATGATCAGCGTGGCACCGCTGCGGAAATCCAGCACATTATCCATCGTTTTGTAATAGCCTTCGACCGAGGTTTCGATGGTGTTGTTTTTGAAATTCTTGTAGAGACCAACCGAAAACTGGTCGCCCACCTGCGGCAGAATATTCGGATCGCTCAGCTTCCAGATGTCGGTGGGAGCCATCGCCGTGGTGTTCGACAGCATGTGCAGGTATTGCCGCATCCGGTTGAAACTGACCTTAATCGACGCATCGGGTGTGAACGCATACCGCGCCGAAACCCGGTATTCGGGGCCGTGATACGTTTTGATGTTTTTTCCGGCTCCGTACGAAAGCGTGTCCAGGATATTGGCTTCGGTTTTGGGCGAACCATTGGGATACACGTAAACATCTTTCGGGCCGAGGTAATTAAACAGCGAATAGCGCAACCCGAAATTGATCGAAAACCGGGGCGAAATATCAAAGCGGTCGCCCACATAAAACGCACTTTCCAGCGCCTGCTCCGTCGGCACCACGTCCAGCCGAACCAGCGACTCCCCGCCCAGCGGCTGGAATTGGCCCGGGTGCAGTTTGTACAGATTCGAACTGACGCCAAAATCGATGGTATGTTTGGCCGTCGGGTAATAGTTGAAATCCGTTTTGAACGTCGTCTGATCGATCTGAAACGTAAGCTTGTAGGCATTAACCAGGTTCTGATCGCTGGAAACGGAATATTTGTACCGGCTGGTGGTTCCCGTAAAAACGCTGTAGAGTTTGGTGTTGAAGATGTGTTTCCACTTCAGCGTCGCGTTCATGTTGTTGTAGTTGTAAACCGTATCGCTGTTGAGCCGGAACTCATCCTGGCTGTAATAGCCGGTGAGGTAAATCGTATTTTTTTCGTTGAATTCGTGGGTAATGTGGGCGTTCAGATCGTAGAAGTTCGCCCGGCTGTTTTTGAATGCCGGATTTTTCAGGCTGCTGAGCAACCAGTCGGAATAGGTCGAACGAGCCCCGATCAGAAACGACGATTTTTCCTTGACAATCGGACCTTCCAGCGTTAACCGCCCCGTCAGAACGCCAATTCCGCCGGACCCCGACAGCTTTTTCTTGTTGCCGTCGCGCGTGGTCACTTCCAGCACCGACGACAGCCGCCCGCCATACCGCGACGGAATACCGCTTTTGTAGAGTTCGACGCTTTTGATCATATCCGGATTGAAGGCCGAGAAAAATCCGAACAGGTGCGATGGGTTATAAATTGTGGCGTCGTTGTATAAAATCAGGTTCTGGTCGGTCGAACCACCCCGCACGTTCAGCCCAACGCTGCTCTCCCCCACCGATTTGACGCCCGGCAAGGTGAGCACCACTTTCAGCAGATCGGCTTCGCCAAAAGCCGTCGGCACCTGCCGGAGCGTGCGGATGTCCAGCCGTTCGAGGCCCATTTGCAGCCCCGACACGTTCACGTCTTTTTCGGCTTCGATCACCACTTCTTTCAACGCAATCACGTCGTCCTCCATCTCAATTTCCAGCTTCCCGTCTGAATACAGCATAATTTGTCGTTTCGTATCCTTCATCCCGATGCTACGCACCCGGAGTTCGTGCCGACCCCGCGGCAGCGTAATCGAGTAATAGCCAAACTGATCCGTAACGACGCCAATGCGCGGTTTTTCGATGTACACCGCCACGCCAATCACCGGTTCGCCCGAAGCGGCATTCCGGATGTGGCCCGCCAGGTTGGCGTTGCCGGGTCGGACGGGATTGGTGGCCCGGCCGATGTTGAACAAGCGGGTTTCAAGCGTAATCCGGCGTTTTTCTTTTTCCGCCAGATAATCGACCACGTTGGTGTCGCCCTCGTTTGTGCTGTTGCCCCGGTCAAAAAAACCGATGGGCAACTCCGTCCGAATGGCGCGTTCCGGCGTGATGAAAACCTGTTTTTTAGCGTCGATGGCGTAATACAGGCTGGTCCCTTGCAGCACCTCCTGCAAAACCGCCGACAGTTTCTGGCCGCTTTTGTCGTAGTTGACCCGGATGCTGTCGACATCGCGGAGGTTGTAGAAAAACCGGTACTCGGTCTGGGTTTCCACCTCCCGGACAAACTGCTCAAAGGATAGGTTGGTGAACGGTCCGCGAATGGTTTTTTCAGCCGCCTGCTGCCCAAAACCGGCGGTGAGCGAGCCCGCAAAACAGCACAACAGGAATAAGGTTCGGTAGAATTTCGTCATAACGATCGGGTTGCTGCGTCGTACTGCTGCGTGAGTTTTACAATGGCGGCTTCGCGGTTCTTTGCAAATTTGATGCGGTTTTCGCGGAGGTATTTGCGGAGGGTTTTCTTTTGATCGGCAAACAGATTCAAGACCGATCGTTTGGTTTTGACCGGATAAAAGAGGCCGTTTTTGCCAATGAAAAAACTGTTTTCTGATAAGTACTCCTCCTTGACGGCGTTCTGCACCAGTTCGGTTCGGATGGTTTTGACCCGCCTTGCCAGCACTTTCGACCGCCCATCGTACAATTGGTCGTAAAAGCCCGTTCGCAGGCCGATGTTGTGGGCCGTATCCCGCACAATCCGAACGAATTGGTGGTCGGCAATCGAAAACCGGCTTACTTTAATATTTTGTAACTGCATCCGGTATACGCTATCGATGTGGGGCACCACCACGACGTCATCCACCAGATCGTAGAGCAGGCGAATATTCTGGTAAGTGATGCCATCGTAGGTGACGGAGCCGGTGCGCCAGAGCGAGTCAAGGTATGGATAGCCTTTGATGGTCGGAAGGTGGCCGACGTATTCGGCGCCGTTGTATAACCGCGCCTGGTCGGCGGTTGAACGAACGTAGCGGGCGTGTGCGTACCGAATGGCCTGTTCCCGGAATGAACTATCCACCGACAAAGCACGCTGTCCGAAAACCGTGCAGGGTAGAAGAAGGGCGATCAAAATAACCCAGATAACACGATGATTCATTGGTAAGGGGAGTCGGTCAGGGAGCTTAGGTGTAATTAAACTAGATTAACTTAGCAATTATACTGTAATTTCCGGTTTTTTCGGTTACTTCCTGCGTTATAGTAGCCGTATAGACAACTTTTTGCGTCAATCCGTTGGAAAACACCTCAATTAAATTTCCTGCTGCTTTTCAGGAGCTTCTTTCGGCCCAACTGACGCTAACACCGTTCAAGACAACAGTCTATACGCCGTTTTCCCTGTTCCGCGTTGCAGACACCTCTCTTGTTTTGCACTGCATCGACTTTGAGACCTATTCCCGGCTCCGACAGCAAACGGATGTACGGTATTTTTTTCAGCAACTTTCCGCCCGATTTTCCATCGAAAACCAGCAGTTGATTCATCTTTGGGAAGATGTCTGGCGACAACGGCCGGCCGTTGTCCTTTCACGACTTCGGGCGATGGTGGGCCTTTCCGAACGGATTCCGGCCCGGCTGACGCAGGTTCGACGCATCGACAAGCCCACTGCCGGGCGGTTTTTGCAGGAAAATCATTTACAGGTCGTGACGAACGCCAAATACAAGTACGGTCTGTTTCTGCCCGCGCGATATTTTCGGGTTCTGTCGGTGGATTTCCGCTTACAACCCGTCAACGCGACGGAACTGCTGGTGGCCGTTGCCACTTTTAGCCATCCGCGTTCGATCACCCGCAACGGCACTGTCCATCGCTCGGTCGAACTCGTGCGGTTTGCCAATCACCTGAACTGCACGGTGGTCGGCGGGCTGGACAAACTCCTGAAAGCCTTCGTGACCGACGTTCAGCCCGACG
This sequence comes from Larkinella sp. C7, assembly GCF_006149005.1. Lineage (GTDB taxonomy): Bacteria > Bacteroidota > Bacteroidia > Cytophagales > Spirosomataceae > Larkinella. The sequence continues at coordinate 107,348 of NZ_VBSL01000006.1, read as the reverse complement.
ACATCATGACCTACGCTGACCGCGACTGGTCGAACGGCCGGAGTTATGAAAAACTGGGCTTCACAAGGCTGGAAACCACTGAACCCAACCCGTTCTGGGTGCGCCCCGGCGAGTGGATACGGCATTACCCCAGTCAGTTGCTCGACGGGTTAACGGAAATCGAGATGGCGGATAGCGGGTATATTCCGGTTTATAATGCGGGGAGTGTTAAGTTTGTAAAAATTTATAGGAACACGGATTTAGCGGATTGAACGGATCAAAACAGATTTTTATTTTATCCGTGCCCATCCGTTCAATCCGCTAAATCCGTGTTTCTATCCTAACCCATGCTAAAAACCATCGTCATTCTCGGTCCGACGGCAAGCGGGAAAACCCGGCTGGCGGTGCAGCTTGCCCGGCGGGTTAAGGGTGAAATCATCAGCGTGGATTCACGGCAGGTCTACCGGGACATGGACATCGGCACCGGCAAGGATTTGGACGAATACCGAATTGATAATCAATCGATTCCGCATCACCTTATCAACATCGTCGACGCGGGCAGTGATTACAATCTGCACCAGTATCAGCAGGATTTCAACCGCGTTCTGCCCGAAATTCTGGCACGTGGCCACGTTCCGATCCTCTGTGGCGGAACCGGTTTATACCTGGAAGCGGTTTTGAAAGGGCACCGGTACACGGCCATTCCCGTCAATCAGACCTTGCGCACGGCGCTGGAAACGAAAAGCGACGACGAATTGCGCGAGCGGTTCCGGCACCTTCCTTCCGACTATACCAATCTGGCCGATACGTCCACCCGCAAGCGGCTGATTCGGGCGATTGAAATTGCCACGTATTTAACCGAAAATCCGTCAATTGATCTGTCAGCACCGATTTCGCGGCCCGACGCGGTGGTTTTTGGAATCGATTTACCCGTCGAGGTTCGGCGGCAGCGAATCACGGAGCGGTTGCACCAACGGCTGCAAAACGGTCTGATCGACGAGGTTCAACGCTTACTGGAGAGCGGGATTCCGGCCGAAAAACTGATTTTTTACGGATTGGAGTATAAATTCATCACGCAGTATCTGCACGATGAACTGGCGTATGCGACCATGACCGCCCGGCTGGAAACCGCCATCCACCAGTTTGCCAAGCGCCAGATGACGTTTTTCCGCAAACTGGAACGCGACGGTTTACGCATCCACTGGCTCGATGGTTTACAGCCAACGGCGTACTTAGTTGCTCGTATCCTATCTGAATCACAGGCTATTTCCTAAACTCTTCACGCATAACTCCTAACTATTAACTCCCATTCCGGCAGTTTTCCGTATTTTTGAGCCATGACCCAAACCACCAACCCCCTTGTTTTTTTAGAAGCGCTTCATCAGGAGATTCAACAAACGAAATACGGCCGGCAACCCGCGGAATTATACGACCCGATTAGTTACATCATGAACCTGGGCGGCAAGCGGATGCGACCGCTGCTGACGCTCATGGCCGCTTACCTGTTTGGAGATGACTGGCGGAAAGCCCTCAAACCCGCCGTGGCCGTTGAAGTGTTCCACAATTTCACGCTCATGCACGACGACATCATGGACCAGGCACCCCTGCGCCGGGGCCAGCCGACGGTGCACGAGAAATGGAATCACAACATCGCCATTCTGTCGGGCGACGTCATGCTGGTCAATGCCTACGAATTGCTGCTGGATGTCGAAACGCCGTATTTGAAAAAAGTGCTGGCCCGCTTCAACCGCACAGCCGCCGAAGTTTGCGAAGGACAACAGCTCGACATGAATTTTGAAACCCGCTGGGATGTTTCGGAAGACGAGTACATCGAGATGATCAAGCTCAAAACGTCGGTTTTACTCGGTTTTGCGCTCGAACTGGGTAGCATCATTGCCGGAGCCGACGACGTGGAGAGCCAGCGGCTGCGCGAAGGCGGTATTAACATCGGGCTGGGATTCCAGTTGAAAGATGATTTGCTGGATGTCTACGGTGATCCGGCGAAATTCGGAAAGCAGGTTGGAGGGGATATTATTGCCAACAAAAAAACGTTTTTACTCATCGAAGCTCTGCAACAGTCGGGTGGCGCGTTGAAAAATGAACTCATCGGCTGGCTCAGCGCTACCGAGTTTGACAAGCAGGAAAAGGTTCAGGCCGTCACCGCCATCTATGACCAGCTCGGCATTCGGCAACTGACGGAAGCCCGAATCAATGACTTTTTTACGCGTGGCTTTGCTAATTTCGAACAACTTTCGGTCGATCCGGCCCGGAAAGCCCTGTTGCTGGATTTTACAGAACAGCTCATCGAACGGGAAAGCTGATGAAAGGCCAGGCTTCATCTAAATTTCTGCCTGATTAACCCGTACTCGCCACTTCTTACTCCACAACACGTTATGACCGTTACGCTTGCCATTATCGTCATTACCGGACTCGTTAGCTTTTACGCCTGGCGAAACGAGTCTTTTCTGGACAGTATGATTCTGAACCCGCAAAAAGTGCTCAAACGAGGCCAATGGTACCGGCTTCTGACTTCGGGATTCATTCATGCCGACCTCAGCCACTTGCTGTTCAACATGTTCACGCTGTTTTTTTTCGGAACACTGATCGAGCAGGTTTTCGGTTCCCTATTTGGTCCTTCCGGCCCACTTTACCTGCTGATTTTCTATCTGGTCGCGATTGTAGTGTCCGACATTCCCACACTGATCCGGCAGCGCAATAAATCCAATTACAATTCATTGGGGGCGTCGGGGGGCGTCTCGGCGTTGCTGTTTGGCGCGATTATGTTCCAACCCACCGAAAAAATTTATCTCATGGGCATCATTGGCGTACCCGGTTTTATTTTCGGCGCCCTCTACATGGGTTATTCCTTCTACGAATCCCGGCGCGGGCGCGGCACCATCAACCACGATGCCCACTTATACGGCGCTATTTTCGGAATTTTCGTCGTTGTTCTGCTCTATCCGCCCGTTGTTCCGTATTTTATCCAACAGATTTCGACCTGGAAATTGTTTTGATAGAAAAAAGAAGCTAGACAAGAGACTACAGACTTCGGCTTTTTGTCTTTGCTCTCTTGTCTAGCTTCTCTTGTCTGGTATGTGGCAGCTACTAAATCAACCGTATCCGTGTGAAGACCCGGTTCGCCGGCGGTGGGCCAAGGCGTTTTGGATCGGGGTTTTTGTGGGCCTGTTCCTGCTGGTTTTCCAGCCCTTCGGGTTGAACATCTGGGTAACACCCAATAAAACCCTTAAAATCCTGGGGTTTGGCCTGATTTCGTTTCTGGTGACAGCCGGTCTCAGTCTGCTGCTGCCGGTTTTTCTCCCAAAGCTTTTCACCAACGAACGCTGGACGGTGGGGCGCGAAATTCTCTGGATAACGGCCCACATTACGCTGATCGGGCTGGTCAATTATTTTTACATCAACTGGCTGATTGCCAATCCCATCTACGCAATTCAGTTGTTCGGGATGATCGTCGTCACGTTTCTGATTGGCATCTTTCCCTCGGCGGGGTCTGTGCTGGTCAACTACATTCTTAAGCTCAAAAAATACCAGCAGGCCGCCCGGGAGATACCGGTTCGGGAACACCACGCAGAAATTCCCGGCGCGGAGTCGGCCCAACCTGTTTTGGTGACGCTAACCGCCGAAAACGAAAAGGATACCCTCAGCTTCCCGCCCGCCGACCTGCTCTACATCGAATCCAGTGACAACTACTCGACGGTGATGTATTTGAAAAACAACCAGCCCGTCAAAGCCTTGCTGCGCAGCAGCCTCAGCCGGCTGGAAACGCAGTTTGCCGGGAACGCTGTCCTGGTGCGGTGCCACCGGTCGTTTATCGTCAATCTGGAGAACGTGGAAAAGGTGACGGGCAACGCGCAGGGCTACAAACTCCATTTGCACGACGGTTCTTTTCAAATACCGGTGGCCCGGAAATACAACGATACGCTGGTGGCCCAACTGAAATCGATGGCCTGAGCCTTTGCCAAACGTCCCAGCGGCTTTGTCAAATTCCCCGAAGGTTGCCAAACGCCCCAAAAAACCGCTATACACCCCGCTGATTTGCCCGGTTTGACGGCTCCGCGTAGGTTTGTTTCAACGAATCGAACACATCTAAACGCTTTCGGAGTCATGAATCTCTTGTTAAAACTCATGTTGATTGTCCACATCACGGCGGGTTTTCTGGCCTTGCTGGTGGGCGTTGTTCCTATGGTATCGAAAAAAGGCGGTCGCCTGCACAAACTGACCGGGCTGGTGTTTTACTGGTGCATGGCCGCCGTCTGCCTGACGGCCGTTTACCTGGTTTTCTTCAAACCCAGCACCCTGTTCCTGCTTTTTATCGCGATCCTGAGCTTTTACTTCTGCTTTTCCGGTCGGCGCATTCTGCGGCTGAAAAAATCACAAAACCGGTTGACCCGGACGGATCAGCTTGCCGCGTATGGGGCTTTGGGCGCGTCGCTCGTGATGTTCGGGTTGGGTGTTCAGGCGGTTGTGGGCTGGTTTTCGACGGGCAGTATCTCCACGTTCGGCATGCTCTATTTCTTCTTTGCCGGTCTTCTATTTTCCAATGCCCTCTACGATGTCAGGTTATTCCACAATCCGGAAAAAGCCCGGTACGGCAAGATGGAGTGGTTCTTTGGGCATATCAGCCGCATGTGCGGTTCCTACATTGCCACACTGACGGCTTTTGCGGTGGTCAATACCCGGTATTTGCCCGACCATCATTTCATGATCGACATCGCAGCCTGGGTATTGCCGGGGGTTATTGGGGGAATTCTGATCGGTCGGACGATCCGGTACTACATGCAGAAGTTTAATCCAGACAAAGCAAAGACCGTTGCGGTTTAAATCACCCCGACAGCCGTGTGTATTTATTTGAAAAAGCCTTTGGGATCGGGCATTTTCTCGCGGAGTTCCTGAAGGTAAACGAAGTCAACGGCACCCAGATCCAGTGCGCGGCCTTTGTGCAGGTTCTCCCAGGCTGCGGGATAATCGCCCTTGGAAAAATTGGCCCACGACAACCGCATGAAGGTATTGGCGTTCGTTACGTCGTACTGAAGCGCTTTGTTGAGTACCGAAATGGCGTCTTCGAGCAGTTCGGCATCTTTGTTTTCCTTATACTGCTTGAGCTCTACCGTGGCGAGGTCGGTCATCAGAACGGCATTGCTGTCGGCGACGGCCAGCCCTTTCTTCAGAAGCCGAATCGACTCAGGCATCTTGTTTTGCTGGTAGCTGATAACGCCCAGTCCCCAATACGTATCGGAATTTTTGTCGTCCAGCAGCCAGGCGAGATTAAAGCGGTAGGTAGCGGTATCCAGTTGCCCTTCCGTCAGGTATTCCCAGGCGCGGGTCGAGAAAAACTGGCTCGCTTCCTTCCGGTTGGCAAAACTCTGGTCGCATTCGTTCAAAAACCGTACTTCCCAGTCGATGTGCTTCGCCGATTTTGCCTGTTCTCCAAACAAAGGCGTCACCATGGGGTTAGCTACTGTGTGGCTGGGCTCTTTGGAAACCTCAACAACGGTATCACTCTTACCGGCTTCGACCTTCCGGGCAGAACTTACCAGTGATCCGGTCTGTGCAAAAACGCCCAGAGGCAGGCAAAGCAAAAGACCGAAAAACCGTATTCCTTTTGTCCGATTATTCATGTGACGTTCAACGTACTAACCCCTATAAAACGTAGGGGGATTCAATTTAGTACAAAATATTGAAAAACGGTTACGTCTTCCGGCGACGGGGTGGGCCGTTTTTGGGTTTTCCACTGCGGGCTGCCGGGCTTTTGGGGGCATTTCCGCGCGTCGACGTGCTGCGGGTGGATGCTGTTTTTGTGGATGTGCTTCGGCCTTTGATGGGAATTCCTTTTTTCTCGTGAAAAGCCCCTTTAAACGTTGGATCTTCTTTTTTCCGCTGGTCGTCGATCTCCCGCAAATAATCCTGCTGTTCGTCAAACGGCGTTTCCGTAATCGGCACGGCTTCCGGGATGGGCTCGCGCGGAATCTGCATCCGGATAATCTTCTCAATCTGCCGGATGTGGTACTCTTCCGCCATCGTTACAAATGTGATGGCTTCGCCGGTATGGTTGGCACGGCCCGTCCGCCCGATCCGGTGGACATAATCTTCGTAAATCAGCGGCACATCGAAATTGATGACGTGACTCACCAGGTTGACATCGATGCCCCGCGCCGTCACGTCGGTGGTCACCAGCACCCGGATGTTGCCTTCCTTAAAGGCTTCCATCGAATTGATCCGCGTATTCTGGCCTTTGTTGGCGTGCAGAACGCGAATCCGGTCGTCGGCAATGACTTTCCGGGCCAGGAATTTATAGATGTTGTTGGCGGTTTCTTTGGAGCGCGCAAACACAATTACCCGGCTGGCGGCTTCGAAACTCATGAGATACGCCAGCAAGTCGATTTTGGTTCTGAAATTAGGAACGGCGTAGATTTTCTGCGTCACCATATCGGCAGTCGACGCCTGGGGTGTCACCTCCACCCGCATCGGAAACTCCAGAAATTCGTAAGACAGTTCTTCTACTTTGGGTGGGAAGGTGGCCGAAAACAGCATATTCTGCCGTTTTACCGGGATAACTTCCAGAATTTTCCGAATCTGCGGCATGAACCCCATGTCCATGATTTTGTCGGCTTCGTCCATCACCATTGTCGCCAGTTGCTTCACCACGATCTCGCCCCGCGAATAGAGATCCGAAAACCGCCCCGGTGTGGCCACCAGAATATCGACGCCTTTCTGAACGGCTTCAATCTGCGCTTTCGGACCAATTCCGCCGTAGAGCGCCATATGCCGGATATCGGTGTATTTGGCCAGTTCCGTAATGGCCGCGTCGATTTGCATCGCCAGCTCGCGCGTGGGCGCCAGAATCAACGCCCGGGGATGTTGACCCTGGGCGTATTTAATTTTCATCAGCAGCGGCAACAGGTAAGCTGCGGTTTTGCCGGTGCCGGTCTGCGCAATGCCCAGCACGTCATGCCCCGCCATCGCCAGCGGAATGGCCTGTTGCTGGATGGGGGTGGGTTGCTCATACCCCGCTTCTGCAACCGCCGTCAGCAACTGTTTATTGAGCTTAAAATCTTCGAAGGAAGTGATTTCCATATAGTAAAGATAATCCAGACCGCACGGGCGGTCTAGAAACGATTCAACACCCGCTCAATGCCACTGAGGTAACCGGTTCCAAACAAGTTGAGATGAACCAGCAGGGGATACAAATTGTAAATCGGTATCCGCTCCTGAAAACCGTCTTCCATCGGAAACGCTTCATCGTAGGCATCATAAAACCGTTCATCGAAACCGCCGAACAGCGTCGTAAACGCCAGTTCGGCTTCGCGCAAACCGTAATAAACCGCCGGATCGATGAGGGCTGCGTCGCCCTGTTCGTTCACCATCACGTTGCCCGACCACAAATCACCGTGTAACAAGGCCGGGCGCTCGACCGGTAATAAATCAGGAAGCCGTTGGTATAATTTCTGAAATTTGGTATACAACTCTTTCGAAAGAAGTCCTTTGTAGAGAGCCATACCGGCCTGCGGCTGAAGACGCTGTTCGATGTAAAACGTGATTCCGTTGTCTGTTAATGTGTTGCTTTGCGGCAGCGAACCGATGTAATTATCAAAGTGTAATCCGAATTTGGATTGCGTGTGTGAATGTAACAACGCCAGCGACTGCCCGAATGATTCCCAGTAGTTGGATTTAGGCACGACCGGATCGATGTATTCGAGCACCAGATAGGTCTTGTCGCGGTATTTTCCGTAGCCAATGACTTCGGGAATGTAGATGGCTTCCGTCGACCGGAGCAGGTCCAGCCCGCGTGCTTCCCATTCAAACATGTCGACATTCTCTTCGGGGTTCCATTTCACAAAAAACAGCCCTTCCGACGAAAAAACCTGCGCAGCCGTGTTGACATTACCACCCACCAAAAACCGGGCTTCCAACACCTCGACCGATCGGCCCAGGGTCTGGAAAAATACCCCCTCAAAAAAATCAAACTGTTCTTCTCCCAGCCACATCGCTAGTTACTGTTTCGGTTGTCGTCGTGGTTCACGTTTCGATTTACAGTTTCAAGTTGGTACTTTTGCCAACTTGTTCCCGCGCTATGAATATCCAGATACAACACCTGTATGAATTGGCCCAACGCCCGGAACGCCGGATCGTCGGGCTGATGTCGGGTACTTCGATGGACGGTCTGGACGTGGCCCTTTGCCGTATTAAAGGCTTTGGCCCCCAAACCGACGTGTCGCTCACCCATTTCGAGACCGTTCCGTATACCGACGACCTGAAGGCGGAAATACGGAAAGTTTTTGCCAAAAAAGAAATTGATTTTCAACATCTGTGTCTGCTCAACGCCTGGATTGGGCAATTGCACGGCCAAATGGTGACCGACTGCCTGCGCCACTGGAACCTGACGGCCAGCGATGTCGATTTGGTGGCCAGCCACGGCCAAACGGTTTTTCACGCGCCCAAAAGCCAGCATAAGCTCGATCAATTCCCGAATGCAACACTCCAAATCGGTGACGGTGACCACGTTGCCGTCACCACGGGCATCATAACCCTCAGTGATTTTCGTCAGAAACACATTGCCAAAGGGGGCGAAGGCGCTCCGTTGGCCGTGTATGGCGATTATTTTATTTTTTCAAAGAAAGACGAAAACCGCCTGATGCTCAACATGGGCGGGATTGCCAATTTTACCTATCTGCCGGGAAATCTGGATGCCAACGAAGTCTTTACGACCGATACCGGCCCCGGCAACACGCTCATCGACGCGTTTACCCGGCAGCTTTTCAACAAACCGTACGACGCCAATGGCCAAATTGCCGCCAGCGGAACCGTGAATCAGGATTTAGTACAAATGTTGAAAAAAGATTCGTTTTTCAAGGCGTCCTTTCCAAAAACTACAGGACCGGAAGTATTTAACCCCGATTACGTCGAACAGGCGTTGCAACGCAGCCAGACCAGCAAAGACCTGACGCCCGAAGATCTGATTGCGACCCTGACCCGGTTCAGCGCGGAAACCATTGCCGAAGCGATTCAAACCGTCATCAAACCGGGAGAATCGTATGTCGTTTACCGCAGCGGGGGCGGCATGCACAACCCGGTTCTGACCGGCGCGATTCAGGAATTATTGCCCGACTGCCGCTTCGCCAATACCGACGAACTGGGCATTTCCGGCGACGCCAAAGAGGCCATTCTGTTTGCGGTTTTGGCAAACGAAGCCGTCGCGGGCGGCTTCACGTCATTCGGCAATCGGCAGGGCGTTCCGACGGTGTCGATGGGCAAAGTTTCATTTCCGAATTAAATAGTAAGCGGTTTGTTTTTACTACAAAAATAACAAATGTAAAATGATGAATATTAAATATAAAAGTGTTTCATGAGTACCAGGCCCTTTTACATTCGATATTCATCATTTTACATTGATCATTCTGTTTTTATGATGTTTCATCCTCCTAAAGTAAAGTGACATGAATGACATCATTATCATCGGGGGCGGTATTGTCGGGCTGGCGACGGCCCTGCAAATCAAGCGGCAGCGGCCCGGCCTTTCGGTCACCGTCATCGAGAAAGAAAACCGGCTGGCCGCCCACCAGACCGGCCACAACAGTGGCGTTATTCATTCGGGGCTGTATTACAAACCGGGCAGTCTGAAAGCGACCAACTGCATCCGGGGCTACTGGATGCTGCTCGAATTCTGCGAACAGGAAAATGTTCCGTATGAACTCTGCGGCAAAATCGTCGTGGCGACTAAACCGGAAGAAGTACCCCTTCTGGACAATTTATACCAGCGCGGACAGCAAAACGGTCTGGAAGGGCTCAAAAAGCTGACGCTGTCCGAAATGCACGAAATCGAACCGCACGTTCGGGGCGTCGCGGGCATGTGGGTGCCGCAAACCGGTATTATCGACTACGTGCAGGTGTGCGAAAAATACGCCGAAAAGCTGCGCGAACTGGGGGGAGAAATTCGGCTGGGCGAGAAAGTCACCCAGATCACCCCGGGCAATACGCTCTCGGTGGTGGTGACCGACCGGGCCACCTACGAAACGAAGCTGGTCATCAATTGCGCCGGGCTGTATTCCGACAAAATCGCGCAACTCACCCAACGACAGGAGATTGACGTCCGGATTATCCCTTTCCGGGGCGAATACTTCAAGATCCGGCCCGACAAAGAGTACCTCGTTCGGAACCTGATTTACCCGGTTCCTGATCCGAACTTCCCTTTTCTCGGCGTTCATTTTACGCGCATGGTTCATGGCGGTGTGGAAGCCGGACCGAATGCGGTTCTGGCCTTTCAGCGGGAGGGCTACCGGAAGTCGGACATCAATTTGAAGGAAATGTACGAAACCCTGAGCTGGCCCGGTTTTCAGAAAGTGGCGGCTAAATACTGGGAAACGGGGCTGGGCGAAATGTACCGGTCTTTCTCAAAGTCAGCTTTTACGAAAGCCTTGCAGGAATTGATCCCGGAAATTCAGGAAAACGACCTGATGGAGGGCGGTTCGGGCGTCCGCGCCCAGGCCTGCGACCGAACCGGCGGCTTGCTCGACGACTTTGCAATTCTGGAAACCGACCGGGCGATCCACGTCTGCAATGCGCCTTCTCCGGCGGCAACCTCTTCCTTATCCATCGGGCTGACGGTCTCGGAAAAAGCCTTGGCGCGGTTTTAAAAGACCGGATAATTAGAAAAAGCTTAAAAAGAGAAATAATGCAAAAATCCATTTGTTACCTTCCCCAATTGCTTCGTAACTTGCAGAGCTTTAGCGTTAACCCTAAATAATTTTATTATCCCTAACAAAAAATATGAAAAATTTCCTGCTTGCCATTGCCCTCTTAACCGTAATAACCTCCTGCAAAAGCAAAAAGCGATTAGCTGAATTGCAAACCGTTCATGACAAAGTAAAAATGGAATTGGAAGATTGCGCCAAAAAAACGGCCAGTCTGCAAAGCACCATCGGAACCAAAGACGCGGAACTACTCACCAAAAACGGTCAGATTACCGATTTACAGAGCCAGTTGGATTACCTGAAAAAAACCAACACAAACCTGTTGGACCGGATGGCTGATCTGTCGATTGTTAGCAAAGCGGGTGCCGAAAGCATCCGTCGGTCACTCGAAACACTCTCTAATGTGTCTTCTTCTGCCCAGAGAAGAGATTCCATCAACCTGTTGTTGGTGAAAAACCTGAAACGGTCTCTGTCCGACATCAACGACAGCGATGTTCAGGTGGAAGTAAAAAAAGGCGTTGTATACGTTTCTATCTCGGACAAAATGTTGTTCCCTTCGGCCAGTTACGTGCTGAACAAACAGGCAGAGACGGTATTGGGTAAAGTAGCGCAGGTCATCAACGACCACCGCAACCTGGATGTGCTGGTGGAAGGCCACACGGATGTTTATCCAATCTCGACGCAATTCCTGAAAGACAACTGGGATTTGAGCGTGATGCGGGCAACCTCGGTGGTTCGGACGCTGCAAACCCAGTTTGGCGTAGCACCGTCCCGCTTAACGGCTGGCGGTCGTTCGGAATTTATCCCGAAAGAAGACAACACCACGGAAGCAGGTCGTCAGGCCAATCGCCGGACCGAAATCGTTCTGTTGCCGAAACTGGATGAATTCTTCAACCTGTTGACGGAGCAGAAATAATCTAAAATTAACCACTGAACTGGCCGGCGATCAACTGATTGCCGGCCAGTTTTTTTATACCCCAATCGTATACCCGGTTTCAAACGAACCATGCGGATCAATGTGCTGAATGGCTTCTTTTTCTTCGAATGGCACGGGCGTTCCCTCGCGGTCGGCACAGCCCAGCCAGGGTTCGATGCAGACGAACTTTCCGCCCGGCTTGGCCCAGATACCCAGATACGGAAATGCCGGAAAGCTGACCGTTACGGCCTGATCGTGGTTGCGGCTCCGAATCGTTACGCTGCGGGAAGCCAGGTTTTTAAACACCAGTGCGTCGTCATTGAATAAATCGGCGGTCAGCGGCAACTGCTTGTCGACGGTCAGAACCGGCTCGGTTTCGCCCGTAAAATAGCCTTTGGCCGACAGCATATGGCGTTCCAGCGGTTCTTCGTTCTGAAACTCCAGGTAATAATCCTCGTATTTTTCGTTCGGGAAAAACGGCACCGCAAACGCCGGGTGCGAGCCCACGGAGAAATACATTCGCTTGTCTTCCCGATTGATCACGCGGTAAATAAGCGTCAGCACCTGGTTGTCGATCTGGTATTCGATCTGGAAATCAAATTCATAGGGGTAAACCGCCCGCGTTTTTTCGTTGGATTTCAGGGAGAAACAGGCCTTCGTCGGTGTGGCTTCAACCACCGTGAATTCGGACTGCCGCGTAAAACCGTGCCGCTCCATCGGGTACGGTTTTCCATCGACAATAATCTCGTTGTTCAGGCAGCCGCCCACCACCGGAAATAAATTCGGCGCGTGCCAGCCCCAAACCGCCGGATCGGCCTGCCAGAGGTGTTCAATACCGGTTTGTTTGTTATAAATGGACGTCAGTTCGGCCCCCTGGGAACGGATGCTCACTTTGATAAAGTCGTTTTCGAGTGTTGTCATCGTCGGAATGAATGGTTTCGGCAAGTTCGTGACAAAAATGGGCAGAAAGCCGTAACTTTGGGCAAAATTTTACCGCATGGCTCCACAACGCAACCGGGCGCTGACGTTCATCTTCATTACCATTCTGATTGACTGCACTGGCATTGGCGTAATCGCTCCCATTGTTCCCCGATTGATCGAAGAACTGACCGGCGGAGATCTCAGTGAAGCATCACAATACGGCGGCTGGCTTACGTTCTCGTACGCGATCATGCAATTTGTGTTTTCCCCGATTCTGGGCGGATTGAGCGATCGCTTTGGCCGACGACCGGTTCTGCTGATTTCGCTCTTCGGCCTGGGCCTCGATTATGTCTTTTGTGCCTTCGCGCCCACCATTGCCTGGCTGTTTGTGGCCCGGTTTATTGCCGGTATTTGCGGAGCCAGTTTCACCACGGCATCGGCTTACATTGCCGACGTCAGCCCACCGGAAAAACGGGCGCAGAACTTCGGTTTGGTCGGCGCAGCTTTTGGGTTGGGGTTCATCGTGGGTCCCATCATCGGCGGGGTTTTCAGTCAATACGGCAGCCGGGTTCCCTTCATGATTTCGGCGGGGCTGTCGCTCCTGAATTTTATCTACGGGTATTTCATCCTTCCGGAATCGTTGCCCCAGGAACACCGCCGGACTTTTGAGTGGAAACGGGCCAATCCGATTGGCTCGCTGGCCCGGTTGAAGCGGTATCCCACCATTCTGGGTCTGGTCAGCACGATGGTGCTGCTGTACATTGCCGGTCAGGCGCCCCAATCGACCTGGACGTATTATGTGATCGAAAAATTTCGCTGGAACGAAACGTGGGTAGGCTATTCGCTCGGCTTCATCGGCCTGACGGTGGCCATCGTTCAGGGCGGTTTGATTCGGGTCGCGATTCCGAAACTGGGGCAGCGTAAGGCGGTTTTTACCGGGATGAGCTTCTCCATCCTTGGGTTCACGCTGTTTGCATTTGCCACGCAGGGCTGGATGATGTTTGCGTTTATGATTCCGTATGCACTGGGCGGTTTGGCGGGTCCGGCCGTTCAGGGTCTCATTTCGTCGCAGGTACCGCCCAATGAACAGGGCGAATTGCAGGGTGCGCTGACGAGTCTGGCGAGCATGACTTCCATTGTTGGCCCCTTGCTAATGACGCATTTGTTTGCGTATTTTACCAAACCCGAAGCGCCGGTGTATTTTCCGGGAGCGCCCTTTCTCATGGGCGCAGTGTTGACGCTCATCAGCGTCTTTTTAGTGGCAAAGGCCTTGGGAGCTGATCCAGTACTGGTACCCAAAACGGAAGAATCGACTTCCGGGCTTTAATACCTATGCAATACCGTACGATTTATGACATCGCAGCCCAAGGCTACGAAGAGTGGTTGTGGGCGTATATTTCCGCCGGATTCGTTGCCGCCACGCTGATCGTTTTTATTTTTTTCCGTTCCTGGAAACACCGGAAGATACTCCTTTTTGTCACCTGCGGCCTCTCTGTGGTAACTTTCGGAATACCTTTCTGGGATTATAACCACCTGAAGAGCAAATTGGAAGCACCAGACTGCCTGAAAGCCGAGGGCATTGTAACCGGTTACTGGGAGAAAATCTGGCGGGATAAAGATGCCAGCAACAAGTGGCAGAATTATCATTATGAAAGCTTTATGGTCAATAACGTAAAATTTGGCTATTACATCCGGGGGGGAGGCAGTGCGGCCGGTTTTCAAAATAATGATTCGATTCGGATTCCTATTCGCAACGGGATGTACATGCGGGTTCACTACTACGATGAACCCGTTATTACCGATGGAACGGTTAATAACCGGATTCTGAAACTGGAAGTCGCCCCCTAGCTCACCGATTCCCCCTCATCCGTGCGCCTGCCCCGGATACAACCCGGGGCTATCTATAGGCATTCCTTTCAGGCTTGTTGTGACGGCGGTTGCGTTTTACATCGCTTTCGGTACGTAGAAGTACCTGTTTTTAAGATTCCGTAAATTCCCTCTAAAAAAAAGCCGCTCCATCTGCCACCTTTGTAGCGTCGAAAGACACAGCAACAACAACTACTGAACAACAAGAACAACAACACGTACTAATGGAAAAGCAAGCCTGGGCAGAATCGTGGGAAGATTCGAATACCCGCTTCCACCGTCCGGACGTTCACCCGTACGTACTGAAACACCTGACGCCCTTTGCGTTGATGGAAAAGTCGATTTTTGTGCCGCTCTGCGGCCGGTCGCTCGACCTGGTGTACTTCAGTCAATTTGCGGAACGCGTCGTGGGTGTGGAGCAGGTCGAGGAGGTAATCCTGCAGTTTTTTGCGGAAAACCAGCTTGCGTATGAAAAAGTCGGGGAGCGGTATATCTCGAACAATCTGACCATCTTTTGCAAAGATCTGTTCGCCTTAACGCCCGAAGAAGTCGGTGAGATTGACCTCGTTTACGACCGGGCTTCGTTGGTTGCGTTACCGCTTCCCCTGCGGGTTGAGTACCTGCAAAAAATGGAAACACTGACCGCTCCGGGAACGGAGTATTTTCTGAACACGCTGGAATATGCGCCGGCCCTAAACACGGCACCTTTCAGCATTGCTCCGGAAGAGGTCTACGGGTATTTTCCGAATTACGTCATCAAGCACGTTGAAAGCCCGGAAGTGTCCCACCACCGCCTGATGCGGAAATTCAATCTGCATTTTCTGCGGGAACACGGTTTTATGATGCGGAAGCTCCACAACGCGTCGTATGCATCACTCCATGAATCGGCCAGCCGCCGTTTCTACGAGTTTTCGTAACGGATTGTCTTACTTTTTCCTGACCGGTTTTTGGGCTGTATAGCCCTTTTTCCCATGAAACCAGTGGGTGGCCTGACCAGTCAGCCACAGGTAATAATCAGAGTCCAGATCGGATTCGATGCCGACAAATTTGCCATCGCCGTTCAGTGGTAATTCGCCTTCTTTTCGGGTTTTGAAAATCGCCGTTCCTTCGTCCACTTCGTCGAACATCGCGACGTATAAGCTTTGTGCTCCGGCCTGCTTCGCTCCGGCCACCTGACTCCACAGAAAATCACCTTTCAGCCGTGGAATCTGGTTATAAACACTCGGGCTATTTTTCAAATTTCCCCAACTGAAACCGGGAAACACCAGCGGCACGTAATCGACTTTATTGGTTTGGCACCAGGCCACATCACCCGCCAGTGTATGGCCCGAAACCGTCGCGTATGTCGCCGGATTATACCGCCCCACCGCCCACGGCATGATAATATCGGCACTTTTGATCAGCGGATGAAGCAGTTCAGACGGCTCGGTATCCTTCGTCATCGTTCGCCAGTAATACGGTACACCCAGCAAAACCGATGTTTTTTTGGTGGGACCTTTTACCTTTTCCACCAGACCCTGAATATCGGCGACGGTATACCGCCGGTTATCGTTAAAACCCACGCCCCAGATGGCCAGCAGCGGTTTTCCATTGTGCCGCAGATACGTCGGATTCTCCTGGTTGTTAAACAGTGCAAAAAGTTGCTGCAACTCGTTCCAGTCATTCACCAAAATGTCCATGTCGGCCGACGTCGAGCCGCTGAGGTCATACATGATGCAGAGTGCGCGCTGGTGTTTTTTTGCCGATTTCAGCGCATTCGCCAACACTTTATTGAAATGCCGTTTGCCTTTCTCAGACTTGATTTCGGACAAAAACCGCTGCATGAACACACCGTCGATGCCGTAGTCCTTCATCCATTTGAAATGCAGATCGACACTGGTTTCATCGTAGGGACTATAAACCGCTGCGCTTTCGCCATTGGCGTATTGAAAAGCGGTTTTGTAGGTATTGGGGTACTCTTTTACGTCCGGCCAAAAATCAATCGACGCATAGCCCGGCTCGAATTTCCCCCGTTTCTGATAATGATGCCAGCCCCGGTCAGACGCATCGCCCTGGGCGGCAAACCAGCCCTGATAACCCGCCATCACCAAACCGTTGTAACTTGTATAGAGACAGCCGGTTTCGTCATATTTGACTTCAGCAGGCTGGCTGTTTGCCTCAAAACCAAATAGAATGGCCACAAAAATCCCGGCCAGGAAAAAGCGTTTTTTCATGGTATTAAAGTAAAATCGAGTGTATTAGTTTACTTAGGTCGCGTGCGGTTTAGAGCATCATCCGGTCGGGTTTTGAAAGGGCAATACGCTGATGCTTATTTCTGATTTGGTTTCACCAGTTCTTCCAGCGTCCAGGGTTTCTCGCGTCCGGCGGTTTGTTCCCGAACCGCTTTTACGTCGGCGGGACGTATGCCGGGATTCTGGTTGCTACCGAATTCGTACCGGATGTAACTCAGTACGGAAGCCAGCCACTCGTCATCATTGGCACCCATCGCGGGCATCACATCCGGGTAGGTTTGCCCGTCGATCGGGCCGGAAAGACCGTGCAGCAAAATCCGGATTGCAATTTCCTTGTTGCGGTTGCGAACGCGTTGCGAACCCATCAACGGCGGGGCGGCTTTGCTTTCCAGCCCTTTGCCATCCGAACCGTGGCAGGTCGTACACAGTGACTTATAAATCGTTGAGCCATTCAACACCAGCTTCCGGTCGGTTTCGTCCAGACTGCCCAGCCGCCGTCCGAATCTCTTGACATCTTCGTTTTTGTCCAGGCTTTTCTGTACCCGGGCCACCATCTCATTGTCGGGTGCCAGGGCAATCACTTCCTGCGCCAGGGCTTTGGCTTTGGGCAAGGAACTATTCGACAGCGAAAGCACCAGTTGCGTGCGAACATCAAAACTCGGGTCGGTTTTCAAATCTCCCAACCGCGCCAGCAACGACTCGTCATTCTGTTTCAAATACGGTTCACCCAGCAGAATTCCCACTCTTCTCACCTGCGCATCCTCATCCGTTAATGCTTTCAAAATGACGGTTTTATCCACGGCGTTTAGTCCTTCCAGCGTCCACAAGGCATGAATCCGGCCTAAGGCGGAGGTAGTTTTTTGTCCGGTAGCCATCGCTTTCAAGGCCGGAACCACGGATTGATCATTCCGCACAATCAGCTCTTTCTGGGCATTATCACGCCACCAGCCGTTGGCGTGCTCCAGGTAGGTGACCAGTTTACTGCTGGCGTCATCCAACATCTGTGGTTTGGTGCCCGGTTTGATTCCGTCATGGACCAACCGGTAAATCCGGCCGTGCTGAATGTTTTTATCCAGTCCCAACCGCGTGATCTGGGGCCGCAGGTAACTATCTTCCCGCGTCCAGTTGCCTTCCTGAATGATGCCCCGGTTCATATCGACGATGTAAAGACAGCCATCCGGCCCGGTATACATATTAACCGCCCGGAAATTCATATCCGTCGATGCAATGAATTCTTCTTTTTGATACGCGTTTTCCAGCATCGTTTTGCCGGCTTTATTGCTGACTTTCGCCCGGCGAATCAGCCGACCGACCGGTTCGCTGATCAGCAAATCGCCCGACAAATCGGCGGGCAACCGGTCTCCCCGGAAAATTACCTGACCGCAACTGGCCGTAAAGTGATTCAGGGTCGTATCCGTCGTCCGGATGCGCTGCACCCCGCCCTGAACATCCGGTGTTTTAATGATCGGCCAGACGGCGTTGAATTCCTCACTATATTGGTCCCTGAATTCCAGTCGACCATACATCGGATTGATCTGAAAACCCAGAGCCGGAACCTCGCCACCCGCCGACGAGAAATACAGCCGTCCGTAATTGTCGTGCGTCAACCCCCACTGCCCGCCGGAACCGCTCGGAATCGAATCCGCTTTCAAAATCCCGTTGGTATAGCGAAACCGCACCGGATCAACGGTGACGTAAATCCAGTTGTCCAGATTCCAGTCCAAACCGCTGCGCTGGTGTTCCAGGTTGCCGGGCGCTTTTTTCCCCGGGTTAAAAACCGGTTTTTTCTGATCGGCCACGCCGTCGCCGTCCGTGTCCTTGTAACTATAAATGTCGTAGGTATCCGTTTCGTTGACCAGCAGCTCGTGACCGACGCACAGCAACATGCGGGGCAACAGCAGTTTATTGATAAACACGGAGCTTTTGTCCATTTTTCCGTCGTTGTTGGTGTCTTCCAGCAACATCACCCGGCTGACCGGATCGTGCTCATGCGAACCGTCCACATCCTGCATGTAGGTATTCATCTCCACGACGTACATTCTGGCGTTTCCATCCCAGGCCACGGCCACCGGCTCGTGAATCATCGGCTCACTGGCGACCAGTTCGAGGTGATAGCCTTTGGGCAAGCGGAATGACTTCAGACTTTGCTCAGGCGTCAAATGGGCCGGTGACGGGTTGGCCGTAAACGCGGGAACCGTTTCAACGGTTTGACTCGTCCGGGTTTGCGCCGTGCCCTGGGCGTTTTGCCGGGATACCTGACACGTTACGGCCAGCATGGAAGCGGCCAATATGCCACTGATCCAGATTGTTTTTTTCATGGGTCTAGACTACAAATTTCGAAATAGCTATAACGTCAGGGTGTAGGTTTTTCCCTTTTGCGTCGGCAAATCGTAAACGAGCGTTTCCTTCATCGGCAACGGATTCAGCGTGGCCTGGCTTGAAATCAGCGCTTTGGCCGTTTCTTCCGGCTGGTAAAACGAATTGGGATTGACGCCCTGAGCTGTTCTCAAGGCCAATCCAGTGGATTTCAATGCATTTGGTACACGAATCCGGCAGTTCCCACCCAGATTCGACCTGATCGTTACCTTCGCCACTTTACCTTCTTTCCATTCCATGGCCACCAGTTCAAAACCGCCCCGCGCCCGTAAACCGCTGATCTTACCCGATTTCCAGACATCCGGCAAAGCGGGAAGCAGGTGAATGGTGCCGTCGTGACTTTGCAGCAGCATCTCGGCCACGCCCGCCGTACAGCCAAAGTTGCCATCGATCTGGAACGGCGGATGCGCGTCGAAAAGGTTGGTATACGTACCGCCACCGCCTTTTTTGCCGGGTGCATTGACGGGCGAAAGTTGATCGGTAATGAGTTTATACGCCCGGTTTCCGTCCAGCAGCCGCGCCCACCAGTTCACTTTCCAGCCCATCGACCAGCCCGTTGAAACATCGCCCCGGTGTTCGAGCGACGTCCGGGCCGCACTGAACAGTTCGGGCGTGCGATAGGCTGATAATTGGGCCGACGGATACAGTCCATACAGGTGTGAAATGTGCCGGTGGTTGTCTTTCGGATTGTCCAGATCTTCCAGCCATTCCTGCAACTGTCCGTGCTGCCCCACCTGCATCGGAGCCAGCCGCGCGCGTTTTTCTTTCAGAATTTTGACAAATTCCGCATCGGTATTCAAGGCTTCCGCCGACCGCATGGCCGCCGTCAGAATATCGAAAACCAGTTGATTATCCATCGTATGCCCCGCGCCAATCGTCACATTCGGGCGGCTCGTCGGCGCGTTTTCGGGCGACATGCTCGGGCTAACCACCAGCCAACGATGCGTAGGCTCTTCGATCAGAAAATCGACGAAGAATTGAGCCGCTCCCTTAATCGCCGGATAGACCGTTTTCAGGTACGTTTTGTCGCCGGAATACCGGTATTTTTCCCAGGCATGCTGACTGAGCCAGGCACCACTCATTGGCCACATGGCGTAGAAAACCGGATCGACCAGCCCGGTGATCCGCCACAAATCGGTGTTGTGGTGGGCCACCCAACCACCCGCGCCATACATCTCTCTGGCGGTTTGCTGACCGGTTTGCGACAGGTCTTTCACCATCTGAATCAGCGGCTCGTGCAATTCGGTCAGGTTGGCGACCTCGGCGGGCCAGTAATTCATTTCGGTGTTGATGTTGATCGTGTATTTACTGTCCCAGGGCGGACTCATTTGCTGGTTCCAGATGCCTTGCAGTGTAGCGGGTTGCCCTCCCGGTTGCGAGCAGGAAATCAGCAAATACCGTCCAAACTGAAAATACAGCGAAACGAGTTGCGGATCGTTGCCCGACGCAAACTGCCGGATGCGTTCATCGGTTGGCAACTTTGCCGCGTCGGTCGTGCCCAGATCCAGTTTTACCCGGTTAAAATACGTTTGATAAGCGGCCACGTGACCTTTCAAAACCGCACTGAAAGGTCGCGTGATGACGCGGTTCAAAGGCTGGTCGGCTTGAGCTTGCGGGTTGGCGGTCAGGGTTTTATAATCCACGAAATTAGTCCCTATTGAAACATACAGGGTAACCGCATTGGCACCGGTTACGACAACCGATGTATCCGTAGGACTCAATTGTCCGCCTTCCGGCCGTATGTTAACATGAGCGTTGAACCGCACCTGCCCTTTGACGCCTTCGTGGTCGCTGGTGATGCCGGTCAAAACCAGCTTGTCTTTGCCCTCGGTTTTGCGTTCCGTTTTTTGAGGACTATTCATAAAAGCCGTGAACGTCAGCTTGCCCGGCTGGCTGGCCGTCAGTCGAATGGCAATCACCTGATCGGGAACCGAAGCGATCACCTGCCGGGTGTAGCGCACACCGTCAACAGTATACATCGTGGTCGAAACCGCGCGCTCCAGATCCAGTTCCCGGTAATAATCGGTGAACGAATCATGACCCGCAAACGCCAGATTCAGGTTTCCGACGGGCTGGAACATCATACCCTGCGCCTTTTTGGACTCGACTTTCTCGGCTGCCAGTTTCTGCGCTTCGGCGTGTTTGCCTTCAAAAATCAGCTTTCGGATGGTGGGCAAGGCCGCCAGCGCATCGGGATTATCGTTGCGGTTTGGACCACCCGACCAGACGGAAGACTCGTTCAGTTTGATGATTTCCTGTTGCGGATTGCCGTAGACCATCGCGCCCAGTCGTCCGTTGCCAACGGGAAGGGCATCCGTCCAGGTTTTGCCGGCGGGTTTGTCGTACCAAAGTTTTAAAGAGTTCGGTTGCTGCGCCAGTGCCGCGATTTGGCTGAACAACACAAGACCGAGTAGTCGTATTTTTTTCATAGGAATTCCAGAATATCGCCATTTACCCGTTTCGGAAGAGATGAACTCCTTCACCAAAGGCCGCGCGAAGAATTTCATACCGGTTATGGCCCCGACAAATTTGCCAACAATACCTATAGCGACAACCCGGTGTGAAGTACGGCTGCGAAGCTTAAAAAAATCTTAATAAACGCTTAACGGGGCAAAAAACCGGAAGAACAGCCGGAAAATCGGATCAATCATTTCCGGCCAGCACAGACTAATCGATTATGGCCGAGAACGATTGCTCGTATTCTTCGCCGTAAATGGCTTTGTAATCCCGGACAAATTTCTCGAAGGTGTTCTTCGCCAGCGTGTGTTTTCCCATCAATGACAAGGCTTTGCACTTCAGAATAATGGCGTCTTCGTTGACGGGATCGTAATAAAAAATGAAGTTTGTAATCTGGATCAGAAACTCGGGATCTTCGCTGATGCTTAATTTATCCGCGTATTGCAGAAAGGTGTTGATGATTTTGTTGGAAATATCGGCTTTGAAATCGTCCAGCCAGTAGTACTCGGTGTTCAGCAAAAACGAACCGCGTTTGGTGATTTCGCCCAATTCAAAAATCGTCTGTTTGGTCAGCGCGGCTTTGTTGTTGATAATGGCCACGTAGCGTTCATAATCGACATAGAGCTGGTTAAAATCAAACTCCACTTTCCAGTAGCCGGACTCTTTGGAGAGCGAGCAGAAACCGACTTTATCCAGAATACTCCTTAGTTTGGCGATGTTGACGGAGCGGTTATTACTCGCGTCCCGACCCGACTTGTCTGGCCAGAGAATTTCGTTGAGTTTTTCGGACGGAAGCCCGCGTTGTTTGTCGATGCTATTGAGCGCCAGCAGCAGAAAAAGCTCTTTTAGCAGGGGGGTGAACGCTTTGGTAATGTCGTTTCCAGCGTGATCCAGCACCTGAAAATTGCCAAAAAAGAAAATGCTTGCTTTCGGCGTCGGATCAACCACCAAAGCCTGAGAGCTACTTCCTGGCGCGGTAACCGGGTGATTGTCGAAAACCGGTACAAGTTCTGTTTTCGATGCGGAACGACGTTTGGTGCGGACATACCGCCAAACCAGAGCGCCCGCACCGACGGCGAATCCGGCCAGCAGCCACGGCCAAACGGAGCCCGACGACGGTTTTACCGAAGCCGTCTGCACCTCCAATTTGTTGGGCGGGAACGAAATCGTATAGAGCTTCACATCCGTGGTGTTGTTCGGCTCATTCCGATACAGCGTAACCGCGATCAGTTTCTGACTAATCGGGCAATAATAGAGATCTGAATACGAGTGAATGTCGTGGAAGGGGTACGGTATCGAGTGACCGACCCGTTCATACGTCGGTTCCGACAGCGAACCCCGAATCAGTTGAAGCTGTGACTTAAACTGTTGATTCGGAAAAATAAGGCCGTAAAAAGTCTTCGATTTAGAATCGATCACCAGGGAATTGGCAAACGCAAAATCCGTTTTCGGAACCTTCAATTCATACAGTTTCCGGAACGTATTGTCTTTCACCACATACTGCAACAAATCATAATTGCTTTTCGGATTAACCATTTGTTCACCCGTCAGGCTTCCGTACCCACCGATTAAATAGGCGGTGTCGGCCTGGGCGGTTGTGCCCAAAGCCGCCAGATATCGGGGGGTAAAAACATCGCCCCGGGTGGGCAGCGTTTCCCATTTTCCGGAAGCAAAGTGATAGCGAAAGATGCTGTTTTTATACGTTAACTGGCCATAACCGCCCAGAATATACAGGGATGAATCAAGCCCGGAAACAAATTGGTTCGCGTGCCAGTATTCGGTCACTTTCACCGGGCTGGGCGTCATGGTTTCGGTGGTCCAGCTACGTGAAACGGGGTCATACACCGACACGGCTTTCTGGTCGACGTAATAATCATAAAACCGGGCGGTAAAAGGATTGTAGACGGCCTGACTACCCAGAAAAAAGCTTTTGGGAGGAGTTTTTTGCCCCTGGAGAACACCCTGCCGGTTTCGCACCGAATACTGATAAAGCGCATCCGACCCCGTAACACATACGGTTTCAGACGCCGGATCAAACGCTACGGTGGCCCGGCCTTTCAGCGTAAACTGATCCGCCACGTTCCATTCATTGTGCAGTGCTTTAATCCAGACGGGATTTTTAACGACGGCCGGCTGCCCGGAAAGCTCATCTTTTGCGGTTGTTCCTCTGACTTCATTCAACGGCCAATCATGAATCCGTTGGCCATTTTCAGACAGGCTGATGTCTTTGATATCCATCGGCGGCAAATCTTTCGATTTGAACTCCCGGAATTCGTTGCTGCCAAAAAAGATCCTGAAACATCCGGATTCTTTGAATGCGATTTTATCGGTAATAACCCTTTTGTTATTTACGTAAACACTCATGGTGCGGTTTTTCAGATCCAGTTGGAGTTTAAAATGATTCCAATGGTTGAATACATGCGCCGAATCGAGCTTGATAACGGATGGAGAAAACCGTTCGCCAATGATCATTTTGAAGTTGAGCGACTTCTGGTCGTACAGCAGATCCAGGTTTTGCTTCTCGTCCTGAATAATCCTGAAAATGTAGCCAAAATACGTTTTATAGCTGGCCGCCAGTGACACATCAAACGACAGTTCGACGTTGCCGTTGAGACACAGCGGTTTTTCGGGCGTCAAATCCAGCGAAGTCCGGTTGTCCTGAATTTCTTCGTGACCTGCGAAGCGCAACCCGTAGGATTGAGCCGTTGCGGAAGTAGTGACCACCAGCAGTAGGGCGACGGTATAAAAAGATAAACGCAGGAACGGACTGGACAACGTTTCGGGAAAGCCTTCCATCATTCTGGTTATCCAGCCCGCCAATCGGTATTGTTGGGCTCTTTGAGCGTCGCCTTTCATGCTGCGGCTTATTCTATTCGAGACGACTGATGCCGCCAATGCCCCTAAGTTATCCAATATTCACCTCCTGTCAAAACCCCTGAAGGGTCTCACCCAGGTCCGGGCAGAAGGCATTAAATTATAAAAAAACCATATTAATAGTGATAAAACACAGAGTGAAGCCCTGCTAATTAAGCATTTATTAAGATTTTTTTAAGCCCTGCCGATGTACTTCGCCCAAAATCTAATCCAATAAAATCAGGGTTTATGCAAAAATTTTTATTTGCCTTAAACATGATGCGGGTGCCATATGGGCACCTCATCCGGGCGTTTCTGATCATCGGACTGGTCGGCACGCTGCCCGTAAAAGCCCAGGAATTGCTGGCGCACCGATCCAGTCCACCCTCGGCTTCACTAGCCCGGCCTCTGCGGTTACAACCTGCAACCACCCGCCAGAGCCTGCCGGACCGGACCATAACGGGGAAAGTGTCCGACGAAAAAGGGGGCGCATTACCGGGTGTCAACATCGTAATCAAGGGGACATCCCGTGGCACGACCACCAACGAAAAAGGCGTTTATACCCTGAGCATTCCGAATGAAGCCACAACACTGGTTTTTTCGTTTGTCGGTTACCTTTCCTACGAAGCGGCTGTCGACAACCGGAGTTCGCTGGATGTTACGCTGAAAGAAGATGCGCAGGCGCTGGGCGAGGTGGTGGTAGTGGGTTATGGTACGCAGCGGAAGGTGAATGTTACGGGGGCAATCGCAACGGTTGCCAGTAAAGAGCTGGTGATTAATTCGAACAACGACGTGACCAACACACTGACCGGGCGCGCCCCCGGCGTCCGGGTGGTGCAGTTGTCGAGCCAACCCGGCAAATACGATTCCCAGATCGACATTCGGGGGTTTAGTTATACGGACCCCAATGACATCAACGGCAATCAAACCGGGGGACCGCTGATCATTGTGGACGGCGTTCAGCGCGACAAATCCGGTTTTGACCGACTTGATCCCAACGAAATTGAAAGTGTCTCGATCCTGAAAGATGCCACGGCGGCTATTTACGGGGTAAAAGCAGCCAACGGTGTGGTGCTGGTTACCACCAAAAAAGGGAGCCAGGGCAAGGTTCAGGTGAACTATACGACACACATCGGGCAACAGATCATTACCCAATACCCCCAACTATCCAATGCCTTTCAGTACGCAACCCTCTTCAACGAACAACACGTCAACAACAACATCAGTAACCGGGGTGAATTTACGCCCCCCAAGTATTCGGCGGCACAACTGGCCGATTTTCAAAGCGGAAAGGCCACCAGTACCGATTTTTTAAAGGCGGTTTTGCGCGACCGGGCTTCGCAACAGCAACACAATCTGACCATTAACGGTGGAACGGACAAACTCCGGTATTTTGCTTCTGCCGGCTTTTTTGGCGAAGGCGGTTTGTTTAAATCGGACATCCTGACCGGAAAAAAATACAACCTGCGGCTCAACATCGACGCTGAACTGACCAAAGGATTGACGATGGGCGCGAACATTGCGTTGATCAATTCGATCAGCAACGAACCGAGCCAGGGGATTTGGGCGTTGCTGAAAAATACCTGGCAATGGGACCCGACCGAACCGCTCTATTCGAACAACGACCCGGCCTATCTGCGTCAACCCCTGAGCGCGTTGAGCCATCCGATTGCCGATTTCTCCGAAGCCTACAGTGGGTACAACCGGAATGATGAGAAATTTCTGACCTCCACGTTTCAGGTGTCGTATGTGGTTCCGTTTGTGAAAGGGCTGAGTCTCAAGGCGCAGTATGCCTACGACAACAACTACAGTTTCCGCAAGCAGTTTACCAAGAAATACAACCAGTACGAGTATCTGTTCGACGCAGCCACGCAGACGTATTATCAAAAACCGTATTTGCACCTTGCCCCTTCCCGCATCAATGAAGCGTTCGGCCAGGGAAAACGGAATGATGTTCAGTTGTCGTTCAACTACCAGAACAGCTTCGGAAAGCACAACGTCGGCGCGCTGGGTCTGTATGAACAGATCGACCGGGTGAACAACAGCAACAACGCGTCCACCCAGTTTATCATTGATGCTGTTGACCAACTCGCTGCCGGAAGCCGGAAAACCGACGCCATCGGCTCCGGCTACAGTTCGAGCGCCAACATGAGTTACGTGGGTCGTGTCAATTATGATTACGCCGGGAAGTACCTGGTTGAGGCCGGTTTTCGCTACGACGGTTCGTCCAGTTTCCCCAAAAACAGCCGCTGGGGTTTCTTTCCGTATGTCTCGGCGGGCTGGCGGCTTTCAGAAGAAGCCTTCATTCGAAACAGTCTACCTTTCATTTCCAACCTGAAACTACGCGGTTCGTACGGTGTTCTGGGTGATGACGGCATTTCCGGTTCGTCGTTTCAGTTTCTGACCGGTTATACCTACCCAAGCAGCGGGTATCAGTTCGGGACGAACTTCGTGGGCGGGCTCGGTTTCAAAAATTCGGCCAATCCCAACATTACGTGGTATACCTCGACAACCACCAATTTTGGTCTGGAAGGCGCACTCTGGAACAGCCTGCTCACGTTCGAAGCCGACGTATTTCGCCGGGATCGGGACGGTTTGCTGGGCGACCGGATTTCGACCATTCCGGCAACCTATGGTGTCAATCTTCCGCAAGTCAATCTGAATCAGGACCGTACGCAGGGATTCGAAATCGTGCTGGGCCATCGCAACAAGATTCGGGATGTGAATTACTCGATTTCGGCCAACATGAGTTACGCCCGGACGCAATACCGGTATCGCGAAGAAACGCCCGCCAACAGCGATTATGATTTCTGGCGAAACCGGAATGCCGGTCGGTTCAACGACATTGTCTGGGGCTACAAAACCGACGGACAGTTTCAAACGCTGGAGGAAATCCGGAATGCTCCGATCATGGACGGCGCGGGCAACCGGACGGTTCTGCCCGGTGATATCAAATACGTCGACTTGAACGGCGACGGCATTATTTCCAATCTTGACGAAACCGTCATCGGACGCGGACAGAGCAAACCGGCGATCTATTTCGGTACCAACCTTACGGTTTCATGGAAAGGCTTCGACGTTTCGATGCTCTTGCAGGGCGCAACCATGTATCAGGTGGCCTACCAGGATCAACTATCCAGACCGTTTTATTTTGCCACCGCCAACCCGATCAGCGCGTTTAACGACCGCTGGCATCGTTCGGATGTCGTGGATGCCGCCAGCGAATGGATTCCGGGAAAATACCCATCGACCGGCCAGCGGCAAAATTACCGAAGCAATGAATTCTGGCGGTTCGACGCGACCTATCTGCGCGTAAAAAGCCTGGAAATTGGCTACAGTCTTCCGAAAACCTTGTTGAGCAAAGCACACATCAAAGGATTGCGTGTCTTCGGCAACGGTTATAATCTGTTCACTTTCTCGAAAGGGCTTGACTTTGTAGACCCGGAATACACCGACGACCGGCTTTACAGCTACAATTATCCGCTGACGATGAACGTGAACCTGGGCCTCCAACTTTCTTTTTGATCACCCAACACCCATGAAAAACCTTAAAAAATACATTGTCTTGCTAGGCGTGGTTGGCTTATCGGCCTGCAGCGATAGTTTTCTGGATAAAAAACCGGTCGATCTGCTGACGGCCGAACAGGTTTTCAGCAGTCCGGAGGCTGTGGAAGCCTATTTTGCCACGCTGTACAAAGATCTACCCGTCGAGGATTTCAGTTATTGCAACGGTCGGTTTGGTGAATTTCCGGGAAATGGCGACGGATATACGGCCAACTGGACCTGGGAAGCGACCAGTTCGACCAATGCCTCCAACAATGACGAAAACTGGGGAAAATTATACCGGGCGATTCGGAATGTAAACACCTTTATCAAGGAAATTGCGACGGTTTCGATTCCGGAAGCGACCAAAAATGTGTACGTCGCCGAAGCCCGGTTTGTGCGGGCCTATTATTACCAGGAACTGGTCAAGTATTGGGGTGGTGTGCCGATTTTACGGGAACCACAAACCGCCGTCGATGGCAATACGCAGGAACTGAACCTGCCGCGAAGCAAGGAAGCCGACGTCTGGGATCTGGTTAAATCGGACCTGGATTTTGCGGCCGCCAACCTACCGGCCAACAGCGTATACGGACGGGCCAACAAATTTGTGGCCCTGGCGCTGCTTTCACGGTCGATGCTGCACGCAGGTTCGATCGCCAAATTTGGAACCGTTCAGTTGGAAGGCCTGGTGGGCGTTGACCCGGCCAAGGCAACGCCTTATCTGCAAGCCGCTTACGATGCGTCCAAAGCCATTATCGATGGTGGAAAATACAGCCTGTTCAACAAGTATCCGACCGACAAAGCGCAGAACTTCCAGATGCTTTTTTATGAACTGCAAGGCAATCCGGAAGCCATTTTTTGTAAGGGCTGGGATTATGAATCGACACGACGGACGCACTCGCAGGATTTGATGGCCTTGCCGGAAGCCATTCGTTCGCCAATCGGGTATGCCAACCGCCTGACCCCGCCCCTGGACATGATCGAGCGGTTTGAATACGTAGACGGTTCGGAAGGAACGCTGAACATCGGAACGCCCGGCGCGTATGTCCACTACAAAAACCCGCAGGACGTTTTCAAAAACAAAGATCCGCGCTTTTTCGGCTCCGTCATTTCAACGGGCAGCTCATTCAAGGGCGTCGAAATTACCGGTCAGCGCGGGGTCATTTTCAACGGGGTACGATATAACGGAACGGCGCTCAACCAGTATTTCGACATCGACAAAAAACAGATCGTGGCCAACCCGACGGCCAATTCGGTACGAGCCACCGGTAATTCGAACAACGGTGCCAGCGCCTTCTGGCTGAAAAAATGGCTTGATCCGGTTCGGCCCGCTAATTTGTGCGTGGACTGGACCTCAGAAACGGACTGGCTCGATATGCGGCTGGGCGAAGTGCTGCTGAATTATGCGGAAGCCGCTTTTGAACTGGGAAAACCGGCTTCTGAAGCCCTGGACGCTGTGAATCAACTCCGCACCCGGGCGGGTATTGCCAAACTGACCACCATCGACCGGGCTAAAATCCGGAATGAACGGAATGTGGAGCTGGCCTTTGAAAACCGGACCTTCTGGGATTTGAGAAGATGGCGGACCCTGACGACCGAATTCAGCGGCTGGATTCCCAACGGACTGTATATCTATTATGATGTCAACTCGAAGGATTATGTCTTCGAAAAAACGCCAAATGGCGGTGGAAAAACGTATCAGGTCAAAGACTATTACTTCCAGATTCCAGCGTCGGAACGCAGCAAGGCTGGCTCATTATTAGGCAATGGAAACCCCGGCTATTAAAAACCGTACCCTATGAAATCGATCAAACGAATCTTTTTACTCCCCATTTTGCTCGTAGCATTCATCAGTGGCTGCAAGAACTGGGATAATTTTGTGGCCCCGGATGCGGGCATTTATGGCAAAGTGACGGACGCCGAAAATGGTCAGCCGCTGGAAATCAGGCAGCCCGGCGGTGGGACCGTACGGTTTATTCAGTGGGATAAAGTGAAATATCCCAACCCCGGCACGACCGATATCGAGCTAAAAGCCAACGGCGAATTTTCGGCCACGCAGTTTTTTGCGGGTACCTACAAAGCCCTGCCGCGCGACGGGGCTTTCCTGTATCAACCCGGTGATTCGGCAACGGTGGATCTTGGCAACGGCGACCGGAAGGAAGTGAATTTTAAGGTCACGCCCTTCTACCGGCTGACGGCGAGTGTAACCGACAGCACGTTTACGTATACGATTACAAAACCGGCGGCCAACACGACGACGAAAATTTCGCAGATCATTTTTATGATCAACGATTATGCAAAGGTCGATGAAAGCATCAGTTCGAATACCTCGGGCTATTTTATCAATCTCTGGAGACAGGACATTGCCGGTAATGTAACGGACGCCAGTCTTTTGGGCACCCCCCGTACGTTTACATTCAAATGGGCCGATACGCATTTACCCAAAGGCGAGTACTATTTCCGGGTCGGTGTTCGAACCACCGCCGTCGCCAAATACAATTACAGCCCGGTGGTAAAAGCCACGGTTCGCTAAGATTCCATTCCTTCCCTTTACTTTTCACCCCTGACCTTTCAGGTTAGGGGTGTTTTTCTGGTTGCTACTTTCATCGCAAGTTCTACACCCGAATAAACAGCTTCTTCTTATACATCCAGTATAAAATCAGCCAGAAAACCAGCAGGGCTGCTCCGCCACTGGCGAGCGGTTCGTAAGCGCCAAACTGCTCGAATACGGTTTGTCCCAGATGCGTCTTGAAGGTATCGATGATAAAATGGTCGATGAGGTGAACCAGGCAGTAAATGGCAATGGAATTCATGCCAATCACGACCAGCGGAAACGCCCAGCCACGCCATTGCCGGACATCTATTATATAGTAGAAAGCTGAGAGGAGCAAAAAACACCAGCCACCGCTGAACAACACCCAGCCGGGCGTCCAGATGCGCTTGATGGATGGACTGATGCCCGTGATGGTCAACAGCCAGCCCGTTGCCAGACCAACGGCGCCGGCGACTAAAAACCGCTTCAGGATTTCGCCATGCGGCAAACCGGCGCGTAGCCATCGACCGGCCTGCAAGCCCAGCACCATCGTTCCCAGAGTCGGGATAAAGCTCAGGGTCGCGTAGCCTCCCCCATTGAACAGAAAGGTCTTGGCGCGGGGAAACAGGTTCAGAAACCAGGTATCGAAGGCCCAGGCCAGGTTGCTGTTTTTGTTGAAATGAGCAGCTATGCCGGTTTTATGGTTCGGCCAGTCGGCGGGAACGCCCACGGCTTCGTATGAAAAACCCGGGCCGGGCAAAGGATACAGCACGAACGCCAGCCAATACCCAACCAGAATGGCGGCCAAGGCGATCCAAACGGTGCGCGTGAGCCGGAAACCCAGTAAAAAAAGGAATGGATAGCCCAAGCCGATTTGCGTCAGGGTGTCTTCAAACGTAAAATTAGTCTGTTCACGGCCAACTGAACGCAAAAAAATACCGAGCAGAATCAGGATCAGGGAGCGTCGCAGCGTTTGGGCAAACATCACCCCAAACGGCTCGTTTTTGGCCTGTCGGCTGGCGATGGAATACGGCAGGGCCACACCTACCAGAAACGAAAACGACGGCTGAATCAAATCGTGCAGCGTACAGCCAAACCATTCGACGTGATCCTGGTGGTGCGCCATGAAACGCCAGAACGAACTGTCGGGCAAGGCTTCCGAGATTCGGCCATAGTGGAGGATTTCGGCGGCCATCAGAAACATCACAAAGCCGCGATAGGCGTCCATCGACATCAGTCGACCGGCACGAAATTCAGCAAGTACAGTAGTCAAGGTGGTTCAGGATTAGGAAATCGCAAGAACGGGATTTTTTTGATGCGTCCACCGACTCCAGTCTGTGTTTTTTCGGTCTGGCACCTCCCTATTACCCAGAAAAGCCAATTTCAGGAAATAAGCTGATCGCTCGGGCAAAAATATGTCGTTCGCCCGCCGACTTCAATCTTCTCGATCCTGGTGCCGCACCGGGGGCAGAATTTGTGGGCTTCCACGTCGTCGTAAGGTGAGTTGTCCCACTCCCGGACGTGTATCAGAAAGCCAGCCGGGAAATCACGGTATTGGGCTTCGTGGCGAATGGCAGTGGTCAACACCAGCCGGATGGCGTCGTAAAGCTGCCGGATCTCGTCATCAGTCAGGCGTTCAGTTCGCGTTTCAGGATGGACTTTTGCCTGAAAGAGCACTTCATCCACGATCCAGTTTCCCAATCCGGCCACGGTAGTTTGATCCATCAACAGTGGTTTAATCAGGGCTTTTTTACGCCGAACCTGTCCCGTTAGCTCAGAAAAAGTGATTTCTAACCCATCTTTACCAATCTTTTTCCGTTTTAAATAGCTATCTATGTCGCTGATTAGGCCAATCCGCTCAAATTTTCGCGGACAAATGAAGCCCAAATTGAAGCCGTTCCGGAAGTGAAATACAATCCGGGCATACTTCGGTCGGTCGAGTGAAGAATGGTAATAGTCCAGATCGCCCGTCATGCCGAAATGCATGTGCACGATCACCGGTTCGCTGATTTGGCCGGAGCCGTCGGTGGTCACAAAAAGATTTTTACCCACCCGATGGGTGCCGGAGAACCAACGACCCACCAGTGCCTCCTGCAGAGTGGCGAAATCGGTTGTCAGCAGTTTGGGGTCTTCAACCTCGATGGATTCGATGGATTGATGAAGTGAAGAGGTTTCGAGATAACGCCGGTATATTTCGACCTCGGGTAACTCAGGCATAGTCGGGAACTAATTGACCTTTTAGCAATGTTTTACTAATTCCTATAACATTTTCTACTTCGAGAGTGTTATAACTAATAGTCTGCTTGATAACGAACGTGCTCTAAGTCAGGAGGTAGTGTTTTACTAAAATTTAATTCCGTAATACACTAACTTTACAGAGGCTCCCGTTATGGTTACAATGTAATCTTCTTTTTAACCCTAACATGATTGAATGACAATAATTTACTCAATTTTTTTTGTTTAATTCTGTCTAATTCAATTCAAACCGCACAAAGTAGTTATGGAAAACAATAAGCCAAAAGCAAACGGAGCGCTCGTAGCAGCCTTAGTTATTATGACCATTCTGGCCGGTGTGTCCAGTTATCTGTTATACGAACAGAAAGAAGTGGGTAAAAATCAGGAAGCAACGATTGCCACCCGCGTAGAGGAATTAGCAACCACCCGAACGAGACTGGATTCAATCTCAACGGCCCTGGACGCTAAAATTGCGGAAGTAAAAAAACTGGGTGGTGATATTACGGATCTGGAGCGTGTAAAAGCGGATCTGGAACGCGACAAAGCGAGCCTTCGGAAAGGGCAACGGATTTCGATCGCCAAATATGAGGCAAAAATCAAGCAATACGAAGCGTATCTGGTCGAAAAAGATACCCTGATTGCCCAATTGAAAACCGAGAACCAGTTATTGGTTACCAACAACCAGACCCTGGCCGACGCAAACACGACGCTGCAAACTGAAAAGCAATCGCTACAGGACTCAGTGACCAACATTGCGACAGTCAATAAGGATCTGGCGGAGAAAGTAACCCGCGCTTCTGCACTGAAAGCTCAGAATGTTCGGGTATTTGCGCTGAATTCACGCGGCAAACAACGCGACGCAACGGAAGACCAGGTAAAATCAAAGCGTGTTGACAAGCTAAAAGTGGTCTATATGCTGCCTGAAAACCCGCTGACCAAACAGGAGGAGAAAGAGGTATTTGTTCGGGTACTGGATCCGAGCGGTGCAGTGGTTTCGGATATGGCCAATGGCTCCGGAACATTCCAGGTTAATGGGCAGGAACAGATATATACCGTAAAGCAGACGGTTCCGTTCACCAATAACAACCAGAATGTGGAACTGACCTATAACCGGGGTACGGTGCCTTACAAAGCCGGGAAATACACCATCGAATTTTACTCGGAAGGTTTCCGGATTGGCGAAGGTTCATTTGCCATTAAGTAAGTCGTTCGACACACCATAGAAAAGGCGCGATACCGTTGGGTATCGCGCCTTTTCTATGGTGTGTCGAATTTTAATCAGGAAATTATCGATCGCTGGATCCGGTTCCATTTTTGCAAAATCGTCTTGGTTTTCTGGCGACTTACTGCCAGAACGCGCCCGGAAATTAGCTCCACCAGCGGAAGTGGAAAGTGGGGCATTTCGGCCGGATAAAACCGGTATATAATGCCCGGATTGATCAGATAGCTTTCATTGATCCGCCAGAAATCGGGCAATTGTTTTTCCCAGTCATTGAGTGAATCGGCAATGGAAACGCACTTCTGAACGGCATTGTCAAAATAGATAATCCAGGTCTGTTGTCCTTCGCTGTGAAGGTAAAAAATATTTAACAAGTCGATCTGGTGCTTGACGTTGGGGTCATTGATTGACAGCATAGTACTCTATTTACGATTCTGACAGAGAAATAGATTTTACTTCTAATCTTTGACCTTTTCAGGATCAAATACTCGTTTATGTGCACTTCATGCGTTGCCTAATAATTCAGAAATAACTTCCCACCGACGCCGTGACACCGGCACCACGGTTCCGTTCAGCAAATGAATCGCTCCTAAACCGGTTTTCAATCGCTCTACCCGTTCAATGTACTCACAATTGACAATGCTATTGCGATGTACCCGAACAAAGCCATCGGCCGGCAACATTCCCGCCAGTTGCTTCAGGGTCTTGGGCATAATGATGGACGGGCGATTTCTCCAATGCAACCAGGTATAATTACCGTCTCCCTGCAAACAAACCAAATCGGATGCCTGAAAAACATGTTGCCGGGAACCCCGAAAATACAATTGTAAAACAGAATCAGAAGCAACTGACGCTGAAGAAGTAGAAGCGGGAATTAACATACTTTAAATTTCTGGGTAAAGGGTGCAAATACAGGAAGTTATTGAATAATTGTGCAAATATACTTTCCCAAAAATAAGATGTAGGCAAATGGTTACTAACGACTGGTATTGGTACCTGAACGGTCGATTTTGGTAAGGGAATAAAAAGAATCCGTTTCCCTGATACTATCAGTAATAATCAGTAATTTACCCCTTTACCTGGTTGAGGCATGGAGAAGGAGCAGATCCACATATTGGTAATTGAAGACGAGGCCGTTCTGGCCATGGATTTATCCGATACACTGGAAGAAGAAGGCTATTATGTAGTCGGCATTGCTAACAATGGCCGAAAAGCACTGGAATTGTTTAAAACGCAGCGAGTCGACCTCGTGGTGTGCGACATTCAACTGAAAGGGGACTGGGACGGCATCGAAACCATCGGGCAAATCCAGACCGTGCGACCGGTACCAGTAATCTACACAACGGCATTGTCTGATAAAATCACCCTGGAACGGGCTAAACAAACCCTCCCGGCCGCCTACCTGACGAAGCCCGTTATCATCAGCAGCCTTCGCATTGCGATGGAGTTAGCCCTTCATAATTTTAGCCATAAACAGGAACTGGCGGTTCCGGATGAGGCCGTTGAGCTCAACAATATTCTGGAAAAAGATTCGCCCTCCCGTGAAACCATTCTTCGCATCGACAACCTGATTTTTATCAAACATAACTACCAGTTTGTTAAAATCCTGCTGGAAGATATTTTGATTCTGGAAGCCGACGGCCCCTATACCACCATCGTTACCAACGACCGGAAATATGCCATCCGATTGACACTTACTACCCTGCTGGAACGGCTAAGCGAAATGCAATTGGCTCGCGTTCACCGGTCTTTTGCGGTTCATATCAAAAAAGTCGAAGGATTTTCGGATCGTGAAATAACGATTGGAAAACACATTATCCCGCTGGGCCGGCAATATAAACAGGCGTTTATCCAGCAATTTCAGATTTGGTAACGAAGTTGAATTTGTTGCTTGATGTTATTTCCTGTCTCTATGAAAGGGTTTCTATTTCGCTGTTCGGTTTTCCTTTTTCTACAACAAACTTACGCTCAGCCCACTTCACCCACCGCTTACGACAGCCTGAAAGCCCAACTAGCGTCTAAACCGGATACGGTTCAGATTGCCAACTACCAGAATTTTGCCGAAGAGATGCTCCGGAAAGGTCGGGTGGGCGACTCCCAAACCGCTCTGTCAGAAGCACTGTCCATCGCCGAAAAAAAACAGGATGAGCGCCAGATCAGCAAGGTGTATGAATCATTCGGCCGTCTGGAAATTGACCAGGGAAACTTTGCTCAGGCCCTGAATCATTTTCAGAAGGCACTCGATTATCTCAAAGACTCTCCGGCTCTCAACCAGCGAATTTTGATCTTGCTGCGCATCGGCCAGACCTATTTTTTGGCTAATGACCTGAAACAAGCCGAAAACTATTACCGCCAGGCGTGGCAGTTAGCCCGCCAAAACAATCGGGCGGTTTTAATGGCCGATGCATATTCTGAACTGGCTAACCTGGAAGACACCCGGAAAAATTCCCGGAAAGCACTCGCCTACAATGCCAAGGCCATTGCCATTTACCAGGCCAATGGTGAGGATTACACGGCGGCTCTCTTTAACCGCGCCATCGAATACAAGAATGCCGGGCTCTACACCGAGTCGGAGCGTATTTACCGCCAATGCCTGAAACACGCCGAAGAACAGAAAGATGAATACCTGAAAGGTTACGTGTATGTCAACCTTCCCAACACCCTTTTGCTGCTCAACCGGCCGGATGAGGCCGAGAAATACGCTCAGCTGGCTCTGAAATGGAGCGAAAACGGCCCGGAACGGCTGAAACTGCGGGAAGAGATTTTTGATATTCTCACCCGCATCTACGAAAAACGGGGGCAGGACCGGCAGGCACTGGCCTATTACCGCCAAAAAACCATGTACCGCGACAGCGTCCTGAATGCCGACAAAGCACGTCAACTGATTATGGCCGAAAGTCGCTACCAGGCACGGGAAAAAGAAAGCCAAATCCAAAAGCTCGATGAGGAAAATACCCAGAAAGCCCAGCAATTGGGCTGGCTAAGTGCCGGTTTGGTGATTCTGGTAGGGTTAACGGGGCTCTTGTTCTGGCAATACCGTACCATCCGGCGTACCAACGCCCGACTCACGGAGAGTAACCGGGTGATTTCGGAAAGCCACCAGAAAATTTCGGAACAGTCGAAACAATTGAAAACGTTGCTGCGGGAGTTGAACCACCGGGTCAAAAATAACCTGGCCATTGTCTCCAGCCTGCTCCGGCTGCAATCGAAACGACTGGAAGATGAGGGAGCGGTTCAGGCAGTTCGGGCCGGACAACAGCGGGTGGAAGCGATGGCACTGATTCACCAGCGACTCTACATGACCGACAACGTATCGGCCATCAACATCAAAGAATACATTACCGATCTCTTCGATGGTCTGCTGCTGGCCTATGGTTTTGATAAAGCGAATTTTGACCGGGAGTTGCTCATTGAGCAGGAAGAACTGGATGTCGACCTGTCGGTGTTGCTCGGCCTCATTCTGAACGAAATCCTGACCAATGCCTTCAAATATGCCTACGAGCACGTTTCAAGGCCCTTTCTCCGCATCCGGCTGGCCGCCCACTATTCCAACGAACCGAACGTGGTGCGACCCCGGCTCACGCTGGAAGTGCAGGACAACGGCCGGGGTCTGGACCTCCGGCGGTGGGAACGCCCCAATAGCTCATTCGGCAAACGCTTGATTACGTCGCTGAGCGAACAGGCCGGTGGCCAACTGGAGGTCAGCA
Organism: Larkinella sp. C7; assembly: GCF_006149005.1. Classification (GTDB taxonomy): domain Bacteria; phylum Bacteroidota; class Bacteroidia; order Cytophagales; family Spirosomataceae; genus Larkinella. The sequence goes on along the minus strand of NZ_VBSL01000006.1, from coordinate 69,806 downwards.
ACCGGAACGGAACGTATTACCGGTTGGTGATTCCGCCTTTGTACAGAACCGAATCGGAGGCTGCCTAAAACGAGTACAAAAAACCGATGGCCAGCCCCTGGCTATACTGAATGGCATCGTCCTGGTCTTTGTCGTACAGGACAATGCCGGTCAGATTCACATTGACGTACTTGTTGACTTTGGCGGTCAGGGAAATATCAAGCCGGTGATCAATGGCGTTCAGGGTTGCATAATTGGCAAAAAGCTGATACCGGGCTTTCAGGTTCAGATTTTCCATCAGATTGCGGTCAAAATTGGCAATGAGCTGGAAGGCCACTTCATTTCGAACATTTTTTCCGGGAGCAACCCCGTAGCGCGATGGCTCTCCAATCGTAATGGCATCATCGATTACGAAGGTTTGCCGGATGGTCCCCAACCCGAATTGCAGATTGAAATAGGTCGTGGGTTTATATTCCAGCCCCACAGATTCGGTCAGATAAGCCGGAGCGAAAAAATTGGAGATCAGCACGTTCCGCTCACCACCACCGGGCAGTTGCTCATAGCGGTATCCCGTGGCAAACTGCGACAGGAAGTTGAGGTTACCGAATGCCAGCCAAACCGGGCTTAAACGATGCCCCACTTTGGTATCCAGAAAAATGCGATCGACATTTTTGCGGGAATCCTGGTTCTGATTTTTGACGATACCATACTGCAACTGCACCTCGCTCGTCCAGTTGAAGCGTCGCTGCATGTAGTCGGATTTGGCATTGAAAAAGGCTCCCAATGCGATCGAATTGACGCCCCCCCCCTTCCAGTTGCTGCTAAATGATCCCTGGTTCAAATTGATCCCGGCCTGCGCCGACCGTTTCCAGTACACCGTATCGATCGGAACGACCTTGATGGAGTCCAGCCGGGTCGGTTTTTGGGCCATAGCGCCGACACTCCAGCCTAGTAAAAAGAGGAGAAAGAAAGCGGTTTTCATTACGCAAACAGGTTGGTGGATATCAAGCGTCTAAAATGAATCAAATACTTCAACGTTCTGTGATTGAAGGTTTTGCAGGGGAATAACCGTAACGGTGTCGCCGGTTTGGAGTGTCAATGACGTATTATCCATGCGGATAATTTGCCCTTTCGTATCGCCAACCCGGATAATTTGCCCTTCGTAGAAGCGGTTTTTACTGTAGAAGGACGACAGGATGTTGGCCATGACGTCACGCGAGGCCATACCGTAGCCGATGGCGAAAGCAAAAATAACGCCCCCAATGAGCAAATTGAAGCTCGATTCCAGCAATTCGGTGTTGATGCCGGCCTGGCCTAATGCACTGATGAGGGTGATGATGAGGAAAAAAAAGAATACAATCATGCCCAGCAGCTTTCCGGACGCAATGTTAAACGACTGACAAAGCGTGACAACGGCCCCTTTCAGTGCATCCGCCACCAACACACCCACCTGCAACATGATGGCTGCGGCAATCAAACGGGGAATGAAGTCGACCAGTGATTTGACCATTTCCGTGATGGCCGAAACCCCGAGCGTTTCGGTGGCAGCCATCAGGAAAATCAGCAATACGAAATAATACAGAATTTTGGCAACGATTTCGCTCAGCTTGATTTCGGTTTTAAGCCGTTTAATGAAATCGATTTCCGTCAGCCGATCCCCAATGCGGTTAAAACCGACCCGCGCCAGGACCTTCGACACCAGAATTGACAAGGCTTTTGCCACCCCAAATCCTACCGCAATGATAAAAGCTGCGCCGATAATGCGGGGAACAAAATCAATAAACTGGGTAATCAGGGTCGTAAATGTATTGATTAAAATATCAATGAACGCTGGAATCCGATCCATGGCACAGTCTGCTTTGTTACGGTTGTGGAGTTCTACTGGGAAGCTTAATAACGGATACCAGAGCTGATGCTACGTTAAATAAATCATCGACGTAAACTTCCACAATGGAGAGTGAATTACGAATCAGATCAATCTCTGAAATAAGTTCTTCTTTTACATTGGGTGGACAGGTATCCGGGAGTTCTATTTCTTTAAAAACATTGTAAATCGATTCCATCGGGCTCCTTTATCGTCCTACTTATCAAATTTCGTCCATGCCACGAATTTGGCGACCAACAGCGTCAGGAAGATCAGCGTTTCCAGGTACCGTTTTTTCAGTTTTTCCTTCGCCCGTTTCAGTCGCATTTTTACGGCACTCTCGCTCAGGTTGTGAATGTCGGCAATCTCTTTGATGCTCACCTCATCCTGGTATTTCATCAACAGCAGGCTTTGTTCTTCCATCGTCAGATAGGTCAGCGCCGACTTTAAACGGCCGGCTTCCATTTCAATCAGATTTTCATCGGAATCGTCGTCCAGCCAGTCCATGTCGTCATCCACCGGCACTTCCGCTTTTTTCCGATTGTTGCGCATCTGATCGGTGCAATAATTGTAGGTAATCGAAAACAACCAGGTTGAGAAGCGGGACTGTTCCTTGAAACTGCTCAGCCGCATGATTAACCGCAGGAAAATGTCGTGCGTGAAATCTTCCGCTTTCACCGGATCTTTCGTAAACATCAGACACTTTCGGTAGACCTTGTCACTGTACCGACTGTAAAGGTGTTCAAAGTAGCGATTACTTTGATTATCGACATACAGACGAACGAGTTCTTCGTCTGTCATCCGCTTTACTTCCAACGACGCAATCATTCTGTAAGACGCTTAAAAGTGATAAAGTAATGCTTCCCGGTTATCTCTGTGGCAAAAGGCACCCTACTTGTTACTGAATCAGTCCATAAATGACTTGAGTGTACAAATAAAATCAAAAAACAGTATATTTCATAAAAAAAAGTCCGATCGAATAGACCGGACTTTTTGTACTAAAAAATAATTTTTGATGCGACCCACCAAGCTTAGCCGATTGCGATGCGCTTGAAAGCCACAATGGTTAATCCTTTGCTGGTTTTTTCGAGCAACTGAGCAATCGTTACGGAGGAATCTTTGACAAATTCCTGGTTCAGCAACGTGTTGTCTTTGTAGAATTTTTGCAGTTTACCCATCGCAATTTTTTCCAGCATGGCTTCCGGTTTTCCTTCCGCACGGGCCTGATCCTTACCGATTTCGATTTCGCGCTCAACGATGCTCGAATCAACACCGTCTTTGTCGATGGCAACGGGTTTCATGGCTGCAATCTGCATGGCAATGTCTTTTCCGACTTCGGATACATCCGTCGTACCGGCGTTATTCAGACCCACCAGCACGCCCAATTTCCCATTGGAGTGGTTGTAAGCTACCACCTGCTCAGCCGTTACAACTTCATAGGCCGTCACGTCTAATTTTTCGCCGAGTTTACCGATCAGATCGGTAATATGTTCCTGCAAAGAACGCCCGTCGCCCTGAGGCAATGCCAGCAGTTCTTCTTTGGTGGCCGGTTTGGCCGCCACGGCGTTATCCATCAGGGCCATGGCCAGGTTCTGGAAGTCAGCCACTTTCGAAACGGGTTCGGTTTCGCAGGCAAAGCCAACGACACGACCGGTTTTGCCATCCGGGCTCACGTGCGTCAGAACGATTCCTTCGGAAGTAGTATTGTCGGCCCGCTTGTTGGCAATTTTCTGACCCTGCTTGCGCAGAATGTCTTTTGCTTTTTCAAAATCGCCATCGGCTTCGGTGAGCGCTTTTTTACAGTCCATCATACCGGCGCCAGTTTCCTGCCGGAGTCTGTTAACGTCTTGTGCGGTAATAGCCATTGTTTTTTTATTAATTGTCTGTTATCGAGTTCGTTACTGTGATTTGGAAGGCACTGTTTCAGGCTGCGGCATCCTGCACCTGATCTCCTGAAACGGAATAGCCCATAGCGAGGCTACGGGCTATCCGAATATATTAGTATGGCAACATGGTTGCTCCCAGATAGTCTTAATCCTCCTGCTCTTCGGCTTCTTCAGCGACAACCGGGCTGATTTCATCTTCCGCATCAACAGCCGTTTCGCCTTCGGCCTTCGCTGTTTTTACGTCTTCAGCCCGTTTTGCTTCTTCTTCTTCCTGCAAACGCTGATCGTCTTTATCCTGTTTACGCTCCAGAAGGCCCTCTTCGATGGCCTTTCCAATCGCCAGGGTAATCAAACGGATCGATTTGTACGCATCGTCGTTTGCCGGGATTGGATAATCAACATCGCTCGGGTTTGAATTGGTATCGCACATGGCGAAAACCGGGATACCCAGGCGTTTTGCTTCAGCAACGGCAATGTGCTCGCGCTTTACGTCCACAATAAACAAGGCTGCCGGCAAACGCGTCAGGTCGGCAATACCGCCCAACACACGCTCCAGTTTCTCTTTCTCACGGTATACTGTCAACCGCTCGCGTTTGGCGAGACTTTTGTACGTTGCCTCGTCCTTCATCATTTTCTCGATGCCCTGCATCTTCTTCAATGACTTGCGGATCGTGGCAAAGTTGGTCAGCATACCACCCAGCCAACGGTCGGTTACGAACGGCATTTTTAGCCGGCGAGCCTCTTCCGTGACAATTTCCTGTGCCTGTTTCTTGGTGGCAACAAACATCACCTTGCGGCCTGAACGAACGATGCCTTTCATCGCAGCCGCGGCTTCGTCGATCGACGCCAGCGTCTTGTTCAGGTCAATAATATGGATACCGTTTTTCTCCATGAAGATATACGGTGCCATACGGGGGTCCCATTTCCGGGTAAGGTGGCCAAAATGCACACCTGCATCCAGAAGATCTTTGTACTCTACTTGTGCCATTTGAAAATAAGAATGAATAATAAAAATTGTGATTACGCAGCACCACACATCGGCATCAGGCAAGTGTGGTCTGGACAAACCGGTTTACAGGCTATGGTTTCTTGTTTATAGTTGGCGGATGCTCCGTTCAACCAGAAACGATAAACCATACACCATAAACTCCTATTAACGTTTCGAGAACTGGAACCGCCGACGAGCCTTGGCGCGACCGTATTTTTTCCGTTCTACCATGCGCGAGTCACGAGTCAGGAAGCCTTCTTTTTTCAAAGCCGGCCGAAACTCGGGGTTGATCTCACACAACGCACGGGCAATCCCCATCCGGGTTGCTTCTGCCTGACCGGAAATACCACCACCGCGAACGTTTACTTTCACGTCGTAACCTTCCGGAGCATTGATGGTTGCCAGCGGCTGCTTCAGAACGATTTGCAGAACTTCCGTAGGGAAATAGTTTTTGTAATCTCTGCCGTTGATAACGATGCTGCCCGTACCTATCGACAGGTATACGCGCGACACGGCTGTTTTCCGGCGACCTAATGCGTTGATTCGTTCCATTGTTTAAGATGTGAGACGGAAGACGAGAGAGAAGAGATGATACGCTTGCATTCTTTTATCTCTTGTCTATGGTCTATTCTCTGTTATTAATATTCCAGTTTAACTTCTTTCGGTTGCTGCGACGCGTGGGGGTGTTTTTCACCGGCATAGACGTACAGGTTGGTGAACAACCGACTGCCCAGGCGGCTTTTCGGCAACATCCCTTTGATGGCGTGCTCCAGAATAAAAGCCGGATTTTTCGACATCATTTCGCGGGGTGTCCGGAAACGCTGACCACCGGGATAGCCCGTGTGACGAACGTATACCTTATCGGTCATTTTCTTACCGGTAAGTTTGATTTTTTCGGCATTGATGATGATGACATTGTCACCACAATCAACGTTGGGCGTAAAATTGGCCTTGTTCTTGCCACGGATGATTTTTGCCGCCTGGCTAGCCAACCGACCGAGAACCTGGTTTTCCGCGTCAATGACCACCCAGTCTTTCTGCACCGTCGCTTTGTTGGCCGAAATGGTCTTGTAGCTTAACGTATCCACTTGTTTATGGGAGATTATATATTGATAGACAAATACTTGCGCTATACACAAAAACTCCCGTCCAAAAACGGGAGTGCAAATATAGAGTCTATATTTCTGAAATACAAGGTCGAATGAAATTTTCAGCTATTTCAGATGTTCTTTCAACAACATTAAAACGAGCTGCTGCGTTTGTTCTATTTTCTCTAGTCGCGTTTCGAGCTTGTCAAAACGCAGATCGACTTTGTCAAAATGTTGCTCAACCTGTTCAAAACGCTGCCGCATTTCCTGTCTCGTTTCGTTTAAGTCGGTTGTCACATTAGCCAACCCGTTGGCCAGGGAGTCTATTTTCTTTTCGGTACTGGTGACCCGGCGGGTCAGATCGTCCAGCCGCACGGTATGCAGGGAGACCTGGTCTACGATCATGCCAATCTGGCCCAACATGCGGTCCTGCTTGAGGGCGATGTCGGCGACCAAAGGCTCCAGTTGCTCAAGGCGTTCTTTCTCGGCCATGGTTCAATTTCGTCAAAGGATTGAGGAGTTACTACTACTTTGACGTTAGCGGAGCTTCAAAGTCACCAAACTGATAACCGCTAAAATGATGGCAACGATCCAGAACCGGGTGACAATTTTGGCTTCGTGATACCCTTTTTTCTGAAAATGGTGGTGCAACGGCGACATCAGGAAGATCCGTCGCCCCTCGCCATACCTCCGCTTGGTGTACCGGAAATAACTGACCTGCATGATCACCGACACGAGTTCCACCAGAAAAATACCGCAGACAATCGGAATCAGCAGTTCTTTCCGGGTGGCCAGCGCCAGCACGGCGATGATACTGCCCAGCATCAAACTTCCCGTGTCGCCCATGAACACCTGGGCCGGATAGGAATTGTACCACAAAAAACCAATGCAGGCGCCCACAAAAGCCGCACAGAAAATCACCATCTCCCCCGAATTCGGGATGTACATGATGCTCAGGTATTGCGAAAACGGTTTGTTGTTCGACAGATACGCAAACACGCCCAGCGTCAGGCCAATGATGACGGAGGTACCGGCCGCCAGCCCATCGATGCCGTCGGTGATGTTGGCTCCATTGGAAACCGCCGTTACAATAAAAATAACGATGGCGACGTACAGAATCCAGGTGTATTCGGCCGGAATGAAATCGGGCAGTAAAGACGTATAATTGAAGTCATTGTTCTTCAAAAAGGGAACCGTAGTCGACATGGATTTGATGTCCTGATAGGCCCCGTATTCAACCTGACCAATCGACGTGCTGATCAGCCCCGGTTTGTAGACCCGGATTTTGACGTGTTCGTTAAAGTACAGCGTCAACCCAACAATTAGCCCCAGTCCAACCTGCCCGACGACCTTGAACTTCCCTTGTAAACCTTCTTTATTTTTTTTGAATACTTTAATGTAATCGTCAATAAACCCGATCAGACCAGTCCAGACGGTGGAAACCAGCAGCAAGACGATGTAGACATTCGTCAATTTGGCAAACAGCAAGGTCGGGAAAACCAGCGATGCCAGAATGATAAAACCGCCCATCGTTGGTGTGCCGCGTTTCTGCATTTGCCCCTCCAGCCCCAAGTCCCGGATTTCTTCACCAATTTGCAATTTTCGGAGCCTATCGATGATTTGCCGCCCGTACACGGCCGCAATCAGCAGCGACAGCGTAATGGCTGCCCCCGCCCGAAACGATAGATATTGAAAAACCCCGGCACCGGGGAAATTGAACTGCTGATCCAGATACGTAAAGAGATAATAGAGCATAAAGTCTGAATGGTTGAATAGCGGAACGGGATTGATGGTTAGATGGTTAGACGGTTTTTAATGGTTGGATGGCTCTAATGGTTCGTATGCATGCAGTAACCATTTAACCATCCAACCATTAAAGCCATTCATCCATCAAATCCATCTAACCCATTCAATCATGATTGTTGAAAGGCTTCACGAAGGATCTTACGGTCGTCGAAGTCGTGCTTTACGCCCTTGATTTCCTGGTACGTTTCGTGGCCTTTGCCGGCAATTAAAATGACATCGTTGGGTTGCGCCAGTTCAACAGCCCGGTAAATGGCCTCGCGCCGATCCACCAGGGTCTGGGTTTTCTTGAAATGAAGCGGTGGCACCCCAGCCTGCATTTGTTCCAGAATGGCCATCGGATCTTCGTTGCGCGGATTGTCGGACGTCAAAATCACCCGATCGCTGAATTTACAGGCAATTTCGGCCATAATCGGACGCTTGGCGGCATCGCGGTTTCCCCCACAGCCCACCACCGTAATCACCTGCTCGTTGCCCTGCCGCAACCCCGCGATGGTTTCCAGCACGTTCTGTAATGCATCCGGCGTATGGGCGTAATCGACAATACCCACGATTTTCGTATCGGAAATTACCATCTCAAACCGGCCCGGCGGACTGGGCAAATCCGAAAGCTGCGTCAGCGATTCTTCGGGGTCTTCGCCCAGCAAAACAGCCGCTCCGTACACCGCCAGCAGGTTATAAGCGTTGAAACGGCCCGTCAGTTTGAACCATACTTCCCGACCGTCTACCTCCATTTGCATCCCAAACAAACCTTCCGACAGAATCCGCCCTTTGAAAGACCCCAGCGTTTGCAGCGAATAACTTTCCTTCCGGGCGCGGGTATTCTGAAGCATTACCAGCCCCCGTTTATCGTCCAGATTGGTGAGTGCAAATGCCGACGCGGGTAATTGATCGAAGAAGCTTTTTTTGGCCTTGATATAGTTATCGAACGTCTCGTGGAAATCGAGGTGATCGTGGGTAATGTTCGTGAAAATGCCCCCGGCAAAATGCAAACCGGCCACCCGCTGCTGCACCATTGCGTGCGAACTCACTTCCATAAAACAATGCGTACAACCGCGTTGCGTCATTTGCACCAGCAGTTCATTTAAAGCAATGGTGTCGGGCGTGGTGTGCGTCGCCGGAATAACCGTCTCGTCGATCTGGTTCTGAACCGTCGAAAGCAGGCCCGACCGGTAGCCGCGTCGCTGGAAAAGCCGAAACAACAGCGTCGCCGTCGAGGTTTTGCCGTTAGTCCCCGTCACCCCAACGAGTTTCAACTTTTTGGAAGGGTGATCGTAGAAATTAGCCGCAATCAGCCCCAGTGCATAACTGCTGTCCAGAACCTGAACGTAGGTTACCTGCTCAGACCGGTTTTCGGGCATCTCTTCGCACAGAATGACCGAAATGCCCTGTTCAGCGGCTTTTTCGATAAACCGGTGGCCATCGGTCTGCGTCCCGCGAATGGCGGCAAATAAACCGCCGGGGGCCGCCTGCCGCGAATCCATCGTCAATTTACGGACCTCGACGTTCATATTCCCGGACGTCGACTGCAAGGGTACTTTATATAATAGGGTGGTTAACTGCATAAGAAAGTGGCGGAGACAGTCCGTCAGGCGGTTATCTTCCGGATTGATTTTTTTTGTTTACGGCCACCACCAGCGTATCCGGTCGCGCACTCTGCCGCAAGGTCAGCGAGATTTTTCGCGGATTCGGCAGCGGATCGCCCGGTGGCACCGATTGGTCGATCACTTTGCCGTAGCCTTCAAAACGCACCCGAAAACCCCGGTTTTCGAGCAGATGCAAGGCGTCCCGCAGCGTCATTCCACGCAAATCAGGAACCTTGTTCTGGGTGGTTTGGCTCACCCACTGCGTTCTTGAACCCTGCGTTTCGGTGGTCACCCAGCCGTCGGCATCGGGTTTGGCGTCCATATTCAATTCCGCACTGATGGTTCGAATGTCGTCGGCAAAACCGGCTTTGACACCTTTTCCGGACTGACGAACGGTTTTGGAGGCAATGGCAACAGGCCGGTGCATCTGGACATCATACGCATAAATCCGGTCGGCAATCTCACGAAAAACCGGTGCCGACACACTACCCCCGTACAGCAGGTCGATGTTGGCCCCATGCGGGGTATCGATGATGACGGCAATGCTGTACTTCGGTTTTTCAGCCGGAAAATACCCGATGAAGGAGGTTAGGTATTTCCCCACCTGATACCGTCCGTTGATGAGCTTCTGGGCCGTACCGGTTTTTCCGGCAAACCGGTAATACGGACTCTGGCTCTTCTTGGCCGTCCCGCGTTCCACAACGCCTTCGAGCATCTTTTTCACCTGCCGAATGGTCGTTTGAGAGCAAATCGGTTCCTGAGCCACATACGGTTCATAATCTTTCACCACTTCGTTGGCCCTGCGAACCTGCTTGACGAGCATCGGCTGAACCCACTTGCCGTCGTTGGCAATGGCGTTGTAAAACGTCAGCATCTGCAACGGCGTCAGTTTCAGTTCGTAGCCAATGGCCATCGAGTTCAGCGACAGTTTGCTCCAGCCCGGCGACTGCGGGTTGGGAATCACGGGCATGGTTTCGCCAATCAGCCGGAGACCGCTGGGTTTGTCCAGTTTGAAACGACGCATGTAGCGGCAATACGTGTCCGGGTGGTTATACATATTACTACTGCTCATCAGCAGGTGAACGCCAACGTTCGATGACTTTTCGAAAACCTGCGCGGCCGTAATGCTCCCGTGACCGCTCCGTTTGGCATCCGAAATCCGCCGGCCCCGGTACATGACGATGCCACCGCCCGTATGAACCATCTGTTCGGGCCGAATCAGTTTTTCTTCCAGCAGTGCCACGAAGGTTGGGAGCTTAAAGGTAGAACCAGGATCGCCCCCACCCGCCAGCGCGTGGTTAAAGTTTTCAACGTACTTGCCGTCTTTCAGCGTCAGGTTCGCCATGGCCCGGATTTCGCCGGTTTCCACTTCCATCACAATCAAACAGCCCCGTTCGGCCTCGTATTTTTCCAGTCCGTGCAGCAACGCGGTTTCGGCCATGTCCTGAAAATTGACATCGAGGGTCGTATACACATCCATACCCGGTTCCGGTTTGATATCCGACCCGTCTTCAATCGGCATACGCACCCCGCCCGACAGGGATTCGACCAGGCCAACGCCGTCTTTCCCCGCCAGTTCTTTCTGAAAACTGGTTTCCAGCCCAACCAATCCTCTGGCTGTTTCCGGATTCAGGTAACCGACCGTCCGCAGCGCCATTCGCCCGTAGGGGTGATACCGCTGGTAAACGGGGTCGAATTTGCCACCACCCAAACCACTTTTCGAGCGATCACGACGGAAAAAGGGCCATTTCTGCATGGCCAGCCGCTCCTGGTAGGTAATTTTTTTTCGACTGAGCAACAGGTACTGCCGTTCGTTTTCCCGGGCTTTCCGGATCATGTACGCGTATTCATTCCGCGAGCGCTCCCCAAATTTCTGCGACAACAGCATGGCGAGGGAGTCGACCTTCTTGTCAAACGAGTCGGCTTTGGCAACGCGGGGGTCGATTCCAACATAATAATACGGCAGTGAGATCGCCAGCGGATCTTCGTTGCGCGAATAAATATTGCCCCGCGTGGCCCGCAAGGTGTCTTTTTTGATGTGGAATTGCGTAATGCGATCTTTCCACATTCGACCGTCCAGTTTCTGGAAAAACTGAACATAAATCAGTTGCCCGATAATCGCCAGGGCAAACAGACAAATGGCCACGGAGGCCAGGGTAGCCCGGCGGAGAATGGCTTTCTTTACGTTCATGGCTGCGGCTCTTCCGGTTTAACAACGATTTTTAAAGGCGGGGTGACGGGCTCCGTTAAACCGGTGGCAATCACCTGCTTGCTGATTTCGGATTGTTTGCTGCTTTTCTTGAAGTCGGCCTGTAGGGTCATGTATTTCGCCCGTTTTTCATCGACCACGGCTTTCACCCGCTGAATATTCCGCACCAGCCGCTCCGCGTTGTGGTTGAAGCCGATGTACAAAATCAGCAGAAACGAAATCCACATGATGCGATCGAAATGCTTGATCGGCCAGGCATTGTCTTCGCCGAAAAGCCGCTCAAAACCGATGGTATTGTTCAGGTAATTTAAAAGCCGGTTTTCTCGTTTTTTCTTCACGATCGGCGCTTTTGGCGGATGTTTGTAAGTATTTTGTGCCATTATCGTTGATCAAAGTGTCTATCGTGCCGGTTTCTTCTTTACTACCCCTAAATCCCCTAAAGGGGACTTTTAGCCTTCAATTATGGACGGTCCAAGTTTCCTTTAGGGGATTTAGGGGCGTTTCTCTGCAATCCGCAACTTCGCACTCCGCGCCCGCGGATTCCGGGCCACTTCCTCTGCCGACGCTTCAATCGGTTTGCGCGTGACGGACTGGAGCGGTTTGATCTCGTTCCCGTATAAATCCTTTTCGATATCGCCCCGGAAATTGCCCGACTTAATGAAATTTTTCACCAGCCGGTCTTCCAGCGAATGATACGCCATCACCACCAGCCGTCCGTCGGTAGCCAGCACCTCCGGAACCTGCGTCAGAAACTCTTCCAGCGTCACCAGTTCCTGGTTGACCTCGATGCGCAGCGCCTGAAAAACCTGGGCGAAATACTTGTATTCCCGCCCGCGTGGCGCATACCGCTGCAAGACGGTTTTCAGGTCGTTGATCGTTTCCAGCGGCCGGTTCACCCGGTTGGCGGCAATAACGCCGGCCAGGGTTTTGGCGTTGGTCACTTCGCCGTACATGCCAAAAATTTTATGCAACTGATCTTCCGGATACTCATTGATTACCTTACGGGCCGTCAACTCGCCCGACTGGCTCATGCGCATGTCGAGATCGGCGTCGAAACGGGTGGAAAAACCGCGCTCGGGCGTATCGATCTGGTGCGACGAAATGCCTAAATCCGCCAGAATACCGTCGACCTGATCGATTTTATAGAGTCGTAAATACCGCTTCAAATGCCGAAAATTGGCTGCTATAAAAGTCAGCCTCGGGTCGTCGATGGCGTCCGCATTGGCGCGCGCGTCGGGGTCCTGATCAAAAACGATCAGGCGGCCCGGCGAATCTGGCCCGGACGGTAATTGTCGTAAAATTTCGCGGGAATGGCCTCCGCCCCCAAACGTCACGTCAATGTACGTGCCGCCGGGTTTCAGATTTAACCCCTCTACGCAAGCCTGAAGTAATACCGGTTCGTGGTAATTGGTCGCTGTCATTGTCCTTGTAAAACTTCCTATAAACCAGCATGAACGTGCAATCCGCAGAAGATTTCTGGTCCATTTTGTAGGAATTCCGACTTACCGGTCGTTTCAAAAAACCTTTTCGGAACTAAAACAAAATCTTCATCCGTTACAAACTTAACAAAACCGCCCCTATTTCTACCCCGAAGAGAACTGGATCTGCTATTTTTTATTGTATGAAAAAAAACGTTGTGTTGCTGCTGGCAATTCTCTTCTGGATTCCTTTCTCCGGCGTATCTCAATCGGATTCAAAACTAAAAACCGGGATTTGGCGGGCGGTTTTACAAAGCAAGGGCGGAGAACTCCCATTCGGGCTGGAACTCAATCAAACCGGAGCAACTTATACGGCTTTCGTCCGCAATGGAGCCGAACGGCTTGCGTTCGATAACGTGACGGTCAAAGGCGATTCGGTTCGTCTGACCCTTGCCATTTTTGAAGCCGAAATCCGGGCCAAAGTGGACGGCAACACCATGCATGGCATCTGGCGTCGCCGGCGGACGGGGCAAAATTACACCTCGCTGCCGTTTAGCGCCCGGCACGGTTTGACCTACCGGTTTACGCCAAGCGCGCAGACACCCAAGATCAACGTGACCGGCACCTGGGCAACAACCTTTCGGTCCGGGGCGGATTCGACGGTTTCGGTTGGTATTTTCCACCAGAGAGGCAATAAGCTAACCGGTACGTTTTTGACGACGACGGGCGATTACCGTTTTCTGGAAGGCAATGTGTTGGGCGACAGCCTGTTACTCTCCACCTTCGACGGAACTCACCTGTATTTGTTCAAGGCCCGGCGCAAGCCCGACAATACGCTGGAAGGCGGTTTCTGGTCGGGCGAAAGCGGGTATGAAAGCTGGACGGCGCGATTTGATCCGAAAGCCAAACTGCCGGATGCCACCACACTGACGTATCTGAAACCGGGTTATAAAACCATTGCCTTCACGTTTCCGGATGTCAACGGCAAGCCGGTTTCGCTGACGGACGCCCGGTTTAAAAACAAGGTCGTAGTGGTTCAGATTCTGGGTTCCTGGTGTCCGAATTGCATGGACGAAACCAATTTTCTGAGTCCGTGGTACAAAAAGAATAAAAACCGGGGCGTCGAGATTGTGAGCCTGGCCTACGAAAAATCGGCGGATCTGGCGGAATCGGCACCGATGCTGAAACGCATGATCGCCCGCTTCAAGATTGATTATCCGGTGGTTTTGGCCGGAACCAGCGTCAAATCCGAAGCGTCGAAAACCCTGCCCATGCTGAATCAGGTGGTGGGTTTCCCGACAATGATCGTCATTGATAAAAAAGGAACCGTCCGCCAGATCCACACCGGTTTTACCGGACCGGGAACCGGCAAATACTACGACGAATTTGTCGAAGACTTTAACCGGCTGATTGATAAGTTGGTAACTGAGTAAAACAAAATAACTAGTAAACAACAAATCCACATCAGAGCGTAAAGACATGAGATAACAGACAAGAGACCGTACGGTTTTCGATGTCTTTGCTCTCTGGTCTATCGTCTCACATCTTGAACATTTATGTCCCGTCAGGAAAAATTACTGCTTTTTGTTCTTGCGTGCATCAACTTCACGCACATTGTCGACTTCATCATCATGATGCCGATGGGTCCGCATTTGATGCGGCATTTCGGCCTGAATCCGCAGGAATTCAGCTTCATTGTCTCGGCCTATAGCCTCAGCGCCGGTATTTCCGGTTTTCTGGCCGCGTTCTTCGTCGACCGCTTCGACCGGAAAAAAGTGGTGTTAACGGCCTACGTCGGTTTTGTAATCGGCACGATTGCCTGCGGACTCGCCCCCACGTTCGGTTTATTGATCGTGGCCCGCACCACCGCTGGTTTATTCGGGGGCGTGCTGGGCGCACAGGTGTTTTCGATTGTGGCCGACGTGGTTCCCTACGAGCGACGGGCGCAGGCGATGTCAGTCATCATGACGGCTTTCTCGGTGGCTTCGGTGGCGGGGGTACCCATCGGCTTGTATCTGGCAACGAAAATCAGCTGGCACGCGCCGTTTCTGGCCATTGGCGGTTTGGGCGTCATTGTAATCGGCTTGATTATCAAGTTTATTCCCCGGCTGGATGGCCATTTACAACGGAATGGGACCCGGTTTAATCCGCTGGAGGTGATCACCACCATTGTGCGCAATCCGAACCAGATGCGCGCGTTATGGCTAACGACCACTATCATGCTGGGCCACTTCAGCATCATTCCGCTGCTTTCGCCATTCCTGGTCGCCAATGTCGGCCTGGGCGAAGACCAGTTATACCTGATTTATTTCGTGGGCGGTCTGGTTACTATTTTTACGGCCCCCATCGTGGGGCGTCTGGCCGACCGACGCGGCAAATACCCGGTTTTCGTCGTCTTCGCGCTGTTGTCGATGATCCCGATGTTTCTGCTGACGTCCATGCAGCCGTCCAGCCTGACCTACATTCTGTCCGTCAATGCGCTGTTTTTTATTTTCTCTAATGGCCGGTTTATCCCGACCCAGGCGATGGTTTCGTCGGTTGTGTTGCCACAGCAGCGGGGCGGTTTTATGAGCATGAACTCGTCGGTGCAACTGCTGGCGCAGGCGCTGGCTACCTACGGAGCTGGTTTGATCGTTACCAAAACGGCGGGTGGTCAGTTGATTCACTATTCCTGGGTGGGTTATCTGGCGATGGCGGCTATTTTCGCAAGTGTGTTCATCGCCCGGAAACTTCGGCCGGTCGATGAAAAATCGGCACCCCCGAACCCACAGCCTCCTGAACCTGTACACCCTGCGCCCAAGCGCCCGGATGTGAACCGACCCGTTGAAGCACTATAACCATTTCCTAAAAATTTAACCGGAAAATTTGGAGGGAATGAGTTCGGCTGCTTACATTTGCACATATTCTATTGACAAAGTATAGTAATGTCTGTTTCTGCACAGAAAACCGCCACGCGCCCGTTTGAACGGGTTCTCCCACTGCACAACGTTTGGGTGAATGGCTGTTGTTGGCAGCGATTCCTGATGGGCTGTTAGCCCATCTCTTCCTTCCCTGTTACCCAATTTCTACCCGACGAATCAGTTAACGTGAAACCGGTGCATGCACTGGTTCAACCCATCTGCCCACGTCGATTCTTTTAATTGACTTAAAATCTATATAGTCTATAAACTTACTTACAATGGCAACCTTTTTTGATTCTATCCCCGAAGATTCTGACTTGTATTCCATTCCACAAGTATTTCGGAAATTAACGCCCATTTCGCCCCTGAAAGTGGGTGAAAAAGCCCCGTTGTTTGGCGTTCACCGCCAGCGGGCCATCGGGCAGTATATCACGTGGCAAACGGACTATTCCAAAACCGTTCATTTGCACGACTGGCTGCAAACCGGCCCGCTGATCATCGCTTTTTACAGTGCTGGCTGGAGTGGCTACGGCAACCGCTATCTGCAAAAACTGACCCGGCTTTACACCCATATTCAGGAGAACGGCGGGACCTTGCTGGTGTTGTCACCGGATTCCCTCGAATCGCTGCAAACACTGGTTGAGCAACACGATCTGCCGTTCACAATTGCGCAGGATGTTGACAACCAGATTGCGGCCAAATTCGGCGTTTATTCAACCGAAGATCCGGTCTGGAACCTGATTGCCGGGATTACAGAGGATGTCCCCTACCCGGCCTTGTTTGTGGTAGCGCCCAACCGGCAGATTCAGTTCAGCTATGCCGACCGGAATTTTACGGAAACTTTCCCCGCTGGTGAATTGCTGCACCACATCAACGGGCAGCAAACGGCGTTATTGAGTCTGGCCGCTTAACGTACCCCGGACGTGCCTCCGGACTTTAGTCCGGGCGTACATCCGGTCATCCGCAACTTTTTTAGTAGTTTTGAATGTTCTTTCAAGACGATTAAACCTGAAGCGGAGCGCAGTTGATGACGGATTATATTTCAACCTTAAATGAACCTCAGCGGCAGGCCGTGCTGCATGGCGACGGCCCGCTGATTATTATAGCTGGTGCAGGATCGGGAAAAACCCGCGTACTGACCTACCGGATTTCGCATCTGATTGAAAAAGGCGTCGATCCGTTCCGGATTTTGTCGCTGACCTTTACCAACAAAGCCGCCGGTGAAATGCGTCACCGGATCGAGAGTGTGGTGGGTACGGAAGCCCGCAACATCTGGATGGGGACTTTTCACTCCGTCTTTGCCAAAATTCTGCGGATCGAAGCCAAGGCTCTGGGTTTTACCAGCAACTTTTCCATTTACGATACCGACGATTCCAAATCGCTGCTGCGAAGCATCATCAAGGAATTCGGGCTGGACGATAAAATTTATCGCGCCAATGTCGTCTTTTCGCGGATTTCGGGCGCTAAAAACCGGCTCGTCGGCCCGGCGGACTACCTGGCCAATCCATTGATTCAGACGGATGATGCAGCCGCCCGGATGCCCGAAATCGGCCGGATCTACAAAGCCTACACCCTGCGTTGCTTTCAGGCCAACGCCATGGATTTCGACGATCTGCTGTTCAACACAAATGTGCTTTTCCGCGATCACCTCGACATTCTGAACAAATACCAGCACAAATTCAAACACGTGCTGGTCGATGAGTTTCAGGATACGAACGTGTCGCAGTACCTCATCACCCGGAAATTATCGGCGGTTAACCAGAATATCTGCGTCGTTGGCGACGATGCGCAGAGCATTTACGCCTTCCGGGGTGCCAACATCGAGAACATTCTGAATTTTGAGAAAGATTTCCCGGACGTTCGCACGATTAAACTGGAGCAGAATTACCGCTCGACCAAAACCATCGTCAACGCGGCTAATTCCATTATTGCCCGAAACCGGGCGCAGTTGCGCAAAAGCGTTTTTACCGACAACGAAGACGGCACGCTGATCGATGTCATCAAAGCCGCTTCCGACAACGAGGAGGGTCGCCTGATTGCCACGTCGCTCTTCGAAGCCAAGATGCAGGACGGGCTGCACAACACGGATTTTGCCATTCTCTACCGCACCAACGCGCAATCGCGGGCATTTGAGGAAGCCCTCCGGCGACTGAACATTAAATACCGGATCATCGGCGGTCTGTCGTTTTACCAGCGCAAAGAAATCAAGGACCTGCTGGCGTATTTGCGTTTTACGGTCAACCAGAGCGACGAGGAAGCCTTCAAACGGATCATCAACCTGCCCAAACGCGGGATTGGCGACACCACCGTTGCGAAAATTGCGGTGGTCGCTTCCGAAAATCAGGTGCCGATCTGGGAAGTGGTGAGCAACGTCAACAAATACGTCGCCGGACGGGCCGGGATTGCCATTGAAGCTTTTGCCGATCTGATCAAGAGTTATCAGTTGCTGCTCGACAAGAAAGACGCCTATGACGTGGCCGCTCACGTGGCCAAAACCTCCGGGATTCTGAAAGAGCTGTACGACGACAAAACCGTTGAAGGGCTGTCACGCTACGAAAACGTGCAGGCGTTGTTGAACTCGATCAAGGAATTTGTCGACAATCCGGACAACGATGACAAGAGCCTCAGCGCCTTTTTGCAGGTGGTTTCGCTGCTGACCAGCGCCGACGAAAAAGATGACGACGGCGACAACGACAAAGTGACCCTGATGACCATCCACGGAGCCAAAGGGCTGGAGTTCCGGAATGTGTATATCGTCGGGCTGGAGGAAGATCTGTTTCCGTCGCAGATGATGCTCGAAAGCCGGGCGGACCTGGAAGAGGAACGGCGGCTGTTTTACGTCGCCATCACGCGCGCCGAGAAGAAACTGACGGTTTCTTATGCCGAATCCCGGTATCATTATGGGCGGCTGAAAGTCTGTGAGCCCAGCCGGTTTTTGATGGAAATCGACCCCGCCTTCCTGAAAGTAGCCAAAACCCGCAAGGCGGAACGGGAAGAAAGCCAGGAATTAAAACGAGACACACCCGCTGGTGGATCAATGAGTTTTGTGCGGAGTCTGGCCCAGAAAACCGCTAAGCAACAAGCTCCGCAACCGGCAGTAGCCCACGTTCCATCCACCGATTTCACGCCCAGCGATACATCGAAACTGGCGGAGGGCATGCGCGTCGAACACCTCAAATTTGGCTTCGGGCTGGTTCAGAAAATCGACCAGAACGGCAACGACCGGAAAGCGGTGATCAAGTTCGAAACGGCGGGAGAAAAGACGTTGCTGCTGAGTTTTGCCAAGTTGAAAATTGTGTGAGACTGAAAGCCTGAAAACCTGCAAGGTCTTTAAGACCTTGCAGGTTTGTTCGTTTGATCAAGTGGAAAAAATGACTCCTGATTCTCTTATGAATCAGTATACCAGCCCCTTTATCTCCTTTTGACTCAAACGATTCCCTACCCGTATGGTATCCGATGTCAATGCCGGTTCTGTACCCCTTCAAGCGCAAGAAGTGGTTACCGTTAAAGCCAAACGATTGCTCTCCATCGATGCCCTCCGCGGGTTCGATATGCTGCTGATTGCGGGTGGGGGCGCGTTCATCGAACGACTCAATGGAAAAACCGGTTTAGGCTGGGTCGACTGGATGGGCGATCAGTTGACGCATCCAGCCTGGAACGGGTTTACGTTTTACGACTTTATCTTTCCCCTGTTCCTGTTTCTCTCCGGTGTTTCGCTTTCTTTTTCTTTGCAAACGGCCGTAGCCAAAGGCATCGACAAGCCCGTTTTATACAGAAAAGCGTTTCGCCGGTTTGTCATTCTTTACCTGCTGGGTATTCTCGATAAAAACATTCCGCTGGATGTATTCGACCCGGCGAACATCCGGTACGGGACGGTTTTGGGCCGCATCGGCCTGGCCACGCTGGTTGCCACGGTTTTATTCCTGAACTTTTCCTGGAAACAGCGGCTCTATACAGCGGGCGGTATTCTGCTGGCTTACTATGCCGCCCTGGTTCTGATTCCGGTTCCCGGCTTCGGCAGCGGAGATCTGTCGTTTGAAGGCAATCTGGTCGGCTGGTTCGACCGGACGTTTATGCCTGGGCGGTTGCTCCAGAAAACCTACGATGAACTGGCCCTGCTGACGCAGTTTCCGGCGCTTTGTCTGGCGGTTTTGGGAACGGTGGCCGGAGAACTGCTGCAATCGGATCGATCTGAACGGACGAAACTCACCTATCTGGTGGCACCCGGCCTGTACAGCATTGGAATCGGCCTGCTCTGGAGCCTGCATTTCCCGATCAACAAGCACTTGTGGACCAGCTCTTTCATTCTGGTTACGGCGGGCATGGGCGCGCTGTTTCTGGCACTTTTTTACGGCCTCATCGACGTGCTGGGCTTTCGGAAATGGTCCTTTTTCTTCAAGGTGATCGGGGTAAATTCGCTGGTCGTTTACCTGGCGTATCGGTTTATCGATTTTAACCACACCTCCAAATTGTTGTTTGAAGGCTTCTACCGGCATACCCCCGAACCGTTTCATGAATCGCTGAACGCGCTGGGTGCGCTCGCACTGGTCTGGACGTTTCTGTATATCCTCTACCGACACAAAATTTTCGTCAAAATATAGCGATAGGAACGGATTAGGCGGATGGAACAGATTATCTGCGTCAATCGGTTTAATCCGTTCCATCCGCGTTCCCATCCACAAGGTTGGTTATCTTTGCGGTATGATTCGATTTTTTACGGAAGACATTTCCTTTACACTTTCCCGGAAAATTCCCACCCGGCAGTGGCTCACCAAGCTGGCGTTGAAAGAAGGGTTCAGCGTTGGTGAGTTGAACTACATTTTCTGCTCCGACGAGTATCTGCTTCAGGTGAACCGCGAGTATCTGGAACACGATTATTACACCGACATCATCACCTTTGACAATTCAGAAGAAGAAAACCGGCTGGAAGGCGACATTTTTGTCAGCATCGACCGCGTCCGCGACAACGCCCGGCAACTGACGATTCCGGAAGAGCAGGAACTCCGGCGGGTGCTGGCGCACGGTTTGCTGCACCTCTGCGGCTACGGCGACAAAACCGATGAGGAAGTGAAACGAATGCGGGAGAAAGAAGAAGAAAGTTTAGCGAGTTGGGGAATTTAACAGATATCAACCCATTTGCGAACCGTCTGATCTTTTACTTTTTTACGCCTTGATTGAAACCCGCAAATTCCCGTATTTGCCATTCGTACAACAACCGCATCTCTTACCGAATTATTCTATGCAATTCACTGAAGTAGATCAGCATCAGATTCTGGCGCAGGGCGCTACGCTCGAGCAGGTTGAAGAACAGATCCAGCATTTTGTCGATAACTTCCCGTATCTGCCCGTCATCAAAGCGGCTACGGTGGGCGACGGTCTAATCCGCGTCGATGAGCAGGCACTGGCTGGCATCGTGGCGGGTTTCGACCAGAAAGCTCCGGCCCTGTCGCTGCTGAAATTTGTGCCGGCATCGGGAGCGGCCACGCGGATGTTCAAGTCGCTGTTTGCCGCGCTGGAAGGAAAAACCGATAAATCGGTGGAAGAATTTTTCAACCGCCTGTCCGATTTTGCCTTTTACGACGCCCTGAAAGGCGTTTCGGGCGAGCCCAACCACCACGTTCTGTCGGCACTGCTTACGGAAGAGGGACTGGATTACGGCAGTTTACCCAAAGGACTGCTGCTGTTTCACCGGTATCCCGAAGGACCGCGCACGCCCGTAGAAGAGCACCTGATCGAAGGCGCGGCATACGCCAATTCGAATGGCCGCGTCCGGATTCACTTCACGGTTTCACCCGAACACCGCAGCCGGTTTGAAGACCTCATCGAACGCGTGCAGCCGGAGTATGAAGCCAAACTGGGCGTTACGTTTGAAATCACATTTTCGGAACAGAAAAAATCGACGGATACCATCTCGGTCAACCCCGACAACACGCCGTTCCGCAACGCCGACGGTTCGCTGCTGTTCCGCCCGGCGGGTCACGGTGCGCTGATCGAAAACCTGAACGATATCGACGCCGACGTGGTGTTCATCAAAAACATCGACAACGTGGTGCCGGATGCCCTGAAAGAGCCGACCATCACCTACAAAAAAGTATTGGGTGCCATTCTGCTCGACATTCAGCAGCAAATTTTCCGGTTTCAGGAAATCCTCGGCGACGATATGATCAGCGAAGGCTACTTGGCCGAACTCGATGAATTTCTGCGGACGACGCTCTGCATTCTCCCGCCCGACGGTTTTGATACCTGGCTCCAGGACGAGAAAGTGGAGTATTTCCGGAAGAAACTCGACCGGCCGCTGCGGGCCTGTGGCATGGTGCAGAACGTAGGTGAACCCGGTGGAGGGCCGTTCTGGGCAAAAAACGCCGACGGTTCGGTTTCGCTGCAAATCGTGGAATCGGCGCAGATTGACCTCAAAAACGCCGAGCAGAAACAGATTTTCGATCAGGCGACACACTTCAATCCGGTCGATCTGGTGTGTGCGCTGAAAAACCGGGAAGGCGAAAAGTATAACCTGCCCGCTTACCGCGATCCGCAAACGGGTTTCAATACCGCAAAATCGAAAGATGGGAAGGAACTGAAAGCACAGGAATTGCCGGGATTGTGGAATGGCGCGATGGCCGACTGGAACACAGTTTTTGTCGAAGTGCCGCTGATTACGTTCAATCCGGTGAAAACCGTGAATGATCTGCTGCGGAAAGAGCACCAGCCGGTTTAAAGGGTTTACGGTTTTCAGTATTTGGTTTACGGTGGCTGACGCGTCACTAAGCATGCGGTAGCCACCGTAAACTGAAAACCGTATACCGTAAACTATTTATTCTCCGTATCGACCAGACTAACAACCACTTCCTGGTGTTCGGCTTCCCGGCGGGCAAAGGCTGATAGGGTGGTTTGTTCGTAGACCGCCAGATTCGCGTCCCGGACGCGCTCCATAATCGGGCGAATGGCGCAGGTTACTTCGTCGTTGCAGTCGTCGCAGCGAACGTAAAAATTGAGGGAAACGCAGGGCGTTGGAGCAATCGGGCCGTCGATGACACGCAGAACCTGGGCCAGATTGACCCGTTCGGGATCGACGCGCAGCAGATAACCGCCCCCTTTGCCTTTCTGGCTTTGCAAAATGCCGTGGTTCCTCAACTCCAGTAAAATCGCTTCCAGGAATTTTTTAGGAATGTTCTCTTTCGCCGAAATATACGAAATCAGGATCGGCCCCTTGCCAAATTCTTCGGTAAGAACTTTCAGGGCTTTGATGGCATACTTGGCTTTCTTTGAAATCATTGCGTTACGGATATGAAACGGTTTCAGGTGTCGGTTTTGGCGTACAACCAGACAAGATATTAACTTATTAGTCTATAGACAAGTTCCTCAATAGATTTGGTAGTGAATGGTGTCCGCACGGTATGGGGTAAAAATAAGAAAAAAGCCGGAGCAAAGCCCCGGCCTTTTCGTGCGACACCAAATATAAAGAATTGAGAGAGTTACTTCAAGGTATAGTCTGTATTCTGCGGATCAAAGTTGGTCCAGGTTTCGGTCCAGTCCGTCGTTCCGAAAGCCCCCATAACCGTATTGGTTTCGAAGCCCGTTGGCAGCGTTACACCGCCCGTCAGCAAGGGAGAACCGGTTTGGGGCAGAATGCCCGGCTTGCCGGTTAATACGTTGAAGTTGGCGGGCAATTTCAGATCCGCTTCTTTCGCACCCAGCATGTTTTTGCGATCGGTAGCTTTCAGCATAACCGTATCGCCCGAAACCACCGCTTTGCTGTTCACAATGGCCAAACCACGGTAATCACTTTTGCCGGTTTTGAAGTTATTCTGCGTAGCATCTGCTTCCAGTTCCAGACCACCTTTCGGGAACGCACCTACCACGGTCGAGTTGTAGATGCTGATGGCAGAATTCCGGCGAATCCGGAAAGCTGACCGGTATTTGCTGTTTACCGTACCGCTACCCATAAAGACACTGATGTTGGCAAATTTGGCCGACGTCTGTGGCAGATCGGCCGAACCGGTTCCGTCGTTGTCCGATTCAAAACCGTTGGAGTCCGAACAATTACACTGATCGGCAACCGCCGGATCGCGCAGAATCAAACCGTACTGCACATTGCCGCTAAAGCCATAATCTGTATCGAAATCATCGTCCAGCGTCCGGTAAGACACTAAGTGTTTGGCATTAACCGTTCCGCCAAACCATTCGATGGCGTCGTCACCGCTGTACGAAACCTGTACGTAGTCGATCACCGTGCCGCTGCCCACACCGGCCAGCGTCAACCCATTGATTTCTTTGTCGGTCTGGAATGCAATACCGCCAAACTCGATGCGGACATACCGCAGAATCCCGGAATTGTCGGCAGCATCGCCCGTCGTACCACCCGGTACCACCGATACTTCTTCCCCTTCAATTTTAAAATCTTTTTTGTTGGCAGGGGCTTTTCCCATGATAACGACACCACCCCAGTCGCCCGCCCGGCGTGAACCGATGGCCTGATTGGATGTAAAAACGATGGGTTTCTCCTTCGTTCCGTCGGCAATGATTTTAGCACCCGGCAGGATAAACAGCGTTCCTCTCGATGGCTGATCGCCTTTGATGACCGTACCCGGTTCA
Source organism: Larkinella sp. C7 (assembly GCF_006149005.1). GTDB lineage: Bacteria > Bacteroidota > Bacteroidia > Cytophagales > Spirosomataceae > Larkinella. The sequence goes on along the minus strand of NZ_VBSL01000006.1, from coordinate 45,493 downwards.
ATGGTCAGCGTCACGCCCGGCTGCACATAGACAAAGCTTTTCAACAGATACTGATTTTTGGCCGACCAGGTCGTATTGGCTGTAATATTTCCGCTTACCTCGGTCAGTGTACCCGGCACAGGCACTACACCCAGATCATCATCATCGTCGTCGTCATTGGTACAGGAAACCATCAGACCCAGCGATACGACGCTCAATAGCAAGGCCAGCATCCAGGTTGTTAACTTTTTCATACTTGCTTAAATTGGTTGTGTGTATTGATTAAATTGACTTGAAACGCATTAGAATTTGTAGGTTACCCCCACCGTCGAGTACGAGCCGCGTTTGAAACGCTGGTACACATCATCGCTGTCCGTAATTTTCTTGTCCAGATTGGAATCCTGAATCAGGCGGAACGGCTGGTTCAGCAGATCCTGAATACCGGCCCGGATTTCAAGGTGTTCGCCCACTTTCTTGGTGACCGTTAAATCGATCACGTTACGTGGCATTTCGTAAATCGTCGGCTGCACCGACCGGTCACCCACCGCAAAAATCCGGCGGCCGATGACGTTGTAGAGCACATTGACCTGCCAGCCCTGCTTCGGATCGGTGTAATACACCCCGGCATTGACCAGATACGGCGACTGCCCCTGCAACGACCGGTTGTTTTCCTGACCGACAAAGGAGTTGATGACCGAACTTTTGATCAAAGCCGCATTCAGCAAAACCGTCATGTTGTCCAGAAAACCGGAACCGCTCACACCCCGCAGCGATTTCCGCGCTTCGAGTTCGACCCCCATGCTGTAGGCGTTGTTGGCATTATCGACGGTGTAGGAAACCCCGCTGCCCGAATAGTTGATTTTGGCTTCGATCGGGTTGATGAAGTACTTGTAGAAACCGGCGACCGAAATCAGTTCGCCCTCGCCCGGATAAAACTCGTAGCGAACGTCGGCGTTGTGAATTTTGGCAATTTTCAGGTTCGGATTCCCGACGCGCGACACGTCGTAGTTGAAGTCATAATAGGCAAACTGTGCCAGCTCGCGGAACTCCGGCCGGTTGACGGACATGCTATACGCGACCCGGAACAGCGATTTGTCCGACAGATTATACGACGCGTTGACCGACGGCAGCGGGCTGAAAATCGGGTTGTCGACCCTAATCGGCTGCACGCCATTTACGACGCTTTGCAATTGCTGGCGGTTGTATTCGCCCCGGAAACCGAGCGTGGCGTTAAACCGGGCCGACAGCGGAAGGTAGGCGCCCACATAACCCGACATCATCAGGTTCTGGGCGTCATAATGATCCTGCGTGTTCGTGCCTTCGTTGTAATACAATCCTCTGGACGACAGATTGGATGCCTGGAAGAATTGCGATGGCGACTGCGACAGGACTTCGGCACTCACGTTGTTCGGGTTGACGATCCCGAAATACCGCGCCTTGAACACCCGGTCTTTGTATTCGCTGTAAACCCCGGCGCGCAGTTTCAACACCTGTTTGTCGTCCGTATCGGCGGGAGCAGCTTTTTTGTATTCGTAATCGACGCGGCCCGTGGTGACGTATTCTGTCAGGTTCGAATAAAACCGGGCGGCATTCTGGAAAGTCGGGCTGGGTTGCTGCGGAACGTCGATGCGGAACGGTTCGCTGCTGCCCTGCGGACGGCTCGACGTGAACCGGCGGTAGTCCGGCTCCTGGCGGTTGGTAAAGCCAAAACCGCCCGTCCAGCGCAACCGGCTCTGGCCGTTCAGTTCGTGTGTTCCGTTCAACTGACCGGTGTAAATGCTTTTCTGTTCGTAGCGGAACGCGTAGTTGTTCAGCTCCAGGTTGTTGTCGTTATAGCCGTTCCGCAGCGTCGTTTCTTTCGTTCCCAACTGGTTGAACAGGTTCCGGAATTCGATTTTCGTCCGCGGATTCAGAATCAGCGCCCAGTTGGACAACACACCCAGGCGGGTGTTTTCGGTCAAAAACTGATCGTTGTAGGCGTATTGAATATCGCTCAAACCAGTGGTGGCGTTGGCAGCAAAATACCGGTATTGCTCGACGTTCGAGAACGTGTGCGTGTTGGTGTAATTCAGGTTGGTAAACGTAGTCAGTTCCTTGCTGCCCAGGTAAAACCGGCGGCTGAAGCCCAGTTGCGCCCGCAAATCCGGCGAAACCATTTTGTTGTTCAGCGCAAAGTAGGGCGACAACGATTTAAACTTGTTGATGACCGGCTCCGATGACGCACCGAAAGCGTTGATCCGGCGTTGCGACGGGAAGTTGGACGGCAACCGGCGCGTGCCGTCGTCGAAACCGAGGAAGTCGGTTTTGCCACCCTGGTACGAACTGTGATTCTGGAAGGTCGTGTTGCCCCGGTAGGAAGTCGAAATACCGGCGTAAAAACTGTTGGCGTCCGGGATGGTTTTGGTGTAGATTTTGATGATCCCACCCCCGAAATCGCCCGGCAGTTCGGCGGCTCCCGATTTGAAGATCAGCATCCGGTCGATGGCCGAACTCGGAATGAGGTCGAACGAGAACGCCTTGATATCCACCTCCGTAGACGGCGTGATGACGTCGTTCAGCATCACGGTATTGTAACGTTCGTTCAGCCCGCGGACAATGATGAAGCGGTCGTCCTGAATGGAAACGCCCGGCACCCGGCGGATGACCTGCGACGCATCGCGGTCCTGACTGCGGGAAATCTGCTGCGCCGAAATCCCGACGGCCACCTGCTCGATCTGCTTGATTTCGGTGATGACGGCGACCTCTGTGTTGGTGCCGCGCTGGCCTTTTACTATGACTTCCGCGAGGGTTTTGTTGTCTTCGGCGAGTGCCGAGTTGATCAATGTGGTTTTTCCGGCTTCCACCCGCACGTTGTCGATGGTTTTGGTGGCGTAGGAAACGTAGCTGATTTGCAGTTGGTGAACGCCCGCGGGCACTTTGTTGATCTCGAAATTCCCTTCAACGTCGGTGACCGAGCCGATGACGGGGTTTGCCCCGACGAGTTGAATGGTGGCGCCGATGATGGCTTCGTTGTTTTTGGCGTCTTTAATCGTCCCTTTGAGGGAACCGCTCTGGGCAAGGACGCTGAACTGGAGGAAAAGTAAACAGATTCCTGATAGAAGAAATTTCATGGTTTGGTGTCGTTTTTTGACGACCCAAAGGTAGGGTGGCTATATTACCCCAATGTTACGGGAAGGTTATGGGAGGGTTGTGATTTTGATCGGGGGGTTGGGTAGAAAAATGGGCGGTTTTATTTAAACATCAATATCCTAACGAGCCCAAAACATCAAAAGCTCGTTCGGCCAACTGAAGCTGAATGATTACGCTAATGATATGAATAGTCAAGCCGAAGGCAAATATATAAAATACATAAGATTCTGTAATAACACAAATCAAAACACATATATTACGGTAAAAATTTCGCATATTGTAAGAGTTAAATGTAACCCTATAGCAACAGTCCGTAAGAAATATGCGTAAACATGATTTAAACCGAGTTGAATTCTATTCTAAAGAAGATATGGCAGGTGGACATCAACTGTCAAAAGGAGAACATATTTTAAGAAACGATATAAAATCCGATTATTCTGACATCAACGAAGTTTTTAGAACTTTACAACTTAAAAAAATACTTTGACAATGAATTGTATTTGAAAAGCTGGATACAAGAAGAAATTGACAATTTCAAACAAAAGGCGACAGAATATGGTAAGATAACTGGACAATTCTTTTCAAGTATAAATGATAGCAATATAACTGAATTATACGAACAAATATTACACAATTATATTCATTCATTTTGGGAAATAGTAAGTAATTATAATGTATTCAAACAAATATCAAAACCAAACTTTAGTAAAATCCTTGAAAATGAACCCCACTTAATATATGAAATTTTAACTCATAAAAGAATAGTTGATTACTACAATACAGAATTAAAGAATTTTTTATTAACCTATCCGCAATCTGCTGAAATTTTGCTTTCTTTTTATGAATCTGAAGATGAATTTCATAAAAACCAAAAATTTATTCCTAAAAGTTTGACCATTACAGATAAAGAAAATATTATTTCAAATTATTTGGAATTACCCGAAACAAACTTGAATTACATTAAACTAATTAAAAATGTAAGGAATAGCAACGACTTCAAAATTTCAGACAGGATAAGACTAAAAGCAAAACGGCTACACAAAAGTGAGACAGAAAGGTTTTTTGCTGATAAAGCTGGGAAGACTTATAGCGTGTCAGTCAGTTTTATAGAGAATACAAGTAAAATAAAAGACGATTACGTTGACGATAAATCTGTGATGCACTATACTTACAGTTTGGACTTTATTAGAAAAAACGATAACCCATATCTCCTCTTCCTAAATTTCAAATACTTATTTAAATTTCTTGATAATCAAAACAGAATAAGTCTTGTAAGCAAGAAAAACCAAATGGGTACACTTGAAAGAGTTATGGGAGTTTACTCTCAAAATGAATACAGGATTGGTAAAATATTTTCCTTATCTGAGATGACGTCACAAGCTCAGATTTATTGTTACAACAAAATTGTAAGCGAGTTAGATACATCATTAGAGAATATTTTACATTATGTTTTTACAACGGTATTTCAAGAAATATACAGTTTTTCAGATAATGCTCGTTTTTTAATACCATCAGAAAAAAATTCATATTTTGAAAAAGTAAGATTATTAGCACCTGAATTCGAATCAATTTTAAAGCAATTCAAACTTTTTGTTGAAGATAGAAATATAGATTTTGAACTTTTTCAAATATCTTCATCACCACACTCAGTTAAAGACATTCCCAGCCTGAATAAAAATAAATATATCTATTTCAATGCTGCTAATAAAGAAATGGTTAGTTGTTCAAATTTATTTTTCTCCGACCAAACACTTCTCGCCTACGTTGAACCATTCAAAGAAGAAAAATATCATACTTTTTTCGAATTGCTTGTGAACGAACAAGTAAGCTTAAACATGTATGAAGAACATCAAAAGCCACAATTAAATTATTTGATAAGTAAAAATTTTATCAAATTAGACGACAACGGTTTTATTCAGATTACAAATACGGAAAGGATTCTAATATTTAAAGATTTGTACGATAATGAATTTGTTTCTTTCTATCGTTATCCTTTAGAATTTCAGAAAGAAGCTCTACAAATGGCAACCGAAAATATAGTATTCTTTGAGAGTTCATTATTTTCAAAGTCAGAACAATCCTATTTCAACTATTTCCTAAACAAAAGTGAGTTTACAAATGGATTAGATTTAAGAAATAGTTACTTACACGGCACACAAGCAAACCCAGAAGAAATTCAAAAACACGAGTATAACTATTTCGTATACTTAAAGTTGCTTATATTGACTATGTTGAAAATAGATGATGATTTACAGATTTTATATACAGTAAAAAATTAGCCAGAAGCCCTGTGGATAGGAGTCGCAATAGTTTGAAATTTACACCAAAAACCGGCTTCAGGCTAGAAGCCCTTCCTTTTATCTCTCACTCGCGACATGCGAGCAAGAACGGAGAAAAACCGTCCCAAAAGAAACTACCAACTTCTAAAACACGCTAGTCAAAACCTTGCTAAAATTCCGCCCCCACTACTTCATCCTCGCCCTACTCCTCTTCATCACCGAAGTCCTAATTGCCTTATTTCTCCATGATGAATTCATTCGACCGTACGTGGGTGATTTCCTGGTGGTGATTTTGATCTACTGTTTTTTACGCGCCTTCCTGAACATAACGGTTTTACCAACGGCCCTCTTTGTTTTGGTATTTTCCTATACGCTTGAAGTGCTGCAATACTTTAACCTGGTTGAGCGGCTGGGTCTTCAACAGTATAAACTGGCCCGAATCGTGATTGGCACCTCCTTTGAATGGATTGATTTACTGGCGTATACCCTCGGCGTTCTTTTTGTTGTCTACCTTGAAAAGACAAAAACCGCCCGGCGGTGGAATCGCAGCGGAAGTAAAATAGCCTAAGTTGTTCCAGTACGGTTTCGCCAGCCTATTGATTCGTTCTCTTTGCTTTGTTATACACGGTCAGGCACTCGTGAAGCGGTTTGCCCCGGTTGTGAATGCAGTCACAAAAGTCTTCGCAGGCCTTTGGATTGCTATTGCCAGGACATCCATTGGTGCATTCCATCGGGGAACTACCCGGTCGAATGTCGTACAGAAACTGGTTTACAACGATTACGGCTCCGACCATCACAAAAACACACCCAAAAAACAGGAACGGAAATCGGTTGCTCAACGGTTTTTTGCTTGCTGAGTAGCCCGCTTCATTGCCTTGTTTAACCGGTAAAATGGACTTGATCCGGTCGTAGTCCCAACACAATAAATACAAATCGGCCAGCAACATGAGTGTTGTAATCCGAGTACCTTCAAAGCGGGTAGCATAGGCCAGGATACAAATATTCAGGATAATGGGAAAATACATCAGTGCACCCAGAAGTGCTGTTCTTGGAATGAGTAACAAGAGCGCAATGGCCAACTGCGAAATGCCGATAAAGGTGTAGTAGTATTCGGTTTGGTGTAGTGCTTCCAAATAGTGTCCCAGCGGATGGTTGTTGGACAAACCGCTGGCAAACCGTTCTCCATTCACTTTGACAAACCCCGATGGAATGAATCCCAGCGCCAGCATGATGCGACAGAAAACGGCAAAATAATGAAACCATTTGTTTCCCTTTGCTTCCTCATACACCTGGGTAAGCCGGCTTGATAAACTCATAAAAGTTGAGTTGATGGTTATGAATCATTTTGTGTTTACTCCTTCTATCTTTCTTCCAGGTCGATGCGATACAGACTCAAACTTTTCACTCGAAGTACTTTGAGATACAAAGTAACAGAATTTGATTCCATTTCAAAAGACAAGTAACACCTTATGACTTTCAAGATTCCCAAATTTTGAGTTTGAAAAATAGTTGCGCAACCAGATAATTGCATTTATATTTGCAACCACATGGTAGCAGATAGGTAAAGATGGAAACAAGACGAGACATTTTTCAGGCGATTGCCGATCCGACACGACGGGCCATTCTGGTGCTTATTGCCATGCAGGCAATGACGCCGAACGCACTGGCCGAGCATTTTCACACCAGCCGGCAAGCGGTTTCAAAGCATCTGAAAGTATTGGCCGAATGCGAACTGGTAAAACAGGAACTTTCGGGCCGGGAAATTTACTACCAGCTTGAAATCGGCAAAATGAAAGAAATCGATACCTGGCTCGAGCCATTCCGGCAACTATGGGAAGATCGATTCAACCAATTAGATACTGTATTAGCCACCCTTAAAAAACAGCAAAATGAAAAATGAGTTGCCAGTTGATTTTACCGTAGACAAAGCCGCCAAAACGGTGTTTATAACCAGAGAATTTGCGGCTGACCTTTCACTCGTTTGGGATGCGTATACCAAACCGGAAATTCTTGACCAATGGTGGGCACCCAAACCCTGGACTTCCAAAACAAAAGTTATGAATTTTGAAGTGGGTGGCCGACGGTTTTACGCGATGGTAAGCCCGGAAGGACAAGAGCACTGGGCCATTCAGAAATACACATCCATTAGTCCAAAAACCAATTTCAAGCTGCTCAATGCCTTTGCCGACCCGAATGAAAACCCTGAATTGCCCGGTTCTGATTGGGATATACATTTCAGTGAACACAACGGAACGACAAAAGTCAGTATCACGATTTACAATGAATCCCTCGAACGCATGGAGAAAATGATTGAAATGGGCTTCAAAGAAGGATTCAGCATGGCCCTGAACAACCTGGAAACCGTATTGGCCACTTTATCGCAAAACTGATTTTCGTTGTCAATTCGTCGGTAAAAACACCGTTGTCGCTTGCCCAAAGCAGAAAGCCAACGCAAGGAACCCATCATTTGATATGAACGTCGAAGAGCAAATCGAAAAGTATATCAGTAGCCAGCCCGAACCCAAACGCAGCGACCTGCAAGCGTTGCACCGCACCATGCTGCGCGAACTGCCTGCCGGTAAATTATGGTTTCTGGATGGTAAAAACAGTGAAAATAAAACAGTTTCGAACCCCAGCATTGGCTATGGATTTCGGACCATTCGCTACGCGGATGGAACAACCCGGGAGTTTTATCAGATTGGTCTCAGTGCAAACACAAGCGGTATATCCGTCTATGTTCTTGGGATTGAAGATAAGACCTACCTGGCCCAGACCTATGGAACAACGCTCGGAAAGGCGAGTGTGAGCGGCTATTGCATCAAGTTCAAAACGCTGAACGATATACACATCGCGGTACTGGAAGCGGCCATACGATACGGTCTTGCGCAGGAGCACTAGTTCCCGGTCGGCGCGGACACCGACCGGGAACATGATGCTCTTTCTACACTGGCCACGCCATTCTGGTCGCATTCAGCCATCAGACTTGTCGCATTCACACTCTCATTGAAGTGGATTTTTTAGCGAGATTTATGTCGTACTAAAACCGTCCGATACGATGCGAAAAATAATTGTTTTGTCCATGATTACCCTGGATGGCGTCATGCAGGCACCCGGCGGACCTGGGGAAGATACCGAAGGCGGTTTTATCTATGGCGGTTGGGTGGCTCCCTATGGTGACGAAGTGAGTGGTGAGGTCGTGCAAAAGGAGATGCAACCGACCGATTATCTGTTGGGTCGAAAAACCTTTGAAATTTGGGAAGACTACTGGCCAAAGCACGCAAATGTATGGCCAGGGATCAATGAAGGTACCAAATATGTCCTGTCTACAACCCTGACAAGCTCCGATTGGAAAAACTCGGTATTCCTCGACAGCGTGGCCGCTATCAAAAAGCTCAAACAGTCCGATGGGGCTGACCTCCAGGTTTGGGGCAGCAGCAAGCTTATTCAGTTGCTACTCCAGCATGACTTAGTGGACGAACTCCGGCTCAAAATTTACCCCCTGACGCTCGGTGAAGGGAAAAAGTTGTTCGGCAATGGCCCGATCCCGGCAGCCTTTGCCCTAACGGAGAATGTCGTTACTCCAAGTGGTGTACTGATTGCCTGTTACCAGCGGGCGGGAGAAGTCAAGACCGGTGCTGTTGGAGCTTAAGATCGAAAAAATACCGAACAGACCATGCCCGTTAGCTGAATTTATAGTAAAATAGAGGGTATGAAAGCAACGCCCGAACACGATGAGCGGATCGCAAAACTGACTTTCGCTTCAGTATACCCGCACTATGTCACCAAAGTGGAGAAGAAAGGCCGAACAAAAGACGAATTGCATCAGGTAATTGCCTGGCTAACCGGCTTTGATGAAAAAAGACAGCAGGAACTCATCGAAGAAAAGGTGACATTTGAAGCCTTCTTTCAAAATGCCAGACTAAACCCGGCTGCTCATCGCATTACAGGGGCCATCTGTGGCTATCGGGTGGAAGAAATCGAGAATCCGTTGACGCAGCAGGTCCGGTATTTGGACAAGCTGGTGGATGAATTGGCGAAAGGTCGTGCGATGGAGAAAATTTTGCGCGTTGTGTAGACGAACGGCGACAATCATGGAAGAATTTATCCGATTTATAAAAACCATTATCTGGATCGATGATTCCGATTTGCAACTGGTCCTTTCCCGGTGCACCGAAAGGCAAATCCCCAAAGGGAAAACGATCCTGAGAAAAGGACAAATCGCAAAGCAATACTTCTTCATTGTGTCGGGCGGGGTCCGGTTTTTTTATGACCGGAATGACCAGGAAAATACAACCTGGGTAACGTTTAAAAATGAGTTTTTCACCGAGATTTCCAGCCTCCATCCTCAAAAACCGTCCCGGTTTACGATTGAGGCCATTGAAGATTCGAAACTGGTTGTGATTGATAAAAAGGACATGGACTTTTTATACAGCCATGTTCCCGTTTGGGAAGAGTTTGGCCGGAAAATCTGGGAAGCGATGTCGGTGCGAATGATCGATCAGATCTTGAATTTCCAGACCCTGTCAGCCGAAGAACGGTATCTGGAATTTATGAGCAACCCGGAATTTTTACAAAAAGTACCCATCAAACAGCTGGCTGCGGTGCTGGGCATTACCCCCAACGCTTTAAGCCGGATCCGAAAAAACATCCGGTAATTTTCATTATCTACCACTTGGTAGTTTTCGCGCTTCACCAGCCGTCTACCTTTGAGTCGTTAAAAACAAAACGATGACTCAAACGAAAGACCACACACCGGAGCCTCAGAATCCCTATTCTGATGATGAATTGATTAACGATTTCCCTGGTTTTACCAATCAGTATGCAACCGTCAACGGAGTGAAGCTGCATTACGTAGAAGGCGGTAGCGGCATGCCGCTGATTTGTTTGCCCGGCTGGCCCCAAACCTGGTATTCCTACCATCCGGTTGCCACCGAGCTGGCCAAAACCTTCCGCGTCATCATCGTTGACATCCGAGGCATGGGCAGTTCGGACAAACCCGCGTCGGGCTACGACAAGAAAACGATGGCAACGGATATTTGGGAGCTGGTCCGGCAACTTGGCTTAAAAAAGGTTCATATCATGGGGCACGACATTGGCGGCATGGTAGCCATGAGTTTTGCTTTCAATTACCCCGAATTCACCCAAAAGCTCATTGTTCTGGATGGCTCTCACCCCAGTGAAGGCATGATGCAAATGCCATTGATGCCAGCCGCCGGCACGTTTACGGAAAAAATGGATGCCAGGATGCCGTATGCCTGGTGGATGGGATTTAACCAGGTAAAAGAATTGCCGGAAAAGATCCTGGAAGGACGTTTCCAATACCTGCTGGACTGGCTTTTTCACTATGTCATGATCGATGATCGTAAAATGACTGCGTTTGAACGAGCCGTGTATGCGTCCGCTTACAATGAAGCCGACAGCATCCGGGCGTCCAATGCCTGGTATCAATCCTTTACGCAGGATATCGACGATGCAAAAACCTACCAGCCGCTTGCCATGCCGGTATTAGGGATTGGGAGTTACATTAGCTACCAGTATATGAAAATGGGATTGCCCTACGTAGCAAACGATGTACACGTACTAGGGATTTTAGAAAGTGGCCATTACCTGTATGAAGAGAAGCCGGAACAAGTAGTGGACGCGGTTTTGAGCTTTCTGGCATCCTAGAGAAACAAACAGTCATAAAAATTCAGACATGAAAAAAGCAATTTTGGTAGCCGGTGCTACCGGTAACTTAGGAAGTAGAATCTGTAGGGAATTAGTAAAACGAGAAGCAGACGTCAGTGCCATCGTTCGCCCGTCGTCTGATCCCGAAAAAATTGAAATGCTTGCCAAAATGGGCGTCAAGGTTATGGAGTTTGATTTCAACAGCCCTGATGACATTGCGAAAGCCTGTGCCGGTATCCATTGCGTGGTGTCCGCACTCGCGGGCCTGGGCGATGTCATTGTGGACTTACAAAAGCGGATGTTGGATGGTGCCCTGCAAGCCGGGGTTCCACGCTTTATTCCATCCGACTTTTGCACGGATTACAATGGCCTGGTGCCGGGCGAAAACCGGAATTTTGATTTACGAAGAGAATTTAAAGCGTACCTGGACAGCACGTCCATACAGGCATCGTCTATTTTCAACGGGGCCTTTGCGGACATCCTGAAATACAATACCCCGGTTTTAAACTTAAAAGACAGGAGCATTGGTTACTGGGGTGAAAAAGCAGACTGGAAACTGGACTTCACCACTATGGACGATACCGCTGCCTTTACCGCCGAAGTGGCTCTGGACGACAGTGCACCCCGGGATTTGCAGATCGCCAGTTTTCAGGTCAGCCCCAGTGGATTACGGGCTGATGTGAAAGAAGCAACGGGTCAGGAGTTCAGGCTCCACCAACTAGCCAGTCTCGAAGACTTTGCCCGATTTATCCACAAACAAAGAGCCGACAACCCGGCTGGTGAACAGGAGTTGTATGCAAAATGGCAGCAAAGCCAGTATATGTATTCCATGTTTTCGACGCAACACCATCAACTGGCGAATGACCGGTATAAAAACCTGACCTGGACAACGAGTTTGGCATTTATCAAGTCTTTTGTAAAATAAGTATGTAGAGCCTACCAATTGGTAGGCTCTACATAACTACCATGATCTTTTCTTTTCAATCAAGTGGTATGACGTAGAAAAATGGAGTTAACGATCCAATCCGCTTTACCCGATCCTTCCATTTCGCAGTTTGTTCACAGCTTTTGGATGGTGGAAAACAAAACCGGGAAAGACATTTCGTCGACGGTACTTCCAAATGGAATGATGGATATGATGCTGGTGAACGTGAATTCTAAGGATTGGGAAATGGTCGTGCGAGGCATTGACACGATGCCCAGCCAGGTAACGATCCCGGCCGATGCGCAACTGTTTTCCATCGGTTTTAAGTTACTGGCCGTGGAATACCTGCTCGGAAATTCGATCAAAGGCGTATTGAATGGAGCACAGCCTGTTTCAGATGAGTTCTGGCAATTTGAAACCGTTGACCTGAACAGCCTGGAAAGTTTTTGCAACAAGGCGACACAAAAAATAAAAATCCTTTCACCGGAAAACGTGGATAGCCGAAAGAAGAAATTATTTGCGCTCATTTATTCTTCCCAGGGCTCGATGACGGTAAAGGAGCTCTCCGACAACGTGTATTGGAGTAGCCGGCAAATCAATCGGTACTTCAATCAGCAGTTTGGCATGTCACTCAAGGCCTATTGCAACATTCTTCGCTTCGGGGCTTCGTTCAAAAACATCAGCGAAGGCAACCTGTTTCCGGAGCAAAATTTCACCGACCAAACGCATTTTATCAAAGAAATTAAGAAGTATGCCGGTGTTACACCAAAAGTGTTGAGCAAAAACCAAGATGAGCGTTTTATCGATCTTGTCTCCATCAAAAAACTACCTTCTTAAAAACGGCTGATTTTTACTATTCCACTCCGCACCACCGCAGCAATTTTGCATCGTCATTAAACCATGCAAAATCATGTTACTGAAAAATAAAAAAATAGCCATCCTCGGTGCAGGTCCCGTCGGTCTGACCCTGGCAACATTACTACAGCAAGCCGGAATCGATGTGAACGTTTACGAAAGAGACGGCGATGCCAAAACCCGGATTTCAGGCGGTACGCTCGATCTGCACAAAGGTTCCGGGCAGGAAGCCCTGAAAAAAGCCGGATTGCTGGAACGTTATTATGCCCTGGCAAAACCCATGGGAAGAACCGTGGTTGACGACCAGGGCAACGTCTTATTCTCTAAAAAACCGGGTCATGCAGAGCAATATGACAATCCGGAGATCAACCGAAACGATTTAAGACAACTGTTGCTTGACAGTTTGGCGAGCGATACCGTTGTTTGGGACCGAAAATTTACCGGACTTGAAGAGCACAACGGAAGATGGCTTGTGCATTTTGAAAATGACATTCATGCAGCCGCAGACGTTGTTATCGGAGCGAATGGGGGAATGTCCAGAGCAAGAAAACAGGTTACGGATGCCGACATTGAATATACCGGCACCTTGATTCTCCAGGGCGAAGTCGTTCAACCGGAACGAAACTGTGCGGAGTTCTATCAGCTTTGCGACAATACCATACTAATGGCCTCAGGTGAAGGCTATTTATTAATTGCAAATCCTGAGAACGGCAGTATCTTGAGCTACAACGTAATTTTCAAAAAGCCTGAAGAATGGGCTCAGGGAACTGAATCAGATTTACAAAATACGGACATGATCATTGCGTTTCTTTCCCATCGGTTTGCTCGCTGGCATGCCTGTTATCACCAGTTGTTCCGCGCAACCTCTTCCTTTGTTGTATTGCCCACGAGAAAAATGCCATTGGATAAACCCTGGAAAACCAATCGCCCGTTACCGATCACGCTCGTTGGAGATGCAGCACACAGTATGCCGCCTTTCGCCGGTCAGGGTGTAAACACCGGGCTACTCGATGCATTCGTTTTATCAGACAACCTGACCAGCGGACAATATGAAACCATTCAAGCCGCTATCGACGACTATGAACGAAAAATGTTTGGTTATGCCACTGCAGCACAACGTGAAACGAGCCAGAATGAAATAGAGATGCTGCTCCCCACCTTTTCCTTCCAAAAGCTTTATCAGTAGTTTTGTGCACGGCGACCAAACCCTAAATCGCTACGCGGCTGTAAGCCGGTATAAGCGAAATAGTACGTAAATTTAACGACCAACAACCAAAGATAAATGACCTGCACATGACAGCAAATACTACCACAACGGTATCGCCTTTCCTGACCGTCAACAATGGAAAAGCCGCGGTTGACTTTTATCGATCTGCTTTTGGAGCCATTGAACTGGAACGGTATGATCGGCCCGACGAAAAATTGACCTCCAAAATAAGCATTGAAGGGGCCGAATTTTTCGTGGGCGACGAAGAACCCGAATTTGGTAATGTAAGCCCTGACTTCAGTTTAACGAGCCCGGTCAGAATAATCTTACAGACTGAAAATGCGGACGAATTATTCGAAAAAGCGGTAACGTTTGGTGCGACAGAAATTTGTCCCATGACGACCGAAACCGACTGGAGAATAGGAAAACTGAAAGACCCGTTTGGACACATTTGGGAAATCGGGTACACCCTCTAAGGTTGAGAAAATCAGTTATAATCCTGAATCAGACCGCAACGACTGGGTACCAAAACCGTTGAAAGCAATTTATAAACAATGCAAAAGTGATCTTTAATCAATAATACGCATGAACTATTCAGTACTAATAGCCTTTCTCTGTATAACGACATTTTGTAAAGCCCAAGTTGCCCCCCAACTATTTGAACCCTCGCTAATATCCAACGGTGGCGTTTTTGGGCTAACCATTTCGCCTGATTCTAAAATTGCTCTTTGGGTACGTTCAAATGGGAAGAGAGATACATTAAAAATAATGGAGTCAAGGAAAAACAATGGCACCTGGTCGACGCCGGTTGTGGCTTCTTTTTCTTCACCAACCGGCGAGTGGAAAGACATTGACCCCCTGTTTAGTCCCGACGGAAAAACAGTGCTATTTCAATCCAACAGAACCACGGGAAGGAACGCTGACCGGAAAGATTTCGACATCTGGGCGGTTACGTTAGCGAATAATCAATGGAGTAAACCGTACCATCTGGGCAGTGTAATCAATACCGAAAGCTCCGAATCGTATGCTTCCGTATCCAGAAACGGCAACATCTATTTCATGAAGGAAAATGAAGATGGCAAAGGCAAGTCCGATCTGTATGTTTCAGAATTTAAAAATGGCAACTATCAAACTCCTCGAAACCTAGGTTTGCCCATCAATACGACGGAGCGGGAATCAAACCCTTTTATTTCTCCCGACGAAGATTACCTGCTCTATTTTTCGTCGGATCCGACCGGTTTCGGCGATGTCGATTTATACATTTCCTTTCAGAAAAAAGGCAAATGGACCACCCCGAAAAATCTGGGATCACCCATCAATTCCAGCCTGGCGGAATTTTGCCCATTTGTCCATACCAAAGAAAAAAGACTCTACTTTTCCAGACAGGAGAAGCAAGGTGATAAAATGAAAGAAGACCTGCTTTACATCGATTTTGATATAAAAAAATACAAGTAAAAACGGCATCAACAACCGCTGCGAACCATCGATCCATGCCCGAACGCTTCAAAGCCCATCTGACTAAATTCACAGCCGTTACGGATGACGAAGCGGTCCGGATTCTTTCGTATTTTCAGACCAGAACGGCGACTAAAAAAGAAAACCTGCTCACGGCAGGACAGGTCTGCCAATGGCATTATTTTGTAGAGCGGGGAATTCTGCGAAAGTTTTTTGTCAATGAAAAAGGCGTGGAACAAACCACAGAACTGGCCATCGAAAACTGGTGGATAACCGACCATTTTGCCTACGAAAGCCAATCGATCACCGAGTCTACCATTCAGGCCGTTGAACCTACGGACGTGCTCGCCCTGCATCGGGATGCCCGGGAAAAACTGCTGGCGCAACATCCCATAATGGAAAAATATTTCCGGTGTGTCTATCAAAAAGCGTATGCAGCCGCTCAAATGCGGATCAAGTTTATGTATGGCTTTTCGCGGGAAGAATTATACCATCATTTCTGCAAAAAACATCCCGAGTTTCTGCAACGCATTCCGCAATACCTGCTGGCTTCCTACCTGGGTTTTACGCCCGAATACCTGAGCGAAATTCGCCGGAAAAGCATTTCTTAAACCAGTTTAAGATTTTTGAACGATGCGGTTTTCACCTTTGCGTCACATTTAACCCGTTAAAAACGAAGCAAGATGAAACTAGTCATTATCGGCGGTACCGGCCTCATTGGCAACCAATTAACCCGTACGCTACAAGATCAGTACGACGTTCTGGCCGCATCGCCCAACACCGGCGTCAACACGATTACCCAGGTTGGTTTGGAGGAAGCCCTGCAAAACGCCACCGTGGTGATCGACGTTTCCAACTCGCCCTCCTTCGCCACGGAGGACGTAATGACCTTCTTTAAAACCTCCACGGAAAATTTGTTGGCGGCCGAAAAAAAAGCCGGCGTTCAACACCATGTTATCCTTTCGGTGGTCGGGACCCACAAACTCCAGGAAAGCGGTTATTTCCGGGCCAAGCAGGTGCAGGAAGAACTGGTCAAGGCATCGGGCATTCCATTCTCGATTGTACGGGCGACCCAGTTTTTCGAATTTGCGGCAGGCATTGCCCACATGTGTGCGGCCGACGGGAAAATCGTGCTGCCCCGTGGGCTTGTGCAGCCCATCGCCAGTGCCGATGTGGTGTCGTTTCTGGCCAAAACCGCCACCGGAACGCCAACAAATCGCATCGTAGACATTGCCGGACCCGAGCGGTTTGAGCTAGATGCCTGGATCCGACGCTATTTTGCGAGCATTAAGAACCCGCAGGAAGTGGTAACCGATGCCAACGCGGTTTATTCAGGTGCCGCCATTAACGCTACGACGCTGGTACCCGATGATGCCGGGTATGTGGGCCGTGAAACCTATGGCGAATGGATTTCGAAAGCGGACAACCAGCGCTAAACCGCAGTTGCACACCCGGAATAAAAAAGGATTGCCTTGTCGTGGCAATCCTTTTTTATTCCCCGAAGTGACCTTCACAACAAACTAAAATTGGACGTTACAGCAAAGTTGACGGTCGCTCTAATCCGGAATTTTGTGCTGTTCATAAACGACCAACCAAAATGACAAACCAAACCGTATTAGTAACCGGCGGCACCGGATTTGTGGGGATACACACCATTGTACAATTTTTGCAAAAAGGATACCACGTAAATACCACACTGCGCTCCCTGTCGAAAAAAGGCCGCATCATCGACGCCTTAAGAGAAGCCGGCATTGACGATTTTACCCCATTGGCGTTTTTTGAGGCCGATCTGACCAGCGACACCGGTTGGGAGGAAGCCGTGGCGGGTGTGGATTATGTGCTGCACGTCGCGTCGCCGTTTCCGGCGCAGGACCCTACCGATGAAAACGAACTGATCATTCCGGCACGGGACGGCGCTTTGCGCGTGCTGAAAGCCGCTCAAAAAGCCGGTGTCAAACGAGTTGTGCTGACTTCCTCGTTTGCGGCCATCGGCTACAGTCGCAATCCCAAAGACCATCTTTTTACCGAAGAAGACTGGACGGATGCTTCGGCACCGATTCCGCCGTATATCAAGTCGAAAACCGTGGCCGAAAAAGCGGCCTGGGCGTACATGGAAACCGAAGGCGGGAATCTGGAACTGACGGTGATCAATCCGGTGGGAATTTTTGGACCGGTTTTGGGTGGAATCACCTCGGCGTCGCTGGATATTGCGGTTTCCGGAATCCTGAATGGCGTTATCAGGGAAAGTCCAAATTTTACAATGGGCGTTGTCGATGTCCGGGATGTGGCCGCTCTGCACATAACGGCCATGACGCATCCGGAAGCGGGTGGAGAACGGTTTATTGCTACCTCGGATGGCGTGATGAGCTTTTACGATGTCGCCGAACTGTATAAAAAAGAACGGCCCGAATTAGCGAAACACATCGCCGAGATGCGGCCGACGGCCCCGGAATTTTACATGGACATGACGAACCGGAAAGCCAAAACCGTGTTGGGCTGGCATCCCCGCAGCAAAGAAGCGGCCTTACTGGCCAGTGTCGATAGCTTGCAAAAGAATTAATTTTTAGATTGACGTCTATGGGATTTAGGGGCATTTTTGATGAAATGGAAGTAACAGACAAAAGACGCTATACGTGAAAGTTCATAACATTCAATCCTGCCATTTAGGCCCCGAAATTTCTCCGGAGCAATTTATATCAGACCATTTTTTTCTGTATTTATTAAAGGGGTCGATGAAGGCGTTTGACGGGCGAAACACGTATACGATGAATCCGGGCGATGCCGTAATCGCCCGGAAAAATCAGTTGGTGCGGTATACGAAATACAAGGAAAACGATCTGTTTGAGAAAATTATCATTACGCTGGACGAACCCTTTTTGAGAAGATTCCAGGAACGCCATCCGGTCGATGTACCGGTTTTTGCCAACGATGACTCGTTTTTGTTGATCGAAAAAACTAAATTCATCCACAGTTTTGTCCATTCTCTGGAACCCTATTACACCGGCGACCTGCAGATCGACGACACTTTTGCCGATTTAAAAAGGGAAGAATTGCTGCTGATCCTGTTGAAAGCCAATCCGCAGTTGGCCGGCGTTTTCTTTAATTTCAGCGTTCCCGAAAAGATAAATCTGGAAGCATTCATGAACCGTAATTTTCGCTTCAACATCAGTCTGGAACGGTTTGCGTATCTCACGGGCCGAAGTCTGTCGTCGTTCAAGCGGGATTTTCAGAAACGATTCGGAACAACGCCTTACCACTGGCTCAAAAAGAAACGGCTGGATGAAGCTCATTTTCAACTTTCGAACCAGCACCTCAAACCAACCCAGGTGTATCTGGAAGTAGGATTTGAAGATTTGTCGCATTTTTCTTTTGCCTTCAAGCAGCAGTTTGGCAAAACACCAACGGAAGTAGCTGAAAGTCAAAACACAAACAGGTAGAATCAGGGAAACCTACTGCAAAAAACGAATCCGATTATGGCTTATACCGAAGAAACCGTTCACCGAATCCGCCAGATTTTAGTCGACAAAGGGGTTGACTTCACCGAAAAGAAGATGTTCAGCGGTTTGTGTTTTCTGGTGGACGACAAGTTGTTCTGTGCCACGCACTTCGACAAAAAACGGGACGAAGACCTCCTGCTTTGCCGCGTCGGGACGGATGCCTACGAAACCGCCCTGGAAGAAAATGACTGCATTCCGATGGACTTTTCGGGAAAAACCATGAAGGGTTATGTGTATGTAACCGAAAACGGATTCAAAAGCCCGAAAGAGTTGGACCGCTGGCTCCAGCGTTGTCTGGATTACAACCCGCTGGCCAAAAAGAGCAAACCAAACGGACGCATTTCGGAAAAACCGCACTGATCGATTTCATTATTTATTGGGCAAATCCAGGATTTGCTGGAGTGTTTTTTCACGGATGGGTTTACCCTCTGCAATACTGTGAACCGCGCTGGTAACACAAATAGCCGCATTCAACGTGTTCGGATCGGCCCGGCGTTTGGGGTAGTCTTCAAAATTGGCCTTTTTATTCGCGAGCAACTGGTAGAGTTCCTCCATGCCAGGATGGCGGGCAACGATGGGCTGCTCTTCAAATTCGTCGCCGGGAGTTGATACCTCCCGATCAATATTGACACAGTAAAGAAAAAGCAGTGCCAAATAGCGTTCTTTCGCAGGCACCTCGATGGACACTCGGGAAGGTAAAATACCATTCTGAACATTGCCCGATTTACTGATAAAAAGCAATCCGGGTGGTAACTGAATGGTAATGGGTTGGTTGGTACTGTTATAAAAATTCAGACAGAGCATAACGGCTCCTCCGTTTCCATATTCCCGTTCTCTCCCGGCCTCTTCCTGACAGTCATAATCGGTTCCGGGTTTGCCGATCAACGTAATGCCTTTGGGCCATACAAAAGGTGTACCGACGGGCCGTTCTTTCGATTTGCCAAACCCTGGCTCAAGCCGCGGTTTGGGGCTGTTATCCTCTCGGGATGTCGGCTTGCAATCCAGCAGGACAAGAACAACTGCCAACAGGCATAAACGGGATAATACGGTTACGAATGACATAGACCCACTTTACATTTACAGACGAACTTACTTGCCGTGTCTGCCGATCTGAATGGGTTTTATGCCAACCGTGTCTGATAGTATTTGAATGCGTTGTCTTGCGGTTTAAATCAGAAGACTTGATTTCACCGAAAAGAAGCTATTCATTTGGGCATCCACCTGGACTGCGCCACGCACAGTAAATCCGTTACTAGTTTGGGGTTAATTTAACTTCGGTCATCACTCGCAGTTTCCCATTCATTCCATCAGCCTGCTCTCCCGTCCTTCGTCTTGGACAGTTTATTGCAAGTCTATATCACGAAATTATTCTAACAACCATTGTTTTTTTTTGGAAAAATTTTTTACTTGCATTGACATGCAAATAGTAGATTTTTCCTGATTCTGGTAAGGGCAGAAATTGAGAGTTAACCATATTGTAATATTTTATGTCCGGTGGAAACTTTGTTATTTCTCTTGACTTTGAACTGATGTGGGGTGTAAGAGATAAAACGACTAAAGAAAATTATGGCGCGAATATCCTGGGGGTTCATCAAGTGATACCCACACTTTTAGACATTTTTCATAAAAATGGTATTAAAAGTACTTTTTCAATCGTTGGGTTCTTATTTTTCGAAAACAAAATACAGCTTCTAAATAGTATCCCTAAGCAGATACCATCATATAAAAATAAGAATTTATCTCCTTATGATGGCTATATTAATTTAATTGGTGAAGACTTTTATTCTGATCTATATCATTATGCCCCAACACTAATAAGACTTATACAAAAGTATCCAGATCAAGAAATAGGTACGCATACATTTTCTCATTACTATTGCCTGGAAGAAGGACAAGTCATTGAAGAATTTAAAAACGATATTCAGGCAGCAATTGACGTCGCAAAAGCCTATTCTATTTCTCTTTCATCATTGGTTTTCCCAAGAAATCAGTTTAATGATTCTTATATAAAAATATGTGAAGAATTAGGAATAATCTGTTATCGCGGAAATGAGCAGTCCTGGTTGTATACTGCGAAAAATGAAACCGACGAAAGCTTATTTCGACGTGCATGTCGATTATTGGACGCTTACCTCAATTTATCAGGTCATAATTGCTATACCGATAAGCGTCTAAACAGCACATTTCCCGTCAATATTCCCTCAAGCCGCTTCTTGCGTCCTTATATACCAAGTCTCAAGATTTTGGAACCTTTACGATATCATAGAATAAAAACGGGGATGACATACGCGGCTAAACACAATCTAACATATCACCTTTGGTGGCATCCTCACAATTTTGGAATAAATCAAAAAGAGAATTTCCTTTTATTAGAAAAAATATTAAACCATTACAAGTACTTACAGGAGAAATACGACTTTCAGAGTATTACCATGACCAACTTAGCAAAAAAAGTAGTCCATGAAAGATAAACGAATAATTATACTAGGAGGAAATAGCATTTCGACTAATATAGTATTTAATTACCTTGACAATAAATATGGAATTTTCCTGACAATTATCGAAGAAAAAGAGCCACTAAATATTTTTTTAAAACGAAGGATAAAACGGCTAGGCTTATTGACCGTTCTGGGACAGATTATTTTTCAGGTAGTTGTTGTAAAAATACTTTCTTTATTTTCCAAGAAGCGAATTGCAGAAATCATAAAAAAAAACAATCTTAATACGAATGCCATACCGGCCTCAAAAATAGAGAAAGTAGATTCGATCAACTCAGCTAAAACGATTGAATTAATTAAAAACCATTCTCCTGATTTAATAATTATTAACGGAACTAGAATACTTTCAACGAAAATACTTCAATGTACAGATTGTAGTTTTATCAATACACACGCTGGTATCACGCCTTTATACCGAGGAGTTCATGGTATGTACTGGGCATTAGTCAATAATGACCCCCTCAACAGCGGAGTAACCGTCCACTATGTCGATAAAGGCATTGATACCGGAAATATTATTGAACAGCAAATAGTAAAGCCTACTGAAAGAGATAATTTTGTCACCTATCCCCTCTTACAAATAAGTGTTGGTATCGAATTGTTAGCTGATGTTGTTCACCGATTCTTCAATGAAACTATAAAAATAAAAAGCAATCCTGGTACGAGTAAATTATACTACCATCCCACGGTTGGACAGTATATCTATTACCGAATTGTCCGAAAGGTGAAATGATCCTGCCCTCGAAGGTAATATGAACGATTGCACTCGTTAGTTTCCCTCATCACACTTATCCTTATCTACAATCTTTTCAAGCCCACTTTCCGGTCGGCGGGAGCACAGGCCATGAGCAGGAAACAAACTGATGCCTGTTTCCTTTCTTCAAAGTAGCCAATTTAGATGAGTAAAGTAACGTGAACTATGAGATTACTAATGTGGTAAACAGCATTTTAAGGGTCATATGGGCCAAAAATGGTAGTTTTAGTCTATGGAAATCTGTGCAGTGCGAACCAATCAAAAATACTTATCCTCGGACTCATATGCTGACTGAAATTTACGTTGATGTCGATGACTTTTGCAAAGCCAAAATGACACTGATCGCTAATGCTCTCCACTTATTGTGGCGCTTATAAGAAAATCCACCCTATCCAGCTCTCGCTGAGTGAAGTGATGACGATTTTGGTCTATTACCACCTGAGTCCTTACAAAACTTTAAAGCTTATTACACCCGCCATGTGTGTCAGGATTTCCACTGCGATTTTCCAGACCTGGTTAGCTACGACCGCTTTGTGACCCTAATTCCCCGCACTCTCCACTCTCATCCCTCTGATGTTGTATCTGGCCTACCGCTGTCAACGCAGTTTGCGCGCAGGTATTTACTATATTGATTCTACTCCGCTGGCGGCTTGTCATCCTAAACGAGCCCACCAGCATCGCACGTTAAGAGGCTTTGCCGCTTGGGAAAGACCTCCGTAGGCTGGTCCTTTGGACTCAAAGTTCACTTGTTAATCAATGGCAAGGGTTAGGTCTTCTTTGTAGCTCACGCTGGGGGAGTAAGCCTTTGGAGTTGCCCCTTTCAGCCCGATATTGGGATCTCATAGTTCACGTTAAAGTAGATTCCGAAACCGCGCCCAGGCGGTGTAGTGAAAGAAAAGAGCGGTCTCGTGACGGCCTAAAACGTCAAAAAAAGTATCTTTCCGAAACTTTATCAATATAACCAACCAAAACATAAAACAATGGGAAAGATCACCGTAAAAGACGGAACCGAAATCTATTACAAAGACTGGGGTACCGGTCAGCCGCTCGTATTCCACCACGGCTGGCCGTTGTCCGGCGATGACTGGGACGCCCAAATGATGTTTTTCCTGAACCAGGGCTTTCGCGTGATTGCGCATGACCGCCGGGGACACGGCCGGTCGTCGCAAACCGAAAACGGCCATGACATGGATACCTATGCCGCCGATGTGGCTGAACTGACGGCGTTTCTGGATTTAAAAGATGCGGTACACATCGGCCACTCCACCGGTGGTGGTGAAGTGATCCGCTACGTGGCCAAACACGGCCAGGGTCGGGTTGCGAAAGCGGTTTTGATCAGTGCCGTTACGCCCCTCATGGCACAAACCGAATCAAATCCGGACGGGATTCCCATGTCGGTGTTCGACGACATCCGGACCGGTACGGCCACCCAGCGCCCCCAATACTTTCAGGATTTTACGATGCCTTTTTACGGCTTTAACCGGGAAGGCGCCAAAGTCTCGCAAGGCATTCGGGATAACTGGTGGCGGCAGGGCATGATGGGCGCCATCAAAGCCCATTACGATTGCGTTAAAGTTTTCTCCGAAACCGATTTTACCGAAGACCTGAAAAGTGTCGACATACCGGTCCTGGTTCTGCATGGTGAAGATGACCAGATCGTTCCCTTTCATCTGACCGCCGTGAAGGCAGTGAAGCTTCTAAAGAACGGCAAACTGATCTCCTACCCCGGCTTTCCGCACGGCATGCCGACGACCGAAGCAGCCACCATCAATGCCGACCTGCTGGCGTTTATTCAATCGTAAAACGTATATACCTTCTCGGTGGCCGGTGTCTTCACCGGCCACTTTGTATACGAAACGATACTGCAACGCATGCAGGACATCATTCAAAAATTCAGGTTTCAGCACACCGCCCGTATTCTGAACGCGCCGGAAGCCATGATGGCCGCCTTTCAATCACTCGGTTTTCAAACCGTTTTTGACCCAACCGAAAAGAGCACCAACACGCTGGTTTTTATCAACAGTGACGCAGCTTATCTGGAGCGTTGCGTTACCGTTCGATTGATCCAGTTGGGAAGTAGGGGCCGACAACGCGCGGCCCAAAACCACGGCTTGCAATTCACCGCTAATGGGCATCTTCAAAGCTGATTTTCGGCAACCCATTTTAAAGTGTTCTGCGCACGGTTTTGCTTTTTAGACACAAAAAAACTTATTTGTATACACAACGACCGGTCGGCGATTTCAAACCGATGCGGCATGATGGGGCCTTTTATCAATCCGTTCCATGAGAATCAACAGATTTGCGGACGAGCTCACGAAAGCCAGTTTGTCGCCGGCGGTTATTCAGGAAATAATACGCCTTGGGAACGTGATGAAAGTAAAAAATCAATCCCGGCTTGTTGAACCCCATCAAATTTGTGATCAGGCCTATTTTGTACTGAAAGGCGGTTTCGTGTGCCGGTATAGGAACGAAGACCTGGAAATCGAAAAAACCATCAACTTTTTTCTGGACGATTTTCAGCCTTTTATGTCGTGCGTGGATAGTTTCTTTTCCGGAAATAAAACCAACTGCGAACTGCGCGCCATCAGCCATTCAGAAGTCATCGCATTTCATAAACGCGATATTGAAGCCCATATTGATCGGGATAATCGCTTGTTTGCATTTTATCACTCGCTGGTGACGAAGGCATTGCAGGGAGAAAATGATTTCAAATTAAAAATTATCTCCTACTCGTCCGAAAAGCTTTACGACTATCTACTGACCCACTGCCCCGTCGTCATTCAAAAAGTGCCGGCCCGGTTCATCGCCGAGTTCATGGGGATTTCGCCGGAATGGCTGAGCAAATTAAAACACCGCATCTGATTTCTTGAATTAATTCAAGTGATGGCTTTTTCGCGGCAGGTTACTTTTGCCAGGTAACTTCTGTACTCCAAATTCTTCCCGAAATGGCAACTCCCTACCTTGGCTACACCGCACCCGATCTGGCCACCGACTACGCCCGGTATTACAACGAATCCATTCAGAAAATCCCGGCCCCGGTGGCGGAAGCCCTTGACAAGTCGCCGTTCCCGCCGGGTAGTTTGCCGCCTTTTTCCCGCGCAGCCTACCTGCAGGCACCGGGTTATACGGCGCTGGAATCAGGCTTTACGCTTGAACCCGACGGATCGGCGCACGTTGCCGTGCTAACGTATATGCCTCGCGTTACACCCGAAATGTGGGACTGGTGGTTTGGCTGGCACGGATGTCACGACAGCCGTTATAAATTATGGCATCCCAAAGCCCACCTGAGCGCCCGCTGGGAAGATGGTAACGACGACGTGGCCTACATTGGCCGCAACTCCCTGATCGAAGAATACATCGGTGACGAACTTCTGGCGGCTTCCATCCAGTTCAAGACGCCCACGGAGTTTGGCATTTCCTATGAAGCCCTAAAAAACCCGGCCAAAGCGGTTTACATCGGCGCCCGAATCGGCCATCCGTCGTTGCCGCTTGATTATGGGTATCTGATCCACCAGGTACGGGCAGTGGAGGGCGGTTCAGAAATGCGTTCCCGGTTTTGGATGGGCGGGCAATACATCCAGCTCCGTACCGAAGGGGCCGTTGCGAATTTTGTGTCTGTTTTTTTACGAAAAATGAAAACGATTTCGGCGCAATTTGCGGCCGATTTGGTGAAACACTGTTCCGAAGAAATGACGCACCTGGCGGCTTTCCTGCCCGAACTTTATGCGCAGAATACCCAAAAAACGGATAAAATAACCGTAGAAGGCCGGATCATCGACCGAACCGACCCCAATTTCGAGACCATCCTGCTGGGAACCCTGTTCAACAAAATCGATCCGGGACGCAGGCCCGACCGAATCGTAGAACCCAAAACCGTTCAGGACATCATTGAAACCATCCGGTATGCCAAAGCACAAGGGAAAAAAGTGACCGTTTGTTCGGGTGGCCATAGCTGGAGTGCCAACCATGTTCGCGACAACAGCGTCCTGATCCTGATGAAAAAATTTAACCGGTATGAAATCAATGTCCATGAAAGGACAGCAAAAGCCGGGCCGGGTGTGGGCGGGAGTGCGCTGATGCTGGAGTTATACAAACACCAGTTGTTTTTCCCGGCCGGGCATTGCAAGGGTGTCTGCATCGGCGGGTATCTGCTGCAGGGCGGTTATGGCTGGAATGGCCGCAAAACCGGTATGGCCTGCGAAAGCGTGATCGGCCTCGATATCGTTACCGCCGACGGCGATTTTGTTCACGCCAGCGCAACCGAAAATCCCGATTTATACTGGGCCGCCCGTGGTTCGGGCGGTGGTTTTTTTGGGGTTGTGGTTTGCTTTCATTTAAAACTTTTTGCGCTTCCACCCTACCGGGCCATCATCGCGCATGATTTTCACATCAAGCACCTGGAAGATGTCTACAACTGGGCGTATGAAGTCGGGCCATCCGTTCCCAAAGCAGTCGAGTTTCAGATGCTGATGAGCAATAACATGCTGAACCTGCTCGGGCCGGGCATCGAAGCAATCGCGCCGATTTTTGCGGACACCAAAGAGGAATACGAGGATGCGATGGCTTTCATGAAAAACAGCCCGATTAAAAAGAAAGCGATCATCGCAACACCGGCTTTTAACCCCGGAATCGATGCCTTATACCAGACCGTGATGAGCCATTATCCCGAAAACCATTGCTGGGGCGTCGACAACATGTGGACCCACGCTCCGATCGGCGAGTTAATGCCTTACATCAAAGAAATCGCCCGGACGTTGCCGCCCGCACCGTCGCACTTTTTGTGGTTGAACTGGCACCCCAATCCCACCATCCCCGACATGGCCTATTCGAAGGAAGATACCACGTACCTGGCTTTGTATGCCAACTGGAAAAACCCGGCCGACACCGCCCGCTATGGCGATTGGGCAGTTGCCATGATGGAAAAAATGGCGCACCTCTCCACGGGCATTCAATTGGCCGACGAAGGACTGCACAAAAGAACGTCGCCGTTTTTATCCGCCAAAAACCTGAGCAAATTACAGGCCATCCGGGCCGAGCGTGACCCCCACGGCCTGTTTCACGAATGGCACAGCAAACCGGAGTAGACCCGATGAACAGGCTGGATTTTGATAAACCGCTGCGGTTTGTGAGCCAAAGGTATATTTGAACTTGAACCGTGGCGCCCCAAGCGATTGGAAACTTCTGAAAAGATCCGTATCGAAAAATAAACCCGGCTGGCCGATTTTTCCTGAAAAAATCCCCTCATGCAACAATACACGAAGTTTTTGACACCATAGCAGAAGCCTTTTCGTAGGGAAAACCGCACCTTGCAGCCGCCAAACAGCCCTAGGCGGCTGCGATGCTGCCGAGCGCCCTGGAACGGCAGACGCTCTCGCTTCAGAATCACCCGGTGGGTTTGCTGCTGCGGATGTGGAGCGGGTTAAGAAACGTGACCGTGAAAGTACTAAACCCGTAGTTCAAGGAGTATTTCAGCTCAAAGAACGAAAGGATGACTTTTATCGCTTTGTTTTACTTAGTGTTAATGGACAGCCCGGCCTGGATAGGCCGGGTTTTGTTTATGTAGGTGATAAAAATTTCATACGTACAACCGCAAGTCCTTGTCAACCAAGTCTTATGTGTATTTTTACAATTAATTTGTAGCTAGAAGATCAGCACCGCATGGTCTCCCCGATTACCCTGTATTCGATCCATGATTAGTTCCGACGATACCTTTCTGCCGAAACTGAAATCGCTGAATGACAAAAACTTGACGGATTCTTCGCTATCGGGTGAAACCATTTGCCGGGAAATGGGACTGAGCCGGTCCGGGTTACACCGACTAAAGTCATTTCACCAACCTCTACCCCAACAACCCTTGAATGAACCCGAAAACCGGCATCGGTTTTCAAAAAACCGTACCTATTTTAACCCTCAAATTCCTTTTTATGTCTCTGTTTTACAAAACTACCCGCACGCTACTCAGCCGTTTCCGACCATTTCTCCTGGCTTTATTTTGGGGATTAGCCACCCTGCCCACCCTGGCCCAGACCACCTGGACCGGAAACACCAACGCCGACTGGAACACGGCCGGCAACTGGTCGGCGGGCGTCCCGACAACGACGCTTGACGCCGTCATCCCGAATGTAACGCCCTCACCCACCATCGGGGCCAGCACTTCGGCGGTGGCCAAGTCGGTGGAGGTGCAGAGTGGCGCTACGCTCACCATCGCCAGCTCGGCTACATTGTCCATCAATGACAACAAAACTACGACAAACGGAATCGTCTCTTTCGTTAACGAAGGCGATGTTCAGAACAGTGGGCAACTGTTCATTGGCAACCTCAACAATGCGGGGTCGTATGGTATTCTTAACAACGGTACCTTCAGCAATAAGGCGGGCGGAACAATTCAGATTGACCGAGTGGTCAACGCTTTGTATAACAACACCGGCACCTTCACCAATGCGGCCACAATCACCATCGGGAGCCTTGCAAGCGTAAACGGTTCCGGCCTCTACAATATCGCCACATTCAACAACAACACAGGGGGGCGCATTCAGATCGACCAGACAGGCATTTATGGCTTATACAATGATACGGGCGGCACCTTCACCAATGCGGCAACAATCGTTCTTGGCAGCATCGCTTCAACAAGCAATGCGGGTTTGTCAAATAGTGCCACATTCTACAATAACGCGGGCGGAACGATTCAGATTGATCGGGCCAGCAACAGTGGTTTGTTCAATAACACCGGTTCGACCTTTACCAATTCCGCAACGATTACCATTGGAGGCAATGCATCCGGGTCGGTGGGCACTTATGGAATAATCAACGTGGCTACCTTCAACAACAATACAGGGGGCAGCATTCAGATTGACCGGTCAAATTCGAATGGCATATACAACCAAAGTAGCGGTACCTTCACCAACGCGGCTACGCTCACCATCGGAAGCATCGCTGCTGTCGGAAATACTGGAATTTGGACGTCTGGAGCGTTTAACAATAATGCAGGGGGCAGCATTCAGATTGACCGGTCAAGCTCTGAAGGCATAAACAATAGCGGTACCTTCACCAACGCGTCTACGCTCACCATCGGAAGCATCGCTGCTGTCGGAAGTACTGGAATTTGGACGTCTGGAACGTTCAACAATAATGCAGGGGGCAGCATTCAGATTGACCGGTCAAACTCGAATGGCATATACAATGGCGGTACCTTCACCAACGCGGCTACGCTCACCATCGGAGGCATCGCTGCTGTCGGAAATACTGGAATTTGGACGTCTGGAGCGTTTAACAATAATGCAGGGGGCAGCATTCAGATTGACCGGTCAAGCTCTGAAGGCATACACAATAGCGGTACCTTCACCAACGCGGCTACGCTCACCATCGGAAGCATCGCTGCTGTCGGAAATACTGGAATTTGGACGTCTGGAGCGTTTAACAATAATGCAGGGGGCAGCATTCAGATTGACCGGTCAAGCTCTGAAGGCATAAACAATAGCGGTACCTTCACCAACGCGTCTACGCTCACCATCGGAAGCATCGCTGCTGTCGGAAGTACTGGAATTTGGACGTCTGGAACGTTCAACAATAATGCAGGGGGCAGCATTCAGATTGACCGGTCAAACTCGAATGGCATATACAATGGCGGTACCTTCACCAACGCGGCTACGCTCACCATCGGAGGCATCGCTGCTGTCGGAAATACTGGCATTTGGACGTCTGGAGCGTTTAACAACAATGCAGGGGGCAGCATTCAGATTGACCGGTCAAGCTCTGAAGGCATAAACAATGGCGGTCCATTCACCAACGCGGCTGCGCTCACCATCGGGAGCATCGCTGAGATCGGTCAATATGGCATTTTTACGGTTAATACGTTCAGGAACGAGGCCGGGGGAAATATCCAGATTGACCGGATCACGAATAGTGGTTTGACCAATAATGGTACGGTCATCAACGAAGCATTGTTGACCATCGGAACTACGATGGCTACCTATGGTATTTTCAACAACAACACGATCAACAACAACTGTGGAGGTATGATCACTACCGGGCAAATCATTATGAATACCAGCACCTTTACGAATAACGGCACCATCATCGAGAAGGCCAGCGGCAACAGCAGCATCAGTTCGAATTCGAGTCTGGTCCGAAATCTCAATGGCGGTACCTTCACCATCACAACCAATACTGGGGTGCTCACCACCACCGAAGGAACGGCGGCCACCACCATTACCGCTTCGCCTTCGCTGACCGTCGACCAGGGGCAAAGCGTCACGCTGACCGCCGAGGGGGCCACCAGTTACCGCTGGTCGACAGAAGAGACCACCCCCGCCATCTCGGTAACAGCCGCCGGACCCTATTCCGTCACCGGTACCATCGGTAGCTGTTCTCAAGTGGTTTCCGTTACGCTGACGGTCAATGTCGTAACCGACGTGACGGTGACCAATCCGGCGGCCGTCTGCGCCCCCGCTACGGTCGATCTCACCCAGGGCGTGGCCACCTCCAGCATACCCAATGCCACTTTTAGCTTTTATACCGATGCCGACGGTACGCAGCTCGTGCCCAATCCGGCGGCTGTGGGCGAGGGAACTTATTACGTCAAAGCCACCAGTCAGGAAGGGGGGCCTTCCGCATTGAAACCCATTACCGTTGTGGTCAAGACGCCCCCAACCGTTTCGATTAACCCCAACAATCCGTCTATCTGTTCCGGGCAAAGCACGACCCTGACAGCGTCGGGAGCCGACACGTATCTCTGGAGCACCGACGCGACCTCGGCCACCATCAGCGTCTCAGCCACCGGGCCCTACTCCGTGACGGGCATCACCAATGGCTGTTCGGCGACAGCGACCCAAACCGTCACCGAAAACGCAATTCCCGCACCCAACCTCACCACGAATGTGGTCCCCAGCAGTCCGGGCAGCGCAACCCTCATCCAGAACACCCCTTTCGTCACCCTCACCGCCAGCGGCTGCAGCGGAACCCTGGCCTGGACCGGGCCCAACAACCCCAGCGGATCGACGATTACAGTGCCCACTTCGGCCACCGGCACCCTGAGCTACACGGTTTTCTGCCAGCAAGGCGCGTGTAGCAGCCCGCCCGCCAGTTTCACCATTACCGTCACCACCGGGACCACCACCGGCAGCTTCGACGGCTTTGTCAACGGCGCCGATTGCGGCACTTTCCGGGGCTGGGCCTGGGATCGCAACAAACCCAATACCGTCATCAACATCGAAATTATGGATGGTTCAACCGTCATCGGCACCCTGCCCGCCGGGGACTTCCGACAGGACTTGCTCGATGCGGGGAAAGGCAACGGCAAACACGCCTTCCGCTTCACCATTCCTGAAAGTGTCAAAGACGGGTTGCCCCACAACCTCTCGGCCCGCGTCGCTGGCAGCAGTTTCATCCTGAAAGATTCACCCAAAGCCCTCATCTGCGTGGGCACCGCACCGGTAGGCAACAAACCGCCCCAGCCCCCTACGCCCACGGTGTTGAACGCGCCTTTGACGGCGCAGGTCGGGGTGCCGTTCTCGGGTACACTGGTGGCTTTCACCGATCCGGAAGGCACCACGATGAGCTACGGATTGAGCGATTTACCTGCGGGATTGAGCCTGAATCCGGTCAGTCGGGTGATCAGCGGCACGCCCACCCAAGCCGGCACCTTCGTGCTAACCTATACCGCCACCGACGAAGGCGGAGCCAACAACAGCGTGAGCTTTAACCTGACAATCAACCCGGCGGAAACCACCACCGTCACGGGCAATTTCGAAGGCTACCTCGACAAGGTGGAGTGCGGCACGATTCGCGGCTGGGTCTGGGACCGCAACAAGCCCAACACCCCGGTGACCGTCGAGTTCTATACCGGCAATACGGTTTGGGGCAGCGTGGTGGCCAATATCTACCGGGTGGACCTGAAGAATGCGGGCAAAGGCAACGGGGCACACGCTTACAGTTTCGATGTGCCGGCGGTGTTGAAAGACGGCACGTCGCGCCTGATTTACGGCCGGGTGCAGGGCAGCACGTTTGTGCTGAAAGACTCGGGCAAACCACTGACGTGTAACGTCCCCGTTCGGTTATCGGCCGAAACCGCACCGGATTTGCAGGTGGCGGTGTTGGGCAACCCGGTTCTGGGAACAGCGCTATCCGTCGAAATCCGGGGGGCGGAAGGCCAGCCACTGCGGATGCGGTTGACCGACCTCAGCGGCCGTCTCGTTGGTGAACACCAGATTGAACAGGCCCAAGCCGTGGAACGTCAGACGCTATCGCTTCAGAATCAACCGGCGGGTTTGCTGCTGCTCCGGGTGACGAGCGGATTAAGAAGTGTGACCGTGAAAGTGCTGAAATAGGTACGGTTTTTTGATTATCCACCCCAGCCCGGATTGGTGATTCGGACTGGGGTGTTTTTTTGTCCTTTTGTAAAAAACACCCCCTTCTGCAACAATACACGAAGGTTATGGCACAATAGCAGAAGCCTTTTCATTGAGGAAACCGCATCTTGTCGTCCCGTTTTCCCGGTTTATGCCCTGTTCAAAGCGTTCGACCAGGGCGACCCCAGCCACCGCGACTACCTGGTTTCGCGGATGCCCACTTATAGCTACAAAGAAATGTATGCCAGCAAAAAGGGGAAGCTGTATTACAACGTCTACGCGAGCCGGTCTGGCATTACCGAAAACTGTACCTGGTCGAAGAGCGGGCCAAAAGCGAAGCCGACATAAAAGAAACCAGGTACACCCTCATTGCCAATCGTATTTTCCTGGTGAACCGGTTTTTCAAGGTGCCGGAAATGGCAACGGCGTGAGCTATATTTCCTTGCATTCAGCATCGGGCGGTTGCCATTGATTGCCAGCCTGATCGGGTAAAAGTATTTTCGTTTTGGTCCATTGGAATGGGCGTGGTATCGCTTAACTTATTGGAAAATTCAACCGATGCAACGACAGGAGTTGACATTTATAAAATCATAAAAAATCTTAACCTACCAACATGCGGTTTCTCTTCTTCATTTTAGCGGGTTTCCTGCTGCTTACTTCCTGCCAACAAAAAACCGCTTCTACGTCGATGTCTGACTATTTTACGTATGGCGATTCCATCCAGGCGGGTGGGGTAAAAATGATACCCATTAAAACCCCGGTGGGTGATTTTAAAGTCTGGACAAAGCGCTTTGGCACCAATCCTACAATAAAGATTCTGCTGTTGCATGGCGGCCCGGCCATGACGCATGAGTACATGGAATGTTTTGAGACCTTTTTTCAAAAAGAGGGCTTTGAATTTTATGAATACGACCAACTAGGCTCCTATTATAGCGACCAGCCAACCGACAGCACGCTCTGGACTACCGATCGTTTTGTGGAGGAAGTGGAGCAGGTTCGGCAGGCCATCGGCGCCGACAGCTCCAATTTTTATGTGCTCGGTAATTCCTGGGGCGGGATTCTTGGCATGGAATACGCCCTGAAATACCAGAAGAATTTAAAAGCGCTGCTGGTTGCGAATATGATGGCCAGTGCGCCCGAGTATGGAAAGTATGCCGACGACGTGCTCGCGAAGCAGATGAAACCGGACGTGCTCGCCGAAATACGGGCCATTGAAGCCAAAAAGGATTTTGCGAATCCGCGGTATATGGAACTGCTCATCCCCCATTTTTATAAGGAACATTTATGTCGGTTAACTACATGGCCGGACGGTTTTAACCGCTCTATGAAGCACGGAAACGGCGTGATTTATACGATGATGCAGGGCCCCAGCGAATTTGGAATCGGCGGGCGGCTGGCAAAATGGGATATCAAAAACCGGTTGAAGGAAATTACCATTCCGACCTTGATGATTGGCGCTAAACATGATACGATGGATCCAAAAGCGATGGAAGAACAGAGCAAACTGGTGCAGAAAGGCCGCTACCTCTATTGCCCGGATGGCAGCCATTTGGCCATGTGGGACGACCAAAAAGTGTTTATGACCGGCGTGATTCAATTTATCCATGATGTCGATTCCGGAAATTTATGAGAACCCGTTTTCCCATACTGAGTTTACTGCTGCTCATCGCATTTTCAGCTTTGGCCCAAAAACCGAGGGCGCGGGACATTGGCATTCCGTTTTCGGGAATCCCCGGAAAATGGAATGCCATCACCGACGTCAAGGGCGTCGAAGTGGGTTATAGCACCATCATTTCAGGCCAGGGAAAAAACGTTCGGGGAAAAGGACCGGTCAGAACCGGCGTCACCGCCATTTTACCCAGAGGTCGGAAAAACAACCCGGTTTTTGCCAACTGGTATTCACTCAATGGAAACGGAGAAATGACGGGAACGACCTGGATCACCGAATCCGGTTTTCTGGAAACACCGATCCTGATTACCAATACGAACAGCGTGGGCGTGGTGCGCGATGCCGTTTTGAAATGGTTTGTAAAAACCGGATGGTATAAAGAAGATTACTGGTATACGTACCCGGTCGTTGCCGAAACCTACGATGGCGTTCTGAATGACATTTATGGCTTCCACGTCAAGGAAAACCATGCGTTCGAAGCCCTGGACAACGCCAAATCGGGCCGTGTCCAGGAGGGTAATGTGGGGGGCGGAACCGGCATGATGTGTCTGGGTTTTAAAGGCGGCACCGGAACCGCATCGAGACTCATCAAAATCAAAGATTCCACGTATACGGTTGGCGTGTTGGTGCAATCCAATTTTGGCGCTAAACGACAACTGACCATTGCCGGCGTCCCCGTTGGTGAGGAGTTAAAAGACACGCTAAATTATGAAATCAAAGGGCCACCAGCTTACCGGGAAGAGGGCGACGGTTCCATCATTGTGGTGGTTGCCACGGATGCACCCCTGCTGCCGCATCAGTTGAAACGGATTGCCACCCGCGTGTCGCTCGGCATCGGCATTGTTGGCGGGCGAGGGAACAATGGTTCCGGCGATATTTTCATTGCCTTTTCAACGGCGAACCCCACGGCTTTTCAACGGGAAAAACTGACCAAACTCGACCAGCTTCCCAACGACCAGATGAATCCGCTGTTTGACGCCACCGTTCAGGCCGTGGAAGAATCCATTCTCAACGCGATGGTGGCTGCCGAAACGATGGAAGGCATCAATGGCAACAAGGCGTATGCCCTGCCGCACAAGAAGGTGATAGATTTATTGCGGAAGTATCGACGGATCAGGTAAATTTCGGCAGAAGGACTTGCGCCAACGACGGTTCTGCGTACCTCGCGTCTGTTCTTTCAAAAATAAGTCCGGAAAGTTGTGCTTTTTTTGACCCGGCTGCGAATACCAACAAACCGCTCACTTCACCCGCTGAATGATCGCTTTCACCGGCTTGGGCGACAACACCCGAACCATGTGTTCGGTATCCAGCGGAATATCGACATAATCCCCCGCCGAAAGCCGGATCTTTTCTGTCCCAATCTGGCATTCACATTCCCCTTCCAGAATCAGAAAACTCTCGCGTTCTTCGTGGTGGTCTTCGGGTTTCACTTCTTCTTTTACCCACAGAATAAACTGCTCGATACCGTTGCCGGACCGCAGCGGGTGAACATACAGGTTCCGAAATTCGCGGGTGGGCAGAATCGAAGCCACCGTTCGCTGCCACTGCTCGGCGTCGGAATAGGCATTGATGAGCGGTAGATCACTTAAATCGAAAACCGGGGGTTCTCCCAAGTCGTTCAACATACCGAGGATGCGGTTTTTCAGTTTTGCATCCGGCGTTATCAGCGGTTCTCCCGCCTGCTTCAATGTTAGGCTTATATGATCAATTGCCTGTTGAACAGTAGGATACGCACGGGCCATTCGCTCTACTTCCTGAATCTCTCCGGGCAGAAGAAGGCCACGACAATACTCCTCCAGTATTCCCGAGTTAATAAATTCCTGTACCTTACTCATGCCTTGAAAATAAATCCTGACGATTTCAGCTTTCTACCGGTCAAATCCGGTTTTAACTAAGAACGAATATACGTCGAAAAATAATAAGAATTAATCATCCAGAACCGCATGCGACTCACCGTTACGCCCGAAAACCTCCTCGAATGGATTGCCCTTAAAATCAATCTGGTACCGCTACCGCTTTTGCACGCCCAGATTTTCCCGATTGTGGGCAAAGCCGTGCTCGAAGCCGCCGACAAAGGCATTTTCGAAGCGGTTCACAACGGCAAACAGACGGTGGATGAGATTGCCGCCGAGTGTCGGTTGAATCCAAAAGCGTTGCGCGAATTGATGGGCCTGCTGCTGGTTTTGGGCTATTTCAAACAACGCGATAACCGGTATACGTTGACCCGCATCAGCCGACGCTGGTTGCTGAAAGACCAGCAGGAGTCGGTTTTTGGCATGATGCGGTTCAACAACCGGGTCGTCTGGCCGTGGCTGGAGCAGTTGGGAGATTACCTGAAAACCGGCGAAGGCATTCAGTATCACGACCACCTGACCACCGAACAATGGGCGTATTACCAACAGGCAATGGTGGCAGCCACCGGTACGGAAGCCAGGGAGTTTGGCCGGAAAGCCCCGGTGCCCAAAAACGCCACGCTCATGCTCGACATTGGCGGCTCACACGGCCAGCATTCGGTGGCTCTCTGCCGAAAACTACCGAATCTCCAGGCGGTTATTCTGGATTTACCACCGGCCATCGAGCAGGCGGCTCCGCTGCTGGCGCGCCTGGGCATGGGCGACCGCGTGCG
This sequence comes from Larkinella sp. C7, assembly GCF_006149005.1. GTDB lineage: Bacteria > Bacteroidota > Bacteroidia > Cytophagales > Spirosomataceae > Larkinella. The sequence goes on along the minus strand of NZ_VBSL01000006.1, from coordinate 8,607 downwards.
GCACCAGGCAGGCAACGCACTGACGGATGCGTTTGGGGAAGCCCAATACGATATCGTGCTGATGTCCAGTCTGGCGCATCATTTTTCGGAAGAGCAAAACCGCGACGTGGCCCGGAAAGTGGCCAAATCCCTGAAACCGGGGGGCATATACATTGTCAATGAATTTATCCGGCCCGAAGATGACGGAAATTCGGCCGGCGTCGGCACCAATCTGGTGGGCAACAGCATGGATCTGTTCTATGGCCTGACCAGCACCGCCGGGAATTACTCCGTTCGGGAAATTCAGGACTGGCAAAAGGAGGCCGGACTAAAACCGTCGAAAGTCATCACCTACCTCTCGATTCCGGGCCGGGCCATGGTCGTTGCCAAAAAGTAACGGCTGATTGTATCACTCAATCCTTACGTCGAGTCTCTCGGCGATTTAGCCAGTTTTTGCAGCAGTTTCAACCCCTGCTCTTTCAGGTCTTCTTTCGCCTGTTTCACCACGACATCCTTCACCTGGGCGGCCGTCCGACCCGCCAGAAACTGAAGCTGTGGTTTTTTGTAACTCCCGTTCAACGCAAAGTCGATTTTGGCGCGATCGGCGTTTTCGAGCGGCTGGCCCGTTAGCGACGAAAACGCTTTGGCAAACTGGACACCTGCTTTGCCCGTTGGCACATCCAGTTTCAGGACGTATTTCAGGTCTCCTTCCAGTGAATTGGAGCCCGAAACCGTCACGATATTGTCATTGATCCTGACATCGAATGGTTTGATGGTTACAAACCCGTTTTTAACGTCCACTTTCATCAGCAGATCTTTAAACTGCGCATTCCGGAGATCGGACAGTTTCGTTTTTTCGACAAGACGTTCCAAAATCGGGTTATTTTTCAGCGTAGCCTGTACGATCTTCACCAGCGCATTTCCCGTCAAACTATTCAAATCCGGCATCATATCCGGCTCCAACCGCCCGTTGACCGCAAAGGTGCTCGAAAACCGCCCGATCATGTACTGCGCCAGCGGAAAAACCACTTTGGCCAGCGTCAGATGCCGGTGAGCCTGCGCAATGTCGGCGTTGGCAATGTTGACATCAAAGGCAAACCGCGGTTTTGCCAGATCCTTCGGGTCGTAGGTGCCGTTGGTAACAAACTGTCCGCCCAGCGAATTGAATGTCACCTGCTTGATCCGCAGGATTCCGTCGGCCATTTCAAGTTGTCCTTTGACGTTGTTCAGCGGCATTTTGTCGTAAACCGCCTGACCGATGGTTGCATTGACCACAAAACGGATGTTATCAGGAATCTCAACCACCGACGGCTGGGCGGTTTTTGCCTGCGGATCGTCACTCATCCATTCGTTGATAGTCAATCGATTGGCCCGAACGTTGAGCGTCCCTTCCAGCGGCTGGTTTTCGTCCAGCAGAAACGGAATGTAGTTGCTCAAAAAACCGTCGGCCGTGAAGGTGCTGGTTCCCAGCAAGCCCTGCGCCTGTTCGACGTTTAGTTTTCCGGGCAGCAGCCTCAGTCGGGCGGAATTCAGAATCAGCCCCTGCGGCAGACTTTCGCCCCGGTAGTTCAGGTTGGTAATCGCCATCGTGCCGCTGGTCGGAAGCTGGTCATACCGTTTGGCTTTGGCGTCCGAAAGCCGGCCTTTGGTTTCAATGCTGGCGTCGATCAGCCCGGCCAGCCGGGTGCCTTCCATCGGAAAAATCCGGGTTAAACTCGTCAGATTCAGCCGACCTTTGGCAATTACATCGAAAGTATAATCATCGAAATTCTGCACCCAGCCTTTGGCCTGAAAGGGATCACCGGCCAGTTTCAGTTGCAAATTGGCTATGTCCACGCGGGTATCGGCCCGTTTGCCCGTCCGGTTGGTGAGGCTCGCCTGCACATTGATCGCTTCCACCGGTTCCGGAAACTTCATCGACTTCACCGATCCGTTCTCCAACCGGATCAGCCCATCGACCACCGGAAAGAGCTTGGCGGTTTTATCATAGACACCTTTTGCTTTCAGATTCAGATCCGCCAGCCCCCGCAGCGTCATGCTATCCATCGGAAACAACTGCGTCAACTCTTCCAGATTCAGTTTGGCGGTCAAATCGGCCTCGATGCGGGAGCGGGTGAGCCCCTGCACCAGCACCCGCCCGCGAATCGGGTTCCGGCCCAGATCCGCAACCAGTTTTTTCAGGTTAATCACCGTATTATGAAAGTGATCGGTTGCGTTACTGACGGTCAGATCCAGGGCAATGTGCTCGACCGCTGACGCCAAATCCGGGTATTTGAACCGCCCGTCGTTGACGACCAGATTCAGCAGAAACGCCGGGATTTGCCTTGCATTGTAAACGCCCTTCACCGTTCCGTCGAAACGCACCGTTCCGTCGGCATCGATGTCCTGAAACCGCTCGGAATACATCCCGGGCACCAGTGACAGCAGGTTTTTGAAATCACTGTCGGGCGACCGATACGTCAAATCGAACCGCATGGACGTATCCGCCGGTGCCGATGTGCCGGTGGCAATCGAGCCGTTGAGCTCCAGCGGCAACTCATTCACGCGGATGCGGTTGTTGGCAAAAGTATAGACGGACTTTTCAAGATCGGCCCGCAGTTTCATGTCGGCATCCAGCTTTTTATCGCTTAGGTATTCCATGCCGCCGTAGTTCAGCGTGATCCGTTCTGCCTTCGTCTTCAGCACCAAATCCGCCACTTCCGCCGACAAACTGCCGCTGCCGACATGGTTGACCGCTTCCAGCCGAACCGTCATCGGCAAACTCCGGTCGTCATACCGGATCAGACCGTCTTTTATTTCCCATTCGTCGATGTCGAGCGTAAAAGCCGTCTGGCTGGTGTCGGCCTTTTCCGGTTCGTCACTTTCAACGGCTTTGTAGATGTCGTAGTTGGCCCGACCATCGCGCAGAATTTTCACCAGCACGCGTGGCTGGTTGAGATACAGCCCGTTCAATTTCAATTTATCGCCCGAAAGCACACTCAGCAGATTGATTTTTACTTCGAAGGCGCGGGTGCTAAGCAAGGTATCACCCACAAACGGCGTCCGCCCGACTATGCTGAGGGAATCGGTTTGCAAGGTCAGATTGGGAAAGTGGCGAAGCAGCGACAGGCTCACTTTTTCAGGCCGAAACGTGATCCGGGCGTTCACCCGATTGGTCAGTTCCTGCTGAAGGCGGGTTACGATTTTATCCCGAAAAAACATCGGCACAATCCAGGCGACCAGGAGCAGTATGCCCAGCAGTGATGCCAGGATGATTCCGGTTTTTTTCATGCTAATTGCTTGTTTTCTATTTATATAGGACAAACAAAAGCTGAAAAAGTTTGAATAATTTCCGCGACCGGCTTAGGCCATCAGCCGCTTCTCGATGAGCAGAATAAACAAGTGAATGACTTTGATGTGAATCTCCTGAATGCGGTCGGCATAGCCAAAGTGGGGGACGCGGATTTCAACGTCGGCGGTTCCGGCCAGCCTGCCCCCGTCTTTGCCGGTTAGCAAAACCACCTTCATGCCCCGCTGCCGGGCCGCTTCCACGGCCCGGATGATGTTGGCCGAATTACCGCTTGTGCTAATGCCCAGCAACACGTCGCCTTCGTTGCCCAGCCCTTCGATAAAACGCGAGAATACGAAATCGTAGCCATAGTCATTGCCCACACAGGTAAGGTGGCTGGAATCGGAAATGGCGATAGCCGCCAGCGCCCGGCGTTCGTCGCGGTACCGGCCCGACAGTTCTTCGGCAAAGTGCATGGCGTCGCAGTGGGAGCCGCCGTTGCCGCAGGAAATAATTTTATGGCCGTTTTGCAGGGCATCTGCCATCAATTGGGCAGCTTGTCCGATGGCCGTAATTTGGTTAGCGTCGCTAAGAAACGCATCGAGAACCGAGCGGGCTTCGGTCAGTTCCTGGCGAATGATTTGGTCAAGCATTCCCGAATAGGGGTTAATCCGTTGGTACAGTTTCCGGTAAAATAACGACCGGAAACCGTATGAACCAATTCATTTTAAAGAACCAGGGTTCGATAGGGCAGATTCCAGCGCAGGGCCAGGGAGGTCGACGACGTGTTGTATTTCAACCGGTCGGCCTGGCTGTCGCTTTTGCGAACGAGCTGTTGGAAATCGACAAACAGATTGTGTTTCAACATAAACGACAACCGTACGTCGGCGTAGGTGACCAGGGTTTTACGCCCCTGAGCGATGTGGTGGCCCGCCCCCACGGCCTGGCCCGGCCACTCCACCCGGCTTTCATACGGTTTCAGCAAATTGCCGCCATAATTGTAGTTGGGCGGATCGGCCCCGTACTTCATGACGCCAAACGTCCCGGTCAGATTCCAGCGGTCGCGGGGCTGGTAGCGCACAATGGCCAGGCCTTCGATGAAATTGGCCCCGAGCGGATGCGCCAGCGGTTGATTGTAATGCACATAATTGGTTTGGCCGGAGCGGTGGGAATAGGTATAGGGCCGCGCCAGATTCATTTCGGCCTGTAAATCAAGATTCGGAATATCGAAGGCGTCGATGTACTTCAGGCCCGTTTGAAACGCGAATTTATTGACCCACGATCCGTTTCTCGCCCGCAGTTCGCTAATCTTGAACTCATCGAACATCAACTGACCATAGGCCAGAAAATGACCGGCAAAATTGGCTTTGAAATCCAGACCGACCAGCGCATTGTCGGCACTGCCCCGATACGATTCGATGAAACGGTAGAAAATAACGGGGTTAAAATAATTCAATTCCAGTTGGCTCCGGCTGAATACTTCCGCTTCAAAGAGACCAATGTTGACATGCTCGCCAATGTTGACACTCAGGTGGTGAATCGCCGTGTATTTTTGCGGATTCAGTTCTTCATATGCACCGGCCGGTTTCTGACTGTTCTGAAATTCCGTCAGCAGGTTGGTATACTGGAACCGCCCAAACCGGGTACTGATCTTCAGAAAAAGGTATGGCGAACTGTTGTCCGATAAAAACAGGGAACGATACCCATTGCCAAAGATATTCCGGTCATGGCCAAACTGAATGTTGATAATTTTTAAGGCATTGAAGGTAATGTATCCCCGGGCCGACAAAAAATCCGCTCCGCCATAGGGCGCATGGCGGGTAGCAATTAATTTGGCAAAGCCTTCATTGGGGGCAAAGCCTTCATTGAAATTGGTGGTATACTGATTTCCATATTCCCAGATATACCGGGGAAACAGCACTTGATTATCAGACAGAAATGTGTAAAAACTTAAGCGTTTGCGAATGCTCCCGCGAATTTCAACTCCTCTTGAATTAACGTAGGGGTTAACTGACGAGCCCACCGTTCCGGAATTGGTTTCGACTCCGTAGCTAAAGTTGACCACCGGACTGACGTGAATATCATAATCCTCGTTTTCGTAGCTGAAGAGGTCATTTTTTTTCTTATAAAACGCACTGAAAGCCCGTTTGCTGTCGCCCGCCCGTTTCTGACCCGCGTGTAATTCAGCCGTTCGTTCCTGTAGCAGAGGGAGAGAATCCGGATACGCTTTGGGAACCCATTCCCAGCTATCGTCACGCAGGTAGCGGACGGTGGAACGGTCTACCGGGGATAACCGAACAAAGGGATCAGCCAGAATACTGTCGGTTAATTGAACGACTGCCTGGCGACTATACGGTTTTACCGAACTATGGAAACCGCTCGTCCACCGGCCCTGTTTGATTTCAAGCCGGTCGATCAGGTGGTAATAATCACTGTTTAAAGGTATCTTTTGACTTTGACCTTGCGCCGACCCCGACGCCAGCAAAACAAAAGCTATCCCGATTGTATAAATAGTCCTCATTGGAAGCTTCACACTGGCAACCGTGTGGACGGTGTACCCTAAATAACATCTTCTTATTTCAATGCACAAATTAGGGAAAGGGTTTGGATTATCCGACACATTCCCTTTAAATTACACTGAAAAAGCCCCTATGTTTGTTTTCGCCGATCATCCTTCTCTTGCCGACCAATTTATTGCCGAACTCCGCGATGTAACCATTCAGAAAGATCCGATGCGTTTTCGGCGCAATCTGGAACGGCTGGGAGAACTGATGGCCTACGAAATATCCAAGTCGATGTCGTTTCAGGTCGTGAACGTGCAGACGCCACTGGGCGTGTCGTCTACGCCACTGATCAAAAAACCGCCGGTTCTGGCCACCATTTTGCGGGCGAGCCTGCCGTTTCACCAGGGTTTCCTGAATTATTTCGACCGGGCCGAAAACGCATTTATCGGTGCGTATCGCGGTTATCTGCCAACGAGTGAGGATTTTGAAGTGGCGATGGATTACATTTCCAGCCCCGATTTGAGCGGCAAAACCGTCATTCTGATGGACCCGATGCTGGCAACCGGCCGGTCGCTGGAGAAGGTGTATCACGCTCTGCTGCGGTTTGGAACGCCCGCCAAAACGCACATTGCCGCCGTGTTGGCCAGCCCCGAAGGCGTCCGCTATGTACAGGAAAAAATGCCGCAGTGCCACCTCTGGCTGGGAGCCATCGATCAGCGGCTGGATGCCCATTACTACATCGTGCCCGGCTTGGGAGATGCCGGCGATCTGGCTTTTGGCGAAAAAATCTGATCAGAACCCTTCTTTTTTCTCGTCAGCTTTCTCTTTTTTCTTCTCCACTACTTTCTTCGGAGCGTCCTTCGAAGTGGCGGTTTTAGGCTGCGGTTTGGGCTTTTCTTTGGTTTTGTACTGATCCATGTACCGGTCCGTAAACTGCGTTTTCTCAAATACGTCCGCAGCGATGATGGAAATGGCCTTGCTTCCCGCTTTGCCCCCCGCCATGATGCGGTCGTTCAGTTCCTGATCCGACGTCAACAGCGCCAGTTGGGCCGTTGCGCCCCCCGACGATTTATAATCCCAGTAGTACCAGACATCCGGCGAGGCTTCCAGATAAATCGTCGCTTCGTCGCCCCCATCGCTCTTCCGGATTTCGACAAAACCCTCCATTTCCGCGTTGATATCGACGTTATCAATATTGGAAACCCCAATCGGCCCGGTGCTGTAGAGCGCATTGTATTTGTCGGACCAGCGCAGATTGACGTTCGAAAGCACCAGCGAAGCCACAAATTTGGGTGCAGCCTGCGTAATCGAAACGTGCTGGTTCTGCGCTTTAGTGCGGTACACATCCGTCGCTTTCTGGCCGATAATGGCGGCTAGTTTGGCGGTCAACCGGTCGAGATCGTCATCAGCGGGTTCGTCGTTCTTTTCGTCCAGGTTGGCTTTTACCATCTTCTCGGCAATGGCGGCATTCACCGGCTGTGGAATCGGCAGTGCAAAACCGACCAGCGCATTCAGCCGCAACGTCGAACTATCGACCTGCGCCCGGCCCGTTCCGGCGGCAAAAACAAAGTTGTTCGGCGCCGAGCCCGTCATACCGGTATTCATCACATTGACCGGTCCCTGAAAATTCATGACACCCGTGGCATCGTTGAACGTAAACGCGCCTTCGACATCTTCCAGCCCGGCGGCATCCTTCTTCACAATCCGGAAAACTTTGTCTTTCTCGTCGTAGGTCATGACGCCGGTTGCGCGGTACAAATCATCATCCTTGTCGCTTTCCTTCATCGATAAAAATGTCGGATACAGCCCGGCGGTGCCCCCGCCCCGGAAATGCAAACCGGCGGTCAGTGGCTGATTACCGTCATTTTTGAGCGTCTGATCGACTTTGATGCTGAAGGTTTCGCCAATTTTCTCCTTCATTGGAATCCAGTCACTTACCAGATTGGCCCGCTTTTTCAGCGCAATTTTAATCGCCCCTTCCAGTTTCAGATCCTGCTCGGGTGCCATCATCGTGATGCTGCCTTTGAAGGCCACTTTGGGTGCCAGCGTCACGTTGTCCCGTTCGTCGACGTCGGCGCGGGCCACAGTATAATACGTTTTGGCCAGTTCATTGCCATTTTTCCCTTTCCGGCCGACACTCCGGGTGTTCGATGCCAGTGCCACCGGAGCGGCTTCTTTCAGTTCAAAACTCCCCATTTTGATGTTAGCCGTATCGCCTTTGGCAGCCGCAAACTGGTAGACAGCTTCCCCGGAAAACCGGGTCCGCGACTGCACCTGAATGTTACCGCCTTTCAATTTATGGAACAGGCTGGTGGTATCCAGTTCCAGCCGGGCATTCTTGAGCGGCAGCATCTCCCCGTTCCGTTTGATCGTGATCAGGCCTTTTTCCGGGTAAATCCGGGCATCGGCCGACGTCACGTATGGTACTCCGCTGATGTTCAGCGTCGCTTTTTCCACATCATACACCGCCGATGTGGCATTGAATGTCAGCCCTTCCTGTTCCTCTGCGGTGGCCGTAAAGGTGGATGTTTTGGCGGCTTTCATCGTGATGGTTTTGGCCGCGATGTTCCACTGCGCTTTGCTGATCGACGTTTTATAAGCAGCATTCGGGAACTCCAGACTCGACAGCAGGGTGTCGCTGAACGAGGTCGTCGCATTGTTGGTGGCAATGGTTACGACGCCTTTCACCTGATTGAAATCCAGATCGACCTTTGTGCCCAGCAACATGGGTTTCGTCGTGGTTCCCTGCTTATCCGCCACGACGCGGAATTGCGCATTGCCCGCCGTAAAGCCTTCTTTGTTAAACTTGATGTTTTCAGACTGTGCCTCCGAATCCGCCCGTTTCACCGTGCCTTT
>NZ_VBSL01000059.1 GCF_006149005.1 Larkinella sp. C7 | reverse complement strand
ATCCGGGCTTCCCTGGATTACTATTCAAAGAATTTCGGCCCCTACCAGCGCGAGTCCCTGAGCGTGGTCGAGCGGCCCGGGAATGGCACGGGCCTGCACGCCGATGCCGGAATGATCACCCACGGGGAAGGATTCACCCTCTGGAATCCGAAGGACGATGGCCGGAGCCACGATCACCCTTACGCGATCATTGCCCACGAAATGGCCCACCAATGGACGGTTCCGTATGCCGCCGTCGAAGGAGCACCGGTGATGTCCGAGAGCCTGGCTTGGTACTATGGGATGAAGGTGGTGGAACACAGCCGGGGACCGGAAGCTCTTCAGCGGCTTTTTAGCTACATGTGGCAGCCGCATCCCTACTCACCAATTTTTCGGGGCGAACCGTTACTCCGCGGGCTCGACCCGTACCTGTCCTACCGAAAAGGACCCTTTGCGCTCTACACCTTGAGCGAGTACATCGGTGATGAGCGCGTCAATGGGGCGCTGCGGAACCTGCTGGAAAAGCATCGACCGGTCGACGCTCCGTTGGCGACAACATTGGATTTGTTCCGGGAATTGCGGGCGGTGACGCCGGACTCCTTACAGNACAGTATCTGCTGCATGATCTCTTCGAGGTGAACACGTACTGGAAGCTGGAGACGGAGCGGGCGGTGGCAACTCCCACTAAAACCGGCAACTGGCAGGTGACACTGGATGTGGAAACGCATAAGGTGGTGGTGGATAGCGCGGGGGTGAAGCAGGAAGTGCCGATGGACGAGTGGATCGAGGTCGGGGTATTCGCGCCGGACCAACCGGGTAAGGAAATAGAACCGCTCTACTTACGGAAGCATCGCATCCATTCCGGCAGGCAGACGATCATCGTGACCGTGCCCCGCAGGCCCGCCCGTGCCGGCATCGATCCCGAC
>NZ_VBSL01000058.1 GCF_006149005.1 Larkinella sp. C7 | reverse complement strand
ATGAAACATATAGTTAGTAAAGTGAGCAAAATCGCCCTGCTGGGGGCGGTGCTGCTGGGTCCGGTGGGTTGTTCCGATTTCCTCGATGAGCAGGCACCCTCCAACCTGACCCCCGATAATTTTTACACCATTCCTGACCACGCCGAAGCCGCCCTGGCTTCGGTCTACGCCGACCTGCGGTTCATGGGCGACGGGGCCGGGATCTTCTCCTCCAACTGGCAGTTGCTCGAAGCCCTCACCGGCACCTCGACCACCGAAACCGCCCAGAACTCGGATTTGAACAACCTCTACGGGCTGGTCCACGACGGCAACACCGCCCACGTGGTCAACTACTGGAACGGTCTCTACAAGGTCATCGCTCAGGCCAACCAGGTGCTCGACCGCGTGCCGGCCATCACCCCCATGCCCGATGCCCAGAAAACCAAGATCCTGGGCGAAGCCCGGTTTCTGCGTGCTTCGGCCTACTTCACGGCGGTTCGTCTGTGGGGTGACATTCCCCTGATTACCAAGCCCCAGACGGCGACTTCGGAAGATTTCCAGCCCGCCCGTGCTTCCCAGGAAGAAGTGTACAAACTGATCGTGGAAGACCTGGTGGCGGCCGAAGCGGCTGGTCTGGCGTGGATGGATGTCAGTGGCCGGGCCAACCTGGCAGCAGTCAAAACCCAACTGGCGAAAGTATACCTGACGATGGCGGGTTTTCCGCTGAGCAAAGGGGCGACGCACTACAAGCTGGCGGCCGACAAAGCCCTGGAAGTGATCACCTACTCGAATGCCAACCCGACGGTGATCAACCTGTTCACGACTTATGAGGATGTACACCGGGAAAGCACCGAAAACCGACTGGAGCACCTGTTCATGCTGCAATACAACACGCTGGTAGCGGGCAATCCGATGGACAACATGTACCCCAACTTCAAACCGGTGACCTTCAACGG
>NZ_VBSL01000057.1:355-936 GCF_006149005.1 Larkinella sp. C7 | reverse complement strand
TCCGCAAATATAGACAGGAGAAATAGTAGAAGATTAGGCTGAGACAGTTGAAGACTGTATAAAAATCAGGAAGAAGATAAGAGTCGTTATTTTTGAGGCTCACTAGTTTTTGGGCTCGTACTTACTTTAAAAAGGAAGAGAAGCGTGATTGTCTTTCTCCCAAAGTTTCTAAGTGAGCACGATTCTTGCCCACTTACTTACAATCATTTATAGTTAAACTTGTATCTGAAACAGACACCTGTTATGTTCGGATAATCGAGAAAAGGGAGAAGTCATGGCTACAAATTTGCTTTATCNTAAAGAAATACGTGCCATTACATAAAAATTGCTAACCCGAAGATAAGGAGAAAGAAATTACCTATGAAAGCAGCACTAGTAAGTCAGTATAACAAAAATAATATCAATCTCGAGATGACAGAAATACCCATACCGCAAATTGGCCCCGATGATGTCCTGATCAAGGCAAGGGCAGCAGGGGTCAATCCTTTGGATAATATAATTTCTCGTGGAGAGGTTAAAATTATCGTTCCTTACAAACTACCTCAAATTGCTGGTAATGAGTTTGTCGGAATTGTTGAGAA
>NZ_VBSL01000057.1:0-253 GCF_006149005.1 Larkinella sp. C7 | reverse complement strand
CACTTGACCGTATTGGTTGCTTTCGCTGAATATCTTGCTGTAGACTACCATGCTCTAGCTTTGGTACCTGACTATTTGACAGATATCAAGGCGGCAGGCGTCCCATTGACTTCACTGACCATTATGCAGTCTCTGGAGCTTATGGAGGCTAAAGAAGGAAAAACTCTCTTTATCTCAGGAGGTACTGGTAGCCTTGGTGCGATGGCTATTCCTCTTGCTAAGGCCAAAGGCTTGATTGTTGTTACTAATGGCA
>NZ_VBSL01000056.1:619-976 GCF_006149005.1 Larkinella sp. C7 | reverse complement strand
CAAAAGGCCGCTCCCTAGGGGTGGAGCATGCCTCTTTTGACGATTTGCAGAAAGCCCTGACAGGAGTTCTGGGGTCTTATGATGACGAAAATAATTTTGACATTTCTAAATTCGACCTGGTGCGACTGGGCCTTCTTATGGGCCAGGATAGTCGTCAACGTCGAGAATATCTCGGTCAAAGCCTACGCATCGGCTATTGCAACGGCAAACAGCTCCTCAAGCGACTGGACTTGTTTGGGCTGACCTTGGCAGAAGTGGAAGAGGCCATGAAAGGATTTAACAGCAAATAATGGACATTTCACCGGTTTATAGAATGAAATTATTGGAAAAAGTAGAAAAAGAAATTTGGAGCCGATT
>NZ_VBSL01000056.1:395-601 GCF_006149005.1 Larkinella sp. C7 | reverse complement strand
GCCGATTCAAAAGTTATGTAAAAGTTGAACAATATATAAAAATGAATCAAGAAGTTTATGATGGATTTGGACATGCTGATTTTGATATTTCTTATTTTACTGATGGAAATAAGAAGGATAAGATCAATTTAGCTAAAACGTTAGAAAATATTGCTATAGATATACCTGACAAATTAATCAAAATGGCTATTGATTTAGGACTTGAA
>NZ_VBSL01000056.1:0-292 GCF_006149005.1 Larkinella sp. C7 | reverse complement strand
TTATTCCGTCAATCCCAACTTTTAGAAATGAGTTGAAGGCTGACTATAAAAATGCTTCAGTGACTTTTGAAAAGGCTTTTCAAAATATTGAAAAAGATCCTGCAGAATCAGTAGGTTATGCTAATTCAGTTCTTGAGAGTATCATGAAGGAAATTTTGAAGGATAGTAGATTTTCGGATATCAATGCTTCTAACTTAACGAATGGGAAATTAGTGAAAGCTATTTTAAAGAAGTTTGAGCTTGATCCTAGTTTAGAAATGCCTGACGAAATGAAAAGTATCGGAAGTTCCCT
>NZ_VBSL01000055.1:488-1164 GCF_006149005.1 Larkinella sp. C7 | reverse complement strand
TAAGGATACTGTCAATAATTATGTGTAAACACTCAAGTAGAGTTACGGAGTGTTAATCAAATAAGCTTTCAAGTGTGTCAGAACATTGGCCAAACCCTTTATGGATTCGTTGACTTTGTTTGAAATTATAATCTTCAAACAAAGTAACTAAATAACGTTCCAGAGCCTCCTCGTTAGGAAAAAGAACCTTCTTTTTCGTTTGACGTTTGATTTCTTTGTTAAGAGACTCAATGAGGTTTGTCGAATAAATGCTGTGCCAAATCTGGTAGGGAAACTGATAAAAAGTTAAAAGATTATCCGTATTCTCCAAACTTTCCATCACTTTCCTATACTTTGGCTTCCATTCAGCGATAAAGTCCTCCAAAGCTTGGACTGCCATTTCTAAATTTTCAGCACGATAAATCATTTTAAATTGCTCCAGAATAACTGCTCGATCAGATCGCTTCACCTTACTAGCCAAATTCCGACTAATATGAATGAAGCAACGTTGTTGTTTAGCTAATGGGTAAGCCTGACTGATCATCTGCTCAAGCCCCTTGAAGCCATCGGTCACTACAAGAGAAACCTGTTGGATTCCTTGGTTTTGAAGCTTGTCTAACAGGGTGGACCAAGAAGCATTGTTTTCATTTGGGGCGATTTCATATCCAAGAACAGCCTTCTGTCCTTCTGGTGTAAT
>NZ_VBSL01000055.1:0-347 GCF_006149005.1 Larkinella sp. C7 | reverse complement strand
GTTAGCTTCTAAGCTTCTCTCATGAAAAGCAGCGACATTCTCCTGAGTTTCTTTTGAGATATTAGAAATTGTGGCAGGACTATAGTGATGACCATACATTCGCTCGATAATATCACTAATTTCTCGAGTTGTTACACCGGTTTGATAGAGTTTGATAACCATCTCTTCTAAGTGGTCATCTCGACGTCCATAAGCAGGGAGCAAAGCTGGACTAAAGTTTCCATTACGATCTCTTGGAATGCTCAACTGAACAGTCCCATATTTGGTTTCAAATTTCCGTGAATAGGTTCCATTACGACTATTCCCAGAATTATAGCCTACTTTATCGTAAGGTTCATACCCTAAAA
>NZ_VBSL01000054.1 GCF_006149005.1 Larkinella sp. C7 | reverse complement strand
TTGATAAATTGCAAGAATAAGTGCAACATTTACTTGAACTCATCCTCTAGAGCTTCACTAGCAGTTCTGTAAGCTAAACATTTTCGTGGTCGGTGATTGATATCATATAAAGCCTTATTCAAAACCTCATCAGAGATAGCGGCTAAATCTGTTTTCTTTGGGAAATATTCTCTTAGTAAGCCATTTGCGTTTTCATTGCTTCCTCTCTGCCAGGATGAATAGGCGTCCGCAAAGAAAAAGGAAATTCCTAAATTCTCTACCAGAGGATAGCAGGCAAACTCTTTTCCTCTGTCTGAAGTGAAGGTTTTAAGAGCCTCTTTTGGAAATAGCTTACAAAGTTGTTCGATGGCTGAAAACATGGATTTGGCTGTTCTGTCTGGTATCTTGAAAGCTAAGTAAAAGCGCGTTTTTCGCTCTAGAAAGGTCGCTAAACAGCCCTTGCTTTTGCCTCTGGAAGACACCACAGTATCGAGCTCCCAGTGACCAAAGGTCTCACGATTCCTGACCTCTTTAGGACGTTTGGCAATCGACGTACCAATCCTAAATGTTCCACGTGTTTCTTTGGGTTGTCGAGTTTTTCCTTTACGACGAAGGACGCTTAAATCCAGATCAATCAAAGCAGCATAGAGCCAGTTATAGATAGTTTTAAAAGCTACCATTGGCTTTTGTTCAAGCTGATAGCGGCCACAAATCTGTTCAGGCGACCAGGAGGATTTTAAACCGTCCTCAATTTCCTTTTTCAACTTTGGTGTCAAACGAGACTTCCGACCTTTTTGCTTAGCCCTGTGGTCGTACTGTTCCTGTGCTAAGGCTGCGGAATAACCATTTTGGCATCGTCTTAACTCTCTTGAAATAGTAGACTTATGGACGCCAAGTTTATTTGCAATTTGGCAAGGTTTCAAACCTAATTCTAAGTAGGTTTCTATCTTTATTCGGTCGGTTATGGTAAGATGGGAGTAGCTCATAGTTTTTCCTCGGGTTCTGTTTGTGTGGTTACTTACAGTTTACACCAATGAAACGCTATGAGTTTTTTGTTGCACTATATTTTACAATTTATCTTCCATTAAAAAATATTTTAAAAGTAAAATATTTTAATGTTCATTACCATTTTTAAAGGAAATTATGTAAAATGTTACAAACTCCTTTTGTGTTATATTTATATTAGAAATAAGGGTTAGATGGGAGGAACAAGTGATGTCAAAATTAGATTATT
>NZ_VBSL01000053.1 GCF_006149005.1 Larkinella sp. C7 | reverse complement strand
GTGCCTCCTCCCGGGTTGACGGTCAGTGTCAGCGTGGTCGGCACCGGGGCATGCTGGCTGTCTTTGGCCGAATACGTCAGCGAGAATGTTCCCTGCTGCGTTGGCGTTCCGGAAATCACGCGCGTATTGGCATCAAACGACAGGTTGGCGGGCAAGCCCGTCAGCGTGTAGGTCAGCGCATCGTTTTCGGCATCGGTGAAAACCGGCAGCGCGCTGGCCGTGAAGCCCACATTCACCGTGGCCGACAGGGGCGAAACCGCCGGAGCCACCGGGGCTGCATTGGCGGGTGGCGTTCCCGTTCCGACACACGTGATGGTTTTGGGAGCCCATTTAAGAATGAACTCCGAGCCGACCACCCGCGCCCAGATCGTGTGCGTCTGGTTGTCCTTGAGCCGTTCCGGCACCACAAAGCTGTAGCCGTGGGCACCATTACCTTTGTTGGCATTTTTCAGGTCCTGCCGAAAAATATTGGCTATCGTCTGGTCGATCACCGTTGAAGCGGCCACGGTTGGCCCGTCCATAAACTCGATGGTGATGGGCGTGTTGGGTTTATCACGATCCCAGATCCAGCCCGAGAACGTCGCGCAATTGACGACATCGAGATAGCCTTCAAAGCTTCCGGTGACCACGGGGGGCGGATTTCCGGTTCCGGCAGCTACGGCCAGGCTGATGGTTGTGCTTTGGGTGACTTTTCCATCGTTGGCGGCATAGGTGAGCGGGAAAGTACCCTGCTGGGTGGGCGTTCCGGAAATGACGCGGGTACCGGCGTTGAAACCGAGTCCTGACGGCAATCCGGTAAGGGTATAGCTGAGCGGATCGGTATCGGTGAAGGCGGGCAGGGTCGTCGAATAGGCGGCATTGATGGTTGCCGAGAGGGGCGCAACGGTTGGCGCAGCCGGTGGCACGTTGGTGGGCGGGTTGTTGTTTTCGCTGACGATGAGCGAGAAGACAACGCTGGTTTTAGCGCCCGGCTGATCGGTGGCAGCATAGGTCAGGCTAAACGTGCCGGTGGTGGCCGGTGTCCCGGACACCACCCGTGTCGAGGCATTGAAGGTGAGGTTTTGGGGCAGTCCCTGGAGTTCATAGGTCAGGGGGTTGCTTTCCGGGTCGGTGAAGGCGGCCAGTGCTGCTGAGGTAAAGGGGGTGTTGACGAAGGCCGACAAAGACGACACCGAAGGCGGTGTTGGCGGCAGGTTGGCGGGCGGGATTCCGCTACCGGCACAATTGATGGTTTTGGGAGCCCACTTGAGGGTGAATTC
>NZ_VBSL01000052.1 GCF_006149005.1 Larkinella sp. C7 | reverse complement strand
GAGGACTTGACCAAGGTAAGGTTCAGAAGGTATTGACAGTATTGGTTTAGGCTTGATACAATAGATAGGTATTCAATTTTGAGTGAGCACACTCAAGGAGTTAAGTGACGCTAGCCTAGGAGATACACCTGTACCCATGCCGAACACAGCAGTTAAGCCCTAGTACGCCTGAAGTAGTTGGGGGTTGCCCCCTGCTAGATATGGGAGTCGCTTAGCACATAGGGAGTTTAGCTCAGCTGGGAGAGCATCTGCCTTACAAGCAGAGGGTCAGCGGTTCGATCCCGTTAACTCCCATAGTTAAGTAGAGATACTTAATAGGTCCCGTGGTGTAGCGGTTATCACGTCGCCCTGTCACGGCGAAGATCGCGGGTTCAATTCCCGTCGGGACCGTTAGAAGAGGAAGACTCGTTAGCTCAGTTGGTAGAGCATTTGACTTTTAATCAAAGGGTCACTGGTTCGAGCCCAGTACGGGTCATAGATGCGGGTTTGGCGGAATTGGCAGACGCACCAGATTTAGGATCTGGCGCTTAACGGCGTGGGGGTTCAAGTCCCTTAACCCGCATAGAAGAATAGTAAGTTAGCCGGCTTAGCTCAGTTGGTAGAGCATCTGATTTGTAATCAGAGGGTCGCGTGTTCAAGTCATGTAGCCGGCATTTGCGAACGTAGTTCAGTGGTAGTGAGGGGTTTCTCGTTACCTTTTAATTTTTAAGCATAAGAATAAGAAAAGGCCCTCATTCATTTGAATGGGGGCCTTTTTTCACGACTTTAACGACTCTTGAGTTCAAGATAACGTTTGTACCAGATATTAACGTAAGATTCCGAGAAGGGGCCTTTTTCATTGTTAATCCAGTCGACAAGAATTTTGACACTCTCTTTCAGGATATAATCAATATCTGCTGAATAATGCATTTCTTTTTTGTGGCTTTCATATTCGTCAACATCCAAAAGCTTCTTCTCATGATTTTCAAATACTTTGACATCTAAGTCGTAGTCAATGTATTTGAGGGCCTCTTCATCCATAACATAGGGGCTAGCTAAGTTACAGTAGTAGGAAACACCGCTATCACGAATCATTGCGATGATGTTAAACCAGAATTTTTTATGAAAATAAACAATGGCTGGTTCTCGGGTCACCCAGCGTCTGCCATCACTTTCAGTAACGAGTGTATGGTCATTGACACCAATGATTGCATTTTCAGTTGTTTTTAGTACCATAGTATCGCGCCACGTTCGGTGCAAACTACCATCATGCTTATAACTCTGAATTGT
>NZ_VBSL01000051.1:1151-1485 GCF_006149005.1 Larkinella sp. C7 | reverse complement strand
AGCCCCTTTTGAGGAGCTAATTCAGGCTCCTCAGCCTGGTAGACCTTAATCTCTTGTTCAAAACCTGTTTGCGTTTTCTGGTGTTTGAGATGATGAAACACCTATTTCCAGCCCTCTGGATGGGTGTAGCTATCCTCTTTTTCATTATAGTGCCAATTGGCTAGATTCTTGTCAGACTTTCTGTAGGTCCTCTTTTGTTCCTTATCAAACCGACCATACTTAATCAGGTGATTAATTTCCTCTTGGTCAAGAGTTAGTAGGTTCTCTTCACTCCCATAACCAGCATCTGCGACAATAGTCTTAGCCTCATGGGGATAGGAGTCTAGAAATGGTA
>NZ_VBSL01000051.1:909-1138 GCF_006149005.1 Larkinella sp. C7 | reverse complement strand
CTTGGTGTCTGTCGGATTTGGGAAGCTATCATAGTGGAGAACGAATTGATTCTCAGTAGCGATTTGGAGATTGTAGCCAGCCTTCAGTTGACCATTTCTCATGTGGTCGTCTTTCATCCGCATAAAGGTGGCGTCTGTATCTGTCTTTGAAAAACTATTGCGACCAGTGAAAGTGGCTTGATAGGTCTCATACTTTTGTGCACGGGCTGAAAAATCATCCCTTACCTTT
>NZ_VBSL01000051.1:0-867 GCF_006149005.1 Larkinella sp. C7 | reverse complement strand
ATGGCTTGGTTAACTGATTTCCATTCTTCCTCAAGGATTTGAGAAAACTCTGTCAATTGTTCAGAAGTTACAGGCTCTTGGTCATCTAAGACAATGGCCTCTTGAATCAAAGGATTAATTTCCTCTTGAAAATAGGTTTTTAGAGTCGCTTGAAGTTTGGCAGAAAATTTATCAACAGCCTTCCGCCAAACAAAACTGTACTTGTTAGCGTTAGCCTCAATCTTAGTCCCGTCAATAAACAAACACTCTAAGGACACTAATTCCTCCATTTTCAACTGAAGGTTGAGGTCAATAAAGAGATTACGAATCAGCTCCTCCATCCCAGGAGCCACACGAAAACGATTGATTGTCCGATAAGAAATCACCAGCTGACCTGTTAAGTATTGCAGGGCAAGATTTTCCACCATCATTTTTTCTATCTTTCGTCCGGAAAAGATCCCTTGAGAATAAGCAAATAAAAGGGCTGCTAGGAGTAATTGGGGATGGTAAGAAGGCCGCCCAAACTCATGATAAAAGTTTAGAAAGGCATTATCATCTAGTTTATTGACCACCTTTTCAATCGTAAAAACGAGATGGTTGTGGGGTAAGAATGCGCTTAATTCTAGTGGCAGAGTCGTTTGATTTGTGTTATAGTGACTGTACATGAGGTAGCCTTTCTATTATTTTTTTGTCAACTATATTTTATCAAGACTACCTATGTCAAGCAAAAAGCAACGGCATCAAAACCGTTGCTTTTTCGTTGGCTGAGGGATAGTTTTGTCCCAGGCTCGTCGTTCTATAATCTATAGTTGTATTCATCATCTGACATGGCTTTTACAGTACCCAAGAGATAACCATTACCGATTTGCGAGAGTAAAAAGTGTCAAG
>NZ_VBSL01000050.1 GCF_006149005.1 Larkinella sp. C7 | reverse complement strand
TTTCCCTTTTCAAAAAAGTATCATTCGAAAGTGATAATGTCTTAGTTAGGTCGAAGGAGAAAATGTCCCATCTGTTAAACTAGAATGATGAGGAAAAATGAGCTAACCATGACTGAGACTAAGAAATATATCACTATTAAAGCAGTCTGTGACGGAAAGAAAACAAAGAATAGGGCCTGTGTGGAGCTTGGCATATCCAAAAGGCAGGTGAATCGCCTAGTCATTGCCTATCAGAATAAGGGTAAGCAGGCTTTTATCCATGGGAATAGGCAGAAACAGCCAGCCCACGCTATGCCTCCAGAAATCAAAGAAAGAATTATTGGGAAATATCAAGACTATGGAGCTATGAGACCTAATGTTGTTCATTTTTGTGAGCTCCTAGCTGAGGAAGACGGCATCTGTTACTCCGATACTACCGTGAGAAAGCTCCTCTATCAAGCTGGGTTTCTCTCACCTAAGACACAACGAAAAACCAAGAAACGCTTAAAAAAAGAGGCTAAGAAACGCAAGCAAGCTAAAGAAGAGCCACTCCTCCCTACTGCTAGCGACTTCTTAGAAGAACCAGAGAAAGCCCATCCTAGTCGGGCTAGAAAAAAATATAGAGGCGAGCTTATCCAAATGGATGCCAGTCAATTCTTTTGGTTTGGACAAGAGGAAACCCATCTTCACGTCGCCATTGATGATGCCTCTGGTGATATTGTCGGGGCTTACTTTGACACCCAAGAAACCCTGAAGGGCTACTACCATGTTTTGGAACAGATTCTTGCAACCCAAGGCATCCCTTTTCAGTTCCTGACCGATAAGCGAACAGTCTTCACTTATGTCTCTAAACAGTCCAAAAAGATGGAAGAGGACACCTTCACGCAATTTGGCTACGCCTGCCATCAGCTGGGCATCGCCATCAAGACCTCATCTATTCCACAAGCCAAGGGGCGAGTCGAAAGGCTCAATCAGACCCTGCAGTCCCGCCTTCCGATTGACCTCCAAAGGCATGGTATCACAAGCATTGACCAAGCCAACCGTTACCTAAAAGGCTGGATCAAGCGGTTTAACAAGCAGTTCGGAGCCAAAGCAAGCTTATCCGTTTTTGAGGAGGCTCCTAAGCCTGCTCAGAGGAATCTACTTCTAGCTAGGGTGAGTGAAAGAGTGATTGATAGTGGGCACCATATTCGTTATCAAAACAAGTTTTACTTACCCACTGAGGGAGACAAGGAAGTCTTCTTTGCCCGAAAAACGAAAGCCTTGGTTATTGAGGCTTTTAACGGTGACATCTACCTCAATATCGCTGACAAGACTTATGCTACTAGGCCTTTACAGGAACACGAACGCCATTCAGATGAATTTGAACCAGCCCAAGAAAAGAAAAAAGAAAGACGCAAGTATATTCCTCCACAATCACACCCGTGGAAACTTGCATCTTTCAAACAATATCTTCATAAGATTGGAAAATCCTATGAAGAATTTCAAGCTGAGAAGAACAAGGCTTCTCGCCTACAATTATAGCAGATTTTTTCTCCTATCAACTTGATTTTGACGGGACAAAGTCATTTTCGATTGACATGAAAAGTCACCCTAAAGTCCTACTCAAGGGCAACTTCTTCA
>NZ_VBSL01000005.1 GCF_006149005.1 Larkinella sp. C7 | reverse complement strand
AAAGGAAATTGGGTTTATTACGGACTAATGCACGGACCAATAAAAGTGTAAAAAGTAAAAATTTTGTACTATTCTTGTCGATCTACAACTGCTTTATATAAAACAAAAATCCTTTGCTACTTTATAAGCTCTTTTGTTTCCTGTAACATTTGTTCATCCGTCAGTATCCTTAGTTTTGGGTCTATTTGAAAAAGCTCATCTGGCAAGGATTGTGCCTTTACTGATTCAATGGTATAGCGGTAATGCCACCCATACTGAGAATCCGTAAACTGAAGTGGCGTCCCTGCAATCTTCCGGAGTGGTTCGAAAAACAGCCCAACAGGAGCGCTTATAGCTTGAGTCACTTGAATATTTAGTGAATCGCTTTTATCCAAACTTGTAAGAACAAACTTCTCGGTAGGCATCGATAATAAACTAGATTTTTGGCCGACTTTTTTAGCGGTATAAGTTTTTAATCGACCTTGTAAGGCAGCAGTTGATCGGCTTATCTTTTCTTCTTCGTATGAGGAGAATAACGCAAACTCGTTCATCCATGGAAATACCTTTAACAGACTATCTTTAGACATGGAAAGCTTTTTTACCAATGAATCAATCGGAATAGAAGGCTTCTCTTCCAACACGGAGTAGATTCCTTTCTGGTTTCTAATCTCGATCATTCTTTTTCGGTCGGTTGAATCAGCCATATTGACATACTGTGTTTCAACCCGGATTAGATCGGCTTTCTTATAAAGCTTAAACTGGACTGGCAGGTACGATGATGGGTGAAGTTCAAGACGACGTACCGTATCGATCCGGTAAATCAAGGTGCCTTCTGAGAATTCAGCTTGGGCCCGGGTTTTATCCACTATACCGAGTGACAGTAGAAAAACTGTAAACAGAATCCAATAACGCATTTCTCAATAAGGTTAAACGGTTGTAAAATTAAATCAAATGACAATCAAATTCCTGGCAAGATAAGGATTTAGAGGAATAGTAAGAACTCCCTGATTTCAAGCCCGAACGAGTAGGCACTCCGCCGGTTTTTTGATCGGTAGGCTAACGGTCACACTCAGCACGAAATAGTCCGTTCCATTGATGTGGACTTTTTGGTCCCATCGCAGGCCTGCCAGGTCCGTTTCGTTTATTGACGTGTGAATAAGTCTATAATAGTTGTAACTTGCTTTTACCATGGCATGCTGCAAACAAAGTGACTATGAAGCGCTGCGAAGGCGCTGCGTCGAACTCAATCAAGCAGGCTGGAAGCAGACAGTGATTGCTCAGGCATTCGGCTTAACTCAAAGTTGGGTCATCCAAACCCTGAAAAATACCATTTGAAGGGTGCCGACGCTTTACTGGAAGGCAAACGCACGGGCGCACCGACTCGCTTGTCGGCGGATCAACTTACCGAACTGGTCACCGAGCTTAAGAAAGGACCAGAGCAGCATGGCTTTCAGGGGGCAATCTGGACGCGACCTCGGGTCAATGCGGTGATTAAAAAGTTATTCGGCATCAGTTACGATCCGTCTTAAGTTGGCCGTATTCTAAAAAAAGTAGGCTGGAGTCGTCAGAAACGCCAGCCCAAAGCTCGTCAACAGAATACAGAAGCGGTTAATCAATGGCGTACTGAGCAGTTACCTGAACTCAATCGGATCACCGAAGCGAAAAAGCCCAGGATGAGCAGCGTGTCATCGTCTATATCGATGAATGCGCCTGTTATTTGCTGCCTTTATTAGCCCATAGCTGGGCGCCAAGAGGCCAAACGCCGATACTCCTTGCGCAAGCCGGTCGTGCATATCTGAATTTTAACGGTCGAATTTATGTAGCGGGGCAAGATCAGCCCTTTAGGGGGCAGACATTGTCTGGTTTTTAAGTCAACTCTGCAGGCGCTACCGGAAGCGGGATTTGCTGGTCATCTGGGATGGAGCAGCCATTCATCGAAGCGAAGCTGTTAAGGCGTTACTGCGTGAACGTCCCAGGCGGATTCATTTAGAACGTTTACCGGCTCATAGTCCTGAATTGACCCCTGTCGAGTTGGTCTGGAACCAACTTAAAGGCAACCTGAAAAACCAAGTATTTACCAATTTAGATGAGTTGACCATAGCCATTCTTGAGCAAGTCAAACGGTTAGAGAAAAACCCTACGTTAATCAATGCGTTCTTCAATAAAAAAGAAATAGCATTTATTATAGACTAATTCACAGATCAATAATTTAATGTCAGTAGCAGCTACTGTGTCCCCTTTGACCCGCTGCCCCTCCGAATTCCATTCGCAGGGTAATACTTTGATAAACGTTGAGAAGTCATTGGAATGAATGCCATCCACCTTTATCCGACAATAAATAATGGCAGCGGCCTCGCGGTTTTGCTTATTACGGCGTAATTTAAAAAGGGTACGCATTTTTTACGGTACATGTTACTAAAACAGTGGTTTTGAGTTACTTAAAAAAGGAATCCAAATCCAAACCTACCATTTTTGTGTCTGACAACAATGATGTTAAAACGTAGTACCTCGGATGAAAAGCAGGTGTACCCCAAAAAATACCGGAATAAATTTTTGAAGCTGAGAATGATGGGGGGTAAAAACGTCAAAAGCCCGCTAAAAACGGGCTTTTGGGGCTGATTTTACTATTTCTGGTGCACTCGTAGGGATTCGAACCCCAAACCTCCTGATCCGTAGTCAGGTGCTCTATCCAATTGAGCTACGAATGCTTTTCCCGTGTTGGGACTGCAAAAGTAAGACAAAAAAGATAAGATTCAAAAAGACAGCCGGAAATTTATTGCCTACTTTCCCGTAAAAACCGCCTTTCGCTTTTGCAAAAACGCCAGAATACCCTCAACTGCATCGTGCGACTGACCCAGTTGGTTCTGATACTGAGCTTCTTGCTCCAGTTGCGTCTCCAGATCGGTGTAGACGGATTGATTCAGGGCTAATTTCATCAAACCGATGG
Source organism: Larkinella sp. C7 (assembly GCF_006149005.1). Lineage (GTDB taxonomy): Bacteria > Bacteroidota > Bacteroidia > Cytophagales > Spirosomataceae > Larkinella. Next base: position 640,619 of record NZ_VBSL01000005.1, on the reverse strand, counting down.
CCTGCGTAGGAGCTGTCGCGTAATATCCGGCGGTTTCGGCCACCACCGCATCCAGTTCCGCTGCCGGAACCGAGCGCGTCACCAGTCCGAGTTGCTCGGCTTCCGGGCCGTAGACCCGCCGTCCCGTGCTGCACAACTCAAACGCTTTTTGGGACCCCAGTAGGCGCGGAAGAAAGAACGTCGAGCCGGCGTCGGGCATCAGACCGATGCCGACAAACAGCAGCGATAAATAGGATTCATTCGTGGCAATGACCACATCGCAAGCCAGCGCCAGCGAACAACCCGCTCCGGCGGCCACACCGTTGAGTCGGCAAATCACCGGTTTGGGGAGGTTCCGAATGGCCCGAACCATCGGGTGATAGGTTGCCCGCAGGAGGTCGCCCATCGAAAAACCGCCTTCGTTTTGAAACTCACCAGCCGCTTCCTTCAAATCCGCCCCGGAACAAAACGCTTTGTCGCCCGCGCCGGTCAGCACCACCACCCGCACCGCTTCGTCGGCCCCGGCGGCTTCCACCGCGTGTGTGATTTCCTGAATCAGCGACGGGCTGAGTGCGTTGTGAACCTGCGGCCGGTTGAGGGTGATCCGGCCAATACCGTCCGAAACGGAGAAAAGAAGGTGTTCGTACATGATTTTAAGGGTTTATGGTATTCGGTTTACGGTGGTTGATGCCCGATTAAGATTGCGCTAGCCAACACGCGTCAGCCACCGTAAACCATAAACCGAATACCGTAAACTAATTTCAAACCAGCCACAGCACCGTCACCAGGCTCACCACCAGCCCCAGGCCCATTCCGGCGGCAATTTGCGTGGGAGTGTGGGCATTCAGGTGCAGCCGGGCACTGGCCAGCAGTCCCGCCAGAATGATGAGGGCCAGCAGGGGATACAGCAACGTGAGTTCACCGGATTTGATGGCAATACCAAGCAATGCCCCCACCATGCCGCTGATGCCGACGCTGTGGGCGCTGATTTTCCAGAACAGACTGATCAGGCCGACGAGCGTCACCGATACCGTGATGCTCCCCAGCACGATGCCGATTTCGGGCGCCATGTCCGAGAGTTGGGGCAGCCGGAAGGCGAACAGCAGCGTCGCGGTGGTGTAGAGCAACGCCGTCATGAAATACGGCAGCCGACGGTCCTGCAACTCGTTCATGTGCAGGCTGCGAACGTAGCCCGTGCGGTAAAGAAAATAAATCAGAAAAGCCGGGACAAAAAAAGTGCTGATGGCAATCAACAGCAGCAGGCTTAGTTTGAATGGGGTGCCAAAGGTGCTGACACCCAGCGCTCCCGGCACGACAAACAGCAGGATGCTGAACAGAATCGTGGGCATCAGCAGCGGATGAAAAACCGCCGATAAAGCCCGGGCAAGCGTCGTATTCAACGTTTCAGTGTTCGGTTTTCGGTCTTCGGCCAACCGTTGCTCGTCAATCATTTCGCAAAATTAACAAAGCCTGGCGATTTGAGCGCATCGACTTTGTAAAACCCAAAAACTGAAAACGCTCACAATTGTTTCCGCAACCGGGCAACCGGGATATTCAATTGCTCGCGGTATTTGGCGACAGTCCGCCGGGCAATGTTGTAGCCACGCTCATTCAGCATTTTTTCGAGTTTATCGTCCGAAAGCGGATTGCCTTTGGGCTCGTGGTCGATAAATTCCTTCAGAATGTTTTTCACTTCGCGGCTGCTGACGTCTTCACCCGAATCGGTCGCGATGCCTTCCGAGAAAAAGTATTTGAGCGGATAAATCCCGAATTCAGTCTGCACGGCCTTGCTGTTGGCCACCCGCGAAACCGTCGAAACATCCATGTCGATGAGGTTGGCGATGTCCTTCAGAATCATCGGGCGGAGCTTGGTTTCGTCGCCTTCCAGAAAAAAATCGTACTGAAATTTCACGATGGCGTTCATCGTTTTCAGCAGCGTGGCCTGGCGTTGTTTGATGGCGTCGATAAACCACTTGGCGGCATCGAGCTTCTGCTTGACAAACGACACGGTTTCTTTCAGCGAACGGTTGTTTTTGTCGCTTTTCTCGTACGTATCCAGCATTTCGGCAAACGACCGGCTGATGCGGAGTTCGGGGGCATTCCGGGAGTTGAGCGTCAGTTCGATTTTGCCGGCGTTGTTGGAGAGTATAAAATCCGGAATCAGGTACTGCACCGCGCCGTCTTCGCCCTCGACCGAACCCGGTTTCGGATTCAGTTTGGTGATGATCTGAATGACTTTTTTAAGCTGCTCTTCGCTGATATTCAGCCGTTTCTGGATCTTGTCGTAATGTTTCTTGGAAAACTCTTCAAAAAGGTCTTCGATGATCCGGATGGCCAGCGGAACGGCCGGGTCGCCGGCGTCTTTCCGGTGCAGTTGCAGCAGCAGACATTCCTGGAGCGACCGGGCCGCAATGCCCGGCGGATCGAAGGTCTGAATCCGTTTCAAAACCGTTTCCAGTTCGTCCGTATCCGTAAAGATGCTGTGCGAAAACGCCAGGTCGTTCACAATGGCCTGCATCGACCGCCGGATATAGCCGTCGTTTTCGATGCTGCCAATGAGCTGCATGCCAATGATTTCCTGCCGTTCGTCGAGGTTCAGGTATCCAAACTGCTGCATGAGGGTGTCGGTGAGCGTCGAGCGGTTTGCCACCGGCATTTCACGGTCTTCTTCGGTATAATTGCCGTCTCCCTGCATTTTATACCCGTTGTAGTCATCTTCGTTCAGATAACTCCCCAGATCAACGTCGTCGTTGCGCTCTTTGTAATCGTCGTCGTAGTCATCCGAAAACGGGTCGTCGTTGTTGGTTTCTTCGAATTCGGTATCGGGTCCTTCTTCCAGCGCCGGGTTGATTTCCAGTTCTTCTTCAACACGGGTTTCCAGTTCGGCAGTCGGAATCTGCAACAGTTTGATAAACTGAATCTGTTGAGGAGACAGCTTTTGCTGAAGAGATTGGGTAAGGCTGAGTCTTTGCATAATCACATACTATATTCGGAGACCACAAATTCCTGACTCGGGTACATGTGGTCGCGCCTATCAAATTCCAGACCAATTTTAAAAAAAAATGTTTTGCGTCCTACTTAATTTTGTATCGGTATGCACCGTGGTCTGATAATCAGTACTTTAGTGGTTATATTTTTTAGTAAGTGGATTTTTCATTCTTGAAGTAACTACGTCATATTTCACCGAATGCCGTAACTTTACCACCGTCTTTCACTTATTACTTTTCAGAATGAGTCTTCTACCTGTCAAACAATTACTCGCGTCTGAAACGACCGGCCACACCATCACCGTCAAGGGCTGGGTTCGAACCAAGCGGGAAAGTAAAAATGCCATTTTCATTGCCATCAACGACGGTTCGACCATCCACAACCTTCAGGCGGTTGCCGAACCGGGGCAGTTCAGTGAAGAAACCATCCGGCTGGTCACCACGGGCGCGTGTGTCGCCATCACCGGAACGCTGGTGGAGTCGATGGGGTCGGGGCAGAAAGTGGAAGTAAAAGCAACTGATATTCATATCTACGGACCCGCCGACCCGGACAAATTTCCGCTGCAACCCAAGAAACACTCGATGGAGTTTCTGCGCGAAATCGCCCACCTGCGCCCCCGCACCAATACCTTTGCCGCCGTGCTGCGCATCCGGCACGCGCTGGCGTTTGCCGTTCACCAGTATTTCAACGACAACGGTTTTTTCTACCTCCACACGCCCATCATCACCGCATCCGATGCCGAAGGGGCGGGGGAGATGTTCCGCGTCACGACGCTGGATCTGGACAAGCTGCCGCGGACGGACGAGGGCGCTATCGACTACAAACAGGATTTCTTTGGTCGCGAAACCAACCTGACGGTTTCGGGGCAACTCGAAGGCGAACTGGGCGCGCTGGCGCTGTCGAAAATCTATACGTTCGGGCCGACCTTCCGCGCCGAAAACTCCAACACCACGCGCCACCTGGCCGAGTTCTGGATGATCGAGCCGGAAATGGCGTTCTACGAACTGGAAGACAACATGAACCTGGCTGAGGATTTTGTGAAATCCGTCATCGGCTACGCCCTGGAACATTGCGCCGACGATCTGGCCTTTCTGCAAAACCGCCTGATCGACGAGGAAAAGTCAAAACCGCAGGCCGACCGCAGCCCCATGCCGCTGCTCGAAAAGCTCGATTTTGTGGTGAAAAACGACTTTCAGCGTCTGACCTACACCGAAGCAATCGACATCCTGTTGCAGTCGAAACCGCACAAAGAGAAGAAGTTCCAGTATCCCGTTGGTTGGGGCATCGATTTGCAATCCGAACACGAGCGGTTCCTGGTCGAAAAGCACTTCAAAAAACCGGTGATCCTGACCAACTACCCCCGCGAAATCAAGTCGTTCTACATGAAGCAGGACGATGAATCGTCGGCAGCTCCCGGACCCACGGTGCGGGCGATGGACGTGTTGTTTCCCGGCATCGGCGAAATCATCGGCGGTTCGCAGCGCGAAGATGATTATGAAAAACTGCTGGCGCGGGTTCAGGAGGTGGGTATCGATCCGGCCACAATCTGGTGGTTCCTCGAAACCCGTCAGTTTGGTTCCGCTCCGCACTCCGGTTTCGGCCTGGGCTTCGAGCGGCTGGTGTTGTTCGTGACCGGGATGAGCAACATTCGCGACGTTATTCCGTTCCCCAGAACGCCCAAGAGCGCCGAATTTTAAGCAAAAATACCTGAATGCCAGTAGGGGAGAGGGACCGGTTTTCGGGCTTCTCTCCTTTTTTTGGCTTTGCTCTTTCAGGGCTCACGTCTGATAACCCGGTTTCGCTTTCGCTCATCTCCTTTTTCCTAAAGAGTTCCTGTCACGCTTCTTGACAATTGGTCTCCTTTTTGCTACTTTTAGTGAATCCAGTGCAACACTTTTCCAAATTCATTCGTACTTGCTGACGAACAGGATCTACAATCGGAAAAACCGGCCTGGAAATACATCCGTAGTACCTGTCTACTAATGAACACAGAAGATTTTGTCTGAAACGACGGGACTTCTCACCACATTGAAGGCTTGAGTTTCGAACAGACAAGCCGATTCGCTGCTGATGCCCTTAACCTATGGGTATGTCTTAAATATTTTAACGGGATTTTCAGTAAGAGACTTTTGGCGTCTTTTATACTGAAAAACTGCGTACAATCCTGTTTTCCTAAACCCCTTTTTTGCCTGATTAATTCATGACGATTACTGCATATAGCGGTTGCTTATACCCATATGTTGTATCGTTATGAGATTAACGTGCGCTCGTTATAATTGATAAAAGCAGAAATAATGCAAAAAATAAATGCTTTTATTCATTTATTAATTTGAACATACGAGCATAAATCCCCATTCCATACCGTGCTGTTTTCGTTTGGTTAATTCCCGAAAAAATTATCTTTATTCGGGAAAATGGGAGAGGTGCGCCTATTGAGTTTTATTTTGTGATTTGCCAAAATTGCAAAATTTAATAGTTGTTCATGGGTTACATTTATACATATTTTGCACAGACTTGTACAAAATTGACGAGTTTGATTTGGAAACCGACTCTTCCTTGTTTTACTGTTTTTTTAATTTTTACATTTAACGGCGTTTGTTTTTAACAGTCGCTCAATCTTAACCATAACTAATGATGAAGAAACATTTATTATTAAGCCTGTTAATGGCTTGTACGACCTGGGTATGCGCCCAGGCTCAGGATCGAAAGATCAGCGGGGTCGTCAGGTCGGATGAAGACGGGACGCCACTCCCCGGCGTTTCGGTTGTCAGCAAGGGAACCACCATCGGTGGCAACACCGACGGAAACGGAGCCTACTCCCTGAATGTATCGGGCAGCAATCCGGTTTTGGTCTTCAGTTTTGTGGGCATGATCACCCAGGAAGTGCCGGTCGGAAACCGCTCGACGGTCGATGTAGTCCTGGTATCGGACGCCCGGCAGTTGCAGGAAATTGTTGTAACGGCCCAGGGCATTGTCCGGGAGAAAAAAGCACTGGGCTACGCGGTCACCACGGTAGAAAGCAAACAGATTTCCGACCGTCCGCAGGCCGATGTCGGGCGGGTGTTACAGGGCAAAATTCCGGGCGTCAACATCACCGCCACCTCGGGCGTGTCTGGAACCGGCACCAACATCACGATCCGGGGCTATTCGTCCATTACGGGTTCCACCCAGCCACTGTTTGTGGTCGACGGCATTCCGTTCAACTCCAGCACCAACTCCCGGGGCGGTTTTACGGGGGGCGGTCAGTCGGCTTCCAGCCGGTTTCTGGATCTGGACCCGAACAACATCGAAAACATCAGCGTGTTGAAAGGGCTGGCAGCCACCGTTACCTACGGCGATCAGGGGCGAAACGGGGTGATTCTGGTAACGACCAAAAACGGCAGCAGAAAAGCGCGGGCAACCGAAGTGAGCCTGACGCAGTCGTTCTTTACCAATACCGCTCACCTTCCCGATTATCAGAATAGTTACGTCGGCGGTTTTCAGCAGAACCTGGGCTACTTCTTCAGCAACTGGGGACCCACCCTGGCCGAAGCCGCCATTTATCCATCGCAGAACACCAACACGGCCCTGACCCAGCACCCCTACGCTTTTCTGAGTGTGGCGGCCACGCGGGCGGCTCTGGCTCCGTATGTTGCGTCGGTGAGCCCGTATGCCATGCAGGTCTATCCGAACAACGTGAAGGACTTTTTCCGCACCGGCAAAATATCCAACACGTCCCTGAATGTGTCGGGCGGGGGCGAAAAAGTGAGCTTCAACCTCTCGGCCGGTTACAACAAGGAAGAAGGTTACATCCCGGAAAACGGGCTGACCAAACTCAACCTGGGGTTAGGCCTGAATGCGCAGTTGAGCAAAAAAGTGAACATCATTTCGTCGTTCAACTTTGCCCGCACCGATCAGTATTCGCCCCCCCTGAACGCCGGAACCGGAAACAACTCGCTGGGTGGATATCCGTCGGTACTGGCCAACGTGATGTATACACCGCGTCAGGTGGACTTGATGGGCTGGCCTTATGAGAATCCGGTCGATGCCAGTTCCGTTTATTTTCGGAGTGGCAATGACATTCCCAACCCCCGTTGGATTTTAAAAAACTACAAGACAACCGGCGTTGTGAACCGGCTTTTTGCTACCACCTCTATTAACTATGATATTGCGAAAGACCTGATCCTTGTCTACAAAGTCGGGTTGGATACCTACACTGAAAAGCAGGAATACAAGTTCAACAAGGGGGGCGTTGATTTTGTAAACGGTTTTTATAATACGTATGATATCCAGAATACGATCTGGGATAACAGCATGATCTTGTCCTACAACAAATCGATCAACGACGGGGTCGTTTTGTCGGGACGGATTGGCGGTAACATGCGGAATGACGTCACGAACGGCCTTTTCGTGACGAGCCAGAATCAGTTGGCCCGGAATCTGTTCCGACACAACAACTTCATCGACAACGTTGCCGCGGATGGCATGACCGAACAAACCCGGATTGGGATCTTTGGTGAGATAACCGCCGACATCAACGACTTTTTGTTTCTGAACCTGGCCGGCCGGAACGACTGGACCTCGACCGTGGAAACACCGAACCGCCGGATTTTTTATCCCTCCGCCAGTGTCTCGTTCGTGCCGACATCGGCTTTTAAAGGCTTGCAGTCCAGCAACCTGATCAACTTCCTGAAGGTTCGGGCGGGTGTTGGAACTTCCGCCGGTTTCCCCAATCCCTACAGCACCCGCAACGTGCTGAATCAGAACGCCAGAGCGTGGCTGACCTCGTCCGGGGCAACGGTACAAACCCACTCGGTCGACAACGGACTCGGCAACGCCAACCTGAAACCCGAGTTGCACACCGAAGTGGAGCTGGGCATCGAAGGGCGGCTTTTCAACAACGCCCTCAACTTTGACGTCACGGCGTATCAGCGCAACACCCGGAATTTGATCACCAGTACACCCCTGGATGCATCGACGGGCTATACCGCCACGACGATCAACATCGGGAAAATCCGGAACGAAGGCATCGAAATCAGCCTGTCGGCAACGCCCGTCAAAGTGGGCGATTTCTCCTGGGGCGTAACGGGCGTCTTCTCACGCAACCGGCCTAAAGTACTCGACCTGGGTGGTACGTTACAGGAAGTTCAGGTGGCCGGTTTTGGCGGAACGCTGGGTAATTATGCCGTTGTGGGTCAGCCCTTTAACGTTATCAAAGGCACCGGTTTCCGTCGGAACGGGCAGGGGCAGTATCTGATCGATGCCGGTGGGTATTTGCTGGCGACCACCTCGCCGATTGTCCTGGGCGATCCCAACCCGGCGTTTACGAGCAGCCTCATCAACGAATTTAGTTTCAAAGGCTTATCGCTCAACGTGATGATGTCGTACCGGCACGGCGGAGCCATGTATGCCTCCACGGCGGGTGCCTTGCTGGGTCGGGGCATGACCACCGACATTGGTCTGGAAACCGGGTTCGACCGGGCGCAAACGCTCGTGATTCCCGGCGTCAAACTGGCCGATGGAACCCCGAACGACATTCAGATCACGGCTTCGGATTTCTATTTTAACAACTACTATTTCTTCGGGGATGAAGGCCGGATTTACGACGGTTCTACCATCCGTTTGCAGGAAGTATCGCTGTCGTACCAGTTACCCAAGAAACTGCTGGGCAAGACCTTTTTCAAAGGCATTTCCGTTTCGTTGACGGGTAATAACCTCTGGTACAGAGCGATCCACATTCCGAAGGGGCTCAACTTCGATACCGATAACCTGGGTCTGGGGGTCGGCAATGGCATGGGCTTCGAGTTTCTGACGGGGCCGAGTTCCAAACGGCTTGGCGGAACGTTGCGGCTGACTTTCTAATCCAAAAACCGGCTAAAGACGCTGAATGACGCACGTTAAGTGCTTCATCATTCATTCAAAAAATAAATCAATCAACCGATGATCAAGAAAATAAGCACAACCTTGTTGGTTTTGTGTCTGGTCGTACTGAATTCCTGCAAGCTGGATTTATTGGATAATCCGAATGCGGTAACGACCAGTAATACCGACATCAACTACCTGCTCAATCAAATCGAGCTGAGCTACGCCGGTCACTTTAACTCGCTGAGTGATCCGGGTATGCGACTGACCCGGATGCTCAACCAGGGTTCGGCCATTTATGACAATGCGGTTTCGCCGGGCAACTTCGACGGTGCCTGGACTACGGCCTACGCGGCCATTCTGACGGACGTGAAAACCCTCATTCCCCTGGCCGAAAAGGCGGAATTGTTCGTTCATGCCGGTATTGCCCGGACGTTGCGGGCCTCCGTTCTGATCAATCTGGTGGATGCGTTTGGGGATGTCCCGTACACGGAAGCGATCGACCCGACCAACTTTAACCCGGGTGTCGATGCGGGCGCTACGATCTACAAATCGGCGCTGACGGAACTGGACGAAGCCATCAAGAACTTTGCCGCTACCTCCAAAGCCGGAGCTACCAACGACTTGTTGTATGCCGGGAATGCCGATAGCTGGACGCGGTTTGCCAACACGCTGAAATTGAAAGTCTACCTCAATATGCGGTTGACCGACGCTGCGGGTTCAACCACCGCCATCAATTCGCTGATTGCCGGGGGGAAACTGATTTCGACGGCGACGCAGAACTTTGCCTTCAAATTCGGTACCAACCTGACCAATCCGGATACCCGCCATCCCCGCTACGGAGGGCAGTATTCGTCGACCGGGGGCGGTGATTACCAGTCGAATTCGTACATGGGAACGCTGTATTCATCCAAAGGTTTTCCGGACCCGCGCATTCGGTATTACTTCTACCGCCAGACGATCAAAAATCCGACGGATGTCAATGCCTTGCGGTGTGTGAACAACTCAAAACCCGCGCATTATTCAGACTCGGATGTGTTCTGCCTGCCGTCGACGGTGGGCTACTGGGGCCGCGATCACCTGAGCAACGAAGGGATTCCACCCGATGGGTTGTTGCGGACGGCCTGGGGTGTTTATCCGGCGGGTGGTTCCTTCGACAACGATGCGGGTGTCCCGGTTTCGCTGGGTGCCGGTGGGGGCGGAGCGGGCATTCATCCCATCATGATGCGGTCTTTTGTGGACTTCATGCTGGCCGAGTCAGCCCTGACTTTAGGCACAACCGGCGTGGCGAAAGACCTGCTGAAATCGGCAATTGAAAAATCGATGGCGGATGTGCGAACCCTGGCGCTGGGCACCAACGAAGCCGGCAAAATCGCCACCTTCGAAGCCGCAAGTGGCACGGTCTGGGCTACCGAAGTGACGAAGTACGTCACCAAAGTCCTGGCCGACTACGATGCCGCCACGACTAATTCCCAGAAACTGAACATCATCGGAACGGAATACTGGCTGGCCTTGCACGGAAACGGCATCGAAAGCTACAACCTGTATCGCCGAACGGGCAAGCCATCCAACCAGCAACCGGCGCTCGACCCCAGTCCGGGCGGTTTTCCCCGCTCATACTATTACCCGGCTTCCTACATCACCCGGAATGCCAAAGCGGTGCAGAAAGCCAATGTAACGACCTCGGTTTTCTGGGACAACAACCCGGCCGGGATGCTGAAATAACCCGGTTTCGAGGTTATGAAAGAACTTTGATCATTTATTAAAAACATAATTAGATGAAAAACCAGATGATCTTTCTGTTTTTAGGATTGTTCGCAATGGCCTGTAAAACAGACATAATTGATCGGATTGATGAATCCAGCATGGAGCAGGGCGGGTATGTCCGGACGGTGACGCCCTATCCTGTGACCAATGCAACGTTTAGTGCCAGCAAAGCCAATATGAGCGGTACGAAAATGGAGATTGTGGCGGAAGCGGTCACCCCGAACCAGGGCGCTTTGTTTGCTTCCTACGATTTGTCCATTGCCTTTGTAGACGCGACTCCGGCCAACGGAACCAAAACCACAACGGCAGTCGCCCTGAAGTCCATTGCCGCTTCGGCCTTTGCGAAAGATGCCAAAACGGGGTATCCGCGAGCCACCATTTCCGTAACGGGAGCCGAAGCATTGGCCGCAACAAAACTGGCCTTAACGGACATCTCAGCCGGTGATCGGTTTGACATAACCGCCGTGATGAAATTAACGAATGGGAAATCGTATACGGCCAGCAATACCGGTGTCAATATTACCGGCGGAGCCTTTTATAGTTCACCCTTTGCGTATCGATTGAATGTGGTAAATTAACGGTTTTGTATTTTTAAAAAGGGCGGATCACCTCAGGGAGATTCGCCCTTTTTTCTTTTTAATAGACATTTGTACAAAACAGGATTCTATGAATACATATATATGTAAAAAATAAAGCTTAAACCCAGAAAGTTTAAGCTTTAAACATATCATTAACCTAAAAAAATATAGGGAATATAATGAAATATTTCCACTAAAAATTGAAGCATAAAATATATAATAAAAAGTGGTTGGAATTTTATAAAATATGATTTAAATTTTTATAAAATAGGAACGTAAGCGGTTTAATTATTTTCATCATTCCAGGCGGTACCTCTTCGTCAATCGGCCTTGCGTTAGTCTTTTCTCGAAAGCTTGGATCAGGATTAGGCGAAAGGGCGGTGAAAAAATCGGCCATTGAAGTAGTAAATTCTGAGAGCCAGCGGCTTTGGTCAGGAGTGAATACCCGTATGGATGGCCCATGAAGTGCTCTTTTTCCAATGGATTTTCCTTGCCGATGCTGAGTATCCTGCTTTTTGTTATGGCCTCCTGTGGCCGAAATCAGGACGCGGAGCAGAAGCGGGAAAAGAGAATCTCGGAATCAATCGCCGTTTTGGGGGCTTTGCCGAAATCGGTGATCGATCCACCGGACAACCCCACGAATGCAAAAAAAGTTGAGTTGGGGCGGTTTCTGTTTTATGACCCGATTTTGTCCGGCAACCGGGATGTCGCCTGCGCTACCTGCCACCAGCCGGAATTTAACTACGCTGAATTTCTGGAAACCTCCATTGGCGTCAACGGAACCGGCAGCGACAGCAAACGGCAGTTCCGGCTTCCGAACACCATTCCATTCGTCAAACGAAACTCTCAGTCCGTTCTGAATACGGCTTTTAACGGCATCCAAAACCACGGGGAGTATGATCCCCGGCTGGCTCCTATGTTCTGGGATATGCGCGCCAAAAGTCTGGAAGAACAGGCCTTACTGCCCATCACAACGCTGGAAGAAATGCGCGGCCATTCGTTCGCGGAAGAAGCGGTTCTCGACGAAATTATCGACCGAATTCGAAAAATTCCCGAATACCAGACACTGTTTTCCGAAGCATTTTCGGGTGAAACAAACCCGGTTCACGCCAAAAACATGGCGAAAGCAATTGCTGCCTACGAACGAACGCTGGTGGCCAACAACGCCCGCTTCGATCAGTATATGCGGGGCGACAGCAACGCACTGTCACTGAGTGAAAAAGAGGGGCTGAATCTGTTTCTGAGAACCGGCTGTGCCAAATGCCACAACGGCCCCATGCTGTCCGACTTTAAACTGCACACCCTGGGCGTTCCCGACACGCAAAACCGGAAAGAATCGGATGCCGGTATTAACAATGACTACGCTTTTCGGACGCCGACCCTGCGCAATCTTCGCTACACGGCTCCCTATATGCACAGCGGGAAATTCGTCACGCTGGAACACGTCCTGCAGTTTTACGAAGACATTTCGGGCGGCAAACTCCCCAATCCGCACGTTTCGGCCCGCCAGATGGACCCGTTGGCCACGCAGATGAACGTGAATTTCCGCGACATTTCCGGCATCGTTGAATTCCTGAACACGCTCAATGACGACACCTTCGACAAAACCGTGCCGACCCGCGTCCCCAGCGGTCTGAAAGTCAAAGGCAATGTGGACTGAACGGGTTTACTTCAACGTCTCCTGCAGCCACGAAAAAAACTCCCGCTGCCACACCAGTGCGTTCTGCGCACTTAGCACCCAGTGGTTTTCGTCGGGCAGATAGAGCAATTTGCTCTTGATGCCCCGCAATTGGGCGGCCTGGAAGGCCTGCAAACCCTGCTCGATCGGAACACGGTAGTCGCGGCCCCCCTGAATGATGAAAATCGGCGTGTCCCAGCGGTCTACGAAGTTGCTTGGCGACTGGCTGTAAGTCCGCTGGGCTGCTGCGTTCTTTTTGTCCCAATACGATCCGCCAAAGTCCCAGTTGACAAAAAACAGCTCTTCGGTGGTGCCGTACATGCTCTTGAAATCAAAGACGCCGTCGTGCGAAATGAAGGATTTAAACCGCTTGTTGTGAACCCCCGCCAGTGCAAAAACTGAATAACCGCCAAAACTCGGACCGACGCAGCCCAGACGGTTTTTGTCCACATACGGTTCTTTGGAAACGGCATCGATGGCGCTCAGATAATCCCGGATCACCTGCCCGCCCCAGTCTTTGCTCACCTGCTCGTTCCACTGGGTGCCGTGGCCCGGCATCCCCCGGCGGTTCGGTGCCACCACGATGTAACCCTGCGACGCCATCAACTGGAAATTCCAGCGGTACGAATACATCTGGGTTAGCGCCGACTGCGGACCACCCTGGCAGTACAACAAGGTGGGGTATTTTTTGGACGCGTCGAAACCGGGCGGATAAATGACCCACACCAGCATCTTTTTGTTGTCGGTTGTCGTCACAAAACGGCGTTCGGTTTTGCAGATTCCGGTGGTTTTCAGCACGGCATCGTTCACGTGGGTGAGCTGCGTCATGGCGCCGTTGGCCAGATCGACCGTGAACAGTTCGGTGGGGTGGTTCATGTCGGTGCGGGAAACGACGAGTGTATTCGCCGATTGCCCGACGATGCCGGTGACATCGAAATCGCCTTTGGTAAGCTGCGTAATGATCGGCATCATTTTCGTGAGGCCCGGATACGTCACCCTGAACAACTGAATCGTGCCGTCGATGGGCGCCGTGAAGAAAAGCGACGAACCGTCCTGGCTCCACTTAAACCCCTGAACGTGAAGGTCGTCCCGTTGTCCGGTCAGGTTCATTTTGGTGACGCCGTTCCAGACGATCAAATCCTGTTTGTCGGCTTCGTACCCGTCGCGTTTCATTTGCAGCCAGGCCAGTTGCCCTTTGGCATTGTAGTCGGGATTGACGTCGTAGCCTTTGTTTTCTTCGGTCAGATTCCGGGTCGTTCCCGTCGTAATGTCGTATTCGTACAGGTCGGTGTTGGTGCTAACCGCGTAGGCCGTACCGGTTTTCTTCTTGGTCACATACACGATGTGTTTGCCGTCGGGATTCCAGATAAAATCTTCGTCGCCACCGAAGGGTTTTTGCGGACAGTCGAACTTTTCGCCCGGCATAATGTCTTTCCCTGCTCCCGGCTTTCCGTTCACCAGCGGAGCCACGAAAACGTGATCGTATTTGCCGTCTTCCCACGTATCCCAGTGGCGGTAATTCAGTGAGGTGTAGACATACGCATTCGATTTTTTCAGATCGGGATATTTGTCGGTGCTGGCAATGTCTTCCAGTTTTACGGCTTCGCTGCTGATGATAAACTTGCCATCGGACGAAATCTTGGTGTTGACCAGCAAGCTGTCGGCGTTCGAAATTTCGGTCGCCGGCCCCCCGGTTAGCGGTATTGTGTAGGTTTTGCGCGCACTTTTGTTTTCCTCCGCATTGGGGGTACTGACGGAATAGAGTACCGCGTTTTTGTTTTTGGAAATGCCCAGCCCCGACACCCGGCCCCATTGCCAGAGTTGTTCGGGCGTGAGCGGATTTTGCGCCTGCGTGGCCAGTGAGAGCAGCAAGAAGCCGCCCAGCCATCCTGTTTTTTTCATGGGAAATCAGAAGAAGTCTTTCGGCTTCAAACATACGGATAATCCGGCATTTTTAGACGGCGCACGCCCTGGTCCGTTTCCAGTGTGTGGAATCGCCCGGTGGAACTGATAAAAAGTAGATTGTTACTTGGAAAAACTATTGTCATTTTTTGTACAGGCAACCAAAAACTTGCCTTATGTTTACGGCCAGTTTTAGGGGAAAAACGGGCCGGATTTTGTATTTTTGAAAACTGAACCAGGTTTGTCCGGCTCTCTTGAACCCGGTTTTGTGTTCTTTAATTTTCACCGGATGAAGCGGTTTTTAGGCGTTTTTTACTTCCTGTTGGCGGGGATACAAGGCTCATTCGGCCAGGGCTATCAGCAGATGAAAGGCCAGGTTGTGGACCAAGCGACGGGAAAGCCGGTCGAATTTGCCTACGTCGGCGTCAGTGGCAAAGCCTGGGGGACGCTGGCGAATCGGGAAGGGCGGTTTTTGCTGAACTACCCTAAAATCGATTCGCAGAAGGATGGCGTCATTTCGGCGGCAGGCTATCAGAATACCGTTCTGCCCCTCCGAAACCTGAAACCGGTCGATTCCGTTGTCATTAGGCTGGAACCCGTGGTCAGCCCCCCACTGGCGGTTTCGTTCCGGAAGCAAACCGACGGGCGGTTGCTGGTTTTTTCGGCCCTGAAAGCCATCCGTACCAATTTTCAGGCGACACCAACTGTGTTGACCGGTTTTTACCGCGAGATGCTATCGACCGATACCGCTTGCTGGAACGTACGGGAAGCCATTCTGAAAGTGGAAAAGCTGCCCAGCGTGCAAACCGAATTGCCGGAAAAAGTAAAACTGGTGAAAGGGCGGCAGGCTGTACGGAATTCGCTGCCGAAAGCGTTGGAAGGATACGCGTTTCCGAACGGAGCCGCTATTGTGACGCGCAGCATGGAGCTGGGGCCACCGGAGTATTGGGACGGCGACAACCTGAACGATTACGAATTCCGGCTGGATTCGGTTCTGACCGGCTGCGACAACCGCCCGGCTTACCGGCTGGTCTTTGCGCCGGTGGTGGGTCGGCGGGTTCGGGCAGCCCGGAAAGGCGAAGTGTTGATCGATACCGCCAGCCGGGCCATTGTCCGGATTGCGTATGAATTTACGCCCGAAGCCGCGGGAGAGGTGTTGAAGACCAACCTGAAAGCGGTTTTTGAGAACCTGACCGGTCGGTCGAAGAAGGACGTAAAGCGGATTTATAGCCACAGCCAGTATCGACAGTTGAACGGCAAATGGTTTTTGCAGGACGCGCGGCTGGTGCTGGAAACGCAGTTTTCGGTAGCCACGAATTCGCCGATGATGGCGGTCATTGCCCTGCATTTTGGCACTGGTGAATACGCCAGATCCAACGGGCAGACCGTTCAGGAAACGGAGGTGCTGACAACCACCGAAAACCTGCCGAAGCAGACCGGAAAGTTGGACGACCGCTTTTGGGGGAATTTCAACACCATTCTGCTGACGAATGCCGAACGATTGATTTTGCCCCCGCCCCCTAAAGGGGAGAGGGCGCGGAACCATCCGGAGTAAGCAGCGTCCTCTCCCCTTTAGGGGGCGGGGGCAGTAGATAACAAAACCAATGAACGAAACAGAAACACTGAATCCCGTTGATTTTCTGAAGCAATATTACGGTTACGACCGGTTCCGGCCCATGCAGGAAACCGTCGTCCGGACCTTGCTGGACGGCCGCGATTCGCTCGTGCTGATGCCGACGGGCGGAGGAAAGTCGGTGTGCTTTCAGATTCCGGCGCTGATGAAACCAGGCGTTTGCGTGGTGGTGTCGCCCCTGATTGCGCTGATGAAAGACCAGGTCGAGGCCCTGTTGCTGAACGGGATTCCGGCGGCTTTTCTGAACAGCACGCAGGGTAGCCGCGAGCAGCGGGAAATTGAGCAGGATTGCCAGGCGGGCAAGCTGAAACTCCTCTACGTTTCGCCCGAAAAAATGCTGTCGGAGTCGTTTTTCGTGTTTCTGAAAACCTTGCAAATCAGCTTGTTTGCAGTCGACGAAGCGCACTGTATTTCGTCGTGGGGGCACGATTTCCGCCCGGAATACACGCAGTTGGCGATGTTGAAAAAGCAATTTCCTGACGTGCCGGTGGCTGCGCTGACCGCCACCGCCGATAAACTGACCCGCCAGGACATCATCAACCAGCTTCACCTGAACGACCCGGCGGTTTTTGTAGCATCTTTCAACCGCCCGAACCTGAGCCTGAAGGTATTACCCGGACTGAAACGCATTCAGCAGATCGAGCGGTTTCTGGCCCTGCAACCCGACAATTCCGGCATTATCTATTGCCAGAGCCGGAAATCGACGGAAAGCCTGGCGGCCAAACTGCAGGAAAAGGGCTACCGGGCCGGGTATTACCACGCCGGGATGAGTGCCGAAAGCCGTTCGCAGGCGCAGGAAGAGTTTGTTCGGGACGATATTCGCATCATCTGCGCCACCATTGCCTTTGGCATGGGCATCGACAAGTCCAACGTGCGCTGGGTGATTCATTATAACATGCCCAAAAACCTGGAAAGCTTTTACCAGGAAATCGGCCGGGCCGGGCGCGACGGTTCTGCCGCCGATACGGTTCTGTTCTACAGCTTTGCCGACGTGGCAAGCTGGAAGGAAATGCTGTCCGAAAATGCCCCGGCCAATCTGGGGTTGCAAATGGCGAAGCTGGAGCGGATTCAGCAGTATGCCGAAGCGCATTCGTGCCGGCGTCAGGTTTTGCTGAGTTACTTTTCGGAAGAACTCACCGAACCCTGCGGCAACTGCGACGTCTGCCAGAACCCACGGGTGATGTTCGACGGCACCGTGCTGGCCCAGAAAGCCCTCTCGGCGATTGTTCGGCTGAAGGAACAGGTGCCGGTCAACACGCTGATCGACGTCCTGCGCGGTTCGCGGAACCAGACGGTGATGCAAAATAATTACCACCTGATTAAAACCTACGGCGCGGGCAGTGATCTGAAATTTGACGAGTGGCGGAGTTACATCCAGCAACTGATCAACATCGGGGTTATTGAAATTGCTTACGACGACCACTATTCGTTGCGACGCGGGATTCTGGCGGATGCGGTTTTGTTTCAGGATCGGAAAATTCAACTGATCAAACCGGAAGATGCGGCCCAGCTCAAATCCGAACAAAAACCGAAGACCAAAACCGAAACGGTTCGCGACGATCTCTTCGAGCGGTTGCGGGTGTTGCGGAAACAACTGGCCGACGAACAGAACGTGCCGCCGTATGTGGTTTTCACGGATTCGTCGCTGGAAGAAATGAGCCGCCTGCGCCCCACCACGCCCGAAGCCTTCCGAAACGTGAGCGGGGTGGGAGACCGGAAGCTGCAATTGTTCGGGAAACGGTTCATGGAAGTCATTGCCGGGTTTCTCACCGGACAGGCGCGCGAAGGCACGACCTTGAAAGGATCAACGCATTTGCTGACCTTCGAACTCTACCAGCAGGGTAAAACCGTTGACGAAATTGCGGAGGAGCGGAAGCTGTCTTCGTCGACCATCGCGATGCATTTAATCTACCTCGCCGGCAACGGATATGAGGTTGATCTGGCCGGTTTGGTCGACACCGCCGACCGCCTTGAGATTGAGCGGGCCATTGCCCGGGTGGGCGTGGAAAACAACGCGTTAAAGCCCGTGTATGACGCGTTGCAGGGGCGCTACGATTACACCAAAATCCGGATTGTGGCCGCCCTGCTCGGCCGTATTCTCTGAGTATTCTATGGCGTTAGTAGGATTGCCGTTTAGTAATTTATACAGACCTGAATTTGGTAAAGTCCAGAAAATCAACTAGCTTCGTATGAATGACTTTTTATTAAACCGTGACCGTCGTGTTGACGTAAACAACAACTAAGTCTGTTTTGATAAAAGAAGCAAGTATTATTCTGATGCTGTCGACGCTTAAAACCATCGGTTTGTCGGCACCTTTGGACGTACATTCAAGAGAGTTTACGTCCCATTCCAATGGCACCGTTAGTGTAAGGTTGCCGGGAACCGAAACGATCCAAAGTTTACAACCCGTACAATTTTGCGGGGAGTTTGTTCCCCTTCGGCAATCCAACGTTACCAGACGTTGGGTAACGGTTTTGCTCAAACAATCCCGTCATCGGGATTATCTGCTCCGGCTTCGGAAACGAGCGGTAAAGTTTTTTCCGGTTATCGAACCCATTCTGGCCAAGTACAACATTCCCAAAGACTTTAAGTACTTGCCATTGGTTGAAAGCGACTTGTCGGGCACCAGCACATCCCCCAAGGGCGCTGGTGGATACTGGCAGCTGATGCCCCAAACCGCCCGCGACAATGGTCTGATTGTCAGACATGGACTCGACGAACGGAGGGATCTTTATAAGTCGACCGTGGCCGCCTGCCGGTACCTGCGTGAGTTGCACCGCGAATTGGGTTCCTGGACGCTGGTGGCTGCCGCTTACAACAGTGGCGTTACCCACGTTCAAAACCGTATCGACCAGCAGGGCATCCGGAGTTATTACAACCTGCGGCTCCACCGCGAAACCAGTACGTATCTGTATCGTGTGTTGGCCTATAAAGAGTTGCTGACCCGCCCCAGGATGTACAGCGATATGCTGAGCCCCGCCGTGCTGGCCGACCTGACCCGGCCTTTACCGGGCGAGCGTTTCCAGCCGGGTGTTGAACCCATTATCCATGCCTCCGGCGAACCGGGTCTCGAACCCGAGCCTACCTGGGGGCCACGCAGCCGGAATCTGCTGGAAGAAGCCCTCGCGCAAATCATCGGTGAATCGGAAGACACCAGCGGTGCTTCGGATGCCGGTTCCACGTCGATGACGGCTTCTGCCGCCCAAACCCCGACGGCGATGGCCGGATTGCTGGGTCTGCGGGTGTTGCGGTTCCGCCGGACGCGGCTGTGGCAGGTTTTCCTGGCCGCCAAACGCAAAATGCAACCCCTTTTCGATTGGGACTGGGTATAGTAACCGAAATGTTTTACCAACGAAAAAAGGGACGCTCGCGTCCCTTTTTTCGTTGGTAAAACCCCAACCTTTAAGGTTTTATACAGAGAATGCGCAAAAGCATAGAATTCAGCCCTATTAGGGGCTTAACAGCGAAGCGTCGGTAGATCGATCAGGCGATTGTATCTTCAAGGTGCCGTCAGGTACCTAACAACAGGCAGAGACAGGGCTGTTGCGTACCTGATGGCACGCAAAAAAATCGGGTCATTCTCTTTAGCTACCGACGCTTCGCTGTTAAGCCCCTGGCGGGGCCATTCTTATGAGCGATTGGGAGCAGGATTAGACACCTGTCGGTAAGAAAATCCGGAAAACCGCCCCCTGGCCTTCCCGGCTTTCTGCCAGGATGGCTCCAAAGTGGTTTTCGACCACTTTTTTTACAATCGCCAATCCCAGGCCCGTTCCGGCATACTGGCTGTTCTGGCTGTGCAAACGTTGGAATGCTTTAAATATCTGGTGGCGGTATTCAGTTTTAAAACCAATCCCGTTGTCCTGAACGCTGATTTCATAAAACCGGATCGACTTTTGAAGCGGTTTCAGTGCGACGGGCAAAATAGGAAAGGTCAAACCCGCTGGTAAGTCACCCAGTCGCACTTCCCGAAACGAAATTTGAACGTGTGGGGGGGTGTTCGGGAACGAGAATTTCAGGGCGTTGATGAGCAGGTTCTGAAACAGTTGCCGCAACTGGCTAACACTTCCCCGGATGGTCGGCAGGGGGGCGACTTCAACGACGGCGTTTTTATCCTGAATCATCAGTTCCAGATCCGACAGCACGTCGTTGATCAACGGATTGAGTGATACCGCAACCGGAGCGGGTTTCTGAGTAGATAGCCGGGAATACGTCAGCAAATCCTGAATCAGCCCTGACATCCGGCTGGCGGCTGACTGCATCCGCTGCAAAACCGTGGTGCCATCGCCTAACTGGCTGCCATACTGATCGAGAAGCAGATCGCCGAACGCCTGAATTTTTCGTAAAGGTTCCTGCAAATCGTGGCTGGCCCCGTAGGCAAACTGCTCGAGCAATTCGTTGGATCGCACCAAATCCTCGTTGGACTTTTTCAACCGCAGTTCCTGCAATTTGCTCTCCGTAATGTTCATAAACGTGATCACAATCTGGTCGGTGCTCTGCCGGACGGCGGCCACCGTGAACCAGGCTTCCAACCCGTTTGCGTCGATGTAATACTGCGTCGTTTGATCGGTTTGGCCCGTTTCAGCCACCCGTTGATAGAATCCGAACAGACCGGATTCGATGTTGCCGGGGAATACCTCCAGCAGCCGGTGTCCGGCAATTTTCTCGGGCGGCAAAAATAGATCCCGCTCGACAGCCCGGTTGGCGGTTTGCATCAGAAAGTCGATGATCTGCCCGGATTCGTCCCGGATCGCCCGCATGGCGATGGTACTATTCAACGATGCGTCCAGCGTTGCCTGCAAGAGCTCAGCCTGTTCCTGCTGGGCCACTCTCGCCCGCTTCTGGTCGGTAATATCCACGAATGAAAGCACGATGCCTTCCTGCAATGGGGTCGCGGTGATGAGGAAACAACCGTCACAAGCCTGGTTTCCATACGGGAATTCAACAATTCTAGGCTCTTTCGTTTCAATTGCGTCGACATACTGTTGAAATAAGCCCAGTTCCTTTGCGTTCGGAAACCAGTGCATCAAGGGCTTTTCCACGATCTGGCTCCGTTCGATACCCAACAACTGAGCGAGACGCTGGTTGGCAATCCGATACGAAAAATCAACGATTTGGGCTTCTTCGTTGCGCATGGGGACGCAATACGCCATAACATTTTGTGAGGCATCCAGGATGGCCTGCATCAGGACAAGCTGTTCCTCCGCAGACGGACTATTCCAGTAGTTGGTTGGTGTAGAACTCATAGCGTGTGGATCGGTGCGACTTCCTTCCGAATTAAACCAATGGAAACCGTATTTTGTGTCGTCCGGTGGCTAAAAAAGTAGCGAAGAAGAGGAGCGATTGTCGTTCCCTATGCCTTTCCACGAAAAAACCGTACCTTAGCACGCCTATAAAAACGGGTGAAAATCCGTTCATTCCCTACTCCTCAACTCAGGCAATGAAACGAAACGCATTGATCGGTATAATGATATTCCTGGCGGTCGGGGTGGCCGTGGCTCAAAAATCGGTTCCGGTAAAGAGTACCTGGACGAATGTGCCAACTGCCACCGGAGCAACCGCCGACAGTACGTCGCGTGCGGAAGTTTTTCTGGAAAACGCGAAAGTCCACGTGGTGGCCGTGAACAATGCCGATAAATTGTTCCTGACATTCCAGTTGGATAACGACCAGGATCAGTTTAAATCCCTGCTGTTCGGCAGCACCATCTGGCTCGATCAGAAAGGCAAGAAAAAAACCTGGCGCGGCATTCAGTTTCCACTACCCGAAGAAATGGACCCCGCAACCGGGCGCCCCGTGGCGTTGGGAGCCAAAGCCGGCCCCACGGATCGGTCGACGATGACGAAACAACTCATTGACCGGAAAATCGAGATGAAACTCATTCACCTCGTCGCCGAAGACGAAATGCTGGTGTCGGCCACCGGCGATCCGTCCGGCATTACGGGGCGACTGGAGGATAAAGCCGGTCGGCTGGTTTATCACCTCACCATTCCACTGGCATTGCTCAATGCCAAACCCGGTTCGGGAACACCCCTCGCCATCGGTTTTGAATCCGGCGTTCCGGAACGGCCGAAGCAGAGTTCGTCCAATTCGAGCAACATGGGCATGGGCGGCATGGGTGGTGGCATGTACGGTGGCGGCATGTATGGCCGACGCGGCATGTACGGTGGGGGCGGAGGAGGTGGTTTTAGTGGCCCCACGATGGCTCCAACCCGGTTTGCATTAACGGTGGAACTGGCGGCTCAGTGAGGCTGCTGGCCACCAAACCGTAAAATTGAATTTTGAAAATTTTCGTATGAAGTAGCAAGATTCCAAGGATATAGTATATTTGAGTAAATTTTACCGAATAAAGATTTGTGAAACGGTTTATCTCCTTCGGTTTATTCGTTGTTTTGCTTTACCACATGCTGGGGCATCTGCTGGTGCTCGTCAGTGTGCAGTGGCAGGAACAGCATGAATTGTCGGAACGGGTTACGGTTTTTTCGTCGGTCGACCATATTGTCGAGTTTCAAATACCACTTCAAAAACACCCCAACGAGGCCATTCTGACGCAGAGCAAACCGGAAGGGTTCAAATACCGGGGGAGTTTCTACGAAATTGTCAACCTGGATGTCTCGGGAGATACGCTCCACATTTCCGGCTACGTCAACCAGGCCAAATCCTTTTTTCAGCGCGATCTGCTATCCTTTGTGAAGGAGCAGTTTGCCACCGGCACGTCCGAATCGGCTAAAAAAGCCACTAACCTGCTTAAATTATTTTTAAAGGAATATTCGCCCATCAACCGCGCCCGTACCTGGTTTTTTCTGTACGACTGGAACGAGAAGCTGGTGCGAATTCCTTCGTTTACCTCCCATTTGTCGACCCGCAGTCTGCCGGTTTATTCTCCCCCTCCCGAGTTGTTGTCCTGATGAATTCGTTGATTCGCCGGTTCCCTGCGACCTCAGGTCGTGGCTGAATCGCGCGTGTTCGTCCCCGTAACCCACCAAGCACGTGCTGTTTATCCTTCGTGGCCCCGAAATGGGTTCGACGGTATATTCCGTACGCTGCCGGGTATTCATCACCGGTTTCTTATCCATCCGTTGGGAGGTTGGTGGGCCTTTTGGCCGCACCCGCAATCCACGTTATGACCATCTCAGACAACTCGAAGCAATGAAATTGTTTTACCGATTTTCTATGGCCTTTTTGTGCCTGTCCATTCTGTATACCCAGGCGTCGGCACAGGGCTGCGTAGCCGTCCGGCACATGGGCTGCGCCGTTCCGGGCAATGCCACCTCGGCCGATTTTTTCAAACAACGCACCGGCCAGTGGCAGGTGAACATGGGCTACCGGTATTTCCGGTCGTTCCGGCACTTCAAAGGCGACGTTGAGCAGAAAGAACGCCTGGAGCAACATACGGAGGTGATCAACCTGTCGCACGCCCTCGATCTGGGCATCACCTACCTGGCAACCCCCCGCTTATCTTTTTCCGTGAACCTGCCGATTCAGTACAATGACCGCTCCTCGCTGTATGAACATTACGGTAATTCACTGACTGCCAACCCCGAACAAAAGCGTTTCCATACCTATTCGCAGGGCATCGGTGATGTACGGATTTCGGGAAGCTACTGGCTGGTGAATCCGGCGAAACTGTCGAAAGCCAACCTGGCACTGGGTGTGGGGGTTAAACTCCCGACCGGCAATCCGGGCGTAACCGGCGATTTTCACAAACTGGACAAGGAAAAACGAGACTATATCGTCAACAAACCGGTCGATCAGTCGATCCAGTTGGGCGATGGGGGTGTGGGCTTCAGTGTGGAAGGTCAGGGCTATGCCCAGCTTACCGGCGGACTGACGGCGTATTTTTCCGGGTATTACCTCTTCAATCCCCGCGAAACGAACAACGTGCTCCGCAGCCCCGAAGCGACGACCATCGATCTGGTGACGGGCTATTTCTCGGTGGCGGATCAATTTGCCGCCCGGGTGGGACTGAGCCAGTCTATTTCCGTGATTCCGGGTCTGGCCGTGATGCTCGGCGGTCGGGTAGAAGGCATTCCGTCGTCTGATGTTTTTGGGGGAAGCAAAGGATTCCGTCGACCCGGTTACATCGTGGCCGTCGAACCCGGCCTGGCCTACATGCGCGGCAAATTCTCGGCTACGGCAACCGTCCCGGTAGCACTCTACCGCAACCGGATCAAGAGTTATTCCGACAAACTCGATCCGCTCGGCGTTCGTCACGGTGATGCGGCTTTTGCCGATTATTCCGTATCCGTTTCGCTGAGCCGCTGGTTCTAGACATTTCTTATCGGTCTTTCCGACACGTATCCACCTTTTAATACCATGAGAAATTTTATCAAATTGCTGGTAATCACCGCGGTGTTCGCAGTAGGCGAGGTGAAGGCGCAAATGCCGCATGATGCCATTTATATGTCCAAAGGGTCGGTTTGTGTGGCCGCGATGTATGGCAAAAGCACCTGGACCGACTACTGGGAAAACTCGCTCAAACGCTCCAATTCCAACATTGGCACGCACACGACCCAAAACGTGATGCTGATGCCTGCCATTGGAATTACCAACCGGTTGAACGTCATATTGAGCCTGCCGTATGTCTGGACCGAAACCAGTGCCGGTAACCTGCTGGGCCAGAAAGGTCTTCAGGATCTGTCGGGCTGGTTGAAATACCGGATTCTGTCGACGCACGGTTTTTCGCTGCATGCCGTAGCGGGAGCCTCGCTGCCGGTGGGCAATTACGTCCCGGATTTTCTGCCGATGTCGATTGGGTTGCAGTGCCGGACGGTTTCGGGGCGGCTGATTGCCAATTACAAACACCCGAAAACCGGTCTGTACCTCAACGCGCACGGCACCTACCTCTGGCGGAGTAACATCAACGTGGACCGCGATGCCTACCAGGCCGACGACCGGGTGTACAACACCAACGAAGTAAGCGTTCCGAACGCCTACGACGCGGGCCTGCGGCTGGGTATTCTGCGGAAAAAATGGCAGACCGAACTCTGGGCCGAACGCAGTTCCTGCACCCACGGCGACTACATCCGGCGACACGACATGCCGTTCCCGACCAACAACATGCAGGCAACGACGGTGGGCTGGTACGGGAAAGTGCAGCCCAAAAACATCGGTGTCAACGCCCGGGTGGGCTACGTTACCGACGGCCGGAATGTCGGACAGAGCACGAGTTTCATGGTGGGCGTGCTGTATCTGTTTAAGTTGTAAAAAGGATGGGGAATGGCGCTCGGTTCATTGCCCCTGATTAATCAAGAAAAAGTATGAAAACCTATATTAACAGGCTGAAAGGAGCGATCGGCGTTTTTGCCACGGTGGCTGTTTTGATGTCTTGTGACAAAACCATTGAAGAACCCCAGCGGGTGGGGTATGCCCCCGCGTCGGTCGATGAAAAAGCGGGTTCCTGGAAAACGTACCAGCTAACCTCGGCCACTGAAATAGCGGTGCCAGCCCCCAAAGCGGTTTCTTCCCCCGAATACGTGGCCGAACTGGCCAGTTTGAAGCAGAAATCCGCGAGCCTGACGAAGGAACAGCAGGAAGCCGTTGTTTACTGGGGTGCCGGGGCCGTTTACCGCTGGAATGAGATTGCCCGCGAACTGGCGGCCCGGTATAACATTCCGCCGGCCTACAACGCCGAGGGGAAATATCCGGTGCCCGACGCGGCCAATCCGCTGGCTGATCCGAAGTTTCCGTTTGCCAATCCGCCGTATGCTTCCCGCGCCCTGGCTTACCTGAGTGTGGCCCAGTATGACGCCCTGGTGGCGGCCTGGAACTACAAATACCAGTTCAAACGGGCCGCACCGTCGAAAACCGATGCCACGATTCGGGTGGCCCTGCCGGTTTCCAGCATTCCGACCTATCCCTCGGAAGATGCCGTCGTCGCTGCCGCTTCGGTGACGATTCTGAAGGCCATGTTTCCGGGCGAGGTGCCCTATCTGGAAGCCCGCCTGAAGGAACACCGTGAAAGCCGTTTGTGGGCCGGTATGAATGTGGAAAGTGATCTGGTTGCCGGTGTTGACCTCGGAAATGCCGTGGCAGCCAGGGTGATGGGTCGCGCCCGAACCGATGGGATGGCTGCTGCGAACAATCAGACGTTGACAGCGGGCATGATCGAAAAAGCCAAAGAACGGGGTCTTCGTGAAGTCTGGGTGAGCCAGGAATTGCCGCTTCGTCCGCCCATGCTGCCGAATTACGGGGCCGTTCTGCCGTGGAATTTCGCCAAGGCGGATCTGGAAAAACTGCGCGCCGTGCCTCCCCCGGCACTGGACAGTCCGGCTTTTCAAAAAGACCTGGAGGAATTGCAGAACATTCAGAAAAACCAGACCCGCGAACAGGCGCGAATTGCCAATTACTGGGCCGACGGAGCCGGAAGCTACACGCCCCCCGGCCACTGGCACCGTACGGCGGCCAATGTGAGCCACGAAGCCCGGCACAGCGAAGTCCGGATGGCACGCACGCTGGCCCTGCTGGGAACGGCCGAAATGGATGCGGCCATCACGTGCTGGGACTCGAAATACTATTACTATTATCCCCGTCCGCAGCAGTTTAAAGTGAAGACGTCCGTAGGACTGCCCAATTTTCCGTCGTATACCTCCGGTCACTCGACGTTCTCGGGGGCGGCCGCCACGGTATTGGGCTACTTATTCCCTGATCAGGCAGAAATCTTTACGAAACAGGCGCAGGAAGCCTCCGTGTCGCGCATTTACGGATTGATTCACTATCGCTTTGATTGTGAGGCTGGTTTGAAGGCCGGAAACGAAGTTGGAAATTACGCCATCGCCCGGGCAAAAGCCGACGGGTCCGGACTTTAAACCGCTACTGCATGGACTCTTGGAAGAAGAATGTGGGTATTCTGGGGACCAGTATGGGCTTGATAATCAGTCTGATGGTTACCGGTTTCGCCCAGTCATTAGCTCCAGAACCCGTAGCCGACACCCTGCGTAGCCAAACCTTGAAGGAGGTAAACGTAACCGGTATTCGGGAGGGGTTCACACAATCCCTGCCCGATGTGCAGGGGACGTATCTGCTGGGTGGGAAGCGGACGGAGGTGGTGCGGTTGGGGGAAATCGACGCGAACATTGCCGAGAAAAACGCCCGGCAGGTGTTTGCGAGGCTTCCGGGTTTGTTTGTTTATGACATGGACGGAACCGGCAACCAGATGAACGTTGCGACGCGGGGACTCGACCCGCACCGGTCCTGGGAATACAATAGTCGCCAGAACGGGGTTTTGACCAATTCGGACATGTACGGTTATCCGGCCAGCCACTTTTCGCCCCCGATGGAAAGCATCGAACGGGTTGAACTGGTGCGCGGAACGGCTTCCCTGCAATACGGTGCGCAGTTTGGCGGAATGCTCAATTACGTGACTAAATCGGGCGACACCACCCGTCGGTTTGGGTTTGAAACCATCAATTCGGTGGGTTCCTACGGCTTGCGGAGTACCTATAATGCCATTGGCGGGCGAATTGGGAAGCTGACCTATTACGGTTATGATTACCGGCGGCATTCGGACGGGTATCGGCAAAATGCTACCTCGGACGCCCAGGCCCAGTTTATGAGTTTGCAGTATCAGGCCACCAAGCGGCTTCGGATCAGTGCGGAATTGGGTCGCTCAGAATACGTTTACCGCATTCCGGGTCCATTGACGGAAGCACAATTTGCGCAAAATCCGCAGCAGTCCACCCGTAGCCGTAACTATTTCAATCCCGACATCTGGGTGCCGTCGTTGCGGCTCGACTGGCAGATGACGGACCGAACCCGGCTGATGTGGCTGACGTCGGCGGTATTGGGCCAGCGAAATAGTGTCCTGTTCGACGCGCTGGCCAACGTGCCGGATACGCTCATCAAGGCAACCGGACAGCCGCGAAACCGGCAGGTCGACATCGATAATTTTCACAGTTATACGTCCGAATTGCGCTTGCTGCACGCGTATCAGCTTGGAAATGTAACCGCGACCGGCGTGGTGGGTATTCAGGTCATGAACAACGACCTAAACCGGCGGCAGCAGGGGAAAGGCACGACAGGCTCCGATTTTGATCTGTCGATTACCGGGCCATTCGGACGCGATCTGCACTTTTACACCAGCAATGTAGCGGTTTTTGCGGAAAGCCAGTTTCACCTGACGCCGAAGCTGACGGTTTCGCCCGGGATTCGGGTGGAAAGCGGCTTGACCCGGCTGCGGGGAACCATCAGCTATTACGACCCGCTGAAGCTGCCAAACGACATCGACCACCGGTTTGCCCTGCTCGGCATCAATGCCCAGTACCGGTTTCGCCCGGAACTGAAAGTGTACGGTGGCTGGTCGCAGGCCTATCGCCCGGTGATTTTCAAGGACATCATTCCCACCTCCGTTTACGAACAGGTCGATAAGAACCTGAAAGATGCGACGGGGTATAACGCGGAAATCGGTCTGGAAGGCTACTGGCCGGGACTGCACGTCAACGTCAGTGCATTTTATCTGCCCTACCGAAACCGCCTGGGGAGTCTGGTGCTGACCAACCCGGCGGGCGAAAGTTACGTGTTCCGTACCAACGTCGGCGACAGTCGAACCAAAGGCGTCGAAGCCCTGGTTGAAGCGCAGTTTTACCGAACCAACCAGTTTGCGCTGACCGGTTTTACTTCGACGGCCTTTGTAGATGCCCGGTACCACAACGCCCGCGTTTCGACGGGAGCCGATAACCAAACCATCGATGGCAACCGGGTGGAATCGGCACCGCGCTGGACCAGCCGCAACGGACTGACGGCCCGCTACCGCACGTTTAGTCTGACCGCCCAGTTTAGCTACGTCAGTGAGACGTTTTCGGATGCGTTGAACACCCCGGAACCGACGGCCAATGGCGCCCGAGGCCCCGTTCCGGCCTACGGCATCTGGGATTTGAACACCACCTGGCGGATCGGACGGCGTTTTACGCTGAGGGGAAGTATCAATAACCTGCTCAATACGGCGTATTTCACCAAGCGTCCCACCTTCTATCCGGGGCCGGGAATCTGGCCCTCCGACGGTCGGACGGGCGTGTTGACGCTGGGAATCAGGTTGTAAACCGGAAGCGGAAGTTTTCGGTACGATTCATTCACATTTTTGACTGTACGCTAATGCCCCATATACCACTTCCTGAGCATTTACCGGGGATCACCGGTTTGCTCGAATACCGTCTCGATACGGCTTTACCCATCCGGGAATTGACCCAAATCCTGTTGCGGGGCGAGTCGACTTTAACGCCGGGCGAGCGCGAACTGATTGCCACCCTGGTGTCGGCCCGGAACGAGACCCGGTTCTGTACAGCCGCTCACACGAAAGCGGCCGACTTGCTGCTGGGCGAAAACGAAACTGCCTGGAAGGTAAAGCAGGATTATGAAACCGCTCCGGTCAGCGAAAAAATGAAAGCCCTGCTGGCCATTGCGGCCCGGGCCCAGCGCAGCGGGAAGGACGTGACGCCCGAAGCCGTCGAGCGGGCCAAACAGGCGGGCGCCACCGATCGGGAGATCCACGACACGGTATTGATCACGGCCTTGTTCTGTCTGTACAACAAGTACGTCGACGGGCTGGCCAGCGTAACACCGACCGATCCGGCGTATTACCAGCGGCTCGGCGAACGCATTGTTCAGGGGTATAAACGGCCACCCGGCGGTTTTCCGGTTCCACCCAAAACATAGCCATTTTTCAGGGTTTAAATGACCCGTCTTTGACAGAAGTACGCCCTAAAAGCCCGAAACCGTTCGGACGTACGCAGCCCTCACCGATAAAATACCAGAACTCATGAAGCACAAATGGCTTTCATTCCTATATAGTCTCCTCTTTGTTTTGTTGCTGAGCGGCACATCGTTTGCCCAGCAAACCCGGCTGTCGGGAACCCTCACCGACGCCGATACCAAGGCCCCGCTGGCGGGGGCCAGTATTCAGATCAAGGACCAGTTAACCGGCACTACCGCCGACGCTTTGGGCCAGTTCACGCTGACCACCAACCGGCGCGGGCCTTGGACGCTGGTCGTCACGATGGTGGGGTATGAACGCCAACTGGTTCCGGTAACCAATGCCGGCCAACCCGTCACCGTATCGCTGAAAGTCAGCACGCAGGTGTTGCAGGATGTGGTGGTGGCCGCTTCGCGGGTGGAAGAAAACATCTTGAAAGCCCCCGTCAGCATCGAGAAAATGGACAGCCGGGCCATTCGCGAAACGCCCTCGGCGACGTTTTACGAGGGCATCAACAACCTCAAGGGCGTCGATATGGTCACCAGCGGGTTGACCTACAAACAGATCAATACGCGCGGTTTTGCCAGCACCGGCAACACCCGGTTTTTGCAACTGATCGACGGGATCGACAACCAGCCCGCCGGTTTCGGTTTTTCGGTCGGTAACATGTTTGGACTCTCGGATCTCGATGTCGAAAGCGTCGAACTGGTGCCGGGATCGGCCTCGGCCTTGTACGGCCCGACGGCTTTCAACGGGGCCTTGCTGATGCATTCGAAAGATCCCTTTCAGTTTCAGGGACTGAGTGCGCAGGCCAAAGTGGGCGTCAACCACGTCAACGACCCGAATACCGGTGCCGCCCTGTACCACGATTATGCCCTGCGGTATGCGAAGGCGTTTAACAACAAGCTGGCTTTCAAGCTAAATGTTGCGTACATGAAGGGTCTGGACTGGTTTGCCACGGATTATACCGACGTCGATGCCACCACACCTGCCGAACAAAAGGGACACAACAACCCGGCTTACAACGGCCTGAATGTGTATGGCGACGAGGTAAACCGCACCCTCACCGGCATCGGCAAAGTGGCCCGCACCGGCTACGAAGAACGGTATTTGACGGATTATAACGTCTACAGTCTGAAATTGAACGGGGCCTTGCATTACCGGATCACGCCCAATCTGGAAGCGATTTATTCCTACAGTTATTCCAAAGGAACGGCTAATTACACGGGCAGCAACCGGTTTTCGGTCAACGGTTTTTCGTTGCTCCAGCACCGCATCGAACTGCGGGGTGCCAATTTCTTTGTCCGGGGCTACACCAATCAGGAAGATTCACACGATTCGTTCAATTCCCGGTCGCTGGGTCAGCAGGTTGGCCGGACGTGGGTGCGCGACCTGAATGGCACGGTGGTTCCGGCCAATCAGGCGGACGAAATGTGGTTTACACGCTATACAGCGGCTTTTCAGGGCAAGGTGCAGGGCGTCACGACGGCCGATCACACAGCCGCCCGGCGCTTTGCCGATCAGGGGCGGTATCTGCCCGGTTCGGCAGAATTTGATCGCGAAAAGGCGCGGCTGAAAACGATTCAGGGATTGAACGGCGCCGGTATACTGAGCCAGACGAAAATGTACCATGCCGATGCCCAGTACAATTTCTCTTCGGCCCTGGAAGCCGCCGGTTTGTCGAAAACTGAAGTGCTGGCCGGCGGCAATTTCCGCCAGTTCAGTCTGTTTACAAACGGAACGCTGTTCGACGATAAAGGGGGGCGCATTCTGTACAATGAGTTCGGAGCCTTTGTCCAGGCCAGCCAGCGGCTTTTGGCCGACAAACTGAAACTGACGGTGTCGGGGCGGTACGATAAAAACCAGAATTTTGCCGGGTATTTCACGCCCAGAGCGTCGCTGGTTTTTTCCCCGACCGAAGCGCATAACTTCCGGGCTTCGTTTCAAACCGGTTTTCGCAACCCGACGCCGAGCGACCAGTTTATCAAGCTGAATGTCGGCCCGATTACGATTCTGGGGGGCGCTCCCGCCAACAGCGCGGGCATGAATGTCTACGAAAATTCGATCAATTCACCCTCTGTCGGCGGTTTTGTCAATGGTTTTCTGGCCGATGTGCAGTCCGGAAAGACACCCCAGCAGGCGGTGATGAACAACAAGGACAAACTGCAAAAATCGAATGTAGCCTACATCAAACCCGAAAAGGTACAGAGCTTTGAGGTCGGTTACCGCGGGCTGATCAACAACCGGCTGGCCGTCGATGCCAATTATTACTTCGGTGAATACCAGAATTTTATCCTGAACCAGGTGGTCATCCGGCCCGACAATCCGGTTTTGGGCAGCGACGGCACCATAAATCCCGCAGCCGCGCAGGACATCCTGAACACCAAATACCAGGTTTTTCAATTGTATACCAATGCGGCCGACCGCGTAACGGCGCAGGGAGCCACGCTGGGCCTGACGTACTATGTGCCGGGCGGTTTTACGATTGGCGGCAACGGAACCTGGTCGGCCTTTAACCTGAAAGGCGCTAATCCAAACAACATTCCGGCTTTCAATACGCCGAAATACAAAACGAATGTGACGGTTGGAAACCGCAACCTGGCCAAAAACCTTGGATTCAACGTGGCCTGGCACTGGCAGGATTCATTCGACTGGGTGGGGTCGTTCAACGATCTTCGTCCGGGCCGGATTCAGGCCTATCACTTGCTCGATGCGCAGGTTACCTACCGGGTTCCGTCGGTGAAAACCGCCCTGAAAGTGGGAGCCAGCAACCTGACCAACCAGTACGTCGTGCAGGCTTACGGGTCTCCGGCGGTGGGCGGTCTGTATTACATTTCGTTAACCTTTAACCAGGGAATGCGCTAAGATGGAAACCATTCAACGCACGGCCGCTCCCACGACATCGGCCTACCGCAGCCGGGTGTTTGCGCTCTGTATGCTGGTGTATATTTTCAGCGGCACGGTTTCCACCTTAATGTCAACCTACCTGCCGGTGGTCGTTCGCGACCTGCTCGGCCAGGCCGACAAAACCGAACTCGACCGGGTCAGTGCCTACGTCGGGGCCACGTTTCTGTATGGCTGGATGCTGGGCGGCATGAGTTTCGGCTATTTCGGGGATCGGCTGGGCCGCGTTACGTCGCTGGTCGGGGCGGTGTGTTTGTATGGCGGCAGTACCCTGCTGACGGCTTTTGCTCCCAACTGGCTCATGGTGGTTGGATTACGGTTTGCCACTGGTTTCGGTATCGGAGGTGTTCTGGTGCTGACTACGGTAATCGTGGCCGAAATCTGGCCGGAGCGCAACCGGCCCGTTGCAATGGGCATTCTGGCGGTGGCATTTCCGGTCGGGATTCTGCTGTCCGGGTGGGTCAATAACTTGATCTCCGACTGGCGGCAGGCGTTCTGGATCGGCGGTATTCCGCTGGTTGTTGGCGTTTTGATTGCGGGCCTGGTACAGGAACCGGCAGGATGGAAACGGGTTCATCAGCAATCTGCCGATGCCCATGTCAGCCTCTTCGATCCGCAATACCGCCGGTCATTATGGCTGGGTTCGCTGGCATTCGGGGCGATGCTGGTGGGGTTGTGGGCGGTTTTTTCGTGGGTGCCGACCTGGGTGCAGAGCCTGGTGGTGGGTGATGCGCGGAAAGCGCGCGGTTTATCGATGATGCTGATGGGCAGCGGGGGGGTGCTGGGCGGAATCCTGTCGGGTTTCATTGTCAAACTGATCGGGCACCGGCGAACCATGCTGTTTGTTTTTGCGGCCTGTTTCGTCATGGCCGCGGTGCTTTTCAAAACGAACACCACCCTTTCCCTCATTGTGTATACCGAAATGGCAACGCTGGCACTGCTTTTCGGCATCAGCCAGGGCACCATGTCGGCTTATTTGCCCGAACTTTTTCCTACCCCGTTGCGGGGCCGGGCCACCGGTTTTTGTTTCAACATCGGTCGGCTGGTGACGGCAACGGCGGTTTTTTTTATCGGCACGCTGGTTGCGGTGTTGGGCGGGTATGGGTCGGCGATTTTTGCCTTTTCCGGTACGTTCGTCATTGGCTTTATTGCCATCTGGCGTACAAAACCCAGACAGCAATCAGCCCTGACAGCGGTCGAAGACCCTGTCAGCGGCTGATTGGTATTATTTACGGCTTATTCTAAAGCCGCTGACAGGGTTTCCAACCGCTGTCAGGGCAAAAAATCATCAAAAAAATGGCACACATTCAAGTTCCTGAAGGCATTCCCGGTATTCGCAGTCTGGTCATGTACCGACCCGATACCGGTCAGCATCTGTACGCGCTGGCACAGGCGTTGTTGCGAAACGAATCGCCCCTGAGCGAAGCCGAACGCGAGTTGATCGCAACCTTCGTATCGTCGCTTAATGATTGCAATTTTTGCGCTGGAAGCCACGCGGCAGCGGCCCGGTTTCTTTTGGGAAAAGACAAAGAACGGGTCGATCAGGTGATCGCGGATTACCAAACCGCTCCGGTTTCCGACAAGCTGAAAGCCTTGCTGACGATTGCCAAACACGTTCAGCAGGATGCCCGCACGGTTTCGGAGGAACTGGTGGCCGACGCCCGCCAGCAGGGGGCCACCGACCGTGACATTCACGATACGGTATTAATTGCTGCCACGTTTTGCCTGTTTAACCGGTATGTCGACGGACTGGCAAGCCTGACCCCGACCGACCCGGCGGCTTACGAAGCCATGGGCGAGCGCATGGGAACCCTGGGGTATGTGATGCCAAAACCGGTGGAATAGAAGCTTAGGGTTTATGGTGCAGCGTTTATGGTTACCAATCCGGACGAACACCCTGCCGCAGCCTGGACTACAAAAGCAATGCGTTCATAATAGGTTAGTGTGATATTCCCTGGCTGCGCTGCGGTCAGGGATATATACGCCGGTTTCGATCCATTTTTACTTATTTTTTTTATCCGATATGCCTCATATTCAATTACCTGAAGGGTTGCCCGGGATTCGCGGGCCGATGGCGTTTAGCCCCGAAACGGCGAAGCCACTTAATGAATTAGCCAACGCGCTGCTTCGAACCGACGACGGTCTGAGCCGGGCCGAACGCGAGCTGATTGCCACCTATGTTTCCTCCGAAAACGACTGCTTTTTTTGCCAGACCATCCACGGTGCCGTGGCCAGTTATTACTGGGGCGACGAGAATGGCGAGTTTGTCAAAGCCGTTAAGGAAAACTACGGACAAACCTTGCTTTCGTCCAAACTGAAAGCCCTGCTGGCCATTGCCGGCAGTGTGCAGAAAGGCGGGAAACAGGTGACGCCTGAGCAGGTTCACGAAGCCCGGCAGCAAGGCGCGACCGATAAAGATATTCACGATACGGTTCTGATTGCGGCTGCGTTCTGTATGTTTAATCGATACGTCGACGGGCTGGCGACCTGGGCGCCTGACAACCCGGAATTGTACAAGTTCCGGGCGACTAAAATCGCGGAGTACGGTTATACGGCGGATGATCATTATATGCCCCGATGAGTGCACTGTAACCCATTTTTCTATGAAAACCATGCTTCTTTTTATCCTCGGTATTCTGTTGCTGACGGCCACTGAAATTTCAAAAGTCTACTTCATCATGCCGATGCCGGGCAGTCAGGAAGCCGATACGATTGATTTTGCCTACTGGATTCATCAGAATAGCTGGATCATCCGGATTGTGGGCTGGTTGCTCATCGCGTATCCGACATACCACTTGCTGGCGGCACCGAAACGGAGAGGACGCAAAGCTGCCGTGCTGGCGCTGCTGGCCGTTTATGGCGTGGTTTTTTACCTCTTCAATTTCCGGTTTCTGGCCGAAAAAATGTTTTACCAGCCCAAAGAAACCGTGATGCTGGATTTGAAAGCCAGTACAATCCCGGCCGACAAGCTGGTGTTGGGTTTGGTCGTAAACGGACAGGCGCGGGCTTATCCGATCCAGTTTATTGGCTATCACCACCAGGTTCGGGACACGGTGGGTGGGGAACCGGTTATGATTACGTACTGCACGGTTTGCCGAACGGGCCGCGTGTTTCGGCCGCTGGTGGGCGGCAAGATTGAAGAATTCCGGCTGGTGGGCATGGATCATTTCAATGCGATGTTTGAAGACAAAACGACCGGGAGCTGGTGGCGGCAGGTCAACGGCGAAGCCATCGCCGGGCCGTTGAAAGGCCAGTATTTGCCCGGTTTTCAGGCCGAACAAATGACGTTGCAGGCCTGGACCGAACTGCATCCCGAAACGCTGGTTCTCCAGCCGGATTCGACCTTCAAAGAGCAGTATGCGAGCATGGAACCGTACGAAAAAGGAAAAGTTAAACGGAAACTGACGGGGCGCGACAGCCTGTCGTGGAAGCCGAAATCGTGGGTGGTGGGCGTGGAGCGCAACCAGGCGGCCCGCGCTTACGACTGGAGTCAGTTACTCAAACAAAAAGTTACGAACGACAGTCTGGCGGGAACACCGCTGCTGCTCATGGTGGCGTCCGACAGTGCGACCTTCCATGTCTGGAACCGGAACGTAAACGGCCAGATCCTGCATTTTACGGCGGATTCGGCGGATTCATTTCGGGACCGGGAAACCGGGTCGGTCTGGAACCGGCACGGCGCCTGCACGGAGGGTTTGCTGAAAGGCAAGAAACTGGCCCGGATTCCGGCCTCGCAGGAATACCTGCATTCGTGGGAAACGTTTCATCCGGCCACGACCCGGTATTTGTGAGGGAAGACAAGAGAGGAAAAACGTGAGAAATGCGACTTTTTAGGTCTTTTTCCGCCGTACTCCGCTCTTTTGTCTATCCCATTATTTTAGGTGAAAAGTCGTAAAGGATGGGAGCGGTTTGCTTCTATCCTTTATTTTCTGGTTCGAAACCGGACGCTTGGTAGAAATTGCCGTGGACGTGTGTTTTTTTAGTATATTTTCGAACTTTAAACGGATCATTCTGGCCCGGTCGTCAAACACTCTGCAGGGAAATCTGGTTATGTTTTTTGAAAATTAAATGCCCTTTTCCACCACACGATTTGAAAAATTGCACGATCGATGAGCCTGACTTCCTCCCAAAAACCTACCCAGCCACTTCCTTCTTTCCCCAAAGCCCTGACCGGTATTATTGGTCTGGATGAAATCACAGGCGGAGGATTACCAAAAGACCGGCCCACGCTGATTTGCGGGGGAACAGGTTGCGGAAAAACCTTATTCTCCATCGAATTCATTGTTCACGGGGCTGTGATGTATGACGAACCGGGAGTTTTTATGTCGTTCGAAGAGAAAGCCGAAGAACTGGTTTTAAACGTGGCTTCGCTTGGCTACGACCTGAACCAACTTCAGCAGGATAAGCTGATCAGACTCGATCATGTGCGGATTGAACGGAGCGAAATTGAGGAAACCGGCGAATACGACCTGGACGGTCTTTTCATCCGGCTGGGACACGCCATCGACAGCATTGGGGCGAAACGCGTGGTGCTGGACACCATTGAAAACCTGTTTTCGGGTCTGCTCGATCAGGGCATTTTGCGGGCTGAACTCCGGCGGCTGTTTGAATGGCTGAAAGTCAAAAAAGTGACAACCATCATCACCGGTGAAAGAGGAGGGGGCACACTGACCCGCCACGGGCTGGAAGAATACATTTCTGACTGCGTGATTCTGCTCGATCACCGGGTTACCAACCAGATCTCCACCCGGCTTTTGCGCATCGTCAAATACCGGGGGTCGGTGCATGGGACCAACGAATATCCTTTTTTGATCGACCGGAGCGGTATCTCGGTATTGCCGGTTACGTCGCTCACCCTGACGCACGATGTAACGTCGGAACGGATTTCGTCCGGGATTCCGTCGCTGGACAAAATGCTGGAGGGAAAAGGG
Source organism: Larkinella sp. C7 (assembly GCF_006149005.1). Classification (GTDB taxonomy): domain Bacteria; phylum Bacteroidota; class Bacteroidia; order Cytophagales; family Spirosomataceae; genus Larkinella. The sequence goes on along the minus strand of NZ_VBSL01000005.1, from coordinate 602,735 downwards.
TTTTTCAGGGGTAGCAGCATTCTGGTTTCGGGAACCGCCGGTACGGGAAAAACGAGCATTGCCGCCAGTTTTGCCCACGAAGCCTGCAATCGGAAAGAGCGTTGTATTTATTTTGCGTTTGAGGAGTCACCGCAGCAGATCATCCGGAACATGCGCTCGATCGGGTTCGATCTCCAGCAGCACATCGATGCCGGCCTGTTGAAATTTCACGCTTCACGGCCCACGCTCAACGGTTTGGAAATGCACCTGGTCTCGATTCATAAGCTGATCGAAGATTTTGATCCTCACCTGGTTGTGCTGGACCCTATAACCAATCTGATTACGGTGGGTACGGTCAGCGAAGTGAAGTCGATGCTGATCCGGCTGATCGATTTTCTGCAATCAAGACAAATAACCGTGATGTTTACGGCGCTATCGCTGAACACCATTGTGAGTGAGCAAACAGACGAGGGCGTTTCGTCGTTGGTGGATGCCTGGTTGCTGGTGCGGGATATTGAGTCGAACGGTGAGCGGAACCGGGGTATGTACGTCATGAAGTCGCGCGGCATGAAGCATTCCAATCAGGTCCGCGAGTTTGTAATTACGGACGGAGGTCTGCATCTGGTGGATGTCTTTTTAAGCCCCGAGGGGGTGCTGACGGGTTCCGCGCGGGAAGCCCAGCAATTGCAGGAGGTGACCGGCAAGGCGTTGCGCGATTATGCCCTCAACCGCAAGGATCGGGAAATCGAACGCAAACGCCTGGTGCTGGAGTCGAAGATTGCGAGTTTAAAAGAAGAGTTCGAATCCGTACAGGATGAATTGAATAAAGCCTACGTGGAAGAGGAATTGCGAAAGGATGTGCTGGAGAAAAACCGGGAACAACTAATCAAAAACCGTCATAATGAGCAATAGCCACCGAAACGGAATGGAAACAAAAGAGGAAATTTGGGAGTTAAGACTCTATGTTGCCGGCAAAACGGCGAAATCCGTGACGGCGCTGGCTAATCTGAAGCGGTATTGTGAGGAGCATCTAAAAGGCAAGTACGTCATCGAAGTCATTGACTTGCTGGTTCAGCCGCAACTGGCTGAAGGAGACCAGATTCTGGCCATTCCGACCCTGGTCAAAAAGGTGCCCGAACCCATCCGGAAGATTATTGGCGATTTGTCGAACGAAGAAAAAGTGTTGGTTGGATTGAACATTCGTCCGGCAAAAAAATAGCATGATTGAGCAAGTAATAACTCCGGATACAGATTCTGATGGCGACGGGCAGAAGTATGAATTGCGCCTGTTTGTAACCGGGGCTTCGATTAATTCAATCCGTGCCATTGCCAATCTGAAACACATTTGTGAAACGTATCTTGCGGGAAACTATACCCTGGAAATTATTGATGTTTACCAGCAACGCATGCTTGCCGAAAGCGAGCAAATTATTGCTTTACCTTTATTGATAAAAAAAATGCCCTTGCCGCAACGTAGGCTAATCGGCGATATGTCGGACACCGAAAAGGTGCTCAAAGGCCTGGGCATTGCTCATACCAGTTAATGAAACCGGTTAAAACCTACGAACAACTCGTCCAGGAAAACGAAGCCTTGCTGATCCAGTTGGAAGAGGCCACCGAGACCATTCATGCCATACGAACGGGTCAGGTCGACGCGTTGGTGGTACAGGGAAAGGACGGACACGAACTCTACAGCCTCAAAACCGCCGATCAGACGTACCGGGTGTTTATCGAAACGATGAACGAAGGGGCGGTGACGCTGAATGAATCAGGATTGATTCTCTACTGCAATTCAAAATTTGCGTCGATGGTGGGTATGCCGCTGTCGAACGTGATTGCCCTGTCGTTCGATACCTTTATTCCGGCGGACTACAAAGACCGCTACAACAGCCTGTTCAATGATGGGTGGACAGAAGACCGCAAAGTGGAAATCTGCATCCTGGGTACGGACAGGGAGGTGCCCTGCCAGCTTTCCGTAACAACGCTGGAACTGGATGGCGGCACTTCGATGAGCGTCATCGTAACCGATCTCACGGTTCAGAAGGCCACCCAGCGCCTGCTCAAGTCCAACAACGATCGGCTGGAAGAAATGAACACGGCGCTGGAAGTCAGCAACCACGACCTGCAGCAGTTTGCGTCGGTGGCCTCCCACGATTTGCAGGAGCCGTTGCGCAAAATCCAGATGTTTTCGGAATTGTTGAAAGACAAACACATCGATGAACTGCCGGTCGACAGCGTGCGGTATCTGGAAAAAATTATTGACTCTTCCAACCGGATGCGCACCATGATCATCGACATCCTGAGTTATTCCCGGCTATCGACGCATTCGGATACATACGTTCTGACCGATCTCAACAAGCTGCTCAATGAGGTATTGAAAGATTTTGAACTCCGGATTCAGGAGAAAAAAGCCCGGGTGCAGATCGACTCATTACCCGAAGTGGAAGTGAATCAGGGGCAGATCCGGCAGGTTTTCCAAAACCTGATCAGCAACGCGCTGAAGTTTTCCAAAGCCGATCAGCCGCCCGTAATCGAAATCAAGGCGACTGACCCCGCCGAATCCGAAACGAAGGAGGAAGAACCGATGTGTTCCATTTCGATTACCGACAATGGGATTGGGTTCGATGAACAGTATGTTGAGAAAATTTTTTCGCTGTTTCAGCGATTGAATACCAAGGATATTTACGAAGGATCGGGCATCGGACTGGCGGTTACCAAACGAATCATCGACAAACATAATGGCCGGATCAGGGCACAAAGTAAGGAAGGAATGGGTTCTACATTCATTATTAGCTTACCTTTGAGGCAACATAAACCGGCTTGAAATGGCTTTTGACCTATCCAGAAAGAAAATCTTACTGGCTGAAGATGATGGGGATGACCGTGCGTTTTTTATCGATTTTTTAGGGAATCGCACCGATATTGAACTGCTGCCCGGCGTTACATCGGGGGTAGAATTGCTCGACTACCTGCATCGAATCACGTCGCCCGATGAACTGCCGGATATTGTCATTCTGGATCAGAATATGCCCAAGCTAACGGGGAAAGAAACGCTGACAGCCATCAAAGCTACGGATTGGCTGTCGCGGATTGCCGTCGTTATTTATTCTACCTACGTCGGGCGAGAACTGATTGATGAGTGTCTGAAACTGGGGGCGGTTTCGGTGAAATCCAAGCCCGTTTCGAAGGACGGTTACAACGAGATGATGAACGAAATTCTGGCGGCATGCCATCGCGTGTCCGTTGGCTAAACGATTGACAATCAGGTTGACTATGGCCACCCGTAATAAAACTTCCCGTTCTGCCGCTGCGGCATATAAATTAGCAAATCTACCTTCCGATGGTCAGATTCGTGTCATGATCGAACGGGTTTCGCCCGAACTCGATGGGGGACGTTTTCCGATCAAGGCCGTCCCCGGGGATCGCATTGCCGTTGAAGCGGATATTTTTCTGGACGGTCACGACAAACTGGCGGCCCGGCTGCTTTATAAACATCCGGATGAGTCGGCCTGGACTGAAGTGCCGATGGTTCTTATCAACAATGACCGCTGGGGCGCATCGTTTACCGTCGAAAAACCGGGACTGTATGCCTACACCATCGAAGGCTGGGTGGATCACATCGCTTCCTGGAAACACGAAGTCGAATTGAAAGTAGCGGCTGGTCAACGGCTGACGAGCGAACTCAAGGCCGGGGCGGTTTACGTCGAAGGCATGGCGCAACGGGCTGAAGGTGACGATAAACCGACGCTGGAGTGGCTGGCCGGTTTGCTGGAAAGCGGGTCGGATGAATACAACGATGCGGCTTACCAGGAGTCTATTCAGTTTGTGGAAAGTAGTCTGTTTACGGACCTCATCCAGCAGTATCCCGAGCGGAAACACCCGGCCCGGTATGCCCGTGAACTGATCGTCGACGTCGATCGGCCCAAAGCCGGTTTCAGTACGTGGTATTGCCTCTTTCCGCGATCTGCTTCACCGGAACCGGGTCGACACGGCACGTTCCGGGATGTGGAAAAGTTGTTGCCGCGCATCGAAGCGATGGGCTTCGACGTGCTCTACCTGCCGCCGATTCACCCCATTGGACAGTCGTTTCGGAAAGGGAAAAATAATAATGTGGTTTCGCAGCCCGGCGAACCCGGTGTTCCGTATGGCATCGGTTCGGAACTGGGCGGTCACACGGCCATTCACCCCGAGTTGGGAACCCTCGACGACTTCAAACACCTGATTGCCATTGCCCGAAATCACGGCATGGAGGTGGCGATGGACCTGGCCATTCAGGTGTCACCCGATCACCCCTGGGCCAAAGATCACCCGGAATGGTTTAAAAAACGACCCGACGGCACCATTCAATACGCTGAAAATCCGCCGAAAAAATACCAGGATATTTACCCGGTTTATTTTGAAACCGACGACTGGCAGAGCCTCTGGATTGAAATGAAAGAGACGATGCTGACGTGGGCGTCGTGGGGTGTCCGGATCATCCGGGTCGACAACCCCCATACCAAGCCGTTTCAGTTCTGGGAATGGCTGATTACGGAAGTCAGGAAGATCTATCCCGATCTGTTATTTCTGGCCGAAGCCTTCACCAAACCGAAGGTGATGCAGCAACTGGCGAAGCGCGGTTTTGCCCAGTCGTACACCTATTTCACCTGGCGTAACAACAAACAGGAGCTGGAAGAATACCTGACGGAACTGACGCAGGGCGAAATGAAGCGCTACTACCGCCCGAATTTCTGGCCGACCACCCACGACATCAACCCCTACATCCTGCAATCGGGCCACGAACCGCAGTTTCTGATCCGGTTTTTGCTGGCGGCTACGCTGTCGTCCAACTACGGTATCTATGGGCCGTCGTTCGAGTTGATGGAACACCTGCCGTTTCCGGGCAAAGAAGAATACATCGATTCCGAAAAATACGAGATCCGGCACTGGGACTGGCACCGCACCAACCGGCTGACGTACCTGATCGGGCTGGTCAACCGCATCCGGCGGGAAAACCCGGCCTTGCAAACCACCAACAATTTGACGTTCTGCCGCATCGACGACGACGCGCTGATGGCCTATCTGAAAGTGACGGGCCACAACCGGCTGCTCATGGTGATCAATACCGACGCCTACAACCGGCGGGCGGGCATGGTGCAGGTGCCGATCTGGCAGTTGGGAATCGCCGATGGCCAGGAATACGTGGTGCACGATTTGCTGACCGGAGCGCAATATACCTGGAAAGGGCAGTGGAACTACGTTGAACTCGATCCGTATTTGTTGCCCATGCACTTGCTGAAAATCGAAGTCTGACCGTTTTGGCGGCTGATGGGACCTTGAAAAGAAGTGCCGTTGCCTAAGAAATGCAGCTACAATTGTCCTGAATGCGGTTACTTTATAAAACATGCAAGCATAGCATTTTATTGGTAAACAACATGATTCAGGAAGCGATTCAATACCCTGCGTTGATCAAATACCTGAAAGGGTTCAGCAATTATACGTGGGTGCATTACGGCGACGGGCGCAAGGTTTTGTTGGCAAAATCCCTGGTTTTTTTTGAAAAGAAACTCTCCGGTTTTCTTCGGGTTCATAAAACGGCCCTGGTTAATCCCCATTACATTGCTGATTTTCAGGCTCCTCCGGGACACAAAATGGCGGGGTCGGTTAGCCTGCGGGACGGTGAAACGCTGCCCGTCAGCCGCCGGCGCTGGAGTCTGATCATCGATCCGCTTCTGGTTAAGATGCTGCCGCCTTCATTGTCGGCAAATGGGGAGCCGGTCAGTTCTCCGTTGGTGGCTCTGGCTGGGCTCGAAAAAAAACATTCGTCTTTGGCTTCCCGGCGGATGTGGCTGGTGATGGCCGATGAGCTAAAAAGCGGTTTGGTGCAGCAACTGATGGGTGAAAAATGGTCGCAATGGGGGCTGAAGCTATTCGACACCGGCAACGGCCTTCAGAAAGTGATTGCTGGCACTGGAGAGGCCGATATGCCCGCCGTGATTGTGTTGGACGGGAGCCAGCCGGGCAGTTTGCTCACGTTGCAAACGCTCAAAAACAGTTCCCGCTTCCGGTTTATTCCCACCATTCTGCTGTCATCGGCCGGCAATTACGACCAGGCTCAACAGGGGTACGCATCGGGGGCCAATTCGGTCATTGTTTATCCCACCGATCTGCCCCGGTTCATTCAGGTACTGGAAAAAATATTTCGGTATTGGCTGTCGGTTGCATCTGCGCCACAGGCGGGGAACGTCCGCTCCACCCCGGTCTAGCTGAACTACCCGGTTTCGGGGCGGAACCTTTCTTACATCGAATGGGTGTTGGGTAACGATACGGTTTCCCACCAGTATTCTTTCAGGGTCTGAAAGTAATCGGTCCACTCTGTAAAGTTCATGGGCTTGACAACGTAGGAAGCCACTCCACGGTCGTACGATTCCACGATGTCTTCGGAATCACTTGAATTACTGAATACCACGACCGGGATTTGCCCGACCTCCGGATTTAGGTTTTTAACTTTTTTCAGAAAAGCCCAGCCATTCTCCCGCTCCGGCAGATACAGATCCAGCAGGATCAACTGAGGAAGCCGCAGTCCGGTCTGCATGCATTCTTCGAGGTAATGGATGGCGGTATGCTCATCCGCCATGATCACCGTATCAATATCCATAAAACTTTGCTGGAGCGCATTTTTTATCAGCAGCCGATGATCCGCACTGTCTTCAATAACCAGGAGTCGGGCTTTTCGGAGCCGATTCGGGCTTTTTTTATTTCTGGAGTCATTCATGTTTTCAACGTTGCGTTTCCTGGAAACTATAAATTACAGGGTATTACATTCACAACGCTTCCCCATTTTGATGTGTTCAGGAAGATGGAACATTTTTTTCTTTTTTTGTTTGCCCGATCCGGCGGGTTGGGATTGCGGCCAAGTTTCTGCCGGGAGGTATATACGTTTACGGGAATTGCAGTTTGAAAACCGTTCCTCCTTCGGGTGGCGTTTCCACCGTCAGGATACCCCGCAACAACTCGCACAGGTTTTTGACGATCGACAGACCAATTCCCTAATCACCCGCCTGATCGGGAACCGTTTCTGATCCCGAATTGACTTCTGGGCAATCCGGCGTATGAGAATGGGGTCGCTCGTCACCAACAGCGAAGATTTACCCCGGGTTTGAACCCACAAATTCCGCTGGTCGGCCAGCGGTTTCATACTTTGGCCCAGATCGAGCAACCGTTCAGCGACCTCGAACCGGGTGAATTCAACCTTCTCCTGGCCCGCTTACGTTCAGACGGGTGACGACGAGCCCGCCATCGTATTTGATGATCGACGAGCCCCACCAGCGATCCGTGTCAGGAATTGAATTCTGTTGTTCTTCATACACGGGTTCGCCGGTTTCAACGACCTGTTTGAATCGATCGAACATGCCTGCCGACCACTGGTTCGGAAACAATTGGCTGGCCTGTCGGCCCTGCATCTGGCTGACAGGCTGGTTGTTCAAGGTCGCAAAATTCTGATTGCAGACCACGAGCGTAAAGTCCGTGATATCGTTCGATTCGGGGATGGCTTTGAAATAGGCGATGGACGCCGGTGAACTGTTCAGCACGGCCTGTAAGCTTTCGGCGGTTTTCTGTACTTCTCGTGTCCGCTCCTGAACGCGCAAATCCAGTTCCTGGGTCAGGGTCTTCTGCAGGTGAACGTCGGTGCAGGTGCCCAGATAGCCATTGAATGTGCCGTCCGGTTTGAAAAGAGGGCTGGCTTTTTCCTGCATCCAGCGGTATTCGCCGTCATTTCGGCGCAACCGGTATTCGAAGGAAAAGGGGAGCCGTTCTTCAAAGCTTTTCCGGTAAATGGCCAGGTAGGCTTCCCTATCGTCGGAATGAATATCGGCCGTCCAGCCGTGCAGCCGTTCCTCTTTCGGGGGATGACCGGCGTAGGCTGTCCAGGCCGTGTTGAGATACTTGTAACGGGCGTCGGGGCCAGCCACCCAGATGAGCGTCGGCGCACTGTCGACAATGGTGTGAAACCACGCTTCCTGTTCCGACAGCATTCGTTGCACCTGCCGGTGTTCGGTAATGTCCTCAATGGCCACCAGAATGGCTTCCTGACTGTGTTGCCGAACCACCTTTCGCGCGTTGAGGTACATCACTTTTTCGCCGATTTCCGGAAAGTTATGGGCTACTTCAAATCCCTGAAACTGGGCATCTTCCTGCACCACCGCATCGAGCATGTTCCGGAGTTGGGGAATGTCCCACTGGCGGTTTCCAAGTTCGTAGAGCAAACGCCCCTCGGTGGCTTCGGGCCGAACCCGGAAAATGGTGTAAAAAGCCTGGTTGGCACTCATCACCCGCAGGTCGCTGTTCAGAACGAGGGTGGCTTCCCGAATGGTGGAGAAAATGTCTTCGGCAAACGCATAAGCCTCCGTCAACTGGTCGTTGCGTTGCTGCAACTCCTGGTTGATGGTTTGCAGTTCTTCGTTCGCTGATTCGATTTCTTCTTTGCTCGTTTCCAGTTCCTCATTGATGCTCTGGAGTTCTTCGTTGCTGCTGATAATTTCCTCGTTGGCCGACTGCAATTCTTCGTTATTGGCTTCCTGCTCCTCAATAATGGAATGCAGATCTTCCCGCAGGGTGGCGAGTTCTTCTTCCAGTTGTTTGATTCGGCGGACGCGAACCCCCGTTTTTCCACTCTCTTGCAGGGCCGGGGTGGTGACTTCTTCAAAAATGATCAGAAAGAGCCGTTCCTCCGTTGCGGTTTTGAGCGGAACCGCTTCAATGGCTACCTGGTGTGTTTTGCTTTTCACCTTGATTTCCAGACCGGTTTTCCGGATCGGCTCCCCTGATTTATGGGCCTTGTGGACGGTGTTGCGCAGTTCGAAAAGCAGGGACGGGCGGGCCATCTTGAGCAGATTGAGACTGGCTTTTCCCGGCAAAGGCTCCAGAAACAGACCCGTAGAGCCCCGAAACTGAAGAATGTCGAGGTCCTGATTCACCACCACGCTGGCCGGGACATACTGACTTAGCAACAGTGTGTCGACGACGGTATCCAGATCCCTGGAGGCAGGGTCGGCCTTGGGATTTTTGGGGGTTCGATTGGGCTCTTCCATAGGGTCTGCTTCCGGCATCCGGGGATTCATTTCAAAGGTAGGACGGCTGGTAACATCATTTTTTCGTACGTAGATTTTGTAATTCTTTTCCAACTGGGCAAAAAACGGCGCGGAAGAGCCGATGGTTTCAGACTTTCCAAGTAGCAGATAGCCGGTTGGATTGAGAGCATAATGGAAGGTCGCGATGGCTTTTTTCTGCAACACCTGGTCCAGGTAAATCAGCAGGTTGCGGCAACTGATGAGGTCTAGCCGGGAAAGGGCGGGTCTTTGAAAATGTTATGGGGGGCAAAAACGCACAGATCACGAATGGTTCGGCTGATGCGGTAATGATCATCCACCTTCGTGAAAAACCGCAGCAGCCGCTGGGGCGAAATGTCCATCACCTCACTGCGGGAGTAGTTGCCCTGTCGGGCTTTGGCAATGGCGGCTTCGCTCAGATCTGTCGCAAAAATATGGATGGGCAGACTGGGAACGCGGTCCTCAACAACTTCCAGAATCAGCATGGCCAGTGAGTAGGCTTCCTGACCCGTCGAGCAGGCCGGAATCCAGATTCGCAGGGGGTCGCGGGGCAGTTTGTTTTTAATGATCTGAGGCAGCAGAATTTTCTTCAGGTAATCCATCGTTTCCTCGTCCCGAAAAAAATGCGTCACGTTGATCAACAGGTCACTGTACAGGGCGTCGACCTCATGGGTGTGCTGCTTCATATACCGGATGTAGTCCTGCAATTTTTCCAGTTTATACAGCAGCATTCGTCGGATGATGCGACGCCGGATGGTGGATATTTTGTAATGGGTGAAATCGACTCCGGTGGCTTTTTTGATGAACAGAATAACCGCTTTCAGGTCTTCATCCGGTGTTTCCACGTCGCCCGGCCCTTCCACAAGTGTGTTCAACCGGAAAAGGTAGCTTTGGTGGCTCAACCGCTCCACTTCTTTCGCAATTTCCTTCGGAGGAAGCACCAGGTCGACCACGCCCTCGCGAATGGCCGTTTGGGGCATGCTCTGAAATTGAGCCGTTTCATCCTGCGCCATCGTGATACCGCCTTCCGCTTTGATGGCTTTCAGACCCAGAGTGCCGTCGGAAGCGGCCCCCGATAGCAAAATCGCAATGGCTCCTTCCTTCTGCTGATTGGCCAACGAAATAAAGAACTGGTCGATGGGCATGTGAAGGTAGGGCCGGGGCTGCCGGGCGGAAAGTCGCAGCGTTCCGTCAATGATTTCAATATCCTTGTCGGGCGGAATGATGTAGACCGAATCGGGTTCGATCCGCATTCCCTGCCCGGCCTCCCGAACCGGCATGGGCGTCACCCGGCCCATCAGAGCGGAAAGGTGGCTTTCCTGCTCGGGGTCGAGGTGTTGAATGTATACAAACGCAAAACCGGTTGTCGAAGACAAATTGGCCAGCAAAAGCGACAGGGCCTCCAGACCGCCCGCCGATGCGCCAATGGCAACAACCGGAACTGGTCTCAGCGGAGGTCGATGGGTAGAAGCTGTTTTTTTTGCCATACCATTTTCAAGAACTATCGTACAAGTTAACTGTTTACTTTGGGAGACGAAGGTACCGGAAGCAAGTTAGGACTATTTGCCAGACTCTTCAAACTTAGATTACGCCTTCTCTTCTGGAGAAGGAGCGAACGTGTTTATCCTAAAATTCATAGTTATATCGTGTATGGCAAAGCGCAATCTGGTAGTTATAGGCTCTTCGGCCGGCGGAATAACGGCCCTGAAAGAATTGGTATCGACTCTTTCCGCGGATTTTGGGGCTTCTATTTTTATCGTGCAGCATCTTTCACCCCACTCACCCAGTTTTTTGCCTGATATTCTGACCCACGCGGGACCCCTGAAGGCCGTTCATCCCCGGGATGGAGAAAGCATTCGACCAGGCCAGATTTATGTCGCTCTGCCCGACCATCACCTGCTGGTCGAACATGACCGGATGATTGTCAAAAAAGGTCCGAAAGAAAACCGGTTTCGCCCTTCCATCGACGCCCTGTTTCGGTCTGCGGCATATACCTACGGCCCCCGGGTGATTGGGGTTGTTCTAACGGGAATGCTCAACGACGGCACCTCAGGCATGTGGTCCATCAAACGGCTCGGCGGGCTAACCATTATTCAGGAACCGGACGAAGCCCTGTATCCCAGCATGCCGGATAGTGTGCGGGAATACGTCGATGTCGACTACAGTGTTCCGATGGCCGAAATGGCGCAGTTGCTGAACCGGTTAACCCAGGAGGAGGTGTCCGAAAAACCTACGCTTTCGGCCGAGGAAAAGACCCGGATGGAGGCCGAAATCAACATTGCCGCTGAAGAAAACGCCTTCGAAATGGGCATCATTGATCTGGGTGAACTCACGCCCTTAACCTGCCCCGAGTGCCACGGTAGCCTGGTCAGTATCAAAGAAGGCAAACTGATCCGGTATCGTTGCCATACGGGTCATGCGTATACGGCAGGTTCTCTGCTGGCCGAAGTGACCAAAACCGTTGACGAAGCGCTGTGGCAGGGCGTTCGGGGGTTTGAGGAGACGATTCTGTTGCTCGATCAGTCGGCGAAACAATTTGCCGAGGCCGGTAACCAAAAAGCTGCGCAGGAGTTTACCGAAAAATCCCGGCAGACCCGTGAAAAATCCCGCAGGCTCCACGAATTTATCTATCAGCAGAAGCAGAAAACGGAGCCTGAACCGTGAGAAAAGCGGCATTCGGGCGTTGTGATTTTCCACGGACCTTGGGACTTATTCGGCCTTTTCAGGTTGAAGAAACCAAATTTCTTTTGCCGGACCCTGGCTTATTTTCAATAACAATGCGGTGCGTATGCGGTTAACACCATAGAAGGCCGTCGTCACCGGTTTGGCTTTTCAACCAATCCAAACCGCACGAATGCACTGTATGATGAACCTTGTGGACGGGAAAACGTCTCGTAAATCAACTCAACGATGAAAAAAGGAATCTTAATGGCCGCTGTATTGACAGGATTGATTTTCACCCGGCCAACCCAGGCTCAGACGACCAGTTCGGAAGGCAATGCTGCCAATTCGGCTCAGAGCAAGAACGGGAATGTGAAAGAACAGAAAACGGAGCCCGGCAAAACCCGGGCGGGCATTAGCCGGAACGTTACCGGTGTTCGCCCGGATAGCAACAGCACATCCAATAAATTTGGCCGTTCGGGTCAGCAGGCGAATCGGGAAGCACGGTCGCCGTCAACCGCTGATGGCAAAGTGTCCGAAAAGAACCGGTCCAGATCGTATCCGAAAGCCAAAAATGACCGCAGCAACGGCCGTACGTTCGGCAACACCGGTACGGACACCACCCGTAAAAAGCCCAACCCCCGTCAATAAAGGCTTTTAGCATCCTGCTTAGCGTAAACAACCCATTCCGCTCAACCGGCCGGAATGGGTTTTTAATACACAGCGTGTAGACCCTTCAATCCAAAACGTATGAAAACCAGTAACATCGGAGAGGCCATTCAACAGGGCATTGATCTTTTAAAAGGCGACGACTCGGTTGACAAGACGTATTGTAGCCAGAAGCATTATCCAGACGCTCAGACTACTTTGCAGGCATTTGCCCAAGCCAGAGAGAAAGTTTTTGCCGTAAACCGCTGGTCTGAAGTCTCCAGCATGACAGCCGATTTTGTTTTACACGATCCCTCAGGGCTTGCGAAGTCAACCGGTCGGCCGGTGGTTGGTGATTTAATTCGCCTGGAACTCCCCGGCCCGACGCCCGTAAACTGGGTTAAGGTGACCCAGGTTGTCGATGAGGAAACGAAAGCCGGTTTTACGGCGCGTCCCTGTGCTGACCCGCACGAAAACGAAAACCGGACCGAACACTTTTTTACCGATGAATCGAGCAGCACGTTTCGTGTGGAATGGGTGGGAAATACCTTAACGGCCTGTCAGATTGGCGAAAATGAACGAATCAACAACCAGAATCCGGAAGCCGGAGGCCGTGCGGTGGTCAATACCGTTATTGCCACCACCGGCTGGCTTTTCTACCAGAAAATCCAGTGGAAAACTCTGATGGATTATCTGGTAGAATAAACGCCGGGTTTGCAATTTATCCCCAACAAATAGGCTTATTTACGGAATCACTTTGTATTATTACGGGCAGAATCGCTTCGCCTGTAGCTCCGATTTGTCTCCATGTTCGACTCAACCGCAACCAACCTGAGTAGCCCCTATGCCTGGAATAATCTAATCCGGGATCAGGATGCCATCCGGTTTCTGGAAACGGCGATTCTGCCTCCCTATGTGAACTCGTGCCGGTGGTTTGCCGGTAAAGCCCGCCAGCAGGCCGGCTTTCGCATTCGGGTTGTTCACGAAATTGCGTTTCTTTCCGGTAATCAACCCGACGATAAGGCATTCCTGTTTATCGTGGAAGCCGCGTATGCCGACGGGGAAACCGAACGGTATTTACTTCCCTTGTCGTTTGTTGAAGCTGATCATCCCGGGGCCTCTTCAATTGCCCCGAAAGGGGTGCTGACGCGTGCGAAATTCGACCAGAAAAGCGGTTTGGTGGTCGATGCCATTTACGACGAGCGGTTCCAGCAAGCCCTGTATCATCACCTGGCCCATCAGCAAACCCTGGATCAAACAAACGGAAAACTGACCTTCCACCGGGGAAAAGGGTTGGCTATTGAAGATGCCAGTGGACTGATTACCAGTCGTGTATTACCGGTTGATTCAAGTAATTCTGCACTGGTTTTTGGCGTTCCGGCTCAGGGAGAGAAGTATTTCCTGAAACTTTACCGCAAGCTTTTTCAGGAAACCAACCCGGAAGTGGATCTCGTCAGTTTTCTGACCGAAAAAAGCAATTTTAGCCATATCCCGGCCTACGCCGGCAGTGTGATCTGGGAGCAGGAGGGTGTGCCGGACATTACACTCGGGATGATGCAGCGCATGGTTGAAAATCAGCAGGATAGCTGGAACCAGACGGGCGATTACCTCAACGATTTTCTGTATGCGGTTCCACACCGCTTGTTTACGATCCGGGAAGACGTGTTCGACCGGGTGGAACTGCTGGGCCGACGAACGGGTCAAATGCACCTGGCGCTGTATGACCCGGACTCGGGCGATCCGGCATTTGCCGCCGAACCGTTCACCGACGACTACCGGGAGTTTATCATCCGGCGGTTTGAAAGTTTGCTCGAACGGCGGTATAACCTGCTCATCGACAATTACACGAAACTCGATCCGCTGGCGCAGCGTCTGGCGTGGGTGTTTATGGAAGCCAAGGAGATGATCGATGAGTTTGTTGACGATTTCCGCACCCGCCCGCTCGACTCGCTGCGCATCCGGATTCACGGTGATTACCACCTGGGACAGGTTCTTGCAACAGGTAACGACTTCGTTATCATCGATTTTGAAGGCGAACCGGAGAGCAGCATCAGCGAGCGAAAGATCAAACATTCGCCCCTGAAAGACGTCGCCGGCATGATCCGGTCGTATCATTACGCGGTTTCGGCCAAGCTCTTTGGCAGCACAGAAACCGCCGGCATTGAACCCGATCACCTGCAGCGCGTTTCCGAACGTTGGTTCAAACTGATTCGCGACACGTACATGGATGCCTACCTGGAAACGGTTGGCAGCCCACATCCGCTGTTCAAGAACAGCAACGAGGTTAACTTTTTGCTGCTGGTGTATCTGCTCGAAAAAGCCGTGTATGAACTGGGCTACGAAATCAGCTACCGACCGGCCTGGGTCAAGATTCCGTTGAAAGGAATTATGGATGTGATCCGGGAAATTGAAAAAATACGGATTGCCGACCCAACCCGGAATTCGGAACTCCCGCTGCTGCAAATGGGATTGTTGCAGACGAAAAAAGAGTAAGTTTGTGCTAAACGCGCATTTCTATGGAAATAACCAGTTTGGATCAGTTGGATTTAACCCGGCAATATACATATGCCGACTACCTGACGTGGCGGGTTCAGGAGCGGCTTGAATTGATACGCGGCTACATCTGGAAAATGTTGCCCGCACTCGGTTGCCGTCACCAGCCGTTGGTTGGTAAGTTCTATTTGCCGTTTGGTAATTATATGAAGGGCAAGCCCTGTCAGGTCTTCATGGCCCCGTTCGATGTGCGACTGCCCCGCAAGAATAAACCAACGAATGAAACGATCACCACCGTGGTTCAGCCGGATTTGTGCATCGTTTGCGATCCGGCCAAACTGGATGATGCGGGTTGCATTGGTGCACCGGATCTGGTGATTGAAGTGTTGTCGAAAGGCAATACGAAGAAAGAAATGAAGGAGAAATTCGATGCGTATCAGGAAGCCGGTGTCCGGGAATACTGGATTGTTCAGCCCGAATACGATAACGTCCCGGTCTATACGCTCAACGAACAGGGGCAGTTTATCGGGCAACCCCCGTACGACGAGAGTGATACCCTGTCTCCGCTGATCTTTCCGAACCTCCAGATTGAACTCCACGAAGTTTTTGAAGAATAAAACCCAGTGAATCGGTTGGATTCATCGGTGAAAATTTGTCTATATTTCACGAGCTAAACGATATAGCTTTCTTATGGCGAAACGTACGACCAAACAAAGTCCTGTTACCACTGACCCAAAACCGGAAACGGAGACTGTCGATCAGGCACCCGAATTGCCGACACCTTCGAGCGGTTCCGGGGATTACAGTCGATTAACCGAATTTGATATTTATCTTTTCCGGGCCGGAAAACACACCCGTCTGTACGAAAAGCTGGGTTCACACGTCGTCGAGGTCGACGGCGTGGTCGGTACGTATTTTGCCGTCTGGGCACCGTCGGCCCGATATGTCGCCGTTATCGGCAATTTTAATGGCTGGAACAAAGGAAGCCATCCGCTGAAAGTTCGCTGGGACAGTTCGGGGATCTGGGAAGCTTTTGTGCCCCACATTGGCCGGGGTGAGATTTATAAGTATGCTATTACGCACGATAGCGGTCGTGAACTTGAAAAAGGAGATCCCTTTGCGCTCTGGTGGGAAACACCGCCCAAAACCGGTTCGGTTGTCTGGGACAACTGGTACGAATGGAAAGATGATTACTGGATGCGGAACCGGGGGAAATTCAATGCCCTCAACAAACCCCTTTCCGTCTATGAACTTCACCTGAATTCGTGGCGTCGTGACCCGTCGGAGCCCACCCGGCAATTGTCGTACAGTGAAGTGGCCGATGCGCTGGTGCCCTATATCAAGGAACTGGGCTTTACACACGTCGAGTTTATGCCCGTCATGGAGCATCCGTATGACCCGTCGTGGGGCTATCAGATCACCGGGTATTTTGCGCCGACCAGCCGGTTCGGAACTCCGCAGGATTTCATGAATATGATCGAACGGCTGCACCAGGAGAACATCGGCGTGTACCTCGACTGGGTGCCTTCACATTTTCCGGGTGATGCCCACGGTTTGTACGAGTTCGACGGTTCGCACCTGTATGAGCATCCCGATATGCGGAAGGGCTATCATCCCGACTGGAAAAGCTACATTTTTAATTACGGTCGCAACGAGGTGCGGGCGTTTCTGCTCAGCAATGCCCTGTTCTGGCTGGACCGCTTTCATGCCGACGGATTGCGGGTCGATGCCGTCGCGTCGATGCTCTACCTCGATTATTCCCGCAACCACGGCGAATGGGAACCCAACGTATTCGGTGGCCGGGAAAACCTGGAAGCCATTTCGCTCTTCAAAGAACTGAACGAAGCGGTTTATAAGGATTTTCCGGAAGTCCAGATGATTGCCGAGGAGTCGACGGCCTTCCCGGGCGTGACCCGACCTACCTATACGGGCGGTTTGGGTTTCGGCATGAAGTGGATGATGGGCTGGATGAACGACACCCTGCGGTATTTTCAGCGCGATTCGTATTACCGTCGCTGGCACCAGGATGAGCTGACGTTCAGCACGGTGTATGCGTTTTCGGAAAACTTCATGCTGCCGTTTTCGCACGATGAGGTGGTCTACGGCAAAAAGGCGCTGATCAGTAAAATGCCGGGTGACGAGTGGCAGCGGTTTGCCAACCTGCGGCTGTTGTTTACGTATATGTTTACGCATCCCGGCACCAAACTGCTGTTTATGGGCTGTGAATTTGGGCAAACCTCGGAGTGGAAATTCGACGGTAGTCTCGACTGGCACCTCCTCGACTATGCACCCCATCAGGGTATGAAAGAGTGCATGAAAGCTTTAAACCGGCTGTATCGCAGCGAACCGGCGCTGTATGAGCAGAGCTTTGTGGCCGAAGGCTTCGAGTGGATCGACACGACGGACCGCGAAAACAGCATGATTGTCTACGCCCGGAAAGGAACCCGCACCAAAGAGCAGGTTGTGATTGTGTTGAACATGACGCCCATTCCCCGCACCGACTACCGCATTGGTGTTCCGGCGGCAGGCACCTGGGTCGAGTTGTTCAACAGCGATGATCGTGCGTTTTTTGGGAGCGGCCTGCTGAATAGCCAGCCGCTTGTCTCGGCACCGCAGGAGTGGCAAGGGCGTCAGGCTTCCATTGTGCTCACCGTGCCGCCGTTGGGAGCGGTGGTGCTGAAGTATCAGAATAATGAAGCATAAGATTCAGGTATGCCCCCGCGAGGGGCATATTTTTTGTAATAAATTTTGTTTGGGCAATCATAAACTGCATGATTTTGACACCGGATTTCTACACGTGTCAAAGCAGGATGCTTGAATCGTCTGTCGTGACCCTTATACGTAAGTTTTCTAAACCATTTACTTGCCTGAATGTTACCGGATTGGCCCTAAAATCAACTTCTGGCAAAAAAAATGATGCTGTCGGCGTAAAACAAAATCACCAGCTTTCAGTTAATCCCATTAACTTTGCTTTACAAAGTAAGTTTCCTATATGAGAAAAATAGTAACATTAGTACTGATCTTTACCTCTGCCATCGCCTTCTCACAAACGCCTACCGCCAGCCGCATCAGCAGCGGGGTGGATGTGGGTACCGCTTTTAAAAAGGATTATCTGGCTCCGTCCTTTACCTACTATGAACTGCTAAACCTGGATGCCAACAAGATTTTTTCGATTGGCTGGACGATCAAAGGGGGGAATTTTTACGGAGATAACCTGAATTATACGACGGCTCCCGCCCGGCTCACCCGTGAAAAAACCGGCTTTGGAGCCATTGGCGCTCCTGAGGTAGCCGCCAATATCGATACCATGCGATTCGATTGGGTGACGGTTTCAACCGTCAATTTCGGTTTACGGGCGCAGGTCCGGTTGGGACCGGTGGAAGTGGGGGCTGGTGCTGATCTGATCGGTCTGGGCTTTGGTAGGAGCCGGGAGGGACGCTACCGGTCGACAACCGGTCGGTTTGAGCACACCAATGCCGATTCAGAAATAGATACCGTGAGTTTTCGGGTTTCCCCCTTGCAATATGCTCAGCCCCAGCGGTTGAATGTACGGTTGCTGGGCGACAATGATTTGGGATCACTCTCCAGCGAAGTCTATGTAAGGCTGAAAGTTTTGCGACGGATGGGTGTGAAAGTCGGTTACCACTGGATTACCACCGAAATGCGGGCCAGTAATCTGAACATTGACGATGACAACCGACGGTTTCGCAACCGGGCCGCCATGGGTTACGTTGCCCTGACGTTTCCATTTTACAAATAACAATACCTCAACGGCTTGAAAGGACTTTTGCCTGCACGGGAAGTTTTTCAAGCCGTTGAGCGTTCATCAGGCTTCGACCGGTTTCAGGCTGAAATACGTTTCGTAAACGGCTTTGGCGGCTTCGTTGGTACGAATCTGAAAACGATCCAGGTATTGGTGCAGGCCGGTTTTGAAAAGCTCGGATGTTTCGGTAAACTCAATCTCCGACCGGAGCTTGCTCAAAGCCTTTTCGGCATCGTTCTTAAAACCGTTGGTGATCAGATTACCCGATATTTCGTAGAGCGACAGTTCGGCCTGGCGGATGCAGTGGGCAACCGAACGGGGGAAAAGCTTATCCAGAATCAGGAATTCAACAATGGTCGACGAGCTAATCATTTTGTATTGCTGCCGGTACATGTTGTAGGCACTGCCCGATTTCAGAACGGCCGTCCAGATCATCAGGTCAAGCGTTGAACCCACGGCATCGGCGTCGGGCAGAAGCGTAAAGTACTTCACATCCAGAAACCGGGAGGTTTTGTCGGCCCGCTCCAGAAACCGGCCCACCCGCCCGAAATGCCAGGCTTCGTTGCGGGTAATGGTGCAGTCGATGACGCCGTAAAAATGCTGGCAGCCGTTTTTGACGTTATTTAGAAATTCCTGCAACCGGTTCAGGTTCGATTCCCCTTTCGTTGTCGTGTCCCGAACGCGCAGATACAGGTCGTTGATGTTTTCCCACATTTCCTTCGAAATGCTCTCCCGGATCGTCCGGGCATTTTCCCGGGCATTGTTCAGGCAGCTCACGATGGAGTTGGGATTCCGCTTGTCGAAGGTCATAAAATCGATGACATTCTCGCGGGTTGGCTCCTGGTAGTAATTGTAAAACAGGTAATTATCAGCAGTGGCAATTAATAGTGGTTCCCATTGTTCGTCGACATTGGGCGGTAAATCCAACGCCAGATTAAAATTAACACTCATAAAACGGGAATAATTGTCGGCCCGTTCGATGTAGCGGTTCATCCAATAGATAGAGTTTGCAACGCGACTCAGCATAAAATCAAAATTTTATAGGGATTTTTGATTTGTAAAGATAGTTTTTTATCTGAAAAAAGTGCCTTTATCGAAATTATGATTAATCAATTAATCCTGTCGGTTCTCTCTCTATTTTTGTACCTCAACTAACAGCCGCGTACCAATGAGAAATTTCCTATTAACCTGTAGCCTTGTTGTAACTGCATTAAGTATTTCGGTAGCTAATTCGGACCCGAAAGCCACTAAACCGGCCGATCCCTCACGCTTGTATGAAGTTCGGATTTATTACCCGACCCCCGGTAATTACGAGAACATTATCGACCGTTTCCGGAAATACACGACCAAAATTTTTGAAAAGCACGGAATGACCAATGTCGGTTACTGGATTCCGACCGACGCTTCACAGGAGAGACTGATTTACATCCTGTCGTATCCGAACCGTGAAGCCCGCGATGCGTCGTGGAAAGCCTTTAGCAGCGACCCGGAATGGAAGGAAGTCGTAGCAAAAACGGAAGCTAACGGCAAAATTGTCGCCAAAGTCGACCAGATTTTCATGACCGAAGCCGAAATTTCGCCCAAAATTAAAGCGTCGAAAAAACCGGAACGCGTATTTGAACTCCGTACTTATTCACCGGCTCCCGGCAAACTGAACGACCTGCTGGCCCGGTTTAAAAACCACACCCTCAAGCTGTTCAAACAACACGGCATGACCCACATCGGCTACTGGCTGACGACCCAGCCCGACGAAAGCGGCCAATCGAAACTGGTGTACATTCTGGCGCACCCGAGTGAAGCGGAAGGCAAAAAGCATTTCGATGAGTTCCGGGTCGATCCGAAATGGGTAAAAGCCAAAGCCGAATCCGAGAAAAACGGCTCCCTGACCACCAAAGTCGAGTCGGTTTACATGAAAGCAACGGACTATTCACCGATCCAATGATTTTTTATTGAGTGAATTGTGATTGAGCGATTGAGTGAACGCCATGCCGGTTTTTCACTCAATCGCTCAATCACAATTCATTCATTGTCACTGTCCAATCCTTCAGCAAGGTGTTTGCGGACGGCCTGGTGGGGGCGCAGGCCATTGACCGGACGTTGGTTGGCATAGGTTGTTTTGTCGGCTGGCAAGCGTTCCTGATCCGACGAGGAGCGGGCTTTGGTTGCCAGATTGGAAACGGAGAAAAAACCGTTCCGATATTGATTAAATTCTTCTTCGGTCATGGCCTGACGGGCCGCCTGACCTTTCTCGTATCCATCATTGAAAGAGGCAATCCGGCTGTCGGTTCGGGCCAGTTTGCGGTCGTCTATCAACTGGTCGATCTCATTCGTCAGTTGTTGCTTGCGTTGCCGTAGTTCGTCCAGCGAGGCCAGAATCGCCAGCTCATGATCCATGATGTTCTTCTGCGTCAGGTGTTTAGCCACCTCCTGCTGAACGGCCTGGTACTGTTTTTCCAGCTTCCGGCGACGGCGACGCAGCCGCCACAGCCGCGGGTCGACCTGGAGCCAGCGGAACCAGAACTTCTGCAAAACCGGCAAACCGATTCCCAGACAGACCGCCCCGGCCAAAGCAAACAGAACGCCACTCAACACAAACGACAGCAGCGCCCACGGACTGTTGACCAACTGGAGATTCAACTCGTCGGACTGCTGAAGTTGTCGCTCAATTTTCTGCAAAACCCGCTGATCGGCCACCGGGTTGGGGTTAGCCGGGTCCAGGGGCGTCGCGTTTAACTGAATGTTTTTGATGCTTTTGTTGATGGCTTCTTTCAGTTTATCGGTCCGGTAGGCGTCATACCGAAACCAGCCCAGAATCACCAGTGTGACAATCGACAGAATGGCCAGCCCCATTTTGAACCAGCCGTATCGGCGGGATGCTTCGGGGGAGGAGTTGGTGAGGTACGGTTCCTCGATAAGCCGGTCGTAGGCCGGTTTCAGCAGAATGGAAACCATCGCCAGGCCTACTGCAAACATCCAGGCTTCCACATTATTGCGGATGTTGAGCGCATACGCCACAATTTCGTGGGAGATGATCAAATCACCGGCAACGAACGAAATACCGGCAGCTACAAAGATCAGCCCGGCCAGCAGTGAATATTCCGACGCCGTGTTTTGCCGGCGTTCTTTCAGTTGCTCGCGCTCGTCCTCCACGGTTTTGATTTCGGCTTCCAGATGCTCGGCTCCTTTGCCAGCCAGCGTCGTCTGCATGATGTGGTCCTGAAGCCGGTCGAAGGCAGCCCGTCGCTGGGCCGTTGTATCCGCTAGTTTCTGGTCGATTTGCCGGATTTCGTCGCGCTTGCTCTCCACACGCTCCTCAATCCACTCGTCGCTGACCTGACTCGATAAATAGCCTTCGTAATTCTGGCGGTCGGTTCCTTCGACTCCGCTCGTATACCCATGCTGAAAATCCTGGCTATCTTTTGGCTGCTGCTCGTTCATATCGTTTTCCGTTTAGAAGTTGTGGGCGTCAGAAATGCCGACAACTCGTTAACTCGCCACAATGGCCCGTATCTGTTGCTCCGAAAGCCGGTCGCGCAGGCTGCGGGCCAGGTTAAATTCGTTTTCAAACAACTGGATCAACAGATCCCGTCGGGTATTGCTGTGAAATAGTTCCGACTCAACCCGATTCAGGGAGGGCAATAGCTGCCACTTCTGTACACGGATCGCATCGACACTGATTGTTAATGCATTAATCTCATTTTCCCAGTCTACTGTTTTCAATTTTCGCTCATTTTTCAGATTTTTATCCTGATCTCGATACCGAAAATCGGTCTGCAAAGCCGTTAAAAGTCCGGGAATTAGCATCCCGATGGATCGAAACAGAAAGAAAAGAAACAGAAAAAGGCCCAGTGCCAGGAGAGCCGGTTGAGATTGAAAAGCGTAGATGAAGACGAAAAAAGAAGCCGCAAAAGGCAAACCAGCGTCGGCCAAAAGTTGCCGTGCGGAAAAGGGCGTCTTGGTTTCGGCAGTATTGGTTGTGCGGTGATACAAACCCAAAAAACCGGCTAAAAATACGCCCAGGGAAATCAAGCGGCTTTCTGCAAAATGCGGTTTCAGAGTTTCCAGAAGTAGAAAATAAGTTCCGATCAGCACACCCAGGCAAGCGATTAAGCCCGTGGCAGTTTTGAGAAAATGCGGTTCACCATCGGGTTGGGCTGTTTCAAGGCGCGTGATTTTCTGCCGCAGCTCTTCAATGCGGTTGGTCTTTTGTTCGATCCCTAAATTCAACTCGCCGATTTTTTCGCCCAATTCTTCCCGCTCGCGTTCTAAGTGAATCGTCAGGTGTTTAAAATACAGACGGATCAGGCTTGTTTTTTCTTCCAGCGGAGCATGGGATAAGCCCAGAAGAGCGGCTTCGTCGCGCAGCAGATTGTCATCGCTCAGCCAGTCCGGCAGGGGCTCTGGCGAATACGTTGGGAAATCCGGTACGGTTGGGTTGTTGTTTAGCTGCTCTTCGAACGTCATATCAAAACGTTAACTACCGGGCAAAAGGTGTTGTATAAAAACCGGCCTGACCGACATAATATTGTCTAACAACCGGTTTTTCTGAAAGGTTCGGGAAGTTTTGTGTTCGACAAGAGAAGATAGATTAGAGAAAAAAGAAAATAACCTCAATAAATGACGGACTGGATCTTTTTTCTCTTGTCTATCTTCTCTTATTTTTTTCCCTAACTCACTACCGCGAATCCGGCAATCGAATGCCAATAACCCGGAACAGCGCCAGCGAAACCGCCAGCAATCCGGCAAAAATCACACTCAGCCAAACGTTGTAATACACGATGGCAACCAGACAGACGCAGGATAGCAGAAGCGCAATAGCCGGAATGTAGGGATAAAAAGGCGCGATAAAAGGGCGTTCCAGGTCCGGTTCTTTCTGGCGGAGTTTGAACAGGCTCACCATGCTGCTGATGTACATAACCACTGCGCCGAGGGCCGACAGGATGATGATGTCACCGGTGGTACCGGAAAACAGGGCGATAAAGCCGATAATACCGCCCCAGATCAATGCCCAGTGGGGCGTCTGGAACCGCCGGTTGACCTTCGCCAGAAAACCGGGCAGATAACCGCTCCGGGCGAGGGCAAAAATCTGGCGGGAATAGCCGATGGTGTTGCAGTGAAACGATGCAATGAGTCCAAACAGCCCCAGACTGGCGAAGACTTTCGACCACGGGCTGTTGCGACCCCAGACCATCGCCAGGGTTTCGGGCAGCGGGTAGTCGATCTGGCTCAACAGGCGCCAGTCGCCAACGCCCGCCGTGAGAATCATGGTGCCGAGGGCCAGGAAAACCAGCGTGCCGATGCTGAGCAGGTAACCGCGCGGAATCGTTTTCTTTGGATTTTTCACTTCTTCGGCCACCATTGCCACGCCTTCAATCGCGAGGTAGAACCAGATGGCAAACGGGAGGGCCGCAAACACCCCGCCAGCACCATAGGGCTCGTTGTGAGCCACGAAGTTCCGGGTTTGGTAGGAGGGAGCCACCAGGGCCATGAAAACCAGCAATTCCACCACCGCCAGTACGGTAATGATCATCGAAAAATTGGCGGATTCCTTGATCCCCAGAATGTTAATGGTGATAAAGACGACGTAAGTGGCCATAGCCACGCCCAGAACGGGCAGTTCCGGGTGCAGGAAATTGGCGTAAGCTCCCAAAGCCGCAGCAATGGCGGGGGGCGCCATCAGAAAGTCGACGAGCGTGGCAAAACCGGCAATGAAAGCCGCCGTTGAACCGAAGGCCCGATTGGCGTAAGTAAATGGCCCGCCCGCGTCCGGGATGGAAGTCGTGAGTTCGGTGTAACTAAAAATGAAGGCGAGGTACATGACCGTGACCACGAGGGTGGCCACCAGAAAACCGATGGTTCCGGCCACGGCCCAGCCGTAATTCCAGCCGAAGTATTCGCCGGAAATGACCATGCCCACGGCAATCGACCACAATTGGGCGGTGGTGATTACTTTTCGTAATCCGGGCTGGCTCGTTGATTCGTCGGCATGCGTCGACGCGGAATCGGTAGAGGATTCGACCATCTGATCTATCAAAAAAAAACGGGAAAAGTACAAGACGGTGCCCCGAATCAGCGAAATGCGGGACCACAATCTAAATAAAAGTCATTTTCAGGATTAATCCAAAAATACTTTTTTCAGTACTTCCCACAATTTTCGTTTCAATTTGGAGTCGGCTTCGATGGCCGAAAGCGGGTCGGCCAGCAGGAATGTGATGCCGAAAATCCGGATGGGCTGGTACCGATCCATCTGAATGTTCAAATGAATGGTTTTGAAAGGGACGCCGAAGGAGATAAAATGGTGCAGGGTTTTGTTCTCCAAAACCGCGTGAAAATCGACCAGTCCGGAGCCAGCCAGGTTCAGTATATCGATGTCGCTGAGGCTCAGATGGATGGCTTTCAGGATGTTTTCCAGGAAAATCAGCTCGCCGGGCGTTAGCTCTTCATCGAACAGGAGCAACACTTTGGGCTTTTGAGCCGCAGGCAGTGGCACCGGCGATTCGATGATGGGGACAGGAGCAGGAACCGGTTCCGGTTCAATCGAAGCCACCAGCGGCATTTCCGGTTCAACCAGTTGTACCGACTGAATGATTTCCGGTTGAACAGGTTTGGGTTCTAAGTGAACGACGGTTTTCAGTTCCGCAACGGCTTGTTCAACTATGATTTCGGGTTGAGCAACCGGCGGTTCGGGCCGCACTTGCGCCCGCACAATCGGCTCCGGTTCGTCGACCTGATACAACGTGTCCTGCCCAAAAAGATAGTGATAAGCGTTTTTTTTCATGTTGCAAACTTACAATTTATACCACTGTACCGCCGGCATCGGTTTCCGGCGACCATCGAACGCTTTTTGTTCCGGGCCGTAATATTTTACCAGATAATCCAGCACCACCGGCTCCGTTTCGCCCAGGTCCCAGAGTTTCTGCGTGCGTTGCATCCACCGGATTTTCTCCTTCCAGCCATCGCGGGTGAAGCGGTTTTGCAAAATCAGTTTGCTCGAATGGCAGGCCGTGCATTGGGCCACCACCAACGTTAGTCGTTCATCCACCACCAGACCGGTCGTTGGGTCGTGTTTGACCGAATCGGTTGCGACCGCAGCCGTTGGCAGAGAAGTCGCGGGTCGTAAAGCCGATAACGTCAGCCAACCCGCCAGCACCACCGCCAGTCCCGTAATGATCGTCACGTTTTTCATAGGTACATTAGATGTTGAATGTTTGATTCGAGTCGTCCCTCGGGAAACCTCAGCCAAGTAAACGGTTCTTAGCCCCTACGGGGCTTAACAGCGCAGCATCGGTAGAAAAAGAAGCCCTACCCTAACCCCTTCGTGCCGTCAGGTACGAAACATATCCAAGCCACCTTTCGCGTACCTGACGGCACGAAGGGCGCTCGAGAGAACCTCCACGTCTACCGACGCTACGCTGTTAAATCCCTACGGGATAACAAAACGTAGGGTCGTTTGGGTACTAAAATCGATTCGAAACCCTCCTTAATCAATTGAAAGGCCAAATAAAACCGAAACTTAACTTTTCTGCCCACCGATCAGCAACAATGCCCAACCCGCCAGCATGAGCAGTCCGCCGATGGGGGCAATGGCCCCGAATTTGGTGATCCCGGTGAAACAAATGGCATACAACGAGCCACTGAAAATAAGAACGCCAAACAGAAAGGCGTAGCCTGCCCACGCATAATATTTTGCCGAAACTGCCGTTATCGCCGGTAGTTGCAACAAGATTCCGATGGCAACCAGCGCCAGCGCGTGGTAGAACTGGTATTTCACGGCGGTTTCGAAGGTGTCGCTGCGCTTCGAAAGCTCAAGCATGGCCCGGAAGGCGTGGGCTCCGAAGGCCCCCAGGGCGACGCTCAGAAAACCCAGAATGGCACCGGATTGCAGAAAGATTTTATGCATGATAAGGGGTTGTGTCAGTTTCGTGTTCCAAATATCGCACTTCCAACCCGTACCATTGTGCTGCCTTCTTCAATTGCGATCAAATAATCGCTGCTCATGCCCATCGAAAGCTCCTGAAAAGCCACATTTGGTTTCTGAAGGGTGCTGAGCCGGTCGAAGAGCCGCTTGAGCGTTCGAAATTCCTGCCGGATTTGGGCTTCGTCGTCGGTGTTGGTCGCCATGCCCATCAGTCCCACAATCCGGACATTCGCCAGTTGGTCGAGTTCCGGGGAATTCAGCAGGGCGACGGCTTCCGCTTCGTCAAAACCAAATTTGGTTTCTTCCTGCGCAATGTGAATCTGGAGCAGGCAGTCGATGACGCGGGCGTGCCGGGCGGCCTGTTTGTTGATTTCTTCAAGCACTTTCAGGCTATCGACCGAATGGATCAGGCTCACAAACGGTGCCATGTATTTCACCTTGTTGGTTTGCAGGTGGCCGATGAGGTGCCACTGGATGTCGGCGGGCAACTGCGGTTGTTTCTCGACCATTTCCTGGACCTTATTCTCGCCAAAACGCCGGCAACCCGCATCGTAGGCTTCCTGAAGCAGAGCGACTGGTTTGGTTTTGGTAACGGCGATCAGCTTGGTCTGTTCGGGCAGTTGCTGTTCAATCTGCTGGATGTTTGTGGCGATGGTCATTGTCTGATTACTCAATTTTGGGCAAAGATAACGGATGCAACTTGAATCCTACCGAAGGTAATTTAAGGGACAGTTGCCGGAAAATAATGGGCGGTTTTATTGAAAAAAGTACAGGAAAGCCTTACTTTACGCCAAATAACACGAAACAAATCAAGTAATACTCATCGATGGAGTCGTATAACCAGGACCGACGCAATAACCGTAAAAATTACCTATTAGTGGCTTTGGGGATTCTGGCCGCCCTGAATTTGCTGCTCCTTTATTTCTATTACCAGGAGAGACAAACCAATAAAAGCCAGCAAACTACCCTGACTGATAAAACCCAGGAAATGCTGGTGACCAAGGCCCGTCTGGATTCCATTTCGACGCAGTTGGATGCAAAAATTTCCGAAATTCAGTCGCTCGGTGGGCGGGTCGATTCGCTGTTGAAAGTGAAAGAACAACTGGAGGCTGACAAACGGAATCTGCGGAATGTTGCAGCTTTCGACATCAAAAAATACGAGGGAAAAATCAAAGAATACCTGGCTATTCTGGATGAAAAAGACAAGGAAATTGGCCAGCTCAAGGAAGAAAACAGCATCCTGACGTCGCAGAACCAGACCCTGACGGAAGAGAACACCAGTTTGAAAAACGAACGGCAGGCCCTGAACGATACGGTGACAACAATTGCCGAGAAAAACCGGGAACTGGCCGAAAAAGTAACCCTGGCATCGGCCCTGAAAGCGGAGAACCTGGTGGTGAATGCCATCAACCGACGGGGTAAAGAGAGTGACGGGGGGGAATACCGCGCCCGGCGCATCGAAAAAATAAAGATTTCGTTCCGGCTTTCGACCAACCCATTGGCGCAGGAAAACGAAAAAGAGATTTTTCTCCGGATTCTGGACCCCAGCGGGTCGGTTATTGCGGACATGGCCACCGGTTCCGGGCAGTTTATTTTCAGCGGGCAGGAGATGGTCTATACGGCCAAACAAACCATTGTCTATGATAATACCGGACAGCAGGTCGCGTTCATTTATGGCCGGGGCAACATCCCGTTTAAAGAAGGTACGCACCAGATTGAACTCTATTCGGAAGGTTTCAAAATTGGTCAGGGCGAGTTTACGGTGAAATAACGATCGGACTGACAAACAGCCGGAAAAGAGAAAGGGACGCGGGATAAAAAAAACCGTTCGTCCCTTTCTCTTTTCCGGCATTCTTACTACCTTTGCGTCCTCATTTTGAAATCATTATCCATTTAACACAATTGTCATGCAGTTCACCAAGAACTATGAGACGGTGTTCATTTTAACTCCCGTTTTATCTGAAGTTCAGATAAAGGACACTGTCGACAAGTTCCGCAAGATTTTAACCGATAACGGTGCGGAAATTGTTAACGAAGAGAGTATGGGCCTGCGCAAACTGGCGTACCCGATCCAACACAAGAATACAGGTTATTATTTCCTGTTTGAGTTTTCGGCTGAAACGAAGGTTCCCGAAGCACTGGACATCGAATTCCGTCGGGATGAGCGCATCATTCGCAACCTGACCACGGTGCTCGATAAGCACGCACTGGCGTACAACGAACGTCGTCGCAAAGGACAACTGGGTAAAAGCAAACAACAAACCGAAAAAGCAGGAGAGGAGGCCAAATAATCATGAGTCTGCAGAACGAACCCGTTAGCAAAAACGAAAACCGGAAGAAATACTGTCGTTTCAAAAAGTCCGGCATCAAATACATCGATTACAAGGATCCCAACTTCCTGTTGAAGTTGTTGAACGAGCAAGGCAAAATTCTGCCCCGCCGGATCACCGGAACGAGCCTGAAATACCAACGCAAAGTGGGTCAGGCCGTTAAACGCGCTCGTCACCTTGCCTTATTACCTTACGTAGGCGATTCACTGAAATAAGTTTAAGGTGTTCGGTTTACGGTATACAGTTTACGGAGTTCTGCTTGTCTGAAAACCGTAAACCGTTTACTGAAAACCGTATTCCATAAACTGAAAACTCATTCATATTATGCAAATCATACTGAAAACCGACATCGCCGGACTGGGTTTTAAGAACGACACTGTTGAAGTTAAACCCGGCTATGGCCGTAATTACCTGATTCCGCAGGGATATGCCGTGATGGCAACGGATTCGAATAAAAAAGTGGTGGCCGAAAACATTCGTCAGGCCGCTCACAAAGCCGAGAAAACCAAAAACGATGCGTTGGCCATTGCCGAAGCAATCGGACAACTGGAATTGAAGATTCTGGCAAAAGCGGGCGAAAGTGGTAAAATCTTCGGTCGGGTTACCAATACCCAGGTAGCGGATGCCCTGAAAGAAAAAGGGTATGACATCGACCGGAAGAAAATCATGATTGATGAAGCCAAAGTACTGGGTTCATACAACGCGGTCGTCAACCTGCACAAAGACGTAAAACAAACGATTAAGTTTGACGTTATTGCGGCTGAATAATCGATGATAATCAGCACGTTATCGTGTGAATTTTTTAAGGCGGTTCGGAGCTTTTCGAACCGCTTTTTTGTTAGTATGGTATGGACTTTCGTACTGAACTATCGCCGGAAAAACTACCGGTTTTGATCCGGCCCGATGCCCGGGTGGTGACCATTGGCTCCTGCTTTGCCGACGTGCTGGGCCGCCAGTTGACCGATAACAAAGTGGCCGTGCGGAGCAATCCGTTCGGAACCTTGTTCAACCCGGTTTCCATTGCCAAACTCCTGCTGGCTTCCCTGCAACATGCCGGACCCGATCCGGATCTGTATGTGGAACGCGACGGCCTGTGGTTTCATTACGACTTTCATTCCACCTTTTGGGGCCGCAGCCGCGACGAACTGCACGCACGGCTTACGGAATTGCTAACCCAAACCGCTGAAGCCCTTCGAACTGCCGACTGGCTTGTGCTGACGCTGGGAACGGCTACCGTGTACCGGCATCTCGAAACCGGCAAGGTGGTGGCCAACTGCCAGAAAATGCCCGGTTTTCTGTTTGAAAAATACCTCTATGCTTACGAACACGTTCAGCAAACGCTGACCGAGCTGGTGAAAAAGCTGAAGCGGGCCAATCCGGGTTTGCAGATACTGCTAACCGTTAGCCCGGTGCGGCATACAAAAGATACCTTGCCACTCAACCAGGCCAGTAAATCCATTCTGAGGGCCGTTAGCCACGAATTGACGGTCTGGAACGATCAAGTTCATTATTTCCCGGCTTACGAGATTATGCTGGATGATTTGCGCGATTACCGGTTTTACGAAGCCGATCTGATTCATCCCAATGCCGTGGCCGAAACCTATATTTTTGAAAAGTTTGCCGAATGCGCATTTGATGACGAACTTCGCAGCTTTATAACCGAATGGCAAACCCTGCGGAAGTCGATGGCGCACCGGCCTTTCCACGAAGGAACGGAATCGCACCGGCGGTTTCTGGAAAAGCTGCTGCAACAACTGGATGCGGTTTCCAAAAAAGCCGATGTTACCCGGGAGAAACAGGAAATAGAAAGCCGGTTGCGGGCGTTCAAAACGATTGACCCGGGCGCGAACCAGGCCGCCTGATTCGCTGTTTACCCAACAGACCTCTACTTATGTCAACGTATAAACTTACCAAAGAAAGTGTTTTAAATGCCTTAGGGCACGTCGAAGAACCGGATTTGAAGCGTGATTTGGTTACGCTCAATATGGTGAAAGACATTGAGTTAGGTATTGATCAGGTGCGTTTTACGGTGGTGCTCACCACCCCGGCCTGCCCCCTGAAAGAACTGATTCGCAAACGGTGTGTCGATGCCATTCATACCTACATTGGACCCGACATTGAAGTGATTGTCAACCTCACGGCGGATGTGAGTTCAACGCGTTTCAACGCACCGGTTTTGCCGGGTGTGAAGAATATTATCGCGATTGCGTCGGGGAAAGGCGGAGTTGGCAAATCAACCGTAACGGCCAATCTGGCGGTGGCTTTGTACAAATCCGGCGCGAAAGTTGGAATCATCGACGCCGATATTTTCGGCCCTTCGATTCCGGTCATGTTCGGGGCGGAGGAACTGCAACCAGCCGTGGGGCAGGTAGACGGCAAGAACATGCTGCAACCGATTCAGCAATTTGGCGTTAAACTGATGTCGATCGGTTTTCTGACGCCGAAGGACAACGCCATCGTTTGGCGGGGACCGATGGCAAGCCAGGCGCTGCGGCAGTTTTTTGCCGATACCAATTGGGGTGAACTCGATTACCTGCTGATCGATTTGCCGCCCGGTACGAGCGATATTCACCTGACGCTGGTGCAAACCGTTCCTGTAACCGGTGCGGTTATTGTAACGACTCCCCAGAAAGTGGCGCTGGCCGATGCGACGAAGGGGCTGGCGATGTTCCGGCAACCGCAGATTAACGTGCCGGTTTTGGGCGTTATCGAAAACATGGCCTATTTTACCCCCGCCGAACTGCCTGACTCGAAATACTACATTTTTGGAAAAGGCGGTGGGCAGTTGCTGGCCGATAAGTTTGATGTGCCGTTGCTGGGACAGATTCCGCTGGTGCAGAGCATCCGGGAAGCGGGTGATGACGGCAAACCGGTTGTGACTGAAAATGATCCGGTAACCTCGGGGGCTTTCCGGTCGGCGGCTGAAGCCTTGGCGCAGCAGATTTCGGTGCGGAATGCCACGCTTGACAAAACCCGTCCGGTTGAAATTGTTCGCCAATAAGCCGTTTTGATTGGATTTAAGAGGGAAAAAACGTATTTTTACCATCAGTCATTTGACCACCTTTTGTTTATTGTTCGCATGGAAACCGTACTGGATAACGAAATATTGATCGATCGTATCGAAAAAGCGCTGAATGGCATCCGGCCCTATCTGGAAGCAGATGGCGGCAACGTAAAGGTGTTGGAAGTGACGAGCGATAAAGTGGTCCGGCTGGAACTGGTCGGCGCGTGTGGCTCCTGCCCCATGTCTACCATGACCTTCAAAGCCGGGTTGGAAGAAGCCATTCTGAAAGCCGTTCCGGAAATTACGCGGGTCGAAGCCGTCAACCTGACGCCGGCGTTTTAAACCATACTGATTACCATTGATCTCTTTTAAGACTTTTGGCCGTTCTTCCATCGGAAGAGCGGCCTTTTTTGTTATTTTGCACCCCGTGCCTACAGGCATTCGTTCGTAGCTATATACAATGAAAATAGGAATCTTCTTCGGTGGCCCGTCGCGTGAGCGGGAAGTCTCGTTTGCAGGTGGTCGGACTGCTCTGGCCCATATCGACAAATCGCTGTTTCACCCCGTCATGGTTTTTGTGGATGGACTGGGTAATTTTATCTTGATTCGGGAAGAATTTCTCAGCAAGGGTTCGATCCGGGCGTTTTATCCGCAGCAAACCGATCCCACGTTCAGCGTTTACATCGAATCGTTAGCCGGTTTATCCAGTGAAGAACGGGAACAGCAAATAAGCGCGATCGGTCAGCGCATCCAGCCGCAGGAATTCAGTCAGCACTTTGATCTGGCCTTTCTGGCCATGCACGGCCCCGACTGCGAAGACGGCGGTATTCAGGGCTTGCTTGAGTGGTACAAAATCCCGTATACCGGGCCGGGCCTGATGGGTTCGGCGGTGGGAATCAACAAGATTCTGCAAAATGAATTGATTGCGCTTGTCAATGGGCAGCAGAAAAAAACATCGGTCATCAGCCGACCCGACTGGGATCAGGCGGATAAAGCCGGGGTGTTTGAGTCCCTGCAAGGCTTGCTGGGTTTGCCCATCGTGGTGAAAGCTCCGCATCAGGGCTCGTCGATCGGGGTGGTGATCGTTCGGGAAAATGACCTGGGCCAGTTCATCAAAGCGGTCGATCAGTGTTTCTTTCGGCAGGAAATTGACCTGGAAAGCTGGAAGCAGTTTTCGGAAGACGAAAAAAACGCTTTTGTGCAGGAGGTGACCGAACTGGATTCCGGCATTGGTTATCCGGTTGTGATCGAAGAAACCGGCGAGTTTATTTACCATCCCAAAGACCTGCTCGAAAAAGCGGATGCCTGGGCGGCTTCGGGGTATCAAACGTTGGTTATCGGGTCGGCGAACTCCGAAGACGATGTGCTGTTTGAAGAGTTTGTCACCGGTCAGGAGTTTTCGTGTGGGGTCATTCAGGACGACGACGGAACGGCGGTTGCCCTCCCCCCGACCGAGATTTACAATGTTACCAGCTTCGACTTTAAATCAAAATACCAGTCCAATACGACCAAAAAGCGAATTCCGGTCGACACCAGTCTGGAACACAACCGGGCGATTCAGTTGAGTGTCGCCGATGTCTTTACACGTCTGGGCATGAACGTCTGCGCCCGGATCGACGGTTTTTTGACGCCCGATCAGGCCAATGAACCGGGGCGGGTGCTGCTCCACGATCCGAACACCATTCCCGGCATGTCGCCGACTTCGCTCATTTTTAAGCAAATGGCTGAAATCGGGCTAAACGTCACGCAGGCCATTACCTATTTCATCCGCCAGTCGCTGCGTGAACGCATTCGGTCGGGCAAGGATACCATTCGCCTGCGCCAGCAACTGGCCGAGCTGGATGGTCGGATGGCAGACCGCAAAAACCTGCACCTGCCCACGGAGGAGTTTCTGGTGGATACCACCGCCGAGGCCGTTGATGCGGCCTGGCTGGAAGCGAAAGCCTGGTATGGCTATCATGGTGCACAGGGGCAAACAAAGCCGGTGGTGGTGCTAAAAACCGCTCAGGATCGGCACGCATTGCCGGTCAATCTGTTGTTCAAGGACACGGTTTCCGAAGCGGTGGAAGCATTGGCCAAACCGGTACATCCGTTGATTGCCGAAACCCGGGAGCGGGCCAGGACGATTACGGAGCGGTATTCTTAAAAACAGCGGATGTGGGATTGGGAATTGAGCGGGAAAACCGCCCTGGTAGCGGGTTCTACGGCTACGCTCTTTCCTCCCACACCTGGCACAAATTCACAATCACCTCGACGGCTTTCTCCATATCCTGAACCGACACCCACTCCAGACGCGAGTGAAATGCGTGTTCGCCGGCGAAGATATTGGGGCAGGGGAGTCCCATGAACGACAGCCGCGAACCGTCTGTGCCGCCCCGAATGCTTCGCTGTTCGGGCGAGAGTTCACTCCGGCGGATGGCTTCAAGAGCATTTTCGACAACCGCCGGGTGCTGATCCAATACCTCTTTCATGTTCCGGTATTGTTCCCGCACCTCAAAGGTGGCGCTGGAGTTGGGGTAATGCGCCAGAACAGCATTGAGAAGATGTTGAAGATGCTGTTCCTTTTCGTGCAAACCGCTCACGCTAAAATCCCGGATGATGAACTCGACCACCGCCTGATCCTGATTGCCTTCTAAATGACCCGGATGAATGAAACCCTCGTGGCCTTCGGTGGTTTCGGGCGAGAGCGAATCTTTGGGCAACGCAGCCAGCAAATCGGCGGCAATTTTCAGCGCATTTTCGAGCTTCCCTTTCGCAAAACCGGGATGCGTACTCACACCCTGAATCACGATTTTGACCGCATCGGCCGAAAACGTTTCGTCTTCCAGCGTGCCGAGCTGTTCGCCATCAATGGTATAGCCAAAGTCCGCACCGAGCTTTTCCATGTCCACTTTTTCCGTTCCGCGCCCTACTTCTTCGTCGGGGGTAAACAGCAAGCGAATGGTTCCGTGTTTGATAACCGGCTGATTGATAATCAACTCCGCAGCCGCCATGATTTCGGCGACACCGGCTTTGTTGTCCGCGCCGAGCAGGGTCGTTCCGCTGGCGGTGATGATGTCGTTGCCAATCTGATCGTGTAAATCCGGGTGGTCGGCCAGGTGGATGATCTGCGTCGGGTCGTCGGGCAGCACGATGTCGGAGCCGTCCCAGCCGTGGTGCGTCAGCGGTTTCACGCCCTCGCCCGTTACATCGGGCGACGTATCCATGTGGGCGCAAAGACACAAAACCGGCACGTTGGTTTTCTCCGTATGGGCCGGAATGGTTGCATAAACGTAGCCATACTCGTCCAGTTCGGCATCTGCAATACCGATTTCGTGCAGTTCTTCAACCAGAATCCGGCCCAGATCTTTCTGTTTTTCGGTCGACGGATTGGTCGTTGACCGTGGATCGGACTGGGTATCGATTTGGACGTAACGAAGAAACCGACTGGTAACGGATGTATTTTGGAACATGGGTTAAATGCTAAAGGCGAAAATTGAGTGCGGAGAACGTTAGGCTTCCACCGCCGTCTTAAATTCCGAGGTAAAGTGAAACTTGATGTCGGGGTTGTTTTGCATGTTCATCCGCAGAATCCAGTCCGATTCGGCCAGGAAAACCGGGTTGGTGTCTTTGTCGTAGGCAATGGCCAGTCCTTTCAGCCGAATAAATTCGTCCAGTTTCTTCTTGTCGTCCGATGTCAGCCAGCAGGCTTTGGAAACCGGCATGGTTGTCCAGCGGCATTTGGCCCCGTATTCGTGCTCAAGCCGGTACTGAATCACGTCGAACTGAAGCTCCCCAACGGTTCCGACTATTTTCCGGTTTCCGCTCATCATTGTAAACAACTGGGCCACTCCCTCGTCGGTCAACTGCTGAATCCCTTTTTCCAGTTGCTTGGATTTCATCGGGTCCGAATTGATCAACTCCTTGAAAATCTCGGGTGAAAAACTTGGAATGCCGACGTAGCGCATATCTTCTCCCTCGGTCAGCGTGTCCCCGATTTTGAACGAACCGGTGTCATACAGACCAACGACATCGCCCGGAAAGCCTTCATCCACAATGCTTTTGCTGTCGGCCATGAAACTGAAGGGGCTCGAAAACCGCACATCTTTGTCGAGTCGGGTATGGTGATAGAATTTCCCCCGTTCAAAAACCCCCGAGCAAATGCGCAGAAACGCGATCCGGTCGCGGTGGCGCGGGTCGAGGTTGGCGTGAATTTTAAAGACAAAACCGGTGAATTTCGGTTCGTCGGGAAACACAACGCGTTTGTCGGTGGCACGGGCGATGGGTTCGGGCGAAATGCTGCAGAACGTGTCGAGCAACTCCTTCACCCCAAAATTATTGACCGCCGATCCGAAAAATACCGGAGCCACTTTGCCCTCCAGATAGGTTTGCCGGTCGAATGGATCGTAAATGCCTTCGATCAGTTCGGCGTCTTCGCGCAGTTGTTCGGCATCACGATCGCCCACTTTTTGTTCCAGAACCGGCGTATTGATGTCGATTTCGAGAATGTCTTCTTCCACTTTTGTTTTGTTGACGCGGAAAAAATTCATCGTTTTATCGTACAGGCTGTAAACACCTTTAAAATCCGATCCCATGTTGACCGGCCACGTCAGCGGGCGGACGCGAAGGTTAAGTTTGGACTCCAGTTCGTCCAGCAAATCGAACGGATCCTGGCCTTCGCGGTCGAGCTTATTGATGAAAATGATCACCGGCGTATCGCGCATCCGGCACACTTCCATCAGCCGCTCGGTTTGTTCTTCCACGCCTTTCACACAGTCGATGACGAGGATAACACTGTCGACCGCTGTCAGGGTGCGGTAGGTATCTTCCGCGAAATCTTTGTGGCCCGGCGTGTCGAGAATGTTGATTTTGAGGTCTTTATACTCAAACGTCATCACCGACGTGGCGACCGAAATACCGCGTTGCTTTTCAATCTCCATAAAGTCGGAGGTGGCCGACTTCTTGATTTTATTCGATTTAACGGCGCCGGCGGTTTGGATGGCTCCCCCGAAAAGCAGCAGTTTTTCGGTCAATGTCGTCTTTCCGGCATCCGGGTGACTGATAATCGCAAACGTTCGGCGACGGCTGATTTCCTGTGTCGTACTCATTATGGATCGGAATGGCCGCAGCAGCGAGCCATGTAGTATGCTTTTTGGCGTTAAAACACAAAGATACGAATTTTTCAGGGGCGGGTTAAGCAACAATCCAAAGACTCGGCGAGTTGACTGATTGTCTTTTCGACAGAATTAGTAGTTTTGGAAAAAAACGACTTTGCTTAACCTAAGCACATGAAGAAAACCTTATACCTCGTCCGGCACGCCAAAGCGGAAGATCGGGCGAGTTTTCAGCGTGACCACGACCGCGATCTGGTTCCGGAAGGCATAATGGCAGCCGCCCGCGTCGGACATCATCTTGCCGGGCAGGGCATCAAACCGGACTGTCTGATCAGCAGCACGGCCAACCGCGCCCGGGATACCGGGAAAGTGATGGCCGAGCAATTCCACATTGATCCGGA
Source organism: Larkinella sp. C7 (assembly GCF_006149005.1). GTDB lineage: Bacteria > Bacteroidota > Bacteroidia > Cytophagales > Spirosomataceae > Larkinella. The sequence goes on along the minus strand of NZ_VBSL01000005.1, from coordinate 565,356 downwards.
TCGAATGGTATTGGAACCAAAACTGTTCGATGGTGGCCCGAAAGCGTATATTGCTGCCATTAACGGCGTGGATAATAATTGCCAATCCGTGATGCTGTTCGGTCATAACCCCGACATTTCTTATTTTGCGGAGTATCTGACACATGCGGATGTGGGTTCAATGAGCAAGGGAGCCGTTGCCATTATCGAGTTCGAGAACCTGGACTGGGCAGCCATATCCGGTCGGACGGGGCATCTGGTAGACCTGGTTTCGCCCAAAAAATTGAAAGAATCATGAATAAAAACCGGCGCATCCTGTTTATCGCGGCCCTCATCTTTACCCTCATTGTTATTTTTGTCGCCGTCGACATGGGACGACGAACAACCGCGCCCTGGAACAAAAAACGCCAGCTCGAACGCGCGCTGCCCACCGAGCCCGACGGAACGGCCCTGGATTCGGCCGCGCTGGATGTGGCCGATACGCTGTTTGTTGAGGACAGCACGAGTCGTTGAAGTGTGCTGATTAGACTGAATCCTGCCTTTTTTTTGCCGAACCCATCCCAAACCGTATGCAAGCCCTCACTTCATTTTTCAAACGTAAAATACTCCGTATCGATCGCGACCGCTGGAATTATCAGTATGACAAAGGCTTGTGGGATGGGTTGAAGGGACTCGACGAACTGGCCCGGTTTAGTGTCATTGTGGGCTACATTAAATTTCTGAAACCCGGTCAGCCGGAGATTCTGGAAATCGGGTGTGGGGAAGGCTTCTTGCAACAGCGGCTGCAAACCCAGAATTACGGCCGGTTTGTGGCTTTCGATATTTCCGATAGCGCCATCAAAAACGCGCAGGCCCAGGCCGATGAAAAGTGTACGTATCTGGTGGCCGATATGGATAAATATGTGCCGACCGGTCAGTTTGACATGATTGTTTTCAACGAGTCGATTTATTATAGCAAACACCCGCTCAAAACCCTCCAGCGATTTGCTACCTGCCTCAAAGCGAACGGTTTACTCATCGTTACCATCAACGACCACAAACACAGCGACGCACTTTGGCAGAGCATCAAAGACAGTTTTGAACTGATGGACGAAGCCACTACCGTCACGACAAAATCCACCTGCGTCTGCAAAGTGTTGCTACCGAAGAGGAGTGATGAATGATGAATCAGGGCGGAGCGATCACGATCTGCAGCACATCGGTCTTTTTTAATTCATCGTTCATCATTCATCACTCATCATTTTTTTGGTACACCGTTTGTGTATGGCCATACAAAAAAGACTTTCTATGGATATTATTTTAGGAATTGGGTCGCGGGTCCAACACGCCGAATTTGGCGTCGGTGTGATAATTAATGTAAAATCGAACGGGTACGTTGTGACTTTTGTCGAATCCGGCGTCAAAATAGTAAAGCTGACCACCCCACTGGAGATCATCGAGCTGGTGGAACTGGATAGCGATCTGGTGAGCCTATTCGATGTGGAGCAGTCCCTTTCCCGGATCCTGCAAAAATGGGCGGATGTTTCGGAAGTTGTGCCGCTGGGCGATAAATGGAAAGGGGGAAAGATGATTTTAAAACCGGGTCGAACGGATCTGGCGTCGAAGGAAATACCGATTGATGTGTTCTTTCACAAAATCGTGATGATGCGCGACCGGTTGCGCGTGTTGGAACAACGCATCAACGCCAGCTCGATCGATGATGAAGAAAAGGTCAACATACAACAATACATTACCCGCATTTACGGCAGTATGACGTCATTTAACGTATTATTCAAACAACCTGAACATAATTTTTCCGGTGAAAAAACCGCCGGAGAATCTTCTTAACTATTAAAAGCAAATGTGATTTGGGTTAGGGTTAACCGACGAGATTAGTACCCGCTATTTTTGATGGCGGGTACTTTTGTTTTCCAGGCTTTGGAATTTTCTAGGATCGGGGGTGAAAATCCGTAATGATCTGCTTTAAATAATCACGGTCGAGGTGGGTATAAATCTCGGTGGTCGTGATGGATTCGTGGCCGAGCATCTGTTGCACCGCCCGCAAATCAGCCCCGCCTTCGATCAAATGCGTTGCGAACGAATGCCGGAACGTGTGCGGACTGATCTCCTTTTGAATACCGGCCGCAATGGCCAGTTTTTTGATGGTTTTGAATACCGACACCCGCGACAGCGAACTCCCCCGCAGGTTCAGGAAAACCGTATCTTCGGCCCCCTTTTGAATCTCCAGTTGACTCCGAACGTGGTCGACGTAAAGCGTGGTGTGCTTGATGGCGTCTTTTCCAATCGGCACCAGCCGCATCTTGTTGCCTTTCCCGCTGATGCGGATAAAACCAACTTCGAAGTAACAACTGGTCAGCCGCAAATCCAGGAGTTCGGAAACCCGCAGCCCGGAACTGTACAGCACTTCGATCATGGCGCGGTCTCGGGTGCCTGCGGGTGTAGACAGGTCGATGGCACTCAGAATGGCTTCGATTTCGGGGAAACTCAGGGTGTCGGGAAGTTTTCGGCTCAGTTTGGGGCCGTCGATGAGTTGCGTCGGGTCGGTTTGAATCTCGTTTTCCAGCAGCAGGAATTTATAGAACGCTTTCAAACCGGAAAGAATCCGGGCCTGCGACTGGGCCGACAAGCCAAGATCGGTCAGATACGCCAGAAAATCGAAAATCAGGTCTTCCGTGACCTGCGTCGGGGCCACCGGATCACCGGTTAACGCCAGAAATTCGCTTAACTTGCTGGTATCATGCAAATATGCTTCAACGGAATTTTCGGCCAGCGAACGTTCCAGTTTCAGGTAGTTTTTGAAAGCGTTAATGTAACTTTGCCACACAGTATCATCGACGGAGTACAGATTGCGAATTACGGTTTAATTCCCGGAACCGCAATCATCGGCGTCCGTAATTCGTCAGGGATCGCCCGGCGGCTCAACTTTTTTACCCATGAAACAGATTCTGATTCTAAACGGCCCTAACCTCAACCTGCTGGGGAAACGCGAACCCGAAATTTACGGAAGCCGCACCTTTGTGGATTACCTGGAAACCATTGAACAGGCGTTTCCCGACGTGCAAATCCGGTATTTCCAATCCAACCACGAGGGCGAACTGATCGATAAAATTCACGAACTGGGCTTTACCATCGACGGCATCGTCATCAATGCCGGGGCGTATACGCACACTTCCATCGCCCTGGCCGATGCACTGTCGGCGGTTCCGGCCCCGGCAGTCGAAGTACACATTTCCAATGTCCACGCCCGCGAATCGTTCCGGCACCACAGCTATTTGTCAGCGAAATGCAAGGGTGTTATTCTTGGACTGGGATTATTGGGGTACGACCTGGCGGTGCGGTATTTGCTGAGTTTGGAAAAATAACGATCTGTCATTCAGTATAGTAGCAATGATTACCTTTTATCCCGGTCCGTCCAAAGTGTATCCGCAGGTGGCCGACTACGCGCAGGAGGCCATTCGGTCGGGTGTCGTGAGTCTGAATCACCGGTCTGCCGGTTTTATGGACATTGTGAAGGAAACGCTTCGGTTGCTGCACGAAAAACTGGCCATCCCGGCGGACTATCACATTGCGTTCGTCTCCTCGGCCACGGAGTGCTGGGAAATCGTTGCCCAATCACTGACAGTGACCACGAGCCTGCATCCATACGGGGGCGCTTTCGGGAAGAAATGGATGGAATATGCCCACCGGATCAAACCGATGATTGTGCCGGGCGAAGCGGATGTGTTGTGTGTGGTGCAGAACGAAACGTCCAACGGCACGCAGGTGCGGATGGACACTTTGGCGCAGTTTCGGCGGGAATTCAGCGGTTTGATTGCCGTCGATGCGGTTTCGTCGCTGGGCGGTCTGGTGTTCGACTGGTCACTGGCCGATGTCTGGTTTGCTTCAGTACAGAAGTGCCTGGGTTTACCGGCGGGTTTGGCAGTATTAATTTACTCGCCCGATGCGCTCAGACAAGCGGAGATCATCGCCGACCGGCAGTATTACAACAGCCTGTTGTTCATTCACGAAAATATCACGAAATACCAGACGCCATTTACGCCGAATGGGTTGGGAATTTATCTGTTAATGAAGGTATTGCAACAGGTTTTGCCCATTTCGGAAATCGACGCGCTGGTGCGCAGCCGGGCGGCAGACTGGTACGAATTTATCGAAAAGGAAACCGCCTGGGAATTGCTGATCGCAAATCCGGAACTGCGTTCGGACACCGTGATTGCCGTTCAGGGGCGTGAAGAAGCCATTCGGGCCGTGAAAACCGCTGCACAAAATGCCGGGATTACGCTCGGTAACGGGTATGGCGAGTGGAAATCGAACACCTTCCGGATTGCCAATTTTCCGGCCATTGAGGAAGCAGAAATGGATACATTGAAACGGTTTTTGCGTGGATACCTATGCTGAATTTCAAAGAAATCATTTCCGTCACACTCATTCTGTTTTCGGTCATCGATGTGGTCGGTTCGTTGCCGGTCATCATCGACCTTCGCAAGAAAACCGGCAAGATTGAGTCGGAGAAGGCAACGCTGGCGTCGGCTTTGCTGATGGTGGCGTTCCTGTTTGTGGGGGAGTCCATCCTGAAGCTGTTCGGGGTCGATGTGTCGTCATTTGCCGTGGCGGGTGCGCTGATCATCTTTTTGCTGGGGCTGGAAATGATTCTGGGCCGGAACATTTTCAAAGCCGATGATCACGGGGCCGGGGCTACCCACATCGTCCCGATTGCCTTTCCGCTCATTGCCGGGGCCGGAACCATGACGACGATTCTGTCGCTGAAAGCGGAATATGCAACCGCCAATATTCTGGTTGGTATTCTGATCAATCTCGTACTGATTTACGCCGTCCTGAAGTCATCGGCCTGGATTGAAAACCGGCTGGGGCCGGGCGGAATCAATATTCTGCGAAAGGTTTTCGGCATTATTTTGCTGGCTATTTCGATCAAACTAATCAAGAATAATTTTTAATCACTGTCATCCAGGTCAATGCAAACGCCCGATTCATTAAACGCTGTTGCCGAATTTCACCGGACTTTTCACCACCCGGTTTTAGAAACCCCCCAGATTCCGTCCGAAACCCGCTGTCAGCTTCGGGTTGCGCTGCTGGCCGAGGAATTGAAAGAACTGGAAGTCGCCATTCTGGAAAAAGACCTGGTGGAAGTGGCCGATGCGCTGTGCGATTTGCAGTATGTGCTGGCTGGTGCCATTCTGGAGTTCGGTTTGGGCGAAAAATTCAAAGCCTTGTTCGACGAAGTACAGCGTTCGAACCTCAGCAAAGCCTGTCTGACGGTGGCCGAGGCCGAAGCAACCGTTCAGCATTACCAGGCAAAAGGCGTAGACTGCCACTACGTGGAGTCGGACGGCAAATACCTGGTGTATCGCACAGCCGACAACAAAACACTGAAAAACGTCAATTATTCGCCTGCCTCACTGGAAGGGTTTCTGAAATAGGTAAAAAAGTCAGGCCGGTCAATCGACCGGCCTGAACCTGAAATAACCTAAATAAATTACAGATAATTGAGGGTTACCCAAACTCGTGTTCTTTTTTGGGTTTGCGAATCGAACTGGGCGAATGATAATCGATGCGGATAGGCTTATGCGGTTTGGTCCGAATCCACAGGATGAAAAGCGTGGCTCCGACCAGCGTGGCGCCAATACTGCCGACATACGCCAGCGTTGGAACAGCCGCATCGATGGCCTGTAAATCGGAAACATACAGAGCCGACACGTTGCTGGTTAGCTTCAGGAAAAATGTGGGCCAGATGCCGATCGTCAGAATAAAAAGGCTTGCCAGCAACGGGGAAACCAGCAGGTCATCGGGTACTTCTTTGGCGTGTGCTGCAGAATCGGAGTGAGGAGCCCCCAGAAATACCGTTTCAAAGACTTTCTTGAAACCCATTACCGTGAAGCCGCTGATCAGCAGGATAAGTCCTGTAAAGACTGCCCAGAGCGCCAGATTCAGCACGCCAGTATGCAGGGTAAGGCCCTTGATAAGCCCCCAATAAATCAAAAATCCGGACACAAAACCGTTGAAGGGCGGCAAGCTGCAGAGCGCCAGCATACCGAGGAGGAATAGGAACGACGTTTTCGGCATGGTCCGGATCAAACCGCCTAACTGGTCGATATTCCGGGTGTGCGTAGCCCGGTAAATGGAACCGACGCCAAAAAACAGCAGCGACTTGGACAAGGCATGATTGGCGATATGTAAAATACCCCCCGTAAAGCCCAGTGCGGCCAGGGCGGGAATGTTAAATGCAATGCCCAATAATCCGATACCGATTCCGATTCCGATGATTCCGGTATTGGCGATACTGTTATAGGCCAGCAATTTCTTACCATCGTGTTGGAGAAAGGCGTTCCGGGTGCCAACCAGACCCGACAGGAGCGAAAAACCCAGGAGGAAGAAGGCAATGGGAGCCAGGTCACTATGGATATACGTTAGCACCCGCAGAATGCCGTAAAGGCCCATCTGGGTCAGTACGCCGGATAGGATAGCCGAAACGTGGGATGGTGCCGTTAACTGCGTTTGAGGGAGCCAGCTATGCATGGGAACGAACCCCGCATAACTGCCAAATCCGATAAAAAATAACAGAAAAACCGGTAATGGCTTGTGGGTCATGAAATAAGCACCGAGGCTATCGAAACCGAACGAAGGCGCCTGCGAACCGGCGATCAGCAGGGCCATGAGTATGAACACAAACCCCATTTGAATCTGAAGCAGGTAAGCATAACCGGTTTTTAAAATATCTTTCCGTTCGCCCTCGAAAACCACCAACCCAAATGCGGCCACGGCCATCAGCTCCCAGGAAATCAGAAAAGCGGTTCCGCCACGCAGGGTGCAAACCAGAATCATAGACAGATGGAGCCACAGGAGTGCCAGGTGATGAAACGACAGTTGGCGGTCCGATTGGATTTGCCGGTACAGTTTCAAATAGCCGTTGGCATACAGCACGCCCATCAGTAGGGTCAGGCTGATGACACCCAGGAAAAAAGCCGACAGACTATCGATGTTGACGGGTAAAAGAAAACCGGCCCGTTCCAGCAGATTGAACTGCATCAGCCCACCGGCCGACAGCGCGCGGAAAGCCCAGGAAGAAGCCGTAACAATGAGGAGAATATGGAGAAAAAGGCTGAAGTAATACTTCGTCTGCCCCCGGAACAAAAAGACGCCCAGGCTACTTGCAGCAGTAAGGATGAAAACAGCAGACTCCATGTACAAGTGGCTTGTAACTCTGAAGTCAAAGGTGACGAAACGCTGTTAAAAGTGAATTAAGGTCAAGTTAAAAACGGGTTAAATTGGTCCGTTGTGCTTATTCTTCGAGTTCAAAGGCTACCGGTTTTTCGGTTGTAACGATCTTTCGAACCGGTACGGTTACTTCCACGGAGGTGCCTTTTCCGATCTCCGATTCCACCCGGATCTGGCCTTTGTGGATGGTAATGATGCGGTGGGTGAGGGCCAGCCCGATGCCGTGTCCGATGATGCCGGAGGTGGTTTCGGAACGGAAGAAGGGCTCGAACAAATGGGGAATGTCTTCGGGCGGAATGCCGTATCCGTGGTCGGTAAACGTCAGTCTGATGTCGTCTTCGCCCGCGTTTAGGGTCACCACCATGTGTCGGTCTTTCGAATACTTACAGCCGTTTTCGATCAGGTTCTGAAAAGCCATTTGCAGGAGCGATTCTTCGCCCATCACAATCAGTTCTTCCTCGTTGCCGGGTAGTTTTTCGTATTCGATATCGATTCGGTATTCTTCATTCTTTTGCAGCAACCGGCTACGCCCTTGCCAAAGCACCTCGTCGATCCGCACCGGTTTGAACGACAGCGTGGCTGCGTCGGCATTCACCCGCGCCAGTTCGAGCAGTCCGTTGACAAGGCTGTTCATTTTTTTGCCTTCTTCCAGCACACTTTCCAGGGCCTGTTTGTATTCGTATTCTTTGCGGGGCTGCATCAGGGCCACATCGACCTGACCCATCATCACCGTCAGCGGGGTGAGCAGTTCATGGGAGGCATGGGAAACGAAGTTTTTCTGAAGAATAAACGCCTGCTCCAGCCGGTCAAGCATTTCATTGAATGTAGCGGCCAGTTTGGCCAACTCGTCTTTGGGACTTCCGATGCGCAGCCGGGCATAGATGTTGGTGGCTGAAATATCGTTGACCTGATCAATGATGTCGGAAACCGGTTTGAGTGCATCGCCGGCAAAAAACCACCCCGCCAGCAGCACGATGCCCATGCTGACGATCCAGCTGATGACCAGAATATCCCGCAGCCACTCAATTTTAGTAAAACCGTAGCGGTCGATGGCCGTTGCCACCACCACCAGAATGCGGTTATGACGGTCGGTAAACCGGACGCCCAGGGTTTCTACCATGCCGTTGCGTCTGAAAATCTCTTTGCCATTCCGAACCTGTTCCAGAAACTGGAGCGAAACCACCTCCCGTTTGGAATCGGTCGAGTGCAGAATCCGGTTATCGGGTAAAAAGATGGTTACGTGTCCTTTGTAGAGCGACATGTAATTCAGTTCGATCTGCTGCAGCATTTTGTCCGTAATGCCCCTTACCTCTACATTTTCCAACAACTGGGCGGTTGCAAACGCATTCTGTCGGAGACGGTCATAGAACTCCCGTTCGCGGTACTGATCGAATAAATAATAAATGGTGAGAGAAAACAGCAGGATGATGGAGCCAACCAGCAGCGCAAAAAGGACAGTTAGCCGGGTTCTGATGTTCATGGCAGTTGGGCGAAAGGAGATTGCGGGTCGCTATTCCTCTTTTAACATGTATCCCATCCCGATGACGGTATGAATTAATTTGACCGGGAAGTCTTTATCAACTTTTTTGCGCAGGAAATTGACATACACATCGATGACGTTCGTGCCGGTGTCAAAGTGGATGTCCCACACTTTCTCGGCAATGTCGATTCGGGATACAACCCGGCTCCGGTTGCGCATCAGGTATTCCAGCAACGCAAATTCTTTGGCGGTGAGTTCAATTCGCTTGCCGCCCCGCCGGGCAATTTTTTCGTTCAGATCCAGTTCCAGATCGGCAACTTTCAGGAGGTTCGACTGCTGGCTCGTGTCGATCGTTCGTTTGCTTAAGGCACGCAGCCGGGCCAGCAATTCACGGAACTCGAAGGGTTTAACCAGATAATCGTCGGCTCCCGCTTCAAAACCGGCCACTTTATTATCGAGCGAACCCATTGCCGTCAGCATCAGAATGGGCGTTTTGATGTTTTCGGAGCGCAACGATTTTGCCAGGTCGTAGCCGTTTATTTTCGGAACATTCACATCCAGGACAATCACATCGTAATTGTTGCTCAGGGCCATCGTTCGTCCAATTTGCCCATCAAATGCCACATCAACCTCAAACGATTGTTCTTCCAGGCCCTTTTTTACGAACGAAGCGAGTTTAGGCTCGTCTTCTACTACCAGAATTTTCATACTTGCTGAGACTAGCTTACCCCGAAGTGAATTAATCAAAGTCGAAATACCATATATAACGCAATAAAACAAAAAAGCTACCCGAAATATATGTTCAGGCAGCTTTTTTCATCCTATCCACACCATTCAAAGCTAATTCGCACCAGCTTTGAAGTTCAACCTCCCTGTTGTAAGAAACTAGCTGACTTACAGCGGAAATTTGATGGTCAAAAGTAGAGGGGGTAGATTAAACCGAAGTTAAAGACAGGTTAAAATCAGGTGAAAAGCCGGACGGATATACAACAAAAAAGCTATCCGAGACTGCCCGAATAGCTTTCCGACTATATCCACACCATTTAAAAACAGCCGCCCGTTCAGGCTTAGGCTGTCTTTAGTTGCGACCCGATCAACAACCGGGTCTATTTCTTTAATATGTTGTTTCTACAATTAGTATGCAAATATAATAGTTGTTTACAGCATAGACATTAAAATTTCTCCAAAAAATCAAAGAAAACTACTTAGTTATTTTCTGGCTTCCCCGGAAACCAGTTTGATTTTGTTGGAAAACCGCGATTCTGCTGGTAGAAATGCGGTTTTTTAGTGATTTACCAAAATCTGCCTGTGAATTGACAACCACAAGTTGCAGATAAATTGAGTAACAAAAAAGCGAAACGTCAGGATTACCGACGTTTCGCTCTATTTCATAGCGTTGAGTAAATCAAATGAGTGGGATGGAAGCCCTGGTTTGAGCCTGTGGGCGATAGTCCGCTTAGTCGACTTTGAGCGACTGCTTGGCAGAATCTACACCACTGTGGGCCTTATTGGCCAGGTTGTCGACGTTGTCGTTGAATTTCTCTTTTTTGGTTTCGCTTTCATCCTGCAGTTTCCCGGTCCACTGGTTCACCTGTGATTTAACCTGCTCAACCTGGGTTTTAACCTGCTCGACGCCCTTGTTCCACTGATCCTGAAGATCTTTCGTACGTTTATCAGCTTCATCCTGAATCCACTGCCGACTTTCCTGACCGCTCTTGGGGGCCGTCAAAATGCCTGCTACTACGCCTGTGATGAACCCTAACAGAAAATCTCTTGAACTTTTCATGGTGTTTCCTAATTTATGTTTGCGACGTATGAAGGTAGCAAATTAAGTAATTAATGTTTAGAATTGCGTTCAACCCGTTCAACTGCGCCTTTTGTCCGCGAAGCAACCGTATCGACAGCATCGTTATATTTCGATGACAGGTTGTCCCGGGCATCATCATACTGATTGCGAATGCTGTTGAATCCATTCGCAATGGTGTCCTGCAAATCTTTCAGAAACTTATCAGAATCATTTGTAATTTTCTTGCGGGTATCTTTCCCACTGCGCGGTGCCAATAAAAGACCCAAGGCTGCACCTGTCAATATCGCAACGACCAGTCCACTGAAGTTCGGTTTCATAACCTTTCAAACGGTTTAAGTGAAAAACTACCGCTCACGGCGGATAACATTGCCTTTATAGAAAAATTCGTACCACACTGCATCGCCAGCTCTAAAATAATGAGTTAAGCAATTGATTACCAGTATAATTTAAATTTATTTTCGAGTTTATTCAAAATAGTTCATTTTCGGGATATTGAGGAATATTTTCTACAAACTGTAGAAACCAATTGCTGCCTGACCCCGAACGTTTCCGGATGCTGGTCAATTTGGCCCGGCAGGTGACGGATTAAATTCGGCATGGAGCGGGAGGTCGGAAATGGAAATAACAAAAAATCCCTGCACTCAAATCTGATGCAGGGATTCCGTACCCACCGTAACTTGTACTTAACCTAAAATGAAACCACCTAAACCTAAACGTGTCGCTTTCCGTACTTCTTAAAGCGATTGTATCGATGTTTAATTGGCCCAAAGACCAACGGCGTTTTTAAATGATGTGAGAATATCAGACTCCTCTGCCGCGGATGACGCGAAGAAGGATCGCAACGATTGCTATTACGAGTAAGATGTGGATTAGATTATTGCCTGCAATGCCGGCACCGAGTATGCCAAAAAAACCCAAAGCCCAGATAATGATCAATATTACTGCGACTGTGTAAAGTAAGTTTCCCATAGCGTTCGGTTCAAAGTCAAAATGTTAAGTATGTTAAGTAATCGATGCTTCTGCTTGCTTTGTATGAAAATCTTATGCCAAATGATTCGTTCGAAATATACTATCATCAAAAAATGCAAAAATTGATTGATTTGTAGGAACTTTCCCTGAAAAATGATTGCCTGTTGATTCGTATAGATCAGAGCCGAAAAAGATCGGTTGTAGAGAAAAATCTACAGGTGTAGAAATTAGTGTAGAAAAAAACCATCTGATTGCAAAACCGGAAAATATTTATTCAGGCGTTTCGGGGGAATGGTTGGCTATTTTTTAATTACCTAAGCATTAATTTTGTGTTAAATTGGACTACTGAGCGGGATTTGATAAGATGTGTAAATTTTAGGCACATTATTATCTATAGGTTAATGCGACGTAATAGTAGAAATATGGAAAACGGGACAAAACTGTGGAGAGCATGAGGGGCTGGCAAACCGGGAGTCAATATAAGCCGGTATTAACAAATATGACGAATACAAAACGAGTACTTATCGTCGACGACGAAGCGGATATTTGTCTATTGCTTTCCGGTTTATTAAAGCGAATGGGTTATCAGCCGACCTGCGCGAACTTTCTGGAAGAGGGTCGTCAACGATTGGCCCAACAGGCTTACGATGCTGTATTTTTGGATTTGAGTTTGCCCGATGGCGTTGGTTTCGAATTGTTGTCTCACATTCGAACGAGCACAACCAACACGAAAGTAATCATGATCAGCGCTTTTGATGGAATTGCGGAACGCAAACGTGCTTCGCAGGAGGGAGCCGATTATTTTATCGGGAAACCTTTTAATCGTAAGACCATCGAACAAGCTTTACAATATATCCAAGTTTAGTTAACTTTATCCCCTCATTAAGTAACTGGGCGCTGTAACTGTCCCTCTATGGAAAGAATCTTAATCGTTGACGATAATACGGATATATGCCTGCTTTTAGAACGATTTTTGTCAAAACAAGGATATAAGACGGCTTCTGTTCAACGAGGAGATGACGCCTTGACTCTGCTGCGAAAAGACCCGTTCGAACTGGTTATCTGCGATTTCAAGCTTCCCGATGTCGACGGTCTTGAAATGTTACGCCGGATAAAAATCCTCGACCCTACCACGGCGGTTATCATCATCACCGGATACTCCGACGTTCGAATGGCGGTGCAAACGGTGAAGCACGGTGCATATGACTATGTTACCAAACCGCTTTTTCCGGACGAAATCCTGTATACCATCAAAAGTGCCCTGGACCGGCGTAGCCAAAAGACTGATGCCCGGTCGATCGGCGGTACTTCTTCCGACGATGGGGACGATGCGCCCGAAACCAGTCCGGTAAAACCGCCCGCCCGGGCCGCCAAAACCGCCACCCTCGTCAGTGGTGGCAAGCGGTTCATCTTCGGGAAAAGCCGGTCGGCCGAAATGCTTCAAAAACACATCGACCTCATTGCGCCCACCAACATGTCGGTGATTATCACCGGCGAAACCGGAACGGGCAAGGAGTTTGTCGCCAATGCCATCCACCAAAAAAGCAAGCGGGCTGGCAAACCGTTTGTCGCCATCGACTGTGGAGCCCTGTCCAAAGAACTGGCGGGGAGCGAACTGTTTGGCCATACCAAAGGTGCTTTTACGGGCGCGATGTCTGATAAGATGGGCAGCTTCGAGTATGCCAACGGCGGTACGCTGTTTTTGGATGAGATTGGTAACCTCTCGTATGAGAATCAGATCAAACTCCTGCGCGTTTTGCAGGAGCGAAAAATACGTCGGATTGGTAGCAATACCGACATTGTCGTCGATGTCCGCATTCTGGTTGCTACCAACGAAGACCTTCGCGAAGCGGTTCGGCAGGGCCGTTTCCGGGAAGATATTTTCCACCGCCTGGACGAATTCCGCATCGAGCTGGCGCCCCTGCGTGAACGCAAGGCCGACATTCTGCTCTTTGCCGACCACTTTCTGGAAATCGCCAACGAACAGTTGGAGAAAAATGTCCTGGGCTTCGACGATGAGGTGAAAGATAAACTAAAAGAATATTACTGGCACGGTAATTTGCGTGAAATTCAGAACGTTGTGAAGCGGGCCGTTCTGCTGTCACAGGGCGATTTCATTACGCTGGATTGTCTGCCCTATGAGATTATCTCTCCTACCTATGTGATGGAAGAGAACGGTTCGGCAGTTTCGACCGTTGCTCCCGCCAACAATCTCAAATCCGTATCGGAAAATGCCGAACGGGCGGCCATTATCAAAGTTCTTGAGAAAACCGGCTACAACAAAACCAAAGCCGCCGAAGTGCTGAACATTGACCGTAAGACCCTTTATAACAAGCTAAAAGCGTACGATATTCACCTGTGATAAGCTCGTTTTGCCCCTGCATCCATCAACGGATGCAGGGGCAACCGGGATCTTAGAACGCAAATCCCAGCGAAACCTGGCCTACGGCGTTTTTAGCTTTTCCCATGAGCAAACGGGCCGCACCATCTTTTGCCACTGGCTGCAGACCCTGTCCGTAGCGCAATCCCAGCAGGGCTTTTCCAAAGTAAATATTCAAACCACCGGCGATGCCATAATCCAGGGTGTTGAAATTATCACGGTTGATGTTGCGGTAATCAGAACCGAAGTCACCGTCTGTCGTTACTTTCGAACTTACCAGATAGGACGCATACGGTCCGGCCTGCAGATCGACGGAATTACCCAGTTTAAACGTGGCCAGAACCGGCAGTTCCACGTAATTCAAATTAAAATTGTTCTTGCCGGTATTTCCCAGCAGGTTATAATTGGCCGAAACACCCTTGGTGGTGTATTGAATTTCGGGCTGAATGGCGAAGAAAGAGGTTACCGGGATCTGCGTAAAAAGACCGACGTGAAAACCAATTCGTTCATTGCGATCATCGACGTTGTCCAGATAGAGTGTGCTGGCATTCAAGCCGCCTTTAATTCCGGTCCGGGGTGTTGTCTGGGCCGAGATTTTTAAAACCGATAGGCTGCTAACCAGAACAGAGGCAACTAACATCCTAACAATCGAGTTTTTCATGGCATATAATAGGTTTGTTATACGCATCAGGTGCTGACAATTCTATGCCAAAGCATAGCGTGATGAAAGGTTCGGTGGTAATGTGCTGAAAATCAGATACATTTAGTGTATTGTTGAATTGGGTCGCAACCCGTTTGCACGTTGGCGGGAAGCGGTTTCTGTGGAAGATCCTACTCAAAGTGTAGAAGACAGGAAGTAAGATTTGCCCGTTTCGAAAAACACCAGACATAGAAACTTATTTCTTTATACGAGGAAAGTAGGTACACTTTTGCCTTTATTGGGACAAAGACCCTGTGATCTCACTCGATATCCACTCAAATGACGAATAAATCTTTGCATACCAGCATACTGATTGCTGACGACGATGCCGATGACCGCCTTCTGATCGAACAGGCGTTTCGGGAATGTAACCTGACATCGGAATTACACTTTGTGGAAGATGGAGAAGAACTCATGGATTTCCTGTATCAGCGGGAGCCGTATGCATCAGCCCTGCGCCCCAGCCTGATTCTGCTCGATTTGAACATGCCCCGAAAAAACGGAATTCAGGCACTGCGTGAAATTAAGGCCAACGAGCAATTCCGGCAAATCCCGGTCGTTGTATTAACAACCTCGACGGCCGAAGAAGATATTCTGCGAACCTACGATTTGGGGGTCAGTTCCTACATCTCCAAACCGTTTGATTTTAGTACGTTACTCGACATCACAACCACCATAAAAAAATACTGGATTGACACCGTTTCCCTACCTGATGACTCAACCCGATGAACTCTCTGAAAAACCCATCCGGGTGCTATTGGTTGAGGATGATGAAGACGATTTTGTACTGACGAAATCCCTGGTTTCTACCCGCGACAATGCCAACATCCACCTCGATTGGGTCAGTGATTTTAACTCGGCACTTGAGCATATTTACCAAAATGCCTACGATGTGTATCTGGTCGATTACCGCCTGGGCGAACGAACCGGTATCGAACTGATTCACGAAGCGTTTAAGGCCGGATGTCAGACACCGATGATATTGCTGACGGGGCAGGATGATCTGGAAGTGGATTATTCGGCCCTCAAACTGGGTGCAGCCGATTATCTCGTGAAAGGCCGGATCGACGCCCAACTGCTCGGCCGAAGCATTCGCTATGCCTTGCGGCAGGCCAATGTGGTGGGCGAACTGGCCGAAAAGGAAAATAAATACCGTTCGCTGTTCGAACGATCGATCGATGCCATTTTTGTTACCGACCGCAACTTTGAATTTCAGGAAATCAACCCTTCCCTGGAAAAACTGACGGGGTATTCGGACGAGGAGCTGCGAAAAATGAACGTTAGTGAGCTATTTGATAAAGCGGAGGTGTATGAGCAGTTGCGTCGGCAAATTGATGAGTCGGAGCAGGTGAAAGATACCGAGATTGTGCTGGTCAGCAAAGACCGCAAACGGATCGACTGCCTGCTTTCGGTGGTTGCCATACCCGACAAAGGGGGCGTTACCAACTGGTATCAGGCCATTGTGCGGGATGTTACCCAACAAAAGAAAGCCCAGCGCGACCTGTTGATTGCCGAAAAATTGAGCATGACCGGCCAGATTGCCCGCAGCATTGCCCACGAGGTGCGGAATCCACTGACCAACCTGCACCTGGCCCTCGAGCAATTGAAAGAAGATTTACCCCCCGAAGACCCAGGCTTATCACTCTACATCAACATTATCCGCCGAAATGCCGAGCGCATCGGTCAGTTGATCACCGAAATGCTCAACTCGTCGAAACCGCGCGATCTGGAGTTGACGTCCCATAACCTCAACGATGCTGTGCGGGATACCCTGGTTCTGGTTCATGACCGCCTGCAATTGAAAGGCATGAAACTCGTGACCGATTATACCACGGAAGACTGTGCGGTTCCAATTGATAAAGAACAGTTTAAAACCGCCTTGCTCAACATTCTGATCAATGCCGTGGAAGCGATGAAGGAAATGACGGGGGTGTTGACCGTAAAAACCATTCCCATCAATGAACGGGCCATCATGGTTTGTGTGGAAGACAACGGTTCGGGGATTTCCGAAGCCAATCGCCAACGGCTTTTCGATCCCTTTTTCACCGGGAAACAGGGCGGTATGGGACTGGGTTTAACGACCACGCAAAACATCATCAACAGCCACCGGGGTTCGATTGAGGTCGAAAGTCAGGAAGGGCAGGGGACAACGTTCCGACTCATTTTCCCCAAGTGATCCAGTTGTAAACCGACAACGCAAAGTACCCGTGGCCTCTGAGAAATTCGGAGGCCATTTTTTATGGATTTAGCTGTGGAGTTTCATACACAGTGAGGAATTCATTTTCTACAAACCGCGGGAAGTGGCACGGAGGAATTTTGTGTTTTATTGAGAGTGTGTTCTTAAATATGCTTGATAGACAGAAGGATACAATTAGGTAAATTGATCGTCTGATGGGGAATTCAAACTGGCATAATTATCTCAATACACCTGGCATCAACAAGCGATAAAGAACATGGTCTGGAATCAAACCCATTTCCCCGCAGCAATGCGTTCGCTACCGCCCAGCGTTCGCGCCAAGGCGATTGAGATTGCCAACTCGCTTCTCGAACAGGAAGTGCCTGACAAGAAAGAAGCGATTTCGACCAGTATCTACGAAGCCCGCGCCTGGGCACGCCAACGGTTTATGGAATCCCGTCAGGTGGCTTAAGGCAAAAGCAATTCGTACTCCACACCATTATTTTTAATCACAGTTCATTTTGTAGAAGGCGTTTAACCCAGGAAAATTGAAGCGTTATGATCTGGAAGAAAAACATTTACGACACGTTGGTAGGCTGCGCGACGGCTTGCGATGAATACGCCACGGAATTGTCGCGTCAGCAGGACATTGAGGAGTTGTATCGCTGTATTTTCCTGAGTCTGGATTGCTCGGATCTCTGTCGTCAGGTGGCCGTTTTGTACGTCCGGGGTTCCGAAAACACGCGGCTTCTGGCCCGAACCTGCATCGAGGTATGCGAAAAGTGCGCCGAAGAATGTGAACGGATGAGTGCCGAACGCGCCTGCCAGATCGCCACAACCTGCCGTCAGTGCATCCGCGTGTGCATGACCATTCTGGAGATGACCCTCCGGCCCGATACTGAAACCGAGACGTCACGCACGCTGTTTGTTGCGCTCGGCCGTCAGGAAATGCTCTATAACTAGTTGGTCAGGGAACTGGCACAACTGGTAATAAAAACGGTGCTGGTATTTCAACCAGCCGGGCCATCGGCCATCGGGAAATTCTGTCGGTAAACGGGTCGTTGTGAGCAGTATGGAAGTGGCGAAAGAGACAACATACTTTCAGGTGGGAAACGATAGTGGACGCGTTAAAACGGATTGTGAATCCCCGGTGCAGAAAACACCTAGAAACTGGCTATACGAAAGCTGCGCCAGCCCTTCTAAAACGTTTATTCCGATGAAGACCCTGAACTGGTCATCAACACCGTTATAGATATTCAAAAGTGATGGGCCGGTTGTTTTAGCGAAAGCTAAATCACAACCGGCTTTTATTCTTAAATCAACAACAGTATGGAAACTATAGAAGAACGGAGTGTGGGAATGGAGAAGGTTAGCAAGCTGATCAACGACATTCGGATTGGCATGTTGACCACCCAGGACGAAAGCGGGAAGCTGGTGAGCCGTCCGATGGCTGTGATGCAGGTCGATGAAAACGGTGATTTGTGGTTTCTAACGAAAGACAACTCCCCAAAAACCGATCAGATCGACCAGAACTACCAGGTGAATGTCGCTTTTGCCAACGTGTCGGATGCCTCGTATGTATCCGTGAGCGGCACGGCACAGGAATTGCAGGATCGGGCAAAAATTGAAGAATTGTGGTCGCCTATGGCCAAACCGTGGTTTCCTGAAGGCAAAGATGACCCGTCATTGTCCCTGCTGAAAGTGCATACCGAAACGGCTGAGTACTGGGATTCCAGTGCAAGCCGGATGGTGCGGCTTTTTGAAATGGCCCGGGCAGCTTTGACCGGTGACACCTATCAGGAAGGTGAAAACAAACTGGTTGAAAACCGGTAGTCTATGAGTCTATAAAAAAGCGGAATGCCGGTCTGAAAAGACCGGCATTTTTTGCTTATCCCTTTGAAAACAAACCCGATATGATTGTTAAAAACACTGATTTGGGCTGGGAATTGATTCACCAGCAGGCGCATGGGTTGCTGGCGGTCAAGATTGCGATGCACTGGAACCCGGCCAAAAGACCGGAACGCTGGGTGGAAACGCTCGTAGCCCTGACCGAACACGACGATGGGCAGGAACCCTGGGAAGGTCGGAATCACCTCACGGCAGCAGGCGCGCCGATGGATTTTCGGATCGAAGAATACGCTGTGGGTCAGGCCCGGCGAATGGTCGAAATCGCGCTGGAAAAAAGCCGCTGGAATGCCCTGATGGTGTCGAGACATGCCATCTTTCTCTATGAGTCCCTAACTGACCAAAACGCTGAGCTGAACGCGTTTCTGGAACAGCAGAAACAGAACCAGAAGACGTGGCTGCGGCAGATGAAACTTTCTAAAAAGGAGGTTGATTATGCGTATGCCTTCATTCAGTGGTGCGATGCCCTGTCGCTCATTCTTTGTCAGGGTCTGATTCCGGAGTACGGCCGTCGGCTGGAAATCAGTCCCGGTCCGGATGGTGTTATCTACTACATTTTTCAGCGTCCTGACAAAACCGTATGCGTTGATCCCTGGCCCTTCGAGATTCCCGGATTTTCACTGCAAATCGAAGCCCACCAGTTGCAACAACTCAGTTACAAAGATGACGCCGAGTTGTACAACTGCATTCAGAAAGCCCCGATTGAAGAGAAGGAATGGCGTTTTAAAAACGAATGATGGGTGATGGATGATGAACGATGAATAGTCGCCGGCAAAGCCCATTCATCGTTCATCACCCATCATTTATCACTCATTACTCTTTCAGCTTCAGAAACACCACCGAACGGCCCTGAATTTCGAAGGGCTCGCGGGCGGAAACTTCCTGGGAAACTGGCGTATCGGTAGCCGTATTCACCAAGACCTGCCATTTGGATTTCCGGCCGGGTTTCGGTAATTGGAACGATAAGGGTTCCCAGAACGCGTTGAACAGAATCAACAGCCGGCCTTCGCCAATCGGATCGCCGTTTTCGTCCTGCTCATCCACTTTTGTTCCATCGATCAGCAAACCCAGACAGCGCGTAATACCATCGTTCCAGTTTTGGTCGGTCATCGGTTTTCCGTCGTTGCGGAGCCAGACTATCTCCTCCGTGCGGTAGAACTTCCGGCGACGCAGCAACGGCAGTTCCCGGCGCAAGGCCGTTAACTGGCAGGTAAAATCGAACAAGGCCTGTTGATCGGCCGTCCACTCCCAGTTGAACCAGCTAATTTCATTGTCCTGACAATAGGCGTTGTTGTTGCCCTGCTGCGTCCGGCCACATTCGTCGCCCATCACCAGCATTGGCGTTCCCTGGCTCAGAAGGAGGGTAGCTAAAAACGCACGTTTTTGCTGTTCACGCGCCCGCACAATGGTCTCGTCGTCGGTCGGGCCTTCCGCGCCCATGTTCCAGCTCAGGTTATCGTTAGCGCCGTCCCTGTTATCCTCTCCATTGGCTTCATTGTGCTTGTCGTTGTAGCTCACCAGGTCATTGAGCGTATAACCGTCGTGAGCCGTAATCAGGTTGATGCTATTGGCAGGCTGGCGACCATCGTTGTAGAGGTCGGGGCTTCCCAGAACCCGTGCGGCCAGTTCGCCGGCCAGTCCGGTATCGCCCTTCCAGAACCCGCGAACGCAATCCCGGTATTTTCCATTCCACTCCGACCAGTTGACCGGAAAATTGCCGACGTGATACGACTGCACATCCCAGGGTTCGGCAATCAGTTTAACTTGCGACAGAACCGGGTCCTGCTGAATGGTTTCGAGAAAGGACGACAACTGACCGGCGGCCGTCAGGCTGTGGGCCAGGGCCGTGGCCAGATCGAACCGGAAACCGTCGACGTGCATTTCGTTTACCCAATAGCGCAGGCTATCCATCACGAGTTGCAGCGTACGCGGGTGGTTCATATTCAGCGTGTTGCCCGTGCCGGTATAATCCATGTAGTAGGTTTCATTGCCTTCTACGAGCCAGTAGTAAGCCGGGTTATCGATGCCCCGGAACGACAGTGTCGGCCCGTGCTGGTTGCCTTCGGCGGTGTGGTTATAGACCACGTCCAGAACGACTTCGATACCGGCCTTGTGCAAGGCCTTCACCATTTCCTTGAACTCATTGACGGCGTGGCCGATTTTATCTTTCGAGGCATATTCGCTGTGGGGGGCAAAATATCCGATCGAGTTATAGCCCCAGTAACTTTCGCCCGTAAACTGGTGAACCGGCATCAGCTCTACCGTCGTGATTCCCAGCGATTTTAGATACTCTGTGACCTCAGGACGGCCCAGACCGGCGTAAGTCCCGCGGATTTTCTCCGGCAATTCAGGGTGCAGTTTTGTAAACCCTTTCACGTGTAATTCGTAAATCACGGAGCGGTTGAGTGGAATGTCCGGGCGTTGGTCGTCTTCCCAATCGAAGGTGGAGTCGATCACCACCGACTTCGGCACGAAAGGGGCGCTGTCATCTTCCTGCGGTTTCGAAAACCGATCTTCATCCTGGTTGTTTGGATCGAAGCCCAGTTGAGCTTGGTTGCTTTCAATAGGCCCACTGATGGCTTTGGCATACGGATCCAGCAACAGTTTGTTCGGATTGAACACGAAACCCTGGGTGGGTTCAAACGGTCCTTCCACGCGGTAACCATACAATTGGCCGGGCTGGATGGCATCCAGGTAAATGTGCCAGATTTGTTCGGTGCATTCCGTCAGCGGAATCCGCCGGGTTTCTTTGGTAGGGTCTTCCGCGTCGAACAGACACAAAATAACGCCGGTTGCATGTTCACTAAACAGGGCGAAGTTAACGCCTTCGCCGTCCCATGTGGCGCCCAGTGGATAGGGCTTTCCCGGTCTGGAATGAATCTCATCCGGGTTTTCTACAGTATTGGTGGTTTCCATAGTAATAATTCAGTTTCCGGGGCCATTGAATCAGGTTCCGCTGCGGTTTTTAAAATGCTTGTGCGGTTTTTAAGTCAATCCTGGCAAGGGCTGGCCGGGCTATTGATCAACAATTCGTGGATTTAGATTGTTTTTGGATACAAAAAAAAGTCCCGAATCCGCCGGATCCGGGACTTTTTACCTTTCACCTGGAAAGGTTATACAACATTTGCCAGACGGGCCATCGACGCATGGGCCGATTCGATCCGTTCTTTCTGACGCAGCAGCAGTTCACGGGTGCTGGCTGCCAGGCTGGTGCTTTGCAGAATTTCCTGGTAATCTTCTAGGGCCTGTCCGTCTCCGCGTTTGCATTCTTCCACCACGGCTTTGTCGTCATTGCCGGTAAAAGTGGTTTTGATGTTGATCCAGGCGCGGTGCAGATCGGCGGTGAGGCTCGTGCTATTTTCCGGATCTCCGCCCAGGGTGCGGATTTCGCGGTCGATCTCCGTGGCGTATTCGTTGCGCTGCCGCGACTGTGTCAGGAACAAACTCTTCAGTTCAGCATCTTTTACATTCTCAGCGGCTTCCTGATAGCCTCGTTCTCCGTCACGTGTACGCGTCAATAACGTGTTCAACCGGTCTAGAATTTCGCTGTGTGTGTTTCCTACTTCCATAACGTTTAAAAAGAAAAGTGATTTGCCTACGCCCGATCCCTGACGGACCGGGCGTGTAGGTTTAACTGTTTATATTTCCAATTGTTCCGCGTTCGGCGGCTTTTCTTAGCTTATCGTTTGCATAGATGGCTACCTCGACCCGACGGTTTTGCTGACGGCCCGAAACGCTGCCATTGTCGGCCAGCGGCTGGCTTTCACCATAGCCTTTCTCCGTCAAACGGTTGGCTTTGATGCCTTCCGACTGCAGCAGTTTGGCCACGGTTTTGGCCCGGCGTTCCGACAGTTTCAGGTTGTGTTGATCGGAGCCGGTATTGTCGGCATGGCCTTCAATCAGGACTTCCGTATCACTGTATTTCTTCAGAGTCTCGGCCAGTTTGGCCATGTTTTCCCGATTCGCAGACTTCAGGTTGTACCGGTCAACGTCGAACAGGAAATCGGAATCAAAGGTGATTTTGATCCCCTCGCCCACGCGTTCGATGCGGGCGTTTTCGAGTCGCCGGCGAAGTTCTTCTGCCTGCTTATCCATTTGACGACCGATCAATGCACCCCCTGCGCCACCCACCGTAGCGCCCAGAATCGCACCCACGGCGGTATTGCCTGATTTCCGGCCAATAAGGCCACCCGCTACAGCACCCGCACCGGCTCCAATGATGGCACCGCGCTGGGTATTATTCGTGTTTTTTCGAATTGATTTACATCCTGTCATTGTACCAGCCGCAAGCATGCTCCCGGCTACTACCAGTGCCACCGCTCTCATTGTACGCAATTGTAAAGAATGGCTGTGTGTGATCATGGTAAATTAAAACATTGGTTCGTGGTACCAAAGCCAAAAGCCGTACCACTTGTAAAAACAGGGTCAGTGTCGAACTTGTAGGGTATTTAATCTGCTGATAGTGAGGTGTTTGTTGTTATAATTGGTGTGCAGCTCAACCGCACAGCCGGTCGTCTGTTTGTGGGGAATCAGGGCAACATAAGCCGGTTGCTGGGGAAGTCTTTCTACAATACACAGTATACAAATAACAATATAATCATATTTTTATAGAAAGAATAATTACTCAGTACATCATAAAAAAATGTTATTTTTTGGTAGATTACCGACTCGATTATTTCATTAATATTGCCTTATTTTACTAAACGGTTACAAAAGGAAAATAATTGGCCTGATTTGTGCAAGTAGACAACCCATAGTGTACTGTTTACTCTACGTGTATGTATTCTCGAGATTCAACAATTACGTTACGGTTACGGCGGAGCGTGGCTTTTCCGCGCCTTGCTGAGATGTTGAAAGAAGCACGGCAATCAGAATTTAAGACATTGATGCAGGCAATTGATTGCGCGAATAATCGCTATGTAAAGGGAAGTGACCACTGGATTTTGCGCGGAGATAACGGGGTTTATTGGGTTGTTCGGCCACGGGTGGCCGAATATCTGGTAAACGCCGGGTATGAATTGGCTTTCGGAAGATAAGACCTTACAAAAGGCAGAAGGGGTGAAAGTGGAAAAAGAGCAAAACTTTTTCTACTTTCACCCCTTCTGCTTTAGACCGATATCGAGATGAAACTACCTCAGGGATTGTGGGTGAGCTTAGTGAGTAGTTGGCTCCTGACGGGATGTATGGCGTCCCATTGCCCGATCAAAAGTTGCCATGTCAGAATGGAACACCAGCACGGCGGGCGCGTGTACAGAGGGACGGTTTTGGGCACCATGCACAGCCCGACCTGGTGGTTCTCCAACCGCAAAGGAGCCGGAGTGTCCTCCACAATGGCGAGTGACCGCAAAGGACTGAAAAAGGATAAAAGCAACGGCAAGCAAAAGAAAGTCAAAAAGCAATTCCGCTGGGAGAGGGTGTGAACGAATGATGGATGATGAACGATGAATGGGCTTCGCTGGCTACCATTCATCGTTCATCATCCATCATTCATTTAATAAACCCGTACCGTGTGGCTACCACGGGCGACGCTGATTTTGCCCGGCATTTTCTCCAGCGACGGTTTGTCGCCTTTGGTCACTTTCCAGAACTCGATACCGCCGGAACGGTCGCCGTAGTCGAGGTATTCGGAAACCGCCACGGCAATGGCACTGCCACTCTTGTCGAACTCGACGCTCTGGGGCATGATGCCTTCGAAAGGATATTCATTCGCCAGGGTCAGCTTTCCTTCCTTGTCGAGTCCATACACCGACAGGGAGCTTTTTCCGGCCCCTGCATGGCCGAACGGCTGGTAGGACTGCCCGGAATTGGCCACAATCACCATAGAGCCATCGGGGCTGATGGTCAGGGCTTCGGCACTTTCGCCCGAAGCCGTTTGAGAAACCACTTTGTGTTCACCCGGCGTATCCTCAGTGCTGAACTGTACCACAAACAGCTCACCTTTGCCAGCTCCCTGCGCGTTGGCTCCCTTCTTGATGTCGGAAACCAGGAAGAATTTACCATCCGGTGAGAATTTGCCGGTGGCTGGCAAACCACCTACTTTAATGGGTTTGCCGTGGGGAACGATATTCGGTTTTTTGGCCGCATCGAGTGAATATTTCATCAAGCCGACTTCCTGCGTATCTTCAATCACGTAGGCAAGGAAGTCACCGGCCGGGCTCCAGACCAGATCCGTAATGCGTGCTCCCGGAACCGGGGAAGGGGCCGTGATCACCCGCTTGGGCGTACCGGTATTGTCGATTTCAATCAACCGCATTTCTTTACCGGCATCACCCGAAGCCACGGCGAGGGTATTGCCCTGCGGGTTGATGGTGATGGCTGTTGGCAGGTTGCCGACGCTAACCACTTTCGCGGTCGGTTTGGCCGGTGCGAGGTCAACAATAAACATCCGGGCTGCGGCCGGCATCTCTTTCACACCGCCTTTCAGCGTGGAGACGCTGTCACCCAGTTGACCGCGTCCTTCCAGCACATATGCGAAGCGTCCGTTGGGGGTCACAACAGCGGCTTTGTCATACAGCGCCGAGGAGTTGGAAATGGGGGCGGTGGTAATGTTCTGCCCATTTCGGTCGAGGGGAAATTTAACGATCGTCAGTGCGTCACGGCTGGTTTTGCTTTTGTACAAGTTACCGTCGGCCAGGGCGGAAGCCGCCATATCGGCATCGGACAGAACAACAATTCCTTTGGCGGTAAACTGAATGGGTTCCTGCTGGGCGAAGACCCCCGTTGTCAATAAAGAGGCAAGGGCAACCAAACTCTGTTTTTTCATGCTGCAAATAGAAGGGTTATAGCTTTGGATATTACACAAATATAGCCGAAAGCCGCCATTTTAATACCTGGTCGGAAATTAAAAACGAAGCATTTGGGGTTGTTGTGACCAATCCCGGCCCATCACAAAAACCAGATCTTTCAGGAGCTTCTGGTAGTCGGAGGGCTTGGTCAGGAAGTACGATGCGCCCAGCAGGTGGGTTTCTTTGATGTCCTCCGGTGCGGAGGAGGTCGTATAAATAATCACCGGAATATCTCTCAGGTTGGGATCTTTCTTCAGCTCAGCCAAGCAGTGTTTGCCGTCCAGGCGGGGCATGTTCAAATCCAGAAAAATGAAGTCAGGACGTTTTTGGAGTCCATTGCGAAGTTTCACCAGGGCATCTTCGCCGTTTTCGGCCGTGTAAAAATTCAATGTGTCATCAATTTCCCGTACCGCTTCCCGAAAAAAATCACAATCGTCAGCATCATCGTCTACAAGCAGGAAGGTCAGGATACGGTTCATTTCATGGTGATCGGTGGTCGTGGTAAGCAAGGTAAACAACTTCGGCGGTAGATGTACGATAATGACAAACTAAATACAAATCCGCACGGTATTGTAAACCTTTTCCGTACCTTTAGCTACCCCCTGAAAAACAATGTCATCCGACAAAAGAAAGGAAGTCCCGCCCGTTGCTACCCCGCAGGACTTTCCGGTGGTCGGCATTGGTGCGTCTGCGGGCGGGCTGGATGCGTTCCGGCGACTGCTCAAGGCCATTCCGGACAATTCGGGCATGGCGTTCGTGCTGGTGCAGCATTTGGACCCTTTGCACGAAAGTATCTTGCCCGAAATCCTGTCCCGCATAACGGCCATTCCGGTTTCGGAGATTACGGACGATATTCACCTGACGCCCAATCACATTTACGTTATTCCCGCCAACAAAATCCTGACGGCCTTCGATGGGGTGCTGAAACTGACGCCCCGGGATAAAATAAAAACCAATCTGGCCATCGATGTTTTTTTTACCTCTCTGGCTGACGTTCACAAAGAACTGGCGATTGGGATTGTGTTGTCCGGTAAAGGCGACGATGGCACGGTGGGTTTGAAAGCCATTAAAGAGCATGGAGGGGTTTCCTTTGCACAGGATCAGGAAACGGCGGCTTATGGCGATATGCCGCAAAGTGCCGTGAACGCCGGGGTAGTGGATTTTGTTTTGACGCCCGAAGAAATGCCGGAAAAGCTCCGGGAAATTGTGCGGGATTACCAGAAGAGTACCATCGGTAATACGCAGGAGGAGATACCTAAAGAAGATGAAACCGCTTTCAAATCCATGATCATCCTGCTTCAGGAGCGGAGCGGGGTTGATTTTACGTATTACAAACAGAACACGATTCGCCGGCGGATTGCCCGGCGAATGGCGATTGGGAAAGTGGGCAAGCTGGCCGATTACCTGAACATCCTTATGGGGGATAAAACCGAGCAGCAGGCATTGTTTCAGGATCTGCTCATTCCGGTGACCTCTTTTTTTCGCGATCCGAACACGTTTGAAGCCCTGCGTGAAACGGTTTTTCCGGCTTTGTTCAAAAACAAAGCGGCCGAAGAACCTGTCCGAATCTGAATTGCCGGCTGCTCCACCGGCGAAGAAGCGTTTTCGATGGCCATTTGCCTGCACGAGTTTCTGGGTGACCAGTCGACCGCCCGGCAGATTCAGATTTTTGCGTCTGATATCTCCGAAATTGCCATCAAAAAAGCGCGGGCGGGCATTTATACCAAAGCCGAAGTGCAAACGCTTTCGGATGAGCAGCTCAGCCTGTATTTTACGAAAACCAGCGGCAACTACCAGGTGGTAAAAACCATCCGGGATCTGTGCGTTTTTGCGGTTCAGAATTTTTTGAAAGATCCGCCGTTTTCTAAGATCGATTTGGTCAGTTGCCGCAATGTGCTGATTTACATGGACAGTTTTTTGCAGAAAAAAGCCCTGTCGACCTTTCATTACGCCCTTCGGAAAAACGGTTTTCTGTTGCTCGGCAAATCCGAAACGACCAGCGTGGTGTCCGATTTGTTTGCTTCCTTTATCCGCACCGAAAAGATTTATACCCGCAAGTCGGTTCCGGGGCGGTTTCTGCCCGTTGCCGCCGGACGACGGGAGGACGCCTTCGTAAAAAAAGACAAAAAAACGGCCAAACCTGATACCCTGCAAACTGACTTCCGTAAAACAGCGGAGGCCATTCTGCTTGCCAAATACACCCCGGCCAGTGTCATTGTGAATGATCTGATGGATGTGGTTCACATTCATGGTGCCATTGCGCCGTTTCTGGAACCACCGCCCGGCAAACCAACCTTCAACCTGTTCAAAATGGCGCGCGAGGGCCTGGGGTTCGAACTGCGAAACGCCCTGCACAAAGCCAAAACCAGCCCGGGCGCGGTGATCAAAACCGGCATTCCGGTTCGGATCCACGGCGTGCAACACTTGGTGACCATCGAAATTTTGTTGCTCACCAGCAGCGTCGAGCCCCATTTTATGGTTCTGTTTACCAAAAAAGAAACCGAAACCGCTCTGGCTTTAACGGGTGACCTGACTACCGTGATTACGAACGAATCTCATTTGCGGATTCAACAGTTGGAAAATGAGCTGGCCCAAACCCGCGAGGACATGCGCAGCATCATCGAAGACCAGGAAGTGGCCAACGAAGAACTCCAAAGCACGAGCGAAGAACTGGAGAGCAGCAGCGAAGAAATGCAGAGCCTGAATGAAGAACTGGAAACGTCGAAAGAAGAACTGCAGTCGAGCAACGAGGAACTGGTGATTCTGAATCAGGAACTGCTCGACAAACAGGAGCAACTCAACGGTGCCCGCCTGTATTCCGAATCCATCGTTACCTCCATCCGCGAACCGCTGGTGATTCTTGATAAGGCCTTGCGCATTAAAACCGCCAACCTGGCTTTCTACAAAAAATTCAATTTTACGGAGCTGGAAACGGAAGATAAGCTGTTTTATGAATTGCAAAACCACCAGTGGGATGATCCGGGGTTGCAGGGACAGCTCGAAAAAATCATCCCGCAGCGAGTCAAACTGGAGAATTTTGAGATTACCCTGCCCTTTCCGGTTCTCGGTGAACGGACCATGCTGCTGAATGCCCGGCAGGTGGCCAACGAACATGCCGTGGAACCCTTGATACTGCTCGCCATTGAAGACATTACCGAACGTAAAATGGCGGAACAAAAATTAAAGACGTTTTCGGAAGCCCTCGAAATCAAAGTCAAGGAACGAACGGCTGATCTGCAGCTAACGAATGAAAAACTACAGCAGTTTGCCCATGCCGCCAGCCACGATTTGCAGGAACCGCTGCGCAAAATCGTTACGTTCTCGAACCGGTTGCAGGAAAAACACGAAGACGAGTTTTCTATGGAAGCCAAAACCTACCTGAGCAAAATTGCCGGGGCGTCGGTGCGGATGAGCAAACTGATCCAGGATCTACTCAATTATTCCCAACTTCTCAACCACGAAAAACTATTTGCCCCAACGGATTTGGGCGAAACGCTCGAAAATGTGCTGAGTGATTTTGAACTGCTGATTGAGCAGAAAAAAGCTTTCATCACGAGCGGGTTGCTGCCCACTATTGAAGCGATTCCGTTGCAGATGAATCAGCTTTTTTACAACCTGATCAGCAATGCCCTCAAATTTTCCAGGGAAGGAACCCCGCCGACTCTGGCTATTTCGTCGCACCTTCTGACCCCGGAAACCATCAGCCAATATCCGACTTTGAACCCGTCGATGACCTACTGCGAGCTGATTTTTAAAGACAATGGCATCGGTTTCGAGCAAAAATACGGGCAGCAGGTTTTCGTACTTTTTCAGCGGCTCAACCAACCCGGACAGTACCAGGGTACCGGGATCGGTTTATCGCTCAGCAAGAAAATTGTCGAGATCCACCACGGCGAAATTTTTGTCGAGGCAACCGAAACGCAGGGAGCTGCCTTTCACATTATTCTTCCCTTCAGGCAGTTTAATCCGGTCCGGATTCCCTAAGCGGTTTTCTCAGCCCGGCAGCAACAGCCGAAATCCGATGCCGTGGAGATTTTCGATGCGAATCGAGGAGTCGGCTCCCAGCCGTTTCCGCAGTCGGGAGATGAACACGTCCAGACTGCGGCCCATAAAATAATCGTTATCGCCCCAGATGGCTTTCAGAATCTCGTCCCGCCGGATCAGCGTGTTCGGTCGTGCCATCAGGTAGTGCAACACTTCGGCTTCGCGGTGGGTCAGCGTTTGCAAGTGGCCGTCTATTTCCAGCGTCAGATTCTGAAAATTAAACTGATACGATCCGATGTATTGTACCGATCCGGTAGGCGCAGAAACCGGGGGCTTACTCCGGCGCAGGAACACGTTGATTTTCAGAATCAGTTCTTCAATGCTGAACGGTTTGGTGATGTAGTCGTCGGCCCCCAGCCGAAGCCCCTGTAGCCGGTCGTCCTTGTCGGCCCGCGCACTCAGAAACAGCAGGGGAATCTTGTCGTCGATCTGCCGGATTTGCCGGGCCAGCGTGAAACCGTCGGTCAGCGGCAGCATCACGTCCAGAATACACAGGTCGAACGGCTGCTGTTCGAAACAACGCCAGGCTTCGGGGCCGGTGGTGCAGTGAACCACCCGAAACTGCGCCAGTTCCAGATTGTCTTTGGTAACAAAACCCAGGTTTACGTCATCTTCGACGTACAGCAAAAGCGGTTTCATCGCACAGTCGGCAGTTTAGGAGCCAGGGCGGTTGGCTTCGTCGTTCGCGCCTTTACCGTAAAGATACTCCCGGAACCGGGTATACTTTGCAGGGAAATTTGCCAGCGGTGGGCTTTGATGACCTTGCAGACGTAATACAACCCCAATCCGAATCCTTTCACGTTGTGAACATTCCCGGTCGGGACGCGGTAAAACTGGTTGAAAATGAACGGCTGGTGTTCCGGGGCAATGCCAATGCCGTTGTCCTGTACCGACCACACCAGCCGGTCTCCGTCATTACGGGTCTCCAATATAATGTGTGGCGTAGCGGTATTGTATTTCAAGGCATTGTCGATCAGGTTGTTGATGACGTTTTCGAGGTGATACCGGTCGCCCCGGATCAGGGCGTTTTCGGCCCAGAGTTCCAGGCTGACGTGTGGTCGAAACACCTCGGCGGCTTCCGTCAGCAGTTGATGCAGGTTGATCTCCGTAGGATTGATGGTAAACTGCATTTGTTCCGAGCGCGCGAGTTGCAGAACGCTGCTCACCTGTTTCTGGAGCCGCAGACTCTCTTCCTGCACCACCCGCACGTACTGGCGATGGCGTTCGGGCTGGTCGAGGATGGCGTCGGATTGCAGCACGTCGGCGGCAATGCGGAGGGTCGCTACCGGCGTTTGTAGTTCGTGGGTGATGTTGTTGATAAAATCCCGCTGCACTTCGGTGAGTTTTCGCTGCCGCAACACCACCACCAGCGTATAGCCGAAAAACAGAACCACCAGCAAAACCGCAGCCGACGAGGCAATCCAGCCGTCGAGGTGACCGGCGATGAAACTGGACTGACTCGGAAAGTGAATGCCGAAATAGTAGGGACTCCGCGAGAACTTGGGCAGATTCCGGCTGGCCTGAACGGTTTGGGGATTGGCGTTCAGGCTGACAAACGCGCCGTAGATCATCCGGTCGCTTTCGCAGTTGTAAATACCGTATTCAAAGTCTGTAATCAGGTTGTGGTTGCGCAGCGAGTTCTGGATATAATGTTCAAGGATGCCCGGATCGACCGGCGAATCGGTGTTCACAATAAAATAATCGGGCGAAAGCTGGGTGACCGCCGTGCAGCTTTGCGTAATCCCATTGAGCAGGCCCACCTGGTCGGCCACATCCTGCAAGGCAATGAAAGCCGTTTGCCGAAACTGGCGTTCCCGCAGGGCGTAGGCTTTGCGCACCCAGACGATCTGGACGGTAATGATGCCGATGATCGAAATGACCGATAAAATAATCAGGATGCGGAAAACGCGTCTGGACATGATCGCTCGTGGTTTCCTGGGAAAAGGATGAATCGAAAGCCAAAAGTCGGCTACCGGCGGCTAAAAATCAACTCATTAACATCTCGTTAACAACTGTTCGCTACCCGTTAACAGCCTGCTGTCTTTCAGGAAGATACTTTTGTGCCGTTGGGTTCTCCAACGCTTCACCATTAAACACAAACCTCATGAAACGCATCCTGATGATCGCATCCTGCCTGTGGCTGGTTGCCGCCAGTGTTCTGATTGCCCACTCGCTGTCGGCGGTTTTTAAGTGGGACGAAACGACCCACGATTTCGGTAAAATTCAGCGGAGCAAACCCGTCGTGGCCGAATTTGCCTTTACCAACAACGGCGGTGTTCCGCTGGTGATCAGCAACGCCCGTGGTTCCTGCGGCTGCACGGGTGTCGAGTATCCGAAAGAAGCCATTCTGCCCGGAAAAGCCGGCAAGATCAAAGCGACGTTCAATGCCGCTGCCGTCGGGACATTCAACAAAACCGTCACCGTGGAATCCAACGCTGAGGGCGGCACGAAAGTGCTGTCGATTCGGGGCGAAGTGATTCAGTAGATGGGAACGCGGATTGGGCGGATTGAACGGATTTTCACGGATAAATTGGATAAAAAAATCCGTTTTAATCCGTTCAATCCGTCCAATCTGTGTTCCCATCCGTTAATATTTCATTACCCCCAGTTCTTTTTCCACCGCCGACCGGCCGTCTTTCATCCAGGCGGGTTCGGGGGCGTCTTTCAGGTAGTGGTCGAAAAACTGGTACATCCGGATGCTGAGGTCTTTGGCGTTGTGACGCTGGGTGAGGTTGTGGTCTTCGCCGTTGTAGACCAGCAGCCAGGCCGGTTTGCTCAGTCGCCGGAGTGCCGAATAAAACTCGATGCTCTGATACCAGGGCACCGCGCCGTCCTGATCATTCGCCATCAACAGCAGGGGCGTCTGGATGCGGTTGGCGTAGAAGAGGGGCGAGCTTTCGAGGTAGTTCATCGGTTTGTCCCAGAGCGTTCCACCGATGCGGCTTTGTGTTTTTTCATACTGAAACATCCGGCTCATGCCCGTTCCCCAGCGGATGCCGCCGTAGGCGCTGGTCATGTTGACCACCGGTGCCCCGGCCATGGCGGCTTTGAACAGATTCGTCCGCGTCACCAGGAACGCGGTCTGATAACCGCCCCAGCTCTGGCCCTGCAACCCGATGCGGTCACGATCCACGAACCCTTTTTCAATCAGGTTCAGCACGCCCGGCACGATGCAGTCGTAGGCATTCTGGCCCGGCATGCCGGTGGTATACAGAATGTCAGGAACAAAAACCAGGTACCCGTTCGACACACAATACGCCATGTTGATGGTCGAGCGGCTGGGTGCCGGGGCTTTGTAGTCGTTCAGCGTTTCGGCGTTGCGTTCGTAATAATACACCAGCATCGGGTATTTTTTCTTCGGGTCGAAATCGTCCGGTTTGTAGAGCAGCCCTTCCAGCCGGACGCCGTTGTTACCCACCCAGTTCACCAACTCGACGTTTCCCCAACGGACGCTATCCTGTTGGGGATTGATCCGGGTCAATGGCAGCGGTTCGGCAAAGGTCGTGTCGGTCAGATACAGGTTGTTCGACTCCCGGAAATTGCCTTTCAGAAACGTCAGTGCCGGGCCGTTTTTGGCTTTTGATAAACCCGAAAACCGGTAATCGCCTTTTGCCAGCACCACGGGTTCAGCCGCTGGCTTTTCCATCGGTTTTCGCAATATTCCGGTGGCTTTATTGCTTTCCCAGAAACCCGTGAGCCAGAGGTCGCCCGTCAGCGGAACGACTTTTTCGTCAGGATTGAGGTTGGCGCGTCGCAGCCGGATGCGGTTTTTACGGCCGTAACCTGCTGTCAGGTTCACCGGTTTTTCCTGCCCCGTCGGGTCGATGCGCCAGAGGTCGAAGCGGTCATAGATCAGCACATAGCGGTCGTCGCGGCTCCAGCCAGCGGCTCCGTAACTGCCGGGCAAATCGGGCGTGTCGTGTTCTTCATCGAAAAACCGGGCCGGAATCCCCCGCGTCAGGTCGATCCGTTTTCCCTCCGCAATCGACCACGCCCGCCAGAGCGAATCGCGCTCGTCGTACCACCAGGCGTATTTGCCGCCCGGCGACAACTGGGCGTACGAAACCCGCGCTTCGCTGGCGATCTGTTTTTTCTGTCCGGTTTTGGCATCGATCAGATACAGGTCCGTCTGGCCGGGGTCCCACATGCTGCTGATCTGGTAGGGCAAATTGCTCAGTCCCAGCCAATACGGCTGATCGGCTTTGGGATCAATCTGAACGTTCGGCATGTCCCGGTTTCCCAGTTGCGTAATGCTGCCGGTGGTCAAATCGCAAACCGCCAGAAAACCGCGTTCTTTCTCCTGCTTCAACTGCTTGAGTTGCATGGGCTGAATGGTGGGGTCGTTCCAGCTCCAGACGTCTACTTTGACGCGCTCTTCATCCAGCACCGTCGAATCCTTGATGGGTTTGGGGGGAAGAATGGAGGTGGCGAAATACAGTCGTTTACCATCTTCCGAGAACGAGGGCGTGCGGTATTCGTTCACATTCCAGCCTTTGGGATAGGCTTTGGTGAGCGTATCGGCCAGCACCACCGTGTTCATCGCCGTTCGTTCGGAGAAGGAAAGGGCTGCGTTTTTCTTTTTCCGGGATGAGGTGGCCGGGGGGGAGGCCAGGCGTTTGTAATACAGCGCATACGCCCGGACATCGGCTTCGGCGCTGTCGGCGGTGGCCATCCAGGCCAGTTGCGTGCCGGTTTTATCGATGGTCAGCCCTTTGTAAAGCCGGTGTTTTGAACTGGTATCGATCAGCATCTCGTTCTGTTTTTTTGTATCGAAGGCAAACACCCCGGCTTTTTTCAGCGTATCGTTGACGGCATCTTTGGTATAAAAAATGGTATTTCCATTGTCCGAAACCGTTACATAGGTCACGTAACGAAACGACTGTGTAGCGCCGGTTTCCAGATTCAGCAGAATCAAATCATCGCCTTTCGGTTTTTTTGCCGAAGCGGATGCTCGACCCCGGCTGGCCGGTTTGGTGGTAGTTGAATCCTTTTTCGCTCCTTTCACCTCCTGATGTTCCTGCAAAACTGCCACCCACGAACCGCGCTCTTTGGGCAAGGTGAATGACTTTACATTGGCAAACCCGATGCGGCTGCCGGTTTCGAGGTTGAACACCAGCAAACTGTCTTTCGGAAGCTGGTCGGCCTTCACTTTTTTCTTTTTGGCCTCCCGCATGAGTTTGAAAGGTGCTTTTAACCGCATCACCAGAAACCGGCTGTCGGGTGTAAACTGTGCCAGATAGCCCCGGGCAAAGGTGTATTTTTTGGAAGCCAGCGGGTTGTTAGCCGCCGTCTGACGCTCTGTGGGAACGTTTGGCCCGGATTTGGCCTCTACGTTCTCGGTACTTTTTTCAGAAGCCTGCGTAGGTGCATTCCCGCCGATTTTGATCAATTCCAGCACCCCGTCGCCCTCCTGAGGATCAATCTGATAACTCAGCCATTGGCCATTGTTGGCGTGCTTTTCGGAGCGAACGGTTTGCCAGCGGTCGTAGTCGGCGTGGGTAAGCGGTCGTTTGGTCGATTGCGCAAACAGGAACGTTTGAAAATGAAGTATATAAAAAACGAAAAGAAAAGTGCAGCGACGCATGGTTCGAGTGGGTTAACAGCGTACTAAATTAAGCAAAAACCGGTCAAAACAAGCGAAAACCCACCCTGTTCCTTTAATGCAACACAGGACGCAGTGCTCCAGAAAAGCCCGTTGGGCTTTTTTGGACGGGGTTAGAAGCCGGGCATTTGGACTCCTGTTTAGACCCGTATAAAAAAATACCAATCCATTTTTAAATAAAAGAACGTTCGTTTATTTTTGTGTCCATTATGCGGTTACGAGACGAAACGAAAGAGCGGACCATTCGCGAGAAAGCCATCGAGATGATTGTGCGGGAGGGATTCGACGGCCTGAGTATGCAGAAACTGGCAAAGGCTGCGGGGGTGTCACCGGCCACAATCTACATCTATTTTCAAGATCGGGAAGACCTGATCCGGCAAATTTATTACGAGGAAATGCTGGCCATGAGCGCCGAAACGCTCGCCGGTTTTGATCCCGGGATGCATTTCGAGGAGGGCATGCGCGTGCAGTGGATGAACCGCGCCCGGTACTGCTTGAAATACCCCATGCGGATGCATTTTATGGAGCAGATGCGCCATTCACCGTTCCACGAAAAATTTCAGGGCGACGCCCGGAATCCATTTTCGGTAGCCATGAAAACGTTTGTGCTGAATGCCATCGAGCGAAAGGAGCTGATCCAACTACCACTTGAAGTCTATTGGTCGGTTGCTTATGCGCCTTTGTATCAACTGATTAAATTCCATCAATCCAAAACCGGTATGCCGGGCTGGGGAAAGTTTGTGCTTGATGAAAAAACGCTGGAAAAAACACTGGAACTGGTTCTGAAAGCCCTGAAGCCCTGATTGCTTACACTACCGAAATGAAGGGAAAACCGCAACCGGATTTAATCCTGAATTAACCTCAGAAGACTACATTACCCTCGAAATCAAACGATATGACTACGGCCCAACCAACAACGCCTTTTACGACCTACGAAAAAGCCATCATTGCGATGCTGGCCTTCATCCAGTTTACGGTGATTCTCGATTTTATGGTGCTCTCGCCCCTGGGCGCCCAACTGATGATGGAATTGAACATAACGACGGCCCAGTTCGGTTGGGTGGTGTCGGCCTACGCCTTCAGTGCCGGAATTGCCGGTTTGCTGACCGCCGGGTTTGCCGACCGCTACGACCGGAAAAAACTGCTGCTCTTCTTTTACACCGGGTTTGTTTTGGGTACGCTCCTGTGTGGAATTGCCCCGGACTATCATTTTCTGCTCATGGCCCGCATCGTCACCGGGATTTTCGGGGGCGTCATCGGATCGATTGGATTTGCGATCATCACCGACCTGTTTTCCTTTCAGATGCGGGGCCGGGTGATGGGCGTCGTGCAATCAGCGTTTGCGGCCAGTCAGGTGCTGGGCATTCCGGTGGGCTTGTATCTGGCCAATACGCTGGGCTGGCATTCGCCTTTCCTGCTGATTGTGGGCGTTAGTGTGGTGGCCGGGCTGGCGATTGTCGTTTACATGAAACCAATCACCGCCCATCTGGCGATAAAATCGGAGCGGAATCCGTTCCAGCATCTCCAGCACACGGTTTCCCGTTCGAGCTACCTGCGCGGTTTTGCCAGCACGGCGCTTCTGGCCACGGGTGGTTTTATGCTCATGCCGTTCGGGAGTGCCTTCGCCATTCATAACCTGGGCATTCCGCAAACCGACCTGCCGCTGATCTACATGGTCACCGGCATTTCGGCCATGATCATCGGCCCTTTTGCGGGACGGCTGAGCGACAAAATCGGCAAATTTCCCCTGTTTACGTACGCGTCAATCTGGGGAATGGTGGTCGTCATCGTCTATTGCAACCTGGGCATAACACCCCTCTGGCAGATCATGGTCATCAACGTGCTGCTGTTTGCCGGGATTTCGGCCCGGATGGTTTCGTCCTCGGCCCTGGTTTCAGGCATTCCCGACCCGCAGGATCGCGGGGCTTACATGGGCATCAACGCATCGGTGCAGCAAATTTCGGGCGGTATTGCGTCTCTGATTGCCGGACTGATTGTGGTGCAGGGCAAGGATGGTTCGCTGGAGCGGTACGATATGCTGGGTTATATTGTAGCCGTAACGATGGCGATAACAATTGTGATGATGTATTTCATCAACCAGTATGTCGTAAGGAAACAAGCGGCTGAAGCAGCAAAAGGCTCGTCCGTAGTGGGCGGGCAACCGGTGCCAACCCGCTAATCCGTGACCAGTTCCGCCACCCCCACGCAATAATCGGCTGCGCCGTAATACACCAGAATCCGGCCGTCGGGCATCTGGACCCAGCCGTTGGTGAACACGACATTCGGGAAAAAACCGGTTTTTTCCCACTCCAGTTCGGGAACCATCAAGGGTTGGGTTGAGCGGTCGAGAACGCGGGTAGGGTCATTGCGGTCGAGAAGGGCCAGGGAGAGGGAATAGGCGTGGTCGACGCTGGCACCGTGGTAGCAAACCAGCCAGCCTTCGTCAGTGAGCAGCGGTTCGGGCCCGGCGCCGATTTTGAGGTGTTCCCAGGGCGTTCCGGCGGCTCCGAACAAAAACCGGTGGTCGCCCCAATGGACGCCGTCCGGCGACTGCGCCAGCCAGACCGACGGTTTTCCGATATCCGAAACCATCGGTCGGTGCAGCATGTAATATAAACCGTTGATTTTCTGCGGAAACAGACAGGCGTCCTTGTTCGGTGGCGGGATAATCATGCCTTTCCGTTCAAACGTCACGAAATCTTTCGTCAGAATCAGGCCCACACCGGGACCGTTTTCCGAAACCGCCGTGTAGGTAATCCAATACTGGCCGTCCAGAAACGTAATCCGGGCGTCTTCCACGCCGAACGATTCGTCGGTCTGTTCCGGGAAAATAAACGGTTTCTCATCCACCGTAAAGTGAATGCCGTCTTTACTCCGGGCCAGTCGCAAATGACTCAACGAGGTCAGATAGGCCTGATCGTCAATTTGAACGACGCGCGGATCGTAATCGCCCTCGGGTTCAGGAAAGGTTTTGATCACCAATTGAAAAAGGCCCGCCTGTTGCTGAACCACCGGCACCTGAATGAAACCCGGTTTGGGATCTACGGCTTCGGCCACGCGCAGCAGCAGCAGGATTTCATCGCCAAACCGACAGGCTGCCGGATTGAAGGCGCCCATCACCTGAAACTGCGGATGTGACGGTTTGACATCGGCGGCCGTCAGAATGGGTTGGTCCGACAACCGGCGGAGTTGATAGTTTTTCATCTCAGGGGTTGGCGGTCATGTATTCTTTCGGCTGATCTTTCGCCGGTTTGATCGAATGGGCGTAGGTCGTCAGAATATTGACAATAATCTCCGTCATATACTCCCGCTTGTTGAACACGATGTCATGGCGGTTTTCCGGCAGCAGAAATTCTTTGGACGGAGCGTTGACGAGGTGGGAACGCCCAAACGAGACATTCGTCGGATACACCAGATCGTCGCGCTGGCCGTGCAGAAACGTCACTCCGGCTTTGATTTTCGACCAGTCGGGCAGGATTTCGGTCAATGCTTTGCGGTGGGCCAGTTTTTCGTCGTTGGCCAGCAGCAGGAGCGGAGGAATGAGCCAGCGCAAAGGCGGTTTGTCGATGAAATGGCTAATGGGATAGGTGCGTTCCAGACCCGGCCCCAGGGCGGAGGATACAAACACTACCTGATCGACTAAATCAGGGTTGTTCATCGCCAGCCGTGCGGCCACCGAACCGCCGTAAGACGATCCGACCAGCATTAAAAAAGACGATTTCCGGTACCGGTCGATCAGGGGCTGAAGCAGTTGGGCCTGTTTGACAATCGACGTTTCGACGCGGCCAAAATCGGAATATCCGTAGCCCGGCCGGTCGACCGCTACCAGGTGGGCGCGGTTAAGCAGGGTCGTATCTTTGAAAAATTTCTTAAAAAAAGACAGCGAACTCGGTGCCCCATGCACAAAAAGAACAACGGGTAGGGTGTCCTGACCAGCCTCGTCAGTTTCCAGATAGCGGATGGTTCGGTCTTTGATTTTGTACCGATGCACCGCGGTCTGAACGGGGTTATTGCGGAATGCTTCGGCCAGTTCTTCGTCACTGTCCCGCGATTCGACCCAATGGGCTGCGGTTAATAAGCCGGCACATAATATAACAATGATGAGTAAAGTCCAACGGAGGACGCGCAAAAATAACTTCATACATATATAACGAATGCCGACGCGCTGAGGTTTTATGAAGCACGGTTTTTACGCAACGATTCGTTACAAAACGGGCTTGAGAGGACAGAAAATGCACTGCCGGGGAAAAACACGCAAACATTCCGGGCGGGGGAGGGTTACTTCCTGAACAATCACCACAATCTGACCCCATGAACAATCAGGATTCTGCACTGCCGAAAACCGACGAAGAAATCCACCGGGATGCCATTGGCCTGGAAATGAAACCCGAGTTGATGAACCCCGCCGATTCGCCCCAGGAAGACGAGACCGATTCGCTCGAACCCGACGATGACGATACGGAACCCGGAACCGGCGTGTCGATTGGACAGGCCGGTTCCAAGGCCTCACCGGTGTAAAAGCACCCGTCCGCTCACCGTTTTCTGATCGGTTTTGAGGTGAATAAAATGCATGCCGACCGCGTTCTGACTGAGGTCGACGGTTTCTTCCTGCGGTCGCCCGGTTCCCAACACATCCTGCTGGTGCAGCGTTCGGCCGTATAAGTCCGTCACACGCAGCCGGGCTTTTTCATTTTCGGCCAACTGGAAGCGGGCCGTTACCCGTCCGGTGGTAGGGTTTGGCGTCAGGAATAGTCCCGAAATCGATTCGTTGTCGGCTCCCGCTCCAATCCGTTGGCCGGGAGCGCAGTTGATGGTTTTGGGCGACCAGATCAGAATGTAACTTCCGCCCTGGACCCGACCCCAGACGGTGCGGGTCTGGTTGTTTTTCAGGTTCTGCGGTACGGTAAATGCGTAGCCGTGAATGCCGTTTCCCTTCCCGGCATTTTTTAAATCCTGCCGGAAAATATCGGCCGAAACCGTTCCGGCCACCTGCGCCGTTGCGAGTGTGCTGCCTTCCAGAAACTCAATCGTGACGACGGCATTGGGTCGGTCCCGGTTCCAGATCCAGCCGGAGAACGTCGAGCAGTTGACCACATCCAGATACCCTTCGAAGTTGCCGGTAACCGGAACCGGATTGACGGTTAACGTCACAGTCAGATTGGTTTTGGCATTTTTGTTATCCGTCGCCGAGTAGGTCAGCGTGTGGGTGCCGGTGGCATTGGGAGTACCACTCAGGACGCGGGTACCGGGATTGAAACCGAGCCAGGCCGGCAAACCCGTCACAGCGTAGGACAACGACCCATTCTCGGGATCGGAGAAAGCCGCCAGCGTCGTCGTGAAAGCCTGCCCAATTGTGGCCGTTAGGGGGGCTATTGAAGGCGCAACCGGAGCACGATTGGCTGGCGCTGCATTGCTAACCGTCATCCGAACCGTCATTGGAACGGTTGCGGTGCCATCATTGGCCGAATAGGTCAGACTGAAAGAACCAGCCTGCGTTGGCGTTCCGTTCAGGATGCGGGTCGAGGCATTGAACGTAAGGCCGGGAATCGTTCCGGCAACACTGTAGGTCAGCGGGTTGTTGTCGGCATCGGTAAAGGGAGCCAGCGTGGTGGTGAACCCTTGCCCCACGGTGGCCGCCAGCGTCGCGATGGAAGGTGCGACGGGGGGCTGGTTGGTGGTGGTGGGGGGCGTGGTGGTGCTTTCACAGGTCAACGACTTGGGTGACAGCCGCAACACATAAGCCGAACCTTCCACCCGCGCCCAGATTTTGTGGGCCTGATTGTCTTTCAGACTTTGAGGAACCATGAAGACATACCCGTGATTCCCGTTTCCTTTTCCGGCATTTTTTAAATCCTGCCGAAAGATTTCCGCAACCATTTTGTCAACGAACCGGGCGGTTTCGAGCGTCGGACCGTCCAGAAACTCGACCGTAAGTGGCAGATTCGGTCTATCCCGGTGCCATACCCAACCTGAAAAAATATCGCAGTTGACCGTC
Source organism: Larkinella sp. C7 (assembly GCF_006149005.1). Taxonomy (GTDB): domain Bacteria; phylum Bacteroidota; class Bacteroidia; order Cytophagales; family Spirosomataceae; genus Larkinella. The sequence continues at coordinate 524,304 of NZ_VBSL01000005.1, read as the reverse complement.
GATAGATACCCGTCGTAGCCCGCCAGACTCAACGCAGGAGCGGTCGCCGTATTCGAAACCGTCACTGTCACCTCGACTTGTTCATCCAGATTTTGGGCGTCCGTTGCGGTATAGGTCAGGCTAAACGTCCCGGCGGTGGTGGGCGTACCGCTCAAAACCCGGGTAGAGGCATTGAATCCCAAACCGGGTACGGTTCCCGACAGGGCATACGTCAATGCGTCATTTTCAGGGTCTGTAAACGGGGCCAGCGTGGTGGTGTAGAGTTGCCCGATTGTGGCCGAAACCGAAATGGGCGATGGGGCTACCGGCGGCTGATTCACGACTGGCGGACTGGCGACAACCACGTTGACCGTTGTCGCGACCGATGCGGTTCCGTCGTTGGCGGCATACGTTAAACTGAACGTTCCGCTGGTGGTTGGCGTGCCACTCAACACGCGGGTGGCCGTATTGAATCCCAGACCCGGTATCGAACCCGTCAGGCTGTAGGTCAGCGGGTCGCTATCGGCGTCGGTAAAAGGAGCCAGCGTGGTTGAAAACGATTGCCCGTTGGTCAGTTCCAGTGAAGCGATCGAAGGGGCAACCGGCGGCATATTGGCAGGCGGGGGTGTTCCTGTGCTTTCGCAGGTCAGGGTTTTGGGCGACCATTTCAGGGTATAAATGCCCTCGGCCCGGCCCCAGATCGTGTGTGTCTGGTTATCTTTCAAACTCTCCGGAACCTTGAACCGGTACCCGTGTGCGCCATTCCCTTTCCCCGCATTTTTCAAATCCTGCCGGAAAACATCAGCTACCACCGTCCCTACAAGACTGGCGGTTTCCACCGTCGGCCCTTCCAGAAACTCAATCGTTACGGCATAATTGGGCCGGTCCCGGTTCCAGGCCCAGCCCGTAATGCTGTCGCAGCGGACTTTATCCAGATAACCGTCGTAGACATTCAGGTTGTTGTGAATCACGATCGACAACGTGGCCGTGGTAGAAGCTCCTTCCGTATCGGTCGCTTCGACAACCAGGGGATACGTACCGGCCGTCGTGGGCGTTCCACTCAGGAGCCGTGTCGTGGGGTTGAAGTTCAGACCGGCAATGGTGCCGCTGAGGGCGTGGGTCACCGTGCCGCCTTCAGGATCGGTAAACGCCGGAACCGTGTAGGTATATGATTTGCTGACGACGCCGGAAGGCGGGCTAAAGCCGGGTGCCACGGGTGGCCGGTTTTCATAATTGCCGGGGGCCGACAGGAAATCATACGAGCCGGAGCCCACCTGAAACAGGGCGCGACCGTCTTCCATTCGCAGGAACGTAACCCCCGTTGCGTTTTCGGCTGGCTGGTTGCCCTCCCGAACCGACGCCAGATTGTCGGCGGGAATTGAAACCAGGGCCGTTGTGTTGCCGGGTACGGTTATTTTCCAGCGGAATTGCTGGTTCGTAACCGTCCAGTCACTGGCAATGGTGCCGTAAGCGGAAGCGAAGGTTGAATTGACCCGGCTTAGATCGCCCGATGGAACAGGGCGCATCACGATGGATTTGAAACCGGCTTCCCCGGATTTGATGCCCGCCAGATTCTCGTATAGCCAAATGGGTAAATCGCCCAGCAGCATAACGTGGTTGCCCGAATTCATGAAGGCCGGTGCTTTGTTGCCGTTCCACAATTCCCAGGTCGTTGTGGCACCGTTCTGCACCATATACCCCCAGCTTGGATAGGCGGTATTGGTCGCCAGCCGCATCGCCAGATCCGGGCGTCCGTTGGCCGTCAGGGTTCGCATCAGCCATTGGGTTCCAACGACGCCGGTGCTGATGTGTCCGTTGAATCGCCCTTCAATGACCGCCGTAATCTGGTTGAAAACCGCTGATCGCAGCTCGTCGGGAACCAGCCCGCAGGCCAGCGCCACGAGGTTGGCCGTCACAGTATTGTTGTCGTATTGATTCGTAAGGGGATTTAGGAATTTCTGGTTGAAAGCCGTCCGAACCAATGCCGCCCGGCTGCTGAAGGCCGCGCGGTCGGCTTCGTTGCCGGTCATCACCGCAAACCGCTCCATCTGTTTCAGTACGTAAAAATAATAGGCGGTATTCATCAAGGTCCCGTCCGTTCTGCGGGTGGGGTCTTCCGTTTTGGTCAGATACATCGACTCCGGTGGCAAGGCCCAGTCGCCGTATTCATCCGCCTGCTGAATGTAATTGGTGCTGTATTTTTCGAGATACGTCACCCAGCGTTTCATGGAGGCATAGTGCTTCCGAATCGGTTCGTCGTCGCCGAACTGCTCATACAACATGTTGGCGACCAGTACGTAAGCCGAAGGCCAGGTCACGCTGGGCGTTGCGTATTTCCAGTAGCTGGGCACAATGTCCGGAATACCGCCGTCCGGTTTCTGCGCACTTTCGATGTCGTCCAGCCATTTGGCATACAGACTCTGGTTGCCATACATGAAACTTTCGCCGGTCGAAACCGTTGTCCGGTCACCGAGCCAGCCCTGCCGTTCGTCGCGCTGCGGACAGTCGGTCGGGATGCCCCGGTAATTGCCCCGAACCGACCAGAGGGCATTGCTGTAAATCCGGTTCAGCAGGTCGTTCGAGGTGGTCAGGGTGCCCGTCTGCGGCAGGTCGTCGTGTACCACCCGGCCCTCCAGCGATTGCGTCGTTGGCGTGCCGGGGAAGCCACTCACTTCAACGTAGCGAAAACCGTGGTATGTAAACCGGGGCTCCCAGGTTTCTTCGCCCCCGCCTTTCAGCGTATAAATATCCTTCGCTTCGGCTGTCCGCAGGTTGTCGACCATCAGGGTGCCATCGCTTTTGATGTTTTCGGCAAACCGCAGCGTTACCTGCGTTCCGCGGGCGCCCTGCACCTTCAGCCGGGCCCAGCCCACCATGTTCTGCCCCAGGTCGAAAACGTATTTTCCCGGTTCGGGTTGCTGAACCGCAACCGGCGTCAGGGTTTGAATCACGCGGATGGGCGGGTTGGTCTGCGATTCGAGCCGACTGGCCGGAGCGTTGACGGTTGCCGCCGTGAGCCAGTTGTCGGCATTGTAACCCGTCTGGTCCCAGCCGCTTAGTTCACGGGTGGCGTCGTATTCTTCACCGTCAAATTCGTTGTTGGCCCGGATGGGGCCATCGGCGGTCACTTTCCAGGTGTTATCGCTCACGATTGTTTCGGTTGTTCCGTCGGTATACGTCACCTCGATCTGCAGCCGCAGCTTCGGATAACCGTAGTGGGTCGTAGCCGGTACCTTGGGTTGACCGACCCGCATGGCAAAATAGCGGCCGTTGCCAAGCGTGACGCCGAAGGCATTATCACCCGATTGCAGGTAGGTCGTGACGTCCAGGGTGTTATACAAAACCCGTTTGTCGTATTCCGTCGGCCCCGGTGCCAGCACGGCATCGCCCACTTTTCGACCGTTCAGCGAGAGTTCGTACAGCCCCACGCCACTGATGTAGGCCGTGGCCTGTTTGATGGGTTTGGAAAGCGTCGCCTGTTTTCGGAAATACCGCGCCGACAGCCGGGTGTTGACGGCTTTGGGCGCATCCCACTCAAAAGCCTGCTCCAGGCCAATCCACTGCGCGGTCCAGTCGGCGGTTTGCAGCAGGCCCATCGACCACCGCGCCGGAGAACTCCAGTTGGATTCGACGCCGTCTTTGCTCCGGATTTTGACCTTCCAGAAACAGTTCTGGCGACTGGTCAGCGTCTGGCCTGCATAGGCAACCCACTGCGAACGGTCGCTGGTTACCAGGCCGGAATTCCACAAATCACCCTCATTCCGGTTGAGTTTTTCCAGCGTCGACGCGACCAGAATCTGGTATTTGTCCTGCTTCAGATTCCGTTGATTGCTGGTCAGAATCCAGCTCAGGCGGGGAGAAGACGCGGTAATGCCTTCGGGATTGGTCAGGTTTTCGGTGTGTAGATCGGAGATTGTAATGCTCCGCTGCGCCAGAGCGGGAAATGACAGGCAGAGTACGAGTCCGTAAAGAATCCAATTCATAGACTTCCGTTTAAATTCGTAAGATGGTGATGCATTCGGTTCGTACAACTTTTCCAGGGTGGAACCCGGTACGCAAAAAGAGCCGGATACTGAAATGATAACCAGACAAATACTTATTGTTTATTCTTTATTTGTATGAGTTACATCAATAGTTATTCCAAAAATTACCAGACAAATGGATTTGCCTGAATTTCACAGGGCTATCCATTTGAATCGGGTTCTATAGCTTGAAAAGTAGTATTTTTTAGAGAAAATAAGGGGATTAATTCAGGCAATAATACGTTAAATGAACGAATAAACGTTTCTTCGGGTGACTAAATTATCAGACGGTAAAAATCCAGACTTTTCGGGCGTTTGGGTGCTTATTTTGAATACAGACAGTTATTACTTACCTTCCAATCGATAGAAGCGGTTTTGCCGACGGGGACAATTCGTTCAGACCGGGGCACTTGCCGGGTCGCTGCGGGTTGCCCAATCGCTTCTCGCTACGCATTTGTAACCACCGAGATGGATACCTTGCTTTTTTGTTTTGCCAACGACCGGGATCATCCGTTGCCGTCTCTGCGGGATGAAGACGACGGCATCGACCGGCTGCTGGATTTGCGGAGTAGCAAAGGCCACTTTCAAAAAGTGCGGGAGTCGTTTGCGACCACCACTTCGGTGGCCGATAAACTGGTCACCTATCAGAACACGCTGAGTCTGTTTCATTTCAGCGGTCATGCCGGCAGCACGGTTTTGCAACTTGAAGATACTGTGGCGCGGGGCGTGGGCATTGCCCAGTTGCTCGGTCGCTGCCCGAACCTCAGGCTGGTTTTCCTGAACGGCTGTTCCACACTCCAGCACATCCGGTTGCTGGCGGCCCAGAACGTAAAAGCGGCCATCATTGCCACCAGCACCCCGATTGAAGACAAAGCCGCATCGGCTTTTGCCCTCACCTTCTACCGTGCGCTGGCCAACCAGCATTCGGTCGAAGAAGCGCTGGACAGGGCCCGACTGACCTTGCAGGTCAGCGAAGCGACGACCATTCAGGTGGTTGACCGCGCGATGATTGACCTGTCGGAAGAAGAGGTCACGCGGAACCTCTGGTATTTTCACCGCCCGTCCGACGAAGCCGCCCGCTGGGAGTTGCCCACGGCGGCCGAACAAACCGCTGTCGAATACAAGCCGAATACTGTACTGCGCAACGCCCTGTTCAATGCCCTGAACAAATACGAACCGGGCTTGCGGGACAAGTTCATGCAGGTCAGCAAGCAGTCGCCGGAGTCGCAGATTCTCTGGATCAACGACGCCATTCTGAGTCGACTGCCGTATCCGATTGCCGAACCGCTCCGCCGGTTATTCACGCCCCCGTTCAGTCCGGAAGGCAAGAAATTGCCGATTCCAAGTACGCGCGAAAGGCTGCTGAACTACACGGCCCTGTTCGAGTCCGCTCTTGACTTACTGATGATTACCCTGCTGGCTCAGGTACTCGACCGGCTGATCCGGTATCGGAAAGAAGGAGTGGAGCCACCGATGACGGCAGAAACCACCGCCCTGTTGCAGCGGCTGGTGACGGAGGGCTGGTCGAATCTGGAACCGCACCAACTGGAGCGATCGCTGCGGATGTTGAGCCAGTTTCTGGCCGATAGTCAGATCAAACTCTTCGTCCCGGAAATGCAGGAACTCGCCCGTCAGTTCGATGAACGGGAGACGTTTTACGAATGCTTTCTCTTTTTTGATGACCTGCGCCGGCGGCTGGCGGGCAACGCCGGGGTCGCCAACATTCCGTCGCTTTGTCAGGTGGGCGAGGATCAACTCGTGGAGTTGTGCAAACGGCTGGGTTTCTGGGCGAACTACCAGCTTGAATCGTACAAAAACATTCGGGTCGTACGGTTTTTTTACCGGCAGGAAGAGTACAAACACGAGAAAGCGGTTTTAAGAACTACCCAGAACCCGTACGAAGACAAATCATTTCAGGAGATCAACCTGACCAATCCGTGGGCGTCGCAATCCGTGCTGCTGGTGAAAGTCCGGCGGGAAGCCACCACGGGCGAAACCGAAGTGGCTGATTTCCTGAACCTTTCGCCCTTGCTGATCGACCAGAATGTCTACATCAAAAGCAACGTTTTCGATCCGTATAGTTTTCATTCATCCCAACCCGGAACGTTGCGGTTCAAACACATCGCCCGGCCCGAAGATCCGTTGCTAAGTGTGTCGTTCAAGCCCAGTGAGACGGAAGTGCTTCAGAAGCAGGATTTTACGACCCTGCGCGAACAGTTCAGTACCGTACTGGCGCTGCTTTCGTTACCCGATCCGCTGGCGACCGCCGAAAACGAACCGAACCCTTCAAATACCGATACCAACATTGATCTGCTTTCTCTGTCTGACTAAACCATGCCCGCCCCCCCGTCCGTAAGCAGTCCGTTTAAATTTCTTGACGCCTACACAGCCGCCGACCAATCCCGGTTTTTTGGCCGACATGCGGAGCAGAAACGGCTTGTCGAACTCCTCTTCCGGTCCCGGCTGGTGCTGGTCTACGGGCCGTCGGGCACCGGGAAAACCAGCCTGGTGCAGTGCGGACTGGCGAAGGCGATTCCGGCTTCCGATTATTTTCTGGTGTCCATCCGGCGCCGGGGCGATTTGCGGCAGACGCTGGTAACGATCCTGAGCGGTATGCTGGAAGAAACCGCCCTGACCGATCCGGTCGCCCTCGTGGCGGAATGTATTCGCTACGCGCTGCGTCCGATCTATCTGGTTTTCGACCAGCTCGAAGAACTCTTTATCAGCGGCACGGCGGAAGAACAGCAGTGGTTTGCCGGTTTTTTGAAAGCGATCGAACATTCGTCGATTGCCTGCAAAGTGATTCTGGTCACGCGCGAAGATTTCCTGGCGTTTCTGTATACCTACGAAGAACAACTGCCCGGTTTGTTCGATTTTCGGATGCGGGTGGAGCCGATGAGCGAACGGAATCTGGAAGAAGTGATTGTCGGCACGTTTAGCCAGATTGACGCCGTTCGGCTGGTGGAGGAACCCCGGACGGTCAGGCTCATTCTGGAAAACAACCGCAGTTCGGCTAATTCGTTTCAACTGCCTTATCTTCAGGTGTATCTGGATCGGCTCTGGCGGAAGGAGAACGAAAAAGATCCGGAACCACCCGTCTGGATTACCCCGGCTCTGGTGGAGGAGGTGGGCCGAATCGACGACGTGCTGGAGCTTTTTCTGGCCGAACAGAAGAAATTCGTAACCGACTTGCTGGCCCCGGACGAGCAACCTGCTGTGAGTCTGGTGCTCGAAACCTTTGTGACCTACGAAGGCACCCGCCGGGAACACCGGCTGGCATCGCTTGAAGAAGCCACGCGCCTGCCCGTTGCGCTGCTCCTGCGAATTTTGTCCGAGCTGGAACGCACACGTCTGGTTCGTCCGGACGAAGGGACCTACGAACTGGCCCACGACAGTCTGGCCAAGGTGATCGACAAGGGGCGTTCGGCCGAACAGCGGCAAATCAACGACATCATCCGGCGGCTGAAAGATGCGTATCGCGAATACATGGAGAAAAACCAGGCGGAAGATTTGCTGCTCTCTTCGCGCCGACTGTCCGAAATCCGGCTCTACGAAAAAGCCGTACACGACGAACTGGACCGCAGCCTGGAGAAGCCCGAAAGCGACGCCAAATGGGCGTATATCGAAGCCAGCCGGGCCTTTCAGAAGCGGCTACAGCGCCGGGAACTGGAAGAGCAGCAGCGGAAAAATGCCCGGCTGAAACGCACCATCGCCATTGTGTCGGTGTTTCTGGCGGTAGCGCTGGCGTCGGTCTGGTTTGCTGTCAATCAGTGGGGCAAAACCAACCACACCCGCATCGTATTACAGGCAGAAGAGATGGACCCCGTCCAGGCTTTGGTAACAGTGGCTGGCGTGTATGAGCAGGACCCGAACGAATTGAACCGGAAAGCCCTCTACAACCAATTTTACAACCACCGGCTGTATGCGTCGAAGCTGGAGCTGGAAAGCATGCCGATCCGGGAGGCTGATTTTTCGGAGGATGGCCGGTATGTGCTGACCACCACTGAGGGTAACCTCGTTCACCGCTGGGATCGGAGTCAGCAGAACCTGAAAGCCGATTCGTTGGAAATTCCCGGTGTTTACCTGTCGGTCGAACTGGCTCCCGATAACCGGCGTGTGCTGGCCCTGACCGAGCCGGGGAACGTTTTTCTGGCCGACTTCGGGGATAAAACGCTCAAAGCGATCGGTGCGGACCCCACCGTATTTTTTGCTGAATTTTCGAAGGATGGCCAGACGATTTTGACCGTCAACGGCGAAGGGACGGTGACGCTCTGGACGCAGAATGGCAGCAAAGCCGAGGTGCTGACGGCCCTTCCACCGATGGAACTAGCGGCCTATTCGTTGGATGGTTCGATGATCGTGGGTTCTCCGAAACTGAAAGTTGGGCAGGAAAACAAGGAACTGAGCAACCAGATTCTGTTGTGGGACCCGCTGGGGAAACAACTGTTGGATTCGATTCGGTTACCGAATGGGGTTATTTGGGCCGAAGCGATTGAAGACGGTCGCTTGTTACTCGTTGGAACCGAGGATGGTCGGGTGTTTCAGTGGGATCGGAGAACCCGGCAGATTCGCCCCCTGCAGCAGCCAGGCGGGGATTTTCAATTTCCCAATCTCAAGCTTTCGCGCGATGGTCATACCCTGGCCGCGGGTGTCGGGCAGGCCATTTACTGGTGGAATTCGGATGGAAAACTGGTGGATAAGTTGAAAGTAGACCAACTGTTGCAGTCGATCGAAATCTCCCCGGATGGCAGGATGATGCTGACCGTTGCCGGGACCGAGGTCGAACTGTGGGATCAGGATAAACAATCCAAAGGCGTTTTATCGCATTCAACAACCGTGTCGACGGTGGCCTTTGCGCCCGATGGAAAATCGATTCTGACCCGAACGGAAGACGGTAAAGTGTTTCTCTGGAATTGGCAGGATGATCGCTTGCTGGAATTACCCCACGAGGAGATTGTTCTGGACGTTTCGGTTTCGGCCGACGATCAGACGATGGTGACATTAACCGTTGAAGATCAGGTCGTTTTCTGGAACCGGGCCGGTCAGCCGATCGATTCGGTGGTGGCACCGTTCGGAACCGTAGGTGTTTTGGTGTCCGTCGACGCCCGGCATCTGTTGCTCGACATTCCGGACAAGAATGCCGTGGTCTGGAACCGCACCCAACGGCGGATGAAGTCGCTGGCTGGTGAGTTCGTCACGGCCTCGGCCGACCGAAGCACGTTCTTGACGCGCACGAAAACCGGGAAGGGCTATCTGTGGAATTTCGAGGGCGAGCGAATCGACAGCCTGCCAATGAATCTGAATGGGCATCTCATTTATTTGTCGGAAAATGGGCAGGAAGCGGTGATCCGGTCGCTGCGGTCGACGGGTGGGAAGATGCACATCTGGAGCCGCAAAAACCGGCGGCTGATGCCCTTGCCGGGAAACCACCTGCAGGCCACGATTTCGCCGGATGGAACGTCGGTTTATGCCCTGACCAAAGGCAACAATGACACTTTGTCGGGCTGGAATCAGCAGGGGCAGTCCTTTCTGTCGCAATCCCTGCAATCCGGGCGGTTTACCGCCGGGTACGTAATCCGGTCTTTTGCCCTGTCGCCCTCCGGTCAACAGGCGCTGATTACACAAGAGGCTGAAAATCAGGCTTTTCTGTGGAATGTAAAAGCGAAGTCATTCAGTTTGCTAACGCACAGCAAGGAAGTGGAAAACGCCGAATTTTCGCCGGACGGAACCCTCATCGCCACATTTCAGGGCGACGGTAAATCGTTCTGGTGGGGAGCTGACGGGAAGCGGCTTCTCGATTGGCGGGGTACCGTAGACCAGTTCAGTTTTTCAAAAAGTGGTGCCCTTTATTCCGCCATTCAGGGGCATCGGGTTTTGGTTTGGCCCGGCCCGGATTTTATCACCGAATGGCTTGATCAGCATATTCCGAAAGCGGAACGGCAGACGATTTTGGCCGGTGTGAAAAAACAATACCGGCTGCAAACCTCGTTTTGGGAGGCCATCTGGCAATCGTTCCGGGAGTAAAAACCGGTGGGCTTGCCATTCATCGGGAACAAACCGGGTAAACGTCTTTTCGCGTTGATCGGGTGTAAATTGCCCAATTACACAAAAGTCATTGTATCCGAATGCCCGATTCCGTACCTTAATTCGCAGAAAAATCTGTCTATTCCTATGAAACCCTTCGTTGGCCTGATTTTGATTTGCCTTTGGGTGGCGTCTTTGCCAACGCGCGGGCAGTCGGTGGTGGAGCCGCTCGTTCAGTTCAGGAACGATTCGATTCCGGCGATGGCGTTTAGTGTGACGGGCTCCGGGCGGCATTTCAACCGGTTTTATCCCCTCGATGTCGATAACGTTAAAATTCGCATCGGCGATACGCTGCAGGTGAAGGTGACCCCCATCAAATCCAACCGCAACCTGATTATTTCCATCCGCAACTGTTACGGAAATTGCACCATCGACGAGCGGGCCACCAGCGGATCGAAGACCACGGCCTACTCCGTTTTGTCGGCCAACGTCGACACCCTCAGGGAGTTAACGCTGAAAGTGCCGATCACCCAAACCGTTGCCTTTACCGACAATACCGGCAACAAACTGTCGCTGGATAACTCGGGTCTGAAATTCATTTTCGTTTATATTTCAAACCCGAACATGGCCCTGGCGGAGTATGACCTGGAGCTTTCGATTATACGAAAATCCGAACGGAACAACGAATATCCGCTGCCCGCCAAAGTAAAACGGCCAACCATGGCGACCGCCCGCTACCACGCGGTTTTGATTGGGGTCAACGATTACAGCGATGCCCGAATCAAACTCAACCGTCCCCGCAGCGACATTGCCCGGCTGGACAGCGTGTTGCGGCAGAAATACGAGTTTACGTCGATTATCAACCTGCCCAATGCTACCAAAAAAATGGTGAAAGACACGCTGACGGCGCTTTCCTACCGGCTGCTGAGCGACGATAACCTGCTGATTTTCTTTGCAGGACACAGTGTCAGTACCGACGAGAATACCGGTTTCTGGGCCTTGCAGGATACGCAGCAGGAAGATCTGGACAGCTATTTGTCAAATGCCGCGCTGGTGTCGATTCTGAACGAAATGCGCACCCAGCATCTGTTGCTGGTGGTCGATGCGTGTTACGGGGCCACGGTGGTGTCGTATCAGGTGATGACCAACCAGAAACTCCAGACCTGGGAGGAAAAATATACCCAGAAAAGCCGCAAAGCCATGAGTTGCAGTTCGTTGGAAGAAGTACCCGACAACAGTGTGTTCCTGGATTATTTCATCAAACGGCTGGCTACGAACGGGGAGGAGTATCTGCCGTCGGAAGAGTTGTTCGACAGCCTGAAAAATGAGGTTCACAACCGAACGCAGATCCGGCAAAAACCGACCTACGGGCACATCAAAGGCTCGACGCCGGGAGCGGGGGATTTTATGTTCAAACGCAAACTGCGGTTAGCCGTCAAATCGGAATGAGGCTGCTTTTGCTCATCGGCTTACTGGGATGCAGCCTTCCGGTGGTGGGAAGCCGGGTTTGGGCGGATTCCAGCCGGGCCAAAGGGGATACGCTGGAAGTGAGTTACATCAAGGTGTTTTTTATCGACGCCCCCGTGCCCGATTCAAGCCGCAAAGTGACCATCAGTTACAGTCAGAAAAGCATTATTCTGGTGAATGATTACGGCAAACCGGCGATGCTCGAAATCAGCCGGGACATGAAGCAGTGGACGGCTTTTACGATCAAGGCCAACAACGTGAGCATTTATCCCACCAACAGCACCCAGCTTTTCGTCCGGCTGAAAACCGATCCCGTTCGGAGCAATAAATACACCGTCCGCCGGGGATCGCGCTACCGGATTTACCTCGGCACGGATGGAAAGCTGGCGCTCAACCCGGAGGACTAAACCTGCCGTTTTTTCTCCAGTGCAGTTTACGGAAGAAAAACCGTGCGAGCGCAGACCAGCCCGGCGGCTGCCACCGAAACCAGCGGAAAACGGGGTTCGACAGTGAGGTTGACGATGTCTTTTTTGCGAGCGTCATCGTTTCCGAAATCAGTTGCTGAAGTTCAGTTTCGGACAAATAGGCATCGTTGACCTGCAAAGCCGCAACCACCGTACGGGCCAGCTTCAGATCTTCAACCCGGTCGGGGTTGGAGACCTGCCAGATGTACCAGAACGCATCGCTCTCCGGCGTGGGTTGCAAAACCCACTTCCGAAAGGTCTCATTCCAGATTAATTTTTCGATGTTTGGGGCGTATTGCTGTGGCATTCGTGGCGCATTTGCTGTGTGAAGGGACCAGAGACGGGTTGACTGCATGTCCGTCAACCCAGCAGGTGAATCAGCGAAACGACAAAAAAGTCGGCTTTCCACTGGGCTTTCAATTGTTTGATGGCAGCCTGGAGCAGATTCGAAACCGACTGCGGGGCGATGCTCATGACCTCGGAAATGTGGTCGCGGTCCAGTCCCTGAAAAAACTTGAGATACACCACTTCCTGCTGCCGTTTGGGCAATTGCCCGATGAGGAACTTTATCCGGTCGACCACACAACGTGAGGATTCGTCTTCAACCAGACTTTCCTGCACTGAAAATTCGACCGAGAAATGGTCGACACAATCCAGTGGAGTCCCTGATTGCCAGCGTTTATTTTCAAGAGCCCGGTGCATGTGTCGGTGGAGGGACGCCAGCAGGTACGCTTTCACCACAACGGTATCGTTCAGCGTATCTCTTTTCTGCCACAATTCCAGAAAAAGAGCCTGAATGCAAGCTTTCACGAATGCGGAATCCTGGGAATATTTATGACCGTATGCGAAAAGCAGTCGGCCATATTTTTCCATTAACTTCTCAAAAGCCCTGCTGTTTCCGTTTTTAAACTGCTGCCAGAGAGCGAGCTCATCCACGACAACCGGGTTTTTATTCAATATATTCATGACATACCCTTGCTGCGGATAGTGGAAGATGCCTTGCCGATCAAATATAGGGTATTATCTGAATTCCTGAAAATAAGTCTTACTATATGTCAAAATAGTACCAAGCTGGGTGGAATGGGGAGTGGTGAAAGGGTACTTTCCCGATAAGCACAGGAAAACGCGAATGGACCGACAACGACCGTTACAGCCTGACAAACGGATTGGTTCGTTTTTCCTGGCCGATCGCCGTGGTTCCCATGTGGCCGGGGTAAACCGTGTAGTCGTCGGGCAGGGTGTAGAATTGCGTCCGGATGCTGTGAACCAGCGTATCGAAGTCGGAAAGCGGAAAGTCGGTTCGTCCGACGCTGCCCCGGAACAGCACATCGCCCCCGATGACGAAGCGGTCGGCATGACCGACAAAAGCCACATGCCCCGGCGCGTGTCCCGGCACAAAACGCACTTCCAGCTCCGAGTTTCCGAATGAAAGAGTTTGCCCCGCTACCAGCCATTGATCGGCTTCGGTCGGCTCATAAGCCCGGAAACCGTAGTGCTGCGCCAGGATTTGCGCCGACTTCAAAACCGGCAGGTCGCTTTCGTGCAGGTACAAGTCAACACCGTATTTCCGCTTGACGAACGCATTGCCCAACACATGATCGATGTGGGCGTGGGTATTGAGCAGTTTAACCGGTTTCAGGTCGTTTTGCGCAATGAAAGCCGTTAGCGCTTCTTTCTCGGACTGGTCGTAACAACCGGGATCGATGATAACCGCTTCGCGGGATTCGTCGTATAAAACGTACGTATTTTCAGCCAGCGCGTTAAAAGTAAAAGCTTGTATCCGGATCATAATCAAGGAAATAGACGATCTTATAGAAGTAAAAACAGGCTGGGTTTTTTATGCAGATCCGGTGTTTGGGCCTTCCATTCGCGGATGCTCAGCGTGCGGACCAACTCGTCGTTGGCGGTCAGATTGCAGGCAATGCACAGCCGGGTTTCGGGATTGCAGGCCGTCAGGATGTCGGCCAGCAGGTGGTTGTTGCGGTAGGGTGTTTCCATGAAAATCTGGGTCTGCTGGCGTTTGCGGGCATCCAGTTCCAACTGCTTGATTTCTTGAAGCCGGGCCGGTTTTTCGATGGACAAATACCCGTGAAAAGCGAACGACTGACCACTCATGCCTGACGCCATCAGGGCCAGCAGAATGGACGACGGCCCCACCAGCGGCCGAACCTGCCAACCCGTTTGGTGAGCCAGCCGCACCGCCACCGCGCCGGGGTCGGCCACGCCGGGGCAACCCGCTTCGGACAGAACGCCCGCATCCCGGTTTTGCTGTTTCAGGATGGCTAACTGCTGTTTGGTTTCGGCTTCGGGCGTGTCTTTGTCGAGGTCGTAAAACAACAGGTCGTCGATCACCACCCCGGTTTTCAGACTGCTGATGAACCGCCGGGCCGTGCGGACGTTTTCGACAAAAAACACCGTCGTCTGGCTGATCACCTCACGGATTTGGGGTGACAGCACCTGGTCGGCGGTATTTTCGGCCAGCAGGGTGGGAATAAGATACAGAACAGGCATGATAAAAAAGGAAGCAAACCGCATCCGCAAAGATGCCGACCGGTTTGCAAAGAACCGAATAAGCCGACTACTTTTCTAAAAACCGCATCAGTATTTCCACAAACTCCACCGGTTTTTCGGCCTGTACCCAATGCCCGGCATCCTCGATGGTTTCGAGCGTGCTGTTCGGGAAAATGCGTTTGATTTCGGCCTCGTCTTCGTCTTTGATGTAGCGTGATTTGGCACCCCGGATGAAGAGCGTCGGTTCCGTTACCGTCCGGACGTGGGCCAACTCGCCCCCAATCGCGTGCAATTCCTGCTCGATAACGGGCAGGTTGAGCCGCCAGTCGAACTGACCGTCGTCGGTGCGAAACAGGTTTTTAAGCAGGAATTGCCGAACGGGCAGAATGGGTTCGTACTGGCTCAGAATGTCGTCGGCGTCGTTGCGGCTTTTGATGGTCGTCAGGTCGATGGCTTTCAATCCCCGGATCAACTCGGCGTGGTGAACGGGGTAAAATTTGGGGGCAATGTCCACGATCACCAACCGGCTGAATTGCCCGGGATAGTCCATTGCAAACTGCATGACGGCTTTTCCCCCCATCGAATGACCGATCACGACAGGCTTGTCCAACTGGTGTTCGGTGATGAATTCCTGCAAATCGGAGGCCATGGCGTCGTAATTGAACACCTCGCTGCGGGGCGACCGCCCGTGGTTGCGCTGATCGACCAGAAACACGCGATGGTTGTGTTCGGCGATGGATTTCGAAATGGTCAGCCAGTTATCGGACGAGCCGAAAACACCGTGCAGAATGATGATGGGAGGGCCGGTCTCGCCGGTCTGTCGATAGTAGAGTTTCATAGAAATTGTACCCACGGCGGTTCGTCCGTGTAGGGTTCAGGGGCCAAATTACAGAATATTGCCTGATATTTCACGGCCGAACCGCCGTGGGTAGGATGGATGTTTACCGAACGTAAACGACTTTTTCGCCTTTTTCGATCAGTTGCCCGAAGGCTTTTAAATGAAGTTTGTATTCAAAAGCCACCTGCTCGAACAGCGTGGCACTGCGGGGATCGACGGCAACCAGCAAACCGCCACTGTGTTGCGGATCGGCGAGCAAAAACCGTTGTTCCTCCGTCAGTTCGCTGGTTTTTTCGCTGAAAAGATCCCAGTTTCGGCGGGTGCCGTCCGGAATGTTTTCCGACTTTCGGTATTCGTCCAGCATCGGCAGAACCGGGACTTTGTGAAAATCGATCTCGGCGCTCAGTCCGCTGTTTTCGGCCATCGTGATCAGGTGACCCAGCAAACCGTAGCCCGAAACGTGGGTCAGTGCCTTAACGTACGGCAGTTTTCCGAGGAAGGTTCCGAACGTATTCAGTTTCGTCATCTGGCTCAGGGCCAGTTCAGAATGTTCGGCGCTCAGGGTTTCCCGTTGCAGCGCGGTGGCCAGCATACCGGTACCCAGCGGTTTGGTCAGATACAGGCAGCAGCCTTCCGTGGCCGTGCTGTTTTGTTTCAAATGGTTCAGGCGCACCTTGCCGGTGACGGCCAGCCCAAAAAACGGCTCGGCACTTTCGATGCTGTGAATGCCCGCCAGTGGAATACCGGCTTCGGCGCAGAGGGAGCGGCTACCATCCAGGATTTGACCGGCAATTTCAACCGGAATGGTATCGCATGGCCAGCCCAGCATGGCCACCGCCAGCAGCGGTTCTCCCCCCATGGCGTAGATGTTGTTGAGGGCGTTGGCGGAGGCAATTCGACCGAAATCGTAGGCGTCGTCCACGAAGGGCGTGAAGAAATCGGCCGTGCTGACGACGGCTTCACCGTGGCCCGTTTCCAGGACGGCGGCATCGTCGCGGTGATCCGGACCCACCAGTAAGTTAGGGAAATTGGGGAGGGAAGACGTTGGAGCGTTCAGGAGCGTGTGAAGAACCGTTGGGTCAATTTGGCCGCCAAAACCAGCGCTATGGCTGAATTGGGCCAGTTTGTATATTTCCGTTTGTTGAATCATGTCCGTACGTGTTGTAACTGCTGTGCGGTTTTCTTTTTAATACTACTGAAAGATAAAAAGAAAGGTTTAAAATGTCGCTTTTTCGGGGCGATGGATGAATTGTTAAAAATCAGGTAAATACCTGAATAGTAGAAGATTGTCTAAAATAGATGCAAAAACGGACGATGGCTTAACGCAATGGTAACATAAAAATAATGTGGCGAAATTGAACGATAAAAACAGATTTATGGAGTTTTTGTAGATTGCTTGTTTGTATAAATGTTATTTTGGTACTTTACTAAGAACTGCTACTTGAGTCACAAAAAAAAATGTCGTTTCTTTGTGAAGAACTGTAGCAGGTTGTCGGATACACTTCAAACCAAATTTAACCAAATCAACCATTTTTATGAACAGAAAATTACTGTCTATCTACCTGGTAGCGTTCCTGTGCGGGCTGGTCTTTGTGCTGTCCGGCGGAGATGTTCAGGCACAGGTGACTTCTTCATCCATTGCAGGTTTTGTGAAAGATCAGAAGGGAGACGGGCTTCCGGGCGCGACGATCGTGGCGATTCACACGCCTTCCGGTACGCGCTACGGAACCATAACCAACGGTGAAGGGCGTTATACTTTTCCCAACGTTCGGGTGGGTGGGCCGTATACGGTAACCTCGACCTTCGTTGGCTTTAAAGAACAGACAAAGGCTGACATTTTTGCGAGTCTGGGAACGGCCGCCAATGTGGATTTTGCAATGGCCGACGAAAGCACGCAGCTTTCGGAAATCGTCGTGTCGGGTAGCCGGAGCGATATTTTCAGTTCGGACCGGACCGGGGCGGCTGCTTCCTTCGGACGGGAAGCCATCAACACGATTCCAACCATTAACCGGACGCTGACCGACGTTACCAAATACAACGCCTACGGCAACGGTCAGTCCTTTGCCGGACAGGATCCCCGTTTTAACAACTTCACCATCGACGGTTCGGTGTTTAACAACGGATTCGGTTTGGGTAGCTCGGCACTGGCCGGTGGCCGGACCGGAACAACGGCGGTTTCACTGGACGCCATTGACCAGATTCAGGTGAACGTGGCCCCGTTCGATATTCGCCAGTCGGGCTTTACGGGCGCAGGTATCAACGCCGTCACCCGTTCCGGTACCAACGAATTCTCGGGATCGGTCTATCACCTGTTCCGGAACAACAGCCTGGTGGGTAAAAAAGCCGATGGGGATGAAATTACGCCTAAACCCAACATCAATGAGAAAACGTACGGTTTTCGGTTGGGCGGTCCCCTGATCAAGAATAAGCTGTTTTTCTTCGTCAATGGCGAGATGTTCGACAGCAGCACGCCAGCTTTGCTGTGGAGTCTCGACCGTGGCCAGGGCGGTGGAAACGTTTCGCGGGTAACCGAAACCGATATGCGTGATCTGGATCAGTTTATGCAAACGAATTTTGGCCGGAGTCTGGGAGCCTATGATGGCTTCAACAACGATGTAAAAAGCCGGAAAGGCTTGATCCGTCTGGATTACAACATCAACGACCAGCACAAACTGTCGGTACGGTATTCACACCACAATTCGGAATCAGGCTCCATCATCAGCAACAGTAACAGTAGCAACACGGCGGGGAATGGAAACCGGACGAACAGCGATCTGGCGATTTCACCGGAAAACTCCGGCTATATCATTGCCGATAACACCCGCTCGATTGCGGCTGAGCTGACCTCGAACTTCGGGGGTAAATTTGCCAATAACCTCATTGCTACGTACAACAAACAGAACGAAGACCGGACGTATAAAACCGATATTTTTCCGACCGTCGATATTCTGAAAGACGGGAGTACGTACACATCCATTGGGTTTGATCCGTTTACCCCGAACAACAAGCTGAATTATTCGACGATGAACATCACCGACAATTTCAGCTTTTTTGCCGGAAGACATACTCTGACGGCTGGTGTTGTCTACGAACATTACACCTCGAACAACGTGTTCTTCCCGTCATCGAAAGGGGTATACGTGTATAACTCCATCGACGATTTCAAGACGGCGGCTTTAGCCTCGATCAACAACCCGACCGCAACGACCTCACCGGTAACGGTTGCCCGTTATAATTTGCGGTATTCGCTGATTCCGGGTGGTGGTGAGCCCTTGCAGACGCTGAAACGGAATCTGTACAGCGCTTACATTCAGGATGAGTTCCAGGCTACTCCAAACTTCAAGCTGACAGTAGGTTTGCGGGGCGATGTGTTTCAATATGACAACAGCACGGCTGAAAACTTTAACAATCCGATTGTGGCCGGTTTGACATTTAGGGATGAAGAAGGACAAAATTACAAAATCACGACCGGAACATTCCCGAAAGCGCGTTTGCTGTTGTCACCCCGGGTTGGGTTTAACTGGGATGTGAAAGGAGACAAAACGACGCAGATTCGCGGAGGAAGTGGTGTCTTCGTTTCCCGGATTCCGGAAGTATTGATTTCCAATCAATTAGGAAATAACGGGGTCAATACCGCCGTCATTAACGTACAGAACACGACGGCGTATCCGTTTGTGACCGACCCAAGCCAGTTACCGGCCGCCGTTCGTCCACCCGATCCTTCAACGGTTGATTTAACGAAACTGCTTCCGTACGTTGTCAACGCATCGGATCAAAACCTGAAGTACCCCCAAATCTGGAAAACGAACCTGGCCGTCGATCAGCGTTTGCCCTGGGGGTTGATCGGTACGGTTGAGTTTGTTTACAACAAAAACATTCAGGCCCTGCGTTACATCGATGCCAACCTGAAAGCACCAACCCGGACGCTGAACGGCCCGGACACGCGTCCAGTTTTCCCGGCTTTCGGGGTAACCAGTTCAGGGAGCGGAGCCGCCAACACCGTAAACATTGCCCGGTATTACAATACGGCCATTGCCAACGCCTTTGTGTTGAGAAACACCAACAAGGGAAGCTCGTACATCGTGACGGCGAAACTGGAGAAACCGGCCACCCGTGGGTTTGGTGGAATGCTGGCGTACACCTACGGCGAAGCCCGGGATCTGGCCTTTGTGGGGAGCACGGTTCAGGCCAACGTGCCGACAACGATGGGACAGAATTACCTGACCACCTCGTATTCGGATCAGGATTTGCGTCACCGGATTGTGGGGTATCTTAATTACCGGCTGAACTACGGCGGTAAATTTGGCGGTTCGACTGCCTTCACGCTGGGCGTTCTGTCGACCAGTGGCAGCAAAATCTCGTACACCTACAACCAGGATGTGAACTTT
The DNA here is from genome assembly GCF_006149005.1 of Larkinella sp. C7. GTDB lineage: Bacteria > Bacteroidota > Bacteroidia > Cytophagales > Spirosomataceae > Larkinella. Next base: position 504,611 of record NZ_VBSL01000005.1, on the reverse strand, counting down.
GACGGTCAGACGACCAATGATTTGTTGTACGTGCCGAGAAATGCTTCTGAGCTGACGTTTGCTCCGCTTACTGTCGGATCAGGTACGAGTGCCGTGACCTACTCCCCGGAGCAGCAGCAAACGGCTTTTAATGCCTACATCGAAGGGAATGACTACCTGAAAACCCGTCGCGGTCAGTACGCCGAGCGGAACGGCGGTAACTATCCCTGGCTGACCCGTTTCGACTTTACGGTTATTCAGGAGTTTTATGTAGCCGTGGGTGCCAAAGGTAAACGCAACACGATTCAATTCCGGGCTGATATTCTGAACGTTACCAACCTGCTCAACAATAGCTGGGGGCTGGGAAAAACCGTTACGACCTTCAACCCGCTGGCGCTGGCCAGTGTGAATACCACGACGGGTATTCCTACGTATCGGCTGGCTACGCAGGTCGTTGATGATCAGCGCATTCTGCTCAGAGATTCGTTCGTTCCCAGCCAGAACCTGAACGCGGTGTATCAGGCTCAGTTGGGTATCCGGTATATCTTTAATTAAGCACTCCTTAGTCAGACAACACCCCCGCCGGAGCGATTCGACGGGGGTGTTTTTTTTGAAGCGATGAAAAAGTTGATTTTAGCCGGGGCATTTTTGCTGGTTGGGGTTGGACTGTTGGCACAGCCCGCATCGAAATATACCACGGCAAAAGCATTGGAACAGGTTCTGGCGTATCGTACTGATCGGAAATTTCCTTTGATTCTGGCTCATCGGGGTGGCCCGGAAGTTACAGAAACGGAGAATAGTCTGGAGACCTTCCGGCATACGGTTCGGCAAATTCCGGATGCCATCATTGAAATGGACGTTCGGATGACCGCCGACAGCGTGCTGGTGCTGTTGCATGACGACGAAATTGAACGAACCACCACCGGGAAAGGGTCGTTGAAAGGGCAGACCTGGGCCGAACTGAAAGCGGTTTTTCTGCGCGATCTACAGGGTCATTCCACCCGACAGCGCATCCCGCTTTTCGACGATGTTCTGCGCTGGGGAGCCGGAAAGGTGTTGATGGCTATCGATGCCAAACCGGAGGTTGATTTGCGAAAAGTGATGAAAGCCATTGTGGATCGGGGAGCTTTGCACAGTGTTTTTGTCATTTGCTATTCGACAGCGGACGCTGTAAAGCTGCGTAAACAGTACCCGGATGTCTGGATTGCGCTGGGATTCAATACCGCCGATCACGGTGAATCGATCCGAAAATCGGGTTTGTCGTTGCATCATCTGATTGCGTTGGCGGCTCGCCAGGGAAGTGATTTTTACCGAAGGGTTCATCAGGATGGTATTGCCTGTACGGCAGGAACCTACGGGCCTGGCAATCTGGATGAAAAACCAATCAGGGAGGTGGCCGACGATTATAGAAAGATCTTTCAGACAGGCGCGGATATTTTGACAACCGACCGACCGGTGGAAGTCAGGCGGTTATTCAAGGATTTATAGAGCTATACCTGCCGCTCAATCCCCTGCGCCCGCAGCGCAATGGTGGCATCGCGGTAGCCCTGCACGATCAGCCGCCCGATGTCGTCGGACGAAAACCGCATCAGGTTCAAATACAGCGGTTCGTTCGGGCGGACGAGGGTCAGGTGCATGGTGTTGCCCCGCAGTTTCTCGCGCTCAATCCAGCGTTCGGCCCAGGCAATATCGTTGTTGACTATCTGGTTGACCGTGATGTCTTTCACGCGTTCTACTAAATTCAGCAGGCTGCGGTAATTGAATTTTTCCGTAAATATCCGTTTGGCGTGGCAGGCGACACACACCAGTTCGTCGGCCCCGTCGTCGATGGCTTCCCGCAGCGGGGCGACCTCCCGCAGACCGCCGTCCAGAAACATCTTCTGGCGGTCGTTACCGACGCAGACGGCGGGCATCAGAAACGGCAGGGAACTGCTGGCAATGACGTAATCCAGGATCGATTCGTCGTCGTTGCTGGTATACACAATGTCGCCTTTGATGATGTCGACCGCGCCCACTTTCAGTTTGACGGGGCTGTTGACCAGAACCGGGAGCTTGATGTGGGTTCGAATCAGGCTTTGAAGGGGCGCGGTGTCCAGCAAACCATCGAAGCGGCTCAGCAGGGTGTTGTAGCCCATCACCAGCGTTGACTGAACCACGGCCACGTCCTTCGGCTGGGTGATGTTCCGAATCCAGAATTCGATCAGTTGCCGACCGGCTTTGGGCCAGTCGACGGCACCATGCTCGGCAAACTGTTTCCCGGCTTCGTGAACCAGAAAAACCGCATTGAGGCTCCCCACCGAAATGCCATAAATGGCTTCGGGTTCAAAACCGGATTCCAGAATGGCCTGAATCGCACCCGCCTGAAAAGCCCCCTTGAGCGAACCGCCCCCTAATACCAGTGCACGCATGGAAAAAGATTGATGAATGATGGACGATGAATGCAAACAGGAATGAGAGGTTTTTTTTCATCCATCATTCATCGTCCATCATTCATCATTTTTACTAACCGTAACATTACATTTTTAGAGCCAATCTTGCAACGGGTGCGAAGTTTTTACGAAGTTTTGTCCTGATCTCGCATTTGAGTGGTATACTTGCGCCCTGAATGCGGTTCATCCAACCCGATGAACTGATGTGAATGATGCCACTATCGATCCGGGACATACAAGCGCCGATTGCTGCCGAAATGGAAACATTTGAGCACAAATTCCGGCAGTTTATGAAAAGCGAAGTCATGCTTCTGGACCAGATCATGAACTACATCGTGCGCCGAAAGGGCAAACAGCTTCGGCCCATGTTCGTTTTTCTGACGGCCGGTGTCTGCGGAACCGTCACCGAATCGACCCACCGGGGTGCGGCCCTCATCGAACTGCTGCACACGGCGACCCTCGTTCACGACGATGTGGTCGATGACTCCAACTACCGCCGGGGTTTCTTCTCCATCAACGCCCTTTGGAAGAACAAAATCGCTGTGCTGGTGGGCGATTATCTGCTCTCACGCGGGCTGCTGCTGTCGGTCGACAACGGCGATTACGATTTGCTGAAAATTGTCTCGAAGGCGGTTCGCGAGATCAGCGAGGGTGAGTTGCTCCAGATCGAAAAAGCCCGGCGGCTGGACATTACGGAAGCGGTTTACTACGAAATCATCCGCCAGAAAACCGCATCGCTGATTTCGGCCTGTTGCGCCGTGGGTGCCCGCTCGGTGGATGCCAGCGCCGAAATGATCGAAACCGCCCGGATGTTCGGCGAAAAAGTGGGAATTGCTTTCCAGATCAAAGACGATTTGTTCGACTACGGGGAAGAAGAGGTGGGCAAACCGCTCGGCATCGATATCAAGGAAAAGAAAATGACGCTGCCGTTGATTTATGCGCTGAACAACGCGAAATGGGTCGAAAAACGGCGGATGATCAACATCGTCAAGAATGAAAGTGAAAACCCGAAACGGGTCGCCGAAGTCATTGATTTTGTGAAGAAGTCGGGCGGTATTCAATACGCCACGACGGTTATGACCCGCTACGTCGACGAAGCCAAAGCCCTTCTGTTCACCCTGCCCGACTCCCGCTACCGCACTTCTCTGGAACAATTGGTGCAGTATACCATTGAGCGCTCTAAATAGTGAAGAGTTAACAATGAAGAGTTGGCTGACGCATATTCGTTCGTATAGGCCAATTGCTTGAATACGCTTTTAACTCTTCACTGTTAACTCCTTTCCCGCGCTTCCGGCAACTTCCACCAGGGCAAATATGGCCAGGCATGGTGCTCGGCGTGGTAGCCGAAAAAATAGCAACTCAGGAAGGCCAGCACGTGGTTGCGTTTCTGGCTGCGGGCGTTGTGGGGCGGATTGTGGTGTTCACCCCGGTGGGGGCGATAGGTGCCAAAGTAAAAGAGCTGGAACGTGCTCAACACCGCCGGAACCATCCAGAACGCAATCAGATTTTCCATCGGAAACCAGAGCTTCAGCACGTTGTAAGTAACCGCCATCAGGACAATCTGAAGCACCGAAATGTATTCTTTCAGGAAACTGTAGTACCAGGCCAGAAAACCGGGATTGCCTTCGTGGTAGTCGGGGTCGTCGGGGGTGGCCGAGTGTTTGTGGTGCAGGTGGTGTTTACGGCTGAGTTGGTTGTAGTTATTGAAGGCAAACAATGTGGCACACAGCAAGCCAATGGCGTTGTTCAATCGCTTGTTGTGGGGAGCCACCACGCCGTGAATGGCATCGTGGGCGGTAATGAAAACGCCGGTATAGAGGTGGGTTTGGACCAGTACGAAAACGTAAACCAGCGGATTCTGCCAGTTGATCGGGTAATTCAGCAGAAAAACCAGCATGCCCAGCCAACTGAGCAGAATGGCCGCAGCAAAATAAAGGCCCCGGTTGCCGATTTGAGAAGGTTTAAACGAAATTGCGGAAGTTACCATTTAACAATTCATTTACCGGCTAACGACCCGCGTACCAGAAATGTTCATTACTTTTGGGGTTATAACCCGACTCATTCTCCATAGTCCCTTCCCATTGGCATGAAACTAGTCCGTTTAGGCTTACTTTTGCTTGCACCCGTCTTGGTGTTTGCGCAACCTGCTCCCAAAAAAGCAGCCAACCCTTCAACCTCCCTGAGCCGCCCGAAACTGGTGGTTGGCATCATCGTTGACCAGATGCGGTATGATTATTTGTACCGGTTTTACAACAAATATTCCGAAGGCGGATTTAAACGGATGATGCGGGACGGCTTTAATGCCCGTAATAATCACTACCATTATGCGGCTACGATTACCGCCCCCGGTCACACGCACGTATACACGGGTTCGGCCCCGGCCATTTCCGGTATTGTGGGCAATGACTGGTACGACCGGGCCGCTGAACGGACGGTGTATTGTGTCGAAGATTCAACGGTACGATCGGTCGGAAACACGTCGTCAGCCGGGCGGATGTCTCCGCGAAACCTGCTGGTGACGACCGTGACGGACCAGTTGAAAGTGGCCACGCAGGGTCGCTCGAAAGTCATTGGCATTGCCATGAAAGACCGGGGTGCCATTCTGCCTGCGGGTCATGCCGCCAATGCCGCCTACTGGTTCGACTCGAAAGACGGAAGCTGGATTTCGAGTACATTTTATATGAAAGAACAGCCCCAGTGGGCAAAGGACTTTAACGCCCTCAAACTGTCGGACAAATACCTGACACAAACTTGGGAAACCACGTTGCCAATTGATCAATATACGGAAAGCACTGCCGATGACACGCCGTTTGAGAATCCGCTGACCGGCGAACCCAAAGCCGTGTTCCCGCACCAGGCCATTGCCTCGCTCGGCAGTAAATACGAAGCCCTGCGGACCAGCCCATTTGGCGATGTGTTGACGAAAGAAATGGCGATAGCCGCTCTGAAAGGCGAGAATATGGGAAAAGGCAGCGAGACCGATTTCCTCTGCGTCAGTTTTTCGTCACCCGATGCCATTGGTCACCGGTTCAGTCCATCGTCCGTTGAAATCGAGGATGAATACCTGCGCCTGGACAAAGTGATGGCGGACCTGCTGAATGCGCTGGATGCGCAGGTCGGAAAGGGGAATTATTTCACGTTTCTGTCGGCCGACCACGGTGCCGCCGATAACCCGGGTTACTCGCAGAGCCTGAATTTACCGGGCGATTTTCTGGAAGCAAAGGACATCAGCGCGGCCACCGACAAGGCCCTGACGGACGCGTTTGGCCCCGGGAAATGGGTCATTGGCAATTCCAATGCACAGGTCTATCTGAACCACGACCTGCTGCGGGAAAAGAAAGTGAAAGTGGCCGAGGCTACTGAAGTGGTGCGGATGGCCTTATTGAAAAATCCGGGCATTCAGAACGTGCTTAACCTGCACGACATCAACTCGAATTCCGTCCCGGAATACTGGTTGCCTTTGCTGCGGAATGTCTACAACCCCCGGCGAAGCGGTGACCTGTATCTGGTGACGCAACCCGGCTGGCTGGAAGGCTACCGGAAAGGCGGCACTTCGCACGGAACGCTCTATAATTACGATACCCACGTCCCGCTGGTCTTTTACGGCTGGGGCATCAAACCCGGCGAAACCACCCGCCGGACACACATTGCCGACATTGCCTCCACGGTTTCGGCGCTCCTGCACATTCTGGAGCCCAGCGGAAACATTGGCGATCCGGTGGCGGAAGCGATGAAATAAAACTGGGTAAATAACAAAAAAACGACTCTATGCTTCACTTGGCATAGAGTCGTTTTGGTTTGGGAAAAGGAGTTTCTTACTGGAAACTCTCCACCGGAACCTGCGCAACAATAACCCGGCTCCCCTCCATTCTTTTGATCACTACCGGCCGCCCTGCCATGATCGACTCGTCGTTGTCCGAAACCGCCGTCCATTCCGTGCCGCGGTAGAAAATCCGGCCTTCGCCGGAGGCTGGGATGGTTTCAACGACCGTGGCTTTGTCGCCCACCGATTCGACGTATTCCTGTTTTCGGGTGCGGGATTCGAACCAGCGCCGGAGCGGTTTTCGGCCTGTGACCAGTGTTAGCAGCGTGATGGACGCAAACGCAAACAACTGGGCGCTGACTTCCGGCGTTACGCCCAGCCAGGTGACCAGGGCCGTAACGAACGCGCCAACGCTCAGGAAGGCGAAGACAAACGAAACACTGAGTAGTTCGGCAATCAGGAACAGAATGCCCAGAACGACCCATAACTGAGGCCAGGTGATGAAGTCCATCGCTTTATGATTTTTTGTCCTGATGTTTGACCACCGTCATGGCGGTTGAAATAATCGATGCCAGATCCCCGAAATTCGCGGGCAGAATCAGCGTGTTGTTGGTGCGGGCCAGGTTGCCAAACTGATCGACCAGTTGTTCGGCCACCCGGAGTTGGACGGCATCCATACCACCTTCGTCGTTGATCGCGGCTGCCACTTTTCGGATGCTTTCGGCGGTGGCATCGGCGATGGATTTGATGGCTTCCGCTTCGCCCGATGCTTCATTGATCTGCCGCAGCCGCACCCCTTCGGATTCGAGAACAACCTTCTGTTTTTGCCCCTCGGCGATGTTGATGGCGGATTGCTTTTCACCCTCCGATTGCAGAATGACCGCCCGTTTTTCACGTTCGGCCTGCATCTGCTTCTCCATCGCGTTCAAAACGGATTGAGGGGGCGTAATGTTCTTGATTTCGTAGCGCAACACTTTAACACCCCAGCCAATGGCGGCTTCGTCGATGGCCCGGACCACCGCCTGATTCAACGTCGTCCGTTCTTCAAACGTCTTGTCCAGTTCAATTTTGCCCATCTCACTCCGCATCGTGGTCTGCGACAACTGAATGACGGCAAACCGGTAATCGGCAATTCCGTACGACGCTTTCTGTGGATCGACAATCTGAATAAAAATGACGCCATCGACGCGCACCTGCACGTTGTCGCGGGTAATGCAGATTTGTTCGGGAATGTCAAGAGCGGTTTCTTTTAAACTGTGCTTGTAGGCAACCCGGTCGAAAAAAGGAATGATGAACGTGATGCCCGGCTGCAGAACCGCCAGAAATTTACCCAGACGCTCCACCACATAGGCGGTTTGCTGCGGCACGACCTTGACCGTCATGAAAACCACCAGAAGGGCCAGAACGACAAGGGTTAAAAAAACATATCCCATAAGAGAGTGAAGGTTAAGTGAATGAAAGAGGATAGAAGTAATACGTGAGACAAAAGACAGGAGTGTCTCTATGCTCTCGTCTCCCGTCTTTTGTCTTGACTAAATCTCGGAAAAATAGACGCATATCTCCAACTACTGTGATGATAGGCAGAAAAAACCGTAAATGAAAGGTTGTGAGGCTGGATGGAGAAATTAGATTAATTTGCGGCAGTAATCAGCCGCTGAAGGGACGTTGTCCCATTGGCTACCGGAAGTCTGTCAATTGTACTGGTAATCCCAATGCCTGTTATTCACTACCCCGACCGCTGGGTTCGCCTGATCGGCATTCCGATCTGGGCGGTGCTGTTCCGGTTCATCGGCGATCCGGCTCCCCTCGGTGATTTGTTTCTGAATCCGCTTTTTTACCTCGATGTGGCCGTCATCATGGGGGTAAATGTCATTCTCTGGGAGTTCAACCGCTGGCTGATCCGAAAGATGGACGTACGGTATTCGTGGGCGACTCAACCGCTGCAACGGCTGGTGACCCAGGGCGGTCTGGCGTTGGCTTCTACGGGGTTTATCATCGCCGTTTTTAGCCTGATCTACAACAAGTTTATTCTGAAAAGGCCCCCGCCGTTCGACTTGTCGATCACCATTTCCAACGATATTCCGATTGGACTCCTTTTCATCGTTATTCTGCACATGGCCTACACCATGTACTGGATGCGGGCCTACCACCGCCAGGCCATTGCCGAATTGCGCCAGCAACTGGCCGGTGTACGGACCGAACCCGCACCCGAAGAAAACCGCAATCCAGCCCTGAAAACCCTGCTGGTGAACCAGGGCAAAGGGTTCGTTCCGGTTTCAATGGAGCAGATTGCCTACATTTTTATTACGAACGAAACCAGCATCGTCAAAACCGTCGATAGCCAGTCGTTTACCGTCGATGCCACCCTCGAGCAGCTCAGCGAGCGCTTGCCCGTCGATGTTTTTTTTCGGCTCAACCGCCAGTTCATCACCCACCGAAAGGCCATCCGGAAAGTCGAAAACGACGGTTCCGGGCGGTTGGTGCTGCATCTTCACCCCGGCCACTCCGAAGAGGTGGCCGTTAGCCGTCGGCGTGTGACCGAATTTCGGCAGTGGATGGGATCCTAACCCCAAAACCTTCGTGCTTTTATCCACCATTCGCGTTTTCATTTCGGCCATTCAGCCCGGAACACCGACCGGTGGGCGGTCAAAAACCGCCTTGGCATCGTTTTTAGGTCCAATTTTGCAGCCAACAACAACTGCTGAACAATGCCATGAAAACAGTGCAAGTCTTCCTTGTCATGCTGCTGGTCGTCACGACGGTGAACGCGCAGAAGCCCAATCCGACCCGAAGCGGTCTGCCCATCACCCTCAGTCTGTTCTCGGAATCCATTAGTTTGCCAACCTTTAAACACATTCAGACGGGTGGTATTGGAATCAAAATCGGAACCGAGCTATATTACCGCAACCGCCCCGGTTCTCAACTCATCCAGACCCTGAACGTGGGCTATTACCACCATCCGCGGGTGCAAACCGGCTTTTTTGTCAACTCCGAATTTGGTTTCCGGAAGTACGTCGGGTCGCTCTATGTCGATGCTTTTCTGGGTGGTGGAACCTTGCTGGTGCGACCGGTTTCACCTTCCTACACACAGGATTCGAACTCGGGTGAGTACCGCAAAGCCCCGGCGACGCAACTCAAATTCATGCCCACCATCAGTGCCGGTCTGGGGTATCGTTTCCACCACCGAACGACGGTGTTTACCCGTTACGAACTCTTTGGCGAAATGCCGTTCCGTGAAATTTTACTACCCCACCAGGCCCTGCATCTGGGCACGAGGTTTCTGTTCAACTAGAAGAAAGACGATCGAAGTGAGTGGGACCTGAAAAATGGAAACCTGCTAGGTAGTCTCACTTCCCTTGTCTCACCTCTTATTTCTCCATAAACAACAACTCATGAAAAAACAATTGATTTTCAGTGCCTTCGCGGCACTGCTACTCATAGCGTGCGAAACCGACCCCGTTCTCAAACCGACTACTGAACCCGGTTCGACAGACGAATATGCCAATCATCCTAAAAACCAGCTTTACCAGAAAGAACTGGGGGATTTTCGCCGAAAGTGGAACATACCCGGTTCTCTGATGCTGCTGAAACGCGCCGACGAACCCGTTTGGATCGGTGCTGTTGGCAAATCCAATCTGGAACACCAGACCGACCTTCGCATCACCGATCTGTTTCGCACCGGCAGCATCACCAAAGCGTTGGTGGCAACGGTGGTTATGAAAATGAAAGAAGAAGGGCAACTGCGTCTGGAGGACAACCTGGCTGCGTTGTTGCCCGAGATGAACGGCAACATTCCGGATGCGCAGACGATCACGGTTCGGCACCTTCTGGCCCACACCAGCGGTATCGTAGATCCAACGAACGATGACCTTCAGTATCAGCTCGATCTGTTGAACAATCCGCACCGCCGGGTTCAGCAATCGACCGACGAAATCCTGCAACGATACGTCTACGGCCGGGCACTGGTTTTTCAGCCGGGCGATCGCTCTCAGTATTCGAATACCAATTTCTGGTTATTGGGGAAAGTGATTGAGAAAATCCGGGGGAAGCGCCTGCAGACGGTTTTGGAGGAGGTGATTTTTACGCCTTTCGGCCTGACCCACAGCTACCTCGACCGGCGCGACGACCGCAATGTGGTTCGGGGCTACAACGATTTTTATGCCAACGGAAAACTGATGGACGTGACGGCCATCGACCGCGCCGATGCCGACGGTCAGGCCAACGGTGGGCTGGTTTCAACCGCCGGCGATTTGCTGAAATTCAGTGAGGCTTTCTTTGCCGGAAAAATCATCCGTCCGGCGTCGGTGCAGGAAATGATGACGATTCAACCCGTGCGGAACGGCGTCAATGAATACGGTTTGGGACTGGAATCGTATTCTTCAACCGAACTGGGCATGGGTTGGGGACACAACGGGACGCTGCTGGGCGTTGACGCCAACTGGTTTTATTTCCCCGACAAAAAGGCTCTGTATGTCATTTTTAACAACAACGGCGGAGGTTCGGATAAATCATTTGTGGAAAAGTTGCTGAAATAGAAATGGCGGGAACGTTTCCCGCCATTTCTATTTCAGGATCAGTCGTGAAATCACCAGCCGCTGAATTTCGCTGGTTCCTTCGCCGATGGTGCAAAGCTTGGCGTCGCGGTAGTATTTCTCGACCGGAAAGTCTTTCGTGTAGCCATATCCGCCAAAAATCTGCACGGCTTCGTCGGCCGCTTTCACGGCCACTTCCGACGCGTAGAGTTTCGCCATCGCCGATTCCTTCGTGACTGGTTTTCCGGCATCTTTCAAATCGGCGGCCTGGTAGGTGAGGAGTTTGGCAGCTTCGATGGTGGTGGCTAAATCGGCGAGTTTGAACGCAATGGCCTGAAACCGGGCTATCGCCTGGCCAAACTGCTCCCGTTCCTGGGCGTATTTCAGGGCGTGTTCGTAGGCACCCAGCGCAATGCCGAGGCTCAGGGCGGCAATCGAAATCCGGCCGCCGTCCAGAATTTTCAGGGACTGCACAAAACCGTCGCCCACCTCGCCGAGCCGCTGGCTGTCGGGAATGCGGCAATCCTGAAACAACATTTCTGCCGTCTCGGACGCCCGCATACCGAGTTTGTCTTCTTTTTTGCCGCCCGAAAAACCGGGTGTGCCACGTTCGACCACAAAAGCTGTGGCATTGTGGGCGGTATTGGGTTCTCCCGTTCGGGCGATGACCACGGCCACATGACCGCTTTTTCCGTGTGTAATGAAATTTTTGGAGCCATTCAGCACCCAGTTTTCACCATCCCGAACGGCCACGGTGCGCATGTTGCCAGCATCGGAGCCGGTGTTGGGTTCGGTCAGCCCCCAGGCACCAATCCATTCGCCGGAGGCCAGTTTGGGTAAATACAACTGCTTTTGCGCCGGATTGCCAAACAGCAGGATGTGATTCGTACAGAGGGAGTTGTGAGCCGCCATCGACAAGCCGATGGAACCGTCTACCTTCGCTAATTCGACAATGGCACCGACGTATTCCCGGTAGCCGAGTCCGGAACCGCCGTATTCTTCCGGGACCAGAATGCCCAAAAGCCCCAATTCGCCCAACTGGCGCATCGTTTCAATCGGGAAATGCTGCGACTCATCCCACTCCCGAACAAATGGCAGAATCTGGCGTGCGGCAAAATCGCGGACGGTTTGGGCAATTAGTTGCGAACTATCGTCTACTTGGTTTTCTACAATTTCTGAAGTCATGAACGAGCTATGCTGTGTGGCACTTTTACGATGATTTTAATAATAATTTACAAAAAAAAATCGACAGACCCAAGCCGGTTGGCAAATCCGTCTGCAATGGATTTAGCAATTTACTGTGCGGTCTGTGCGGATGGCTAACTGACATTGAGCCAGCGCGATACCCGAAGATTATCGACCTCTGAATCACAAATTCCGGGAGGAGCCATCAGAATTAAGTAAAAAAATCTATTTTTGTGTCCTGCAATCAAGGTATACAAAAAGTACAAATCAGTTGACTTCTATCAACCTATCTTAACATAAATACAATCACTTCTCTATGAAATTAGCCGTTATTGGAACCGGGTATGTCGGGCTCGTTACGGGGACCTGTTTTGCCGAAACCGGAAACCAGGTCGTCTGCGTCGACATCGACGAGCGTAAAGTTGAAAAACTGAACAACGGAATCATTCCGATTTACGAACCGGGTCTGGATGTTTTATTCAACCGGAATACGGCCGAAGGGCGTCTGAAATTTACGACCAACCTGGCCGAAGGGATTGAAGGAGCGGAAGTTATTTTCCTGGCGTTGCCCACACCGCCGGGCGAAGACGGCTCGGCCGATTTGAAATACATTCTGAAAGTATCGGACGATCTGGGTCCGTTGCTGAAGCAATACGCGGTTATTGTCGACAAAAGCACCGTGCCGGTGGGAACCGCCGAAAAGGTGTGGCTGCACATTTCGCGGGGCGCGAAAATCGACTTCGACGTGGTGTCGAACCCCGAATTTCTGCGGGAAGGCGTTGCCGTCGATGATTTCATGAAACCGGATCGCGTCGTGATTGGAACCAAGTCAGACAAAGCCAAAGCCGTTCTGAATAAGCTGTATGCCCCGCTCGTTCGGCAGGGTAACCCGGTAATTTTCATGGATGAGCGTTCGGCCGAAATGACCAAATATGCCGCCAACGCGTTCCTGGCCGTTAAAATTTCGTTCATGAACGAGATCGCCAACCTTTGCGAGAAAGCCGGTGCGAACGTCGACGATATTCGTCGGGGCATCGGAACCGACAGCCGGATTGGCAAGCGGTTTTTGTTCGCCGGGATTGGCTACGGCGGCAGCTGTTTTCCGAAAGACGTGCAGGCGCTGGCCAAAACCGCGCAGGAATACGACTACGATTTCAAAATTCTGAAGTCGGTGATGGATGTCAATACCAAACAGAAAAGCAAACTGCTTCCGATCATCAAAAACCACTTTGACGGCGATCTGAAAGGGAAAACCATTGCCGTCTGGGGGCTGGCGTTCAAACCGTATACCGACGACATCCGGGAAGCACCGGCGCTGGAAAACATCCGGGCCTTGCTGAAGGAAGGCGCCAAAGTAACGGTTTACGACCCCGAAGCGATGGACAATGTGCGGAATGTTCTGGGCAATCAGATCAACTACGCCCATACGTCGTATGCCGCCCTGGACGATGCCGACGCTCTGGTGATCATGACCGAGTGGCCGTTGTTCCGTACGCCGGACTTTGGAAAAATGAACCTGTTGCTGAAAAACAAGCTAATATTCGATGGTCGGAATGTCTACGAACTCGACCAGATGAAGGAAGTCGGGTATACCTACTACAGCATCGGGCGCGAAACCGTAACGCCGGAAGTCACGCAGAATGCGTAAACGGATCAACTAAAAAAAATCTGAAACTCTCACTTTATGAAACGCGTACTCATTACAGGCGGGGCTGGTTTCCTGGGGTCGCACCTCTGCGATCGGTTTATCAAAGAGGGCTACCACGTCATTGCGATGGACAACCTCATTACGGGCGACATTCGCAACATCGAACACCTGTTCCACCTGCCCAACTTCGAGTTCTATCACCACGACGTATCGAAATTCATCCACGTTTCGGGCGATCTGGACTATATTCTCCACTTCGCGTCGCCCGCCAGCCCGATCGATTACCTGAAAATTCCGATCCAGACGCTGAAAGTCGGGTCGCTGGGCATTCACAATTGCCTCGGACTGGCGCGGGTTAAAAACGCCCGGGTGCTGATCGCTTCCACCTCGGAAGTGTACGGCGATCCGGCGGTTCACCCGCAAAACGAGGATTACTGGGGCAATGTGAACCCGGTTGGTCCGCGTGGGGTATACGACGAAGCCAAGCGTTTTCAGGAAGCGATCACGATGGCGTATCATACCTACCACGGTCTGGAAACGCGGATTGTGCGGATTTTCAATACCTACGGCCCCCGGATGCGACTCAACGACGGCCGGGTGTTGCCCGCTTTCATCGGTCAGGCGCTGCGCGGAGAAGACCTCACGGTTTTCGGCGACGGCAGCCAGACCCGTTCGTTCTGCTACGTCGATGATCTGGTCGAAGGTATCTACCGGTTGCTGCTGAGCGACTATGCCTACCCGGTCAACATCGGTAACCCCGGCGAGATCACCATCCGGGAATTTGGCGAAGAAATCATCAAACTGACGGGAACCAAGCAGAAACTGATCGTTAAACCGTTGCCGACCGACGACCCGAAACAACGCCGTCCGGACATCACGCGGGCGCAGCAGATTCTGGGGTGGGAGCCGAAGGTTTCGCGGGCCGAAGGGTTGCGGATTACGTATGATTACTTCCGCAGCCTGCCGGAAGAAGAATTGTACAAAGCTGCCTACCACCGGGAGTTTGTAAAAAAATAAACAGACAAACGTTTTTTCAGTGCTGACGGACTTTAGTCCGTAACAGTCAGTCCGTTTCGGGCAGCCTGTTTCTCTGAAAAGGATAAAAAGTTGGTCGGTATAAAGAGCCTGCGTAGTCGTAAAGAGTACGCAGGCTCTTTTATTTTTTGGATTGGTATTATTCTTGATACGGAAGAGTTAATTAACTTTCAGCATTACCTCCTCTAACCCGTCCAGGTATATGATACACCCACCGATTATCCGGTGTTTCTCAACAATATGGATAAAAACCAATTCGCTCATTTTCAATCCTTTTATCCTCGCTTTAACGCTTCAGTTACCCGCCCATGCCACCGCAGCTTTCCCATCTGATGATTCACTTTTGACGCAAAATGGCCGGCTGACCGCCTTTCGGCACACCAGCTCGACGGATACGGTTTCGGCTAAAAACCTCCGACGGATCGTGACCGCAAACTCCCTGCAAAGCTTGCAGGGGCAGGTGGCCGGCCTGTTGGTTCGGTCCAATTCCGGCGAACCGGGCGGGGCGGCAACCCTGCAAATTCACGGGCCGGGGCGGTTTGGCGATACCACACCCCTGGTGGTGGTAGATGGGATGATTATCGGACAAACGGATAACCTGAACTGGCTGGCTCCAAACACCATCGAAACCGTCGAAGTCCTGAAAGATGCCACCTCGATGGGGCTCTATGGCATGCGGGGTTCCAACGGCGTTATTCTGATTACCACCCAAAAAGGCGAAACCGGCCAGCCCCGCGTCACTGTCGATTTGTACACCGGCGTTCAGCGGACGACCCGGATGCCGCAACTCCTCAATACCCGCCAGTACATCAGTTACATTAACGACAGCCGCTCGAACGGCGGCTTGATTCCGGCGTTTAAACTGACCAATCAGGTGTCGCTCGATACCCTGCTGGGCACCAGCACCGACTGGCTCGGCGCGTTGTTTCGGCCGGCACCGGTTCGGAGTGCGTATGTATCCGTCGCGGGAGGCAGGGAGTCGGCACGGTACCTGATCGCTGCGGATTATTTCAAACAGGACGGCGTTATTCTCGGCTCCGATTTCGAGCGGTTGTCGATGCGGCTCAACACCGATTTCGATCTGACCGACAACCTGAAAGTGGGTCAGAACCTGACCCTCAGCCAGTCGGTCCGGCACGCCAACGACGGAACCGGGGGCCGGACACCCATTGAACAGGCTTTGAAAAGTGCGCCCTATCTGTCGATCACCAACCCGCGACGGGTGGGCGGCTACGAGGGTACTACCTACCTCGACGCCGGCAACGACGCCCTGAATCCCATCGGCTTGTCGGTTTTGACCAACGATCGGCACACCTCCCTGAATCTGATCGGTGATCTGTTCGGCGAATGGACGCTGTTCGATGGCCTGACCTACCGCGCGACCCTCGGCTTCGATCTGCGCAATTTCGACCGTGCCTATTCCATGCCGGCGTTCAACATGGGCGAGTACAACATCAACCTGACGGCTTCGCTGGCCCGGGCCAAACAGACGAATTACAACACCTTGCTGCATCATCAACTGAGTTATAGCCACACGCTGGATGCCCATTCGCTGACGGTTTTGCTGGCGGGAAGTCGCCAGACCTACCGAAATGACGACATCCTGGCGTACGCGGATGATTTGCCGGGGAACGACATTCGGTCGCTGACGGCCGGTCAATCGTCGCGCAACCGGACGGTAGGCGGCACCTACGCGTTCTACCGGGTGGTGAGTCTAATGGGTCAGTTGTCGTATGATTTTCAGAAAAAATACTGGTTGACGGCGGCACTCCGGCGCGATGGTTCGTCGCGTTTCGGTCCGGGACACCGCTTTGGGGCGTTTCCGTCGGTGGGCGCGGCCTGGTACCTTACCAAAGAGCGGTTTCTGGAATCGGTGCCGTACCTGAATACCGTCAAACTGCGGGTCGGTTGGGGGAAAAGCGGCAACGACAACGTCGGAGATTTTCAATATGCGTCGCTGATTGCACAAAACTACAATTACCCGTTCGGCCCCACCAACTCGTTTCTGGGCGTCGGGGCGTTTCCCAGCACCTTGCCCAACACCGGTATTCGCTGGGAAACGACCACGACCAGCAACGTCGGGCTGGATGTCAGTGTGCTGGAAAACAGTGTCAAATTGCGGGTCGACTATTTCCGGAAACAAACGACGAATCTGCTGGTAGAGGTGCCCTTGCCGGCGTCGGTGGGCGCTGCGGCACCGCTGACCAACGCCGGGGTGGTCGATAATTCCGGGATCGATCTGAGTCTGACGGGCGAACGCAGCAACGACTGGATCAGCTTTAGCCTGACCGGTTTTGCCAGTTGGCAGAAAAACAAGGTGATTTCGCTGGGCGACCGACCCAGCCCGGTTTTGGGCGGGCTGGTACAGGACGAAACCGTAACGGCTACCGCCGTAGGGCAGCCCGTGGGGAGTTACTACGGTTTTCAGCGGGTGGGCATTTTTCAAAACCGTGACGAAATCATCAAGAACCCCAGCCTGACCGGCACCGAACCCGGCGATATTCGGTATGCGGATCTGAACCAGGACGGCAAAATTACGGACGCGGACAAAACCTTTCTCGGCAGTCCGATTCCGACGGTTTATTACGGTTTTTCGGCCTCGGTGAGCGGGGCCGGTTTTGACCTGTCGGTCTTGTTGCAGGGAGCTTCGGGCAACCAGCTTTACAACGCTACGGCCTACTGGCTGAACGGGTATCTGGGCCGGTATAACGCCGGAACGGAAGTGCTCAGCCGCTGGACGCGCGAAAAACCGTCGACCACACAGCCCCGCGCGGATGCCTCCGGAACCCGGAATTTTCGCCCGTCCGACCGCTTTGTGGAGGACGGCAGTTATTTTCGGTTAAAGTCCCTGCAACTGGGCTACACCTTGCCTGAATCACTGACCTCGACCTTTGGAGCCAGCCGCTTGCGGGTCTATGTCGGGGCACAGAACCTGTTTACAAAAACAAAATATTCCGGTTTCGATCCTGAATTTGCCAGTAACCAGGCCCTGGGCGAAGGCATTGATGTCGCCCAGCAACCGCAGTCACGGATGTTTCTGGGGGGATTACAGCTTAATTTTTAATGGTTTACGGTTTTCAGTTTACAGTAAGCTGACGCATTCAACCGGTACGCGCGTCAGCCCACCGTAAACTGAAAACCGTAAACTGAAAACCGAGTTCATATGAAAAAAATAAGCACGCTTTTGCTGGTGGCCGGGTTGGTGGCTGGTTGCAGCGATAAGGCGCTGGACGTTCAGAATGTGAATGTGCTGACGACGGATAATTATTACAAAACGGAGGAAGATGCACTCAAGGCCGTCAATGCGGCTTATGCGACTTTGGCATCGCCGGATCTGTATTCCCAGATCATGCATTTGACCCAGGAACTGATGTCGGACGAAACCGAGGCCACGGTGTCGACCAGTCCGAGTCTGGTGTTGATGCGTGAAGCCGAAGCCGATGCCGGCACGGAAGTGTTCAATTTTCTCTGGACGGGCTGTTACCAGGGTATTTACCGGGCCAATCTGGCCATTACCCGCATTCCGGGCGTTCCGATGAACGAAGCGAAGAAGAGCCGTTTGCTGGGCGAAGCGTATTTTCTGCGGGCGATGTATTACTTCACGCTGGTGACGAATTTTGGCGATGTACCGCTGATTCTGAAAGTGGTCGATGTGAGCAAACCCGAAGAAAAGCAACCGACCCGGATTGCGGTTTCGCAGGTGTACGCGGCCATTCTGAAAGATTTTGAAGAGGCCGAAAAACGCTTGCCGGTTTTGTATGAAGGCGACGAAATTGGCCGGGCCACGCGTGGAGCCGCCAAAGGATTCCGGGCCAAAGCTTTGCTCTACCGCGCCAACCTGACCAACAGCCAGACCGATTACGCGGCCGCAGCAAAACTCTTCAAGGAGATCATCGACTCCAACGTCTACGATCTGGTGCCGAATTACCGCGATAACCACACGAATGTCAATGAGAATAATAAGGAGTCGCTTTTTGAAGTCCAGTTTTCGGCCACGGTCAATCCCGGTGCGTTCTGTGATGAATGCGGAACGGGCGGTTTGCGGCCCCTTGAAATGGGGGTTCGGGGCCGGGCCTACAACAACGTGATTCCGTCGGAGTGGTACGTCAAGCAGTTTGAGGTGGGCGATACGCGCCTGCTGGCGTCGGTTTTTGGGCCGCAGGGGAGCAAATTCGACGGACTGGATTATTACAAAGTGCTTGAATATACGTCCTGGTTCGACGTTTTACCGGCTGATTTTGCCGTCCGGAAATACCAGAAAGATGGCGGGAACGAGTTCGACTGGACGACGGGTTCGGACGTCAACATCCGGCTGCTGCGTTTTGCCGACGTCCTGCTGATGTTTGCCGAAGCCACCAATTCGGCCTCCGGGCCAACCGCCGAAGCCTATGCCGCCGTCAACCGCGTTCGGAAACGGGCGGGCTTGCGGGAACTTGATCCCGGTTTGTCGAAAACCGCTTTCATGGAGTGGATTGCCCACGAACGGGTGGTGGAGCTTGGGCTGGAAGGACACCGCTGGCGGGATCTGGTTCGCTGGAAAAAAGCATATCTGGAACTGACCTCCAAAGGCCGTCCATTCGATGAAAAGAAGCATTACCTGTTTCCCATTCCCGCCAAAGAACGCCAGCTCAACCCGAACCTGACGCAGAATCCGGGGTGGTAAAAAAGCAAAGGAATAATGAATATCGAATGTTGAATACCGAATATCGAAGTGATTGATCCGACTTTCGATATACGTTATTTGACATTCAATATTCTTTATTCGACATTCAATATTCGTTATTTAAAGCTTAAACACATAACTGCCTGAACCAATAGCCACGACGGTTTGGGTGGTTTCCGTCCGTAGCACCTTGATATCTTTCTGCTGATCAAGGGCTTTGCCGCTTTCCAGAATCGGGCTGCCGTTGGCGGTGGGGAGATACACCGTGGCGGTGGTGTTGGCCGGAATGCTGACCATCAGTTCCAGTTGGGGACCGGTTTTTTTCCATTCACTCCGGATCGGGCCGTAGGGCGAATGATACCGGACGCGGGTGTGGGTGATGTCTCCCACAACCTCGGGTTTGATGACGATGGCTTTGAAACCCGGCACGTTTTCATCCTGCTGAATCCCGCCCAGGCCGCTGTAGAGCCACTCCATGAGGTGTCCGAGCATGAAGTGGTTGTTGGATACAAACCGCAGGGCGGGCCAGGATTCCGTCAGGGCGGTGGCGCCGTGAGCCAGTTGGTAGCCGTATCCCGGCACATCGGCGCGGTTGTTCATGGCGTAAATGGCGTCCGAAGCACCGACCTGACCCAGCGCCAGCAGCAAATACCGGAATCCGATGTCGCCCGCCGTCAGGCTATAGTGGTTGTCTTTGAGGTTTTTCAATAAACTGGCCGTCACGGCGGCACGGTTGTCAGGTGTCACCAGATTCATGTAAATCGGCATGGCATTGGATGTCTGGCTTCCCGATCCATACTGGCCTTTCTGGGCGTCGTAAAACGTTTCGTTGAACGCTTTTTTGACAGCCTGAGCCAATTGCTGAAACTGGTCGGCGTCGGCGGTTTTGCCCAGCAGACGGGCGGTTTTTTCCAGAATGGTCAGGTCGTAAAAGTAGGTGGCTGTGGCCGTAATGCCTTTGGGTGTCAACTGCGATTCGCCCGGCGGTTTGGGGCCCAGATCGCACCAGTCGCCCAAACCGTGCGTCAGAATGTGGTTATCGGCTTTGGTTCCCAGATAGGCCACGTACTTTTTCATCATGTCGTAACTCTCCACCAGAATACTTTTATCACCGTACCATTGGAAGGTATACCACGGCAGAATCACCCCGGCGCTGCCCCATTCGGGGGAGTCGCGAAAACCGCTGGCGAAGGCGGTGTATTCGGGAGCAATGTCGGGAATGAGGCCATTGGCCAACTGCGCTGACTGCATATCCCGAATGATTTTCGGCAGCAGCGTCGCCAGATCGTAGGTATACCGGGCCGAGCCGCTCATGAGGTGCGTCTCTTCCAGCCAGCCCAGTTTCTCGCGGTGCGGGCAATCGGTCAGCGTGCTCACCATGTTGCTTTTGATGGCCCAGTCGATGAGTCGGTCGATGCGGTTAAACAGCTCATTCGAACACCAAAACTTTCCGACGGTTTCGGCTGAACCCCGAATGTGCAGTCCTTTGACGGCTTTCAAAACCGGAATAGCAGCGGAAGGCATCGCGATCGTACTCAGCAGGCCCTGGGCCGGAACGGCGCCTTCGATTTGCAGATACCGGAAACCGTAGTAGGTAAAGCGCGGATGCCAGGTTTCGGTGCCGCTTCCTTTGAGAGTGTACCGGTAAAAGTGCGGCTGACCGCTGGATTGCTGCGTCACCAGACTATCGTCACCCAATAACTCGCCGGGCGTTATTTTGATGATGGAACCGGCTTTTCCCGATACCGAAATCTGAGGAATACCAGCCATGTTCTGACCCAGATCAATCACGTAAATACCGGCTTTGGGCTGCGTGATCCGCACTGGTTTGAAGGTTTCCATGATTTTGACCGGCGGAGCAGTTTGCGACCGCAGTTGGGGCGATCCCTGCACCACGAGCGGTGTTTGCCAGTCGGTATCCTCAAAACCGGCTTCCATCCAGCCCGAAATTTCTTTGGTGGCGTCCCAGTCTTCACCCCCGTAAATACTCGAATAGGTGATCGGGCTTTGCGTTACTTTCCATGATTGATCGGTCACTACCTCCTGGTGCGTTCCATCTTCGTACGCCAGTTGCAGTTTGCAGATCAGTTTCGGATAGCCAAACGAGCCCACAATTTTCCGGTACCGTTCAACGGGGATGTTATAAAAACCGTTGCCAAGGAGCACACTCAACACGTTTGTGCCTTTTCGGAGCGCGGTCGTTACGTCGTAGGTCGCGTATAAAGCATAGTGATCGTAATTCGTCCAGCCGGGATCGATAAAATGGTCTTTTACGCGTCGTCCGTTAAGGCTCAGTTCATAATGGCCCAGACCGGAAATAAAAGCCGTGGCTCGCTTCAGCGGTTTTTCCAGCCGGAATTCTTTCCGGAATTGGGGCAGTGCATTCTGGGCTGATTTTCGGTCTCCCAACGGTTTGGCCGCATTGGGGTCGTGGACAAACGGAACAATCCGCTCCGATGCCGGCAGTTCTTCCAGCGCAATCCACTGCGCCTTGCCCCAGTCGGCTTGGGTTAGCAAACCCATTTGCCAGGTGGCGGGGGCGCTCCAGCCCGACGGCTGGCCGTCTTTGTCCCAGATCTGCACTTTCCAGTAGTAGGACTGGCTCGCCAGCAGCGGTTTGCCCTCGTACGGCACCTGAATCGACTGGTCGGAAATGCGTTTGCCCGAATCCCAGAGGTTGCCCTGACTGGTGGCCAGCGTCTGCGGATTGTCGGACACCAGAATCCGGTAAGCAGTTTGCTTTTGACCCCGAACCGCCGACCCCAACTGCCAGCTTAACCGGGGCTGACGGCTTTCGACACCGAGCGGCTGATCCCGGGAATCGCACCGGAGCCGGGTGAGCGGAACCGGTTCGGCGGTCCAGGCCTTGAAACTAAGCAGGCAAAAAAAGAGGAACGGGTAAAAGGGCAGTCTCATAACGCGTTCGAGGGGCTTTCGCAGGCTGGAAAAGTCAGGCGACAATCGCCCGTTCATTGTCCTCAAAAGCGCTTCGGTTCAGGAAGTCTACCCGCTGGTCTAAAAGTTTAACCCACGGTTTTCGAAAGGCGGGTCAAGAAAGGTCCGCCGGGCGGCCGGAGCCGTTGCAATCCGCAGTAAAAGCCCGGTACAGATTTTGCCTGCTTTCAATAAACGGACATCGATGAAAGCGTGTCCTGTGCATCCAACGTTATTCATTGATGACCATCAAATGAGAAGAATTGTTCTATACACACTGGGTGGAGGGCTGGTGATCACTTTCCTGGTATTTTTCTTCAAAACGCATTTTCCGTTTCAAAACGAAAGCCCTCCGGTGGCCCTGATTAATCACGATTTTGAAGAGAGCGTGGTCGGAATATTCGATCGAAAAAGTCGGCTAACAACGCGACCGGCGAACTCATTTCATACCCTTTCGGTGACCCTGGACCGAACCGTTCCGGCAGCCTCTCTGCAAAAACTGGTTTCAGACCTACCGGCTGATCTCCCGGTTTTAATCACCGTACAGATGGCCGTTTCGCCGGATCAGGAGAATGGCCTTGATGAAATTTTAGAAGGCCGGTTTGACGATTCCATCAAAATGTTTTGTGACGCAATCACCCAGCATAAATCGGAAATTTATCTGCGGTGGAGTCCGGAAATGGAAGTGCCGGTACGGCTTTATTCGTGGCAGTACCAGTCACCGCTTGTATACATCGATGCGTTCCGGTATTTTGCAAAACGCTGCAAAACCGCATCGCCGAAGATTAAGATAGTCTGGGGGCCAGCGGGTTATCCCGGAGCCGACGAATACTGGCCGGGAGAGGAAGAGGTGGATGTGACCAGCGTTACCCTCGATGGCAAATCCGAACAACGGGCCACGGCGTATCCCCGGGTCGCGGATCCAATTACGGCCATAAAGCGGAAAATACACCGGATGCGGTTTATGGATAAGCCCCTGCTTATTCTGGCACCCCGGACGAAAGAGCGTGATCCGTCGCTTTCCAAAACGATTCAGGAAGCAGTGGCGGAGATCAAAAAAGAAGCACCCGGTATATATACGAATCTGCCTAAAAAACCGGCTATTGAAAATGCGGTTACGCAGGAAACGTCGAAACCGGAAATTGGCGTTTATGATCCGAAACAGTTCCTGGTTAAATCAAAATCCGTACAGGCAGAGCATCTTTTTATTGATTTGGAAGCAATTCAGGACGGCAGTTTTGATAAAGAATTTAAAGCCGTTGTGGCGCGAAATCATGATGTAATTCTCAGCGTAGAACCGTGGAAAGACCGGATAGTTCGAAAAGACACCAATGTGTTGTTCAATACGATTTCGGGCGTTTATGATGACGAATTCAGGGCGGTTTATCAAGTCATTTCGGCGACTACGCAAACCGTTTATTTGCGATTTGCGCACGAAATGGAGATTCCCATTCAGCGGTACGCGTGGCAAAGTCAGGACCCGGTTTTATACAGCAAGGCGTTCCGGTATTTCATGAATTTTGACGGAAAAAGAGCGAAAAATATCCGGCGTGTGTGGGGCCCCGCCGGTGACCGGGGTTCCCTGGAATGGTGGCCCGGCGACGATGTGGTCGACTACATCAGCGTGGCGATTTATGGACTTCCCGACAAAAACATCACCGATCCGGCCCTCCAGGAGTCATTCCAGGCCATTTACAGCCGCAAACAGTACCGGATGCGATTGGTGAACAAGCCGATTTTTGTGACGGAATTCGGGGTGAAAGGCCCGGAAGATTTCCAGAAAAAATGGCTGGAAGAGGCAGCCGCCGTGCTGAATGCGCACCCGGAAGTTTTTGGCGTCTGTTACTTTAATCTGGCCGATAACCCGAAAGTCTGGGGTAAAATACCTCCCCCGGACTGGAGCATCAGCAAGTCGACTTTCGATCATTTTGTCCGAACTTTAGCCGACCACCGCTGAGGGATGCTGTCCATAGGCCGGGTAGGGGCCATGACCGGAAGCGGGGTATGGAGTGTCGAGCGGACGATGTCCAGAACCGTATTTCCTTTCAGAATATACAGATAAAGCTGGTAGCTTGATGGATTTTCCGGGATGGTAAGCAATAAACGGGGGCCTTCGCCCACATTTTTTACCGAAACGGGGTTTTCGAAGCGGTCCATTTTTACCAGTTTCCACTCCAGGCGAAAAGTGACCGGTACTGCCTGGGCCAGCACCCACTGATCGGTGTTGCGGATGAGTGCATGGTAGGGAAGTTGCGCCCCGGGAAAGGTTCCCAGGGCGGGTTTCAGAATTTTAATGGGAGGGAGCAACGCTGGCAGGGGCGTCCCTTTCCAGGTATGGCGTAATTGCAAGAGTGCCCGTTTCGTACGGCCCACATGGTCTTTTAACCCGTTGAAACTAACCCAGTCGGTGGTTTGCTCATCCTGCCAGTTTTCAATAAATAAACCGGTTGTTGTTTTTGGAAGTTTGGTGTATTCGCTGACGCTAATTTCACTGAAAAAATACGGAACCTGTAGTTTAGCCAGTTGTGAAACGGCGCGCGATGGTTTCTTCAGAACCAGCCCGAAAGCGTCGATAGCCGGAATGAAATGGTGGAACCGGTTCGTAAGCTGTACCAGATTTTCCGATGCGTCCAGATCGACGGTGACGGGTTTATCCGGATCAATTTGTTTCAGCTCGTTGACAACCGATTTGAGCCACGACAGGTATGCATATTCCTGATAAAGCAGATCCGGTTTGTAATAATAACGGGAAAGTTTCTGAAATGAGGTATTACCCATATTCCAGGAAACAATTTCGGGATGGTCTTTCAGGTTACGGACGGCATCCAGAATGGTAGTGCGTAAGTCCTCCAGTTTATCCTGATCAGTTGCAAAATTAATCTTGTCTGGTATCCAGAAACTGTAGTGAATTTTAAGGCCGGTTTTTTGTGCCGTATTCAGAAGGTTGTGCTCATAAATACTGGGTCCGCTGTATTTAAGGGTCGTGATGCCCAGTTCTTTCATTTCCTTGAAATCAGTTAGAAAATCTTTTTTGGTAAAAACCGACCGACTCTTCATCCAGTTCTGCCCCTTGGTGTAATGGATGCCTTTGGTACCGATAAAAAAGTTTCGGTTAGCCGGGCGGGAGCGGGCGAGCGGTTCGGCTGCTTCTGCCAACACCGGTATTGTTTTTCCGGCGAAGGAAACGTTCTCTTCATGTTCAGGGTACTGACCGCCTAAAAACCGCAACGAATCCGGCGGCAGATTCCGCCAATCCCGCGCGTGAGGGTCGAACCCGTCATTGACCAAAACGACCCCTTTTATTTCAGGAAAGGCACGCCGTGCCGACTGAATGTCCTGTTTCGACCAGCCGGTTTGCTGGTTTTCCGAGCTTAAATACCCCAATTCAGTGAGCAGAACCGGTAGGCCGGAACGAAAGATGGGATTCTGGTGAAAGGGATTGTAGAGGTCTTCCAGAGAACGTTTTTTTGGGCCCGTCTTGAGAAAACCCTCATTCAAGGCCGTGACGCCGATCCAGTCGACGTAGTCTTTGCCGGGGAAATAGGCGTCGATAGCATCGACCGTTCCGGGGCTCCAAACCCAGATTGCCGTGTAAACACCCTGCTTTGAAAAATAGTTGTGGACGTATTTCCAGGCTTCTTTAAAGTCATTCGGTGCGTTTTTAGTTGGTTGGGAGCTGTGGTGAACCGATTTGTCGGCTCCCGGAGCGAAGCGAAGAAAGATGGGGCGATGCAGTGATTTTAGCTGTTCTGAAAACCGACGGAGATACGTATCGTAGTGGCCCTCGACGAGTCGGCGAAAAAAAACGGCGACTGTGTCAGTATTATTATTTGTCTGGTTATTTGCAAAAATCATCGGCTGGGGTTCCCAGGTAATCAGCGGAATAGAGCCATTTCGATAGACGGAATCAATCGATTTGAGTGGCAGATACCCCGCCGGTTTATCCCCCCAGGGCATGTAAAATGAGATGAGGTCAACATGAACCTGATTAGACACCTGGTAGGATTTGATTGTACGCACGGAAGACATTCCACCGGGCTTGTCCGGCGAATACATCACATACAGAAAAAGATTGTCTTTGTGGGTGAACAGGGACTGGGCCATCTCGGTTTTAGACTGAAATTTTGCATAAAACAGGATGGAGAAAACCAGCATTCCGGTGATCCATAGTGCGGTATGGCGCAGTCCGGTATACAGCCACCGTCGTAAAATCCAGAAATATCCTTTCCCTTTTTGAATGATTTTAATGAAGTTGTTCAGGCGAGAATAACGCTCTTTAATGGCTCTGAACTGCTGCTGTCGACTGGCCGCAATGGTAAAAATCATGAACAGGCTGTTCAGGCC
Source organism: Larkinella sp. C7 (assembly GCF_006149005.1). Lineage (GTDB taxonomy): Bacteria > Bacteroidota > Bacteroidia > Cytophagales > Spirosomataceae > Larkinella. Next base: position 478,099 of record NZ_VBSL01000005.1, on the reverse strand, counting down.
GGCAAAACCCGCCATGATCAGATTGTAGGGGTTCCAGTCCGTATACAAACCGTAGGTGATCGCCAGAATGGACAGGGCCAGCATCAACAGATTCGGGATGTTCAGGGGCCAGTTATTCGCTTCGTTTCCATCTTTTGGCGTAGGAACATAGGGTACTTTTTTCCTGAAAAGGGTGTAGATGAAGCCCAGGATAAAGATCCACCAGGTTCCGATCATAAGCAGTCCTCCCACGATGTGAAAACCGCGTTCTTCATCCTCCATCACCCACCATTGTACGAAGTGCCGGATCAGCACAATGGACGCGACAAACGGCAGGCCGATGGAAACGAATTCGGCCAGATCAATGTGCATAGGGCTCACGCCAAAGAACAGGGCCAGGATTGGAATTAAAAAGTTGATCAAATACAAAACGCCGGACAAATAATGGAAGGGAATGACGCCATAATGGAGTTTTTGTCGCCACGTAAATTGGGTAAAAAGCCGGGGATAGGTCGTGAAAAACAGCTCAAAAACCCCGCGTGACCATTTTAGCTGTTGTTTGTAATAGGCTGACAGCGTGGACGGAACGAGGCCGCGCGCCAAAACCGCCGGAACATACACCGACTGCCATCCTTTGGCGTGCAATTGCATGGAGGTGTGCATGTCTTCGGCTAACCCGGCCGCGTGCCCGCCGATGGATTCAAGGGCGGTGCGCCGGAAGGTGCAGTTCGCCCCAATCGCCAGGACGGTTCCGTACCGGTTCATGGTCATCATCATTGGGCCGTAAAACTGGTACGTTTGCTGGGCCGCCCCTTTGGCAATCAATCCCTCATCGTAGTTTTTGTAGGCTTGGACAATCTGCACATACCCAACCGCCGGGTTGTTGAAATGGGTGACGATGGGATCCAGAAAATGCGGAAAAGGAACGTGATCCGGATCCAGAATCACGCACAATTCGCCGGACGATTGAGCCAGGGCATTGTTAATATTCCCTGCTTTGGCGTCTTTTTTATCCGTGCGGGTGATGTGCCGGACGCCTAGTTTTTGGCAAACCTCCCGCAGGTAGGGATCGTCGGCTTCATCGCAGAGGTAGGTGGTATGCGGATGGGTGATCGCCTGAATGGCCGTCAGCGTTTCGATGATCATTTCGTACGGTTCGCCTGCACAAAATGTGGTGAAAATATCGACGGTATACGGTTTGGTGGTGGGCGGTGTTTCAGGAACGGTTATGTAAAAATAATGGTACCATTCATGCAGAATTTTAAGACACGTAAATCCAAAGGCGACCATCAGCATCCAGTACAGAGGCAAATAGCCTCTGACCGATGCTTTGAGCATGTTTTCCAGGAAAAATACCAGGGATGCCAAGCCTAAAAAGATCATCAGACGAAGCGTGAAGCGTTCGCGTTTCGATGGCGGTTTTACGGGCGGAATGGATTTCATGGGTCGCTTACCACGTAAAAAGGGGTGTTACAGGTGGCGAAATTCCCATTTTGGAGGTAAATGGTTGCAAACAGACGATAAGGTCCTTCCTGATCGGGCGCCACAAAGGTCGCCTTTAGATTCTGATTTTTTTGGAACAACCCTTCAATCGGTTTGCGTTTTTTGGTGCTGTTTTGGTTGTTTTCCCGGTACCAGTCTTCCGGTAAAATTTGCCATTTAACAGTTTTGATCTGGTCATTGGTTTTATACAGAAATACCTCCGCCGTTGACAAACTTCCCGGGTTTAGCAGAATATTATCGCGGGCTCCTTTTTGATTAACCAGCATGTATTGGAGTTCAGGAAACGGCTCGGGCGACGGTTTACCGGTCCAGATATACTTCATGATGGCCACCGGTTCAGCGTGGGCCCCGGCTTCGTCAAACAGGCTGAACCAGGTGGGCGTGGTTTCCTGTTTGTTCCCCCAGAAAAAAACAAAAGAGCCTAAAAACCGGGGATCTTCCCGCGGAATATCCTGCTGATAACGCTTTAAATATAAGTCGGCTTTTTTCTTGCTCGTGTTTTCAATGTAGGCACCCCAGGCGGTTTGTTCCGTCCCTTCCCAGGGGCCGTCGATTCCCCATTCGGTCAGCAGATAAGGCCCGTTCCAAAACCAGGAAAAGTCTGCCAGGTCTTTCCGCAGGGTTTTGATGTTGCTGTAGATGTTAAACGAGAGCAGATCGACATCGCAGCGGGTGGTGATGTTGAAAATGTATTTTGTATTAAAATTCAGGACCACCGTGGTAACGGGATGGTCAGGATCATCCCGGTGAATCATATCCGTAATCGCATTAAACGTGGTATAAAACCGGTAGTACGAAAAACCGAACGGGAAGTCGAGTTCGTTGCCCAGGCTCCACATCAAAACCGCCGGATTGTGCTTGAAGCGGTTGACAACGACCTGTAAGGCTTTGAGGTGGGAGGCCACTTTTACCGGATTGTTGTAAAAAGACGTATCGTCATTTATGGGAAGCGGCAGGCCCACAACCACGGCCAGGTGGTTCGCCTGTGCACTGTCCAGGAGGCTGGCAAGCCGGGTGGTATCCCAGGTTTTGAGCGTATTTCCACCCGATTGTTTTAACGTGTGGAAGTGTGAATAGCCAGCTGCTCCCTTGATTTCAAAAGGACGTCCGTTTCGGTAGAGGATGAATTTTCCGTCTTTTTTCCCAATCGATACGGTTCGCCGGAAAGGTTGGTCTTCCGGGTTGTGACATTGCGATAGCCCGGTCAATAGCACAATACTGCCGAGGAAGAGCATTGTCAGAACTGAAGCTTTCTTTGGTAACCTCACCGTTTGAAGTTCAGAAATAGTAACGGACGAAATGGTTTAAGCCGGATCAGCCAGCGCATCTCTTTCTAAGTCTATGCGGGAAAACGCTGCAAACATCATTCCAATTTTCCATTTAGATTACCAGGAAAAGAACTTTAAAAAAACGGTGATACGTTCGTAAATCAGGTATTATTTCCGCTCCAAAATGCGCAAAGGGAGGTTTTAATCCGACAGTATTACCGGTTAATAAATACCGCATTAGTATATACGTTAATGTTATAATTATTCCAGCTATAGTGATACATTTACTTGTAAAGTTTCAACAAAATAAACATCCACTGTATGAAAATGATCCATGTACTTCGGGGAGTTCTTTATGTATTGGTCGCTTTTCAGTTTACTGGCTGTGGCGACCATCTTTTTCCGAACGTTTCACCGGGTTCAGTTCCTGACCGTTTGCGGATTAAAACCGTAACGCAGGAACTCGCTGACGTCGCTGGCCGGTCCAGTTTAGTGCAATACATCAGCACCTTCGGTTACGATTTGCAAGGCCGTCTGAACACGATTACGACTACTCAAAATCCCAGTGATCCGAATGCACCGGTTGAAACCGGCGCTTTTACTTACAATGCCCAAAACCAGGTCATCCAATTTCAACGCGAAATCACCCCGGCGGGTGAACCGAAGATAACCGAAACCTATTCGTATACGTATGTCAACAGCCAGATGACCCGGCTTTATTACACCAACAATAAAGATGGACGGGGCGATAATGTCTGGGACTTAACGTTTCAATACAACCCCGATAACCAGGTGAAAAGTAGCCGTAAATCCTTTGAAACCGGCGGGGTTTCTTACAAGGAAAACAGTGAATACTTCTTCACGGGGAACAACCTGACGGCTATCACAACGACGACAGAGGTGTCGCCAGGCCCCGGCGGAGGTACGTTTACAACCAACTTTACGCACGATTCCAAAACAAATCCGTTCTATAACGTCGCCGTCATTCCGGCCCCCTATGCCACGGCGGGGGTGTCAACACCTTTCAACGGAATACTGGATTTTTATACCTATTACGGTGGGGTTGACAATGTTCTCCATCTGAGCCGGAACAACGTGCTTTCGTCCGGATCCATCACGTATGCGTATACCTACGTCGGGGATTTACCAGCGACCCGCATTAAAACCGAGCCCTTTAAACCCCGGGAAACCTTAACCTATGTGTATGAAAGTTATTGAACCTCCCTACGGTGGCTGAGATCCTCTTGCCCGAACGGTTAGGTCTGGAACGGCACTGGTACCGACCTCTTTCGAAAGAAAACCGTGACGCAGTTGGATTGAAATCGTCTCAAAACAAAAACGGTGACAAAGTATACAGAACCCTGCTTGGTCACCGTTTTTAAAAATACACGGCCTAAGTCACATCACGGGATTAAACAGCTTAGTTACAAAACTTTGAACCAACTCTGCCGGACAACTCAGGAGATTTATCGACCTAATTTGCCGAAAAGTTTGACGAAAACTATTTTTTGTCCTATTTTTATCGACCATACCGTTCTTGCCTTGATAATTACTTAACCAACATGTAACCCAAAACCTGCTCATGTCGAACCTGAAGACGACCCTTCACGGCCTCCGATTGGCTTGTACCGTATTGCTTTTAGTAAGCGTTGCCCCCCGCAGTTGGGGCGCTTTTTTTCAGGCCGACACCAACGGTGTCAGAGCCGACACGGCACAGGAAACCATTGAAGTGGTCGATGTGCCCGAGGTCTTGTCCATCCCGGAGCCCGTTCTGCGTGACCGACTTGCCAAACTGGAACAGACCATTCCCCTGAACTACAACAAAACCGTCCACGGTTTTATCGATTACTTTACCTTCCGCCGACCGAGCTACACCAAAAAGGTGATGGAGCGGATGCCGATGTTCTTCCCCTTGTATGAGCGGTTGCTGGCCCAGCACGACATTCCCGACGAGCTGAAATACCTCTCGATTGTTGAATCGTCGCTGGACCCCAAAGCGGTTTCGCGCGTCGGCGCAGGTGGTTTGTGGCAGTTTATGCCGTATACGGGCGCAGATTTTAAACTCTATCAGGATGACTACATCGATGAGCGCATGGACCCCGTCAAGTCGACCGATGCCGCCTGTCGCTATCTGAAAGATTTATACCGGGTTTTTGGCGACTGGCACCTCGCACTGGCGGCCTACAACAGCGGTCCGGGGACGGTGAAACGCGCCATGCGCCGGTCCGGGGGCGATTCGTTCTGGACGATTTATAATTTCCTGCCGAAAGAAACCCGCGCGTATGTCCCGCAATTCATTGCGTTGACCTACATGATGAACTTCGCCAACGACCACGGGATTTACGCTGAACAGCCCGAATACCCCATTCCCTGTGATACGATTCACGTCAACGGGTACCTGTCGATCGAGCGGTTTTGCAAATACAGCGGGGTGCCGCTGGCCGAAATTCAGAAAATGAATCCGTCGATCATGACGGGTGTCCTGTCGGATCAAACGCGCAGTTTTGTGCTTCGGGTACCGAAAGCCCATTTCGATTATTTTGCGGCCAACCGGCGGTCGATTCTGGATTCAGCCGGTCGGAATCCGACGATTTCGACCAATATGTTGCTGGCGTCGACAGAAAGCGTCGACTACCGTTCCGACTCCGCGCGAAAACGGGACTATTTTCCTTTTACCGATGCCAATGAGGAGCAGGCCCGGGAGTCGCAGCCCGTGGTAGCCGCCAACGCCCTTGTCTCCGATGCAGATGACGTTGAGGAGGTGGTCCGCCGAAAGCCGAAAAAAACCGTGTACGTCGTGAAGCGGGGCGAGGTGCTGTCGCGCATTGCGGAGAAGTACGACGTGGACGTGTATGACCTCAAAAAGTGGAACCACCTGCGTTCAACCCGCATTCAAAAAGGCCAGAAGCTGGTCATTTTCCGGGAACAGGCGCTGCCGGAAACGTCGTCCCGGATGGCCAAAGTGACCAAAAGTCAGGGTAAGTCAGAAGTGGCAAAACAGACCAAAACCTACAAACCAAAGTACCACCGGGTTCAGGATGGCGACACGCTCTGGAATATTTCGAAGCGGTATAGCGACCTGAGCGTCGATGAACTGAAAAAACTGAATAAAATCAAGGGAAATTCACTCAAACCCGGTCAGCGTCTGATTGTAGGTTAGTAGGGATTGAAGGTTGAAGAGTTAAGTGTGAAGAGTTAAAAATGAAAGTTAATGAAGGCATGTTTAACTCTTAACTCTTCGTTCTTAACTCTTTCGTATCTTTGACTTTTTAAGACCGGCCTATACTGGTTGAAAAAAGCTATCTATGATTGCTTACATTAGCGGAAAAATTACCCACAAAGACCCGACCCTTGTGATTCTGGAAGCCAACGGAGTTGGCTACGAAATCCATGTTTCCCTGTACACGTCGACGGTTTTGCCAAAGCTGGGCGAACCCTCGAAATTGTTTACGTATCAACACATTCGCGAAGATGCCCAGACACTGTACGGTTTTGGTGATCTCGACGAAAAAAACCTTTTTCTGGATTTGATTGGCGTGTCGGGCATCGGTCCCAATACCGCACTCACCATGCTCTCAACCCTGACGCCGGTCGAACTCCGTCAGGCCATTTTGATGGAAAACGTTGGAGCGGTTCAGAAAATCAAAGGCATCGGGAGTAAAACGGCTCAACGGGTTATTCTGGAATTGCGTGACAAGATGAAAAAAGCGGGGATTATGGCACAGGCCGGTACACCAAACTACCGGATGACCGTCAACCCCGTTCGGGATGAAGCCCTGGCGGCACTCGTTACGCTGGGTATTCCGAAGGCTGCGGCCGAAAAAAGCCTCGATACGATCCTGAAACGCGAAGGCGACGAACTCAACGTTGAACAGCTTATACGTCTGGCTCTCAAGTAATTATGGATTATGGATTATGAATTATGAGTTGGCAAACGCAAGCGTCGCAACTCATAACCCATAACTCATAATTCATAACTAAAATATTGGCAAGGTTTTCGCCGTTTGGTGATAGAGATGTATCTGAATAAACTAACTACCTATTCCACCGAATCAAATTATACGTGCCTCTCTTGGAATGTGTTGAGTCCCACCGATTGACCCGGTTGCGGTTGTTAAATGGCCGGATTGAGCCCTGGATGGTTGTGCTGTGTGCGTTACTGGTTGGGTCGGCCTGGATGCCTGTAACAGCCCAGACACCCGCGCGTCGCCGGACAGTTTCGCTGGCCGATTCTCTGGCCCGCGTCCGTCAGGATAGCATCCGAGCCACCCGTTCGGCCGAGCGCCGACCCATTATTCGCTGGCGTGACCGGTATATCAGTCCTTTTTCCGCTACTATTCCCAGGTCGCCTTTTTTGTTGCGTGATCCGCGGGCGGTTTCGACCGAGGTTCAACTCACGAGGCCGGGTCAGATTTCCGTATTGGAACGCATCGGCGGCCAACCGGAGACTTCGCGTCCGACGTCCGGATCAACCACTACACCCGCGGCCACGACCGGAAACTCCGTCATCGGGGCCATCCCGGTTGCTCCCCCGCCGACCCGACCAGCGGCCGGTTTACCGTATCGGCCAGCCGAAACCATGTCGTATGACGACTATAACCGTTTGCAAAACCAACGTGTTCAAAAAAGTTTGTGGCGGGAATACAGCGCGCGAAATGATGGTCAAAGTGCCGTCAGTGGAAGGGGACTGGTTCCAAAACTGGAATTACCACCGGTTTTTGACCGGCTCTTTGGGGGTAATCTGGTGGATTTCAAGCCGAACGGATTTGTCATGCTCGATTTTGGGTATCTCTACCAGTTCATCGACAACCCGATTATTCCGGTTTTGCAGCGTCGGAATGGCAACTTTGTCTTTAATCAACAGATCAATATCAGTTTCAATGGGAAGATCGGTGAGCGCCTGGGTCTTACGGCCAATTACGACACCAAATCCAGTTTCAATTTTGAAAATGTCCTGAAGCTGAATTATCGCCCACCGGTTCCGAACTTGCCCAATGCCAACGGATTGACGAACGGCCTTCCCGGTTTACCCAGCCCTGGTGGCTTGCCGGGTTTACCCAGTCCTGGGGGCCTGCCGGGCAGTTTACCCAGTTTGGGAAGTATGACGCCTTCGGCCATTCCTCAGTTTCAGCCTCAGGACCCCAGCATCATTCAGAGTCTGGAAGCCGGGAACATCAGTTGGCCGCTCAGTAGCCAGTTGATTCCGGGCGTACAAAACCTGTTCGGGGTAAAAACCCAGCTTCGTTTCGGGAAGTTAAACGCCACCCTGGTTGCATCGCAACAGCGTTCAAAACAGGAAGAGATTACGATCAAAGGCGGATCGATGCAGAAAAACTACGAGATCCGGGTCGATACCTACGACGAAAACCGCCATTTCTTTCTGTCGCAGTTTTTCCGGAACAACTACGAACGCTCCCTGAAAAGCCTACCCCAGATCATATCGGGTGTAACCATTACGCGTTTAGAGGTATACGTAACCAACCGGACCAACACCACCACCACCCTGCGGAACGTCGTCGGTTTTGCGGATCTGGGCGAACCCCGACCGTTCAACACCGCCAATCCGAACCTCCAGCCCATCAATCCGGACGCCAGCAGCGCGGCCGACAACACTACCGGCAATGGCTTGTTTGCCCGATTGCGAGCGAACACCGGCATCCGGCAGGTGGATCAGGTGAACTTTTTACTGGATGGCACCTTCGGTTTTGCCAAAGGCATCGACTATGAACTGCTACGGGGGGCCAAACGCCTGACCGAAACCGAGTACAAGTTTCAGCCGGAACTGGGGTATATTTCGCTGGTAACACCCCTGCGCAACGACGAAGTGCTGGCGGTTTCCTACGAATACACCTACCGGGGCCGGAAATACCAGGTGGGGGAATTGACCGAAGATTACCAGAACCGGCAGGACAATGAAGTGTTGATTTTGAAGCTGTTGAAATCATCGACGATCCGCAACAACACGCAGTTGCCGATGTGGAACCTGATGATGAAAAACATTTATTCGCTCAACACCTCCCAGATCAACAAGCAGAATTTCCAGTTGCGGATTATTTACAAAGATGACCTGACCGGGATCGATAACCCCAATTTGCAGGAAGGGCCGGGAACCATCAAGGACATCCCGCTGGTGCAGGTCTTCAACATGGACCAGGTCAATGCCCAACTCGACCCGCAGCGGGACGGTAATTTTGATTTTGTCGAAGGCGTCACGGTCGACAGCCGGTATGGCCGGGTGATTTTTCCGGTACTGGAGCCTTTTGGGTCGTATCTGGCCAACAAGTTTGGGACCGACGACGCCCTGAAAGCGAAATACGTTTACAATGAACTATACCGAACTACGCTGGTCGATGCGCAGCAGGTGGCGGGTAAAAACAAATTTTTCCTGAAAGGGAGTTACCAGTCGTCGACGGGCGGGGAAGTGACGTTGCCCTACGGCGTCGATGAGAAATCGGTGCAGGTGACGGCGGGTGGCGTGCCGTTGTCGCCCGGTTCAGATTTTGTGGTGGAGTCGCAGATTGGCCGGGTGCGGTTTCTGAACGAAAGCCTGATGAATTCGGGTCAGGAAATCAAGGTGCGGTATGAGCGCCCCGATCTGTTTCAGAACCAGATTCGGCGACTGATCGGAACGCGGCTGGATTACAAACTGAGCCCCGAAGTGAACATCGGGATGACGGCCATGAACATGCGGGAAACCCCCGCCGGTTTTCTGACGCGCGTGGCCATCGGAAACGAACCCGTGAACAACACCATTCTGGGATTCGACGCCATGATCCGGAAAGACTCCCGGTTTTTGACCCGGATGCTGGATGGACTGCCGCTGATTCAGACGAAGGAACTGTCGAACATTGCTTTCCAGGGCGAAGTGGCCCAGTTGTTTCCGGGTGTAGCTCCGCGTGTCAACAACAACGCGTTCATCGACGATTTTGAAGCCGCCCGCACGCTCTACGACCTCACCCGCCAACCCACGCGCTGGCGGCTGGGATCGACCCCGACGACGCCGGAGCGGGCTTTTCCGCAGGGCACATTTGCCGAACCCCTGGCTTATGCCTACAACCGCGCCCGGATTTCGGTCTATACGGTCGACAACACCTTCAGTACTGCCAACACGGTAGGAGGGGGGCGTTCACCCCAGAGTAACCTGACCGAGAACGATTTAAGGAACGTTTACGAACAGTTTTTTCTTTCCAATGAACTGTTTCAGGGGCGCTCGGTGCGTCTGGTCAACCTGCCGGAGAACATTCTGGACGTGGCCTATTTCCCCCGGGAACGCGGGATGTACAACTTTAACCCGAACCTGGCTCCCGACGGACGCCTGGCCGGTGACCCGAAAAAGAATTTTGGCTCGGTGATGCGGGCCATCACGTCTGATGCCGACTTTGACAACGCCAACATCGAAAACATCGATTTCTGGTTGATGGACCCCTTTGTGGGCGCTACGGATTCGACCTTCGCTACGGTTCACGACGGTTTTGAGAACAAGGCCAACCGCACCGGTGGAAAACTGGTCTTCAACCTGGGTGATCTGTCGGAAGACGTGATCAAGGACGGGCGGTACAATTTTGAAAACGGACTGGCGGTTCCGAATGGTCTCTCGCCCGATTCAACGGCCTGGGGGCGGGTGACGCGTTCGCAGTTTGTGACGCAGGCTTTCGATAACGTCACGCGCTCGCAGCAGGACATCGGTCTGGACGGGTTGAGCAACCGGGACGAGAACACGTATTTTAAAAGTTACATCGATCAGGTTTCGCCCCGACTGAATGCCGAAGCCCGCGAACGGCTGTTGAGCGATCCCGCCAACGATGACTTTATATTTTATTACGGCCAACGCGCCGATTCGGTGCGGCATATTGTCAGTCGATACAAACAATATATGGGCATGGAGAACAACTCGCCCGAATCGCAGGACCGCAACCAGTTGGTGACGCCCGCATCGACCACGCTGCCTGACATCGAAGATTTGAATACGGACAACACCATCAACGACAACGAAGCCTATTACGAATACGAAATTGACCTGAAACCGGGGCAGCTTGCGGTGGGCCGGGGCTACATTGTCGATAAAGTGGAAGTGCAGACCAAGGCCGGCCGGCCGGTGACCTGGTATCTGTTCCGGATTCCGGTGCGCGATAATCCCAAAAAAGTCGGGAACATCAACGGATTTAAGTCGGTGCGGTTTGCGCGGATGTACCTGACGGAGTTTGAAGAACCGGTGGTGTTGCGGTTTGCGCAGTTGCAGATGACGTCCAACCAATACCGGAAGTATACGGGCGACCTGTCGGCGCGCGGTTTGCAGGAGGTACCGGAGCCCTACGATGCACAGTTCAAAGTGAGCGCGGTGAACGTGGAAGAGAACAGCGCCCCCGGTAACAACAAGTATATTTACCGCGTTCCCCCCGGTTTTCAGCGAGACCGCGATTTTACGCAGATCAACCAGGTGGAACTCAACGAGCAGTCGATGAGCCTGAGCGTGACCAACCTGCGGGATGGTGATTCGCGGGCGGCTTTCAAAAATACGAACCTCGACCTGTTGTTCCGGGAGCGGCTGAAGATGTTCATTCACATGCACAATGAGCAGAACGAAAATGGTCAGGTATCGGCCTTTGTTCGGCTCGGAACGGATTTTACGGACAACTACTACGAAATCGAGATTCCCAATCTGGTTTCAACCCCGGACGGTAGCCAACCCGACGATGCGGTGTGGCCTGCCGCCAACGACCTCGACATTGCGATCGACGAACTGATTAACCTCAAGGCGGAGAAAAACCGCCAGTTTACGCGAACATCGGCCCAGCCGTTTACGATGAATAGTGCCGACGGGCGGTATAAACTGACCGTGGTTGGAAATCCGGATTTGAGCGCGGTGCAGATCATCATGATTGGCGTCCGCAATCCGAAGTCGGCCGACGAGCAGGCGAAGAGTTTTACCATCTGGGTGAATGAGCTACGCGCCAACGGCTTCGACCAGACGGCCGGTCGGGCTGCGGTTGGGGTGCTCAACGCCAAACTGGCCGACGTGGCCACCGTTACGGCCTCGGGGAAAATAACGACGTTTGGCTTCGGCGGTGTGCAGCAGCGGATTTCGGAGCGGTCGCGGGAAACCTCCACGGAATACGGAATTCAGTCGCAGATTGCAGTCGATAAACTGTTGCCCGAAAAATGGGGGCTGAAGATTCCGCTGTATGTCAATTACGACCAGCGGCTGATTCAGCCGCATTTCGACCCGCTCGACCCCGACACCCCGCTGGAAACCACATTATCGACGCTGAATGAAAATGACCGGGATCGATACCGCAGGCTGGTCGAAGACCGTTCCATCCGGCGCGGAATCAACCTGTCGAATTTCCGGAAGGTGAAAACCAATCCGAATGCCAAAAGCCATTTCTATGACGTTGAAAACCTGTCGTTTACATATGCATTCAACGAAGCGACCCGGACGAATGTTCTGACTGAACAATTCATTCAAAAACAAACGCGCGGAGGCATTGCCTACGTCTACAGTGCCCAACCGAAACCGTTCGAACCGTTTAAACGGTTTCAGTCGCTGGAACGCCCGTATCTGCGCTGGCTGCGTGATTTTAACCTGACGTTGCTGCCAACACAGGTGGCCGTGCGGGGTGAGGTGGACCGGAGTTTTATCAAAACCCAGCTCCGCAATTCCGAACTCACGACCGAGGGCATGGTACCGCAATTCGAGAAGTATTTCTGGTTCAACCGGTACTATGATTTGCAGTGGAACCTGACCAAAAATTTGATTTTAACCTACAACGCCCGTTCCAACGCCATCATCGACGAACCCGCCGGGGATTTGAACACGCAGGCCAAGGTCGACTCGGTCTGGGCCAATGCCCGGCGGTTTGGCCGGACGAAAAACTATGAGCAGAACATCCGGGCCACCTACCGGATGCCGCTGGACAAACTGCCATTGCTCGACTGGATTGCCGCCGACCTGACCTACAACGTGGGCTACCAGTTTCAGGCCAACTCGTTCGGCATTACCGATACGCTGAATGTGCCGTTTGGCAATACCATCCGCAACAACCGGGAATGGGGCATTCAGGGGCGGGTGGATTTTATCCGGTTGTATAACAAAATCAAGTCGCTGCGGTTTGCCAACACGCCCTCGGTTCCCCGGAAAAACTTCACCCGAAACCCCGGTGATATCGAGGATATTCAGCGCACGGAAAGCCGGGTGTTGAAGAGTTTTGTCCGGACGTTGCTAACGGTTCGGGGCATTAATTTCAACTACACGGTGCAGGAATCGACGTTGCTGCCGGGCTTTTTGCCGACGCCCCGGTTCTTTGGTCTTTCGCGCGAAAACGCGCCTGGTTTGCCGTTCGTGCTGGGAAGTCAGGATCGGAACATCCACCGGAAATCCGCCGAACGGGGCTGGTTATCCAAAAGCACGGTGTTGAATCAGCCGTTTACGCAGACGCTCGGCAAGAAGTTCGACGCCCGCACGACGCTGGAACCGTTCAAGGATTTTCGCATAACGGTCGAAGCCCGGCTGACCCGCCAGGATAGTTACCAGGAAGTCTACCGGGTCGATACAACCGGCGGTTCTTTTACGAGCCTGAGTCCGTACCGTAACGGTCAATTCAGCATGTCGTTTCTGTCGTTCAAAACGGCGTTTACCAAGCTCAACAGCGACAATTCATCGCCGATCTTCGACCGGTTTGCCGAATACCGCAAGATCATTCTGAACCGGCTGATACTGAACCGGCCCGTGGGAAGTTTGGGCGAATACAACCTGACATCGCAGGATGTGCTGATTCCGGCGTTCTTCGCGGCTTACAGCGGAAAAGACCCCAATACGGTGAAAATCAATCCGTTCCTGCGGTTTCCACTGCCCAACTGGCGGGTGGACTACAACGGTTTGTCGCAACTGAAACCGTTCCGCAAACTGTTCAGTGCCTTCACTTTAACCCACAGTTACAACTCGACCTACAGCGTCGGCAACTTTACCTCGTCGCTCGACTACGAAGCGGCTTATGTGAATCTGGCTGTGATGAACTACCCGCTGGCAACGCAGTACAACGATCAGAATCAGTTCATTCCGATTTTTGTGATGAGCACCATCACCATGACCGAGCGGTTTTCGCCTTTGCTGGGCGTGACCTTCCGGACGCAGAGTAAAATCAGCGGAGGGCTGGAATACAACCAGGATCGGAGCGTTGCCCTCAACCTGTCCAATGCGCAGGTCGCCGAACTCAGCAACAAGGACATCACGTTCCGGTTTGGTTTCACGAAGACGAATTTCCGGATTCCCTTTAAAATTAACGGGGCCTACCAACGGCTGAAAAACGACCTGATCTTTAATTGCAACCTGACTTTCCGCGACACGCGAACCGTTCAACGGAAATTTGACGATACCGCCCAAAATGAAAATGGCGTTGGCGAGCAAATTATTACCGCCGGAAACGTCAACTTCCAGTTGCGGCCACAGGTGAGCTACGTCGTCAATCGCCGGTTAAACGTCCAGATTTATTTCGATCGAACGTTCAATGACCCGCTGGTTTCCAACTCGTTCCGCCGGGCTACCACGGCGGGTGGGGTTCAGATTCGCTTCAATCTGGCGGAATAAAACAAACGGTTTTGTTTCAGCCGATCGGTGTTTCGGCTGGAACCCTCAATCATTCTGGCGGTTTTTCCAGTTATAAGAGGTGAATGCAAAAACGAACGATGGGAATCCACCTGAAAAGTAGTTTACTGGTACTGGTTTTTGGTTTAACGGTTTCATCTGCCTGGGCGCAGGGTTCGCTCGTTCGGTATGTAAAACGGGTCCTGAACGATACTTCTTCGGCCGCTACGTCAAAATTACTGATTTTCCCCACCGCCGGTTTTGCGCCTGAAACGAGTGTGGAGATTGGGATTCGCACGTTTTCATTGTTCTATGCCAAAAAAGACACGGTCGTCAACCGGCTCAGCGAGATCGTTCTCTATACCTTCGTTACGTTCCGGGGTCAGTTCGGTGCACTGCTCGAAAATGCGGCTTATACCAATAAAAACCGGTATTTTTTTCTGGGACGAGCGCGCTACCAACAGTTTCCGCTGCTCTACTACGGCATTGGGCCATCCACCTCGTCGGGCAATCCGGTGCTGGTCAATTCCAATTATGTTCAGATTCGCCAGCGTATTCTTCGGCAGGTTAAAAACAACTGGTATGCCGGTGCCGAAGCCGATTTTCAGAACATTGGACGCGTTTCGTTCGAAACGGAAAACAAACCCCATTTTGACTTGCCACTGGGGTATGAAGGCTCCACCACGATGGGGCTGGGCGCGGCAGTGGTATATGACGACCGGAAAAATGTCCTGAATGTTCGAAAAGGGGGATTTCTGGAAACGGGTATTTTGTGGTATCAGCCCGGCTTCGGCAGTGATTTTAAATACCGGAGTGTGGTGCTCGACAGCCGCCTGTTTCGGCCACTGGGCCGCCCCAACCGGGTGCTGGCCCTCCAATTGGCCGGTACGTTCATGACCGGCGATATTCCGTTCAATAACCTGGGTTTGATTGGTGGCGAATCGCTCATGCGCGGTTATTACCTGGGGCGTTATCGCGACAAGAATGTGCTGGCGGGGCAGGCCGAAGTACGGTGGCTTCCGTTCGGTTTCAGCAAACGCTGGGGGGCAACGGTATTTGCCGGTTTAGGCACGGTTTCGCCCACCATTCGATCGTTTCAGGTCGATCAGGTCCGGTGGGCTGCGGGCGGGGGCGTCCGGTTTTTGTTCTTCCAGAAAAAAGACGTTTTTCTGCGGGCCGATCTGGGCGTCACCCGCGAAGGCACCGGCTTTTACATCTCGCTGGGGGAAGCGTTTTAGTCAGACCACATTTCTTCCGATCCAGTAAATGAGCACGATTCCCAGCACAATCAGGCTGGCGGTTTTGCCGTAGAACCGCTGGTGAAAACCGGCCTGGCTTTTCCGCAAAGGTGTGTATTCCAGCACCAGTCCCGTTAGAACGTAGGGGAGTGATGCAACCAGCAACGGATTGTGGTGATAAGCCTGCCGAAGGTTGCCGTGCATCAACTGGTGGAAACAGCGCTGCGAACCGCATCCCGGACAGTCCAGACCCGTCAGAAACCGGAAGGGGCAGGGCGGAAAAAACGACACCCGGGCCGGATCGAACCAGAAATAGAGCCCTGCCATGCCAGTTAGCAAAAACAGGAGGATAACGGGTCCGGATCGGTTAAAAAAACGAGTTGGAGACCCCACTGAGAATACCGATGAAGATGGCCGCCAAATACAGCACCCAAAAACCGATGGACACAAAAAAGCTCACTTTGGTCCACTTGGCGGCTTCTTCGGAAGCGCGTTGTGCGCCCACAAAATCACCGTTGCTGTAGCGGGTTTCAACATTGGAGGCATTGACAATCCCGGCGATGCCGAAGGGCAGACAACAGAAAAGCGTGACCAGAATGGACTCCACCAGCCAGGTTTTGGGCCGGTTGCCCAGACCAGCCGACAGCGGTTGATTCGGCGTGTACGACTCCTGAAAAGGCTGATACGCCGGTGGGTTTGGCGTTGGGGGTTGAACCGGGTAAACCGGTGGCGCTTGTGGGCGGGAAAGCCATTCGTTGATTTCGGGAACGGTTTGGGCCGCAACCCAGTCGGGCAGGCCCTGCGTCCAGACTTTGGTGTCCGGTTTGAGGGGCTTCGACCGCAGTTCTTCCAGGGTAAACGGGCCGAGCTGCTGGTTGCCCTCCAGGTAGTAGTATTGTTTCATGTAGAAAAAGGAAGGAATGGTTGGGGATTGATCCTCAAAAAACTAGCCGTTTGAAAGATAGAAAAAGATGTCGATTGATGCGTCTTCCGGCCCTCCTTTTTTTATGAAAGGCAATCGGCCAGCGTGCGCACGTACCGATCGACATACGATTCGATGTCCCGGCTGCGGTATTGCAGAATATAGCGTGGATGATCGAGGGTTACGATTTGTTCGAAAAACCGGTGCTCTTTGTTAAGTTTTTGAAGGAACGCTTCATTTTTTCGCCCCAGACAAACCGCCACCCGCCGGTTTTTCTCCAGACCGGATTGGTCGAATAAAAGTTGTGTTCGGACGGTATCGGCAATGGCGGGCCAGAGGGTGACAGTTGTCGCTTTATCGTCGTAAAAATTGTAGTTTTTTCCATCTTTCACCAGGGCCAGTGGGTAAAGCGACGTCAGGAAGAATTGCCCGTAAAAGGCTTTTGCACCGCCGAAGGCTTCGACAATCTGGTAAATAAACCGACTCGAAAGTTCCGGTGAAGGCGGCAGATCGTTGTCGATTCCGCAATATTTCCGGAGATTTTGGGGCGTGGTAAACGAGATGCCCGTTACCCCGGCGCCAAAGCGTCCGGGGTTGATGCCCAGGATGTACACCCGGGGCGCGTTATCCGAAAAATAGGTGGTAAAAAACTGGTTGACAATAGCTTGTACTTCCGGTTGCTCGTACGGATTGAGCGCACTGACCCCGAGCGGGAGGTTCGTCGGTTTTTTCAAGCCCAGGTAATAGGCAATCGCGCGGTCGGCAAAGGTTTCCATTTCACAGATACTGGTTGTAGCAAATGGCCGCGATTTCGCCAATGATTTTTTCGGCTTCCGGGGTGGTGGTGCCCTGCACAAAAACCGAGAGCAGAAAGGGCCTGGTGACGTAAAAAATACCGGCATCCCCCCGGACGTAGGTAAGTTCCCCGGTTTTGTGGGCAATGACAGCCGATTTGGGTAAAAACAGCCGGAACGTCGTTTGGTCTGCATTGCGTTTCAGAATGTCGATCATCTGGGCGCAGAGGGCCGGTGTCGCCACTTCGTTGCGGTAGATTTTCTTCAGTAGCAGGTTCATTTCCCGGGCAGTTACCCGGTTTTCCCGACCCTGTTTAGCGGCAAGCGTATCCATCATCACCCGGTTTAACCGGCTCTGCGTGAGGCCCAGCGTTTGCATTCGGCGGTTGATGTTGTCCATACCCAGTTCCCGGATCAGGATGTTGGTGGCGGAATTGTCGCTGCGGATCATCATCAGGGTCAGGACCTCCAGGTTGGTGAGTTTGCTCTCGTCGGGATAGGTTTGCAAAACGCCCGAACCACCGGTTTTCTCCGACGCCAGCAGCACATGGACTTTTTCAAGATCGAATTTTCCGGCTTTTACCTGTTCCATCGTTTCGATCATGATCGGAATTTTGATGACGCTGGCCGAGGGAACCAGTTCGTCGGGCCGATGAAAAAACCGGGTGTCGTCGGTCAATGATTCAAAGGCTACATTCACCTGCGCCTGAGCCGGTAATTTTTGGAGATAACCGGTTAATTTTTCGGGCAGAAGCTGGGCCGTTGCCAAAATGGGAGCCAGAAAGAGGGAGAAAACGAGAAAGAGCGTGGAGCGAAAAACAAGGGTCATTTCCTGGAATGAATGTTTAAGTCAGGTTGGTTGGGAAGTACGGTTTTCAGTTGGGTCACCAGCACCTCATTGATGCGAACGTAACTTTCGTGGGTCCAGCCCGCCACATGGGGCGTCAGCAAAACCCGGTCCGAATTTCGCAGGTAATCAAAAGCCGTCTGTTGATCGGGCGTCAGTTTAGCCAGTTTTTCATTTTCCAGTACATCCAGACAGGCCCCCCGGACTTTTCCGCTTTCCAGACCCCGCACCAGGGCGGGCAGGGACACGATTTCGCCCCGGGCAATATTGATCAGAAAAAACGGCTTTTCGACGCGTTCGATAAACGCATCACCGATCATCATCCGGGTTTCGTCGGTCAGCGGAACGTGGAGGCTCAGCACATCGGCTTCTTCCAGAATTTGTTCCATTTCGGCTTCCTGGGCGTAGGCTCCGGCATACTGCGTCAGGTATTTGTCGTAACACAATACCCGGCATCCAAAACCGCTGAGCCGACGCGCCGTAGCCCGGCCGTTGTTGCCAAACCCGACGATGCCGACGGTCAGGCTGCCCAGTTCGTAGCCCCGGTTTCCTTCGCGATCCCAAACGCCCCGGCGCACTTCCCGGTCACCTTTGGCAATGTTGGCCAGCAAGCCCAGCAACATGCCCACGGTATGTTCGGCCACCGCATCGCGATTGCCTTCCCCCGCGTGGAAGACGTGAATGTTTCGCTGATGGGCCAGCTCAAGATCGATCAGATCAAGTCCGGCACCGGCGCGGCCGATAAAAAGAAGCCGTTGGGCCGCTTCCAGCACTTCGGCATCGACCGGCGTTTTGCTCCGGATCAGTAGCCCCTCGTAATCGGCAATCTGCTCGATCAGCGCACTTCGCGAAATTTTGGGTTCATACCGAAAGGCAAACCCCGCCTGTTCGAGCATGGGAAACAGCGAGGGGTGCATTTCGTCGGCAATCAGGATTATGGGTTGAATCTGGGACATCCGTATGGTTTTTGTAACTTGCAAAAAAATGAGCCATGAACCATGACTAATGAACACGATCTGAGAACGCTTGCAAGGTGCTTCGGGCAGAAAAACCGCTGTTCAGCAGGCGTTGTTCATCGTTCAATCGAACACAAGGGCGAAACTAATAACTTAAATGGAACCGCGCCAATCGGAGAAAAATAACGAACGCCAACCGGAACCCCAAACCCGTCGGCCAGTCATCGGAATCACCCTCGGGGATTACAATGGGATTGGGCCGGAAGTCATTCTGAAAGCCCTGCAACACAATCGCTTGCAGAAAATCTGCACGCCGGTTATCTACGGTTCGATGCGCGTCCTGAACCGCTATCGGAATATGTTGCAGCAAAGTGGCCTGTCGTTGAAAGACTGGAACCTGAACGGGATTCAGCAGGTTGGACAGGCCAATCCGAAGTTTACGAACGTCATCACCTGCTGGAACGATCAGGGTGGAAACCCAGGGGGTGATCGACAGGGGCAGGAAGTTCAGCCGGGAAAAGTGACACCCGAAGCCGGACAGGCCGCGCTGGCGTGTTTGCAACGGGCCACAGAAGACCTCAAAGCGGGTCATCTGGACGCCATTGTGACGGCTCCGATCAATAAAAATAACATCCAGACCGAAACCTTCCAATTTCCGGGTCATACCGAATATTTTGCCGAAGCCTTTGGGGTGAAAGAAAACCTGATGTTTCTGGTGAGTGACGTGTTGCGGGTTGGTGTCGTAACGGGCCACATTCCGCTGGGTCGCATCCGCTCGAACATCACCAAAGAGAAAGTGTTGCAGAAACTTCAGTTGATGTATCAATCCTTACGGGGCGATTTTGGCGTCCGAAAACCGCGCATTGCGGTGCTGGGGCTCAACCCGCACGCGGGCGAAGAAGGATTGCTGGGCAATGAGGAACAGGAAATTCTGAAACCGCTGATTCAGGAACTGCGCAACAAGGGACAGTTGATTTACGGGCCGTTTGCGTCGGACGGTTTTTTCGGAACCCGGGCGTATCGCAAGTACGATGCCGTGCTGGCCATGTACCACGATCAGGGGTTGATTCCCTTCAAAACCATTGCGTTCGACGAGGGCGTCAATTTTACGGCCGGGATGCCGGTGGTTCGCACCTCACCCGACCACGGCACGGCGTATGATATTGCCGGGAAAAACCTGGCCGACGAAACGTCGATGATTCAGGCGATTTATGTGGCCTGCGATGTGTCGAAATACCGCAAAGAAATGGCGGAAATTGAACGGAATGCCTTGAATAAGAAAACGCCAAGTGGTAAAATAAGTGAGCAGTCTGCTTAAAAAATTATGCTAAAATCGATGACCGGGTTCGGCAGTGCCACCCAGGAAGCCAACGGGCTGACGGTAACTGCTGAAGTAAAAACGTTGAATTCTAAGTTTCTGGATATTTATTGCCGGTTACCGAGGGTATTCTCCGATAAAGAAGTTGAATTGCGAAATCTGCTCACGCAGAAACTGGAGCGCGGCAAAGTGGAACTGTCGCTGAATGTGACCCGCCTGTCGGATGTTCGGCCGGGCGTGACCGTAAACCGCCCGCTGATCGAAGCTTATCTGAAAGACCTCCGCGAAACTTCACAGGGATTTTTACTGGATGTGTCGGATGGTGATCTGTTCAAACTGGCTTTGCAACAGCCCAACGCCTTCAATTCCGAAGCCTCCAGTGCGTCGGATACGGCCGCCAGTGATTGGGAGCTGATTCAGTTGACTGCCCTGGAAGCCGTTCGGAAATGCGACGAATTTCGGCAGCAGGAGGGCAATGGCCTGGAAATCAAGTTCAGAGAATATATCCAGATCATTACCGACCGCCTGACGCTGATCGAGGTGCAGGATGTGAAGCGCATCCCCGCCGTTCGCGAACGGGTTCGCAGCATGGTCGTCGAATTGATGGGCAGTGACGAATTTGACCAGAACCGGTTTGAGCAGGAGCTGATTTATTACATCGAGAAATTCGACATTTCGGAAGAAAAAGTTCGCTTGAAAAACCACCTGAGCTATTTCATGGAAGTGCTCGCGGCTGAAGAAGCCAATGGGAAAAAACTTAATTTCATCGCGCAGGAGATTGGCCGGGAAATCAACACCATCGGTTCCAAAGCCAACGATGCCGCCATTCAGCGGCTGGTGGTGCAGATGAAAGATGAACTGGAGAAAATCAAGGAGCAGACGCTGAATGTAATTTAAAATGCAGGCCCTGACAGCGCCGGGCCGTCGATACGGTCGAAGACCCTGTCAGGGCTATTTAAAAAACGCTCCGTTCTGGGTTGCCAGCAAGCGCTCGAACGGAATGTCTTCCTGTTTGATGAAACCTTTTTGGGGCAGTAAACCGTCGGCCACCAGTTCAACGACAGCGGCTACCGATCCGGCGGTGGTCCAGGAGATGGCCCGCCAGGGTTTTCCGTCGATTTCGCGGGGATGATAGGCCCGGTAAAACTCTTCGCGTTCGAGAACCGCTCCTTTCCAGCCTTCGACCACGGCATACACATAGACCACATCGGCCTGCACGGGCGGTTTGGCTTCGGTCAGAATCTGCTCGACCAGCACGCGTTTATCTTTCAGAATCAGTTCGTACAACAAAAACCGCATCAGTTTGGCGTGACCAGGGTAGCGAATAGTCTTGTAGTTCAGCGTATCGACCTGTCCGGCGTAGGTTTCACACATGGTTCCCAGGCCGCCGGAGGTGCTGAAGGCTTCGAATTCCTGCCCTTCGATGTTGATCACTTCGATGCCGTCGAGGGCCGGGACGGTTTTGAAAACGCCGTTTGAAATCACTTCGCAATCGTTCAGGTATTCATTGATCACCCCGGCGGGCGACCATGTAAACGAATAGCCCAGCAAACCGTTCGGGTAGCGCGGCAGAGCGCCCACGCGCAGTTCGATATCCCGGAGTTTGGTGAACCGTTTGGCGAGGTCAGCCCCAACGATGCCGATCAGGCCCGGTGCCAGCCCACACTGCGGTGCCATAACGGCTTTGGCGGTTTCGGCCATCAGACGAATGGCGGTGGTGGTCGGAACGTCTTCCGTCAGGTCGAAATAATGAAGGCCCAACTGCCAGGCGGTGGTGGCAATCGGCAGGTTCAGGTTGTAGGGCAGGCAGGAGACCACGGCGTCGAAACCGGCCAGCGTTTGCCGGAGCGTGGCTTCGTCGGAAACGTCACCGGAAATGACCGGGAAGGGAAGATCGTAGACCGGTGGTAGTTTTTCAAAACCGGTTACGGTGAAGCGTTTGTTGAGGAGAATACCGACCAGCGAGCCGACTTTTCCCATGCCAACCACAAGAACTTTTTTCATGCTATCGTTTGCTAAGCTCCGTAATTGGGCCAATATACGCACTGGATCTCATTTCTAGAAAATCAGGCCTACTTCGCAACGGAATAGGAACACGGATATAACGGATAGAACAGATTTACGCGGATTAAAATAAAAATCAGTTTTTTGATCCGTTCCATCCGTGTTCCTATCCAAAATTTTAAACAGCTTGCCTATTTAGCCGTTACCATACCGATGAATAAACTACCCCCCGACTTTTACGAAAATCACGATACCATCACGCTCTCCCGGCGTTTGCTGGGCTGCGAACTGGTTCACGAAAGCCCGGAAGGAATCACGGCGGGCATCATTGTGGAAACCGAAGCCTACCTGACCGGTGATCCGGCCTGCCACGCCTATCGACGCAAAACCGCCCGCAATGCCGCCATGTTCGGTCCGGCGGGAACGCTGTACGTGTATCTGATCTACGGTTTTTACCATTGCCTGAACGTCGTCACGGGGCCGGAAGATGTGGGGGAGGCCGTTCTGATTCGGGCGCTCGAACCCACCGAAGGCATCGATCTGATGGGCCAACGGCGGAACCTCGATCCCGCTACCAAAGCCGGTTTGCGCGGACTGACCAGCGGCCCCGGCAAACTGGTGATTGCCATGGGCATCTCGCGGGATCACAACTTTCTGTCGCTCAGTGAATCCCGTATTTACATTCGCCCCAGCCAACTGAATAACTTCGAACTGGTGACGACAACGCGAATCGGCATCACACAGGGTGCCGAGTTGCCCTACCGGTTCTATGTAAAAGGCAACCGGTTTGTCAGTAAGCCGTAAGTTCCTGGCAAGATAAAAGGCGCTTTTTACGGGCTCTAGCCCGTTTTTGCCAAATTCGACTAAAATTTTGATGAAAATATTGGGCCGCAATCAGTTCAGATATACCTTTGTAATCAATAATTAGTCTAAATAATATTTGTGAATACAATCGTAATGACCAGATCTACGTTAACAATCCGTCTCTTTATACCCCTTTCTGTGCTCTGTATGAGTCTGTTTTGCTTTTCGGCAAGGGCTCAAAATACCGGTTCGATTACCGGAAAAACCCGCACGGCGGATGCCCGGCCACTGGCGCAGGTCAACATTCGCGTGGCGGGAACCCGCCTGGGAACCCTTACCAATGAATCCGGCGAATACCTCATCCCGAATGTTCCGGCTGGTCCGCAGGTGTTGGTCATCAGCCGGGTGGGTCATGCCCGCATTCGCCAGGCTGTGACGGTGACGGCCGGTGAAACCACCCAGGTGCCTGATCTGACCGTGCTCGAAAACGCCGAACAACTCGATGAGGTAGTGGTCGAAGGGAAAAATACGTATAAAACCGACGTTCCTTCATCCAGTCTGCGCCTGAAAACACCCTTGCTGGAAGTGCCGCAAAACATTCAGGTGGTAAACCGGCAGTTGCTCGCCGATCAACAGATTTTCGACATGCTGGAAGGCGTTTCCCGAAACGTCAGTGGCGTCACCCGGCAGGAACACTGGGACAATTACGCCCGGCTGAACATGCGCGGATCGCGGGTGGCTCCCTTCCGCAACGGGATGAACGTGCAATCGACCTGGGGGCCGCTGGCGGAAGATCTGTCGATGGTGGAACGGATCGAGTTTGTGAAAGGTCCGGCCGGGTTTATGATGGCCAACGGCGAACCGAGTGGCTTTTACAACGTCGTGACCAAAAAACCGACCGGTGTGACCCGTGGGGAAGCGGCCTTCGCGGTCGGAAGTTTTGATACGTACCGCGCCACCCTCGATCTGGACGGGAAACTGAGCCAGGACAACCGCCTGTTGTATCGACTGAACGTGATGGGGCAGTCGAAAGGCTCGCACCGGGATTTTGAGTTCAATAACCGGTATACGATTGCGCCGGTGGTGAAGTACAAAATCAATGAGCAGACGTCGATTACGGCCGAATATACCTACCAGTATTCCCAGATGTCGGCGATTGGTTCCGCGTACGTATTCGACGCCAACGGCCTGGCCAGACAGCCCCGCAATGCGACCAACTCCTTTGCCAACCTCGATCCGACGGTTATTCATGACCACAGTGCTTTCCTGATTTTTGAGCACCAGATCAGTGACAACTGGAAACTGACGGGTCAACTGGCGTATTTCAATTTCAACCAGGTGGGCAGTTCGCTCTGGGCCGATTCGGCGAAAACCGACGGGCGGATTTACAGCTACAACGGGATCTGGGATGCCGCCAACGAAAGCAAGTTTGGGCAGATTTTTGTCAATGGCGAAGTAACGACCGGCCCGGTAGTCCACCGGATTCTGGGCGGGCTGGATTTGGGAAACAAGAAATACATGGCCGACTGGGGTCAGAGTTTTCCGCTCTACGACAGCACTTTCGTGTTCAACTCCAATTCGCCGAATTATTACCTGCCCGCCCACCTGATTCCGAAGTTCGACCGTTCGGCCAGTCTGCGGGCCCGTGCCGGCGTCAACGTCATGAGTCAGTCGTTCACGGGTTTATACGTGCAGGATGAACTTCGGTTCTGGCAGGACCGGATTCGGTTGACGCTGGCGGGTCGGCTGACGTCGGTGAAAGACAGCCAGTATGGGGTCGGAACGAATGAAACGAAGTTCACCCCCCGCGTCGGGATCAGCGGTTCGATCAACAAACAGACTTCAATTTACGCCTTGTACGATCAGGCTTTTGTGCCGCAGTCGGGTGCCGACCGGCAGGGCAGAGCCTTCGATCCGATTACGGGCAACAACCTCGAAGCCGGTTTGAAGAAAGACTGGGCCGACGGTCGCTGGAACTCGACGGTTTCGGTCTATCAGATCACGAAAAACAACGTGTTGACCACCGATCCGACCAATCCCAACTATTCGATTCAACTGGGCGAGACCCAGACCAAAGGGGTTGAAGTGGACGTACGGGGCGAACTGTTGCCCGGCATGAATCTGGTGATCAATTACGCCTACACCGATGGCAAAATTACGAAAGATACGAAGTCGGAAAACGTGGGTCTGCCGGTTCCCGGTTTTAGCAAACACGTGACCAACGCCTGGCTGTCGCATCGCTTGCGGAAGGGTGTCTTGCAGGGATTGGGTGCTTCGCTCGGGTATCAGTGGCAACTCGACCGCTACGGCTGGTTTTCGGATGCCGTCGATGACAAGCCGACGATGCCCAACACATTCCGGCTGGATGGCGCTATTTCCTGGCAGAATAACCGCGTGAGTGTTGCGCTGAATGTGAACAATATTCTGGACGCGTATCTGTATTCGGGGGCTTATTATGCCTGGAGCAAAGCCTATTACTGGCAGGCCGAAGCACCCCGCAATTTCCGGTTGAGTTTAGGGTATAAATTTTGACAGGTTGATCGAATGACGGTAAAAAAGATAGTTGGAAAACTACACCTCTGGCTCGGACTGGCGTCCGGGCTTTTGGTGTTTGTGGTGGCGATCACGGGCTGTATTCTGGCCTTTGAGCAGGAAATCAAAAGCATCGTTCGCCCGTTTCAGTATGTTGAGCCGGTAGCCAATGGCGTCGTCTTGCCGCCTTCCCGATTACAGGCTATTGCGGAGAAACAGGTTCCGGGAAAACCGGCGAAAGGCGTCAATTACGGGGCGTTGGGCCACAGCGTCAACGTGCCTTTTTACGGCGTAAATCCCGATTATTACGTTCAGGTGTATCTGAATCCGTACACCGGCGAGGTGTTGAGCGTGGTGGATGAGGAGACGGATTTCTTTCATTTCATTCTCCACGGGCATTATTATTTGTGGTTGCCGGAAGAAATCGGGCAACCGGTCGTGGCGTATGGCACATTGGTTTTTACGATCCTGCTGATTACCGGAATGGTGCTGTGGTGGCCGAAGAAATGGAGTCGGTCCAATCGGGATAAGAGCTTCAAAGTCAAGTGGAAAGCCCAATGGCGCCGGGTCAATTACGACCTTCACAACGTGCCCGGTTTTTACGCCCTGTTCATTTCACTGGTGCTGGCCATAACCGGGATGATCTTCGGAA
This sequence comes from Larkinella sp. C7, assembly GCF_006149005.1. Classification (GTDB taxonomy): domain Bacteria; phylum Bacteroidota; class Bacteroidia; order Cytophagales; family Spirosomataceae; genus Larkinella. The sequence goes on along the minus strand of NZ_VBSL01000005.1, from coordinate 451,701 downwards.
TCCAGTGGCTGGGCAATTCGATTTACTGGACGACCTCGGGCGGGAAAACCATGCCGGACTACCAGCTTCCTTTGTCGGACTCGACCCAGGCCCGGCGGTATGCAAACCCCACCGACCGGCTTTGGCAACAGTTTTACAAGAACAAAACCGAAACCGCCAGTCTGTATATTTCCTGTCCTGAACGAGCCTCGGAATCCATATCGGTTTCGATCAATCACCGACCCGGCACGTATTACAAAACGGATTATTACACCTTCGATCAATACACGCTAAAAGCGTTAACCGGCGAAGGGCCTTATTTTGGTGAATACGCAACGGCCGGTTTTGGCGACAAACTCCGGCGGATGAACTACGATATTCACGTGGGAGCCATTCTGAGTTTACCCGGCAAAATTCTGGCCTTCTGTGCCAGCCTGATCTGCGCCAGTTTGCCTGTTACCGGCTTCATCATCTGGTGGGGACGCCGGAAGAAAAAGGTTCTCAAACCGCAACGGCGCGTAGCGAAGGCTCAGGCGGTTTGAGCGGTTGACAGGATAAAAAGAGAATGCTGAATGGAAAAGTAGTCAGGCGCTCTGAAACACTTTTACATTCAGCATTCATCATTTTACATTCAGCATTCCCCTACCTTACGGATTGCAATACTGTTTACTTTCTTCCGTCGTGAAGTTAATTGGCCAGCTTGTGCTGGTGACGGTGTAATTGTTGATTTCAATATCCAGGCGATCCGGAATGGAACCGGCTCTCAGGTCATACGCCTTGTTGAGCTGGATCATCACTTTCGCACTGAGCGAAGGAAACGCCAGCGTGGGCAGGTCCTGCCAGTCGTCCTGGCTACCGGCTGCCCTGTATTGTGCATACAGGACTTTAAACGGCAATTTGTCCGGATTCACACCATTGGGGCCGCACTTGAAGTTGAAGAAAATGGTCACTTCCCGCCGGCTGTCGGGCGCTGCGGGCGGCAGTGGCGTGTAGGGAACCGCTTTCAGATCGAACGAGACCTCGCTGTTGGCACAGGCGTCGATTTCGGGCGACACGTAGGCTTTGCTGGCATTGTCGTACAACCGAAGCCGGATTCTCAACCCTCTTTTCAGGTTGGTCAGCCGAACCGAACTGCCGTTGTTGATGGCCGTGGAAAAGGTGAGCGGATTTCCGGCGCGTACCACGATGTTGCCGTCCTGGTCGATGGCTTCCACACGGTAGGCCGGGCTGCGGTCGGGGTAGTTACTGACAAATTTGAACGTTGGGCCATCTTCGCAAACTTCTTCGGTGAAAGCCGCCACCCAGAGTGAAAGGTGGCTGATGTCGGCCGCGTATTCCAGGCTGCCATTGGCCGCCCGCTGCACCTTGCCGGGTTCTTCCCGCGTCCATTTATTGGCAACTTCATCGAAGCTGAACAACGGAATGACATCTCCCGGCTGGATGTTTCGTCCCAGTGTCGGGTTCATCATCTGCGAATTGAGGGCAAAGGAAATCCGGATCGGTTTCGAAAACGTTTTCGCGAGTTGATACTCGTCGTTATAGACCGTTATGTGGGCTCCACCGGCTACTGAAAGCACCTGCTGATTGCCGAGAAAACCACCGGCGGGCGTCGATGCGTTGATGATGCCGTTGCCCGGTAATTCAGAAACCGCCTTTGGCGTGGAACTGTTGTTGATGGGATCGGCCGTTACGGTCAGGTCGCCACCCACCGGCTGGCCGGCTACGTCTTTCACCTCACTGCCCTGTGGCACCGTGACGGTCGCCTGGGTCACGTTGGGTTCGGCTTTCGTCTGCACCGTAGCCGCCGTTTGCACCGTCCCGTTGTCGCTGCTCTTGAACGATTGTTGAGCGGGTTCGGCGTTGTTTTTCGTACTTAGCAACGGGATGGTCAGGTTGCGGGGTGTTGTGTTTTCCAGCCTGATTTCCTGAATGTTATCGACCAGCTCATCGGCCAGGGTCACGATGTTGAACCGAATCGGAGCCGTGGGTGAGACCGTTGTGGAGGGCGACAAACACAGGAACAATTTGCCGTCGGAAGTCAGTTTGAATTTTTTGGTATTGAGCGTCGTAACAATTTTTTCGGCGTCCGGCCCCGCAATTTTGACGGTTAATTTATCGGGTGTCAACCCCGCTGGAATCGTGTATTTGACCTGAACGGCTACCGCCAGCGGGTCTTTAAATTTGAGTTCAACATTTTCGACCGGATTCTGGCATGCATCGAGCAACCCTACCACCAGCACACATACCATTGATAACAAACGTTTCATAAGGAGATAAATTTAGAATAAAGAGGAGAGACAAGAGAGGAAAGACGCAACCGTTCCGCATACGGGAAAGTGGTCTCTTTTCTTTCGTCTATCTTCTGAATAAACCGTAGGTCAATAAAAATTGAAGAGAGGGTAGAAAACGATAACTTTTTAGATTTTGCTGAATAACCGGTATTTGTTCGTCGATGGTGGTGGTTTCCAGAAAACCGGTGTATTGCAGATCGACTTTGGGTGAACCGAGGTAATACGCGCCTAACTCCACCGCAAAACCCAACCGGCGGATGGGCGTCGAGCGGCCGTAACCGAAACCGGCGTAGCCCAGCATACTGTTCCACTTCAGGGAAGCGTTGACCACACCAACGTTTTCTTCCGAAATCTCAATGCCACCGAATTTTACTTTGCCCTCGGCAATTACATTGGCGGTCAAATCGGGCCGCCACGTATAGCCAGCTCCTCCGGTGACGAATAGCTGGTTGCCCTTGAACGGGTGCCACTTGACGGACGCCAGCGCAATACCCACCACCAGATCGGGCGTGATGTTCAGCTTGCCCTCCCCGGCTTTTACCCGGAAAACACCGTCGTAAGCAAAGTAACTGACGCCGACACGACCCACAATCCGGGCGTCGGGGCGGAGGCTTTTGGCGAGTTGAATCCCCAGACCGGTTGAGCCCACCTGCAAACCAATGGCGTACGGAGCGGGTTGTAATCGGATGGAATCACGAACCGATTGTGCGGCTAAACGCATCGCGCTGGTGGTGATTAAAATGAATAGTAAAAAAGCTGTAACTGGTTTATTCATACGCACTTATTGGTTAGTAAGCAGATTTATTATCGGAAGTTAAGCAATTATCAGACAACAAAATTGAAATGGATATGAAATATTAGTAATTGGTCGGGGCAGAAAAATATTTATCACATTAGCGGGTTCCTTTATAATAATTTTGTTTACAAATTAGCCGCGTTAACGTTTGGTGTGTCAAACGGATGGCTTTTGAATAAATTACCGGTATGCAACAATTCCTTCAAAAACTAAAAACACAGCCGCTGATGTCGGGCACCAGTACCGGCCAGGCTTTTTGGCACTCAGCAGCGGAAGAACACCTGCTGGATTCGTATTCACCCGTCGACGGCCAATTGATGGCCCGCGTTTTTCCCACCACGCACGAAGACTACGACCAGGTGGTGGAAACCGCCCGGGCAGCATTCCTGGAATGGCGGAGCGTTCCGGCACCGAAACGGGGCGAGATTGTCAGACAGATGGGTGAACAATTCCGGCAGTATAAAAAAGAACTCGGCACGCTCGTTAGCTACGAAATGGGAAAATCTCTGCAGGAGGGGATGGGTGAGGTTCAGGAAATTATCGACATCTGCGATTTTGCCGTGGGTCAGTCGCGACAGCTCTACGGCCAAACCATGCACAGCGAGCGCCCCGACCACCGGATGTATGAACAGTGGCATCCGCTGGGTGTCGTGGGTATTATTTCGGCCTTTAATTTTCCGGTGGCGGTTTGGTCGTGGAACGCGATGCTGGCCTGGGTCTGTGGCAACGTCTGCATCTGGAAACCGTCGGAAAAAACACCCCTCACGGCTTTGGCGTGTCAGCAGATTATCAAAGACGTGCTGGAGCAAAACGAGGTTCCGGAAGGCGTTTCGTGTCTGATAACGGGGGGGCGTGAGGTAGGCGCGTGGCTGGCGGAAGACCCGCGGATTGCACTGGTGTCGGCCACCGGTTCCACGCGCATGGGCAAGGCGATGGCGCAAACCGTTGCCGGGCGGCTGGGCCGGTATTTGCTCGAACTGGGCGGAAACAACGCCATTATTATTTCGCAACATGCCGACCTGAACGTCGCCATTCCCGCCATTGTGTTTGGGGCGGTGGGTACTGCCGGCCAGCGGTGTACGTCCACGCGACGGCTGATTATTCAGGAGTCGGTTTATGAGGATGTCAAACAGCGTCTGGTAAAAGCCTACGGACAGCTTCGCATTGGAAATCCGCTGGAGGAACAAAACCACGTTGGGCCGCTGATCGACCGGGCGGCTGTGTCGGGGTATCAATCGGCCCTGTTTCAGATCAAGGAGCAGGGGGGGCGGTTGCTGATCGATGGTGAAGTACTGGAAGGTCCCGCTTTCGAATCGGGCTGTTACGTCCGGCCCGCCATTGCCGAGATGCCCGCGCAGACCGAAATTGTTCAGCACGAGACGTTTGCGCCGATCTTGTATTTGCTGAAATACCAGACGCTGGAAGAAGCCATCGCGCTGCAAAACGGCGTTCCGCAGGGCTTGTCATCAGCGGTTTTTACGCTCAATTTGCGCGAAGCCGAGCGGTTTCTTTCAGCCGCCGGTTCGGATTGCGGCATTGCGAACGTGAACATTGGCACATCGGGTGCCGAAATCGGTGGGGCCTTCGGGGGGGAAAAAGAAACCGGGGGTGGTCGCGAATCCGGCTCCGATTCCTGGAAAGCCTACATGCGCCGTCAAACCAACACCATCAACTACGGAACCACACTGCCGCTGGCGCAGGGGATTAAATTTGAATTATGAGTTAAGAGTTAAGAGTTAAGAGTTGGCCTGAGCCATTGAATGCGTCAGCCAACTCTTAACTCATCACTCTTAACTCAAACTAACCCGAATAGTGCCTTTGGCCACTTCGTTGGGTTCCAGAACGATAAGACCCTGGCCGTTGTTGAGGGCGTTGACGTTGCTGGTGAGCGATTCGATGGCGATGTTGTCGCGTCCAACGGGGGTATACACAACCAGATACTTGAATTTTCCTGGGCCGGTTTCCTGCCAGACATTCAGTTGCAGCCCTTGTTGGGCCGACCGCAAAACCGTCGTGACACCCGCTCCGTTGTTTTCTTCAACGATAAATGCGGCATCCAGCACCCGATCGCGGAGCGACAGTTCACCTTTCTGTTCGAAGATTTCTTCGCCAACCGGTAGCAGACGGTCGTCCAGCAAAACCTGCTTGGCGGCCGGTAATTCAATGGTCAGTTGGTCGACGGGTTCTTCGTTCAGGGTAAAGTAGGGGTGCCAGCCAAAGCTGACAGGGGCGGTTCGGTTACCGGTATTCCGGGCTTCGTAAGTCACCGTCAGGCCGGCTGATGACAGGGTATAGCGGATTCGGAATTCAAACGGAAAGGGGTAGCCGGGGTAGGAGCCGTCGTGGAGGTAGCGGAGCGTCAGCGAAGCTTCCGATTCGCTGATTTCCTGCCCATACAGTTCAAAGGCTTTTCCAAAGACAAAACCGTGAATGGCGTTATCGTGGTGGGCTTCATTCATCGGGAGGGTAAACATTTCACCCTCAAAAGCATAAATACCGTGCCGGATGCGGCTGGGAAACGGGAAAAGCAGGGCGCTGGCGTGGGTTTCGTCGGCCAGCACCGCCTGCTGCGATTTGGGAGCCCGGATGAGTGAAACCAGTTTGGACTCTTGGGTTGAGCGCTGGTGACGCAGCACCAGTTGCCGGACCATGGCACCGTGGGCGGGCAGCAGGCTGACAAATTCGCCGGTTTCGACGTTTTGAATGGAATATTCGGTAAAGGCGCCAAAAGGCTGGTGGTGGATTTCAAAAGGCATTTTTCGATTCGATTAAGATGTCAACTGGGGATAGTCGGGTACGCTTTGTATACTAAACCGGAAATACGAAGATAGACACTTTTTATTTTTGTAGGGCTTCAGTCCGCTGGGAGTCCCCCCGAAATGGACTTTTTTTGGATTAAAGCCATGACAAATAGTACTAAATAATAAAGTGTTCACCTTGAATAAAATAACTTTTAAAAGATAGAAAATGGCATGTAACTTGTTGAAAAATAGCAATTAAAAAAATATTTGTAAGACAAGTATTTATGCGGAATTTTTACAGGCTCCTCGTGCTTTTACCGGGGTTAATGTCGTCGGCGTTCGGACAGGTAGGCACAGATACTTTAACGGCTCAGCGGCAATTTGGTTTAACCTGGCAGCAGGGAATCTCAAAATCCAATCAAGTTGTTCCGGCTTCCCGGCAAACTCCAATCGGCGTTGAACTGGCTTATAGTCAGGTAAGTTTGCGTCGGCGGGCCTGGGAAAATTGCCAGTGTTTTGCGCAGGTGGGGGGTTATATCAACTACATCACGTTCCGCAATCCCGATCCGCTGGGACGCACGATGGGCGCCGGTCTGTTTTTTGAACCCCTGATCAATTACCGCAGCCGGTTGTATTTTTCGGTTCGGGGCCTGGCCGGACTCACGTACCTGACCCGGGTTTACGACCCTGTTGACAATCCGACCAATGACCACTTCAGCATGCCCGTCAGTGCTTTAATTGCCGCCAGTTTTACGGGCCACTACCGGCTGACGAAGCAGTGGGATCTGACGCTCGGTGCTACCTACAACCATATTTCCAACGCCGGTACGCGATTGCCCAACCAGGGCATGAATGTTCCGACCATCGCTCTGGGAGCACAATACCAATTGCATCCGGCGGTTTTTCCCGACACCCGCCTGTGGGTTCCCGCCCCCTTAACCCGGCGGTGGATGAGCCGGGTTTTGATGATGGGGTCGGTGCGGGTATTGCCTGAAACGGATACAAAGCCGGAGATGACGTTGCCGGTATTTGGTGTGAATGTGGTGGGAGGGTACCGGGTGACGCGAAACCATGCCTTTTCGGCGGGCTTCGAACTGGTGGACGACCGGTATTTCAAGGAACAGGTCATGACCTGGACAAGAGGCCGCGTTACCGATGCCCGTCAGGGGACCATTCTGGCAGGTTACGAATTCTGGCAGGGACGTTTTATTTTTGCGGCCCACCACGGCTGGAACATTATTCGGCCCCAATGGTATAAACCGGCATCCTATCAGCGTTATAACCTGCTCTACCGGCTACGCAACGGAATCACGGCCGGTATGAGTGTGAAAGCCTACGGTGAGAATACGAAAGGATTTAGCGTGATGGCGGGTTACAGCCTGTAGACCACCACCGGAACGCCCGTCGTTTTCAACACTGGTCCGCAATCAGGGGGTAAGAATAATTATTTAATGAAATGAAAAGAGAAAATGTGACTTTTGAGGTTTTTCATCATATAGTATTTAGTAAGCAATGCTATACTATGTAACTACCTAAAATTGTCGTTCGCCGTGTTTGCATCCGAAGAAGTGCTTTCCCCCGATGAAATATACAAAGCGCATAACGAAATCAGTCAGCTCAAACAGGCCCTGGAACGGGAGGCTGTGTTTGGAGAAGGACGATTACCGAAAGAGGTTGTAGACTATAAGGAAAGGAGGCATAACTTACTCTACTACCAGCTATCGCTCACCGCCCGAACCCTCCCGATTTATGACTTCATCGGACGCCCGGTTTATCGGCCATCCCATGAGTTGTCGGATAGTCAGGTGAGTCGGGAAGTCGATCGGCTTCTGCTGTTGCTGGCCCACAACGGAATTGAAATTGCCATATCAGATCCACACAGCAACGCGGACGACCGGAAATTGTACTCGTTCCTGACCGAAATGGTTTTTAAGCGGGAAGTTAAAGAAATTCGATTGCCGGGCATCAGTTACAGCATCGACTACAATTATTATTGTCCGGATTATACGCACTCCTGTATTTTTATTGCTGACGAATTGCTCACTGGTTTATTCGAGCATGATTATGAGCGACTGGAAAGCTGCCTGTCTCCTCATTTCTACATCAACAACAATCCGCTGGAGGATTTGTATCGGCATGTGATTGTAAAGTTTGATACCTACCGGGCCTATCTGCACAACTATTTGCTTGTCGGCTGGACGATCGAAGGTATTGATCTAAACGAAAACCAACGGAAGGGAACCGTTCACCTGGCCCTTCATTATGGACGGGAGAAAGACAAAAAACCGTTGTTTACCAACAAGGGAAAGTTGGTTTGTTACGGAAATGAGAACAACTGGTGGTTTATTCACCAGATCGATCTTCCCGGATTAAAACTGGAGTAACCCAAACCGGGCTTACATTTCGCCTTCCACACCCAGCCCAAACAGGGCAAAATCGTATTTTACCGGATCGGCCGGATCAAATTGTTTCAGGGTTTCGGTTAACGCAAGGGCGGCTTTCCAGTCGGTTTGAGGACGATCCAGGAGCCCCAGTTTCCGGGCCACACGCTCCACATGTACGTCGATGGGAATGATGAGTTGCTCCGGCCGGATGCGGTTCCAGAGGCCGAAGTCGACGCCCTGTTCATCGCGCCGGACCATCCAGCGCAGAAACATGTTCAGCCGTTTGCAGGACGAATTTCGGGTGGGCGTGGCGATGTGCTTGCGGGTCCGATCCGGAAAAAAAGGATCGTCGCAAAACCGGTTGTGAAACGTTTCCAGGAAGATCCCTGCCGGGTGCCAGTTGACCTCATTTGGTCTTTGTTCGAGGTTGCAGGCAGGTATGAAAGCATCCTCCAGGGTTTCGTGGCGCTGGTAAAACTGGCGAAAGAAATGCAGGAAATACAAGGTATCCGTCGCGTTGAACGTGCGGTGTTTGAAGTCTAAAAACCGCTTCAGATCAGTGTCCTGGTGGTTCCGCACAAAATCGTAGGGTGCGCCGTCCATGCGGTCGATCAGGTCGCTGGCTTTTTTGAGAATGACCGGACGTTGTCCCCAGGCCAGTACGGCAGCCCAGAATCCCATAATTTCGATGTCCTGCCGCCGGCTGAACCGGTGCGGAATGCTGATGGGATCTTTTTCGATAAACGAACGCTGGTTATACTGCCCGACTTTTCGGTCGAGTAATTCTTTTACGGATACGGAATCGTACATGAGGGCGGTTTGAACTACACAGGCAGACGGCAGCATTCGAATGGGCTTCTGAATGCGCCGGAAAATTTCGGATGGGCAGGCTATTATTTACTTTTTCCGCCACTCAACACGTAAACCACACCTTGTGAGATCTTGGAAAAAAACGAAACAACGACGGAAAACAGGGCCGTAAATAAGGCAATGATCGGGTAGGAAAGGGTAAAAACGGTACTCCAGACCTTGTAGCCCGTGGTTGCCTTCATCTTCTCTTCCCGTTCTTTGTGCCGGCGGGCAATGCGTTCGGCTTTTTGTTCTGGTGTAAGCATGGGTACTTTGAATAGCGAATAATGAATGATAAATACCGAATAACGAAGTGTCAATGGCTTCGGTTTTCAATACACATTCTTAAGGTACTAAGTAACTGACCTCAGCACGAAAACGTCGATCGGCGGGAGAAAGTTTCTCGAAGGCCCGTGCCGAAACTTTCACGATCACTTTGTCATTGACGCTGGTGTCGGGCAGGCGGCCGATTATTTTCACCCAGATCGACTGCTGATTCATGTCGTTTCGCACCAGAACCAGCGTACCGATGGGGGCGGAGCGGTGCAAGGCCAGGTACTTGTTCGAGTTGCCGGAGTTTTCGATGATTTCGGCCATCCCGATTTCGGAAATGCGACGCGTGTTGCCACCGGGGTTTGGAAGCGGGCCCGAATCGCCGGGGCGAATGATGCGGGGTTCTGAAGGGGCCGGGCTGGTGGGTTCGGCGGCTGGGCGTTCGCTTTCTGCGGGTCGGCTGGGTTCTTCCCGGGGGGGCGTTGGAACCGTGCGTGGGGGAGCCGCCGGCCGTTCGGTTTTGGGCGAGTCGTTGCGGGAGGTCCGCGAAACTTCGGTCGAGGAGTCAGACCGGTGTGTGGGGGCCACGGCGACGGGTTTGGCCAGCGGTTCCCGAACGCGCCACGCTTTTTCCGAGACAATCAGCGCCTGACCACTCACGATGTGGTCGGACGAAAGGTTGTTCCATTTGCGAACCTCCTCCATCGAGACCCCGTAGCGCGATGCCAGGCTGTACAAGGTTTGCCCCGGTTCCACCTGGTGGATACCGCTGTTGGCTTCCCGAACGGTTTCCTGTTTCACTTGGCGCTCCTCGCGTTCCAGCGATTCTTTTTCCTCTTTTTTGATGGCTTTGGTAACGGCCTTTTCTTCTTTCCGCGACAGATTGCCGGCTGGAACACGCACCACCTGATCGTAGCGGACGCCATCGGCAAGGCCCGGATTCGCGTCTTTGATGGCCTGAACGGTGGTGTTGTATTTCCGAACGAGCGAATACAGCGTTTGCCCCTGTTCGACCCGGTGCAGAACGTACAATTTACCGTCTTTCTTCTCCATCCCGAGAGAATCCGGCAGAACAGGGTGGGCCTGGGTAATGATACTGGTCAGCCAGCCAGCTAGTAACAGCGGCATCAGTCGCTTCATGGCATTGGTTTCAAATAATAACTCGTAAGACAAGTTGAAGTAGTTTGAATGATGATCTGGTTTTGCCAGACGCAGAAAGAGCCGTTTCCGACCAACGGCTGGACGTTTAATTCGGAGAGCGGCCGGGCGGTTTCAGGGTCCTGGCCGGTTTTCTGGTATAACCAGATCGTTCGTAGACGGTCGGTGATCAACACGGATGCGTGTAGCTGATCGTTTGTTTCACGATAATAATACGAAAAAATAAGTTTATCGCCAATTTCCAAATACTCGACCGGGCCAATCGGCTCCTGCTGCGTCTGTTTTTTTATATACCGGTCGACAACCGGCCACCAGGTGCTGGCCGTCGTGTAAGAAACGGGAAAAGACAAGCGGGAATTGTTAAAAACCGGTGGATTTTCAGCGGTTACAACCGGTTCACCATCGGCCAGCCGAAACGCTACAACGGGTGAGGTGGTCAGGTCGGTCAGCGAAGCTCGTTGCGCCCAAACCCGTTCGGCATCGGCTCCGGTCAAAACGTGTTGGGGCCATTCCCAGCGCGGCTGACCGGTTTTCAGGTCAACGTTTCCCAGGGCTGTCGGAACCGGTAACCGGTTGTTATCGAAGCGGTGGTAGAGCGCCTGACCCTTCCAGATGCCAATCAGGGAGGAATGAAACGGCAACTGGGGGACCGTTTCGTACACCACCTTTCCATGCGGTAATGACACCGTTGCGAAGGTCAGTGTCTGCGAATCCCGGTTTCGCAATTCGGCAACAACCAGGCCCGGACTTGTATCGACCTGTTCAAAAACCAGCCGCCAAACCGGGTCCGAAAACTGTAGTTGGAAAGCAATAGGCAACGGATTGGGGCTTGCGTTGGTCATTCGGAATTGAGATCGGGCCAGAATCAACACGCCATTTTTTCCCGTGTAAACCGAGTTCCGCGTATCTTGCGCCAAAAATACCGAAAATCGACGAATGAACATCCTCGGAATTATCCCGGCTCGTTATGCCTCCAGCCGTTTCCCGGCCAAAGCCCTGGCGGATATTGGTGGAAAAACCATGATTCAACGCGTGATGGAGCAGTCCCAAAAGGCGACCTCCCTCAGCCGGGTAGTGATTGCGACCGACCATGAAGCCATTGCGGGGCCGGTTCGCGCGTTTGGCGGAGAGGTCATCATGACCTCCGAGAATCACCAGAGCGGAACCGACCGTTGTTACGAAGCGATGCGGGCCGTCGGGGAGACGTTCGATTATGTGATTAATATACAGGGTGATGAACCTTTTATCAAACCCGAGCAGATTGATCTGCTGGCTTCGGTGCTGGATGGACAGACGGAACTGGCCACGCTGGTGAAGCGGATCGACGATCCGGAAGTGCTGTTTAATCCGAGTACGCCGAAAGTGGTGCTGAACAGCCGGGGGGAAGCCCTGTATTTCAGTCGCCAGACGCTTCCGTACCTGCGCGGCTGGCCGTTGGAAGCGTGGCTGCAACACCATATCTTTTACAAACACATCGGCATTTACGCCTACCGGGCCGATATTCTGGGCCAGATTACGCAGTTGCCGCCCTCGCTGCTGGAAAAAGCCGAAGCCCTCGAACAACTCCGCTGGCTCGAAAACGGCTACCGGATTCGTTGCGTCGTAACGGAACTGGACAGCTACGGGATCGACACGCCGGAGGACCTGGAGCGATTGGTGCATTAGCAAAAGTACTGGAACACCCGGTATTAAACAGCGCAGCGTCGGGAGAAGATCGGTTTTTGCCAAAGACCGCGAGCTGTGAGGTTCGCAACAATTTGTCCGGCAGTCGCGTACCTCACGGCACGCAGGAAAGATGATTCGTCTTGTTGCTACCGACGCTTCGCTGTTTAATCCCTACGGGATAAGTGACGCTTCGCTGTTCAATCCCTAGGGATAAGCTCATCTGCCGGTTTACTTCGAAAAATCAGATCTTGCTCATTGTCTGTTTCGAACACAGCCGCAGAGAAAACAGCTCTTTTTCAAAAAGGTAAGCTGAAAAAGGTAACTTGCCCTCAGGACGATGCCGATCACTTCCTGGGACGGGTGTTAAAGACTGTTAAAATCGAACCACCTGAACAGTTTCGGTCGTTACCAAGTTGAACTAGAGTAAACAATTCAATCTAACCACACAGAAAACCGTATCATGCAAAATTATTCCATCCTCTGGGCCGATGACGAAATTGACTTATTGAAACCCCATATTCTTTTTTTGAACAACAAAGGATATACCATTACGCCCGTGAACAGCGGAGCCGATGCACTCGAAAAAGTGGATCAGGAAAACTTCGATCTCGTTTTTCTGGACGAAATGATGCCGGGCATGACAGGCTTGGAAACGCTCCAGCAAATCAAACAAATGCGGCCCAATCTGCCGGTTGTGATGATTACGAAGAGCGAAGAAGAGCACATCATGGAAGGGGCAATCGGGGCCAAAATCGCCGATTACCTCATCAAACCGCTCAACCCCAACCAGATTCTGCTGTCGGTTAAAAAAATCCTCGATAACAAACGCCTGGTGACCGAAAAAACCAACCAGAGCTACCAGCAGGACTTCCGGAATTTGTCGAATCTGTACAACGACCGCGTCGATTTCGAAGACTGGGTCGATATTTATAAGAAGCTCATTTTCTGGGAACTGGAATTGGATGGCGCGCAGGATAAAAGCATGGGCGAAGTTTTCAACATGCAGAAAAGTGAGGCCAATGCGACGTTTTGCAAGTTCGTAATGAACAATTACGAAGACTGGCTGAATGAACCCAAAGGCGACAAACCGGTGATGTCGCACCAGTTGATGCGGAAGAAAGTGTTTCCTTTGATCGAGCAGAACAACCCGCTTTTCTTCGTGCTGATCGACAACCTGCGCTACGACCAGTGGAAAGTGATCGAGCCGATTCTGTCCGAATATTTTACGGTGGAAGAAGAATCATCCTATTATTCCATTTTGCCGACCACCACGGCTTTTGCCCGGAACGCCATTTTCTCGGGGATGATGCCGAGCGAAATGGAGAAAAAACATCCCGATTTGTGGGTGAACGACGATAATGAAGAAGCCGGTTTGAACAACAACGAAGACCAGTTTCTGAAACGCCAGATCGATAGCAGCCGACTCAATATCAAGTTTTCGTACCACAAGATTCTGAACATCAACCAGGGAAAACACCTGGTCGATAACTTCAGCAACCTGATGCAGAACGATCTGAACGTGATCGTCTACAACTTCGTGGATATGCTGTCGCACGCCCGGACGGACATGGCGATGATCAAGGAACTGGCCCCCGATGAAGCGGCTTACCGCTCGATTACGCGGTCGTGGTTCAGCCACTCGCCTTTGCTGGAACTGGTTCGGAAGATTTCGGAAAAGAATGGCCGACTGATTATTACCACCGACCACGGCATGATCCGGGTGCAGAAACCGGCCAAGATTGTGGGCTACCGGGATACGAACACCAACCTGCGCTACAAACAGGGCAAGAATCTGGGTTTCGACGACAACCACCTGTTCGTTTGCCGCAAACCGGAAAACTTCTTCCTGCCCCGGATTCACGTCTCCACGGCCTATGTCTTTACGCTGGAAGATTACTTCTTTGCGTATCCGAACAACTACAATTATTACGTCAATTATTACCGGGATACATTCCAGCACGGGGGAGTCTCGCTGGAAGAAATGATCATTCCGTTTGTGTATCTGAAACCGAAGTGATGATGCAGGATAATATCGAATAATGAATGGCGCATATTGAATAACGAAATCGATCGCATCCGGTTTACTTTGTTATTCAATATGCGCCATTCATTATTCGATATTTTATTAAAGTCCCTGCTCAATCACCTTTCCATCCTCGACCCGCAACACCCGGGCGGGATATTTACGGAGGAAGTCGTAGTTGTGGGTGGCCATCAGGATGGCGGTACCGGAATTGTTGATGGTTTGGAAAACATTCATGATTTGTTCGCCAACGGCCGGATCCAGGTTTCCGGTCGGTTCATCGGCAATCAAAATCATGGGTTCGTTAAGCATGGCGCGGGCTACCACCACCCGTTGCTGTTCCCCTCCTGAAAGCTGGTGGGGCATTTTCTTTTGCAGAGTTCCCAGACCCACCTGCATCAACACCTCGGAAATGCGGTTTTTCATCTTGGTCTGATCTGTCCACCCGGTGGCCTTGAGCACGAACCGCAGGTTTTCCTCGATGTTGCGGTCCATGAAAAGCTGAAAGTCCTGGAAGACGATGCCAATTTTCCGGCGCAGATACGGAACATCCTTCGGTTTTAATTTTTCGAGGCCAAAACCAGCCACGCGGCCGGTACCCGCTTGCAGCCAAAGGTCAGCATACAGCGTTTTGAGCAGCGAGCTTTTGCCGCTACCCGTTCGGCCAATTAAAAACACAAAATCCCCTTTGTTGACGTCAAACGTCACATCAGCCAGGACAATCCGACCTCCCTGGTAGATATCAGCCTGATTCAGAGACAGAACGGGTTCGGTAGAGAACATGGTTTTCAATTATGAATGAGGAATGAGGAATGATGAACGTTACAGGGACGCCTATGTGAAACGGACGTTAGCTAGCATCGTTTATAATTCATCATTCATACTTATTTTGTTGCTGCTTTCTTGTGATCAGCCAGGAACTTGGCCAGACCAATGTCCGTCAGGGGATGGCTGAAGAGGGCGTTGATGACACTCAGCGGCCCGGTCATCACATCGGCGCCCACTTCGGCACACTGGATGATGTGCATCGGGTGCCGAACGGAAGCCGCCAGAATCTGCGTGCCGTAGCCATAATTGCGGTAAATCAGGGCAATTTGTTCGATCAGCGCAACCCCATCGACCGAAATGTCGTCCAAACGACCAATGAAGGGAGACACATACGTGGCACCCGCCTTGGCTGCCAGCAGGGCTTGTCCCGCCGAAAAAATCAGTGTACAATTGGTTTTGATGCCCTTTTCCGTGAAGTAGTTGATGGCTTTGATGCCTTCCTTGATCATCGGTACTTTCACGACAATTTTATCATCGATTTCGGCCAGTTCTTCGCCTTCAGCAATCATTTCGTTAAACGTAGTCGCGATTACTTCGGCGCTTACGTCGCCATCGACAATGTCACAGATGGCTTTGTAATGCTGCATGACACTGTTTTTGCCGGTGATGCCTTCCTTCGCCATCAGGGATGGGTTGGTGGTCACACCATCTAAAATGCCCAGATCCTGCGCTTCGCGAATATCGTTTAAATTGGCGGTATCGATGAAAAATTTCATAGAGTCTAAACTGAAAGAAAAGAGATGATATGAGTGATTAGAATGCGTTCAATAATAAAGATAATCGTTCAATCAGACGATCGGATTTTTCATTTTCCGTTGAGTGAATCAGGCACTGAAGCGATTGGGCCGCGTTCAGAATGTTGGAAAACAAAAAAAGGCAAACCGACATCTCACCGCTACGACCGCCTACCCTTGCTTCTGTCAAGACCTGGGGGATTCAGCAGGAGCTGGTAGTGCCTGTTTGCCGGGTGCAAAATTAGTAATTTATGCAGGAAAATAAAAGCCACTGGCTACTTTTGTAGCAATTTCACGCTGATCCTATGATAAAGACCGTTTTAAATACCCTTCAAGGCCGTTACCCGCTCGAAAGAATCTCAGGAAAGAGCGGCAGAACGCTCGGGATGGGCCTTGTTGTCTATTGCCTGCTCATACTACAATCCTGCACGTCGTCGGAAGGCAAACTAACGGAAGCCCGGGCCTTGATGCAGCAGGGCAAATTTCGCGAAGCCATTCAGCCGCTGAATCAGGCGATCGATGCCGATGCGAATAATTACGAAGCCTTCAACAGCCGGGGCGTTGCGTATTTTGAGTTGAAAGACTTCGAAAATGCCCTGCTGGATTATGAACAGGCCATTCAGTTGAAACCCGACTTTTATAAACCGTATTACAACCGGGCGAAGCTGAAAACCGCCCGGGGCGAAACCGACTCGGCTTTGAAAGATTACGCCGAAGCCATCCGCCGGGCCCCGGATTCCTCCGACATTTACCTCGACCGGGGTCAATTGTTTGCCAACAGCGGGAATCTGGTATCGGCTTTGTCGGACTTCAACCAGGCCATCCAACGGGATGCGAAAAATTCGCTGGCGTACTTCAACCGGGGAAACATCCGGTTTCAGCAGGAAGAATACCCCGAAGCCCTGAATGATTTTACGAAAACTGTGCAACTGGACGCTAAATTTGGCAAAGCGTTCAACGCCCTTGGCGTGACCCAGGTCATGATGAACCAGCGCGAAAATGGATGTCTGAGTCTGAAACAGGCCAAACAACTGGGCTATACCGAAGCCCAGGCGTATCTGACCGAATACTGTCAATAAAAGATTTTTTACACTTTTATACCTCCTAAACCCATGCGGAAGATTCTTGCCATCACGTTTGGTCTGTTGTTTACCCTCTTTGCGGCTTTTCAGTACAACGACCCCGACCCACAGGTGTGGGTTCCCATTTATGGATTTGCTGCCATTGCCAGTTTTATGGCGCTCGGAACCGCCGGGCGCCTGTGGTTTTACCTGGCGGCCGGTGCCATTTACCTGGTTTCGGCCATTTACTGGTGGCCCCCACAATTTGAAGGGTTTTTATTGGACGAAATGGGCATGAAAACGCTCAACGTCGAACTGGCCCGCGAATCCGGCGGTCTGGCAATCTGTGGTGTGGCCATGCTGCTGCTGGCGGGGTTGACGCGGAGGGGCGTAAGGGCTTGAAATAACTAGCGCCTGCGGGCCATTGCGGTTTGTTACGCTAAACCACCTCGTTTTGCTGTGGCAGAATAAATTCAAAAGTCCCCAATTGTCGGCAAATCCCCATAATTTGTTGCAGTTCGGGTTTGGAATCAGAAGGTGTGATAGAAATAATTTGTAGTTGAAAAAAGCATCGACATTGCAATGTCGATGCTTTTTTTGGCGTAATCAAAACCTGTAAATGGTTGAAAAACCGCTTGACCAACTCGAATGTTCTTCGTCCGTAAACTAGCTCATTCAATAATATAAAATATTGATAGTAAGGGATTTAGTTCTAATAAATTCCTAGTTTAGTGTATTCTAAATCCGTTGGGTTTCCTACGACATAATTCCTGAACCTCCTTTTATTTTTCAACCCTATGGCGCAGTCGGTAGTCGTAATCAGCTACGCTAATGATCGGGTCTATCCATTTCCGAGCCTGAAAGAAGAGGACGAAAAGGTACATGCCTGCCTGCAAACCCGGGCAGCCACTCAGCCGTTTCGAATCATCCGGGAATCGTTTGTTTCCAGACCCCAGTTACTTTCCATTCTAACGACGCCATCCGACCGGGATAATCTGCTGATCCTGTTGTATAGTGGCCATGCGGCTAAAGATTATTTAGTCACCGAGGAAGAATCCACCAACGTCAATGGCATGTCCAGGCTATTAAGCCAATGTTCCAGTTTGAATTTGCTGGTTCTAAATGGGTGTTCGACGTTGGCGCAGGTGAAGCTTATTTTTGAGGCATTTGGCCAGCAGAATCGAAAACCGCCCGTCAACCCGGATGGCAAAACTGCCCGCATCTATCGAAACCTTCTCTACGAACTCGATCACGGAACACTGGTTCCTCCACTGAGCGCCGAGGATAAAAAGAAATACAACATCCGATAAACCCGCCAACCCGGTATATCCTGTCAGAACCGGTCACTGACCACGGCTTTTTTAAAATAAACGCTCTTCGCACTTTTGGCGGGAACCATCGACTGAATGGCGTCGGCGGTTTCAATCGGCAGATCGGATTCCAGAATGCTGGCACCGTCGTTGAAAACCGCCCGGTAAGCGGCTGCCCGTTCGTCGGGTGTTTTCAGTTTGTCGTAGGTGGGGGCCGCCGAGATCATGCACATGACACCTTTCGCGTTCAGCAAACGGTACATTTCCTTGTTCTCGGGTTTGACATCCGGACCAATGTAGGCGATCATCTGCGAAAACGGAATCCCGGCTTTTTCGTAGTCCTTCATGGCCTGGGGCGTTTTCACAAAAGCCGAAAACATCTGGTTTTTGTTTCCTTTGTAGTAATACAAGGCTTCTTCGGCGTTGTGAACGGTGAGCATCACGAAGGCATCGGCTTTGAGTTCTTTGATGACTGCGGCAATCATCCGAAACGGCACATCTTTTTTGTCCAGATTCAGAATCGTTTTTCCCCGCGCCCAGTCAATGGCTTCGGCCAGCGTCGGGATCCGGTGTTCAGTTACGTTGCCCTCCGCATCTTTCAGCCGCAATTTCTTCAGTTCATTCCACGTATAGTCGCCCACTTTCCCGGTTCCGGTGGTGGTTCGTTCCAGCGTGGCGTCGTGCATCAGCACAATCACGCTGTCTTTGGTCAGCCGCGGATCGATCTCGAAAAAAGCCGGGGTGTGTTTCAGGGTGTTCTCGAACGTCGCCATCGAATTTTCCGGAAAGCCTTTTACCATGCCGCCCCGGTGGCCACTGATGATCGGCCGATCCTGGCCCGTCCACCGGAAAAAACTGTGTAATTCTTTGGGCGTTTTGATCGCCAGGATGTGCAAAGGTTGCTGTGCCTGGACGAGATACGGGTAGAAAAAGAAAGCCAGAAAAGGGATTGTTTTAAACATACAAATCAGCGAATGAACAGTCATGCAACGGTAACAGGTTACACGGGTAAGCATACCTGCCGCCTATGTGGGTTTTTGAACCGCAATTTGGCTAAAAATGACGGAGTTTATCCTGTTTAAGGGCCATTTTAAAACTAGGGAGATTTACACATACCGAGGGCCTGCCCGGAACAACTCCTGACAGGCCCTCGGTGGATGGACTAAAAACCGCTTATTGCTGAAGAACCAGACTTTTCGTGCGAACGTCCTTCCCCTGTTGAACCTGAACCATATACAGCCCGGTGGCACCGGATAAACGTACTTTTTGTTTCTGGATTCCGCTGCCTTCCAGGGTACTCGTAAACCAGTTGCGACCCAGTAAATCAACAACCGATATGGTCGACTGCTGCCAGGTGGCGGTATAGAAGCTCACCTCAAATTCACCGCTCGTCGGATTCGGTGCGACCGAAATGCGGATGTCGGATTCGTCCTCGAACGAGGCACTCAGGCGGGCACCGGGTGCACAGGGCCCGAGCACTTTGGGTGCCTGTTTCAGTGTATAGGTACTGCCCAGCACCCGCGCCGAAATGGTGTGGGTCCGGTTGTCTTTCAGGGACTCGGGCGTCGGAAAGCTATAGACGTGCCGACCGTCACCTTTACCGGCGGCTTTGATGTCCTCGCGGTAAATATCGGCCAGTACCGTTCCCAGGGAGGTGTTGCCCTCCAGAAACTCGACCGTCAGCGGGGTGTTCGGTTTGTTCCGGTCCCAGACCCACCCCCGCATCGTTCCGCATTCGACCTTATCCAGGAATCCTTCAAAATTGCCGGTTACGGTCGTTGGGTTATTGATGGTAACCGTAACGGCAGCCGAGGAACCGCTTTCGCAACCGGCTTCCTTTTGGCATTTGGCGGTATAACTGGTCGTTATGGCCGGGTTCACGGTAATCGGCGATCCGGTTTGGTTATTGCTCCAGACCACCGTATAAGCACACCCGGTAGCCGTCAGTTGCACACTTTGGCCGGATGTCGCCGTGGTAGAACTGGCATTGACGGCGGGGGCCGCCGGTGGCGTACAACCGCCCGGTGCCGTAATCTGAACCACGCTACTGTACTGCGAGGTTTCACTCGTACTGATCATTTTCAGGCGATAGTACGCAGGTGAGGAGGCATTCGAATGCGTGAAACTGTAGTTTTGGGTGCCGTCGCTGGTACCGGCGGCCGCCACTTCACCCACTTTGCTGTAGGAACTGCCATTGGTACTGAATTCAACTTCAAACCGGCGGGAGTTCTGCTCTTTGCTGGTGGTCCAGTCCAGTTTTTTTTGCGCTCCATCGATGACGCCCGTAAACGATGTCAAGGTGACTACGAAGGGAGCGGGTGCGTCGGACGGAAAAGCCCCGATGTATTTGTCCAGATAAGCCAGGCGTTTCTCGAGCCAGGGGTCGATGTAGGAGAAGTCGGCCAACGCCAGTCGATCGGGCCACCGCAGGGTTTCGCGGGCGTAGGCACCTTCATGCTGGAGCAGGTTATAATGAGTCCGCAATTCCTGTTTGATACTTTCCAGGCTGTAGATGGTGCCTCTCAGCTCAAACCAGCGTTTCCGGAGTTTGGATTTAAATCCATCGGGGTCCAGCGACAGGAGCCGGTTATAAAGCCCGTTGGTCATAATATCGTTCGTATGGTATTCTTTGTTTCCCGTAAAATCGTATCCAAACGACGCATCTAAATCCCACGGAAGGAAAAAATATTTTTCCCCTTCTTTGTATTTCGCCAGTACCTGATTGTTCGACATGTTATCCGCAGCGCGGATGGCGTTAATGAAAACGAAATTGTCGATCAGACTGGTCATTTCCACCCGACTGAAAATTCCGGCTTTAAAATTCTGATTGGAAGAATTAACGATAAAGTTCACAAAATCATAGAGGTTAAACCAGAATGACTGTTTCGGATAATCGATTTCAAAACCACCCCAACTCAGGCCGGCGTTGGGATCGTAGCCTGGCAAAGGTCCGGTATATTTAGTTGCGCTTCCCGGATTAGTCTTGTAGAGTTCGCCCCGAACTTCGCCGTCGTCGGTGATTTTCTTGAGTTTTAATTGCTTCCGGTCTTCCTTTTCGGTCAGCAGATAAACCCCGTTATAAGAACCGTTGATGAATACATCGGTATACCGGTATCGGATTCCGCCAATGGCTTCGGGTTCCTTGGCGATATAGGGCAGTGTATGTGTTTTAAGCCAGAGTGAATGCGCCGTTGCATTTTGGAGTCGCATGGATTCACCGTACATGGCCAGGAGATAATAATCACTGTCTTCGCGCAATCCGTCCAGACTAACATCCCGACTTTCATCCCCTTTTATATCATTCCATAATTCCATATTATACCCTTTCTTCGGGTAGCCTCTTGAGAAATTACCCCGCACCCGAATGCCCATGTAAGACGTCACCAGTGGCTTGTCAGCCGTAGAAAGCGTAATGGTTCCCGGGGTACGAACATCGTCTTCCTTTTCGTTAATGGCCTTACTGTTAACGGTTTTAACATTCAGGATCGGCAAGCCAGTGAAGAACAGGGTAAAAATGGCTCCGTTGCTGTTAATCTTGTAGGCCTTGCCCTTTTCAAAGGCCGCAGTCGCTTCTGAAAAAGTATACTCCTTATCGAAGATGATTTTCGGACGTGCCGGTTGACCGGATGGAATGGTCGGAATTCGATTGCAGACGATGAGCTTTCTTGATTTATCCACCTGATAACTCTCAGGCTCTACACTAATGGACTGTGCGTATACAACCGTGGTTTCCAGGCAGGAAATCAGCAGGAATATTCCCAAAAAACACGAATAGAGGGATTTAATAGCGGTAAAAGTTTGCTTCATAACGCGAGAAAAATTTAAGTAAACGCTGATATAAAAAGGATTGGAAGCTATATAACGGCTAAATAGGCTTCTTAAACGGAATAAGTGCTATTTCTGCATCATATACTACTACAAATATAGAATTTATTTATAGGATGGTACATTGATTCTTTAACAGGGGCGGAGATGGATTACCGGTGAATACCAAAAAGCTTTAGCCGTCTGATTAAATTGCGCGACAGGGCAACAATGAACTGCATTATTTAAAAAGGGTAACGCAGGTTAAGTTATCAAACGGCATGATTATTCCGATTGTACAAACAGATATCTTGTACGAGTACAGCGTTGTGTCTTTTGTCCTTACAAACAATTTTAAATAGGGTTGCTATAGGATAAAATGTAGGGGTAGAAAGCATGAATGAACGGCATTTCGTAGGTTGGTTTGGTTACGATTTGCTCCGGCAATGCCGTACTACTTCGGGAATCTAATTGAACGTATGCCGGAATTCGAGCGGAGAGAGATTCGTTTTATTCTTGAACAGTTTGCTAAACGACTGCGGGTATTCAAAACCGAGTTGATACGCAATTTCGCTCACCGAGAGGGAAGTGGTCGTCAAGATTTCCTGTGCTTTTTCGATTAGTTTGTTGTGGATGTGCTGCTGGGTGCTCTGGCCCGTCAGGTTGCGCAGGAGGTCGCTTAAGTAGTTGGGCGAAATGGCGAGTTGTTCCGAAATGTAATGGACCGTTGGCAGCCCCAGTTGCCGCACCTTCTCGCCGGAAAAGTAATCCACTAACAGCGCTTCCAGCTTGATCAGCAAATCGCTGTTGGCAGCTTTGCGGGTGATGAACTGCCGGTTGTAGAACCGGTTTGAATAATTGAGCAATAATTCGATGTGCGAAACGATAACATCCTGACTGTAGGAGTCAATATTCGAACGATATTCCTGTTCAATATTCTTCATTATGGTGGTGGCCATTGCTTCTTCCTTTTCGGAAAGATGCAGGGCTTCATTCGCGGCATATGAGAAAAAACCGTAATTCCGGATGGATTTTGCCAACTGGTAATTCCGGATGTAATCGGAATGCACCACCAGCCACCAACCCGAAAGCGCCAGCTCATCCGTGATATCCGTGGTAATGACTTGCCCGGGTGAGAAGAAAGTCATGATGCCTTCGTCGAAATCATAATAGTTCTGACCATATTTTAATTTTCCTTTAAATCCTTTTTTGATGCAGATCGAGTAAAAATTGTAAATAAGGCTTCTCATGCTTTCATCCGTATAGCATGTTATTTCTTCGAAATTAATTACGCTCACCAGCGGATGTTCCGGTTTGGGTAACTCCAGAATCCGGTGTAAATCAGCGATTGACTGGATAAAATAGGGAGAACTGGCGTTCTTTTTCATGCAGGTTTTGATTTTGAAGACCCGGAAAAGCATCGCCAAAAAATGCTTTTCCGGGTTGCTTTCCTACTTTTTTATAAGTTAACCATCGCCATTCCGCTGGCGTCATACCGGTCGCCGGTCGAGGTGCCCAGCGGAATGATGGCTTCCAGACGAGCCAGTTCGTCGGTGCTGAGCGAGATGCCGGTAGCCGCCAGATTCTGCTCCACGTATTTCACGCGTTTGGTCCCCGGAATCGGTAAAAAGCCTTTGGCAATTACCCACGCAATGGCCAGTTGCGACGGCGTAATTTCTTTTTCTGCGGCCAGTTCGTGAATCGCATCGACCAGTTCCAGGTTCTTGTAAAACTGCTCGCCCTGAAAACGGGGAATGCTTCGCCGGAAATCATTGGCCGGAAAATCATCCGGGCTTTTCACTTCGCCGGAAATAAAACCCCGGCCCAGGGGTGAATAGGCCACAAAACCGATGCCCAGTTCCTGAATCGTCGCCAGAATACCGTCTTCTTCCACACTGCGCTCAAACAGAGAGTATTCGGTCTGGACCGCCGTCAGGGGATGAACGTTGTGGGCCTTCCGAATGGTTTCCGAACCCACTTCCGACAGGCCGATGTACCCAACTTTCCCTTCCTTAACCAGTTCGGCCATAGCCCCCACGGTTTCTTCAACTGGCGTGCTGGGGTCCAGGCGGTGGAGGTAGTACAGGTCGATGAAATCGGTTCCCAGGTTTTTCAGCGAACGCTCGACGGCTTTCCTGACATAGTCACGCTGGCCGTTGATGCGCCAGGTCAATTGTTCGTTGTCGTCGATCTCGTAGCCGAACTTGGTGGCAATCACATACTGATCCCGGTTTCCCCGGATGGCTTTGGCCACGAGTCGTTCGTTGGCGAGTGGGCCGTATAAATCAGCCGTATCCAGAAAATTACCGCCCAGTTCGAGCGAGCGGTGAATGGTGGCAATGGATTCGGCTTCGTCGGCTTTTCCGTAAATATCCATGCCCGCAATTTGGCTCATGCCCATGCAACCCAATCCAATTTTGGGAACGACCAGTCCCTGACTGCCTAATTTCGTTTTTTGAATACTGCTCATAAGTTTTCTTGTTAAATCGGAGTCAACTCTTGACGCTGCAAAGGTGCGGCAGTTCAGATCCAAAAAAGTAACCAGATCTCTTGATGTTGTATCCGAAATGGGGAAACGGATCGAACGTATTTCATTCTGTTATTTCTGCCTGACGGATTTGCGTTATTGCCAGGTTGGTACGCCAATGGCTCCAAACCACGTTAGATAACCGGTGGCCATGACATGGAGAACCGATAGCACGACCATGTGCCAGTAAACGGTTCTGCTCACGCTGGCTTTCCGTTCCTGGATCAGCCTGATGACGGACCAGACGGCCGCCAGGGCAAAAAGAATGGACAATACCAGCGCGGAAACCGATATAAGCCCTGGCTTTCCCAGCCTTTCCATCGGATCCTGCCCGCCGATGATGCCCAGAATCGTGGTCAACAGAAAAAGCAGACTCGTCAGAAAAGGCCACAGAATAACGTTGCGCGTCTCCGTACGGCCCCGCCTGGTCTTCCAGTATCGGATCAACCAGACGCTGCCGAAAATCACCGAACCCAGCAGATACAAGATCCAGAGGATGCTGAGCAGGTATTGACCATATGCCAGAACCGGTGAAATCCGCAGCAGAGCCAGACTGCCCACGTGAACGACTTCCCCCGCCAGCGGGTCCTGTACCTGCACCACACTGATTTTCCCGGTTTCGGGCGAGGCATACCGGCGGTCGGTCACGGCGACGTGGGTTTCTAAACCGCCCCCGAACAGGTTTCGGCTAAAAAGAAAATTTCCGTTCCGCCAAAGGCGCTTTACGTCCACAATCCGCTGTTGAAAATACATCTTTTGCACCCGCGGATTGATCGGAACATAATAGCCCGAAATCGCATCCTCGAGCTTTTGTTTCACCGGCTTTGTGCGGGTCGAATCGGTCGGAAAAGGGGCCGTCTGAAAACTCCGGATCAGGTTCCCAATCTGGGAAAGGGCATTTCCGTTCGCGGCATTGATCATAATGGCATAGCCCACCCGGTGGGTCGGGAGATACGAAAAATCCGTCAGTCCGCCGTTCACCCCGCCTGCGTGGGATCGGTATACAAACTGCTTATACGGGGTCGAATAGTTGGCCAAACCGTATCCGTAGTCCAGACCCGCCCGGGCGCCGGTGGTGGTGGTGGGGGTTTCCATGCGTTTCAGGGAGGTTTCACCCACGAGTTGCCGATCACCAACCCGACCCCGATTGACAAAAAAAAGGAGCATCCGGGCCATATCCGTCGGTGACGCATTAATGGCCCCCGACGGACGAACGCTGATGTTCCAATACGGCTGGGGATTGTTGTTCACGTAGAGGGTGGCCCCCCGTTGCTGGTAAAGCGCCGACGCAAAATACGTCGCCGTTGTCATGCCCAGCGGTTGAAAAAAATGGGTCTGTATGTAGTCTTCAAAACGCTGGCCCGTCCGTTTTTCGATGATGTAGGCGGCCACCGGCGGACCCGAATTGCTGTAGGCCATCCGTGTGCCCGGCATCCAGCGGGATGTCCGTGTGCCGGGCAGAAAATCGAGTCCCTGTTTCAGCGTAAGGGAAGGATCGTTGAGGGCGTAATCCGCCAGGTGCATATCGTCCCAGCCCGTGGTGTGTTCCAGCAGGTGCTCCACGAGAATCGGAGCGGTTTTTTCCCAGGGGTTGACGTAGGCAATTTCGGGGGCTAAGTCCCTGACTTTGTCTTTCAGATGAATCCGGCCTTCTTCCTGGAGCTTCAGAACGGCCAGCGAAACGAACATTTTCGACACCGAACCAATGCGGAACAGCGTCGTAGCCGTAGCCTTCGTGTTTTTCTCCAGATTGGCTTTTCCCAAACCGGCCACCCAAACCGTACTGTCTCCCTTGACCAAAGCCACCCCGACCGCCGGAGTTCCGGTTTCTTTCAGTACGTTTTCAATCGCCCGTTGAAGTTCTGGAATCGTTTTGGGGGACTTCGGTTTCTCCTGGCTTCTTCCAGTCAGAGGAACGAAAAGAATGCAAAAAAAGAAAACCGTGTAACGAATTTGTTGGGGGAGGTTCATGCCGGAGGTCTTTCTACGTGGGCCAACGCTGTCCATAGCGTATTTTCAATAGAAAGTAGCTTTGCTTCCGGCATTACTCTACCCGGTTAAAATCGTTGACTGGCGGCTTACTGAACCGGGGTAAATGTCATCTTCGGCAGCTTCATAGCGTTGTCGATCAGCCTGATTTCCAGCCGCAGAATTTCCTCCTCGGCTTTGGCGTCGATTTTCTCGGGATCGTCACCCGGTTTGTGGTAATCCGGATGCCCGCCGGTATGGAAAAACAGCACGGGAATTTTTTTGGCGTAAAAAGCCGCATTATCGGAACCACCGTTGCCGGCCCGGTCGGTGAAGAATTTCACCCCGGCGGTGACGTCTTTGAAAACCGTCGGCCAGGCGTCGGCGGTTCCGTAGCCCCCGATGCCGATGCCGCGTTCCGGGTTATACCGGCCAATCATGTCCATACAAATCATGAAATTCATCCGGTCCAGCGGCAGGGTGGGGTGGTTCAGAAAATGGCGGGAACCCAGCAACCCCAGTTCTTCCGCGCCGAATGCCATGAACAGAAAATTGTACGGTTCTTTTACTGAATTTTTGGCGTAATACTGCGCCAGTTCCAGCAAACCGGCCACGCCCGAGGCATTGTCGTCGGCGCCGTTGTGAATCTGTCCCTGCGGTTTGGGGTCCAGCGAACTGCCCTGATCGCCCAAACCTAGGTGGTCGTAATGGGCACCGATCACAATGGTATGCTCCGCGCCGTTGTCCAGAAATCCAATCACATTGGCGGCTTTGCGGAGGCTGTCGGGCACCACCACGCGCCGGACTTTGGCCGTAAAAGGTTGGTAAAAACCGTCTTCGCCCAGCGGTTTCAGACCGTATTTCCGGAAATGCCGGGCGATGTAGGCCGCAGCTTTGGCATTTTCACGACTGCCGGTACCCCGGCCCTTCATCCGGTCGGAAGCCAGTTTTTTGATGTGTTTGTGAATTCGGTCGGCCGAGGGCTCCTGCGCCCGCAACGGAATCGTCAGGAAAAGCAAAAGAGCAAGTAAGCGGTAGTTCATACCCGCAAAAGTAACGCATTTTGGTGGCTTTGGAGTCGGATTTCTGTGTCTGCTAGCTATGAGATGGGAAACATTTTTTGCAATTTTGCTTTACCAATTCGGGGTATTTACTCATCAGCAATTTCTTCTTCATGCGTATTCTGACGGCATTTGTTTTCGCCATCTTTCTGCACGGTTTCGCACAGGCGCAATCGTCAAAAAAAAACGTACTGCCCAAACTGGTGGTGACGCCCCTCAATGACCAGGTTCTGGTTCACACCACGTATGGGATGTATCAAAATGACGCCGTCCCCTCCAATGGACTCATTATCAAAACAAAAGACGGCGTCGTATTGGTGGATACAGGGTGGGATACCCGGGAAAATACCGGCAACACCCAACAAGTGCTGCAATGGGTAAAGGACAACCTGCACCAGCCCGTCCGGCTCTGCATCGTCACCCACGCCCACGGCGACCGGGTGGGCGGTGTCGGTGAATTGCGAAAAGCCGGTATTCGGGTAGTGGGCACCCCGCTGACAGCCCAAAAATCGGTAAAGGAAGGATACGAAGCGCCCGAAGCCATCCTCCCAAATGATACGACCTTCACGATCGGTCAGGAACCAATTCGGTGTTATTTTCCAGGCGAAGGGCATACAAGTGACAACATTGTGGTCTGGCTCCCCAACCAGCAGATTCTGCACGGTGGTTGTTTTGTCAAAAGCGTAGCGGCTTTCGGCATGGGCTACGTCGGCGACGCCAACCTGAAAGAATGGCCGAATTCGATCCGGCGTGTAATGGCGCAATTTGGAACGGCGAAGATCGTTGTACCGGGCCATGAAGACTGGAGCGATCCCAAATCACTGGACCACACGCTGCGGTTGCTGGAAAAACACGCGGCTTCCAAACGTTGAAAGTTCAAGAGTCAGGCGGTTTTAACGAATGCCGTCAAAGATTTTCCCGGTACGGTTCCGATTTTATTGAGTGCGTCAGCTTTCTCCGCACGGTTTCGGCAGTTCGTAAATCTTTCAGACTGATTTTGGCCCGGTCACGCAGGACTTTACTGGCGTGGAACTGGTCGGTAACCGTGTGCAGCAGGAAGGCCAGCATCTGCGCTTCGTTTGCCGTTAACTCAAGTTCAATGCGCTTTTTCATGGTATCTGTTGTTGTGGTAAATAGAAGCGTAAAACCGTGTCAGCCCCATCATGAAACCGTGAAAACCTGCCGCCGGAAAAAGCCGCTCGGGTTCAATTAATCGCATGAATTGGGATACGTCTAGATAACAAAATAAGTACACATTTAGATCGCAAAATGACCGGTTTAACTACGGAAAATACAAATGATTTGTGCGTTTGAACCGATGTGAGCAGCGCGGAAAAGTTGGGTCTGGCATAGAAAAAACCGACCTGGAGCAGGCCGGTTTTTTAGGCACTAAAAGTAAGTGCGTAGTCAAGCATTTACTGGTTTTCGAAAGACGGTCTTACGGTCTTACCGGTATTTTTTTTCGATGGCATTCACCAGTTTACGAGCCGCTGCTCTTTTGGCGTTAAACCCGTTGGTGCCGTTGGGACTGGCTCTGTAGGTGTCTGTTTCCCAGAGCAGCGCATCGGATTTATCGTAAAACCGGGCGCTACAGGCCATCGAAGTGCCTCCCCAGGATGTAACCCGGATGCCTCTGCTGGCTTCGAGGTTTAACTTGATGATGAAATCGGCTGAGGATTTATTGGCGGCTACTTTCCAGTGGCCCCATTCCTGAAGCTGATCGACAAAGGCTTTCAGCGTTTCCTGGCTGTTTTCGTTTTTCGACAACGATTCGACATAAACGGTATTTCCCTTTTTGAGCGGTTCTT
Organism: Larkinella sp. C7; assembly: GCF_006149005.1. GTDB lineage: Bacteria > Bacteroidota > Bacteroidia > Cytophagales > Spirosomataceae > Larkinella. Next base: position 422,441 of record NZ_VBSL01000005.1, on the reverse strand, counting down.
CGGACTGAGCCAGAGCCAGTGAGGAAACGAGGAGCAAAAAACTAATCCAGATTTTCATAGCCATAGCGTTTTGAGTTGACGGGGAGATACAAAATGAACGGTCCAGGCCGCTTTACCTCCCGAATTTGAAGGCGGCACCGAGTTCGAAGCTAGAACCGGCGGAATTGACGAGTCCCAGATTGAGCTGCGCATACGGGCCAATCCGTTCATTGACCAGATACCGGGCACCGAGTTGGGCACCGGCAAAAACGTTTCCGGAGTCCGTTCGCCCATCCCGCGACGAAAAGGGTTTGCCGATGTGAATGCCCAGGAAAGGGTCGAGTTTATTGCCCGTAACCGAAAAAGCTTTGGCCAGATGGTAGTTGCCCAGCACGCCAATCGAATAGGCACTGTAGCCCTTGTTTGATTGATAAACCACTTTACCGGCGATCCCAATCTCATCCGTAACGCCATATTCAACGGCTACCGTAACCGGGGTGGCATTGCTTTTCAGGAGCAAACCGGCAGTGCCAACGATCCGGCCCTGCTCAAAGGCTTTCTGGGCCTGCACACAATAGCTACTCAGCAGCATCAGGAAGGCCGTACTGAGGATAAATGCGAGTTTCTTGCACATAATCAGCTCATTAAATGGGTGGAAAAAGTGATGTTATTTTTCGGCCGTGAACCTGAGTTCCGACGTTTCCTTCGTGGTCGGATCGGTTTCGGAGATCGCCAGGTTCATTTTTTTGCCGTCGGCACTGGCAATGGTCTGGTTACCTGCGGTAAGGTTATAGCCCGACCCGTTTTGCTGCACGGTGATGTTTTTCAGCTCGATGGACTGATCGTCGCTGCCCGTTATTTTTAGGGTCAATCGGAGCGTCACCTGATCGTCGGTGGTTTGGGGCGTCAGGCTGGCGGTGCCGGATACGGTCTGGCCGTTCTGGGTATAGGGCAGCGTCGGCAGATTAATGCGGTCGTCGCCCGACACGTAATAGAACGATGTCAGGTTATACGTACCCGCCACGGCTTCCGCCGGTTTGGCGGGTGCGACTTCGTCACCGTCTTTTTTGCAGGCCGTAAAAGTCAGCGTTACCAGGAGGAACAGAAGGAGCGTTTTCATGATCGTGCGTTGTTTTGGGGTGATTACCGTCAATCACCGGGGCAAAACTATCGGCTCTTTCCGGGGCCGACAATACCGCATTTGCATGATTTTTTACGCTTTATTTTCGTCCCAGATACTTGTTGACCGCTTCGACTTTGGAGTGAACCTGGAGTTTTTCGTAGATGTTGAAGATGTGTTTCCGGACGGTGGTGGGGCTGACAAACAGCTCGGCGGCCACCTCCTTGTGGCTGTGTCCTTTCGACAGTCGATCCAGAATTTCCCGTTCGCGGGGTGTCAGAACATCCAGCTCGTTGGGAGCCGTTGGGTTGATGTGGAACGAACTGGCAATTTTGCGGGCAATGGTGCTGCTCATGGGCGACCCGCCTTCGTGCAGTTCGGTAATGGCTTCCAGGAGTTTATGGGGCGGGCTGCGCTTGAGGATGTAGGCATTCGCACCCGCTTTGAGCGCTTCAAAAACCGTCTCGTCTTCGTCGTACATCGTACACATCATGAACTGGGTGGCCGGGCAGAGCTGCTTCAGGTGCCGCACACAGTCGATGCCGTTCATGCCCGGCAGGTCGATGTCCATCAACACCACATCGACACATTGCCCCGGCAAATGATCCAGGGCTGCTTCGGCTGTTTCGAAGGTGGCCTGACAGGCGAAACCGTCGGCGCCATCGACCAGAATGGCCAGCGACTGCCGGATCAGTTCCTTGTCTTCTACAATGGCGACAGTGATGGGGGTGTTCATCCGGCAATATTGGCGCTTTTTTGGGTTTTCTGCCATACTGCATTTGCAGTATTTTTGGCCGTCGGGTATGGATACATAATGGTCACACGGGTACCCGTCGGCGACGAAGAAATGTCGCAGATGCCACCCGATTCGCCCATGCGGTTTTTCATATTGCCCAGTCCGTTCCGGAACCGGCTTCGTTCATGCGGAGCAAAACCGTGTCCGTTGTCGGCAACTTCAATCACCAGCCGGTCGGTTTCGGGCCGGATCGTGAGCCAGACCTGCGTGGCCTGCGCGTGTTTGACCACATTGTGAAGGGCTTCTTTCACGGTCAGGAACACATTCCGGCGGTCGACTCCCCGCATGGCAATTTCCCGGGGCGACTCGCTCACCTGCGTCCGCAGAAGCAAAGCCGTATCTTCGATGAACTCGCTGGCGAAGGCCCGGGTGTAGGCAATCAGTCCATTGAGACTGTCGTTTTTGGTATTCAGCGACCAGATGATTTCGTTCATGGCCGTCACCATGTCGGCCGAAATCGCCGAAATTTTTGCAATTTCAGGGAGCGTTGCGGCATTCATCCGGGTTTTGACCACCTCACTCAACAAACCGATTGTCGTCAGCGATGCGCCGAGGTCATCGTGCATTTCTTTGGAAATCCGCAGCCGTTCTTTCTGCTGACCCTGCAATTCGGACTGCACCACGGCGAGTTCGTGGGCGCGCTCGGCCGCCAGCAGGGCATTGTCGGACGTGCGCCGACGCTGGCGCATGTAGAGGTAGGCAAACACCAAACCGCTCACCACGCTCAGCCCCACCAGAACCGCCATCAGGAGCCACAGTTTCTGACGCTGGTGCGCCTGTTCCAACTGCTCGATCCGGCGCTGTTTTTCGGCCAGTTGCTGCCCCGCTTCGGCCTGCCGGAGTTTCACTTCGTATTCGCCCAGTAGTTCTTTGGCCTCCCGTGTCGACAACGAATCATTGGTTTTGACGTACTGCTGATACCAGGCAAAGGCGGTTTTGTAGTCGCCCAAACCATGGCTGGCATTCGCATATTCCCGGTAAATGTTCCGAAATTCCGACAGGCCCACGCGATTGGTTTTTGCCATGTCGTACGCCCGGTCCAGCAGGGGTTTGGCCCGCCCGAACTGATTCAGGCCGTTGTACGTGGCCGCCTGACCGGCCAGCAAATGCAACTCCTGGAGGGGATTGTTGTACTGACGATTCAACCGCAACGCTTTCTGGTAGTAAAACAGGGCCGAGTCATACCGGGCTTCTTCGTTGTGCAGATTCGCAATATTGCTGTATAAATTGATCAGCAGCGAAAGGTCTTTGGTCGTGTCAAGGAGGGCTTTTGTTTTCTGGAAATACACCAACGCTTCTTTCAACCGGTTTTGTTTGACGTACACAGAGGCCACGCTGTGGTAGTCCACTGCCAGTTCCTGGTTCGTGCTTTTCGCGATGCGGTCATACCGGATCGCCCGGTTGTAGTAGTCCAGGGCCTGTGGATACAGCTTCTCGGCTTCGTAGATCAGGCCCAGATTCTGGTACAAAACCGCAGCCTTTTTCCGGTTCTGGTGGGCCAGCATGTAGGGGGCGGCCATCTTGAAGTACTGAATGGCCTGCTTGTTTTTGCCTTGCCACTTGGCCGACTGCGCCAGCGCAAAATGGCACTGGCTCCGGTATTGTTCGGAAGGTTCCCGCAGGGCTTTTTGCAGGGCTTCGGCCGCCAGTTTTTCCGATTCGTCGTGCCGACCCAGCACATCCAGCAGGTAAGTAATCAGCCGCACGCTTTCGAAATACCCTTTCGTGTAGCCGGTTTTCAGGGAGGCCGCCAGGGCTTCCCGGTAGTCGCGCAGGGCCTTTTCGGGCTGTTGCATTTCAATGGCTTCGGCCTGGTTGAGTTGCGTCAGAATGGCCGAGGTATCCGCCGACGACTGGCCGAAGGCGTTGGTTTCCGCCAGAACCAGAACCGAAACTACAAGCAGAAGTCGTTTGACCAGCATACGAATGTTGCTAAGGCATTGATTCGCCAATATAGATGGTTAGTTCTTTATTTATTCATAAACGGTATTTAATTGAGCGCGTAGGCTTCAGAAAAAATGAACCCTTTTTCAACGGGATCATAGACGTAATCACCATCAGGTTCCGACAGCCCGGCCTGTTCCAGGTACTCGATCACCTGAAAATGATTGGTGAAAACGATGGGGGCGTGGTCGTCGACCCGAAGTTCAAAAACGGATTGGTCGATGTTGTAGGAAACCGCATATTTCATGGCGTATGGAGCAAGTGTGAGGTGAACCAATACAACACCGGGGGGTGGGTTACTGTTTGCGGTTTTTGGCTTGCAAAGGACGGATCAGCGGTTTTTTGACTGACATACCGATCATTCTGCCCGTTTTTAAGTCGCGTAGCGACGAAATGTTTGTAGTCTAATAGCCACCAGGTTCCGGCCTTTTGGGTCGCGTAGCGATCGGACTTTGCCTTTTGTTGGATCGCTACGCGATCCACAAGAACGGTTTTTTGAAGTGTTGACAGGTAGGCTTCCGTTGTCGCTCGCGTAGCGCGGGGGCGGATGATCAGGACGGTAATCAGAATGTTGAGGGATAGGTAGGACGGCCGGATTGTTTGCTTTTGGTGGTTTAGCGGGGTAAAATGGCTCTATCTTCTCCCCCTATTCTAAATTCGTTACGCCATGAATCGCAAAATACTGATTGTCACCGGTGATGGTGGCGAAAGTTACGAAACCCTCTATGCCGTTCACCGCTTTCAGGAAGAAGGCGACATCGCGGTGATTGCCGCGCCCAGCAAACGCCGGTTGAACCTGGTGATGCACGATTTTGAACCCGGTTGGGACACCTACATCGAGCGGCTCGGCTATTGTCTGGTTTCCGATCTGACGATCGACGAAGTAGTCGTCGACGACTATGACGCCATTCTGCTGCTGGGCGGTCGCGCCCCCGAATACCTGCGCAACCACGCCGGGCTGCTGGAGGTCGTACGAGCGTTTGACCGGCAGGGCAAATGGGTCTTTGCCATCTGCCACGGCATCCAGATTCTGGTCACCGCTGGTTTGGCGAACAACCGGAAGCTAACCGCTTACGAACATGTGCGGACCGAAATTGAGATGGGTGGGGGCACCTATTCGACCCAACAGGCCGTCCGCGACGGAAATATGGTCACCGCACAGACCTGGCAATCACACCCCGAGTTCTACCGCGAGGTCTTTGCCTGTCTCAAAAAAGAGGAACTCGTGGAAAAGTAAAGGCCGAATTTGAAACCGTGTCGTTTCTGTCTTCTTTATGCCCTTGCTGGAGAAGGCAGAAACGGCTCTACAGTTTGATCGAAAGTTCTAAATGCCCATCTAAACCCCGTTCAACGATTTTTTGAAGGGTTGACAAGCGAACTTCTTTTGAAGTTTTCGTAGCCCGCTTCCAGTTCTTCCCGCTTCGCACAGCCCCGTTCGCCGTAATACTGGTTCTTGAACTGTTCGAGCGTGGTGAGGGTATTATTTTTCGTTTTCATAGGGTGGCTTCTCATTTATACATCTTGTCCCTAACCATGCGAATGTTGTTGAACATCGGTAGGTCTTCAACGCAGTCAGTCGGAATAATGCCCCGGTTGATCCAGTTGATTACCACCTGAATCGAAACACCGTATTTTTTGGCGTAATCCCGCACCGATAGCCATTCGCCCAGATCCAGTTCGTGACCGTGCGATTTCAGAAAATCCAGCGTTTGTTGCTGGCCCCGCTTAATTTCTTCCAGTTCCGCAGTGAGATCAATTTTTGTTTTTTTCCATAGCTCGTTCCTAAGTCTGTGGCAGACCTAGAGTATATAGAAAAATATGAATAATAAAATACAATTTAATATAGTTCTTCGTTCGATAAATCAATTATTGCGATCCTCTTAGGATATATATTAAGCTCTGAACTATACAATCCCTCTGGAAATTCAGTTAAAGAACCTATTTCTCGTGTATTATAATCAGATTCCAAAATATCTAAAAATTGTTTAGGTAGATTAGTTACTTTTTTAAAAGGCACTCCAAAAAGATTCCCTGTTGATTCAGAAGTTGATTCATTTTGATATAGCATTTTGAAAAGTGGACAGCTAAACAGACATCGAATTGGTAATGTTTCATGAAAATTATGTATCCTATCAAATGTTCTAAATCCTCTATTTCCTATTGCAATTTCTACGTTTCTCAATAATGTAAAACTCCACCCTAATAGTTCTCTATCAAAATCTTGATTACAGTGCCAGTGATTAGCTTGTATTGCCCTAGGGAAGAAGTTATAAAAATTATATAGTGGTATAGCTTTATAAAAATCCGCAAACTTCTGAAGTATATCTATTTGATAGTTATCATTTGGTGGTGCCCCTACTTTATGATTTAAACTATCATATTTATTTGTTTTTGGATTTAGCTTTTTAGCCTGAATAGCATATCTTATCCACCCATGAGTACGTGATCCTACAAACCACTCCCAATCCGTTCCCTGTACGGATTCCGCTAGCTTAGGGGTTTGGAGGATACGGATATTGCGAAAATTTTGTTTTGCCAGTTCAAGCAGAATAGTGTCGGTTATTGTTTCTTCTCCATAAATTGTCCGGTAGCGATTTGCAAAGTCAATATCAGTCCAGACGCGCCTTGATATTTCTTCAAATTTTTCACGAATCATAATTATGATTGAATAATAAAATAAAATACAACTCTTCCAAAATAAATAAATTTAAATTTGGCATATCGCATCCCATTTAAATATAGTTTCCATCTCAGAATAATTTCGGGTCTAGTTGAAGAACTATTCCAAAATACGATGTCGTCTGATGACTCACCATCTCTAATAACCCAATTCGATTGAGTTTCTGCCTGATGTAAAATGGAGCATCTAACATTTGTATAAAAATCTTCAGCAATATTCAAATTTTTAAAAATAACGGAGAATGGGAGATTCTCTGTAAGAAAATCAGTAAAGATTTCTTTGGTATGTAATGAATAGAAATTTCCTTTTTTGTCATGATTAACTTTACTAGCAACAATACTGCCATTTGAGTCATAATAATTAGGATACTTAAATTCATACCCTTTCTTCAATGTTTCAAAGAATTCAATAAGCGAACAATAAATTGCGACAATTGAAAATCCCTTACCTTGCTGTTTATGAATACTAGAAATAGCATTAATTGGCTCAAAATACCTTGTTGTTATTCTTGCCAACAAAAAATCTTCAAAAGCCTGTTCCCAAAGAATGTCTGTTGGCTCATTGATTAACTTTACCTTTAAGGCTTTCCAATCACAAACTTTTTTAAGGCCAGCGATATTTGTTTTATCGTCCATTTTCTTTCGATAATATATATAAACACTTGCATGAGACTGTAAAGTGATGTTACAATTCCATTACTCTTGGTAATGAGACAAAGAAATGTTTTGACAAGTTATAAAATAATGTATCATTTCAAAAAAGCCACCGCAGTTCCTCAAAACCACGGTGGCTCCTTCATTTAAAACAATCTCACTTCCCAAATTCAACCCAACTTACCCCGCCGATATTCTCGGCTTTCGGATCAGCGTTCACAAACACAAAGTACAAATCCTGCTTGCTGCCGGGGTCCTGAATCGGGGCGCTGAGCTCGGCGGTTTTGTTCCAGGCTCCCGTGGCCGTATACGCCACCGTGCTGATCACCGGGCCTTTTGCCGAACCGGTATGGACTTCAATCGTGCCGTCGTGGTCTTTCGAAGCCACCTGGTACGTCAGCTTCTGGATGCCTTTCAGATCCACGCCTTTCAGCACGAAATACGCTTTGTTTTTGGTGGCGCCCAGCCGTCCCCGCTGGCGGTTCATGTTATACACCTCGTCGGCGTCGCCGGCCTGCACTTTGGCGGGGCGCAGAATCAGGCTTTCGCTGCTGGTCAGGGGCGTGATGGCCCCGCCTTTGTCGGTATACGACGCCGACAGAATGTAGCGCCCCGTCTGGTCCTTGCCGACGTGCTCTTTCAAAACCGTCGTGCCCTGCTGCGGCAGCGTCACATCCGGTTGTTCGTTCCCCAACGCCAGCACGTATTTCACGATTTCGGTGGCGTCTTCCTTCGACAACTGCGGGTGGGCGTTCATGGCGTGTTCGCCCCAGACGCCACCGCCACCCGTGATCACCTTATTAGCCAGTCGCGTGGCTGCGCCCTTGTCACCCCGGTATTTCTTCGAGACTTCAACAAACGCCGGGCCGACCGACTTGCCGTTGATCTGGTGACACGCCTTGCAATCGCTGGCCTGCATCAGGTTTTTGCCCAGATTGAAGGTGCTCGTAATCTGCTGGTGACCCACCAACTGGTCGTTTCCGGCCACTTTCGGAATGTAGTTCAGCGCGACTTTGACCTTCTTCTTATCGATCACTTTGTCCTCATTATCCTTCACATTGACCGCGTATTTGAACGGCGTCTGATCCGCAAAGAAAAACGTGCTGTTATCGGTGGTCGCAATGGCCACCTGCGGCAGCGTGTTCCCGACTTTGATTTCCAGCGTATCGACCGAGCTTTGTCCCGACGGATCGGTCACTTTCAGCGTCACCGGGTAAATGCCGTTTTTCTGGAACGTAAACGTCGGATTGGCTTCGGTCGAAGCCACCTGATTGCCGTCAAATTTCCATTCGTAGGTCAGTTTGTCATCCTCATCGAAGTCGTAGCTCTGGCGGCTGTTGAAGGCCACTTTGAACGGAGCCAGCCCAATCGTGTCCCGCGCCGTCACCTTCGCAACAGGCGTGCGGTTTCCGGGGTTGAACTCGATTTTGACCAGCCGCGCATCGTCGTTGTCGATCCCGTAGACCGAACCGTATTCCAGCATGTAGATCTCACCTTTCGGCCCAATCTCCATATCGACCGGACGGCGGAAATCACCCCGCACCGGCATGAAGGCTTCCAGGCGTTTGTAGTTCTGGTTGTCGTCCATCCGAACGGCATACACCCAGTTCCGCATCCAGTCGTACATGAACAGCGCCTTGTCGTAATACTGCGGCAGTTTCACATCGGATTGCAGATTAGCGTTGAAGTGGTATACCGGGCCACCCATCGCACACCGACCACCCGTTCCCAGTTCCGGAAATTCGGTCGACTTGTTGTACGGATACCAGACCATTGCCTTCGTGACGGGCGGCAGGTTTTTCAACCCGGTGTTGTTGGGTGAATTGTTGACCGGCGCGTTTGGATCGAACTCGGCACCCACGGCTTTGGTCGCAAAATCGTAGGCTTTGTACGGTTTGCTGTCGCCGACAAAAAACGGCCAGCCGTAATTCCCGGCTTTTTTCGCCTGGTTAAACTCGTCGTAGCCGCGTGGTCCCTGCGGTCCATCGGTGCCGGAATCCGGGCCAATTTCACCCCAATACACGATCGAGGTTTCGGGATCGACCGAAATCCGGTACGGATTCCGGCAACCCATGACGTAGATTTCGGGCCGGGTTTGTGCCATGCCTTTCGGGAACAGGTTACCCTCGGGAATCGTATACGAACCGTCGGGCTCAACGTGAATCCGCAGAATTTTACCGCGCAAATCATTGGTATTTCCCGCCGAACGAGCCGCATCGAACGTCAGCCGACCCGCCTGCCAGTCGGTCGGTGAAAAACCGCTCGATTCGAACGGTACGGTATTGTCGCCCGTCGAAATGAACAGATTGCCGTGTTTGTCCCAGGCCATCGAACCGCCGGTGTGGGCGCTCACTTCCAGATCGATCGGAAATTCGATGATCGATTTTTCCGATTTGATGTCGAGCGTGCCGTCGTCGTTCATCACAAACCGCCCGATCCGCTGCTTCGTTTCCTCGCCGGTCTGAATCGTGTAGAAGAAATAGAGGTAATGGTTTTTGGCAAAATTCGGGTCGATGGTCATGCCCAATAAACCGTTCAGGTACTTCTCGACGGCTTTTACCGGAAAATCATAAACCAGTTTCGTGCTTCTGGTTTTGGGGTCATACATGTAAAACTTGCCCTTCCGTTCGGCCATGAACACCCGGCCATCCGGTGCTACGGCTAGTTCCATTGGTTCGTTGAGGTCGTTGGACAGCACGGTTTTCACAAACCGGGTTTCGTCCGGCGTCTTCACCGCGTACGACTTCGAATAGTCGAGATCTTTGTTGTCGCCGATCACGTATTTCAAGCCGCCGAGCAAATGTTGCTGGAACAGCGGCTCACTGTAGCTTTCGTTCGTATGCCCACCGCCGGTATAAAACGCGCGGCCCCCGTCAAATTCGTGGTACCAGACAAACGGGTGATTGTCGCCGTTGCGGCCGCCTTCGTACGTCGTTTCGTCCAGTTTCGCCAGCACTTTGATGTCGGGATTGATGTTCCGGTAGCTGTACAATTCATCGAACCGCTCCCAGCGGTCGGGCAGAAAACTCGTCGATGGGTGGTTTTTGTCGATCACGTCGATGGCCACTTTCTGCTGTTTGGGGTGGTGCAGAAAATACGCCCCGGCGAGTTTGTTGTACCACGGCCAGTTGTATTCGGTATCCGCCGACGCGTGAATGCCCATGAAGTTGCCCCCGGCCTGAATGTAGCGTTCAAACGCCACCTGCTGATCGGGGTTCAGCACGTTGCCGGTGGTGCTCAGAAACACAACGGCGGTGTAGTGTTTCAGGCTGTCTTCCACGAAGTAGTCGGCGTTTTTGGTCGTATCGACCCGGAAACCGTTCTCCTGGCCCAGCTTCTGAATGGCGGCAATTCCGGTCGGAATCGACTCGTGGTAATAGCCTTTGGTGCGCGAAAAAACCAGAATGCGCGGCACTTTCGGCTTGGGTGCCGGAGCCGTCGCCACGGGTTCGGGGGTCGACGACGGAGCCTGCGTCGACGCTTTCTGGGGCGTCTTGCAGCCGTAAAAGCTCCCGGCAACCGACGCCATAAGCAGAAGTGTAGCGCCGATGGTACTTGTTTTGATAGAGATTGGCATTGTGTTTGGAATATTAACTTTGGTTGAGCAAATCAAAACGGTTAAAACCGTTGGAGACAAATGGTTGATACTGTATAATTAACCCACGGTTTAAACCGTGGGTTAACATAAATGGTCGTCCATTTTGGAAACCGTTTTAACGGTTTCAGGCCGGGCGTTCGGTTAGACTTTGATCGCCCATTCGCTTTTCAACGACCTTTCCAACAGGCCATTGGCTTCTTTGTCTTTCTTGAAATTCTCCTTTTTCGGGTCCCATTTCAGCGGACGTTTGAGCTGGTAGGCAATGTTACCAATGGTGCAAACCGACGCCGTGCGGTGACCGATTTCGACGTCGCAAATGGGTTCGCTGCGTTTCCGCATGGCGTTCAGGAAGTCCTTGTAGTGGTTGTCGCTGTGGTAAACGTGTTTCTCGTCCGGGCCGATCACCTTGTCTTTGAGCGTAGCCGGGGTGGTTTCCAGCTTCTTGCGCTGAATGTTCAACGTGCCTTCCGAACCGACAAACTGGATGGCGTTGTTCCATTCCCAGGGTTCGTGGGTCATCGTGATGCCGTTGTCGTAGCGATACGTCAGGAATTTATGCTCCTTGCCGTCGGGCGGAATCACCTCCACGGGGCCGCTGTTGTCCATGTCGAGCGACCACTGCACGATGTCGAACATGTGCGCCCCCCAGTCGGTCACCATGCCGCCCCCAAACTCCTTGTAATTCCGCCAGTTGGGGAATACGTCTTTCGACAGGGGCGGGGCCAGTTCGGAATTGAACGGAACCGGTTCGTTGGGTCCCAGCCACATCGCCCAGTCCAATCCTTCCGGAATGGGTTCAGCCGGTAAATCATACCGTTTGGGCGGAGGCCCCACGTTCACTTTGATGCCTTTGATGTCACCGATGTAGCCGTTGCGGATCAGTTCGGCGGTTTGCCGGAACTCCGGCCACGACCGCTGCATACTGCCCGTCTGAAACACCCGCTTGTGTTTGCGGGTGGCGTTCACCATCGCCCGGCCTTCTTTGATGGTCAGCGCGAGCGGTTTTTCGCAGTAAATATCCTTCCCGGCTTCGGCGGCTTTCACGGCCATGACGGCGTGCCAGTGGTCGGGCGAGGCAATGACCACGGCATCGATGTCCTTGCGGTCGAGGAGCTGCCGGAAGTCGTTATACGCCTGAATTTCCGAATAGGCGCCATTCACTTTGGCCTTTCCGTCTTCGCTGGTGTAATAGGCTTTGGCCTGTTCGATAAACAGGTCGCGCTTGGCTTTGTAGACTTCCGCACTGGCCAGAATCCGGGTTTCGCCGGTGGCCAGAAAATTCCGGGAGAGCCCGCGGCTCTGCTTGCCGGTTCCGATAAATCCCAGCGTAATAATGTCGCTCGGTGCCCGGTAGCCCGTTCCGCCCAGCACAAATCGGGGAACGATCATGAAGGCCGACAGGGCTGCGGACGCCTGTCCGATGAATTTTCGACGGGATAACGCACTAAAAGGTTCTTTTTCCATGAGGGTCTGGCAAATTGAGCTTGATTTCCAAGTAGAAAGCCAAAACCGCCCCGGATTTACTATCGGCGGTTTTCGAAAAGCCGCCCATTCGGTCGCTTCAGGGGTGGCTTTTTCCGTTTCAACCGCCTGACCACTGGCCGAAGCACTACGACGCGCCAATTTTGATCCCGATACCAGTAAACACAAATCAAACTGAACAAATGAAAACAATAATGATGACGCTGCTGGCGGTGGTTCTGCTGGGCAGTTGCAAAAAAGACGCGGAGGCTGTACTGCCGGGTGGCCATGTGCCAGCCAAAGCCGCCGGGAAATGGATGTATGGCTCGTTTGCCATGGGTGACTTCTGGGCCTACGACGGTTCCTATCAGGGTAAACCCTTTGAACTGGCGGTGGTGTTCGACTTTAAAAACGATGGCACCTATGAAAAGTATTTCGTGGCCACCACCCGCGATTATTCGGGCTGCAAAACCGAAGCGTTTACCTTCGAAAAAGGAAGCGTGGATTTCAGCGAAACCGACGGCTCGTTTACGACAACCCCCACGGAAGGCCATTACCGGGGCTTTTATTCCTGCTTTCCGAAGCAAAATGTGAACCGGAAAATGAATCGCGAGGAACTGAAAACGCAGACGTATTATTACGAACTGAAAACCGGCAGCAATGGCAAGCCGAATCTGGTGGTGCGATTTCAGGAAAGTGACAGCAACGTCAGTACGTTTCTGCCGACGTCGTGGTGAATGAAGACCTGACCGGTTTGGTTCCGAAGTCCGACAGCGTTCTTAATTCACCAGAAAATACACGATCCGGCAGGCGGTTCCTTTGCTTTTGGGGTTTCGGGTGGCCGCCAAACGGAGTTGCAATACGTGTTTTTTATTGGGTAGGTTGCTGGCGAAAAGTTTGTACCACGGCAGGTGCAATTGCTGGCTCCACTGGGTCTGGAGGTCCATTTTCTGGTACGGTCCCTGGTCGATGCGGTATTCCACTTCCCCCGCATCCGGCCCCGAGATCAGGGCGATGCCAACGGCGGTGCCCGTAAAGTTGAGTGAAAGAGCGGCTCCCGGCGTGGTGGCTTCCAGCATGGGGCGGTCGACAAAACCGGGGCGGGTCGAAACGCCATCCGCCGGTTTCCAGTTATCGACCAGCCTCCAGCCGTTTTGGAGCGAGGCTTCGTGGATCGGGACATAATGGCCGTTGTCAAAACTACCGCGAACCAGCGGAGACACCCCGGATGACAGTTTGGCCGGAGCTGATGAAGCGGTTTGGAAAGCCGTATTCAGCAGATGCTTCATGGTTTGAAAATACACTTCCTGGCCGAACGGTGACGGGTGCAAATCCTTGAAATCGTATTCCCAGGAAAACTCGTTCGCTGCGATCCGGTCGTACACTTCCCGGGCCAGGTCGATGGAAGGCAGTTGGTAATGGGCAGCCACCCGCTCGTGGTTGGCGAGTTCTACCGGTTTTTTGCCCTGCCGGAAATCACCGAACTTGTCGGGGTCGGCAAACTCCATCAGCACCACATCGACGGCTGGATTGGCTTTTCGGGCATGTCGCACAATGCCTTCCAGCGCGCGAAGTTGCGTCAGGCTATCGGTTTCGTTCGTGCGGTCGTTGACGGCGGCTTCCACAAACAGCAAATCGACTTTGCCCTGGCTTAACACATCCTGTTCGATGCGAAACGAATGCGGCAAACTGCCCAGCGACGGAATCCCGGCTTTGATAAAGGTGAACGCCGTTTGCGGAAATTTCTCCTGCAAATACCGGCTCACCTTGTCCCGCCAGCCCGGATTGTGGGTGATGGAACCGCCCAGAAACGCCACTGTGGCCTTTTTTTGCTCCGTGATTACCCGGTAGGCATTCGGCAAACCACCCCGAATGGTGACGTACGCCGATGAGGAAAGCGGTTTCTGAACCGGTACGGAATGCCGGGTGATGAAGTCGGCCCACCAGTCCGGATGTTCAATCGGGAAGTGATGGCCTTCGAGTGTTTGCGCACCCCGCGACATGGCATAAACCGTAGTCGGACCGCCCAGTTTCTGATACCGTTCCACGAGCGGAAACGTGTTTTCGTCGGACGGAACCAGCTTGTCGTTCAGGCTGATGACGTGCAAAATGGGGATTTTATAAGCCGCCATGCCTTCCAGATGGTCCATCGGGTTGTCGTCGAACGCCAGCGCCTGTGGTTCCGAAAATCCGTAAACGTCGAGCAATTGCTGCCACGATTTGGCGTCGCCTTTACTTTTTCCTTTTCCGCCGGGCCAGCTCTTAAAATCACAAACCGGGGCTTCGGCATAGATGCAACTCACTTTGGCGGGATTCCGTTTGGCCCAACCGTAGACGTATAAACCGCCCCGGCTGACGCCCTCCAGCGCCACCTTCGGCGCAAAACCTTTTTCTGAAACGAGGTGCTGGTAAAAAGCATCCCAGATCATCATCGCCTTCGGGCTGCCGTATAAATCGTTGGTATTGATGTAGGCAATGTGAAAACCGCGTTCCAGCAGAATGCTGTCCATTTCGATGTGCCAGTCGGGGAAGTGGGCCCGCCAGACCCACGGGTTGCCGGGCAATGATTTCCGGGGTTTTATGTACCGGGCCGGGACGTCATGGAGTTTGAATTCTACTTTTTCAAAGCTGTGCCACAAGGTGGTTTTTTCGTTCGGCTGAGCGAGCAGAATACCAGCAGTGAACGTTAAAAAGAGGGTAAAGATGATCGGGAGGGAACGCATAGGAACGGAATATCGACTCAAAACCGGAAGCGATAAACGGTTCTTTTCTACTCTTTTCCACGGGTTTTACGGGGCGTCTCAACGTGTCTCCGTATTCCCGCGTTCCCGCGTCCCCGTATTCCCGTGTTCCCGTGTCCCCATATTCCCGTGTCCCCATATTCCCGTATTCCCGTGTCCACGTATTCCCGCGTCCCGGGTCCCCGGGTTGCACCCGGGGCTAGTTATGGAAGCCTTTCAGGCTTTGGGGTGGTGGCAAAAAATCAGCCTCCGGCCAGAAACCGGAGGCTGACAAAAATTACCATCTCTATTTTAATTCCGTTGTTTGTTAACGTATTTGGCCACCGTTCCGATAGGAGCAATCCAGACGCCGTTGGCGGGGTCTTTGGCGTATTCGCAGAGTTGCTTCAACATCGCCAGACGTGTGGTTTGTCCCCCGGATTCGGCCGTTTCGTGACCCGCCAGCACCAGCCATTGCCCGGTTTTGCGGGCGGTTTCGATCAGGTCTTTGATTTCACTAAAATCCTTTCCGTCCATTTCCATTCCATAAATCTGGGCCATGTCACAATAGGCCGGATCATTGGGCGCTTCGTTCCGCCAGCCGCGACCGCTGATGAACAGGTCGGACACAATCGGCACGTAGCTCTGCGTGGTTTTTCCGCGCCCGATAAACATCTGCCCACAGGGGTAGGCAAACACCTCCGGTTTGACGCCCAGCAATTCCTGCACCTGCTTGTTGGCTTCGATCAGTTCCGCCCGCATTTTCTCGCCCGTATAATCTTCCAGCGCCTTTTCCCGCGACCAGGTAAAGTTGCCGCTGCACGGGTGATTGACCGAGTGGTTACCCATTTCGTGACCACTGGCGACGGCTTTTTTCCAGCCTTCCAGCCGTTTTTTTACCGCCGATGGCACAACGAAAAAGGTGGCTTTAACATCGTATTGATCGAGCAAAACCGTCCCCTTGTCGACGTTGCTCAGCCGGGCATCATCGAAGCTGAGGCTCAGGGCTACTTTCTTGCCGTTCGGCCAGACAATGGGGGCTGCCGACGGTTTTGCGGGCGGCACTTCGCTCGAAAACGAGAGGCTGAGCAAGGCGCAGAAAAGGGTAGATGCACGAAGAATGGGGTTCAGTTTCATGGGAATAAGGTCTAGGTATCAAAGGTAGAAAAAACCGCCGTCAGGGTTTTCGACTGCTGGCAGGATGTCCCTGTAAATAATTGACCACGGACTCCGTCAGATCTTTGGCGGCAGCGGGCGTGTAGGGCGAAACCGTTATCTCATACCCACCGTGCGTGATTTCTTCGGCCGTCAGCAGATACCCCAGCCAACCGTTGCCGTAGCCAAAATAGAAGGTGTAGGGGAAAGGCGACCGGTCGCGAACCTCGTTGGAGATTTCACAAAACAGTTCGAGCGGGGCGCTCCAGATGGCGATGTCGTCGTTGATTTGCAGAAACCGGACGGGCAGTTTGATCATATTTACCCCGGCTTTGGTGGTTCGCGTGTAGTCTTTCAAATCATCGACCCAACCCAGTTCGGGCTTCCGGGGTGTTTCAACAACCAGGCTGGCGGTTTTCAGACTGACTTCCGCCGTGGTCGCCTTGATCGACTGGTTGGCAGCAATGATTTTGTCCCCCAGTAAGGTCTTGAACTGGTGGAGCCGCCCGATTTTATGGTTCGCGTACTGGCTGTAAATTGGCGCAATGTTGCCGGCGGCTCCGTTGATGAACAGCAACGGAATGCCCAGTTGTTCTTCTACATACTGAGCGACCACACCCGGCGCATCCCCGCTAATCAGCAGGTTTTCGCCCCCCATCACCGTTCCGTGAATCGCATAGTTGGAAATCAACGCCATCGGAGTGCCGTCCGCTTTATCCAGTCGAAGCATCCCGATCCGGCGATCGACCGGACCATCCGGGTCCATGCCCAGAAACGCTTTGCCGTCGACGCCCTTGGCCCGCCGGTTGATGTTGGCCTGCGCCATGCCCCAGCCCACGCCCAACCGGGCCGGTTCGAGTTTCTTCCGGGCTTCAGCGACGCCATCGATGAGCTTCTTTTCCACTACATCGGTGTAGTCCGAATCGAATTTATGCTGGTACCGTTCGCCCATAAAGAGGGCCGGTAAACCGGGAGGACCCACTTCGGGGGCCGAATGCGTGTGCGTTAAGGTCCACCAGAAATTCACCGGATCGATGCCCAACTGGCTCTTCAATTTGGCGGCCACTTTGTCGTATTCGGAAGGCGAAACCACGGCAAAATCCGACGACACCAGCACGAACTGCGTTTTGCCGTCGTCCAACACGGTGATGCGGTGGTAAATCCGGTCCAGAACCCCGGTCGAGCGCCTGGCACCGTAGCCGAGCAGCATCTGATGGCCTTCCGGCGTCACATCTACCTTGACCACAGCCGCCCGAAAACCGGTGGCTCTGGGGTTGATGGCCTGACTCCTTATCGGGAAAAGCAATAGAACAGCTACCGCCAAAAGGCCGACCTGGCGTTTAAAAGTCGGTATATGGTTTTGAAAAAAAAGCATGGTTAAGGGGTTAAGAAGTGTTTTTTTGGGTTTACGGTATTCGGTTTACGGTATTCGGTTGGCTGACGCGTTTTGTTTGCATGCGTCAGCCACCGTAAACCGAATACCGTAAACCGTAAACTCATTTCGCCTTCCGGATATACGCCAGCAGATCCGCCATTTGCTGCGGGTTGATCTGCTTTTCCAAACCGACGGTCATGGCCGACATGTTCATGGCTTTCAGGGTCTCGATGTCCTGCCGGGCAATGGTGGTTTCCTGGCCGCCCTGGTTGCGCAGGGTGAGGGCCGTTGGTGTTTCGGTCGAGATCAATCCCTGCTGGGTTTCGCCGTTTTTCAGCGTGATCGTCCAGAGGTCGTAGCCGTCGGCGATAGACAGGTTCGGGTTTAGAATGTCGCCCAGAATAGAGGCCGGTCGCCGGTTTCGGATGGTCGCCAGATCGGGGCCGTAGGCAATACCACCCGCGCTGCTGATCTGGTGACAAAGCGCACAGTTCTGCTGGAAAACCAGCGCACCTTTGTCCGCATCAGCCGGTAGTTCCAGCGAAGTCTGGTATTGCTTGATGACCTCATCCCGCTGTTTGTCGCGTTTCGTCAGCAGCACCCGCGCCCGGTTTCGCGATTCGACGTTCGAGTTCGCCATCAAACCGACGCTGCGGGGCCAGCCGATGCTATTCTGGTCGATGGTTCCTTTTTCGACGGCATCCAGCAACAGCTTGATCCGGGATTGTCTGACCGGGTCCGGGCCGCTGAAAAACGTTGCAATGGCCGGTTCGCGGATGTCGGGGGTCATGACGGGCCACTTTTGCAACACATAGTCACTGACCGTGGCATCGGGGATCGAACTCAGCGTTTTCAATGCGGCCACCTGAACCGACAGCGGCTCGTTCGGCGCAATCATTTTTTTGAGGAGCGGAATCTGGGGCGTTGCGTCGCGCAGGGCTAGAAAACCGAGGGCTTCCGATCGCTTCTCTTCCGACTGTTTCGGGTCAGCCGCCGTCTGCACCGCCTGTTGAAAAGCCGCCGTTGTTTGGGCGTCGTCCGGCAGACCCGTTACCTGCAAAAACTGAAGGCAGGCCGAGCGAACGGAAGAGGAGGGGTGATCGAAAAAAGACCGGATTAGCAGTTGTTGTTCCGCCAGAAAATTTGAGTCGAGCGTCGCATTGCGCCGTTTTACGCCCTGAGCGACGCCTTTGATGATGGAGGGCTGCCACGTCTCTTTTTCCGCCGAAACCGGTACGAGCGCTTGCTGAAGGAGCGAATGGATCGTTTTCGGCGGCTGACTCACCCCGGTCATGGCACTGAGCCGCTCGACCAGCGAACCATAAGCCGGTTGGTCGGACTTGTAACGCGTCAGAACCGCATTGAGCAAATCGCCTTTTTGCGACGCCGGTGCGGAAAGGGCCGCGATCTGAACCCACTGGTCGTCGATGTCGGTAAACAGCAGTTTCTGTCGGGCACTGGCTGCTTCGGGCGTTTCAACAAAACCGAGGGTGCAAAGCAACTGAAACCGTACTTTCGGATCGCTGTCGGACGGCATCGCCAGCAACGCCGGAACCAGGGCCGGGGCGGTTTCGAGATGCAATTCAGCCAGTTTGATCGCGTTGGTTCGGACGCCCGGAACCGGGTCTTTCAAAGCCGCCGTAATCAATTCCGGGCGAAGTTTTTTCAGCCCTTCGAGCGTCCAGAGGGCGTGCAGACGACCCAGGGGCGACGACGGATTTTTCGCCATGACTTCCAGTCCGGCCACATCCTGAGGTGTCGCACGGTCCAGCAAAAGCCGCTGGGCATTCCGGCGCCACCAGCCATTCCGATCAGCCAGTTTTTCGATCAACTGCGCATTGGTCGCCTTTCCCAGCAGGTCTTTGTTCAGGACGGCCGGTTGGGTTCCTTTGGGCGTGATGCGGTATATGCGGCCCTGATCTGTTCCATTGTATAAGGCCCCGGATTTGATAACGTCTTCGGCCATCCATTCGGGGTGTTCGACAATTTGCCGGTAATAATCAATGACATACAGCGCGCCATCGGGTCCGACGTACATATTGACGGGTCGAAACCAGGCGTCCGTCGAAGCCAGAAATTCTTTGCCGGTGTGGACGCGGCTGGCCGTAAAACTGGCTCCTTTTTCATGGATTTTATCGAAATGAATCAGATTGCTGACGGGTTCGGCCACAAACGTCACGCTGTCGTACAGGGCCGGAAACGCCCTGCCCAGATACGCCGTTATGCCACAGGCCGACGTGATCACGCCAATATCCGTGAGCAACTGCATTTGCGGATTTTTGGTGATCGGAAACACTTCGGCGGCATTGCCGTGATCCGAAATCGACTGGGTGACGTTGGAAACCAGCAAATCCGGATTGCGCTTCAGATACGGCGTCGTGATGACCTCGTGGTAGGCGTGGTTGGCGTTGCTCACCAGCAGGCGGTTTCCCCAGGCGTCAAAGGTATGGCCAAACTGCGTGTTTCCGGCCACCGGTTCGAGTTCGTAGCGGTCGGGCCGAAACCGGACGCTGCGGCCACTGGCGTTGTCGGGCAGGCGGATGCCGCCGGGCTTTTGGGGAAAGAAGACATCACTTCCCCGGTCGCCAAATTCTTCCTTGTAGACCTGCGCCGTCACTGCCGATTCGTGGGCAAGGTAAATCCAGTTGTCGAGACCCAGGAAGGGCGCGTTGACGTTGTGTTGCGGATTCGAGAGGGCAAAACCGGTCAAAACCGTGTCGCGGACGTCCGATTTTCCATCGCCGTCGGTATCTTCCAGGTAGTAGACATTCGGCGCATCGGTCACCAGCACGCCTTTTTTCCAGCGCATGATCCCGGTGGGCAACACGAGATTCTCGGCAAAAACCGTACTTTGGTCCATGCGCCCGTCGCCGTCGGAATCGGTGAGCAGCTTGATTTTTCCGGTACCGGTTTTGTCGAGCGGATAACCGTGCATTTCCACGACGTAAAACCGTCCATCCTCGTCGATTTCCATCGCGACCGGATCGGCCACCAGCGGTTCGCTGGCGACCAGTTCGATTTGAAAACCGGGTTCGAGTTCAAACGTTTTCAAAGCCTCTTCGGGCGAGGTTCCTGAAGAGGTAGATGACTTCTGACAACCCGGCACCATCACCAGGCTGGCAGCGATCAGACTGTAAAAAAGATACTGCTGTATTGTAGTCAATGAAATTACCATTGGGTCAGTAATTCGGGTTTTGGGTCAGCTTCGTATTCTGGTTCAGCGCCGATTGCGGAATCGGCAGCAAATAGTTTTTATTGGCAAAAAACGTTTTGCCGCCTTCCGGTGCAGGAATGACCGTGTATACCGGTTTTCCGCCCACCAGCTCAATTTTCATGGCGTGCAAGGTTCCGTTCAGGTTCTTTTCCGCCAGCTTCAACCGCATCAGATCGAACCAGCGCCGTTCTTCAAACGCCAGTTCCACCCGGCGTTCCCGCATGATGGCCACCCGCATCTCGGCCTGCGTCAGGCCGGTTTTCAGGTTCGGCAATTCCGACCGCGTCCGCACCTGGTTGATGGCGGCATACACCGACGCGTCCGGCCCAACGGCTTCGTTCTGGGCTTCGGCGTAACTGAGCAGCACCTCCGCATAGCGGTAAATGATAAAACTGCCGCTGTTCAACAGGTGGTTGCCGTTGATGGTGTATTTCGGGTTGAGTCCCTTCCGCAAATAGTAACCGGTATTGGTCGCTTCATTGGTATTACTCAAATCCGTCGCATTCCGACTACCGACACCTTGTTTCATCACCATTTCGGCCCCCACCCAAGTCGATCCGTCGTAGACAATGGACTGATAAAACCGCTTTTCCCGGTTCACATACGGGTTCTGCGGATCGTAGCCCGAAGCCGGATCTGAAATTGGTAAACCGTTGGCCATCGCGTATTCGTCCACCAGTTCCTGCGTCGGGTCGACGCCACCGTAGGCTTTTTGAACCCCGCCAACCATCCAGGGCCCCCAAAGGCCTTCTTTGCCACTGCCCAAGGCCGTTCCACCGAGGTATTGCTTGGCAAAAAGCACTTCCACATTGTTGTTGTTGTCCTCGTAAAATTGCGTTTCGTAATTGGAAAACAGGCTGTGTGAACCCAGATCGATGACACGCTTGTTGGTGGCGGCCGCCAATGCCCAGCGGGCTTTGTCGTTGGCGGTATTTTTCAACGGGCTGGCCCAGAACAGTTCGCACCAGCCTTTCAGCGTCAGCGCCGAGGCTTTGGAAACCCGGCCCGCTTCGGCCTTGAGCGGCAGATCATCGACAATGGCGGCACACTCGTCCACAATGAATTTGTAGGTTTCTTCGTCGGTATTCCGCGCCCGGAAAATGGCGTCGCCCTGCGTGTTCTGGTTCAGCGAATTGGTGATGATCGGAACCCCGCCGTGGGCGGTCCAGAGCAATTGGAAGTAATAGGCGCGCAAAAACCGGGCTTCCGCTAATTTGGGTTTTTTCCAGGTATCCGGAAAGGCCGACGCCGTAACTTTTTCGATAAATAAATTGGCCCGGCGGATGTTGGCATACTGCCCCCACCAGTTGGGCGCGTTGCTGGCTGTATAGACCGACGGCGAGTATAAAACCCGGCTGGGCAGCCCGTTGACGCCGTTCATCGCGTTGTCCGTAAAGTTTTCCCACGGGTCGAAGGTGTTGAACGGGCCCGGAATGCCCGAGTAGACGTTGTTCAGAAACAGATCGGCCGTGGCGGCATCCGTCCAGACGATGTCGTCCGAAATCTGGTCTTTGGGAGCCACGTCCAGAAAATCTTTGCAGGAGAAAACTCCCAGGATCAGGAACAGCAAAGCTACTTTGCCATTCAACTTCATAAGCCTAGACAGGTTCATCGTGGGTGTTTGTTTTCAGGATTAAAAGGTAACATTCAAGCCAACTGACATCACTTTCTGCTGCGGATAACTCCAGGCATTGGCCTGCGTAATTTCCGGGTCAAAATTCCGCAGTTTCGTCCACGTCAGGATGTTCTGCCCCGATACGTAGATCCGCGCATGCTGGATTTTTATTCGCTGCGTGATCACCGACGGAATCGCATACGACAGGGTCGCGCTTTTCAACCGCAGGTAGCTGGCATCGCCGATCCAGAACGACGACACCTGGGTGTTGTTGGTCGTCGGGGCGTTGGTGATGCGCGGGTAGGTAGCATCCGGATTTTCGGGCGTCCAGTAGTCCAGCGTTTCCCGGACCGCGCCCATGCCGTTGCTGAAGGCCCAGGCCGCACTGCCCGAATAATAGAAGTTGGTTTTGGCCGCTCCCTGAAAAAGAATATCGAGCGTAAAACCTTTGTACTGAATGTTCGGCGCAAGGCCGTAGATGATTCGGGGCGTGGCAACGGCGTCCCCGATCCGCGTGAGGTCATCGTCGTTGATTTTGCCGTCGTTGTTCATGTCCTGATACCGAATGTCGCCGGGTTGCACTTTGCCCCAGGGTTGGGTGGCAATACCGGTTTTCAGATTACCAGCCTCGTCGAAATCGGCCACCTGAAAAAGACCCAGTGATTGAAAGCCAAACTGCGTTCCGAGCGGTTTTCCGGTCAACCGGCGGTTGAGGTTGTTGTAAGTTGCCCCGGCTTCAAACACCTGCAACAGCTTATTTTTGGCGTAGGTGAAATTGCCGTTCAGCGAAACGCGCAGGCCGGACGGAAACCGGTGCGACGAGCCAATGGACAGGTCGATGCCCTGGTTTTGCATGATCCCGGCATTCACCTGACTCAGCCCGATGCCGTATTCGGACGGCACAATGACGTCGGGGTTGACCAGCATATTGGAGCGTTTTTCGTAGAAATAATCCATTTCCAGGTTCAGCAGGCCTTTCCAGAGCGTGGCTTCGATCCCGACATCGGTCTTTTTCGCGCGTTCCCAGGTGATGTTCGGGTTCGGTTCATTGCGTTCGCGGAGGGCCTGAACGGCGTTGCCACCAAGCACATAGGCCGGACCCACCACGCTGTAGGTACTCATGTACTGAAAGGCACTACCTGCCAGCGCACCCACTTCGCCGTACGATCCGCGCAGTCTCAGGTTATCAATCCAGCGAACGTTGTTCTTGATGAAATTCTCTTCCGACAACCGCCAGCCGAGCGAAAAGGCCGGGAAGAAACCGTAGCGGTTTTCGGGGGCAAAGTAATAACTGCCATCGTAGCGACCGCTGGCTTCGAAGAGGTATTTATCGGCGTAATCGTACGTGACCCGGTAAACCAGACCCATTTGACGTCCGTAGTTGGAGGTTCCGGTGGTCGTCATGTCGGCTTGACTCGAACTCCCCATGTCCAGTTCGTCGATGCCCAGGTTGTAGTTCCGGCGGGTGGCGCCCAGCAGCATTGCGTCGTTGGCTTTGGCTTCAAAAACCGCCAGGGCACCCACAGTGCTTTTGCCAAACGACCGCACGTAATTCAGGCTGGCCTGGTAAGTCAACTGCTGGGTCTGGTTATAGGTCTGGTTCAGCGACGATTTGGCCTGACCGAAAATACCGTCGGTGATCACTTTTGTCGCCGTATTGATCGTGGCCAGATGAACGGGGGTCGTCCAGATTTTATCCAGGATCATCGTCGGGTCGTAGGCAATCGTACCTTTGGCGACCAGTCCCGGAATGAACGGAATCTCCTGTTCCACCGACAGTTGCGAATACAAAGCAGTCGTGTTGGTTTTCTGGTAGCCGCTGTTGTAAATGCTGCCGGTGACGTAGGTGCCATTCATGCCGTTGCTGAAAAACAGCGGACCGTTCTGCAGGTGAGAATAGGCAATCAGTTCGAAAAGACGCGACGTTCCAATCGAGGGATACTGCGACTTTTGCACCCGACCGTTCAGGTTGAAGGAAATTTTGGTTGTTTTGGTCGCCTGTGCATCCAGGTTGATGGCCAGATTATAGCGTTTGTTACTGGTTGAGGGCCACATCCCGGCCTGGTACTGATACCCCAGGCTGGCGTAGTATTTGATCCGCTCGGCCCCGCCCGACAGTTCGATGTTGTGGGTGGTGATGACGGCGTTGCGATTGACTATTTCCTTGACGTAATTGTCAGCCGGGTATGAATCGTTGTCGGAACCGTCTCTGAATTTCTGTAACGCTTCCGCCGAATACGGTTCTGGCAACCCGGCGTATTTGGCGGCAGCGTTTTTCAGTGAGGCAAAATCGTAGCCGTATAGATAATCGGGCATAACGGTCGGATTCTGAAAGCCGACGTAGGCATTGTACGTCAGCGATGGCGTACCGGTTTTGCCGCGCTTGGTCGTTACCAGCACCACGCCATTGGCGCCTGCCACGCCGTAGGGTGCCACCGCTGCGGCATCTTTCAGGATCGTAAACGTTTCAATCGTGTTGGGATCAAGCTGCTGAAAACTGCGGGGGATATTGTCCACGATCAGCAGCGGCTGGTTGTTGCCCGTGGAGGAAATCCCGCGAATGTAGATATTGGAACCATCGCGACCGGGTTCGCCGGAAGCCTGTTTGACAATGACGCCCGGCAACCGGCCACCCAGACTGTTGCTCAGGTTGGTGACGGGAACAGAGGCAATTTCTTCGCCTTTCATGGCCGAAACAGCCGCCGTCACCGAGGTTTTCTTTTGAACGCCGTAGCCCACCACAACGACTTCACTCAACGCTTTGATGTCCGGTTTCAGGCTGACATTGATCTCGGTACGGCTCCCCACCAGTACTTCCTGCGGTTCGTAGCCCACAAAACTAAAAACCAGAACCGCTTCCGGGCCGGGGATGGCCAGCTTGTAGGTGCCGGTTCCGTCGGAGGTGGTTCCGCGCGTCGATCCTTTCAGGACAATGCTCACGCCGGGCAGGTCTTCGCCTTTTCCGGCGTCGGTCACCCGGCCCTGAATGGTGATGTCGGCGACAACCGGTTTTTCCACGACGCGGGCCGCCGGAACCTCTAGCGCTGCTGCTTCGGCGGTCGGTCGGCTTTCGGTCTGGCGGGCGAAAGGGGCTTCGGGAAATCGACTCGGATTGATTTCCGACCTCCGCTGCGGTTCTTTGGCGGTGATCACGTAGCCCCCGTTCTTTGATTTTTTATAGCTTAACCCAAACGGTTTCAACACCGTTTCCAGATTGGTTTCCAGCCGGTCGTCCCAGCGGATGGCGTCCGACGAAACCACGTAGCCCTCCACAATCCGGTCGAAAAA
Organism: Larkinella sp. C7; assembly: GCF_006149005.1. Lineage (GTDB taxonomy): Bacteria > Bacteroidota > Bacteroidia > Cytophagales > Spirosomataceae > Larkinella. Next base: position 396,843 of record NZ_VBSL01000005.1, on the reverse strand, counting down.
CAGAATGTCTACTTTATAATGGTTTTTCAGTTCCCGCAGGGTTTCTTTCAACTGGCGGTTTTCGGGCCTCACAGACAGCGGCTGGCGGGCTGAGGTTTGGGCCTTCGCGAGCATTTGGGCAAAACCTGGCTGGATAACACCCAGCAGCAGAATCAGCAGTGGTGGTATTCTTTTTTTCATGGAGGTAAGTAAGAAGTAATGGGTTCGTAAGCAGAAATGAGAAGACGTACGGTGGGTTAATGAGCGGGATTCGGAATGACAATGTGGTTGCCGGTGCGTTTGTAGGTCAGGGCCGATCCTTCCATCAGCGACTCCAGGAGTTCTTCGGCGTTGCGGGCTGTAAACGAGCCGGAAACGGTCCATTTGGCCAGTTTGGGATCGGTGATTTCCAGCACCAGGCCGTAGTTTTCCCTGAACAGATGGGTAATTTCTTCGAGCGTCGTTTCTTCAAACACAAAGCGGTTTTCGCGCCAGGCCGAAGCGTTTTCGGGCTGACTCAGTTTCCGGAGTTGGACCTGCCCATCACGCCGGTTTAAGGTCACCAGATCGCCCGGTTTCATCATCAGTTGCCGGGGTGATTGACCCTCCTGATACCGGAGTTGCACCTTCCCTTTGTTCAAAACGACCTTGCCGCCCCGTTCCCGGTTGTACACCGAAAATTCAGTGCCGAGAACGACGACCTCGAAGTTGCGGTTTGTCTTGACCACAAACCGCTGATCGTCCGGCGTGTGGGTAACCGAAAACGTGGCCTCGCCCGACAGGGCCACATCCCGCGTCTGATAGCCAAACCCAAACCGGGGCACCTTCAGCGTCGAGTTGGCATTCAGCGTCACTTCACTGCCGTCGGCCAGCGTCAGTTGCCGGGTTTCACCGTAGGTTGTGCTGTATTTTTCGTTCAGGATGGCATCCCGATACACCCAGCCACACCCGACCAGCAGAGCCACCGAAGCCGCAGCAACCCACCGAAACCAGGGCTGATGGGTTATGGGAAGGGGCCGATCGACACCAGCCGGTTCGTCCTCCTGCGGGGCCTGAGTCATCCGCATCTGGTGACGGTTGAGGGCGGTTTGAACATCGGCCAGATACTGCGGATGCTGGCTTTCCCAGATTTCCAGCCAGTGGAAAAACTGTTCCCGGTTGTCTGTATCTTTGGCCCATTCGTCGATCAACTGCTTCTGGAAAGCCGTCGTGCGCCCCGCGAAGTAGTTGAACAAGAGTTCTTTCGTTACCTGTGTTTTCATAAGTCAGACCGGTTTCGGGCTGGCAAAAACCGCCACGCCAAAACCTATTTCAGGGGGTTGTTGTGGTTTTATTGCGGATACTGGCAGAAGCTGAGGAGCAAAATCAGCCATTTGTCTTTCAGGAAAGCCCGGACGTGGCGGATGGCCCGGTACATGTGGACTTCGACGGTTCGGAGGGAAAGGTTGAGTTCCTGGGCAATCTCGGTGTATTTCCGGCCTTCAAACCGGTGCATGACGTAGACCTGCCGCTGTTTCATCGGCATGGCGTCGATGGCTTTTTCCACGTCGTGATACAGTTCTTCAAACTGCGTAACGGAGTCGGGTTGCTGCTCGCTGGGAAATGAAAGCCGCTCGGCCTGGTCGAGTGAGGTGCTGCGTTTCATTTCGGCCCGGACGTAGTCGAAGGCCCGGTTTCGAACGGCGGTGAACAGGAAAGCGCGGTAAGACGTCGTTATGGTGAGGTAAATGTGGCCGACGTGGAATTCGTAGAAAATGTCCGAAACGATGTCTTCGGCAATTTCTTTGGATGATACAAACCGGACGACGTGGCTGCACAGCGACTGGTAATAGTGCTGAAACAGCAGCGCGATGCCCGAATCCGGGTTCTGTTCAAACGCCTTTTGAATCAGCCGTTCGGCATCCAGAGCCACCGCCGGTCGCTGAAAATGGGCCGGGGGATGAGTACTGAGCGGACGCTCCCCGAGTGAAAATGGGTTTGCCGGGTTGCCATTTGGGTCCGGTACTAAACGTCTAACCTCTCCCATGTTCGATAAATGGTGAAAATACTAGTCAGAAAGGCGAAATCACTGCTTCGATACAGGGAGACGATTGGGTGCGGGAAAAACACTTACCGTAATTTTATATTTATTTGGCAGATTTGAAAAATAGTTTGAAGAAAGTACCGATTGGCGGTTTACTTGCCAATACTATTTTAGAAAATGAGCCAATACGTCAATTATGAATGGTCTATGAAAGCGAATCAGAGAGTCGAAACCGGTCAATCCGTTGAAGGAACCGTAGCCACGTTCAACACTTCATCGTTTCCGTTTAAAGTCGGTTTATTCGGAATTGGTCTGGATACCTACTGGGCGCAATTCGACGGTCTGGAAGCCCGGTTGAAAGGCTATCTGCAGCGCGTCGAGTCGCGGTTCCGTCGCCCGGGTGTCGATGTGGTTAATCTGGGCCTGGTCGATTCGCCGGAAAAAGCCCTGGCGGCCGGTCACCAGTTCCGGCAGGCCGACATCGATCTGTTGTTTATTTACGTGACGACCTACGCGCTGTCGGCGACGGTGTTGCCGGTGGTGCAGCGGGCCAAAGTGCCGGTGATCGTCCTGAATTTAGCCCCCGAACCGGCCATCAACTACGGGTGGTTCAATCAGTTGAATGACCGAACCCGGATGACCGGCGAATGGCTGGCCTACTGCTCGGCCTGCCCCGTTCCCGAAATGGCCAACGTGTTCCGGCGGGCTGGTATTCCGTTTCACCAGGTTACTGGTATGCTCGAAAACGACCCCGAGGGCTGGCAGGAAATCGATGAGTGGATCGAAGCCGGGCGGGTGGCCCATGTCATGGCGCACAACTGCCTGGGTTTGATGGGCAATTATTACAGCGGCATGCTCGACATTTATTCCGATCTGACGCTGCAAAACGCAACCTTCGGCGGCCACATGAAAATTGTGGAAGTTGATGAGTTGTCTGCCCTGCGGGAAGCGGTTTCGACGGAACAGATTGCCGGGCGAACGGCGGTTTTTGCCGAAACCTTCGACGTTCAGGCCGATTGTTTACCTGAGGAACTCGATCGGGCTGCCCGAACCTCCGTGGCGCTGGATCAGTTGGTGGAAACCCACGGATTGGGTTCGCTGGCGTATTACCACAAAGGCAGCGGCAATCCGGCGAATGAAGACACGATGAGTTCGGTGATTCTCGGTAATTCACTGCTGACGGCGCGGGGCATTCCGGTGGCGGGTGAATATGAAGTCAAGAATGCCCAGGCCATGAAGATCATGGACAGCTTCGGCGTTGGCGGTTCGTTTACGGAATATTACGCCATGGACTTTGCCGCCGATGTGGTGCTGATGGGCCACGATGGTCCCGGTCACATCCGCATCGCCGAGGGCAAAACCAAGGTTCGCCCGCTCTACGTGTATCATGGCAAAGTGGGTCGGGGCCTTTCGGTGGAAATGTCGGTGAAAAACGGGCCGGTAACACTCCTGTCGGTGGTGGAGAACGGAAACGGGAAAATCAGCCTGCTGGTCGCGGAAGGCGAATCTGTGCCGGGACCGATTCTGCACATTGGCAACACCAACAGCCGCTACCGGTTTTCGCCGGGTGCGCGGAACTTCGTACAGACCTGGAACAGCCACGGCCCGGCGCACCACTGCGCGGTGGGGGTAGGGCATATTGCATCCAAACTGGCCAAACTGGGGGCGTTGCTGAAGGTGGAGGTGATTCAGGTGTGTTAGCGGGTCAAGATTACAACGGCACCGGCCGCCCGGTCTTGGCTAACCCGATTATTAAATCTTCTTTGTCTGATAAATTGGAATTTCTGGATCGATTTTTGCATATACAAAACCAAGGACCGTTTAGTAAAGATTCCCTCTTTTTTCCCTTCTGCTGCTTCTTCTCTTGTCACCGAACTGGTGACCCGGCCCCCTCTCTTAGTGAGTTTTCTTCATACGCTGTTCAGCAAAAACAAGGTGAAAGTCTTTATCCGGTATATGGTTAGTGTTCGTTGCAAAATGATTGTACAGGCAATTTTTAAAACGACCGGCCTGGATTGTGAAGTGGTCGATCTCGGTGAAGTAGAGGTTCGGGGGACAATTTCTGTCGGACAAATGGATCAGTTGCGAACCGGTTTATTGGAAGCCGGGCTCGAACTGATTGACGATAAAAAAGAAGTGCTCATCGAAAAAGTGAAAAACGTCATTGTGGAGCTGGTTCACTACACCGATGAGCTTCCCAAAATGAAGAATTCGGACTACATCAGTTCGAAACTGAAGTATGATTATACCTACCTCGCCAACCTGTTCTCGGAAGCGGAAGGTACGACTATTGAAAAATACATCATTGCTCATAAGATAGAACGGGCAAAAGAATTGCTGCGGTACGACGAACTCAATCTCACCCAAATCTCCTACAAACTCAATTACAGCAGTGTCGCCCATTTGTCCAACCAGTTCAAAAAGGTGACCGGAGTAACGCCTTCCAATTACAAGCAACTCAAACAAAATGGACGCAATACGCTTGAAAATGTGTGAATAATGTAACCTTTCTGAGGAATTGTGTAACATATACGAGTTTGCGAAAGCCCATCTTAGCACTGCAAAACAAAACCAGTCTGATCATTCAACGACTATGAAACGAAAACTACTTAACAGCCTGGCCTACAGTGCCTTGTTCGCCTTACCGTTCATCGGTTTCGGACAGAGCGCCCCTCCCCTCGGAACCACGTCTACCTTTGCTTTATTTACCGCCAACGGTGCGCTTTTGAACGACGGAGCTTCCCAGATTACGGGTGACATCGGAACCAATGTCGGATCCATCAGCGGTTTTGAAACGGCCACTGTTACGGGCAGTACACGCACGCAAGGAAGCCCGGAATCGATCCAGGCAGCGACTGATGTCGCGTTGGCCTACAGTTCTCTGCTTGCCGCTCCCTGTAATCCGACGGCTATCGGGGTGGAACTGGGAGGACAGACGTTGAATCCGGGTGTTTCCTGCCAGACTTCCGCATCACCGACTACCCTGAACGGTACGCTGACTTTGAGCGGAGCCGGTATTTTTATCATCAAGTTAAACAGTGCTCTGGTAACCGGCACCAATTCAAATATTGTGCTGACGAACGGAGCTACCGTTGAAAACGTGTTTTTTCAAATCAACGGAGCCGCCACCCTGGGAACCGGCTCGACGTTTAGAGGAACCATCGTCGCGCTGGACGCCATCGTGCTGAATACCACCCTGCTGGAAGGGCGAGCGCTTTCAACAGCGGGAGCCATTACCATCAATGCCAGCACGGTTATCGTTCCGGCGGCAGCCCCGTTGCCAGTAACGTTGGTCAGCTTCACGGCGAAAGCACAAGCCAATCGCACGGTCGAACTAGCCTTGACGACATCGCTGGAAACCAACAACAAAGGGTTTTTAATTGAGCGGAGCAAGGATTTGCAACGGTTTGATAACGTGGGTGAAGTAAGCGATGTCTCGGCCAACAGCACAACCTTAAAAACCTACCGGCTGACCGACCAGACGCCCTTCTCCGGCACCAGTTATTACCGCCTGACGCAGACGGATTTAAACGGTCGATCGACCGTTTACCGGGCGGTTTCGATGGTGTTGCGGGATGATGCCTACGGGGTGTATCCCAATCCGGTGGCTCGTGGGGAACGCTTTGTGCTGCGGCTGGATGAGCCGGAAACCGCCATTCTGGGGTTTTACAGTGCCGATGGACGTTTGCAGTCGCTCCAGAAAACCGGCATTCAGTCGGGGAATCTGCTGCTGAAATCGACAGGTCTATCGTCCGGTGCCTACATCCTCAAGGTGCAGGAACGGGGGCAGGTACGCCAGCACCGTTTTATTGTGGAGTAACCGGTTGTTTACCTGATTGGCTGGTTATCGTCTTTATGGCGGGCTGGCCTTCGATTCTCAATAGTCCATTCTGGAGCAATTCAACGGTGATTTCGGTTCACCCTGGCACAGCTTTGTGCGGTCATTCCGACTTTTTCGGCTCCCTTATCTGCGTATCACGAATGATCGAGAACTACCTCCGAACGCATACCAACCGTTTTCTGTCCAGCTACCTGATTCTGCTGACTGATACGATCATAACCGGTATTGCTTTTGCCCTTGCTTATGGTCTGCGGTTTAATTTTGATTTCAGCGTCATGAACGGGGATAATCTGCTGGCTGGTTTGTTGATCACCACGCTCTGTCGGTTAATCTGCTTCGTTCTGGTGGGATCTTACCGCGGCATTATCCGGCACACCAGCCTGGAAGACCTGCGGCTGCTGGGGCTGGCGGTTTCGATGAGCACGGCACTAACGGCGCTGGTTTCCGGCCTGCTGGCTTTGGGAAGTGGGCCGTGGACGCTGTATGTGCCGGTTTCCATTCTGCTCATCGACTATTGCTGCTGTCTGGTTATTCTGGCCGCCAGCCGGTTTGGTGCGAAGGCACTTTACTGGCATTTGCTGCTGGTGGGGGGCGGGCGTCGCCAGCCCGTCCTGATTTATGGCGCGGGCCAAACCGGACTGCTCACCCGCAAGGCCCTGGAACAGGATGCGGATCACTGGTATCAGATGCTGGCATTTGTGGATGATGATCCCGCCAAACGGGGTAAAGTCCTGGAAGGGGTCGAGGTGCTATCCCGTCAGCAGGCTTACCAGCGGTTTATCAAGGGCCAGACCGTTCTGCCCCAGGTTATTCTGGCGATGGAATCCATTACCCCCCACCAGCGGACGCAGATTACCGACTTTTTTCTCCAATACGATATTCCGGTCAAAACCGTCCCCGGGGTCCGGCAGTGGATGGACGGCCGTTTCGATGCACTGCAAATTCGTGACATTTGCATTGAAGATTTGCTCGAAAGAGCCCCGATTCAGCTTTTCAATGACACTCTGCGGGCACAGCTCGATGACCAGGTGGTGATGGTGACGGGCGCAGCCGGTTCCATTGGGAGTGAACTGGTGCGTCAGTTGCTGAGCCATCATCCGCGTACGATTGTGCTGGTCGATCAGGCCGAATCGGCCCTGTTCGACCTGGAGTTTCAACTCCGCCAGCACTTTAAAACCGCCCTGAACGAGATCCGACTGGTCATTAAAATCGCCGATGTGTCCAACCAGACGCGAATGCAGCACGTGTTTCGGGATACCCGGCCGACGCTGGTTTTTCATGCCGCAGCCTACAAACACGTTCCGCTGATGGAAGAGCATCCGTTCGAGGCTGTGCGGGTCAATGTGCTCGGCACACAGGTCATGGCCGATCTGGCGCTGGAATACGGCGTACAGCGGTTTGTGATGATCTCGACCGACAAAGCCGTCAATCCGACCAATGTGATGGGAGCGACCAAGCGGCTGGCCGAGCTGTATGTCCAGAGCCTGAACCATTCGGATTCGCTGCTGCGCCGGACGCGTTTTATGATCACCCGGTTTGGCAACGTGCTGGGTTCCAACGGCTCGGTGGTAACGGTTTTTCGGCAGCAGATTCAGGCGGGTGGCCCGGTGACGGTAACCCATCCCGAGGTTCGGCGGTATTTCATGACCATACCGGAATCCTGCCAGCTGGTGCTCGAAGCCGGGGCGATGGGGCAGGGTGGAGAGGTCTTTGTCTTCGATATGGGTGAACCGGTCCGGATTGTGGATCTGGCCCGGAAGATGATCCGGCTTTCGCGCGAGCCGGGCGGGCAGGACATCAAGATTGTTTTTACCGGTTTGCGACCGGGTGAGAAACTCTATGAAGAACTGCTGCATACGAACGAACGCACACTGCCCACCCACCATCCCAAAATTATGATTGCCCGGGTGGCGGCCCTGCATGCGGAGGAAATCCGGTTTTGTCTGGAACAACTTCGTCACCAACTCGCCGATGGCAATGACCGGGCTTTGGTGAGCAGCATCAAACGAATCATTCCGGAATTTATCAGCAACAACTCCGAATTCAGCACGCTGGATTATTAAGACCGGCCGAAGGGCGGTCGATCCGGAACAAACACCAACCGAATCATGCATAAATTAGTAGTTGTCGATGGCCATTCTATTGTGCGCTCGGGCATCCGTCTGTTGTTGAAAGACTACTACGGCACGATCCAGATCGACGAGGCTCAGAATGGCGGGGTGGCTTTCCGGAAAATCATGGACATGGACTATGATCTGGTGATCATGGAACTGAACCTGCCGAATACCGATACGTTCAGTTTTCTGGAAAATCTCCGCAAAATGGTGCCTGATCTACCCATCCTTCTCTTCACGACCGTCACCAAATATGCGTTCCTGAAGCGGTATCTGCAAATGGGGGTAAAGGGGTATTTGAGCAAAGAAGCGGGCGACCCGGAAATCCTGATGGCGGTGCGGAGTATCCTGGCGGGCCGAAAATACATGGATCCCTCGTTGCTGGACCAGACGCAGGAAGACCGGCATCAGGCGGACGAACTGGATCCTTTTCAACTGCTGTCGAACCGGGAGTTTGAAATTGCCCAACATCTGTTCAAAGGCACATCGGTGAGCACCATTGCCGATTATTTAAATATTCATACTTCCACGGTTGGGACGCACAAAGCCCGGATTTATGACAAACTGCGGGTCGATAACGTCATCATGCTCAAGGATTTGGCCGAATTATACCGCTTGATTTAACAAAGGCCCCCGGGCTTTTCAACGCTGGTTTTGAAAAAAATACCCGCCGTGTCCGGAAGTCTGAGCACGGTGCTTCCGGCAGTTGGTCGGCCCTGTTTACAAAAATCGTACAAATGTTGATGTATATTTGTAAACAACCGTAGGCAACTGACCCCGTATGGCTCAAAGTAACCTGTCATTGAAAGGTCCCATTATTTCTATCGAGGATGATGATGACGACCAATTTCTGCTGGCGCAAATTATAAAGCAGTTGGACATTTCCAACGAAATCCGTTTTTTCTCCAATGGCCAACTGGCTTTGCAGTATCTGGAAGCGACCGACGAACAGCCTTTCCTGATTTTGTGTGACATCAACATGCCCATCATGAACGGGCTGGAACTGCGCCGGCGGATCAACAAGAGTGACTATCTGCGCCAGAAATCCATTCCGTTTGTGTATTTGACAACTGCCGCCAACCCCGACATCATCCGTGAAGCCTATGAACAGGAAGTTCAGGGCTTTTTCCAGAAAGCGTCGGACTATGCCGGTTTTCAACAGCAAATGAAACTTCTCGTTGCCTACTGGCAGAACTGTCTGCATCCCAACAGCACGTTGTAACCGCTCTGTTTGGTCAATTAGAAGAGCCATACAATTTCGGGATTGAATCAGCCGTTTACTATTCGACCGAAAACACCGTGTCGCAGCCGATGAAGTCGGTTGGGTTCGACAGGGGGCGGCTCCTGAATCTCGTATTTTTTCCAGCCTTGGTTTCCGCATTCTATGGCCATTCTGTTTCGTATTTTTTCCCGGCTGAGCTTTTTTTTAGTCGTTTACACGGTTTTAGGTTGTACCCTTTTTGATGGATTATCGCCCAAAGACAAAGGCTCGAATGTCATTGTAGGGTGGGGGGATAGCATGACGGAGGGCAGCAATGGCAGCTCGTATCTGATTGAGCTACAGAAACTGGCCCCGCAGTACACGTTTGTGAACGAGGGAATCTCCGGAGAAAAAAGCTACCAGATTGCCAAGCGAATGCTGGCTGCAACGGACAAACATTCGTACAATACGATCATTTGGGCGGGTCGCAATAATTACCTCGAACCCGAACAAATCAAAGCCGACATCGCGTCGATGGTGAAGGCGTTAGGGCACGATCGGTATCTGGTACTGAGCATTGTAAATGGTAGCTTTGGCCAGAACGAAGACGTTTTTGGGGCAGGCCACGACGCCATCATGAAACTGAATGGCGAATTGTTTACGATCTATGGCGATCATTATGTCAATATTCACGCGTATTTACTGTCACAATATGACCGGTCGAGCTACCTGGATATTGTCGATCATACGGATGATGTGGTGCCGAGATCATTGCGGTTCGATCCCTTACACCTCAACGAGAAGGGAAATCAGAAAGTGGCCGAGCGAATTTTCCAGAGTATGAACGTCCTGACCAACCAATAAATCTTTCCGTTGGTGTGAGCGCGTTCGTTCATTTAGATGCAGGGACGACACCGCTTGTGAGTGGTTCCATTGCAGGAAGACCGGCAAATGGGTCTGTTTTTTAGTGCTCATTTTCGCTTTTTAAGTTTTACTATTTCAAGAATTTATTAAATAATATTAATCCGAAAAACCGTCTTCTGTTCCTGAAAGTGACTTTTTGATCCGAAATCCTTCCAATAGGAAATGATTTCTCACTTTTACGACCAAGACCGATGAATCGGATTCTCTTTGTAGCTACCCTTGCATTTGTCACTCAAGCTCCTTCGTGGGCGCAACAGCCGACAGTTTCATCCGAAAAAACCGACCTGCGAACCGAAGCGCCGGTGATCGAACGCACCGAGTCTGTCATTTATGAAAAACGGGTAACGGAAAAACGCCTGACCCATTCGTTTTCGATCCCGGCACCCGTTTCCGGATCGACGGCATCACTTTCTGTTGATTCACCCGTCTATGAATCACAATCGTCGGTCAGTCTGCCCCGCGACGGCCAGGTAACCACAGGTTCTGCGGTTTTTTCGACAGCGAACGTGGCATCGAACCCGGATGAAATTCGGGCTTTGCGCAAGATGATCGAGGCTCAGAACACCAAAATTGACAGCATGCAAACGGATCTTGGGCAATTGAAAGAGGCTACAACAGCCACTTCGCCGAACCGCCTGTCGAAACCGGAAAAAGTGCTCAAACGCGACAACGTTTCGATTGGGGTTTACGCCGGACCCAATTTTTCGAAGTATTCGACGGATCAGGATAGCCTGGAATCCAAAGCCCGGGTGGGCTACCAACTCGGCGTTTACGTTCGCGGAGGAGGACGGCTGTTTGGGCAATTGGGTGTTGAATACGTGGGCGTTTCGTCGAAACTCTACAGCAAGGACGATAAAGGAACCTCGCTGGACGACATCAACAGCACCATCAATACCCATTACGTTCAGATTCCGCTCCAGATCGGGTTTCGGCCGGCCATGACCCAGACCAAGCGGACGGGAATCCGGATTCAGGCGGGGGCCGAATTGTCGTATTTACTGAATGCCGATAAAAATGATTTCAACCTGACCGACGACGATTACAACAAAACCGTCGTCAATGTACTGGGCGGTGTGGGCTTCGATCTGGGGCCGGTTACCCTCGATGTGTCCTACCATCATGGCATCAAAGACGTGTATAAGGCCGAGAATGCCAAGCTTCGAATGGTCAGCGCCAGCCTTGGTTTTAAGTTCTAAGACACAGGAAGTACACAGAATAGGAGATGTTTTTGGACCGTTTTCTAAAAAAAATACAATATCGGGAACAATCGGTGGTCGTTGCGCGTACTTTTGCAAGAACCTCTTCCGCAGTTCATGACGCGCCGACAGCATTTTATTGTGATCCTGATTTTAGGAACGCTCACTACGATCAGTCCATTTTCCATTGACATGTATCTGCCGGGTTTTCCGGCCATTGCGAAAAGCCTCAACACCACCATCGAACAGGTGCAGCTTTCACTGACCGCTTACCTGATCGGTATTTCGGTGGGGCAACTCCTGTATGGACCGCTGTTGGATCGCTATGGTCGGAAACGCCCGTTGTATGCGGGGCTGGTGCTGTATCTACTGGCCTCGATTGGCTGTGCGCAAACGACGTCGATCGAAACCCTGATTTTGATGCGGCTTTTGCAGGCTGTCGGGGGCTGTGTCGGGTTGGTGGCGGCTCAGGCACTGGTGCGCGATTTATTTCCGGTTTCAAAGATTGCCCAGGTTTTTTCGCTGCTGACGCTGGTGCTGGCCATTTCGCCGATGATTGCGCCCACGGTAGGCGGTTATGCCACGGTGGCCTTGGGCTGGCATTCGATATTCCTGATTCTGGCGGGTATAACCGCGCTCATTCTGGTGGCTATTTATTTTGTTTTGCCCGATGGTAAAAAAGCCGATCCCTCGTTGTCCCTCCGGCCCAAAGCCGTTCTGAGTAGCTTTCTGACGGTGGCAAAACATCCACAGTTTTTGACCTATACGCTGGTGGGCGGGATTGCCACATCGGCTCCTTTCGCCTATATTTCCGGTTCACCCGATGTCTTTATGAACATCTACCGGATCAGTGAGCAGCAATATGGCTGGGTGTTTGCCTTTTTAGCCATTAGCATGATTGCGCCAACGCAATTGAATCACATTCTGTTGAAGCGGTTTCGGAGCGAGCAGATCATTTATGCCACGTTGACCTACCAATCCATAGTCGGCTTGCTGATGGTTTGGGGAACCTGGGCGGGCTGGTTTGGCCCCTACGGTTTGATCGCCATGCTGTTTTTGTTTCTCGCCGGTCAGGGACTGACCGGCCCGAATGCCTCGGCACTTTCACTTTCTCCCTTCTCCCGTCATGCGGGTAGCGCGGCCGCACTGATGGGCAGCTTCCGGATGGGCTTTGGTGCGTTGGTTTCCGCAGTCGTCAGCATTTTCCACAACCACACCGCCATACCGATGGTAGGTACGATGCTGATCTGCGTGGTGAGTGGTCTGGCTATTTTTGTGACAGGACAACGGGTGATTCATTACCGGGCGAAGAAAGCCGGTTTTGAAGAATCACTTTCGGAAGTGGCGTTGTAAGAGATGGTTGTATCAAACGCATAAAAAAACCGTAGCGAGCCTCGCTACGGTTTTTTTATGCGTTACAAATTGAAGTCTTTCCGGTGTTTACTTACTGGCTTCGGCTGCTGGTTGTTCCTGTTCGATGGCGCTGGGGTCCATCCACATTACTTCCCACAGGTGTCCGTCCAGGTCCTCAAAACCGTGTCCGTACATAAAGCCCTGATCCTGTTTTTCATTCGGTGTTTTTCCACCGGCTGCCACCGCTTTGCTGACCAGCTCATCGACAGCCTCCCGGCTTTCGGCAGAAAGGCAGATGATCGATTCGGTGGTTTGGGTCGAATCGGCAATCGCTTTTTTGGTGAATGACTGGAAGAACGGTTCCACCAGCAGCATGACAAAAATATCCTCGCTGATGATCATACAGGTGGCTTTTTCGTCCGTAAACTGGGGGTTAAAGCGGTAACCAAGCTTTGTAAAAAAATCGACAGATCTGTTCAGGTCTTTAACGGGCAGGTTTACAAAAATTTGAGTGGCCATGTGTATTTGTGGTTTAAAGTTTACCTGACAAAAGTACGGCCGAACCCGGTTTTTCGGGGTGTATGACTGCGACATTGACCGGGTCGATTGCGACTTTTTGCGCATCAAACATTTCTTTAATGTTACCGTTTTTTAAACTATTGGCACATAAGCGTGTCTATAGGGCATTCAACTTAACGTAGAACGCTATGAAAACGAATCATAATGGTTTTATCCTGATGCTGCTGGTGGCACTGCTGGCGGGTCATTCAATGGAGGCTCAAATTCTGAAAAGCTGGAGCCCTCAGGCCAAAGGAACCGCCATTGGGGCCGGAACCGGAGCAGCCGCCGGTGCCATCATCCATAAACGGAATCGCGTGGTGGGTGGAGTCGTCGGTGGAGTAGTCGGCGGTGCCGCCGGGTACGCTGTCGGGAAACACATCGACAACAAACGCAAGAAAGCGGCCTGGCAGGAAGCCGGTCGCCGGGCGGCAGAACGGCCGCTGGCCACCAGCACGGGAGCGGCTCCTTCCATTACGAAGCGTACCGCCGTGGCCGCCAGACCTGCCGTGTCGACAACAAAACCGGCCTTCAGTGCCGTTCAACCAGTGTCAGTCCCGGAAACCGAGAGCAATCCGGCCTTGTATATCCTGAACCAGGGCTATCTGCCCAATCCGTATTACGGGGATCAGGCAGCGCCGTATGGAGCGACCGAATACCGCCAGAAAAGCTGGTAACGTCATTCCGTCTTGTTCATCACACCTTAAAATTGCAAACACCATGAAAGCATTCATCGCCATACTGATGCTGGCAACGCTGACTACGGCCTGCTCGCCAGCCAATGAAACAGTCAATGTGCAGGAACTGAATAAGCAGTTTATCACCGCCTGGAATACGAAAGAAGCCGATAAAATTGTCGGGTTTCTGGCCGACGATGTTCAGTTTGTACAGGGCAGCAGCCACTGGCAGGGCAAGTCCGAAGTCGCCACTAAATGGGTTCGGGCCACCTTGCCGACGCTGGACGATTTGAAAACGTTCGCGGTCAGTTCATCAACCGATCAGCAAACCGCCTATGAAGCCGGGACGTTCTCTGTGGATGTGTTGCCCGCCAACCCGGATGAACCGCACGGGACCGGTGAAGGGAACTATATGCTGCTCTGGAAAAAAGGAGCTGACAACACCTGGAAGCTCAGCTATGCTCAACTGGAAGACCTTCCCGTTCGGGTCAAGTAAGAACCCGTATTTTTAAGAGTTTCTTCAGATCTCATCGCCCGTTCTGACAACCTGCCGGTTGTTGGTGCGGGCGATTCCTTTTGTTTATCCATTCCACCAACCATTCATCCCGGTATTTATACCGCCAAAGTACTATGTATAGCAAGGTACCTTATGAAATGGCTACCTTTGAATCATCAAAACGGCGGCAACGTCGCAGCAGCCGGAAAACGGCAGTAACAACAAACGCTAACAACATCCTTAAACAACCAATACAATGAAAACCTTATTCGCTTCCGCTCTGCTTGCTTTGGCCCTGAGTACCTCTTCTGCTTCGTTTGCCGCTGACAACAAAGAAAACGCCGAGCCCAAATCCACGTTTCAATCGGCGGTTTATCCGGTGATTAACAGCATGAAGGTGAGTGTGAACGTCAGCAAACCGAAAGACAGCAAAGTCGATATCCGGTTGGTCGATGAAGCCGGGCAAACCTTAACGGTTTTGAAACTGGGCAAAGACAACGAGTCGTCGATCATCCGGTTTGACCTGAACAACCTGGAAGATGGAATTTACAAAGTGGAAGTTTCCGACGGGGTCAAAACCGACGTCAAAACGGTGAAAGTGCAAACCAGCACCCCCGTTGAAGTTGCGCACCGTGAAGTGAGTTTGAAGTAAGCAGCGGAAATCCTTCACGATTTGATAACCCACCCGCAGTGGAATTCGAGGTAGCTTTGCAATTCTTTCGTATTCTCATGTTCATTGGGTAATCCAAACAGGCTGGGGATTTCCGACAGATTCTGTTTCAACGATTTAGATTTAACGCCACAAATCCCGACTGCTTGCCGGGATTTGTTTTTTCGTTCGCATCAGGTGGCTGGAAGTCGCAACGTTTATCGGCTTGATTTCATGGCTTTGACGACTTGAAGTGTAACATCGTTGGCCAATTTTTCATACGCTTCCGTTTCGCAACCCAGCAGGGCAATCCGCCCGTTTTCGTCGCTGTGAATACCCCAGCCGTAGCGTTTGGTCAGGGGAGAAGCCCGAAAACACGGCTGTCCCTTGGAAAAGAACTGCTGCCGGGCGGCTGGCCGTTCACTTTCCGTGAGGTCGTTCCGGTCGGCATACACCTGAAACAAAACATCATCCGAGGTGTATTGATACGGTTTTTGGCTCAGCATCTCAAACTGCCGGGCGGCCACCGATTTGGCGTCGCCTTTCTGCGGTGGAATTTCTCCCCGACTGGCGGGGCAGTCGTCGGCAATGGCGATGAGCGTGTTGGTATAGTTGGTGGTGTGAATTTTCATGGTAAACGTCGATTGGAAATTTCTACTGTAACACCTTTCCGCCGGTTTCGGCCATTCTGAATTGGATGAGATCGGTGATCAGGGCCAGCGGCAGTGGTTTGCCATACGCAAATTGAACCGTGCTTTTCGATCCTTTGTAGGGTGAGAGCGCTTCCCGAAAAGCGTCGTTGCCTTTGGGGGCGGGGTACATCCCGATGTGGTTTTTATGGGCCGCAAAATGAATCAGATAACCGTTCAGCCTGAACGTCGGCATGTTGTAGCTAATGGTTTCTTCCGCATCGGGGGCCGCTTTCTGAACGGTTTCCCGAATTTGTTGCAACCGTTCCTGTATTTGGGGCGGAAAACCGGCGATGTATTCGTCGATGCTGGCTGGTTTGTTCATACGCGGAAAAGGGTTTCTTTATTCATGAAGTCTTTTATAGACCAAGAAGGCGTGTGAGAGATGAAACAGGAGAAAAAGTACTGAAACCGCTCCGAAAATCCAAGGCCGATAGGGCAGATTGAAAGAAAACGAGCGGCCAATCAATCCGATCCCCATTAACCAGACAAAGGGTGTATAGGCGGGAGCCAGAAAGCCCCACAGGCTGTGGCTCCACGGACTATCGGGTGCATAGAGCAGAACGAGCCACGAGGAAAAGTAGAGGACCAGGCCGGCCCCATACACAATAAACCCGGCTTTCTGGGTTCTCAACGCCAGCGAAAGCGGCATCAGGTAAGCCAATCCAAAGACCAGCCATCTCAGGCCATTTTCGCCAAAAGCTAAAAGTGGAGGGATGTCCTTCCAAAATACCGCAGGTTGAAAAACGGGCGGCAGTTGGTTCGAAAAGGCCAGATTCCAGACCAGAATGGGGATGAGCAGAAGAAAACAGGTTAAGAAATAGGTTTGGAAGGGATTGGGTTTCATTTCTTCCTGTTATTTCGTTTAACTAAGTATTCGCTTAAAGCTGTTTTCGTTTTGGGATAGGAACGCGGATGAAACGGATTGAACGGATGATCACAGATGAAAATCCGTTTAAATCGGTTCAATCCGTTTCATCCGCGTTCCTACCCCAAAATTTTCTCCAAACACTTCATTGTAATCAAATACGTCGGTTTTACGCCTAGGGTACCCAAACTTCCGGAGGCCAGTGTCGCACCCGTGAGCAGGGGGTTGTCCGACGCGTAATAGGCATACCGAACCTTCATGCTGGGCTGTACGCTGCCCCGGATTTTGGCGTGTGACTGAATCGCTTTCTGGTAATGCGCGCCTTCCATTTCGAGTCCGACGGCTTTCCACGACGAGTTTTTGAAATACGACAGAATGTCTTTGTTCTGCAATGACGTTCCCAACACCGTGATCATCGCGCCCTCGTAGGCATCGATGCCAAAACCGGCAAAATCGGCAATGGAAAAGTCGTTTTCCAGCGGGTAATTGTCGGCGGTTCCCTCAAAAATGTGCGAAGTTGGAATCATGAGGTCGCCCTTATCGCCGGTTAGAATACCGGCTTTGCCCATGATTGAGATGGAGGCTACATTCAGCGCAAACGACTCGTCGCCGTGGTCATACGGTTTCAGTAATTCGTCCATTGTTTCAAAGGCCTGTTCGCCAAACGCGTAGTCCATCACCAGCAGCAGCGGTTGGGTTTCCTGAATCAAAACCGGGTCGTGGGCGATTTCGGGCGACAGTTTCGTGGCATCGAGTTGGGCGGTATCGATCACCTGCACCAGCAGATTCGTGCCGCCCAGATCCTCCAGCTCGTGCAAACCGTGGGCTTCGGCAAATTCGGTCACCTGCTGGCGGAGTTCCTGTTGCGCGGGTTGGCTGAGTTTGTAAGCCAGGTCGTAGAGGTTGTCCCAGGACGTTACCTCGGCCAGCGCGGCCGGGGCATACAGGCAGTTGACAACGCTGTGCGGATTGGCGCTGATGACGTGAATCGGGCGGTTTTGCCAGCCGTTGCTCTGAATATAGTGTTTGATGCGGGTGGCCCAGCGTTCGCCATACAGATGTTGCCCGACGCGTTCCCGCAGCATGGGGGTAAAGTTGATTTCGCGGTCGACTTTTTTCTCCTGAATTTCCCGTACCGACACGCAGCCCAGGCCATAGACAATCTGGAATAAACCGTTGTTGGTTCCGGCATTTTCCGCAAACCGGTGGTAAGCCTGCTGCGTTTCTTCAAACGTCCGGCCCAGAATCGAACTCAGGTACATCAGGGCCAGTTCCTGTTCTTCCTCCTTGACCGTGCCGCCTGATTTAATGATGGCTTCCAGTTTTTCCCATTCGCGGAGTTTGTTGCCCCGTTCGATGAACACATTCCGCCGGATTTTGTCGGCTTCCATGAACAGGAAGGTGAGGTGGGTCAGAATGTCGTAGATCTCGCTGCGGCCGTTCGTGACCTCGATCACCATTTGCTCATTGTCGACGCGGTAACAGTTCCGACGGCGTTTGGCCGGCACCAGCACCGGAAACCGCGAATGCTCAAACCCTTCGCGCGACACCAGCGTAATGACCCGGCACGCTTCGATGCCCTTCGGCAAGCGGTCCATGACATACACAAGGCCGTCTAATTCAACCCGTTGCGGATCGTTGACCGAGCCGTAGATTTCGGGGCGGAGGGTCAGCAGGGCCTGCCGGATTTCTTCACCCGATACACCGGACGGTTTATAAAATCCCCGGTTGAACAGGTGACGCATCGTGATATAAAGTTTTTCAATGGCCAGACGGGATTCCTGAGCGCGGGTGAGGGGGGGCGAATACTCGGTGTTCATCGTGAAGTAGATAAGTGGTTGCAAGATAAATGTTTGAAGTTGACTTGTCTTTCATTCCACTTTTGAATAATTCATTTTATTTACCGAATTGGGAGAAGGCAAGCGACAGAGCAGCGGTATCAAAACCATCGGCCGGGGCGTCGTTTAATTCCTACACCAGAGCGTGACTCCCTGATTGCCACTGCTCAAACACAAATCCCGCTCGTCCGGAATTCCTTTTCTAAATTTCCGTACTTTTGTATACTGCGAGAAACTCCATCAGCAAATCAAAATGTTTACACTTCGAAAAATGACCCAAACGGCGGTGCTGCTGGCGGCTTTAACCCCGGCCCTTCAAGCACAGCCTTCTCCCGTAAAAGCCAAAATGAGTGAAAATCCGCTATTGCAACCGTTCAAAACACCGCATGAGACGGTGCCGTTTGATCTGATTAAAAATGACCATTACCTGCCCGCTCTGAAAGAAGCCATGACGATGGGCCAGAAGGAAATCGACGCCATTGTGGCGAATCCGGCCGCGCCGACGTTTGAAAATACCGTGGTCGCGCTCGAAAATGCCGGTCATATGGTGAACCGGGTGTCGTCGGTGCTGTTTAACCTCAACAGCGCGGAAACCAGCCCCGAATTGCAGAAAATTGTGCGGGAAGCCTCGCCCTTGCTGACGGAATACGGCAACGATATTTCCCTGAATGAGAAACTGTTCAAGCGCATCAAAACCGTTTACGATCAACGCGATCAGTTGAAACTGGAAGGCGAAGACCGGATGCTGCTCGAAAAATCATACAAAGGTTTTGCCCGCAACGGTGCCAATCTGAAAGCCGCCGATAAGGACAAATTCCGGGCCATCAACAAAGACCTGTCGCAGTTGTCGTTGCAGTTTGGCGAAAACGTGCTGAACGAAACGAATGAGTATGTGATGGAAGTGACGGACGAGAAGGACCTGGCGGGTTTGCCGGACTTTGCGCGGGAAGCCGCCAAAGCCACGGCCGTGCAGAAGGGAAAAACCGGCTGGGTATTTACCTTACAGGCTCCTAGTTACCAGCCATTTATGCAGTATGCCGATAACCGGGAGTTGAGAAAGAAGCTCTTTATCGCCTATAACTCACGCGGTTTCCACAGCGACAAAAACGACAACCAGCAGATTATCGGCAAACTGGTCCAGCTTCGCTACGACCGCGCCAAATTGCTGGGCTACCAGACACACGCCGATTTCATTCTGGAAGAAAGCATGGCGGGATCGCCGGAAAAAGTGAAACAGTTTCTGAGCGAACTGGCCGGTTATGCCAAACCCGTGGCCGAAAAGCAAATGGTCGAACTGACCACCTACGCGAAGCAGAACGGTTTTAAGGACGAACGACTGGAACGCTGGGATTACAACTACTATTCCGAAAAACTGAAAAAGGAAAAATACGCCCTCGACGACGAAATCCTGAAACCGTATTTCAAACTGGAAAACGTCATCGAAGGTGCTTTCACGATTGCCAACAAGCTGTATGGCCTGACGTTCAAGGAACGGAAAGACGTGCCGACCTACAACCCGGAAGTGAAAACCTACGACGTGTTTGATCAGGACGGCAAGTTTCTGGCGGTTTTCTATGGCGATTATTTCCCGCGGGCGGGCAAACGCAGCGGGGCCTGGATGAATGACATTCAGGGGCAGAAAGTGGAAAACGGCGTGAACATTCGCCCGCACATTGTCAACGTCTGTAACTTTACGCGTCCTACCGAAACCAAACCGTCGCTGTTAAATTTCAACGAAGTAACCACGCTTTTCCACGAATTTGGGCACGGTTTGCACGGCATGCTGGCCAACAGCCAGTACGAAAGCCTGTCGGGAACGAGCGTGTACCGCGATTTTGTGGAACTGCCTTCGCAGGTGATGGAAAACTGGTGTTACGACCCGGAAGCGCTGAAACTGTTTGCCAAACACTACCAGACGGGCGAAGTGATTCCGAACGATTTGATCAAAAAAATCCGGGCGAGCCAGAACTTTATGGCCGGCATGGCCAACCTGACGCAATTGCGCTACGGGCTGGTCGACATGTACTGGCACGGCGGTGCGCCGAAAGGAGAGACCGTCGAGCAGGTCGAATCCCACATCGACTCACTGGTGAATCTGTTTCCGAAAGTACCGGGAACGGCTTTCAGTCCGGCATTCTCACACATCTTTGCCGGTGGGTATTCAGCCGGTTATTACAGCTACAAATGGTCGGAAGTACTGGATGCCGATGCGTTTGAGTTCTTCAAGGAAAAAGGATTGTCGAACCGGGAAGTGGCCGACAAATTCCGTAAGAACGTTCTGGAAAAAGGCGGTACGGAAAAACCAATGGAGCTTTACAAGAAATTCCGGGGCCGTGAACCATCTCCGCAAGCCATGCTCCGACGCAGTGGACTGACGCTTTAAAAAAAGGGTTCTTTCGCAGCGTTTTTCTCTGCGAAAGAACCCTTTTCTCTTACTCTACTTTCCTCCGGCACTCAGCCGGTTGGAAGCCGCAATCAGCAACATCATCAGACCGAAGCCCAGGAGTGGAAAAGCCGGAAGCCGGGCCGTGACTGTAGACAGCGAAACCTGGTCACGGGTTTTTACATAAATCGCCAGGGCAACGAAGGTGCCACAGAGAGCAATCGCCAGTAACCCTTTGCCGGCGTACAGTTCCGGCCACAAAAAAGTGCCCGCCAATGCATCATACATGCCATAGAGAACGGCCATGCAGTCAATGGCAACGCCAAGTCTGAAAAGAGATTTCATAGGAATAATTGGGTTGGTTGGTGAACGGGCCGACAACCGCCGGAATGAACCACCAATTGTCTTCACGGTCGTTGAATAGCGGATTGAAATACCGGATTTGGTTACACTTTTGCTACCCGAAACCAATAACTGGCGGCTTTGAGTCCATAAGTTGCAGGAACCGGGAATAGCTGGTAGAAGACCTCCCAAACGGCTTTAACAAACTTTAACGGGCCTAACCGGCGTCAAGCGGGGTTTATTTTGTTAATTTTGGGGAAAATATACCGCTTACCCCAATGCAGACCATCAGAGGAACAGAATCTACAGTGCGTTCAGGGACGCCCCCGCAAGCATCCGGTTTTTCGTATAAGCGCATCAACAACATAACCGGCTGGGTGCTTTTCGCCATCGCGCTGTTTACGTATGCGTCGACGGTCGAACGGACGGCCAGCTTCTGGGATTGTGGCGAATTCATTGCCTGTGCCTATAAACTTCAGGTGCCTCACCCGCCGGGAGCGCCGTTTTTCCTGCTGACAGGCCGCGTTTTCTCGATGCTGGCCCTCGGCGATGTCACCCAGGTGGCCTACTGGATCAACATGATGTCGGTCCTCGCCAGTGCGTTCTCCATTCTGTTTCTGTTCTGGACGATTACGATGCTGGGTCGCAAGCTCATCAACAAGCAATTCAATGAACTGACTCAGACCGAAATCTGGACGGTGATCGGTTCCGGTGCTGTTGGTGCCCTGGTCTATACGTTTTCGGATACCTTCTGGTTTTCGGCCGTAGAAGCCGAGGTATATGGGGTGTCGTCGTTTTTTACGGCCATTGTCGTCTGGGCGGCTTTCCGCTGGGAACTGATCGAAGACGAGGCTGCTGCCAACCGCTGGCTGATTTTCATCGCCTACCTGATCGGCCTTTCCATTGGCGTCCACTTGCTGAACCTGGTGACGCTGCCCGCCATGGCGTTGATTTACTATTTCAAAAAGAACCCGAAAACTACGCTCTGGGGTGGCATTATTTCCTTCGGTGTCGGGATGGTCATTCTGGGTATCATCAACTCGGGCATTATTCCGGGGCTTCCCACGGCGGCTTTTGCCGTTGAACGGTTTTTCGTCAATACGTTTGGAATGCCCTTTACAACCGGTATCATCATCTTCACGATCGTTTTTATCGGGGCACTGATCTACGGCATTATCTGGTCGGCGCGCAAAAACCGGCCGATTCTGAACACGGCTTTGCTGGGTCTGGCGTTCGTTTTGATTGGCTACGCGTCCTACATTCAGGTGCTGATCCGGTCGGATTTCAATACGCCGATCAACGAAAACAACCCGAGCGATGTGGTCAATTTCGTGTCCTACCTGAAACGGGAGCAATACGGGAATCGCTCGCTCAGCTACGGCCCGCTGTTTTTCTCACGCCCCGTCGACCAGAAAAAAGGCGCTCCACAATATGAGAAGCGCGACGGCCAGTATAAAATCTTCGATTATGCGCCGGAATACATCTACGACAGCGACAAGCAAATGCTGTTTCCGCGGATTTACAGCAACCAGAATAACCACCCGCAACTGTATTCGCGCATGCTGAACATTCCGCTCGACGCACAGGGGCAACCCACGCGGAAAGTGACGATGGGAGATAACCTGCAATTCTTCTTTCAGTACCAGTTGGGGCATATGTACTGGCGGTATCTGATGTGGAATTTTGCCGGACGCGCCGGTGATCAGGAAGGTTCGGGTTATCTGCTGCCCTGGTCAAGCGACGATGGCGTTCCGGATCTGATCAAGGACAACAAAGCCCGTGATAACTTCTACATGCTGCCGTTTTTGCTGGGCTTGTTCGGGATGGTCATTCAGTATTTCCGCCGGCCGAAAGATCTGCTGATTGTGGGGATGTTGTTTTTCTTTACCGGGATTGCCTTGCAGATCTTCCTGAACTCACCGCCTTCCGAACCGCGTGAACGGGATTACATTTACGTAGGCTCGTTCTACTTCTTTGCCATCTGGATCGGTCTGGGTGTGGTCGCACTGGTAGACGGTCTGGCTGCGTATTTGAAGAATGAAAAGATGCGTGTGGGGCTCGTCGCTGGCCTGTGTTTGCTGGTTCCGGTGATGATGGCGGCCAAAAGCTGGGATAACCACGACCGGTCGAACCGCTACCATTCGGTTGATTTTGCCAAAAATCTCCTGAATTCCTGCGCCCCGAACGCCATTCTGTTTGTGGGGGGGGATAATGACACGTTCCCCCTGTGGTATGCCCAGGAAGTCGAAGGCTTCCGGACCGACGTACGGGTTTGTAACCTGAGTCTGCTCGGCACCGAGTGGTACATTCAGCAAATGAAACGCAAAACGTACGAGTCTGAAGCGTTACCGATTTCGCTCGAATTTGCCCAGTTCAACAAAGGGAAAAACGACGTGATTCCGTTTTACGAAATCCCGGCGGTGAAAAATGGCATCAACCTGAAAGAATACATCGGGCTGGTGAAACAGAACAACCAGGCGATACAGGTGCCGCTGACAACCGGCGAAATGACCAACATTCTGCCGTCGCCAACCTTCTTCCTGCCGGTTGACAAGGCGGAGGTTCAGAAGCTCGGTTTTGTGCCGGCTAATCTGCTGCCGATGGTGAAAGATACGGTAGTCTGGAATTATGGCAAACAGGACATCTACAAACCGGATCTGGTCATGCTCGACATCATCGCGACCAATAACTGGAAGCGGCCGATCTATTTCTCTACTACGCTGGGACAATCGAATTACCTGAATCTGAAGGATCACATGCAGTTGGAAGGGTATGCATTCCGGTTGATGCCGGTGCAGGTGCCGAGTGCAACGGACGGTTTTGTGAATTCCGACGTGATGTACACCAACATGATGAAGAAAACCTTCTGGCGGGAAATGGACAACCCGAATTCGTATTACGACGATACGTACCGTGGTTCACCGGTTATTTCGGCCCGGATTGCGTTCCTGCGACTGGCCGATCAGTTGATGCGCGAGGGGAAAAATGCCCAGGCAAAAGAAGTGCTCAACCACTCTTTGCAGGTCATTCCCGACAAAAGCATTCCGTACGACCAGATTTCGACCAACTACATCCGGATTCTGCTGGAAGTGGGCGATCTGAAAACCGCCCAGTCCATTGCCGACGTGGTAGCAAACCGGGCCGACCAGAGTCTGACCTACATCAAGAAAACCGGTGGTGGCAGCGATGATGCCAACTTTGATCTATACAACCTGCAAACCATCGTGAACGCATTCCGGGAAACGAAAAACGAAGCGCTGGCGAAAAAATACGACGCATTGTTTCAGAAGCATTTGAACGCGTTAGGATAAGCATTGCGGCAAAATTAACGACTTTCGGGGCTGGAATTGAAAATTTGGTTTTCAATTCCAGCCCCGAAAGTCGTTTTTATGAGTTATATCAATCAGAACGGTATAGAATATACGAAACGAGCCGAAGAGATGGATGATCTTATGACACGGATTCTTGAAAAGTATTTTGATGCTTCTAAAACCGGTATACCAATCAGGAAATAAACCGTGCGTGTAAAAAATTGATAATCAGGAAATACTTACTGTCTAGACAGTAAGTATTTCCTGATGGTAATTACAGGGTTAATATATGAAATATTGAACTCAATGATGTTGATGATATGCTCTAGGTAACCCTATTACACAGTATTCGGGGCGATAATGATTGTTATAAATTAAACCCTTTTACTTGTAAAGCATTTTTAGCTAAAATATTTCCACTTTCTGCCGCTTTAACATACAGTTCGTGAGCTTTTTGAATGTTAACGCTTAAGCCTAGTAATCCTAAATAATAAGCTTCCGCTAATTCGAAAATAGCGTCAGGATGTTGCTGGTTTACGGCTGTTGTTAAATATTTAAAAGCATTTTTCGTATCTGTAAGGCAATAATAATATACTTTATAAGCTTGATACGACCCTTCTGAATTATCTTTTTCTGCTGCTAATAAAAACCATTTCAAGGCCTGGTAACAATCCTTTTCCGTGCCGTTTCCTTCTCCATAGAGAAGGCCCAATCCCAGTGCGCCTTCAGGGTTATCTTGTTTAACGGCCAATCGATACCATTTCATGGCCTCTACATAATCCACAGTAAGCCCCCTTCCGTAGTAATAGCAGTTGCCAAGGTGATATTGTCCTGAAGCAGAACCTTTATCGGCTGCCAGCCGGTACCATTTTATGGCTTCACCATAATTGGGTATGCCATCCAGACCCTTTTCATAAACCTTACCTATTTGAACAGAGGCATTTAATTCTCCTCGTTCATACGCTTCTTTATACCATTTTAAGGCCTCAGTGTAACTGCTGGCTACGCCGTAGCCATATTCGTGCATAAGCCCTAATTGAAGCATTCCTCTGGCATTTCCGCTTTTTGCCGACTTCTTATACCAAGTTAAGGCTTCAACGTAATTTTTATTGACACCCAAGCCATCTTTAAACAAATCGCCCAGGTAGGAATAGATAGGAACATAGAATTGATTTGCGGCCAATTGATACCACTTTAGTGCTTCTTTGTAATCGGGTTTTACGCCCAACCCGGCTGCATACAGCTGACCTATAGAGCCCTGTGCGGTGGCGTTTCCTTGTTGAGCCGCCAACAGATACCATTTTCGTGCTTCTTCATAATTAGGATCGACACCCAGCCCGTATTGATACAAATAACCAATTGAACCCTGTGCTTCTACATGACCCATTTCGGCCGCTTTACTGAAATATTTTAACGCTTTTAGGTAATCTTTTTCGAGGCCCACACCTGCCTGGTATACATAGCCGAGATGGTTTTGGGCATCAGCGTTTCCCTGGTTAGCAGCTAATAAAATCCATTTAATCGCTTCGTTTAGATCTTTCTTTTCGCCTTTTCCATACCAGAAACACAATGATAAACTATACTGTCCCCAGCTATATCCCAGGTTGGCTGATTTTTTGAAGTTCTCAGCGGCTTTCCCGTAGTTGCCCTTCTTCCAGTATTGAATCCCGGTTTCATTAAATGAAGCTGCCAGACGCTTCCGGGGGCCTGTCAATAAACTATCACCTGAATATTGAAAGTATACTTTGCTAATTACCTCACGATGGCTCCGGCATTCAGTAGTGAACAACAAGGTAAATGGTAAAAGCAGTAGTAGATACTTGCTCTTCATAACGTTTCCCTTTAATTATATTGAACAATAACTTTATCCATGTAACTAAACAACCGGTTCTCTGCTTTCGACTCTTCTTTGCTGTCTTCAACCTCAATTGTGTCACTGCCTTTAATTTTTCGAATAACAGTCCGCAGTTTTACCAAGGTTTTTGTGTCATTAACGGGATTCGGATTGAAGGTTAAAAGGTATGTCGCCTGGAGGTTAACTGTCTTATTGAGAAATAAAAATACCTTTTTCTTTTCAGTGTATTTTTCCAAAAGGGTCATTCCCTGTTCTGAATTTCTCTTTACTTCATAAGGTGATGGACTTTTTGAAAAGGATTCCAGAAGGATTTTTAAAACCCTGGAATAAGGCTGCCGGTATTCGCGTGGAGCAAGTGAAAGTGTTGATATATAACTTTTTATTATTTCTAAATCGTTTTTGACAACTTTGTACGTACTGAGTGTATCGTGAAGAGCCTGTAATTCGCCCGACATGCCTTTCACACGAGCTTCATAGGATTGAATCAGCTTTTGATTGTTGGTAAGGGCTTCTGTTAATTTTGCAGACAGTTGCATACTGTCTACCTGTAATTTTTCGACCCGAATTACAAGCTTTCTATTTAAGGTGGAAACTGAGGAAACTCTGTATTTTATTTTTTTCGAATACCTCGATAAGCGTTGGTTTTCTTTTTGAAAATGGTCAAGCTTTTTGGCAAGTACTCCGATTTCGGACGAATTATCGCTGCTGGTAGAAGGTGCTTGTGCCCGGGAGGTATACGAGATCAAAAAAAATACAGAAAGGAGTAGAGAAAGTTTATTCATAAACTGGAGGTGCAAACAGTTGCTTTTAATAGTTGGAGGAATTTCGTTTGTTTAAACAGGGTAGAGCGTTATATCAATACAAAACGCAGAACCATAATTCATCATCAGGTTTTTCATAAACCCCGTCGGTCATCTGGTAAAATAATAGCAAGCAGGTTTTTAAACCCAGCCCAATAGAATTGATAATTAACAGACAAAAAAATATGTATTAACAGATTTCGAAATTGACCTCTGCTGGAAAGACTATTTAACTTTTAATGATTTATTAAGAATTTTTTGTAAATAGTCATACTTAATATTAACAATGTACAACTATTGAGAACTTTTTTGCCTTGTACTCAGGTGTAAATTACTCATGGTGCAATGATAATATTTTTTTTAAATTTATTCCAACCTGTTTAACAGACAAATTTAGAAAAATTGCCAGTATTTTTTCTGAGTACTACTACTAAGTATGGATCGTTCAGATTGTTTCAGCCATTTTAGACTTTATAAATCAATTTAGGTGATTGTTATAAAAAATTGTTTGGCTAACCAATAATTTGGTCATAAACAAAAAAGCCCGGTCTTTTGGCCGGGCTTTTTCATGATCAATCCATATCAGTGGAAGAAGTCTTTCATTTTATCGAAGAACCCTTTTTCGTTCTTTCCCGGTTTGGGATGGAAGTTCGGCGAGTTTCGCAGTCGTTCCAGAATGCTGCGTTCTTCGGAGCTGAGCGTTTTTGGCGTCCAGATGTTGATGTGGATGAGTTGATCACCACGTCCGTAGCCATTCAGTTCCTTGATGCCTTTGCCTTTCAGACGGAGGATTTTACCGCCCTGCGTACCCGGTTCGAGTGTAATCCGGGCGCGACCGTCGATCGTTGGTACTTCCACGGACGTTCCTAACGTGGCATCGACGAAGTTGACGTGCAAATCGAAAACCACGTTGTTGCCGTCGCGTTTCAGGTTGTCGTCTTCTTCTTCTTCCACCACAATCAGCAAATCCCCGGCCACGCCCCCGCGCGGAGGAACGTTTCCTTTGCCGGTTACCGAAAGCTGAATGCCTTCGGCCACGCCCGCCGGAATTTTAATGGGAATAACGTCTTCCTGCAACAGACGGCCTTCGCCAAAACAGGTGTCGCAACGATCGGTGACCATTTTACCTTCGCCATTACAGGTCGGGCAGGTGCTGGTCGAAACCATCTGACCCAGCATCGTATTGACCACTTTCCGGACCTGACCGGAGCCGTTACAGGTGTTACAGGTCGTGACAGCAGTGCCGTTTTTGGAACCGTTACCACCACAGGTCGTACAGGAAACGTGGCGTTTTACCTTTATTTTTTTCTCGACACCGTTGGCGATTTCCTGCAGGTTCAGCTTCAGTTTAATCCGCAAATCCGAACCGCGCCGGACGCGCCGGCCCTGCTGCTGACCACCCCGGCCGAAGAAACTGCCAAAGGGGCTGTCGTCGCCGAAAATATCGCCGAACTGCGAGAAAATATCGTCCATCGACTGGCCACCACCACCCGCGCCATTCATGCCGGCGTGTCCAAACTGATCGTAGCGCGCTTTTTTCTGCGGATCGCTCAACACATCGTAGGCTTCGGCGGCTTCCTTGAATTTGTCTTCGGCGGTAGGATCGTCCGGATTTTTGTCGGGGTGGTGTTTGATCGCCATCTTCCGGTAGGCTTTTTTGACTTCTTCCGGCGAAGCGTTTTTGTCGACCCCTAATACTTCGTAATAATCTCGTTTCGTAGCCATGTATCGTTCGTTGAAAAACGAGTAGACTGAACGGGGAGGGGCGGGTAGCCGTCCTGTTCAGTCTACTCGTTCTAGCTTATCGTTATCGTTCAGGAGCCTAAAATCACTTTTGCAAACCGGATCACTTTGTCATTCAGAAGATATCCTTTTTCCGTTTCATCCATGATTTTTCCTTTCAGATCGTCGCTGGGAGCCGGAAACTGGGTAATGGCCTCGTGCAGATCCGGGTTGAAAACCTGGCCCAGCGAGTCCATCGGCTTTACGCCTTTGGATTCCAGAACTTTATAAAATTTATTGAAGATCAGTTTCACCCCGGCTTTCAGCGCTTCGACATCCGATGTGCTTTCAGCCGATTTCAACGCCCGTTCGAAATCGTCGAGAACCGGCAGTAAGGCCACCAGCAACCCCTCATTGGCGTTGGAGATCAGGTCGATTTTTTCTTTGGCCGTGCGCCGACGGAAATTTTCAAAATCGGCATACAGGCGGAGGTATTTATCCTTTAAATCAGTCAGTTCAACACTAACTTTATCGAATTCGGTAATTACCTGCTCGCCTGTTGCACCAGATTCGATGTCGTCCGACGTATTGTCAGTCGGAGCTTCCGAAACGACACTGGCTTCATGGGCGGTATTGTCAGGTTGCTGCGTCGTTTCCTGCTCTTCGGTATTAAAAGTTTCTTTATTTTCCATACGCTTGGTTGTATTTCGTCGCCACCACATAGTACCCGAGAAAGTCGCAAATTAGTTGCCAATTTTCAGAATACTGACAAGATGGCATTTTTATTCGTGGGCCGGGCCTGTTAAATTTGACAGGAAACCCGGTAAGGTGTCAGTTTCGGTATGAATAAAACCCCGGAATTGCTGCCTGGGGTTCAACCCGACTATGATTTCAGTGATCCAAAAACATACCCGCTTGCTCAAAGCCAAAGCCGCCGAACTGGGCTTCGATTTCTGCGGAGTTTCCAGGGCCGAATTTCTGGAAGAAGAAGCCCCGCGGCTGGAAGCGTGGCTCAACCGGCAGATGCACGGCAAGATGGGTTATATGGCCAACCACTTCGACAAACGGCTCGATCCCCGGCTTTTGGTGGACGGGGCCAAGTCGGTGGTGACGGTTTTGCTGAACTACTACCCCGAAAAAACCGTAGCGCAGGAAGAAGGCGGGTACAAAATCTCTAAATATGCATACGGCACGGATTATCACTTTGTTATCAAGGATAAGTTGAAGGAATTACTGGGTTTTGTGCATGAAGAAATCGGCGATGTCAACGGACGGTTTTTTGTCGATTCGGCCCCGGTGATGGACAAAGTCTGGGCCAAACGCAGCGGCCTGGGCTGGGTCGGTAAACACACCAATCTGATTACCCGGGATACGGGTAGTTTTGTCTTCATCGGTGAACTGATTCTGGATCTGGAACTGGTAGCCGACGGCCCCATCGCCGATTATTGTGGCACCTGCACCCGCTGCATCGACGCCTGCCCAACCGACGCCATTACCGATCCATATGTCGTGGACGGCAGCAAGTGCATTTCCTATTTCACCATCGAACTGAAAGACGCCATCCCGGACGAGGTAGAAGGGAAATTTGAAAACTGGATTTTCGGCTGCGACATTTGTCAGGATGTTTGTCCCTGGAACCGGTTTTCCCGCCCCCACACGACCCCGGCGTTTGACCCAAATCCGGCTTTGGCGGAATTTACAAGGAGCGATTGGGAGGAAATCACGCAGGACATTTTTCAGGAGATTTTCCGCCGGTCGGCCGTCAAACGAACGAAACTGGAAGGATTAAAACGGAATATTTCGTTTGTGAAAACGGGTGAATAGTACATAGCCCGAAGGGCTTTCATACACTAGCCCCGCACACCGTGCGGGGTTTATCCACGCACACCCATAATTGTTGATTGTTCCAACCGCGTATCACCATTGATTGTGATTGGTCCAATGGGGATACCGCCCCCCCGCACGGTGTGCGGGGCTAGTGTATGGAAGCCCTTCGGGCTATTTCAGGGGTATCGCCAGCGTCACCGTTTGCTGGTTTCGAATAACCGTAATATCGAGACGGCCCGTCCAGTTGACCTGTTGCTGAATCGCGATCAGCCGACCGAGGTTGGGCGTCTCTTCCTGATTCGCCGTTCTGATCACGTCACCGGGTTTCAGCCCCGAGGTTTCGAGCAGACTACCTGTAGGAATAACCACCACAATAACGCCTTTTTCGTCCGGCAAACCAAAGGCTGAACGGTCGCCTAAACCGCGCACGTTGCGGAGGGAAGCCCCCAGCCAGGTCATTTCCTGCACCGATTCTTCAAACCGGCTGTCCAGCAAAACCGGCAGCCTGGGTGAGCGGGCTAAGGCACGCAAAGCCGGTTTTTGAACCCCAAACTGGTTCATCGGAAAATTCTGAAAGCCGGTTTTTAAAGCCGGACTCGTGGCGCTGACCTGATAATTCCCTTTATCAGGCTGAACAAAAAACGGGTCACCATAAGCGCTGTGAAGGTCAGTTCCGTCCTTTTGCGCTTTTTGCAAGGCCGTCTGATCCAGAAAAAGATTCGCATCCACTTCCTGGCCCCACTCTTTGATGCCAATGGGCGCATAGGGCCGCATGGCGATGTTTTTTCGGAAGACGTCACCACTGTTGGCGAACCAGACGTGCGGGTGAAACGAGTTGTTAATCAAGATGTTATTTTCGGCGATGCGGTAAAAACCTTCCCGGAATTTCAGACCGCCATTCAGCAGAACGTTGTTGTAAATGTGGTAATTGCTGCTGCCGTCGTCCAGGTCGATGTCCCAGCCGTGGTCGCAGCGAAACCGGTTGTTGCGGATGATGGTGGTTTTCTGGGCATCCAGCCGAATGAGTTCCGGGTGAACGGCCACCAGACTGTCCATGGTCTGCCGATTAGGGTGCCAGAACCGGTCGCGGCCCCAGGAGTTGAACGCACCGTGATCGCCCGTTTCCAGAACCGTATCGAAGACATCGTTAAACTCCAAAAGGTGGCCGCCCCAGGTGCCGTCGCCGATGTTGATCCCGGCGCGAGGCACCTGATAAATCGTGTTGTGCCGAACAATAATCCCGGACGCCATTGCAATTTCCACGCCCGCCGACTGTTTTTCGATCTGCCCAATGTCGTGAATCAGGTTATCGGCAGCCACACATGCGGACGGAAACCGGTTATTTTTCGGCCCCGGTGTCAAATCCATCTGGCCGTACGGAACAAACTTTTCATACCGAAAAGCCGGAGAACGCACGGCCGATGAATCGCCCACGAAGCTGATGGCACTCGCTCCGATGTGGTGAAAATGACAACCTGCAACGGCCGATTTCTGGTTGTAACGACTGAACATCAGTGCATTGCCACCCAGATCAGCAAACGCGCAGTCTTCGATCCGGCAGTTTTCGGTATTCTCCAGATACACCGCGGCACCCCGGTACAGCATCCAGTCGCTCCGCAGCAGCGGCTCATACGGTTCCATGAACGTCCGTTCCGCATTCACAAATCGGATGCCCTGAATGCGAACCTGTTTCACCGGTTTTTCCAGTGTTCCTCTTAATTCGATCAGGCTTTTCAGGTGAGAAACCGCCACGGTGGCGGTTCCGGGATTAACACCCGGGAGCGGAATCAGGTGCAGGAGTTGGGTCTTTTTGTCGTAAAACCATTCGCCCGGCGCGTCCAGTTCTTCGAAAATATTCTCGACAAACCGCTCGGTTTTGTGCAGCGGAGCGGGGCGGTTATTCTGCCAGCCGCCTTCTTGTTGCAGTTGCCCGCCCGATTTTCCGGTTATCCGGTAATGAAAATCGCCCCATTCGCCCTGGTGCAGCGCATGAATAAAACCGCCTTCGGGCGACTTCCACCGGCTGATCCGTTGTTGGCTCAGGGCGTCGGCCGCTGTGCCGTTGAAGACCCGTGCTTTGGCGTCATCATTCGGATATCGCGCCAGAATCTGCTTTTTCCCGTTGAGAAACAATTGTTCGAAAGCCGGGCCGTCAACGCGCGCGGTCCAGGTCGTTGCACCGGTTTTCTGCCAGCGTAGCGCCAATTTCCGACCACCACTGATTTGAACCGTTTCATTCGGATAAGCACTGATTGTCAGAATTTTTCCGTTCACGGTTTCCGGCCTGATGACCACGGTTTCGGCTAAATAATAAGAGCCTTTCCGCAGAAAAATCTGAACAGAATTGTGGGGAGCGGTTTTTACTTTTTCCAACGCTTTCGACACCGTGGCCAACGGCAACGCCATCGTTCCGGGATTGGAATCTTTTCCCGACGGAGCGATGTAAAACCGGGTTTGCGCCCGGACGGTCATCACCTGAAAGCAGAGAAAAAGCCCAATCCATCTGGTCATAAGGAGTTGATATATAGTAAAAACCGCCTGATTTTCAAGAGCGTTAATCCACTGATTCCGGCCAGTATTGCGCCATTTTCCGGCGGAGAAACGCCACACTGCGCTCCAGTTGCGCCATGCCGTCGACTCCGTCTTCGATGCTGATCCAGCCGTCGAAGCCAACGCCCTTCAAGATCGTAAAAATAGCATCATAATCATTCAGTCCCTTGCCGATTTCGCCGTGACTCAGGCGCTTGGCGTAGCCCACGGCACCGCCCTCTTCGTTGCGCAGGTCTTCGATGGTACCGGAAAGCAAAAACCGGTCGCTGGCGTGCATCGTCACCACGCGGTCCGCCACGCGGGTCAGCAACTCCAGGGGTTCTTCACCCGCCAGAAAGGTATTACTCGGATCGTAGTTCACGCCAAAGTTCGGGTCGTGGATGGCGTCGACCAACTGGCAGAACACGTCCATTTTCTGCGCAAATTCCGGGTATTCCCAGAAATCATCTTTGTAGTGGTTCTCAATGATGAGCGTAATGCCACGTTCGCGGGCGTAGGGCAAACAGGCTTCGATGCACTCAGCCGCCAGTCTCACGCCCTCATCGATCGTGAGCTCAGGCCGACGCTGGCCGGAAAGAACGCGGCAATAGGAACCGCCCAGGGCGTAGGTCATATCGATCCAGCGTTTCTGTTTGGCAATTTCGTTGGCACGGAAAGCCGGGTCGGGATGTGTAAAATCCGGGGAGCAGCACATCATCGGAATCACCTTGCCGTGTGATTCGACCTGCTGGCGAAACCGCGACCAATTGGCTTCGTCGGCCATTTCGAGAAAACCGGCGTACCACTCCAGACCGTCGATGTCGAGCTGGACGGCAAGTTCAATCCATTCAGAAACCGTCATGGTGCCGTCTTTGCAGAGGGCTTGCATAAAAGCTTTGGGAAAAGCGGCTAGTTTGGGCATTTTAATAGTGGTTTAGCGTTTTCGGTAGTCGGTTACGGTAGCTGACACGAGCTAAAACAATGCGTCAGCTACCGTAAACCAAATACCGAAAACGGTTAATTCTTTGGTGGATTTCGTCCAATGAGCGGATGTTGTTCTAAATCAACGATTTGTCCGCTGATGGGGCCGCTCTCATCGGCCAGCCAATAGACAGCCGCAGCGGCAATTTCGGCGGGCCACAAAATCCGGCCGGAGGGTGCAAAAACCGGGAGAACGTCCTTGTACCAGTCGACGGGCAGGCCTTGTTCGTGTTTGCGCCGGGCTTCATTTTCGGTTAGCACCCAGCCGGGGTTGATCTGGTTCACCCGAACGCCGTCTTCCCGGTGGAGGGTGTCGCCGAGGTTGCGGGTCAGCGTCATCAACGCGCCTTTCGACACGCTGTAGGCCATCAGATCCGGTTCTCCGCTCCAGCCGTTGACCGAGCCAATGTTCAGCACACAGCCTTTAGCTTGTTTCAGATGCGGTAAAGCTGCCTGGATCAGGGCAAACGGAGCGAGCGTGTTTACTTCCAGAATTTGCCGGAAAAACGCCAGATCGGTGGTGTGAATATTGGAAGAAGCGACCAAAGCCGCATTGTTGACCACGGCATCCAGCCGACCGAACGTCTGCACGGCAAGGGCAACCAGCCGCTCCGCAACGCCTTCAACGCTCAGGTTTTCAATGTGCAAAACGGCATTTTCGGCACCCAGTTCACGCACCACTTCCTGACCCAATTCGGACTCCAGACCGTGAATGACGACCCGGGCCCCTTCTTCGACGCAGCGTTTCGCAATGGCTTTCCCGATGCCCGTACAACTGCCGGTAACGATGATGACTTTCTCTTGTAAGCGCATGAGCTTTGCTCAGAGTATAGAGGTGAGACAAGAGAAAAAACACGACGCCGGTTTTAGTCTCACTGCTCTTGTCTCACCTCTATACTCTATTTTATACCGGTTTCAAAACGCTTTTGATCACTTCGCCGTGGTGCATTTTTTCAAAGGCTTCGTGCCATTCGGTGATGGGCCAAACGCCCCCGATGATCGGTTTGACGTCGAGCTGACCACTCGCCAGCAGCGCCAGAACGCGTTCCCAGATCGGCCAGTTGTGGCTGAAACTGCCCTGAAGCGTCACGTTTTTCTGCACCAGCGCATCCAGCGAAAAACCGAGTGGTTGGGGACCCCATCCCACTTTGGTGATGTGGCCGTTGGGGCGCACCAGTTGCAGCGCGATTTTGAGGGTAATACTGGCTCCGGCGGCATCGATGATGCAATCGGCTCCCAAACCGTCGCGTTTTTTAGCCCATTCGGTCGCATCGCCGATGATGGCTTCGCAGCCGTATTGCTGGGCGATTGCCAGACGATGACGGTCTGCTTCCAGACCAACAACCGCCACTTCGGCTCCGCAAAGCCGCGCCATGGCGGCACACAAAATACCGATGGTGCCCGGACCCAGCACGATGACGCGGTCGCCGGGTTTGATCCGCGAATTTTCAACCACGGCATTGAAGGCCACGCAACAGGGTTCGGTCAGGCAGGCTTCTTCAAACGCCAGCGAGTCTGGCACGTGGTGAAGAATGCGCATCGGTACGCGAACAAATTTGGTCATGGCACCATTAACGCCGTAGCCAAAGCCTTTGCGGGTGGGGTCCAGATTGTACAGGCCCTGCCGCGTCATGGGGTTGTTGGGATCAATGATGGCGGCCGTTTCGCTCACGACGCGGTCGCCTTCTTTCCAGCCCACCACCCGGCTTCCTACCTCGACGATGTGACCGCCAAATTCGTGACCAAGCACAACGGGGTAATTGACCGGCCAGCTATGGTCGGCGGTCCACTGGTGGAGGTCGCTGCCACAGACGCCGACGTTGGCGACTTCCAGTAACACATCGTCGTCACCAATGGTCGGTTTCGGAATTTCACGAATTTCAACCGAGCCTTTCTCGGGAGCAAAATTGACAACAGCAGCAGACTTCATTGATTTTGTGTGGTTCAAAGACCGTATAAATTATTTCTAAAACTGATTTTAAATAAGCCCCAATCAAATCGTAGGCCCGGTCCCTGAAGGGGGCTTTAATCGGCTTGCTAAAGTCGTTTGTTGATTAAAATTTAACATGAACTATGAGATTATTGACCCCAGAGGGGTCGAATGTTGATAGCAAATGGGTATTCTGAGCACTCCAGGCGTGCCGGAGGGACGCAACTAAGCCTATATTGCGTACCTCCGGCACGCCTGGAGTGCTCAGAATACCCATTTGCTATTAACATTACGTGCCGCTGGCACTTAAACAACTGAAGGCAAGGGCATAAACTCATAGTTCATGTTAAATTTTAATCAATAAGGGGCTGGAGGCATTTTTTATCTTCCAACCACCACATCGCCATAGGCGTGGATCTTTTCGCAAATTAGCCGCAACGAGCTTTCCAGATCGCCATCGGCGGTTTTGAACGAATCGGCGTCGATGGTCAGGGGCGCACCCAACACCACCAGCGGAGCGCCAAATTCCGGACAGCGAATGGCCTGTTCGAGCGAGAGTCCACCGACGGCCTGTACCGGAATCTTCACCGCCTGAACCACCTCGCGCAACTGGTCGAGCGGGCTGGGCATCCGGTGTCCCTGGGCGGCAATGCCCCGGCGTTCGTCGTAGCCGATGTGGTGAATGATGAAGTCGCAACCCAGGTCTTCGAGCCAGCGCGCTCCTTCGATCATGTCCGGACAAACCATGTTGTCACCCATTACCTGCGCACCAAAATCACGGCCAGCTTTCACAACGCATTTGATGGTTTCGGCATGCGCACGGGCCATGACCACCACGTGCGTGGCTCCGGCTTTCGCCATCATCTCGACCTCCAGGTAGCCGCCGTCCATCGTTTTCAGATCGGCAACAATCGGAACATTCGGGAACGCTTCCCGTAATTTTCGGACACCGTGCAAGCCTTCCGCCAGAATGAGCGGGGTGCCGGCTTCGAGCCAGTCGACCCCGGCGCGCATGGCCAGCGCTGCGGTTTCGAGGGCTTCATCGATGTTGGTGAGGTCGAGGGAAATTTGAACAATGGGTTTCATTAACGGGATTGAATGAAGGTTGTGTAAAAGGGGCGCTACGTACCAATAGCATTTTTTTCTCCATGACTACTCATTTTTTTGCAAAAAAGGCCACTATTCTATAAATAATTCCCTGCAAAATAGTCGGAATTGCAGACTGTGTCGTAGTATACGTGTGCGGTCAGTTGAGTAGGATCGGTTCACACCACATTTTGGAAAAAGAGCATCATGGCGTCACATTCAACGTTACTTCAAAAATTAAAAAACGGGCATAACGTCTACGGTACCTGCATCACCTCCACGGCACCCATGTGGCCGGTTACGTTGCAACGCGCCGGACTCGACTTCGTTTTTCTGGACACCGAACACATTCCACTCGACCGGGCCGAACTGGCCCGTCTGTGCCAGATTTTCCGGGCCTATCACATTACGCCCATCGTCCGCATTCCGAAACCTGATCCGTACCTGGCCTGTCAGGTGATCGATGGCGGGGCGGTGGGGGTGATTGCGCCGTATCTCGAATCGGTCGATCAGATCATCGATCTGGTGGGCGCTACAAAATACCGGCCCCTCAAAGGCGAACGACTGGCCCGGTTTCTGAGCGGAAAAGAGCAAATGCCCGATGATTTGAAGCAATACATCGACGCCCACAACGCCGGAAACATCTGCATCGCCAACATCGAAAGTGTTCCGGCGCTGGAACGGCTGGACAGCCTGCTGTCGGTGCCGGGGCTGGATGCGGTTTTCATCGGTCCCCACGATTTGTCGGTCAGTCTGGGCATTCCCGAGCAGTATGATCACCCCGATTTTGAAGCGGCTGTGCTGAAAATTATCCGAACAACGCGAAACAAGGGCCTTTCCATTGGTATTCACTTTTCGCAGTCGCCGGAACGCCAGGTGCATTGGGTGAAGCAGGGCGTCAATATCATCGTGCATAGTTTCGACGTCGCGCTGTTCGGGCAGCGGTTGCGCCACGACATCGGAAGCATCAAAAAAGCCGTCGGCGACGATGCAACGACGGATGACAGTTCTTCGCTCGTCATATAAAAGCGGGCGTCTTTTCAGTAAATTCCGGGTTTACGAACCTTCTTAACGTATGATGGATCAGATCAAATGGGGAATCATCGGTTGCGGCAATGTGACCGAAGTCAAAAGCGGCCCGGCTTTTAATAAAGTGCCCAATTCGTCGCTGGTGGCGGTGATGCGGAGAGATGGCGAACTGGCCGCCGATTATGCCATGCGCCACGGCGTGCCGCGCTGGTACGACGATGTGGACGACCTGATCAACGACCCGGAGGTCAACGCCATTTACATTGCCACGCCCCCGGATGTGCACACCGATTATGCCATTCGCGCCATGCGGACGGGAAAACCGGTTTACATCGAAAAACCAATGGCCCGGAACTGGGAAGAATGCGACGCCATCAACCAGATGGGGCAGGAGACCGGTTTACCGGTTTTTGTCGCCTTTTACCGCCGGTCGTTGCCCTACTTTCTGAAGGTGAAAGAACTGATCGATCAGAAGGTGATTGGCGACATCCGGCTGGTTAACATTCAGTTGCACTGGCAGCCCTATGCGGAAGAAGTGGGGCCGGATGCGAAACCCCGCTGGCGGGTTTTTCCGGAAATCTCCGGCGGTGGTCATTTCCACGATTTGGCATCACACCAGTTCGATTTTCTGGAATTTGCGCTGGGACCAGTCAAAACCGCCCGTGGAATGGCCCGAAATCAGGCCGGACTCTACAACGCCGACGACATCGTGATCGCCAACTTTGAGTTCGAATCGGGTGTTCTCGGCACCGGAAGCTGGTGTTATACCGTGAACAAAGAACAGCGCATCGACGAAGCGCAACTGATTGGCTCTGAGGGAAAAATTACGTTCCATTTCTTCGAGAAATTTACCATCAAAGTCGAAACGGCCGCCGGGGTGGAGGAATATAATCTGCCCTATCCGCCCCACGTTCAACAGCCCCTGATCGAGACCATTGTTCAGCAATTGCGGGGTGAAGGCCAGTCGCCGAGCTCGGGCGAAACCGGAGCGCGGGCCAACTTGATCATGGATTGGATTACAGCGAAGTGATCAGCCTATACACTCGGCATCGGCAATTTTCAGGGCTTCGGAAATGATCGCCAATCCGTCGTCGATCTGCTCGCGGGTCACACAAAGGGGAGGAGCCAGGAAGACGAGATTCCACCGCACGAAGGTGTAGAGGCCCAGTTCGCGCAATTTGGCGGCTACGTTGTTCATGACGACCATTTCAGACGGTCTGGCGTTAAACGGAGCCATCGGTTCTTTGGTCGAGCGGTTTTTGACCAGTTCCAGGCAACCCAGCAAGCCGGTATTCCGGAAGTCGCCAATGGAAACGTGTTTCGTCTTGAGTTCTTCTACGCGCTCCTCCATGTATTTCCCCATCGTCACGGTGTTCTCGATGAGGTGATCGTCTTCATAAATTTTGATCACCTCCAGTGCAGCCGCGCACGGAACCGGATGGGCAGAGTAGGTGAGTCCCAGGGGCAGCATCGCATCGTCGTAGCGGGCGGCAATTTTATCGGAAACCATCAGCACACCCAGCGGCAAATAACCGGCGGTCACGCCTTTGGCCAGCGCCATCAGATCCGGAACGATGCCGGCATGATCGACGCCAAACCATTTTCCGGTGCGGCCAAAACCGCTCATGACTTCGTCGATAATCAATAGGATACCGTATTGATCGCAGATTTTCCGGACTTCGACCAGATAACCGTCCGGGTATTTCAGACAGCCGGACGTGCCTGATTCACCTTCCAGCATGATCGCGGCAATGTTGTCGGGGCCTTCGTAGCCAATGATGCGTTCCAGTTGCGCCACCGATTCGGGCAGCAGCGTTTCCGGCGCGTGGGGCCAGCGGTAGGCATTCGGAATGTCGATGTGAACAAAATTCGGGGCCTGCTGCGAGTCGACCGGTAGTTTGCGGGGATCACCACCCGCCGAAAAGACGCCATAGGAAGCCCCGTGAAAGGATTGATAGCGGGTCAGAATCTTATGCCGACCGGTATACAACCGGGCCAGTTTGATGGCATTTTCATTAGCCGTGGCTCCGCAAACCGTAAAAAAAGCCTTGTTCAAATCGCCGGGACAAATTTCAGCCAGTTTTTTGCCCAGTTCCCCGCGCACTTTGGTTACGCAACTGGGCGTAACGTAACTCACCTGTTGCATCTGGCGAACTACGGCTTCCGTAACCCGCTGATTCCCATGGCCGATGTTGACGTTCATCAGGCCCGATGAAAAATCAAGATACCGGGTGCCGTCGTAATCATAAAGATAAACCCCCTCGCCCCGCTCGATGCTCAGGGGGCTGAGTCCTTTCTGTTTTGACCACGAAAAGAGGGTGTAATCAAAGTTATTCCGGAGAATTTCGTCTCTTTCTTCCTGCGAAACGGTGGCGAAATCAGCGATCATGAGGGGTATGGATATACATGGGAAATGATCGGTTAACTCATCCAGTTGACGCCCGCTTCGGCGTTCCACTTGGTGGTGATTTTTTTGAGTTTGGTCCAGAATTCGATCGAGCTTTTGCCGGTAATGTCCAGCGCCCCAAACTTCGATTCATTCCAGCCGCCGAACGAAAACGGCTCGCGCGGAACCGGCACCCCGATGTTGATGCCCACCATGCCGGTGCTGGCTCTTTCGGCTACGTAACTGGCGGCACTGCCGTTTTGGGTAAAGACACCGGTGGCATTGCCGTAGGGATTGCTGTTTTCAATGGCCAGGGCTTCCGATACGGTTTGGGTGCGAACAATCGCCAGAACCGGCCCGAACACCTCTTCCCGGGCAATGGCCATATCCGCCGTTACGTTGTCGATGATCGTGGGGCCGACATAATAACCGGCTTCTTTCCCGGAAACAACGGTATTTCTACCGTCGACCCGTATACGAGCACCCAGATTTTCGGCTTCCGTGATGTAGTTTTCGATCCGCTCTCTGGCCTGCTGGCTGATGACGGCGCCCAGGTTCTGGCCCGGAACCACCTTCTGTGCTTCTTGGCAAATCTGGTCGACAATGTGGTCGACTTCGCCAACGCCGAGCATGATGGAGGCCGCCATACACCGCTGTCCGCAGCAACCCGTGACGGAAGCCACAATATTGGATGCTGTCATATCCGGAACGGCATCGGGCAACACGATCAGGTGGTTTTTGGCTCCCCCCAGCGCCAGCACGCGTTTCAGACTGGCCGTGCCGCGGGTGTAAACCAGTTTGGCTACTTTGGTCGAACCGACAAACGAAATGGCCGCAATGTCCGGGTGATCGCAAATCGCTTCCACGATCGTTTTATCGCCGTTGACAACGTTGAAAACGCCATCGGGCAAACCGGCTTCTTTCAGCAGGGCGGCAATGCGCATGACACTCAGCGGCACCTGCTCCGACGGTTTGATCACCATTGTATTCCCCAATACCAGCGCGTTCGGAATCGTCCAGTGGGGCACCATGCTCGGGAAATTGAACGGAACGATGCTGGCGACGACACCCAGCGGATACCGTTCGCTGCGGCACTCGACACCCCGGCTGACT
Source organism: Larkinella sp. C7 (assembly GCF_006149005.1). Lineage (GTDB taxonomy): Bacteria > Bacteroidota > Bacteroidia > Cytophagales > Spirosomataceae > Larkinella. The sequence goes on along the minus strand of NZ_VBSL01000005.1, from coordinate 355,143 downwards.
TCCAGCACTTCGCCACCGATCATCTGGGGCAATGAACAGGCAAACTCGGTCAGTTCGATGCTCTTGTCAATTTCGGCCCGGGCTTCGATCAACGTTTTTCCACCTTCTTCACAGATCAGTTCGGAAAGCGCACGGCTGTTTTTCTTCAGCAAATTCATGTATTCGTAAAACACCTGAACGCGCTCCTTGATCGGGATGGCCGACCAAAGCGGAAAGGCAGTTTTGGCCGCCTGCACGGCCTGATCCAGGGTTTCGGCGGTACTCAGCGGAACCGTGGAGAGCAGCGAGCCATCCAACGGTGAAATCACTTCCAGATACGGATCATCAGGGAAATCGACAAAATGTCCATTGATGAATTGCTGCACTTTCGGATATTTTAACGTGAGCGTATCCATGCTTTCCAGAACGGTTAAAGGGCAGAAAAGTCTACAACAGTAAATATTACAACTAATTGAAGAATAAAGCAAAATTTCGGCCAGATATGACGAGAGAGGTAAGAGCATAGAAATGAGCGGTGAGAAGAAAGAGCTTAACAATCGACTCCTTATTCTCAACGGTCCGCCGTCGCGGTTCTCCATTCTATTTGCTTTATTTTACCCTGAAAATCCGGTGGGCTACGTAGGTTTGCCCAAACTGATCGGTCGTTCGGACCGTGATTCGGTGGGTTCCCGGCAGCAGGTTTTTCGGCATAGCGCCCCGCCAGATGTGATTGGATAGCTCCGGCTCGTCCATTTTCCAGCCCAAAATCTTTTCGACTTTGGTACCGTCAACGGTGGCGTCGAGGTAAGGGTCTAACTGATGCATGGCTGCAACGGCAGGGTCGCGCGAGGGGGTAAATGTGAGCGGAATCCAGTTGGTTTGCCCGGCAAGTTGCATCTCCACCTTTGAGCGGGCCGAACCGGCAAACACGTTGACGACAAGGTGGGTCGTGTCCCAGGCGGTTTGGGCTTGCTCATCCGGCAGGTAGATATTCATCTGGTAATCAGCCGGTCGGCGGGCGGCTTTGAAACGGATGGCATACTGATTGCCGTCAAAGTTCAGCAGGGAATAGCCGTTGGGTGCGCCGTCGTTCATGGTCGCGTGTGGGATTCCCGTTTCGTCTTTTACTCCCGCCCACCAGCTTCCGCAAACCGTTGCGTTGATGAAATGGTGGTGCGGTTTGGCGCCCGTCCAACCCCATTTCTCGTCCACGAAAAGGTGCGCCATCGTGTGCGTATGGCCGGAAATGGAAAAGAGATGGGGGCGGTTTTCGATGATCTTGAATAACTCCTTCCGGTTGTCGCAAATCACAATTGGCGCGTGCATCACCAGTACGACCAGCTTGTTTTCCGGTACATGGGAAAGGTAATTGCGGACAAAATCGAACTGCGATTCGACAAAGTGCGCTTTGTACTTTCCGTCCGGGTTGAAATAAATATTTTTCAGCACGATAAACGCCACCTGACTGTACTCGAAGGCATATGAACTCGGGCCATAAAACCGCTCGAACGTTTCGTCACTAAACCGGTCGTCGGTGGCACCCCGGTTAAAATCGTGGTTGCCGAAGGTCGTATACCAGGGGATGCCAATGTGGGCAATACCGGCGTTGATCGGGGCAAACAGATTCGGATCATCGGCGACGATATCACCGAGGGAAAGGCCAAATTTAGCCGACGTTCCGATGCACTCTTCCACCACATCGTGCAGGACGTAGTTCACTTCGGTCATGCCCCGGGCCTGCGGATCACCGAACAACAGGGCCGAAAACTGCTTTTCCTCTTTCTGCGGCCAGAGCGGAAAATCGATGGATTCCGGCAAGGGCCCGGTGGGTGCAACGCCTTCCGTCCGGGTGGTCGGCGAACCCTTGGGTTTGTGCAGGTAAGCATGCTGCGGAATCTGGTCGCCGTTGACCGGAACGCCAAAACCGGCGGGTTTGATGACGAAAAAACCGGTATCGTCACCCGCCGGAAGGCGCCAGTTGCCAGACTTGTCGGTTGTCGTTACTTCCCGACCATTCGATACGCAGACGTTGGCCAGTCCGGGTTCGTTTTTGTCGCGGATGCGGTTTTTGTTGAGGTCGTTGTACACCGTTCCGGTGGCGGTGGTTTGGGCGTTGACAAATGGCGTCAGCAGTAGCAAAAGGGCGGAAACCGTCAGGATAGAGTTCATCGCATTAAGGTAATTAATGGGCTGTCAAAAACCGCTAACAGGTTTTGTGTCATCACTTCCGGATGAGCCAGATTTCCGTCACCTGTGAACCGCGCTCACCTTCACCACAGGTCCAGATAAACGTTACTTTTCCGTCTGACAAAGCCGCTTGCGGCAGGTCAAATTCGTAGATCGGTTGCTCGCCGGTTTGAATAAAGTCGTGGATCACCGATCCGTCGTCCGTCGTCAGTTTCATGCGGGAGCGAAACCGGCCGGTGTAGGCAATCCGCATTCGGTAAGAAGCCGTCGGATCGAGTTCGTCATAAGCGATTTTCAGCGGCTGGTCATACAACGTCTTGGCTTGTTTCATCCAGACCCGGGGTGTAATTTGTCCTTTAAAACCCGTCGCCTTGATTTCATCCACCCATTCGACACCAACCAATCCCACGCCGAACCCAATCCGGGGTGATTTCAAACTGCCGGGGTCGGCTTCCCAGCTCAGGCCTGAGACCACCCGGTGCCAGCTTTCCGGTGCCCCCAAATGGTCGTAAAAACCGCCGGGGCCGGGATCGGTTCGGTGAAGGATTTCCTTGATTTTCAGGAGTCTTGCTTTCTCGTCGGACAGTTTCTCAATTTTCGCCATCTGATCCAGCAGCCAGGGGGAGTCGTTGAGCGGAATGTCGATGTTGTCCATAAAATTCCCGCGCCCCGACATCGCGCCGTGTTTTTCCATCGTCAACTGGGCACCGATCGACTTGAAAAGGGAGTCGGCCAGGGCAAAGCATTTTGTCCGGTATTCCGGTAGAAGGCGGTTTTTCCAGGCTTTTTCCAGAATCTCGTTTGCCCGCTTGATGGCGGGTAAAGAACCGCTGGTTTCAGCATGAGCCAGGGCATCCCGCGCCTGTTGTTCCAGTTCCGTTTCGTACAAAAGCCGTCGTTTCGTGTAAGCATCGTAGTAGGCCCGAATCTGGCCCATCTGAAACCGGGGGTTCTGCAGGACGTTAAGTGGCGCCTGTTTTTCCAACGCCTGCCACTGCATCAGTGTCTGGTAAACGGCCTGGTTGGTGAGCAAATTGCCGCGCCAGTTTTGTTCCAGCGAAAGCAGCCCCTGCGTGACAGTTTCGGTAAAATCCGGACCAATAAACAGACGGGCGTAATCACGCAGGGTTTCGATCACCGGCGTTTCGGGGTTCCAGTCCTGATCGCTCCAGACAAACTTATTGACGTCGTCGTTGGTGCCTTCCGAGTAGCTGATGCTGCCCGCGCCAAATTCGTCGAGCGCATTGTGAATGGCCTTTTCGTCGTGCGGTCGCGGGTTGATGCTTTCGCGGCCACTGGTCATCGACCACGCCAGATCCCAGTGTGGCACCGGGTATTGCGAACTGTAGTTGTGGGTGATGTCGGGGTAATGCCGGATCGGAATCGACGGTTTTACCACCTTTCGGATTTCCTGCACGGTCATCTTCACCCACGGCCCAAAAACCACCCCGCCGAACCAGGGATAGTCTTTGTTGACGTGCTTGAAAAAAGCGTCGAACCAGGCTTGGGTAGGCCGGAACACCTGCGGAGAAACCCAGATTTTGGCTTTCTTGTGGTACTTAGTCAATACGGCCGCTTCTTTTTCGAGCCAGGCAAACAGCACGTCCGGTTCGAGATCGCCGGGATCACCGCCCGGCACAAACACCGCATCAAGCTTCGGAACGGTGGCGAAAATTTCATGCCGTTCGTTCAGTTCCTTCTGAATGGAGTCGGGATGGACGTAATCTTTGCCCAGATTCGGGTACCACATCCAGACGTCCAGACCGTATTCCCGGCAAATCCGGGACTGTTCGGCGATCATTTTAATGGCTGGCAATTTCATGTGCCGACTCGTAAAATCGTCGTCCGTTCGCGGGGGCAGAATTTCGATGCTGTTGGCTCCAAACAACGCCAGATCCCGGATGTACTGATCGAATTGGGCCACCGAAAAGGCATCGTAGGCATTTGTTTTCGGACGATACCCGAGTTGATGCCCCCGAATCGGATACGTCGGACTGGTCGCAATCGACGCTTCACCGGAGATCGTGATTTTGCCGGGCCGCATGTCCAGTTTGCGCAACAGCCGCCCCACACCATACAGCAATCCCCGCGCATCGTGTCCCACAATCAAAACCGTATTCGTGTTTTCCTCAATCACCAATTTAAAACCCTCGCTTCGGGTAGCGGGCATCCTGTTTGCCGCCGAACGAAGCGGTTCCGGAAGTGCGGCCAGCTCTTTTTCGGTGGTTAAAAAAACGGCAGCTTGTCCAGGTTTGGGGATTTTCTTTGCGATGGACCACTGAGTTTGACTCCTTTTTCCCACTTCCTGTTGCAGGACTTCCAGGCTTCGGAGCAGCACTTTGGTATCTTTTACCGGACAGTAGATCTGCGCTTTGGAAAGGTCGATGGGGTTTGCTTTCGCCGGAATGGATAGCAGGCCGGAAACCGTGATCAGTAGAGAAAATAATAAGATCCAAGTACGCATGTGATTCATTCAAAGGGTTAGGAAATAAGCATTGTAGGGCTGGCTTTGCTTTATTTGATGGATTTAATCAGTACATCGTCCAGGTAATACACGGCTGGGGTCACGGGGTCGTCGGCACCCGGCAGGGGAGGCCCCGGCTCCTCGTTGGGTGTTTTCCGGTTGGGTAAATCACGGTAGGGCCCCGTCCGGATCGAGAGTCGTTCTATGGACTTGACGGCTTCGGCCAAAGCTGCTTTTTCCAACACGGTTTTGCCATCGATTGCGAGGTCATAACTTCCGTTCAGGCTGGCATTTACGCGGAAGGTGAGGTCATACCATTGCCCCGCTTTGTACGCTTGCAGGCGTTTTTCGGTGCTGCCGTCCGTGGCTATTATACTCCCTGTTTCATCGAATCGCAGCCGGACAGGGCGGTTTCCGTAGCGGTCGGTGAAGTCGATTTCCAGCGTGCCGGTTGTATTTTGAGAAGCCCGGATTCTCAGCTTCGTTTCAATGCGGTTTCCTTCTTCAAAAACCCGGATCGCCCGGGCGTAATCGTAAGGATCTTTGTCGGCTAATTCCAGGCATTTGCCGGTTGAACCCGGCGTGTTGACCACCGAAACCGGAGCCCATTTCGGCGCGTAAATATTCCAGTCGGGAACACCAGCGTTGAGTGATAAACCATCGAAATGATCCGCAACCGGACCGCTTACTGCATACCGCACCGGTGTCGGAACCCGGCTGATCCAGATGTCTTCCTTGTTCATGCTGTAGGTCAGCCACAGGTCGTTGCCCGGCGGGTTGCCGTTGCCTTCTTCAATGCCGCGCACGTAGCAGGGGCCAAAGTCTTTCCAGCGACCGAAAAAACGGCGGGGCGGCACTTCGCCCTGAACAATCAGCAGGTTATCAAACAGGATGCCGTCATCGCCGGTGATCAGGGCCAGCGGAAACCGGTGTTCATCCATCTCGATGGGGTTGTAACAAATGGCATACCGGCCATCGTCCGTGCGTTGTCCCCACTGTTTGCCACCCGCCATGATGAGCGTCGGCACCTTGACCGGATCGGAAAAGGTAAGGCCATTGTCGGACGACAGAGCGCTGTGCGATCGTTTCCACAAGGCCACCACTTTGCCGTCTTTCCGGTGGTAATACGACAGGGCTTCCCGGGCTTTTTTGCCGCCGTAAAAACCGTCGAGTCCCCGGTCTTCATCCCACCATTGAAACGTCATGAGTTTGTCGGCTAACAGCGCGTTGCAGGCGTCCAGAAAACCGCTATCCGTGGCTTTTTTATAGAAGGGATAACTGGTGTTGGTTTCGTTCCACCGGATGCCGTTGAGGGTCGGGTGACTGCTGTAGCGGATGAAGTAGATGGGGCCGTAGGTGCCGTCTTTGTAAGCTTCCCGAACCACCCGCCCGATGCCGCCCTGCCCGAAGGGATCTTCCGTGTGGCCGTAGAACGCCAGTACGAGCAGCCGACCGTTGGGAGCGACGTAAAATCCCATGCGCTGGTGCATCATGTACCCGTTGGAACTGTCGGGAATGGTAACGCCGGTTGGCGGCACGTAAGGTGGAAAAACCACCTCCGGTTTACCCCATTGCCGCCCGTCTTTGGAGGTGATCACCAGCGTTTGGCCGGGCGCAATGTGCTCATCGACCGGATTGCTCAGGTATTGCTGGTAAAAGGTATTGTTCCAGTAACACAGATTGGAAGCGTGGTTATAGGTCCAGCCGTGCTGGTCGGCCAGTTCGGGATGGGTGCGATTGACGCGCAACGTCTGGCGGCTTTCCACGCCAATGGCATACCGGAGACGCCCCTCGTGGACACTCGGATCGACGGTTTCGCCACCAATGTATCGCACCGGTTCGGCAGAGCTACCGGTTTGTGAATAAGCCTGTAAGCTGCCCAATAAGATGGGTAGTACAAAAAAATAAGGGTTCAGGAAGGTTTTCATTTTTACAGTTTCACGGGCGAAAAGCGCAGCTTTCTGGCCCGGATTTCGGGTCGGTCATACGCCTTGTTTTTGTCGGGAAAGCCCACATCCCAGGGCGACGGACCAACCCACTCCGATTTTTTACCCGCGATGTTGATTAGGCCATCGGTCGAAATTTCGACGACGGTATAGAGCGGATCTTTGTAAGGCGCCGTGTATTTGATCCACTTGAACTGCTTATCGATTGCGTCGCTGTACCGCATGTGACCGTATTCTTCGCCCAGCCATTTATAAGACATCGAGTTGATGCAGATGTACCAGATGCCGTTCACTTCCTCGGCCCGGTCATAGTGAATGTGACCGTAGAAATTGGCGATGATTTTCGCCTTCTTCGTTTTGGCATTGTGCGCTTCCAGCATCCCCCGGATTTCGGCGGCATTATCGACCCCGTCGAGCCCAAGTCCCTGGTGGGAGAAGATGACGATGGGGGAGGTGGCCTTCTCCAGCTCTTCTTTCAGCCAGGCCAGTTGAACGATTCCGATGTGCTCCTGATAGCCTTTCAGTTCCGGTGATTTTTTGTCGTTGCCATCCAGTACGATGAAACGAAAGCCCTGTTGATCAAAGGCATAATACGAAGACGTCATTTTTCGGTAGGCCAGGGCCTGCGCGAGTGAGGTGCCGCCGTCCATTTCATGGTTGCCAATGAGGTGGTATTTGGGGCCGGGATAAGCATCCCAAATCGCAAAAGCCGGAGCGTACTTTTCGGCGGGAATCCCAAAATCGCCGAGTTCGATGATGAAGTCGGGTTTGGCGGTTTTCATGCTGTCCATAAAGGCCGTCAGCCGGGCTTCTCCGTCGTGCATGGTGGGAATGTGCACATCGGAGAACATCCCGATTTTTACCTTTTTAACGCCTTTCTTTTGCGCATATGAAAGGAAGGTAATCAGACAAAGAATTGACAAGATAGCCAGAAAACGTTTCATGTCGAATACTTTCAAAGTTTGATAAAGATCTTTTTCCGGTAGAGGACGTACGCCGGTATGAAATTGACACAAACAAAGAACAGAGCATAGAGCATACTCGCCAGTCGCGGATCGAATCCCAGACCCGTTAAGGCCGTCACGCCGTGTTCGTTCAAGGAGCGACCGCCAACCTTCAGGTAGTAGAAAAGGATGGAAAGAACATCCGCCAGCACAAAAACCGTGATGGCGTTGGCACCAAAAATTATACCGGGTTTTGTGCCCTTCGTATTCCCCAGAATATCCACCAGAAAATAGACCGCACCGAGCAACAAGGCGGCAAACCCGGAAGTGATCAAGACGAACGAACTCGTCCAGAGGTTTTCGTTGGAAGGGAACGTCAGGTTCCAGAGAAAACCGAGTGCGGCTGTGAATAAACCGGCCGTCATCAGGTAATTAACTTTTTCATTTCGAGTTAATGAGCTGATCATCAGGCGGCCCGCCAGCATACCGGTAATTCCGGAAACCGCCGAAGGGAAGGTGCTCAGAATGCTTTCGGGGTCCCAGGTGCCCTGCCACATGCGGCCCGGCAGAAACTGATTGTCGAACCAGGCCACGAGGTTTACCCCCGGTTCCAGCATGACTTTTCCAATGCCGGGTGTGGGGATTTGCGTCAGAGCGAGCCAATAAACAACAAGGGTAATGGCACCAATCCAGGCCTGCTGTTTCCAGTTGGTATTCAGGAAAAGAACAGAACAAATTAGAAAGACAAAGGCAATTCGCTGCAGTGTACCGGTCCAGCGGATGTCTGAGAAGTTGAACGTTGGTAGCAGGTTGAGGAACATCCCAACGGCGAAAATCTTCAGCGAACGAACCACAATTTTCTGGTACATTTCTCCTTTGGGGTCGCCCCGTTCCAGCCGTTTTGCATATGCCAGTGTAATGGAAACGCCGATGATGAACAGGAAAACCGGTGCAATCAGGTCGGTGAACGACAAACCGTTCCATTTGGTATGCTGCAACTGGAAGTAAACCTGGTCGCCATCGCCCGGAAAATTCACCAGAATCATGGCCGCAATCGTAAAACCGCGCAGGGCATCGAGCGAGATCAACCGGTTGGGTGATGATTCCAGGGAATGGGCAGGCTGGGGCAACTGGTTCGTTGGAGAGGTCATCGAAACGGAAGTTGAAAAAGTCTTTGAAAGCCAGTGGTATTTTTAATACGCTATTCCGTATTATTAAGGCTACTTAACTACCCCTTCCATGCGTAACTTTTTTTGCCTCACGGCTTTTTTCGCCGTATTACTCCTGCTGAACGGATGCAAATCATCCGAAAAAGAAGCGGGGAAAATTGCCGTTTCCTGGGAATTGGTGAGCAATTTTACCGATGTCGAAGGCGGTTTTGAAGCCCGGTTTATTCTGAAAAATCACGGCGAATCGGCCCTTACGGACAAAAACTGGGCCCTATTTTTTAACATGTCGCCCCGGCCCATCCTGGCATCAAAAACACCGCAACCGGCTACCGTTCAGCATATTAACGGCGATTGGTACAAGATGACCCCGAATACCGGATTTGCACTGGCAGCCGGCGATTCGACCGAAGTCCGGTATGCCGGAACGGAAGCAATCATTAAAAATACGGATTCTCCGCTCGGGCTGTATTTCGTTTTCTACGACCAGGACGGCAAGGAAGAAAACATCGTTCAGGTGACAGAATATACCGTGGTGCCTTTTGCCAAAAAAGAGCAGCAGTTGCGCGGGAAAAACGATTTGATGCCGCTTCAAACGGCGGCCAAACGGTATCAGGACAACCTGGCACTCAGCCTGATCGATGCGTCCCAATTGCAGAAAATCATTCCCTCGCCGGTTAAAATCACAGCGGGTACCGGAACATTTAGTCTCGATAATAAACTTTCCATTTATTACGGGGCCGGTCTGGAAAATGAAGCGAAGTTGCTGAGTCAGAAATTGAAAGTGCTGACCGGCACCGATTTTACGATCAAGAATACCGCGCCATCCGAAAAAGGCATTGTGCTCAAAACCGGGCCGGTTTCGGTGAACGGGATTGCCAAAGAAGCGTATAAACTAAGTATCGACGGCAACGGAATTGCCATCACCGGAAGCGATGCTGCCGGTGTGTTCTACGGCACACAGAGCCTGCTGGCTTTGATTCCAACGGCTACCTACCTGAAACCAGCGGCTGCGGTGGCCCTGAATTACGTTCAGGTGGAGGATGCCCCCCGGTTTCACTTCCGGAGTTTACACGTGGATGTGAGCCGGAATTTCCAGACCAAGGAAACCATTCTGCGCATCCTCGACCTGCTGGCGACCTACAAAGTCAACCATTTTCTGTTTTATACGACCGAAGACGAAGGCTGGCGGCTGGAAATCGACGGTTTGCCGGAGTTGACAAAAGTGGGCGCCCAGCGCGAACACACGACCGGGAAGGAAACTTCCGTGCTGCATCCGTCGTACGGATCGGGGCCGAAAGCGTATGAAGAGGGGAAATACGGCAGCGGTTTTTATACGAAAGCCGATTTCATCGAAATCCTGAAATACGCCAACGAACGACACATCAAGGTGATCCCGGAACTGAATTTTCCCGGACACGCGCGGGCGGCCATTAAGGCGATGGAAGCGCGGTATGAACGCTTGATGAAAGAAGGCAAGGAAGCCGAAGCGAACGAATACCGTCTGATCGATCCGGCTGACAAATCCGTGTATTTATCGGCGCAGGCTTACACCGATAACGTGGTTAGCGTGGCGAAGGAATCGACGTATCACTTCTACGAAAAAGTGGTGGACGAGATCACCAAAATGTACGCGGAAGCCGGTTTGAAACTGGATGTGTTCCATGCCGGGGGCGATGAAGTGGCCGAGGGAGCCTGGACCAAATCACCGCTGGCGGCTCAGTTGCTGAAGGAAAATCCGGCGATCAAAGACCCGAAAAACCTGCAAACGTACTTTTTTGGCCGATTGCTGAAACGGCTCGAAAAGCGGAACCTGGAAATTCACGGCTGGGAAGAAGTGGCCCTGAACAAGTCGGCGGATGGAAAATACATTCCGAATCCAGAGTTCGTGGGTCGCAAAGTGGTGCCATACATCTGGAACAATATTTATGATCTGGATCTGGGCAACCGGCTGGCGAATGCGGGCTATCCGGTGGTGTTGTGCAACGTGACCAACTTCTATTTCGACCTGGCCTACAACAACGATCCGCAGGAACCGGGCCTGTATTGGGGCGGTTTTGTCGACACCCGGGCCAACTGGGCTTTTGCGCCGTTCGACATGTTCAAAACCACCTACAAAACCTCCATGGGAAAACCGCTGGTATTCACCGGTTTGGAGAAGATGAAACCGGAAGCCCGTAAAAATGTCATCGGCCTCGAAGCGCAGCTCTGGAGCGAAACCGTGAAAGGGCGTGACATGCTCGAGTACTACACGCTACCGAAACTGCTCGGATTTGTGGAAAGTGCCTGGGCCGCCGAGCGTCCGTGGGAAACCATCGAAAACCGGGATGCCCGTGAAAAAGCCATCCAGTCGGGCTGGAATGTATTTGCCAACACCTTGGGACAAAAGGACTTGCCGCGTCTGGCAGTTCTGAATGGCGGGTACAATTACCGGATTCCGATGCCGGGAGCTATTCTGGAAAACGGAACACTGAAAGCGAATAGTGAATATCCGGGTCTGGCGATTCGCTACACGACCGACGGCTCCGAGCCAACGGCGCAATCGACTTTGTATACGGCACCGGTGGCGGTTTCGGGGTCCATAAAACTGAAGAGTTTCGATGCGGCTGGCCGGTCGAGCCGGACGGTTGTTGTGACTGTTGGGAAAACGGATTAAACGGATGGGACGGATTTTCTCCGATTAACATTAAAATCCGTTTTTTGATCCGTTCGTTACATCCGTTCAATCGGCGTTCCCATCCAAACCGCCCAGGCCATGAAGCACAACTCCCTGATTGTCATTCTGATTCTGCTGATCTTTTTCGTTATTTCGTTTCTGACCAATATCCTGGGGCCGCTGATCCCGGACATCATCAAAAGTTTTGAGTTGAGCATTGGTCTGGCCGGTTTTCTGCCGTTTGCGTTCTTCGTGGCCTACGGGGTGATGTCGATTCCGTCGGGCCTGCTGGTCGAAAAATACCGGGAAAAACCGGTGTTGCTGGGGGCTTTTTTTCTGGCTTTTGCGGGTGCCCTGCTCTTCGCGCTGATGCCCGGTTTTTCCATTGCCCTGTTCTCCCTATTTCTGATTGGTCTCGGCATGGCGATGTTGCAGGTGGTGATCAATCCGTTGCTGCGGGTGGCGGGTGGCGAAGCGCAGTTTGCGTTCAACTCCGTGCTGGCGCAGCTATTTTTTGGCGCGGCATCGTTTCTGAGTCCGCTGTTATACAGTTATTTAGTAAGCCATGTGCATTCCGGTACAGAATCTTCGTCGGTCATTGCCCTCCTGAATCAACTGGTGCCAGCGAATCTGCGGTGGGTGTCGCTGTATTGGGTTTTTGCCCTGACGGCCTTGCTGATGGTGGTCGTCATTTACTTCGTCCGGTTTCCCGAAGTAGAACTGAAAGAAGATGAAAAAATCGATACCGGCAAAGCGTTTAAAGACCTGCTCGGCAACAAAACCGTGTGGCTGTTTTTCTGCGGAATTTTCGCCTATGTTGGTACGGAACAGGGCATTGCCAACTGGACCTCCCAATTTCTCCAAACCTACCACGGCGTCGATCCGGCCACCACGGGAGCTTCCGTGATCGCGTATTTCTGGGGTTTGCTAACGGTCGGATGCCTGCTCGGCTTGTTGTTGCTCAAGATTTTCGACAGCCGCCGGGTGTTGATGCTGTTTGCCGCCGGGGCCATTCTTTCCCTGCTGGCGGGTTTGTTTGGCACCAGGGAACTGGCGATTTACGCTTTTCCACTTACCGGGTTTTTCGCGTCCGTCATGTGGTCGATCACGGTGTCACTGGCGCTTAATTCGGTGCCGCACCACCACGGGACGTTCTCGGGAATACTGTGTACGGGTATTGCGGGCGGAGCCGTCGTGCCGCTGATCATAGGCGGTCTGGGCGAGTTGATGGGCCTGCGGCTGGCGATGTTGTTTCTGTTGCTGACACTGGGCTATATTTTCAGCATCGGCATCTGGGCGCGGCCGTTGGTGAATAATGCAACGGTGAAGAGTTTTCGGGAATTATTTGAGTAAAAAGGGTTATTTCGCAGAGTTTAGCGGAGTAAATCAGCGAAAAAACTCTGCGAAACATATCTCATGTATAAAATCATCCTCCTGATCGACTTTGCCGAGGACTATAGCAAAAGTCTGTTGAAGGGCGTTACCAAATACTCCCGCGAACATGGCCCCTGGGTGTTTTGCCGAATGCCGCTTTTTTACCGTGAAACCATCGGGATAAAAGGCATTCTGCAATGGGCGCAGGAGTGGGGAGCCGACGGCATTATCGGACAGTTTTATAACGACAGAGAGATTTCAGAAATCATCAAGGCCGGTATTGCCGTTATTGCCCAGGATTTTAAAGAGCGGTTTGACGACATTCCGAACATCACCGGAGCCTACCACGAAGCCGGAGCGATGGCAGCCGATTACTTCCTGAAAAAAGGATTTACTCAGTTTGCGTTTTACGGTTTTAAAGATATTGTCTGGTCGCGGGAGCGGGCGGAAGGGTTTGAAAACCGGATCAAAAGTGCCGGGTATGGCGTCCATTCCTTCGAGCATACGAAGGCGCAATCCAGCGAATTGTGGTATTATAAACCCAGTGCGTTGAGCCATTGGCTGCAATCCTTACCCAAGCCCATTGCGATTATGGCCTGCGACGACCGTCAGGGTCAACACATTACGGAGACGTGTCGGCAAACCGGGATTCGCATTCCCGAAGAAGTCGCCGTGCTGGGCGTCGATAACGATGAAACGATCTGTGAGCTGTCTGATCCGCCCCTGTCGAGCATTGCGCTGGATGCGGAGAAGGGCGGCTACGATTCGGCCAAACTGCTCGACCACATGATCCGGACGGGGGTGACCGGTTTTTACGATATTGTGGTGAAACCGACGCAGGTGGTGACGCGCCACTCGACCGACATCTACGCCACCAACGACCATTACATTGCTTCCTCCCTGAAATACATTCACCAGAACATCGATAAAAACCTCCAGGTGGAAGAGGTTGTCAGACAGGTTCCGCTGTCGCGCCGGGCGCTGGAAAAGCGGTTTCTGACCATTACCGGTTATCCGATTTACAAGTATATCTTTAACCTGCGGATCGAAAAATTTACCCAGAAACTGCTGGAGACCGACATGACGGTGTTTGAAATTGCGCTTGACATGGGACTGACCGACAGCAAGAACATTGCCCGCCAGTTCCGGCAGGTGAAGGGCTGTTCGCCCAGTGAATTCCGGAATCAATACGTAGCTGGTAAATAGAGAAAATAAGATTATTTCGCAGAGGAAAAACGAGTTACCCAGAGAAAATAAAAGTAAAAAACTCCATTAAACTCTTTTTCCTTCTGCAGTAACTCCTTAAACCGATGAAATCTTCTCTGAAAACGATTTTGCTGGCGGGTTTTACCTCCGGAACCCTAGACATTCTTGCTGCCATCATCCTTTTGGGAAAAATGAAACCGGTTCCACTTCTAAAATATATCGCCAGTGGAGTATTCGGACGAGAGGCTTTTACTGGCGGAGATGAAATGGCATTATTTGGGCTGCTTTTTCATTATCTGATCGCTTTTTCCTTTGCCATCGCCTATTTCTTGCTCTTTCCGCAAATCCCGCTGTTTCGGAAACACAAGCTGCTGAGTGGCTTGCTCTACGGGATGGTCGTTTGGGCGGTCATGAACCTGGTGGTTGTGCCGATGTCCAGGGTTTCCCGGGGACCGCTAACCCTGGAAAGCGCCTTCCTGGGCATTGCGATCCTGGTGGTTTGCATTGGTTTGCCAATTTCGTTTATTGTCCACCGATATTATGTTTTGAAGCGCTAAACGTTACTTTTTACACCTAACCCCCTGAATTTATGATTTTTTTGATCGCGGTTTTTCTCGTTACCAGTTCCTTTATACCGTATGAAAACCAACCGAAAACCGGCCAGTCGGATTGGATCTGGCTTTTCGACGGTACCAACACCAGTCAGTGGATCAGTGCGAAATCCGATCAATTTCCGACAGAAGGTTGGTCCATTGACAACAAAACGCTGGTGGCCAATAAAGGCGGAGACAAATCGAAGCGGGGGGGCGACCTCGTTTCGCGCCGGAAATTCAGGAATTTCGACTTGCGGTTTGAGTTCAAACTGACGCCGGGGGCCAACAGCGGGTTGAAGTATTTCGTCAAGAAATACCCCGATGGCGGCTGGCTGGGCTGCGAATACCAGATCATCGATGACCAGGGCAACAAGGATATCGCCGGTGATAAAGACGACAAGCGACGCACGGCGGGCCTATACGAGTTATTTGCTCCGTCGGAACGGAAACTGAAACCCATCGGTCAATGGAACGAAGGTCGCGTGGTCGTGAACGGCAAGCACGTCGAACACTGGCTCAATGGCGTCAAAGTCGTTGACTACGAGCGTGGTGACGAGCGGTTTAAAGCGGCCAAAGCCCAAAGTAAATTCAAAACCGTCGAGGATTTTGGCGTCATGGAAGAGGGCTACCTCCTGTTGCAGGACCACGGCGATGAATCGGCTTTCCGGCAGATTCGGATCCGCGAAATGTAGTTTCGGGTTACTGCTTCAACAACCACACGTCCGAAATCTTCGAGTGTTGGCGCCAGTTGAGGTGCGACTCTTCCGGTTCGTCGAAAGTCACGGAAATGCGACCGTCCTGCGTGAGTGAAAGCGGCACAATCCATTCCTTAAACGTTTCGGTGGCTTTGTTGTAAAGCAAAGGTTTCAGGCGCTGGCCGTCGACCCGCAGCAGGGCGTCGCCGGAACCCGTTACCCGAATGATGTAACGCGCGCCGGGGTCGAGGTTGTCATAGTCCAGGGCCGGTTCGTTCTGGAAGGTTTGCGTCGATAGCCGGGCGCGGCTGGAGCCGTTGTCCCACCAGGCAATGTCCGTGGCGTCTTCGGAAATGGTTTTCACGCGCGGGCTGTTGCCACCACTCGACACATCATCGTAATAACTGCCGACACCGGGCGTTTCCCAGTTGCCAATGACGTGCATTCGTTCCAGTTGCTCTTTCGGCGTTTTCATGGCCCGGATTTTTTTAAATTCGTCGGCCAGCCACCAGCGGTTGTTGAGCGGATAATCGACAAAATCGAGCAAACAGCCGCGTTCATAGTTCTTGGCTTTGTATTTCGGGACGCTGGTTTGCAGACCGATCGATGCGTACAAATCGGCACACAGCGTTTCAATTTTCTTCCGCAACTCCACCGAAACCGGTTCTTTATCCGCCTGCTCTTCCGTAGCCAGGGCCAACGCCAGTGTTTTTTCAATACCGGTTTCGGTGGCCTGCGCCAGCAAGGTGTTGGCGGTTTTTTCCAGTCCCTGCTCGTAAAGCAACCGGCGACGCGTGTAGGCATCGTAGGTGGCCCGTAGGACCAGCATTTGCCAGCGCCAGTTGGTTTTCAGTTCAGGATGAGCGGTTTCCAGATTTTTCCAGAAGGAAAACGTCGCTTCGACCCCGCCATTCTGGGCCAACGGGCCTTTCCAGTTGGCTTCGAGGGCTGCAATGCCGTCGGCGGCATCGCTCGCCAGGGGCCAGCCGAAGAAAAACCGGCTGTAATCGTTCAGAATCTCATTGACGTCTTTGGTCGGGTCCCACCCCCGCTGGCTCCACACCACTTTGTTAATATCATCGTGACAACCATCGGAATACGATACAAAACCGTCGGTGAACGGCGCGTATTTCCCGTGAATACCGGCAAAGAAAAAGGGTCGTGGGTTGATGGCTTCGCGGCCCAGGGTCAGCGTGTAGGCCTGGTCCCAGCGCTCTACCGGAAACTCACAGCGAACGTTGTGGGTGATGTCCGGATATTCGCGGTGCTGGTAGGTTTTGGGCAAGCGAAAACGGGTTTCGGCCATCGGTGGGCTGCTCGGCCCCGACACGACGCCCTGCAACCAGGTGGGCTTATGCTGTTCGAGGTACTTGTAAAAATAATCGATCTGCTCCGTGTTGAACCCCTGCAATGAAATCCAGATTTTGGCTTTCGGGTGGTACTGAACCAGCCTGCCGTGAAGGTCTTTCAGGAACGCCATCACCTCGCGCGGGTGGTTGTCGCCGGGGTCACCGCCGGGGACGAAAATGTGGTCGAGCCGGGGGCAGGATTTGTAAAAAGCCTCATGGTTTTCCAGTTCGGCTTTTCGCTTCGTTTCGTCGGTTAATTCAAATTCCGCCGGGGTCCAGACCCAGTAATCCATGTCGTATTTCTGGCACAACTCGCTCATTCGCACCCGCATCTGGGCTGCCGGTATGGGAAAATGGGGGCTGCCTTTTCCTTCTTCGTGAAACGGAATGCCTTCCACGGCGTTGGTTCCGAAAATGGCCAGTTCGCGGTAATACTGGTCAAACTGGGCTACCGTCCAGGCATCGTACGAATTGGCGGTGTTTCGGTAGCCCAACTGGTGTCCACGGATCGGATAAGCGGGCGCACTGGCGAATTCGACCGGCCCGGCGAGTTCGAGCCGCTTCGCATCCATCTTTACATTCCGCAACAACCAGCCGGAGCCGAACAGAATGCCCCGCGCATCGGCCCCGATGATCCAGAGCGTTGTGCCTGCGGATACGATGCGGAAGCCCTCCGGTTTTTGCTCCGGCCAATCCGTTCCTGTTCGGGCCGGAACCGGTTTACCCGCTACTTCCTGATCGGATGCCAGTGCCAGAACGATCGTCGGTGTTGTACTGACGGGCCAGGATTGGGATTGCTTCAGGGTGCTCTTGGTTCGTTTGGCGATTTCCTCCACCAGCATCTGCGGAGCGGTGGTTCGCATGGGCGACGGAATGGAAGGTGAGACGAGAAGCGTTGCGTTTTTCAGACTAACCGACTGAGCGGCAAGCTGGAATGCGAGGAGTAAGAAAAGGATTATTAAGCGAGAGGTCATTGAGGGCATAGGAAGTAGAGGTTATTTCGCGGAGCTAAGCGGAGGAAAAGAGAGTTAATCCGCTTAACTCTGCGATACAACTCTCTGAATTTTACGAATCGCTTCCGCGAAAGACCGCATGTCTTCCCGGCTCCCCAGCATCGCGTGCTGAAAAATCCAGACGGCTTCTTCGCTGCACGCGCGTTCGGCCGCCGGGCAATGCACCGCCTTGTAATCGACGGATTCCGGAATGGCGTAACACATGAAGTTTTTGTTCTGAAAAACCGGCTGTTTGTAGAGTGGATGCGGGTAGCCGGTCGAGCAGGGAACGCCTTCGGCCGCCAGCCGGGCCACAAATTCGTGGCGGGAAAGTGGGCCGAACGCCGTGGCATCGTATTTGAAAATGTACAGGTGATAGCAATGCCGTACTTCCTCTGCACCCCGGCTGAGGGGCGTGATGCCGGGAATGTCGGCCAGCAATTCATTCAGATAGAGTCCGTTGTCGTTTCTCAAAACCGTCTGTTCTTCCAGCCGGTTGAGTTGTTGGGAGAGCAAAACCGCCTGCATCTGGGTGATGCGGTAATTGC
Organism: Larkinella sp. C7; assembly: GCF_006149005.1. Taxonomy (GTDB): domain Bacteria; phylum Bacteroidota; class Bacteroidia; order Cytophagales; family Spirosomataceae; genus Larkinella. The sequence goes on along the minus strand of NZ_VBSL01000005.1, from coordinate 337,044 downwards.
AGCCGGGGTTGAAATGGTCGTACCACTGACCGCCTTCCATCCGCCCGACGTTGCGGAGCGACGCCATCATCCTGTACAGCGTTTCGTCGTTCGTGACCACCATACCGCCTTCACCACTGGTCAGGTTTTTGGACGACTGAAAACTGAAACTACCCGCATCGCCGATGGAGCCCAGTTTTCGTCCTTTGTATTCGGCACCGTGGGCGTGGGCCGCGTCTTCAATCACGCGCAGGTTGTGTCGGCGGGCAATGTCCAAAATGGCGTCCATGTCGCAGCCCAAACCGGCAAAGTGAACGGGAATAATCACCTTGGTTCGTTCCGTAATCGCGGCTTCGATGGCGTTGGGGTCGAGGTTGTAGGTTTCCGGATCAATGTCTACGAAAACCGGTACGCAATTGACTTCCAGCACCGTGGACGCTGTCGCTATAAAGGTATAGGGCGGAACGATGACCTCATCGCCGGGTGTGACTCCACAGGCCATCAGCGCCAGCCGGAGCGACACGGAACCGTTGACACAGCTGACGGCGTATTTCGTGCCGCAATAAGCCGCAAACGCCTGCTCGAAAGCGGCAACCGTATCGCCACAGTCGGGATTTCCCCAGCGTCCGCTCCGAATCACTTCGGCCACGGCCTGCACTTCACTTTCGTCGTAGATGGGCCAGGGGAAGGTCGTCTGCACGGTTTTCTCACCGCCATCGATGGCCAGGGTTTCCAGTGTACTTTTCATTTTCATGCTGTTCAGGGGGGGATTCGGTTTACGGTTTATGGTGGCTGGCGCACGCTTCATACGCGTCAGCCACTGTAAACCGAATACCGTAAACCTTTTAGAATACGGCTGCGACTGGGTTTCGGGCTATTGTTACGGAGAAATTTTCGAGTGAATAGCCTGTTTGGCAGCCTGTAACGTATTAGCTCAGAAACCTTTCCCGAAACCACCATGAATTTGAAGTCTCTTTTTACCAGCCTGCTTGTTGCGGGGATGTCGATGGGTACATCCTGGGCCATCCGGGGTCAGTTTGGTCACGAACAGGGCGCGGCCTGGGCCGGAGCCATCGGCGCACTGAGTGTGCTGTTGGTGGCCAAGCGGTCCGACTGGTATGCGCGGATGTTCAAGGCGACACTGGCGGCTGCTATTGGCTGGGGAATCGGCGGTATCATGAGTTACGGCATTGTGGTGGGCTACGGGCGGGGCATCGACTTCGTAAACGTTTACTATGGGCTGCTGATGTTGTTCGTTATCGGTGGTTTATACGGTTTTATCGGGGGCGGTTTGTTCGGGCTGGCCCTGGCCGATTCGCCGAAAAAACGCGTTTCGTGGCCCCAATTGATCGTTGAAATGGTGGTGGGCGCGATTGTCGTTTACTTTTTCCTGATCGAAGAATGGAGCTGGCTGATGACGCCCCCGCGCTCCGAAATGTGGGCGGCCTGTCTGGGAATGGCGGTGGCCCTAACCTGGTATCTGTACCGGAGCCAGCAGTATTCGGCCTTGCGTGTGGCGGTTTTTGCCGGACTGGGGGGCGGTTTTGGCTTTGCCTTCGGAAACTTCCTGCAAGTGATGGGCGGTTTGTCGGGCATCAAATTCAATTTCTGGAATGTCATGGAATACACCCTGGGCTTTTTCGGCGGCATCGGCATGGCGTATGGTACGTTTACCTCGTCCTGGGAACCGGCCGAAAACCGGGAGAAACGGGCCAACGTGTGGTTCCCACTGTTGATGGTGGTGTTGTTCATCCCGTTTGTGGTCTGGGATCAGACCTTCGAGTTGAAAAAGCTGGAAGAAAACTTTATTAAAATTACAACGGGAGATATTCCGGCGCTGGCGCAAACGGTGCGGTGGGTGGCGCTACTTGCCGTGTTGGCCACCAGCGCGATTTGGTTTGGGAAGTATTACCAGACCCGGAAAAGCGAATGGATTAGCTACGATTACAACGATATTCGGACCTTTTTCCTCGGGCATTTTGGGTTATACATCGCTTACAGCTTTCTGATAACCGGTGCTTTTCTGAGCACCTACCGGATTGAACAATACCTGTATGTCGTGAATCTGCTCGTGGTTACGCTGCTGATCGGGAAAACGAAACCGGGGTTTTCAAACCGGGGGCTGTATGTCGGCAAGTGGGCGATGGGCTTTGCGCTGGTGCTGGTTTTTATCGCGGTGCTTGCGTTCGTGGCGATTCATTCGCACGGGGAGTTAAAAGGCATGAACCGACGGTTTGAATAAGGCAGCTTTTGTTTTACTTTGCTTTGCAAACCCGTTTCAACCCAGGAGATGAAGTCTATTGATCTGACTGAGACCACTCAGTTTTGCATAGAACCCCTTGACAACCAGGTGCGATTGGTGGTGATGAAAAACGGAGCGGAGTGGGTCTGCCGGAAGGAAAGTTATCAAAAACTGGACCGGTTTTTAAAGGCAGATACCGGTCGGCTCTTTAAAGGACGGCTGCAGCTGGTTCATGCCGATACTAATCTGGGAATAGAAGTCAAAGGCGCGGAAGTTGGTACGGTTTCGGTAGACCATTTCCGGCAATATCTTTCGGAGTTGAAGGCCTTCCGGAACGGATCGGACTGCATCAGGTCAATCTCTCCATTTTAACCGGAATCGACACTGTTCCGGTTTCATAAGTGGTGGCAGTGCCTTCACGGAAAGCGGACTGCGCCTTTCAACTCGCGGGGCAAATACCCGAATTTCTTCTTGAAGGCAACGGTGAAATGCTGGTGGTTTTTAAAGCCGATCAGGCTGGAGACTTCGGCAATGGTTTCGAACTGTCCCTTCCGGATCAATTCCTTCGCCCGTTCCATCCGGCAATCGGTCAGGTAACCGAAAATCGTGGTCTGAAACAATTCCTTGAAACCCTCCTGGAGTTTGGTGCGGTTTAGCCCCACCAGCCGCGACAACTGCTCGATGGAGTAGGGGGTCGTGAGGTTCTGGCTGAGGAGTTCCCGGACCTCGTAAAGTTTATCGACATCGGTTTTTTTCAAGGTTGACGGAGCGGTTTTGGCCGTCGTGATCTGGTCGATTTGCAGCGTCAGTAACTCGCATACTTTGGCTTCCAGGAAAATCCGTTTTAAAATGCCGGTATACGGGCAGTCCCTCAGGTCGTCCAGAATTTCCTTCATCCGTGGGGTGACTGGATAACTGCCATTGCCCAGGAGCGCGGGGACATTCTTTTCAATATGCGTACCGAAAAGTCCAAGCTGCTCGAGGTCGTGGTTGAAAAGACGACGCAAAAAATCCAGTGATAATTCAATTTCAACACTGGACGCAAAGGGCGTTTTTAAATACGTTAGATGACCTTTTAAAGCCGGGTAAAAGAGCAGCGAATGCCGCCCGGTCATGATGTTGGTGTCGGGTTCGAACCGGGCGTTGGGCTTGTAGACACAGCCGCCGGTCGTGATTTCAAAATGCATTTGCAAATACGGAAAATCACTTTCAATGTGTTGCGTAAAGGCATTTTCATGCACGACCTGGAACTGACTGATAAAGAGTCCGTTCAAATGGACCCGGTGGGAACGGGAATAAATGCCCGCATAGTTGAACTCCCCCTGGTATTCCGTCATTCCAATTTCGTTCGGAACCGTGTAGCCATCCGTGTATTCACGAATGTGCTGGATTTCTTCAAGGTCCTCTGATTTAAATACAATCTTCATAGAAATTCTGCTTCTCGCGTCATCAATACTGCACCTGACGTTATTCCGCCAGCCCTGAAAAGAATACCTTTGTCGACTATTAAGAATTAGTCTTAATAATCAAAGGTAATGATCTCTATCCTTCTGCCATACAATGGGTAAAAGATTTTTGATTTTATTTCTTTTTCTCATTGCCCGGTTCTGCCTGGCTCAAAGTTCCCTATCCGTCTGGAATGGGTCGGTGAAGGGGGCCAAAGGGAATGCGTTGGCGGGGGCGACGGTGTCGATTGTGGAATTGAAAAAATTCACCACGACGAATTCAACCGGAAATTTTGAGTTTACGGGAGTACCGGAAGGCACGTATCACCTTCAGGTCACCCATGTGGGTTATACCACCGCCTTGAGAGACGTGCCATCGACGGGACAGAAGCGGGTTCGGCTGGATCTGGTGTTGCAGGAAGAAGCCCGCGAATTGACGGAAGTGCAGGTGCGGGGGAAATCGGAAACCCAGCAGGCGAAGGAAATGCCGATCAAAGCGGAGGTGATCAACACCAAAGCCGTGCAGGAACAGCCGTCTACGCTGGTCGAGCTGATGAACCGTTCGGCGGGGATACGCATCCGGCAAACGGGCGGTTTGGGTTCCAATGCGGGCCTGATGATGAACGGTTTTCAGGACCGGGCCATCAAAAACTTCAAAGACGGTATTCCGCTGGATTACCTGGGCGCGGGCTACAACATTGCGCTGGTTCCGGTCAATATGCTCGAACGGGTGGAGATTTACAAAGGCGTTTTGCCCGCCGGTTTGGGGGCCGATGCGCTGGGCGGAGCCGTCAACCTGGTGACCAAACGAGCGCTGTACCGCTACGCCGAGGCCTCCTACGAAATCGCATCGTTTAACACGCACCGGGCTTCTTTGAATGTACTTTATACCGACACGACCCGGAAATTCTTCGTGGGCGCCGATGCGTTTGTCAACCGATCCGATAACAATTATAAGGTCGACGTGACGGTCACCGATCTGGAAACGGCGGCCCGTAGCCAGGCGACGGTACGGTTATTTCACAACCGATTCACGAATTATTACGCCGAAGCCTACGGCGGTTTTGCCAACACCCGCTGGGCCGACGAACTGCGGCTGGGCGTCACCTGGTTTCGGATCGATCGCCAGAACCAGTACGGATCGACCATGTCGCAACCCTTTGGTGCATCGGTCAGTCAGCAATATTCGATCATTCCCACGCTGCGGTATCGCAAGGCGTTTCGAAAATTGAGCCTCGATCAGTTTTTGACCACCAGCACCATTCACGTTCAGCAGATCGATACGGCGCGGGGCGTTTACGACTGGTACGGAAACTTTAGACCCAGCCCCTCGCGAACGGGCGAAACCTCGACGCGGGGATCGTTGTCGGACATTGATTTTTCGTATTTCACATCCCGCTCCAACCTGGCGTACCAGCTTGATGACCGGCATAAACTGGAATTGAATGTCGTGTCGGCGAAACTGGTTCGGCGGGGAAAAGACCCGCTGGGGTTGACCTTCAAAAATGGCACGGACATCCTGGCGCCAGCCGCTCACTATGCCAAGCTGATTACTGCTCTGGGCCTGGAATCGAAGTGGCTGGAGGAGAAACTGGCTACCAATCTGATTGTCAAATACTACCATGCCAGCGTCGATGCAATTGATACCGACTATTATGGAACCGTACTGCCGCGTTCGGAAACCTCAAACCGGTGGGGAATGGCCGGAGCCGCCAAACTGTCGCTCGGGGCCAATGCCTTTGTTCGGGCGTCGGCGGAGGTGGCCACCCGGCTGCCGGAACAGGACGAACTCTTTGGCGACGGGAATTTTCATATTGCCAATTTCGAACTCAAACCCGAACGGAGCACCAATTTCAACCTGGGTTACCGGACTGAAAAACCGGGCCGCTACAGCTTCGAGCTCAATTCATTTTACCGCATTACGCGCGACCTGATCCTGCGCGTGCCGGTGAATATTTTCTTCACCCAGAACCAGAATGTGGACAATGTCAAAGGCTTGGGGGTAGAAGCCGACGCCACAGTCTCTCTGACCCACTGGCTGCGGGCCAACGGTAATTTCACCTGGCAGGATTTTCGGCTGTTTAACACGGGAAACCAGACAACGCAGGGATCGCGGCTGCGCAACACACCCTACTTTTTTGCCAATCTGGGACTGAACGCTACCCTTCCGCGTCTGTTTGCGGGTCACGACCGGCTGAATCTGTACTATTATTTCATGTTCGTTCGGGAATATTACCTGGATTACATTCCAAAATCACTGGAGCCGTCCGGTTTTCTGGGCCTGTGGGGAAAAGCCCGGTTCAACGCGCCGAACATCATTCCAAACCAGCAACTGCATTCGATGGGACTGACGTACAACCCCGTCGATGAGCGGTTTTCGGTCGGTTTGCAGGTCAAAAACATCTTCGATAGCCCGGTTTTCGACAACTTCCGGATTCAGAACGCGGGCCGGAGTGTGCATTTTAAAGTGAATTACATCCTGAAATAAATCGCTTCATTTTATTATCCCTACCCATGAAAAATCTACTGACTCAATTTGCATTCTCCTGTCTGACCCTGGCCCTGTTCGCGGGGTGTTCGAAAGACAATACCGATGATAATCCGACGCCAACCGACAATGCCAAATACGTGCTGATGACGGATGTGGTGCAGTTTCAGGCGCCGGGCTATCTGACAGCTTTTAACGGAATGCCCTCCGGAACCATCGTTGATATTCAACCCAAATCGTTGCAGCTAACCCAGGCGTTTGGGTTTCGTACGTTTGGGAAATGGCTGTTCAACCGCGCCAATGCGGCTGGAGAAGTGGGGCTGCAGAAGTTTACGGTAACCGATGATGGCAGTTTGAAAGATGAAGGGTTTATTGCCGGAGCAACCCAGTTTCTGGTGGTTTCCGAAACCAGCGGCTATTACCTCGACGAAACCCGGGGAACCCTCAAACTGCAGAAATTCAATCCCACAACGATGCAGCGCACGGGCGAAATCGACCTGTCGTCGCTGCAAAAAACGGGCGTCGAATACCAGGTGGTTGGCAAACACACGATTGCCGCCAAGGATGGAAAACTCTACGCCGGAATTACATATGGTACGAAAGCCCAGCAGGGCTACGGTGATGATCTGTACAATTCCGTGGAGTTGGCCGTGATCGACATGGCGACCGACAAGCTGGAAAAAACGATCCAATACGACGGCCAGAAAGGAATTGGCTGGGGTTCGTCCGCCAATAAAATGTGGACAATTGGCGACGATGGCGCACTGTATCTGTACAGCACCGGTTTGACCGACGGGTTTACGAACCCGGCCGTGCTCCGCATCAAAAAGGGCGAAACGGATTTTGACCGGACCTGGAAACTGAAAGGTACTGATTTTCAGACGGCCATGGCGATCTCGATGGGCCTGGTCAAAGGCGGGAAATTTTACACGGAAATCCCATCCGAACCGCTGAAACCGGATTACAGCAACCTGACTGCGATCATCTGGGATTACTACGTAATCGATATGACGACCCTGCAGAAAACGAAAATTGAAGGAATGCCGCAGCACCATTATTCGTATGCCAACGAGCAGGCCATCACCGAGATTGACGGAAAAATCTATTTCTGGGTGAAGAACAAAGACCAGAAAATCGACGGCTATTACGTGCTGGACGGCACCAAAGCCACGCAGGTGTTCAACAACACCCACGACGGTTTTACCTGGGGTTTTGCCAAGTTACAGTAAAACAGTAAATCCGATCGGCCATGAGCAACGTAAAATCCATCCAAACCTGGTTTCAGATTCACAAATGGACCAGCCTGATCTGCACGGCTTTTCTGCTGATGCTGTGTCTGACGGGCCTGCCGTTGATTTTCCACGAGGAAATTGAAGAGCTGGAGGGCAAACAACTGGCGAAGCCAATGCCCGCCAACACCCCCAAAGCGAGCCTGGACCGGCTGGTGGAAACCGGTCTGAAACTGAATCCCACCAAGGTAATCCGGTTTCTGTTCTGGGATGAACACCAGCCGAATACGGTTTCGTTGAGCTTGTCGGATTCGGTCGATGCTCCGCCCGATAACTATAAAGTCGTGATTCTTGATGATCGGACGGCGCAGGTGCTGGAAGAGCCGAATTACCAGGAAGGGTTCATGTATGTGATGCTGCAACTGCACATCGATATGTTCATGGGCATCGGCGGCAAATTGTTTCTGGGGTTGATGGGCATCCTGTTTGTGGTGGCCATCATCTCCGGCATGATGCTCTACGGTCCGATCATGAAGCGGTTTGAGTTCGGGCTGGTGCGCACCGAAAAATCGACGCGGCTGAAATGGCTCGATCTGCACAACCTGCTCGGCGTGGTCACCATTGCCTGGGCGACGGTGGTCGGGCTTACGGGCGTCATCAACACGCTGTCGGAAGTGGTGCTGGGCTTGTGGCAGGTGGGGCAGCTTTCCGAAATGACGGCACCGTACAAAGACGCGGCCCCGTTGACCGGAAAACTCAGTTCGCTCGATCAGGCCTTTGCCATCGCCCGCAAAGCCGATCCCGGCATGGAACCGTACCTGGCGGCCTATCCCGGCACGGGCTTCAGCAGCAAACACCATTACGCGATTTTTGTCAAAGGCAAAACGCCCCTGACCGAACGGCTGATCAAACCCGCGCTGGTCGATGCCAAAACCGGCAAACTGACCGACATGCGAACCATGCCCTGGTATGTCAACGCCCTGTTTATATCGCAGCCGCTGCACTTTGGCGACTACGGCGGTTTACCCCTGAAAATTATCTGGGCGATTTTCGACCTTATTACGATTGTCGTGCTGGGAAGCGGTTTGTATTTGTGGTTTGCGCGCAACAAAGCCACGCAGGCGAAAATTGCCCGACTGGGAAAGTCTGATTCGAAAAAAGCGGTGCAAAAACTGGAAGATTCTGAAATTCTGGCGCTGAGTGGCGGGAAAGGAGAGGGGTATGAATCGTAATTTCTGGCACATCTGGACCATTCCGCTCTTGCTGGCGTTGGTAAGCCTTTTTGGATTGATCGTTGCCCTGATTGGCGACGGTTTTATGGATTTTCTATCCTGGGTTTCGCTGGGGATTCCGTTGGTCGTCGCGGGCTGGTTTGTAAACCGGCCCGCGACCAAACGCAGGGGGCCGTGAACGGTCAACCAACGACGGTCAACGAAAGACATTTCCGCTCTTCTGTGAATCGGTGGGTAGTGTCATCACGGAGCACGGAATGAGTCATAGATTTTTGATGAAACAAACGATCCGGTTGGCTTCCGTAAAGCCAACTTTCTGGTGGAAGTCGATGCTGGCCAGATTCGTCAGTTCCGCATCGGAGGCAAAGTGTCGGCACCCGTTGTTTTTTCCCCATTCTTCGCCCAGACGAACCAGATTACGGCCAATGCCGCGCGTTTGATAGGCCGGTTTTACATAAATCGCTTCCAGGTAAGCCACAGGCGATTCGGTGGCCCCTTCAACGTAATCGGTACGGATGGACAGATGGATGAAGGCAATGTAGCGGTCCTGCTCCCGGACGAGGTAACAGATTTCATTCTCCGCCTTCACAACCCCTGTATAGTATTCGTATTCTTCGTCAAAATTGCAGTCTGGCCAAAGTTCTAAAACCAGTTCCGTTAGGGGTTGAATCGTATCGGTGGATAGGATTTCTATGTTCATGGTGGCGATATTTTTAACGCCTGAGCCACCTTCATCACAAAATCCGTCTGAATGACATCGACACCCAGTTGAGCGGCTTTCTTATATTGCTCCGCATTTTCAAAAAAGCCGAGCGCATCCGAAAACACCTGAATGCCGTTGCCGTGAATTTGCCGAACCAGCTCATGGGTGAGCGAAGGCCAGCGCACATCAAACGCATACGGATGAAGTTTCTCAATTTTAGTGGATAACTCGTCGGCATTCTTTAACGACGGCATCAGCTTTGCTTTCGGAGCAACCTGTTTTAAGGCCGCTAAATAGTCGTCGGAGCCGTAGAAAACCGCATCGGTCAACACGTCAAACTCGGCTAACGCTGCCACTAACGGTTTCGGTGCAACGGCCTTGCAGTCGACATACAGGTTTACCTTCGCAGCATGGCCGGCGTTCCAGTCGCGGATCAACTGGCAGACTTCTTTGAGAGTCGGAATTCGTTCGTCTTTGAATTTTTCATCAAATCCTTTCCCGGCCGAAAGCTGCTTCACTTCCGCCAGCGTCAGGTTCTCGACCGGCCCCGAACCGGTGGTGGTTCGGTCAAGTTTGCCATCGTGGAGGATGATCAACTGACCGTCTCTGGTCGTCCGAACGTCGATTTCGATGTAACTGACGGGCATGGTCAAAACCGCCCGGAACGTCGCCATCGTGTTTTCCGGTGCCACGAGCGACGATCCCCGGTGGGCTGAAATGAAGGGTTGGGCGTTGGCGGTATTCTGGAAAATAGCACCGAAGGCTAGAAACAGGAATGGAAGTAGGCGCATCATTTCACAATTTTCAATTCATCTTTTACCTTCCCATCCTGATCAAAACTCTGGTAAACCAGGGTTTTGCCATCCATCTTCAAGAGCTGGTACAGCGGGCCGTTTTTGTGCCGGACGACGGCGTACTTTTCGTCGGGCCAAACCTTGTGATCGCTCGGAATGCCGATGGAGATCGTGTAAATCGTACCCTGAGCCGGAGAGCCAACCGGTTTTTCGGCCAGCATCGGTTTGGTTCGCAGGTAATAATGCACGTGACCGCTCATCACCATGTCGACGTGGTATTGATCGAACAGGCTACACCATTCTTTGCGGATGCCGGCGTAATCTTCTTCGAAATTATAGGGCGGGAAATGGAAAAAGGCAAACTTCCAGGTGGCTTTCGAACGCGCCAGTTGGTCTTTGATCCAGGCGGTTTGGGCCTCGATCGGCGAGGTCGCGTCGATCATCAGAAAGAGGGCATTCTGGTACGTAAACGCATAGGTCTGTTCCGCCGGAACGTCCGGCGATTTGGGGCCATTTTTCGGCAAACTGAACATTTCCTGATACATCCACGCGCCCAAACCGTCCTGGCTGTCGTGGTTGCCCGGAATCGGCATCAGCGGTTTTTGCTCAAAAATACCGCCGGAATACTGCCACAATTCGTCCCACTCGTCGCGGTGCAAACCGGTGCTGACGAGGTCTCCGGCGATGGAATAAAAGGCAATTTCGGGGTGTTTTGCCAACGTTTTTTGGGCCATCGCCCCCCAATCCGGCGACTTGTGCGTATCGCCAAACCAGATGAACGAGAAGCCTTCGGCCGTGGCGCTCTGGGTTTTGAACGTGGCCGGTTTTGACCAATTGCCGGACGGCGAACCTACCTGATAGCCATACGAACCACCCGGCTTTAGGCCCGTAAGGTTCGCCGTAAGCCGGTTGGCATACCGGTCATTTTGCAACAGGCGGTCTTCCATCCGGAATGCCATCGCCGGAGCGGTCACCGTATCCGTTGTGCCGGTTTGCCAGTATTTTACCCGCCCGTCCGCAACCGTGGATGACGTCCGCCATTGCACATCCATCGTGCTCGTGGGATCACCGCTCATGGTCAGCAGCACCTGATCCGGCTGGTCTGAAGAAGGAGCGATGGTTTTTCGAAAAGCCCCCACCAGATGGGCTTCCCGGGCGCGTCCGCGAATGGTCTGGAAGAGCGTTTGTCCGCGCAACGATTCGGGCACTTCGGTTAATGTCAGGTCACTCCAGTCGTGGTAGGTAAAGGCTCCCACCCGAACGGTATCGAGCGTTTGATGGGTTGGAAATACGTTGGAAATGGTGACTTTTTCGCCCGGTTTCTGTGGCCCCACGCTGATGAAATAAACCGGCCGGTGTTTGTCGAACCCGTTGATTCCCAGCTCTATTTTCCCGGCCGGGAACGCTTTTTGCCAGACTTCGTACGTGTATTCTTCGTTTTTAACGACCCGGTCCGTTTTCTGAAAACCGCTGTCTTTCAGCCAGAATGGCAGCACCTTCTGTTCCTGATGACGCATCAGCGAAACCGTTACCGGCACATTCACGTCGAAGGTCAAATACCGGGTCGCCAGGGCGGTTTTCTCTTCTTCGGTCAGAAACTGAAGCACGTAGGCCTGGCTGATCGTGTCGAGTTGTTCCGGTTTAAGGGTTTGATACAGCCGGGTGACGGCTCCATCCATGACGTCTTTCACCGAGGACGTGGAAGGATTGGAGTTGGTTCTACAGGCTGAAAGAACGAAGAATAAGAAGGCGAATGTTGACTTCATTGGTCAATATGAGAATATGAAACCGCTGTCAGGGTCTTCGACCGCTGACAGGGTTATGGCACTCTGTCAGCGGTCGAAGACCCTGACAGCGGCTAAATTGGTTAAGTTGTCAAAACGAACTGGGTTTCAAAAATACTTCGTCATTGTCCGACACAAACATGCGCGTACTTTCGGTGTAGGTGCCGCCGTTGGGGTTGGCATATTTCAGGTCTACGTAAAAGGCGTGATAACCCGATGCCGGATAGGCTTCTGAAACATCGACTTTGGCTTTGTTTTTAACACCCAGGCTTTTGCTCGTCCAGGTTTCATTCCGGAAATCGGTGTCCGGCGAGTTGGCCGACCAGACAATCACATCGACCAGCGCATCCGCCGTGGTTTTGATCGACACGTCGACGCCCTTTTTGGTACTCGTGGCATTCCATTTGCAAACCGGATACGGTTTTTTCGCCATCGTCATCCCGAAAAAAGCACCCAGCCCTTCGAAGGCCGACTTTCCATCGCCCAGGCTGTGGCCGGCATTTGGCACGTAATGAATCAGGTTTTCGCCCGGAATATCGTCGAAATAATTCTTGATGTTATCCACCACCCAGTATTCATCATTCGTCCCCATGAAAATCATTTTCGGCATCGTTAGGTTTTTGCGGTACGAGTACGGATCGACCATCGTGTTGATCGCATTCCCGCTCTCGGTTTTGGCCGTTTGCGGAATCCCGAGTTTGACATAATCTTCGATCTGAACGCTATAGTCTTTCCACACTTTGACCTGGTAATCCAGACTAACCGGCATGTTCAGAATATCGATCACCATCGGGGCAATGGCCACCACCCGTTTGTCGTTGGCACCCGTCAGCCAAGTGGTCCAGCCGCGTTTGGAAGCGCCCGAAACCACAAACCGGTTGAGGTCGTGCTTCAGCGTTTGTTTCGCAAATTCCTGCACCGCGTCCATGGCCCGCACTGCACTTTTTACCATCGGAAACAGCAGGGGCCAGGTATAATCGCCGTCTTTTTTAAACTGGTGCAGCGTGTATGAAATCAGGGCATCTTCCGTCAGATTGTCATACAGCGGCTGGTTGGGGGCTTGTTTCAGCAGCGTAACAATGGCTTTGTTTTTGGTGGCAATGTCCACCAGACCTTTGATTACTTTGTCTTCCTGGCCTTTGGCATTCCAGTTGGGCTGTTCATTTTTGTTGGAACCGCCGGTGATGAACAGCAGCGAACCATCGTACTTGTTTTCTTTTGGAACCAGAATCGTCAGTTGATGCCGCCAGGTATGTTCGCGCCATTTCTGCGAGGTGAGCAGCAGGTTATAGGCTTTTACATCGCCCATTTCAAACGAATCCTTCAGTTCCCACTGGTATGTTTTATCGCCATTGGTCAAATAACTCTGAAGGGCCGTAGCTGGGGTAATGGGTGCTTTTTTGGGGGAATCAAAGGACAAAAAAGCCAGTGTTAACAGCAGAAGAAATGGGGTTGTGAATCGTTTCATTTGGGTAATTGGTTTTTAGTTATTCGGGATTTAGGGGTTACTCCGGTTTTGGACTTTCCGCCACGGTTTTTAACGCCTGTTCCATGTAAATCTCGCCGGTCATTTCGCCCAGGCTGGTTCGGCTGATGTACTCATACCGTTTGAAACTATTGAAATCGACTTTGGTGAGCATGTAGCCGAAGGCGTCGTTCGTTAAGCCAAACAGAAACGGAAATTTGGTGTTCATGTGCCGTTTCACGTAATACCCAATATTCGGCAAGGCTTCCCCCGGAACCGTCAGGATTTGCGCCGGACCAATGTTCAGCAGATTCAGTTGGGTGGTCACTTTGTCCGAACCGGTAAGTTGATACCCGAGCGGGGAGTTTTTGATGATGTATTTCATCATCTCCGACTCAATCGGAAATTCGACCAGGCGGGTCGCACAATAGACCGATGGATTTTCGAGCGTAGGGGCCGTGCTGACGATCCGCAGGGCTTCGTCGCCCAGCAGTTCACCAATCCGGATGCATTCTTCCCAAGTGTTGGCTTCGGTTCCGCCCTCGCGCCGGACGTCTGCCGTAACCATACCGCCCTGTGCGCCGTTCATGAAAATCGCCATGCCCCCGGTTTTCGACTCAATTTTGTCGTACAATGGCCCGCACAAATCCGGGCTCAGAATGCCGCGTCCCGACCCGATCACCTCGGGGTGGATGGCGTAATTAACCAGCGTTACAATCGGTTTTCCTTTGTTGGCTCCTGCGGAAGCAATGGCCTGAATGACCCCGCAGCGCGGATCGTACAAGTCGGCCGCGTAATAATTAAACGCAATTTTCCCTTTTGCTTCACCCACCGCCACTTTCAGACTCGCCGGTTGCAGGTTCCTGACGGCTTCTTCAACCGCTTCGGCAATCTGGGCCACGCATTTATTCAGGTACGGCAGATCCGCCAGTGCTTTGCCCGACTGATCCGGAAAACCGTAGGCATCCGGGCCGCTGTGGGTGTGTGTGGCCCCAATCAGAACGTTGCCGGGCGGCACACTTTTGATCAGCGCCCGGGATTTATTGCCCAAAACTGAAGGCCAGCCGAGGTTGTCGACGCTGACGATGGCAATCCGGGTGGCGCCTTTTTCGAGCACAAACGCCCGAACAAACAGGTCGCCCTTTTTCTCCGTCGCTTTTTTAGGCGTACCAATCCCGCCGGAAATGGGCAGCAGCGGATTCGGCGTAATCACCCGCAAAGCCGCCCCCGCCCGGAAAGACTGGGCCTGTACCAAACGGGTAACGAGTGATAAAACAAGTACAAGTAGAAATCGTTTTCTCATGAATCGGTTTACTAAGGGGAACAGAGAAGGTAGACAAGAGAATAGAGACGACTGGTCTCTATTCTCTTGTCTAACCTCTTTTCTCTCAAAAACTACCACGGTTTTCCGGTGCCCTGCAAGACCCACGGTTTCGACCAGGGGCTGTTTTTGCCGTCGGCTTCCGAGTTGGGCGTCAATTCCAGGCGACCGAGGGCGGCATCGGAATTGGCTTTGTTCAGGTTCCGCTCATCGAGCATGTAATAAAACCGGACGGGCAGCACTTTGCGTTTGGCGTTGGGGCCGGTTTTGAGTTCTGGGAAACCGGTCCGGCGGTAGTCGAACCAGGCTTCGGTGGCGGCTGTCCAACTGGCAATCCACTTCTGCTCGATGATCTGCTTCTGGGTTCCGTTGTAAGCTACGTCTTTCTGGGCGACGTAGGTCGGGTAGGCACTGGCCAGCCCCCAGGTCTCCAGCGATGTTTTCACCCCGGCTTCGTAGCGGGCTTTGGCATCACCGGCGGCCCAGCCTTTCTGGGCGGCTTCGGCCAGGATGAAGTTCACCTCCGACGCCGACATCAGCCGGGCTTTCAGCAAAGGCCCTTTGGCGGCTTTGTAGATGTCGTTCAGCCACGAAACGTGCGGGTTTTTAGCCGCCTGTTCGGCCGTCGGGCTCAGGTTATAAGCCGAGCCGCCGACAATGGACGTTGGCAGACCAACATACAAGGGATTGGTATTGACTTCTTTTCCCACCACCATGTCGGGGGAGAGGTAACGTTTGCCATCGACAATTTTGTCGGTTTTCGGCGGAAGCGTTGCGTCCACCACCAGTGGAATCTGTACTTTATTGGCCCAGATCGCCAGCCGGGGATCGTTCACTGCCAGCAGGGCTTTGACAAACGTGTCGCTCATTTTCAACCGACGGTAATTGCTTTCGCTGGCGTCGTAGGTCGCGTTGGCCGGCCACGAATCGTCGTTGCTGTTGCCCGCAAACGCCATGGCCGCATCGTCGGTTGATGCCGTAATGATCGGATATTGCGTGGCGTTGGCGACGATTTTTTCGATACCGGCTTTGGCCACATCCGGTTTTTTCGAAGAAATCCGCATGTAATACCGCAAGGCGAGAGAGTTGGCGAGTTTCCGCCATTTGGTCGGGTCGCCTTTGTAATACACATCGGCTGCGTCGGCGTTGCTGGTATAGGCCGCTTTGGATTTGGATAACAGGGTATTGGCTTTTTCCAGATCGGCCAGAATGCCGGTATAAATGGCTTCCTGCGTATCGAAAACCGGGAACGTATTGGCCGCGCCCCCCACTTCCCCTTTCAGGGCCTGGCTGTAGGGCGCATCGCCCCAGAGGTCGGTAATGAGTCCGAACAGCATGGATTTCATGACCAGCGCAATGCCCTGGTGGAGTTCGAAATTGAGCGTTACCGAGCGGTCGTAGACGTACTGATTATTCCGCAGAATGTCGTAATAGCTGCTCCAGCTCTGGCTGCCACCCCAGTCGTAATCGTTGTGGCCACCGCTCCACCCGTCTTTCTGGGTGTGTTGCATCACCCCGGCAATATCCTGATAGCCCAGGTTTACGAAGGCTTTTCCCGCTTCGGTCAGGACGGTCGAGAGCACCAGATTCGGGTGTGCCGTTGTGGGGTCGACCCCGTTGGGATTGACATTCAGGTCCGTGAGGTCCTTGCAGGAAAAGACCGTCAGGGAAAACAGAACAACGAGACCTATAACTTTATGCGTGACAATTTTCATGGTTTTTAGGAAGATCGGATTGCTTAAAATGTTAAACCAAGCCGGAAGCCCACCGGAATAACCCAGGGCGTGACATTATACCGTTCGATGCCCTGCTTGAACTGAATCCCGGAGCTTTGAACGCCGGATTCGAGCTGGAAGGCCATTTCGGGATCGATGCCGATCTTGGCGGCTGTCCACAGAATGATGTTCCGGCTGTAGACCGAAACGTTCGCGTTTTGCAGCCCGATTCGTTTGACAAAATTCTGCGGCAGATCATACCCGAACGATACTTCGCGGAGTTTCAGGAACGATGCATCGAACGTAACCGCCCGCGAGAACGCCCAGGAGGTTGAACCGGCAAACGGCAGCATCAGGGTGCCGGGGCCGCCCAGGTTTTCCTTGTAGCCGGTCGGTTGGCCATTTTCGTCGTAACCGGTTGCCACAACACCCGGAATGAACACCCCGCCGTGGGGAAGGGTGTAGGGGCCATACTTGAACGGATAACCGTTGTAATCGGGCGTTGGGCCACCCACCAGCGGGAAATTATTGCCATTGATTAAAATCATTTTGTCCTGGTTGGCCACGAGGTAGTTGCGGAGCGCGTCGCCGGTCAGACCGTTGGGGTTGATGAGTTTATCCAGGAACAACTGTGAGCGGCCGTCTTCCTCGCCGTAGCGGTAGGTTTGGGAGACAAAATCTCCGCCATTCCGCCAGTCGAACGTCATGTTCAGGCTGAAACCGCGGTAGCTGAGCGAGGTTTGCATACCCAGAATAAACCGGGGGTTAAAATTGCCGATCTTGTTCTTGGTATTAATGGCGTCGATAGACTGCCACTTGCCGGTCTGGTCCAGAATGGGATAACCGTAGTAGGGCGAGTTTTTGTCTTCCACCGTCACGACTTTGGCATCGTATAAATCGCCGATTTCATCCCCCACATACGTCCAGGCGCCCCCTTTGGCGTCGGTCCAGAGCGTGAAGTAGGGGAGATCGTCCGACAGTTTTTTGATGGTCGTGCGGTTGCGGGTCAGGTTGGCGTTGAGGTCCAGTCGCCAGCCGTTCTTTTCAATGGGCGTACCGCCCAGCGTTAGCTCTATTCCTTTGCTGACCAGCAAACCGGCGTTGATGTTTTTCAGGGTATAACCCGATGATGGCGGCAGTTTGGTGCTCAGAATCTGGTTGCGGTTTTCCGACACGTAATACGTGGCACCGGCCCGCAGGCGGTTTCGGAACAGGTTCAGATCAAGTCCAACTTCCGACGAGGTGGCAATTTCCGGTTTTAAGTCCGAAATGAGCAGGGTGCCCGGCACGTTCAGGCGCGGAATCCCGTCCCAGCTTCCGGCGTTGCCCAGCGTACTGAGCAGCATATACGGATTGGCGTCGTTCCCCACCTGCGCAATCCCGCCCCGCAGTTTCAGCAAACTGATGGTGTTGGAAACCGGCAGGATTTCATTGAGCAGCACACTCAGTGAAGCCGAGGGGTAGAAGTAGGAGCGATTGGCGGCTGGCAGCGTACTCGACCAGTCGTTGCGGGCCGTCAAATCCAGATACACCATATCTTTAAAACTCAGGTTGGCCAGACCATACAGGCTGTAGATGCCGCGTTCAAATTTCGTACTGTTGTAGTCGAGGTTGGCCGGAGCGATGTTCTGAATCGTGAAAACGCCCGGAACAATCAAACCGGTGCCGTTGCGGGTGGCGTTGGTGAGGTTCGAGCCTTTCTGGTGGCGGTAGTTCCCGCCCGCCGAAACGGATAGTCCAAAGTTGCCGATGTCTTTTTTGTAGGTGGCCAGAAAGTCGGCGTTGCTTTCGAAGGACCCAATGTTGATCAAACCGTAGGCCCCGCGCGGATCGTTGGTGTAGCTGTTGGCGATCTTGGTTTCCCGTTGTTCCTGGTAGGTGTCGAGCGAATACCGGCCCATGAAGCTGATGTCCTTCGTGATTTGCCAGTCGGCGCGCAGGTTTCCGAAAACGCGGTCGCGGGTGAAACCGTTGTTGACTTCGTACGCCAGAAAATACGGGTTGTTGTAAATCCCGTTGTACTGGGTGCGTTGCTGCAAGCCTTCCTGACCCGGCATCCAGTAGTTTTTCAGTTCGAGCAGGTCGATATGGGGCGAGGTGTTGTAAGCCGCCTGCAACGGGTTGGAACCCCGGTTTCCGGCCGGTCGGTTGTTGGAGTTGTTGCGGCTGATGTCAATGTTGGTGCTCATCCGCAGTTTCTCGCTGAGTTTGAGCGACGAACTGAAATTCAGCGTGTTTTTAAACAGATCCGAGTTGGGAATAATCCCCCGGTTTTGCATGTTCGAATACGAAATCCGGTACGTAATCTGGTCGGTGCTGTTGGCGATGGAAATCCCGTTGGTGGTGGTGATGCCGGTCTGAACGAAGTTTTTGACGTTGTTTTTGTGCGACACCAGCGGCATCGGAATCGGTTTTCCGTTGGCATCCAGCGGGCTGTTCCACTGCACTTCTTCGTAGCCTTTGTCCAGGGCTGCGCCGTAGGTGGCGCCAATTTCCTCCTGAATCAGCTTGCCGAACGGATTGGTCAGCGGGTTTTTGCTGATGGAAACCGGAATGGCCGAATACTGCCCCGAGCCAAAACTGGTTTGCCATTTTAGAAATTTATACGGTTGGTCGAACACCGTATTCGAGGTAATCGTTACCGTCAGCTTTTTGACTTTGGAGCCGTTTTTGGTCGTAATCAACACCACGCCGTTTCCCGCGCGCGTGCCATAGAGTGCGGCTGCGCTGGGCCCTTTCAGGATCGAAATGTTCTCGATGTCGTCGGGGTTCAGGCCCGAAATGGCGTTGCCATAATCGACCCGGTTGTCGTTGCCGACCTGGCTGACGTTGTTGAGCGTGTTGGCAATCGGCACGCCGTCGACCACAAACAGCGGCTGGTTGTCGCTGCTGAGTGATTTGGCACCCCGGATCACCATGCTGACCGACGAGCCGGTTCCGCCGGTGGCACTGATGTTGACACCGGCCACTTTGCCGGCCATGCTGTTGAGCACATTTTCCTGAACGACGCGCGTCAGGTCTTTGCCGTCAATTTTTCCAACCGAGTAGCCCAGCGAGCGTTCTTCGCGTTTGATCCCGAGGGCCGTCACCACGGCTTCCTGCAAAGTTTCGGTGCTTTCAGTCATGGTTACATCGATGGTGCTGCGGTTGCCAACCGGCACTTCTTCGGTTTTGTAACCGATGTAGGAATAGATCAAAACCGGATTGGCACCGCTGACCTCCAGCGAATACCGGCCATTGTTGTCACTGGTGGTGCCGAGCGTGGAGCCTTTGATGAGCACATTGACGCCGGGAATGGGGGAATTGTCGGTGCCCAGCTTGATGGTGCCGCTTACCCGCCGGGATTGCTGCGCCCGGGCCGGAGCGAGGACCATTCCCAGCAACCATGTGGTGACAAACAAACACCGGAGCGTCTTCGAAAAAATAGAGGTTCGGTTCATAGTTTTTGCATAAGAGTTTACAGAAAAAGAGAAAAGGGGAGGTACCAGATTGAGTATACGGTTTATAAAAATAAAGTGCTGAAATATAAATAATTTACGTGAAAAAGGGTGGAATACGATCCACCCTTTTCAATTTGTTCAAAGTAATTTAATCACCAGGGTTTGCCGGTGCCCTGAATCACCCAGGGTTTGGCCCACTGGCTGTTTTTGCCCCGTATTTTGGTATGGGAATTTTCTTCCAGCTTGCTCAGTGCGCTCGTCACATTGGCGTTGTTGTAGTTGGTTTCATTATCGCCGTAAATGAAACGCACCGGCAACACATTTTCAGCCGCAGCCGGTCCAGGTTTAAAGGCGGGCAGGCCGGTTCGGCGGTAATCGAACCAGGCTTCGGGAGCTGCTGTCCAACTGGCAATCCATTTTTGATCCATGAGTTGGGCCAGTGTGTTGTCGAATTTAACACCGGCAGTGGCGATGTAGGTGTTGTATTGCGTTCCAACCCCCCAGGTTTCGAGTGAATTTTTCACCCCGGCATTGTAGTGGGTTTCGGCACTTCCGACCGCCCAGCCTTTCATGGCCGCTTCGGCCAGGATGAACGAGGTTTCGGAAGCTGACATCAGCCGGGCTTTCAGCAAACCACCACTGCTTCCGCGATAGAGTTCGGCAAGCTGTGAAACGTGCTGGTTCTGAACAACTTGTCCCGTCGTTGGGTTGTAGTTGTACGAGCTAGGGTCAATCAAACCGGGCGGAACACCCACGTATTCACGCGTGTCGAGCGCTACGGAAAAGGTGTTGGGGTTGAAGTTCCGGGTAAACTTTGTACCGGCTTTCACCAGGGGCAGGAAAGCGGCATCGGTCAGCGAAACCGTACCCGTCTGAATCACCCCGTTTCGGCGGATAAACGGATCGACCGGGGTGGCGAGGGTCGGATCTGCCACCCACTGCACGTAAACCGGCGCAATCCATACTTTCAGACGCGGATCGTTGAATTGCAGCAGTTTGTCGACCAGCGGTTTCGCGGGTTTCCGACGGCGGTATTCCGAGGGGTCGGCTTCAAACGCAACGGCACCGGGCCAGGAGTTGGCGGCAGTGGCACCAATGTAGTCCATGACAGCATCTTCGCTGGGGGTTTTGATATAAATACCGGAGCTGTAGACGCTCTCGATCCCGGCTTTGGCAATGTCTGGTAATTTGGCCGAAATCCGCATGTAATACCGCAGCAGCAGCGAGTTGGCAAACTTGTGCCAGCTGGCCGCATTGCCTTTGTAGAACACATCGTAGTTGGTCAGGTAGCCCGTTGTTTCGCCGGTGGCAAACAGGGCCGACGCGGCTTTCAGATCCTCGATAATGCCCTTGTAAATTACCTCTTGGCTGTCATACGTCGGCAGGATGTAGTCGTTGGACAAATTGCCCTTCAAGGCATTGGTGTAGGGCGCATCGCCCCAGAGGTCGGTGATCAGCCCGAAAATATAGGCTTTCATGGTCAGAGCCACACCCTGGTGAAATTTAAAGCCCAGTTCCGATGCCCGCTGATACAGAAACTCGTTGTTACGCAGCAGGTTATAATAATTGCTCCAGTCGTTGGGCGTCCAGTCGTAGTGGTTATGTCCGCCAAACCAGCCGTCTTTCTGGGTGTGCTGCACAACCCCGGCAATATCGCCGTAACCAAGTCCCAGATAACTGGTTGCCAGGCCGGTAGTGACCGTTGGCATCAACATGTTTGGGTTGGCCGTAGCGGGGTCAACCACATTGGGGTTTTCATTCAGTTCGGTCAGTTGCTCTTCGCAGGAGGAGAACAGGAACATCGCCAGAATGAAAGCCGCTTTGGAAAAAAGATGAAATCGTTTCATGGTAAATAAGATGTTGGTACGATTACAGACTGAAGCCTACTTTAAAGCCAACCGGAATGGTCCATGGCATGACGTTCTGCAATTCGATGCCCTGACGGAACCGGCCACCATCGGCCTGGAAAGCCCGTTCGGGATCGATCCCGATTTTAGCCGCCGTCCACAGAATGATGTTCCGGCTATAGACCGAAATGTTGGCATTGCGCAGTCCGAACAGTTTCGGAATGTTGTAGCCCAGGGAGATTTCCCGCAGTTTGACAAACGAAGCATCGAAGGTGATTTGCTGGTTAAAGCTCCAGGGGTAGGTGTCGGTGATCGGGTAAATGTTGGTGCCGGTGCCGCCCAGGTGTTCGGTATACGTGCCATCGGCATTCTGAATTACGCCCGGAATAAAACCGCCGTCGTATTCAAGCACACCGTCGCCGTTGGAATCGAAGCCTATACCACCCGTCGCCTGCGTATGTCCCCCGACACGCGGGAAGTTGCCGTTTTCCGGGATGATGTATTTTTCCGGATCCGACTTGAGCAGGTTCACCAGGTCCGTCGATGACATCGTCCCACCCGGAATCAGGTTGTCAATCTGCCGTTGTGACCGCCAGTCCGACTCGCCGTAGCGGTACGTATACGATTGGAAGTTTCCTCCGCTCCGCCAGTCGAAGCTGGCATTCAGCGTAAAGCGTTTGTAGGAAAGCGATGCCTGCATCCCCATCATAAACCGGGGGTTGAAGTTGCCGACTTTCACCCGCTTATCCCGGTCATTGACGGCTGTCCATTCGCCGTTGCGGGTCAGGATTGGCCAGCGGTAATACGGCGAAGATGGATCCTGCACCGTGGCAAAGCCCCGGCTGTAGAGGTTTCCGATTTCTTCCCCCACGAAGGAGAAGGCTCCCCCGTTGTTGTCGTCCCACAATTGGTAGAAATCGATACCCGGTGCCAGTTCCTTGATGGTGGTGCGGTTGCGGGTGAAGTTGACGTTCAGATCCAGGTTCCAGCCGTTGGTGCTCTTGATGGGTGTTCCTCCCAACACGATTTCCCAGCCTTTGCTCACCAGCGCCCCGGCGTTGATCAGCTTGCTGCCAAATCCTGAGGAGGTAGGCGTCGTAACGGTCAGAATCTGGTTTTTGTTCTCGGCGTTGTAATACGTTCCGTCGAACCGCAGGCGGTTATTGAACAGGTTCAACTCTACACCGAATTCAGTCGAGGTCTGAATTTCCGGTTTCAGTTGCGGGTTCAGCAGGGTTCCCGATACGTTGGTCGTAATCAGGCTTCCCCACGAACCGGTTCCCAAGGCCGGAACCAGCCGGTAGGGGTCGGTGTCGTTCCCGACCTGTGCGATGTTGGCCCGGAATTTCAGCAATGATATTTCCGATGGCAGGTTGAAGGTATAGTTGGCCAGCCAGCTCAGCGAAGCCGAGGGGTAGAAGTAGGAGCGGTTGGCGGCCGGCAACGTACTCGACCAGTCGTTCCGGGCCGTCAAATCCAGGTAAAGCTGGTCTTTGAACCCCAGCGATGCCGTTCCCAGCAAACTGTAAATAGCCTTCTCGTACGTGCTGTTGGAGAATTGCAGGGCGGTATTCGGAATATTGGAAATCCGGTACAGGTTCGGGATGGTCAGGATGGCTCCGCCCATGTAGGAATCGCGGTAATTTTGCTTCATGACGTTTCCACCGCCGGAGATGCTCCAGTCGAAATCGCTGATTTTCTTGCGGTAGGTCACCATGGCGTCGGCATTGGTTTCATACCGGGCAATGTCCTGCAGGTAATAGCCACCATTCCGGCCCCGGGAATAGCTCCAGGGAATTTTGGTTTCCCGGTTTTCGGCAAACTGGTCGTGCGAAACCCGGGCGTAAGCCGACAGTTCGGGCGAAATGGTCCAGTCGAGTTTGATATTTCCGAAAACGCGATCGCGGACAAAGCCGTTGTTGAGGGCATAGGCCAGAAAATACGGGTTATCGCCGTTGGAAGAAACCGACCGCTGTTGAATTCCTTCGCTCCCCGGCACCCAATAGTTGGTCAATTGACGCACATCGACGTGCGGATAGAGGTAAACAGCCTCGAGCGGGTTAGCACCCCGGTTGTTGGTGGAAGGGCGGTTGTTCGATTTCGACCGAACGAAGTTGAGGTTCGTGCTCAGTTTGAAATTTTTGCTGATGTCGAACGCCACCGCCGTTGCCAGCGAATTCCGGAATAAGTCCGAGTTCGGAATCAGGCCCTTGTTCGTCATGTTATTGAACGAAATCCGGTAGGTTGTTTTGTCCCCCGAACCCGCCAGTGCAATGTTGTTCGTCGAAGTAATCCCGGTTTCCAGGAAGTTCTTCATGTTGTCTTTGTACGACACCAGTGGTGTAGCCACCTTGTTGCCATCGGCACCCACCGGGCTGTTCCATTGAACGGCGTTGATGCCGGCATCGAGCGCCGGGCCACCCCAGTAGGCCGAGCTTTCGTCCAGGCGGTTATTGCGGTCGCCGTTGCCGTATTTGTAGTGAAAATCCAGGTAGCGGTAGGGCCGTTCGAACACATTGCTGGTCGAGAACGTGATGCCGACCCCTTTGCCTTTGGTGCCCTTTTTGGTGGTTACCAGAATAACCCCGTTCCCGGCGCGTGAGCCATACAGTGCGGCTGCGCTGGGGCCTTTCAGCACCGATATACTTTCGATATCTTCCGGGTTCAGGTCGGAGATGGCGTTCCCGTAGTCGACGTTATTGCGGTCTCCCATGGAGCGGAGGTTGTTCAATCCGTTGGCCACCGGCACCCCGTCGATGACGAACAGCGGCTGGTTGTCGCCCGTCAGCGATTTGGCTCCCCGGATCACGACGCTGATGGAAGAACCCACCCCGCTGGTTTGGTTGATGGCAACCCCAGGCACCCGGCCCGCCAGCGAGTTCATGGCATTTTCCTGCGTTACATTCGTGAGCGCATCGCCTTTTAATTCAGGCACGGCGTAACCCAACGACCGTTTTTCGCGTTTGATGCCAAGGGCTGTCACGACAGCTTCCTGCAGGGTTTCGGCACTTTCGGTCAGGGTCAGATCAACGGTGCTGCGGCTTCCGACGACAATTTCCTGGGTCTCAAAACCGATGTACGAAAAAACCAGTACCGGATTTGAACCCGTAACATCGATCGTATACCGGCCGTTTCCGTCGGTGTTGGCACCGGTTTGCGAGCCTTTCAAAACCACGTTCACACCGGGCAGGGAAGCGCCGTCGACGCTGGACGTTACCCGGCCACTCACTTTGCGGCCTTGCTTGATCTCACTCGGCTCCGACGGTTGCCCGGAACGTTTCCGAATAACGATGTTCTTGTTTACCGCTTTGAATTCCAGCACCGATTGTTGGGAGATGCTGGCCAGGATGCTTTGTAGATTGTTGCCATTCTCGATTTTGACACGCTTTTCGAGTTCGCTTTTCAAGTTGTCCTCATACAGAAATACGTAACCGGTAATTTTGGTAATTTTACCGATGATTTTCTGAATCGATCCTTCCTCCCGGACCAGGGATATTTTAACATTTTCCAGATCGATTTCCGGTCGATCTGCCCATGCTGCCGAGAAACACAACCCCGCCAACAGTGCTACTGTACACAAATGCCTTAGCATTCGTGGAATAATAGAGTTCGAGTTCATAGAAGTATTAATTAAGTAGGAATTATCTGTAGATAAAAATGAATTTAATTTTATCCATAAAGCCGCTTGCCACATCAAATTAAGAGGTGTTTTCGTTCATTTTCATCGTTTCTCTTTTTATGATATTGTTAATTTCGAATGGTCACGGTTTTGCCGTTAATTTCGTATTGTGCATCAATCGCATACGTGATTGATTCTAACATAGAATCAAGACTTTCATTCAGATGAACCCCCGTAAATGACGTATGGTAAAGTGATTTGTTTTCAATGATAATATCGACATCATACCACTTTTCCAGCGTTCGCTCCACGGAAATCATGGGCGTATTATTGAATTGCAGGGAGCCGTTTACCCAACTGCTTTCCTGCACGGCATTGACGTCGGTAATCCGAAACGATTCGGTCGATTTGGAATAGATTAATTTTTGATCTTTTATCAGAATAATGGGTGTCGCTGTTTCGGCATTCAGGTTAACACTAACCCTACCGGATTGGACGGTTATTTCCACCTCATTTTCGTCGTCATAATTCTTTACATTAAAAGACGTTCCGAGTACTTTTATACGGAGATCGCCCACCGAAATGACAAACGGTTTCGATTCGTCCCGTTCCACGTCAAAGAAAGCTTCTCCCTGCAAAGCAACCGTCCGGACGGCCTGACCGAAGGCATTCGGAAACCGTATTTTGGTGTCCGAATTGAGTTTCACCACACTGCCGTCGCTCAGGCGCAGGCTTTTCCGTTTTCCGCGGGGTACGGCTTCTTCTTTGGTGGGCGTATTCGGTGCAAAAGTGGCGGTTTTGGGTTGGTTTAGGGCAATGGGGAGCGTCGAATTGCCGGTGGCGAAAAAGTAGTATAAAGTGCCCAGACTAAACAGGAGGGTGACAAAGGCGGCTATTCCCCGGTAATCGGTATAGAATGCTCGAATCGGCAGGGGCATCCCTTTTGACCGCGTGAGGGCGGCCTCGTCATCCGGTTTTATAGTTGGTTCTGAGTTGGAAGGTGAACGTTCTTCTTCGACCAGCTCATTGAAATAGTTTTCCAGAATCGGCGAATACTCCTGTAGTGTCTCATCTTTTCCCAGCCCCTCCAGCAATTCATCCAATTCTTTCCCCGTCAGCGAGTTGCTGATGAGTTTGTTAATCAAATATTCGGCGCGGGACCGTACCATTCTATCGGTAGTTTGGTAAGTTGCCTATAATACTGTGCCGACTTGCTAAAAGACTATTGATCAGAGAAATATTTTTGATAAAACCGGTCTGAACCGGGGGTGTATAAAAGTTGAAAGCCATTCGAACGGTGGGAGTCGAATGGCTTTCTGAACAAAAAACGGGAATAGGAGTAAGCCGGATTATAAAGCCGCCATGTCAACCTTTTCGCGAAGAAACTGCTTCGCTTTTACCAACTGATTCTTAACGGTATTTTTTGAAATCATCAGCATTTCCGCAATTTCCTGATAGGATTTTCCTTCCTCGATGTTGAGGAATAAAATTTGCTTCCGTTTTTCAGACAGCAGGTTTACTGCCGTGTAGAGGAGCTGGAACTTCATTTCTTTATCTTCCTGTTCTTCGTCGCGGGCTGCTGCCATCTTTTCCAGATACTGCTGTTTAAGCTGGTTGTTCTTCTCCATCTTTTTCAGATGATCGAAGGCCATATTCCGCAGACAGGTAAACAAGTACGAGGTAAAGTTAAGGGTAGGGTTAATTTGTGAGCGTCGATCCCAGATTTTGATAAAAACTTCGTGAATCATGTTTTCGGCCTCTTCTTCGTCCTTCAGAAGCGTGATGCAGAATTTAAGAGCCGGTGTCCGGTAGTACTTATATAACTCCGCAAAAGCAGCCTGATCGCCCTGGATCACTCTGCGGAGAATACGTTCATTTAGACAATCCATTGTCGTGGGTGATTAGGAAACGTTAAAAATTACGGGCGATTGGGTACTCGTTCTCTTCAATGGTGTGACCTGTTCAGCAACTGGCTGTTGTTAAGCTAAAATTGGTCATTTTTTTTGATAGATCCGTCGCAAAATGCGTAAATCTATCCTCAATTTGCGCAAGACGGTTTTTAGGTGAATTTACTGGTTTTTTCGGGCTTTATATTCCTTGTATTTTCGGTTGTATTCTTCCAGTTGTTCCGGTTTGAATCGTTTCTGGTACTCGGTCGGCAGGTCGAGTCGCTCGGGCTTCAAAACCGGCGACCGATCGGTAAGCTGGTTCTTGCCTTTGGCATTTTTAGCCAGTTCGAACGAGTCATAGAGTTCGCCCGTAACCGTAAACGACTGATAGGCCAGCTTCCCGCCGTCGATGGAAACGATCTGGTACAACTGCGTATTGGAAGCCGCCCGGTCCATCCAGTCCTGCAAACCGATGTCGTACATCTTCGGCCCGCTAACCGACACCACATACACCGGTCCGTCGGGATACTTCCGGCTTTTTCCCAGCGGCATGTTCAGGCCGCGCCCGTAAGTATGGTCGTGCCCCTGTAACACCAGATCGACGCCGTATTTTTTATAAAGAGGCTCCATTTTATCGCGCCATTCCTGGTTATCGCGGCCGCTTTTGGTCGAATAAATCGGGTGGTGGTGCGTCACCACTGTCCAGCGGTTGGGGTTGTTGGTCAATACCTTCACAAGCCAGTCGGCCTGCTGATCCAAAACCGTCGAGTCGAGCAGGGCCCCCTGCGAATCCAGCGAGATAAACCGGGTTCCCTGGTAATCGAGGTAATACGCGGTTTCTTTCAGTTTTTCGGGGCCATTTTCGGGCAGTACAAACGATGGTCGCCAGTGCCGCGACACCTTCCGCTGCTCGTCGTCATCCTTAAAATATTCGTGATTGCCGGGCGTGGCCAGCGTCGGCACCATGCCGTTGATCCAGCCACCGGCTTCGAACCATTCGCCCCACTGCCAGTCGGCGTTGGAGGTTGTGATCAGATCTCCCGCGTGAATCATGAAAGCGGCCTTCGGCATGGTGGAATAGGCCCCGCGAATGGCCCGCGACCAGAGCGAGCGAATGTCATTTTGCGCGTCGCCAAAGTAGATAAACGAAAACGGAACCGGGCCGTCGCTGGCCGTCGTAAACTGAAACCATTCGGTCCAGTAGGTTCCGTTGCCCACGCGGTAATTGTATTTCGTGGCCGGTTTCAGGTTTTTGAAATGAACGGTATGGTACAGCTTCGTGGTGCCATCCAGCTTGACCGACTGGGTCGTAGCGGTAACAGTGATGGCTTTCGCGGCTACTTCGGGCGAAGGATCAGCTTCCGCAATCATGCCCACGGCATTGGTGATGGTCGAATCGGTTCGCCAGTTGACCGACTGCGAAGTGGCCGGGTTTTCCTGCCATCCTAACGTCAGCCGATCCGGATAAACCGATGGTGCATACGGTTTGTGCTCCTGGGCATGGGCGAGTTGAATGGATAGACAAAGAGCTAGAAAAGAAGCAGAACGCAGGGTAAACGGCAGGTGAAATTTCATAAGGACTCATTTTTACCAATGGAAATACTGCCAAAATTGCGAAAAGGACTATTACCGCTGTGTTAATCTTTTGGTTTTCAGAAAAGCTGAAATTTGCGTCCCCGGCCCGATAGCCCGGAATTCCGATTGCGGAGTATACTACAGCAGAAACCGTTCCGGACCGTTCATGAACCCAAAACGAAATCTTTACACCCTCCCGCTGTACCTGCTGTTCGGCCTGTTCTGGTCGTGTGAATCGGGCGATCGGGTCGTGGAAGAAGAGGCCGTTTACCAGGATTCCGCTTTCTGGCAGGAATACCACGAAGCGTTTCCGATCGGCACCCGGCCCGACGAAAACGAGGTGCGTAACGTGGCCGTCGACCGGGAGTCCACGGTTTGGGCTGCTACGGCCGCCGGTGTTTTCAGGAAAAAAGCTGACCAGAACACCTGGACGCCTGTGCTGACGGAAGCCGACCAGGGGCCGGCTTTTGCCGTCGAAGTAGCAAACGATTCGGCGGTCTGGCTCGGGACCTGGAACGGGGTGTATCGGTTTAAAGACCAGAAACTGGAGCGGATGACCGGGCCGGTCGCGCCCATTTCTGCTCTATGTGCCGCCAGCGAAGGCGTTTACGCACTCGGCCCCCACGGCGTCTGGCTCCATACGGCTATGGGTTGGCAACCCAAAAAATACCCGATAGCCCGCTCGATTCGGGATGTGATCTCGGATCGGCAGGGCGGTATCTGGGTGGCCACCGATGTGGGATTGTACCACAGCCGGGCCGACTCGACGGTGCATCTTTACAAAACCGATCACCTGATCAGTGCCTACATCAAGGGAATTGCCTTCGATTCGGCGCAAAACGTGTGGGCGGGCGGACTGGGTGGTGTAACCATTCTGAACCAGCATCAGAACGTGAAAACGCTGCGGCAGGAAGAAGGCATTCCGTCCAATTTTGTTACCTGCGTCGAACAAGCGCCCGACCGGTCGATGTGGGTGGGAACGGAGGTGGGGGTCGTGCGGTATCAGCCCGATGGCCGTCATTCGCTCCGGTTCAGCCGACGCTGGCTGCTCGACGATCACGTCAAGGATGTGGCGTTCGATGCCGCCGGAAACGCCTGGATTGCCACGGCGAAAGGCGTGAGCGCGATCAGAAAACGGAAGATGAATCTGGCGCAGAAGAACGATTATTTCTACGACGTTCTGATGAAACGCCACATCCGCGAACCGTGGATTGCGGGGCAGTGTAAGCTACTGACACCCGGCGACACCACGACCTGGGCACCCGATGATGACGACAACGACGGCGAATATACCGGCAACTACCTGGCGATGGAATGCTTCCGGTTTGCCACCACCCAAAGTCCGGATGCGAAGGCGAAAGCCGCCAAAGCCTTCCGGTTTTTGAAACTGTTGCAGGAAGTGACGGACACCGACGGTTTTTTTGCCCGAACCATTGTGCCGGTTCACTGGACCAGCGTTCACGACGGAAACCGCACCTTCAGCGCGCGGGAACGGGCCGACGAACTGGTGAAGGAACCGCGTTTCAAACCGGTGGAAACCCGCTGGCGGAAATCGAAAGACGGAAAATGGCTGTGGAAAGGCGACACGAGCAGCGATGAACTGTGCGGTCACATGATTGGCTATTACCTGTATTATGAACTGGTGGCGGATGAGGCCGAAAAAAACG
The DNA here is from genome assembly GCF_006149005.1 of Larkinella sp. C7. Classification (GTDB taxonomy): domain Bacteria; phylum Bacteroidota; class Bacteroidia; order Cytophagales; family Spirosomataceae; genus Larkinella. The sequence continues at coordinate 306,610 of NZ_VBSL01000005.1, read as the reverse complement.
TCGTCCGCCAGCACATCGCCCGGATTGTGGACTATCTGATCAAACACAATTACAACCTGGTCGATGTCGATGGCAAGCCGACGCGCTGGGCGGTTTGGTCGCCGGAACAACTGAATCACGACCCCGAGTGGACGCCCGACCGCAGCCAGAATTCGATGGAAATGCTGTCGTTTCTGAAGCTGGCGCACCACGTCACGGGTAAGGCAAAGTACGAAACCGAATACCGGCGGCTCATCGATCAGGAGCATTACCTCGATAACATGGGCCAGATTGCGCAGCAGAATCCGGCCTGGTTTATCTATTTCGATGTCATGTTGCAGGCGTATGTCTATCCGATTCTGATCCGCTGTGAGAAAGATCCCAAACTGCGGGCGTTCTACGAAAAACACATGGATGCGTGGATGGAACGGCGTCGGGGCGACCGCAATCCGCTGGTCAATTTCTTTTATTGTTTTTCCCGAAACACGAAAACCGAGCTGGCGGCATCCATGGATTTCCTGGTCGATACGCCCCTGGATCTGGTCAACTGGCCGTTCGATCACACGAAGCGGGAAGACGTTCGGATTTCGCGACACCCGGTTCTGGATGAATTGCAGATCAATGAACTGCCGCCCGCCAGCATCCGGACCGTCGTCCGCTGGGACAAAAACCCGTGGTCGGCCATCAACGGCGACCCCGGCATCGAACGCGAACCGGTTTTCTGGTTGCTGCCGTATTGGATGGGGCGGTATTTGAAAATGATTGAATGAAGGGTTGTTTCGCGGAGTTGAGCGGAGGAAAAGGAAGTGAAGCAGAGAATTTTCTTTAATAAAACTTCGCTTAACTCCCTTTTCCTCCGCTCAACTCCGCGAAACAGTAAAATTTAACGATATGAACAAATTACTAACAATCATCCTCATTCTGGTAACTAGTTCCTACGGGGTCGCGCAGCCTAAAACCACCTACGCCGAGCAGCTTGGCTACCCGAAGGGTAAGAAAATCGTCATCTTCCACGTCGATGATGCGGGCATGTTTCTGTCGGCCAATCAGGGAACCATCAAGTCCATCGAGCAGGGCGTGGCAACCTCGACGAGCATCATGATGCCGTGTGCGTGGTCGGCCAGTTTTATCAAATACGTCCTGAAAAACCCGACCGTCGATGCTGGTATTCACCTGACGCTCACCTCTGAATGGAAAGACTACCGCTGGTCGCCCCTGGCGGGTATCAAGCAGGTGCCGAGCCTGACCGATTCGGAAGGGGCCTTGTGGCCGGAAGTTGCGGACGTGGTGAAGCATGCCAGGCCCGACGAACTGGAACTGGAAATGCGGGCGCAGATCGACCGGGCCATCACAATGGGCCTGAAACCGACGCACCTCGATTCGCACATGGGGACGCTGTTTGCTACCCCGGCTTTCCTGGAAAAATACATTAAAGTGGGTGTCGATTACGGCATTCCGGTCATGTTTCCCGGTGGCAACAACACGTTACTGGTCGACAGTGAAATTCAGCCGGTGATCGACAAACTCAAGGCGGAAGGCAAATACCGGGAAGGCATGAATCTCCCCATTCCGGAGTCGCTCAAACAGGCCCCGGCCATTGGCGAAAAAATCTGGAAAGCGGGCTTGCCCGTCCTCGATGATCTCTACGCCGACACCGGTCAGTGGAAACCGAAAGACGTAAAAGACCCGAGTCCGGAAGCCTGGGGAAAATACAAAACAAAGCGGTTTAAGGAAATCCTGACGAAAATGAAACCGGGCGTGGCCATGATCATCATTCACAGCAACGACCTGAACGAAACCTTTAAATACATCAGCGGTTCCGGTGGTTCGCGGTATGCCGACATGCTGTCGATGATGGACCCCGAACTGAAAGCGTTTATCGAATCCGAAGGCATCGTGCTGACGACCTGGCGCGAAATGATGCAACGCCGGAAAGCGATCAAGTAAAACGATGAGAAAATTTTGTGCGATTTTTTGGGCTTTTGTGCTGGTAACGAACGGGTTGCTGGCCCAGTCACCCGTATCCGTTGTTCGGGAAGAACTGGTTTTTCCGTACCAGAACGAGGACGTTCATGGCAGCAGCCTGGTGGCCCTGCCCAATGGCGATTTTCTGGCTGCCTGGTTTCAGGGCAGTGGGGAACGCTCGGCGGATGATGTGCGGATCATGGGCGCGCGTCTGACAAAAGGGCAAAAAACCTGGAGCAAACCGTTTCTGATGGCCGACACCCCCGGTTTGCCGGACTGTAACCCGGTGCTGTTCCTAAACCGGCAGAATACCCTTTTTCTGGTTTGGATTGCCGTTCAGGCCAACCGCTGGGAGCACTCGATTCTGCGGTTTAAAACCGCTATTGACTATACTAAACCCGGCGCGCCGGTCTGGAATTGGCAGGACAACATTCTGCTCAAACCCGACGAACGGTTTGAAAAGGAAGTGGCCGCAAAATTCAAGAAGCTGCCCGAAAATACCGCCGGATGGGCCGAATACGCGCCAAAGTACGACGACATGATTATTGAAGCCAGCCGCGATTTGCGCAAACGCAGTACCGGCTGGATGACACGCATCAAACCGCTGCTGCTGCCAACGGGCCGGATTCTGCTGCCGCTGTATTCCGACGGTCTGAACCTGTCGATGGTTGCCATTTCCGACGACGACGGAACCAACTGGCGCCCCAGTCTGCCGATTGTGGGTCGTGGCCCGATTCAACCCGCCCTGGCGCAACGGAACGATGGAAGCGTTGTGGCCTACATGCGCGACAGTGGCGACCAGCCCGGCCGGGTTCACATCAGCGAATCGACCGACCAGGGGGAAAGCTGGACGGCCACCGTGAAGTCTGATATTCCGAACACCGCCAGTGTCGAACTGCTCCGGCTCCGGGATGGGAAATGGGCGTTTTTCGGGAATGACATCGACGACGGACGTCACCGGCTGAGCCTTTTTTTGTCGGACGATGAAGGGAAAAGCTGGAAATGGAAGACCCGGATCGAAGACAAGCAGCCCGGCCAGGGCGGTTTTTCCTATCCGTCGATGATTCAGACGCCGGACGGGCTGATTCACCTGACGTATTCCTATCATCTTGAAAAAGGCCGGAAATCAATCAAATATGTAGTTGTCAATCCCACCGCTGGCAGGGTCTCCGACCGCTGACGGGGTGGGCAAAATCCCCAATTTTTATGCGAACACCACTTTACAGTTTTCTTTTTGTCATTTTCTCCAGCGTTTGTTACGCGCAGACGCAGCCGGTTTACCAGGACAAACCCTACTGGCAGGATTACAGCATTAAATTTTATGCGGACAAGCCCAATGGCGACCTGCTGGAAGCGCAGGTCGACCGCAACGGTGCTATTCAGATTCTGACTTCAAAAGGCGACCTGCTGCACCCGCACGACGGTCAGTTTCTCTATCCGGGTACCCTGCAACCCGACAACACCTACCGGTTTATGAAGGACAAAAAGCTCACGGCTTTGGGAAGTTACCAGCAGCAGTTCGTCTACCTCAGCGATCAGGTGGTGTTTGCCAATGCCTGGGCGGGAAAGTTGTTTTCCGCACACGGTCTCCCGAATGCCAAATTCTTTCAGGGCGGCCCTGATTTTACGTTTCTGGTATCCGACGGCACTTCCCTGAATTTGCTGAAAGATTCAAAAAGTCTCTGGAAAGGCAGTTTGCCGGGTGATGAATCTGTGGCGATTCGCTACCAGCCCGGTGCGAACCAGTTCTGGATTCTGGGTAAAAAATCGTTGTACACCTTGGCGGTTTCGGGTACAAAACTAACGAAAGTGCTGGATGGAGCCGGTTTCACGGCTTTCGATGTGACCAATCAGGGCAAAAAAATCATTGTCGGAACGAACGACGGCTACCTGGAGTTCGATGTGGCTACGAAAAAACAAGTGGGAGCCATTCGCCGAAAACTGCCGTGGACCGAAATTACCGCCGTGGTGGAAGTGGACGGTAAACTGTGGTTTGGCTCGACCAAAGGCGCGTTTGCCCTGCGCGCGGACGGCAAGTTCGATTACTACAACGGCGAACGCTGGCTACCGGGCGATGAGGTCACGCACATTTCGAAAGGTCCCAAAAACTCGGTCTTGATTCTGACGAAAGCTGGTTTGGGGCAAATCTGTTTCAAGCAGATGACGCTTTATGACAAGGCCGTCTTTTTTGACAACCAGGTTCGGAGCCGCCACATTCGGGTGGGGTTCAACTCGACGCTGGACCGGATGGAAAAAGGCAATCTGGCGACGGGGTATCTGGACGATTCCGATAACGACGGCCTGTGGACTTCGATGTATCTGGGTGGTGAGATTTTCCGCTATGCTGCTACCAAAGATCCGGAAGCCTTGCAAAATTGCCGGGAGTCACTCGATGCCATGGAGCGGCTTTACACCATCACGCCGGTGCCGGGTTTTCCGGCCCGCTCGTTCGAACGCAGTGGGCATATGAAGGAACTTTCTGATTCGGATCGCTGGCAACACGCCAGTGATAAGGAGTGGGACTGGAAATCGACCACGAGCAGTGACGAGGTGATTGGTCACATTTTCGCCTTCGGCGCAATGGCCGAACTGATTCCCGACAAAAACCTGAAAAGCCGGGCCATCACGCTCATCGACACGCTGATGAGTCACATCATCAGCCATGATATGTACCTCATCGATTTCGACGGAAAACCGACGATGTGGGGCAAATGGAACCCGGCCTACGTCAATTCGTTCCCGACCAACGTGGGCGACCGGAAGCTGAACTCGTCGAATATTACGGCGATGCTGCAAACGGCTTACCATTTCACGAAAAAGGAAAAGTACAAAAAGAAGCTCCTGGAGTTGATGCAGAAACACGGCTATCTGACCAACCAGATGCGGTCCATGAAGGAGATTGGGAAGGCCCCTGCGGATGCCGACGAACACGCCAAACACATGTCCGATGGCTGGAATCACTCGGACGACGAGATGTATTTCGTCGGCTACTGGGGCCTGTATCGCTATGCACTGAACGACACTTTGAAGGCCAAATACAAGCAGCAGATCATTGACCACTGGCAGGCCGAACGACCCGAAAAGGAGGGTGCCTGGAACATCTTCACGGCCCTGACCGGCACGAAGGAATTTGACCTGAACGAAGCTGCCTGGTATCTGCGCGAACACCCGCTCGATCTCATCGACTGGTCGATTCAGAACAGCCACCGCAAAGACATTGAACTGTTGCCGGAAAACTTTCGCAGACAGACGACGAAGGAAGTGCTGCCCCCCGACGAGCGGCCCATCCAGCGGCACAACGGCAACATGTTCAATCTGGATCGCAAAGGCCGCGGTGGCAGCTCGGAAAATAGCGCGGGTGACATCTGGCTCCTGCCTTACTGGATGGGGCGGTATCTGGGCGTTATCAGTGGACCCTTGAAGTAGAAGTTATTTCGCAGGGTTAAGCAGAAGAAATCAGAGTTACACAGAGAAAAAAACAACTCTGATAAACTCTGATTTCCTCCGCTTAACCCTGCGAAATAACTTTTAACCCTAACGCAAGATTTATGAAAGGTTTTCACTTCTTGTTTCTTTTAGTTGTCTTTAAGGCTAGTGCGCAACAGCCAGTTTATCAGGATATTCCTTATACCCAGGACTACAGCGTCAAGCATTATCTGAAAGACACGACCCTCGCACTCTCCCGGGTTTTTGCGGATCGAAACGGCATTATTCAGGTGCTCTCGGCCAAAGGATTGCTGCAACCCAAGGGCGGTCAGTTTCAGTATCCGGGAACGCTGGAACCGGTTCAGGCATATCGACCCATGGCCGATAAAAAGCTGACAGGTCTGGGCGTTGCTCAAAAGCAGTTTGTGTACCTCGACGATCAATCCGTTCTGAGCAATGCCTGGGCCGGGAAGCTGCTGGCCCGGCATGGTTTACCGAAAGCCCGGATTTTCTGTCCGGGTGCCGACCGCTTTTCGTTTCTGGTTTCGGATGGAACGACCCTGAAAATGATTCAGGATTCGGCGGTGGTCTGGACGGGTAAACTGGCCGCAGATCAGGTAAAAGACATCCGGTTCGAAGCCGCCCAAAACCGCTACTGGATTTTGGGCGAGCAGTCGGTAAGCTCTTTTTCGCTGGCGGACAAATCCCTGAAAACGGTCTTCCGGCAGCCCGGACTGACCTGTTTTGAAGTGGTTAAAAACCAGCTTTATCTGGGAACGCACGATGGCTACCTGGTTTTTGATCCGGCCCTGAATAAAACCGTTGGTCCCACGCAGAATAAACTTCCGGTGACGGATTTGGCCACGATGTCGTATGCGCACGGTAACCTCTGGTTTGGCACCAAACTAGGTGCTTTTATGCTGCGACCAGATGGAAAATTCAACTATTACTACGGCGAGCGCTGGGTGCCGGGAAACCGGATTATTCATATTTCGGAAGGACCGGAAAATAGTGTGCTGATCTTGACGGGCAAAGGGCTGGGCGAGATCCGGTTCAGGCCGATGACGCTGTACGACAAATCGCTGGTCTATGAAAAACAGGTTCGTCAACGACACATCCGCTACGGTTTCAACTGCGACGTTTCGACGCTCAAAAACGGTGATTTGTCCACCTTCGAAATGGGCCAGCGCGACAGTGACAACCTCTGGACGGCCATGTATCTGGTCAGCCAGTTGTATCGCCATAAAGTAACCGGCGACCCCGAGGCCCAGCAAAACTGGATGGAGTCGTTCGAAGCAATGGAGCGGCTTTTTACGATCACCGGCATGAAGGGTTATTTTGCGCGGGGCTTCGAGCGGAAAGGCTATTTCAAGTTCAAACCAGAACAATGGGACGGCGGTTTGACCAACGGCTGGACCCACGCCAAAGATGGTAACTGGGACTGGCGCGGTACTACCAGCAGCGACCAGACCGTCGGGCAGTTTTTCGCCCTCACCCAAATTGCCGAGCTCACGGACGGCGATACCCGCAAAAGGGCCATTGACCTGATCGATAAACTGATGACGAATATCATCAACAACAATTGGTATCTGATTGATTTTGACGGAAAACCGACGCTTTGGGGTAAATGGCATCCGGATTATGTGAACGGTTTTCCAACGATGGTGGGCGACCGAAAAATTAACTCGTCCAACATCATCGCGTTTTTGCAGGCGGCTTATCATTTTACCCAAAAGCCGATTTACAAGGAGAAAGCCTACGAGTTGATGCAGAAACACGGCTACCTCGAAAACCTGCTGCGGCCGATGGGCGAGATCGGAAAAAGCCCGGAAAACGCCAGCGACTGGGCCAAAATGCTCTCCAAAGAGTGGAATCACTCCGACGACGAAATGTATTTTCTGGCATACGGGAGTCTGTACCGCTACGCGTTTGACTCAAAACTGAAAACCCAGTTTGGGGCCACGATCAAAGAGCATTGGGAATTTGAACGGCCCGAGAAAAACAGCCTCTGGAACTTTATTTATGCATCGACGGGTGCCAGCGCCTTCGATCTGAAGGAAAGCATCTGGCATTTGCAGGAGTTTCCGCTGGACATGATCGAGTGGAGCGTCGTGAACAGCCACCGGAAAGACCTCGAATTTGTGCCGGAAAACTTCCGCGAACAAACCACCACCTCCGTTCTGCCACCCGATGAGCGTCCGGAACTCAAGCACAACCGCAACCTCTTCAAACTCGACCGGCCCGGCGGCAACGGCATGAGTGAACTCAGCGCCGGCGATTCATTCCTGCTGCCATACTGGATGGGGCGGTATCTGGGCGTCATCTCCGCACCGGTAAAATAGAGTTATTACACAGAGAGAATCAGAGTTTATTAAAGTATTCTCTGTTTACCTCTGATTCTCTCTGATTAACTCTGTGTAATAACTCAAAAATCAAATACCACATTAACCCGAAACCCCTTGTTAAACTCAAAAACCGGGTTGCCAGACACCGGATCGGTTTCTGCGTGCTGTGTGATCTGATTCAAATACCCCAGTTCCAGCTTGAAATGGTCCTGAAACTGGTAGCCCAAACCGCCCAGAATCCGGTTTTGATTAAAAATATTGACCCCCGCATTTTTACCAAAACTGATGAATAGCTCATCGAAAAACGTCAGGTAAAATTCGTTGTCGTCTATAGTGACCCCTTGCAGGGGCAATTCGACGGCAATTTGATACCGCACCCGGTTTTCATAGTTCCAGCCGCTGATGCGCCGGGAACCGGTTTCGGCAATCTGACTGAGCCAGCGCTCCTCAAACCGAAATCGGTGGGAGAGCAGCAACCGGCCCACCGTGTCGTCCACTTGAATGTCCTGATACAGCCGGTGTTCCGGCGTAGGTACACCCTGGCCGGCCACGGGATGGTCACCATAGGGAAACGTTACAAAATGGGTGTAACCGCCACCGAGCTGGACTTTGTCGGTCAGCTTGTAATTGACTCCCAACCGCGCCAGCGACTGTTGCCAGGTTCTCACATACTGGATGCGACGCCATTGATATTCCGTGTGAAGTGACCACTTTTCACTCAGCTTGTGATCGCCAGTGTAGACAAACCAACCGATGGGGTTACGATCGATGATGCGCTTCTGTTGACCAAAACTGGCAATCGACACCAGCCAGAATACCGGTACCCATCCAAACATGTGTAGACTCATCCTTATAGAACCAATCCGAAGCGATAAAGGCTGAGCCATTCAGTAGGATTAAAAAATAAAGCGCAGTTTCGCAGAGAAGACGGAGTTAAGCGGAGAGGGGATTTAAACGCCTTACCTCCGCTCCACTCCGCGAAACTGCCCGGTTTTTAATCCGTTTACTGGTACGTTATTTGTGGTAACATTGAGTATAAGGAGTTCTTTTTTTCGCTGTGGCAATGAACGGTAAATGGGTTCACTTTTTGGACTGGCAAAGCGGGAGATGAATAGCGGTTTTTACTCAGATTTTTGCCTGATGTCTACCGAATGATAGATTACTAAGTAAAAACATGCATTTTTTTGGTAACAATCGGCTCTGGACGTAAATTGAGTTGTTTTTTGGTACAAATACGATAGTGGTTGGGATAATTGCGACACTCTTTTTGGAAAAGGCCCCCTACATTTGCTTCCAACAGCATTTCCATCGGCCTTAGACAACAACACACACACACCTGGGACGAAAGCGAATGGCTGTTTCGAAGGCCGAAACTAAAATGACAACCGGGCTGTCAGGAGTCCGCTGTGACTGGGAATGATTGAAACGTACCATCAAGTTGCTTTTGCAAACCCGTTTCCGGGCTTACGAAGTTTCGAGCCGGAAGACTCCCGGCTGTTCTTTGGACGTGAAAATCAGCTTCACGACTTAAAAGAGCGGCTGGCTGATGCGCATTTTTTAGCCATTGTGGGTTCATCCGGGAGCGGGAAATCATCGCTGGTCAAAGCCGGTCTGGTTCCGAGCCTGCTGACAAACAACCTGCCGTCGGCTCCATTCAAGAGCTGGCAGGTGGTTTCTTTCAATCCCGAAGCAACGCCGAATCGGAATTTCGCTCTGGCGCTTCATCAGACTTTTGCCCGGCAAAACCGCCCGTTTGCCGAACGGTTTTCACCGGAAGAGGTAGAAACGTGGCTGCGAACCAAGCCCGAAGCCCTTTTGGACTGGTGTAAAAACGCGAACCTGTTGCTCGTAATCGATCAGTTTGAGGATGTGTTTCGCTACCAATCGACCGACGACGGCCACGAAGAAGTGGCCGGGTTCATCAACCTGATTCTGGCGTTGAGCCGCCGGCAGAATGAGTCGGTGTATGTCGTGTTGACGATGCGCTCCGATTACCTCGATGACTGCACGGATTATGAAGGACTAACGGAAGCCATCAATCACGGTTCGTATCTGTTGCCCAAGATGAACCGGGACGAAATCCGGAAGGCCATCGTGACACCGATTCAGGTGATGGGGGCCGGTATTTCCGAAGAACTCACCACCCGGTTGCTCACCGACCTTGGAAACCGGGCCGATCAACTGCCAATCCTGCAACACGCGCTCATGCGGACGTGGAACTACTGGCAGCTCAATCGCAACACCGACAATCCCATTGATCTGTCTGATTACGAAGCGATTGGAACAATGCAGAAGGCCATCACGCTACACGCCGAAGAGGTGTACGGGAATTTGCCGGATGAAAAAAGCCAGTTGGCCACCGAAAAGCTGTTCAAAGCGCTGATTGTGCTGGGAGCGGGTAATACGAGCGTAATCCGGCCCATTCCAGTAGGCACCATCAGCGAGATTTCGGGCGTCAATCCATACCTGTTGATCGATGTCCTGAACCGGTTTCGGGAGCGGGATGTCGCGTTTTTAACGCCGTCGATTACGTTGCACGCCGACCCCGATCTGATCATCGACATTAGCCACGAGCGGCTGATGATTTTGTGGGAACGGCTGCAAACCTGGGTCAAGGAAGAAACCGATTCGGCTAAATTTTACAAGCAGGTCAGCCAGTCGGCGATGCTGTATCACGAAGGGAAAACCGGGTTGTGGGTCAACCCCGAGTTGCAGATTGGCCTGAAGTGGCTGGCCGAAAACCGCCCGACGCCCGCCTGGGCCAATCGCTACGATCCGTACCTCGAACGGGCGGTCAACTTTCTGGAATACAGTCGAAATCAATACGAATTTGAAATCCGCAACAAGGAAGAACGGCAAAAACGGGAACTGAAACGGGCGCGTTTTTTTGCGGCTTTCCTGGGCGTGGGTTCGCTGATCTCGCTTTTCTTCCTGATTGTTTCGGCGGTTTTGCGCACGGAAGCCCTCCAGAGCGAAGAAACGGCAATTGCCGAGAAAAAGATTGCTCTTTTTGAGCGAAACCGCGCCGAAGCCCAGACCCGGGAAGCCATCACGCAGAAGAAAATCGCCGAGCAGCAGGAAATCATGGCCGAGCAGCAGAAGCGATTGACCGAAGAACAGCGGGTGATTGCCGTTCGCGGACAGCAAACCGTTGAACTGAAACGCCAGGAGGCCGAAACCGCCCGCCAGCTGGCCGTGGCCCAGACGCAACGCGCCGAAGAAGCCCGGAATGATGCGCAGCGGCAACGCCATCAGGCTGAGGAGGCCCGAAAAGAAGCAGAACAGCAGAAAAGCCGGGCCGAAGGCTCACAGAAAGAAGCCGAAGCGCAGCGGTCGGTGGCGCAGACGGCCCAGCAATTTGCGGAACAGCAACGCGGAAAGGCCGTGGCCCGGACGGTGGCGATTCAGTCGTATCAACTCAACGAAAACACGCAGGATGATCTGCCGGCTTTGCTGGCGCTGGAAGCCTATCGCCTGAATGTGAAGAACGGCGGTTTGCCCGATAATCCGGACATTTTTAATGCCTTATCCAAATCGTCGGACGCCAACACCGTGCTGCGCCCTCATGCCGATGTGGTACGAACGGTGGCAATGCAACCCGGTTCCAGCGGAGCACTCATGGCGACGGGAAGCGACGACGGTACGGTTAAACTGTGGGTAAACGGCGAACTAAATCGTGCGCCAGTATCCTTGAAAACACCCCGCCGAAATGCCAATGGCGTTCGGGCCGTGGCCGTGAGTCCGGATGGAAAAACCGTGTTTGGCGGCAGTGAAAACGGCTGGCTGTACGGCTGGAACACCGAAAAACCGGAGGCCATGCCATCGGCAATCAAGGCTCATGCGGTTCCGGTGCTGGCGTTGCTGTCGGCCGACGGATCATCCCGGCTGATCTCGGTCAGTGGCGATGGGCAGGTTCGGAGCTGGAAACCGGCCGCCAACCGGCTCGATTCGTTGCAGAACAATCATTCCGGATTTGCCATCTACTGCGCCCGGCTTACCCGCGACGGCAAAAGACTGGTGTGTGGTTCGAACAACGGACAGATTCTGAGTTTCGACGCATCCGATCTGACGAAAAAACCGGAGGTGATTGCCCGTCGGCAGTTTGGCAACCGGGTGACGGCCCTGGCCTTCAGTCCGGACGGAACCCAGCTTCTTACCGGCACCTCGACGGGCCTGCTGTATGCCTGGAAACTGACCGGAAATACCCCCGAAGCGGTGGGTAGCCTCTTGTCGGGGCGGCATTCGTCTACGGTCAGCGACATTGTTTTCTCGCCCAACGGCAAGCTGGTGGCCAGCAGCAGCGCCGACTGGTCGATTCACATCTGGGATTACAACAATTTGATCAAACAGCAGCAACCCATTGTCATCAACGATTTTGACTCGTGGGTGATGGCCATCCGGTTTAGCAATGACGGCAAACGGCTGATTGCCTGCGGGGCCGACCGGACGGTGCGCATCCGCAACATCGATCCGGCGGATTTGTATGCCGAACTGGCCCGGAAAGTGAAGCGCAACCTGAGCACGGAAGAGTGGGAGAAGTACATCGGGAAAGATATTCCCTACGAAAAAACGAAGCCTGATTAACTGTACATGACTAAAATTTACCCGATTGGTCTGATACTGAGTTTTTTGCTGTTGGGATGGGCTCGGCTGCCGACCTTTGCGCAGGCCAACTGCGACGAAGCGGCTGTGATCCCGGAAGCTGAAAAACGGTATGCGACCGGTAATTTCGATGAGGTGTTTGCGCTCCTGAATCCCTGTGTCGAGAAGGGGTTTAGCGAATACGCCCGTGTGCAGGCCTACAAGATTCTGTCGATGACCTACCTGGCCATCGATTCTCTGCCGCAAAGTGCGCGGTCGATCAGCCAGCTGCTGACGCTCAATCCGAAGTTTGAACCCGACTTTTCGGCATCTCCGCGCTACAAAACGCTTTTTCAGCAGGTGCGGGAATCGAAAGAGCAGATTTTGCAGGTAACGTCGGTTTCCAAAAAAGCAGAAAATCTGTTGTATGTACCGGCCACGGTGGCGGTGTTGAACAGCAAGGATTTTGCACAGCGGGGTTATAAATCGCTGGAGGACATTCTGCACGATCTGCCCGGTTTTGACGTCATTCGGGGCAACGGCATCGGCTCGACCAACTTCTACCAGCGGGGCTATCGCTCCACGTCCAACGACCGGACGCTGATTTTGATCGATGGGGTGGAGGAGAATGACCTGGTTTCGAACACGGTTTTGATCGCTCCCCAGTATCCCTTGTCGGACATCGAACGGGTGGAGGTGATCTACGGCCCGGCTTCAACGCTGTATGGGGCCAATGCTTTCATGGGCGTTATCAACATCATCACCAAAAATTTCCGGAATCTGCCGGGACCGGCCAAACAGGTGGCTTTCAACGGTCACGCCCGGTCGGGCGCGCTCGGTCGGAATCAGGTCGATGGCGTACTCACGGCCAAAAACGCGGATGTCGCCCTGTCGGTAACGGGCCGCGTTTACCAATCCCGCGAACGCGATTTGTCGGACTATCCGGAATGGAATTTCGATGCCCGGACGGCGGGGGATTACACCGGCCAATTTGATCAGCTTGGCACCGACGCCAGCGGCAATTACCGGGCGCAGCAATACCTTCAGCGAACGAATCTGACCAAACTCTATCCAAACAGCAACCTATACAAAGTCGATTACGCGCCGGATGGCAAGGCTACGGCCTTGCGCCTGACGCCCGAAGGGGCTCAACGAGCCGCCCGGTTGGATAATAATCTGTTTGGCAACACCCTGAACGGCAATGCAGTAGGGTTCAGTAACACCAAACGCGACTGGTTTTTTCGGGGAAAACTGGAGTTCAAGGACCTGACCATTTCGTTTCTGAATTGGAAAACCGACGAAAGCGGAACGCCCTGGTATACCAACAAATCCACGATTGCCACGGAGAAAAACCCGCGTTGGGTGACGCAGGACCGGGCGTTTTCGATCACGTACAACAAGGCGTTCAGTGATAAATTTCAGATCATGAACATCTCGTCGTACCTCCTGCACGAGATCAAGGGCACAACGAATCTGGTGACCTACAACGGCTATTACAACGGGCGACTCGGTTTTCTGGAACTGGAAAAAGACTCAATTCCGAAGGCGACAGCCACTTACCAGTACCGCATTTCGACCCAGTTTCGGAACGAACTCCGGCTTTTCTGGAGTCCTTTGTTCAACCTCGATGTCAGTGGTGGCATTGAATTGCGGAGCGGGTTGATTCAGGGGAATTACATCACCTCGACGCTGGCGTTTGCCGACGAAACCGGCTCGGTGGCCAATGCCTCCGGGCTAGCGGGGGGGAACAACTTCAAAGCCAACGACATCGGGGTGTATTCGCAGGTTACCTACCGCCCGCGCAAAGACCTGAAACTGGTGGGCGGTTTGCGGGTCGATAACAACCGGATTCGGAGCAATGGGGGCTATGGCACCGTGGCAACGCCCCGGCTGGCGGCCATTTATAACCGGGGTAAAGTGATTTTCAAGGCCATTTATGCCGAAGCCTTCAAGGATGCGTCGTTTTTGCAGAAATACGGCACCACGGCCACCCGCCGGTTGCCGAACCCGACCCTGCTGCCCGAACGGGTGAATAACCTGGAAATGAGTGCCTACCTCCAGGCCACAAAGCAGATGTCATTCAATGTGGTCGGTTATTTTGCCAACTACAGCAACGCCGTCGGAACCGCCCAGGTCATGCAGGAAAATGGCAGCATGACGCAGCAGTTTCAGGGCATCGGCCGACGCCGGATCTGGGGGTTGCAGGGCGAAGGCAGCTACCGGTCTGCCAAACTGAACATCTGGTGGAATTTTACGTACACGAACCCGTATGACGAAGACGCCAAACTCCGCATCAGCGACATCGCCGATTTTATGACCAACGCCGGTGCCGATTACCAGTTGACGCCTCGGCTGAGTTTCTACCTGGCGGGCAACTACGTCAGTGCACGAAAAACCGGTGCGGGAACGGCGGGCAGCAACAACCCGGCCCAGCGCTTCGACCCGTTTCTGGTGCTCAAATCGAACCTTACCTACCACAATTTGCTGAATGGTTTGTCGCTGCAACTGTCGGTGAACAACCTGCTCAACAAGGAATATTTTGTTCCGGGAATCCGGGAAGCCGATAATTTTACGTACGCTTCCCGTTTCCTGATGGATCGCCGGATTCTGTCGCTGGCGGTTTTTTACACCCTTAAACCCAAGGAGTCGGGCCCTGTGTCATGGAATCAATGATGGCTGAAAAGTACTGTCTGGAAAAGGTAACGTATCCGGATCGGATGGACGAAATTGGTGTACTTCGCGTGCGGGCCTGGATCAACGAGCCGGGTGCCAATCCCCTTTTCTTTTCCAAACGAACCTGGATCGAGCCCCTCGACCAGACGGCTTACCACTGGGTCATTACCCGAAACGGCGTTATTGTGGCGGCCGCCCGGATGAACATTCACGAAACCATCGAAACCGCTCCGTATTCGTTTCTGCTACCCAAAAACGAAAGTCGGTTTCGGTTTGAAAATCAGACCATTGCGTCGTTCAGTCGCATGGTGATCGATCCCCAATTTCGCGGAAACGGGTTTGCCGAACAACTGGACCGGGCCCGCATCCGGATGGCCGAAAAGAAAAATGTCGATGTGATTGTGGCTTCGACGCAGCTCAACTTTCGGATCAGAGCCTTGACGAAGCTGGGTTTTTCGACGGTTTGCGAACTGAAAAATGCCCCCGAACGACCCGACTGGCCCCTGTATTTTATGCAGTACGACCTTAAAAAACAATTCGCGGATGTTCCGGCGGGACTCAGTCTATAAATTTCTCAACCTCCAGTCGGGCGAAGGCAAAACCGTGTTGCTGTTCGTCGTTTACTCCCTGCTGATGGGAGGAGCGGTCGCCCTGTTTTTCGCCAGTACCACCTCCCTTTTTCTGGTCAATTTCGACCGTACCCAATTGCCACTGGCCTTCATTGCCAGTGGGTCGCTGGTCTATGTACTCGGCCTGGGCGTGCGCTACCTCCGGCGAAAAGCGTCATTCCTGCGCGTCAATGGCTATTTACTGGCGTTTATGCTCCTGTCGGTTGCCGGTTTATTGCTGGCTTCCAGCAGCCTGCACAACAAGTGGCTCTATTTTGTGCTGTACCTCTGGAACCGCGTTTTTGTGTTCATCCACGGCATCACGTTCTGGGCCACCGCCGGTCGCGTTTTCAATTTTGGCCAGAGCAAACGATTGCTCAGTTTCATCACGACGGGCGACGTCATTGCCTCGATCCTGAGTTATTTATCGGTACCGCTCCTGTTGACCTTCGTTTCAACCGACGATTTACTGGTTTTAGCCTTGGTATTGCTGGTACTCTGCGCGTTGCTGATGACCTACATCTACAAGCGATTCCAGCCGCAACTGACAACCGCTCCGTCTGCGCCCGCTGCCGGAAACCAGCCGGTCGAAACCGGTGCGATGGCGAGTAAATCGTATGAATCGATGCTGGCAATCATCGCGTTGCTCACGGTTTTTGGCCTGATTTACGTCGAATTCATGTTCACCATTCTGTCGAAAGAGATTTTTCCCAACAAGGAACTGCTCGCCGGTTTTCTGGGTATGTTTTTTGGAATCTGTGCCGTGATCGAATTGATTATCAAGTCATTCCTGTATAACCGGCTGATCAGTGCGTATTCCATCCGGGCCGGCATTGTGATCCTGCCCATCGCCTTGCTCGTTAGCTACACCGTTGGGGCGGTTTATGGCACCGTGTACGGAACGACCTCCTTGTTCTTTGCGCTGATTGCCCTGAGCCGCTTTTTTCTGAGTTCAGTACGGAGGTCGATCAGCGAACCGGCTTTTCAGGTGCTGTTTCAACCCATTCCGTCGGCCGAACGGACGCTGATCCAAAGCCGCATCGAGGGTGGTCCGAAGGCCGTGGGAAGTATTCTGCCGGGTGTTTTGCTGCTGATTCTGACCAGTTTCAGCGCCATTACGCTCGTTCATTTGAGCTATCTGTTTCTGGTAATCCTGGTTTTCTGGGCGGTGGTTTCCTTCCGGATTCAATCCGAATACCGGGCAACCCTGAATGCGGCCGTGATCCGGTCGGCAACGCTGGCGTATAAAAATACCATCGATCACAAGACGATTCGCCCCAAAGCCGAGCGGTCGCTCAGTTCGGCCCAGGCATTCTCCAGCATGGTGCGGCTGGCCGAATCGGATAACCCCGACGACCGGGCGCTCGCGGCCACGGAGCTGGGTTATTCGGGGCGGTATTATGCCTATACCCACTTACAGACATTGTTGTACGACGAAAATCCGAGCGTTCGGAAGGCGGCTTTGCTGGCTTCGGGGGCGTTGCGGAAGCCGGAATTATGGCCCCGACTTTTCGAACACCTGCTCGATGAATCCTACCGCGATACGGCGACCTCGGCCCTTTTGTCGGTTGGCGACGCCGTGATTCCGTCGCTGGCCCGGTTTTTCAGTCAGGCCAATTTGTCCGGAAAACAACAGGCTCACATCGTCGGGATGATCAACGAGATGGGGGGCGATGCAGCTTTGCGGTTTTTGCGGGCGCAGATCAACCACCCCGTTCAGATGGTGCGCGACAAAGTGTTTGAAGGGCTGAATCACCTGAATCACCGCGCTACCGTGCTGGAGCGTCCCCACGTGCTGCTGCAACTCGACGAGCAGGTGGGCTTGCTGGTCTGGTTGACGGCAGCCCGGCTAGATCTGGATGCGTATCCCCGCAATGCGCCGGTTATCAATGCGTTGCGGGATGAGAAAAACCGGATTGTTCACAACGTTTTCAACCTCCTGGCCACGCTCTATGGCGACAACCGGTTCGATCTGATCAGCCAGTTGATCACGCAAAAAAACGACGAAATCAAAGGCTATCTGATTGAATTGCTTAGTACGGCTTTACCCGAAGAGGTGAAAGGCAGCGTGTTACCACTTTTTTCGGACATCTCATTCGCCGAGCGACTGCGGAGAAGTGCGGTCAATCATCCGCAACAGCAGTTGTCGGTAGAAGCCCGGCTGCACGACATCATCAACAAAGATTTTAACAAGATTACGCCGGAACTCAAAGCCGTCGCCATTCGCGAACTGCTGGTTTGGCACGAAACCGATCCGACGGCCATTCTGGTTGCCAACGTCTCGTCACCGGAAGAGCGGATCGCCGAAACGGCGTTCTTTGTCCTGAAAGAACTCAATCCGACCCGGTTTGGGGAGTTGCACCGGATGTTGCAGCTACAGCCCGGTTCGGAACGCTGCCGTCTTGCCAACCGGGTAGCCGGTTTTCGGTCGGAGGCAGAGCTGTTGGTGAGCCGGAACGAAGCCGTTGCGGTGGAAGAAATGAGTATACATTAATGGTGTCAATAGCGAAAATGATGAGTCGGTTTGGATCATGCCTTTGCTGGATTGCCCTGTTCATGCTGGTAAACGCCGGGATGGCGGTTGGACAGCCTGGCGGGGCGGATGAAGGCGTGCCGCCGACGCGACTGTATTTGCCCGACCAATACAACGCGAACGGGCAGAATTTTGCCGTAACGCAGGATCGGCGGGGCGTCATTTACGTCGGCAATTTCGCCGGGGTGCTCGAATATGACGGATTGAACTGGCGGACGATCCCGACTACCAACATCACGAAAGTGTCGGCGTTGCTGCGGGCCAAAAACGGAACCATTTACGTGGGAGCCAATGGCGAATTTGGCGTTCTGAAAGCCGACAGCACCGGAACGCTCGGTTTTGTCAGTCTGAGTCAGCGGGTCAAAAGCCGGTTTGATGAGGTTCTGTCGGTACTCGAAATGCCGGATGGGATCTACTTCATCACCCAAAACCGGGTGTTTCGCTGGAACGGAAAAGCCGTCAACGAGTGGGCCGTGGAGCAGGCGGTTCTGTCGGCGTTTGAGGTAAATCAATCCCTTTATCTTTTTCGGAAACAAAGCGGTTTAGGCGTGTTTCGGAACGGTTCGATCACACCGGTCAGCCAGAGCGGGAATGTGCCGGTGCTGTTTGACTTGCTCGACATCTTGCCTTTGAATAAAGATCAGTCGTTGCTGATCACCAGCAACCAGGGCCTTTTTCAGTTGTCCAACAACACCATTGACGTTTTCAGCAGCCCGGTCAACGCCTTTCTTTCGGCTCATCAGGCCACCAGTGGCGTGGTGTTGAGTGATCGCACCATGGCGATCAGCACCTTGCGGGGCGGCATATTAATACTGAACCCCAACGGACAACTCAAACAGGCCATTCGGGGCATCGAGGGGTTGACCGATCAACTCGTCAATGCGATGTTTACCGACCGCGAAGGGACCATCTGGCTGGCGCTCAACAATGGTCTGGCGCAAATGGAGGTGCCTTCGCAACTGACCTTGTTCGGCACGTCGTCGCGGTTGACGGGCGAAATCATGGACATCCGGCGGGTGGGAAACACGGTTTATCTGGCTGCGCTGAATGGTCTTTTTCAATTGACCAACACGGCCGTTCGCCCGGTGCCGGGCCTGAACATGAGCTGTTTTTCGCTGGCCGAAGCCGCCGGTTCGCTTTTCGTTGCCACCAGCAAAGGCGTTTATCAACTGACCGGCGACCAAAAAAAGATCTTGACGCAATCCTATGCACTCAGCCTGTCGGTGTCCCGAAAAGACCCGACGCGTCTGTACGTCGGAACGGAAAACGGTGTGGGCATGCTGACGGTTTTCCGCGAAAAACCGGCTTCCTATCGGCCCATTACCGGTTTTTCGGAGCGTGTGGTGGGCATTCACGAAGACCCATCCGGTACGGTTTGGCTCGAAACACTGACGGCGGGTTTACACCGGCTGATCGCTACGACAAACGGGGTTCAGGTGGTGGAAAGTCAGCAGGGGTTGCCCACGTTGTTTTACAACCGCGTTGCGGTTACGACGCAGGGCGTGCTGGTTTTCAACGAAAAAGGCATTTTTCGGTACAATCCGGCACAAAACCGGTTTGCTGCCTATAATCCGTTTGGCACGGACAAACCGGGGACGGCGTATTGGAAAAATAACCTGATGGAAGACCGAAGCGGGAACATCTGGACGGTGGAAGGCGACAAAAAAGGCGTGACACTGTATCAAAAACAGGGCAATGGTTTTAAGGAATTTACGACGCCGTTTCTGCCGGTTTCCACCTCGCCGGTCAACGTCATTTACCTGGATCAGCAGGGGCTGGTGTGGTTTGGCGGGCGCGATGGCGTGATTCGGTACAATGCCGGTATTGCCAAAAAATACGAGTTGCCGTATCAGGCTCTGATTCGGAAAGTCCAGACGCTGGACGAGAAAAACCAGTTCAGCGATGTGAGCTTTGAGTATTCGGCGGCCAGTTTCCCGATTGCAAAAGGGCTGAATTTCCAATACCGGCTCGAAAATTACGACAAAGCCTGGTCGGACTGGACGCCGGAGAGCAAAAAAGAATATACGAACCTGCCGCCGGGCAACTACGTGTTTCGGGTCCGCGCCCGGAATATTTACGAAACCCCGAGTCAGGAAGCGACCTATTCCTTCCGGGTTTTTCCGCCCTGGTATGGGCGTTGGTGGGTGATCACGCTGTTTGTTCTGGCTGCCGGTTTGCTCATTTACCTCGTGGTGCGTTGGCGACTGAAAGTGCTGATGCGGGAAAAGCAGGCACTGGAAACGCTGATTCAGGAGCGGACGGAAGAGGTGGTCAGCCAGAAATCGGAGCTGGAAAAGCAGTCGGAAGAGCTGGCGATCAAGAACGACCAGCTCGAAAAAATCGACCTGATTGTGCAGTCGATCAACGCCGAAATCGACTTCGCCAACCTCTTCCAGACCATTCTGACGAAGTTTTCGGTGATCCGGAACATGACGAGCGCGAGCTTTCTGGTGTATGACAAACCGACGAATTCGTACCACTTCAAGGCGCTGCGGAGCAATCTGGAGTTGGCGCACGTGGCGTCGGTTGGGCTAACGCGCGAACAGGCCGAAAACCGCTACCTGTCGCAAACCGTCGAAATATTCGAAGATATTTACCTGAAAAATGACGTTTACTACGAACCGCTGAACAGCCCGATCGACGATCTGGATACGCCCAAGTCGTTGATTACCATTGTGATCGAAAACAAAGGCCACATCGAAGGGTTCATTACGCTCGAAAACGCCACCCGGTCGGGTGCGTTCGACCAGCGCGACATCAGCATGATCGGGAATCTGCGGGAACACCTGATTGCGGCTTTCATCAAAACCCGGCTGCTCGAAAACCTCGAAAATACCCTGCACGACCTCCGAAACACGCAGCACGAACTGATCCGTCAGGAGCGGCTGGCGTCGGTTGGGCAGTTGACCAAAGGCATCGTGGATCGGATTTTGAATCCGCTCAATTACGTCAGCAATTTCTCCCAGTTGTCGGAAGAAATCATCCACGAATTTACGGACCGGCTTAAAAAGGAGCAGGACGTGCTTAGCGCCGATGTGCGGGACGACATCATGGATGATCTGGATGTGTTGAAGATGAATCTGGCTAAAATCCAGGAACACAGCGCCAGCACGACCCGAATTCTGAAAGACATGCAGGTGCTATTGCGGGAAAAGTCCCGGGATTTTCAGGACACCGATCTCAATCAGTTTGTCGAAAACAAAGCCCGGTTTGCGTTGCACGAAATGAAAGGCGATTACCCGGATTTTGCCATCAGTCTGGTGTTGAATCTGGATAAAAAGCCCATCCGAACCAGCCTGCTGCCGAACGAATTCGGGCAGGTGGTCCAGAACATTGTGAGCAATTCCTATTATACCCTGTTCGAAAAGAGTAAGCTGACCAAAGACTTCATGCCCGAAGTGCGGATTGTCACCAGCCGGGTAGATGATCAGGTCATTTTACGCATCCGGGATAACGGCAAAGGCATTCCGCAGCGGGAAATCGCCAACCTTTTCAATCCGTTTTTTACCACCAAACCCACCTCCAAAGGCACCGGCCTCGGCCTGTTCATGACCAAAGACATCGTGCAACTCCACCGGGGGAAAATCGAAATCAGCTCGAAAGAAGGAGAGTACACCGAGATTCAGATGACGCTGCCGGTTTTGGGTGATTAGGGTATGATGGCGATTTTGTGGACTGGTTAAACCCGCAATGAGCCACGGAACGCCCGGGCCGCATAGTACGATTCGGCACCGTTGTGGTAGACAAAAACCGTGTTGTAGCGACGGTCGCAAAAGAGCGCACCACCGAGTTTTCGGATCTCGGCCGGGGTTTGAATCCAGCTCGATGTTTTGGTATCGAATGTTCCCAGTTGCTGCAAGGCCCGGTATTGTTCTTCCGTTAAAAGCTCGATGCCCATGTCGGTGGCCATCTCAACGGCACTGTGTGCCGGTTTGTTTTCTTTCCTGGATTCCAGCGCTGCATGGTCGTAGCAAAGGCTTCGGCGGCCTTTGGGACTTTCCGCCGAGCAATCATAGAAAATGTATTCGTCCGTCTTCTGATCATAGCCCACCACATCCGGTTCGCCACCCGTGCTTTCCATGTCGTCGAGCGACCACAGTTTGGCCGGATTCGCTTCCAGTTTGGCCTGCACCTTTGCCCAGTCAAGCCCGGCGTGGCGGTTCGTGTTTTTCTCAAAACGGGCTTTTAATAGGTTAAGAAGTTCTTCCCTTTGTTGGGCCGACAATTCGTTTCGATGGCTCATTCTGATTGATTTGTTATACGTTTTTTCTGCCTGTTGATTCAAACCTTCATTATCCTACTGCTTGACTCATCGTAAACCTCCTGTCCACCGGCCTGAAAGACCAGGATACAAGGGTTAAGATTAGTAACAATAGAGGGCCAAACAAGTCTTTAGCGTCATCCCGTACGACTAAATGAGAGAAAACCGCCCCCGACATGGCGAAGAAAAAGCCAGCGTACGTCCACTCCTTGAGTAACGGAAATTTAGGGATCAGGATGGCAATAACACCTGCGATTTTCCAACTGCCGATCAGGGTTAAAAAATAGATGGGATAGCCCAAACGGGTCATCATGTCTACTTCTTCTTTCATTTTAATCAATTGCACGATTCCGGTTGACAGCATTCCCAGGGCCAGCCAGATCGTGGCAATCCAGTAGATGAGTTTATTTCTCTTGGTCATTTCCGGCTAGATTAACTGGCGTACGATGTCCTGCAAACGGTTGTGGGCCATGTTGATACCATGAGCGAAGGGGAGCCGCAGCATCTGGTCCCGGAGGGCCACGGATCGGTAGACAATGTGCATCGTGAGTTTGCTGGTGTCATCGGTCAGGTGTTCAAATTCCAGGAATTCAAGCTGAACCTCAAATCGGATCGCCGAACCGGGCGTATGCTCCATCTCGAAGGTTCGGGTGATTTTTTGGTTTGGTACAAATTCATGGATCACGCCATGGGTCTGCAATACCACGTTTCCCTGCGCATCGGCGGTTTCAAATTGCCAGCTGCCATGCTTTTTATTTTCAAGTTTCAGCACCTTCGTTCCCATCCATTGCGCCACCAGATCAGCTTCTGTATAGGCTTTAAAAAGTAATGATACGGGCAATTCAAATTCCCGGGTAATCACCAATTCCTGTTTGCCGTCTTCAGCCTTAATTTTTGTTTTTCGTTCCATACCAGCCTGGTTTATCTGTCTATTTTTCTGGTTTATAATTTTTCATCAGGGTTTCCAATTTGTTGAATCGATCATCCCACAGCGTGCGGAATGGTTCGATAAAATCCGCTACTTCTTTCATCTTTTTTGCATTGATGTAATAGTAAATTTCCCGGCCGTTTTGGTGCTGTTCCAGCAATTCGCACTCGGTCAGTATTTGCAAATGTTTGGAAACGGTCGGTCTTGCGGTGTCAAAGTTGGAAGCGATGGCTCCTGCCGTCATCGAGTGGGAAGCCACCAGCAGCAGGATGGCCCTGCGGGTTGGGTCGGCCAGGGCCTGGAATACGTCACGTCTTAAATTCATTGTGTAGTCATTTGACTACAAATATACGTGTAGCTATTTGGCTACGCAAATTTTTCTGTTTTTTCTATCAGACAGGGGACGACTGACCGACGACCGATGGAGGAAGAGGTTGTGCGGTTGTCACGACAGAACTGCCATCACTGAATATCGTAACTTCCGCCGTAGACTTTGCCATTGCTGAAATAGATGCTGATCAATAAATCGCTGGCAATGGGCTGGTCATCGACGATAACGGGTTGCCAGCGGGGCATATCCCGCAGGGCCGTTACGAGTTGACGGGCCAGTTCGCGCTCGGCCGGGGGGCGGTTTTGGATGTAGGCCAGCGGCTTGAGTCCAAACAGAATGCCCTCTTCCGACAGGGTTCCTTCCAGCGTGAAAAAAACCGACGGTTCAGTGGGCTGAATGTGACGAAGCCGCTCCTTCAATACGGTGATGAACTGCTTTTTACCGCCTTCAAATTCCGCTTTTTTGATGAGGGGCTGGCACTCGACCGGTGTTCCTTCGGGCGTAAAACATTCGCCTTTCCGGGCAGTTCCCAGTTTGTATAATTCCCGGCGTTTCAGGGTGCCATCTTCGTAATACGAAAAATAAGGCCCGTTGATCTGGCTTTCTTTAAAATCGCAGGTCCAGTGCAGTTGCCCGTTCGGATACCAGGCGCGGGTTTGCCCGTGACGGATTCGGAGCTGAAAATCCCGGTAGTGTTCTTCCAAAAGCCGCCGGTTGGCTTTGTCATACACGCGGAAGGTAGCCACGCGTTTCCAGCGATCGTGGTAGGTGACTTCCTCAATCGAATTCTGAAATTCCCGGCGTTCAATCCGGTTCTTCATCCGGCGACTTTTTTTGTTTTCATCGTCGGGCTGGGCGACCAGTAAGGTGGCCAGGGCTATCAGAAAGAAGCTGTTCATCGGGCGCGGAATGGATTTTACTTTTCACTAACTATATAGCTGCGAACGCGTACTTTTGTTCAACGGAATCGAGTCAGCCTGTTCATTCAGTAACTAAAAATAGCGCATGAAGTCAATTTATATAACCATTACTACATTTTTTTTATTTTTTCAGGGTCTGGCGCAGTCACGTCCGCAACCAGGTCCGACGGTTACGTACCGCAATCCGGTTATTGCCGGTGATTTTGCCGATCCGTCGGTCATCCGCGTGGGCGACACCTATTACGCGGCTGGTACGTCGTCCGAATGGGCACCCGCCTATCCGATTTATTCGTCGAAGGATCTGGTCAACTGGGCGTATGTTGGCCCGGTTTTCACCGCCCTGCCCGAGTGGACCATGGGAAGTTACTGGGCGCCGGAATTGTATCACCGCAACGGTATTTTTTACGTCTATTACACCGCCCGCCGGAAATCGGACCAGCGTTCGTTCATCGGCGTGGCCACCACCCGCGATCTGCGGAAAGGCTTTACCGATCACGGTATCCTGCTCGAATGGACGTCTGAAGCCATCGACGCTTTTGTGCTGGAAGATCAGGGAAAACTTTACATCACCTGGAAAGCCTACGGGCTGGACAAAGGAAAGGCCATCGAGCTATTGGGGGCCGAACTGTCGCCCGATGGCCTGAAGGTGACTGGCAAGGCGTTCACTTTGCTAACAGCGGAACGCGGCAACTGGGAAGCGGGTGGCGCGGAAGGGCAGGCGTTGTTTAAACGGGGGCGGTATTTCTACATGCTGTATTCGGGCAATACCTGTTGCGGAGCCAATTGTAACTACCAGGTCGGTTTGGCGCGGGCCGAAAAGCTACAGGGGCCGTGGCAAAAATACGCCGGCAATCCGGTGCTGGTGGGCGACGACACCTGGAAATGCCCCGGACACGGAACCGTCGTGACGACGCCCGACAACCGGTATTTCTATTTGCATCATGCTTACAATGGCACCGATTTTACGTTTACGGGCCGCCAGGGGGTTCTGAGTGAGCTGGTTTGGGACGAGCAAACACAGTGGCCGGTTTTTCGGTATGGAACCACGACGCCCGCACAGGCCGAATCGCCCATCCGAATGGGGCAGAAAACGGACGGAAGTCTGGCCGTTAACTTTGAAAAACCGGTGGGTGATTTGCCCTGGGTTTGGGATGTGAGTTTGCCAAAACCGGCGTTCAGCGTGGCGGGTGGTTCGTTCAAAATACAGAACACCGTTGCTACGCCAACCGGGAATTTTCTGGGATTTGTGGTTAAAAAAGGTACCTATACCTTTTCCACCACCATTGAGCCGCAACCGGATGTGTTGCAAAGCATCACGCTTTACGGCGATGCCGCGAATGCGCTGGGGTTCGGGGTTCGCCAGGGAACGCTGGAACTCTGGCAGGTGAAAGAGGGTGTCCGGCAAATCCTGAAATCACAACCGCTGCCGACGGCTTCTGCGGTTCATTTGCAGTTAAAAAGCCGTTTCGGCCAGCTTTACGATTTTTCCTGGTCGACGGAAGGAGGGAAGCCCGAACCTTTCCTACCGATGCCGGTCGGTGGCGGCTACCTGCCCCGCTGGGATCGCGCCCCGCGCGTCGGCCTGAGTGTTTCGGGTGAAAAACAGGGCTACGGGGTCGTGCGGTCCATTGGGATGCAGTATCATTGAAAAACCAGACCGGTTTTCAGGGCAAACCGCCCGTAATTTCCTTCAAATAAGCAAAAAACGCTTTCTTCCGGAGGGAACTGATCTGCCAGTTGACGGGAATGGACTGATAGCCGTCGTTGAAACCTTCGTCCTTCATGCGGTAATCGAAGAATCCCCAGGACGCATAGGCAGTGGTAGCGGCCTGAAAATTGTTGGCGGGTTTATCGAAATCAAAATGATCGTCTTCGTTGAAGACCAGCGGCATGGGGCGGTAACCGGCCACGGCGCGGGTCTGCTGAACCATGTCGGCAATTTTGGCGGCCTCTTTCACGCCATTGCCGTGTAGAATCAGATAGTCGGCTTCCCGCACCACGTTCTCCTGCGGGATTTTCCCGCCACTGTAGCTCGCGCTGACCAGAAACCGGTGGCCGTTTCGTTTCTTTGCCTTCACGCGCCGGATCAGCTCGTGAACCCGCTCCGCCTTCAAAATGTCGTGGTCATACCGGATGTCACACTCGTTGTTGATCTCGATCAACACATTCCGATAACCGCCGTCGGCTAAAATTTCCATTGTATTATCAACGGCATCGACGACAGCCGCTTCATTTTTTAAGTACTCATCCTGGCCGAAATAGAACAAACCCAGAATGACCACCATGCCCAGCTCATCGGCTTTGTCCAGAATCCGTTTCAACCGGTTTGCAAAATAAGGGTCATAACTGCCGTTGGGGTTGAACATAGAATTGATCCACGGCTGGTTTTTGGAGTAACCTTCCGGGCTGCCGCCCTGCAAATTGAGCGTGATGGCCAGCAAACCGTGTTTTTTCCAAACCGGCATGGCGGCCACAAATTCCGCGGTGTTGCGGTTGGGGTCCCAGGTTTTGGTGTCGGGATAGGCCCACTTGGGGCGGGTTTCCGGGTTTCGGTCGTCAAAAATGCCCTGCACCATGCGGGAATTAGGCAAGAGCCCTTCGATCTTGTGGCCATTCCAGGTACGTCCTTTGAAGGTGGGTTTGCCGTTGATGTAGAACTGGTCGCCCACGATGGAAACCGTCGTTTTTCGTTTGGGCGGTTTGGATTGGCCGATTGACCAGTGAGGGAGAAAACAAAGAAAAGACAGGCTGACAAGCAGGGCAAGGGAACGGTTTTTCATGAAGGTTCAGGAACGGAATTGGGCGACAAGGTATTGATTTCCCGAAAAAAGAAAAAGGGCACCGTTCGGGTGCCCATCGTTCATTAGTCTGTGCCGGTTTTTAGCTCCGGTTTCGTTGTTCCAGTTGATAAAGCCGGTCGCGTTGCCGGGAGGTCAGCACGGAGAGTAAATCTTTCCGTTTTTGTTGCTGCAACTGCCGGTATTCCCGGCGGTCGTTGCGTTCAGCGCGCGTCAGGCCCCGGCGCTCGTAGCGATCCTGGATGTTCCTGATTTCGCGTTTCTGGCGGTTGGTCAGGTTCAGTTCGTTCTGCCAGCGTTCCAGCTTATTTTCGAGGGGAATCTCCCGCACGTTGGGGTGGTCGTAACGGCCATAGCGATCATCATTTCGGTCGTAGCGGTCGTTCACAGTGGGCCTTTGCGTCGTACAACCGCCGATCGTCAGGGCCACAGCGGTTACCAGGATCAATATCTTTTTCATGTTCGTATCGAATTGTTGTTCGTTGATGTGTTTTGGATGCGGATCGGCAGCGAAGGTTTAACGGGGCATGCAAAATTGATCGAAAAGCAAAAAAGCCCCCGGAAAATTCCGGAGGCTTTGCCTATATGATTTGTTGATTTCGGCTATCTACACAACCCGGTCTCCGCGAATCAATCGTAAAATAATGGCAATGACGGCGATCACCAGCAAGACGTGGATGATGTTGCCCATACCAAAACTACCAAAGCCCAATAATCCTACCAGCCAAATGATGATTAAAATCACCGCAATGACATAAAGCAAATTTCCCATGACGTTTCCTGTTTTGGTTTAATGAAACTGTGATACGGTTATGGTTTAGAAAAATGCGTGCCAATTGTGGAAAAGGCGGTTTTTAGGCCAAAAAAGGCTGTTTTCTGATTTTTTAGTGAAAAGTTGTACCCATAAATGACACAAAACTGGTGTTATAGTGTAGAAAATCCTACCCATGTTTTTCGGATAAAGCGCTTCTATTCCTTGGGAGGGTGGTAAAAAGAATCAGTTTTGGGTTTCTTCCAGAGCAACCAGCCAGCCTGTTTAATAAAGTTGTGTGGTCGTAGTGTATTGGCAAAAGGTACGAACAAAAAAAGCCCCCGACAGATTGCCGGGGGCTTTTGTATGCGTAAGGGGAGGGGATGATTACATCATGCCGCCCATGCCACCTGGGTGACCGTGTCCGCCACCACCAGCCGGTGCTTCTTCCGGTTCGTCGGCGATCACACATTCGGTGGTCAACAACAAGCCAGCGATCGAAGCGGCATTTTCCAGGGCCAGACGGGTTACTTTCGTCGGGTCGATGATACCAGCTTCCACCATGTTTTCGTAACGATCTTCGCGGGCGTTGTAACCATAGTCACCTTCGCCGGCTTTCACCGCGTTCACAACCACGGAGCTTTCGCCACCAGCATTGGCTACAATCGTCCGCAGCGGAGATTCCAGCGCAACGCGGATGATGTTCACACCGGTTTTTTCGTCTTCGTTGCGGGTTTCAACCGCATCCAGGGACTTGATGGTCCGGATGAACGCAACACCACCACCGGCCACGATGCCTTCTTCAACGGCAGCGCGGGTTGCGTGCAGGGCATCATCAACGCGGTCTTTCTTTTCTTTCATTTCTACTTCGGTAGCAGCACCGATGTACAGAATCGCTACACCGCCCGACAGTTTCGCCAGACGTTCCTGCAGTTTTTCCTTGTCGTAGTCGGAAGTCGTGTTTTCGATCTGTGATTTGATCTGGTTGACACGGCCCGTAATATCTTCTTTTTCACCTGCACCATTGATAACAGTTGTGTTATCCTTGTCGATGATGATTTTTTCGGCAGTGCCTAAAAATTCAATAGAAGTGTTTTCCAGTTTGAAACCACGCTCTTCGGCGATGACCTGGCCACCCGTCAGGATCGCAATGTCTTCCAGCATGGCTTTCCGGCGATCGCCAAAGCCCGGTGCTTTCACAGCGGCCACTTTGAGGGCACCACGGATTTTGTTGACAACCAGCGTAGCCAGTGCTTCACCATCGACATCTTCGGCGATGATCAGCAACGGACGGCCGGTTTGAGCAACCTGCTCCAGAACCGGCAGCAATTCTTTCATCGAAGAAACTTTTTTCTCCGAGATCAGAATGAACGGACGGTCCAGTTCAACTTCCATTTTGTCGGTATTGGTTACGAAGTAAGCCGACAGATAACCGCGGTCAAACTGCATACCCTCAACGGTTTTTACTTCCGTTTCCGTACCACGCGCTTCTTCAACGGTGATAACGCCTTCTTTACCCACTTTTTCCATGGCATCGGCAATCATCTGGCCGATTTCCTCGTCGCTGTTGGCCGAGATCGTTGCTACCTGAGCAATTTCTTTCGACGTTTCGATGGCGCGGGATTGTGAACGCAGGTTGTCGACCACGGCAATCACCGCTTTGTCAATACCGCGTTTCAGGTCCATCGGGTTGGCACCAGCCGCTACGTTTTTCACCCCGATCGAGTAGATCGCCTGGGCCAGAACGGTAGCCGTCGTGGTTCCGTCACCGGCTGAATCAGCGGTTTTGGAAGCCACTTCTTTCACCAACTGAGCGCCCATGTTTTCGATGGCGTCTTTCAGTTCAATTTCTTTGGCAACGGTAACACCATCTTTGGTGATCGCCGGTGAACCGAATTTCTTATCCAGAATAACGTTCCGGCCTTTCGGTCCCAACGTTACTTTAACAGCGTCGGCGAGGGTATCAACACCCTTCTTGATCCGATCGCGGGCGTCGATATCAAAAAATATTTTCTTAGACATGAGTGAAAAGGAATTAATGGTTTTAACGAGTAATGCAAACGGGTTTCCGGGCAGCCAGTGTCAGTTAAAACTGAACCGGGGCTGGCGGGAGAACCTTAGATAATGGCAAAAATGTCCGATTCACGCATAATGAGGTATTCTTTTCCCTCAACGGTGATTTCGGTACCGGCATACTTACCGTACAAAACGGTATCGCCAACCTGAACGGTCAGAGGCTCATCTTTCTTGCCCGTGCCAACGGCGACAATCGTTCCACGTTGTGGCTTTTCTTTGGCGGTGTCGGGGATGATGATACCAAATGCGGTTTTTTCTTCAGCAGGAGCTGGTTCAACCAGCACCCGGTCAGCCAACGGTCTTACGTTTACTTTACTTTCCGTTAGTGCTTCCATAATGGGCTTGTGTTTTAGAAGTTAAATTGTTTTGTGCTTAACTAGGGCCCGACATACTGTCGAACTGACGGTCGATTTTGGTCACTTATTGTGCCAGACCACTTTTTTCTGGTAATACTGACAAAATTTCCGATTTATGATGTCAGTTTGGTAATCAGTGGGTTAGGGCAAAGCCTTTTTGGTCGGAGAAAAAAAACGCCAAACACTATTTGGCAGAATGCGAATTTTCGTTAACTTACTTAGCAACAAGACTGTCTGTTCTTCATTCGTTTTCACTATGAAAAAACTTCAGAAAGACTGGTTGACGCAAGGACTGATTGATTTAGAGTACAAAAAATTTGTCGTTCTGGCCTATCTGCAAAACGTTCAGCAACACTTCTCTGACAAAAAGTTATACCCTGACCTGACGGAATTGCGGGATCATTACGAGACCGGCCTCCGTTTTCGGAACCGCAAAGGTACGCTTTCTGCTTCATTCCCCAAGGACGCTACCGGAATTGACCCCGAAAGTCTTACGGTACGGTACCAATCCCGGCAGGAAGACGATGAGTATATGTCCGAAATCGACTCCATCATCAATTTTGCCCTGCCCCGATTCGGGCAAACCCTGACGAAAGGGCAGCAAATGGCCGACGAACTGGCCGCAAACCTGACGCTGACTCCCATCGGTATGCTGCCGCTGCGCCGGGATGAAGGCTATATCTTCCTCCATTGGTCGTCGCATTCCCAGACCCATATCTATTATTTCAGCCTGACCTGGACGGGATTGTCGCTACCGGGATTGGCCCTGTCGACGACGCAAACCGGCAGCCAGCCGATCCGGACGCGCTACATCGACTCCGTGCGGAAGGGCGTCGGGCGGACCTACGAAACCCTGAAACTGGAACTGATCCGCCGTCGGCCTTTTCTGCCCAACCCGGCCACGTTCATGGTAGAATCAAAACGCCGTCTGCCGCTGGAGGAAACACTGCTGCCGATGGCGGAAAAGTTGGTAGAGCGGGAGGTTTCAGAGTAAAAGAGAAATTGTTTCGCGGAGTTGAGCGGAGAAAAAAAGAGTTACGCAGAGATTTTTTTTATTTCCTCCGCTCAACTCCCTTTTTCCTCTGCTCAACTCCGCGAAACAATTAATTACCCTTTCTCGCCAAATCCCCCAGAGTGCGGGAGTTACACCCGGTTTTCATCCGTTTATTTTGACGGTAAACACTTTATCGACAATACCATGAAAGCACGGTTTATCCTATTTCTTCTGGTTCTCAATGCAACGCTGGTTTCCGCCCAGCAACTCACCGCTATTCCCGATGGCGGCAACAAAAAAGCCTTCGTTTCGGAACAAATTGGCCTGACAAAAATCACCATTCACTACAGCCGACCCGGTGTGAAAGGGCGGGAGGGAAAGGTTTGGGGAACACCGGTGGCACATTACGGACTGGTGGACCTCGGTTTTGGCACCAGCAAAGCCGCCCCCTGGCGGGCGGGTGCCAACGAAAACACCATCATTTCGTTTTCGACCGATGTCAAAGTCGAGGGCAAAGACCTCCCCGCCGGAACGTACGGGCTGCACATGCTATTGGGCGAGGCCGAAACAACGGTTATTTTCTCCAAAAATTCGACCTCCTGGGGTAGCTTTTTCTACGAACCTTCGGAAGATGCGTTGCGCGTGACGGTCAAAAACCAGCCTCTCGACAAGAGCGTGGAGTGGCTCAAATACGAGTTCATCAACCAGACGGACAACGCGGCAACGGTGGCACTTGCGTGGGAAAAACGCCTGATCCCGTTTACGGTTGAAGCCGATGTGGTGAAGATTCAGTTGGCTTCTTTTAAAAACGAATTGCGCAATTCGCAGGGCTTTACGTGGCAGTCGTACGTTCAGGCGGCTACGTATTGCCTTCAAAATAAAACCGATCTCGATCAGGCGCTGGCCTGGGCCGATCAGGCCGTTGGATTGCCCTTCATTGGTCAGAAAAATTTCCAGACGCTCAGCACGAAAGCGATGGTTTTGGTGGCCCTCAACAAACAGGCCGATGCCGATGCGGTGATGAGGGAAGCCGTTCCGATGGGAAATATGAATGAATTGCACCAGTATGCGCGCACCTTACTCCAGCAGAAACGGATGAAAGACGCCTATGCGGTTTTTAAGGTGAACTACGACAAGAACCCGAACCAGTTTACGACCAACGTCGGGATGGGCAGGGGGTTGTCGGCCCTCGGTGATTTCAAAAAAGCGTTGCCGTACCTGAAGGCGGCTCTGCCCCAGGCACCGAACGAGCTGAATAAGAATGGCGTCACGGCGATGATTCAGAAACTGGAAGAGGGAAAAGACGTGAATCAGTAAGAAAGGAGTTATTTCGGAATCTTACCCCAATTATGATCAGCCAACCCAGCCACAGCGTGCTTCCAATCAATCCAGCCAACTCGAAAACAGGGAAGTTAGGCATTACTGTAGCGGCTAGTTCGGTTTGCGCCAGCAAATAAATTCCAGAGGCTGTGTACCCGAAAACCGCCACCCATCGCGGAAATACCTGGAGTTGATCGAACATCCACGCCATCAAAACCGTCCAGATAATGGTGAACAATTGCCCGATGTGCTCGCCGAGAAGCACCCCGCCAAATTGGTGAACCACCTGGAAAATAACCGTGATCGATTCGCGAACGGAAGGATCCGAGGTATGAACGTAGCGGTCGGCCAGAGCCGGTACGACGAACACCCAGCGTAATAGTCCGATGATCTGGGCGATGCCGGAAATGACGCCAACTGTGGTGGTCCAGCGAACCAAAGGGTGTTGATTTTCAAAGTATTGTCCTAGCTTGATGTATGCAACCAGGAGGGGAAAACCGCTGAGGGCAAACGCCCACCAGACGGCGATGAGCTGGGAGCCGCCTTTGTGGAATTGAGTCAGGATGATGCCCGGATTCTGGCGGAGAATGTCGGGATAATCGAAAATGATCGTAAGAACCGTGTAGGGAATCAAGACCAGGATGGAGCCAGTAACCAGCAGATTGCCGGTGGTTTTAAGGGGATTCATAATGGGGCTGAGGTAATTACTTAAAGAAGAAAGAATAGCTCAGCCCCGGCGTGGGGTTGATTTTTACAGAATGGTTGGGAGCTGCCAGCAAAGCGGCACCGATTCGTACGTTCAGGCCTTTCCAGATCATCCAGCGAAAACCGGCGTCGACCATCAGGCCGTTGTCGTTTTGATAGGTTCGGTCCAGCCCCCGGACGTATGACAGTGAGGTGTAAAAGGACGACGGGTTTTCCTTGCGTCCTAGCGGAAGGAACCACAAACTGACACCCGCCCGAACAAAGGAAGTGGTCTGGTTTTCGCCGGTACTGTTTTGGGAAACGATGGTGGGGTAATAGCCTGCATGAACGGAAATCTGCCGGTGGCGGTATTCCAGACCAACGGATGGATTTCGGAACGCATTGATGCTGAGTTCGTTTTTGGAGAATGACCGTTGGGCGTAAGCGCTGGAGACTGTGCTGAAGAGTAAAAAAAGGATGACCTGTTTCATATCGTGTTTTGGTAAATGGAACGATACAAAAGTCGGCCGCTGCCCGGCCAGTTTACCGGACATTTGTCTATAAATGCGGTTAACGGCTATTTTTTCGAATACGGCTCAGGTGGCGGGGTGTTACGCCCAGAATCGAAGCCAGATACTGTTGTGGTACTTTCTGGAGCAGGTGCGGTTCTTCGGCCAGGAGTTTCTGGTAGCGTTCCTCGGCGGTGAGGGTGATGAGGTCGAAGCGGCTGTCGTCGATGCAGACGATCTGACTTTCCAGCAATTCGACGTAAAACTGCCGGAAGGATTCGCTTTGGGCCCGGAGGGCGTCAAACTGAGCTTTGGAAATGATCAGGACCTTGGCATCGGTGAGTGCGCGGATGTTTTCTTTCGCCGGAACCTGTTTTAGAAAGCAACCGAGCGAAACCACAAAACTATTTTCCGACGCAATGTAAGTCGTGATTTCGTCGCCATCGTGGTTGAAAAAATACTGAAAAACGCCGGTCAGCACGAAACCAATCTGCTGGGTGGTCTGGCCTTCTTGCAAAAAGTAATCGCCCTTTTGGAAGGATTTCGGTTTGATGTCGACCAGGATCGTTTCCTGATCCGCTCTGGAAATGCCAATTTGCTGGAAATATGTTTCTAAGGCGTTCATCGTTTTTTAGAAAAAAGATCTGTTCCTCCGAGCAACTCTGTGGAAGAGCATCGTTACCGTAGCGGTAACCGGAAATAATCCTGCCCCATCTGAATCGTGAAACCGGATTTCTGGTACAGCTTCAGGGCTGGTTCGTTGGCGGAGTCTACTTCGATTAGAATGGTTTCGGCCATGGACTCCTGTAGAATGTCCAGGATACGGAACAGAATGGTTTTGCCGATTCCCCGCCCCTGAAACGCCGGGCAAACGCCCAAACCAATAATCCAGGCGTCGTTTTGTACAAAATTAATCGCCACCATTCCGATTGGTTTTCCATCCAGCATGGCAATATACTGCGTGAGATGGGGCGTTGTGATGGTGGTTTCCAGCAGTTTACGGGCTTCGTCGAGGGTGCCCCCAAAGATCGTTTGACTCAGTTTCGACAACGGTTCCAGGTCTGCCATGCCAGCCTTGACGAGGGGAATCATCGGCCTGGAAGCCGGAAGCACCACCGACGGCAATGGTTCCCAGCGCAGTTGGTATTCGGTATTGGAATACGTGGCTCCCAACTGACGGGCGAAGGCCTGCCCCGATTCGGAAGCCCGTTCCGTAATTAACAGGAGGTGCTCATAGCCGTAGTTTCGGGCTGCTTCCGCAGCCACTTCGAGCAGGGTCGAAAAGCACCCTTTCCGCCGGGCTTTGGGGAGCGTATAGCCGCAAAATTCAACCACGCTGGTCGTCGGAGCAAAAGCCGATAAAAGGCCAATCAACACGTCATTTTTGTAGAGTAAAAACCAGTGGCACATTGACTGGAAATAATTCATGGATTTATCCCAGTGAATGTGGCCCATCAACCCATCATCGGCCTTACATTTTATTTCGAGAGCCTGAGCGGCCAGGTACTGTTCCTGATTTAATTCGGTCAGTGAAAGGATCTTCATGCTGCAAACTTACGGTAAAAACAGAAAAGCCAGACTCTCCCCATGCAACCTTAAACACTTTTTGGTACTCTATAGCGTACACACATCAACTCCGGCTCGATGGAGCCTGTTCCACTGTCCATTCCGGGACAAAAAGTGTCCACTATTGGACGCGTAGCCTTCGACCTAAACGCAAATACCGTGATTTTGATCGATTAAGCAGACTTCATCAGGTTTGGCAACAGATTTGTTCTGCAAACATTGAAATAATACTTTACCCTTTTATATTCTGTAAACAACAAATGCACAAATCATGAAAACCCTCCTCCAAAAAACAGTCCGCAGATGCCAGAATTGGCTAGTCGTGAGTCTCTTCCTGTACGGTTTGACGGCGACCGCACAGTCCGATTATTATGCCAGAACCGACTCGGCCAGGGGATATTGGAAAATTCAGACCGACTACACGACCCAGCAGACCAGGATCCGTTTTTTTAACCGCTGGCACGAACCGATTTATGAAGAATCGCTGTCGAATCGGTATGTAAAACTGACGAATCGGAACATCCGCTTGTTCGACACGATGCTGGAGCGGCTGTCGACCAACCAATTGCTGTCGGCCGAAGTCAAAAGCCATGAGTTGGTGGCCACCAGCGGCAGTGAGCCTTACCACGTTGTGTCGACGCCGTTGTCAACTCCGGTTTCTACATCTTATATACTGGCATCACCTGAAGAAACCCTGGATGTCAATCCGTTTCGCTCCGATGTCGCCATCAGCAGTACCGGTAAAC
Source organism: Larkinella sp. C7 (assembly GCF_006149005.1). GTDB lineage: Bacteria > Bacteroidota > Bacteroidia > Cytophagales > Spirosomataceae > Larkinella. The sequence continues at coordinate 270,260 of NZ_VBSL01000005.1, read as the reverse complement.
TGAAAATCCATGTTGCCAATCTCCGGCAAGAACCCATGCTGGTGTTGTTACTGGATGATCAGGGGCGGTATGTATTCAAAGAAAAATCGGCTTCATCAACCTACAACCGGACGCTGAATCTGACCCGTTTGCCGGAAGGGAAGTTCCGGTTTGAAGTCGAAGGAACACAAAAGCGGTACGCCTACCGGTTAATTATTCAAGCCAATCCGCAGTCGTATCAGCTTCGGGCCATTCCCTGAGGGCGCGCCGAAAGCTTGGTAAGGCTCAACTGGCTTTCTGTCCCGCTTTTCCCCTCATTCGTCACTTGCATTGAGCGGTTTGCCGACAATTTTGCTGCTTTGTATTCAGAAATCACCCGCCCGCAAAACCGTACAAAACCGGACAGGCTTTGTACGGTTTCGGACAGTGCGATTTTTGAAAAATGCCCTCCATTGAATCAGAATGGCGTTTCTGATTCTGGTAAGAGATTTGTTTTACAAAGTTTGAAATAATAATAACCAAATTAACAACCTGTAAACAACACGCACAATTCTCATGAAAACCGTTCAAGAAAAAACCGCCTACCGGTTCAAAACTCTCCTGATTCTGCTTCTTCTGGTCAGCACGCTTGTCGGTCATGCTCAACCGGATTACCACTCCGGCCCGGATGTGACCAAAGGATATTGGAAAATCCAGACCGATTACAACACCCGCAGCACGGTCATCCGGTTTTTCAACACCCGGCATGAACCCGTGTATCAGGAAACGCTCCGGGGCCAGTATGTCAAATTGACCAAACGGAATATTCGGCTGTTCGACGAAATGCTGGATCGGGTGGTCAACAATCAACTGTTGGCATCGCAGGTTCGCTCGTCGGAGTTGCTGGCTTCCAATGACGTTGGCTATTCCAAAGCCGCTGCGGTTTATGCCTACGAAGAAACTCCGCCGTCGGTTGTGCCGGAATTCAATGCGAAATTTCTGGTCAATCCGCTGGTGAATTCCTACGGCAAACTCCGCATCAACTATGCTAATCCCGACCGGAAGCAGGTCATCATTGAACTGACCGACGAGTCAACCAACCTGATTCATTACCGGGAACTGAACCGTCAGGCGGGCTACAACCGGTATTTTGATGTAACCCACTTGCTGAGTGGGAAATACCGTCTTCAGGTCAAAGGAGCCGGTGAAACGATAAACTACTGGCTGACCATCGACAAACCGCATCACCGCTACGAGCTGAAAGCGGAGAAGTAAGGCGGTTTACGGTTTTCAGTTTACGGTTGAAGAATGCGTCAGCCAGCATGCGTCAGCAACCTGTAAACTGAAAACCGTAAACTGAAAACCTGTTCGGGTTCGGACAACCGGACTGTACGAATTCGGACAGGTTCGATTTCGGAAACTGCTTAAATGGCCTGATTAGGCCATTTTTTGTTTCTGGCAGCAGATTTGTTCTACAGAAGTTAATTATATCTCTTTTCCATGAGACGATCGTATTTAGGCGAGTTTGAGGAGGTGGTGTTGCTGACAGTAGCGGTTTTAGGAACCGGTGCCTACGGCGTGGCCATCACCGATGAACTGGACCGGCAAACGGGCCGGGCCGTCAGCATCAGCGCCGTTCACGCGGCTTTGCACCGGCTGGAAGAAAAAGGCATGTTGAAGTCACACCTCGGCGAGGCAACCGCCGAACGGGGTGGGCGACGCAAACGCCTGTTTTCGGTTACGGTGCTGGGGAGTCGGACGCTGCACGACATTCGGGCCGTCCGCGACCAGCTCTGGGATTCGATCTCTCCACAGGGGCTGCCAGCCGTGAGTTTGTGAATGAATAGTGTAGAATGAAAAAATAATGAAAAGGAATATCGAACGCCGAATACTGAATAGCGAACATCGAAGGAATCGGGTCACCTTTCCATATTCATTATTCAATATTGAGTGTTCGATATTCCCGCGATCATGAAACCCCAAAAACCGCCACAATGGGCTAGCCGACTTCTGGCCTGGTTTTGCGCTCCGCACCTGCTCGAAGAAATCCAGGGCGATTTGCACGAGCGGTTTGTTCGCCGGGCTAGGCTGTTCGGAGAGCGGGATGCCCGCTGGCAATACGCTTGGGAAGTGCTGAAGTTTATGCAACCCCGATTTTTGAAAAGGAAACCGGATTATTCCCCCAAACCGCAAAGGATCGCTATGTTACGCAACTATTTTACGATTGCCTGCCGGACCATTCTTCAGCAAAAGAGTTACGCCTTCATCAACGTGATGGGCCTGGCCCTGGGGTTGTCGGCCTGCATTGTCATTTTTCTGGTGTTTCGAAATGAACTCACCTACGATGCGTTTAACCGGAAAGCCGATCGAACCTACCGGGTAACGATTTCCGCCGGGGATTATAATCCAAGTGTTTCGTTTGCCATTGCTCCGGCTTTTCGCACCGATTTTCCGGAAATGGAGCAGGTTTCTCAATACTATTATCAGGGAGAAGCCCAGATACAGGTGGATAAGCAACGGTATCTGGAAGAAAGCTTTGCCTACGCCGATGGTTATTTTCCGCAGGTCTTCGATTTTAACTGGTTGGCCGGAGACCCCAAAACGGCTTTGCAGGAACCCAATACGGTCGTTTTGACGGAAAGCATCGCCCGGAAATATTTCGGTGATCAGGATGCTCTCGGAAAAACCATTCGGCTGGATAATGCGTACGATTTGCGCGTCACCGGTGTCATGAAAGATCTGCCGTCGAACACGCACCTGGTTTTTAATTTTCTGGTTTCGTGGGAAACCGTCCGGAAAAAGCTCGACACGCCCCACTTCTGGTCGATCTCGGGTGGCTACCTCTACGTGGTGTTACCGGAAAAATTGCTGCCCAAACGCGTGGAAGCGCGGATTCCGGCTTTCATCCGGAAAAACTGGGGCGACGACATCGCCAAAGATGCCGCGTTGCTGCTGCAACCGTTGCGGGAGATTCATTTCGATAAACGGTACCTTACTCAAATTACGATGCCGCGCTCCAAAGAAACCATCTACGGTCTGGCGGGTGTTGCTCTGGTCATTATCCTGACGGCCTGCATCAATTTTGTCAATCTGGCGACGGCCCAGGCCGTTCGGCGGTCGAAGGAAGTGGGCATCCGGAAAGCCCTGGGTGCTTTTCGGCGGCAACTGGTGGGCCAGATGCTGGGTGAAACGACCCTGCTGGTGGGTTTGGCAACGGTTCTGGCGCTGGGGGCGGTTTGGGCCTTTCTGCCCCTGACCAAACCGCTGTTGAACATCGGGATCGATGCCAGCCAACTGGTTGAACCCCAGGTGATCGCGGTTGTTTTTGGGGTTGTTTTGTCAACGATTCTGCTGGCGGGTTTGTATCCGGCCTTCGTTCAGTCCGGTTTTCAGCCCATCAAAGCCCTGAGATCCCGGTCTACAGAAGCATCGTTTGGCGGAATGACCGTCCGCAAAGCCCTGGTCATCCTGCAATTTGCCATCACCCAGGTGATGATTATCGGGACTCTGGTGGTAGCCAGCCAGATGGATTTTTTCCAGAATCAGGACATGGGTTTTGAAAAAGAGGCCATTGTTTCGTTCCCGACTGGGGCTAAAGCGGATGTCCTGCGGCAGAAACTGCAGGACAATCCCGGTGTTCAGCAACTCAGTTTCGCTTCCGCCGGTCCGGCTTTCAACTTCAACTTTATGCCCTTTGCTTCACCCGAGTTGGGGATGGTCGAAAACGACGTTACAGAACTGAAACTGGTGGATGAAAACTACATTTCGATGTATCACCTGGAACTGCTGGCGGGCGAACCGATCATCAAAACAGCGGAGGATGATACGATTCGCAATGTGATCGTCAACCAGACGCTGATTCGCCGACTCGGTATTCAGAAGGATGAAGATGCCATCGGCAAGCGGGTGCGCGTCGGGGGCGGACCATCCATTATCCGGGGCGTTGTTCGGGATTTTCAGAGTGAATCCAAGCATAAAAAAATCCGCGCCTGTGTTCTGACCTACAATTCGCGGGCTTTCTGGCAGGTCAGTGTCAAGCTGCGTCCGCAGAACCTGCGTGAAACGCTGGCGACGATCGAGAAAGACTGGACTGACTTGAATCCGGAGTCAATATTTCGGTATGAGTTTGTGGATGAGCACATTGCAAAACTATACAAGCAGGAAGAAACCCTGTACAACGCGTTCCGGCTGTTTGCGGGAATTGCCATCGTCATCGGCGGGTTGGGCTTGTTCGGTCTGGTTTCGCTGATGGCCGTTCAGCGGACCAAGGAGGTCGGTATCCGGAAAGTACTGGGCGCGTCGGTGGGCAGCATTGTCGTGCTGTTGTCGCGGGAATTTGTGTGGCTCATGCTGATTGCCTTCGTCATTGCGGCTCCACTGGCCTGGTATGGCATGGATGCCTGGCTACAGGAATACGCCTACCACATTCAGATCGGTCCGTCGATTTTCCTGGTTGCGATATTGGTCACGTTCGTCATTGCGGCTTTTACCGTGAGTTTCCAGTCGATCAAAGCGGCTTTGGTGAATCCGGTGAAGTCATTGCGTTCTGAATGAAGATTAACACTGAATAACGAATATTGAATAAAGAATATCGAATAACGAAGTGGTGCTACTGCCATTAGCGTTCGTTACTGCCTTCCTTTCGTTGTTCAGCATTCGTTATTCAATATTCGATATTAAACTTTATCAGTTTCACTGACATGCCGACACCCCCCCAACCGCCCCGCTGGGCTACCCGACTGCTGGAAATGGCCTGCGCTTCTCCTTTGCTGGAGGAGATGAAGGGCGATTTGTACGAGCGGTTTTTGCGGAATGCCCGGCTGTTCGGAGAACCGTACGCCCGGCGGCAGTATGTCCGGGAAGTACTGGGGTTTGTGCGTCGGCGACCGGGCCGAACGTCGGGGGTAATCCGGAAACAATTCACAGCAGAATCTTCACAAGTGTATCTATTTCAACCGGCTATGATCCGTAACTATTTCAAAACCGCCTGGCGTAATTTGCTGAAAAACCGGTTTTATTCCTTCATCAACATGACCGGTCTGACGGTCGGGCTGGCGGTTGGGATGCTGATTCTGCTGTGGGTGCAGGATGAACTGAGCTTCGACCGGTTTCATGCCAAAGCCGACCAGATTTACCGGCTCGAAAATCGTGTTGGCACTGGCAGCAGTCAGCAAATCTGGCGGACGACGGTTGCGCCGATCGCCGAGATGGGGAAAAGGGAATTGCCCGAAATAAAAGATGCCGTTCGCATCACCCAAAGTAATATTTACAGCCTCTACAGGTACAAGGGAAAAACCTTCACCAGCGAACAGTCGGCCTTTGTCGATCCTACCCTGTTTTCAATTTTTGATTTTGGGCTTATCAAGGGAAATCCGGCGAATCCGTTCCCGAACGACCAGTCGGTGGTGCTGACGGAAGCCACCGCCCGGCGGTATTTTGGCGATGCCGAACCCATCGGAAAAGTGATTACGGCCGACGGGAAAAAACGCTTCACCGTTACGGGTGTGATCCGGAATTTTCCAAAAAACACCACTTTTAACGGAGAACTCGATCTGCTGTTACCGATTTCGCTCTGGTTTAAAACCATCTATGCGGAACGGAAGGATGGCCGAAACCAGGATAACGATTTTCATGAGTTCAATTATGTCACGTTTTTACTGCTCGAACCGGGCGTTTCGACGGAGGCTTTGGCAACCAAACTGCGGAACATTCACCTGCGGAACAAAGCGGATGATACTGATCTGACGTATCTGCTGCAAGCCCTGCCCGACATGCATTTGTACAAGTCGGACGGCAGCGACGGCGGTATCGAAACTGTTCGCATGTTTACCATCATTGCGCTGCTGATTCTGGTCATTGCCTGCATCAACTATGTCAATCTCTCCACCGCCCGTTCCATGCTGCGGTCCAAAGAAGTGAGTATGCGGAAAATCGTGGGCGCGGCAAAAGGGCAGTTGTTTTTGCAGTTTATCATTGAAACCGCCCTGCTTTTCGCGCTTTCGGCGCTGCTGGCAATTGGGTTGATGAGCTTATTGATGCCGTTCTACAACGAGCTTTCGGGAAAACAGCTCGTCATCGATTTAACGGACCTTCGGATGTGGCTGGTGATCGGGTTGACCATTACGGCCACCCTGCTGGTGTCGAGCATCTATCCGGCCCTGTTGCTCTCTTCGTTCGAACCCCTGAAAGCCTTAAAAGGGAAAGTCTCGGCGCGGTTGAGCGATGCGGTTTTTCGAAAAATACTGGTCGTCGTTCAGTTCGCGTTCACTGTCATGCTGATTTCCGGGACCTTGATCATTGGCAATCAGTTGGAGTATATTCGCTCGAAAGAGTTAGGCTATGATAAAAGCCACACGTTTTCCCTGCATATGCGCAGCATGTCTTCTCACTATGAGGTCGTTAAAGCCCGCTTACTGAGCCAGCCGGGGGTGACGGACGTTACCCGTTCCGACGCCCATATTGTATCGCTGAATCAGCAAACCGGGAGCAGCGATTGGGATGGGAAGAAAGTCGGGGAGACCATGATGGTGAGTCCAATGGCCATCGACAAGGATTTTATTCCATTTTTCAAAATAAAACTGGAACAGGGCGAAAATTTTACGGGTGCGGTTTCCGATTCAACGCATTTTATTTTGAACGAAACCGCCGTCAAAGTCGCCCGTCTGAAAGAACCCATCGGCAAGCGGTTTAAACTCTGGAATCGGGAAGGAACGATTATTGGCGTGGTGAAAGATTTTCATTTTGCGTCCCTCAAACAGAAAATCGAACCGGCGATTTTTTATTACAACCCAAAAAATGAAGATCGAATTTACGTCAAAACGACGGGTAAAGAAGCCGCCGGAGCCCTGGCCGCGACCGAGCGTTTGTGGAAGCAATACAATGCCGATTTTCCCTTCAACTACGCTTTTTTGGATGAAACCTTCGATGACCTCTACCGAACCGAGCAACGCACCGGAACACTCTTCAACGTGTTTGCCACCATTGCCATCGTGATTTCCTGTCTGGGGCTGTTCGGTTTGGTCGCCTACACGGCGCAGGTCCGCACCCGCGAGATTGGCGTTCGGAAAGTGCTGGGAGCTACCGTGCCGGGCATCATCGGGTTATTGGCCAAAGATTTCGTGAAGCTGGTATTGATCGCCATCGTTGTGGCGGTTCCGGTGGCGTGGTATGTGATGGCTCAATGGCTCGAAGGGTTTGCGTATCGCATTGATATCCACTGGTGGATGTTTGCCACGGCGGGTTTGCTGGCACTGGCCATCGCCCTGCTGACGGTTAGTTTCCAAAGCATCAAAGCCGCGTTGATGAATCCGGTGAAGTCACTGCGTTCGGAGTGAAAAGTAATACTGAATATCGAATAACGAAGTGCGGTTCGGTTTCTTCCATATTCGATATTCAACATTCAGTATTCGATATTCAAACGATATGAAACCGCCTAAATACGCTGATAAACTGTTGCAATTCTTCTGCGCTCCCCATCTTTTTGAGGAGATTCAGGGCGATTTGTACGAGCGGTTTTTGCGCAATGCGAAGCTATTTGGACTCCCCTACGCCCGGCGGCAATATGTCCGGGAAGTGTTGAGTTTTCTAAAGCCCTTTTTCTTCAAACGACAAGCTAATGAACATCCATCCATCTCTTTCCTGAATCCTGTTATGATTCGCAATTATCTGAAAATCGCCTGGCGGAACATCGCCCACAACAAATCCTTTTCGGCCATCAACATCCTGGGCCTCGCGCTCGGCATGGCGTGCAGCCTGCTCATTCTGCTCTGGATTCAGGACGAATTTAGCGTCGATGCCTATCACGCCAATGGCCCGCAGCTTTACAACGTCATGGAACGCCAGTTCTACGACGGCAAAGTGGACGCAAGCCCGGGAACACCCGCTTTGCTGGCCGATGAACTGAAAAAAGAATTCCCGGAAATTGTCTATGCGTCCGGCCTTTCCTGGGAGCAGGAACTGACGTTTTCGGTGGGTGAAAAACTGAACAAGGAAAAAGGCCGGGCTGCCGGACCTGACTGGTTTAAGATGCACAGTCTTCCCTTGTTAGCCGGAACCGCCGAAACCGCCTTGAACGGGCCGACGAATATTGCCATTTCGCGGCAACTCGCGGAGAATTATTTTGGTAGCCCGCAGGCGGCTATGGGAAAGAGCATTCGACTCGGTAACAAAGATGATTATCAGGTCAGTGCGGTTTATGAAATGCCGGAAAATAGCTCGGAAACCTACGACTATGTGCTGAGCTGGGCCGATTTTATGCGGCACAATGAATGGCTCAAAGAATGGGGTACCAACGCGCTTCAGACCCGCATCCAACTCCGGACCGACCGCAACGGTGTACCGGCTGATCCCGGCCGGCTGGAAGCAAAGATGAAGGCGTTTCTGAAAAAATACAATCCGAAAATGGCCACGAAGGGGTTGGATATCCAGCTTTTTCTGCAACCGTACCCGGAAGCGTATCTCTATTCCAATTTCAAAAACGGCTATCAGGATGGCGGACGCATCGAATACGTCCGGTTGTTTGGCATCGTGGCGGTTTTTATTCTGCTGATTGCCTGCATCAATTTCATGAATCTGGCTACAGCCCGGTCGGTGAAGCGGGCGCGGGAGGTGGGCGTTCGGAAGGTTGTTGGCGCCGGTCGGGGCTGGCTGATCGGGCAGTTCATTGGCGAAGCGCTGGTGCTGACGTCGCTGGCGCTGGTTCTGGCCGTGGGCGTGGTCTGGATGCTGCTGCCGGTCTTCAACACACTGACCGAAAAGCACATTTCGTTCCAGTTTGCAAACGCGTCGTTTTGGGTAACGTTGCTGGTCATGACACTGGCTACGGCTCTGATCGCGGGCAGTTATCCCGCCCTTTTCTTATCTTCATTGAATCCGGTTCGGATCTTGAAAGGAAGCATCCGGTTTGGTTCCGGGGCGCGGCTTTTCCGGCAGAGCCTGGTGGTTTTTCAGTTCGCCCTGTCGATGCTGCTGATCATCGGAACCATCATTGTCTACCGGCAAATCGATTTTATCCAGACCAAAAACCTGGGCTTCGACCGGGAGGGAATGATTTATCTCCAGGCTGAGGGAGATTTGGCCGCCAAATACGAAACGTTCAAACAGGAACTGCTCCGGATGCCCGGCATCCAGACCGTAACGTTCATGAACGGAACGCCAACCACTAGTTTCGGTACGACGGGCAATGTTCAATGGCCGGGTAAAGACCCCGCGACCAGCATTCAGTTTCAGTTTTCACAAGTCGATTATGATTTCACGAAGACCCTGAAAGTCAAGGTTGCCGGGCGTGATTTTTCCAGGGATTTTGCCACCGACTCGGTCAGTTATCTGATCAACAAAACCGCAGCCCGCCGGATTGGCTACCGGGACCCGATTGGAAAACCGCTGACCTTGTGGGGCAAACCGGGTTTGATCATTGGGGTGGTGGACGACTTTCACCAGAATTCCCTGCATGTGGCCATCGAACCGTTCATTGCCAAATTAAGTCCGGCCGCCGAGGGAAAAAACATCATCATTCGCACCCAGCCGGGCCAAACGAAGCAGGCCCTGGCGAGTCTGGAAACGATGTGGCATCAACTGAATCCGACGTTTCCATTCACCTACCAGTTTGCTGATGAGGCCTTTCAGCGATTGTACCGCAGCGAAACCGTGGTCGGCACGCTGGCCAACTACTTCGCGTTTCTGGCAGTTTTTATCTCCTGTTTGGGCTTGTTTGGTCTGGCGGCTTTCATGGCCGAACAGCGCACGAAAGAAATTGGCGTCCGCAAGGTATTGGGTGCTTCGGTGACCAGCATTGTCAGTCTTCTTTCGCAGGATTTTCTCAAACTCGTGGGCGTTGCCATCGTCCTTTCCTCGCCCGTGGCCTGGTATGCTATGAACCGGTGGTTGCAGGATTATGCCTACAAAGTTGAGATCGAATGGTGGGTTTTTGCGTTGGCGGGCTTGCTGGCGGTCGGCGTTGCGCTGCTCACCATCAGTTTCCAGAGCATCAAAGCCGCGTTGATGAATCCGGTGAAGTCGCTGCGTTCGGAATGAAAAGTAATACGGAATATCGAATGTTGAATAACGAATATTGAAGTACGGTCCGATTTCTTCGCTGTTCGTTATTCAACATTCATTGTTCGATATTGAAATGAGATGAAACCGCCTAAATACGCTGATAAATTGTTGCAATTCTTCTGCGCTCCCCACTTGCTGGAGGAGGTGCAGGGCGATTTGTACGAACGCTACGGGCGGGACCTGGCGGAGGTGGGCGTCCGAAAAGCCAACCGCCGGTATGTGGCTAATGTATTGAAATTTATTAAGCCTTTTGCGCTGAAACGTCAGAACTCTGCGTATCCGTCACCTTCTTTTCTGCATCCTGTCATGATTCGCAATTACCTCAAAACCTCCTTTCGCAATCTGATCAAAAACCGGGTCAGTGCGCTGATCAACCTTTTCGGGCTGAGCCTGGGTGTCACTGCCTGTCTGGTGATTTACCTGATTACCAACTATGAACTCAGCTACGATACGTTCCACGCCGACCGCGGACGGATTTATCGCCTGATTGGTACCGAGAAATTTGGCCCCAACGCCGAAACCCATCCGGCGGGTTTTGTTCCCAATCCGGTTCCGCTGGCGATTCGCAAGGAAGTGACCGGGCTGGAAACCGTAGCGGCTTTTCACAACATTACGTCGGCGGTGCTGATTCCCAACGGCACGGAAAACCCGAAGCGGTTTGAGCCGGGGAAACACGGCGTCGATAACCAGGAAATTGTGGTCGTTGAACCGCAATACTTCACTATTTTCAACTACCAGTGGCTGGCGGGTAATCCGAAAACCGCCCTGACCGAACCGTTTCAACTCGTGTTGTCGGAGCAAAAAGCCCGCAAATACTTTGGCGATTTGCCGCTTGAACAGATTCTGGGCAAAGAGGTGATTTACTGGGATTCGGTTCGGGTCAGCGTCGCCGGGATTGTAAAGGAATGGGATAAACCGACCGATTTTACGTTTACGGATTTCATCTCCTTCGCCACCATTCGCAGCAGTCTGATGAGTAAAAGCATCAATCTCGATGACTGGAATGACATCTGGTCGTCGTCCCAGGCTTTCGTAAAACTGCCGGAAGGAACGGACCCGGAGCAACTCACGGCGTCTTTTCAACAGTTTTCCAAACGGCATTTCCAGAAGGAATTTAAGTTTATACCCGGTTTGCAACCGCTGGCCGACTTGCATTTTAATGCGGATTATGTTGATAATTATTCCCGGAAAGCGCACCTTCCAACGCTCTACGGCATGATGGGCGTTGCGGTTTTTATCCTGCTGATTGCCGCCATCAACTTCGTCAATCTGTCGACGGCCCAATCGGTGCAGCGGGCGAAAGAAATTGGTGTCCGGAAGGTGTTGGGGAGCAGCCGGAAAAGCCTGATTTTTCAGTTTTTGAGCGAAACCACCCTGCTGACACTCACGGCGGTCAGTATTGCGCTGGTGCTGGTTGGTCCCATTCTCTCCGCTTTTCAATCCCTCACCCCCAAAGGGCTGGCGTTTGAATTGTTCAGTCTGGAAACCCTGCTTTTTTTGTTGTTCGTCACCGTAACGACCTCGCTGCTGGCCGGTTTCTATCCTTCGCTGGTGCTGTCGTCGTACCGGCCGGCCCTGACGCTCAAAGGCCAGACAGCGCTGAAAGGGGGGCAGAAAGGGTATTTCCGCAAAGGACTGATCGTTTTTCAGTTTACGGTTTCGCTGGTATTCATCATCGCTACCCTGATCGTAGAACGGCAACTCAGTTACATCCGCAACAAGGAACTGGGCTTTTTGACCGACGCCATCATTTCCATCGATGCGGGCCGGGCGGGCAAATCCGATGTGCTGGCGCAGCGAATCCGGCCCTTGTCGGGGGTGGAGCGGGTGTCGATGCAGTGGTTTCCGCCGATGGGTATGAGTTACATGATGACCAAAATGAAATACACTGGCAAGCAGGAAATCGAGATGGATGTTTCGGCCAAAGTGGGGGACGAGAATTTCATTCCTTTATACGGTATTCGTCTGTTGGCCGGGCGAAACTACCTGAAAAGCGATTCGCTCCGGGAACTGGTCATCAATGCCACGTTTGCCAAACGGCTGGGTTTTAAAAAACCGGCGGATGCTCAGAACCAGTTTCTGGATTTCAATGGTAAAAAAATCCCGATCGTTGGGGTCGTGGCCGATTTTCATGAGCAGTCGTTTCACGACAAAATTGATGCGACGTTCATCGGGTATCTGCCACAGCAGTCCCAAAATCTGGGTGTCAGACTGACCAGCAATGGCAAAAACATGAACGATGTGAAAGCTACGCTGGCCAGCATCGAAGAACAGTGGAACGCCATTCATCCCGATAAAAAATTTGAATACGAATTCCTGGACGACCGGATTGCGCGGCTGTACGAAAAAGAGCAGAAAACCAGCCGCCTGGTCAACACCGCCACGGCCATCGCCATTCTGATTTCCTGCATGGGGTTGTTTGGGCTGGCCACCTTTACGGCCGAGCAGCGTACCAAAGAAATCAGCATCCGGAAAGTGCTGGGGGCTTCGGTGGCGGGTATTGTCGCCCTTCTGTCGAAAGACTTCCTTAAACTGGTGTTCATCGCCCTGATTCTGGCCGCACCCGTGGCATGGTGGGCCATGAACGAGTGGCTGAAAGATTTCGCCTACAAAGTGGACATCGAGTGGTGGATCTTTGCCCTGGCCGGACTCCTGGCGGTTTTCATCGCCCTGTTGACGATCAGTTTCCAAAGCATTCGGGCGGCCTTGATGAACCCGGTAAAAAGTTTGCGAAGTGAGTAGTCTGATCGGACCGCCGACGCGGCCGGGATTAAACGGATTCTTGTGATTGACCTGACGAAAGGAGTATATCAGTTTAATCAAAAAAATCAGCTCCATCCCGGCCGCGTCGGCGGTCCGATCAGAACGGTTCTGCTCTTTACACGGAAATACCGTACTTTTGCGGTTCGTTATTTTATCCGTGTAATTTGTCGCTTCAGCGACCCATTCATCCAATGATTATTCCATTAGCTCACCGTGCCGGACAAACGCAGGAATATTACTTCTCAGTCAAATTGGCCGAAGTTCGTAAACTGCTGGCTGCCGGGCACGATGTGATCAACATCGGCATCGGTAATCCCGATATGATGCCGTCCGACAATACAATTCAGGCCTTAACCCACTCGGCACAGCAACCGAATGCCCACGGGTATCAGTCTTACAAGGGGACACCCGGTTTTCGGAACGCCATTGCCGGTTATTACGCCCATACGTACCAGGTTTCGCTCGATCCCGAAACGGAAATCCTGCCGCTTCTGGGTTCAAAAGAGGGCATTACGCACATTTCGTTAACCTTCCTGAACGAAGGCGATGAAGTGCTGGTGCCGGAACTGGGCTATCCGGCATACAACGCCGTGAGCAAAATGGTGGGTGCCCACGTACGGAATTATCCGCTTTTGGAAAATCAGGGCTGGCAACCGGATTGGGAAGCGATGGAAGAACTGGTGTCTGACAATGCCAAGATTCTCTGGCTCAATTACCCGCACATGCCCACGGGCGCTCCGGCGACGCAAAAACTCTTCGAGCAGGCCGTCCGGTTTGCCTACGACTACAGTTTGTTGCTTTGCCACGACAATCCGTATAGCCTGGTTCTGAATAAAAAACCGCCCATCAGCCTGCTTTCCATCGATGGTGCTAAAGAGGTTGTCATTGAAATGAACTCGATGAGCAAGTCGCACAACATGGCGGGCTGGCGGGTTGGCTGGATGGCGTCTTCAAAACCGTACATCGATGCGGTTTTGTCGATCAAAAGCAACGTCGATTCGGGGATGTTCAAACCGGTTATGGACGCAGCCGCCGAAGCCCTGACCAATTCGGATGCCTGGCACGCGGAACGAAATGCGGTGTACGAAGGCCGTCTGGAAGCCGCTACGGCTTTTCTGGATGCCCTGCATTGCACCTACACCAACGATCAGGAGGGCATGTTTCTGTGGGCCAAACTGCCGGATTCGATTGAATCGGCCGAAGCGCTGGTGGATGACCTGCTCTACAACAAGCACGTTTTCATTGCCCCCGGTTTCATCTTCGGCCCAAAAGGAAACCGGTACATCCGGGTGTCGCTGTGTATGCCCAAAGAGCGAATCTGGGAAGCTGTTCAAAGAATCTCTAACTAAACCCTGATTCCCTCTGATGTACGCTGGTCAACTCTGTGAAACAACTATTACACAGAGTTGACCAGCGTACATCAGAGGGAATCAGAGAAACAGAATATGACAATCACAATCGTTGGAGTGGGTTTACTGGGCGGGTCGTTTGCGCTGGCGGTTCGGGAGAAGTACCCGAAGGCGAAATTTATCGGCGTGGATGCGTCCTCCGTGCATGGCAAACTGGCATTGGCCAAAGGCATCGTCGATGAAATGAAACCGTTGGTTGAGGCCGTGGCCGTCAGCGATCTGGTCGTGCTGGCTACACCCGTCAACAGCATTCTGGAATTGCTGCCCCAAATTCTGGATCAGTTGCCAAAAGGGGGCACCGTCACCGACCTGGGGTCAACGAAAGAACTGATTTGCCACTTGGTTGATAGCCACCCGAAACGGGCGCAGTTTGTGGCCATTCACCCGATGGCCGGAACCGAAAATTCGGGTCCGGGGGCTGCTTTTCGGGAGTTGCTGCCCGGCAAAAACCTCATCATCTGCGACCGGGAGAAAAGCGACTCTGACAGTCTGAAACTGGTGGAAGCGCTGTTCAGCGACATCGGCATGAAGCTCTTTTACATGAACCCGCAGGAACATGATTTGCACCTGGCCTACGTTTCGCACCTGAGCCACATTAGTGCGTTTGCGCTGGGACTGACGGTTTTGGAAAAGGAAAAAGACGAGCAGGCCATTTTCGATATGGCCAGCACCGGTTTCAGTTCCACGGTGCGGCTGGCAAAAAGTTCTCCGCAAATGTGGGCGCCCATTTTCGACCAGAACCGGGCGAATGTCTCCCAGGCTTTGTCTGATTACATCGAATTTTTGCAGCAGTTTAAAGCCATTATCGACGATCAGAACCTGGACGATTCATTCGAATTTATGGCCAAAGCCAATCAGATCCGCCGGGTTTTGGAGGGAATCGACCGGAAGTGATGTAAAAAGGAATGATAAATGTAGAATGATGAACGCTGAATGTAAAAGTGCCGGTTTGGCTACTAGTTTACATTTAGCGTTCATCATTTATAATTTTACATTTCAGGTTTTGCTCCGTTCTCCTTCAAAAACCGCTTTCGCGTTCTCAATGCTTTTCTTTTGAATGAAGTGGGCCGTAGCTGCTCTGCCAATCCCCAGGGTTGCGGTGGTTGCAATACCGGCGGAAACCGCACTGCCCACGCCCGGAAAGAAGATTTTAACGGAAGCCCGGGCCAGTTCGCGCAGCACCAGACCGGCACTGATCGTGGCCCCGATGGCGGTCAGGAATTCTTTCGCGGTATCCTGACTCAGTTGGCGACCGGCCACATACGCAATGGCGATGATCAGCGTGATCTGCAAGGAGGTGATCGGTATAATATCGCCCAATGGAATCGGCACGGCGGCAATTCCCCCACAGATGGCCGCCACCACTTTGGTGAGCCGGTTGGCAATCGACTCCTGGAGCGTGCGAACCTGACTCAGCCGGGCAAAAGCCAGCTTGCCTTCTTTCGGCAGTTCATTGAAAATATAATCCAGCAGTTCGTCGATCCGCCAGCGCTCGTCGGAGCGGAGCGTGTCATTTTTCCAGGACTGGTACGATGAGACCCCCAAGACCGTAATCAGCGATTCTTTTAAATACGGATCGGCTTCAAATTTCGTTTTGAGCAGGTTTTCAATGACCTTGACCCGCTCCAGTTTTTCGTTCAGGTCTTCCGGGTCTTCGTCCTCCGGTTGGTGCAAACGCACATTTTTGGGTTCGAGCGTATCGCAATGGGTGGCAACGACCAGAATGGGCGGGCGGTAGTTGTGGACTTTCTCAACGGTTTTACTGATTTCTGTGAGTGCTTCTAAGTCGTGGTTGATTCCGGAATCGGCTTCGGTGGCTTTGATCAGAAACAGGATTAAATCCGGTGATTTCTCCTTTAAGGCGTTGAGGATCGACTCGATGGGAGAGGCTGCGGCATCGGCTTCGTCGGGGCGCGATCCCTCCTGTAAACCACGGGTGTCCAGAATTTCGAGGGTTCCCATGTCGCTCGAATACGGCCACCAGGTAGCCTCGCCGGTTTGGGCTTTTTCGTGACCCACTTCCGCGACTTTACGCCCAAAAATCGCGTTGATCAGGGATGACTTGCCGCTGCCCCGTCGGCCGACGAGGGCAAACCGGGGAGAACGCGTTTCAACGAGCAACTGGCGAAATTCGCGGATTTCCTGACGGACGTCCTTCGCGACAGACTCCGGGACACGATCGAGTAAGGTTTCCAGTTTCTGTAGGACCTCACTGATTTGGGATTGCAGGGGTTGGCTCATGGGAGTCAAGTATAGGCAAATTGGCCGGTATTTTATCCGGAAATTACAGCACCGGTGTAATACTATACACCAGTTGCGCTTTTTTTGTTTGGCGGCTTTTTGGCATCAAACCGTTCCAAGTTTTCGATTGCACCCATATACAATCACCCCGAATTTCCCGGACCAGGTCCGAATTTCCGGTCTGGTACCGAATTCCCCGGACGATATCCGGGGCTAATGATGAGAGCCCTTTGGGCTGGGGTTGGGGGTATGCCGAATTTCCGGTCTGGTACCGAATTCCCCGGACGATATCCGGGGCTAATGATGAGAGCCCTTTGGGCTGGGGTTGGGGGACAATGTCGTAAATATTTTGGGCACTAACTTCCAACGGTTCAGGTGACTACCGGGTCTATCCTCCAAATGACCAAACCCCGTTCTCCTATGAAAAACCGACTACTTCTGCTGCTTTCTGCCGCCCTGTGGCTGGCCTGCCAGCCCGGTGACTCCTCTGAATTTGGCATCGAACCCGGCGGCAATATCTACAACGACGAAGCGTCGCCAACCCAAAAGCTGTATTGCAACGGCACCAATTGTGATAATCCCAACAACATTGAAAAGTACACCTACAACTCGGCCGGAAAGTTGACGCGAATCGATTACGTTGGCCGGGTTGCCAGCGGGAAAATGGAGACCTATTCGTATTATGAATACCGCTATAATCCGAATGGTCAGTTGGTTGCAAAAACCCGGTTTGGCCAGTATGGCGCCGGTTCCAACTGGGTCGCTTACGATGAAACCGAGTATGAATATGCCGATGGTGTACTGAAAACCGAGCGGAATTATTTCAACCAGCGGAATCCGGAGCAACGCGTGCTGACTGGTCTGGTCGAATACACGTATAAAGACGGGAAAAAAACAGAGCAAAAGTGGTTCGATTCCAACCAAAAACTGAGTAGGCGGGTGGTCTATGAATACCAGGAAAATGTGTTGATCCGTGAAACCTGGTATTTGGATACGGATAAAGCTTTCCGCTTATTTACGCACACTTTTGCCGGAAACCGCCGGCAAATCAGCGAACACTTACCGAACAGCAGCGATCAAATTGCGCTCATTGAGAAGACTTACGACAAACAGGGGCGTATTTTGACCGAGGAAACCAAAGTGAACAATCCCTTGCTGTGCGTAATGATTGCGGGTATTATTCGGTATACGTATTGAGAATCCGGTTTCACAAAATAAAACCGGACCAGAAGGCAATCCGCAGTGGGTTGCCTTTTTCTGTTCATTCGCTCGTCAAAATGTCCGGTTTGGAGCTTGATTTTTCCGGTTCGCGGAGGTAAAAAACATAAGGAGAAACCTTTTCTTTTGCTTTGTACAAGAATTTCGATTCGTGTATGAAAAAGGTGTTCATCGTCATCCTGTTATTGATCAGCCGAGAAGGAGGGGCGCAAACCGTCGTTCGGACGGTGCAGGAGGCCCTTCAACTGGCCCGGCAGCAAAATCCCGATCTGAAAATTGCCCGGCAAAACCGCATCACGCAGGAGCAGCAACGGGCCGCCACCCGCGCCAGCCTGATGCCAACGGCGCGGGCCTTTACCAACCTCGACTATAATTATGCGCTGCCGACGCAGTTGATTCCGGCGGAGTTTCTGGGTGGTCAGCCCGGCGAATTCCGGTCGCTGCAATTTGGCGTTCCGTTCAACCTGACGGCGGGCGTGGAGGTTTCGATGCCCTTGCTGAGTCGCCCCAACCGCCTGGATGTCGGATTGACCAACCAGAATTTACGCATCATCGACGACCAGAATCTGGTGTTGCAGGACGAAGTGTCGACGCAGGTCGCCCGGGTGTACCACGCCACCCTGCTGACCCGCTCAGCCATCGACATTGCCCGCCGGAACGTGGCCAATGCCGATACCATCGCGACCATCGCCCGGTATCGACTGGAAAAAGGACAGATCGAACCGCTGGAATACAACCGCTTGCAATCCATCCGGCTGACGGCCGAGGATGTGCTGCGGCAAAATGAACTGAGTTATGTCCGTAACCAAAACCAGATGAAGGTATTGCTGGGGATTGCCTTGCAGGATTCGCTGGTGCTGGAGCAGGATCTTGTTGGGCCGTCTGCGCAAGCCGGGTTTTTGGCCCTGAACGGAACCGTCGAACGTCCACAGATCACCGTCCGCCGTTCGCAACTGGCGTTGTTTCAACAACAGTTGAACCGGGAAAATGCCCTGCGGTGGCCTACGCTGTCGGTGTATGCCCGGTATTCGGCCCAGGCGCAACGGAAACAGTTCGACTTTCTGGATTTTAGCGAAAAGTGGTTTCCCATTGGCGTAGCCGGTTTACAACTCAATATTCCCCTGTATACGGGCGGTTTGCGAACGGCCAACCTGAACCGTGCCCGGCTGCGGATCGAGCAGGCCCAGACCGAACTGGCGTATGAACAAACGCGCGCCGAGGTCGATAACCAGGATATTCTGAATGCGTATAACCAGGCCGTTCGTTCACTGGCTTTTAACCGGCAGAATTTCGAGTTGAACGAGCAGAACACGCAGATTGCCCTGGTGAAATACCGGGCGGGAATCTTCGCGTATGACCAGTATCTGAACGTATTCAATGAGTCGTTAAACGCCCAGAACCGCTACCTGAATACGTTGTCGAACGTGTTTATCAATCAGACGATTTTGCAGATCAGAAATGGACAATAAAGCACACCCCGGATTGAATTACGAACTCCTGCTTCCCACGGTTGCGGGAATGCAAAAGGGCCTCATTCTGCTGGCTATAGCGGTTTTATCCGGTTGTAACCGGAAAGAAGAAGGCACTTCGCCGACTTACAAAGACCTGACGGAAGCGGTATATGCATCGGGCGGTATTTACCCCCGGAATGAGTACAAAGTGCTGGCCAATGCCGACGGTATTTTGCAGCAGAAGCTGGTTCGCGAAGGTGATTCAGTCAAACGCAGTCAGTTGTTGTTTGTGCTGGAAGATATTACACAGGACGCGCGCGAACAGGCTACGGCCAACATTTACCGGCAGTCGCAGGCCAACCTGAGCGACAACTCGCCGGTTTTAGCCGAACTCGAAGCGCAGGTTCGCACGGCGCAAACCCGCCTGGCCAACGACTCGGTCAACTATGCCCGCTATCGGGATTTATACCAGCAAAATGCGACGTCCAAAGCCGAGCTGGAGCGGGTTCAACTGGCCTACCAAACGTCTCGGAACGACTACATTGCCCGGCGCAGTTCGTTGCAACGCACCCGGAATCAGTTGTATGTCGACTTGCAAAACTCCAGGAGTCAGTACGTGGCCAGCGGGCAGGAGCAGGGCAACACCCGCGTCCGGAGTTTTGTGGATGGCAAGGTGTACGAGATTTTGAAAGAACCGGGCGAAGTCATTCGGCGGAACGATCAGCTTGCGCTGATTGGGAGTGGGCATGATGTGTTTGTGAAACTGGCGGTCGATGAAAGCGATTTCGGGAAGATTCGGGAAGGGCAGGAGGTGGTGGTCAAAGCGGATGTTTATCCCAATAAAGTGTTCAGGGCCCGGGTTCGGAAGATTTATCCGAAGCTGAACCGGGTCGATCAGTCGTTCCGGGTCGATGCGGATTTTGTCGGTGAACGACCCGACGCGTATTACGGATTGACGGTCGAAGCCAACATCATCATCAGCCAGAACAAGCGGGTGCTGACGATTCCAAAGTCGTATGTGGTTGGAAATGACAGCGTTTGGGTCAGTGAGAACGGTGATAAGAAGAAGATAAAGATTGTGAAGGGCGCCGAAAATTTCGATCTGGTTCAGGTGAAAGGTGGTTTGAGCGAACAATCGATTTTGATTAATCCGGAATGAATGTAAAAAGATATTTCGGAGAGCTTAGCGGAGTTTAGAAGAGTTAAGCTGAGGGAATTAATAACTCTGCTTCACCGCACGGGCGGCCCCGTCCCTTTTCCTCCGCTAAACTCAGCGAAATATTTCCCCAAAACTCATGAATCTCAGCATCACCACCCAAATTGCCAGAACGCACCTGCTGTCGAAGAAGCGGCAAACCCTCGTTGCCATGCTGGGCGTGACGTTCGGGATTGCCATGTTCATCACCATGATCTCGTTCATGCAGGGCGTCAACCAGTTTCTGGAAGACTCGGCACTGGATGCCAGTCCGCACGTGCGGATGTACAACGAGGTGAACACGCAGCGCCCCGCCCTGATCGATCAGTTGAACCGGAGCGACTCGGCGTTCAACGTCATCTACCACCAGAAACCGAAGGAGCAATTGTCGCGGCTGAAAAACGGTTTTCTGATCGCCCGGCGGATCGAGCAGGAACCGGGCGTGCTGGGGGTTTCGCCCCAGCTCAGTACGCAGGCGTTCTATAACAACGGTCCCATTCAGATTTCCGGCACCATCGCCGGGGTTGACATTGATCGCGAAAACCGGCTGTACAACCTGAAAAGCCGGTTAAAATCCGGAACGATTGAAGCCTTGCGGAGCAACCCGAACGGGCTGATTATGGGCAATGTGCTGGCCCGGAAGCTCAACGTTCGTGAAGGCGATAAGGTGAGTGTGACGACGCCGACGGGGGGGACGATGATTCTGCGGGTGGTCGGCACGTTTGGGTTTGGCATCGGAACGGTCGACAACACCAAGAGTTACGCCAATTTATCGACGGTGCAGGAGATTTTGCAGAAAGATGCGAGCTATGTGACCGATATTCACATCAAAATGTTCGATCCGTTGCTGGCGCTGCCACTGGGTAAAAAACTGCGGGCGATGTACGGGTATTATACGGAAGACTGGGCGACAGCGAACTCGGCCATCCTGGCGGGCGAAAAAATCCGGAATGTCATGACGTTTGTGGTGTCGATGACGTTGCTGGTGGTGGCCGGTTTTGGCATTTACAACATCATGAACATGAATGTCATCAATAAAATAAAGGACATCGCCATTTTGAAAGCGACCGGTTTTGAAGGGAAAGATATCGTCCTGATTTTTCTGCTCCAGGCGGTTTTTATCGGCGTATTGGGTGGATTACTGGGGCTGTTGATTGGCTTTGTTCTCAGTTATTTATTGTCGATAACGCCGTTCAACGCCGGGGATTTTTTAAGCATCAAAACGTTCCCGGTTATTTTTGATCTGAAATACTACGGAATGGGTCTTCTCTTCGGATTGATTACGACGGTTTTAGCCGGTTATTTCCCTTCGCGAAAAGCCTCGAAAGTAGACCCGGTTTCGATATTAAGAGGATAAACGATGGAAAAG
This sequence comes from Larkinella sp. C7, assembly GCF_006149005.1. Taxonomy (GTDB): domain Bacteria; phylum Bacteroidota; class Bacteroidia; order Cytophagales; family Spirosomataceae; genus Larkinella. The sequence continues at coordinate 248,600 of NZ_VBSL01000005.1, read as the reverse complement.
GTATTAAAAGCATCGCATTTCAATAAGTACTTCACCGAACCCGATCGATTTCAGGTGCTGAAAGATGTGACGTTTGAAGTCAATAAAGGTGAATTCCTGGCGATCGTTGGCAAGTCGGGGTGTGGCAAATCGACGCTGTTGTATTTGCTGTCAACGATGGATACGGAGTATGAAGGAACGCTGGAAATTAATGGGCAGACGTTAACGGGTCGCAGTCAGGATTATCTGTCGAAGTTTCGGAATGAACACCTCGGTTTTGTGTTTCAGTTTCACTTTTTGTTGCCGGAATTCACCACCTTACAAAACGTGATGCTTCCGGCTTTAAAATTGGGAAAATATTCGCAAGAAGAGGTGGAACACCGGGCCTACGAAAAGCTGAAAATGATCGGAATGGAAGACCACGCCCGCAAACTATCGAGCAAATTATCGGGCGGACAACAGCAACGCGTGGCCATCGCCCGCGCCTTGATCAATGATCCGACCATTGTGATGGGCGACGAACCAACGGGAAACCTGGACAAGACCAATACCGGGATTGTCTTCGATATTTTCCGCGAAATTGCGCAGGAAAACCACCAAACCATTATTGCCGTTACCCACGACCCCGACTTTGCCGCCGGTTGCGACCGGGTTATCGAGATGTCGGACGGCATGATCATTTCCAGCCATGAAAATCAAGTTTAACAAATACGTCGAGCTGCTGTTGCTGTGGGGAGCGCTGGGTGGCGTGGTGGGTCGGCAGTGGCTGATGCCTGATATTACGTGGCAGATTCAGGTTGAATTATTCTTTTTATCCTTTTTTGTTTTGAACGCCATCTGGCTGTTTCATTACTGGTTTAACGACTACCTGAACCGACGCTTACCTTTTGAAAAAAACATCAAATTACGCGTTGTGATTCAGATTATTGGTGGGTGGGGCATTGTAAAAACCGTGTATTTGGTAATTAGTTATTTTGTTTATACCGAGTTATTATCGGCACAATTAACGAGCGTTCCTTTACTGAACCGGTTTAGCGTGATCATTATTGGGATGACGGTTTTTTTAGCGAATACGGTGGTATGTCTGGGCTTTATTGCCAGTCATTTCCTGAAACAATGGCAGGAGAATGCCATTCGGGCGACCCAACTCGAAAAGGAAAAAATTCAGGTGCAACTCGATAGTTTGAAAAACCAGATTAGTCCGCATTTCCTCTTCAATAGTTTGTCGTCGCTGGACGGCTTAATTCACGAAAATCCGGATTTAGCGTCGCAATTTTTGCGGCAATTATCGAAAGTATTCCGGTATGTCATCCAACACAAGGATAAGGATCTGGTGAGTTTAACCACCGAAACCGACTTTATAAATAACTACATTCTGCTCCTGAAAACCCGCTTTAACGGCTCACTTGATATTCAGGTGAAAATCCCACCGGCCTACGCCGATAAAGCCATTGTGCCGGTGACCTTACAAATTTTGATTGAGAATGCCATCAAGCACAATATTGCCAATGCCGGGCAGCCGCTGACCATTCAGATCGTGGCGGATAAAGAGTACGTCTCCGTCGAAAATAACCTGCAACGAAAACCGCGGGTTGAAACATCGAATGGGCAAGGGTTGACCAATCTGAAAGCTTTATACCACTTTTTGAGCGAGAAGGATGTGAAGGTGGAGGAACACAATGACCGGTTTCGGGTGAGCGTTCCCTTGGTTTAATGAAAAATGAACTCTGAAAAATAACAAATGAATGGCCAATCGTCGTACATTGTGCGCAATCATCATTTCGTGAAAAACTATGACGCACGCACACAACGCCGACCAACTGCTGGACATTACGCTCCGGGAGTTGACTACCGATCCGGTTCATTTGCAACCGATGGCCAATAGCTTTATTGATCAATGGGTCCGGGCGCTCGGATCGGGCCACCTGGTTCTGGACGATATTTCGGATGAACTGGAGCAACTGAAGGCGGCACTGGCCACCGGAAAAAGCCTGCTAATTGCCGAGTCGCTGCATTCACTGGCGAAGCTGACCCGGAAAAGTCTGGAGAATGCGGAAGAAGAAATGAAAGGAAAACTTCAGGAACTGGCGACTACGCTGGATGCGGTTTCGACGGGATTGGGAAGGAAAGGAAAACAAAAAGAGAATATTGAATAATGAATGTTGAATAGCGAATAACGAAGTCAGAACCAAAGCAAAAAAATCAGCTCTCTTTCGTTATTCGCTATTCAACATTCATTATTCGCTATTATTTCAGATTTTACTCAGTAACATCCCGCAGCGTCGCGATTTGATCGCGGGTCTGGCGGAGTTCGTCGAGCTGGGCGCTGAGGGTTTGGCGGATGTAAGAAGGAATGCTTTCATCTTCCAGCGTTTCTTCGTATTCTTCAACCGCAGCATTTTCGCCAAAAACGCAGGATTCAAGTACGGTATGGCGATCTTTGCCCGTAAAGGCCGATTTGATGTCGATCCAGGCCCGGTGAATTTTGCTGCCGGTACTGGTTTCTTCAACACCGGGAACCTGTCCGCCAATGCGAACGATGCTGTCGGCCAGTTCGCTCCGGAATTTCCGGCTTTGTGAAGTCAGGTTCTTGAAGAGAGAAGCCAGTTCGGCGTCTTCAATGTCCTCGGCGGCTTTTTCAAAACCATTGATGCGGTCGTTATTTATTTTAACCAGATCATTCAGAGAGTCAACGATTTCGTCGTTTGTCATGATTGCAAGGTGTGTTGATTATTACCTATTTTAACTGGATCATTCAGCGAATGTTTAATAAAATGCGATTTTGAGCGTAAAAAGGCATGACTATTTTACTGATCGAAGATGAACCGCTGGTTGCCAAAACGTTGGCCCGACTGGTTCGGCAACTGGAGCCGGAGGCCCATCTCGAGGGTCCGCTGGAGAGTGTTCAGATGGCGCTGGAGTGGTTTGGCCGCCACCGCGCCACCGATCTACCGGAGCCGGATTTGATCCTGTCCGATATTCAACTTTCAGACGGAGTCAGTTTTGATATCTACCGTGTAATCAATCCGAAGTGTCCCATCATTTTTACGACAGCCTACGACGAGTATGCCATTCGGGCGTTCAAACTCAACAGCATCGATTATCTGCTGAAACCAGTCGAACCGGACGAATTGAAAGCTGCTTTCGACAAATACCACCGTTGGCGGCAGGGCGGTACGTCGGCCGATTTTCGGGATCAGCTCCGGGATTTACTGGCGGACGTATCAGCACCGACGAAAAAGTACAAACACCGGTTTATGGCGCATTATCTCCGGAATATTGTGCCGGTTCTGGAAGAAAACGTGGCGTATTTCTGCCGGGATGAGCTGATTTATCTTTATACGATGGACGGGCAGAAACTGGTGACGGATTATGGCTCACTGGATGAACTGGAAGAACTGACCGACCCGGATGTTTTCATTCGGGCCAACCGCCAGTGTCTGGTCAATCTGCATGCGATCGCGGGTTATCAATCGCATTACAGCGGCAAACTGATTGTCACCCTCCGAAAACCGGCCACGACCGAATTGACCATCAGCAAAGAAAAAGCCGCTGTGTTTCGGGAGTGGTTTGAGCAGGGGTGATTTTAGAATAGAGAAGTGAGAATAGAGAAGTGAGAATAGAGAAGTGAGAATAGAGAAGTGAGAATAGAGAAGTGAGAAAAGAGAGGTGGTAACGGATTTAAGAGAATGTCTTTACTCTCTTGTCTCTGCTCTAGCCTCTAGTCTTCCTTCTGAACAATCTGAACCCGCACCAGATCGATCCGGGCTTCCGTCATCGACAGAATTGTAAACGTAAACGGCGGCATTTCAATCACATCGTTTACGTTCGGAATTTCGCCATTGATCGATAAAATTAAACCGCCCAGGGTGTCATAATCGCCTTCCGGAATGCCCCAGCCGTACTTTTCATTCAGATTTTCGATTTCGTGCCGGGCGCTCAGAAGCCAGGTGTTGTCGTCCAGTTGCCGTTCGTCCCAGTCTTCGTTGGTGTCGTATTCGTCCTGAATCTCGCCGAAAATCTGTTCGACCAAATCCTCGACGCTGACCAGACCCGATGTCCCCCCGAATTCATCGACCACCAAAGCGAGACTTCTGCGTTCGGCCAGAAACTTTTCGAGCAACAACCGGGCGGGCATACTGTCCGGCACAACCCGAATGGGCGTCAGGATGCTCTCGATGGTTTGTGGTTTCTGAAACAGGGCGAGGGCGTGGCAATAGCCGATCACATCGTCAATGTTGTCACGGTATACGACAATTTTTGAGTGGCCGCTGTCCTGAAAACATTTCTTCAACTCTTCAATGCTGTCTTCCACATCCACGGCCGTAATTTCCGTCCGCGGAATCATGCAATCCCGCACGGCTACATTGCGGAAATCGATGGCATTGTTCAGGATTTCGGTGTCGATGTCGATTTCTTCCTGACTCGAATCGACCTGCTGTTTCTGCTGGTTGAACTGCTGAAGGTAGTGGTTCAGGTCGATCAGCCCAAAAACCGGCCGGACTTCGGAGTACTGACTTCCCGGAATAATCTTGACGATGCCTTTGGTGAGCCAGACCATCAGCCGAACGATGGGGGCAATGGCCTTGTAGATGACCCAAATCGGGATGGCCAGCCTTTCCATGAACGCATCGGGGTGAATGAGCGCCAGGCTTTTGGGAACATAATCCGCGAACGGCATGAAAACAACCGTTAGAATCAGCGTTTCGATGACGATCAGCGTAACGGGATGGTTGAACGCATCCGGGACGTAGGCCGACAGAAACGGGTTGAGGGCCGTCACGCCCAGCACACCATATAACACCAGAAAGAGCGTATTCCCGGTCAGGGTGGTGCCAACAAACAGAATGGGTTGTTTCAGAAAGGCTGATACCAGCTTCTCGCCCAAGGGCCCCTGTTTACTGTGCAGTTCAAAATAAAGCCGGTTCACCGATTGGTAGGCCATCTCGACTGCCGAGAAAAAACCGGCCAGCACCAGTGCCACGAATGCTCCGAGGAGAATACTGTAGGATTCCATAGGGTTTCTGAACCGCGGGGCCGTCCGTGCGGTTCAAGACTTTTTCTTCTTTTTTCGGGTTGGTTTCACCGGAACGTTTGGTTTTTGTTTGACCGAATTCAGGTGTACGCCACGAACATACATAAAAGCCAGCAAAAACGCCAGACACAGCATAATTAGCCAGTAATGTTCGCCAAATGTACGCGTCCGCCGGAACTCCAGAACCCATAATATGAGGCAGCCGATGGAAAGGGAAATAAGAACGGTTTCTCTGATTTTCATAAAACGGCTACTGCGAACTGCCCACCAGCGTCGGCTTCTTTTTGTCCCGCATCTTGGTGAATTCCCGGTAGCGACGAATCGCAGCCATCGAAAAACCGATGACGAGCACAAACGTCCCGATCCAGAGCAGGTTGATGAGCGGCATTTCCTTGGCTTTCATCACGATGTAATCGCGCTGGGTGGTGTTGGCCGTGAAGGTAAACAGGCCGGTTCGCGGGTCGATTTCGTTCAATTGAAGCCGTAAACCGAGTTCTTCGTTGGTTTCGGCCTTCCGGCCCACCATGCGGTCCTTGATGATGAAGGCCGGCGACAGGGTATATTCCCGCTCCTTGTCCAGCACACGAACCACGGCTTTGACGGCCGCATCGTTTGGCCCGAGGGGCGTTCCTTCGATTTCGCGGGTTTGAATGATGTTATCAAAAACCGCTACGTAGTCATTCACAAAGAAGGTGTCTTTGGGGGCAATCCGGTAGGTTTCCGTCGGGCTCCAGGTGCCTTCGCTGCTGGGGTCAGGAACCGTCGCGACGTAGGTATACAAGTCTTTGCCCGGCATCCGGCGAATGTCCGGCGAGGGCAGAAAACCGCCTGCGCCCATTTGCTCGTTGATCTGACCACGCGGATACAAGGTGAAAATTTTGCCTCCCGGTTCGCGGTATTCCACTTCGTAATAGGTGTTTTCGGGGTGCAGGGCAACGGTATCGCCTTTTTTGTGGTACAGCTTGCCGTTTTGTTCAATATCCCGGGTCGCAATGCCGTGAAAACTCAGCTCCGGCGTGGCGCCCACAATTGGCTCGACCCAGTTGCGGGGAACGTAGTCCGGCACGTCGCGAATTTCGATCCGCTGGCCCCGGTAGGTCAGCAGATAACCGCTCATTTTCTGCGGCTGATTCAACCACAGGATGACGTTTTCCTTGTTTTCCTTGTTGTCGTTTTTCGTAAAATCTTCCCCTTTCGAAATCAGCAAACCGGTGTTGTTCAGGGAGACAATTTTGGAATAACCCGACGAAAACAAAATCCCGATCAGCATCAGAGCCACGCCAATGTGCGCCACTGCGCCACCCGACAGCTTGTAATTCCCCCGAACGACGCCCCACAAAATGCTGGAATTCGCAACAATGGCGAAAACCGATGTGGTGAGCAGCACCATGAAGGCCGGTTTCGTAATGTCCCCATACGCAATCAAACCGCCACTGATGAACATCGTAATGATGCCGGAAGTAATGAGGGAGTTCAGGTTGCCTTTGCCCACTTTCCGCCACCAGATGAATTGCCCGATCCCTGTCAACAGCGCAATGGCCGAGAAAAACCAGATCTGGAATTTGTTGTAGTGCGCCACCTGATCGGCGGGCATGGCGATGTTGGGGCTGAATCCGAAGGCTTCACCAATTTTGTTGTAAACCGGAAAAGAGGTGGTGTTCAGGACCTGAAAACCGGCCAGACAGAGCACAATGGCACCGATGAACAGCCAGAATTCTTTGGAATACACGGAAGTTTCTTCTTCGTCTTTCTCGATCAATTTCCACTTGAAACTGATCAACACCACGGCCATGGCCACGAAAACCAGCATGTAAATCAGCAACTGACCAGAAAGCCCTAAATCCGTAAAGGAGTGAACCGAGGCATTGCCCAGAATACCGCTGCGGGTCAGGAAGGTCGAATACAGAATCAGAAGAAAAGTGGCTACGGAAAGAATGATGGCGGTTTTCAAACCGGTTGAACTCTTTTTGGCAATCAGCATGGCGTGAATGGACGCAATCAGGACCATCCAGGGCACCAACACCGAGTTTTCGACCGGGTCCCAGTTCCAGTACCCCCCAAAATTAAGCGTTTCGTAAGCCCAGTAGCCGCCCATCAGAATCCCGACGCCCAGCACCATCGCCGAAAACAACGCCCAGGGCAGCGCGGGACGCATCCATTCTTTCGGCTCGTTTTTCCACAAACCGGCAATGCAAAAAGCAAACGGAATCAGCGTGGTAGCATAGCCCAGGAAGAGAGTCGGCGGGTGAATAACCATCCAGTAATTTTGCAGCAGCGGGTTCATGCCCTTGCCGTCTTCCGGAATGTAATTCGGATTGCTGGTGAAAATGGGTATATCGGCCAATGCATCCCGCATTAATATGAACGGTGAACTACCCACTTTGAAAGTATCACCAAAAACTACACCCAGAATCATGGACGCCAGAAACGCCTGAACCAGCGCAAAAACCGTCATCATGGGGGCTTCCCACTGGCGCGAACTGAGGCTTTTCGCCCGGTCGTCGCGGTTGGTTTGAATCAGGACAATGCCCAGAATCACGTTCCAGAACAGCCAGAGCAGAAAACTGCCTTCCTGTCCGTGCCAGAAGCTCGAGATGATGTATTCGGCCGGCAACGCGCGCGACGAGTAATTCCAGGCGTAATGGTATTCGTAATAATGATTGGAAATGATGTAGAACAGACAGGCGACGATACCGAAAATGGCCACACCGTGGAGGTAAAAAGCACCCCGGGCCAGCCAGCGCCACTGCGTTATCTCCCGCTTGTTTTGCAACAGTTCGCTACCCGCCAGTGAAATCCGGAGGTAGGCAAACGTGGACATCAGGGCCGTAACAAAGGATATAATAACAAAAAGGTGGCCGATATTACCGACGGTTGTATGAATCATGCTTGGAATGATTGAATGGTTTTGATGGTTAAAAATGGTTGAATGGCTTTGATGGTTAAAAATGGTTAGGTGATCGAACGCTTTCAATCATGACCTATCCACTCAACCATTTTCACCCATCAGAACCATCTCGCCATCCGTTTATAACTTTGCCGTTTTTGCTTCGTACTCCTTCGTTTCCAGCTTGTTATCCTGGTATTTCGACGGACATTTCAGCAGGATTTTGTCGGCCCGGAAATGATCGCCCTGCATGCTGCCGATGACCACCACCTGTTCGGAACGGTCGAAGTCCTGCGGTTTGGGCGAGTTGTAGACCACTTTCTGGAGGTGGTTTTCGGTGTCGACCAGCGTAAATTCAAAGCGGTTGGGGTCGACCTGGGGTTGATACACCATGTTGATGATCTTGCCCTGAGCGTCTTTAGTCAGCGTGCCCACGACGTGAACGCCGTCGGATTCGCCACTTTTCGCCAGTTCAGCCGCCTGGGTGAAAGTCACGTAGGAACTGGCATCCCCCGCCGTGGAGATGATGATACCGATTGCCAGGGCAATCACGACAATACCGAGAATATGTGTTTTTTTCATGATTGAGAGGAAAGAAGCGAGACAAGAGAATAAAGAAAGTTAGGATGCATTTTTGTCTTTACTCTCCTGTCTATCGTCTCATGTCTATTTAGAAATCTCTTTTTCCAATTTACTAATTTTCGTATCCAGTCGGATGAGGTAGGCAATGACCCCCGCAAAGGTGACCAGAAATACGGCCACCACGACCCAGATTTTACCATCGGCCCGAAGCCGGTCAGCCATCTCAATTTCCTGAGCCTGACTGCTGAACGACAGCAATACCAATAAGCAAAGGACTAGGAATTTAGGTATCATAATAGTGAGTAGTGTAAAGTGGTAACAAGTTTGGTCAGCTAATCATTCCGCAGTGGAATGGGCTTTGGGCAGAGCATCGTTGACATGATCCAGCCGGTCGCGCAGTCGACGCAGCCGCACCCGCAGTTGGGTAATCCAGACGCCCAGTAACGTCATCCCGATCACAGACGGATACAACACCAGCCGCATGCCGCTGTCCATGTCGTATTTGCCAAAAGCCGGGTTGCCGCCGTTGCCCGGATGCAGTGAATCGGTGAGCCGTGGCAGGATAAAAATGAGCGGCACAAAAACCGCAAAGGCAAAAATGTTGTAGATCGCCGAAATCCGGGCCCGGCGCAGTTCGTCGTCGAACGAGTTCCGCAGAATCAGGTAGGCAAAATACATCAGCATTCCGACCGCAACGCTGTTTAGTTTCGGGTCATTAGGCCACGGATCACCCCAGGTGACGCTGGCCCAGAGTGAGCCGGTGGCACACCCCAGAATACCGTAGAGAATGGCGCTGTTGGCAAACTCCACGGAAATGTGATCGTCGTCCATGCGCCCTTTTCGCAGATACCGGATCGAGTAGATCATGGACGTCAGCATTAGGATGATCATCGAAAACCACAGCGGAACGTGAAAGTAAACGTTGCGAATGCTCTCATTCAGAATGGGTTGACGGGGAACCGTTCCCAGAAGACCGACCCAGATCACGTACGTCATGATGACGACGGCCAGGGCTTTCCACCAGTTTTTTTTCATAGTCATTTCAACTTCTCCACAAATAGGGAAATAACAACACCGACAACACCAGAACGATGGCATCGATGGCCAGCAAAGTTCCGATTTCGTCCAGACTAACGCTACGATCCAAGCCATCAAGTGCATTTTTTGATACCCGAATCAGCATAAGCAACAAAGGAAGCACCACCGGAAAACTCAAAACCGCCATGAGCGTCGCACTATTTTCGGCTTTGGAGGCAATGCCCGCAACCAGCGTCAGCGAAGCCGCGAAGCCGATGGCACCCAGCAGCAGATTGACCACAAACAGCGGCATGTCCATCCCCTCACCGGGAACGCCCATCACCAGCGTGTAAATCCCGAACCCCAAACCGGCCAAAACCAGCATCAATAGGGTGTTATACACAATCTTGGACAGGATGATTTTCTGCGGGCTGACCAGCGTGTAATAGTACAAAAGCCGCCCGGCGCGTTCCTGAACAAAACTTTTGGCAATGGCATTGATGGCCGTAAACAGCAGGATAATCCAGAACAAGGCGTTCCAGACCATCGGTGTCAGTTGGTTTCGGCGCAGGCTGAAGCTCAGAAAACAGACGAAAACCGTGCTGACGATGTAGAGCAGCATCCCATTCAGGGCATATCGCTGCCGCCATTCCAACCGAAATTCTTTGCTGATTAATACTCTGAGCTGTTGCATCGCGCTGTTGCCTGAGGGATTTTACCCTCCGTCATCCGGCCAAAATGTATGAATTTCGAGTGTTTGTACCAGATTCTACAAAATTACAACACAAACCCCAGTTCAGCTTGATACCAGGACGGTTTTTTCACGGGCAGGGGAGAAGGATCTCCGGAATTAATCCGGTTTGTGGAATCTATTCGTTTTAACTAATTATTTCGTTTACGCGCTCTGCCAGAAAACCCCGGTTTTTTTGAAACATTTCTTGTAAAAGCGAACGGATATCCGTTAACTTGCATTAATTTGTAATGAGTCTAAATATCATACGCGAATGTCCCACCGAAAAATACAGAAGCGCAGTGTCGCCGATTTAAAGGTTGGCGAAAAAGCGGTAATCGAGTCATTCAGTGACCAATGGATGTCGCTGAAGTTGCTTGAAATGGGATGTTTGCCCGGTACGGAAGTGTGTCTGCACTGCAAAGCACCGTTGGGGGATCCCATTTGCCTGAATGTTTCCGGGTATTGTTTATCGATGCGGAAATCAGAAGCGGCTACCATATTAATCGAACAATAATATCGCCAGGGGGCCGGGTGTTGTAGGACAGTTCCCGGCTTTTTCATTCTATAGTACCCTTGAAATCAAAACCTGTCATCGCCCTCGTGGGCAATCCGAACTCCGGAAAATCATCGCTGTTCAATCAATTAACCGGCCTTCGCCAGAAAGTGGGCAACTTTCCCGGTGTAACCGTCGATAAAAAATCGGGAACGGCTTTTCTGAATGAGACCACCGAAATTTCGGTCATCGACTTGCCGGGTGTTTATAGCATTTATCCCAAGTCTGTCGACGAACAGGTCGTAACGGATATTCTGGCCAATCCGCAGCACCCTGATTACCCGGATGTGGCCGTGGTGGTGGTCGATGCCTCCAATCTAAACCGCAACCTGCTGTTGTTCAGTCAGATTCAGGATTTGGGCGTGCCGGTTATCATGGCGCTGAATATGCTGGATATTGCCCGGCAGCAGCACCTGGAAATCAACGCCGTTCGGTTGTCGATGCAACTGGGCGTGCCGGTGGTGAAAATCAATGCGCGGATCGGGGAGGGGCTGGAACTGTTGAAGGTTGCGATCGAGCAGCAAATCGGTCAGCCGACGGTTTCGGAAACGCTTTTTTTCGATCCCGGACAGCAGACGGTTTTAACGGGGCACGACATGAAGGGGCTGATTGCCGATGTTCGGCAGCAATACCAGCTCACCAATAATTATCTCGCGCTGCAATACCTCATTCAACACGACGGATTTTCGTTTCTCGGACAACCGCAACGGGTTAAACTGGACGGCCTGATTGAAAAATACCAGTTCGACGAGGTCGATTTTCAGGCGAAGGAAACCATTGGGCGGTACAAGCGCATTGGCGAAGTGGTTAAAACCGTCGTGAAGGACAAACGTCCCCTCGACCAGTCGACCTGGAGCCAGCGGATCGACCGGATTCTGCTGCACCCGGTCTGGGGATATGCCATTTTTGCCACGGTTTTGCTCCTGATTTTCCAGGCCATTTTTGCCTGGGCGCAGCCCTTTGTCGATGGCATCGACGCGGGTGTGGCCTGGCTCAACGGCACCCTGCACGAACAACTTCCCGACAGTCCGCTCACGGATTTACTAACGGACGGAATCATCGCCGGGGTGGGCGGAGTCGTCGTTTTCATTCCGCAGATTGCCTTCCTGTTTCTACTGGTTTCGCTGCTTGAAGAATCGGGTTATATGTCGCGGGTGATGGTGCTGATGGATCGCATTATGCGGCAATTTGGACTAAACGGCCGCAGTGTGGTGCCGCTGATTTCGGGTGTGGCCTGTGCCGTTCCGGCCATCATGGCCACCCGCAGCATCGGTTCCTGGCGTGAGCGACTAATCACCATTCTGGTGACGCCCCTGATGAGTTGTTCTGCCCGCTTGCCTATATACACCATTCTCATTGCGCTGGTGGTCCCGGAAAAAACCGTCTTGGGCTTCCTGAATTTACAGGGCGTTGTGATGATGGGGTTGTATCTCTTGGGGCTGGTGGCGGCTCTGTTGGCGGCCTATGCCTTCAAACTCATCATCAAAGCCAAAGAACGGAGCCTGTTTGTGATGGAACTGCCGACCTACAAATGGCCGCGCTGGAACCACGTCGGCATCACGGTATGGGACAGTGTGACCTCATTCGTCTGGCAGGCTGGGCGGGTCATCGTCGCGATCTCCATTGTGCTGTGGGTGCTGGCGTCCTACGGTCCCGGTGATGCGCTGGAACAGGCCGAAAACCGGGTACGGAGTCAAAATGCCAACCTGCCCGCTGAACAGGTGGAAAACCGGGTCGCTTCCGAAAAACTGGAAGCCTCATATGCCGGTCGGTTCGGGAAAATTCTGGAGCCGGTGATCAAACCGCTGGGCTACGACTGGAAAATCGGAATTGCCCTCATTAGTTCGTTTGCGGCCCGTGAAGTGTTTGTCGGAACCATTGCAACTATCTACAGCATCGGGAGTGCCGACGAAGGAAACGACAATACGATTCGGGAAAAACTGGCGGCAGAAATCAACCCGGAGACGGGCGGACCGATGTATACGCCCGCAGTGGCTTTTTCGTTGCTGGTTTTTTACGTATTCGCGATGATGTGCATGAGCACGATCGCAACCGTTTACCGCGAGACCAAAGGGTGGAAGTGGCCCCTGATTCAGTTAGCCTACATGAGCGTTCTGGCGTATGGGTCCGCTTTTCTGGTTTATCAACTGATGAAATAAAAAAACAGATTTCATCAGGAGCGGCCGGTTTTGAAATCCGCTTTTCCTGATGAAATCTGTTTTGGTGTGGATTATGCTTTGGTGTGGATTACTCGGTTTACATTACCAGAACAACCCTTTTGAAATGATCGGGTAAACGAAGTGGAAGAGAATGTAGGCAAAAATCATGACGGTCAGGACGCCCAACAATGAAATCTGGTCAATTTCAAATCGAGCACGGCGGCCTCCTGTACGATTCGCTCTCCATTCTTTTGGGACAACATTTCTCATGGTAATGTTCAATTATGGTGTTGATATAGGATATGCTGGATATAGGCTACAAAATTCGGCAATTCAGGCGGTTTTGGTATGCGTACAACTACGTGATTTTCAAAACAGGTAGTTTTTACATGTCAAGTTGTAGCAGATTACTTAATCTCCAGTCAAATACTATTCCAGTGGATACCGGTTTTTCAACTTGACTTACCAAAAGGAAAACTTGCTTGATTTTCAGTCTGTTATTTATTGTAAAAAAAAGCTAAAAAGCATTTTTTTGTTTTTTATAAACAAGAGCCGATGGGTAAGTGTAGATTTTTTTCTACACCCCTTGGGAACGTATTACACAACGTTAGACCCGCTTGTATCTACGATGGTTGTAAGAAAATAGATGGAGGAGGAGAAATCTTTTTTGATGACGAGTATTTCTACGATAAAACACTCGCCACCGGCTTTAATCCCACCGCAGGGATTCGATGATGTCGGAAGCCGTCAGACCAATCGGGCCATGATGTTCGGCGGCCCGGTCGCCCGCCCGCCCGTGTTCAAAAACGCCCAGTACTGCTGCTTCCACCGGGTCATACCCCTGAGCGATCAGGGCCGTTAGAATGCCCGTCAGAACGTCGCCGGTTCCGCCGGTACTCATGCCCGGATTTCCGGTCGAATTGAAATGGGTGGTGCCGTCCGGCGTCGCAATGGCCGTATGGGCACCTTTCAAAACGACGACAAACTGGTTGCGCTGGGCAAAATCCCGCAGAATACCCAATTTGTCATAATCGCTCGTCCAGCGTCGCGTCAGGCGCTCAAACTCTTTGGGGTGGGGTGTTAAAATGCTGTTCTTCGGTATTTTATCGATCAGGTCGCGATTCCGGGCAATCAGGTTAATGGCATCGGCGTCGATCACCATCGGTTTTTGGGCTTCCGAAAGCAGTTTGCGCAACATCGCCAGGGTTTCGGGAGCGGTGCCAATGCCGGGGCCAACACCAATAGCCGAATAGCTGCTTAGCTCGGGTGCTTCCAGTTCCGACTGTCCTGACAGAATGTGTAAATGGCCATCGGGCAGGCACATGGCTTCCGGGACTGTGGTTTGCAGGATTTCGTAGCCGCAACGGGGCATCTGTACGGTCAGCAGCCCCACTCCCGACCGCAAACACGCTCTGGCCGAGAGAACACCGGCCCCAATTTTTCCGTAACTGCCGACCAGCAACAGGGCGTGCCCGAACGATCCTTTGTGCGAGAACCGGTTTCGTGGGCGTAACAAATGGCGGGCTTCCTGTTCGGTGGTGTAAAAATAAGTCGTCGGCGTTCGTTCGATAAAGACCCGGCTCAGACCAATATCGACCCAGTGCCATTCCCCCACGTAAAGCCCCAGGGTCGGTTGCAGAAAAGCCAGTTTCGGCAGATGAAAGGCGACGGTATAATCCGGCTGAATGATGGTAGAATTGGGGCCGTTGGCGGTGTCGGCAAAGAGACCGCTGGCAATATCGACCGCAACGACTGTGGCCGGACTGTGGTTGATGGCGTCGATCACCGCCTGAACAATGCCCTCTGTGGTTCGGGAGAGCCCGGAGCCCAGAATGGCGTCGATCACCACTTCCCGGTTTCGAATAATCGGTATATCGCGTTCATTTTCAATGTAATTGATCGAAGAAATCAGCTTCAGCCGCCGGTGGTTGTGCATGAAATCATCGGATTCGCGGGGAGCGTAGCGGACCACATACGTCTGCACGGAATATTCCAACTGGGTCAGCAAACGCGCAATTGCCAAACCGTCACCGCCGTTGTTGCCTAATCCGCAGAAAATCCGAACGGGACGGGTTTTGTCAAACCGGGCCGTATACCAGTCGGTAAACGCCTGAGCAGCCCTTTCCATGAGGTTGATGGGCGCAATGGGTTCATGCTCAATGGTATATTGATCGAGGGTACGGGTTTGTTCAACGGTCAGAATTTTCATCAGGCTGGATCAACTGGGACTAACGGGTTCGGGTCTTCAATGGCGAATTAGCTAAAAACCCGTTAACTTTCCACGGTTCGGGGGGCAATCAATTTATTTTAAGGGCAACTATTTATAAAACGGAATCTTTTGGCTATATTTGCGGCTTATTAGGAAATTTCATACCCCCGAAGATATCTACGGTCATGAGTGAATTAATTAAACTGGTCGAAGCTGAGAATGCAGGTCGGCGGAACAATTTTCCGGACTTCCACTCAGGCGATACAGTCAATGTACATGTTAAAATCCGTGAAGGAAACAAAGAGCGGATTCAGGTTTACTCGGGAACGGTAATCCAGCGCCGGAATCCGAACACCAACGGAGAAACGTTTACAGTACGCAAGATCTCAAATGGTATCGGTGTAGAACGGATTTTCCCGATTCTGTCGCCGAATATCGACAAAGTTGAATTGGTTCGTCTGGGCCGCGTTCGCCGGGCACGTTTGTTCTATCTGCGTGGCCGTCAGGGTAAAGCAGCACGGATCAAGGAACGCAAGGCTAAAGTAAGACAGCCACAGGCGTAGTACTGCCCCTCTTCTCAGTAAGAAAGCTGTCTGTCCGGACGGCTTTTTTTGTACCCCAAAAAAAGAGTTAAGAATTATTAATTAAGAGTTAAGAGTTAAGAGTTAAGAGTTTTGTGTGCGTCAGCCAACTCTTAATTTTTAACTCTTAACTCTTAACTCTTAAAATGATCGATTTCTTCAAATACCAGGGAACCGGCAATGATTTCATCCTGATCGACGACCGCGCCGAAACCTTCCCGGTTTCGCAGGAACGCATCGCCCGGCTTTGTCACCGTCGGTTCGGAATCGGAGCCGATGGCTTGATTCTGCTTCGCAATCACCCGGAGTATGACTTTCAGATGGTTTATTTCAATGCGGATGGCGCCGAAGGCAGCATGTGTGGCAATGGCGGACGCTGCATCGTTCGTTTTGCGCACGATTTAGGCCTGTTTGAAACGGAAACCCGTTTTCTGGCGGTCGATGGCGAACACCAGGCTTCGGTCAACGAAGCGGAAGTATCCCTGAAAATGAATGAGATTGCCGGGATCGACCAGCAGGCGGATTACGCTTTTCTGAATACCGGTTCTCCGCATTACGTGAAAGTGGTGGAGGATGTCGAGTCGATGGATGTCGTAGCGGAAGGTCGGCCGGTTCGCTATGACAGTCGGTTTGCACCCGGTGGGACCAACGCCAATTTCATGCAGCCTATTGGTGCTAATGCCTTGTTTGTCAGAACCTACGAGCGGGGTGTTGAGGACGAAACCTATTCCTGCGGTACGGGTGTAACGGCCTCGGCTTTGGTTGCGCACCAGCAACTCGGCATGAGCAGTCCGGTTTCGATTCAGACGCTGGGTGGAAATTTACGCGTCTCTTTTGTGGTCAATACCGACGGAGGTTTTAGCGATCTTTATTTAATCGGCCCGGCGGTTCGGGTATTCACTGGTTCGGTAGCAGTTTAAATAATTATTCTTCGGCTCCAAGAATACCGCCTTTGAGGTGATACAACTGTTTTTCTTCCATTTCGGGATGGCGGCAGAAATCCTTCACCGCCACCCGGCTGCGGACGCCATTGGTGCAGACCACAATCACGTTGTCATATGGCAGCAGATAATGCCGTTTGCTGCGGATTTCGGCTAGTGGAATGTTCAGGCCGCCGATGTTAAATTCTTCAAATTCCCATTCGTCGCGCACGTCGACAATGACGGTTTCCGGTTCCATCACCAGCGACTCCATTTCTTCCGTTGTAATGTCGGTATATGTTTTCGGATTCACAGGCGATAGGGCAGTGTAGATGGGTGGTTCATTCGGTGTCATTGCATACGAAACACGAAAATAGGAAAGGGTGTTTTCTCAGTCCGGAAAATAGTAGCGGATCCGCGATCTTTTATTTTCCGTCGACCTTTTACCGGCTTTTTACTGCCAACTTGTCACATTCTGACGCTCTGGAACAGTTGTTGGTGCCGTCTGGGCATCAGTTTATTGCGTCAATCATACTCTAATTTTTATTGTCATGAGCTCGACCATTCAGGAAAAAGGTCAAATTTCGATTCATACGGAAAACATCTTTCCGATCATCAAAAAATTTCTCTATTCCGATCACGAGATTTTTTTACGGGAACTGGTTTCAAATGCCGTCGATGCATCACAGAAACTGAAAAAACTGGCTGGATTCGGCGAATTCAACGGTGAGCTGGGCGATTTGAAAGTGACCGTCACCCTCGACGAGGAAGCCAAAACCATCACTGTCAGCGACCGGGGCATCGGGATGACAGCGGAAGAAATCAAGAAGTACATCAACCAGATTGCGTTTTCCGGTGCGTCGGAATTTCTGGAAAAGTACAAAGACAAGCTGGACGAAAAAGGCGCGATTATCGGTCATTTTGGCCTGGGCTTCTATTCGGCCTTCATGGTTTCGGATCACGTAGAAATTATCACCAAATCCTACCGCGACGGTTCGGAAGCGGCCCGCTGGATTTGCGATGGTTCGACCGAGTTTGAAATTACGGAAGCCGAACGCGCGGAACACGGAACGGACATTATTCTGCACATTGCCGCTGATTCGGAAGAGTTTCTCGATAAAGACCGCCTTCGGTCGATTCTGGAAAAATATGGCCGTTTTCTGCCCGTCGACATCGAGTTTGATGGTACTATCATCAACAATACGGCCCCGATCTGGACCAAGTCGCCTTCTGATCTGACCGACGAAGATTACCTGAATTTTTACAAGGAACTCTATCCAATGTCGGAGGAGCCTCTGTTCTGGATTCACCTGAATGTCGATTATCCGTTCAACCTGACGGGCGTGCTCTATTTCCCAAGGGTCAAAAATGATTTTCAGATCCGGCGCGAAAAAATTCAATTATATAGCCGCCAGGTGTTTATCACCGACGAGGTCAAAGATATTGTGCCGGACTTCCTGATGATGCTGCACGGTGTGATCGACTCGCCGGATATTCCGCTCAACGTGTCGCGGAGTTTTCTGCAAGCCGACAGCAATGTCAAGAAAATCAACGGGTACATCACGCGTAAAGTCGCTGATAAACTGGGTGAACTGTTCCGCAATGACCGCGCCGGTTTCGAACAGAAGTTCGATGACATCGGTCTGTTTGTCAAATACGGTATCATCAGCGACGAGAAATTCTACGAAAAAGCCAAAGACTTTTGTCTGGTGAAAAACGTAGACGGAAAATACTTCACGTTTGAGGAGTTTAGCGCGGCCGTTAAAGAAAACCAGACGGATAAAAACGGCTCGGTTGTCTGGCTGTATACGAATGATCTGCAGAAACAGGACGGTTTTATCGAATCAGCCCGGAAACGGGGGTATGAGGTGTTGCTGTTCGACACGGTAATCGACAGCCATTTCATCAACCAACTGGAATACAAACTCGAAAAAACCAGCCTGAAACGCGTCGATGCCGATACCTTCGACAAGTTGATCGATAAGGGAATCAACAACGAAAGTGTGCTGTCGGAAGATGACAAAACGAAACTGAAAACCTTGTTTGAGGAAGCGCTGGATACGAAAACCGGCACGGTTTCCGTCGAAGCAATGCCGACCGACGAATTGCCGGTGATTATCACCCTGCCCGAGTTTTTCCGCCGGATGAAGGATATGTCCGCGTTGAGCGGGGAGCGTGGCATGTTTGGTGCCATGCCGGACAGTTACAACATTGCCGTGAATGCAAACCATCCGCTGGCCGATCGCATTTTGAAATTAAGCGATACGGACGAGCAAAAGGTACTGGTCAAACAAAGCCTTGATCTGGCCAAACTGGCGCAAGGTATGCTTTCCGGCTCCGCTCTGACCGCGTTCATCCGCCGGACGGTTGAGACGTTGTAAAATGGGTTTACGGTTTTCAGTATTTGGTGGCTGACGCATTCAAATGCACGCGTTAGCCACCGAATACTGAAAACGTTTTTAAACCTCCCGCCCGTACTTATTCTTATACAGTTGTTTGGCCTGTCCAACCCAGTCTTCGCGCTCGATGCGGTCGGGGAAAAATTCAATAATATCACTCACCTTCTCCACATCTTCGGTCGTAAAGTTGGCCAGTTGCCGGAAACTGAAGATGCCGAGTGTGTGCAGTTTGCGTTCAAAAAATGGACCGACGCCCACGATCTCCTTCAGATCATCTGCATCATTCAGGGTGGCATAGCCAATGCGGCTAAAATTTAATTCCGAAGCGCGTGACGCAATTTTACGAAAAACCGTTTCTTCATCGTTTTCTGCTGCTATTTTTTCATTGCTTGTCGCTGCAATTGATTGGGTGCTCGTATACTCGACGGTTTTGGTTGCTGGAGAGGAAGCCATCGCTACCGTCTCCTTCCGCTTGCGTTGGCAGTCATCCAGGGCCGCTTCCTGATCGGCCAAAGCGGCTCTTAATTCGCTAATGCGGCTGTTGGTGATCAACCGGGCGAGGAGATAACCCACCAGGGCGGCAAAGGCCAGCAAGATCAGGATTTCAGTAATGGCAACGCCCCGGCTAAACGGATCTAAATTGAACATAATGTCAGTGCTTTTTTAGGTCGAACAGTTGAATTCTAAACGCCGTATTTTTTGCGGTGTAACTTTTTTGCCTGACCGATCCAGTCTTCCCGTTCGATGCGATCGGGGAAGAACTCAATGATATTGGCAATCTGGTTGGTATCTTCCGTGGTACAATTGGCCAACTGCTGAAATGTATAGATTCGGAGGCTGTGCAGTTTTTTCTCGAAAAACGGGCCAATCCCGTTGATTTCCTTCAGGTCATCGGCTTTAGCGAGCGAGGAATGGCCGATCCGTGTGAAATTCAGTTCATTCGCCCGGGAGGAGATACGCTGGAGAACGATGTCTTCCTGCTGGGCCTGACTCAATTTCAGGCACTCTTCCACCTGGCTTTCTGTGGCATTGATCTGACTTTCGAGCTGGCGAATCGTAACTTTTCGACCGATGTAACCGATGATGAAACCGAACGTTCCACAAACCAGTAACATAATCCAGTGTTGCAGGACGGCGTCGGGCAACTGATGGGGATTCATTTCAAACATAGTGGTAATGCGTTTTTGGGAGCGGAGGGAATTAGGGTTTCACAACAATCGAAGCCCGGCGGTTGGCCCGGCGACCGTCTTCAGTTTCATTGGTGCCGACGGGCTGGATTTCGCCTTTGCCCTGAACTTCCAACTGACGGGCTGGAATACCCTCGTTCACCAATTGCATTTTCACGGCGGTGGCCCGTTTCTTAGACAGGGCTAGATTGAGCGCATCGGGACCCACATTATCGGTATGGCCGGTAATGACCAGTTTCTGATCCGGATGGTCTTTCAGGTAGGTCCGGGTCTTCTCCAGAAATTCACGCGTACCGGCGGTTTTGATGTAGTCGATTTTGCCGGTGTTGAAGTATAGGTCCATTGGTTCGAAAATGGATGCAAACTTCTGACTGTCAGCTAATTTTTCTTCGGCCGGTTTGGGTGCTTTTACCAGTACTTCTTCCAGAAACGCAAATCGAATACCGCCGTAGAGCGAATCGCCGGCTGGCGTGAAGGCCAGATCGGTGGTTGATTCGCCTTGTATCGTGAAGAGCGTATCCGCTACACCCAGCGTTTTCAGATAAGACCGGACGCTGTTGGCGCGGGCGAGCCCCAGATTGGCGTCAGTCGAAGGGTTTTGTTCATTCGGATCATAGAAACCGGTCAGTTGTACGCGTTTTCCGGGGTTTGCTTTCAGATAGAGTGAGAGGGAATCCAGCAAAGCCTGAACGCCCGCCGGGTTGACTTCGGCCCCGGATTTGGCAAATGCCAGATGACCCGCCGACTGAAAGGTTGCGGTTGTTCCATCCGCAAATTGCAAACCGGGAACTGTAAAGGCAGGCGTTGTTTTTGAATCCGCAGAAAGGGCTGACTGGGACGTATCGTCGTCGGCGCACAATTGTTTGATGTGGCAGACGTGCCAATAGGTTGAACCGCCCATCCAGACAAGGAGCAGCACAACCCAGGGAGTTTTATTGGTGAACATGAAATAACGACGGGTTTGAAGTTTATATTCCTTCATTGAGACTCGATAAGGGCCGTGAAGTCATGCAAACCCGAAATTATTTTTTTGAAAAACTCCTTCTGCGGTAGTGCCTTTCTCAAATGCAATGGGACTGTCCGGTAACTAAAAAACCGTATTGCAACCCTTACGGGCTGCAACACGGTTTTCTTTTAAAAAAAGACGGAAGATGAACGTTAGCGGTTCATCGATACCAGAAATTCTTCGTTGTTGCGGGTTCCGCGCATGCGGTCGAGCAGGAAGTCCATTGACTCCATCGCGTTCATATCGGCCATGTGCTTGCGAAGAATCCAGATGCGTTGCAGGGTTTCTTTGTCAAGCAGCAGGTCTTCCCGACGCGTGCCGGACGACAGAACGTCAACCGCCGGATAAACGCGCTTGTTGGACAGTTTCCGGTCGAGCTGGAGTTCCATGTTACCGGTTCCTTTGAATTCCTCAAAAATTACTTCGTCCATTTTCGAACCGGTGTCGATCAGCGCCGTGGCAATGATCGTTAATGAGCCGCCAAATTCAACGTTTCGGGCGGCCCCAAAGAAGCGTTTCGGCTTGTGGAGGGCGTTGGCATCGACACCACCCGACAAAATCTTCCCGGACGAAGGCACCACCGTGTTGTAGGCCCGTGCCAGACGCGTGATCGAATCGAGCAGAATAACCACATCATGACCACACTCGACCATCCGTTTCGCTTTTTCCAGGACCATCGAGGCCACTTTAACGTGCCGCTCGGCCTGTTCATCAAACGTTGACGAAATGACTTCGGCGTTCACACTCCGGGCCATATCCGTCACTTCTTCCGGGCGTTCGTCGATCAGCAGAATGATGAGGTAAACTTCCGGGTGATTTTTGGTGATGGCGTTGGCGATGTCTTTCAGCAGCACGGTTTTACCGGTTTTGGGCTGGGCCACAATCATCCCACGCTGCCCTTTTCCAATCGGTGCGAAAAGGTCCACAATCCGCGTCGAATACTGATCGGAACGGTAGCTCAGGTTCAGTTTTTCTTCCGGGAAAAGCGGTGTGAGGTATTCGAACGGAATCCGGTCGCGGATTTCCTCGGTCGTTTTGCCATTGACCGATGAAACACGAAGCAGGGCAAAATATTTTTCACCTTCTTTGGGTGGACG
Organism: Larkinella sp. C7; assembly: GCF_006149005.1. Taxonomy (GTDB): domain Bacteria; phylum Bacteroidota; class Bacteroidia; order Cytophagales; family Spirosomataceae; genus Larkinella. Next base: position 226,256 of record NZ_VBSL01000005.1, on the reverse strand, counting down.
GATCTGACCGCGTACGGTATCCCCGGTTTTCAGGCCAAAGAGCTTGATTTGTGACGGTGATACATATATGTCGTCCGGGCTGGCCAGATAATTGTAATCGGCCGAGCGCAGGAAGCCGTAGCCACCATCGGACATGATTTCCAGAACGCCTTCGTTTTCGATGATTCCGTCGAATTCCCGAACGTGCTGGTTATACTGTCGGCGAATGCGGTTGGTATACTCATCCGGGCGCACCACGTCACGCTGCTGGCGTTCGGGTTGTTGTGCCGGGGTTTGACTGGTTGCTTCGGGCTGATCGGCCTGAACCGGGGTTTCAGGCGTGGCCGGGCTAACAGCGGTTCCCTCCGACGGCTCGCCATCGGTTTCAGTGGGCGCGGTGTAGAAGTCGTCGGTTTCGGTTTCAATCGACAGATCCAGCGCGGGTTGTTCCAGTTCTCCTTTGCGGTTGCGGAGTTGTTCCGGGCGCTGGGGCTGGTTGGGAAGTCCCTTTTTTTCAATGGATTTCTCCGCAGAAGGGGCTGCGGGAATAATATCTTCGCCAACCTCCTCGTCTTTGCGAATCCGTTGACGCACCCGCCGGGGATCGTGGGAATCGGAGTTTTCGTTTCGGGTGGGGCGAATGGAGCCGGTTTGTTCCGGACCACGCCGGTTTTGGGGGCGGGTGCCTGCAACATCGGCGGGTCGGCCATTTCGGGCCGCATTGTCACGATTGGGCCGTACGACCGGTATGCGTGGTTCCTCAGTTCGGGCTTCCGGAGTGGGGGTTACCATTTCGGGCTGAACGGGTTCGGGAGTCGAAGCCGGCGTTTCCAGGGCAACAGGAGCGGGTTGCGCACCGGGAGTCGTCTCGGCTACCGGTGTTGGTTCCGGTCTTGGACGGCGTCCACGGCGCGGGGCTTCGGCGACCACCGCCGGGGCGGCTTCCGCGCTTTTGCCGTTTTCTGTAGGAGCCGGAACGGGGTCGGGGAGTAAGGATTGCTGGTCTAAAATTTTGTAAACCAGTTCCTTTTTGTTGAATTTACTAATGTCACGAATACTGAATGATTCAGCAATCGCTTTCAATTCTGATAAGAGTTTCAGATCGAGTTCTTCCTTATTATACATAAAAAGCCAGAGTAAGCAAAGGGGGCTTTACTTGAAAATGTGTGAGATAATTGTCGCTACGGCAAGCCGTGGATGAATGAATCCAAATGAGGAAAAGTAGTGCTTTAATGGTACGATTGATTACAAGTCAGATATTTGCTTGACCTATGCACTTGCAGCAACTGTTTCAGTGTAATAACACAACTACGCTGGTGCGTGGTGGGGTTTAACAGGGACAGTTTGTTCAGGTGGATTTGGCTTGCGGCCTCAGATTACATGGATAGAGGCAGAACACCTGGGATAGCGGGTCAGAACCTATATGACCACAATGTTAATAGTTTAATCCCGCTTTGTCAACAAGAACGACCAAAAGATGCAAATGTTTTAAAAAGTATTCAAAAGTAGCCAGGAATTATTTTTGATTTTCGAGCGGGAACTCAGCTTCTGACCGAAGGTAAACGATTCTTGATGGAAATGCAAACTGTCCGCTATGTTTTTTAACAATGGCTATCAACTGATAGTTCACTTCTTCTTTTATGGCGTTAAATTCCCGGTAGTCGCTGGTAGCCACGTAATATTGAATCAGAATATCGAGCGAGCTTTCGCCAAAGGTGTCAAATTGGATAAGGGGAGGAGACTGGTTCGTTTTAGGTTGGTTTTCAAGCCATTGGCGGGTATCGTCAACAATTCCCCGGAGCGTCTCGGCCGGTGTATCGAGGGCAAGCCGGAGATAGAACTTGGCCCGTCGCTGGCTCCGCTGGGTCAGGTTATCGAGGGATTGCGAAATCATCAGGCGGTTGGGAACGGCGATGCGGCTGCCGTCGTCGGTGCGGAGACGCGTGCTTCGGAAACCGATTTTTTCCACGGTACCGGTCACCTGATTGGGGCCGGTACCGGCGGTAACCGTATCGCCGGTAACAAAGGGACGATCGAGCAGAATGGCAAAGGAGGCAAATAAATTTTCGAGCGTTTCGCGGGCCGCCAGGGCAATGGCCAAACCGCCGATGCCCAGACTGGTTACGAGGGCAATGACATTGACATCGAAAACGACACTCAGAATCGAAAAAAACGCAATCGCGGAGACGGTAAGAATCATCAGATCGCGAACAAACGGCACCAGTTGGTCGTCCAGCTTGGTTTCCGTTTGTTCAGCCCGTTTCTGAAAAATCAGGCCTACGAACTTCACAAACCGGATGGCAATCCAGGCCAGCGTAATCATCAGCGTCGTTTGGTACAGCCGGATTATCACCAGGCGGTAGCCGAACTCGGTGCGGGGAACAAATCCCCACTGATCGGGGATAGCCAGTCGGTCGAAGGCCAGAAAGAGCATGATCAGCAGGATGAGAAATTCAATCGGTTGGCGCATCAACCGGAGAAAATCGCTGATCGGAATGGAATTGGATTCGGGCTTGACGAGCCGGTAGAAAAACCGGCTCAGCAACATCGACAGAATGCGTTTCAGCCACAAACCCAACAGAATAAGGAGAGCGAACAGGACCAGATTGCCGACGGAATTGCCCATCAACTGCTGCTCAAACCACGTTTTTACCGATTCCATGCCGCATTTTAAGCATTTTTAACACACAAGAGTGAGGAATCTGGTCTCTATTTGCAATTTTTGCAGGAATGAACATCGCCATCGACTGGGGGAACAGTGCCATCAAAGCCGGAATTTTCGCGCATGGAAAGTCCATGGAAGTCTATTCGCAGTTATCGGTCGAGAATCTACAAACCCTGATTCAGAATGCTCCGCCCGACGCGGTCGTCGTTTCGTCGACCAACCGCCCGGCCGACCAGTTGCGGGACCAGCTTCCGTTAAAACCGGGAACGTACTGGCTGGCGGTCGATGGCTATACGCCGGTGCCGATGGAAAAGCGGTATGATACGCCCAACACGCTCGGCACCGACCGGATTGCGTCGGCTGTTGGGGCTAAAGTCCGGTTTCCGGATGAAGCCTGCCTGGTGATCGATATGGGGACCTGCGTCACGTATGACTACGTGGATGCGGCTTCGGTCTTTCACGGCGGAATGATTTCTCCCGGCTTCCGTATGCGATTCCGGGCGATGCATTCGTTTACAGAAAGGCTACCTATGGTCGAGCCGGACGAGTTACGGCCCTCGCTGTTGGGGAAAAATACCCGGCAGGCCATGCAGGCCGGTGTGGTCAATGGATTGCTGGCCGAATTGAACGGTATTATCGATGCGCATCGCCGGGAACACCCCGATGTGAGGGTACTAATCTGCGGGGGAGACGCTCCGTTTTTTGAAAGTAGCCTGAAACCACCCATCTTTGCAGTACCGGAACTGGTACTGATCGGATTGAATCGTATTTTACAACATAATGTCGACCTCTCGTAACGGATGGTATTCCGTCTTATTTACCGGCCTTTTCCTGTTTGGAACGGCTCAATTGACCGCTCAGGCACAAGGTTTAGGCAATTCTCCTTATTCTTCGCTGGGTATTGGTGAAATCTACGGCAACAGCAACGTCACCAACCTGGGCATGGGCGGCATGGGAACCGCGTATGCCAACAGCTTTTTTCTCAATAGTGTCAACCCCGCTTTGCTGGTTCGGAACCGCTATACCTTGTTCGAGGTGGGTTTGCTGGGGCAAAGCAAAGGACTTACCGATGGTCGTGGACAAAAACAACAGGATTTTGGGGCCAACCTCAGCTACCTGACGTTTACCTTTCCCGTCACCCGCTATTGGTCAACGGGCATTGGCTTGCGGCCCTACAGCTACGTGGACTACCAAACCACGCAATACCAGAAAGTGCCGGGCACCATCTACGAATCCGAATACATTTACCGGGGACGGGGTGGGCTCAACAAGGCAACGTTTACCAACGGCTTTAGCCTGACCAAGAGCCTGTTCTTCGGCTTTGAAGCGGCTTTTCTCTTTGGCAACACCACCAAAGATTCCGACTCCCGCCTGCTGATCGGTGGGGATGATATTACCGTGAAGCGTTCAACACAAACGAGCTACAGTGATATTGTCTGGCGACTTGGAGCGGCCTGGCGACCGAAACTGAAAAATGACTGGTTTCTGAACATCGGCGCCACCATCGATCCGATGACAAAATTAGGTGGCAATTCAATCGATACCTATCAGCAAATCGATGCCAGTGGCACGCAGATTTCAAATCCGGATACGGTTAGTACCCGAAGTGGCGGTTCGGTTACGCTGCCTACCCAATTTCGGGGTGGTATTGTGTTGGAGAAATCGCAGAAATTAGCCGTTGGGGTTGAATTTGGGTACCAGCCCTGGTCAAAATTTTCGGATCTGGAGGGCAATTCAGGGAGTTTACAAGATAGTTATTCGATTGGCGCCGGGCTGGAATACACGCCGAAAACCCGTTCGACGCGCTATCTGGATCTCATTCCGTATCGTTTGGGCTTCAATTATTCCAAGTTGCCGTATTCGGTAGGAGGGAAACAACCCAACGACGTGAACGTCAGTTTAGGCGTTTCCCTGCCCGTGGGTCAATTTGTAAACTCGGTTACGATCTCGTTGATCGGCGGTCAGCGGGGAACGGTTACGAACGGTCAGATTCAGGAACGGTATTTCAAAATTGGCCTGGGTCTGTCGCTCAATCAGCCCTGGTTCCAGCGGCAGAAAATCGATTGACCGATGGTTTCACTGCTGAGCCATACCGTTTAGTCAAAGCTACGAACCAGGGCGCTCAGACTTTCGTTCTAGGGATTGGAATGATTCACACTGAAAACCATGATGAGTAAGTATATTTTTCGGGCCGTCTTTTTGGGCCTGTTTGGGAGTGCCTTGATGAGTTGTACGGAAGAACCGGCTGCAAAAAAATCAAAACCGTATACCGGCCCGCTGGAAGAAATCAACGATGTTCAGATTCTGTACAGCGAAATGGGGTTGTTGAAGGTCAAGATGAAAACGCCCTTGCAGTACAAGTACCAATCCAACGACCGCGTTTACCCCAAAACCGTCAACATCGAGTTCTACGGCCCTGACCAACAGGTCGAGACCACCCTGCGGGCGGATTCGGGCCGCTATGTACAAGCCCAGAATTATTACCGCGTCATGGGGAATGTGGTGGTGGTCAACAAGAAAAAGAATCAGGAACTCTACACGCCGGAACTCAACTGGAACCCGACCACCAAGAAGGTTTACACCGAAAAAAAGGTCAAAATCCTGAGCAAAAACTCAAACGAACGACTGGAAGGGGTGGGGTTGGACACCGATCAAACGTTTTCGCACTACTTTATTCGAAAAACGTCGGGGATCTTCCGGATGTCGGGCAGCGGAAATTGATGTTGAACTAACGTTGACGTTGCACCCGGCAGGTATCCAGTATTTTACTGGCTTCTTTTACGTCCGTAATTACAGCTTCTCCGCCCCACTGATTATAAATGTAGGTTGTGATTTCCGCCACATCGATGTCGGTTAATTGTGGATTGGCGGGCATCGGCCGGTTGAATCGCCGACCGTTTACGACAATCGGTTCGTTCTGCCCATACCGAATCAGGCAGATGACCTTTTCCTTATTTTTCAGATAGTCGGACCCGTTGATCGGCGGATAAAGCGCTTCAAGACCCTTGCCGTCGGTTTGGTGGCAATTGGCACAATGTTCGGTGTAAAGCTGGTAGCCCTCCACAAAATATTTCTCCTGCTTTAACTCCTCCTGGCTCTGGCAAGCGGTTTGGAAGAGAAGCGGTACGAGCAACCATCCCAGCGTTCGTCTTCTCATTTCGTTTTATATTCGGCGAGTAACCGGTCGATGTCCGCTATCAGTCTGTCTGCACCTTCTTCCGTGGTGCCGTCATACATGCCCCGGACGCGTTTTTCCTTGTCTACCAACACAAAGTGGCCACTGTGGAGAAGACCGCCCGGCGCGCCGGCGTCTTCCTGGGCTACCACCATATAACTCTTGCCGGTTTTAAAGATTTCTTCTTTCGGGCCGGTTGCAAATTGCCACTGCGATCCGGTAATTCCCAGACTGGTCGCAAACTCTTTCAGCACCGCCGGGGTGTCGTGTTTCGGATCGATGGTATACGACAGCAACATCACGTCCGGATTGTTCTTGAATTGGTCGTAAACCCGTTTCATCTGGGTTTTCATCTTCGGGCAAATCGTCGGGCAGGTAATGAAAAAGAAGTCAGCGACATAGATCTTTCCATCAAAGGTTTTATCCGTTACCGGCAAGCTGTCCTGGTTGGTAAACTGGAAACCCGGTATCTGATAATAGGCCGTATCCGTAACGGTTTTACCGTCGACTTCTTTCGTGATGACATCCCGTTCGCCCATGATGGGCAACCGGGATTCGGTGGATGAGCAAGCCGCTAAAAAAAGGAAGACGGCCAGCGAAATACTGCTTTTTAGCACTGAATACATTCTGAAATTTAGTTTAATGGCAAAAACTCAGACGGCGAAACCGCATATACAATCAACAGCCCGCGTCCGGAATTAGTTACCCAGGAATTTCTTCGCCTGTGTAATTCCGCTGTTTATTTTTGCTTTCACCTCACTGATTTTCTTCAATTCCAGATCCAGGTACGCCTTTGCCTGTTTTTCGTCCATGCCTTTGACGGTATCGGCGTTGTAATGATTCATCCAGGCAAACATCAGACTGTCGGTTTCGGTCAGGCTTTTATTGATGGTCAGACCTTCTTCCTGCCGGGCTTTGACGCTGGCTGAAGCGGGTGTGATTTTGGAAAGACTATCAATCTGGTGGCTTATTTTTTCCTTCAAATCCATCAGATCATCGGTGCGGGGCATGATCTCGTCATGAACAACCATCACCTGATCCTGCATTTGTTCAATGCTTTTTTTGTCGTTGGATGACTGACAACCCGCCAGTGCAACAAGGCAAATCACTAGTTTTTTCATGGTATTGATGGAGGATTTTAAATCGGTGGGTTTTCATTCAGGACGGCGCTTTCTGCGACAGCAGTTCTTTTGCATTTTTCAAAACGCTGGCCGACGGATTATTTCCGCCAATCATCTGGGCGATTTCCTGAACCCGTTCGTTAAAACTAAGTTTTTTTACCCGGCTTACGGTGCGATTGCCGGAATTGTCTTTGTACACGAAGTAATGGGCTTTGCCCTGCGCGGCAATCTGGTGCAGGTGCGTAATGGCGATGATCTGGTGACTGTTCGCCATGTCGCGCATCATGTTTCCCATCTTGATTGCAATTTCGCCGGAGACGCCCGTATCAATTTCGTCAAAGATAATCGTGGGCAGCGAACGTTTGCTGGCCAGGATGTATTTAATCGCCATCATTAACCGGGAAAATTCCCCTCCTGAAGCGACATTTTTCAATTGCTGGTTCTTAACGCCTTTGTTGGCACTGAACAGGAAAGAAACTGTATCGACACCCGTGTCGGTCGGTTTGCCGGTTTCCTGGTTGATCTTTAACGAGGCATTCGGCATACCCAGATCGGCCAGCAAACTGCCCACCCGCTCCTCAATCTCCGGGTTTGCTTCCCGGCGTGAGGCAGAAAGGGCATCGGCACTCGTCATGAGTTGCTCAAAAGCCGTTTCGCTTTCGGCTTTGGCCAACGCCAGTTCGGCATCGGAATTCAGAATTTTACTGACTTTTTTCTCCAGATCCGCCTGAATAACCAGCAGTTCGGCGATGGTTTTTACCGCGTGTTTGGTTTGCAACTGATAAATCAGATTCAACCGTTCCCGAATCATCTCGACCCGCGCATCGTTGGTCTCGATGTTATCTTCTTCGGTGTTTATTTCATTGGCGAGGTCACGCAGTTCGATCAGGGCACTTTGTGCCCGGTCCCGAAGCTGGCTGAACCGGTCCGTCAGGCGGGTGACGTAGTTCAGGTTGTTAACCACATTTTTGAGGTAAACGACGACCGATTGCTCCGCATTGTCGAGGTAATCAGACGAGAGCTGAAGCCGTTCTTTGATATCTTCGGCGTTTTCCAGAATCGTGAGTTCCTGTTCCAGCAACTCCTGTTCGTCGGTTTGCAACTCCAGTTTATGAAGTTCTTCGTACAGAAAGCTGTTGTAATCGAATTCCTTTTTCATCGTCGCCGTTTCGGACAGCAGGCGCTCGTAGGCTTCCTGTTTGAGTCGATATGTGCGGTAATCGATGCGGTATTGGCGTAACAGGGCGTCGTTTTGGGCGTAGGTGTCGACAATTTCCAGTTGGTATTCATTCGACCCCAGCAGAATGGAATCATGCTGCGAATGAATATCCATTAAGTGGCTCGTCACCCGTCGTAGAATATCGAGGGTTACGGGTGTATCGTTCACAAAAGCGCGGGACTTTCCACTTGGGCTGATCTCCCGCCGAACCACGCAGGTTGTGTCGTAATCGAGGTCAGCCTCTTCGAATAAATTCTCGATAAGGTAGCCTGATACCTTGAAAAAACCCTCGATTACGCATTTTTCGTCCGGATTATAGAGCGCCTTTGTATCGGCCCGATTGCCCATCAACAAACCAATGGCACCCAGCATGATGGATTTTCCCGCCCCTGTTTCACCCGTAATGGTGTTTAGCGCGGAATCCGGATCCATTTCCAGTAGTTCAATCAGGGCGTAGTTTTTTATCAGTAAATGCGAAAGCATGGTAAAAGTCTAGAAAGGAGCTTTTTCATCCAGGATGACTTCATCAACGGTTTGGATCAGGACCGTATGACCGTGACCAATGTTGTCACGAATCGATAATTCCGACCCACGGACGTCGATCAGCCGACCGTGCAAGGTGCGTCCGTCAAGAAAAACAACATTGACTTCGGTGTTTTCAAGTCCGGCGGCCGATTCGGATGTCCACTGGTTGAGAAGCTCCGATGCCCGAATGCGAATTAAACGTTTACCCATGAATTATCTGAGTAACTTCCGGTAAACTTCTGTTTTGGCCGGGTCGAGGGTGGATAGAAGCGTGAAAGCTTTTTGCCGTTCATCGCGCGGACCCTCGTTCATGATGTTAAAGAGTTCTTCGCCCTTGGCGTCAAAAAATGTGTTGATCACCACGGAATTGAGTCGCTGTTGACTGACCTGCTGGAGGGTTGATAAAACGCCCAACACCTGCTGACGCGCCCCCGATGGGTTGGTGGTGAAGGTATCCAATGCCTGGCGGTGGTAGGTATACAAGGCTTCGTGGTAAGGAATAAACTGCTGACTTTGCAGATTTTCGATCAGCCAGTACCGGTTGCGGATGTCGCCCTTGGCAGCCCACGCTCCGCCGGCGTCTGCCCGTTGATTCGCCAGGGTCATCACGTTATAGGCCCGTTGAAAAAACGGTTTCCCGCCCTGCTTGCTAAACGTATTGTAATCGACACCCAGCATGATGAGCGCATGAAAAGCAAGCAAAGACGTTAATTCATGGGAATTGGTATTTTCGTTAAAAAACATCGCATCGTTGGGGCGGTAGGGGAAATCAAACGCATTGTCGATGTAACGCAGCGTAACGGTCTCATAATTGGTACCATACACCGGGCGGGTGACAATAATCTGGGCACGACCCTGGTAGACATTCTGTGCGGGAACTTTCAGAATGTCGATGATCAGTTTGCAGTTAATGCGTTCTTCCGGGTTAAACGCATCGGTAGTCCAACGGCGGGTATTGATGAAATCCGTAATGAAACTCTGAAGCTGGGGAAAAATCTGACGGTCGGTGACCTGCGTCGACTGGGCCTGGTTGAAATTTACCGTCACCTGGCAATTAAGTTCCTGGGCCAGACCGGTTTGGGTCGACAGGGCGATGAATGCCGCAACACTTCGCAATAAGGATTGAAATTTCATACCATCGATAGCTGTTCCTGAACGAGATTGAGCAAATCTTCGGCCACTTTGTCCTTCGATTTCAGATCAAATTCATACATCCGCTCGTCTTTGTCAATAACGGTAATTTTGTTGGTATCGTGCCCAAAACCGGCTCCCGGATCGCGCAAAGAATTCAGAACGATCAGATCGAAATTTTTGGCCCGGAGTTTTCCCAGCGCATTGGCCAGTTCATCGTTGGTTTCCAGCGCAAAACCGACCGTAATTTGGTCCGGGCGTTTTTGCTGTCCCAGGGTGGCGGCAATATCGACGGTTTTGGTCATTTCCAACCCAAAAACCGCTTCCTTTTTCTTGATTTTCTGGTCGGCGGGTTGCAAGGGGGTGTAATCGGCCACGGCGGCTGCCAGCACAACCACGTGCGCTTTCGGAAACTCTTCCGCCGTTGCTTCAAACATTTCCCGGGCCGAGCGTACCGCTATGCGCCGGATGGCCGAATCGGGGAGGGGTTGCACCGTGGGGCCGCTGACGAGCGTAACGTCGGCTCCGGCCTGGGCAAAAGCGCGGGCAATGGCATAGCCCATTTTGCCGCTCGAGTGGTTGCTGATAAAGCGAACCGGATCAATGGACTCCTGCGTGGGGCCAGCGGTAATCAATATTCGTTTGTGCCTAAAAACCGGGCGGTGGGCAAAATGCCGCTCCAGTTCATTCACAATGTGTTCTGGTTCTGCCAGCCGTCCTTCGCCCACCAGTCCGCTCGCCAGTTCGCCGTGTTCGGCCTGAATGAGGTGATTGCCAAAGGATTCCAGCCGCCGGAGGTTCTCCAGGGTCGTAGGGTGGCGGTACATGTCCAGATCCATGGCGGGTGCCAGAAAGACCGGGCATTTCGCCGATAGATAAACCGCCGACAGCAAATCGTCACAAAATCCATGGGCCAATTTCGCCAGCGTGTGTGCCGACACCGGCGCAATAACCAGCAAGTCGGCCCAAAGAGCCAGCTCGACGTGGTTGTTCCACTGCCCTTCGCCCTGCCCGCCAGACTGGATGAACTCCGAAAAAACGGGACGTTTCGACAGTGTGGCCAACGTCAGGGGCGTGATGAAATCTTTGGCTGCGGGTGTCATGATCACCTGCACTTCGGCTCCCGACTTGATCAGAAGCCGGATCAGCAGGGCTGATTTATACGCAGCGATGCTCCCCGTTACGCCCAGCAGAATCTTTTTTCCGGTGAATTTGGACATGATAAGCAGGATAAACACACAAAACGAACCGAAGAAGCACAAAGGACACAGAGAGAGGTCGCCGGTGCGATTTTCTCCGTGGTCTCTGTGCTTCTTCGGTTCGTTTTGTATCTAACGTAAAGATAAAGAATTACAGCGAGCTGCTCGTGTCTTCTTCAACCGTGCGCCATTGCAGTTTGCCTTCCAGGAACTCGTCCGTTGCCACCGTGGTCGGTTTGGGAAGACGCTCGTAGTATTTTGAAATTTCAATCTGCTCCCGGTTTTCGAACACTTCTTCCAGGTTGTCGACGGCCGACGCAAATTCTGAAAGTTTGTTGCTCAGTTCTTCTTTCATTTTGCTCGAAATCTGCCGCGCCCGTTTTGAAATGATCGATACTGATTCGTACAGATTACCCGTTGCTGCCGCAATTTTATCGGTATCGCGGGTGATGATCGAAGGATTATTTGCCATAGTTTTTTGGTTTTCTCTTCTCGGTTTTCGGCCACCGAACGCTGGTGTATTCGGGCAACCGTTTATTGATTAATTGGCCGTTGTCGCCGTGACTTTGGCCGGTTTTTGTTGCTGATTCAATTTCTCTTTTTCCTGATTGGCGATGGTTTCCAGCTCCTTCCGGCTGTCTTCATACATCCGCTCGGCTTTTTTAAGATCCGGGCTTTTCGGGAATTTGTCTACGAGTGCCAGGTAATAGGTCACCACTTCCTGGTGCCGCTCTTTCAGTTTGTCGGCAAAACTGTTTTTGGCCAGGTTATACTGCGCATCCACGCGCAGGTAGGCCAGTTCTTCATTGTATTTCGAATCCGGGTACTCGCGGAGGAAATTGGTAATGGAAACCACCGACGACCGGTAATTGGCAATGTTGGCGGCACTCGTCTTGTAGTACTGCTTGGCTTTATCGTAGGCTTTCAATTCCAGCTTATCGCGTAAAACGGCGATATACTGGGTACATTCCTGCCGGAAAGGACTCTGCGGGTGGGCATTGATGAAGTCCTGCAAAGCGGCCATGGCCGTCAGGGTATTGGATTGGTCCAGGTTGTAGTTCGGCGAATCTTTGTAGAGCGAAAGGGCGTAGAAATACATCGCTTCGTGGGCGTAATCGCTTCGGGCAAAGGTTTCGTAAAATTGCTTGAAGTGAAACGACGATAACTGGTAGTTCTGCTGCTGGTATTCGCAGTGAGCCCGGTAGAACTGGGCCATTTCCGATTCCGTGCTTCCTTTCAGAATGGGAATCAATTCTTCAAACAACAGGCCCGCCCGGTAAAATTCTCCTTTTTTAAAGTACGTGACGGCCGCCTGATACTTTTGATCATCGGTACCCGTTTTCTGTAGTTTCTGAAATGGGCTGCATGACGTAATCATCACCAACAACACAACCGCTACTGTACCTGCTTTCAAACAATGCTGCATAAGGATGCAAAATTAATAAAAATCTCTGTAAGACTAACGATCATTCCCCGTAAATAGTGCTAACGTTGAAGGTGTTGTCAGGCAAAAAAATAAGCAGTAAACAGAAAAACTGCCTACTGCCTATCGAACTACCTATCGACAGTCATTGATGACTGACCATTAACTTTTTGGTTGCAATTTTTTGCCCTTCCAGAGACAGTTGATAAAAGTACATACCGGAATTCATTTCGCTGGTTGCAATCCGAATTTTTCGCTCGTTCCGATCCAGAACATACTCTTTCACCGGAGCTCCTAACACATTGTAAAAGATGAGTTTAGCGTCTTTTACACCGCCAAAAATCTGGTAATCAATTTCGGCTCTTTCATTGGCTGGATTCGGGTAAATATTAGAAACCGTGATCCGTTCGTTGGCATACATCCAATCCTCAACCTTTCGTGTTTCTTCCGCAGAAACGCGGGCTTCAGGCGTGGGCAGATTGCCGGTATCCGAGCTGGCCGCGCGAACCGGGGTTTTACCCGCCGAGGTATGCAGAAGCTGATTGCGGTAAAATTGGTTAATGGCGGTATTTTTCTGAGCAGTAACGCCACGATCCAGACTGGAAACGCTGGGATGCTTCAGGAAAGGGAAGTTGCGGGAGTGAATCACACGACTCGTCGGTGCGGGTTTTTGCCCCAACTCCAACCGGCTTTTGGGCCTGCTGCTATCGCTCTGAGCCATCAGACTCTGCGATACCAGAAGTGCCAATCCGGTTAACCAGGCATATAAACGTACAGGTTGTTTCATATAATTTCATTCAATAATCGGGTGGATATAATACCCCATCACAAACATATTTAAAAAAACGAGAAAGTCAACGACCACTTCCTCAAAAAATTGCAATTCAAATCCTTTTTTGTCAGTTAGAACCGAACGTTACCCCAAAGGTTTAAAACAAATTCAAAAATTTATTTACAAACCACTGGACTCCCAATCAGTTACCGGTTTTTCGAACCGGTTTTTTATTGAGTTCCTTTTCCAGATCGCTCTCTTCCACCGGCGTTGGCGTAGTGCGAAGCGCCGGTTTCGTAATGGTATTTTTCGAGGTTTCTGTCGACAAACTGTCCACCCGTTGCACCTTTTTCTCCGAAACGGTAGCCGGTTTCAGTTTTTCAATTTCTTTTTTCGGTTCAACTGTCGGAACGGGTGCCGGTTTGTTCACCGAAACCGCTTCTTTGACGGGTGCGGTTTCGACGGTGTTGCTTGTCGTTTTCCGGATCAACCCCTTCATCTTTGATTCGTTTAACGGAACCTCCCGTTTGGTCGTCGCCGATGCTTCGGGCGAAACGGCTGCTGCCGCTTTTGTGACGGTTTTTGCACTTAAAACCGTTGCCGATGCAGGCGTCGTTGGCTCCGGTAATCCCAGAATCCGGGCTTTGGTTGGCTTTTCGGCCATCCGCCAGTTAAAACCGTCCAGTTGTTTGTCCGCATCCTTTAACTCCTGGGGAGGAACCAGTTTGGAATCCGGCTGGCCGTAAAAGCTAATTTTGTTAACCTTTCGGTCCGCAAACCGGATCGTCATTTTACTGCACAAAACCCGGTTCATACCCACCATTTTGTTATTGTCGTCGACGGCGAAATACAGACTCTCCCCATTGCCTTCAACTACCACATGATCGATATCGGAGCGATCACTTTTCTTGTCATACGCAAAATAACTGGTCAGCGTCCGGCCTTTTACCTGGTTAAAATTGAGCAGTGTATCTTGTGATATGACGAAAGAATGGCCCCGAAGTAACATTTTATGGATGCGATTATTTTTCATCAATGCCGTTATCGAGTCACCTTCCATCTGATAATTCGTGCTCCAGACAATGGGATCCTTGAAAAAGTAGATGGTCGAGTCTGCGGTTTCGTACACGATTGAATCGCATTTGCTCTGCAAATCATTCTTGAAAACCAGGACATTTCGCTGCCCGATCAACCGACGGTACGTCGAATCCGTGTTGGTCTTTCCCTTTTTGTATTTCGGATTGGGTAGTTCAAACGACCAGAGAGTATCGGCCCGCATGAACAAGGTATCCGATCTTGAAATGCTCTTGACCAGGGCGTGCCCAATCATGCGGGCAACACCGGCTTTTCGGTTGTATCGACCGAAATCGCCCGTCAAAATCGTTTGATCTCCCTTCGCAAAAAGAACGACGTTGCCACGGGCGGTGTAATAATCGTTGGCGTTGTTCCCAAACAAAGTATCGCCCGTCAGCGTATATTTTTCCGTTTCAATCGTGGCCCGGCGCTGGAAGTTCGACAGGCGCGAGACGGTATTGTAATCTCCATCTTTGGCAAGCAGCGTTCCTTCCTTGCTCACAATTTTGGTTGGCCCCTGAAACGTGGCAATTTTGCTCAGCGAGTTGTAAAGCAACGAATCAGCGGTCAGCGTATACTGCGGATTGACCAGTTTGACGTTCTCATGAAACGTAAACAGTTTCGTCCGCGTGTTGTAATAGCCTTCCCGGCTCGTCAGAATATTCTCCCGGTCAACAATCCGGCCTTTCACCGGATAATGGGCAATTCCGTTGGCCATGTCGTAATCAAGTCGGCGGGTGGTCAAAGTCATTTTCCGATCTTTCAACACCACCGTCCGACCCGTTACATTGGCTTGCCGGGTGGCCCCGTAATAGAACAACGTATCACCTTTGACACTCAGCGTATCGCCCTGAATCAACCGTACATTGCCGTAGGCTTCAATGACGTTGGTGGTCAGATTCTGAACCGCCTGGTCGCAAAACATCAGCGTATTTTTGTGCAGAAGCTCGACGTTACCAGTCAGTTTTTTAATCTCTTCGGTTCCCGATTGCAGGCCTTCCAGTTGGTCGGCCCGTTTCAGAATCACAATATCGGTTGCGCCACCCGCTGCCGGATTGCCAAACTGGGCGTTTGCTGAACCGGCCAGCAAAACCAGAAGCATTACCAGGAGCTTGTGAATCATTCTATTGCTATAGACGCTCGTTTTATTCAAAGGGTTGCGATGCATGGAAAAAAATCTTCTGAATCATCTGAACTGGGATTACGCGGATTAAATGATTAACTAGGAATCTTTTCTCCTTAACCGACGTAACGGCATTTCAGACTATTTCGGATACAAAATTATGGCTTTAGCGCGAAACCGGGCGATAGAACACCAGTTTTTAAGTTTTATTAACAGAGAACAACTTTTTGGCCAAACTGATTGCATCCTCCTGACGGTTAGTGGCGGGCTGGATTCGGTGGTGATGGCAGAATTGTTTCGAATGGCAGGGTTTCAGTACGGGATCGCTCACGTCAATTTTCAGTTGCGCGGAGCCGAGTCCGATGAGGATGAAGCCTTTGTGAGAGCCCTGGCGGAGCAGCATGGCGTACGGTTTCATACCACCCGTTTACCGGCAAAACAGCAGGCCGAAGAGCAGGGAATTTCGACGCAGATGGCGGCCCGGCACCTGCGGTATGCGTGGTTTGAGCAACTGGCGGAGGTGAACGGCTATGCCAGTATTGCGACGGCTCACCACCAGGATGATGTTTTGGAAACGATCCTGATCAACCTGGTTCGGGGTACTGGCTTGACCGGATTGCGGGGCATTCCCATTCGGCAGGGACGCATTATCCGGCCGCTGTGGTTTGCCGATCGTGAAACCATTGGCGACTACGCGCGGGAAAAGGGATTGGTTTGGCGCGAAGACAGTTCCAATGCGTCCGACAAATATCGCCGAAACCGCCTTCGCCATCAGGTGATTCCTATTTTGAAAGAGATGAATCCTAATCTGTTGCAAACCCTCCAAACCACCGTTGCGCGTTTGCAATCAGCGGACCAACTGCTTGAAGCGGAAATACGCCGGTCCTGGGAGGAGATAGCCGTGAATCGTCCGGAAGGCGTCTTTCTTTCGGTTCAACAACTCCTCAACCAGCGGGAGTGGGCGTTTCGGTTGTCCGAATGGCTGAAACCATACGGTTTTCAGTATGTTCAGATAGACCCGCTTGCTGAGGCTGTTCGGGGAGACGGTTTTGGGCAAAAATTCCAGTCGGCGACTCATCAAGTGCTTCGTGATCGAGACTATTTGGTTCTTTCATCATTACAAGCAGTTGCCAATCAGGAGATTCAATTGGTTGAGTTGCCGTCTGGCGATCTATCGGTTTCTGACCACTTTTCTTTGCGGTTCGAAATCATTGAGTTTTTAAACGGTTTTCAGATCCCGTCCAATCACGAGATAGCCTGTCTGGACGCCGACCGGATTTCCTGGCCGCTGACCATCCGGCGCTGGCAAACCGGAGATCGTTTCCAGCCGCTCGGCATGAAAGGCAAGCAGTCGGTTGGCAATTTTCTGACCAACCAGAAAGTCTCCCTGACCGACCGGCGTTCTGCCTGGGTCGTAGTGGCGGGTGATGCCATCGCCTGGCTCATCGGATACCGGCCCGACGACCGGTATCGGGTGACGGATCAGACCCGAAAAATTCTGAAAATTGAGCGTCGGTTTGTCGGTCAATAACCCTTTTATTCTTCAAAAATAGTCACCCTTTTTTGTCACCCATTGCCGGGTACGGGATTTTAGTATCATTGAATGTGATGTACATGCAAATTTTGGCATTCGTTTTGATGCTTTACAGGAGTAACCCTTTCAATTCACTATGAAATACGTACGATTGTCCCTGCTGAGTGCCATTCTGAGTATTCTGGCGTTGGCCGTTCAGGCGCAAAGTGCGCGGCTGAAGGCGGCTAACAAACAGTTTGAGAATCTGGCCTACGTGAATGCGGCCCGGGCGTATGAGGATTTTTTGCGACTTGATAAGAAGAAAGACCCCGCTGAGGTGCAGGAGGCTTATACCAAACTGGGCTATAGTTACCGCGCGTTGCAGGATACTAAAAATGCCGAACGAATCTACGCCGATTTGATCCGGGAGTTTCCCGAAACCGACTCCAAAAATTACCTCTACTACGCCCAGGCACTGGCCGCCAATGGGAAATACCGCGATTCGCAAAAACTGTACAGCAAATACGGAGAAAAACAGAATGAAGACTTGCGGGGCCGGAAATTTACGGTTTCCTACATGGACATGAACCGGTTTTTTCAGGATTCCTCTTCCTATAAAGTGGAATTTCTGCCGGTCAACTCCCGCCAGGCCGATTTTAGCCCGATGTATTATCAGAACGGTCTGGCTTTTGTGTCAGCGCGCGACGAAACAGGACCGGTCAAACGGGTTTTTGGCTGGAATCAAACCCCGTTTCTGGACTTGTACTTTTATCCCGATACGGCTGAACTGCAAAATAATGCAGAACTCGTGGCCCGGGCGGCTTCGCTGGGTGGAAG
This sequence comes from Larkinella sp. C7, assembly GCF_006149005.1. GTDB lineage: Bacteria > Bacteroidota > Bacteroidia > Cytophagales > Spirosomataceae > Larkinella. The sequence goes on along the minus strand of NZ_VBSL01000005.1, from coordinate 208,500 downwards.
TAATGCGACGGCTGACGCGGTTGAGGTAGCACCCGTGGAAGAAAAGTCGCTTTCCAAAACCGAATTGTTCAGCCGGACGCTCAACACGAAATACCACGAGGGGCCGATGACTTTTTTCAAAGACCAGAGCCGGATCATTTTCACCCGTAACAACACCGCCAAAGGGAAAGGCGGAAAAAGCAACGATGGCATTCGGAAACTGAAATTATACATCGCTGAAAATAACAAAGGGAGTTGGCAGAAAGTCGAGGAACTTCCGTTTTGCAGCAACGATTATTCGGTCGGACATCCGGCTCTATCACCGGATGATACCAAACTGTATTTTGTGTCGGATATGCCGGGCGGTTTTGGCGGAACCGATATTTATGTGGTCGAGTTCAAGGACGGGCAGTGGTCGTCGCCGGTGAACATGGGCAAGGAAATCAATACGGAAGGTAACGAGATGTTTCCGTTTGTTGACGAAAACAGCAACCTCTACTTCTCCTCGGACGGCCACGAAGGGTTGGGCGGTCTCGACCTGTTTTATGCCGAACTGCGCGAAGGAATCGCATTTAAAGGAGTTCAGAATATGGGATATCCGATTAATTCGGAAAAGGATGACTTTGGCCTGATTACCACCAAAAACCGGACGTCCGGTTATTTCAGCAGCAATCGGAAACGGGGTGTGAGTGACGACAATATTTACAGTTTCCGGCGAACCTGCAAGCAACTCAACATTTTTGTTTACGATGCCAAAACCAGCGAGCCCATCGCCGTAGCGGATGTACGGGTGATCAAAGCCGGGGTGAATCAGGATTTACGCTTTACCGGGGTCGATGGCAAAACCGGTTTTTGTCTCGATGCCAACGTCGACTATGAATTTAAAGCGATCAAAGAGGGGTATGCAACAAACAGCATCCGGTTTTCAACCATGACGCAATCGGAAAGACCGGTGATGACGGTATCGATTTACCTGGAAAAAAGCGAAAATACGCTGGTGAAAGGAACGGTGAAAACCGAAGTCAACCAGCAACCCGCACCGGGTGTAACGGTGACCTTGCGGAATGACAAAGACAAATCGGAACAGCAGGTTGTGACGGGAACGGATGGGAAATATGAATTTGAAATGAAACCAGGAGCTCCCTACACGCTGACCACCCAGAAAAACCGCTATACGGCCAACAGCGAGCAGATTCCAAAAATGAAACCCGGCAAAAATCCCAAATTGATCGAAAAACAGCAGGGAATCTACGGTGAGGGCGATGTATTCGAACTGAAGAACATCTATTACGATTATAACAAGTTTTTCATTCGCCCGGATGCCGCCCGGGAACTGGATCATTTAGCCGGGCTTCTGAAAAAATACCCGGAAATGAAAATTGAACTCCGGTCGCATACGGACAGCCGCGCCAACGATGCATACAACCTGCAATTGTCGACCTACCGGGCCAGAGCCACGGTCGATTATCTGGTTAACCATGGGATAGACCCTTCAAGGCTGGATGCTCAGGGGTATGGTGAAACCGAAATCCTGAATGGCTGTACGGATGATGTGGCCTGTCCCGAAAGCAAACACCAGAAAAACCGGAGAACGGAGTTTAAAATTGTGTCGGTTCAGGGCAATCGTCCAGAAACCGCCGGAAAGTAAAGGTTAATGGTGTGATGCCTGTTTTCGGATATTCGGAGGGGTATAACCCGGTCGTTCTTCAAATCAATGTTCCGCCATCCGCGTGGAACAGACTGCCTGTACAATACGCCGATGCGTCGGATGCGAGAAATAAGGCCAGCGGGCTGATTTCGTCGGTGGTTCCCATGCGGGCGATGGGCAAACGGTGGGTGAAATGGGCCAGAATCGCTTCATCCTGCCAGAGCGCCTGACTGAATTTGGTTTTGATCAAACCGGGGCAAATGGCATTGACGCGGATGTGGTCGGCTCCCCATTCTTTGGCCAGAACTTTGGTCAGCATGTTCAAACCCGCTTTGCTAACGCTGTAGATGCCCAAACCGGGATCGGGTGTTTCGCCGGCAATGCTGCTCATCATGATGATGCTCCCACCGCCCCGGGCTTTCATAATCGGATACACCATTTTACTCAGCTCAAAAGGAGCCTTGACATTCACTTGCATGATTTTATCGAAAGCTGCCAGATCGCAGTCAATCGTTGGCCCGAAAATGGGATTCGTAGCCGCGTTGTTGACCAGAATGTCGATGCCGCCGTATATCTCCACGGTTTTGTCGACGAGATGCCGAAGCTGGTCGTGGTCGCCGGCATGGGCGGCAATGCCACTGGCTTCTCCACCTTCTTTCCGGATTTCGGCAACAACGCCGTCGAGGCTGCTTTGCCGACGGCTGCTGATGACGACTTTGGCTCCAAACCGGGCAAAGATGCGGGCAATGTCTTCGCCAATTCCTTTGCTGGCTCCCGTGATCAGTGCCACTTTGCCGTCCAAACCAAAAACGGATTTCTCTGCGTCTTTTCCGGGTAGTTTTGCCATATTTGACCGTATCTTGTGGGGTGATCGAGGAATGTCTGTCTGCAAACTATCTTTAAAATTGAATAATTCAAAAATAAGGTAGGATAGTTTTAATGATTGGATGGGTAAGTTGTATACGAGAGATTTGCCTATTTTCGTTGCCATAAAGAAGAAAGAACCAACCACCGTTCTGCGATGACCCAAAAATCTACGGATTTACCTCCTTTCGCGCGTTCCTGGCGCCAGTTATACAGCATTGTCATTGGCAGTTTGCTGCTCGAAATAATCTTGTTTTACGGGTTTATGCGGTATTTTTCATGAGCAATCTCGATTGGCTCATCCTGGCCGGCACACTGGCAATTATCATTGTTTATGGAGTGGTGCGTAGCCGGGGGAATCGCAACATGGGCGACTACCTGCTGGCCAACCAATCATTGCCGTGGTACCACGTTTGCCTGTCGGTGATGGCCACCCAGGCCAGTGCCATTACTTTTCTTTCCACGCCGGGGCAGGCTTTTACGGACGGAATGCGGTTTGTTCAGTTTTATTTTGGACTTCCGCTGGCGATGGTTGTACTGGCTGTTACGTTCGTTCCCATTTTCCACCGGCTGAAGGTTTTTACCGCTTACGAATACCTGGAGTCCCGGTTCGATGCCCGGGTTCGCGTTTTTACGGCCTTGCTCTTCCTGCTGCAGCGCGGTTTATCGACGGGTCTTTCCATCTACGCGCCGTCCATCATTCTGTCGACCATTCTGGGGTGGAACATCTTCTGGACCAACATCATCATGGGCGGTATTGTGCTGGTGTATACCGTGACGGGGGGCGCCAAAGCCATTTCCTACACCCACCTCCAGCAAATGCTGATTGTGACGGTGGCCATGTTTATTGCCGGCTGGATGACGGTGCATCTGCTGCCGGCGGATGTTGGTTTCGTGGATGCGCTGGAGGTAGCCGGAAAAGCCGGAAGGCTCAATACCATTGACCTCAAATTTGACCCCGATAGCCGCTACAACCTCTGGTCAGGACTGATTGGCGGTTTTTTCCTGCAACTGTCTTATTTCGGCACCGATCAGTCGCAGGTGGGACGCTATTTAACCGGGCAATCGATCGGCCAAAGCCGACTGGGGCTGCTGGCTAATGGGATGTTGAAGGTTCCGATGCAGTTTTTGATACTTCTGGTGGGCGTATTGGTATTTGTATTCTACCAATTCAACCCCTCGCCGGTTTTTTTCAATAAAGTAGAAACCGACCAACTGCTGAAAAGTCAATATGCGGATCAATACCGGCAGTTGGAAACGGAACACCAAACCATTGCAGCCCGTCGCCAAAAGGCGGTTTTGACGTTAAACAAGGCACTTTCTGAAGAAAATGACGCTTCCGTTGAACAAACCAAGGCGGTGATCCTGAAAACCGATGAGGAAGCCAAAGCGGTGAAAGGGCAGGTGGTCGATCTAATCAAAAAGAACAATCCGGTGGGCGATACGAGTGATGTCAATTATGTTTTTCTCCGTTTCGTGCTCGACTTTCTGCCCCACGGATTGATTGGGCTGCTGATTGCCGTTATTTTCAGTGCATCGATGGGGTCGATTGCCGCGGCCTATAGTTCACTCGCTTCCACCACGGTAGTCGATATTTACAAGCGACTTTTTTGCAAAGACTATTCCGATGGGCACTATTTGAAAGCATCAAAAGTGGCGACCATCATTTGGGGCGTATTCTGTATCATTGTGGCCCAATTTGCCAGCAAGCTGGGGAGCATGATTGAAGCCGTCAACATCCTGGGGTCACTTTTCTACGGCGTTATTCTGGGGATATTTCTGGTGGCTTTTTATGTCAAATCCATTGGAGGGAAGGCCACCTTCTGGGCCGCCGTGATTACCGAGGGGCTCGTCGTCTGGTGCTGGCTGGCTGAACTGACCGCATTTCTATGGTTGAATGTGATCGGTTGCGTCCTGTTAATCGGGATTGCCTGGCTATTGGAACAGGTGATGCCTTCGAAGAAAACGGCAACTCCCGCTTAATGTTTAGGGCCAGAGACGCTCTCGAAGATAAGCCAGGAGCAGGTCGAGCGTCAGTTGCATACGGCCCCGGAACGCGCTCCGTTGGTATGCCCAAATATACTGAAAACTATTTTCAGGGTGTATAGTTGTATGTAAAAATAAAAAACGCTTTCAATTTCAATGATTGAAAGCGTTTTTTATGAGTATTGCTTGTCAAAAGCCTATGCTTTTTTCTTCTTGCCTTTCAGGGCTTTAGTGTCCACCGGAATCAGGGCCTGGTAATCGGAAACTCCTTTTTGGATACCCTCTTTGTAGAATCGGAAAACCGGATCATTGGATGCTTCACCGACTACAAGTGCCTTTTGAGCCAGGGGCAATGCCTCGGCTACTTTGCCCATTTTTGATAAAATCTGCGCCTTAATCCACAGGTTCGAATAGGTTTCTTTCAGCCCAATCGACTTATCGGCCCACGCCAGTGCCTGGTCCAGGTTGCGGTTTTTGGAGAGGTTCCAGTTGGCAGCCGCTTGCAGAATACCGGCATCTTCGGGTTTGTCGGCAACGGCTTTTTCGACGTTAGCCTGGGCGTTGGCCATCACATCGACTTTGAGGTTGGCGATGGCCCGGGTATCTGCCCAATAGAAGTTTAAATTGGCAGTACTGTCGGTCAGGTCGCTGATGTCGATGGTGAACGTTTCGCGGGGGCGGGATACTTTTTCTGCTTTTATTTGCACCCGAATGGCATCTTCTTCTTTTTTGTACCCGTTTGGAATGCCTTCTTCCGCACTGGCGGTCGGGTTTTTATTGAAAATCAGGGTCCATTCGCTTTGATTCGGGATCGTAAAAACGGAGTAGCTTCCGGCGGGCAATTTCTGACCCTGCACCATTACGTCCGTTGTCGATTTAAAATTGGTAGCGCCATTGGCACCGGTCCGCCAGAGCTGTCCGAATGGCGCCAGCGGTGTTTGCGCACCCAGGGCTGCCCGTCCTTTTAAACTGGGTCGCGAATACGTTATCGTAAAATCAGTCGTGCCAACCGTCTGGATTAGTGTCGCACCCGGACTGGCTTGCGGCAATTTAATCTGGGCGCTGGCAAGCTGTGCAACCAGCGTCAGTGTGGCCAGAATGGAAATTTTTTTCATGGTTTCAGTTAATTGTATGTCGTAGTAAAATCGGGACGAAATTGCAGTTTTTTCTCTGCATTGCCAACTTGATTATCAAATATGCACCGTCAACCTTTGTTAACGCTGTTACAGCGTCACCAGCCTTTCGATGAAGATGAAAGCACCATGCTGGAACAAATTATTCACTTTGTCAGGAACCATCCCGACTGCTTTGAACGGCATCTGTCCATTGGCCATGTAACCGGTTCGGCCTGGATCGTCAGTCCCGACCACCGACAGGTGGTTCTTCTCCATCATGCCAAACTCGACCGCTGGTTTCAACCCGGCGGACACGCCGATGGTGATCCGGATCTACTCGGGGTGGCACTGCGGGAAGCCGAGGAGGAAACCGGTCTTCAGAATCTAAAAGTGGTCAGCCCGGCCATTTTTGATGTCGACGTCCATACGATCCCGGCAAGGGCTTCGGAGCCTGAACATCTTCACTACGACATCCGGTTTTTACTGGAGGCCCCAACAGACCAGCCATTCGATCAGACAGCAGAAACGAAGGAGGTTCGATGGGTAAATGTAGCTGAAATTGAGAAATTGACGACTGAAAAATCGATAATTCGGATGAATACTAAGAAAAAATAGAATAACGAAAAATATAGTTATTGTTTGTGGTGTTATATTGGCAACGAAAACAACTTTATTGTTTTCCCGGTACAACAAAACCACAGCTCCTATGAAGACGATACGAATGACCTGTCTGGGTCTGCTGGCGATAGCTTTGGCTATTCCGGCAACTTCGCAGGATAAAGTGAAGCGAGACCATACGTATTCAACGGCAAACTACAAGCATCCGAATAAAGTTAAAGCTGCTCGCGAGTGGGAACCCGAGTCGGGGATTACCTTCCGGATTCGGAAACGCCAGCCGCAGAACATCGCCAGTTACCGCGAGCAGCAACGCCGGGGCGGCATCGGAGACCCGGCCATTGCCATTCCGGCGAAACCCTCGATGGCCAACCGAAATTATAAGCAGCAGAATTTGATGGTCAGTCCTCCACCGGCTAACAAACCGGAAGTTGCCAACCGGGCTGAAGCCGACGAAAGCGTTGGGAATTAGAGTGAACCTTCCAATCCAGGCCACCTCCGAAATGGGGTGGCTTTTTCTTTAAACCCTGAGCCTGCTCAGGCGGTTATGCTTGTAACAGGAGAAACGGGAAATGAATACAGACATTGTCTTGTTTCTCTTGTCTATTTTCTCATTTCTCCCTTTTATGGACGTTCACTCTCAGGAACCTTTCTGGCTGTTGAAAAACGGCTTGTTACACACGTATCCATCTCTACGCCAACCCATTTCCTGCGATGTACTCATTGTGGGGGGCGGCATCACGGGTTCGCTCATGGCCCATTCTCTCGTTCAGGCGGGTTTCGACACCGTCGTGATCGACAAACGGGATGTGGCAACGGGCAGCACATCGGCCAGCACGGCCATGCTGCAATACGAAATCGACACGGCTTTGCACGAATTGATTCCGATGATCGGCGAGGAGGGAGCCCTCCGTGCCTACGAATCGTGTCGGGATGCCATCGGTAAAATTGACCAATTGGTCAAGAAACTCAAAAGCCGGTCCGGTTTCAAACAAAAGAAGAGCATTTACCTCGCGGCCATCCCGGACGACGAAGAATTTCTGCGGAAGGAATATGAATCCCGCCGGAAACACGGTTTTAAGGTGGAGTGGCTTAACCGGGCCAGTCTGCGCAAACGCTTTGGACTGGCGGCCGTTGCGGCCATTTGCTCGTCGGATGCGGCCGAGATCGACGCCTACCATTTCGCCCATGATCTGCTGCGGGCTTCTGTCGCCAAAGGTTTACGGGTTTTTGACCACGTTGAAATCAAGGCCACGGATTATGAACCCAACGGCGTTCGGGTGTTAACCACCGATCTGGCTCTGATTGAAACCCGGAAAGTGGTGTATTGCACCGGGTACGAAGCGCAGGAAATGCTGCCGGAAAAAGTGGTCAAATTGAAAAGTACCTTCGCCGTGGTGAGCGAACCCCTGGCCGAACTGCCTCCGGAACTGCGGTCGGTTTTGCTCTGGGACACGCAAAATCCCTATCTCTATTTGCGGACTACCGACGACAACCGAGTATTGGTCGGGGGGGGAGACGAACCGTTCAAAAACGCGTTGCTGCGCGATAAACTGATTGACCGGAAACGCGAAATGCTGACCGAAAAAGTGCGGCAATTATACCCGGATCTGCCGTTTATTCCGGATCTGGCGTGGGCGGGCACCTTCGGTGAAACCAAAGATGGGCTGCCTTACATTGGCGAACACCCGGCTTTTCCGCACAGTTATTTTGCGCTCGGCTTTGGCGGCAACGGCATCACGTTCAGTGTGACGGCGGCTGAACTGATTCGGGATGTGTTGCAGGGCAAAAAAGCCGACGAATTGCAGTGGTATCGGTTTGGTCGCTAACGCTCAGCGCGCTACTTTTTGCTGATAAAGCCGGAAATTGTCGTCATCGAAGCAAACAAACTGAATTTCCCGGATCGACGTTTCCCGTTGCGCAAGAAAATCCCGTACGGTTTTGATGGCAATTGGGCTGGCCAGCTCTTTCGGGAAACCGTAGATTCCGGTGCTGATGTTGGGAAAGGCGATGGAATGCAGACCGTGTTCCGCTGAACAACCGCCATACCTCAGTATTTCATCAACTTTACGGTTCGTTTGGTACTTTCGCTCGAAAGCGTCAGAAAATACAGGCCGGGCGATAAACTCAGCGATTGCAAGGAAAAGGTAGCCATTCGGTCGGACGAATACTTTTGCTGCCAGACCACCTGACCCGCCGAATTGGTCACCATCGCATCGATGGTCTGATTCAACGGGATTTCATTCCACTGCACCGTCAGGCGGTCGGCGTTGGTGAACGGGTTAGGGTAAATCAGCAGTGAATATTCATTGGCAGCAATGGCCGAAGCCCGTTCAAAGTTGGGAATACCGTACCCTAATTCACTATTGGGTTGGCTAAACTGACTGCCCGACTGGCGCAGGCAGGCAATCACCTGTTGGGCGGTCAACCGGGGATTGGCCTGCCAGAAACCGGTCGCCAAAGCTGCCACGAGCGGAGCGGAGTAGGACGTTCCGCTTCCGGTGGCTACGGTGCCACCGGGCGAACCCAAAACCGTGCCGGATCCCAGGGCGACCAAATCCGGCTTGACGCGACCATCGGCGGAGGGGCCAAACGAACTGAACGGTGATTTGACGCCATTCCGGTCGACGGAGCCAATGGCCAGAACCGTTGACACATCGGCGGGGGCGCCGATGTAGCGCCAGGTGTCATTGCCCTCGTTTCCCGCCGAATTAACCACCAGTATACCGGCTTCAGCGGCCCAGCGGGCGGCCCGGCTGACGAGCGTCGTTTGGCCATTCAGATCATTGTAGGTATGACTTTGGGTCGGATCGTCGAAGGTGGTGTAGCCCAGGGAGGAGTTGATGACATCGGCCCCGGTACTGTCGGCATACTCGGCCCCGAACAGCCAGTTCGCTTCTTCAACCGGCGTTTCGCTGGCAGCATCCTCGGTTCGGAGCAGAAGGTAAGAGGCCTGATAGGCCGGGCCTACCAACTGATTGGCCTGATACCCGGCCATGATCGACAATACTTCCATACCATGTTTATCGTCTTCGTAAACGCTGGTTTCTTTTCTAACAAAATCGTAGGTGCCAACGACGCGGTTTTGCTGGAATAAAGGACTCAAAAACGGCACCTGGTTGGCATTCCGAAAACCGGCATCGAGAATGGCGACCAGCATGCCTTCGCCGTGGTAACCCTGCGCGTGCATTTTATCGACGCCAATCTGGATCAACTGCTCGCTCGAAATACCGTAGACGCTCGGATCGGCCTGTTCAAATTTGTTCTTTTGGGGATTGGACGTTAACTGGGCATAACCAACCCGGGCGTTGCCGATGGAACGATTTCCCTCGACGCCCTGAACAAAGGCCAGTGCCCGAATGGTGGCCAGGTTAGCCTCGGTCGTTTCGACCAGCACGGCATTGGCCCAACGCGAACTGAACCAGATTTTAGCCCCGGTTTGCCGTAGGGCGGAGACGTAAGCCGGATTGACGGGCAGGTCTTTTTCCTGCACCGAAATGCCCTGTTTGCTCCGTCGCTGAATCGCTCGTTGAGAAAGGAATTGCTCTGGTCGGCTGATCGAATAGGGCGTGTTGGCTTTATCCTTCAGCAGGATCAGGTATTTGCGGGTTTGGGCCTGGGCCGACAGTCCGCCGGTGATCAGAATAAGCAGGAAAAGTACGGTTTTTTTCATACGTCTAATCAGGATATAATTTCCATCCCGCCTTTTTTCAGGAAGGACAAGCTGCCACTTACTTTAATTCAATAGAGCCCTCGTACGTTTTGGGTTGCGAATACAGGGAGATTCCCAGCAATTTCCACTGTAAAATCGATACTACCGTATACGCGTATTCCTGGCCCGTTGTTGCATGAACCGAAATTGATACTGGTTTCCAATGGTAGCCAGTAATTGAACCCCACCAGACCGAATTGGCTTCAACAGGTACGGGTTGGTTTGACGATTTTTTAACCCCGTACGAAACCGTCAATTCAATTCGGGAAATCCAGGTTTTATCAATCCTGGCATGGGCGAATTTTAAACTGCCTGGTATAATACTGTCTCTCGGGACGTAAGTCCTCTTTTTTACATCCTGATTTTTACTGAAACCAACTCTTTTTTTGCCTGAATTAGCAGCAATGGATAACAGCCCAAACGTGAAAATAACGGCAGCGTACAGTCCAACTCGTTCTTTTAGTAAGCGAGCGGCTTGAAAACACAGCACAATGAAATAAACGGTTAACGCAACGTTCAATAAAGTCCAAATCAGGTATAACATGGAATGGATGGAGCACGTCGATTACTTTTCGACTATCAAAAAGTGTTTGGTTTGACGCACAAAGTTGCACGGTTTTTTAATCTCATCCACGCTCAACTGATTTTTCCTCCTTCTGCTTAACCAGGCTGACTCCATTTTGTTGAAAAAGTACGGACAATCAGGCAACTGCCTGATTTAGAACGGTAATAATATTCCTTGTATTGCAGGGGGGAAATGGTCTTCGGGAGAAATAAGTGAGCGGGATACAGAAGGGGAGTTTCCGATTCAGTAGCACAACAACCGTTAAATAATCCTTTCGGAACGTATATAGGAACGGTATGCTTTATTGCGGATATCCTGAAATTCTAAATCCCGCTTCGCACATGAAAGTACTGGCCTGTGGCTTGCTTTTAAGTAGCCTCTTCGGTTTTGCCAGAAAACCGGAAATTGCCCCCAAAGCGCCCTTTACGGGAATGACGACCATCACCTGGATCGGTTTTGATAAGCAAACCAGCACATCCCCGGTTCCCGTTGGCGTTACCAGCCTGGCGATGCCGGCTCTGGTATATCCGAAGAAGGTAGAAGGTCAAAACGTTTTCTATCAGGAAGTTGTGCTGGTCAACCCAACGTTCAAGCCTGCCAACCCAATCACCAAACCACCCACGCAGGGAAACTGGTTTGTCCGGCGACAGGTTCTCCGGGTCAAAGACGGAAAAACCGAGGTGTTGCAAACAACACACCTGGCGATCAACAAAAATGCCGCTGCCACCAGTCTGGCTGATCTGCCGATTTCGATCAATGCAACCCACATCGAATACCGGATCGGGCGAACTGAAAAGGTGATTGGCAAGCTCAAACCCGGCGAGAAAACGCCAAAAATAAGCACGACCGAAGTGTATCCGCACGATGCGGTTCGGGTTGCGATGCCGATGTCAGCGATTTTGGCAAATACCTGCGCCGTAAAATTTCAGGTCACCAGACCCATTCCGTGTGAGTTCCAAACCGTCAGGTTTCAAATTTTGGGGAAGAGCGGAAACGTGTTGTATGAGACCAGCGAGGTAAAAGGCGCACCGATCAAGGTTTCCGATCAGGATGCCAAGAAAACCGTGGGACCCAATGTGTTTTATGACGCTAAATGGATTGTCAAACGAATTCACAAACCGAATTACCCGGTTAAGGATGGCTACCAGGTGATGTGGGGGCAGTCGGGATCAGATTTTAACGCCGAAGTCGATTCACGACCCCCCATGGTAACGGGTCTGCAACTCGACGGAACCGTGGGCAAGGAATTTACCATTCCGGTTGAACTCATGAAGGCATCTTCAACCGGTGGTTTTGCGGGGAGTATGCGCGAGTTGTTACTGGAAAATGATGTGACGAAAACAAAATTTCCGATTAAGACGCAGGCCCCGGCTGCCCCCCGGTCTGATTGCTACATTCAACTGAACTGGTGAGAATAAAAAAACCGGAAAGCCGCTCCTGATCTGGAATGACTTTCCGGTGATAAGACAGCGAGCGGCTTAGGCAAACAGGGGGAAAGCCACCTCCGCCGTTTCCGGATTGGCGTCGGATTGGCGGAAACTTTTCATGATCCAGCCCCCGCCGATTACGTCGTCACCTTCGTAGAAAACCGCAGCCTGACCCGGCGCAATGGCCGAAACGCCCTGCTCGAACAGTACCTTGATCTTGTCGCCATCCTGCGAAATAACCGCCGGGGTGCCGGGGTCCTTATACCGAACTTTCGTAACGGTTTCGAGCGGTTTTTCGATGGAAGTGTATTTTTGAAGATTCAACCGGCTGACCATCATGCCATCGCGGTACAAATCCTTGTCGATTCCGAGAATAACTTCATTGGTGTCTTTCCGAATGTCGGTGACAAAAACCGGGTAGCCGAAGGCAATGCCCAGCCCTTTCCGTTGGCCGATGGTATAAAATGGATAGCCTTCGTGTTTGCCCACTACTTTCCGGGTGCCGGTCGAGGAGTCTTCGAGAATGAAATTTCCGCCGGCCACTTCCTGTTCGAGTCCCGGAACGCGCCGTTTCAGGAAGCCCCGGTAATCGTTATCGGGCACGAAACAGATTTCGTAGGATTCGGACTTGGTGACCAGTTCCGTAAAACCGCGTTCGGTCGCCATCGCGTAGATTTCGGATTTCCGGAGGTGGCCTAACGGTAATTTGGTTCGGCTCAGGCTATCCTGCGAAACACCCCACAGCACGTAGGACTGGTCTTTCAGGGTGTCGATGCCGCGGGAGATGACAAACCGCCCGTTGGCGGAACTGTCGTCGTGGATTTGCCGGATGTTGGCGTAATGGCCGGTGGCAATGGACTCACAATCAAGGCGGTCGGCCCGGCGCAGCAGCGCGTCCCATTTGATGTGGGTGTTGCAGAGAACACACGGATTGGGCGTCCGGCCTTCCAGGTATTCACCCGTAAAGTGGTCGATGACGGAATCGCCGAATTCGGCCCGGATGTCGAGAATGTAATGCGGGAAGCCGAGGTTGACGGCGATGTTGCGGGCGTCGTTGATGGAATCGAGGCTACAACAGCCGGTTTCTTTTTTACTGCCACCCGATGAGGCATAATCCCATGTTTTCATGGTCATGCCGATGACTTCGTAGCCTTCTTCGTGCAGCAGAACCGCTGCCAGGGAGGAGTCGATGCCGCCACTCATGGCGACCAAAATGCGTCCGTGTTTGCTCATGGCGTATCTGACAAGGTTCAAAGCCTTGCGATAACTAATTTTATTGGTTGATTGCAAAGATACAGCTTAACACGGTTTTATTGAAATCCATTCCATTCGTTGGGGACGGTCTTAGCCGGTTCGGACCACTTTTGAGGCAATCACACTCAACGAAGCTGTCGTATCGTGACACGGTTTTATTGAAATCCATTCCATTCGTTGGGGACGGTCTTAGCCGGTTCGGACCACTTTTGAGGCAATCACACTCAACGAAGCTGTCGTATCGTGACACGGTTTTATTGAAATCCATTCCATTCGTTGGGGACGGTCTTAGCCGGTTCGGACCACTTTTGAGGCAATCACACTCAACGAAGCTGTCGTATCGTGTTCCGAACAGTTAATGAATCTTCATCATTTATCTTCCTTTACTTTTCTAAACAACAGGGGCATTGTGGCCACATCGATCAAGCCCATATCCACTAACTTTAATGATTTTACCATTTTAAGGGTCGTAGTTTTGTACTTCAGGAAGTGTGGTGTTTTCAAGTGTTGCTCGTAGGCGGTTTTGCTGGCGTACATTTCCAAAATCCGTATTGATGTGGGGTTTTCTTTTTGGTACATCGGAAAGATGGCAATGACTCCCGGTTCTAATTTTACTGATGCCGCCGATTCTTCGGCCAGGATGGTTTTATACTCTTCCAGAAAAGCCGGATCTATTTCAATTTCTGAAATCCGCACCATCCTCTCTGGCTGCTGCGCTAAAGCGATATGGTAGCTAACCAACAGGAATACACCGACTAAAAAAAAGATGACTGCCTTTGGTGCTTTGGCTCTTAAACTGGTTTTTTCCGTGTTCATGGTTTATTCAGGTAAATTCAGGTCTAGTATACAGATTACGGTTTTATCTACCAATATTCCTGATTAGGAAATGCTGGTTGGTGAAGGGCTGAATAAAGCGGTAATTTTAGGTAACTAAACCAATCGTGATATGGACACGCTACGCCGGTTTGAGACCATCAATGACTACAATGTCTTCAATAACAATGAAACCCGTCATCCCCTGGTGAGTGTGGTTGACTTGTCCAAGGCCGACCCCCGACAAGGGTCCCGGATGTTTTTTGGCTTCTACACCATCTTCCTGAAAGATGTCAAATGCGGTGATCTGGTGTATGGTCGGCATACCTATGATTACCAGGCGGGAACGCTGGTTTTTCTGGCACCGGGACAGGTGGCTGGGGTGAACAGCAATGGCGAAACCTATCAGCCCAAAGGGTATGCGCTGGTCTTTCATCCCGATCTCATCCACGGTACGGCCCTGGGACGGCATATTCAGGAGTACACTTTCTTTGGCTACCAATCCTACGAAGCGCTGCATTTATCCAAACGGGAACGGGAAATTGTTCTGGATTGCTTTTCCAAAATCGGCTACGAATTGGAGCATGCCATCGACAAACACAGCAAGCGGTTGATTGTATCCAACATAGAGCTGTTTCTAAACTACTGCGTCCGTTTTTACGAGCGCCAGTTCATTACCCGGGACTATGCGCACAAGGGCGTTTTCGAACGGTTTGAGAATTTGCTGAATGCGTATTATCAGTCCGACAAACCCCAGACGATAGGCTTGCCTTCGGTCGCCTATTGTGCCAATGAATTAAATTTGTCGGCCAACTATTTTGGTGATTTAATCAAGAAAGAAACCGGCAAAACCGCGCAGGAGTACATCCAGTCGAAGGTGATCGATGTGGCCAAAGAACGCGTCTTTGATCCTGGCAAATCCATTAGTCAAATCGCCTATGAATTAGGCTTCAAGTATCCCCAGCACTTCAACCGCTTGTTTAAACAACGGGTTGGCCAATCGCCCAACGAATACCGGATACTCCATTACAACTAACCCTGGTGTGCCGGAGACCAGGCCAATGGACGTTACATCCGTTTCTCCATCTCATTCTGAAAGGGCTGATTGTAAAAACGTTTCCCTTTGTTTTTATACAACGCATTCGCCACGGCACCAAACACGGGAGGGAAGGGTGGTTCGCCCAGGCCGGTCGGATCGAGGTCATTTTCCACAAAGTAAACGTCAATCGATTTCGGTGCCTCATTGTGCCGGATCAGGCGGTAGTTGTGGAAATTGCTTTGCTCGGCGGCCCCGTTTTTATGGGTTAAGGCCCCGTAAAACGCATTGCCAATTCCGTCGACCACCGCTCCCTGCACCATGTTCGTGGCGGCATCGGGGTTGATCACAATGCCACAGTCCATCGCACTGAAGACCCGTTCGACATACGGCTGCCCATCCCGGGTGACGATGTCGACCACATGGGCCGCGTAGGAATTATGGCAGAAATAAGCGGCCACGCCCCGGTTGTACTTCTCATTTCCCGGCTTGTTCCAGCCCGATTTGTCCCGTACCAAGGTGAGCACGCCCGCATACCGGTCGGGGTCATACTCGTTGTTTTTGCCCACCGGATTTTCCTTGGCGCGTTTCAGGAGTTCCAGGCGAAACGCGATGGGGTCTTTGCCCATGGCCTCGGCCACTTCGTCCAAAAAGGATTGTTCGGCGGCTGCGTTAAAGTTGGAGCGCGGAGCCCGGAAGGCCCCAATGGTGATATTGGACGGAATCTGCCAGCCTTCGGCCAGGTAGTTTTCCACGGCCCCGGCCGGAAACCGGTTGGCATGGATCGCATGTTCCGGTATGCCGCCCCCTTTCACATGGAACGCAATCAGGTTTTTATTGGCATCCAGAGCCGCGCGATACGTTGCCGTGTACATCGGGCGATAAATGCCGTAGGTCATGTCATCTTCGCGGGTGTAGATGAGCTTAACGGGTGCTTTCGCTTTTTTCGAGATCAGTGCCGCTTCAGTCAGGTAATGGCCATACGCCCGGCGACCAAAGCCCCCACCCATCCGCGTCATCTGGATTTCAATCTTGTCGGCAGGCAGATTTAAGATTTTCGACAGCGTCGGCTCGATCCAGCCGGGAGCCTGCAAAGGGCCAGCCAATATCGCTTTATCCGCCGTTACATGGGCGAAGAAATTCATTGGCTCCATACAGTTATGGGCCAGAAAAGGGGCATTGTAAGTGCGTTCGATGACCTGAGCCGCATTCTGGAAAGCCGTTTCGGGATCGCCGTCTTTCCGTAACTGCTGCGCCGGTTTTTGGGCCTGTTCCTGCATTTTTTCAAGCTGGGTGCTGGTGCTTTCCAACCCGCCCGGAACCACAACCTCCCGTTTTCCGCCCCGACCACTCATGGTATCTCTGGTGTCGCCGATCGGTTCCCACTGGGCAACGAGCTTCTTACGGGCATTCATGACCTCCCAGGTGGTTTTGCCCACAACGACCAGCAAATCGTTGAACGTCCGCGTATCGAAACCGCCCTGCTCGAAACCGTCTTCATACAATTTCAGACTGAAAACATCTTGGATGCCCGGCATTTTGAGGGTTTGGGACGCATCGAACGATTTCAGTTTCATGCCGAAGGCTGGCGGATGCTGAATCATGGCAATCAACATTCCGTCGACCCGATAATCCAATCCGAAGAGCGGCTTGCCGGTTATTATTTTTTGGCCCTCAACATTTTTCTTCGATTTTCTGACGATCGTAAAATCCTTTGGAGCCTTCAGTTTCAGGTCTTTCGGCACCTCCAGGCTAGCGGCTTTGCCGGCCATTTCGCCGTAGTTCGCCGATTTTCCGCTGGCATGATGCAATACCCCCGCTTTCGTGGTCACTTCCTCAACCGGCACGTTCCATGTCTGGGCGGCTGCCTGGCGCAATAGGTGTCGGGCGGCTGCCCCGGCCTCCCGGAGTGGTTTCCAGTACATGCGAATCGAATTACTGCCTCCCGTAAACTGGGGACCTAACTTCGTGTTGTCGTGCGGACCCATTTCAACGACCACGTTTTTCCAGTCCACATCCAACTCCTCGGCAACGATCATGGGCAGCGAAGTCATCACATTCTGCCCAAATTCAGGATTGGGGCACAGGAGTTTGATCACGTTGTCGGCGGTAATCTGAATATAACCATTGAGCATGACCGATTGCTCAGGCAGGTTCAGGGCTTGTTGTTTGTCGGCGGCCTTAAGGCTGGATAACCAGCTCACGCTGAGCATCATGCCGCCCCCCGAAAGCAGGGAAGTTTTTAAGAAAGAACGCCGGTTATGGGTTGTTTTGGTCGTGTTCATGGTCAAGGTCTGGTATACGCGTGGAGAACAGCGGCATTACTTCTTCGCCGTCGATTTGATGGCTTCTTTGATGCGCAGGTAGGTGCCGCAGCGGCAGATGTTTCCGCTCATGTACGCATCGATCTCCTCGTCGGTGGGTTTCGGATTGGTTTTCAGCAGGGAAGCCGCGCTCATCATTTGCCCGGCCTGACAGTAGCCGCACTGGGCTACGTCGTGTTCCAGCCACGCCTTCTGGACGGGATGGTCGCCTTTGGCCGACAAGCCTTCAATCGTGGTGATGGCCTGTTTGCCAATTGCCGAAGCGGGCAGTTGACAGGCGCGAACCGCCGTTCCATCCAAATGCACGGTGCAGGCCCCGCACTGGGCGACACCGCAGCCGTATTTGGTTCCGGGTAAGTCCAGATGATCACGTAGTACCCAAAGCAGGGGCGTCGAAGGGTCGACGTTCACCTGCCTGATTTTTCCGTTAATTTTTAGGTTATAGGTGGCCACGGTGAACAGGGTTTACGGGTGACAGGATGCGTTTAAACAGGGATAGTTTCGTTGCAAAGGTCGCGTTTAAGCTGGAATCGATCGGTATACAAATTACGGATTTTCCTACCATTTTCACTGATTTACCAGTTAGGAAGTCGCTATTCAACTATTTTTACCCTGCGTCTCTTTCAGGTGTTAGACGTAGACGCTAATAGCCTGACTATCCGGATTACCAAGGTGTCCCCGGCAGGTGCCTGTATGCAAGGAAACCGGAGGAAGTACTTCAACGGAAGGAAGCCAAATTAGGTGTTTAGCGTTAGCAGGTTTAATATTGTAGTAAATTACATTAGAACAGAAAGAAGCCACCAGGCTGAACCAACATGAGCAATCGATTTATCATGATCCTGACGGGTACTTCACTCGCTTTTTTAGCGTGTGGTCAAAGTGCATCCGCTCAAACCGCATCGTCTGCACAGGCGCCGGTAGAAACCAAAGAACCCAATTCGGCCTACAAATCGGCTTTTGCCGGACAAACCCGGGTTGCCGGGATCAAATCCGCCACCCCTTATGAAGGCAAGGTGTTAACGGAAGAGCTCAAGAGCCCCTGGGGCATTACCAGCCTGCCCGACGGACGCCTGCTCATTACGGAAAAGAAAGGCACGTTGCGCATCGCCACCGCCGACGGAAAACTGAGCGAACCGATCACGGGTCTGCCGAAGGTAAATTCTGCGGGCCAGGGTGGGCTGCTGGGTATTCGGGTCGATCCCGCCTTTGCGAAGAACCGCATGATCTATTGGGTGTTTGCCGAACCGTTGGAGGAAGGCAATTTGACAGCGGTTGGCAAGGGGAAACTCTCTGCCGATGAAAAAACGGTGGAAGGCGCAACGGTCATCTACCGTGCCACTCCCGCTTATAAAGGAAATCTGCACTACGGTGGCCGGATTTTGATCGATAAAGCCGGTAATCTGGTGATTAGCACCGGCGAACGGTCGGATCTGGTGACCCGCCCGCAGGCCCAGTCGGTCAATTCGGGTCTTGGGAAAGTTATTCGCATCACGAAAGACGGAAAACCCGCTGCCGGTAATCCGTTTGCGAAACAGGCCGATGCCCGGCCCGAATTGTATTCTTACGGACACCGCAACGTGCAGGGGCTGGCTTTCCATCCGGTTACCGGCGATCTGTGGGAGGCTGAATTCGGCCCCAGAGGAGGGGATGAAATCAACCGGATCGAGCCCGGAAAAAATTACGGCTGGCCAACCATCACCTACGGCATCGAGTACAGTGGAAAGCAAGTCGGGGAGGCCATTCAACAGAAAGACGGCCTGCAACAACCGGTGTATTACTGGGACCCTTCCGTGTCGCCGAGCGGGATGACGTTCTACAGCAGTGATCGCATTCCGGAATGGAAGAACAACCTCTTTGTGGGTTCGCTGAGTGGCATGCACATCGTGCGGCTGAAAATTGAAAAGAACAAAGTGGTAGGCGAAGAACGGCTGCTTTCGGGTGAATCTCAGCGGTTTCGGGATGTAACGCAGGGCCAGGATGGGGCCTTATACGCGATTACCGACCAGGGAAGGCTGTACCGGATCGATAAAAAATAAGATTCCAGGTTCTGTTTTGACCAGAGTATCCTGCCTTTAAAACGGAGGGAATGGTTTGGCTAAATCCCGGCTTTACGGAAAAAACCGCTTGGTTTACAAGCGGTTTTTTCCGTAAAGCCGGGATTTGTGATTATTTTCCTATATTTCTGGCGATCACCGGTTTAGGCCGTGGTACCACGATATTCCTCCCAACTCTGACGATGAACCCTTCAACCTCTGTGCCCACCCATTCCGCAGCCATTTCGAAACTGTACTCCTTCGTGGTAGGCATCAACGCCTATCAGCAGGTACGCCCGTTGAGCGGGGCCGTGCAGGACGCGGCCACCATCGAACTCTACCTCGAAAGCCTGACCGATGTAGAGCACCATCCGCTCCACCTCAGCGACCGGGAAGCCACCAAAAACGCCGTCGTCGCGGGTTTCCGAACGCACCTGAAGCAGGCCGGGCCGAACGATACGGCCTTGTTCTATTTCGCGGGCCACGGTGCGCAGGAAGCCGCCGACCCGACGCTCTGGCCAACGGAAGCTGACGGCAAACTCGAAAGCATTGTCTGTTTTGACGGCGATGCAGCCCATACCTGGGATTATTTGCTGACCGATAAGGAGTTAAGGTATCTGATTGCGGACCTGAGCCAGACCGGGGCGCACGTCGTTACGATCTTCGATTGTTGCCATTCCGGGGATAATACCCGGTTTTTTGATCTGCTCGCGGCAACACCCGAAGGGCAGAAAATGCAGGAGCGCCGGTTGTCGCAATCGGCTCCCATGCGGCCGTACGCCGGTTTTATTTTTCAGGAACAGTTTACGGAAGACGATTTTCGGCAACAGGGACTCGATCAGCTTATTCCGTTGGGGACCCACATTCAGCTAGCGGCCTGCGAATCGGACGAAGCGGCTGTGGAAGACCGGGAAAACAAGGAAGGCGTTTTTACCAAAAATCTGGTGGCGGTTTTGAAAGCCGCCAACTCGGCCATTTCATACCAGGCCCTGCACAACCGTGTGCGGCAATACATGCGGTTTGCCTACGAACAACGCCCCCGCATTTCGGCAGCGGGCGACGCGTCCGATACGCTCTTGCTGACCGGTTTTTTGAACCGGCCGATCGACGCCCAAACCGCCGTCGCCGAGATTACTTTCAATCCGAACAAACGGCAGTGGCTGCTCGATGTCGGAGCTATTCACGGGGTAGGGCGGACGACGAAATCCATTCAGTTGCTGGACGACAGCGGAAAACCGGCTTTTTCGGTGACACCGCTGAAAATCGGGGCCGATTACACGCTGTTGAAAATCGGTGCGGAGCAGGAAGCCGGCCTCGACCGGGGCAAGGCCTACCGGGCCGAAGTGGAGGGCCTGCTGACCGAACCCATCAAACTCCATTTCATCAACCACAACGGTGATGTGGCCGAACAGGCGCTTTTGTTGAAAACACTGACTGAAAAAGCCGGGGCGTTTTTCATCCCGGAAGAAGACGAACAAACGGCGGATTACACGCTGCACGTACGCAACGGTCTGTTGTACTTTTCCCGGCCCGGTGACGAAAACCGTCCGCTTATCCGCACCGTACCGGCAGACAATCTGGAGCGGGCGTATGAGCAGTTGACCCAGTATCTGCGGCATCTGGCTGCCTGGCAATACCTCAAGGAACTGCGCAATCCCGAAGCCCCTGAACCGATTCTGACCATTGCCGTTACGCCCGAAGTTGCACAAACGGTGGTATTGAAAGGTGCACGGCCGACGCCGGTGACGATTCCGTTGCAGGAGAGCACAACGCCGTCTGGCAAAACCGTCTGGGCCAATAAAGTCAGCATCCAATTGATCAATCCAACGGCTCAGGTGCTGTATTGCACGGTGTTATACCTCTCCCGGGATTTCATAGCGATGAAGGATTTTCTGCCGGTGAACGAGCGTCTTCAGGCGGGAAACTACCGACTCGAACCCGGGAAATCGGAACTGCTGGGATTGCCGAGCCGGAAATCACTGACGGGTCGGAATGATTTTGTGCGAATGAGCCTGGAAGAAACCGTCCGGCAATACAACTGGCCGGAAGTGACGGAATACTTTAAAGTCATCGTTTCCGTGAATCCCCTCTCCGAATCGACGCTGGCGATGCTGGCACTGGATGTTTTGCCGTCGCCCCACACGCTGGGTGAGAAATTGAACGCTGACGAAAACCGCGCGTCGGCCTTCGACACCGAAGAAGACGAGGAGGAGTTTCCGGACTGGAGTACGCAACTGGTCACGCTCCGCATTCCGAATCCGGTTTTCAACCGCGTCGATCTGGGCGAACTGAACCGGATGCTGGAACCGGTGCTGGTCGAGGGCGTGCCGGTGGCCAATCCGATGTCTGATTTTGCGCTGGGGCTGTATTTTCAGCCGGACCCGATCGATTCGGAGCTGGTGCTGCGGGACGATCTGGCCGTGACGGGCGAAGAACAGCGCGGGCTGTGGGGCGATGTGAAAACGTTCGTGAGCAACCAGATTGCCTACCAGATCCGAAACCGGCAGTACATGCAGAATCTGATCAAATACCCGGACCGGGTTCGGCTGGTGGCGGGTGGGGATTCGTGGTTTCAATACCCGCTGCTGAGCGATATTGTCGATTACCTGGCGCGGGTCTACTCCGTAAATAGCACCCCGGCGGTGGGGAAATCACTGAAGAATTACATCGAGAAATCGAAATTTCTGGAAACCATTGCGCAGGTCAGTCCGCGTTATTTTTTGCTGAGTGGTGGAGGAACGCATTTCTTTGGGGATGAATTTCCGACCTATATCCGGGATCAGGCAGCGGAAACCCTGCCTGCGCCACAGCGGTATGTAGCCGATGGATTCACGGCTGCCCTGGACGAACTGGAAACGGATTTTCAACGCCTTTTTCGCCTGATCCGGCTGCAAAATGCGAAAGTTCGGGTGCTGGTTCACGGCTACGATTACCTCCTGCCCGACGCCAGCGAAACGCAATCCGGGAAGCCGGGAAATTTGGAAAAATGCCTGACGGAAAAGGGGATAACGGATCTTGCGGAACGAAAAAACCTGATCCGGTTTATGATCGACGGCTTCAACGAGCGGTTGCAACGGGCCGCATCGGCGTATGACAACGTGATTTACATCGACTTGCGCGGGAGTATCCGGCCGGCCACCAGCCAGTTGAAATACTGGTACGATGAATTTCACCCGAACGACAAAGGGTTTCTGAGCATTGCCACCAAATACGCCCAACTGATCGGAAAAATGGAGAGGGAACGCGCCTGAGTTAGCCCTGAAACCGCTTGAAAAACTCGGCTTCGTAGCTCATGCCGACCGGTATTTCCTCCCCGGCGAGGGTGATCATCCGGTTGCGAACGGTTTCGATCCGGTTGAAAGCCACGATGTAGGAGCGATGAACGCGAATAAACCGCTCGCTTCCCCCGTCGGCTTCCCGGAGTTTTTGCAACATGGTTTTCATCGTCATGCGGGCCACAATCGGGCGGTTGACCTGGTGGATGTGAATCTTGAGGTAGTCGTCCAACCCTTCGATGAACAGAATGTCCGACAAGGCAATTTTGTGCAGCGTATAATCGGCGCGGATGTAGAGGTACGCTTCCATAGCCGGATCGGTTGTCTGCCGGAATTTGTGCTGTGCGTTTGCTTTTTGAACCGCTTGCTGAAACCGCTCGAAGGTAAACGGTTTCAACAGGTAATCGACGGCATTGAGCGTGAAGCCTTCCACGGCGTATTCGGCGTAGGCGGTGGTGAAAATCACCAGCATGGGTTCCGGAATCGCTTTGTGAAATTCAATGCCGGATACCGACGGCATATTGATGTCAAGAAAAAGCAGATCGGTGGGTACTTCGTGCAGGTGCGAAAGGGCTTCGTCAGGGCGCAAAAACGTCTTTTGCAGGTCGATGGTGTTAAGCTGGCGGCAAAAATGGGTCAGTACCCGCAGCGCAGGGGGTTCATCGTCTAATGCAATGGCTCGGATCATGCCAGGTTCAGGGTTAGGTCAACGGCGAACCCGGTGGGGTTGTCGTTGATGGTCAGGACATGTTGGTTGGGATACACCAGTTTCAGCCGGGCTTTGGTGTTGTCGATGCCAATACCGCCCGACGCTTCGTCATTGTGATACAACCGCACTTTTTTGTTATACACATGCAACCGCAAGGTGTTCTCATTCAGCGAAATCGTGATGTGAATAATCGATTTTACTTCCGGATTGACGCCGTACTTGAATGCGTTTTCAACAAACGAAATCAAAATGAGGGGTGCAATCTGTTTCCCATTAAAGAAGCCGCTGACGGCGTACTCAATCTGAACCGTATCGTCCAGCCGCAGCTGCTGCAAGGCGATGTAATCGCTGATGTAGGCCACTTCTTTCGCCAGCGGAACCTCGTGGCTTCCGGCATCCCGAATGACGTAACGCATTAACGACGAGAGCTTTACGACGGCATCGGCGGTTTTGTCCGATTTTTCGATGGCCAGCGAATAGATGCTGTTGAGCGTGTTGAACAGAAAATGCGGATTAATCTGGGCTTTCAGGTACGACAATTCGGTCGATAGTTTTTCCTGTTCGGTTTGTCGCCAGCGGTTTTTGATCTGGAGATACAGGGAAACGAAAATGCCTACCAGATACAGGAACAGCGCATGACTCAACTCAAACCCAAAAGGCGGTTTGGCCTGCGGACCGCCCGGAACCGGCCCCTGGGGGCGGGGAGGATGGGGCAACGCAGGTATGGGAACAGCAACCAGATCCCCGCGATCGACCAGCACAACGGCCCCGATCAGAAGCAAAAAACTCCCCACAAGGCTGGTAACATAAAGGATATACTTTCCTTCTAAATACAATTTTGGAATCAGGTAATAATAGTTGGCGTAAAAGAAAACCAGCATGAAGAGGTACGACAGAAAATTAGTTCGTTCGTGCGGGTTGCTAGTCAGTTTGGTGAGGCCCGAAAAACCGTCGGGCGCAAAAAGATAGGGAAGAGACAAAAAGGCCAGACCAAGCAGAATATGAATCAGGATGGGCGGAATGGTTCGTTTCATGGAATTGATTTTCACCGTAAACTACAAAATGCCGTAACCCGGTGAAAACGATAGCGGTAGAAAGCGCGAATGTGCCGGAGAAATTGGAAATGAGTTACTAAAATAGTTATTTGTGGTAACGTTAACGTTTGTCCTTCCTCCCGATGAATACCCCTTCCCTTGCTACCTGGACTGATGATTTTCTGTGGAGCAAACGACGGATGGGCGACCCGCTCGCCGACGGAACCATTGCCGCCATTTTGCTGGACAATCAGAAAGGGGAGGTCGATCAGATTTTCCAGATGCTGGTGCAAAACCGCAACTTCCCCAACCCGGCTTTCGACGTGTTGCCGGATCGGTTGAAGCAGATTGTGGAAGAGTATTTTGTCAAAACCCGCCAGCTTCCCGACTGGGCCGAACCGTTTAAACTCATGGTGGCGGCCGATGTTTTCAAGCAATATGGCCCCAAAATTCTGCTGCTGCTGCTTTGTAAATCGCTGCCACTGTGCTACACCTGTTGGCGGGGGGCCAAGGTGTTGTACCGAACCGGCCGTCTGCGCGTTCACGATGGTTCGCTCGATTCGTTTACCCGGCGGCTGATGGAAACCGCCCAGTTTGTAGTCAACATCCTGACCCTGAATAGTTTTGAACACGATGGCCTGGCCGTTGTTTCCATCCAGAAAGTTCGGCTGATTCACGCCGTGATCCGGTATCACGCCCAGCAACACCGCTGGGACGTTGAGAATTTTGGCATTCCGATCAATCAGCAGGATCTGGTTGGCACTTTACTGTCGTTTGGCGTCGTGATCATCGACGGGCTGAAGCAGATGGACATCGAACTGACGCCCGAGGAACGGGAGGCCTATCTGCACCTCTGGAAAGTGGTGGGGTTCATGATCGGCGTCGATGATGACCTGAATTCGGAAAACGAAGACGACTGTCGGCATCTGATGAACGCCATTCTGGAGCAGCAGGCCGGCCGGTCGCCCGATGGCGGTCGGGAAGGTGCCGAACTGACCGATGCCTGCATCGACCTCATGAACTCCCGGCTGTCGTTCGGGCCGCTCAAAAATCTGTCACCCCTGTTTGTACGGTTTTTTATTGGTGATCAATACGCCGATCTGCTGGAGGTTCCCAAAGACGACGACAAGGATGATTCGCCGGTGATGAACGCCATTCAGTGGCTCGACAAAGGGTTTCGCTCCGTCGGCGACCGTCATTTGCTGATGGGTGCGGTGGGCCGGGCGTTCAGCAACCAGATGATCGATCTCGTGATGTCGTATCACAACGGGGCCAAAAGCGAGCAGTTTTACCTGCCCTCGGCCCTCACCGACACCTGGCAGTCGGAGGCTCCGGACTTCCGGATTCCGCCCGCGCAGACGATTGAGGAAGTGCTATTTTACCTGGATAAAGTGGCCCGGCACCTGCGCTCACAGAACAATCCGATCGGGTTGTTTGCCGCCGTGTATAAACTGGTGACGCTGCGCGTGCAGGACGGTTTGAAGGCGGGACTATTCGAAAATCCGGTGGAAATGGAGCAGGTCGATGTCGGATTTGGCAACCGGTATTTTGAAGCGCTCAATCGGTATTTCGATGGCAAACCGGCGTCTGCTCCCTGGCAGTTGTCGTTCGATGCTGCCAAAACGGTGATCACCACCAACCAGTACATTTTTTCGGCAGCTAACGCCCACATTTCCTACGATCTGCCGATTGTGGTGGCGGAAGTTTATAAAGGAAAAGACCTGGAGTTATTTAAGAATGACTTTGATAAAATGAATGGGTTATTTGAAGATATGTACGACCAGATGAACGACGACATTGGCCGGATTTTTCGGCCCTTTGGAACGTTTGTAACCTATTTCTCGGACAAAATCAAAGATATTGAAAAGGCAGTTATGGCGAAGGGCCGCGAACAGGCCTGGGCCAATACGCTCGGATTTCACCAGTCGCGGTCCGAAACGGAATGGAAAGATCGGTTAGCTATTCTGGAAGCCCAGTCGGCCAAAATGGGCAATCTGGTGGCCCGGCCTCCCTGGCTGCTGCGGCTGCCATTGGTTTACGTGGCCCGGAAGGAATTTGGCACCACGGCCCACAAGGTCGACGTGATGTTGCGAACGGCTCTGCTTCCGACGATTTCATAAACGGTAAACCCCCATTCTATGAACCGACTTGTACTGATTTTGCTGATAAGTCTGTTGGGTGAGAGTTGGGCAGGAGCCGGGCCCATTCGCATCAGCGACCTGACCGAGCCCTACGATTTGTATAAAGCCAGTGAACTGCTGGAAGTCAAAGCCGGTCGTATTTCTATCGATGACCTGCTCCAGAATCCGGGTCGATACCGGTTTGTTCCCACCGAAAACCGCCTGATCAAGCCCTATGACCACCAGTTTGGCTACTGGTTCCGGTTTCAGATTACGAACGAGACGGATCGCGAGGTGTTCATGCAGTTTATCTACGCCGGGACGGAATTCATCCGCGTGTATGAAACGGTGGATAACCGGATTCTGACCCTTCATAAGCTGGGATCGCTTCAGCCCGAACCGGCCGCCCCCTTTCGAAAAAGCATTCAGTTTTGCCCGATTCAGGCCCGCAACGGCCAGACCCACACCTTCTATGTTTATATGGAAGGGGTTTATACGGGCGTTTTGCCGATTTATGCCCTATCGACCACCCGGCTGATCGAAAGCCAGCACTACTCCGATTTATTTTACGGAATTTATTACGGATTCATTCTGATTATCATCGTTTATAGCCTGGTTCTTTACATCCGTTTGCGCGAACAGGGGAATTTAAGGTATGCAATCTGGGTGTTTTTTATCGGACTCCTGATGGCCCTGTTCCGGGGCCATACCAGCGAGTTTTTTTGGCCCGCCAATCCATCCATTGAACGGTATTCAGCCGCCCTTTCGTCCATTACCGGCGTTCTGCATATTCTCTTCACGCTGACGTTTCTCCGGCTGCGTTTGCAGGCTCCCCGGTTTTATAAAATCGGTATTGGCATCGTCGTTCTTTACCTGATTAGTTTCGTGCTGAATGTGGCGAATGTCAGCCTGAATTATCAACTGGGTCGTCAGATCGACATCGTGCCGGTGGTCGTCCTGCTGGAGGGGACGTTCAGTATCGTTGCCGGGCTTGTTACGCTGCGCAAGGGTTTTCGGCCGGCCTTGTTTTACATCGCCGGCAACCTGTTTTTCTACATCGGCATCTTCGTTTTCCTGATGTATACCTACGGTCAGCTACCGTTCAGTTTCTGGACCTATGAAAGCATTCACCTGGGCGTCGGGGTCGAAATTCTGTTTTTTGCCGTGGCACTTACGTACAAGGTAAATCTGCTGAAAAAACGGCGTCAGGAAGCCGAACAGGAGCAAATCCGGTTGCTGGTTGAAAACAAGCGGCTGGTGAGCGAGCAAAATGCCATGCTGGAACAAAAAGTGCAGCAGCGCACCGAAGAACTTCAGGTGGCCAAGCAGCGGTCGGAGGAGCTGTTGCTCAACATTCTGCCCGCAGAGGTGGTCGAAGAACTGAAACAGACCGGACGTTCGAAGCCGCGCCGGTTTGATCGGGTCACGGTGCTGTTCACCGACATCGTCAATTTTACGAGTATGGGCGAGCGGCTTTCTCCGGAAGAACTGGTCAGCGAGATCGATTATTACTACCGCTCATTCGATGCGATTCTGAGCCAGTACCGCATCGAGAAAATCAAGACCATCGGGGATGCTTATTTATGCGCCGGGGGATTGCCGGTTGTATATCCCGAAAATCCGGTCGAGGTGGTTCGGGCGGCTTTGGAAATGCGGACGTTCCTGCTTCGAAACCAGCACGAGCGGCAGGCCAACGGGCAGCAGCATTTCGAGTTTCGGATCGGCGTTCATACCGGGCCGGTGGTGGCCGGGATTGTGGGCGATCGCAAGTTTGCCTATGAC
The DNA here is from genome assembly GCF_006149005.1 of Larkinella sp. C7. Classification (GTDB taxonomy): domain Bacteria; phylum Bacteroidota; class Bacteroidia; order Cytophagales; family Spirosomataceae; genus Larkinella. Next base: position 180,209 of record NZ_VBSL01000005.1, on the reverse strand, counting down.
ATCTGGGGAGACACCGTCAATACGGCGGCCCGAATGGAGCAATACGGAGAAGCGGGGAAAGTCAACATTTCCGAAACCACCTTTCGTCTGGTGAAAGAGCAGATTCGGTGTAGCTACCGTGGGAAGATTGCGGTTAAGAATAAAGAAGCGCTGGATATGTATTACGCTGAAGAACTGGTAGAAGAAGGGATACCAGGTGCTGTAAAGCAAACCGGTTAAAAATGCACGGTGGTAGTGCCTAGCAAGATTCAGGCCAAAAAAGTCTGTTTATTCCAGAATCAAAACAATCAGCCTGGCAATCAATTTGTACCACAAAAACGCAAACCCCGCAGCAACAGACAGAATTACAAACCAGAGGGCTGCTTTCCGTATATTGAGTTTATAAGGCGTTTTTTTACGGTATTTTGCCATTTTATGAGTACCCGGTATAGCTTCGACTCGGTTTACCCCGATTTGATTAAAGGCTTCGTTAAAAACAGCTTTCGTAATCATAAGATCGTTCTAAGTATAGCGTATACCGTCCTGCGACAGATAGCTATCTAATCTCAAACTTTGTGCCATTTGTTTCCCGGCCTTGTGAATTTAGTAACAATATGTCACCTGCATTCCGTGGATAAAAACGTGAAGCAGGACGGTTTTGTACTTATTTAGCGGTTATTATTACATTTTTCAGGGAAGAACTACTGAGCAATGTGGTAAAACCGCGCTTTGATGCCTGTAACAAAAGTAAAGGCAATTCTCAAGTTATTGTCACCAATAGATAACAAGCGGTAACCGATTAGTAAATAGGTGAGGCTCTGAGAAAAGGTAGCAGGCGTAAAAAAGGACAGGATGAAGCCGCCTGCGCCACTCCGTCCTGTCCTTTACATTTCGGTCTTTCAAAAACCGTTACTCCGTCAGGTTCTTCAGGTACGCAATACTTTTCGGAACCTGGTAACTCCAGATATTGCTTTCGTCTTCAATAAAATAATGCTTGATGCCGACTTTTTTGGCGGTTTTCAGCACCATTGGCATATCGATCTGGCCCGTTCCCAGAATCACGTCGTTTTCCTGGGGGGTATTGCCGGTAAAATCGCCTTTCACGCCTTTTTTAAGGTCTTTCAAGTGCATCAGTTTCCAGCGATTGCCGTATTTGTTCAGCAACTTGACCGGATCTGCCCCGCCGTGGGTCGCCCACAGAATGTCCATTTCGAAGGAAACATACCGGGGATCGGTGTTTTTTACCATGTAATCGAACAGCGTGCCGTCTTCATACGGCTGAAATTCAAAACCGTGGTTGTGGTAACAGAACGTCAGGCCGTTTTCTTTCAGGACTTTGCCCACCCGGTTGAAATCTTCCACGGCTTTCTTGGCGTTCTCCAGCGTGAAATTGCCTTTTTGATGCGGAATCCAGGCGCACATCACAAACTGGGAACCGAGTTCTTTGGCATTCTTGACTACCGCCATCGGGTCTTTCACCAGTTGTTCGTAGCCCGCGCCGGTGCCCGGAATCGAAATGTTACGGTCCTTCAGCATCTTCTTGAATTCTTCGGTGGTCACACCTTTCGGCGTTCCGCCTTCCATCTCCGTAATGCCCAGCGACTGAATCGTATCGAGGGTGGCAGCCACGCCTTTCGGGAAGCTGTTTCGGTACGTATACGACTGAATACCAATTGGGAAGGTGTAAATCTTCTTTTGGGCAAAACCGCTGCTGAAATCCAGCAGCAGGGCCGTAATCAAGACAAGGGATAATCGGTTTTTCATCATGGGCTCAGTTAAAAAAGTGAATTAATGGAGTTTATCGTGTAACAGTTTAATGAAATAACCGCCCACCACCGAACGGGCCTGAAACCCAACCTGCTTGCCGTTGGTGGTTTCGTGCCAGTCGCCCAGCGGTACCCGGCTGGGGGTCTGGTCGGCATACTTGAAAACCGGCAGCACCAATTGCTGAAAGTCCTGCGGTTTGTCGGCGATGGTGGCCGTCCAGATAATCCAGTCCGATTTGGTGTAGGTTTTGCGGCTGTCCAGCGGCAGGCCAAAGGGCTGCTGTTTGGTCAGGTAATACCGGATTTCTTTTTCGGCCACGTCCTTCGGAAAGATGTTCAGATCCAGGAGTTTATCCCACACCAGGTTGTATTTCTGACTCCAGCTTCCCTGCGGTTTATCGAACGTCAGCGCATAATGATCGCCATCCTGCGCCATTTGCACCCATTTTTGTGCCAGCTCGCGGGCCAACTTCAGGTGTTGGTCACCAACTTCCGACTGTCCCAATAGCTTCGCCAGATGTCCATACGACGCAATGCCCATGATGGCTTTGATGCTCAGGTTGGCGTTGCGGGCGAGGTGACCGGCGAAATCATCGGTGCAAAGCTGATTGGCGGGATCGAAACCGTCTTTTTTGAGGTAATCGACCCAGGTGGTCAGGGTTTGCCAGTGTTGTTTGGCATAATCGGCATTTTTTTCGGAGGCAGCAATGGCGGCTGTCAGAATCAGCATGTTGCCGCTCTCTTCCACCGGCATGTCCTCGCCGTAAGTCTGGCCGTTGGCCAGCGGATAGGTCCCCACATCGTGGGCGGCAAACGGCTTGGTCCATTTTCCGCTTTCCGAATACTGGAAAATCGGCTCCATCATGCCTTTCAGCAAGGTCGGATTATAAATCAGAAAAAGCGGAGCCGACGGATAGGTCACGTCCACCGTTCCGATGGAGCCGTTGCTGAAATTTTCTTTGGACAGAAACAGCACTTCACCTTTTGGACCCGCCACAGTTTTATGGGCCGCAATCGCCTGACGGTAGGCCAACTGGCACAGATCGGCATACGGTTTTCCACCCGATTTTTCGGCTTCGGCGTGCAGTTTCTGATCAAACTGGCGGCATTTTTCGGTGAGTTGGGCATAATCCTTTTCCACCGCAGCCAGCATTTTTTCGGTCGTCATGGATTCGTCCCGGCGCCACCACGCCCGCAGGTTTTTGCCAAAATACTGAACGGCATACAGGTCATCGTATCCCAGGATCACGTGCGCGGTTTTCGGCGTTTGCGTCACCGTTCCCAACGCTTGCGAAACCGCCAGCGACCGGTTGTCGGCCGCGGTCGGCTGGTTGGCTTCATCGACCACTTTTCCGGTGCTGACAAAACTGCGGAACAGAGCAGCCGGTTGCCCGATGCCGGTCTGCGTGGTCGACGCCGTTGGAACCGCCAGGAGCGCATAGCCCCAGTCGATCCGGACATCATCGCCTTTGCGCCCCAGAATGTTCTGCTCCGTCGTGCCGATCGACAAAACCGTCAGTCCTTCGGCCGATGAACGTTTGCCGACCACTTCCTGATTGGGCTGATTCACACTCAACAGGCCCGAAGCCGCTGTGTAGACTTCGACGGTATGCGGTTTTCCGTCGGTCGATTGGGCGGTGTAGGTCAGGTACGAAGCCGGGCGGGTGGCCACATCCAGATCATCCAGCAACAAGGGCGTTGTGAAATTGACGGTAAGGCTGACGGGCCCGGCGGCAAACCGGTATTCCGTTTGGGTCGCCCGAACCGTCACGTTCTGTTGTTGAGCGAGCATTACCGGCGCACCCAGATTCACTTTCCGCTGATCTACCAAACCCACATCGACATACCCACCGCCGACGGGGTTGATGCAACTCACCGCCAGCAGGTTGGTTCCTTTTTTCAACGCTGCTTTGGCCGCCGGAGACAAGGCGAATGTCTTGTAATCACCGATGTAACCGGGGCCGCTTTCGAAAGCCTTCACGCCATTGATGTACACGACCACATCGTTGTCATGACTCAGGTACAAAACCGGTTTTTCAAAATTCAGATCCGAAACGGTCACGGTGCGTCGGTACCAGACTTCTTTGGTTTTCCAGAGTGTGGCGGGTTTGACGGGATTGCTGGAGGCTCCGTCGCCGATGGGTGCCTGTCCGGTTTTCCAGTCGCCGGAGGGTTTGAAACCCGGTTTTTCCCATCCGTCACCCGGTTTCTGAAAAGTGTACTGCAATTCGTAACCTGCCGTTAGTGCGGTTGGAATCACCGTTTTGAGCGTAGTCATTTCGGCACCCATAAACCGGTAGGCCCGGCCATCGACGCGAACCAAGCCGTCGAGCGGCTGATTTTTGCCCGTCCAGTGGCGGGTCGGCGATTCGTTGAGCTTGTCGGTAAATGCCCAGATACTCGTATACGGATCGATGGTGACCAACGGGTAGGCGGGAGGCCGTTGAGCCAGCACCGGATGTTTGGCAATGGAAAGAAGCAGGCTGAGAAAAAAAAGAGCGGTAAATCGAATCTTCATTAGAGTGAATGGTTGGTTGAGTGCTATTCCGGTGTAAAAATGTTCAAAACCGCGGGAACGCACGAATGTATTAAAAATCATTGGATGGTCTTTTTCTACTTGGTTGGGAAATGATTGAAAGGAGAAGTCCTATCTTCGCGGCCACAATTCAAAACGGAAACGAAATGGACGTAAAAGACAGCAATGGCACAACGCTTGCCGAAGGCGATTCGGTGAAATTGATCAAAGATCTCAAAGTGAAGGGCAGTTCAACGACGCTGAAAAGAGGCACGGTCGTGAAAAACATCCGGCTTACGGATGATGCGGAGGAAATCGAAGGGAAGGTGGATCGGACGGTGATGGTGTTGAAAACGCAGTTTTTGCAGAAGGTGTGATGAGCGATCGGTTGAGACATTGACCTATATTCCGGTTGAAATGGCCTCTGTGCGCTGCGGATTTATTGACCAGCAGACCGTAACCTTTTCCTAAAAACCGCGTCTAAAATGAACACAAAAGCCTGTGTGATCGTTTTACTCATTGACAACCAAGGTTATAGGCGTGCATCAACAACGATTCTTTTTTTCGATTACCCTGATTAGTCTCTTCAGCCTCACGGTGGCAACAGCGGTTTTTGCCCAACGGTCTTCCCGCAAAATGGCTCGTAAATTGCCCGCCCGGTCGGTAGCCGTACCCAAACCGATGGGTGTAAACTTTTGCGGGGAGCCGGTTCCGGTGGAAAGCGGAGCCGTTGCGCACAACCTGTCGATGGCGCTGATGCGGAATGTGTCGTCGCAGAATCACCTGATCAATTTCCGCCGTCGGGCCATTGCCCAGTACTTCCCGATCATCGAGCCGATTCTGAAAAAACACCGCATTCCCGACGATTTCAAATACCTGGCCGTGGTGGAAAGCGGACTCAAAGCCGATGCGGTTTCCCACAAAGGCGCGACGGGCTACTGGCAACTCATGCCCGAAACGGCCGATGAACTGGGTTTGAAACGGAACGACAAGGTGGATGAGCGCAAAGACCTGCTCAAATCGACCGATGCCGCGTGTCGCTATTTGCGGATTCTGTACCGAAATCTGGGTTCGTGGACGATGGTGGCGGCTGCCTACAACGGCGGGATTGGCCGGATGCAATCGCACATGAAAAAGCAGCAGCAGAGCAATTACTACTTCCTGTCGATGAACGCCGAGACAAGCGATTACCTCTACAAAATCGTGGCCGTCAAGGAGTTTTTTCAGTTTCCGGGTCAATACCTGACCAATAACCTGATGGCATCGGCAGGCAATTCGTACGAACGGGAACGGGCCGAAGCCATTGCAAAAGGGTTGATTCCGGCTGAGGAACCGGAACCGGTTGGGCTGGCCATCGAGCCAAAGGAAAGCCTGGAATTACGGTTTGAAACCGCTTCGGTCGATAGTTTGCTGGGAACCCTGTCGAAGTTGAAAGCGTCGAATGCAGTTTTGTTCAAGGGTGAAGTTGAAGCCGAACTGATCAAACCCGGTAAGGTGGCGGTCGGACAAACGTGGGAATTCAAACTGACAAAAGACGTGGTGATCGGTGATCAGAAACTGGGCAAGAACGATGTGCTTTATGCGACGGTGGATGATGTGGACCGCCAGTCGGGCCAGATTTTTCTGCGCTCGACCAAACTGGTGGCCGATGCCGACAAAAAAACGTATAAACTCACGCTGATTTGTCTTAATCCGCAAACCGGGCTGGCGGGGGTGCCGCTCCCGAAAGCCGACCAGCTCAAACCGGGTGGCCGCACCTGGCTGGTGGGCTGGAAAGTATTGTGATTATTGCCAGCCGCTGGGCTCGGTCACGGGAGTAAGCCAGCCGTAGGTTTGGCGGCAATCGCCCTGCGGAACCATAACGGAACTGATATACCCGTAAATGGCCGTGCCGTAGGTCGCATCCCCACGCTCCCGAAACCGCTTCCGAACAACCGCCGACGCACCAAAATACCCCAGCGCCTTCTCTTCAGCATGGCTGGCATTGGAAATGTTGCCGATTACCGAAGCCGGTAGCGGATCGAAAATAGTCCCGGTTCGGGATTGTTGTTCCTTGAAGAGTTTCCAGAACTGAAAAGCCGCCGGCGTCAGGCTGAATTGCTGCACTTCGACGAGCGTGGGACCGGGCGTGTAGATCGGTGAGCGCATGACGAGTTGCTGCCGAAGCTGGTTTCCATTGATGCCGTTGTCCGACAGAATGTTGACATCCTGACTAAAATACTGCACCCAGCAGCGATCAAAACAAATGGCCGTACAGCCCAGGCAACACGGCACCCCGGTTGAACGCCGGGCGGTGTAGGCATATGCCGTCCAGCGGTAAAAATTTTGCTGTGCGGAGGGGTCCGATGCGTCGAGGTAAAAATAATACTGGTAGGGTAGGGTGATGCTTTCGGTGGGCGTAAACCGGGCGTAAACGCTGTCGATACCGGGAACGGCGGGCATTTTTTCGGGTGCCGAAACGAACGTTTTTCCATTAGCCAAACGAATCGTCAGGGTATAACTGCGGCCCGGTTGCCCCACAAACGCAGCGTCCGTCGTTCGATAAAAACCTGCATTCAGTACATCGTGCGCCATTGGCGTCGAATGCCCCGCGTCATCGTTCAGCGTCACGACCGCATCCGTCACCTTTTGGTCCTGCGGATTTTCCTGATCGAATGTAAAACTGCCAGAATACGACAGCCGGACGCTGTAAGGCGGTTTTTCGTTGGTAATCAGCCCATCGACCACCAACTGCGGAGCTTCATTGCGGATGGGCAACGAAACCGGATCGATGCAGGACAACAACCCGCTCAAAATCACCAACACAAGTGCCAACTGCTTCATTAGAAATTGAAATTATAGGTAATCGACGGAATCAGGGTGCCAAATACAGACAGCCGGTACGCGTCTGTCCGGGAATTGGAACGGTTGAAATACACCGAATACGGGTTTTTGCGGGCGTAAACGTTGTAAATGCCGATGGTCCAGATGCTGTATCGCGTCTGGCGGTTGCTCAACCGGGTGTCTTTCGAGAAGGCAACATCCAGCCGGTGGTAATCCTGAATCCGGTCGGCGTTGCGTTTTGAATAGTTGAGCGTCGGCTGGTTGGCAAACACATATTGTCCGTCGGGGTAGGTCGCCGGAACGCCGGTGCTGTAAACGAAATTGGTCGTAAACGTCCAGTTGTAGCGCATCGCCAGCCGGGTTTGCACATTCAGGTTGTGCGGTTTATCAAAATTCGACGGGTAATCGGCGCCCTGATTGACCTGCAATTCGCTGAAAGGCGTTTGAACCGCTACGAACGATCGGGCGTAGGAATAGTTGAACTGTCCCGTCAGTTTTCCCTTATTTTTGGCAACGCTTATCTCTACACCATACGCCTTGCCCCGAGCCTGGAGCAAATCGGTTTCCAGCCGTTCGTTCAACAGGAGGGTAGCCCCGTTGCGGTATTCCACCAGGTTGTCGGTGGTTTTGTAATAGCCTTCGAGGGCCAGTTCAATGGCGTTGTCGTTCAGGTTTTTAAATAAGCCAATGGCCAGTTGATCGGCCACCTGAGCGGGTACGTATGAATCACTGACTTTCCAGAAATCCGAGGGCGTGATGGCGGTGGTGTTCGAAATCAGGTGGATGTACTGACGGTTTCGGCTGTAGTTAAGTTTTAGAGACATGCTGGACGAAAGTTGCACCCGCAAACCCAGACGGGGTTCAAAACCCCCGTAGGTCTGCATGGGCTTTCCATCGGCAAAAACCGTTGAATCGACCACGGTTTCGGGCGTTCGGGGAGTCTGTTCGGCATAGCGATACACTGTTTGCGGGCCTAGTTGGCTGAACGATGAATACCGTAAACCGGCCTGGAGCGTAATCGACGGCGTCAGAATCCATTCACTGTTGGCATAAACACCCAGTTCGCGGGCGTTTTCGGGTTCCAGTCGTTTCGGATTGATGCTCGAATTGTCACCCGTTGGTTCAAGGTCGCCTTTTTGAAGCCGGTAGAGAATTCCGTTCGCCCCTACCTGTAGTTTGTGTTTATCGAAGAGCGTATAAAACAGATCGGCTTTGGCTTCACGGTGCTGGATATAAGACGTCAGCCGAAAAGTGTAGCCCTCGGTTTCGCCCTCAACATGGTACTGATAACCGCTGTATAACGCATTGACATTCAGTTGAAAATTCCGGCGCAGCAAACGGCTCCAGCGGCCCGACACCACATTCGATTGCCAGCCGTAGGTGGTGTCGCCCGGGAATTTGAAGCGATCCGCACTGCGGTAGGCCGACAGCGAAATTGTATTGGCGGCATTGGGCGAATAGTTGAGTTTCAGGTTGCCATCGTAAAAAAAAGCCCGGCTTTCCTTGGCCGCACTGCGTTCGGGAAATGATTTCAGAATCCAGTCGGGATAGGCTACGCGCCCGGCGGCCATCAGCGTCAGTCCTTTGGCAATCGGCCCGTCAATCACCACGCGTCCGCTGATGGGGCTGATGCCGCCCGAAAGCCGCCAGCGTTCGCTGTTGCCGGCTTTGGTGTTGACGAGCAGGAGGGACGAAATTCGGCCGCCGTACTGGGATGAAAAACTGCCTTTGTAGATATTCACGTCCTGCACCACATCCGAACTGACGTTGGCATAAAAACCGAGCAAATGCGAGGTGTTGTACATCGGCGCGCCGTCGAGCAGCACCAGATTCTGGTCGGTTCGCCCCCCGCGCACGTTGAAACCGCCCGCACCTTCGCCCGCCGTCGAAACACCGGCTTGCAGCGTCAGGGCTTTCAAAATGTCCGGTTCGCCCAGCACCACCGGCATTTTTTTCAATTGCCGGACATCCAGTTGAATCTGGCTCATCCGGACGTCCTTCACGTTTTGATCCGCGCGCCGGTCGCGGACTTCCACCTCATCGAGTTCAAACGTTTGGGAAATTAGCCGGAAAACCGCCGTCCGGTTCGCATTGACGACGATAAACGGACGATCCGATTTAAAACCAACGGCAGAAAGGTTGATGTGGTAGGAACCGGGCCGCAACGAAACGGAAAACCGGCCCTGCTCGTCCGTGGTCGTACCTGCACCGGATTCGGTCACGAATACGCTGGCTCCCACAATGGGCAGCGCCGTATCGGCCCGCATGACGGTGGCATTGAGCATCACCCGTTGAGCAATAAGTTCCTGAAAAACAAGCAGAAAGAACGCGAAACTGAAAAGGAAACGGTTCGGCATGCACAGCAAAAAGTTGTAGTCGTATAGACACCAAAACCACGTATTAGGTTGTAATCATCCAAGATACAATTTTGTAAATGCAATTTTTCGCGTTATTTCGCAGCCGCCAACCCTTTTTTGTAGGTTTCAATAGCCCGGTTTCGCGCCATCGTGTGCTCCACCATCGGCTCGACATAATCCAGTGAATTGAATTCGGGCACCCACTGGCGGATGTATTCGCCTTTCGGATCAAACTTCTGGGCCTGGAGTGTGGGATTGAAAACCCGGAAATACGGCGCGGCATCCGTCCCCGATCCGGCGGCCCATTGCCAGCCGCCGTTGTTGGCCGACAGGTCGTAATCCCGCAGTTTTTTGGCAAAATACGCTTCACCCCACCGCCAGTCGATCAGCAGGTGTTTACACAGAAAACTGGCCGTAATCATCCGGACGCGGTTGTGCATCCAGCCAATTGCGTTCAATTGCCGCATCCCGGCGTCTACAATCGGGTAGCCCGTTCGGCCCTCGCACCAGCGTTGAAATTCGTCTTCCTTGTTGCGCCATTCGATGTGGTCATATTCCCGGCGAAACGAGTTTTTTTCGACGTGCGGAAAATGGTCGAGCACCTGAAAATAGAAATCCCGCCAGACCAGTTCATTCAGAAAGGTGAAGTTTTGTTCTTTCGCTTTCCGGGCCAGTTCGCGGATGCTGATGGTGCCAAAACGGAGGTGAATGCTCAACTCACTGGTTCCTTTCATGGCCGGAAAATCGCGGGTTTCCTTGTAATGATCGAGCAGGGAGGCCCGCACGGTTTTCCCCGGAAACGGCTCTTTCACCGGTTTGAAACCCAGTTCTTCCAGTGGCGGAATGGGCAGCGCAGCGGTTTTCAGGAAGTTGGCGTAATATTTTTGGGTGGGATATGATTTCAGGTAAAAGTCGGTCAGTTTGTGGTGCCAGTTGCGGCTGTAGGGCGTAAAAACCGTATAGGGCGACCCACTGCCGGTCAGCACTTCGTCGCGGTCGAAGATGGTCTGGTCTTTGTAGGCATGGAACTCCGCCCCGTTTTCAGAGAGCAGATCGGCCACCGCTTTGTCGCGTTCCTTTGCGTAGACTTCATAATCATAATTCGTGAAAACCGCCTGAATATTGAATTCTTTCAGCAGGTCGCGGTAGATATCCAGCGGTTTTCCATACCGAACCAGCAGTGACGTTCCGATTTCGCGAAACTCCTGCTGCATTTCCAGAACGGTATTGTGAATGAATTCAAGCCGACGGTCGTGCTTGTCGTCGAGCGCATCCAGAATGGTTTGGTCGAAAATGAAAACGGGCAAAACCGGAAAACCGCTGCGGAGGGCATGATAGAGGCCGGCATTGTCGTTCAGGCGCAAATCCCGGCGGTACCAGAACAGGGCGACGGGTTTAGAAGAAGGTTTTGACATACGATGGTTTTTTTGGGCAACGGTCGGTTGAATCGAAATGTTTAGCGGAGCCACGGAATTTAGCCGGTAATAATAACCCAGTCATGCCTATATTTGAAAATTAAATACCCCCAACTCCCTGAAGGGGCTTTGACCGGATGCTGTAAGTCTCCTTCAGGGGGCGGACCGTCGTACGGTTGGGGCGGCCTTTAGGATTCAAACACGGACTTTAGTCCGTGGGTACATTATGCTCGCTCTTCCGATATTTTTAGTCATTGCGGTTAGTTTTGTGGTCGTTGGGGTTTACCTCGAACGGAAGGTTTCGGCGTTTATTCAGGACCGGCTGGGGCCAATGGAAGTGGGGAAATTCGGTTTGCTGCAACTGATTGCGGATCTGCTGAAATTGCTTCAGAAAGAAGACATTGTGCCGAAAGCCGCCGACCGCAAGCTGTTTCTGCTGGCTCCGCTGATCATTTTTGCCTCGGTTTTTGCGGGCTATGCCGTGATGCCGCTGACCCCCGACCTGCAAGGCTCGGCTACAGAGGTGGGCGTATTTTACCTGATGGCGATTGTTTCGGTCGATGTGATCGGCATTATGATGGCCGGTTGGGGGTCCAACAACAAATATTCGCTTTTTGGGGCCATGCGCTCGGTGGCGCAGATTGTTTCCTATGAAATACCGCTTGGCCTCACCATTCTTTGCGCGGTGATGATTTGCCAGACGCTGAATTTACAGACCATCAGTTTTCAGCAGGGCATTTATACCGAAGAAACCAATTACCTGTTCGGGCTGAAGGCACTGGGTGTCGATGTGACGAACTGGGGCGGTATTTTTAGCTGGAATATTCTCCGCAACCCGTTTCTGCTGATTGCCTACATCGTCTTTTTCATCACGACGTTGGCCGAGAGCAACCGTGCCCCGTTCGACTTGCCCGAAGGCGAATCCGAACTAGTCGGTGGTTACAATACCGAATACAGCGGGATGCGGTTTGCCCTGCTGATGCTTTCCGAATACGCCATGATGCTGCTGGTTTCTTTTCTGGGGGCCATTTTATTCCTGGGAAGCTGGAACACACCCCTGCCCAATCTCGGCCCCCTGCGCCTGGCCGACTGGACGAGTGGCCTGCCCGGAACTGCCTGGGGCAACATCACCGGCGTGTTCTGGCTGTTTTCTAAAGCGATGCTGGCGGTGCTGGTGCAGATGTGGGTGCGCTGGACATTCCCCCGCGTCCGGGTCGATCAGATGATGTTTCTGTGCTGGAAAGTACTGACGCCCATCGGCCTGATTTTGCTGCTGATTTCGGGTGTTTGGCGGTTGTTGATGGTGTAATGGCACTTTATTTGTCCTGGCAGGGTTGTACAGGTACAAGTATTAAATTCAACACATGTCTTTTACCAAATTAGCGCTCATCGAGCCCATTCTGAAGGCCCTGAGCGCCGAAGGATATACGACCCCCACCCCCATACAGGAACAGGCTATTCCCATTTTGCTGGAACGCCGGGATTTGCTGGGTTGCGCCCAGACCGGCACCGGAAAAACGGCGGCTTTTGCCATTCCCATCCTGCAAATTCTGGAAGCCGAAAAAGGTCCGGAACGGGGTCCCCGCCCCATCAAAGCCCTTATTCTGACGCCTACCCGCGAACTGGCCATCCAGATCGGAGAGAGTTTTGCTGCCTACGGAAAATATTTGAACCTGCGTCATACGGTTATATTCGGCGGAGTTCCGCAACATTCGCAGACGCTCGCCCTGAAAGCTGGCGTCGACATCATGATTGCCACGCCGGGCCGTTTACTGGATCTGATGAACCAGCGGTTTGTTCATTTGCAACATATCGAATTGTTCGTTCTCGACGAAGCCGACCGGATGCTCGACATGGGCTTTATCCACGATGTCAAAAAGGTGATTGCCAAACTGCCAGCCCAGCGCCAGTCGCTGTTTTTCTCTGCCACCATGCCGCCAGACGTTTCCAAACTGGCCGATACGATTTTGCGGAAACCGGTCAGAGTGGAAGTAACGCCGGTTTCTTCAACGGCTGAGAAAGTGAAACAGGCCGTTTATTTTGTGGACAAAACCGACAAGAAACGCCTGCTCATTCACCTGCTCAACGACAAAGCCATTGAATCGGCTCTGGTGTTTGCCCGAACCAAACATGGTGCCGATAAAGTGGCCAAAGATCTGCTGAAAGCCGGTATTCAGGCGGAAGCCATTCACGGCAATAAGTCGCAGAACGCGCGCCAGCGTGCCCTGACGAACTTTAAAAACCGGCAAACGCGGGTGTTGGTAGCCACGGATATTGCTGCACGGGGCATCGACGTCGATGAACTGTCGCACGTGATCAACTACGAACTGCCCAACGTCCCGGAGACGTACGTTCACCGGATTGGCCGGACGGGCCGGGCGGGTCACGACGGGATTGCGCTGTCGTTTTGCGATGCGGAAGAAAAGGAATATTTGCGCGATATTAACAAGTTGATTACCAAGTCAATACCGGTGGTTGACAACCATCCGTATCCGATGGAAACCGCTGTGGCTTCTTCCGGAACGGGGCAGTCATCGCGGACGCAATCGGGCAACGGTGCCAACGGAAGCCGGGGCGAAAGTGCGGGCAGTGATTTCCGGGGTGGTAGCCGCCGACGGTTTGGCCGGCGTTAAAGACCAACGATTGTATTTTTTTTCTTCGTAGTCAGTTCGGCGGGCAAGTGGGTAACTATTTCCTGCTTCAGCGCATCGATCAGCTTCCGCTTCAGAAAGCTGCGGTGCATCACCAGACTGACTTCCCGCACCGGCTGTGGAGCCTCGAAAGGCCGGGTGCGGGCCTTCCGGATGGCGTCCATGTCAAGCGTCGCCAGATAGGGGAGTAGCGTAAACCCATCCTGTTTATCAATCAGTTTGATCAGCGTTTCGAGCGAACCCGTTTCGTAGCGCAACGGTTGGCTGCCGTTCAGTCGTTTGTCGTTTCCGCACAGGCTAACGACCTGGTTTCGAAAGCAATGCCCTTCGGTCAACAGCCACAAACCATCGGTTTTTAAATCCATCGCCGAAATAGCGGTTTTTTGAAAAAGGGGATGGGAGTCGGAGGCATAAACGACAAAAGGCTCGTAAAACAGCGGAATTTCGAGCAGACCGTTTTCATCCAGCGGAGTAACCACAATACCCACGTCGATCAGTCCGTTTTTCAGTCGCTCCAGCACCTGCTCCGTCATCATCTCCTGAATGTGAACCGTCACGGCCGGATAGCGGTCGATGAACTGGCCAATGAAGTAGGGCAACAGATAGGGCGCCAGCGTTGGAATGATGCCCAGCCGAAGCTCACCACTAAAATCCTCTTTCGACTCTTTCACAATTTCCGGAATCCGCCGGGCGGTTCGCAATACGTCACGCGCCTGATTCAGAATCAGTTGGCCGGTTTCCGTTGGCACCACCGGTTGCTTCGACCGGTCGAAAAGCAAAACACCTAATTCGTCCTCCAGCTTTTGAATTTGCATACTCAATGTGGGCTGGGTAACGTGACAATGATCGGCGGCAGTGGCAAAATGGCGGTGGGTATCAACGGCAACAATGTATTCTAACTGCGAAAGGGTCATGAATGGTGGTGATGGCTTGAATGGTTGAGATGGTTAAAAATGGTTATAATGGCTTTGGCGGTTTGACAACCCGTGTCCCTTAACCATTTTCAACCATCCGGCCATTTCTAGCCCTCTATTAATTATAAATAATTTCGATACAAAAATAAAAGATAGTGATTGAGTTGATACCAATTCCGTTGTAATTTTGATTTGTCAATCAAGTTACTCGCTATGGAAGTACCCGATCAGGCCCTGCCTGTTTTGCAGCAATCAATACCCGTTCAGAAACAGCCCGGTAAAACCGGCGTTCTGATTGTCAACCTGGGCACGCCCGACAGTCCGTCGGTGCCGGATGTCCGAAAATACCTCCGCGAGTTTTTGATGGACGGTCGGGTGATCGACATTCCGGTGGTGTCCCGCACGTTTCTGGTCAATGGGATCATCGCGCCGTTTCGAGCTCCCAAATCGGCGAAGGTCTACGGGGAAGTGTGGACCGCAAATGGTTCTCCCTTAAAGTATTACGGTGAAGTGGTGGAGCGGGAGCTGCAAAAGGCACTGGGTGACGATTATGTGGTAAAACTGGCGATGCGGTATCAGAATCCGAGCATCGATGCCGGTCTTTCGGCGTTTCAGCAACTGGGTTTGACCGAGATCATTGTCATTCCCTTTTTTCCGCAGTATGCGTCGGCCAGTACGGGTTCGGTGTATGAAAAAGTGATGGAAATTGTCGGCAAGTGGCAGGTTATTCCGCAGATCCGGTTCACCAACCGCTTTTCCGATCATCCCAAATTCATTGAAGGATTTGTCCGTCTGGGTCGTAAATACATGGCGCAGGAAGACTACGACCACGTTATTTTCAGCTACCACGGTTTGCCCGAACGCCAGATTTTGAAAGGCGACGTGACCGGAAAGGTGTGCAAGCTGGGCGATTGCTGCGATTCCCTGCACGCCATGAACCAGTATTGTTACCGGGCGCAGTGTTTCGATACCACCCGGCGACTGGTGAAGGAACTCGGTATTCCCGAAGGGAAATACACCACCTGTTTTCAGTCCCGACTGGGAAAAAATCCCTGGATTCAGCCGTATACGGATGATGTTATCCCGCAACTGGCCAAACAAGGCGTCAAAAGTGTGCTGGCGTTCTCTCCGGCGTTTGTGGCCGATTGCCTGGAAACCATCATTGAGGTGGGCGTCGAATACAAGGAACTGTTCGAGAAGTTCGGCGGTGAACGCTGGCAGTTGGTCGAAAGCCTGAACGACAGCCCCATCTGGATCGAAACGCTGGTCGACCTGGTGAAGCGGACAGCCTAATGTCAGATTTTCAGTTTATTGACATCTTAGAGCAAATAAACTATGGGTCAGGGAGTTGAAAAAACTCATTATACTGTCGAAGAATACCTTGCGCTGGAGCAGGAATCAGATGTTAGGCATGAATACATCAATGGTGTAATTTATGATATGGCTGGCGGAACGCCGGCCCACAGTTTGATTGTAACGAACACAACGCGTGAGTTGGGAAACAGTTTGAAAGGAAAACCGTGCCGCGTCTACAATTCTGATCTGGCCCTTGCCCTATCGGAGAGTCAATATGTTTATCCCGATGCCAGCATCGTCTGCGGTGCGTTGCAGACTTTTGGGATTAACAAGAATGCTGCTAATACCCCATCGTAATCATTGAGGTATTTTCGCCATCCACGAAAGGATACGATAAACGCTGAAAATTTCGATTGCACCGACAGCTTCCTTTCAACAATACGTTCAAATAAGCCCTGATCGCGTTCTGGTGGATGTATTTACCAAAGTGGAAGAGGATCTCTGGCGGATTGCATCGTATTGGAAACTATCGGATGTGGTTCGGCTGGAGTCCGTCGATGTTCAGGAAGAACCGGAATAACGAAGGCCCGCTGATCAGCGGGCCTTCTCTCGTTTAAAGCGGCCAATAAATCATCCAATTGATCTTTTAGATTGACCCCTGATCATTGTGTTCACATCGACTCATAAAAAAGTAAAGGTGGTTTTCACTGAAACGCCCTGCGTTAGCGTCTGATAAACAACGCAATACCGCTCGGTCAACCTGGCCAGCGTCAGAAGCTGTTCCGCCGATGCATCGGTATCCAGATTGAAAGCCAGACGAATGGTTTGAAAACCTACGGGTGCTTCTTTGGAAACGCCCAGGGTTCCGCGGAAATCCAGATCACCCTCGGCGGTTATCGTGCCGTCTTTCAGGTCAATACCGATGGCCGTTGAAACGGCGCGTAAAGTCACACCGGCGCAAGCGACCAGGGCTTCCAGAAGCATATCCCCTGAACAGGCCAGAAGACCGTCGCCCCCTGTTGCGGGATGCAACCCGGCTTCGACCACTGCGCGGCCGGTTTCCACTTTGCACGAAATGCCTTCGCCTATTTTCCCCGCTGCTTTCAGGGTTAGGATAGCAGATTCGGGTTGTCTGCGGTATTGATCCTTGAGTGGCGCCTGCCGGTTTCTAAGTTCTTCTGCATTCATGTAGCAAGGTAACCAATTTTAAAAAACAAACTATTCGGCTGTGACCGGGTCGATAATGACGGAAACTTCCATGATCGAATTGGCCGGAAACCCGCCCTGTCTGGCGTGCTCCCGAATCATGTCTTCGTTTAACGCATTGTAAACGCAGTAAAGTTTATCCGTTGCAACATAGCTATGAACCCACTGAATTTGAGGCCCCATCTTGTTGAGCACGTTGCAGGAGGTTTGTGAAATGGCTTTCAATTGGTCATGGGTTAAATTCCCGGCTCCCGGTATTTCCCTTTCAATGACATACTTAGGCATAATCGTTGGTTTTTGGTTCCATTCCGTTTTTTAAAGTGGTTTCTGGTCTCCACTTTACGGGGTATTAGAAGGGGTAATGAAAAGATCAAAGCCAGCCACCGGGTGGTTATTTTTTCAGGTGGTTCATAGGACCTGGGATGCGTTGAATAGAAGATGGCCTAAGGCCATAAGTCCTCGTCAATTTCATCCCAGGTGATGTCGGAGTCGTCAGTATCGTAGAGATCGAAACGGGAAAAGCCAGACCAAATCAACGCACACAGGACGGTGATCAGGGAAATCAAAACGGTTTTCATGATGAGATGGAAGGATTCGGTGCGGTATACTTACTGGTGGACAATCTGAATGTCGGGAAGTTGGCGAGTGGGCGATACCTGAAAAGGTTGGAAGGTAGTTGGAGCCGACCTGTTGCCTTCCTGGATGGTGAGTGTCGGTGGCTGATTGACGGGGGATAGCGGCCCGAAGGCATGGTCACAGACGAGTAAAAAACCGGGCGACTGGAAAAAAGCCAGAATGCCGATGACCGTTAAGTAAGCGGTGGCTAAAGTGATTCGTTTCAAGGCGTAAGAAGATTATCTATAGGGTGTGTATCAGAAAATTACCGGTACAAATGTCCTGAATCCCCGATCCCGAAAAATCACCGAAATCCGTGATTTCCTGTCACGGATTTCGGTGATTTTGCTTTCAAATGGTTCGTCTTTTGAGATTTCGCCGTTCAATTTTGACCGAAATACGGATCAGTCGTACGTAGATAGCCTGCTGGATCGGGGAATAAGAGGAGGCTGGGGCGTTTGTATGAAAGAGTCTCGCGGAGTTTGGCAAAGAGGAAAAAAAGGGTTCAGCACGGCGACTGCCTGATTTGGCAATTGAACGATGACGGTATGGGCGTCATTCATCCGGCGGACGTTGGGATGGGATTGTACAACATCCGGGAACAGGCCGAGACCATCGGAGCGTAATGTTGGATGGAATCTAGCGGAGAGAACGGGACCGAAGCCAGCATTACACTGCCCTTTACTGTTTCACAAAACCCCGTTTTAGCAAATATTTCATTAAGCCCAGCGCCGTGGTCACCCCCAGTTTTTGATAAATCCGCTTGCGATGCGTTTCTACGGTATTGAACGAAATGAACAGCCGGGCGGCAATTTCTACACTGGATAATTCATCCACAATCAGGCTGGCAATTTGCGTTTCACGATCGGTCAGGGGATTGCTGGCGGGGAGAACCAGCACGGTTTCTTCCACTGAAAAAACCCGGCTATCGATGTGCCGGCGACCAGCCCCAACGGCCAGAATGGCATCGAAGAGTTCGGCTTTATCGGCGGTTTTCGTCACAAAGCCGTTCGCTCCGGCCTGCATTACCTGCCGCACCAGCAGGGGATCCGTCGAGCCAGACAACACCAGAATAGACAGCGTGGGGTAGCGGGTTTTCAGGATGGGTACCAGCTCGGTTCCGTTGATACTTGGCATCAGCAGGTCCGTAATCAGCACGTCGATGGGGTGTTGATCCAGAATCTTCACCAAAGAGGATTGGTCAAAAGCCATACCGATTACCCGGAAGTGGTCTGAAGTGGCAAGCAGATTGGCAAAGCTTTCAAGCACCACCTGATGGTCGTCCAGAAGAGCGATGTTGTATGGCATGATCGAGGCTAGGTCGGTTATTAAACCGTGCAATAGTCGACTTTTCCCCCGAAAGGACAACTGCTATTTGATTAAACGGCAGATCACCAGGATGGTATTGATTAAAAGGCGTGGAATTTTCGGAAAAACCACTTTTTAGCGAAATTGGGGCAAATGACGGCCCACCAATCGCTGGGCCGTCATTTTTACTCATCGACTTGCGACTTCTTTCCCTTTCGGCGTGAACCGCACGACAGCGTTCTTCACCGCTGGAACGGTTTTGAGGTACGTAAAGATGGCGCCCAGATCTTCCTCGCTCATGCCGGCATACATCATCCAGGGCATAATGGTGTTGAAACCTTCAAATTCACCGGTAGAGGGGTGTTTAAAATCCTTTTCGGCGGCTTTGAAGCGGGCAATGAAAGCCTGCTTTGTCCACGAACCCAGTCCGGTTTCTGCATCAGGCGTCAGATTCATGGCGCGAACGGTTCCGACGGGCATGGGAAATTGCCGTCCCCCGGCAAAGGCCATCCCTGGAAGCGGCTGACCCTTGTCGTCTACGGGCGTGTGGCAGTCGCCACAACTGGCCAATGTTGTCAGGTATTTTCCATAAGCAACCGAATCCGCCGGAGCCGGACGTTTGCCTCCCTCGGATTGGGTGGGAATGGTGTTGATGATCAAACTCATCGGAAAGTCTGACTCAGGGGCCGGAATGGACTTGTTTTCGATCGGTTTCAGGGTGCGCACGTAGGCAATAATGGCTTTGATGTCTTCCGGGTCGGCCTGACCGAAATTGCCGTAGGGCATAACCGGAAACAACGGACTTCCGTCTTTGCTGACACCGGCTGTAATGGCGCGGTAGATCTCCCCATCGCTCCAGCCACTCAGGTGGGCCGGGGTAATGTTGCGGGCATAATAAACGCCCGGGAAGCCCATTTCACGGGTGAATGCTTCACCACCCTTGCCTTCGGTTCCCGGAATAACCGGGCCGCTCACGATGTTCCAGTTCCGTTCGGAATGGCAATCGACACAAACGGCAACGTGGTTAGCCAGATACCGGCCCCGGGCAATTTGCACCGAGTCGGCCTGAATCGTTAGCTCCGGCGCCGGGCCGACATTGGGCAGAGCCAGTTTCACGTAGGCGAAACCGCCAATGCCGATCAGTACAATGACGCCAACGGCGATTAACAAAATTCGTAGTAACTTTTTCATGCTGTTGTATTAGAGGAGAGAGTAGGTATTTTTGACAGGTAAACTTATTTAAAATGCGCGGTAAGTGGTTACACAAAGAGCTTGTTTTATTATTTGGCAAAAAAAAACCTGCGAGACTTTAAAAAGTCCCGCAGGTTCGTCAATGAAGTGTAGGTATTACGCTATAGAATGGTAATCAGTCCTTTTACGACCGATCCTAACCGGATGGCGTCGAATACCCGGGCCTCCGTGGCACCGTGTTTCAACACGCTTTCTTCGTGCGAACGAACGCACAATTCACACCCGTTGACGGCTGAAACAACGAGGCTAACCAACTCGAAAAATTCTTTCCCCAACGCCGGATTCATCATGATGCTCATCCGAATACCGGGTTGGGTCTGTTGGTAGTAGTCTTTTCCGGTGAAGTGCCGGAAACGGTAAAAAACGTTGTTGGTGCTCAACAGCGACGTGCAGGCCAGCGTTTCCGCGATTTCGGCATCCGTGGCGCCTTCCTGACGGGCAATGGCTGAAAAACTATCGATCAGCGGCTGGTATTTCTCGTTCGCGGCAACCGACAACGCCAGCAGATAAGCGTGCTTTTTCGACAGATGCTGGCTGCTGTTCAGAACGTTGCCAACATTGATTTTCAGATCGCGCAAATACCGGTGGTCAACCTGTCCCAGCGTTTCGAGTGCCGGGTAAGCGGCCGAGGTATCCAATCCCAGATTGGTCAGCAGCGACAGTATGGTTTCGTTTTGAATGGACGTGGTCATCTCTTGAATGAGTGAATGATAGAATGCGTGATTGAGTGATTGAGTGAATAGCTCCGCAGGAAGTTGTAATTGGCGGAGCTATTCACTCAATCACGCATTCGCTCAATCACAATTAAAATTAAGCCGTTAGCGTTTCTTCGCCTTTTACCCAGTTGCAGGGGCAAAGCTCGTCGGTTTGCAGGGCATCCAGCACGCGGATGACTTCGTTTACGTTCCGGCCAACAGACAGGTCGTTTACCGAAACCCACCGAATGATGCCTTGGGGGTCAACGATGTAGGTGACACGGTAAGCGATTTTTTCGTTGGCTTCCAGAATGCCCAGCTCTTCGGCCAGTGATTTTGAGGTGTCGGCCAGCATCGGGAATTTCAGGCCACGCAGATCATCATGGTTTTTGCGCCACGCCAGGTGAACAAATTCACTATCGGTCGAGGCACCAATTACGATCGTATCCCGGTCAGCAAAATCTTCGAACTTGTTGTTGAACTCAGCGATTTCGGTGGGGCATACGAATGTAAAGTCTTTCGGCCACCAGAACATCACCAGCCATTTGCCGGCGTTCTTGTGATCGTCCGACGAAATCTCGTAAAACTCGTTGCCTTTGTCCAGCGATACAACAGCCAGTTTCTTGAAATCCGGAAAGGTTGATCCGACGGAAACAATTTGATTTTTCATGGTTTGCCAGTATTTATACAGGTTGTAAAATCTAAATTCAATACAAAAATGCAAAAAAAGTAGGTAGGATGTAAATTCGATTTATTGATGCAGTATAGATAAAATCAATGCGGTTTTTAACTCCTTCGTTTTCAGTATAGCTTGCTTCTGGATATGGATAATGTATAAAAAATTGTATTATTTGCAATACTGTAAAAATAGGATTATTTGGTTTTTATTTTATATTATTTAAAAATAAAAACGCGAAACTGAGCTGGAAAATGATCAGGTCATTTTGCCACGACTCAACTTCGCGTCTGTAGAATGTATGGATTTGGGTGCTACTTGGCGGCTAAATAAGCCATAACCGATTCATACGTTGGAAACGTAAGCCGTTCCGTATCGTGTCCCGGATCTTTGTAGTCTACCTGAAATGCTTCGGTGTATTGAATGACAACGTCAAACGAAGGAGGTGTTAAATCTTTTTCTCTTTTAAAATGCAACCGATAGGTGGTTGGCCCACTGTGGGCGTTCGACCGGTAAAAGTTTGTAATGACATAACCACCGACGGTGGGTGTGCCAAATTCCTGCATTTTTTGGAGCTTGGTGGCTAATTCGTTCATTTTGTGAAATAAAAAGTCATTGTATTTGCCCGAATTTTCGGAGCAAATGGTCCAATAAGCTGGTCATTTCAAACAAAGACTGCTTACTGAAATCGTTTTCAACCTGTAGTCGATTAGCGAATATCTTCCAGGAGATACTGCTTCGATTTCTGTGGTTGAAAAGTGGGTTTATTCGTTTCGACAGGAATCAATTGGTAGCTTTTAGCCGGAGCCTGATCGAAACCAAACATGCCGTTTCCCACTGAATCGTAAATGGATTGTGATGGGCCAATAACCGGCCGGAAAACCCGATGAAGCAGGTTGTTCCATTGTGTTACTCCGATCGTTTTAAATTTTTCTTTCAGCAAATGAATCGCATGTACCATTTTCTCTATGTTGTTTAATAGTGAAAGAGCGGCCAACAAACCGTTGATAAAGGCATCAGGCGGTCGTTTTACCATGATCAGACCAACTCGATAATCATGATATCTACTCTGAAATACAGTGCTTTACAAAAAAGAAGAGTGGCGGCCTATCGATGTGTGTCAACCAGGAAACCAAAATCGATGATGGAGAAGTTGCACCATATACTGGATATAACGCTAGATAGGCTTTATTAGTTACGAAAACAAATTATTTCTTTTAGGCAACCCAAAGCGGTATTCCCGAACCGGCTCTTGCGATTCGGGAATATTCCGGGAATTGAAAAACAGGGGTGGCTAATCGGCGTAACACCGGACTTCCAGCAAAGCCGCCGGAACCGGTCCGTTCATGGCTTTCAGGTGAATCGTCAGGCTGCGGGTTTCGACGGGCTGCTCAAACCGGATCGTATTGCGGGTCTGGTGGTTGTCACTTTCCTGAAAAATACGTTCGTTGCGATCATTACAGAGGATGTATTGACGAACACAAAACGGCACTTCCGTCTCCGGATGCGTCATGATCACGGTTTCGAGCGGATGGTCGAAGTCACCGTCGAAAAACAATTCCACTCGGCCGATGCGCTGAACCGAAGGCCAGCTTAAGGTAACCGTCGGATTCGGATCATTGGGGGCCGCTACGTAGGCATTGGGTTGATTCGTCGGCCGCTGAATCCCGTTGCGGAGGTTCTTCACACCAAACAGGGCAATACCGGAATCGATCTTCAAGGCGATGTTCTGTCCTTTGGGCCGACGCTCGGGCGTCCAGAATTCGAACGCTTCCACCCCGATGTCCTCCGTCGGTTCCTGTTTACCAAAGTTGGAAACAGCCGCGTTGATTTTGTTGAAAACCGATAGGATGCCCGTCACGCGTAAGGTGCTGTATTGCAGCCGGACGTGCTCGTTTTTTAAAAAAGTTATGAACACATACCCCGGTTCTTCCAGGACGGCATCAAAATTCAGATCCAGTTCCTGTTTGCCTTTGGGCAGCTCAAGCGTCAGGGTTTGAAGGGTCACGTCCGGCGTGTGGTTGTCGGGTTTGCTGCTGCGACGCAGTTCAACCGTCAGGGTAGTGGCCTGGTCGGCACTGACCCAAACCGTTACACTGGGAACCGGCCCGGCGGGTAATGGCAGCATCTGGGCGGCTGAGGCCGTTAGCGGCACCAAAGGTCCGTCGGCTGGCAATTCGTTCAAAACCAGCTCACTGGAAGCCGAGAGGGTGGCTTTCTGGGTTAAATCGCTTTCGTCATGGAGTACTAAACCCGGAATATGCTGACCGGTTTTCAGTAGTTCCTGCTGCAATTTCTGCATCCGAATTGGTTCGGTCAGGTCGCGGGGCAGCAGACCGTCGCGGGTACACAGCGCTGCGGCCATGCCAACGGCCTGTCCGCCGTGGGCACTCGTTCCCATCACCCGCGAGGAAGCAAACGCGACGTGCGAAGCGCTGATGATCCGTCCGGCAATGAACAGGTTTTTGATGTTTCGGCTGTAGAACGAACGGTATGGAAGCTGGTAAAGCCCCTTGCTGTGCCACTGGTTGCAACCCGGTTTTTCGGAAAAAACGCCATCGGCGGGGTGCAGGTCCAGCGACCAGCCACCGAATGCCACAGCGTCGGGGTGGGTCCGCTGCTCCACTACATCCTGTTGTTTCAGCATGTAATCACCCTCGAATCGGCGGCTTTCGCGTTTACCGGGAATCTGCCCGACCCATTCGAGCGTCATCGTTTCGGCTTCGGGAAACTGCCCGGAGTTTTTGATGTGATTCCAGACACCGTAGACCACTTTCCAGAGTTCCCACTTGATGGTTTCGGTTTCGTGAACCGTGTCGAGCCGACCGCCGTATTCGATCCACCACAACTGGCAACCGAATTCTTTGGTATTGAAGCGTCGGTAGCGCGGAATCTGGGTGATGTCCTGTAAGGCATACGAAGGCGGCACGAACCGAACCGGTTTGCCGGTGTCTTTCGAGTAGAAATAAAGGGAGTGCCCCAGCAGTTCGCCATATTCGGCGGTGGGCGCAAATTTCTCCCCAAACTCTTCCTGCGACTCAGCACCCATCCGGAACGCAGCCCCGGCCTGAAACGCCACGACGCCATCGCCCGAGGCATCGCAGAAAAGCGGAGCCACCAACTCATAGGCCGTGCTGTTCTGGCTGCAAAACGCCTTCAGCCCCGTAATGGTTTCGGCATCAGACTTCTCCACTTCGTAGACTGCCGTGTTCAGCAGGAGCTTGATATTCGGCTCGTTGACAACCTTTTCGAGGAGGATTGTGTCAAAAATCAACGGGTTCCCTTCCGGATTCCGGTACAGGTTTTCGAGCAGAAGCTCGTCAATAAAACCGCCTTCGCGTGCCCAGCGGTTGTTATTGCCCATGTGCGAGGTGGCTCCCAGAACCCAGAGCCGGACTTCGCTGGAAGCGTTGCCGCCCAGTACGGGCCGGTCCTGCACCAGTACAACACGGATGCCCGCCCGGGCCGCCGTAATGGCACAACAGGTACCGGAAAGTCCTCCGCCTACCACCACCAAATCAGCCTCGTACCGGACGGTTTTCGGACTTCGTTTATCGGTTGCTTGTTCGCGTATCATTCGTCAGATCAATCGTTTGCGTAAGAATTGAAAAGCCCGTCGGTTTCATAACCTCAACGGTCATTGTTTTATCGAAACCCGTTACCGGAAGTATAATATCAGTGGTTTGCCCCGGCTGTAAATCGGGAATCAGTTGGGTTGTTGCACCGGTTTTCAGGCGGTATTGTTTCAGGGCATACGCCGGAAAATCGGGCCGGGCCGTTAGCCGGATCGTGAGGGCATGTGTGCCTTCGGGGCCAGGTTTCCAGCTTAATTTTTCAACCGTCAACGGAGCCATGCCGGTCTGGTGGGTCGCATACAACGGCCGTTTCGAGCGGTCGTGCCGGACCAGTCCCCAGGGCCGGGTGCCGTCGGGATTGGTGCCGTCGTGGCGGCTGAGGTAATCGTTGAACGACCACCACGATGCTCCCACCACGTAGGGCATTGGCCGGACATCACTCAGGAACTTTTCGAGGTGCGTGACCTGCCCCGCTTCGCCGGTGATGCCATCAGCCCGGGTGCCATATTCGCTGATGAAAATTGGTTTGTCGGGATACAGCGAGTGAATGTGTTTCAGGACGTTGGCGTGGTTGCCATACGTATTGGTCGAGATGAAATCACAGTACTGGCTGGCTTCGTCTTCCGGTTTTTTAGGCAGAATGTTCAGCCGCATCGACGCGAAAGTGTACAGCCGGGTGGGGTCGAGTTCGCGGGCGTAGGCAATCATGTCTTTGGTCCAGCGCTGTCCGGCGGGTTGCTCCGACAGGTATTCGTTCCCCACGCTGTAGGCAATGACGCTGGGGTGATTCCAGTCGCGCTCGGCCATCTCGCGGAATTGCTGGCGGAATTTGGTCCGGATGGTGTCATTGTCCATTAACCGGGGTGTAATCTGCCAGTTGCCCGCTTCCGTGATAATCAGCATGCCGTTGCGGTCGGCCCAGTCGTAGACGGTTTCGGAGGGCGTGTAGTGGGTCAGGCGGTGGAGTTCCATCCCGGCTTCTTTCATCAGCCGCAGGTCTTTTTCAACCAGCCAGTCCGGTTCCAGTGATCCCAGCGCCGGATAATCGACCACGCGGTTGCCGCCCGCTACCTTGATTGGCTGGCCATTCAGCAACAGTTGCGCATTGCGAACTTCCACCTTGCGAATGCCAAAATGAGTTCGGACGGTGTCGGTTGCGGCAATGACCTGAACGTCGTACAAAGTCGGCTGGTCGAGGCTCCAGAGTTTGACGTCGGCGGCTTTGAGCGCGGTTTCAGCTTCCAGCACCACGGTTTGATTCGCAGCAGAACCGGATTGCTGTTTCCAGTTGAGCGGAAGCACTTTACCAGCCTGCTCGACCCGAAACGCCAGCTTGGGCGCATTCGTCTGGCCGGTGGTGTTGCGAATCCGGGTTTTGATCTTCAGCGTGGCGGTTCCTTTCGCGAGGTCCGGCGTCGCTTCGATTTTTACATTTTCGACATAAACCGCCGGTTCGACGGTCAGGTAGACCGGACGAATCAATCCGCCATAGTTGACCCAGCCCGGAAACGGGTCGTTCGGTTCGTTGTTGTCTTTCGATCCGGGAATGGAGCCGACCTTCCAGGTGTTGTTATCGACCGAAACCGCAATGGTGTTCGAGCCTGCTTTCAGGTAATCGGTAACATCAAAGTGAAAGGGCGTATACCCGCCTTCGTGCGTGCCGACTTTCCGCCCGTTGAGCCAGACGACGGTTTCGTAATACGCGGCATCGAAGTGGAGCAACACGCGTTTGCCAGTGGTTGGTTGCCACGGAAACGTCCGGCGATACCAGGCCGTACCCGTGTAAAACTGGTAGCGTGGATCGACCGAAAAACAATGCGGCACCGTCACCTTGTTCCAGCGGTTGAGCGGGGCGTCTTCGCGGTACCATTTCCCGGTTTCGCCAACGTCATTGGGGTCCATCGCAAACACCCATTCGCCGTGCAGCGGAATGGCTTTCGGGTCGCGGATGCTGTACTGGCCGAACGAAGCCGTGGCGAACTGGAGTACTAAAAATAGAATGATCAGAGGGTATCTCATGAGATGAATCAATGTGTTTTGATGATTTTCTCCGGTTGTTGCAGCCCTGAAGGGATTTGAACCCGGCGGGACGCCAGCCACGGTATGAGCGAGCCAGCCAGAACGACACCAGAAATAACCGCTGTAATACCCGCGCCCTGGGTTGTTAGAAAGCTCAGTCCGAACAGCATGACGGCGGTGAAAACCAGCGAGACAGCAATCACCCGCAAGCCAAAGCGGTTTTGTTTCTTCACTTCAATCGCTTCTTCTTCACTGACGGCTTCGGCCGCATCGATCCGTTTTTGTTTGTCAGCGGTGCGATAGGTCAGGTACTCGTCGGCCACCTTTTCGCGGGATCTTGCCCAGAGTTCATAGGCCAGTAAAAGCAACAGGGGTAAGCCGACGCCAATAATCGTTTCGGCTCCGCGCGTCAGTTTGAAATCCAGCAGCCAGGGCGAAACCGCCTTGAAAAACAGGTTGACGGTCAGGCCAATACCCGTTACCCAGAGCGTTGCTTTTCCGGTCAGGCGTTTGGAAAACAGCGCCCACAGGGGCGGAGCCAGCAGCGGACCGCCCGAAATGGACGAAATGCTCAGAACCACTTCCACAATGCCGCCAGCGGCCGGAACCATCAGCGCAATGAGGATCATGCCGACGCCGAAAAACCACGATGAGCCGCGAGCCACCCGCATCAGTTGTTTGTCCGACGCCTTTGGATTGATCAATCCTTTGTAAATATCATTGGTGAAAACCGCCGAAACCACGTTCAGTGCCGTGTTGGCACTGGCTGAGGTGGAAAAGTACATGCCCGTCAGCATCAGTCCCAAGAGGCCCGGCGGCAACACGAGCTTGCAAATCATCAGGTACGCGTTTTCGGTATCCAGACCAGTCAGCGAGGGGTTGATGGCTTTGTAGATCATCGGCGGCAACATCCAGATAACCGGGCTGACGAGGTACAATCCCGCAAACAGAAACGCCACTTTCCGGGCCGATTTCGGACTGTCGACGCTGGTGTAGCGTTGCACGAACGTCCAGTTGCCGCCGATGTAGCAAATGTGGTAAATCACAAAGGCCGCCACGAATCCGAAGGTGTATTCGCCGTTCAGGAGGTTGAAAAAATCGTCCGGAACCGCACTCGTAAAACCGTCAAAACCGCCGACTTTATCAAGCGAAAGCGGTAGCAGGATGAATACGGCAGCCGACAGAACCACAAATTGCAGAATGTCGGTCACCATTACGGCCCAAAGTCCGCCGACGGCGGTGTAAGCAATCATGAAAATCCCCAGCCCGATGGTGCAGGGAACCAGCGGTAGGTTCAGCGACGAGCTGACCAGTTTGGCCACCGGATACAGCACCGATCCTTTGATAAAAACCGATACGAGGGTGAAAATGAATATGTACACTTTCTGGACCGTTAGCCCCAGCCGTTCGCGGATGAACTCGGCGGCTGTCAGGGCACCGGCAGCTTTCCAGCGGGGCGCGAGGTACAAACCGGTGATCAGTGCCCCGATGCACATGGTCCACTGAATGGTGATGGCGACCCAGCCGTGTTTGTAGGCAATGGAACCCCAGGCCACGAACGTTCCGGCGGAGAAAAAGCTCATGAACAGCGACAAGCCGCCGATGAACCACGGCACGGCTTCTCCGCCCGCAAAAAAGGATTTCAGGTTTCGTCCGGTGCGGGCAAACAGCATCCCGATGCCCAGCACAAAAGCCGAGAAAACGAGGATGACGGCGGTATCAATGGTTGTATTCAAGATTATTAGCGTTTGTGTGTAATGGGAACACGGATGAAACGGAGTGGACGGATCAAAACGGATTTACGCTGATTACAATCCGTTTCATCCGTGTTCTCATCCAACTTTTAATCATTTAATTATCGATGGTCACCACTTCCAGCCCAAAAGGCGGCAACTTTTTCGATACGGTTTTCTGACTTCCCGCCGTGAATTGAAAATCGGAAGGCTGGGCGCTGTTGTTCAGCAAAACCACAAATACCTTGTCGTTCTTCTCTGATTTCGCCAGAATATAATCCACCGACGCGTTATCAATTTTTATCAGCTTTTCGTCGATCAGCAAACTGGCCTTTTCGCCATTGACCATCCCCGGCGCAAAACCGTACGTTTGGTGCGGCCCCACTTTGGGCGTTACAAAACCGCGTGGGAAAACCACTTTGCCCCCCGAACGCAATTCCGCTTCGGCCAGCAAATAGTCCGTCAGCCAGCCCACCTGCCACCAGGCATGGTGCGGATACGGCCCCGCGCCCCGGTTCATGGCCTGCCAGTAATACGAAGCGACACTGGTTTTGGGATCGACAAACGCATCGCGGCCAATGGCTGCGGCCCGCGCCATGTCCGCAAAAATCGGTTCCTTCGTCAACCCGTACATCCGGATGAACATCCCGGCGTGGCTGGCGAGTTGAATCGGGCCGAGCCGCGTGGCCGAGCCGAAAATACCGCCGTGTTCAAAACTCAGACCCGCCTGGCTGATTTCCCAATCTTCTTTCTGGGTGCCATTCACGGTTTTCAGTTTGTGGCTGGCAATCGGGTGTGTATAAATCGAGGTGGTGTACAGCTTGGCCGACGTGATGGCGGCTGCTTTGTAGCGTTCGTCCTTCGTCAGATCATACAAATCCAGAAACGCCTGGGCCGACTGGCCGGTAGCAAAATCCGGCGCGTAGCGGGCATCCCCGCAAACGCCGAGAAAACGCCCGGTTTCGACGGCATTTTTGATCAGCCAATCGGCTCCTTTTCGGGCCGCAGCGAGGTATTTGGGGTCTTTCAGGATGCGGTGGGCGACAATCATTCCGTAAAACGTCGGTCGAACATCCTGCACATCCTTGAAAATTTCCTGCTCCGTTTTCTTGTCGTAGGCCACCGCCCAACTGCCATCCGGTTTTTGCCAGGTCAATAACCGTTCGGCACCAAACCGCAGTCGCTCTTTCAACTCCTGATCTTCCGGTTCAAACAGCAGCATGTTGCCGATGTCCAGCAAGGTGTAGTACGTCAGTGCGATCGGTTCGACCACCGCGCCCCACTCCTCGACAAACTTTTTCGATTTGGCCAGATAATACTGACCCTCAACGGCTCCCTTGAAAAAACCGTTGTTGGTTTCCTGTTGCACCAGCTTGAAGTTTTCGGCGTAGGGCAGCACATTTTTCGTCAATAGCGAGTCGCCGGTGGCCGTTGCCAGCATCCACATCGCGCCGTAATCGGAGTTTTTCATGGCGTCTTTGTTCGAGCCAACCACGCCCCCCAGATACGACTGCGCCCCTATTTTTTTGCCTTCAAATTCCTCCACATTCCAGAGCGACGTTTTCGGGTCGGTCAGGTAGTGGTGCATTTTCTGGATGCGGTCGGTCAGCGATTGTTTGCTTTGCCGCAGCGCCAGCGATTCTTTAAACTGGTAAATATCGTACACCGTATGGTTCAGCGCCTTGAACCAGTCGCCGTCGGTCAGGCTGTAGCGGAACGTGTAGCTGATGCTTTCGCCCGGCTTCAACGCCGACTTCGGTTCGCCCAGCACCGGGAAATACAGTGTCGGCGAAAGCTGGGCCTTGCGGTTCATGTGCGACAGGCCAATGTTCCAGTCGATTTGCGTGATTTTGTCGTTCGCCCACGGATCACGGGCCAGACCGGGTTCCGGAATGACCGAAAGCGTCAAGCCATTTTTGGTGCTGATCATTGGACTGAGCGTACTGGCACAACGTTCGCGGTAGACGACGGGCAGGCTCGGAATACCGTGTCCGTAGGCGTAGGCCAGCACAAAATTGGGCTGCATGGTATTCCCCTGAAAATACCCCGGCACCGTCGCCCACGCCAGATTAGGTTCCGAAACCGTGGCAATCGAAGGGCTCGCCAGCGAAAAATAACCGCCCTTTTTCGCGACCAGCGTTTGTTTAACCACAATGTCCTGCGGGAATTTCGGGTCCAGACTCCATTCGGTGCTGATCGTGGCGGTTTCCGTTTCCTGCCGGAAAGTCAGGCTGTTTTTACCGGCCTGTTTGCCTTCTTTCGGGAAAAAATGCGTGGCCTGTCCGGCGGTATTCAGCGAAACCGGGTTCGTGCTTTCGGCCCATTGTTTCGTCTGATAATGGTAGTGTTCACCCGGAAACTCTTCGCCGGTGATGGTTTTGAAGGTTTGCTGGGGCAGTTCCGACGGTTTTTCGGCGGCATACAACACCGTGTTTTCGCCGGACGCCTGGGCAAACGTCTGCCATTGTTTCCCTTTTTGAGCGGCCACTTTCTGCAACCGCCAGCCTGCAGCCGTCGATTCCCACACCAACTGAACCTTCCCGTTCGACAGGCTGAGTTGCTTCGACGTCTGGGCAAAACCGGTCAGACTGACTAATCCAAGTACGATACTAAGGCTGTATTTCATGATACTATAAAAATTCGTTTAAGACTGAGCCTGCGGGTAAGAGCAAGCAGCCTGCGATTCTCATTCATTCCCACGATCGAAATCGTGGGCTGGTTTCCAAATTATTTTGTATCCGATTCGGTCCCTATTTCACTCGTAAAACGGCCTCTTTTTTAAACGCGCCCAATCCGTACGAAACCCGGAGAACCTCGTTTTTACTTGCCGAAACCGGGCCGCCCGCCAGATCGATCACCTGTTGAAAAGCCACGCCGTTCGCGCCCTGCTCGTTCAGCGTAAGTCGGCTTTGCTTGCCTTTTCCATCGGTCAACAGAACCGCTGCCCGTTCCGCTTTCTGAGGATCCAGGTTGAGCGGTGCCGTCAATCGAACGCCGACTTTCTGGCCCGGTTTGACTTCCTGAATGCGGTTCGTGAACGTGGCGTCGTAGAACTCGACGTTTGTGACATCAGCCGCCAGATACGCCAGTCCGGCAATCCAGGCGGTATTGAACGTGACCCAGCCTTCCGTATGGCCGGGGTCGCCGGAATACGGATCGTAAGGATAAACGCCTTCTTTGGGCGAGCCATCCAACACCCCCCGAACCGTCTGAAGCAAAGCGGCACCGCCTTCCAGTTCCTTGAACCAGCCCAAATCCGCGCCTTTGAAATCGGTCAGGGCATCGTAGCAAAAGTGCCGCCCGGTTGGGTTGCGGCCGTATACATTGTCCAACTGCGCCGTTGCCAGTTCACGCAACCGGTTTTGTGTTTTCGCATCAGTCAACACCGAGGCAGCCGCGAGCGCCGGAGCCGGAAAACCGGCGATGTTCCCGGGTTCGTTGAAACTTCCGGTCGGGTTGTAAGTAGGGTCGGAGGTGGCTTTGATGTCGGCAATGACCCATTTGTTGTCGGCGTATTTGCGGTAATCCCACAGATTGTCTGACCGGGAAATCGCGACTTTCGCCCATGCCTGAATCTTTTCGGACAGGCCTTTCGGTGCTTTTTGAGGGTACTTTTTCAGGAAATAGGCCAGCGCATCCATCGTGACGTACTCGTTCATCCGCTGGCCTTTGGTGGAGGTGGGGTCCTGCCAGTCAAGGTTTTTGATGAGCCAATCGGTTTGCTGGAAGGCGGCTTTAAAATACGCGTCGGCATCCTTCCGGCCTTCGCGTTTGGCAACCTCATACAGCATCAGATTTGGCACAATCGAATGCCCCGGCGGAAACTGCCCCTTGCCGGTTCCGATCAGCGTGTAGGTCTGAAACAGGTTGGCCGAATGCTCGAGGTCGTACCAATGCCAGCGGTCTTTGTTGTCATTCCCCCAGATTTTGAAGAGGTAATCGCGGGCTTCGGCATAGACCTTTTGCGGAATGTACGGACTCAGGTCAGGATAGGCATAGACAAAATACGCCAGTTGTTCTTTCAGCAGCGTATGATTGACCTGACCCCGCAGATACACGTCGACCGCCCAGTAAATCAGCCGGACGATCTCGGGCGTATTCTCAGGCAGGTCTTCACGCACCCCCGTATATATTCCCTCGACGGGCATCCGCTCGGTCGAAAACGCTTCCGGATTGGCGGAATACAGCGCGATCAGCGCCGGGAGTTCGAACGAAAACTGGTGGCTGTCGCGCCAGGCCACGCCCAGCGACGGGCAATCGGCGCTTTTATCCGTCGGCGAATACCCATCCGAGTTGCCATACCAGCAACGGTCGTCGATCATGAACGCCAGCGCGGGGCCGTACGAAGCCTGTTCGATCACGTAAGGCGCAATTTCAAACGGAAACGACGTGCCTTTTTTCTCACCGTCCACCACAATGGTATACGGTCCGGGAGTCGTCGGTTGAAACGCCGTAAAATCCCCGATGTGGCCTTTGATTGTTCCGGAAAACGGCTTTTTGCCCTCCGAATCCACGACGGAAAACGCCGTGCCATCCACCGCCAGCGGGGCCGTAAACCGCTTGGGGGCTTTCAAATTATAGCCAATCTGATTGACAAAAACCGGCTGCGGGTCAAACGCATAGACTTCAAATTCGGGAAAACCGGTGGCCTGTTTGGCTGCGTATTCCACCCGGATTTTATCCGTTGTAACCGGCTCAAACGCAATCAGGGCTTTGTCGGGCTGAGGATTGTTGAACACTTCTTTCCAGCTTCCGCCAGTCGAGACCCGAATTCGGACTTTGTCTTTCCCGCGAAACCCGCGCAGCAACACCCGGTCGATGGCATGCGGTTTTCCCAGATTCACTTCAAAATGATTGACGGGAGCTGCTGGTGAGGTGTACCAAACCGTCGCATCATTTCCATCGACCAGATGCTGAAATGAGTTGTCGGCAATCACCGGATACCCCGCAACCGCTTTTCCTTGGGCCAGGTTGACCAACTGGGCATGGACTGCATCGCGATGCAAAAGCAGCACCGCCGTCAGGGTGATCATGCGCAGGCAAACCGGGATGTTGGGGAACGTTGAAGGCATTTAAGAGTTCGTTTATGGTTTTGAGTTTATTGTTTGTCGTTTAGAGTTTCGAAAACCACGTAATACGTCTGAAACTCCAAACAATAAACTCAAAACTTATTTTTAACTAAACTACGGTTTGGCCGCCGTGGGTTCGTCTTTGATGATGGCCATGAATTCCGGCAGGTGTTCCTGGTAAACCCCACGCGGTGTCGTGTTGTATTTCTTGGCCACATAAGCCGCAAAACCAACGACTTCACCCATCATGCCGCAGGTCCGCATCACGCGGGTGCTGCCAAACGCGACGTGCGTGGTGCTGATGTTACGGCCTGCCATGAACAGATTCGTGATGTTTTTGGAATACAGACAGCGGTACGGAATCGTGTAGGGCGCTACCTTGATGTGTTTCGTTCCGGCAAAAAACTCCTGACCCTCAAAATACTTGCTGTTTTTGGCATCCGGGAAGTGCAAATCGATCGTCCAGGTGGCGGTGACGGTGCCGTCCGGGTGTTGTTTGCCGTCCTGAATGTCCATCTGGGTCAGAATGTGGTCGCCCAGCAGCCGCCGGGATTCGCGTTTGCCGCCGATATAGGCTACCCAGGCCAGCTCGCGCTTGCCGTAT
This sequence comes from Larkinella sp. C7, assembly GCF_006149005.1. Taxonomy (GTDB): domain Bacteria; phylum Bacteroidota; class Bacteroidia; order Cytophagales; family Spirosomataceae; genus Larkinella. The sequence goes on along the minus strand of NZ_VBSL01000005.1, from coordinate 145,742 downwards.
TTGGCTTTTTTGTTGTTCTTCAGATACGACCAGTTGCCGTACACCGCCCGCAGGTTGTGATCGCGGATTTTTTCGGCATCGGTGATGGTGTTGAGATTCCCGAAACCGGTTTCCCACTGCCAGTCGGCCCGGGCCTCGTCGATGTGGTATTCGTCCGAAAAGGAGAGGGCCCAGGGGGTTTCGGGAAACGACGAAGCCGTGTCCCGCTCCAGCGACGCCCACAAATTCGAGGTGCCGAGCGTAAAATTATCTGCTTTTTCGGCCGCCAGCGACTCGCCGGTTTCGGCTTTGCTTTCCCGGCCAAACCGGTAGTCGGCACCGGCCAGATAGCCCAGCGTGCCATCGCCGGTGCAGTCGGAGAAGTAGGTTCCGGTAAATCGGACTTCTTTATTGGTAGCAATATCCCGCCCGATGACGGCGGCAACGGCATTGCCTTTTTTCTCAATTTTATAAACGTGGGTATTCAGATACAGGGTGATGTTTCGTTCGGCTTTGATGATGTCCGTTTTCCGCGCATCGCCGTATTCCAGCCCGTCGGGATGGCCGTTCCCCGGATCGCCATTGTCCATTTCCCGGACAATCCGGCCCAGTTTGGGATAATGGTTTTTATCGACATCGCCCCGCAAGTGCACCCGAACTTCGGAACTGTTGTTGCCGCCCAAAACCGGGCGATCCTGAATCAGCGCCACTTTCAAGCCCATCCGCGACGCCGAAATGGCCGCGCAGGTTCCGGCAATGCCACCGCCGACGACGACTAAATCGAAATTCCCGGCTTCGGTGGGTTTGCCGGTCAGGTTCAGTAATTTATTCCGAAAAGCGGTCAGTTCTTCCGGTTTGTCCGACGGCGTAAACTTGGGCGCGTTGGTGAACAGAATGGCGTCGCAGCGTCCGTTGAAACCGGTCAGGTCGTGAATCGCCAGTTTTACCTGATCACTTTTCACATCGACTTCGCCCCCTGCATACCATTTCCAGGCATCCGAACCGCTTTCGCCAAAGACGGTTTTCAGCGGTTTTCCATCCACGACCACCTGGAACTTACCCGGCCCTTTCGGAAACGGAGCCCAGTCTTTGGTGCGAACCCAGATCTGGTATTTGCCGGGTTTGGGGAAACGAACCGTGGTGGCGGCATCCTTCACCGGACGGCCCATACCGTGGGCCATGAGGTAGGAGGAACCCATGACCACAAACGACTGCTGGTCGATGACCCAGCCGCCCTTGTTCTCAAACGATTCCGTTTCAACGAAAACGTGGTCCTGCGCAACGAGCTGCAGGGAGGCCAGGAGGAAGATAAAGGTTCGGAAAAGGGTTTTCATATCGTTTATCGGTTGTGTAAATGAATAGGAAGGGTTTAGGGATTTCGTTTTTTAAAAGCAGTCATCTTGGCCAGAACATCCCGGTTTTTGGGATGAAAAGCCGCCAGGACACGGTAAATTTCGGTGGAATAGTCTGCATTTGGATTCGTCAGATGGGCGGCCAGATTTTGCAGCGCCTTTTCCGGTAATTTCGGTTGAGCAGCCAGCAGTTTCAGCAGCAAAGCAAACTGCTCGGGATTGGTTTGGACCAAATCCTTCGCGGTCATTTCGGCCAAGGGCGCGCGGAACGGGATTTTGGTTAGTTTTTTCAGAATTACGAGCTGCAAAGGGTAGGGCGCGGTTCGATAGGTTTCCCACAGCCAGACCTGTCGGCCCGGGTCGAAAAAATACGGTTCTGCGATCTTCTGCAAGGCATACCGCGCCGTGAAAACGTTCTTCCCGCGAATGATCCGGAGAACATCCGCGCTGAACGGTTCCGCGAGTTTTCCGGTTTTGTCGATCACCCGCTCCATCGCCCAATACTGGTAAAAGTGGTTGGTACCGGTCAGAAACCGGTGGAGCAACGGCTCACTTTTGTAGCTTTCCGTAATTTTCAGCATTTCATCGACCACCGAACCGTGGGCGATGTGCCAGAGGGTATAGCAGGTATAAACCGCCCCGTCGATCACCTCATTCTTTACGGTTTTCAGGGTCGCTCCGGCTTTGGCATCCACCGAATCGGCCAGGTTTTCGGTGCCTTTCCCAACCAGATCTTCCATTGCAATGTCTTTGAGCAGGGAATTCGGACGGCTCAGAATGTCCTGCAACTTGTCGTAGTCCTCCTGTTTGAATTCCCGGTGATCCATTTTGGTCAGCACCTCGCCGGGTGGAAAATCGAAGCGGGTGTAGTTGCCCAGCAGGTCCCAGTAAAAATTAATATACACCGGTTTGCACTCGCCCGTGAGACAAACCGGTGTGAAAATATTCCGGAAGAAATACGACGGCTGGTCGTTTTCGTCCAACGCCAGTTTCAGCGTATACGTCAAGGTGTCGTTTTCGGTGATGGTAAATTCCCGCACGTTTGCCGGCTTCGTCTCCGCTGCCGAAGCCACTTCCGAAAACCCGGCCTGTGCGAGTATGACCATTACCCCAAAAAACAAGCCACCCAATCTTTTCATGTTTAACGTTGTGATTTCTTTGTGGTATTCGGTTTTCAGTTTACGCCGGGCCGTCGCTACGGTGGGCTAACGCATTCTTTTGGAAGCTCGCGTCAGCCCACCGTAAACCGAAAACTATTTCCAATCCGGATTCTGCTCCAGTTTCGGATTCGCGTTCAGTTCATCCTGCGGAATCGGGAAGTATTTGTTCTTCGCCGTGACGTTCCGAACCGGATACACCGGGTTGACCGCCTTCGGAATCACCGTCAGGAATTTACCAGTACGGGTGAGGTCATACCAGCGGTCGCCTTCGGCAAAAAACTCCCACGCCCGTTCCTGCAAAACCGCTTCGATGAACGCATCCTTGCTCAGACCCGTCGCCAGATCCGCCAGACCCGCCCGTTTCCGAACGGCGTTGATGTAGCCATAGGCAGCAGGCGTTGCGCCGTTCAGCCGGGCTTCGGCTTCGGCAGCAATCAGGTACATGTCGGCCAGCCTGAAGATGGGAATGTTCGGAATCAAGCCCTGGGTGGAAACCGGGTCCTGGTATTTCTTAATCAGAACGCCTTCGGTCGTAATCGGCGTAATGCTTCTCTGTGGGACGGTTTTGCCGGTTTTATCCACGTAAGTCGTGTCCAATAACTGCCGACGTTTGTCCTGTGCCGAAAAAGATTTGTAAAAAGACATATACGCGAACATTGACCCGAACGTCGTCCGGCCATATTCCGGTCCGCCACTGGCGGCCGGGCCACACAGCCCCACCATCTGGTGCGACCGGCCCGGCGAAATCGGATCGACTTCGTAGGCCCACATGTTTTCAATGCGGGCGGCATCTTCCTGATCGTATTTGTAAACGTTGCGCACATCCGGCATCAGGGAATATTTCCCCGACGTGATGACGGCCTGCGCTTTTTCGAGGGCTTTGGCCCATTCTTCGTTATACAATGCCGCTTTGGCGTAGAGTGCATTGACCACTTCTTTGGCCGGGCGACCTTTGTCTACAGCCGGATAGGAGGGTAAACCGGCGGCAAAGGCCAGGTCCAGATCGGCATAAATCTGCTTGTAAACTTCCGCTTTCGGGCTTTTGCCAACGATGGCGTCGGCTTCCGAATAACTGGGCGTCGTCTTGATGGGCACGTCGCCAAAGTTTTTGGTCAGCATCCAGAGGTAGAACGCCCGCAGGAAATAGGCCTCACCAATGATTTGTTTTTTGCGGGTTTCGTCCATTACCGCATCCGGCACCTTGGCAATGATCCAGTTGGCTTTTTCAATGCCGTCGTAGCCGGATATCCAGATTTGCTGGGGCGATTCGTTGGTCCGGGAGTTGCTTTTCTGCGTGGTGTAATTGACGTCGTAGGTGAAGAGGGTCAGGGTGTTCCGGCCCACCACCCCCCGTGGATAGGTCTGGTCGTCGCTGAAATCCGCAATCAGGGTACCGGCCGGGCCGCTGTACATATCCGCGAAGGGATCGTATGCCGCAATAAGACCCTTTTCGGCGTCAGCTGCGGTTTTGTAAAAGGCTTCGGTATAGATGGAGGAATAAATCGTTTCGTCCAGTTCGCAGCCCGTCAAACAGAGGGCGGCTAGTATCGGGATGACTATCTTTTTCATAGTTTCATTTAGTGATTGCGTGAATGATTGATTGCGTGAAGGGGGGTAAACCGCTCAATCACGCAATCGCTCATTCACTAATTAGAACGTGACCTGAAGACCGCCCAGGAATGATTTCGCTTGTGGATACACCAGATTGTCGATGCCAATGGCGGTATTTGAACCGGCATAGGTATTCACTTCCGGATCGAAACCGCTGTAGTTGGTGAGCGTGAACAGGTTGTTGGCGCTCACATACACCCGGATTTGCTGGATTCCCTTGATCCGGGGCACGGTATAGCCGAGTGTCAGGTTTTTGCAGCGCAGGTACGAACCATCTTCAATCACCTGGCTGGTTACCGGTAAACGACCCGCCTGGGCACCACTCACGTACTGATTGCTCGGGTTGGTGGCCGACCAGCGGTTGGCGAGACCCGCGAATTGATTCCGTTGTCCCAGCGGCATCTCGAACGATAGGCGGGCCGCGTTGTAGATGTCATTGCCCTGTGAACCCGACAGGAACATGCTCAGATCAAAGCCTTTGAAGGACGCATTGGTGGAAAAACCGTAGATAAAATCCGGGTTCGGATTGCCGGTAATCATCTGATCGGCGGCCGAAATGGCGCCGTCGCCGTTGATGTCTTTCACTTTCAGACCCCCCAGTCGGCCATCGTACCCGGGCAGAATGGTTTCGCCGGTTTGGTTGATGCCGTCGTACACGTAGGTTTTGAATAGACCGAGCGGCTGACCGACTTTCAGGACAGAATACGCCGTAATGAACCGTTCCTGCGTGGTGCCGCCGTCCAGATCCACTACCTTGTTGCGGTTGAACGTCATGTTACCGTTTACCGACCATTTGACTGGTCCGTCCAGAATCCGGGCGTTCACCGCGAACTCCAGTCCTTTGTTTTCGAGCGAAGCGAAGTTGCCGGTTATCGTGCTGTAGCCCGAACTCAACGGCAGGGCTTTCACATACAGCAAGTCTTTCGTGGTTTTCTGGTACGCATCGACGATGAAACTGATCCGGTTGTTAAGCAGGCTGATGTCGAGGCCAATATCGGCCTGGGCCGAACGTTCCCAGCGCAAATCGGGGTTGGCAATACCCGATGGGTTAATCCCCGTGACGAAAAGGTGATTCAGGTTGTAGTCACTGCCCGAAGCTGCCACCGTCGCCAGTGATTGGTAGGGATTGATCCCGGCCGCATTTCCGGTAATCCCGTAGCTACCCCGCAGTTTCAGATCCGAAAGCCAGGTAAGGTTTTTGGCAAACGGTTCCTCGATGATCCGCCAGGCTGCCGAAACGGCCGGGAACAAACCGTATTTGTGGTTGGCGCCAAACTTGCTCGACCCATCGACCCGCGCCGTCAAATCCAGAAAGAACTTGTCCTTATAGCCGTAATTGACCCGGGCCAGGTACGAATCCAGGCGCTGCCGGTCCCGGCTGCTCGTGACGGTGCGGTTCAGCGCCAGTTGCAGGGCTTCATTCTGGGTGGCATCGTTCGGAAAACCGTTGGCGTTGATCTGGTTGGAATTGTATTGTTCCGATTGCGACGCAATTACCGCCGTAGCTTTAAAGGTGTGGTTGGTAGCGAAACTCGTGCTGTACGTCAGAATACTTTCGTGCAGCAGTGCCAGACCATTGCCGTTCACTTTAAACCCGGAGCCTGAATTGTCGTTCAGGTCCGACCGGTTGACGATGGAGCGGGGGGTGTAGCCGTCGCGCAAATTGCTTTGAATATCAGCGTTGAAAGAAGCCCGGTAGTTCAGTCCTTTCAGGATGTTGAAATCGGCGTAAAAATTGACGAGCGTCCTTTTGATGGCGTTCCGGTTCAGGACGCTGGCGAAGTTGAGCGGATTGGTCACTTCCCGGTATTGACCACCGGCCTGCTCGCCGAATGGAAACAAGGTGCCGTCAGTCCGGTAAGGAACCAGCGTTGGCGGGGCACCAATGGCCGCGCCCAGGATGGAAGCCGTTACGACACCCGCGTCGCCAATGGTTTGTGAGCCCGTCGTGATACCCGAGTTGATCGCGTAACTGCCCAGGATACTGGTGCCAATCTTGACGCGGTCGCTCACTTTGTGATCCACGTTCAGCCGGTACGAGTAGCGTTTGAAGGCGGAGTTGATGATAATCCCGTCCTGATCGAAGTAATTGGCCGATAGCGCCAACTGCGTTTTCTCGGTTCCCCCGTTGATCGACAACTGGTGATTCTGGATGGGCGCTTCGCGGAAAATCAGGTTCTGCCAGTTGGTGCCTTCACCGAGCGAAGCCGGGTTCGGGTAATAGTTGTTTTTGAAAACCTCGTTTTCCAGTTGGGCAAACTGCGACGCGTTCAAAACCGGCAGGGTTTTATTTACTTTCTGAATGCCATAATAGCTGTCGACGGTGACCCGGGTGGCCCCGGTTTTTCCGCGTTTGGTGGTGATCAGCACGACGCCATTGGCCGCCCGTGAACCGTAAATCGCCGACGCCGACGCATCTTTCAGGATTTCCACCGACTCGATGTCGTTGGGGTTGATGGTCGAAAGCGGGCTGACGTCGTTGATGCCGCCACTGTTGGAAATCTGGATACCGTCGACGACATACAGCGGTTCGGAGTTGCCATTGATCGAGTTCGTTCCCCGAATCCGGACGCTGATGTTCCCACCCGGCGCGCCGGTATTCTGGTTAACCTGTACCCCGGCCACCCGCGATTGCAAGCCCTGCGCCACGTTGGCGACCGGCGTCTGTACCAGATCGGCGGCTTTTACGGACGCAATGGCCCCGGTGGTTTCCACTTTACGCTGGGTTCCATACCCAACGACCACGACCTCGCTTAGTGCCCGGTCGTCCGATTCAAGGGATACATCAATGGTGGTGCGGTTCCCGACTTTCACTTCCTGCGAAGCGTAGCCGATATAAGAAAACGTGAGCGTGGCCGATTCGGTAGTTCCGTCGGGCAGGGTCAGCGAATACTGGCCATTGACATCGGTGGTAGTACCCTGTTGGGTACCTTTCAAAATGACGTTGACACCCGGCAAGGCTTCCGTGCCGGAGGTGACCCGACCGCGGATGGCGGCACCACGGCCAGCCTGAGCAAAAGAGGAGAACGAGAGGGGCAGCAAGAGGAGACAGAGTAGTCCGCTTGCCAGCCAGTTAGGTTTAAGAGGCCGCATACGTAAATCTGGACATTGTCCTTATGGTTAAAGGTTGGTATTGAAAATTTACAATTTAAGAAAAAGGGCCAGCCAGTTTAGTTTGAGAAGACGGTTTGACCGTTGAATAAGTCTTTTACCGGGTTAAAACCAACTAAATCTGGTTTTTTTGCTTTTCCTGATTGATATTACGATCAAATAGTAATTTTGAAAAGAAAAAATAGAATTATATTTTTGGGAATGTTCCCAAAATCATGGGAACATTCCCAAAAAGTAGACTCAATTAGCGGGAATTGTTTTGTGTTACTGACTTAAAAAGACGTTATTTGTTAGAATAATACTATTTATGAAGAGCCACCAGATTACCATCATCGATATTGCCAATACGCTCAATCTGTCGAAGTCGACGGTTTCGCGGGCGTTGACGGGACATCCGAATGTAAAAGTAAAAACCCGGGAGCGGGTGCTGGAACTGGCGGCCGAACTCGATTACCAGCGCAACCAACTGGCGATTTCATTGCTGACCAACCGGACGCAGACCATCGGCATCATGGTACCGGAGTTCCTGAGTTCTTTTTTTCCGAAGGTGATCATCGGTGCCCAGGACGTCCTGGCCAAGGCCGGCTATAACGTGGTGATTTGCCACTCGAATGAGTCGTATGAAACGGAAATTGTTAATACAAAGTTGTTGTTAGCCAGTCGGGTAGATGGCATTCTGGTGTCGCACACGAAGGAGACGCGGAATTTCGAGCACTTTAAGATATTCGACCGGAAAGGGATTCCGGTGGTATTTTTCAACCGGATTGTCGAGGAAATGAGCGTGTCGAAAGTGGCCGTCGACGACTATGAAGGCGCTTACCAGGCCGTCGAGCACCTGATCAAAACCGGCAAACGGCGGATTGCGCATCTGTCGGGGCCGGATTCGCTGCAAAACAGCCGCTCGCGCCTGAACGGGTATCGGGATGCCCTGACGAACCACCAGATTCCGATCGATCCGGCGCTGATTATTTCTTACGATCTGACGCTCGACAAAGCCAATATTTACGTGAATCACCTGCTGAATCTGCCCCAGCCGCCCGACGCCCTGTTTGCGATCAATGACCCCACGGCCATTGAAGCGTTGAAAGTTATTAAAAGCCGGGGGTTGCGCATTCCGGAAGACATTGCCATTGTCGGTTTCAGCGACGACCCGATTTCGGCCCTCATCGAACCCGGCTTGACGACGGTTTCGCAACCGGTCGATGAAATTGGCCGGGAAGCGGCCCGGCTGTTGCTCAATCAGTTGGCCGCCGACGACGAACGCCCGGAACCGGAGCTGGTCGTGTTGCCAACGCGTTTGATCATTCGCGGCTCAACGGTAACCGGCGAAATTCCGACCGGTTTTGGCGATCAGACCAGTTTGCCTTCTTTCTGAAATTCCAGCCGGATGCCTTCCACCACATCGGCGGTTGCCAGAACGTCCGTTTGTCGGCTGAGGGCGCGGAGGGCGCAAAACTGGATGATGTTGAGAATGGCCGCGCCCGAAAGTTCGTACCGACCGGCCAGTTGCTCCACCGGAAGCTCGGGGGCCAGCCGGGCGGAGGGCGGCAGGCATTTCTGCCACAGCAGCAAGCGTTCGGCCGCGTTGGGCAGTGGAAAATGAATCATGGCCTGAAACCGCCGGGCAAAAGCCGGGTCGATGTTGCTCTTCAGGTTGGACGCCAGAATGACCAGCCCGTCGAATTCTTCAATTTTCTGCAACAGAAACGCCACCTCCTGATTGGCATAGCGGTCGTGGGCATCGCGGGTTTCGGTGCGTTTGCCAAAGAGCGCATCGGCTTCGTCGAAGAACAGAATCCAGTTCTTGGCGTGGGCTTTATCGAACAGATTGGCCAGGTTCTTCTCCGTTTCGCCGATGTATTTGGAAACCACCAGGGATAGATCCACGCGGTATACCTCCCGCTTGGTATATTTGCCCAACAGCGTAGCGGTCAGGGTTTTACCGGTGCCGGGCGGGCCGTAAAACAGCACCCGGTAGCCGGGTTTCAGCCGTTGCCCCATCTGCCAGTCCGTTCGCAGCGTGTCGTAATGCTGAATCCAATGCTCGATGTCGCGAATCTGCGTGAAGGTTGGCGCAGGCAGCACAAGATCTTCCCATTCCATGTCGGTATGGATGCGCTGCGCCGGGAAATTCATGCTCAGGGCCGGTGCCGACACCCGTCCGGTCGTGAACAACTCCACGTAATCGGGGTCAAGAATGAGCCGACCGCTCAGGCGTGGTTCGCCCGGCTTGACATCTTCGAGATACAGAATCCGCTCGCGGGCAAAAAAATGCTCAGGGCTGAATAAGTCGTAAAGCGCCAGTCGTTTTTCGAGGTCGTTGCCCGCCAGCACAAACAGAGCGGTTTCGCCGGTGGGCAAAAGCCCCCGGTGGTTGGAGCCGCGCACCCCACCGAATTCCGGAAAATCCCCGCCATCGGGCAGGTGTTCGCGGATGAGGGCGTCGAAAAAACCGGGCTGGAGGTGGGGGGCGAGGGCGAGGAGGAGGGTGATGTATTCAGAAAAACGTACGCTAAAACGGTAACCTTCAAATCCATTTAATGAGTTTGGAGTGGCAATTTGAAAGTTTATAATAGCATTCGTTTCAACCGGTTGCTTACGTAGCCGATTTTTGACTGTTTCTTCAAGATAAACTAATTGTTCTTCACAATCGGCTATAAAATCGATGACTACATCCTTTATCATAATTCAAGATTAATGTGAGCCTATTGAATCAATAATAAACCATCGGTTTACCATTTCGATTGGACGACCTCGTTGTCCCGCACCATATTCAATAGTACGATAATAAATTTCATTCGCTCCAGTATTCATGGATGAGTAAAGAGGCCATAAGTTATCGATAGAGTCATGACCTCCCCATCCCAAGTCCTGTACATGATCCGGGCTCTCATCGTTACCTTCAAAGTTTTTACTTTCCCTCCAGGGATAATTGTAGCTGGCGAGTAATGTTTTTAGTCGTCCTTCCATTCTGCGAGCTTTCGAAGGGGTGCGTCTAATTTTTTTTCCAATATGCGGAAGGTTAGAAGCCTCGACACCTATTTTAATCAGCCTAACTGACTGTCCATCTCGTTGCCCACCAAATTCCGTTGGAAACGCTAATGATTGTGTAGGTGGAATTTCAATATCGGTCATCGAATTTCGTGCGGCTGTGATCGTACCTGTCGGGGGTGTCATATTCCTCGATGTCCATCGACTTGCAATTGGAGTCAAAAACAATTGATTAACATGCCCCCTTTTTACCCAACGAATGGGTATAGGATGACTTTCGGTACCATCTGCTGTCGAGTTCATCGGTGCGAGCGCCTGCGTAGTCAAACGTCCTCTGGGGTTGATTTCTCCTTCAACATCCCAGTGGCCTTGTGCTTCAACTAATTCAAGTCTGGTAAAGCGGTATCGACTACGTATTACTGAGAGTAACGGTAATAAAACGGAGCGGCCAACTCGGGTACCCGCAAACCGGCTTACTACACCTGCGGCTGCTCGTAATCCGTCTTGTAACCGTAACGCAGGGTCTTGCGGTACTCCCGTACTCACCACCGCCCCCACCAGCCGCCGTCCCTGCGCCACGACCCAATCCACGACCCGGTCCAACGCCCGGTCGACCGGCTGACGGATGCGGGCGATGGTGTTCCGAATCGTGTTGGAAATGCCGCCCAGCCCCAGCAGCCGCGCCAGAAAGCTGATCATGACCGGCACCATTCGCCCCATCGTGGTTTCGACCCGGTTGGCGGCTGCGGCAATGTTGCCAGCGGCAATGGCGGCCATCGAATCGACGTACGACTCCACCACGGCGGCAATCTGGTTGATGCGTTCGACGAAAAACATCACCGTGTTGTAGGTTGCCATAATGGCCTGAATTACCGCCCCGGCCGGGTTCAGCATGGAGGCAATGCGGACAATGGCCTGACCAATCACCGTTTGCCGCACCCAGGCGATGACACCGTCGAGCACCATGTTGCGCAGGTTGCCGAGGTATTCCACAATCTTTTGCCAGGCCGCTGCCGGTCCCTGGGTGATCAGAATTCGCAGAAAATCAGACACTTGCTCCATCCGGGCGACGAATTGTTCACTCGTCGCCCGCACCAGCTTGGCGCGGATGTTCTGGTAGGTAAGGCCGAGAATCTGCAAAACCAGGGATAAGATACCGTGTAAATCAAAGGTTTGTGGAAGCGTGAGTCCGGCCCCTTCCAGCGCGCCCAGCAGCCAGCCCACCAGCCCGCGCTGCAAGTGGGTAAGGGCATTTTGCATGAACTGCCGGAACCCCTGCACCCCCGCCCGCACCAGATTGCCGACAAACCGCACCGGATCGCGGATGATGACCAGGAACGTGGCCCGCGCCCGTTTCAGGATGGCCAGCACCCGCGCCCCGCCCGCACCCATGACGGCTTCAAAAATAAACTCCAGCATCTGCAGCAGGGCGGCTCCCGCAAAACCGGCGATGTCGGCAGCCAGACCGAAAAACAGACCCGCAATCCGGCTGATGGTTTCCAGCGGATGCAGCACGGCTTCGGGCGTGAGCGCATTCCAGACGGCGGTAAAAATTCCCTTGATGCGCTCCCAGGTCAGGTTCCGGCGGGTGGTTTCGACGTTGAACCAGGTAAAAGCCCGTTGCAAGGCGCCCGATTGCTGCATCTGCTGAAACCGTTCGTCGCCGTTTTCCATCAGACTCATAAAACCGCGTACCAGATTGGTCGGGCTGCGTTCCACTACCTCATCCGTGAATGGATCTTTGCCAATAATGACCGTCAGCAGCGTAAAACCGCGCATTTGCCGCGCCCGGGTGCTCAGTGGCCGAACGATCGTTTCTTTGATAAATACGATAACCTGGCTGATCACCCGTCCGACAAAGGCCGCGATCCGGCTAAAGGGGGGCGCAAACACCCGGCGGATGATGTCCAGATTGCCGCTGATGCCGAGTGTAATGCCCATGGCATCCCAGGCCTGGCTGAACAGACCCCGGATGTAGGCATATGAAATGCCCAGCGCGGCCACCTGCGCATCGATCCAGTCGGCCATCCGGCCAATGATGCCTTCCGTGCGGAGCTTGTTGAAAAGCAACAATCCAATGGGGCCGCCCAGCGTTAGAAACCCTTCGATGAGGTTGGTCGTCGAGCGGGGAACTTCGCGCTGGAGCACCGGATTGTAACCAGCCAGAACCGTCAGGAGACGCCAGCCGGGCAAGTTGGCCAGCCAGCCGTCGATGGTGCCAGCCACATCGAGTCCGAACAGCCGCTGAACCGTTGGCCTTGCCGACGAAATCAGCGGTTTTCGCTGTACGGCTGCGCCTTGCTGCACGACGTGCGTCAGTTCGTGCGCCAGCAAATGCTGCCCCGAACTCGTACCGGGATTGTATTTGCCTTCGTTGAAGTAAACGTGATTCTGGTAAGCAAAGGCCTGTGCACCAATACTCTGGCTCATCTGAACGGCAGGCGCGTCGGTATGCACGCGAACGCCCGAAAAGTCGGCACCGAAGCGGGGTTCCATAAACTGCCGGGTGTCGGCACTGAGCGGTTGCCCGCCCGACTGGCTGGCCGAAAGCTGCGATTCAAAACCGCCAGTGACAGCCGGGGTTGCGGAGTCGCCTTTTTTCCGGATTTTCTTTTTGTCATCCTCATCGGTTTTCAACTGAATCACCGGCGTGTCGGTATCGGCTTCTTTGCGCCGAACTTCTTTCTTTTCTTTTTCTTCGGATTTCGGTTGGAGTAAACCGGAAGCAGGGAAAAACGGGTGGGCAGAGGGATTGGGAGCAGGCATCCGCATCACACGGTCGGCGGTAGCGTCGGCTTCGCGTTCAAACCGATCATCGGCGCGGCCCACCGCCAGTTTGGTATGAACGGGCGCTTTGAAAAACGGTTCCGGCAGACTCCGCGATGGTGCGCCGGGTTTGGCAAAAAAAGGCTGGGACGTCGTCGCGTGATTCGACGACGAGGTGGTCGTTTTCGGCTGAACGAGGGGCTGGTGTTGGCGTGTTGCTTTCATGATACCCAGTTAACCGTCAGTTGTTTTTTCATCCACGGGAGCAAAACCGTGCCGACTCCCCAACCGACCGGCAAACGATCCAGAAGAATATCCTGCGCCTTCGACTCAACCGTCAATTCCCACAGCCCATTCGGCAGGAGCACCAGCTTTCCCTCCCGCTGCAGAAAACCGTCGCGCAACCCGTCGGGTGATGTATTTTTCAAAACCGCCCAATGCCCGATGGCCGCATTCAGCAAACCGATGCCTTCTTCCTGTTCGGCATCGGTCAAGCTGATTTTTCCGGAAACAGGCGAATTCCAGGGCATTTCGCAGAGTAATTTAGGCAGCAACAGGTCGTATTCGGCCGCCGTAGGTTCGCCGGTTGCCAGAAAATGCAACATGGTCAGGGCTTTTTCCTGACTTTCCGCATCTCTGAAAACCGCATCCTGCGTCCAGCCACAGGCTTCGAAACAAAACCGCAGGAAGGGGTGAAGCAACACGACGCCCGCATGTCGAACGTAAAAAAACGCATCGGCGGGAACTTCGGACGATGATTTCCGCCGGGTTTCGCTCAGAGTATCTGAAGTAGCCCTGTTGGACGTGCTTTTTGCAATTTCGGGATCGTTTTTGGATACCTGATTTCCTAAGTCCTGTGGGCCCGGTAGGGAATTGCCCGACTTGAAGTCCGGTTGTTGAAACGCAGGAAGAAGGAGTTCGAGAGCCACCTGGAACGCCGGGTCGGACGGTTTGCTGTGGGCCCAGCGGTTTTCGAGGGCTTGTAAAACCGCTTCCGGGTCCTGGACGGTTTTTTCGGTCAAGGCAATCAGCAACGCCCGGTAGTGACTCGCCGGGAGCCTGTTGCGCCAGGTCTGCAAATGCTTCAGCAACCGCAGACTCACGGATTCCTGACCGGAACCCAATGCCCGGAAAACCGCAGCCAGTACATCTTCCGAAAACTGGTTTACCAACCGAAACCGGGTTGCGGGATGAACCAGAACCGCCCGTAGCGTTTCTTTTTGCGGGGTATTCAGGCTCGACAGGACGGACCAAATCGGCTGTTCAAAGGCCGGATTCGATTCGGGCCAGAGCGTGGTGGATGGGAGCAACCCCGTCTCCAGAAAATAGAGGAGCGTTTCGAAGACCACCTCCCCGGTTTTTCGAACGGCGGTTTTCGGGTGGTGAAAGCGAACTTCCGGGACCCGCTCAGCCAGTTGCCGAAGGAGTAAATCCGGCAGGTTCCGGATAATCTGTTCCTCAAAACCGGCTGTCGACAGCACGCCCAAATCCACCTCGACCCGTTCCAGTTCGATCCATTCATCCGCCGAACCGAAGGCCGACAGCACCGCATCGAGGGCCGTTAACAGGTCCGTTTGCCGGAGGATTCGGCCCGCCCGTTCCTGCACAGCCCAGCTATCCGCCTGCTCGCGGAGGTGCAACCGGACGGTTTGGCGCTGGATGATATGGGATTGGAAATCGTTCAAGTAAGATATTCTTTAGGTTACAAAAAAGAGCCTACCCATTCTTTCGTAATTCGATTACAGATTTCAACCGGTCTTGCGTCGGGCGAGCTTTGCTGCTTGAAGACGAGTGTCAATCGGTTGTTAAGACCATTCCATTGAATGAGCCGGTCTATATTTGAAAATAGCAACGTACTCATCCCTCTGCCGACCGGTTTCGTTTCTTTCAGGATAAGCGGTTTGTCGTTCAGGAACCACTCATAGGAAATGGAATCGGGTGGCGTCAAAACCGTAACCGGCATATTTAACTCATCGGGTTTCCATTGAAAGGATGCGGGCAGTACGAATACTTTGGCCGTAACCGGGTCTTCCTGATCAAGTTTGTAGGTGATGGTATGACTTCCTTCAGCATTTGGAAAGAACTTGCCGGTGGCGTCGATTTGAAGTTTGGGGGAAGATAAAAGACCTCCTTTCGGAGATACCTTGATGGTCTGCGCCTTGTCCTTGTCAAAACACAGGATGGCAGGGACATCCAATGTTACTGGAACACGGGGTTTAAACACAATTTTCTGGGAGAATGGCTGGGTCGGATCACAGTTCCCATTTTTTGCCGTCAGTTTTGCCTCAAACTCACCGGAGCCATCTTCCTTAAGCTTATAAAAATGCTTGGTTTGGCCCTGTTTTTTTTCTTTCACGAGGATGCTTTCCGTGGGCGATCCATCGCCAAAGTCCAGAACGATCTCGACGGCATTGGCGGAAGTGTACGTAAACGTAACTTCTCCTCTATTGGTAATCTCGTGGGCGAAAGAGGCCGTACCTAATGGTAGCACCTGCACCTCGGTGGATACCGACATACGGTTTGGTATCCTATAAATTAGTTTATGCGTACCAACCTCCGTTGGGTTGAAGAAAAAAGTATTTCCTTCCTTCGTGACCAGCGGGCTGTCGAACGAGCCAGTATCGGGTGAAACAGTGATTTTTTCTTTTGGCGCATTGAGACAGAGGGTTTTTCGTAGGTCCAGCGTTATGGGACGTTCCAGCAACATTGGCATCGAGAAAGGCTCTCCCTGATCGCAGATTCCATTGGTAGCGGTTACTTTCACAATAAATCGTTTCGAATCCTCGTTGAACTGGAATTTGTGTTGTATTTCACCTTTACCACTGCCATTTACCTTAATTTTATCCTGAGTTTCATCTCCGTAACTAAAAATCAGCTCCCTGGCATCGGTATATTGATAGGAAATTTTCACTTCATTATAACTCAGCAAGTTTACACTGAACGATGCCATTGGCAAAGGCAGCACCCGCACTTCAACGAAAACCGGAGCCCGGTTTGACACCGTATAGGTTAGCTTGTGCGTACCAACCGCCGTCGGATTGAAGAAGAAAGCCCCGTCTTCTTTCGTGACCAGTGGGCTGTCGAACGAGCCGGTTTCGGGCGAGACGTCGATTTTCTCTTTTGGCGAATTCAGGCAGAAAGAATCCCGCATTTCGACGGTTGGCGGTGGTTCGGGCAGGACGAACTGCACGCCGTTCCCGGAGCCGCAGCAGCGGTAGGGCAGGTAAAAATCGGCCACCACGATGGATTCACCTCCCTTTTTTAGCAAAACGTCCTTTCGTACAATTCCCGGATTTTTATAAACCAGCACAAACGTTCCGCCCGGCGGCACGCCCGCGCCGTGTTCCAGACCCGGATGGTTCAGCAGAAACGGCCCAAACGTCAGGTTGGCTTCAAAAGCGGCTTTTCGTTTTTCGTACGCATCCTTCAATTTTTGCAACAAGGGCAGTTTGGCCAGAATACACATGGCGGCTCGCTGCCCTGCGAACCGACTTACAATGAGTTGATAATTGGACCACCTAACCCGGAAGATGGCCGGAGTCATTGGGAGCGCGAGGTCGAATGGCG
This sequence comes from Larkinella sp. C7, assembly GCF_006149005.1. Classification (GTDB taxonomy): domain Bacteria; phylum Bacteroidota; class Bacteroidia; order Cytophagales; family Spirosomataceae; genus Larkinella. The sequence continues at coordinate 129,205 of NZ_VBSL01000005.1, read as the reverse complement.
GGATTTTGCCGTCCACTTCGGGGACGTGGCAAAGAATCTGCGCTTGAAGATCTTCGAAATCAGCCGTCAGATCGGCAAAGTCGAACGGCTGATCCTGCGTGATCAACAACTGGTCGGCATCGGCTCTTAGCGCCAGCACATCGAACGCCAGGTTGTGGGTGCGTCGCTGGGATAAAATTTCGTTCAGCGTGGTCAAAACTCCGGCGCCAACAAACCCTTCGATGCGGTAAAACGGGTAGGTTTCGAGGGCATAGGCAAACGGATTCTGGATTTCGGGCAGTGCCGGCTGGGGTCGGTGATAGGAGTGAATGAACCCGGTCCGGCCGTGTTTGTGCTGCTCGTAACTCCAGAACGCGCGCATGGCCGGTTGGTAATAAAACGGCATCGCCCGCTGGTCGATCGGCGATTTCCGATAAGGATCGGGCGTGATTTTTAGGGAGATCAGTGTGGTGACGGTGCCACGGCCTTTGATGGAAAACCGGTCGAAACGGATCTCGGGGACATCGAACAGCTCGATCATCTTAAGGATTCGCTGATACAGCCAGAAGGCTTTCCGGCGCGAATCCGCTGCGGGAGCAACGGCCTGCGACCGGATCCATTCGTGCCGGAATTGTGGTTGGCCAAGACCCGGTTCGGTGACCAGTTCACCCGCCAGCAAATGCTTCGGAAACGAGTCGTTCAGGGGCATACACGCCACCAGCCAATGGCAGGTCGCTTCGCGAAACTCCGTGTAGGCGTCGTGCAAATCCTTCAGCCAGTCGTACACATACTGGCTTTTGTAATTGGCACTGACCTTGCGCGTCAGTGCCAGCAAGGTGTTTGTCGGAGCGGTCATGGCCGTGAGGTTGGCCGGATCAACCGCCCGGATCAGTTCATAGGCATCGCGCAAACCGTCCGCAAGTCGAACGGCGGTTCTGCGAAGAAACACCTGAAACCGTTGCAGCGACGGCGTATAAGGCCGGTCGTCGAGCCGCACCCGCGTCATGGTCAGAACCGGTAGCCGGGTGCAGGCAGCGGCTGCCTGGCGGAGACTGGTCGAAATCAACGCATTGGCGTCGGACTTCCGGACGAGCATCACCCGAAGCTGATTCAAAAACACTTTCCCCTTCGCATCGCAGGCTACACCGGTGCATTGGTCGGCATTTTTCGCTTCACTTTCCAGGTACAAAACGACTACTTTATCCGACAAATCAAGGTCCGTCAGGGGCCGGATCGTTTGGGTGTTGTTCGTATAGTCCGTCGGAAATAGTTCCCAGAGGCTCAAGCCCGGATTGTCGTCAAAGGGCTTGTAATCCGGGTGATCGGTCAGGACGTAATCGACCGCCTTTGTGTAAATCGTCGTTTCCAGGCTCAGCAAATCGCCGTCGGTGGTGACGCCGTAACCCGCTGAAACCGTGATGGTGTTGTTCGGATTCAGGCTGGGTTTCAGTCCGCACACCACGCCAACGCCCAGCAGCCGGGTGCGGGTCAATTGTTCCTGATTGAGCAAAAAGCCAAACAACAGATTTAACTGTTCGGCAGTCAGAATGGAATCCGGCCGAAAAATGGTCAGTCCGTACTTGCTGAAATCGAAGTGTTGGGTGCCCGTTGCCGGATATACCTCGTCAAAATAGGGATTCGCCATGGTGTTAGGAGTCGGGGGTTGGAGGGTCTTCCGGTTTGGACAGGGGTAGCGTACCCAGGGCCGTACGGTTCAGAATGATCGGGGTTTCTTCGTCTTCGTTGTCACAATCATGGAGCACACCCGTTTCGTAAATCGTGTGAAAGTCAGGGTGTTCCAGTCGGTCGATTAACGCTTTTGTTTTGTCGTTGGTCAGTGTTGGGTCCGCGCAGCTGGCTGCCTGGGCGTCGAGCCACGGTTGATAAACTTCCTCGAAATGGTGCAACTGTTCGCGGCTCACCCAGCAGATGCGGGCCAGCACGTGGGCGGGGAGTTCCGAGCGAATCAGGTTTTCGATATACCGGCGGTAGTCGATGTTGCGAAACCGCATGGTGTAACCGGGCAACACGATACTCACCCGGTAGCTATACGGGTCGAGTGGTTCGCAGTGCTCACAACCGGGCTCCACGCAGACCGTCATCCACGCATCCGACGGGTCTGTTTTTGGTCGGAGCAGGCTGTGTTCAACCAGAAACAGGGCTTCTCCGCTGTAAATCAGAATTTCAAGGGCGGTTTCAAGATCCTGATCGGCCTCTTTTCGCGACGAAAACGTTCGCGGACACCGGGCAATCGGCTGGTTTACCGGGTCGAGCAAGGCGTAGGTAAAGCGGTTGCCGACGGTTTCCAGCCTGAAACGGCCTTTGGCGGGCACTTTCTGAAAAGCGGTTTTCATCGCCTTTTCGGCTCGTTCCACGCTGTCAAATTCGGTCGTCGAGACGAGGTACTGGGTGTCGTTTTCCGGTGATTTCAGTTGAAATCGGAACAAGGCGGGGTTTTCAACCGAAGAAAAAGCGGTCATCACAGTCACCGCAGAGGCTGCGTGTGTCTGGTAATTGTTTCCGCGAATACCCGTCAGCCGGGCGAGCCGGCGCGTCATGCCCGCGACGTTTTCGGTTTTCCAGGCCGGCTTACAATAATCATAGGCTTTCGAGCGGAAGATTTCGCCGTATTCCCGGATAAAATGAACCTTGTCCTCTAAAATCTCTTCGCTTCCCCGCTCCCCGAACAGAGAATGCATCAGGAGCGCGTAATCGTTGAAATTTTCGGCAAACCGGGCCAACAGATGATCCAGGAAGCGGTTTTTCCGAACGGGATTGTCCTCAAAATCTTCCAGTTTCGCCAGCACGGTATCGATGGTGTCGGATACGCCCGCGGGGTCGACATACAGTTCTTCAATCCCGGCCAGTTCCGTAACCGGTTGTCCGAAATAGGTCCGGGCGTCCTGGTCGGCGCTGAAAAACGATTTCAGATTGGCGAGCTGTGCCTGGTAATTGGCCAGCATCTGATCAAAAAAAAGCAGATACGCCTTCAGTTGGCGGGCCTGCGCCTGGCGTTCGGCCGAAGCAGAGGCCGGTAGTCCAAACCGCCCGACGCCGTAGTTTTGCGGGAGGTCATTGGCGATGGACGAGTAGGCTTTCAGGTCATACAGTTCACCAGCCGGTACCGGCAGATCGTCCACGGTTTTGCGGTTTTCCCGGTATGCTTTATCCTGCAATTCCTGAAACCGGCTCAATGCCGCCGTTTTATCCCGCAGGCTGCCAACCGGAATAATATCCTTAAAAAACGAGAGGGCGACGTTTTCGGCACAGAGCTGCGGCTGATGGAGCGGATCGATGTGCAGACACCAGCGTTGTTCGCCGTTGGCAAGGGGAGGGCCGCTCAGACAGGCATCGCCCGCTTTCCACTTGTTCATCAACACCTTCCTGACGTCTTTCACGCCCCGGACGCTCATGATGAGATTGATCAGGTCGGAAGCATACACCCGGGTGCGTCGCTCCGATTGTTCCAGTTCGTCGTCGTCGATAAACCCGTTTGCCAGCCGGGGGCTGTCAAAAATCTGGTCGGTCGTCAGCCGGTTTCCGTCCGCGTCGGTATGGTTCTGCCGTTCTGTTAGTGAATACCGCCGGACCGCCGGAGCCAGGTAGTCCTGAACGCGGAACAGAATTTCGGCGTAGACCTCGCTGACGTTGGCTTCATTGTCCAACCCGATGTCGGCGCAGAACATGACGTATTGCACCGGCACCGCGCCGATCGTGATCACATCTTCACACAGATTTCGGTTGGCGAGGTACGTTTCCCGCACCTTTTTTAAAACCGCCTGATGGCCCGCCGTTTCATCTGCAAACGCCCCGGCCCGCACCTGCTGCTGAATGAAAAAAGGATCGAAATCCACCTGAATGTCGTAGAGCCCTTTCAGTGCAAACGAAGTCTGGTTATTGGGCAAAAACCCCGGAAAAGGGTGGTAAGCAAGCTGGGCTTCCCCGCTTTTAGCCTGACAATTCACAAAAACGGTTTTCGGAGCCGGTTCGAGCCAGGCATTCCGGACGCCCTCGACGTCGATGAAGAGTTTGCGGTAATCCAGGTCCGAAACCGGGCTGGTCGGCAGGGCTTTCCCGGCTGTTACGAAACTCGCCTGCATCGCTTCCCCACTGCCGAACGACGACGCCAGGAGGTCTTTCATGTCCAGTGAGGTCCTGAGGCTCAGGTCGGTAATCGCGTAGCACAGCAGTTCCAGCAGCGTAATGCCGGGATCGTGGGTGTTGTAGTCCGTCCAGTTTGCGCTTGCATAGCGTTCGATGTAGGCCAATCCGGCTTCGCGCAGGGCCGCATAATCGGAGGCCGGTTGCAGGGGAGGAGCGGGCGATATCGTGATGGAAGCGGTGGTCATCGGTCGGTGGTGGGCCTTAACAGCCCGTAAAGTCGTTTATTTCATGCGCGCTGAAAGAGGTCAAAACCGCCCTGGCGTCTGATGCCATAATGATTTCCTGGTCTTCCCCGGTGCTGGTGTCGCCCACGAAATGCTGCATTTTCAGTTCCGTGACAAACGCCACGTAATCTCTTCGTTCCATAAAGTAGAGGAGGGTGCTTTTGTAAATCGTTCCTCCGAAAGCAATTTCGGCCTGCGCATTGAACGCCCAGGGCGTCAGGTAGGCAATCAGATCCTGCTGGAGCACTTTCTTGTAGACTGCAGGCTCAAAACCGGGGCGGAAGGCCACCTGAAAGCGAAGTTTCACCCGTTCGTAGCGGGGGTTGGTGACCTGAATTGTGACCGGTTTGCCCGCCCGGTGTTGCAGGAATTGGGCAATTGCGCTCAAAGTATTCAGATCAACCCGGGGTTCAAACCGGTTTACGTCTTTCAAATTCCGCAGATCCGGCACGACTACGAGGGTGACATGACCGGGGGCGAGTTCCGTCAACGTTTGGCCGTCGGCGTTCACTTTGGTGTGATTCAGGCATTTGACTTTATAGACGTTGGAGAACGTCTGCAAAACCAGGTGTTCGTAGTCCCAGATGCTGACGGCCCGCTGTTTGTGCCGCAACCGCTCGCTGACGCGGGTGTAATACGCTGCGTCCGATTCCTGCGGTTGACCGCCAAATGACGCATACGGTTGTTTGATGGCTTTCACAGTGGCCAGGCTCCGGCGTAACTTCTGGATGGTTTCGGCCGCCAGCGGCAAATCGTAATGCGCCGGATCGTTGTTCTGGTCGGTAAAATTGGCCAGAACGGCCTGGGGGTGCAGGCCCACGAAATTGCACACACTGTCAATCGGCGCGGCCCCCGAACTGGTTTTCAGTTCGGCGCGCAGCCAGACAAAACCGGCATCCAATAGCGTATTGTCGGTGGTTGTTTCTTTCGGAAGAAGAAATTGAATGATGCCGGACGTCAGCAGGTGGTTGGTGGTGTCGGAAAGAATCTCTTCCCGCGTCAGCAAACGCCATTGATTCCGGACCAGCACACTCCATTCCACCGTCGGGACCTGGTTTTCCGGATTGGCACTTCCTTCCTCCACCTGAAACAGAATGGCAACTGCTTCCTGTGGACCGACGTCCTGTAATCCCAGAAAAAATGTCCCGTGGCGGTTGTACTGCGGCAGCAAATCAGCGGTTTGAGTCTTATTTAAATAACCGTGCTCTTCGGCCTGCCCGAAAGCCGCCAGATGAAACCATTGCAGGGGGCGATGGGCAAACGACGCCCTGGCATTGCCGGTTTCGGGCTCCAGGAGCAAAACCCGCCCCGTCGTTGCGGTGTAATCGACCGTCAGGCTTTTCAGAACCGGCGTGTACGGCGGATTCGGAATTTTCTGCGGACCGGCTATCGGTTTGGCCTGATCGATCACGCCCTGGGTCAGCTTCTGCGGATAAACCGCATGGCCAAAATCGGACTCCAGGCTGATTTTCAGAAGGTTGTCGGGATTGTTTACTGTGGCTGAAGTTTCCGATAAAGAGGTCGTTAGTTTAAATTCTGCGTTTGCTGCCGGGAACAGGGGCAGTCCTTTTTTGGGAACGGCCAAAATGTCTCCGGTCACGGTGAAGGCGTTTGGCGTTGTATACGGTGTTCCGTAGGCTTCGTAGTAGGTGTTCAAATTCGCGGGCAATCCAACCCATTCCGTCAGATGAACGGTGGCGGTTTCCGGCGATTTGGCAAGGATTTCGTCGCTGCGTACCGTAAGGGTTGAGCCTACCGCGGGTGTGGGGCCAAAGGGCATAAACGGTTTTTCGGAACTGACCGGGCCGAGGTCATTTTCCAACGCCAGCGTCTTTTTTAAGCCATCGACCTTAACATCAATTCGTACGGAACGGATTTTCAGGTGTTTCCAGTCGTCATACGCTTCATTATCCGCCAGCCAGCAGCGCATAACCGGCGCATCGGTGGCATAACCGCCGTCGAGTTTCGCCGGGTCGTAAGCCACAACGGCCTCTTTCACGGTGGCCGATACCTTCACCACCAGCGTGATGACCGCTTCGTCTACCTCTGTGGTTACCGCACTGGCGTCGAGCCACGCTTGGGGGCCGCTGAGCTGAACGCGGAGGTGCAACGTCTTTTTCTTAAGTTTAAAGTCCGTCGGCGGAAAAATTTGCACCGTAATTTCCCGGGAACCTTCCGCCAGGAGCAGAACCGGCGACGCCAGCGCGAACCCCAGCCGTGCCTCGGGAAACCGGTTTTTGCTGGCACCGCCCTTGGGGCCAAATCCGTTCCAGCCCGGATTTTCGGGCGAGAGGGCTTCGGCGACGCCGTCGGCGGTATTGGCAATCGGCGCGTAATAGACTTTCGGGCCTGACCGAAAAACCGTCCGGAGGTGGCTGATTTTCGCCCGGTTGGCGGTCAGGTTGTGGGCGGTTTGGTAGATCAGCGGCTGTTTCTGACCATCTTTCCCCGCGTCCAGTTCGGTTTTTGCCGCAATGATCTGCTCCGCAGCGTTTTTTGCCAACTCGAACAAAACGTGGACGCGGTCGGGAACCGGGGCCTGCGGACTCAGTTGCAATACGTCCCGGTAGTAGAAGTCGAGGTGTCGTTTGGTTAAGGTATTCTGGTGGGCCTGGAGCTTTTCAAACAGGTGCAGAAAGCTGAGAATCAGTGCAAAATGGGGTTCGATGTCGCTGCTGGTCTTTAGCTCATCCAGCGAAAAATACCGCTCAAAGTTCATCAGGTCGGCCCAGACGGCGCCGTTGTCGGGCGTATTGGTGGCGTCGAAAAACCGGATTCGGGCTTCCTGGGCGTATAGAGCCAGAAACCGCAGCAAGTCTTCCGGCTTGCGCTCATCGAGGAGCGTGTTTTCCGGTTGCAACGCGGGGAGTCGGCGCTGGGGCTGACTGAGTCCATCGCGTTGGAGCGGATTTTTGTCGGGACACGGCTGCGACATGGGGCGGTTTGTTAACGGCTAAAAGATGGCAGGCTGGAAGGGTCGGCTGAATTCGGAATTTCGGTTCCTTCGTTTTTGTAAAACGGATACACAAAATTGTACCGGGTGTTGGTGCTGCGAACGCGGTAGTTGACCGTAATTAGCAGCAGGCCAGGCTGTTCGGGCGGTTCTTCAATCGTGACATCAAGCGGATCGATTCGGGGCTCGAAATACAGAATGGCCGTTTCGACGCGGTCTTTCACCCGCGCCTGCAAAGCCGTACTGATCGGTTCAAAGAGCATATCCTGCAGGTCGCAACCGAAATCGGGCACCATCAGCCGTTCGCCGGGCTGGGTGGTCAGCAGGATGTGCAAACTGCGCTCGATGTCGGCCAGTCCCGCCGTCATCGCCACGCTTTTGGGCGAAGACTGGGGATTGAATGCCGGAGGAAAGCTCCAGCCCCGGCCTAAAAAATCGTTTTCCGATACCATCGTTTCGTTAATTGATCTGTACGATTGACCCTTTCAAAACCGCCGTGGCGGAACTGCTCATTTCCACACCCGCCGACCCGGTGGCTTTAAACTGGGCAGAAGCCTTCGCTTCCACGCCGACGCCTTCGATTTTGACGTTCCCGGCAGCTTTCAGCGTCAGGTCTTTGCTGCTTTCCAGTTGAATTCCCTGGTCGTTCAGGATCAGTTTGTTGCCATTCTGATCCTGTAGCGTAATGCTTTTGGTGTCCTCATCCAGTTTGAACAGATTCCCGGCCGGGGTTTCAATGGTCAGGATTTTCTTCTCGTCATCAAAAACCAGTTTCAGTTTGCTGCGCGAAACGTAGCCTTTCCGGTGGTTGTCGTCGGTGGTGGTAAAGGGTTCCGGCAGTTTATGCTGGCTACTGTGCAAACCGCCCAGCACCACGGCCTCGCGCGGGTCGTTGTTCAGAAAACCGATCACCACCTCATCACCGATTTCGGGCCGGAAGAAGAAGCCCCGTTCCTGGCCCGCATCCAGGCTGGCGACGCGGGCGCGAGTGCCTTCGGCTGCCGGATCGATCACTGGCAGGCGTACCAGAATCCGCTCCTCGCCCGTTGCATCGCCTTCCAGACCCGTCACCACGCCAATCTGCAAACCGCCCATAGCGGGCAACAACCCGGCGGCTGGCGGCTGGCCGACGTTCATTTCCGACACAAACCACTGCGGACTCAGTCCAAACTGCACGTTCGTTTCCCAACTGCCTTCCGCCAACTGGTGACTGACGCCCGTTACGAACACCTTGCCATTGTAACGGTCGCCCAGCCCGCCGAGGCTGATCATCAGACCCGGTTTGACGTCGGCATTGCCGTAAAACCGCACCCGACCCCGGATTTTGGCCATCCGGCGTTTGAGCAGCGCGGCATCGGCCCAGCTCTGCAACTCCTCCGTTTCGAGTTTTCCGCCGTGTTGAAAAACCGCTTCGGCGGTCAACGCTTCGGCCAGGTCCTGCGCCGAGAGGTTTCCCGATTCGATTCCGGTCGGTTCGGCGGCTTCGGCTTCGGCCAGTTCCTGGTCGGCATAATTCCAGGTGGTGGTTCTCAGCGTCGTAACCTGATCGCGGGCGTCCATCTCGGCGTCGAAATCCAGCATGGTGGCCCCGAATTGCAATTCGACCACCGGTTCCTGGTCAAAATCCGGTTTTTGAATCGTCAGTTTTCCATCGTCGGTCAGGCACAGCCTGCCGTTGATTTCGGCGCGCATCACGAGGTAATCCCAGTCCGTGGCGTCATACTGAATCAGCTCCTCGTGCTGAAAACCGGTGTCCTCGGCGTCGATTTCCAAACCGCGATACGTCTGCGCGATTTCTTCGGCGGCTTCTGAATCCTTCTTTTCGGTAAAATACCGGCGTTTCGGCACGAGTGTCGTTTTCACCCAGACGTCTTTGGCGAGCAGGTTTAGTCGGGTGGTTCCGGTCGACTGGGCTTCGATTCCCTGCCGAACCAGGATGCCCTTGAAAATCGTTTTCTCCGTTTGGTGATACCCCGCCTTGATCTCCAGCTTTTTTCCGGGAACAAACCGGCTGTCGTTGCTGGCCGGAAAATTCCCGGACGCCGGATCGCCGTCTTTCAGGGTGAGGTAGGCGGTCGGAATCCGGTTGACCTCCTTCTGAACCCGGATCGACAACACCTGAAACGACGTTTCCAGCGCCTGCTCTTCCAGGAAGAGGGTGTAAGTGGGCAGGTCGCGGGGGGCGGGGGTTTCGAGTATGCGCGGATTCTCGGGCATGGGGACGGTTTACGGTTTACGGTTTGTCGATGGGTGGGAAGAAAAGCCGTTGTCCGGCTACCAGTTTTCTGAAATTCACCAGTTTGTTCACGCGGGCTACTTCCCGGTAGAGCGTCGAATCGCCGTAGATCTGGTGGCACATCAGCGGCAGCGTATCGCCTTCCTGAACGGTGCGGAGGTGGGTCAGATCCGGTGATGCGGTTTTTTCTTTTTTGCTGCGAAGCTCATCGTTGATAACCTCCACAAAACTGACCTTGGCGATGGCGCGGACGGGCGTTCCATCGGGTTTGAACAGCTTGTAGGTAATGTTGATTTTCTCGGTTTTGCACTTGAAAATCAACTTTCCCCACGCCAGTTCGACGTACGGCGGCTGGTGGGTTTCACCGATGAAATCGAACGACGTTTTCTTCAACTGCTCCACCTGCTCCCAAACGCCCTGGCTGGTGCCGACCGACCGGGGCGGGGCGGCTCCCGTCGGCGTCAGGGCACCGGTGGAGTCAAAGAGAAATTCAAACTCCAGCTTGCGTGGGGCAATTTTGTTGAACGTCGACTGGTTCGCGCTTGTGCCGCCCGCACTTTCCTGATTCGCCTGAATTTCGTAGTTCAGCGTATAGGTTTCGGGGTTGACCACCGCCGTGTATTCCTCACCCGTTCGTTCCTTAAAACCAACATCGTGATAACCCGTTAGCTTCATTTTAACCAGTTCGCCCAGCATACATAAGCAGTTTGTGGTTTACCGTTCGGTTTTCTCCCTTAGAATAGCCAGCACCTGTTCGACACACTGGCGGACGAGTTGCTTCTGCGCGTCGGCGGGTGGCGTGGCGGCTGAGGTGACCTGCCGGGCGGCATTGCCGTCGACCGTGGCCGTGATGACCAGTTCACGAATAATAATGGGCATGGTTCAGTTTCGGATGGTGGTGTAATAGTGGTACGTGAGCGTCAGCGTTTCGATGGCAATGGTGTTCTGTTCGGCATTAAAAGCGGAGATGTCCCACTTTTTCGGCAACGCATGGACCACATGCCACGAAACCAGCGGAGCGTGTTGATCGTTGAGCAGCGTTACCAACAGGTTAACGGGTTGAAATTGAAAGTTTTCGAACGCGTCTTTCGCCCATCGGTACACGTCTGACCCCACAAAAAGGCCCCGTTTCAGCACCAGATCGCTGTATTTGGTGCGAACCGGCAACTGGTGTTCAAAGCGGTTTTCGCCCCCTTCCCGGATGCTTTCCATCTGCATTTCGACGTTCAGCCCCGTAACTTCCTGAAACCGGGTGTCCTGATCCGTTTTCGGGAAAAGTTCGAATTCCACCACAAAATGAAAGCCGACCGGTGGATAGACTAGCCCCGCCATCCCTTATTCGTTCTGGATGGTCAACCCCTCGTGTACCAGTTCGATGCTTTCGATCAGCACCTCGTTGGCATCGGCTTTCAAATCGCCCGACATCACTTTCGACGGCCAGGCCTGCTTGACTTTCCAGACCACCACCGGCTCGTGATTCTCGTTGAGCAGGCTGATAATCAGGTTGCGACGTTCGATGGTGTTCAGGGCCACGGTATTCCACCAGTTGAAAAATTCGTTGTCGGCTTTGAACGTCCCGCGTTTCAGGGTGATGTTGGGAAACTTCTGCAAACCGGGCATTTTGATTTTGTGGTACTCGGGCGATGCCCCCTCGCGGTATTCGATCACGTCGGTTTCGACGTTCAGACCGGTCACTTCCGAGAATCCCAGGCGAACTCCGCCCCACTCAACCTGAAAATGAAATTTGGGTAATGGATAGACTGCTGCCATGATCGGTTATGAGTTAAGATTCCTGCATTTTGTGGGAGAAGCGTAAGACAATGAATTCGGCCGGACGAACCACCGCCATACCGATTTCGACGATCAGAAAACCGTTCAGGATGTCCTGGGCGGTCATGGTTTGGCCCAGGCCAACGCGGACGTAGAAGGCGTGCTCGGGTTTGACGCCCGCCAGCGCCCCGGCCCGCCATTGCAGCGTCAGGAAATTCTCGATCATGGCCCGGACTTTCACCCACGTATTGGCGTCGTTGGGTTCAAAGACAAACTGGCCGGAGGCTTTCTTGACCGACTCTTCCACCATGATGAAAAACCGCCGAACCGAGACATAGCGCCATTCGTTGTCGTTACCCGCCAGCGTTCGCGCTCCCCAGACAAGCGTTCCTTTGCCCGTAAAATACCGGATGGCATTGATGGATTTGCCGCCTTCGACATCGACATTCAGGTTTTCCTGGTCGGAGTCGGTGATCAAAACGGTTGGCCCGACGACGTTGGAGATGCCCACATTGGCCGGTGCTTTCCAGACGCCCCGGTTTTCGTCGACGCTGGCGTACACCCCGGCTACGGCACCACTGGGCGGCAGAATGATGCCCTGCGCTTCGGTGGCCGCAACGATGGCGGCATAGACCGGAATTTTGGATTTCATTTCCAGTTCCAGCGATTTCAGTCGTGCGGTCAGGAGCGACTGAAATTCAGCGATGTACCCCATCACTTCCGCAAATTTGTCGTCGTAAGCCGACGCATTGGAACCCGTCAGGGCAGTTGCACTGGCCAGAAGATCGGTCAGTTTTTTCCCGGCGGCCGAAGGCGTGGCCTGGTCCGTGTAGTCCTGGTAGCTCAGCCGAACGTCGGTATTCGTAAACGCCAGTGCAGCGGGGGAGCCGTTAAACGCATTGAGAGCCTTCAGCAACTCCGTTTTCTTGGTGGCCGTTGTGCCAGCGGCTTCATACGCCGTCGTGCTGCTTTCCACCAGGTCATTGACGATCGTTTGATCGGCAACGAGGGTTTCGGCTTTGCGAACCAGCGCAAACAGCGGAATTTTCTGCTGGATTTCGAGCTGTTTGGCCGTCAGCAAGGCTGGAAGGGCGGTTTTTGCCTCAGTTTTGAATCGTGTGATGTAGGCAACCAGCCGGTTAAACACCGCGTCGATGGCGGCATCCGTAGAATGGGTGCCCGGATCGCCCGTAACCACCAGCGCTGTGGTATCGTTTTGGATCGCCAGCCATTCGGCATTGCCCGCATCGGTAAAGGCTTTCAGCACATCCTGAACGGGTTTGTTTTTGAAAACCGTGTCCGCATCCATGCCATCGAAAGCGGTGATGGCGGCCGAGATGAACGTCTTTTTGGCTTCTTTATCCGCCGAAGCCTGGTAGTCCACGACCGCCGGAACGGCCACATTCTGAATGGCTTTTGCGTCGGCAAACCAGTCGGTTGCCAGGGTATCCGCTTCGGTCAGCAGGGCATTGTTGGGGGCACCCGGGTCCAGAAGTGCACCCAATGTGGTTGGATTTCCGCCTTTGGTGATCGTCAAACCGGCGAAGCTCATGTCAAACGGCAGAGAGGTTTTGAGCCAGGGATAATAGGCCGCCCCGTATTTCAGAAAGTTGGAAACGCTGCCCCGGAAAGCAGTAATGTCGGCATCGTCAACGGTGGTTTTGGTCAGATCATTTACCTTGACATCCAGAATAGCGAAGCGATCCTGCAACTTGTTGCAATGGTCGATGGCCGCCTGTTGAACCGCAGCAATGTGAGCCGGGTTGGTCAGTAGCATCAGGTCGGGCATCACGAGCAGAGTCGGCTCGTCGTGTTTTTTCAGTTCGTCGATGGCGTCCGTAAAGTGGGTCTGGGAAACCGGGTTGGTATCGTATCCGCCCACCGAAATAATGTAACATTTCTCCCCGCCGTTGGCAAAAAACAGCATCAGGCTGTCGTGCAGGTACCAGGCTGGTTGCATATCGACACTTTTTACGGCGTTGGTTGGGCCCAGACTGACCGTAATTTCCCGATCCGGCCCTCCGCCGAAATACGTCCGGTAATCGACCATCGACTTGATTTTTAACGCTTTACCGGTAATGTCCTTGCCATCTTTTTCGGCAAACCGGGTGTAGCCGATAAACGCCGGAATGGCGGTTTCGACCTGGGCCACGGATGGCGGGAACAGCGACACCTCGTCGATGTAGACGCCCGGGGTTTTCAGCGTCGCTAAATTGAGTGTACTTGCCATGAGCAGAAGAGGTTTGACTGGGGTTTAGTAAATCGTGGAATAAAAGTGTCCGTCGTTTTCGAAGGTGGTGGTAGCGGGTGTCGGATTGACGAGTCTGGTTGTGCCGTTCACTGCGGGAATCAGTCCGTTTTTCACCAGTTGGTGTTCGCCGGCAAAGTCACCGGGCGCATCGTTTTTCAGCCGCCAGCGGGTCGTGCGGTTTCGCAACGTCAGCGTATAGGTCAGCGAGGGCTGAAGCGCATCCTCCGCCGTCAGCAGGCTGCGGGTTGGGGGAGCGTGCTCAATTTCGATGAAGCCCAGGGGGCGGTCTAGCCGCCCGGTCACCGCATGTTCCGGTGGCTGGTCTTCCAGATCGGCCATCCGAATTGTTTCTCCGGTATCCAGCACGTTTCCCGACGGATCTGCCAACGAATTGCGGTTTTTGAGCCGGAAACCGCGACCCGGCCGTTTCAATTCGTTCATGACTTCGGGCGTCAGGTTCGTATAGAGCATGAAAAACGGATCGGTCGGATACACCGCGAAGGCGAACTTCAGACCCGAAGCAATGGGCAGGAAGGGCGTTTGGCTTCGGGGATTTTCGGTAGCTGCCAGCACCGCAAACCCGTCAGCCTGTTTTTTGAAGAGCATCCGCTGGTTTTTCAGGCGTTGGTGGGTCGGGGCATCGGGCAGAAAAGCCAGGAATTGGGCGACGTCATACACCCGCCGGATCAGCCCGATTTTCTTTTGTGCTTCAGCCGATGGCGCAGTCGTGTCGAAAGGCGTGGTGCCAAAATCCAGGAAATACCGGTGCAGCACCCGGACGGTGAACAGAACCTGGTAGCTGATGCCAAACGATTCGGGAAGAAGCGGTTTCATCGGGAAAAGCGTAAAGAGGTGAGGATGAAAGGGAGTCAGGTTGCGAAGGACGTTTACTCCGAAGAAACCGGGATCGGTTTTCGAATGCCTTCAATCGACAGAATCTGGGTTCCGGTGCCAAGTTGCCCTTCGGCCTGTTCTTCCACGACCCGTACTTTATACACGACCGATGGCACCTGCTTGCCGCCGAGGGTTCCCCAAAGTTGATTCAGTTTCTCGAACGAGAGGCTGTACAACTCGACGGTCATGCGCAGCATCAGGGCCCGGGGGTCGTCGAAGATCTTGTCGGTGAGGGTGTTGGCAATTGTAAACTGGTTTTTTTGCTGAAAACACTGAACCGTTCGCGAGAGCAGTTTCAGGGCGGTTTCGTAGTCACCACTTCCCGAATAATTGGCACTGATCAACACGTAGAGATTCAGGAAAACGGGCGGGTTCCGGAGGTCGAAACCACCGGTGAGGCTGTTGCGCTGGTAAGGGCTGGTATTTTTGAGCGTGGCTTCTTCTTCAAGATGGACCAAACCGATCAGAATCGTGTTGGCCTGCGTGCCGGCAACCGCGGCAATGCTGCCCAGATTGACCGTTATGCCATCCGCGAGCGGTTTTACATACGTCTCCAGTTCGGAGCGGATCAATTCCAACGCTTCATAGACCATAGCATGACAGAGGTTTAGGACCGGACAGAAAGGTATTCATCCTGCTGTTCAGAACCCATGAAGCATTTATTTAACGGCAAACCGTTAATTAAGCGGTCATTTTGCGCCGAAGGCTTTTCCGAATTATTCAAATATTTTTTTAAGTAATTCGATATACTATTTTTAATTTTAAAACAGAACCCCTTATTTATGCTGCTAATCAGGGTATATGGCAAATTTTGTATTATTCTTTCCCTGGGTAGTATAAAGTTCATAATTCGGTAACAATTCCGACACAAGTGCCGGGTACTTTTGCGGTTTCGTAAAAGGATCCATCGTTTCTTATCCATCGTTTAACTTTCCGCAAACCGGAACATCCAAACTACACTATGACACAAAAGCTACCTTCTTCGATTCGGTCAGGAAGGGTCAGTTATCGTCGGGCTGTCCTGACACTGGCTATTTTATTGATGGGCCTGCCAATGCTGGCCCAGACCATTAGCGGCAAGGTTGTATCGTCGGAAGGCGGGCAGGCGCTGCCGGGCGTTTCGATTCTGGTGAAAGGCACCACGTCCGGTACGACCACCCGCACCGACGGAACGTATACACTGAACGTTCCGAATCCGTCATCGGTTTTGATTTATTCTTTTATCGGTTTTGAAGCGCAGGAAGTACCGGTCGGTTCTAAAACGACAATCAATGTTACCCTGACGGTTTCTACACAAGCCCTGAACGAAGTAGTCGTAACGGCCTTGGGTATTTCCAAACAGCAACGCAACCTCGGCTATGTAACCCAGAAAATCGACAATTCGGCGCTTTCGCAAGCCCGCGAAACCAACCTGGTGAGCCAGCTGGCGGGAAAGATTGCGGGGGTGACCGTCGTCAACAGTCCATCCGGGATCGGCGGCTCGTCGCGGATCACGATCCGGGGCGAAAAGTCGCTGAACATCAACGCCAACCAGCCGCTGTTTGTGATCGACGGTTTGCCGATCAACAACAACTTCGTCGGTTCATCGGGGCGTAACAACCAGGATGCCGACTACGGAAACGGGGCCGGTTTTATCAATCCGGACGACGTCGAAACGATGACGGTTCTGAAAGGAGCCAGCGCCACGGCCCTCTACGGTTCGCGGGCGGCCAACGGCGTGGTGGTGATCACGACCAAAACCGGCAAGGGCACCAAGGGCATCGGCGTCAGTGTCAACTCCAACGTGACGTTTGAGTCTGTTCTGCGACTGCCTGATTATCAGAATGTTTATGGGCAGGGTTTGAATGGCGAATTCGCCTTCAAAGACGGTTCCGGTGGTGGTTTGCGCGATGGCGTCGATGAAAGCTGGGGACCCAAGATGGACGGTCGGCTGATCGTTCAGCACGATTCGCCCACCGATAAAGGCTACCGGGCCGGTGACACGAAAGTGCCGGGTGGCCCTGGTGTGGCCACACCCACGCCGTTCATTGCCCACCCGAACAGCATCCGCGATTTCTTCGAAACCGGTCGCATCGTAACCAATAACGTTGCCGTAACGGGCAGCAACGACAAGGGCGATTTCCGGATGTCGTTTACCAACCTGGATCAGAAAGGCTTTGTTCCGAACACGGATTTGACGCGGAATACTTTCAACGTCAATGCCGGTTACAAACTGACCGACCGCTTCACGGCGCGGACGAATGTGAGTTACATCCGCAACCACAGCGACAACCGCCCGAACCTGAGCTACGGAACGGAAAACATCATGTATTTGCTCAACTGCTGGTGGGGCCGTCACATCGACATGGCGTCGATGCGGAACTACTGGCAACCGGGTCTGGAAGGCATCCAGCAGTTCAACTTCAACTATAACTACCACGACAACCCGTACTTTAACATGTACGAAAACACCAACGGTCAGGACATCAACCGGGTGATCGGAAACGTCACACTGTCGTATCAACTGACGGATTGGCTGTCGGTGCAGGGCCGGACGCAGGTCGATTACCAGGATGAACTGCGGGTGCGCCAGCGGGCGTTCAGTACGCAGCGGTATCCGTATGGTTCGTACCGGCGCGAAGCCGTGAAAACGATGGAGCGCAACACCGATCTGTTGTTTCTGGTGGACAAACGACTCAATGACGCCTTTACGCTCAGCGGCACATTGGGTGGAAATCAACGGCTGAACAAGTACGATTACATCGACAATTTTGCGCCCCAGTTGACGGTTCCGGGCGTTTATAGCCTGAACAACAGCCGGGTTCCGCTCGAATACTCGCAAAACCGCTCCGATCGCCGGATCAACAGTATGTTTGCATCGGCCCAATTGACGTATCTCGATAAATTAACGCTGGAAATGACGGGCCGGAACGACTGGTCGAGCACGCTGACCTTGCCGCAGGGTGTGGCTGGCATGGCCGATAATTCGTATTTCTACTGGTCGGGAACGCTGAGTGCGGTGGTGAGCGACTGGGTGAAACTGCCGGAATGGGTATCGTTCGCCAAAGTTCGGGCGGGCTATGCGCAGGTTGGAAATGATACCGAACCGTATCAGTTTTCGCAGCCTTTCAACCCGGGAACACCCTGGGGAACAACGCCGACCTTCAGCGAATCGACGCGGATTCCGAACCTGAGCCTGAAACCGGAAATCAGCAGTTCGCAGGAATACGGTTTTGATCTGCGGTTTTTGAAAAACCGGGTGGGTCTGGACTTCACCTACTACAACACGATCAGTAAAAACCAGATCATCTTCCTGCCGCTTTCGGGCACCACGGGTTACAGCCAGATTGTGCAGAATGCGGGCCGGATTCAGAACAACGGGATTGAGGTGATGCTGAACCTGACGCCGATCCGGATGGATAACATTGGTTTCCGCTGGGACATGAACGTCAATTTCTCGCGCAACCGCAGCAAGGTGCTCGAACTGGCCAACGGCGTTTCGACCTATGAACTGGCCAGCCGGTATTTCTCGGTGCAGGCCCGGGTCAACGAGCGCATGGGTGACATGTACGGCTACGCCTACGAGCGCGTCAGCAGCGATCCGAAAAGCCCGTATTATGACCCAACCGGCCAGAATGTGGGCCAGATGGTGATCACCGCCGATGGCCGGCCGATTTCGACGACGACCCTGCAAAAGCTGGGCAATTACAACCCGGACTGGCTGGCGGGGATCAACAACTCGTTCAAATACAAGGGCTTTAACCTGAGCTTCCTGTTCGATATTCGCAAAGGCGGAGAAGTTTATTCACATACGTATGTGGTGGGGCGTGAAGCAGGTCAGTTGGTCGAAACCCTGCAGGGCCGTGAGAATGGCTATTACGACAACTCGGTTGACAGGACGTTTACCAATGCACCGGCCGGGACGTATTATGTGGTGCCGGGTGTGGTGAAAACCGGTGAAGGGCAGTTTGCCACCAATGCCCGCCGGATCTCGGCCCGCGAGTGGCATACGGCCTTTACGCTGGGTCGCCGGGTGCTGGAAGACGCCATTTTCGATGCGTCGTTTACCAAGTTGCGCGAAGTGAAACTGGGCTATTCGCTGCCGAACTCGATCATGGGCAGAAAACTGCCGTTTCGGAACGTAACGGTTTCGCTGGTGGGCCGCAACCTGTTCCTGTGGACCAAAGTGCCGCACATCGATCCGGAAACCGCTTCGGTATCGGGCGGAACCATCATTCCGGGTTCGGAATCGGTCGCCATTCCGTCGGCGCGTAACTACGGTGTTAACCTGTCGTTTAATTTATAATTGCTTGAGGGTTAAACGGTTTTGATGGTTAAAGATGGATAAATGGTTTTAATGGTTAAAAATGGATGGATATTTCCATACCCATCCAGCCATCAGAACCATTTAACCACCCAGCCATCAGAACCATCTGACCATTCAGCCATGCACCTTTTAAGCCATTACTTCGATGAAAAAAACATATCTTAAATTAATCGCCTGCCTGACCCTGCTGATTGCCGGTAGCACGTCCTGCGACAATGAATTTGAAGAGATCAATACCAACCCCAACGTTCCGAATACCGTCACGGCGGATCTGCTTCTGCCGAACATCATCCGGTCGACGGTCAACGAGAACATGGGGACGGCCTGGGGCATTGGCAACAGCGTCATGCAGTATACGGCCAAAATTCAGTTTGTAAACGAAGACCGGTATCTGTGGGGGGAACAGAATGGAATCTGGAACACGACGTATTCGACGCTTCGGGAAGTGCAGAACATGTACAACATCGCGTCCAGTACGACGCCGGTTCAGAAAAACTACCAGGGCATTGCGCTGGTGATGAAGTCATGGATGATGTCGCTGGTGACGGATGCCTACGGCGATGCGCCCTATACGGAAGCCACCAAAGGCAAAGAGATGGCCTATTTCCCGAAATACGATACCCAGGAAACGATTTACAACGGGATATTGAAAGACCTGGCCGATGCCAGTGCGTTGCTGGCCCCCGAAAATGGCGTCGTCAACGGGGATATTCTGTTTGGGGGTGACGTAACGAAATGGAAGAAAATGGCCAATTCGCTCCGGGTACGGTATCTGATGCGGATTTCGAACAAGCGCGATGTCAAAGCGGATTTGCAGGCCATTGTCAGCAACCCAACGACGACGCCGATTTTTACGAGCAACACGGACAATGCGGCTTTGCGATATCTGCCGACGGTTCCGAATCAGTTTCCGCTCTACACCGCGCGGGTGGGTTCGTTCGATGAGTTTCGGTTGAGCAAAACGCTGGGCGATAAACTGATCCAATTGAATGACCCGCGTCTGGCGATTTTTGCCCGCCCAACGGTGGCGTCGGTGACCGCCGGAAAACCCGCCTACGTCGGCGTGCCCAATGGTCTGGACGATAACTCGGCCCTGACCTATAATGGGGGTGCTCAGAACGTTTCGCGGGTGGGAGCCACGTATTACATCGACGGTTTTGGTACGCCGACCGAGGCTAACCTGAACATTGCCAAGGGCATTATCATGACCTACGCCGAACTGCAGTTCATTCTGGCCGAAGCCGCCCAGAAAAAAATGATTACCGGCGATGCCAAAAGCTATTATGAAAAAGGCATTGCAGCCTCCTTCGGCTATTACGGTATGGACGTTCCGGCGGGCTACCTGGCTCAGGCGGATGTGGCTTTCACCGACGCAAAAGCCCTCGAATTGATTGGAACTCAGAAATGGATTGCGTTATTTTACAGCGGTCTGGAAGGGTGGTTCGACTGGCGCCGGACGGGTTTCCCCGCTATCAAACCGGGCCCGTCGAATCTGAACGGCAACAAGGTTCCGGTTCGGTTTCCGTATCCAAGTTCGGAACTGAGCCTCAACAAAGCTTCTGTTGAAGAAGCCATCGCCCGCCAGGGCGTTAACGATATCAACACCGCCGTATGGTGGGACAAATAATTAATTGTGAATGAGTGATTGAGCGATTGAGTGAATAACCTGCCGGCTTCCTGGCACCCTATTCACTCAATCGCTCAATCACTCATTCACTCATTCAAAAAATGAATACCGAGCAGACAATTACTGAAATCACCCAGCTGTTTGATCAGCATGGGTCGGATGATTATTACGGGGAGCCCGTTTCGCAACTGGAACACATGCTGCAATCGGCGATGCTGGCCGAGCGTGCCGGGGCCGACGATGAAACGATCATTGCGGCTTTTCTACACGATATTGGTCATTTGCTGCCGTCAGAGCTGGCGGAAGATCATATGGATGAGTACGGTCGTGTCGATCATGAAAAGCTGGGAGCAGACTGGCTGCGGGAACGCGGTTTTTCGGAAAAAATCGCCCAACTGATTGAGCAACACGTCAATGCAAAGCGGTATTTGACCTTTAAGCATCCGGCCTATTTCGACAAACTCTCGGAAGCCAGTCTGAAAACGCTGGAATTTCAGGGCGGACCGATGTCGGCGGAGGAAGCTCAGGCATTTGAGGCCAATCCGTATTTTCGGGGAATTTTGCAGGTCCGGGGCTGGGATGAACTTGCCAAGGAAACGGAGGTGGAAATGCCGCCGGTTGGTCAGTATCTGGAAAAATGCCGATTGTATCTGGAAAGTAAATAAAATACTTCGTATAAAGGACCCATTTCGGTTAGTTGTGGGGAGATGACGTGAAATTGTCTACCTTTACCCAGATCGCCATCGACATCATGCCTCTAAATCAAACGCATTTAACTCTCATTGTGGAGGAAGATGAAAATTATTCCAGATTGTTGGTGAAAGCCTTTCGTAAAAAAAGTCCTCATTGCCAACTCGAATTTTTTCTCAATGGGCAGGCTCTATTGGACCGGCTGAACCAAATTGGTCGTATTCTTCCCGATTTGATTCTGATGGATTTAAGTGCACGAGACTTAGGCGGTTTGTCGGCTTTGCGACAGGTGAGGCAAGATCAACGACTCAAGTGGATTCCTGCACTAACGTTAAGTGACTCCCATTCTCCTTCGGATATTGCTCTTTCCTACGAGGCAGGGACTAATTCACACGTCATCAAACCGGTCAGATTAAAAGAGCTTTATCAGTTCGTGGAAATGACCCGGCGCTACTGGCTCGAAACCATCAATACTCCTTTTGGTGTCGGGCAGTCGCATCAGAAAAAACATTGCCTCTCTGATCGCGCTTTATTCGACAATTGTATTGACTTCCTGCCGGTTTCAAAACCGTTCTCCCAAAAGAATTGGGCTATGTTTTATGTGTACGGAGCAAAACTGAATGAAGGAGTTTTCGTCTCCATCAACTAAACCGGCTGTTCTTATCGAATGACAATAAAAAATCCCCGACTTTTCAGCCGGGGATTTTTTATTGTCATTCCGTCTCCTGAAAAGGAAGCTAAAAGATAAGCCAGCGAATGAACCAGACACGGTTTTACGCTGCAATCCGAAGTTCCTGTTGTTCTGGCCGCAGCATCGGTTCGATAACCGTGTTTAGCCGATCGCGCAGGAACCCTTCCTGAAGGTAGGAGGGCAGTTTGGCAATCAGGTTTTTATACCCCTGCAAGCCGAGTGCTTTGGTAATGTAGGCTTCGTGAACGGCATTGATGTGCGATACGATGTTGACCAGGCTCTCGTGAAACAACCGAACATCGATCTCCGATTCGACAAACCGCTCGATTTCGCGGTTGCTCGACGAAATCCGCAACCGGCTCAGCGCATCGAAATAGGTGGTGTAGCCAATCTGTTTGCCCAGTTGCTTGTACTGATCAGCGCCAAATTTTTGGAGAATCTTGCCCGTCCGCGCACTCCGCAAGGCGGTTTTGGGATTGTTCTGAATTGCCTGCCGCAGGGCTTTGATGCGCCGGTCGCGGGAGGTTTTCAGAAACTGGGCAATCTCGATCTGGGCCGCCGACTCGCGCGAAGGCAGCGTCAGATCCGGTTTCGCAATGTCGAACTTCGCCAATGGCAACCGCATCGTCCGGTAGCCATTCAACGGGCCGGATGCGTAGAAACCCACCGAAGCCGGATAATAGCCCCGTACAACCATGTTTCCGATGCGTCGGCGAATGATCTCTTCATTGATGACCGGTTCTCCCATCGTGTGGAGAAAAGCCCGTACGCTGAACAAAACGCTGTAATAGGCCTGCGGAAAGGTCCAGTGCAGCGAACTTTGCAGGTACTGGTTGTCATTCACCACGGGTGTGATGCGAAGTGCATATTCGGCACTCCAGCTATTGAGTAGCAACTTTTCCAAAGCCTTGCGCTGCTCGTCGGAAACGGCGGGCGCAAAGTCCTGAAAGAGCGGAAAACGACGCAGATCGAACAGGTCGTTTTGTCGTTGAATGTGAAAATCAATCGCGAAGAAGTGGTTCAGAAACACCTGCGCCGGAATGGATTTCCGCCAGGTTTCGTCCACGGGCTGGGCTGGCACAAACGACACCAGTTTGCCCTCTTGAGTCGTCAATTTTTCTGTGTTCTCGTTCATACAATAAGAACATAAAAGCCGCAGGCAATGTTCACAAAATCAGAATTATTTTATGGGTTTAATTGTTTGTCAGTCAGCGGATTACAATATATTTTTTGATCCTTGGAATGAGCGTTGAAAGGCGGCCCGAAAAGTCGGTTTCCGCTGACAAAAAAACACTTCTTACCAATCCGGTTTTCAGGCCTGTTCGCCCTGGTTTTCCTCTGTTTTCCATCCCGCAACGCCCGGTTTTGAAGCTGTTAACGTATTTTAATGTTGCTGAAACTGACGACGCGGCAATCTGCCAATGCGTTGATCAAGTCGTTTTCAACCAAGCCGGTTTTTCTCCGTATTCAAATGCTCACCCAATCTCCATCCAGTCCCATGCAAAAGCTAAAATTTCTCCTTATTGTGCCTATTCTGGCCCTCACGACGGTTTTGTGTTCTTTTTTATAACCCGCCGAAAACCGGTTGACCGTTCAACCCCAGTCGGAAAAACCGGAAAAAGGGACGCCCATTGGCCGCATGAGCTGGAAAGGCAATACGGTTTATTCGACGGCAGAATTGGCGAAAACGCTGGATTTAAAACCGGGTGATCAGTATGATAAAAGTGATCTGAATGATCGTCTTTTTAACCACATCGGAACGGATGTTTCCTCGCTTTATATGGACAAAGGGTATTTGTTTTTCAGCGTCGATGTTCAGGAAAACCGGGTGGGCAACGTAGTGAATCTGGTTCTGACGGTTTTTGAAGGCAATCCGGCCACCATTGGAAAAATCACCATCAAAGGGAATAAGGACATAACGGAAGCGCAGATTCGTGAATGGATTGCGATCCAGCCGGGCGAGTTGTTTAATCGTTCAAAACTGATAAAATCGCAGCAGAAACTGGCGAAATCCGGCTATTTTAATCCGAAAATGATCGGCATCAATCCTGTTCCAAATCCTGAAATGAAAACCGTTGATCTGGCGTATGTGCTGGATCGGAAACCCTGAGAGGGTCTGCAACCGTACGACGGCCCGGCGCTGTCAGGGGCGCTTGAACTTGTCGCGCTGCCCCAGATACAGGCCCATTAATACCAGCATCGTGCCAATTAAGGTGTAAATCGAGAGGGGTTCGTCCAGCAGAACGGCGGCATAACCGAAACCGAAAATCGGGCAAAGGAAGAGCCACAGCGATGCCTGAACGGCATCCTGCCGGACCAGATAAAACCAGAGTTGCAGGGCAACGACGGAAACCGGAATGATCAGCCAGAAAATGGACCACCAAAACCGGGCGTCGAAATGCGAATGGCCGAAATCGGCAAAAAGAAGCGTGAAGGGCAACAGCAACAAACCGCCAATCAGCACCTGCCAGCCATTGATGACCAGACTCGGGAGCGTCCACGTAAAACGGGCGTAATAGACCGTTGCCGCCGACACCGAAACCATACCGCCCAGCAGAATCAATAAACCCGGAATGGTGGCAAAACTGTTCTGGAGAAGCGGGTAAGTGACCACCCAAACCCCCGCCATGCCAAACACAATACCGGCGACTTCGTACCAGCGGATGGGGCGACTCAGCCAGACCGCAGAAAGCAGCGTGATAAACAGCGGGCTGGTGGCCGTCGACAGGCTCCCAATGCCGGCAGAAACCTGTTTGATGGCCAGAACGAAGGCACCGAGGTAGATGGTGGTGTTCAGGAGGGCAAAGACCGTTAAACGCCCGAATTCAGTGCGGTTGGGGAGCGATTTGCGTTGAAGACCGTGGGCTACGAGTAACATCAGCGGTCCGGCAATCAGGAATCGAACGTTGGCCAGGATGAGCGGGTCGGCAGACAGGACACCAAATTTAGTGGCAGCAGAAGCGGAGGCCCACAAAGCGGCAAACAGCAGGCCGGGCAGGAGAAATTTCATGCCGCAAAGGTACAGTGAAGCATTCGCTTGTACCAGTCCCCCTTTTTAATTTCAGGTAAGAGAAAAAATTGATTCGGATAAGGAGCCGGGAGAGAAAACACTTCAACCCCGGCTTTTTCCGTTTCGTGGGTTTACTGATTGGGATGGCGGGCAAAACCGCCCACCTTTGAAGCCGTAAACAACACAAACCAGACACCATGAAAACCTTAGTCATCGGCGGAACAGGAACCGTCGGAAGCCAGATTGTCAACGAACTCCTGCGCCACCGGCAAGCCGTCCGCGTGTTGGTCACCTCTGCCGAAAAAGCTGCTTTGTTGCCCGAAGGTGTAGAAGCCGCCATCGGTAATCTGGACGAACCCGCCACTTTACCCAAAGCGTTTGACGGCATTGACCACGTCTTTTTGCTCAACCGCCAAAGTCATACCGAAATCGCACAGGGCTCGTATGCTGTGGCAGCAGCCCGGCGGGCGGGTGTAAAGAAAATCGTATACCAAAGTGTTCACAATGTTCACGAAGGCGCGCATATTCCCCATTTTCACACGAAAATTGCCATTGAAAAAGCCATTCTGTGGTCGGGGTTGAATTACGTTTTCATTTGTCCCAATAACTTTTTCCAGAACGATTTCTTTTTCAAAGCAGGCATCACGGACTACGGATTGTATACCCAGCCCTACGGCAGTGGTGGGTTGAGTCGGGTCGATGTGCGCGACATTGCGGAGGCTACTGTCCGGGTGCTGCTGACGGATGAATACGACGGGCAGAGGATTCCGTTGGCGGGACCGGAAATTTTAACGGGAGAATCCACCGCCCGGATTTTGACGGAACACCTCGGATACGATGTCCACTATGCGGGCAATGACCTGAAGGCGTGGGCCACCCAGGCGAAACAATGGCTGCCGGGCTGGTTGGTAGATGACTGGGTTCAGATGTACGATCTTTTCCAGACGCAGGGCCTGAAAGCATCTGCGGATCAACTTGAGGTGTTGACGAAACTGCTGGGAAGAGTACCCCGTTCGTATGGGGATTTTGTCAAAGAGCACGCGGGCGCGTTCCGTCGTGCGGCTGAACTGGTCTGATGAGCTGCGTATAATGAATCCCGTAACACCCCCGGAAACGATTGCAAACCGGCGTTTCCAGGGGTGTTTTATTTCCGGAAAATGACATCGGCAAAGTAGTGTTTACAATCCGTAAACCAGTTGGTCAGTTCAAAACCGCTTTGTTCGGCCAGTTGCGCAATGCCTTCCCGGGTAAATTTGCGTGAAATTTCGGTGTGAATGATCTCGCCATACCCAAACGGCATGGTCAGGTTTAGATCCCGAATCGTTACGGTTTGTTCTTTCTGGCTGACGAGATAACTCCGGGCTTCACCGGTTTCGGGATGATACATTTCGTAGTGATCGAAGGCCGAGAGGTCGAAATTGGCGTTCAGTTCGCGGTTGATTCGGCGGAGCAGATTCAGGTTGAAAGCGCGCGTCAAGCCTTGCCGGTCGTTGTAAGCCGCATGAATGACCGCGGGATGTTTTTGCAGATCAAAACCCGTCAAGACCAGATCACCCGGTTGCAGCGACTGGCTGATTTGACGAAAAAAATCGCGGGCCTCGGCGGGAGAGAAGTTGCCGATGTTCGATCCCAGAAACAGCACCACCAGCCGGGGACGGTTCTGGACAGTATCCGATCGGTTCGATAACTGTTCGATGGCGTTGAAATAGTCGTCATGCCGGGGCTGAATCGGCATTTGAGGCCACTTTTTCCGAATGTCAGCCGTCAGGTTATCGATGGCAGCCTGGGAAATATCGACGGGAACGTACGTAAAATCCGCCTGTTCCGACCAGAAATGGTTCAACAGGATTTTGGTCTTCAGACCATCGCCAGCCCCCAGTTCGATCAACTCGAAAGGGCGACCGTCGGCGGCAAAGAGCCGGAGCAGTTCCGCCTGATTGGTATCCAGGATCTCGTATTCGGAGCGGGTCAGGTAGTATTCGGGCAGGTGCATGATTTCCGCAAACAGGCGGCTTCCTTCGTCATCATAAAAGAAGCGCGACGGCAACCGCTTCGGCGTTTTGGTCAGGCCACTGCTCACTTCATTCGCTAGGTCGCTTTGCAGCACCGGCGAGTCATTCAACGATGAGTCTATTTTTGTCATGGAAAGGTCAGCATTCAGAGGGCTCCCAGCCGAATGCCGGTGAATTGCCATCGTTTGTCGGGTTGGAAAAAATTTCGGTACGTGGGGCGGCTGTGTCCTTCCGGCGTAGCAATGGACCCTCCGCGCAAGACCATCTGGCCGCTCATGAATTTGCCATTGTACTCGCCCACAGCCCCTTCGGCGGTTTTAAAACCGGGGTAGGGCAGGTAAGCCGATCCTGTCCATTCCCAGCGGAGGCCCCAGGTCAGGCGGTGATCGGCGGGCAGAAGGGCGGCCACTTCCCATTCGGCTTCGGTGGGCAAACGCCGACCGCGCCAGCGGGCGTACGCATCGGCTTCGTAATAACTGACGTGGCAAACCGGCACAGTTCGATCGACGGGTTGAAGGCCGGAAAACGTGTAGGTATGCCATTGACCTTCAACCTGGTGCCAGTACAACGGTGCTTCAATCCGGTTGGCGTTTACCCAGGCCCAGCCATCCGACAACCAGTGCTGGAATTGCTGATAACCGCCCGCTTCGATAAATTCCAGGTAGTCGGCGTTGGTAACCAGTTGTCCGTCGAGGGTGGTTTCATTCAGGTAAACCCGATGGGAACCCAGCTCATTGTCAAAACAAAAACCGTCCGATTCTGCCTGAAAACCAATGGAATAAATTCCTTCCGGTATGTTCACTGCCGAAATTGGCAAATCCGCAAGCTGCTCTTTGACCGGTATGTCGATGGCCGGAAAAAGCGGATTGTGTCCCAGAATGTATTTGATGTCGGTGATCAACAATTCCTGGTGTTGCTGCTCATGGTTCAGGCCCAGTTCGATCAGCTTTTCGAGTTCAGTGCTTGCAGAATGCTCAGCCAAAAACCGGGTCATGGCTTCATCGACGTAGGCCCGGTAGCGATAAACTTCGGCCACCGTTGGCCGACTCAGGTTCCCGCGCTGGGTCCGCAGCACCCGCCGACCCACCGATTCGTAGTAGCTATTGAAAACAAAGCTAAAATCATCGTGAAAAATGCGGTAACCGGGGGCGTGTGGTGTCAGGATGAAATGCTCCCAAAACCAGGTGGTATGGCCCAGATGCCACTTGGGCGGGCTGACATCGGCCGTGGGCTGCACGACATAATCCTCCGTTTCCAGCGAAGCACAGAGCTGCTCCGTCCAACTCCGGACGCGCTGGTAAGCATCAGTCAGGGTAACGGTTTGGGGTAAAACAGGTTCCTGTAACATTATTTAGTCCATCCTCGTGAATAACGTATTGAGTCCTTCGGCCAGCGTCGGGTGGGCAAAAATGGCATCCCGGAGTTGCTGATAGGGTACATGACCCATCATGGCAACCTGAAGAATGGTCATGATTTCACCGCCTTCTGAACCTAAAATGGCCGCACCGAGGATCTGACTGGTGGGAGCGTCGATGACGACTTTCATCAGACCTTCGCACTGGTTCATTTGCTGGGCGCGGGCCACCAGAGACATTGGGATTTTGGCAACTTTAATCGTTTTTCCCTGCCGCCGGGCTTCTTTTTCGCTCAAACCGATGCGTCCCAGTTGCGGGTCGGTAAAAACCGTATACGGAACCGGGCGGTCGGCCTTGCTGGCGTTGCCCTTCTCCAGCAAATTTTGGTTCACCACCCGGTAATCGTCGTACGAAATGTGGGTGAATTCCGGCCCGCCCTTGATGTCGCCCAACGCATACACACCGGGTTGGCTGGTTTCCAGCCGGTCATTTACCCGGATAAACCCTTTTTCGTCCGTTTCAATTCCGGCCACCTCCAAACGAAGTGGTTCGGTATTGGGCGTTCGGCCTATGGCAACCAGCAGGTGCGTACCCCGGAGTCGGCTGGCCAGTTTATTCGTCGAAACCTGCAACTCGATGGTGCTGCCCCCCGCCCGACTTACCTGGTGAACTTCCGTGTCCAGAAAAACCGTTATGCCTTCCTGTTCCAGGATTTTGGTCATTTCGTCGGACACATCGGCGTCTTCGCGGCTCAGGAGTTGCGGACCTTGTTCGATGATCGTGACTTCACTGCCAAACCGCCGGAACATCTGCCCAAATTCCAGACTGATGTAACCGCCCCCGAGGATCAGCAGGTGTTCAGGCACTTCCTCCAACTCCATAATTGACGTCGAGGTCAGCCACGAAACCGTATCCAGGCCCGCCAGATCCGGTTTTGTCGGGCTGCAACCGGCATTGATGAAAATAGTGTCGGCTGTCAGGGTCTGTCGGGTTCCGTCGGGCCGTAAAACGTCAATCCGTTTCTTGCCACTAAACCGGGCCTCTCCGAAAATAAGCGTCAGGTTTTCCGTCTCCGCAAAATGCGTTTCGATGTTTTTGCGGGAGGTTTCCACCATCCGGTTTTTGCGCGCCATGACCTTTTTCAAGTCAACCCGAACGTCGCCAATTTCGATGCCGAATTCGGCCGAACGCCGGGCCTGGTGGGCCATCTGAGCGGAAGCGATGAGGGTTTTGGTTGGGGTACATCCGTCGTTGACACAGGTACCGCCCACGTATTTCCGTTCAATAACGGCGGTTTTCCTGCCTTTTTCGGCCAGGGCGGTCGCCAGCGGGTTTCCGGCTTGGCCTACACCAATCACAATCGCATCAAAATGCTCAACCGTATCTGAATTCATACCAACGTCTTAATTAAAGCACTCCTGTAAAGATCGATTACGGTCCTTACGGCTGAACAGATAACAACGTTGATCCAGCTATTTGTTTTACATTCTGTTTAAATGGATTGTTTGTGCGTTGGCATATTTGGCAGAACAACGGTCGAACCAGGTTTGAACCTGCTCTTTACTCCGGATAAGGACGCTTAAAACCCGATTTTCCCCTTCCGGCCCCGGCCTTCGTTGCCTTCGACGTATTCCTTCAACTCGGCCAGTTCTTTCTCGAAACCGCTGCTCAGGATCGGGAAACGGCACCAGGTTTTGGGGTCTACGTTTTCGTCGTCGACGTGGAA
Source organism: Larkinella sp. C7 (assembly GCF_006149005.1). Lineage (GTDB taxonomy): Bacteria > Bacteroidota > Bacteroidia > Cytophagales > Spirosomataceae > Larkinella. The sequence goes on along the minus strand of NZ_VBSL01000005.1, from coordinate 99,317 downwards.
GGAGGGCGCATACCGTTCGCGTTTCCACTGGTTGCGGCTCCAGAGCCGGAAAAACCGGTCGACGGAGGTGTAGAGCACGTCGCGGTCATACTGGTTTTCAAACACCACTTCCACCTGCTGCATGACTTCTTTTGGCGACAGTTTGTCCCGAATTCCGAATTTCTCGATCGCATTCAGTACGTCATACGGCATCAGGTCTTCTTCGTCGGTTTGCTTCTTGTCGAGCGGGCGGAGTTCGGCTGTGGGTTGCAGGTTGTTCACCTTCTGCAAGCCTTCTACCTTGATTTTGCCGCCCACGCCGATGGTTTCGAGCCAGCGCAGCCAGCTGCGGAGGTAGTGTTTGTCGATGCCGGCAATGGGAGAGATGCTCCCCGCCGTGTCGCCGTCCATCGTGGCGTAACCGACCGACGCTTCCGAGCGGTTGGAGGTCGAGAGCAGCAGCGCATTCTGGATGTTGGCGAGCAGCCACGCACTCGGAGCGCGCACCCGCGCCTGAATGTTTTGCAGGGCCACGTCGTCGGTTTCCCAGGTCAGCGGTCGGCCCAACTGTTCTTCAATCAGCTTCGTGTACGTTTCGACCAGCCCATTGATGTTGATGTTATAAAACGTGGCGCCCACCGACTTTGCCAGCGATTCGGCCGACTCATAGGTGTCTGTCGAGCTGTTTTGGGTTCCCTGGTAAATGGTCGTCAGCAAGGCTCCGCAGATTTCTTCGACGGTTTTCAGCTTCTGGATGCTTTTAATGTAACCCAGTTTCTTTTTGAAAGCGTCCAAACCGATGCTTTCGTCGGCCATCCGGATCATGAGCGACACCAGGGCCGCAATGGCCGACGAGTCGGCCCCACCGCTGAGCGACAGCACAAAACCGTGGGAGCGGCTTTTGCGGAGGTAATCGAACAATGCCAGCGCAACGGCCCGCGCAAATTCCTCTTCTTTCAAATGGTTGCCATGCTCCCAGTATTCCAGCTCAGCTTTCTGCACCACCGGTTTTACAAACGGAAAATCGAACTGGGCGACCACCCGCAGGTTCGGGAACAGGTACGCCAGATTTACTTTTGTCTGCGTTTGACTCAGCCGCGTGTCGTCCACGTCGATGACGGCAGTAACGATCAGGTGGTCGGCATAGCTGAAACGCGTTCCCGACACCAGCAACAGGCCGTTGGACGCAATCATGGAGTCGCCGTCGAAAATGGCGCGGCCCGATTCGTTGCCCACCAGATTGCAGTAAATATAACTCACCCCAAACGCCCGCGATCCGTCGATCACAAACCGTTCCCGTACGTGTGATTTGTAGAAGGCAAAGTGGCTCGCGCTGGGATTCAGGATGATATCGACACCCCGCTCGTGGAGGCTGCGGCCCGGCCGGTTCGAAATCCAGGCATCTTCGCAAATTTCGAAGCCGATTTTTACGCCTGAAACATCGAACAGCAAGTCGCCCACCGGATACGAAAATTCGCCGATCTGGATTTCGTCACGCACGCCGGGCGTCCAGGGCTGAAACCAGCGGGTTTCGTAGTGAATGCCGTTGTTGGCCAGCACCTGCTTGCAGACGAAGCCCAGAATGCGCTTGTTGGCGATCAGACAGGCCGTGTCGTAGGTGCGGTTATTGGCCAGACGCAACGGCAGACTGACGGCCACAATGATGCCATCGGTGTGCGGCACAATTTCCAGCAGGCTTTGCTTAGCCTGTTCGAGCAACTCGTGGGAGAAGAACATGTCTTCGCAGCCGTAGCCCGTGATGCACAGCTCAGGGAGACATAAGATACTGACTTTCTGTGATTTCGCTTCCTCGATGGCGTCGATGATATTCCGACGGTTGTGTTCCCAGGCCATTGGGATCTGGTTGACAACACCAGCAGCAACTTTTATCAGTTTCATGAATGGGGCTTTCTGTTGAACGAATCGTACTGTAACTGGTAACTCACGACTTTTTAGCTTCGTGTTACGGTCTACTGAATGAACACGTTGCGGTGCACTTAAGTTGTCGTGATTTTAGCGTAGAACCGCAAAGTAAAGGGAATGGCGCCATTCAGCAAAGTCAGGGTGAGCGCTTTCCGGATAGGATGACGGCAGCCATACCCGGTAATCCGGTTGCTTCGAGCCAATAAAATACTTCGGTCAGACAGTTTGGGAAGAAATAGGGCACTGAAAGGAACACAACCACCGGTGTGATCGCTCTGAAACGGAGGAGAGGGATGTTACCGCCGAAGAGAATCCGCTTCTAATTTCGGTCGGTTCAGCTCTTTTTGAACCTGCGCTTTCTGCTGGACATAATTGAAGAACATTGAGCCAACGAAGGCCAGAAAGGCTACGACCGCCGATACACCCAGGGGGTGCATTTTGTTTCGGGAACTGTTAAGTGCCATATCAATAGGCGCCGGTAGGGCGCATGTAACCAATTGTTCCATTTTGACGCAGAACCCGTCGTCAGGTCACTCTCAGCCATTGATTTTTAAGAACGTTTGCATCACAGGGCGAAACTGCACCCTGATCTGGGTTGGAGGAACGGACTAAGCCCGGACCGGTGTGGCGGAATACACCCGTTTAAACCATAATACCGCCCGTTGACACCTTTTTGATTGGGGAATGCAACCTTCCGGCTAATCTTTGCATCAGTCAATCACAGCCTGTAACATACAAGGGCTCTCCGAACCAGTCATCATCAAAAAATAACCATCTATGTAAGATAAGGTTCTATGTAATACCTACTACTTAACTTTGCCACGTACCCCGGATCTGATCCGAACTGTAAACAACACTTTTGAAGCATACTCCGTAAACAACAACCTACTAATACATCACTATGAAAACGTTTATCACCGCTGTGGGTGCGTGGCTGGTTATGACGGCGGCAATCGCCCAGACCCCGACGAAAGGCAAAGTTCGTGGACTCGTCATTGACCCCACTCAAAAACCGTCCGAATTTGTCACCATCCTGCTGGTAAAGGCCAAAGACTCGACGCTGGTGAAAGGCGTGATTACCAATGACAAAGGACAATACGATTTCGACAATGTGGCCGATGGCGGCTACCGGGTGGCCACTTCGCTGGTCGGTTTCAAGAAAGTATATTCAGAACCGTTCGCGATCGATGCCGCCAATCCGGAGGTGCAGGTGAAGACGCTGACGATGGTGGAAGAAGCCAAAAGTCTGAACGAGGTGAAGGTGGTGGCCAAGAAACCGTTCATCGAACAGGAGATCGACCGGACGGTGGTCAACGTGGAAAACAGCATTGTGGCCAGTGGAAGCACGGCCCTGGAAGTGTTGGAAAAGGCACCGGGTGTCACCATCGACCGCCAGAATGACAACATCCAGTTAAAAGGAAAAGCGGGCGTTATCGTCATGATCGACGGCAAACAGACGTACCTGTCGGGTCAGGAAGTGGCCAATCTGCTGAAAAATACGCCGAGCGATAACATCGAAAAAATCGAGATCATTACCAATCCTTCTTCCAAATACGATGCCGCCGGCAACGTGGGGATCATCAACATCCGGATGAAGAAAAATAAGAATTTCGGCACCAACGGAACGGCTACCGCCGGGCTGGGCTACGGTCGGTATGAGAAAGCCAACGCCAGCCTGAACCTGAATCACCGCGTCGGCAAAATCAACGCCTTTGGCAATTACAGCTACTTTCACAACCGGCGGTTTCAGGAAAACAGCCTGGACCGGATTATTCCCTACAACGGCAAAATTACCTATTTCGACCAGTCTTCTTTCCGCCCCAACCGCTTCGACGGGCATACATTCCGGACGGGTGTCGATTATTTCATCAACAAGAAAAGTACGATTGGTGTGCTGGCGACCGGTTTTATCAACGACTGGCGGCAGGATAACGGGATCAACAACTCGATTATCCGGAATGAACTGGGCCAGATTACGCTGAAACCGACCACCGATGTTTCGGTAAAAAACAAGTGGTCGAACGTGACGGGAAACCTGAACTACAAGTACGATTTCGACGGCAAAGGCCGCGAATTGACGACCGACCTCGATTATTCCCGCTTCAACGGGGATTCGTATAACAACCTCAGCACGACCTACACCAACGCCAACGACAGCATCGTTCAGCCCACCGCCAAGGTTCGCAACGACATGCCGTCGACCATCGAAATCTGGGCATTCAAGTCGGATTACGTGCATCCTTCCAAAATCGGAAAGTGGGAAACCGGGGTGAAAACCAGCTTTGTCAACTCGGACAACAACCTGACGTACGAAGATTATGTCGACGGTCGCTGGGTGTTCAATCCCAATCAAAGCAACCAGTTCAAATACACCGAAAACATCAACGCGGCTTACGTCAATTTCGCGGGCAAACTGAACAGCAAAACCAGCATTCAGGCGGGTTTGCGACTGGAAAACACGCATTCCCGGGGCAATTCCGTTACGCTGAATAAAATTGTCGACCGGAATTATACGAATTTGTTCCCAACGATGTTCATATCCCGACAGATCGATACCAACAACGTGCTGAATCTTTCGTTCAGCCGCCGGATCGACCGTCCGAATTACCAGAATCTGAACCCGTTCCGGTTCTACCTGGATCCGTACACGTACCAGCAGGGCAATCCGTACCTGAAACCGCAGTTCACGAATTCGTTTCAGTTGACGCACGTCTACAAGGGCAAGTTCTCGACGACGCTGGGCTATAGCCGGACAACGGACGTGATTGTCAATGAAGTACCGGGTCAGATTGCCGAGGAGAATATTACGTATGTCACCACCGACAACCTGGCCACGCAGAACAACGTCAACCTGACGGCGAGCTTCCCGGTGGCGGTGAACAAGTGGTGGAACATGCAGAACAACATTGGCGTGATTTACAACCAGTATGATTCGCCTTACCTGGGAGCGCAGTACAACGTGAGTTTTGTGTCGTATAACCTCTACACGTCCCAGAACTTTGTGCTGCCGAAGGGGTTCAGCGCCGAAATTGCCGGCTGGTATAACTCGAAAAATCTGTACGGTTTTTACGAGGCTAAACCAATGGGGGCCTTCAGCATCGGGGTGCAGAAAACGCTGATGAACCGGAAGGCCACGCTGAAACTGAACGTGAACGACCCATTCTGGCTGAATAAGTTTGAAGGGAGAGCGGTCTACCAGGACATTAACTTCCGGGTGCGGGCCCGCTGGGAAAGCCGCATTGCCCGTCTGACGTTTACGTACCGGTTTGGCAACCAGAATGTCAAGGCGGCCCGTCAGCGCAGCACCAGCACGGAGGCCGAGCGCAACCGGGCCGGCGGGGGCAATAATTAAATAAAAGTTAAATAAAGCAAACGGCGGACGGTATTTGGTCCGTCCGCCGTTACTTTAATAGATAATTAGTTTAGGTTAAGAAAGCAGAAAGCCACTCCCACCTTGAGGAGTGGCTTTTTTGATTTTTAAAAGTACGGTAACCTTCACCCATTTCAAAATTTCAATGGTGACATGATGTATATACATTTAATATATTTATACCACAGACGGGGTTTTGATTAAAATGTTATAAAAAAAGGTCACTTTTGGTGACCTTTTTTGTGATTTTCTAAATGATAATTACTATTCGATTAATTGTAGTTTCTTAGTCCAGAGCGGCCACACCCGGCAACACTTTGCCTTCCATATACTCCAGCAAGGCACCTCCGCCCGTAGAAACGTAACTCACCCGGTCGCCATACCCGGCGTTGTTGACGGCCGAAGCCGAGTCGCCACCGCCGATGAGCGAGAACGCGCCGTTGTCTTCCGTGGCTTTTACGACCACATCCGCAATGGCGTTGGTGCCGATGGCGAAGTTGGGGAATTCGAACACGCCCATCGGGCCGTTCCAGAGGATGGTTTTTGACTTGGACAAGATATCGCTGAAGAGGGCAATGGTGTCAGGGCCGATGTCCAAACCTTCCCAATCATCCGGGATTTCGCCGGTTGCAACGATTTGGCGGTTGGCATCGTTCGAAAAACCGTCAGAAATAACATTATCGACGGGTAAATACACCTGAACACCTTTTGCTTTTGCTTTTTCGAGCAGTTCCAGCGCCAGTTCCTGCTTATCAGCTTCGAGCAGTGATTTGCCGATCTTGCCACCCTGAGCTTTGGTAAACGTATAGGACATTCCTCCGCCAATGATCAGGTTATCGACACTGTCGAGGAGCTTCTCGATGATCAGAATTTTATCCGAAATCTTGGCCCCGCCCATGATGGCCGTGAACGGACGGTCGGCGTTGTCGAGCACCCGCTGGGCGTTGTCGAGTTCTGCCTGCATGACATAACCACAGACCTTGTCCGTGAAAAACTGGGCAATCACCGCCGTGGAAGCGTGGGCGCGGTGGGCCGTTCCGAAGGCATCATTCACATAGACATCGCCCAGTTTCGACAGTTTCTCGGCAAAAGCAACGTCTCCTTTTTCTTCTTCCTTGTAAAACCGCAGATTTTCCAGCAACAGCACCTCACCGGGTTGCAGCGCATCCGCCATTTCTTTGGCCGATTCGCCGATGCAATCGTCGGCAAATTTTACGGATACGCCCAGCATGATGGACAATGGTCCCACCAGGTGTTTCAGCGAATATTTATCTTCAGGACCGCCTTTGGGCCGGCCTAAGTGCGACATCAGCACGCACGAACCGCCGTCTTTCAGGATTTTAGAGATGGTCGGCAACGTAGCCTTCATCCGGGTATCGTCCGTAATCTCAAATTTGCTGTTCAGCGGAACGTTAAAATCAACCCGAATCAGGGCGCGTTTACCGGAAAAATTGTAAGAGTCTAAAGTTTTCATACGACAGATTTCCTGTTAGTTGGCAAAATCCGCCCGAACTTAGGGGTTTTTGCTTAAACGTAGCAATTTGGAGAGTAGCTTATTTGATTTGTTCTAATTTTAAAGGTTAAGTTGCAATTGCAAGTGTGAACTTTTGGATTTTGCGGGTAATATTCTTTGGTGATTTTTAGTGCAGGTTGATACAGAAACGACCCATTTTCTGCCCCGTCAGGGGCAATACAGCGCAGCGTCGGTAGCCCAGCCGAGCTCTTTTCCAGCAGCGTGCCGTCAGGCACGCGACGATTCTCCGCATGGTTGCGTACCCAAAGGCACGCGCGGTTGGTGAAATTTACATTTTTGGCTACCGACGCTGCGCTGTATTGCCCCTAACGGGGTCGGAAAATACCTCCGTGCAAATCTTTGACCGTAGGGCGGGTTTGACTGCAGATCAAATTCGGGGCAAAAAACAACACCTGCACCCATCATTTGCCGCTGCCTAAAACCGCTACCGACGTCTTCAGATACTGGTCGAACCATTTCAAATACCGGTCGAAACGGTCGGTTTGGTAGCTCGGAACCGAAAGGCCGTGGAACTGGCCGGGATAAATAATGAGCTGCGTCGGTACGCCCAACGACTTGAGAGCCTGGTACATCTGTTCACTCCCGGCAATCGGCACGTTGAAATCTTTTTCACCCCCCATGAACTGCGTCGGGGTTTTGATGCGGTCGGCTTTCAGGAACGGGTAGGAGACTTTCAGCCACTTGTCGGTATTTTTCCAGGGCGTTCCCAACTCGTTTTCGTATTGGTTGACGTACTGGTCGGAACCGTACATCGTCATCTGCAACGAACTCCCGGCCCCGCTGGCGGCTGCCTTGAACCGTTGGTCGGTGGCGATGATGTAGTTGGTCAGAATACCACCGTAGCTCCAGCCGCCAATGCCCAATTTAGCCGGGTCGGCGATGCCTTTGGCAACGAGGTAATCGGTCGCTCCCAGAATATCCGCTACTTCTTTGTTGCCCCAGTCGCCGTAAATGGCTTTGCAAAACGCCAGTCCGCGACCGCTGCTGCCCCGGTAATTCACTCCCGCGACCACGTAACCGCCCCCGGCCAGAATTTGCCGTGAAAGGTCGAAACCGAAATTGTCCTGACCCACCGGGCCGCCGTGAATGAAGAGAATCGTCGGCATTTTCTGACCCGCCGACACGTTGGCGGGCTTGAAAAGCATGTTTTCGACCTGCGTTCCGTCTTTACTGCGCGACGTAAAGCCCTCAACCGTAGCGAGTTGAAGCGGAGCGACAAACGCATCCTGAATGGTGGTTAATCGCCGGACATTTCCGTTTTCGACGGCATAGAGTTCGGCCGGCAATTGCGGTTTGCTCATCAGCGTTGCCCAGCCGCCTTTCGGGTTCTGCTCCAGATCGGCATAGGCGCAATCGTCGTGGGCCACGCGGTTGAGTTTGCCGGACGCCAGTTCATACGCACCAACGTAGGTTCGGCGGTCGTCGTCCACCAAAACCGCAATGGATTTGCCATCGACCGACCAGCGCGGATTCCGAACCGGGCGATCCAAAGCCGCTGAAATCAGTTTGGGTTCACCGCCGTCGGCCGAAATGACCGCTAAAACCGGCTGATCGTACATGATAAAATTGGTCGAAGCCGTCGAGCGCAGGTAGGCAATTTGCGCCCCGTCGGGGCTCCAGACCGGGTTGTTATCAACCCCGGGCCAGGTCGTTAGTTGCTTCATCGGGGCTTTGGCCCGGGCTTCGATCACGAACAGGTCGGTATTTTCGTTTTTGTCAGGATCGGCACTGCGGTTGCTGACGAAGGCAATCTGCCTGCTGTCGGGCGACCAAACCGGGGCGGTTTCGTCGTAGGTACCTGCCGTGAGCGTATCGAGTTTTTTGGATTCGACGTCGAATACATAGAGGTGAGCGGCCCGACGGTCGAGATAACCCTTTCGATCTTCTTTGAAATGATGGCGGTCGATGACGTATGGGGTTCGGATTTTGGTTTTCGCCGAATCCGAATAGTCTTTGTCGCGAATGACCAGCGCAACGGTTTTGCCGTTGGGAGCCCATTCATATTCTTCCAGTTCTCCTTTCAGATCGGTGAGTTTTTTGCCTTCACCACCCCGGCGGTCGAGGAGCCACAACTGGCTGTCTTTGTCGCCGTTGCGGGTAGCGACAAACGAAATAAACCGCCCGTCGGGACTCCAGCGGGGGGAAGATTCGCCGTCGGGGCTGCTCGTCAGCTGGACCGACTGTTTGCCGTCCCAGCTAATCATCCAGACGTCGGAATTGCGTTTGTCTTTATCCTTGTCTACCGTCGACAGCGTATACGCCACCCACTGACCGTCGGGCGAAACCTGCGGGTCGGTGATGTTCTGTAATCTCAGGATGTCGGAAGGAACAATAGGGCGTTTGGCGGGTGTCTGCGCCAGAACCGTGCCGGATAGCAGGCAAAGAAAGAAAATGAACTTCATGCGTTTGTTTTGAAGAGGAATAAGCCCATGAAGATACAAAAAGTTTGGAAATGGTTTTATTTTGCAGCCATTTAACGAATGAAACGACTTCCATATCGAACCAGCTACAACATGACCTTTTCCCGTTTTTTATTTCTTCTGACCAGTTTTGTTTGTCTCCACCAATCGGTTTGGGCAACCAAAATCGATACCGTCGATACCTACAGCCCTTCCATGAAGAAAACCATCAAAGCGGTGGTGCTTACGCCGGATTCGTACGCGGCTGGCAAGGAATTTCCAGTGGTGTATCTGCTGCATGGACACGGCGGTTTTTACGGCGATTGGGTCAAAAAAGCACCCGCTACCCGCAACCTGGCGGACACCTATCAGGCCATAATCGTTTGCCCCGATGGCAACGCTTCAAGCTGGTATTTCGACAGCCCGGTCGATCCTGCTTCCAAATACGAAACCTACGTTGCCAAAGAGTTGGTGGCCTGGGTAGACAGTCATTACAAAACCATTAAAAACCGCACGGGCCGGGCCATCACGGGGCTGAGCATGGGCGGACACGGCGCGTTATACCTCGCCTTCAAGCATCAGGATGTATTTGGCGCTGCGGGCAGCATGAGCGGGGGCGTCGATATCCGGCCGTTTCCGAACAACTGGGATATGGCGAAGTGGCTGGGAACCTACGCCCAAAACCCGGAACGCTGGGAACAGCATACCGTCATTAACCTGCTTCATTTGCTGACGCCCGGCTCACAGGCTTTGATCATCGACTGTGGAACGGACGACTTTTTCTTTCGGGTCAATACCAACCTGCACCAGAAAATGCTGGACATGAACATCGCCCACGACTACATCACCCGCCCCGGCGCTCACAACTGGAATTACTGGAACAACGCCGTTCATTACCAGTTTTTATTCATGCGGATGTATTTTGACAGGAAGGGATAGTTTACGGTATACGGTTTTCAGTAGCTTGCGAAGGGTAATGCGTCAGCTACTGAAAACCGTATACCGTAAACCGCTTACTACCTCCCGTCCACAAAAAGCTTCATTGCCTTGCTTAAAAACTGGGCAAAGTCGGAGTTGGGGATGCCGTTGTGGCTGGTGTAGCGGAGGTCGTCGACATACAACTGGGCAAGTCCCCGGTAAGCCGCCAGCCTGTCGCCGTTGCAAACCGAATCGCCCCACATCCGTTGAATGAAGGCATAATGGCGGGCGACTTGTTGCTGAACGTCGGCATCCGCCGGATCACGGTACATCAATTCCGCCAGTTTTCGGGCAATTTCCTCGCCCTCGGCTTTGGCAGTGGCCCACTCGGTTTTGCTGAGTTGACGGATGTTGTTCTCCGATTCTTCCACGACTTTGGCGCCGTAGGTATCGACGGCTTCCTGTCGGTAGGCTTCTGCTTTTTCTTTCGGGAAGCCTTCGTATAATTCTTCGTCTGTTAGCATGATGGATTCTCCTTTTAGTTTTGAAATGGTTTTGTCAATCGTACTCAGCAAGGTCGTGAGTCGGTCGCGTCGATCTTTCAATGCATTTTGGTGACTTTTTAGCGCATTGACGAGATCGAAATCGGGGTCTTCCAGTACCTGCCGGATTTCCAGCAACGGAAAATCCAGTTCCTTGTAAAAGAGAATCTGTTGCAGTCGGATGAGCTCTTTTTCGCCGTAAAGCCGGTACCGGGCTTCCGTGCGAACGGACGGTTTGAGAAGGCCCAGGCGGTCGTAGTGGTGGAGCGTGCGCACGCTGACCCCCGCCAGATTCGCCAGTTTTTTGACCGAATACGTTTTCATTTTCAGGACGTTGCCGATGTTGACGGTGTAAAGGTAGGCTATGACGCAAGGGGAGAGTCAAGAAAAAAATGAAGTATTTTTTAAACTTTACCGTATTTTACCGAAGTTATCAACTCCCTTGGAAACCCACGCACCCATTCCGGACCTAATCCGACTTGCCCGAACACCCGCCGACGCCGATGCCGTTCTGTGGATGATGGAAACGTTTTGCCGACATTTCAACTACCCGTTCGACCGGCCACTCCGCCAGACGCTCATTCGGCAAGTCCTGGAAAATCCGTCGCTGGGCTCGCTGTGGTTGGTTGAGTTGGAGAATAAACCGGTGGGCTACGCGGCCCTGACCTACGGTTTTGCTTACGAGTTTGGTGGCAAAACCGCCCTGATCGACGAACTGTTCATTGAAGAGAGACACCGGGGCGGAGGGAAGGGGCGACAGGTTTTACAAAATCTGCAAAAAGCCGCCGACGAACTCGGTGTGTCGGTCATCCTTTTACAAACTGAAAAGTACAATACCCGCGCTAAACTGTTGTACGAATCCGCCGGTTTTGTCGACCAGGAACGCAGTACGCTGATGTGGAAGAAATAGGGTTACGGAAAACCGTATACCATGCACTCTAAACAATACACAATGAAGTTTTTTGTTCCCGCTACCAAAAATACCGAAGAAGCAGAAAAGGTCCACGGCATTTTGCGGAAGGCCATGCTGAAACACCGCTACGAAACCACTGATTTACGCATTTATTCTATCACGTTCGATGATAATGGGATGCGGATTACGGAAACCGTGGGCAAACCGTCCGAGACCTCCGGCGAAACGATCGTGGCCATCTTCCAATCCGGCGATCTCTATTTGATTTGTACGAATAACCGGGGCGTTCTGCGGGGCATGCCCATGATTGCGGGCGAGTGGGCGGTGAACAATGTAGAGTTGTTTGAAGGAGCGGAGTGAAATCAATTTTTCCGCACAAACTTCACTTCATATCCTTCCGGCACTTTCGGAATCACCACGTAGTTCCCGCGTCCATCTGAGGGAGAGCAGCGTCTGCAATACCGCTCGGTCACCGTGTAGATGACACGTTTGGTGGCATCGTCACGTTGCACATCCAACTGATAAGTGCTTTTGCACCCCCGGTTGACGGTCGAAAGGCCGAGGACGTCGTTTTTGGAAAAATCGATGGTTTCCAGACGCCCGGCGCAGCAATGGTCAAATACCCGCTGGAATTCCTCCGCTGTTGAAATCCGCAGGCCAAATCTGCCTAAATCGCCAATTTTCTGATCATAGGCAACACGGTCAGACAAAACGGCGGTAATAATCCCGGTTGTTTCATCCTCCATTGTTTCGCAATCGACATCATGCTTGCAAGCCAGAAAACCGATCAGCAGAAAGAAAAAAAGTGGTTTCATTGTTGATAGATAATTGAGAAAGGCCGGGAAAACTCAGGGTTGACATCGCATGTATCGTTATGTATTCCTCACTGAAATCCGTCATAATACGCGACCGCATTGACGAGTTGTAAGACATCCAGTTTCCGTTGGGTGAGGTACTGATTGAGCCGGCTGGTCGGATCATCCAGCACGCTCAGGACGGATTTGCGGGACAAACTCACCGTCCGGGGTCTGTCGTTATTTCGTTGAATAAAATAGGTTTTCTGGCGCCGGAACGTCCCGTCGAACGGATCATCGAGGGTATACGCTTCTCTTTTCGGCACAATCAGGTTGCAGCGAAGCTGTTTCAGCACCCGGGTTTTACCCGCGTACAAAACCTTGTAGTAGGCCCGGCTGGTCTGGCCGCCCTTCTGGCTGACCTGACTGATAAACTTCATGTCATTGACCGTAAACGCATCCGGCTGAACCTCGTATTCCTGCTCATCGCCCTCAAACCGGCACTTGACGACGTTGGTGGCGATGTTAAAGGCGATCAGGCAGGGGATGGGCTTTTTCGAATCACCGGTTTCCAGCGTACCGGGTTGCCAGACGGGAAAGGTCAAATACTCACTGCCCAGGTAGGTCACCTGCGTTATGCTCTGACTGCGATCCGGCCGGTTCATGAGCAATCCGCCTTTGGAATCATAATAGCGACAGGTGGTGATTACCCGCTTTTGCGCATCCTGCGTAACGACACACTGGCTATGGCCACGAACCGGCAGCGTGCCCAGCAAACCAATCAGGAGGAGAAAACGATACAACATAGGAACAGCCGAAAAGGGTTACAGGAATAACCGAAGCGGTTTTAATTCCAGCCTTAAGTTACTCATAATGCGGGAAAGATTTTCAGTGAGGAGGGCAGATTCGTTGAGGTGGAAAGGAAGGAAACCGATTTAGTGGGCTTATCCATTTTATTTGATACGAGCTAAGTTACTGTATTTAGTAATTTATATATAAAAATAAGTACTTTAGTGGCTCATCCCCGTTTTTAATTACACCACTAAACTCCCCTTCTTTACAGATGAAAAAAACCTTTACGCGTGTCGCCAGTGCCAGCCTCAGTGTTGTATTTTTGACTGGTTTGTTTGGAAGCTGTTCCCGACCTGATCACCGGCCGGATAATTGCCTGGGGGTAAGTTCGCTGATCGAAGGATGTCCGAACGGCTTTACTTTATTTGCTGAAATTGTTAAATCCACTGGCAATGCCACTCCCGCTACGGGTACACCGCTGGTGATTGCGCCGGGTGATATCATGAGTGGAGAAGACGGTTGTTATTACAAAGGGAACCTGATCGAACCCTTTGAAAATAACAGCAGTTTGCGGATTACGACGGCAATCCACTGGCAACAGTATAAATGCACTGATACGTCCCGATAAAAAGGGGCAACGGTATTGGTAGTGAAACCGCTTCGAAAATGGTCAACATTTCTGGAGCGGTTTTTTTGCTGTATTTTCCTTAGGGCCAGCCTTCCATCCGCGTCCTGAGTAAAAATCTGCCCAAAATGACTTTAGAATTCGATTGAACACTAACCGATGAAGTCCTTATCTTCCTTCGTTATTCCATGAATGTAGCCCTACCATCTGGGCAGGTGTTGAAAGCCCGTCTGGCCACTCAATTGATTTTTCTGGTTTGCGGTTTGGGCATGTCCAGTTGGGCTCCGATGGTTCCCTTTGCCAAAGATCGCTTAGCCTTGAATGACGCCAAGCTGGGCTTTTTACTATTGATGCTGGGTGGGGGGTCTATGCTGATGATGCCCATCTCCGGCTGGCTGGTGGGACGTTTTGGCAGCCGCATCGTCATAGCTGGTTCTGCGCTGGTTATGGCACTGGCCCTACCGCTGCTGGTCATCCTTCCCTCCACATCGGCGATGGCCCTAATGCTATTTATATTCGGTGCCAGCATTGGCACCATTGACGTTGCGATGAATGCACACGGTGTTCAGGTGCAAAACCTCTACGGAAGGCCCATCATGTCGTCCCTACACGGCCTTTTTAGCGTGGGTGGACTGCTGGGTTCCCTCGGTTTGGGCTTTTTGATCAAACTGGGACTCAACCCCGTTTATGCCGCCATCAGCATTGCCACCTTGATGATCCTGATCACGCTGACTCAATTCCAATCCTTGTTTCCTTTAGCGGTAGAGCAACAGGCGATCGCCCACTTTTCGGCAACCGATGAGAAACCGACGGCGGTTAACCGGCGGTTTAGTTGGTTGGACGGCAGGGTTATCTTTCTGGGACTGATGTGCTTCGCTATTTTTCTGGCCGAAGGGGCCGTTCTGGATTGGAGTGCCATCTTTCTGAGGGATGACAAAGGAATCGAAGCGGAATTTGCGGGTGTCGGCTATTCGGCCTTTTCGATTGCCATGGCGACGATGCGGTTAGTGGGGGATAAACTGGTGGCCCGTTTGAACGAAAAAACGGTTGTGGTGGGAGGCAGCTTGCTCGGGGCTGTGGGTCTGGGCATCGCCGTCCTGAGTCCCTGGGTCCTGGGGGCGCTAATCGGCTTCGTTCTGTTAGGCCTGGGAGCCGCCAATATTGTGCCCGTGTTTTTCAGTCAGGCGGGAAGGCTGCCGGGTATTTCGCCGACCGTGAGCTTACCGGCCATCACAACCATGGGCTATACCGGAATGCTGGCCGGTCCGGCTTTATTGGGTTTTATCGCGCAACATGCTTCGTTGCGTATTGCTCTGGGCTGCCTGGCCGTGCTGTTGTTGTTGGTGGCCGTGAGTTATGGTATGAAAAGAAAAGCGGCTTCAAAGGGATAACTGCACTTACGGGCTTTTTGCTCAATGTTTTCAGGACAAACCAGTAAGCCTTAAAGGTAATGAGGCCAGTATTGAACGGATTGAGCAGATTGCGTACCCGAGGATGCTGGTGTTTAATTGTCTAATAATCAATCAACAAACCTCAAAATTATAAAGTGAAATTCTTTTTAGACAGGGTGATTTAAGAATTATGCGTGGCTCTTTTTTTATCGGCTGGATTACGGCCGTTCTACTTCTAAGATCGACACTGCTGGCTCATGGACAAACGACTGCCGTCTTAACCGGCTATGTAACAGATGCCACGACGGGAAAACCCATGCCATTTGCCAACGTTTATGTGAATGGATCAACGCGGGGTGCAGTCACCGACGAAAAGGGCTTTTATACGTTGGCCGGTGTGCCATTGGGTACGGTCGAAATAGCCGCTTCATTCGTTGGGTATCAGCCCGCCACACAAAAAATTCGATTTGATAATGCGTCTCCGCAAAAAGCCAGTTTTCGGCTGGAACCCAGTGTACAAATGCTGGATGCCGTCACCGTACGGGGCAATCCGAAGGGCTGGGAGCGGCACCTGCGTCAGTTTAAAAAGCTACTCTTCGGCGAGCCTTTTGGCGGACAATGTTTGCTGGTAAACAGCGAAGTTCTCCATTTTAAAGAGGATAAAGATCATCTGTATGCGATGGCTAATGAGCCGTTGATCATTGAAAATCAGGCACTGGGCTATCGGCTGATTTATGCATTGCAGCATTTCGATGCCACGCCGTCAGGAAATGTTTTTTCGGCGGGTACGGCGCGTTTCGAAGAAGTAAAACCCGAGAACGAACGGCAGGCCAACCGGTTCCGCCGAAACCGGCTGATGGCTTACCAGGGGTCGATCAGGCACCTGATGGCCAGCCTGATCGATAATACGTTCGAGCAGGCCGGCTTTAAGGTTTATCAGGAAGATGTCACCAGGCTGATCCCCCCCGAACGTCGGTCCATTACGCTGGCCGCTGCGGTTGGCGACTACAAGCGATTGATTCCCGTTCAGGTTTCTACGTTGATTCAACCCGGCCGATTACCAACCGAACGCCGGTTAGTTTCGCCCATGAAACTGATCGTATTCTATACGAATGCGGTTTCGAATTTCTCGCCCTATCCCGATGCCCGTTACGCCTATACGGAAATGAAACTACCGGGCGGTCAAATGCAAATGACCGTCAATGGGGTGATTACGATGCCGGAAGGGATGGAAGCGAAAGGGTCGATGGGTAATGACCGGCTATCGACAATGTTGCCCGCCGACTGGAAACCTGACGGTACTGAAAAGGTGTCCCTGACAAACGCCCCGTTGGCTACCCAGGGAAAATTCCTGCCCCCCGACACTGCCCTGGGACGGATCACGGCGGCCTTCAATGAGCGATTCAAGTTGCTGGCTCCCAGTGTGTTTGTGCACATCGACAAACCCTTTTACGCCACTGGTGACCGGCTTTGGATGAGTACGTACTTGCTCGACGCGGCTAGTCACCAGCGAGCCGGTGGCGAAACGGCCCTGCAGATCGACCTGCTTACGTCAACCGGCCAACTCGTGCAGCACCAGTGGGTACGGATCGTGGACGGACGAGGCCAGGGTAATTTCCGCCTGTCGGATACCCTCACGACGGGAACGTATCGCCTGCGTGCCTATACCGATGAAGATGATGCCCAGCGACGCCCGGCTTTCGAGCGGTCGGTGGCGATCTATAATCTGCTTCGGAACGAGGTATCGATCCGTAGTGATTCGGTTTCTCAGCCATTAGACATTCAGATTTTGCCCGAAGGGGGGCGCTGGATTGCTGGATTGCCAGCGCGTCTGGGCGTAAAAATTGTTCAGCCCCATGGGCACGGTTTGTCCATTGCGGGACGGATTGTGGATGATTCAGGCGTTGAAGTCGTTCGTTTCAAGACCAATCAACAGGGCATGACCAGTGTGTCGATGGAGCCTAAACCGCAGCGGACGTATTACGCCGAAGTAATATATAACCACCAGCCGCAACGCGTGTCTCTGCCCAAAACCGAAACGGACGGTTTGTTGCTTTCGGCCGATGCCGTTAGCGATACAACCCATCTGGCGTTGACCATCAGGAATTCTAACCGGGCCGTTAGCGACTCCGCGTATATGCTGATTCAGCAGCATGGCCGGGTGGTCGATCAGCGAAAAATTCTCCTGCAAAATGGGGTGGCGAAGGTAAATTTACCCATGACGACCTGGTTGCCGGGTCTGGCGCAAATCACCCTGTACGATGCCACCGCCCGGCCGCAGGCCGAGCGATTGATTTTTGTGCCTGAGGTTATTGCGCCGGTTCGTGTGCGGATGGGTTTCAACAAAAACCGGTATCAGCCCCGCGAACCGGTTACCCTGAGCATTGCGCTGAACGATAACGGCTTACCGGCTTCAGGTGCTTTGTCGGCGTCGATTACCGATGCCGGCCAGGTGCCGGATGATACTGCCGACGCGACGTTGCAGGCACACTTGTTGCTAACGGGAGAGCTTCGGGGACGGATCGAAAATCCCAATCGCTACGTTGAGAATCACTCGGCCGAAACCCGCCAGGCGCTGGACGACCTGCTATTGACGCAGGGCTGGCGCCGGGTAAGTGGCACGCCGGAAACAGACTCGCTGGGCGGAGTATCGCTCAGGGGCCGGATTTTGAATGCGAAAAAGCAACCCATACCCGGCGCGCAAATTACCGTGGTGTCGACAGCCGCCAAGCAATCGTTCGTCAAATCAGCCGACGCCGACGAACAGGGGCGGTTCCGATTGGCGGGGCTGGCCCTTACGGATACCATTCAGTTGATGACGCAACTCGCTGATCGTTACAAAAAAAAGATCACTACCAAAGAAGCCTTTCTGGTTCAGGAAAGGCCCGGCCAACAATGGGAATCCAGTCAACTAACGACTGCGCCCAACGGGTCAATGTTGCGCGCTCACCTGGAAGCGGTCCGCATTCGGCAGGGAGCAAATGCCGATTTTTACCGGGATAAAACGACGAAAGTGCTGGAAGAAGTGACGGTTCGGGCGCGAAAAAATGAGGAGAGGCCCGAGGACATTCAACAACGTAGTTTGCACAACGGGGCTGATGCCGTTCTGGTGTTCGACGATAAATCGCCAACCTATTCGAATCTGTACGAAATGATTCAGGGACGCTTGCCAGGTGTGACGATTACCCGTGAGGGAGCCTCACAAGCGCGTAGCTACAAGGTCTTTATCCGGGGTGTAAATAGTTTCAAAAGTGGAATGCAGCCCTTGTATTTGATCGATGGTATTCCCGTTCAGGACCCTGATGGAACCGCTTTGATGCAATTCAATTCAGGGGATATGGAACGGGTCGAATTGTTGAAAAATGGGGGTACAACCGGTATCTACGGGGTTCGGGGCGGGAATGGCGTGATTGCTTTTTACTCCAAAAGCAAACGGTCCATGCAGGGCAAAGCCAAACCCCAGGCGGGCATGACGCCGATTCAATTTATCGGGTATCCGTCGGTGCAGCGCGAATTTTATGTGCCCCGCTATGATGCGGACGCAGCGACCGGCGCTGTTGCTGGCGCCGTCGATTACCGGGACGTCTTATACTGGAAACCCATGATGCAAACCGACGGTCAGGGGCACAGCCAGCTCCGGTTTCCGTTATCGGATGTCGTCCGGACGGTACGCGTGGTGATACAAGGCATTACGGCTGATGGACGTCCGGTTTTGGGCATTCAGTTGGTTCAGGTGCAATAAGGTGGCCGCCCGCTTGCCCCAATTCGGATGATGTGTTCACTGAACCGGCCATTGCCCTAGGAAGATGCTATCAGGAAATGATTCGGGATCTTTGCGGGATTGCTGAGCGTGAAATGGAGGATGCAATGGGAAGATGATAATCGAATCCGTAATTGACACAATTGATAAAGTAGAACCATGATTGCGAAAAATCTAATTTCAACAGCGTCTTGAGTAACATTCTGCCTAAAAGGATTTTAGGGTTCGATTTAAACCAAAACGATGAAGTGCTTTATCCTTTTTTCGACCTTGCTGTATGTGAGTATTGTCAACGCGCTGGGGCAATGTACGGTTACCAAAGACGTGCATGGGCAAGTAATCACGACGTGTCAATCAAGTAATTTTACGTCTGAAACTACCCCGCGCTATAAACAGGTTTCCATTTTAGGCAGTGAATATGTCAGCTTCCCGGTATGGCAGGAAGGCCGAATTCGTTTAGACCCATCGGGACAAGCGGTCGCTTGCGTGCTGGCTTACAATGTAGTAAGCCAGGAAGTATTGTGCCGTTTCGAAGGCGATTTAACGGAGAAGACAGTCACCCCTCATTCATTTGTCATTAATGGTATTGAGTACATTCGTCAGGTAAAGAGTGTAATGGGCATTAAGTACCCGCTGTATACGACGGAGCTTACTGGAGGGCAAACGAAGCTTTTAAAAAGTGTGAAAGGCCGTTACGTTAAAATGTCGATCAGTAATGGGTACGATAAAGACAACCCCTTTGTCGGTTATTATCAGGTTGATCAACGGTATTTCCTTCAAAAAGGAGATGCCGTCCCCCAACCCATTACCTTGACAAAAAGCGCTCTGCTCTCAGTTCTGGAGGATCAAAAAGACATCCTTGATTCCAAACTGCCGAACAGGCAGCTTACCGTCGAACAGGTAATCAATGTCGTGGGTCTGTATGATTCTTTGAGGGTAGCAGCTCAACTCAATTCAACCTCCTTGTCTACGGATGCTGTTTTTAAAGACCTGCTTAGGACGCACATCAAGTATCCCGCACGGGCCTGGAATGCACAGGTATACGCTCGGGTGTATGTCGGTTTTGAGATCACAAAGGCGGGGCAACTGGCTAACGTCCAATTACTAAGTCCGGAAAATGTCGGGTTTGGATTTGGGGAAGAGGTTACAAAAGCTTTAAGTAATCTGACTAAAACCAAATCGGAGTATGCAGGTCGGTACGCTTTACCGGTGACCTTTATGTTTACCACGGCATTGGATAAGCGAACGAAATTCGTGCCGGTAAATACCTTGTCGACGGATCTTTTGGAAGGACGTACGGTGTTAGATGAATTGGTAGTCAACCAGGTAATGGGGAAAGACGTGGCTAAGAATCGGGAAGTTTGGGGGTATTATAAATGATTCCTTTACATAAGTCTAGTTAAAAAAGAGTCTGGAGAAACGGAAAAATCAGACTTTGATAACTCAATAATACCACAAAAACCGAGCATCATCGTATTTTATTCTTTTATGATCTGAGTAAAGACCAGCCGAAATACAGTCGTAAAATTATCTACACCTGGTATGTGACAGGAGTACTTCTTTTGACCACGAAGAATAAACCTGTACTCAGTGAAAGGTTGCCAAGCAGGATCGGCTAAAGTAGGATCACAAAGCTCTATTGGTACGATATGATTGGAATTCTGAGGATCAATATAATGAAAGGTGCCATTCTTGAATAAGCGGCTTTCACCTTGGATAATTCTTGATAAAACGTGCTGTCACAACCGCAATCTGGCGTAATGTCTCTCTTGGTACAGGATACCAGCAACGTTGCGATCAGTAGAGAGAAGAGAAGGTTGATCATTTCACGGTGCTAGAGGGGTGATCAACATGAGCTTAAAATGGTATGGCCAGGTATAAGAAAGCTGAAAACTAGATAATTATTATCAGTCAAGAAAGCTGCGATAAAAAAACCGGTTATAACACAACCGGTTTTTTTATCATTAAATGGTAAGCCTACTCTTTGCAATTAATAGTATAATCGATTACCTGAACAGAGGTCCTGCTTTTCGAACCGTTAGCCGCGTAAGTATAATCGACTTCAACTTGACGCTTTACCTGGCCATTGCTGTCGAAGGTATAATGGTATTCAAAAAGGAAGGACCCGTTTGCCGGGCTGGAACCGTAATAAAGTGTCATTCGGGTAAGAAGATTTTTGCTTTTTTTTACGGCAAACCAATAAATCGAAGGAAGGTTGGGTTTGGAAAGATCATATTCATAGAGAGTGGTACTTTTAAGACCTGACTGGGGTTGGTAGGTTGTATATTTGACGATGTTACCATTCTCTATTGTATACTCCGCTACGCCATCACCAAACGATTGTTTGTTCCAGGAATAAGGAAACGTAGATTTCACAATAAACCCATCGGAGTTATACTCGTATTGATAGGAGGAGGTAGGATTTACAGTATTGCCGTGCTCATTGACCGTAGCGGTAGATTTGCTTTCCGAGCCGTTTGGGTACGTTATGCTATGGACGATTTGATTGGCGGGATATTCGTAGCGGTCTGTCCGGACATCCTTTAATTGCGTGGGCGTTGGCAGATAACTCACTTTGGTGACCCGGCCCTGGTCGTCATATTCGTACTGCTCGTGTGCATAAATCCCTATCTCAATCTTTTGCCCATCGATTTCAAGGTTCTCTTTTGGATTTTTCAGGTCGATCGTGGAGCTTTGGTAGACCATATCCGCAATCTTACATTGTTGGCTTGTAGCGGGTACCAAATGGTCCTGCACTGAACAGGAACCAAACAGAAATAAAAAAGTCCCAGGAATTGCAAAGCGGGTAAAAAGTAGCTTCATCGGAAATAAAATTTAGTGAATAGTTGGCTACGAATAGAATTATGACCCTAATATATGTTCAAAAGTTGGAAGGTACATTCTATAAAATTCAGAATGTATATAGAAATAATCTGCCAGGCTCACTTCTTATCGAAACGAGCCAAATTGACTGACAGTTTACTGAATACGTTGAATTTTTGATGCTATTATGGTAAATATATGACCTCGAACGGCCTTACTATTGTCATATGGAAGCCGGTAACGTTTTCAAGGTCACATACGTAAAAACAATGCATGTGAAAATTTAAACTAGAATGGACCACATTACTTTAGTTCGGGATGCTTACTAAGGAAGAACCTTCCAAAAACAGATGAAGGAGATGTGACTTTCCATCTTCAAAGTCTGCGTACATTTCTTTAAAATTTATCGGCAATGGGTAGACTATTTTTAACTCAGGCGTTGATTTGTCCAATCTACTACTTTCCAGAATGTAATCGTTGTAATCTGCCGTTTTGAGGGCACTCTTCGGCTGCTGCGGTTTAGCGCATGTGATTAATTTCCCTACAGGAAAAGGGTGGCAAATCGAATTTGCTGCGTTGTAGGTGCAGGCTTAGTGATCCTGAATAAAAATGAAAAAGCCCTCTACGCTATCGTAGAAGGCTTATCGTGAACCCGAAGGGATTCGAACCCCTATCGTCGGTACCGGAAACCGAAATTCTATCCATTGAACTACGGGTCCATTCGCGGGCTACTGCCCGTTTCGGGTTGCAAATATAGTGATTGTTATGCCTTTTTCGCAAGCCCGGCTTTTTCTTTTTTATTCATTTGCCCCTTTTTTTGGGAGCCTTGGCGCCTTTCTCCCTCACTTACAGCAACTTCATGGTGTCATAATCACCCACCGCGTGGAGGTATAAAAAGTGAATCAGCAGCCCGTTGATGTTGGTGATGAGCTTGTGGGCTTCGGGCAAGGTCGTTACGGCAGTGGTAATGCGTTCCAATTCGGAGGCCACACCCATGTCCTTGTGGTGAAAATCCATGATTTGCTGGCGCGGCAGTTCGCGCTCCACAAAGAAATAATGCATGGCTTCGTCGCTGGTGCCGGTGCTGGGAAACCAGAGCCGGTTGTTGAGTTTGGTCAACTCCTCCGGTTTGACATCCAGACCGATTTCTTCGCCCACCTCGCGGGCAGCCACCTCCTGCGGGTCATCGGACGCGTCGACCATGCCCGCCGGATGTTCGTAGGTGTGTGAGCCGTCGCAGATCCGCCGTTGGCGCACCAGCACCACGTATTTCTCCTTCGTTTCCTGGTCGATTAGGCACACCAGCACCGACGCTGCGTGGCCTTTCAGAAATAGCGCGGGTGGTATTTTGTCGCCTTCCGGTGTGTTGGCATCCACTTCCAGCATGGCGAAAAGTACCTCGCCGTTGTGGCGTCGGCGGATGTAAAACTCGTCTATTTTGTTGATGGTCAGTCCGTTGGTTTCGGCCTGTTGTTTCCAGAACCGGTATTTGGGCGCATCAGCCAGCGATTCTTTTTTCATATTTATTCGTTTTGGAGGGATTGTTTTCGGTTATTGCGACCCGGCAAAGTAGCCGTACCGCATCCGATACGCAAGTAACAAACCCTTTTTTAAAGTCCGGTAATTTTTAATCCAGACCTGATCTTTTGCTGTTTTCCACTGCCTTGTCAAAACAAAAACGAGTTGTTTTTGTAAAAACCGGTTTAAATCGGGGGGCAAATTTCGGAAACGTGTATATTTGCCATTCGCCATAGCTTGTAGTTTACAGATTCAATGACGTATTGTTTAGGTATCAAAGTAGCCTCCGGCTTAGTCGCCATTGCCGACACCCGACTTACCTCCGGCTCCGAAGTTTCGAGTAATCGTAAGATTTCGGTTCACGAACTGGAAAATCACTCTCTGTTCATCATGACCTCCGGGCTGCGCTCCGTCCGCGACAAGGCCATCACCTACTTTCGGGAAGTGATTGGGGAGAAAGACCGGTCCTTCAACAAATTGTACAAGGCGGTGAATGCCTTCGGTGAGCAGGTCAGGCGCGTGGCCATTGAAGATAAAGCCGCGCTGGAAGCGTCCGGCATGCACTTTAATCTGAACGCCATTGTGGGCGGGCAACTGGAAGACGACGAAGAACACAAACTTTTTCTGCTCTATCCGGAAGGAAACTGGGTGGAAGTCGACCACGGTTCTCCGTTCAAGATCATCGGCAATTCGGGCTACGGAAAACCGCTGTTGTACCGGAATCTGACCTACGAATCCTCCCTGCAGGATGCTCTGAAAATGGGCTTCCTGGCGTTTGATGCCACGCGGGTCAGCGCCAATGACGTGGATTATCCACTCGATGTGGTGGTATACGCGAAAGATAGTTTTCATCTGACCGAGCACCGACTCGAAAAAGAAGATATGGAAGGCGTGTCGAACCAGTGGAGTGCGTTACTGAACAATTCAGTTCGTAAACTCCCAACGGCCTGGATGAATCCCATATTTGACAAAATACTCTAATTCGGAAAGCCACGCGTTAACCACCTCTACGCACCAATGAAACTTCGGGTAAGGCATGAACTCCGGTATGACTATTCAGCAGCGGTATCTCTGGAACCGCATACCCTGTATTTATACCCCAAAATTTACCCGCACCAACGGCTAAACCACTACACGCTGCACATTGATCCGCTGCCCAGCAAGCTGGTCAGCAATGTCGATATCGAAGGCAACACGCAGCAAGTGATTTATTTCACCAGCCAGACCGATACGCTGGTCGTGAGGGCCGAGACGGAAATCGAATCGGACCTGTACAACGCCTACGACTTTTTTCTGTTTCCGTTCGAAACGCAGCGCATCCCGTTCAATTATTCGGACGCCGACCGGAAAATGCTGGAACCGTATCTCGAACGAACCGCCGTCACCACGCTTGTCGAACAATATGCCCGGCAGATCGCGTCGGAAGCCAAATGGCAAACCGTACCGTTTCTGTCGCACCTCTGCACGACAATCCGCAATAATTTTGTGTATGAAACCCGCGATGAAGGACCGGCGACGTCCGCCGAGATGACGCTGATTTCGCGCAAAGGCTCCTGCCGTGATTACGCCGTCTTGTACATTGCGGCCTGTCGGAGCATTGGGCTGGCTGCCCGGTTCGTAAGTGGGTATCTATACGGAAATCCGCAGCAGGACCACGAACTCCACGCCTGGGCCGAGGTATATTTGCCCGGTGCGGGCTGGCGCGGTTTCGATCCGACGGAAGGCTCGGTGGTCATCAATCACCATGTTTTCCTGGCGGCATCCTTTTTCCACGATCGGCTGGCCCCTTTAGCCGGTACGTTTCGGGGGCAGGCCCGCTCGACCATGACGACGACCGTTTCGATAACCGGAACCGAATAGGCTGAGGATCGGAAAAAGAAGTTATCTTTGTTTCAATGGCTGCGTGGTTGGAAATGGGTGGATGGCAAAAAGGATTATACATTCGTTACAATTGAGTAATTGTTTAATAATCAAGCCATTCAATAAATAAAACCATTTATACGTAAACCATTCAGTATATTCATTATTTCTTTCAACGTGGCATTAATAAAGTCGATTTCCGGAATTCGTGGAACCATTGGTGGGCGTAGTGGCGATGGCCTTACACCCCTGGATGTAGTGAAGTTTGCAGCAGCGTACGGACAGTGGGTACGGCAACGCCATCCCGATAACCGCACGGTCGTGATTGGGCGGGATGGTCGGTTGTCGGGTGAGATGGTTTCAAAGCTGGTAGCCGCCACCCTTCAGGGGCTGGGGCTGAATGTGATCGATCTGGGTTTATCGACTACGCCAACGGTTGAACTGGCCGTGACGGGTGAGAAAGCCGCCGGTGGGATTATCCTGACGGCCAGCCACAACCCGATTCAGTGGAATGCACTCAAGTTGCTGAACGAGAAAGGGGAATTTATTTCCGAAGAAAATGGCACCGACGTGCTGGCAATAGCCGAATCGGAAGCGTTCGACTTTGTGGACGTCAAGAAATTAGGCTCCTACCGAACCGACGACACCTGGCTTCAAAAGCACATCGACGCCATTCTGGCCCTGCCGCTGGTCGACAGGGAAGCCATTGCGGCCCGAAAATTCAGGCTCATCGTCGACGCCGTCAACTCAACTGGTGGTATTGTCGTTCCGATGTTGCTGGAGGCCCTGGGCGTGGAATCGATTCAGCGACTGCACTGCGAACCCACGGGTCAGTTTGCCCACAATCCGGAACCGCTGCCCGAAAACCTGCGCGACATCATTGTCGAAATTGAGAAAAACGAATACGATCTCGGCATTGTAGTCGATCCCGATGTCGACCGGCTGGCACTCATCTGCGAAGACGGTTCTCCGTTTGGTGAAGAATACACGCTGGTGGCCGTGGCGGATTATGTGCTGAAAAACCGGTCGGCGGATCAAAAACCGGGCAACACGGTTTCGAACCTGTCGTCGACGGTCGCCCTGCGCGATGTGACGCAAAAATATGGTGGAAAGCATTCGGCTTCGGCGGTTGGTGAAGTCAATGTGGTGGAAATGATGAAAGAAGTCGATGCGGCCATCGGTGGTGAAGGCAACGGCGGTATTATCTATCCGGATCTGCATCTGGGCCGTGATGCGCTGGTGGGGATTGCCCTTTTCCTGACACACCTGGCCAAATTTGGCAAATCGGCATCGATGCTGCGCCGAACGTACCCGAATTATTACATCTCCAAAAATAAGATTGAACTGACGCCAGACATCAACGTCGACGCAGTGCTGGACCGGATCAAGGCCAAATACGCCAAAAATCCCATCAACACCATCGACGGTGTCAAGATCGAATTCGACAAAGAGTGGGTGCATCTGCGCAAATCCAATACCGAGCCCATCATCCGGATTTACTCCGAATCCGATACGCTTTCAACGGCGGATTACCTGGCCAACAAAATCATTTCGGATATTAAAGAAGTGATTGCAGCCAAGTTATAATCGGCATCCGATTCACCCCCAGCCCGATTCGGAGGTTGGGGGCAATTTCTAATTTAGTACCTTTGTGGTGTATTACACAACATCACAATGCGCGCTTACTTTGACAATGCCGCCACCACCCGACTCGACCCGGAGGTGCTGGAAGCCATGCTTCCGCTCATGACTGAGGAATTCGGCAATCCTTCTTCGATTCATTCCCACGGACGGAAAGTCCGGACGGCCATCGAGCGGGCCCGCAAAACCGTCGCTACGCTACTCAACACGTCCCCGGCCGAAATATTCTTTACCTCGGGTGGAACCGAAGCCGATAATACCGCCATCCGCAGTTCCATCGAAACCTACGGGTTAACGCATGCCATCACGTCTCCGCTCGAACACCACGCCGTGCTGCACACGCTCGAACACCTGCATAAGCAGGGTGCGGTCAAGCTGAATCTGGTGGAAGTGGATGAAGCGGGACGCATCAATCTGTTGCATCTGGAAGAATTGCTCCGGGCGCATCCCAACACCCTCGTGTCGCTGATGCACGGCAACAACGAGATCGGCAACCTGCTCGATCTGGAAACGGTTGGCCGGCTTTGTCAGGAACACAAAGCGGTTTTTCATTCCGATACGGTACAGACGATGGGCCATTATCGGCATGATTTACAGCAGCTTCCGGTCGATTTTATCGTCGGTGCCGCCCATAAATTCCACGGCCCCAAAGGCGTCGGTTTTCTGTACGTGAATGCGCATACCAAATCCGGTCGTGGCCCGATTCATCCGTTTATTCACGGCGGTTCGCAGGAGCGCAACATGCGGGGCGGAACTGAAAATGTCTATGGGATTGTGGGGCTGGCCAAAGCGCTGGAAATTGCGTATGCCGAGATGGAAAGCCACCGGCAGTACATCGAAAGTCTGAAAAGCCGGATGATTGGTCAACTGCGCGAACGGCTGGATGGCGTATCGTTCAATGGGCTGTCGGCTAATCTCTCCGAAAGTTTGTATACGGTTTTGAACGTCGGTCTGCCGTCGTCCGAAATGAGCGATATGCTGCTGTTCAACCTCGACATTGCGGGCATCTCGGCTTCGGGCGGCAGCGCCTGCACCAGTGGTTCCAACCTCGGCTCCCACGTGCTTTCGGCTCTGCCCCACAACGATGCCGAGCGGGGAGCCATCCGGTTTTCGTTCAGCAAATACAATACTGTCGAAGAAGTGGATTATGCCGTTGATACGCTGGTCGAGCTGTTCAAACGCGAGCAGGCGGCTGTGAAATAAGGAATTATACCTGTAAAATGGTGAATATCAAATGTGAAAGTTAGAAGAACCAGCCACTTTTACATTTGATATTCACCATTTTACAGGTATAATTAAAGCAAATATCGAACACTGAATAACGAATATTGAATAGCGAAAGAAGGGACGCTGACCAGCGAGGAGGCATCGTTTCGCTATTCGGTATTCAACATTCACTATTCGTTATTACCGCATTCTCAAAACTTCTTCCTTCCTCAGCGGGTTACCATTCCTGTAACCCAAACAAACCACCATGCAGTCCCGAACGTGTCTGATTACTGGTGCCAATTCCGGCATCGGGCGAATAACCGCAATAGAATTAGCCAAAAAAGGTTTCAATATCATCATGCTTTGCCGGAATCTGGAAAAAGCCCGGCCCGTTCGTCAGGAGATCAAGAGCGTCAGCAAAACCGGGTATGTCGATCTGCTCTGGTGCGATCTGGCCAGCCAGTCGTCCGTGATTCAGGCCGCGCGGGAAGTCATCGACCGCTTCGACCGGCTGGATGTTTTGATCAACAATGCCGGTTTATATATTGAAAAAGAACAATATACGCCCGAAGGCATCGAGCTAACCTTTGCCACCAACCACCTGGGGCCGTTTCTGCTGACCAATCTGTTGATCGACCTGCTTCGGAAAGGAACAGATTCCCGCGTCATTACCGTCTCCTCCGAAGCGCATCGCTGGGATCGGGGTTTCAAATTCGATGAACTGGCCCAACCACGACATTACGAAGGCATGAAAGCCTACGGAGCCTCGAAGCTGTGTAATATTCTGTTCGCCAACGAATTGGCTGAGCGTCTGGCCGATGACGGCATCACGTCCAACAGCCTGCACCCCGGCGTGGTGAAGACCAATTTTGCCCAGAATTACAGCAACCTCAAAGGTCTGCTTTTCAACCTGGCGCGTCCTTTTTTCATCAGTCCGGAGGAAGGCGCCAGAACCGGTATTTACCTGGCCTCGTCGCCCGAAGTGGACAAAGTGACGGGTTTGTATTTTGCCAAAAACCGCCCCAAACAGCCCAGCGAAGCCGCCCAAAGCCGGTTCAATGCCACAAAGCTCTGGACGCTGAGTGAACAGTTGACCCACCTGAAAAAACACCAGGTAACGGTTTAAGTCAGCGCATTTAACGCTTGTTCCAGATCAGCGATCAGATCGTCGGCGTGTTCAAGACCAACCGAAATCCGTAGTAAGTTCTGGGGAGTCGTCGTGTTGGGGCCTTCTACCGATGCCCGGTGTTCGATCAGGCTTTCGATTCCGCCGAGACTGGTAGCGCGGGTAAAGAGCTGGACGCGACCTGCCACCGTCATGGCTGCGTCGGAACCGCCCTTGATCTGAACCGACAGCATGGCCCCAAACTGCGTCATCTGTTTCTGCGCGATGGCGTGTCCCGGATGGCTTTCCAGACCCGGATAATGAACCGCTTCAACGGCGGGATGCTGATGCAGGAATTGCGCCAGTTGCGAAGCCGTCGCCGATTGCGCCTTCACCCGGATTGTCAGGGTTTTAATGCCGCGTAGCAGCATCCAGCAATCGAATGGGGCCGCAATCGCACCGCCCAGGGTTTGATACCGCCGAACGCGCTGGTAGAAATCACCGTCTTCCTTAAAAATCAACGCGCCACTCAAAACGTCGCTGTGGCCGCCGATGTACTTGGTCGTGGAATGCATCACCACATCACAGCCTAAGTCAAGCGGGCGTTGCAGAATCGGCGTTGCCCAGGTATTGTCGCAGGCACACCACGCCCCGGCCTGGTGCGCCAGATCGGCAATCGCCTGAATATCGGCAATTTTCAACAGCGGATTGGATGGCGTTTCGATCCAGATCAGGCTGGTATTTTCGTGAATGGAACTCCGGATGGCTTCCAGATCCGTAAAATCGACGCGGGTGTAGGTCAGTCCCCAGGGATGAAAAAGTTCTTCGAGCAGGGCCGGAGTTCCGTGGTAAGCATCATCGCCGAGAATGACGTGATCGCCCGGTCGCAGGGCCAGTAGCAGGGTCATCGTGGCGGCTTGCCCGGAGCTAAAGGCCAGTCCGGCAAAACCGCCTTCCAGTTGAGCCAGGGCGGTTTCGAGCAGATCGCGGTTTGGATTGCTGGCCCGGCTATAAATGTGTCCGTGGGGGAACGAGCCATCGGCTTCCCGTTCGAAGGTGGTGCTGAGCGAAATAGGGGGGACGACAGCTCCGGCGTTGGCGTCGGCCATACGAGTTTGGTAGATGGCGAGTGTTTCAGGATGCATAGGGTTTCTAGTTGTGTATGAAAATAATTTAGCGAAAAGCCTTCCCGATTTTTTTATACAAAAGACGGCTTTTGTACTTTACCGCAAGTTTCCATCGGTCAATAACTGGCGGAAATATAACTAACCCGAATTATGATCAAAGCTGAGGGCATGCTTCGCGAAGGCGCGTTGAAAGATAAAACAATTATTGTTACGGGTGGGGGTACAGGGTTGGGGAAATCGATGTCCCGGTATTTTCTGCAACTGGGTGCCAATGTGGTTATTTGCAGCCGAAAATTACCCGTTCTGGAAGCCGCTGCCGCTGAATTGATGGACGAAACGGGCGGGCAGGTATTGCCGCTGGTCTGTGACGTGCGCAAACCGCTGGAAATCGAACAGGTGATTGCCCAAACCGTCGAACGATTTGGGCGGATTGATGCGCTGTTGAATAACTCCGCTGGAAATTTTATCAGCCCAACCGAGCGGTTATCCTACAAAGCGTTCGACGTCGTGGTCGATATCGTGTTGCGCGGGACGTATTATTTCACGCTGGCGGTGGGAAAATACTGGATTGAAAATAAGATTCCGGGAACGGTATTGAATATCTCAACGACCTATGCCACAACGGGTTCCGGTTATGTCGTCCCCTCAGCCGTCGCCAAAGGCGGAGCGTTGATTCTGGTCAAGTCGCTGGCGGCCGAGTGGGCGAAATACGGGATTCGTCTGAATGCGATTGCGCCCGGCCCTTTTCCTACCAAGGGTGCGTGGGATCGGCTTTTCCCCGAACCGCTGGTAAAGATGATGGATCCCATTAGCCGTATTCCGCTCAAACGGGCTGGCGAACACCAGGAACTGGCGAACGTGGCGGCTTATTTACTGTCCGACTACTCCGCGTATATTACCGGCGAGTGCATTACCATCGACGGTGGGGAAGTCCTGTCGGCGGGGGAATTCAATCACCTCGAAAGCGTGACCCCGGAGCAATGGGACGAAATCGGACAGGCGATCAAGGAGTCTAATAAGGCTGGGAAAGAGTAGTTCGTGTGTGAAACCGCTATCAGGGTTTCACACACGCGGGTTTATTTCCGGGCCAGATAAAAGAAATCCAGACTTCCGGCGGGCGTGTTGGTCAGCTCATAATCCGTATACTGAATCTCAGCGGCCAAACCATCCTGTTCCAGTAATTTATTGCGATTCAGGCGGTTCAATAGGTCATACGGCACCTGAAGCATCCAGCGGGGCAGACGGTGTTGCAGATTCAGCACATCGTAGCGCGTAATTTTCTCGACCGATTTCTTGTTCTGCTCGTAGTAAGTCATCACTTTTCCATTGCCGTGAATACCGCGGGTGTCGACTTTTGGAAAATACCGCAGCATTAACTTTTTCAGTTCGTCGGCGGTGTACTCGCGTACGTGCCACGGATTGCGGGTGAGCGAAAACAGGCGGTTGACGGTGGTCAGCAGCAGCGTTCCACCGGGCTTCAGCACCCGAAACGCTTCTTTAATGAAGAGTTCATCATTCTGAATGTGTTCGATGACCTGAAATGTGACAATATAATCGAAGCTATTGTCGGCTAACCCGCTCAGTGGAGGAATATTGGCCTGAATAAACGTAGATTGTGGGTATTCCTGACGGAGCGATTGAATCAACTCCTCATTTTTGTCGATGCCGGTGTAGTGGTCAGCCGCTTTGGTCAGCAATTCGAGTCCGCGTCCCCATCCGCAACCGATTTCCAGCACCTTGCCGCGCACGATTTTGGCGGCTTCGACGTACGGAAATAACAACCGTTGGTGAACGGGATTGTCGGATGCAATTTCGGCGGAGGTAATTTCGGTGGTTTTATACATAGGATGCCTGAGCGGTGACTCGGGTAGTTGGAAGAAGGATTCGGCTAAAACGAACGCGTGCTTAAAGCCGTAGCTTTCGAATAAACCGGGTCCTCATCGTTCTTTTTTTCGGTAAAGTTACTTGATTTGCGGTAGCTTTGAAAAAACGAATTGGAATTGATGGGATTGGGCGTTTTGTTCGTTTTAGGTATGAATAGAATTTAAGCCTTATGAGAATAGCGATTATCATACTCTGTGCGGCCTTGCTGGGAGCCTGTGCTTCCGGCAAGCGTACCAAAAATCCGGAAAGCAGTACCAGCCAAACCGAACGATCGGCGGATCGGTCGGCGCCGAGGTCGGCACCGGTTAGTGCCTCGGCTCCGGCCAGACCGACGGAAACCAGTTGGCGGGTGGTTTCGACCAAAGGCCGGTTTCTGGGAAAAGATTCCTCATCGATTCGGGTGTATATGAACCTGATGGTTCGGAAGGGCAGTGAACATGCCACGGTCGAGGATTTTACGTCCCGGTTTATGCTTAACTACGTCGTTTATCCGGACTACAACAGCCGCGAACGACTGGCTTATGGCAACGTTCCGCTGACGGCCGAGTCGGTAATCCGGGAAGCCACCCCCGAAGCGGGCGATGTGCTGACGGTTGCGTTTGATGTGAAGAAACCCGCCAACACCGTGAACGGAGTCATGTTGCTCGAAATTACCGAAATCAGTACGGGCCGTAAGGTGTTGAACGATTTACCCATCCGGTTTAAGACCGTCAAGCTGAGCGATCGGTTTGCATTTTTCGATCCGAAAACCAACCTGCCGCAGCAGCACCATTTTGTCAATGCCGGAGATACGGTGGTGGTACGGGATGTGTTGGGGGCGGTTTCGAAACCACTGCATCTGTTCCGGTACCGGCACGATTTCGATCCGGCACAGTCGCCGATGAACACCACACCCCGCCCGGCGACTAAGGTGATGGGCGTCGACTCGACCATGACGGTGATGACCAACCAGCCGTTTTCGCTACCGGACGAAGGGCTGTATTATTTTGTGGAAGATACCGCCGATGCCTTCGGTCTGGGTCTGGTCGTGGCCGACAATCGCTTTCCGAAAATGACCCGGCCCGAAAAACTGATCAAGCCCATTTTGTACGTCAGCACCAATACTGAAATCAATAGCCTGAATACGGCTGCAGATTATAAAAAAGCACTCGACCGGTATTGGCTGACGCTGATGGCCGGTGACCAGAATCTGGCAAAAGGTGCCATTCGGGCATATTATGGGCGCGTAGAAGAAGCCAACCGCCTTTTTACCACCTACAAGGAAGGCTGGAAAACCGACAAAGGAATGATCTACATCGTGCTGGGACCACCCGACCGGGTTCAGCGCAGCCGCGACCGGGAAGTCTGGGTGTATAACCAACGTGCGAATGTCTCGGAAATTAACTTTACCTTTAATCGAAAACCTAATCAATTTGTTGAGGATCACTATGAACTGGTGCGATATGTCGAGTATCAACCCGTCTGGTATCCCGTAGTCGAAGCATGGAGAACCGGAGCAATTCGCGAGTAAATACGTTTCATACCAAAAAGCCCAAACAGTACGCCAGCGACGAGATGGTGTTTGGCATCCAATCCGTTACCGAAATTCTGCGTTCCGGAAAGGACATCGACCGGCTGTATCTGGTCAAGGAAGGCAGCTTTCCCGAAATTCAGCAACTCGCGTTTGAGCGCCGGGTGACCATTCAGCGCGTGCCGGTTGAAAAACTGGAACGCATTACGCGGAAAAACCACCAGGGAGCGATCTGCTTCGTGTCGTCGATTTTTTACGCCAAACTCTCGAACGTGATTGTGGGCGTCTACGAAAAAGGGCAGGTGCCGCTGTTGCTGGTGCTCGACCGGATTACGGACGTGCGAAACTTCGGGGCCATTGCCCGGACGGCGGAGTGTGCGGGTGCGCAGGGCATTGTGATTCCGGCGCGGGGAGCAGCCCTCATCAATTCCGACGCCATGAAAACCTCGTCGGGCGCTCTGAGTCACCTGCCGGTTTGCCGCGAAGTCAATCTGGAAGAGACCCTGAAATACATGAAAGAGTCGGGCATTAAAGTCGTGGCCTGTACCGAGAAAACCGACAACTACCTGTATGACATTGATATGTCTGGCCCGACAGCCATTGTTATGGGCTCGGAGGATGACGGTATTTCGGATGAACTGTTGCGGCTGGCCGACCACCACGCCCGCATTCCGCTGGTGGGGCAGGTCGAGTCGCTGAACGTGTCGGTGGCCACGGGCGTGGTGTTGTACGAAGCGGTTCGGCAACGGATTTTTAGTGACAACGAACCGCCGGTTGATGAAGGGGATTGAGTAGTAACAGACGAAAGCAATGGCAGTAGCGATAGGACAAGCCCGGCAAACACCGGTTTCCCGTTCAAAACGTAAAATTCCGGACTACCTGATTTGTGAGGTGTTAGATGGCAAACCCCTGTATTACAGGGGTTATGAAGACGTGCTAGCCGGAAAAAAAACGTTGGAAGAAATTATGGGTTCAAGTAGCTTACAAGCCTTGCTTATTTCGTACTTAGCAAAAATTATCTTCTCATTTATTGACGATGAGAAATACTTTGTTCTCATTAGTAAACCAGGTGTTCATCTTAATAACCGGGATAATCTATCAAATGATATCGGTATTTATGATCAGGCTATTCTGACTCCGGCTAAGATTTCGAAAAAATACACCAATGTCCCACCAAAATTTGTCATTGAAGTTGACATCGGTATTGCGATTTCAGAACTTACTGAAACCGGCTATATTTACAAGAAAACCGGCAAGTTACTGGACTTTGGTGTTGAAAAAGTCATCTGGGTCCTTACCGAAGCACAAGTGGTTATGGTTGCTACCAAAGAACGTATCGAGACATTTAGTTGGGATAAAAGCATCGAGCTGATGGACGGGCAGGAATTCAATATTGGGGCTTTTCTGGTGAAGAAGGGGGTTGTTGTTGAATAAACAGTAAAAGCGCTTCGTTCCAGGCTGTTTTCGTAAGATTTGCAATCTGAAATAAAGTAATTCAAAAATATACCGCATAAAAAACGGAATCCCCACCAAAAGAAGGGATTCCGTTTTTTATTAGAGCGAACATTACGCCTTTTTCTTCGGAGCCGGTTTTTTCGCCGGAGCTTTTTTCGCACCACCATCGAGCGAGTTAATCCAGGCGGCAATTTTCAGGGCTTCGTCTTTCGGAACGTTTTTCAACGCAGCCATCGGGGGGTAACCTGGCCAGTGCTCCGGCTTGGGTTCGTAAATCAATTCGACAATCTGCGCATCGGTATATTTCTTCTTTGCAACCTCTTTATAAGGAGGGCCCACCAGACGGGTGTCCGGGTTATGGCAAGCCAAACAGATGTTTTTCTGAAGTAAAGCTTTAATGTCGTCGGGTATTACGGTCTGAGCTTGCGCTTTGCTGACGGAAATAAGGGCGGTCAGGGCAACCGCAATGAGCATTCCAAACGTTTTTTTCATGTAAATTCGATTAAAAGCTTAATGAGTTAAGACTAAAAACTGTGATCGGGCCAACAAAGTTATACGGCAATGCTAATATACGCCAACACTCTACCGGCTTTTTCCATAAATATCTTGCTCGTTTGACAAGGCAGAAAACCGAAAGTTTAACGGCTATTGCTGAAATGGAAGAAAAAGAAGAAAAAAAATGAGAATCCTGTATTCCTGAATTCAAATATGGCAACCATCGACCTTTTTTCGGGCCATGCCGATCTGTATGCGCAATACCGGATCGATTATCCGCCCGAACTCTATGATTTTCTCTTATCCATAACCGGTGGCCGTCAACAAGCGTGGGATTGCGCCACGGGCAACGGACAGGTTGCCAGCGTGTTATCGGCCCATTTTGACCGGGTGAATGCCACGGACATCAGCGCCCAGCAACTGGAAAAAGCTGTTCAGAATGCCAATATCACCTATACCGTCTGTTCAGCCGAGCAAACCCCTTTCCCGGACCAGTTTTTCGATATTATAACCGTCGCCCAGGCCCTGCACTGGTTCGATACCGACGCGTTTCACCGGGAAGTTCGGCGGGTCGCAAAACCGGGCGCGGTTCTGGCCGAGTGGGGGTACGGAAACGCCCAGATCGATCCCGTTATCGATCCGGTTTTCTACCATTTCTACGAGATCATCATTGGGCCGTATTGGGACAGCAAGCGAAAACTCGTTGATGAAGGGTATGCCAGCATCCCGTTTCCGTTCGATGAGGCCGTTCATCAGAACTTTACCATCCGGCGAAATTGGGATTTGGATCGCTTTCTGAACTACCTACGAACGTGGTCAAGCGTACAGAAATACATCCGCCAGCACGGAAACGACCCGGTTCTCTGGATGGCCGATCAACTGAAAACCATTTGGGGCGTCGGCGAACGGGAAGTCCGGTTTCCGGTTTTTCTGCGCGCGGGGAAAGTGAGTTAAGAATGATGAGTTAAGAATGATAACTTATGAATTTGCTGACGCAGGCTGAAATAATTCATCGTTCATAACTCATCATTCTTTAAGCCGTCCAAATCACTCGTAACACCCTTGACCGGACGCCGATGAGCTGAAAAAACTCCAGCCAGTGCAGTTGCTGCGCACCCAGGTGATCGGTCGGCGATTTCACTTCTACGAACTCATACGCCCCCTGTTCGTTCCAGATCAGGAGGTCGGGAAAACCGCGGGTGTTTTCACGAAGGTTCCGCGAGATTTCGAGCATGATCAGACCCAGTTGCGCCGGTTCCAGCAACGCGACCATCTGGAGATTCAGGCTCAACAGTTCCTCATTCCAGTCGACCAACACATTCGTAATCCCGTATTTTTCGAAGAAAACCGTCTCAATGTGTTTCTTCCAGTCGTCGCGGGTTTTCAGATCGGCCAGGCGCTTTTTGAGCAGTTCTTCGCGTTTTACGTAAAAATCGGGCAGGTAAAAATCCGAAGGCGTCCGTTGCAGCGGGTGGTGAATGGCCTGCACATTGGCGTCGTAAATAATGTCCCAGAACACCAGCCCGAACAGGCCGCGCCAGGGGTAATTTTCTGTAAACGAAGCCTCCCAGCCGGTTTCCAGAAAGTGATTCATGACCCCGGCTTCGACGTGGTGGCGGTAAATGGCCGGAATGCCGACGCTCTCGGCATCGGATAAAAACCGGGTGGTGGCTTTTCGGCTGCGCTTTTTCTCCCCGGCACTCAGAATTTTTTCCCGGAAATCGTTGGCAAAATACCGTTCGTCGGCATTCTGCGGATTCAGCGCAATTTCGTCGCAGAGGGCCAGTGCTTCTTCCGTCAGCCCCGACCGGAACAGCAGCCGCGCGCGTCGTTCACGCGCCGGCACCCGGTCGGTCAGGGAATAGACCTGCATAGCCTGTTCCGGCATTTTCTGCCGTTCCAGAAAACCGCCGACGTGGGCCACCAGTTTGGCATAACCGGGTTTGGCAATCTCACTGAGTTCAGGCCGGGTTTCGTCCCAGTTCATGAACCAGTTGAACACATCTTCCGGTGGCGTTACGGAATCGCGCAGCTCGTGAAATTCTTCGTTCGTGAGTGAAATCAGCAGCTTGTCTTCCACCTCTTTGCGGTTCACAAACCGGGCCGTCAGCTTCGCTTCGTCGTAGCGTTCGAAAGTCACCATGCCCAGGTCGCGAATCACAAACTCGGTCATGTCGCCGGAACGGTTTCCGAAAAACAGGTATTTCAACATCATCACCTCTGCATCGAAATGCGGTTTTACCACCGTTTCGAGCCGGGTCAGGCTTTCGACAATCCGGGCAAAATCCAGTTCGTGCAGCGCATACCGGACAATGTTTTCCTTTTTGGCTTTCCCCAGCGGTTTGACTTCTTCCGGTTCCAGCGGCAGCAATTCCAGCAACTCCGGTTTGGTAAAGGTGTTCAGCACCTCATCGCCCAGCACTTCGTGGTGCGGATTCAGCCGTTCGATAAAACCATTGATGAGAAGTTCGCCAACGGCCGCCGGGAGGTCGTCAATTTCTTTGTATTGTAGCTTCTGCACCCGAAAAAACGTGCCCCGCCGGTTGCTGAACCGGACGTAAAGGCACTGCGCATCTTCCGTCAGTTCGTCAAAACGGCGAATGAATTCCTGCTCCGCTTCATTCAGTAAATGGCCGTACATCCGACGGACAAAACCAGTCAGGTAGCGGAAATAATCAAGGTAATATTTCGGGGGAAGTTCGATCTGTTGCGGTCTGGTTGCCATTTTTTCAATCCATTTGCCCATCTTTACCGTTATAACTAGTAACACTATTTTTCGCTAATATGTCCCCGAAAAGGGTATTGCAGGAACTTACCGATCTGCACTTGCTTGACGAGCAACAACGCGTTGTGATCCAATCGGTTGAAGACCAGAAACTGTTTTCGGTACATTGGGAATTACGGTCGTTGCTCTATGCCGGTATTCTGCTTTTTACGACAGGAACGGGCTGGCTGATTTACAAATACATCGACCAGATCGGCCACAACCTGCTGATTCTGGCGTTGGCGGTGGTTTGTGCCGCCTGCTTTGCGTTTGCCATTCGTTTCAAGGGGCCATTCACCACCGCGCATGCCCCCAGTCGTTCGCCGTTTGGCGATTACGCCCTGTTGCTGGGCTGCCTGCTTTTTTTGACCCTCGAAGGATACCTGCAATATCAATATAACCTGTTTGGCGAGCGCTATGGTCTGGTAACTTTTCTGCCTGCCATCCTGTTTCTGACGCTGGCCTACCTGTTCGACCACCGGGGTGTGCTGGCGATGGGACTCACGGCTCTGATTTCGTGGATCGGGGTAACGGTTCGTCCGCTGGAGTTTTACTTCAAAGGCAACCTGAAAGACCTGACGGTTTTGCTGTCGGCCATTGCGCTGAGTCTGGTGCTCATGGCGGGGGCGCTGGTGTTGGATCGGCAACGGATCAAACGACATTTTACCATCACAACCCTAACGTTCGCGGGAAATCTGCTGCTGGTGGCGCTGGTGGCCGGGCTGTTCAATTTTAAAGAACAGGATTGGCTGTTTGCCGTTGCGCTGGCCGTTGCCTGCGTTGCGTTCGACTGGTATGCCAGGCAGGAACACTCGTTTTTATTCCTGCTGATGAGTACGTTTTATGGGTACATTGGCGTAACCTACCTGGTGTTCCATTATTTGCACCTGCGCGACGAAGCGACGTATCTCTACTGGATCATTACCGGCATTGGCATTACGGCCTACTTATCCAAAAGCCGGAAAGTTTGATAGTTTGCGCATACACTCCACACCCCTTGCCAAGATGAAAGCCTACAACGAAACCTGGGTTCGCAACAAATACATCACGGAGCATGCCGCCCGCTGGCAGCGTCAGGGGTTATTCGACGAACAGAAAATGCAGCAGATCCGGGAAAACTATCCGGTCGGTTTTCACGAATCCAACGGGTTTATAGAAATCGGCCTGTTCGTATTTTCCATTGTCGCCGTCAGTGGCGGGTATTTCCTGCTGGCAACGCTGTTGTCAAAACTCTTTGAAGTCGATCTGGTTTACCATTTCTTCAACATCGGTTTCGGCACCGCCATTGGCTTTCTGGCGGGTCACCTGATCAATAGCCGGAAACACTACCGGGCCGGCATCGACAATGCCCTGATCATTGCCGCTGTGGCGCTCGTCATCATGGGCATTATCGGTCTGTTTCCGGATAACATGCCACTCTGGCAATACTGTTTCATCGCCTTGCCCCTGGTTCTGCTCGGCGTTTGGTACTACAGCGATCTGCTGCTGACGCTGGCGGCTTTCGGAACACTCACGGTGGCTCTTTTCGACGGAATACTGGAGTTTTCATTCGGAAAACAGCTTCTGCCGTTTGTGTTGATGGGCGTGTCGGCGGGACTGTATGTATTGGCCCGGCTGTATGAAGACCGGGACAAACTGGTGTACTGGCGGGATAATTTTATTCTGCTGGAGTGGCTGTCATTGAGCCTGTTGCTGATCAGTTGCAACTACTATGCCGTTCGTGAACTGAACTACTGGATGATGGACCGGCGACCCGCCGAAGCCCCCGAAATCGCCTGGGCGGGCCTTTTCTGGACCCTGACCATTGCGGTTCCGGTTTTACTGTTTTACGTGGGTTTCCGGCAGAAAGAACGGCCGCTGCTCATCATGAGTGCCATCGGCTGGGGGCTGGCCCTGGCAACCTGGCGGTATTTTCATCCGCTGTTTTCGCTGGAAGTTTATCTGGCTATCAACGGATTGTCGCTCATTCTGGTGGCGGTTTTTCTGATTCGGTACCTGCGGGTTCCCCGGGCCGGTTTTACGGATCGGCCCGATGAGGATTCGCCCAACCAGTTCCTGATCAATGCCGAATTGCTGGCGAGTGTTCAGGCCACTTCGGGGCATCTGGGGCCCAAAGACGGAATTCGGTTTGGCGGTGGTGATTTTGGCGGTGGTGGCAGCGGAGACCGGTATTGACCGATTAATAGTCATACCATTCACCCCACCAGCGCTGCAACTGCTTCCGGATTTCGTTTTCCCGCGCATTCTGACCCGGCTGATACAATTTCGTCCCCTTCAGCTCGTCGGGCATAAAGTTCTGTTGCACAAAATTTCCCTCAAAGTCGTGTGCGTACTGGTAGTTTTTTCCGTAGCCAATCTGCTTCATCAATTTGGTCGGCGCGTTTCGCAAATGCAGCGGTACGGGCTGATCGGACGTCCGTTCGGCCAGCGCCATGGCTTCATTGATCGCTACATAACTGGCGTTGCTTTTGGGTGATGTCGCCAGATACACCGCCACCTGCGAGAGCACAATCCGGCATTCGGGAAAGCCGATGATTTTCACGGCCTGCATGGCATTGGTTGCCATGATGATGGCCGTCGGGTTGGCGTTGCCGATGTCCTCCGAGGCCAGAATCAACATCCGGCGGGCAATGAACTCGGGGTCTTCACCGGCCACCAGCATCCGGGCCATCCAGTACAACGCGCCGTTGGGGTCGCTGCCGCGCAGGGATTTGATGAAGGCCGAAATGATGTCGTAATGTTGTTCGCCCGATTTGTCATAGCGGGCAATCTGATGTTGGGCAACGGTCGTCACCAGTTCGTCATCGATCGTCATCTCCTGGTTGTCGGGTCGGGACGTTACGACCATCTCCAGCAGGTTCAGGAGTTTCCGACCGTCTCCCCCCGAAATCCGCATCAACGCATCGTAGGATTGAACGGTAATCTTTTTCTCTTTCAGATAGCTGTCTTTCAGCAGGGCATTGTCGACCAGTTGTTTCAGCTCGTCGACACCGAGTGATTCCAGAATATAGACCTGACAGCGCGACAGCAAAGCTGAGTTGACCTCGAACGACGGGTTTTCGGTCGTTGCCCCGATCAGCGTAATGGTGCCTTTTTCGACGGCACCAAGCAGCGCGTCCTGCTGGTTTTTATTAAACCGGTGAATTTCATCGATGAAAACGATGGGGGGGAACAAACCCGAAGGGCGGCTGAGTACGTCGCGGACTTCTTTGACACCCGCGCTGATGGCACTTAAACTGAAAAAAGGGCGTTTGGTGGCTTCTGCGATCAACTGGGCGAGTGTCGTTTTGCCGACGCCCGGCGGTCCCCATAAAATCATCGACGGAATGCGGTTGGTTTCGACGGCCCGGCGTAAGGCACTACCGCGGCCAATCAGTTTTTGCTGGCCAATGACGTCATCCAGGGTGCGGGGGCGCATCCGTTCGGGCAGGGGTGTGGTTATCGGGTTCATGCAGAATTTGCCGTTTGAAGTAGACCGGTT
Organism: Larkinella sp. C7; assembly: GCF_006149005.1. Taxonomy (GTDB): domain Bacteria; phylum Bacteroidota; class Bacteroidia; order Cytophagales; family Spirosomataceae; genus Larkinella. Next base: position 57,505 of record NZ_VBSL01000005.1, on the reverse strand, counting down.
TGGGTTACAAAGGTAAGTAACCGTATTGGGTAAACTTCAAACGGCAAACAATAGTTAGAACCGCAGGGCAAGCGTTGCTGTCCGTTACAGAACCACTTTTTCGGGCGAGATGTATTTTTTCAGATTGGTCAACGCGCCGAAAATCAGGTTGTAAACCGACTGGATGTTGATCTGCATCAGCGACGAAATTTCTTCATTGCTCAAATTCTGGTAATAGCGCAGATAAACGGCTTCGCGTTGACGGCGGGGGAGTTTTTCGATGGCTTTGGCCACACAGGAGTTGACGTGGTCGTCTTCTTCGTACGAAATCAGCGTCGATTCGTAGGATGGCGCACAACCGGGGAGCCATTCGCGGTCGTTTTCAACGTCATCCTGGCTGCTGAATTTCATCTCGGCGTTTAGATGGCGAACCAGTTTTCGCTTGATCGACGCCATCAGATAAAACCGGACCGAGGTGGTCTGACCGATGGTTTGCCGGTGTTTCCACAATTCGACAAACAGGTCGTGAATACAATCTTTGATCAAGGCCCGGTCGGCGGTGAAGTGGGCGCAGTAGTGATACAGCACCTGTACATATTCCTTATAAAGCCGGGCAAAAGCCACTTCATCGCCACTCCGGAACTGATCCCAGAGTTGCTCTTCGTCTATACCGGATGGGGTGCGGTAGCGAGGCATAGTAATGGTTTAGGATGGGGTCACAGAAAGTACTCTTTCTACAGAATGTAAACTTATTAACAAAACTTGTTAATAAAAACAGTTCGGGCTTTTTTTTACAAAAACTTGTATAAATAGGATTTTTTTTATTTTAGTATGCGTGCATACGGTTTTTTTACCGTTGAATCAGAATGGGGGTGAACCGGAAATTCTGGCCGTCAAACAAGCCGCGATCACTCAGTTTGAGGGAGGGAATGACGAGCAGGGCCATAAACGACAAGGTCATAAAAGGGGAAGTCAGCGTGCTTCCCAGTTCATCCTTGACAAAGCGATCGATGGCCGTGTACGTAGCCGCTACGGCATAACCGTCGGTATCGGTCATCAAACCGGCGATGGGGAGGGAGAGAAGGTGATGGTGGGTCGCATCCGCAACGGCACTCAAACCGCCCCGGGCTTCAATGACCTGGTTGACGGCCTGGCAAATGCTGTCGTCGTCGCAGCCCACGGCGATGATGTTGTGGGAATCGTGCCCAACGGTAGAGGCAATCGCGCCTTTTTTAAGGCCGAAATTTTTGATGAAAGCCACGGCCGGAGCCGCGTCCTGGTAGCGGTTCACAACGGTTATTTTCAGAATATCCCGCGTCACATCGGCCACCACCCGGTTTTCCAGAATCGTAGGAGTGAGAAGAAGGTTGTTGGTAATTAACTGCCCATCGAGTGCTTCAATCACTTGTAATTGACCTGGTTGCTGATCCGATAGCACTTCAAAATCAAGCGGTTTTTTCGGCAGGCAATTAAAACGGTTGACGTGCTCACTCCGCCAATCCGGCAAATGTGAAATTCCATTTTCGGCCACCACAACGCCATTACTATACGTCTTGAGAATCTGGAACGCCTGTAAGTCGCTGACCACGATGAAATCGGCCGGATCACCTTCCCGCAGCAGTCCCACCGGCAGACGGTAATGCAACACCGGATTGAGGCAGGCAGCCCGCAGGACGTCGAATAAATCGTGTCTTTTCGCCAATGCCCGTTTAACCAGTTGGTTGATGTGGCCTTCCACCAGGCTGTCGGGATGCTTGTCGTCGGAGCAGAACATGATCTTCTCCGGAAAGTCGGCGAGCAACGGAATCAGGGCTTCGAAATTTTTGGCCGCGCTTCCCTCGCGAATCAGAATGTTCATCCCCCGCTGCACTTTGTCCAGCCCTTCTTCATACGTAAAACACTCGTGGTCGGTGGTCATACCGGCATCGATGTAACGTTGGGCGTCGTCGCCCCGTAAACCGGGTGCGTGGCCGTCGATGGGTTTGTTGAAGGCATTGGCCAACGCGATTTTCGCCATCACGTCGGGGTCCTGGTTCAGAACGCCCGGGAAATTCATCATCTCGGCCAGGTAGCCAATTTCTTTCAGTCCCAGCAGCCGCCGGACATCCCGAACGCCAATGGTGGCTCCCGCAGTTTCGAACGGTGTAGCCGGTACGCAGGAGGGAGCACCGAAACAAAATTTGAAGGGTACGCGTTTGCCGTCGGCAATCATATACTCCACCCCTTCGACACCCAGGACGTTCCCAATCTCGTGTGGGTCCGACACCGTGGCGATGGTGCCATGAACCACCGCCAGCCGGGCAAACTGGGCGGGCGTGAGCAGTGAACTTTCGATGTGAACGTGGGCATCGATAAAACCGGGTAGCAAATACGGTTCTTCAGGCCGCTCGGGGCCCAGTTCGTCGATTTGGTGAATCCGGCCCTGCTCAATGGTCAACTGGCTGAATCGGATGGTGCGGTCGAAAAGATTAAGGAGATTGCCGGAAACTTGCATGAAGAGGGAAGAATCTTGTTTTTTTTATTTCAATATTAGTGATAATTCACAGACTTTTGTCTCCTGAAATAAACCGGGATTCTGATGGATCAGCCCCGGATGTTATTCCTACTCTTATAACTATGCAGCATAAACTTCTGAAAGTACACCCCGCCGATAACGTAATTGTAGCCCTGCAAAATTTCCAGTCGGGCGAACAGGTTGATTTTGAGGGACAAACGTATACCCTGCCGGTTGGCGTCGGGGTGAAACACAAATTTGTAACCCAAGATCTGCAAACCGGGGACTCGGTGATCATGTACGGCGTGTTGGTTGGAAAAGCCACACAACCTATTAAACGGGGCGAACCCATCACGACGTTTAACCTTAAACACGACGCCGACCAGTACGGTATCGACAAAAAACAGCCCTACACCTGGCAGCAACCCGACGTGTCGGCCTGGCACAATCGGACGTTCATGGGCTACCACCGCGCCGACGGCCTGGTGGGAACGGCCAACTACTGGCTCGTAGTGCCGCTCGTTTTTTGTGAAAACCGCAACATCCTGATTCTGAAAGATGCTTTTGAGCGGGAACTGGGCTATGCCCAATCGGAGATTTATCGGGAGCAGGTACATGAATTGCTGCAGCTCTACAAAGTGGGCGACATGGACCGGATTCATAAGATGGAAGCTTTTCTTGACCCATCGCAGGTGCGCACGCTGGATGAACCCGTTGTCAAGCGGCCTTTTAAAAACATCGATGGCATTAAGTTTCTGACCCATGAAATGGGCTGTGGCGGCACGCGCCAGGATTCCGAAGCGCTGTGTGGCCTGTTTGCGGGTTTTATCAATAACCCCAACGTGGCCGGTGTCACCGTTTTGAGTCTGGGTTGTCAGCATACGCAAACCTCGATGCTGGTTGACGAGGTACGGAAACGCAATCCGAAGTTCAATAAGCCGATGCTGATTTTTGAACAACAGGACGGCACCGAATACGCCATGCTGACCAACGCCATTCGCGAAACGTTCCTCGGATTGGTCGAAGCCAACAAACTGGAACGGCAGCCGGCTCCCCTGAGCAGCCTGACCGTTGGTCTGAAATGTGGCGGTTCCGACGGTTTCTCGGGACTCTCGGCCAACCCGGCCATTGGACATCTATCGGATATTCTGGTCACTTTGGGAGCCAAAACCGTGCTGGCGGAATTTCCGGAACTGAACGGGGTGGAACAGGAACTGATCAACCGTTCGACTTCGGATGAGAAGGCCCTAAAATTCATTCACCTGATGCAGGATTATTCGGCGAAAGCGGAGGCCGTTGGTTCCGGTTTCGACATGAACCCCTCGCCGGGCAACATCCGCGACGGGTTAATTACGGATGCGATCAAGTCGGCGGGAGCGGCCAAAAAAGGCGGAACCTCACCCGTCGCCGACGTACTGAATTACACCGAACCCGCTACCCAACCCGGTTTAAACCTGCTCTGTACGCCCGGAAACGACGTGGAAGCGACGACGGGTATGGCCGGTTCCGGCACCAACATCATCCTGTTTACGACCGGTTTGGGAACGCCAACGGGCAATCCGATTTGTCCCGTAGTGAAAATTTCGACCAACACCACCCTCCTCCGGCGTATGCCCGACGTCATCGACTTCGACAGTGGCCCAATCATCGAAGGCGAAGAAACCATCGAACAAAATGCCGAAGAACTGCTCGAATACGTGATCCGACTCGCCAGTGGCGAAGTCAAAACCAAAGCCCAGCAACTGGGGCAGGACGATTTTATCCCCTGGAAACGGGGCGTTTCTCTTTAATTTTGAATGAGGGAATGATAGAATAAATGAATAGTGTGTCAAGAACCCGGCTATTTATCATTCACTCATTCGCTCATTCTATCATTCACAATTAACTATGTTTAGCCTAAAAGATAAAGTTGCCATCATCACGGGTGGAGCCAGCGGGATAGGGTTAGCGATTTCGCAGACCTTCGCGCAGGCGGGCGCGCTGGTTCATATTCTGGAGTTGAATGCGGACCTGGCCCGGCAGGTGGCTGAGGAGATCAATGCCAACGGTGGACGGGCGCACGCGCATGCCGTCGATGTATCGAATCAGGCGCAGGTCGTCGAGGTGATTGACCGAATTGCCGCCGGAGGAGCCATCAGCATTCTGGTCAACAATGCCGGTATTTCGCACATCGGAACCGTTGAAACCACGACGGAAGCCGATTTTGACCGGGTGTTCACGGTTAATGTAAAAGGGGCTTACAACTGCCTGTATGCCACCATTCCGCACCTGAAAGCCAATGGCGGGGGCGTTGTGCTGAACATGGCGTCGATTGCTGCCACGGTCGGGATTCCGGATCGATTTGCCTATTCGATGACCAAGGGCGCGGTGGTTTCAATGACGCTGTCGGTAGCCAAGGATTACCTGAAACACAACATTCGCTGCAATTGCATTTCACCCGCCCGGGTTCACACGCCGTTTGTCGACGGTTTTATCGCCCGGACCTACCCCGGACAGGAAGCGGAGATGTTTGCCAAACTGGCCGCCACCCAGCCCATCGGCCGGATGGCGAAACCGGTGGAAATTGCCGCGCTGGCCCTATACCTGTGTTCGGACGAAGCCGGTTTCAATACCGGTTGCGATTACCCCATCGACGGCGGTTTTGTGCGGTTGAATAATTGAGGAGAGATTAAAAGAGTTGAGAATAAAGACAAGAGACGAAAGACAGGGAGCCGGGACAAGGTAGAGAGGACGATGTTGCCGGTGGGAACTGGTGATTGCCTTTCTGCCTCATCCTGGCTTTTTGGCCTTCGTGCAAATGGATTGTCTGAATGGCCAGACTCATTTTTTTACTGTATTTTTATTGTTTGTCGTACCAATAAAAACAAACTCAGAACGATAGCTTCCGATTACCAGATCGGCCAAAGCCGGTACGGTATGTACTTAATAATTTTTTTTAATATAACGGGCTTTTATATTTAAAAAAATTATTAATCTTGTGTTAAATTTCTTCTACTTCCATCTTACTACATCTCCTTTATGTCAAAAAATCTACTCAGGCTTATCGTCATGCTTTTGATGGTAAGTTCACCCGTCTTCGCCCAAACGATTACGGGGAAGGTTACGGCAAGCACCGATGGCCAGCCTTTGCCGGGCGTATCCATTGTGGTGAAAGGCACGTCTCAAGGGACTACGACCGATGCCAGCGGCCAGTACAGTCTTTCCGCCAGTAAAAACGGAACACTGGTTTTCTCCTTCATCGGCTACAAAACGCAGGAAGTCGCCATCGCCAACCGGTCGGTGGTTGACCTCGCACTGACCGAAGACGCAACGATGATCAATGAAGTGGTCGTGACGGCTTTGGGGGTAACGAAAGAACAACGGGCGCTGGGCTATGCAACGACAGTGGTCAAGAACGACGCGCTGGTCAAAGCGGCTTCTCCGAACTTTGCTACGGCCCTCTACGGAAAAGCGCCGGGTGTGGTCATCAACGCAACGCCGGGTGGTGCTACCAGTGCGGTCAGCATCAGCGTTCGCGGGTTTGCTTCCATTACCGGCAATACCCAGCCTTTGATCGTGATGGACGGTATTCCCATCCGGAACGGCGAAGTGCGGAACACGGATTATTGGGGCGACCAACGGATTCGGGGGAACGGTCTGCTGGATTTGAACCCGGCGGATATTGAAAACATCTCGATTCTGAAAGGCGCTTCGGCGGCTGCCCTCTACGGTTCTGAAGCCGTGAACGGGGTGGTGCTGGTGACGACCAAAACCGGAAAAGGGAAAAAAGGATTAGGCGTTGATTTTAACGCCAGTTACAGCGTCGATAAAATCGCCTATCTGCCCCGGTATCAGGATGTTCGGGGTCCGGGCTACATGCTGAATTACCTCAACGGCGGTCAGGATGCCAACGGATTCATTTCCTACGATACCAACGGCGATGGCGTGGGTGACACCCGGGGCTTGCTGAACGCCACGGTCAATTTCGGACCCAAGTTTGACGGACAGCCGGTGATGGCGTTCGATGGTGTGATCCGGCCTTACTCGCCTTCCAAAAACAGCTACGCGGACTTGTTCCAGAACGCCAACAGCTCCAACATCAACCTGTCGATTTCCAAGGCAACGGACAATTCCAACCTGCGGTTTTCCTACACCCGTCAGGACAACGGCATGATCAGCTACAACGCGAAGAACAGCAAGAACATCATGAACCTGAACACGAGCTTTAGCCTCAACAAAAAGCTCCGGACAGATTTGATGGTGAATTATGTCAACCAGTATACGCACAACCGCCCGTATAAAGTGGATCGCATGATCAACAACTTTACGGGGATGATGAACCGCTTCGAATCGGCCGACTGGTATTTCAATAAATACCAAACCAGCCAGGGCTACAAATTCGTAACCGGAACCAACCAGAGTCTGACGCCGAGTGAGAACATCATCCGGAACGGTTTCAAGTCGGATATCGGGGATTATGTCTGGAGCACCCGCGCCAATACCTACGACGAGTATAGCAACCGCGTGATCGCGGCCGTGACGCAGCACTACGACATTCTGGACAACCTGAAGCTGCGGGGCCGGATCGGAACCGACATCACGTCGGAGCGGCTGGAAGACAAACAACGCAGCTCCGTTCCGTTGGCCTTTGGGTACTCAGGATCGTTTTCCATGGAAAATAAACTGTATAACAACGTCTACGGGGATCTGCTTTTGACCTATACCCAAAAACTGAATCAGGACATGAACCTGACGGCCATGGCAGGGTATACGGCCAACAAACAGTTGAATACCTACATCAGCCGTTCGACCAACGGTGGATTGAGTACGGAAAATTTCTTCGATGTTTCGGCTTCGGTGAATACCCCCAACGGCAGCAACACCCGCGACCGCTACGTTCGGGATGCCTATCTGGGAACGCTGAATTTTGATTACAAAGGCTTCTTCTTTGTGGAAGGAACCATCCGGAGAGACCGGACTTCTACGCTGATTACCGGCAACAACGCGTTTACCTATCCTTCCGTCAATTCCGGTCTGGTGTTTAGTGACTTCCTGAAGCTGCCAGTAGTAGTTAGCTACGGGAAACTGCGGGCGTCGTTCGGGATCGTGGGGAACTACCCGCAGATTTACAGCGCCAACAATGCCTACAGCCAGGGGAACCTGAGCCTCCAGCAAACCGGCGGAAGTTCCGTTCTCTATACCACAATCCGAAGCGACTACGGGAACGACAAAATCCGTCCCGAGCAGAAGCGTGAATTTGAATTTGGTCTGGAAGCCCGCTTCCTGAAAGACCGGATCGGATTCGACCTGTCGTATTACAACGCCCAGATCGTCGATCAGATTCTGCCGTTGACGATTGCCGCCAGCTCAGGTGCCCGGTCGGTTCTGGCCAACATCGGTACGCTGCGGAACCAGGGGCTGGAACTCGCCCTGAATGCGACGCCGATCAAAGGGTTAGGCTACAATGCTTTCAACTGGGACATTACGCTGAACATGGCGAAGAACAGCAACAAGGTTGAAAAACTGGCCAACAACTCGACGGAACTGATTCATGCGGATTACGATGGCAATGCGGCCCAGTTGCGGTCGGTGGTCGGACAACCGATGGGGGATATCTACGCCCACGGAATCCTGAAAAATGCGAACGGACAGGGTATTGTCGGTCCGAATGGTCTGTACCAGCTGGATGGTGCCAACTGGATCAAGGTCGGAAACGCCATGCCGAAACTCACGGGTGGTTTGATCAACAGCCTGAACTACAAAGGATTTAACCTGGATCTGGTGGCGGATTTCCGCTTTGGTGGTCACATCATGCCGACGGGGATCAACTGGTTGACCTCACGCGGTTTGACCGAAGAAAGCCTGACTGCCATGGATAAGGAACGCGGTGGACTGAGCTACTACAAAGACGCCAACGGCAAAGGGGTGCAGACTACAGCCGCTGCCGGCCCCAAAGGCGAAGTCGTTTACAACGATGGGATGCTGATGCAGGGCGTACTGGCCAACGGGGAAGCCAACACCAACGTGGTTTCGCAGGCGACCTATTACAATGCAACCTACAACTGGGGTGGCCCGCAATACGGCAATGCCCGGTACGAACTGTTTGTCAAGGAAAATTCCTACATCAAAATGCGGGAAATTTCCCTGGGCTACCGGATTCCGGCCAACATTACCCGCCGAATCGGAACCCAGAACCTGACGCTGTCGGTGTTTGGCCGCAACCTGTTCTTCTTCTACCGGACCATCAAAGACCTGGATGCTGAACAGACCAATTCCAGTACGAAATGGTATGACAACATCAACAACGCCGGAAATAACCCATCGTTCCGGACCATGGGGGTCATGCTTCGCGCCAGTTTCTAATCTTAACGAAATTCTGAAAATGAAAAAAATAGCCATAGTTGCATTCGCCGGGCTTTTACTGGGAACCGTATCCTGTAAGGAATCCGAGTTTGCCGAAGCCTACCCCGATCCGGCCAAAATTGCCGAGTCGACCGTTGAAAAACAATTTACCGGAGTACTGTACGCCAATCGGGAGTACGTTCTGCCGGGTTATACGCACTATTTTACAACCCTGCGGCTTTCGCTGAATCCGTATACCCAGGCGATTGGTCGGCTGAACCAGTCCGGTCTCTACGTTCCGGGTTCGGCAGGGGTCGAAAACGTGTGGTATAACTACTACAACATGCTCGCGCAGTACCGCGAATTGCAGAAAATCTACGCTTCCAGACCCGCCGATCAGCAGGCCGACCGGAAAATTTTCATGCTGGCGGCTGCGATCTACGTCTATGATCAGACGCAGCGGCTGGTGGATGTACACGGGGCAATCCCGTTCTCGGAAGCCGGGATGCTGAGTACGAATGGTGGTGAATACGCGTCTTCGCTGGCGAAATTCGATACGGCAGAAGGGATTTACGCTTTTCTGCTGGATGACCTGAAACGCATTGCCACCGAGTTGAACGGCATCACGCTGAATGCCGGGTATCAGAAATCGTTTCAGACGCAGGATTTCCTGAACAAAGGTGACATCACGGCCTGGAAACGCTATGCCAACTCGCTGCGGCTGCGGCTGCTGAACCGCGTATCGGATGTGGAAAGCATGAAAACGCGCTCCAACACCGAGATCGCGGAGATTCTGGGCAACGCCACCACCTACCCGATTGTGGAAACCAACGCGCAGAACATACAGATCAATGTTTTCGACATCAACACCGACATCAACTCGAAAGGGTTTCAGGGCGGTTTGGCATCGGACGGCTGGTACGGCAACACGGCGGGCAAGGCGATGATCGACCACATGAACACCAACAAGGACCCACGTCTGCCCATCCTGTTTGAACCGGGTCTGAATGCCGCCGGGAAGTTTATTGGCATCGATCCCCTGGCGACCGAAGCCGTTCAGGCCGCTCAGTACAATGCTGGCCAACTGGCGATTTATAACCGGTATACCACGAGCCACAACCAGTTTTTCCCCGGTGTGATCATCAACGCTGCGCAGATGAACCTGATCAAAGCGGAATATTACCTGCGGACGGGAAATGATGCTTCGGCCAAAACCGCTTACGAAACGGCCATTTCGCAGTCGGTGGAATTCTACAACAAGATTCTGTCGCTGACCAACGCCACCGGGATCACGGGTTCAACCATTCCGACGGCGGCAACGCCAGCTTCGGTTGCCGCTTACATTGCTGGTGACGGCGTAAGCTGGGCAAAAGCAACGACCAACGCTCAGAAACTGAGCCTGATCGCTACCCAGAAATGGTTGCACTACAACGTGGTTCAGCCCTACGAAAACTGGGCCGATCTGCGTCGTTTGGACCTGCCGGTTCTGAGCTTCCAGGTCGACAACGCCAATAACCAGACGCTGCCGCCGGTGAAATGGACGATTCCGGGCAATGAAATTACTTATAATGCGGTGAACTACGCGGCCGTAAAAGCAGCGGATAATCTGAAAACCAAGCTTTTCTGGGATGTGAAGTAAGGTTCGGTAGCTTAACGTAGATACTTGCAAAAGAGGCAGGCCCACGGGGTTTGCCTCTTTTGTTTAGTGACCGGCGGTTTTATTTCTTCCGGTTTTCCAGTACCAGCAGTTGTGGAAACGACAGAATGCCCTTGAAAATCAACTGGGTCATTTCGCCAACGGTATGAAAATAGGACCCCAGCACCAGATCCAGATCACCGTCTTTGTCGAAGTCGGCGGCTTCCAGTGTGAGCCATTTGCCGTGAGCGCCTTCCGGGGTAGTAGACGGTTTGAAGTTCAGCCGGCCTTCGTTGGACAAATACACAAAGCCCTGCTCGGGCTGGGCCAGATTGGAATAGAACGACGTGGCCGCAATGTCGAGGTCGCCGTCCTGGTCAAAATCCCGGGCGATGGCTTTACTGGCTCCGTAGAGCGGATAAAACCAGGCTTCCTTGAAGTTATCCTTCCGGTCGTTCAGATAAATCCGCACGCCGTGGTAATTTTTGTTGACGGACGAGTAATCCCAGTTGTCGCCATTGGTCAGCAGAATATCCTGAAAACCATCCTGGTTAAAATCAGTCAGTTCAAAATAGCTGGCACCGAACAGGGGCGAAAACTGCAACACGGTTTTTTCCTTAAACTGCCCGTTGCCCTGGTTGTAAAAAATAACGACTTCTTCCCGCGCCTGGGCCATCACGACCATGATATCGGGCTTTTTGTCGCGGTTAAAATCCGCAATCTCCACTTTTCGGGCACCGGGCAAGGCTTTCAAAACGTGTTCTTTGGTCGGCTCAAAACCGTCGTACCAGAACAATTTTCCCGCATTATTACCAAAACCGCAAATGACCACATCCTCTTTTCCGTCGGCATTCAGGTCGCCAGCGGCAAACTGCACCGGGCGGGGCAGGCCCCGGATGTTGATGGGGGAGGAACCCGGTTTGGACGCCCGTTCCAGCGTCATGAGTCGCCCGAGGTGTTGGTCAGACGGACTGAAAATGCCGATGGTGAGCAGGCGGGGAGCGGCATTTTTAGGAAAGTCAATATCCGTCGGGGCGGTATCGATCCACCAGATATCGTTCAGGAACGCATCGCCAGCTTGCAGCGGGTTGTCGAGCACATACAGGGCGTTCTGGGCATCGCCCACGTAAAGCCGGGCGGTATTTTTGTCATACTTCAGCAAAGTCGTTTGTGGAACCGGCTTATCGCCCAGCGCAATTTCCCGCGCTTTGAATAGCGGAAGCTGATTGGTCAGGGGCTGATAGGGTTTTTGCGGTAACGGTTCGACGGGCGCGAGACGTTCGTAATACCGCACAATTTCCGCCCACTCATCTGCCGAAAGCCGGGCGGTTTCGGGGTAAATACTCAGATGGGCAACGGCTTTTTCCTCCTCTGGCGAGAGCGGTTTTAAGGTATCCCGACCGGGTAGTTTGATGCCAAGCCGCATCGCCATGTTGGGAAGCACCCCCGTGACCCAGGTTTTTTTGTCCAGCAAAGCCGGTTCCGGAAACAGGTGGCAGCTTCCGCAATGGCGCATGGCCAGTTGTTTGCCAACGGAAATGGAATCGTCTCCGCCCGCAGTTCTGCGTTGAAAAGTTGTCTGAGCAGGCTTTTCTTCAAAGAAAGAAAATGACGATACCCAGAGAGCCATGAGAAAAAACAGACCGGTTTGAAGGAAAGGCATTCGGGAATGGTTTGCAGAATGAAAGTGGCAAATACGGCAGGAAGATAGTCTAATCCGGGTTTTGTAACGTTCCCGCTGCAAAAATTTAGGTTGTTAAATATTTTTTTTGACTTGTGAATGGCAGAATCAGAACATGAAAATTCCGGGACTCTTCTGCAATTCTGGGAAATCCCGGCTATAAACGTCGGTGATCCCGGAAATTTCTAAAGTACCAATCGGGAACGGGTTGAAGGTCAAAATTGCTGTCTTTTTATGGCTAAAGTGCAATAATGAGGTGGTTGAGACGGACATGCTGCGTTCCGGGTAATTTCAATGGTGAACAGTATAATATCAACATTAATTTAAAATTAATGACGGTATTATTAAATTTTTTAAAAAAGGAATATCTTTGCAGTTAGTCACCCATCGTACAGAATCTTCTGCCTGTTTTTTTATCTTTTTCAGTAATTTCTAGATGTTGAGTCGCTTTTTTGGGGCTATAATGGCCTGGAAATCGGCACGTTAACCTCCTGTTTTCCTACTTGAATCGAATGCGCTTTTTACTTATATTCACCTAAAACAATCCTAATAATGAAGTTTATGAAACAAAAACTACTTAAAACCTGCTTAAAGGTTTTTGTCTTTGCCGGAGCCTGGCTACTCTTTGCGGCTTCACCTTCATTGGCTGTAGATAAAGCAGTTACCGGAAAGGTGTCGGATGAGAAGGGGAACGGGCTGGCTGGCGCAACGGTCACCATCAAGGGAACGACACGAGGCACCAACACCGATGGAAATGGAAGTTTCCGCATTGTCGTTCCCGACGATAACGCCATTCTGGTGTTTTCCTATATTGGCTATGCAAAACAGGAAATTGCGGTTGGAAACCGCTCGAACATCGAGGTTCAGTTGCAACCCGGCGATGCATCACTGGAAGAAGTGGTGGTAACGGCTTTGGGGATTAAGCGGGACACGCGTTCGCTGGGGTATTCCGTGACGACCATCGATGCTTCTTCGGTCAACCAGGCGCGGGAAACCAACGTCATCAACTCCCTGCAGGGGCGGGTGGCTGGTCTGAGCATCACGCCCGGAACCGGTGGTCCTGGTTCGTCATCCCGGATCAACCTCCGGGGGGTGAGCAACTTCAGTGGTGGTAGTCCTTTGTTTGTCATCAACGGGGTTCCGATGGACAACTCCTCGCGCGGAAACGCCGGTGAGTGGGGCGGGAACAATAACGGGGACGGGATTGCCAACATCAACCCGGACGATATTGAAACCATGACGGTGTTGAAAGGAGCAACGGCTGCGGCCCTGTATGGTACGCGGGCGGCCAACGGGGTTATCCTCATTACGACCAAAGGCGGCAGCAAAAACTCCGGTCTTTCGGTGGAATACAACGGAAACATGCAATTCGATCAGGTGATCGATTTCACGGACTTCCAATATGTGTATGGGCAGGGAACCCAGGGCAAACGGCCAACCGACGTCAACAGCGCCCGCAACTCCGGGATTTATAGCTGGGGCGAGAAAATGGACGGTGCGCCCTACACCCAGTTCGATGGCAAACAGTATCCGTATTCGCCGGTAAAAGACAACATTGAGAATTTCTACCGGACAGCCGCCACGTTGACGAACACGGTGGCGATGTCGGGCGGGAATGAGCAGACGAGTTTCCGCTTATCCCTGTCGTCGATGGATGCCGAAGCCACGGTTCGGAACAGCGGCATGAAACGGAAAACCATCAACCTGAGCGTCAATCAGAAAGTGACGGAGAAATTCGATGTGAGTGTGATGGCCAACTACATCGATCAACAGGATAACAACCGCCCCGGTTTGAGTGACGCTCCCCAGAATCCGAACTACGGGATTATCCTGCTGGCCACGAGCTTCAACCAGAACGCGCTGAAACCCGGCTACGATCCGGTCACCGGCAATGAGTTGACTTTCAGCGATGATACGTATAAAACCAATCCCTGGTTTGTGGTCAATCAATACAGAAGTAAACTGGAACGGAAACGTCTGATTTCGGCCATCACCGGGAAATACCAGTTTAACGACTGGATCTATCTGCAGGGCCGGGTGGGTTATGACCTGATCAACGACGGCGGCTTTGGCGTTACGCCGTACGGAACGGCGTATTCACGGCTGGGTAGTGTCAGCAACAGCAAAGAACAGCGGAATGAAATGAACGTCGACGGTCTGCTGGGCATTAACCGGAAAATTACGCCGGATTTGGGCCTGAATGTGGCACTCGGGGCCAACCTTCGTAAAAACAAGTTTGAAAGTGTGGGCGTTTCAGGTGGTAGTCTGAGCATCCCGTACCTGTATACGCTGTCGAACACCCTGACGAAAGGGCAGTCGTACGGTTTTAACGAACGGCAGGTGCAGTCGGCATATTATACGGCGGATCTGGACTACAAAAACTTCCTGACGCTGTCGACGACGGGCCGCTACGACGTGTACTCCACGCTGCCAGCCGCCAACCGGGGTATCTTTGCGCCCTCGGTATCGGCCAGCTTTGTATTCTCGGAATTACTCAAAGTGCGTTCGATGGACTTTGGTAAGCTGAGAGCTTCGTATGCCCAAACGAGCGGTGAAGCCTTCGATGCCTATTTGACCAGCCAGTATTATTCCCTGGGCAATACCATCAACGGAATCCCGCAGGGTGGGTTTAGCTCCCAGTTGCCGAATCTCGACCTGAAACCGTTCCGCTTGACGGAGTTTGAACTCGGTTTTGAAACGAAATTTCTGCAAAACCGCCTGGGAATCGACTTTGCCTACTTCAACCGGGAAACCAAGGATGAAATCGTGAGTGGTCCACTGTCGCCCACCACCGGGTTTTCGTCGCGGGTGCTGAACCTGGGTTCGACCAAAAACACCGGGATCGAACTGTTGATTACCGGTACGCCCATCGTGAACAAATCATTTAAATGGGATGTGTCGTTCAACATCACGAATGTGAAAAACACGATTGTGGACATCGACGGTGACGGCGGAACCCAGCAACTCGGTTTGGGAACCTACCGGCCTTTGAACGGGAACATTGCCCACGTAAAAGGCATGGCGGCTGCACAGGTCATGGCGTATGACTACAAATACAATGCCAACGGCCAGGTCATCATCGGTGCCAACGGCGTTCCGGAACGGGGCGCACTGACGCCCATGGGCTCGGCTATTCCGAAAGTATATGGCGGTTTGAACAACAGCTTCAACTACGGAAATTTTGGGCTGTCGTTCCTGTTCGACTACAAATTCGGGGCAAAAGTGCTGTCGGCCACCAATCACTACTCCATCGTGGACGGTTTGCACAAGATGACCCTCGAAGGTCGTGAAACCGGCGTGGTAGCCTCAGGCGTACTGGCAACCGGCGAAACCAACACCCGGAACGTACCAGCCTATACCTACTATCCGGCGCTGGTGACCAACATCTCGAAACTGAATGTGTTTAACGCCGATTTCATCAAACTGCGTCAGGTTGTTCTGAGCTATCACCTGCCGGAAAAATGGTTCACGGGAAGCAAACTGCCGTTTGAAGACATTTCTTTGTCGTTGGTGGGCCGCAACCTGGCTACGCTGCTGAGACACACGGAAAATTTTGATCCGGAAGCAGGTTTCTCGTCCGACCTGCGTTATGCCGGAACGGAAGGTGCCCAGTTGCCCTCGACCAGAACGTTTGGTTTCACCCTCAATGCCCGGTTCAAAAAATAATTGAAAAACCATGAAGAAAACTTCAATCTATATAGCGGCTCTGTTGCTGGTTTGTGCGACAAGCTGTACCGATAAATTTGACGAAATCAACACCGACCCGACCCGGTCGAGTGAGTCAACCTGGGATCCGAATTTCTTTTTGCCCAACGCCCAGATGTCGTACATCAATTTGGGTTACGATGGGATTCTGTACCAAAGCACCTCGATGCAGGTTCTGGCGTCGACCTTTACCTACTACGGGAATGGTGACAAGTATGTAAACACCCAGAACTCGACCAGCTACCAGGGCAGCCTGTTCAGCCGGGCCTACAGCATCGGTACGGTTTTGGCCGAAATGATCAACCTGACGAAGGGGAAAGAGCAGTATACCAACCTCTACAACGTCGGCCGGATCATGCAGGCCATGAACATGCAGCGGGCCACCGACGTCTACGGCGATATTCCGTATAGCGAAGCCTTCAAGGTGAAAGAAGGAATTGCGAATCCGAAATACGATACGCAGCAGTCGATTTACACGGCCATTCTGACCGAACTGGAGCAGGCAACGGCGGCCCTGGATGCCACCAAGCTGAAACCAACTGGTGATTTGTACTACGCGGGTGACATCGCCAAGTGGAAAAAACTAGGCTATTCGCTGATGTTGCGGGCCGCCATGCGCCTGACCAAAGTCGACCCGGCCACGGCGAAAACCTGGGCCGAAAAAGCCGCTACCGGGGGTGTCTTCACTTCCAATGAAGACAACGCCAGAATCGTATCGGATGCCAATAATGCGACGTCCGGGATTTTCAACGTGTACCAGGTTGCTGATGATTTCCGGGAATTGCGGTGGTCGAAAACCTTCATCGACGCCCTGAAAACGACCAATGATCCGCGTTTGAGTGCCATTGCCGAAGTGCCGCAGCCGGGTCTGGCCAACAACGCGCTTCAGACGCTGGTAGGGGTCAACGATCCCGCTGTTCAGATTGGACTGCCCAATGGCTACGACCTGAGCGGAGGTGCCCGTGACATCAGAACGTCGGCGGGCTATCCGGGAGCGACCGGCACCGGCAACGACGTGGCACCCCTCGGGAAATACTCCCGGCCACGGATTTCGGTTTACCTGAAACGGAACGGCACGCTGGAAACGATGACCTATGCGCAGACCGAACTGTTGCTGGCCGAAGCTAAAGTGCGCGGCTGGAACGTGCCGGGAACGGCCGCCGAGCATTATGCCAATGGTGTAACGGCCGCCATGACGTCGCTCTCGCAACTGGATGCCACGGCCGCCATCACGCCCGCAGCCGCAGCCGCTTACGTTGCCGCGAATCCGCTGAACGTGACGTCGACGGAAGCCTCGCTGAATGCCATCAACACGCAGTACTGGCTGGCAACGGGCACGTACATGGACTTCGTTGAAACCTGGATCAACTGGCGCCGGTCGGGTTATCCGACACTGACGCCCGTCAATTATCCGGGGAATGTGACAAATGCAACCATTCCAAGGCGCATGATTTACCTCTCAACGGAAATCATCAATAACAAAGCCAGTTATACCGAAGCGGTTAGCCGCCTGACGGGTGGTGATTTGCTCACTGGTCGGGTATGGTGGGATAAGTAAGCTCAGGAAAAAGGGAAGGCTGCCGGGTGGTGCCTTCCCTTTTTTTATTTGTTTCAGAAATTACCTTAACTTCAACCTCTCCTGTTGAAGTTTTTCGTTTTTAGCTACCATGATAGTCCTCGGCTCGAAATATAAAGTATGCACATCCGGTTTTAAAAAAGTGTGGGTGTGTAAGGTAGGGCTACTGTTGTTGTGTCTCCCGGTTTCATTTTTGCAAGCCCAAACGACCCTGTTTCAACTCCTTTCTCCGAAACAAACGGCCATCGATTTCAGCAACGACATCGATGAAAACGAAAGCCTGAACGTCTTATCCTACGAGTATTTCTACAACGGGGGTGGTATTGCCGTCGGCGATCTAAACGGCGATGGCCTGGATGATCTGTTTTTTACGGCCAACCTGAAACCCAACAAACTCTACCTGAATCTGGGTGGACTGAAATTTAAAGACATCACCAAAACCGCTGCGCCGGGTTTGGGCGGTCGGTCGGGCGGCTGGAAAACCGGCGTCAGCATGGCCGACGTAAACGGCGATGGTCTGCTGGATATCTATGTCTGTTATTCCGGCAAAGGAGAAGACGATAAACGCCGGAACCAATTGTTTATCAACCAGGGCGTTTCATCCGATGGTTCGGTGCGGTTCGCCGAACAGGCCAGGCAATATGGTCTCGATGATCCGGGTTACAGCACCCAGTCGGCTTTCTTTGATTTTGACAACGACGGCGATCTTGACATGATGCTGTTGAATCACAATGTGAAGAAATACGACAACATGGAACTGGCCAAACTGCGGAACGAAGTGGATGAACTGGCCGGGAATAAACTCTACGAAAACCGGGATAACCACTTTGTCGATGTCACCAAAAAAGCGGGTATTCACCAGTATCCGCTCACGTTTGGGTTGGGCATGGCTATTGCCGATGTAAACCAGGACGGCTGGCAGGATATTTATGTCACCAACGATTACAACGAATCGGATTACCTCTACATCAACCAGAAAAACGGTACGTTCAAAGACGAAACCCAGCACTATTTCCGGCATCTGGCGCAGTTCTCGATGGGCATCGACATTGCCGATTACAACAACGACGGTCTGCCGGATATTATGTCACTGGACATGCTGCCCGAAGACAACCGGCGGCAGAAATTGCTGCAACTCCAGGAAAACTACGAGTCGTTTGAATTGATGGTGCAGCAGAAACTCTACAAGCAGTACATGCGCAATATGTTGCAGTTGAACAACGGCGACGGAACCTTTAGCGAAATTGCGCAGGCAGCCGGTGTTTCGAATACCGATTGGAGCTGGGCTCCTTTGCTGGCTGATTTTGACAACGACGGCTACAAAGATCTGTTTATTACCAACGGGTATTTGCGGGATTATACCAACAAGGATTTTCTGAAATACTGGGGTGATTACAAAGTGCAGAAAGCGATCAAACGCGAATCGATTCAGCTCATGGATTTGATCCGGGCCATGCCATCGACCAAATTGCCCAATTATATTTTTAAGAATAGCCGGGATCTGACTTTTGCGAATAAGCAAACGGATTGGGGATTTCAAACCGCTTCGATTTCAAACGGGGCGGTGTATGCCGATCTGGATAACGACGGCGATCTGGAACTGGTCGTCAACAACATCAACGAACCCGCTTTTGTATACCAGAACCTGAGTCGGGAGCAATTAAAAACGTCTTACATTCAGCTTAAACTGGTTTCGGCGGGTAAGAATAAACAGGCGGTAGGAGCCAAAGTAACGGTCTATGCCAAAGGCGGGTTGCAGTATCAGGAGCAACAGCCGGTTCGGGGTTACCTGTCTTCGCAATCGGCCCGGCTGCATTTTGGCCTCGATCAGGCCACGATGGTTGATTCCATCAAGGTGATTTGGCCCGATCAAACTGAACAAAAATTGACACAAGTGGCTGCCAATCAGTCCCTAACGGTTGTGCAACCGACCAGTGCTTCAAAATTCAGAATGGCAGTTCAGAAACACAAGCCCGGCATTTTTCAAAAAACCGATAAGATCATTTCCTTTCTTCACGAAGGCTATAACGAAAATGATTTCAAACGCCAGCCGCTGATGCTGTTTATGTATTCGCAGGTCGGGCCGGTTCTGGCAAAAGGCGATGTGAATAAAGACGGGTTGGACGATCTGTTTATTGGCGGGGATAAAAATACCAACGGCAAAATCTGGTTGCAGCAAACGGACGGAACTTTCAAGAAAATCGAAGAACTAACCATTGGGGACGAGAACGTTTCGGCGCTTTCGGCGGCTGTTTTTTTCGACGCCAATGGTGATGGCTTTGATGATTTATACGTAGCCAAAGGTGGCTATTCGCTGTTTGAACCCAACACGCCGTCGTTGCAGGATGTCCTGTACATCAACGATGGCAAAGGCAATTTAAAACTGATTACGACGGCTTTACCGGTGCTGACGACCAGCAGTAAATCCTGTGTTCGGGTGGTGGATTTCGACGGCGATGGCGATCTGGATCTGTTTGTTGCCGGACGGGTTATTCCGGGGCGGTATCCGGAACCGCCTGCGTCGTATTTGCTGGAAAACAATGGAAAAGGGCAGTTTAAAACCGTAAAAACGCCGTTCTCGACCGTCGGTATGGTTACCGATGCCCAGTGGGAAGATTTGGACGGTGATGGACGCAAGGACCTGATTCTGTGTGGGGAATTGATGCCGATTAAAGTATTTGCCAATACCAAAGACGGTTTTCTGGATAAAACCAGCCAGTATTTTCCGGAACAAGAAAGCGGTTTCTGGTTTTCGATCACGGTCGCCGACGTAAACGGGGATGGTAAAAAAGACATTATTGCCGGCAATCTGGGCGTCAATTCGCAGCTTAAATACTCGAAAAAAGAACCCGCCGAGCTGGTGTATGCCGATTTTGATAACAACGGTTCCATCGATCCGTTCTTCAGTTTTTATGTGCAGGGAACGTCCTATCCGTTTGTCAGCCGCGATGAGCTGAACGACCAAATCTTCCCCATGCGCCGGAAGTTTGGCTACTACAAAGACTATTCGACGGCAACCATCAACGACATTTTCTCGGCGGATGACCTGGCGAAAGCCAAAAAAATGACGGTTACAGAATGCCGTTCCGTCTGTTTTCTGGCGAAAGACGGCGCATTTGAAAAACAGGTTCTGCCGCTGCCGGCCCAATTTTCTCCGGTGACAAAATCTTTGGTCGAAGACTTCGATCACGACGGTTTTATGGATGTCCTGCTGCTGGGAAACAAATCCGATAATCGGCTGAAAATCGGCAGTCTGGACGCCAATTATGGCTGTTTGTTGAAAGGCAACGGGAAAGGCGGTTTTGCTTACGTGAGTCAACCAGAAGCCGGTTTATCGGTGATTGGTGACGTCAAAGCGGTGGTCGAATTGCAGGTAAAGCAACAAAAGTATTTGGTAATCGGGGCCTTCAACGAACCGGTTCAGGTTTACAAAAAATGATGGCAATGCGGTATTTATTCCTGCTTGGTTTCCTGGTTAGTCATTCGGTGCAGGGGCAAAAGGCCAAGCCGGATCTGGGGCGTCATTTGCAACCCACAATTTTCGCGGTGACGATGGTGATGATTCATGATGTGGCCAATCCGCCGGCTGCCAGCCGGTTTTATACCTACAGTTTATTGGGGGCGTATGAAATTATGGCGCAGCACAATACGGCTTTCACAGCCCCTGCGGCTTTGGTTCCCAGCTACAAAAAGATCGTGATTGAACCTAAAGGTCCTTACAACTACCGGATTGCTGCCCTTTTTTGCGTGCTGGAAACCGGTCGACTGATGCTTCCCTCGGGCTATATGCTGGAAGATGAGCAGAAAAAACTGATGGAAACGCTCCGGAAAGAAGGTTACGACCAGGCGGTTATCAACCCGTCGATTGCCGTTGCGCAGGAAGTGGCCAAAAAAGTAACGGCGTATGCAGCTACCGATAATTACCTGAAACTAAGCACCCGCCTGCGCCACCGCCCCGCCAAAGGTGAACAATTCTGGTATCCAACCCCGCCGGGTTACATCGAAGCCATCGAACCCCACTGGCGAACCATTCGCCCGATGTTCATCGATTCCTGCACCCAGTTTACCCCCAAACCGGCGGTCGTTTTCAGCAAGGATTCTACCAGCGAATTTTACAAACTGGCCTACGAAGTATACCGGGAAGGGAAAAATCTGGATGAAAAAAAGCGGTTTATTGCCTCGTACTGGGACTGCAATCCCTTCGCCATCAACACCTCCGGCCACATGTCGATTGGCTTTAAAAAAATCAGTCCGGGAGGGCATTGGATGAATATCACGAGCATTGCGACCCGGAAAGCCAGACTGGATTTTGACAAAACGCTCCAGGCCCACTGGCTGGTTGCCGCCACGTTGATGGACGCTTTTATCAGTTGCTGGGATGAAAAATACCGTAGCAACCGCGTACGACCCGAAACCGTCATCAACCGCTCCATCGATGCGCGCTGGCAACCGCTGTTGCAGACGCCACCTTTTCCGGAATACACCAGTGGTCACAGTGTCATTTCGACCGCCGTGGCCGAAGTGCTGACGTACCTGATCGGTGATAACTTTTCGTTTACGGACGATACCGAAGTCCTGTTCGAACTGCCCACCCGCGATTTTAAGTCGTTCCGGCAGGCGGCCGAAGAAGCGGCCATCTCGCGGCTTTACGGCGGAATTCATTTCCGCGATGCGATTGAGAATGGGCAAACGCAGGGAAAAGCCATCGGCAATTTTGTGGTCTCTAAAATCAAAAAAGCCGGTATCAAACCTCTGCTCTGACGCCCCTTATCGCTGGTTTGCATCCCTCTATTTTGCCTCAAATGCCCGCCTGCTGGCTGATCGTGTCGGCTTGTTCCAAAATATTCGCTGTATTTTTTAGAGAACTTATTTGACTTTGGGGGACCGGGGTTATTCAGGTTATCGCAATAATAATATTGCGTCCCTATAAATATAGATTTCGTAAAACTTGACCTTTGGAAAGTAATAAAACGTATTTATTTATTATCTATACCGTATTTTTTAAAAAAATTAACAAATAGTATATTTGCTTGCTAATTCAGTAGAAAGCCAAATATTATTAAAGCCTACACGCCATTTGTTTCCTATAAAGAAAGTAATTCATTATAATAAGTATTCTGTGTGTTCTATCACCAATCCCCTAATCTGCTTATTTCCACTTTCTTACTGTACTGTTTCCCGTAATGTTATTTCGCTTATTTCTTAACATCAACCAACCTACAGAAAACCAATGAAGCTATGTAAAGAGCGGTTTACTCTCCTTTTTTTCGTATTGCTCCTGAGTTGCAGCGTCTCGTGGGCGCAACTCCTGAACGTACAGGGAAAAGTGACGGATGCAAGCCAGAGCGCCATTCCGGGTGCCAACGTTTTGATTAAAGGAACGAACAAGGGAACGATTACGGACGCCGACGGCCGGTATTCCATCAGTGTCGGCAAAGGCAGTGTGCTGGTGATCCAGTCACTCGGGTTTGTGGCCCAGAACATTACCGTGGGCGACCAGACGACCATCGATGTCGCCCTGGTTGAAGATGACAAAACGCTGGATGAGGTTGTCGTAACGGCATTGGGCATCGCCAAAGACAAAAAAGCCCTGGGCTATTCGGTGACGGAAGTGAAAGGGTCGGATTTTACGCAGGCCCGCGAAATCAACCTCGGTAACGCCCTGTCGGGGAAAGTTGCCGGGGTGAACGCAACCGCAACGGCAACAGGACCAGGCGGATCGAGCCGGGTCATTATCCGGGGGAACGGTTCGCTGAGTGGTAACAACCAGCCCCTGTACGTTGTCAACGGCGTACCCATCGACAACACGAACGTCAACTCCGCCGGTATGTGGGGGGGAACGGACACGGGTGACGGTTTGAACAGCATCAACCCGGACGACATCGAAACCATTTCGGTGCTGAAAGGGGGAACGGCTGCGGCTCTCTACGGTTCACGCGCTTCGAACGGGGTCATTCTGATTACGACCAAAACCGGGAAAGGCCAGAAAGGAATCGGGGTCGAATACAACGGAACTTATACGAGCGATCGCCCCTTCACACTGACCGACTGGCAGTATGAATATGGTCAGGGAATCCGGCAGGCCAAACCCCTGACCCAGCAGGAAGCCATCAACACGGGCGCTCAATCGTGGGGTGCCCGAATCGACGGTTCGCCGGTGATTCAGTTCGACGGCGTAACCCGGCCGTATTCAGCCCAGAAAGATAACGTCAAGAATTTCTACAACGCCGGCAGCACCTTCACCAACACCGTGGCGGTGGCCGGAGGAAACGAAGCGGCCAGCTTCCGTTTCTCAGCCTCGAACCTCGACTCGAAAAGCAGCATTCCGAACTCCGGGTTCAACCGGAAATCGTTCAACCTGAGCGCCAATGCCAACCTGTCGAAAAAAGTGCTTTTCGAGGGTGTTGCCCAGTATAATGTTGAAACCGGAACCAACCGGACCTTCCTGTCGGATACGCCTAAAAATCCGAACTACGGGGTGCAGATGATTGCCAATACCGTCGACATCCGTTCGCTGGATCCGGGTTACGACGCGCGTGGGTACGAGGCTCTCTGGAACAGCAGCGTGTATGCCCAAAACCCGTATTTTGTGGTCAACAAAGTCAAAAACGAAGACATCCGGAACCGCTTTCTGGGGTCGTTTTCGATGCGCTACAACATCACCGACTTCCTCTACATCCGGGGCCGGGTGGGTACCGATAACAACATGATGAAGTACCTGAGCATCGAACCGACCGGTTTGGCGTATTCGACGCTGGGGAGCATGAACCGTCGTCAGGTCCAGATTCAGGAAACTAACGCCGAAGTGCTGCTTGGGTTTAACAAAGAGTTCGGTGCTTTCTCGGTCAATGCCCTGGCGGGTGGCAACCGGATGCGTCGCTCGACGGAGGAAATGAGCTACAACGGCAGCCAGTTCAACGTGCCGTTCAACTACTTCCTCGACAACACCATCAACAAATCATCAGGCTACGGCTACAGCGGTTTTGGCATCAACTCCCTGTTTGCTTCGGCGGATGTAGGCTACCAGAATGTGCTGTTCCTGACCCTGACCGGTCGCCAGGACTGGTTCTCGACGCTGGCGAAGGCCAACAACAGCCTGTTCTATCCGTCGGCCGGTCTGAGCTTTGTGTTCTCCGACGTGCTGCCCAACAAGGGCAACTGGCTGAATTACGGGAAAATCCGCGCGTCACTGGCGCAGGTAGGGGGTGGTTATCCGAACCCATACGCCCTGAACCTGACCTACGCCCTGGAAGGCAACTCCTACGTGGGCAGTGTCCCGCTGATGCGCATCAACGGCGGAACCATTCCGAACGCCCTGCTGCAACCCAACACCTCGACGACGACGGAAATTGGTCTGGAAACCAAGCTGTTCAACAACAAACTGGGACTTGACCTGACGTATTATAACCGGGTGACGAAAAATGACCCGGTGACGGCGTCAACCTCGTCGGCTTCCGGCTACGGCAATGTGTTGCTGAACGTGGGCGAAGTCGTGAACAAAGGAATCGAGGTTTTGCTGACCGGTACGCCTGTCAAAGCGGCCAGCGGTCTGACGTGGAATGTGGCCTACAACATGGCGTACAACGATAACAAAGTCGTGAAAATCGCCGATGGTCTGAAACGCCTGGAACTCGATCAGTCGCGGACGCAAAGCGCGTATGTGTATCACTTTGAGGGTGAGCCTTATGGGATGCTGGCGGGGTATAGAGCCCTGAAAGATGCCAATGGCAACACGGTTTACAACACCGCCACCGGTGTTCCGATGCGCAGCGAATTTACGATGCTGGGCCGCGGTGTGCCGCCGTTGACGATGGGGTTGACCAACACCTTCAGCTACCGGAACTTCTCGATGAGCTTCCTGATCGATGCGAAATTTGGGGCCAAACTGTACAGTGCGACCAACTATTTCGCCTACGCCAGAGGCCTGGCCAAAGAAACGCTGGTGGGTCGCGAAGGCGGTTTGACCGTAACCGGTGTTTCGCCAACCGGCGATGCGTTCACGAAAACGTTTGCGGGCAAAGACGTTCAGGACTACTACAGCGGTCTGACGACGATCACCGACCAGTTCATCTACAGCTCGGATTTTGCCAAACTGCGCCAGTTGACGTTTGGCTACACCCTGCCGAAGTCATTCCTGGCAAAAACGCCCATTCAATCGGTTAGTTTGTCGTTCGTCGCCCGGAACCTGCTGTTATTGTACAGCAAAGTGCCGAATGTCGATCCGGAATCGACCTACAACAGCGGAAATGCGCAGGGACTCGAAATGTTCGGCGTACCACCGGCCCGCAGCTTTGGTCTGAACCTGATGGTTCGTTTCTAAGAACTACTGATCTTAACACTACAGCATCATGTTACAAACAATAAAAAGAAGACGACTGCCGATCCTGACGAGTCTCCTGAGCGCCAGTCTCCTGTTTTCCTCTTGCGATAACGGTTTTGAAGAACTCAACACCAACCCGAATGCCCTCACAACGCCGGTTATTCCCAACCTGTTTTCTTACAGCGTGGTGAAAACCGCCGGAACAGGCTACGAAAACCACCGGGGAAATCTGATTTATGCCGGTGCCATCATCCAGCATTTTGCTGCCCTGAATACTTACTGGTCGGGGGATAAGTACCTGTACAACGGGCCGTATTCGGATGCGTTTTTCGAGACGGCCTACGGTTCACACATCAAGGAACTTGAACAGATCATTGCCCTGACGAAAGACAATCCGGCGCAGTCTAACCTCTACAATGTGGCTCGGATTTTCCGGGTGTTTGCCTACCACCGCGTGACGGATCTGTACGGCGATATTCCGTATTCCGAAGCGGCAAAAGGCTACCTGAACAATACGTACTCGCCGAAATACGACAAGCAGGCCGACATTTATGCCGACATGCTCAATGAACTGGATCTGGCGGCTCCGGCCCTCGATGCCACCAAAACCGGGTACGGCGCGGGCGATATCATCTTCGCGGGGGATCTGACCAAATGGAAGAAGTTTGCCTATTCGTTGATGCTGCGGTTGGGTATGCGGCTCACGAAAGTAGACCCGGCCAAAGCGGAAACGTACGTGAAAAAAGCGATTGCCGGGGGCGTGATGCAGAGCAACGACGACATTGCCAAAGTGAACCATGCCGAGGGCGACGACAACAAACGGAACCTTGACAGCAACACGCTGCGGACGCAGGAATACGACGCAGCGAACCTGAAAGGCAATGCCAACAGCAAACTGAGCCAGACGTTTGTCAACTTCCTGAAAAACAACAACGACCCGCGCCTGCCGTTTATCGCAACCCTGTGGGAAGGAAATGCCGACCCGACGAAAGAAGCGGCAGCAACGAACCCGGCTTTGCAGAAAGGCTTGCCAAACGGGTATGACGTGACGACCATCAAAACGCTCATTCCAACCTGGACCGACCAGTCGATGGCGACGTATTCGGAAGCCAACCTGAACAAAATCGCCAGCAACTCGGCTCCGACGGTTTTCCAGAGCTATGCCGAAGTGGAATACCTGCTCGCCGAAGCCGCCGTTCGCGGCTGGGGTGACGGTCAGGCGGCTACCCATTACAACAAAGGCGTAACAGCGGCCATGAGCATGATGTCATTGTACGGCGGAACCATTCCGGCGGCTTCCATCACGGCCTACCTGACGGCGCATCCGTATCTGGCAACCGGTACGACGGCCCAGCAAATGGAGCAAATCGGCACGCAATACTGGGCGGTTAATTTCCTGAATTCGTACGAAGCCTACGCCAACTGGCGTCGGACGGGTTACCCGGTTTTGACCCCGACCAACTACGCGGGCAACGAAACCGGTGGCACGATCATGCGTCGGTTGCGGTATCCATCGTCGGAAGCCAGCCGGAACGCGGCTCAGTACAATGCCGCCATTGCGGTGCAGGGTCCTGATCTGTTTACGACCCGGATCTGGTGGGATAAACAATAAGTAACTTGTATAATTTCGTAACTTACGGGTTAATAGGCTGTCGCTATGTGGGCTTGTTAACCCGTAAGTCTTTTTAATGATTACTACCGTACACTTTCTTCGAATCGGGCGGCTTTCCAGCCTGATACTCTGTCTCATCGGTCTGCTGATCGCCCAACCCGCTTTGGCCCAGTTTACCCTGCTCAATCCCCAGCAAACCGGTGTGAAATTCGTGAACAAACTGGTCGAGACCGAAAAAAACAATGTGCTGGCCTACGAGTATTTCTACAACGGCGGGGGCGTGGCGGTCGGTGATTTGAACAACGACGGTTTGCCGGATCTGTACTTCACCGGAAACATGGTGGCCGACCGGCTGTACGTCAACCAGGGCAGTTTGAAGTTCAGGGATATTTCGTCTTCGGCGGGAATCGGCAAGGGGCTGGGCTGGAAAACCGGGGTGACGCTGGTCGACATCAACCGCGATGGCTGGCTGGATATTTACGTCTGCTACTCCGGCAGCGGCCGACCGGAACAACGGCGCAACCGGCTCTACATCAACAATAAAAATCTAACGTTTACGGATCAGGCCGCCCAATACGGACTGGATTTGCCAACCCACAGCACCCAGGCCGCTTTCTTTGATTACGACAAAGATGGCGATCTGGACTGTTTCCTGCTCAACCACAACATCAAGGATTTCAAGCGGTTCGATGCGGCTGCCGTAAAAGCCATGCGCGACGAGTTTGCGGGCGACCGCTTGCTGCGGAACGATAACGGAAAGTTCGTGGACGTCAGCGAAGCCGCCGGGATCAAAGGCAATCCGATCGGTTTCGGACTGGGCGTTGCCATTGCGGACATCAACCTCGATGGCTGGCCCGATATTTACGTTTCCAACGACTACATCGAACAGGATTACCTCTATCTCAACGACGGAAAGGGCCACTTTTACGATTCACTGGAAAAGTCGGTCGGGCATTTGAGCTACTTTTCGATGGGCAACGAGGTGACGGACATCAACAACGACGGCTGGCCGGATATTTTCACCCTCGACATGCTGCCCGAAGACAACCGGCGGCAAAAACTGCTTTACGGCCCGGAAAATTACGAAACCTACCAGAACATGCTCCGCAACGGGTTCGACCACCAGTTGATGCGGAATATGTTGCAGTTGAACACCGGCGTTCAAAAAGAGAACGGTTTTCTGGTGCCTAAATTCAGCGAAATCGGGCAACTGGCGGGTATTTCCAATACCGACTGGAGCTGGTGCCCGCTGTTTGCGGATTTTGACAATGACGGCTGGAAGGATCTGTACGTCACCAACGGCTACCTGCGGGATTACACCAACATGGACTTTATGAAGTTCTA
The DNA here is from genome assembly GCF_006149005.1 of Larkinella sp. C7. GTDB lineage: Bacteria > Bacteroidota > Bacteroidia > Cytophagales > Spirosomataceae > Larkinella. The sequence goes on along the minus strand of NZ_VBSL01000005.1, from coordinate 28,837 downwards.
CGCCGACCAGCAATTGAAGATTGCGCGGGGCGATTCGACGGCCATGATGGACATTCTCCGACAGATGCCGTCGACCACAACCCAGCATTACATTTTCCGGAATACCGGCCAGTTGACGTTCGAAAACAAGGTAAAAGCCTGGGGACTGGATCAGAAAGCCCTTTCGAACGGGGCGGTTTACGCCGATCTGGACAGCGACGGCGATCTGGAAATCATCACCAACAACATCAACATTCCGCCCTCGATTTACCGCAACGACAGCCGGGTTTCGGAGCAGCATTATGTGCAGGTTCAGATTGGCGGCAGTCCGGCGGCACTCGCTGCCGGAACCAAAGTTTGGGTGTATAGCCAGGGAATGACACAGTATCAGGAGTTTAACCCTTCGCGCGGTTTTCAATCCGGTCTGTATACGCCCCTGCATTTTGGTTTGGGTAAAGCGACAATCGTCGATAGTCTGCGGATTGTCTGGCCGAATGACCAGACCCAGGTGTTGCGGGGGGTAAAAGCCAACCAAAAGCTGGTTTTGAAACCGGAAGACGCAGCGGGAAAATACGACTGGCACAGAACCGTCTCGGAGAAACCGGTTTTTACGGAAGTTCTGAGCGATTCGCTCCCGTACCGGCATACGGAAGACGCCTACAATGATTTCAAGCGGCAGTTGTTGATTCCCAATATGTTATCGTTTCAGGGGCCGCATCTGGCGAAGGCCGATGTCAACGGAGACGGCCTGATCGATTTGTATGCCGCCGGTGCGAAAGGCCAGCCGGGAAGCTTGCTTTTGCAGCAAAAGAATGGGAGCTGGCAAGTAAGTCCGCAATCCGCTTTCGATGCGGATAAAATGCACGAAGACACGGACGCGCTGTTTTTCGATGCCGACAGCGATGGTGATCCGGATTTATACGTCGCCAGTGGCGGTTTTGCCTATTTGCCCGACGATCTGCTGTTGCAGGACCGGTTGTACCGCAACGACGGGAAAGGGAATTTTACGCGGCAAACCGGGGCACTTCCCGACGAAACCATCAGTGATGGCTGCGTCGTTTCGCTGGACTTTGACAAAGATGGCGACCTCGATTTGTTTGTTGGGGGCCGGGTCATTCCGGGCCGGTATCCCGAACCCACCAGCAGCCGGATTCTGATCAACGATGGCAAAGGCATTTTTACCGATAAAACCGCTCAGCTTGCGCCCTTTCTAACCCAAATCGGTTTGGTTACCGACGCCGTCGCGCTCGACCTTGACCAAGACGGCTGGCAAGACCTTGTGATGGTGGGCGAATGGCTGCCCATCACCGTGCTAAAAAACGAATCAGGAAAATCATTCACTAACTCACCGCCCGGCGGCCCGGTCAATCGCTCAATCACTCAATCAAACGGCTGGTGGAACCGCATCGAAACCGCTGACCTGGACAACGACGGCGACCTGGATCTGGTGGTCGGCAATTTTGGCCGCAACAGCCAGATGAAACCGACCGAAACCGAGCCGGTTACGATGGTGTACGGCGATTTTGACCAGAACGAAGCCATCGACCCGTTCCTGTGTTATTACAACCAGGGCCGTTCGTATCCCTTGGTGAGCCGCGACGAAGCCCTCAACCAGCTTTTTCCGCTTCGCCGGAAATTTCCGACCTATCAGTCCTATGCCGACGCCACCCTGAAGGAGATCCTGACGCCGGAACAACTGACCCGGGCCGACACACTTCAGGCAACTACGTTCAGTTCTATCCTCCTGGAAAACAAGGGCGACGGCACCTTTGCCAAACACGACCTGCCCGTTGAAGCCCAGTTTGCGCCCATTTTTGCCCTGGCGCTGGTTGATTACGATGGCGACGGATTGAAGGATTTGCTGGTCGGGGGAAACCAGTCGTATACCCGCATCAAGATTGGCAAGATGGATGCCAATTACGGTTCGCTGTTTAAAAACAACGGAACATTCCGGTTTTCGTACGTGCCGCAGTCAAAGGCCGGTTTTCGGGTCGAGGGCGACGTGCGGGACATCGTCACTCTGGAACAGAATAACACCCTGACCATCTTATTTGGCCGCAATAATGACAGCATCCGGGTTTACCAAAAGACCCGTTGAGTATGAAAAAAAGACTCCTATTTCTGTTGCTGCTGGGTTGCAGCCACACCCTCCGGGCCGAACCGCCCGGGGTGGAGACGGAAGCGGCAGCTTACGCGAAAACCTTGAAAAAACTGACCGATGTCATGGTCAACGACGTCACCGGCCCCTGCGCATCGGCCCGGTATTATGCGTACGCGAACCTGGCGGCCTACGAATTGCTGTACCAGCAAAAACGCCCGGCCAGTTATGTCCCTTTCGGCGGTTTGCTGCGCAGTTATCCGGCGTTTGCCGGACCGCCGGACGCCCAAATCGACGCCCGGTTTGGTAGTTTGTACGCCCTTTTGCGCATGGGGGAGGAGTTGTTGCCGTCGGGCTATACGCTTGAAAAAGACCGGCTGGCGTTGGTGAAAGAGGCCAAAAACCGGTTCCGGTTGACGGACGCCCGTATGCAGGCCACGCGGGCCTACGCCGACACGCTGGTAAAAAAACTCGTCCGGTATGCGGCTCAGGACGGCTACATCAAAACGAGCGGTTATCTGCGTTTCACGCCCACGAACGAACCGGGTTACTGGCAACCGACGCCCCCGGCCTACTCGGAAGCGTATGAGCCCCATTGGCCCAAATTACGCCCTTTTCTGCTTGATAGTGCGTCGCAGTTCCGGCCTTTGCCGATGGTGAAGTACGACGAAAGAACTGGATCGCCGTTTTTTCAACTGGCAAAAGAAGTCTACGACACGACCCGCGCACTCACCGATCAGCAACGTCACATCGCCAATTTCTGGGACTGCAATCCTTTTTTCCTGAACCAGAAGGGCCACGTCAGTTTCGGAACCAAGAAAATTACGCCGGGCGGACATTGGATGGGCATCACCAGCATCGTTTGCCTCCAGCGGAACCTGTCGCTGGCCGAAACCGTTCGCTGGCACACGCTGGTGGGGTTAACGATGGCCGATGCGTTTATCTCGTGCTGGGAAGAAAAATACCACAGCAACCGGATTCGTCCGGAAACCTTTATCAATCAGCATCTTGATCGGGATTGGCGACCGATGCTGCAAACGCCCCCGTTTCCGGAATACACCAGTGGACACAGCGTAATGTCGGCAGCCATCGCGACGGTTTTGACGACACTGGCCGGTGGGCCGGTCACCTATACCGACACAGTGGAACTGGAGTTTGGGATTCCGGCCCGGTCGTTCCGGTCGTTTGAACAGGCCGCCAGCGAAGCCGCCGTTTCCCGTCTGTACGGTGGGATTCACTTCCGGGATTCCATTGAAAACGGCGTGGCACAGGGCAAGCAGATCGGACGGTTTTTTATCCAAAAGATGGGAATTAAATAGGCGTCCGCTGATCGCGATTAGCACTGAAATGGAGATCACCGGCCGTCGCCGTTGCAATCCGGAATTCAGTAACACTTTTAAGACACCGTGAACAGCGTGTGAGTATGTATAGAAAAAGTAGACTAGTGGTTTTGTTGGTGTTACTCAGCGTCTGGAATCGGTCAACGCTACACGCGCAGGCCGTCGCCGAAAAGTACGCCATCATCCCGTATCCGACGTCGCTGACCCCCAAACCGGGTCAGGTGGTTCTGACGCCGGAAACCGGCATCGTCATCCCGAAATCTGCCGCCCTTTTTCGGCGGGAAGCGGACTTTTTGCGCACGATGCTGGAAACCGGTTTTGGAAAACCGCTGGCGAAGGCCGTCAAACCGACGGCGACACAAATCATTTTTCAGTATGACGCCGGATTGACGGCACCGGAAGGTTACCGCCTAGCCGTTACGCCCAAAACCATAGCGTTGACGGCAAAGGAACCGGCGGGGATGTTCCGGGCCATTCAAACGCTGCGGCAGTTGCTACCGGTAGCGTTGGAAAATCGGTCAAATTTCCCGGTCCAAACGCTGGCGGTTCCGGCGGTGCAGATTGAAGACCAACCGGCGTATGCCTGGCGGGGGATGCACCTGGACGTCTCGCGGCATTTCTTTTCGATGGCGTATCTTCGAAAGTTCATCGACCTGTTGGCACTGTACAAATTCAATAAATTTCACCTGCACTTGACCGATGACCAGGGCTGGCGGATCGAAATCAAAAAATACCCGAAACTGACGGAAATAGGGGCCTGGCGGACGTTCAACAACCAGGATTCGGTAGTGCTGGACCGGGCGAAAACCAACCCGGATTTTGCCTTGCCATCGAAGCACCTGATTCAGAAAGACGGGAAAACGCTGTACGGCGGTTTTTACACCCAGGCCGAGATGAAGCAACTCATCGCTTACGCGGCCGACCGGCACATCGACATTGTTCCCGAAATCGACATGCCGGGCCATTTGGCGGCTGCCATCAAAGCGTATCCGTTTCTGAGCTGCACCGGGAAAGAGGGGTGGGGCAAGGATTTTTCGGTGCCGATTTGCCCCTGCAATGAAACGACCTACGAATTTACGCAAGCGGTGCTGGATGAGATCATGGCCTTGTTTCCAGGTCCGTATGTTCATTTGGGAGCCGATGAGGTTGAAAAAACAACCTGGGCGCAGTCGGATGCGTGTAAGGTGCTGATGCAGCGGGAAGGGCTGAAGGATGTCAACCAATTGCAGAGTTATTTTGTCCACCGCATGGAAAAATACGTTCAGTCGAAGGGCAAGAAGCTGCTGGTCTGGGACGATGCGCTGGAAGGGGGGATCAATGCCTCGGCGACGATCATGTACTGGCGGAGCTGGGTGAAGGATGCACCGGTGAAGGCTGTCAAAAACGGCAATCCGGTGGTGATGACGCCCGTCAACACGCTGTATTTCGATGTCTTACCCAACAAGAATTCCCTTGACAATGTCTATCATTTCAACCCGATCCCGGCTGGCCTGACCGCGTCCGAAGCCTTGGCGATTCAGGGGGCGCAGGCGAATATCTGGACGGAATACATTCCCTCCGAAAACCGGGTCGACTACATGACCATGCCCCGAATGACGGCTCTGGCCGAAGCGATCTGGACGAAAGAAAACCGGTATGAGGACTATTTACAGCGGCTAAAAAGCCACTATCCCCGGCTGGACGCGTTGAATGTCCACTATCGTCTTCCCGATTTATCCGGGTTTACGGAAGATAATGTGTATGTCGACAAAGCCCTCTTTGCGGTTCAGAAACCGGCCAATCACCTGATTATTCGCTACCGCACGGACGGTTTGCAACCCGATTCGACCTCAACGGTTTTACCCGAATTTCTGCCCATCACGCAGTTGACTACGGTGACGTTTGCCGCCTTTACGCCCGGTGGTCTGAAAGGCGATACGTATACCGCCCGGTTTCGGCAACAGGCGTTGGCAGAGCCTGTCATTGCCCGAACGACGCAACCCGGTTTGCAGGTTCATTACTACGCCGGTTCGTTCAAAAATTCAAAAGGAATGGCGTCGGCGACGGTTACGGATAGTCTGACAATTCGCTCGATTCAAGTACCGGACCAGGCCACGGCACCCAGTTTCGGACTCCGGTTTCGGGGGTATCTGGCCATTCCGGAAACCGGTGTTTATAGCTTTTTTCTGACCTGTGACGACGGTGGTGTCCTGCGCATCGCCAACCGCGAGGTGGTTGACAACGACGGACAACACGGCCCGATTGAGAAAAGCGGGCAGGTCGCGTTGAAGGCGGGTCTGCACCCGGTCGAACTGGACTTTATCGAAGGCGGAGGAGGGTATACCCTCAAACTGAAATACAGCAAAGGCAACGAAGAGCCCCGGGAGGTGCCTTCGAACTGGCTACTGCATTGATTAAGAGAAGGAAAGTTTTATTTGTATCATTTTACCCCTTGTTGATTTACCCCATGAAATCCATCCTCATCGGTTTGCTCACCGGATTCGTTTTCGCCGGATCGGCCGTTGCCCAGCAACATTCCGAGCAAAATCACGACAAGTACGTTTGGCCAAAAGACAGTCTCGTGAAGAAAAAATTGAATCAGTGGCAGGATATTAAATTCGGACTGCTGATGCACTGGGGCACCTACAGCCAGTGGGGCGTGGTCGAGTCGTGGTCGCTTTGCCCGGAAGACGAAGGCTGGTGTGTGCGTCGGGGGCCGGAGTCTGGTAATTGGTATGGGTACAAAAAGGCGTACGAAAATCTGCAAACCACCTTTAACCCCACCCGCTTCAATCCGGAGCGCTGGGCCACGGCCGCCAAAGCCGCCGGGATGAAGTACATGATTTTCACGACGAAGCACCACGACGGTTTTTGCATGTTCGATTCGAAGCAAACCGACTACAAAATCACCAGCACCAAATCGCCGTTTGCGTCGAACCCGCGCAGCAATGTCACCAAGGAAATTCTGGGAGCGTTTCGAAATGAAGGCTTTATGGTCGGCACGTATTTTTCCAAACCCGACTGGAATACCGAGTCGTACTGGTGGCCCTATTTTCCGCCGAAAGACCGCAACGTGAGCTACGACCCCAAGAAATACCCCGAGCTCTGGAAGAAATTCAGCGATTTTTCCTACAACCAGATTCAGGAATTGATGACCGGTTACGGAAAAGTGGATATTCTGTGGCTGGATGGTGGCTGGGTGCGCCCGGCCAGCACCATCGACTCGACCGTGAGCTGGCAGCGCACGATTCCGTACAGCCAGGACATCGACATGGGACGCATCGCCGGGATGGGTCGCCAGAACCAGCCCGGTTTGCTCGTCGTCGACCGGACGGTTTCGGGCGAGTTTGAGAACTACGTGACGCCCGAGCAGCAAATCCCGGATCACTACATGCCGATACCGTGGGAAAGCTGTCTGACCATGGGCGATAGCTGGTCGTACATTCCGAAAGAAAACTTTAAACCGGCCCGAAAACTGGTGCAAATGCTGGTCGATATTGTGGCCAAAAACGGCAATCTGCTGCTGAATATCGCCCCCGGTCCTGACGGCGAATGGCATGAGGAAGCCTACACGCGGCTGGCGGAAATTGGCGAGTGGATCAAGGTAAACGGCGAGTCGGTGTATGGCACCAAACCGCTGGCGCCCTACCGCCAGAACCAGTGGGCTTTTACCGCCAACGGTAACGTCCGGTATGCGTCGTATTTACCAAAAGATACTGAAACCGTATTGCCAGCTACTTTAACGCTCCCGATTGTACCGACTCAGCCCAAAGCTACGCTGACCATTCTGGGAACCAAACAGGCCTTGAAATGGAAAAAGGTGGGGAGCGGTGTGGAGGTGAGTGTTCCGGAAAAACTGCGGCAACAACTGGCCGGGAAACCGGTTTGGGTCGTCAAAATTGGGTAATTGAATAACAAACTTACGATGAAAAACCGCATTCTTTTTTCTGCGTGTCTGGTCATGGCTACGGTTTTGACGGTTCAGGCGCAACGCGTTTACAACTTTTCTCAAGGTCTGGCAATCGGGCCGTGTCACCAATACGGGCGTGAGGCTTTGTATACCGATCAACTGGCGTACCATTTATACCGGGGGGATTTGAAAAAACCGGCCGAGGGGCAGGGACTGTCGGTCAGTAGCACCGACTCGCTCCGTTGGCAGGGTGTCACGCCCGATAAAGAAGGCAAATTCCGGGGGCGTTCGTTCAACAACGGCTACCTCTACCTGACGTACCAGGCCGACCGCGATCAGGTGGCCGTTTTGCAGGCCACCGGGCATAACATGGTGTATGTCAACGGCGCACCTCACGCGGGCGATCCGTATGCACTCGGCTGGCTGGCCGTTCCGGTCGCGCTGAAAAAGGGACTGAATGAAATTTACCTGCGGACGTCGCAGTTTTCGCGTTTTCAGGGTCTAATGGCAAAACTCGTTTTCCCCGAAAAACCGGTGTTCCTGAAAATCGAAGATCCAACCTTGCCGAGTGTGGTATTGGGCAACCAGACCGAACCGCTCTGGGGCGCTGTCGTACTGGTCAACACAACCAGCAAACCGCTGGCGGGTCTGAAAATGAAAAGTCGCCTGTCTGGCAAAGAACTACTGACGGATTTGCCGACAGTTCCGGCCCTGAGTACGCGCAAGGTAGGGTTTCGGATGGACGCGTCGGGTGTTTCCAAAAAAGAAGAGGGCGTAGTTTTGATTAGTTTAGTACAGTCCGGAAAAGCGATTGACGAAAAAGAACTGACGCTGTCTGTAGCCGCGCTGGGTGAGCATTACAGCCAGACCTTCATCAGTGCCATCGACGGCAGTGTTCAGTATTTCGGGGTGGCTCCCCAAACCAAACCGGATGGACAGGCTCCTGCCTTATTTTTTTCTGTCCACGGCGCGGGGGTTGAGGCCATTGGACAGGCACGGGCGTATCAGCCGAAAGACTGGGGTGTTCTGGTGGCTCCGACCAACCGGCGGCCCCGGGGCTTTAACTGGGAAGACTGGGGGCGACTGGATGCCCTGGAAGTGCTGGACATTGCCAAAAAGCAATTCAAACCTGATCCGCAGCGCATTTACCTGACCGGCCACTCGATGGGCGGACACGGTACCTGGTATCTGGGGGCGACGTTTCCCGGCAATTGGGCGGCTATTGCGCCTTGCGCCGGGTATCCGACGCTGGCTGGTTACGGTTCGCACGATGGGAAAATTCCCGAAGAAGGTGGCACGGCACTGGAGAAAATGCTCCTGCGAACGAGTAACCCCAGCAACGTGCTGGCCCTCGCGTCCAATTACAAACCGCTGGGGGTTTACATTCTGCACGGCGACGCCGACCGCACGGTTTCGGTGGAATATGCCCGTCAGATGCGCAAACTGCTCGGTACGTTTCACCCCGATTTTACGCACTACGAATATCCGGGCGGATCGCACTGGTACGGCAACGAGAGCGTCGACTGGAAACCGGTTTTCGACTATTTCAAGTGGCACCGCATTGCCGCCGACAGCGCCGTCAACGTCATCGATTTCACGACGGCCAACCCTGCCATTTCACCGACGATGCGTTGGGTATCGGTCGAGCAGCAGGAACATCCGTTGCAGTATAGCCGGGTTCAGTTGAAACGTGATAAAAAAGCCAAAACGATTGCCGGGAAAACCGACAATGTTGCCCTGCTGTCGTTGAATCTGGCGGATTTTGCCGTTGGAGAAACCGTAACAATTACGCTGGATAGTCTGAAAGCGATTGCGTATCAGGTCAAAAATCCGGGTGAAAAACTGTTTCTTGTCAAAAATGCGGCCTGGGAAATTGGCAGTAAACCGGCCTTGACAGCGAAAGGCTCTCACCGGAATGGCACGTTCAAAGAACCATTTAACCACCGGATGGTGTTCGTTTATGGCACTACGGGGACGGCGGCCGAAAACGAATGGGCGTTTAACAAAGCGCGGTATGATGCCGAAACCTGGTACTACCGGGGCAATGGAGCCGTGGATATGGTTTCGGACAAGGAATTTAATCCGGCGCAATTTGCCGATCGGGGCGTGGTGCTTTTCGGCAATGCGACAACCAACTCGGCCTGGAAAAAGCTGTTGAAAGACTGCCCGATTCAGGTTAGTCGGGGGGCGTTACGGATTGGAGATGAGCAGTATACTGGCGAAGACGTCAGTGCCTACTTTAGCTGGCCCCGTGCCGACAGTCCGGTGGCATCGGTGGCGGTGGTGACCGGAACCGGTTTGGCAGGCTTGAAAGCTGCCGATGCCAACCAGTATTTTGCCGCCGGCAGCGGTTTCCCGGATTACATGATTTTCGGCCTGGACATGGCCAAAGAGGGCATCAAGGGCGTTCGGAAAACCGGTTTTTTTGACAATGCCTGGAAACTGGAGAGCCGGGAAGCGGTGGGGAAGTAGGGCTCAGGACTCGGTAAAGATTTCTTTGATACGCATTCGAAAACCGCTGATCACTTCGGATTCCAGAACACCATCTTTCAATTTTTGCGCCAATTGAAACGCGTTTCCGTCGAGCAGATATTGTTCGACGGTTTCGTGTTCGACATCCACAATCCAGTATTCCTGCACGCCATGAAGCGCATAATCAGTCATCTTGATGCCGTAGTCGCGTTCTTTTGTGCTGTCGGAAAGGATTTCGACCACAAAATCGGGTGGAGGAAAGGCCGATTGTTTTTGTTGAAATTGGGCTGATTTTTCCTTTTTCCAGAAACAGATATCCGGTTCGTAATCATTTCGGGTTAAACGAACCATCACTTTTTCATAACCAACTTTACCCAACCGATTATCATAAACGTAAGGAAGCAACCAACGTGTGATATTGTTGGAAGCCATCCAATGTCGCCCATAAACTGTTGAATGGTAGATGATTTCACCCAAAATAAACTCGGCTTTTTTCCCTTCATCGACCTCGGCCCAGAATTGATGACGACGGCGTTGTTCTTCCTGCCAGGCGTTTTCAAGTTCATCCAGCAGTTCCCGTAAATTTGGCGCTTTCAGGAAGTCGTCAATAGTCGTCATGCTTGTAGAAAAAGCTTTTGACAAATATAATAAGATTTCTTCGGGGCTGTTACAATCCGGTTTCGACACTTTATTTTTGCACACAAGGTTATAAGCCCCCGGTTTTTCCCTTTATTGTCAAAAAAGTAAACCCTCCATAATGAAACTATTTCGCTTTGGCTCACCGGACAACGAACGCCCCGGTGTCATGCTGCCTTCGGGTGCCAGTCTGGATGTAACTGCTTTCGGACACGATTATGACGAAACTTTCTTTGCGACCAACGGTCTCGAAAAACTGGCTACCTGGCTGGAAACCAACGCATCAAGCTGCCCCAGCGTGTCGGGAAGTGTTCGCCGGGCGTCGTGCATCAAACGGCCGTCCAAGATTGTCTGCGTGGGTCTGAACTACGCCAAACATGCTGCTGAAACCAACGCACCGGTTCCGGCCGAACCCATTTTGTTTTTCAAATCCACCACGGCTTTGGTTGGTCCGGATGACAATGTGATGATTCCGAAAGCGTCTGAAAAAACGGACTGGGAAGTGGAACTGGCGATTGTCATTGGCAAAAAAGCCACGTATGTTTCCAAAGAAGACGCCTTCGACTACATTGCCGGCTATGCCGTTCACAACGACTACAGCGAGCGGGCGTTCCAGTTGGAGCGCGGTGGGCAGTGGGTAAAGGGCAAAAGTGCCGACACCTTTGCGCCCCTCGGGCCGTTTATGGTGACAAAAGACGAAGTGCCGAACCCGAATAAACTGGGTCTCTGGCTGCGCGTCAACGGCGAGTCGTTGCAGGATTCCAATACCGACGACATGATTTTCGACGTTCCCACGCTCGTTAGCTACATCAGCCAGTTCATGACGCTGCTCCCCGGGGATGTCATTTCGACCGGAACGCCATCCGGCGTCGGCATGGGCCTCAAACCACAACGCTTCCTCAAACCCGGCGACGTAGTAGAACTCGGCATCGAAGGCTTGGGAACCCAAAAGCAGACGGCTGTTGCTTATAGTTAAGAGTTAAGAGTTAAGAATTATGAGTTAAGAGTTTTATGGAGCGCAAGGAAAGTATTATTCAGGGAAAAAGTTTTTCGTTTGGCGTACGAACGGTAAATCTATATAAATGGCTGATTGACAATAAAGTGCCCTACAAAATTTCGGAGCAGTTACTGAAAAGTGGCACATCAATCGGTGCAAATGTAGAAGAAGCGACTGGTGGGTACAGTCGCAAAGATTTCACGGCTTAAATGAGTATTGCTTACAAAGAAGCGCGTGAAACACGGTATTGGTTGCGATTGCTTCAGGCAACTGATTACCTGAATGAACGAATGGCAACATCCATGTTGAGTGACTGTGAGGAATTGATAAAGATTCTTGGTTCAATTTTATTAACAGCTCAAGAAAATACCGGGTTTGTTCGAGAAGAGGAACCCGAGTATTTAACTCTTAACTCATAACTCTTAACTTTTAATTTCAATGCAAATCGACGCACACCAGCATTTCTGGTTCTTCAATGCGGAACGGGACAGTTGGATTACGGAAGAAATGCAACGGATTCGGCGGGATTTTTTGCCCGCCGATCTGGAGCCGGTTTTGAAGCAGAACGGCATGGAGGGCTGTGTGGCCGTGCAGGCCGATCAGTCGGAATCGGAAACGCTGTTTTTGCTGCAACTCGCCGAAGCGTATGATTTTATCAAAGGCGTAGTGGGCTGGGTCGATTTGCAGGCCAAAAATCTGTACGAACGGCTGGAATTCTTCTCGCAGTTTGAAGAACTGAAAGGATTTCGGCACGTCGTCCAAGGCGAACCGGACGATTTTATGATGCGCCCGGAATTCATTCGCGGTGTCCGGCAATTGGCGGCATTTGATCTGACGTACGACATCCTGATTTATCCCACGCAACTGAAAGCCGCGCTGCACCTGGTTCGGACGGTTCCGGAGGTTTCCTTCATCATCGACCACATCGCCAAACCGTATATCAAGGACCAGAAAATCAACACCTGGTCAAACTACCTGACCGAGATTGCCAAAAGTCCGAACGTCTATTGCAAAGTGTCGGGGATGGTGACAGAAGCCGATTGGCAGACCTGGAAACCGGAGGATTTTCGCCCGTATCTCGATGTGGTCTTCGAACATTTTGGTCCCAATCGACTGGTTTTCGGCTCCGACTGGCCGGTTTGCCTCGTGGCTGCGGAGTATGAAGAAATGAAAAGCATTGTGGAGGACTATGTGAAACCGTGGGGTGAGGATGTCCGACAAAAGGTGTTCGGTGGCAATGCTGTGAAGTTTTATAATCTGTAAAGGCGAAAGCCTGATTTTCAACCATTCCTACCAGAAACTACGCGGATAGTTGTCCGTGAGTACGTTTATGAACCTGAACCTACAAGACAAAATAATCATCGTCACGGGCGGGGCGAAGGGCATCGGCGAGGGCATCTCGACCGTGCTGGCTGCCGAAGGAGCAACCCCGGTGATCATCGGACGCAACGCAGCCGACAACCAGAAAACCGTTGACGCCATCCTGGCGACCGGCGGCAAAGCCTTTCAGATTGCTGCCGAACTGACCCGGCCGGAAGAATGTAAAAAAGCCGTTGAGCAAACCCTGGCGCAATTTGGCCGCATCGACGGCCTGGTGAACAACGCGGGCGTCAATGATGGCGTCGGATTGGAAATGGGTGACTATGAGCGGTTTATGCAGTCGTTGCATAAGAACATGGTTCATTATTATCTGATGGCACACCATGCGCTGCCCGCTCTGAAAGAATCCAAAGGGGCGATTGTGAACATTACCTCCAAAACCGCCGAAACCGGGCAGGGGAACACCTCGGCGTATGCCGCTGCCAATGGCGGTCGGAATGCACTGACGCGGGAATGGGCGGTGGAGTTGTTGCCGTACAGCATCCGGGTCAATGCTGTGGTGGTGGCTGAATCGTGGACACCCCTGTACGAAAACTGGATCAAAACGTTTGACAATCCACAGGAGAAGCTGGATAGCATCGTGTCGAAAATACCGCTCGAAAAACGCATGACGACCCCGGAGGAAATTGCTAACATGGTGGTCTTTCTGCTGTCCGACAAATCCAGTCACACAACGGGGCAACTCATCTATGTGGATGGGGGGTATGTGCATCTGGACCGGGCTTTGACCTGATCAATTGTGAATTGTTATTGAGCGATTGAGTGCCGCCGTGCGGTGAATCGCAAATAGATACCTACATCCTAATTTTCGGACTTTTCATGGCCTCCGTTCCCTCTTCCACCACCGCCCAATCCGCCGGTTCAATGCGCGGCTACACGCTGGCGTTTGCGCTGGTAACCAGTTTGTTTTTTCTCTGGGCCTTCGTCCATAATCTGGAACCCATTCTGATTCCGCACTTAAAGAAAGCGTGTCAATTGACGGATTTGCAGTCGGCCTTGATTGATTCAGCGGTTTATCTGGGGTACTTCATCATGGCCTTACCCGCCGGTTTTGTGATGAAAAAATACGGATACCAGCGCGGCATCATTGCCGGTTTATTGATGTATGCCGCGGGAGCCTTTCTGTTTGTTCCAGCCGCCGACACCCGGATGTATGGTTTTTTTCTGGGAGCCTTGTTCATCATTGCATCGGGTTGTGCGTTTCTGGAAACGGCCGCCAATCCGTACGTAACCATTCTGGGCGATCCGACCACGGCTACGACCCGGCTGAATTTCAGTCAGTCGTTCAACGGTCTGGGGGCTTTTCTGGCACCGGTGGTGGGCGGTCGGGTGATCCTGAGTGGCATTGAGCATTCGGAAGCTGAGCTGACCGCCATGTCGGCGGAACAGCTCAATACCTATTTGCAATACGAAGCCGATCAGGTCAAAATGCCGTATGTCGTTATTGGGGTCGTGGTGGTTGCTGTCGCGGCACTGTTCATGTTCACCAAATTGCCGGACATCAGCGAAAGCGAAAAGAAAGCGCCTTCAACCCTGGGTTCGGTGTTTCGGCACCGGCATTTGCGCTGGGGGGTTATTGCGCAGTTTTTCTACGTCGGTGCGCAGGTGTGTGTCACCAGTTTCTTCATCCGGTTTGCCAAATTTTCCAGTGATGTTCCCGAAAAAACCGCTGCCGAATGGCTGGGTTGGGCCATGCTGGGCTTTTTGATCGGCCGGTTTATTGGGACATACCTCATGCGGTTTGTGTCGGCCAACCGCCTGCTAACCATCTATTCCCTGATCAGCGTCCTGCTGTTGGTGGTAGCCATGACCATGCGCTCCCAAATCGCGGTTTGGGCGATCTTTGCCGTTCCCTTTTTCGAGTCGATCATGTTTGCCACGATCTTTTCTCTGGGTATCAACAAACTGGAAGAAGATACCGAACTGGGGTCATCCCTGCTCGTGATGGCGATTGCCGGGGGCGCGTTATTCCCGGTTCTGATGGGCTACATTTCCGACCAAAGCAACATCAAAGTCGCCTACATCGTCCCGCTCCTGTGCTTTCTGGTGGTGGCGTATTACGGCTGGCGGGGATATAAAGTTGAAAGTGAAGAGTTATAAGTGAAGAGTTCACAACAAGATTCGCTTTTTTTAATTCTTCACTCATAACTCTTAATTGTTAACTCCCTCATGCGTTACTGCTTCGCCCTTGACCTCATCGATGATCCGGCTTCGATTGCCGAATACGAGAAATACCACGAGAAACTCCGGCCCGAAATCGAAGAGAGCATTCGCTCAGCGGGGATTACGGAAATGGAGATTTACCGGATTGGCAACCGGTTGTTCATGATCATGGAAACCGATGAATCCTTTTCGTTTGAAAAAAAGGCCGCTATGGATGCCGCGAACCCGAAAGTACAGGAATGGGAAGCATTGATGTGGACCTACCAGCAGGCGTTGCCGATGGCAAAACCGGGCGAAAAATGGATGCTACTGGATAACATTTTCACGCTTTAATACAGCCTGCCGGAGAGGAAGCTGTCAGAAACGGGATTTGTGCGTATTTTTGGCAGAAACCAACTGTGCGACTGTATGCGAATCTGTTTATTGATTGTGGTGCTGGTGTTTGAATTATTTCGGGAAACAAACGCGCAATCTACCATTACCATTCTGACTTTCAACATTCACCACGGAGCCAACGCCCAGGAACACAATACCATCGTGCAGATTGGAAGGTTGATTCGGGAATATAAGCCCGACATCATTGCTTTGCAGGAAGTGGACAGTGTAACCACCCGAAGCCGGGGGCAGGATCACCTGGGGCAATTGTCACGGCTAACATCGATGTATCCGCTGTATGGAAGTGCCATCGATTTTCAGGGCGGTAAGTACGGGACAGCTATCTTGTCGAAGTACCCTATCATTGCAAATCAGAAGATGATGTTACCAAACCCGGATAAAACCGAGCAGCGGATTTTGCAGTGTGCGTACGTTGAATTATCTGAGAAGACAACGGTCCGTTTTTGCAATTCACACCTCGACCACCAATCTCCGCTGAACCGGAGTCTGCAATTGGCATTCATCGATAAAACGCTGGAGAACAGCATTCAACCCGTCATCTGGTGTGGTGATTTGAATACCGACCCTGATGATCCGGAAATTGAAAAGCTGTTGGATCGCTGGTCGGACGCCGGACGGGATTCGCATACGTCGACGCTGGTTGGTACCGGAGCGCGGATCGATTACATCCTGAGTCTGAAACAAAGCGAACTGGAACTGATTCGATACCGGGTTTTGGATGTGCCGAAATTGTCGGATCACCTGCCGGTTTTGGCAACGTATCGCTTCCGAAAACCCAAAAAATAAGAGACCGTCGTACGGAGCTGGACCGGTTTAAAACCGCTGGTAACGCTGAACGGTCTGACGTAAACTGCTCACTAAACGATGAAAGTTGCCCTTTTTTTGCCGTGTTACGTCGATCAGTTTTATCCGAAAGTTGGCATCGCCACGCTGCAACTGCTGGAAAAACTGGGTTGCACGGTTACCTATCCGCTGAACCAGACCTGCTGCGGACAGCCAATGGCCAATTCGGGGTTTGAGAATCTGGCCCACGATTGCAACGAATTGTTTGTCGAAAACTTCGGGGATCATTATGACGCGATTGTCTGTCCGTCAGGGAGTTGTGCACTTCATATTAAACATCATCTGCATTCGGACAAACGGGAGGGCGACGCGCTGCAAATCCGCAGCCATATGTATGAACTGACCGAATTTCTGACGGATGTGCTGAAAGTAGAGCACCTGTCAGCCCGTTTTCCGCACAAGGTCGGCCTGCACCAGAGTTGCCACGGACAACGCGGCTTGCATCTTTCCCAGATGTCGGAACTGGTTGCCGCGCCGTATTCCAAACCGGAAAAGCTACTGAACATGGTGGATGACCTGGAGTTGATCAGCCTCGACCGGAAAGACGAATGCTGCGGTTTTGGGGGTACGTTTTGTGTTTTTGAAGAAGCGGTTTCGGCGCGAATGGGCATCGACCGGGTCGAAGATCACATCCGCAACGGGGCAGAAGTACTGACCGGAGGTGATATGTCATGTCTCATGCACCTGGAAGGGATTGTTCGCCGGAATAAGCTGCCGGTGAAGGTGATGCACATCGCCGAAATACTGAATCAGGGGTAACCGTTAAAAAAAATAGTTGTCCAATCGTCTTGACAATATGTAAAGCTTATTTTACATTTGGTCAAGATAATTTGATAACACTATGAAGACACACTGGCTATTTCCGAATCGTTACCGGCTGATGGGCTGGATCTTGTTTGTTCCGTCGGCTATCCTTGGGTTAGCGACGATGTATGGAGAGTTTTCTATTGATTTTTTGACGATTACAATACCTGAATCGATTCCGGGTTCAAATTTGTTTTCCCAATTGATCTGGTGGCTGGCTGATGGTTCTAATTTTAACATTGGGGGCAAGCCTTTTACCACGATCAATTTGACCAATGAACTGGCAGCCATCGGCGTCATCATCGGGTTGCTATTTGTGGCGTTCTCGAAAGAGAAAGTGGAGGATGAGATGATTAGCCGGTTACGGTTGGAGTCATTGCAATGGGCGGTTTACGTAAATTACATCGTATTGGGAGCGCTAATTATTCTCGTCCACGGTGGTCTTTTCCTGAATGTAATGATTTACAATATGTTCACGGTTTTGCTGATGTTCATCATCCGGTTTCGGTTGTCTATTCGACGGATTGAAAAGACGGTTTTGATGGCGTTATGAAGAACCGCATTAAAGTAGAGCGAGCTGAAAAGGATTTATCACAAGCGGATTTGGCGGGGCAGATTGGCGTGAGCCGACAAACGATCAATTCCATCGAAACCGGTCGTTACGTACCTTCCACGATCCTGGCGTTGAAACTGGCGCAGGTGTTTGAGAAAAACGTGAACGAGATCTTTCAACTGGAGGAAACGGATTAATCCTGATGCCGAATCTGTATATTCTTGCGGGTTGTAACGGGGCCGGAAAAACAACGGCGGCTTACACCATTTTGCCGGAAGTACTGAATTGCCGGGAATTTGTGAACGCTGATGAGATCGCGAAAGGACTGTCACCCTTCCAGCCGGAAACGGTAGCGTTTGAAGCCGGAAGAATTATGCTGAACCGCATCAACCATTTGCTTGAACAAAACGTTGACTTTGCAGTAGAGACGACGCTATCGACACGGTCGTACGTTCAAACCATTAAACGCGCGAAACAGGCCGGTTATTCGGTTACTTTGTTCTATGTGTGGATTGAATCCGTTGAACTGGCGAAGGAGCGGGTGGGCATTCGGGTTGCAAAAGGAGGGCATTCAATTCCGCCGGATGTAATTGAGCGACGGTACAGTCGGAGTATTGAAAATTTACTGACTTTATACGTCCCCATAAGTGATCGATTTTTAGTCATAAATAATTCCGGGACAGTTCCTGAATTTATTGCACAAGGTGGAATCGCTGCCTCGCTTGATTTGTTTAATGTGAAAATCTGGGAGAAGATTAACCAAAATGGGCGAGATTAAAATCACTCCAGAAAACGAAAAAATTCTGGAAGGAATGCGCCGGGCTGTTCAGCGCGTTATTGAACAGGCAAAACGAAACGACGAAGAACTGGTGATTGCCCGGAATGGAAAACCCGTTCGGGTCAAAGCCCGCGACCTCTAACATGATGAATCACTCCGAAGCCGCCGAAGTATTTACGGAAGATATTGACCGAACCACCTGGCACGATAAGACGCTGTGGTTTGTGCGCGAAAAACGCGACAAAGCCGTTTTTCAAATTCCGGAATGGGAGGCCCTGCGCGAAGCCGGTTCCCGCATCAAGCACAACGCCTTGTCCAACCTGGATGAATACCTGCTCGAATTCGAGCAGAATGCCATCAAAAACGGGGTGAAAATTCACTGGGCGGCAGATGGACACGAGCACAACGAAATCGTGCTGCAGATCCTGCGGGAAACCGGGGCCACCCAGATGGTGAAAAGCAAGTCGATGCTGACGGAAGAATGTCATTTGAACGATTTCCTGATTGAAAAAGGCGTCGATGTGGTTGATACAGATTTGGGCGAACGCGTTGTTCAACTCGCTGGCGAACCACCCAGTCACATTGTGATGCCCTGTATTCACAAGAAAAAAGAAGAAATCGGGGCGCTTTTCCATGAACATCTGGGGACAGAAAAAGGCGCATCGGATCCAAAATACCTGGCCGAAGCCGCGCGCCAGCACCTGAGAGAGAAGTTCCTGACGCGACGGGCCGCTCTCACCGGCGTCAACTTTGCCATTGCCGAGACCGGCGGTTTTGTGGTTTGTACGAACGAAGGCAACGCCGACATGGGCGCCCACCTGGCTGATGTTCACATTGCCAGCATGGGCATCGAAAAAATCATTCCGAAGGCGCAACACCTCGGCGTTTTTCTGCGGCTTTTGGCCCGGAGCGCCACCGGACAGCCCATCACGACGTATTCCAGCCATTTTCACCGGCCCCGCCAAGGGCAGACGATGCACATCATCATTGTCGACAACGGCCGGACCACGCAGCTCGGTCGACCGGATTTCCGGAACTCGCTCAAGTGCATCCGCTGCGGAGCCTGTATGAACACCTGCCCGGTATATCGCCGGAGTGGCGGACACAGTTACCACAATGCCGTGGCGGGTCCCATCGGCTCCATTCTGGCTCCGAATCTGGATATGCGAAAAAACGCTGATTTGCCGTTTGCGTCGACGCTTTGCGGTTCCTGCTCGAACGTCTGCCCGGTCAAGATCGACATCCACGACCAGCTTTACAAGTGGCGGCAGGTGCTGGTGGCCGAGGGCTACGTCGACAGTACCAAAAAACAGGGCATGAAGCTGATGGCGAGTGTCTTATCCAGTCCGAAACTGTTCCGTTTTTCCGGGAAAGCCGGTCGGACGATGATGCGGTTATTGCCTTATTCGGTCTCCAATCCCCTCAATCCCTGGTTTAAGCAGCGCGAAATGCCGGAGCCGCCCAAAGAGAGTTTCCGGGAGTGGTATGTGAACAGAGAAACGAAAAAATGAACAGTCGCGAACGAATTCTTTCTGCTGTGAAGCAGAACAAGCCCGAATTTCAACCGTTGCCGGAAACAACCCGGTTTCAGTCTGATTACCCGGATTTAGTTGCCAAGTTTTCGGAGATTCTTCGGTTTATCGGCGGAACGCCGGTGCTGGTGGCGAACTACGAGGAAGCGGAGACCTATATCCGGCAGACGTACAGTGACTTGCCCAGTGTGGTGAGTAAAGTACCGGCTTTGAGTCATCTGGCCACCACAGACTGGGACGTTGTGGATCCGCACCAACTGGAAACCGTCGATTTGGCCATTATTCAGGGCGTTTTCGGCGTGGCTGAAAACTCGGCCATCTGGGTTCCGGAGGAGCGGGGTGGTCACCGGGTTTTGCCCTTCATCTGCCAGCATCTGGTTCTACTGCTCAACACGGCTGATCTGGTGCCGAACATGCACGACGCCTACGAACGGCTGAACATAAGCGAATCCGGCTTCGGGGCCTTCATTGCGGGGCCGTCGAAAACCGCTGATATTGAGCAGGCTTTGGTCATTGGTGCGCACGGCGCACGGAGCCTTTCCGTGGTTTTGTTGCAAAATTCATGACTAAAAAGTGAAAGGCCATATTGTAAAAACCGTATATTGGCCAAAAACGGGCAGCAACGTGGCAACCATTTATCTAGATACCTGCACTCTGCGATCCTGGCGTGATGGCGATGAGTTTTCGTTATCCGAGCAGGCCAACAACCGAAAAATCTGGGACCGTGTCCGGGATTTTTTTCCGCATCCCTATACCGTTCGCGATGCCAGTTCCTGGATACGGATGAACCGTTCGTATCAGCAACCGGTCAATCTGGCGATTGATATTGGCGGCAAAGCCGTTGGCAATGTGGGGTTTACCATCAAAGAGGACATTTACCGGCACAATGCAGAAATTGGCTACTGGCTGGGCGAGTCGCATTGGGGGCAGGGCATCATGACCGAAGTGTTGCCCGCTATGGTCAACTACATTTTTGTTAATTTTCAGGTAAACCGGCTTTTTGGCTGCGTTCTGGAGGGAAATCTAGTGTCGATGCGGGTGTTGGAGCAGGCGGGTTTTCGGGCTGAAGCCATTCTGAAAAAAGCCGCCATCAAGAACAATCAATACCTCGACGAACACATATTCGCCCTACTTCGAGAAGAATTTGTAACCCGACAGGAGCGTATTTCCCTGGCCGGAAAGCAGTAGGGTTCCCCGGAAAGTTGTTTCTTTGCACTCATGCCAAAAATAGTCATTGCCATCGACGGCTATTCCAGTTGTGGAAAAAGTACGACGGCCAAACAGGTGGCTGCCCGGATGGGTTATGCCTACATCGATACGGGTGCTATGTACCGTTCCGTGAGTTTGTATTTTATCCAGAATCACATTTCCCTCACGAATCCAAAAGCCGTCCAGGATGCGCTTCAACTCATTCAGATCACCTTCAATTTTAATCCCAGAAATGGCCGGAATGAAACTTGCCTGAATGGCTTGAATGTTGAAGAGGAAATCCGGAAAATGTACATATCCAATATCGTCAGTGAAGTCAGTGCGATTCCCGAAGTGCGGTATGCCATGGTTGCCCAGCAACAGAAGCTGGGGCGCAGACGGGGAGTCGTGATGGATGGTCGGGATATCGGGACGAAGGTATTTCCAGACGCGGAACTGAAAATCTTTATGACGGCCGATGCAACCATTCGGGCGCAGCGCCGACAGATTGAGTTGCTGCAAAAGGGCGAAATGATTGGTCTGGATGTGATTCTGGAAAACCTCAAAAAGCGGGATTTTATCGACAGCAATCGCAGTGAAGGCCCGCTCCGGAAAGCCGAAGATGCCATTGAACTGGATACTTCCTTCATCACCATCGACGAACAAATTGACTGGGTGATTCAACTGGCCGACGAGAAAATCTCCAGACTCCACCGCAAAGGGCATTTCAAAACGATTGATGCATGACCGCCGATTATTTAATTGTCGGACAGGGTATTGCCGGGTCGGTGTTGGCCTGGACGCTCCATCGGCGGGGTAAAAAAGTCGTCCTCGTCAACTCCTCCAACCTTCCCTCGGCCTCGCTGGCGGCAGCGGGAGTTTTCAATCCGCTGACGGGTAAAAAGCTCGTCCGTACCTGGAAAGCGGATCAGTTGTTTCCGTTTCTGACTGCTTTCTACGGCGAAGTGGAGCGGGAACTGAGGATTCCTCTGCTCCATTTTTCCAACATTTACCGCCCCTTCCGTTCGGTTGAAGAACAAAATAATTACCTGGCCCAGACTTCTGATGCCTCCATCAGCCGCTATGTGGCCGAATCCGTTGACAACCAGTACTATCAGCCCTACATTCACAACCCTTTCGGTGGTCTGGAAGTAACCCGGTCCGGCTGGGTGGATGTGCCGGTTTTTTTGAACGCCATCCGGCTTTTTTTTCAGGATCAAAACCAGTATATCGAAACAGATTTTGACGCTAAGGGGATAGAAATCAGGGAGAATGGGATTTTATGGCAGGAAGGTGTGTATGGAAAAATCATTTTCTGTGAAGGCCCCCATGCGTATCGAAATCCGTTGTTCGACTGGTTGCCCTACAATCCCGTGAAAGGACAGGTTCTGGATGTTACGATGGACAATTATCCGGTTACCAGTATCGTCAATCAGGGCGTCTTCATAATGCCCGTTGAATCAAATCGTTACCGGATCGGGGCGACGTATACCTGGCATGACATCGACTGGCAAACAACCGAGGATGGAAAAGCGTTTCTACAGCAGAAAGTACAGGGTCTGTTGAAGGTTCCGTACCGGATTGTCGGGCAGCGGGTTGGCATTCGTCCGGCGACGAAAGACCGGCGGCCGTTGATTGGCTTGCATCCGGCTCATCCGGCGGTGGGGATTTTCAATGGGTTGGGTACCAAGGGCGTATCGTTGGCGCCGTTTTTTGCCGACCAATTCGCCGACTTTCTGGAAGGTCGGAAAGAATTAGACCCGGAGGTTAATATTGAGCGTAGCTTTTCGTTATATTACAGTGGAAAAAATGTTGGATAAGGTTTGATGCCGGTTGTTCAATCCGGAAGACATCAGATCTGAAACCATTTCTAAAAGTAGCGTTACTTATGAGTAAGCAATTTATACTCTGCCTGGCCGGACTGTTGCTGGTAATGAATGAAGTGGTGGCACAAAACTATCCTTCGCAGGAACAGTTTGGGAGAAACCGTATCCAATACCGGAAGTTTGATTGGAAGGTGATCAAGACCTCCAACTTTGAAATCTATTTTTATCAGGAAGGCAACCAGATTGCCAATTTGACGGCGCAGTATGCCGAAACGGATTTTGACCGGATCACCGAAATCCTGGGCTATACGCCGTATAACCGCATCAAGGTCTTTATTTACAACTCACCCCAGGAGCTTTCCCAGAGTAACATTGGCCTGAGTGCGCCCAGCGGTACCAACTACAAGGAGTTAAGCCTGGCTAAATCACGGCTGGAACTGGCTTTCACGGGCGACCAGATTAGCTTTCGCAAGCAATTGATTAAGGAAGTTTCGCTGCTTTTTGTCTACGACATGCTCTATGGCGGCAGTTTGAAAGATGCTCTGCAAAGCTCACTACTGCTTTCGTTGCCGGAATGGTATATGCCGGGCATTGCGTCCTACATTGCCGATGGCTGGAGTGTTGACCTGGACGATTACATGCGCGACGTCGCACTGACGCGCCCCGTTCGTAAACCGTCTACGCTGGTGGGGGAGGAGGCCATGTACGTAGGCCATTCCATCTGGAATTACATTGCGGAGCGTTACGGGAAAGACAACATCTCCAATATTCTCAACTTGACCCGTATCATTCGGAACGAGCAGAACAGCATTGCCAGCACGCTGGGAGTTCCGTATTCCCGGTTTTTGCGGGAATGGCGGGAGTATTATTCGTCAATGGCAAAACCGGTTGTCGATGCCTACAAACCAGGCGAAGACGGTTTTCAGGTAACGGTTTCCAGTGCCAAAGAGCCCGCCCAACTGACCAGTCTGAAACTGAGTCCCGACCAGAGCCAGTATGCCTATGCGACGGCCTGGCGCGGAAAGTTTGAAGTAACCGTGGTCAATACGCAGACGCAGAAAAAGCAGGTGATTCGGAAAGGAGGCTACAAGCAGGACGAATCTCCCGTAAAACCGGCTTCTCCACTCGTTACCTGGCAGCGCGACAACCTGCTGGTGTTGACCGAAGAGCGGGGACAGACCTATTTATATGTATACAACAACCTCGATAAAAAAGCGAAGCTCAAGCAACGGATGGTCGTTCGGGGCGTTAGTCAGGTGATCGATATGGATGCTTCCGACGACGGAGCGAGTGTCGTGTTCAGTGCAGATCGCCGGGGGCAAAATGATTTATATCTCTTCAGTATGGGTCGGGGAACCGTGCAGCAACTGACGAATGATTTATACGACGATCTGTATCCGCAGTTTGTGGGCCGAACCCGGCAAATCGTGTTTTCTTCAAACCGACGCATCGACTCGTTGAGCCTCGACAAAGGAAACTACAAATCCATTCGCAACCAGCTCAGTCTGTTTTTGCACGACGGAACGCCCCGTGTCGAGGTGGTGAGCCGCCTGACCGACTCGCTGAGTATCGCCATGCGTCCGGTGGCCTCTTCCGAAAATATCGTCTATTATCTCGATGATGCAACTGGTGTGCGGAATCTCGCCAAAGTGGATGTTGAAACCAAAACGAGGGAATTTATTACCGGTTTTAGCCAGAATATTCGTCGCTACGACCTGAACCCTACGTCAGGCGCAATGGTCTATAGCCAGTTGAAAAATGGGAGTGAGGTCATTGGGTTTCGGCCCCGGGTCAACCTGAACCAGACGCGTCAGTTGCCGCTTACCCGTCGGGCTACCGTTCAGGAAGTGCCCAAGGCCTTGGCTACCCCCACGACGGCGCCCAGTACGAGTGCTGTGACGGCGGCCAAAACCATCGATTCCACAGCAGTAACTACGCTAAAGCTGGAGCCGGGAGAGGTCGATACGGACAACTACCAGTTTGACAGCGATGTAGCCAAAACCATAGAATTCAAACAACGCCGGAGTACAAACACGTCGGCATCGGTGGCCATCCCGCGCACCCGCCGACGGGAGAACGTAACGATCCGGGGGCCTTACAAATACCAAGGCTTGTTCGTCGCGAGTGACGCCAGTTCCGATTGGCGGATCGATCCAATCCGGGGTTTTGGCTATTTTCAATCGCTTACCATGAACGACCTGCTGGAAAACCACATCATCCGGGCCGGTTTGTTCATCACCACCAACCTCCGGAACAGCGACCTGTTTACCGAATACCACAAACTGGTAAACCGGATTGATTACAGCGCCCGGTTTGACCGGAAGACGATTTTCTCCGATGCAGGTCAATACCAAAAATACCGGTTCAACAAAGTAACCCTGTCGGCTTCGTATCCCATTTCGGTGAACAGCCGGTTTACGGTAGCGCCGTTCTATATCGTAACCCGCTACCTGGATTTGTTGCAGGTGGGCGGCAGTTCGTCGGACTACACCGGGGCGAAAGCGGAATACGTTTTTGATAATACGACCCTCAACGGAATGAACATGATTGAGGGAACCCGCTTCAAGCTCCGGTATGAGAACTACATTGGGTTGACGGAAAAAGTGGAAAGTGGTGTTCGCCGGGGTGCGGGCAGTTTCGACCGGATTACGGTTGACCTGCGGCATTATCAAAAAATCCACCGGGACATCATTCTGGCTCTGCGGTTGTCGGGTAGCCATTCGGCTGGTGCTGCACCGAAGAAGAGTACGTTGGGTGGGATGGAAAACTGGATCGGCATTTCGGAAGGCATCAAAGAAGACAAACCGAACAACCCTTTGTTGCTGTCACCCAACCGGGATAACCGGGATGTGTTCTTTCTGGATCTGGCAGCCCCCCTTCGTGGATTCCGCCTGGGTAAACTGACGGGCAACAGCCACATGCTTGCCAACGCCGAACTGCGTCTACCCGTCATCCGGTATTTGCATCGGGGACCGGTGACATCCAATTTCCTCCGGAATTTTCAGTTGGTTGCTTTTAGTGACATCGGTACGGCCTGGGCCGGAAAAGGTCCGTTCAGCCGCCAAAATAGCCTGAACACCGAGATCGTGGGAGGAGCGGGTGATCCGTTCCAGGCCACCGTCACCAATTTTAAAAATCCTTTTTTACTTGGGTACGGTGCCGGTGCCCGAACGATGCTCTTTGGTTACTACGTCAAGTTTGATTATGCCTGGGGGGTTGAAAATAATGTGGTCGGGAAACCGGTGGCTTATTTGACCCTGGGCTACGATTTTTGATCATCCTCATCCTTTCTGTTAAAAAACCTGCCATATGGCAGGTTTTTTGCGTTTTAGCTTCATTTGTTTTGTTTATGTAATCACCTATGGCATAATTTTAGCTATTAATTGTGTGTACAAAAACAAATTATAATAGACTTTTTCAGGGAGCCATGCGGTAGGATGCTTAGGAAATAGAGCATACTTTAAACAGTTGGTTTAGCAATGTTTTAGTTATCAGGAGAGTATACGATTTTGACGGAAATCCTTTGGATTGGAAGTGACTTTTATCGTCAAGTTAAGTCTGAAATAAAGGTACACGCTGTTTGCTGGCGAAGTCTGTCGGAAACAGAACTAAAATGTCATCAGATGAAAAGAACATCTACTTTGCGTGCAGACAGAAATGGGCAGACAAACACGAAGTGCAACCACTACACGATTCCGGTAGTCGTGCGTGCTTCATTTGTCCCGGAATCAACTCGCCGTGATGCATTAGTGCCTGTTAATTGCTTGTCAAAACAATATAATATGTTGTTTTTTAAGCAAGCGATCATGGCATCCCATCGTCTGTGGCAAACGATCCTTGTATTGTTGTTTAGCGTCGGAATGGCGGTTGCTCAGAACCCCAATGTATATGTTCACAAGAAAATTGATAAGGCACACCCGGCTATAAATGAGATCGTTTCGTACACCGTTGTGGTGGGAAATGACGGAAGCGGTCCTGCGAATGGCGTTGTGGTGAAAGACGACCTGTCAACCGGTGCCCAATATACTACGCACACGGTTTTACGGGGTTCCGGGTTGTATACGCCGGCTAGTGGTAACTGGAACATCGGCGTTCTGGCTGCGGGTGATTCGGTTATACTGGAATTAAAAGCGAAAGTATTGGAGCGGGGCGTTTGGTTTAATACTGCCGAGGTAACGGAAATGCAGGGTACGGATCCTAACTCGGTGCCCAATAATCACGATTTATCGGAAGACGACATTGCACTGACCTGTTTTTCCGTACCGATTCTATGGTACGCCGGAGATGAATTTACAGTTTCCATTCCAATACCGCTTACGAATGTTCAATGGACCCGAAATGGGATAAGCCAGTTTTCGGCAGATCAGGCTGTGGCGACGGGGAGTACGCTGGTCATCAAATCGATTGGTACCTATTCTTTTACGGGAATGTTCGGAAGCTGCCCGGTGGGCGGCTGTTGTGCTATAGAAGTCATCCCGGGGCCGGAGTGCCAGATTCTTGCCACAGCCAGTGCCAATCCAACATGTGAAGCCAGTCCATTGGTATTGAGTGCAACCGCCCAGGGGGGCACCGCCCCGTACCAATATACCTGGACTGGGCCCAATGGATTTTCGAAAACCGGTCAAAGCCAGACCATTCCTGTGGCGACGACTGCCAATGCGGGGGTATATACGGTGAAAATAACCGATGCGACCGGTTGCACGGCTTTGTCCAGTACAACCGCTTTGATTGGTACCTTACCGATTGCCATTTGTAACTCTCCGGTTTGCGAAGGAGGGACCATTACCTTGTCGGCAACCGATGGAGGAACAACCTATAAATGGTACGGCCCCAACGGTTTTACGAGCTCCTTGCAAAGCCCGACGATTCCCAACGCAACGACCGCTAACACCGGCAGTTATACGGTTGTGATCACGGGAACATCCATTTGTTCCGGAACCGCCATAACCAGCCTGAAAATTTTGCCGAAACCAACGGTTACTGCATCGGTAAGCGCGAGCACCTGTTTGGGCGGGAGTTTTAGTCTGTCAGCAACCGCGAGCGGGGGAACGCAACCCTACCAATATATTTGGACCGGCCCCAATGGTTTTTATGAGACCGGGCAAACGGTGATGGTGAGTAACGCGCAGTTAAGCCATTCCGGTAGTTATACGCTGGCAGTGTTTAGCCAAAACGGTTGCAGTAATCAGGCCGTAACACAACCGGTAACCGTCAAAGCCTGTATTTGTAATCCATTGGCGGGGGCTTTACCTGCTACCGTTTGTGTGGGGGATATGGTCAGTCTAACGGCAACGAGTGGCTTCAATTCGTATAGTTGGAAAGGTCCAAACGGCTTTAGTTCGTCCGTACAAAATCCGGTGATTACCAACGCACAATTGACCCACAACGGCAGTTACACGCTGACGGTAGCGGGTTCTAATTGTACAGGTACCGCTACCGTCAATGTGACTGTGCAAGGCGTGCCATTCCCACAGGTGTCTTCGTCTACAGCCTGTGTAGGCACGACTGTAACGATTCTATTGACATCAGCAGGTGGCAATTCCTATCTGTGGAAAGGCCCCAACGGGTATTCGAGTACCCAACAGAATCCGGTGATCGCCAATGCAACCACGGCCAACAATGGCAGNCCGACTTCGCCCTGCAGTCTGTCGGGCACCCTGACGGCTTCGCAGACGGCGGTGTGTTCGGGCGGCAGTGTGGTGCTGACGGCCAGTGCCAGCAATGCGGTAGGGAATGTAAGTTATCAATGGAGCGGAGGTTTGGGCAACGGCAGCAGTGTGACGGTGTCGAACCTGACGGCGACCAGTACGTATACGGTGGTGATCACCGATGGTTCGGGTTGCAGTGTGACGAGAACCGTCACCATAACGGTCAATCCGGTGCCGGTGTTGAGCCAGGTGACATCATCGACCATCTGCGAGAATAATTTGGTGCAGGTGTCGCTGTCATTAACAGCCTCCGGT
>NZ_VBSL01000049.1 GCF_006149005.1 Larkinella sp. C7 | reverse complement strand
TTGCGTACGTAGAATAATTGACCGGGTTAATTGTCCAATAAAGCCAGATTGATTATTGACGACTTGTTAGACCATAAATCCCACGTTTTTTCTACGCATCAAAATGAAGATACTAGTTAGCTTCTCGGGCGAAAAGGGTTTGAAAGCTACCCTTACTGCCCTCAGATCGAGATTCATTATTCTCAAACATTCCGTCCTCATAAGAAATTAGATAATGTAAAAATGTGTCAACAGAAGCACTTCAGACCCCTATAGGCAACTTGATGTTATGCGCTTATTTATCCGATGTGACTATCTTAAAATTTGGATACAAGCCCAACTTTATTAGTAGTCATCACAAAATTAAATTCTTTAAATCTTGTTGAAGAAGTCGAGGTTAAAGTTGTATTATATTCACTTACCGCTTTTCTTGTTTTTTTCTTTGCGCTTTGGGAAAAGGGAAGGGAAACGCTCGCCAAACCTGCACCGACACCGAGAAGAGCCCAATTTGGCTTTCCTCCACCCATTAAAGTGCCAAGTGGCCAACCCATCATGAACCCTCCTGCATAGCCAAATAGTGTCGCAATCGTGCTTGATGATTTCGCCGATTTTAGATACTTGTTGGCTTGTTCATTATTTTTCAGAAGTTTTTGAAGTTGTTGTATTTTTAATTCTTTACTATTCCTAAAAAAACGATCCCCGCCGGACTTTTTCTCTATTCTAACTGTGTCGGATTGAGTTGGCAAAGTATTGTCTAAAACTTGAGCTTTAACCGCCGTAGCTATTACAATAACAAGTAAGACTGTTCGTAAAAAGTTTTTTTGCATTGCTAGGAATTTTGATTGGAGTTTTTGATAATCTTTTTAGTATGTTATAGAACCTATAATGTTCAGTGGTTCTCTTGTATGAGTGTTCTCGCTGTTGAGTATCATTATAAACTTGCCCATAACTTATACTCCGCGATTGTTTGGTTAATTTTAAAAGCCTTGGTGGGTTTGAGTTTGTAAAAAATAAGCTGTACGAAATGATCCGTACAGCTTATAGTACAATCCATTACCCGGACTAGTTTAACTCAAAAACCAATCCAACGGGTTGAGTTTCATTTTCAGCAACTGCCCGGTAGCGTAGATAAGTCTTTCCTCCAATCTGATCAATTCGAAAAGCGTTGATGCGGAAGAAATACTTGACAAACTTAAAGTCATCGGGCGTACTCAGACCTGCCCCTCCATTGCTAAAGGTATTTCCAGCAACATTTTCCAGACTTTTCCAATCCGTGATTGTATTGTAGAGTGGATCAGTCACATCTGCACTAGTCCGATATCCGATTCCGGTCAGAGCTCCTTCCATGAACCAGCTCGACTGAGAAAGCGCAGTGCGAATTTTTAAACCAAATGCAGTAGATGAGGTTAGGCTGGTCGGATCGAACTGATTTAAATCTCCTTCCTGATATCCTAAAAAGATGTAGTTCGACTCCGTGCGATCACTGCCACTGCCAACGAGGGCGTCAATGGGTCGGTACGAAAAGGTAGCCGGGAGGTGATCTTGCATACAGGCAAAATTGATAAACAGGCTGGCAGCAATGAAAAAGAGGGATCGTGAAATTTTAACCATTGGAATGGTATGTTGATAATAGAAAATAAATGTTTGCACAAATTTAATATGAAGAGGTAAACATTAGACAGGAAACTCTATTTTTTTGCCTTGTAACTGCTCCACTTTTTTTCGTCCTTTCCTCCCCCCTCCGATCCACTGAACTTCGGCT
>NZ_VBSL01000048.1 GCF_006149005.1 Larkinella sp. C7 | reverse complement strand
TGGTGGTCGAAATCCGGGGGGCGGAAGGCCAGCCGCTCCGGTTGCTGTTGACCGATGCCAGCGGGCGGCTGGTCGGCCAGCGGCACGTCCCCAAAGCCGGTTTGATCGAGCGACACCAGTTCGATGTCAGCCAGCAAGCCCCCGGATTGCTGTTTCTGCGGGTTACCAATTCTACCCAGTCTGCATTTCTCAAACTAATCCGACCCTAAAACGTCGCTCCTGTTCATTCCAACTCGTAAAATCAACATGCCCGCCAACCGGGCCTCTATCCACGTTCAACCTCGACTTTTCACTTATGACAACTTTTACCCTAGCAAAAACAGAATACCGGATTCGGCTTTTCAGTCTATTCCTACTCCTGTTGACCACCGGTTTTGGAGAACTGCTCCAGGCCCAACCGATCAAGTTATTTGACAAAACCCTGGGAGGGACGAGTCGGGATGAAGGACAGGTGATGCTAAAAACCGCCGACGGAGGCTATCTGGTGGGAGGATATTCTTATTCAGAAGCTACTGCGGACTCGCCCAAAGAAGCAACGCTCTGGGGAGGTAGTGACTTCTGGGTGATCAAGTTCAATGCCAACCATGTCAAACAGTGGGAAAAGACCTACGGGGGCAGTGAAGGCGATTTCTTGCGGACGATTGTTGCTACCCCGGACGGTTACCTGTTGGGCGGGGAATCCAATTCCCCCGATGACGGCAACAAGGAAAGCGAGTCGTTTGGTAGTGAGGATTTCTGGGTCGTAAAAATCGACTTTGACGGCGAAAAACAATGGGATAAAGCCTTTGGCGGAGATGAGGCTGACAACCTTCGGTCCATCGCACCGACTTCCAATGGGGGCTTTCTACTCGCCGGGAGTTCCAATTCGGGCGTTAATGGCAATAAAACCGCTGCAAAAAAAGGGGATGTCGAGGCTTTTGCATCGGATTTCTGGGTAGTCAGGATAGACGCCGAAGGGAATCGGGTATGGGATCAAACTTACGGCGGAACTGACAGAGATCAACTGAACAAGATCGTACTCCTGGCTGATGGCAATTATCTTCTGGGTGGATCCTCGAGTTCCGAGGCTTCACCCATTGAAGACCTGACCGGCAAAACCGACAACGCCAGGGGAGGAATCGATTACTGGTTGGTCAAAATAGCACCGGATGGCACTAAAATCTGGGATAAAGCCATTGGTGGGGAAAATACGGAAGAACTGCGTGACCTGGTGGCCACCGCCGACGGGGGGTATGTGCTGGCGGGCTATTCAAGATCCAGTATAAGTGGTGATAAAACCGAAGTTTCACGGGGAAGAGAAGATTTCTGGGTTATTAAATTTAACAATAATAATGAGATCGATTGGCAGCGAAGCCTCGGAGGATCGGGTGATGACGATTGTTATGCATTGCTGGCCACCTCCGATGGAGGCTATCTGGTCGGGGGAGAATCCGAATCCGGAATTGGCGGAGAAAAAACCGTCGACTCGAAAGGGGTCTATGATTACTGGGTCGTTAAACTTGGGGCTGATGGAACCCTTCAGTGGGACAGAACCCTGGTGACAGGAAGTTTAAGCAATGACTGGATACGTGCCATGCTGGAACCGACGGCAGGTGAATATCTCCTGGCGGGCTATTCGTCATCGAACCCGGGGGAAGAAAAAACCGGGGACTATCTGGGAGATGGCGACCTTTGGCTCGTTCTGCTCGAAGAACCCTGTGTTCCTCCGACGATTTTCATCACTTCCAACGTTTCCACCCAACCGGTTTTTCAGAACACCCCGGGC
>NZ_VBSL01000047.1 GCF_006149005.1 Larkinella sp. C7 | reverse complement strand
GCACGACAAACGCATGAATGTTTCTTCTCTGTTTTACCATAGACGATCACTTTTTTGACTAGATTAATTTCTTCAAATACTGGTCAAAGTTCATCCCTAAGTTGAATTTTTTCCGTCTCAAACTCATTTTCTTGCCAACATCTAACTGTTTAAGCACAGCTAAACAAAACTTATCCAGCACGTTCAAGTTAAAAGCTAATTGTTTATTCAAGGTCTTGTTGGCGTCCTCACGAAAGACAACATCCAACTGCCAATGCATGCTCTCAATTTGCCAATGCCCACGGACATAAGCACAGAATTCCTTAGCACTTGCCTGACAACTTAAGATAAAGTAACGGGTATCCTCACTTTGTTTGCCCTCCTTATCAATCGTGATACTGGCTTTTCCAATACACTGGATATGACCCCAGTTAGGGCGTTCCTTGCGTAACCAAGCCGTATCGTTAATGACTTCATAACGTCTAGTCTCAACCTGGCCGTGAGCCTTCTCTACGGTTTCGTAACTGTCTGTCTCCCTTTTACCCACGTTAAAGAAAGGCTGAATATCCTCTAAAAGTCCTTTCTGATTTTCTTTAACCGCCAAGCAATAATCTGCTTGCTTCTTGATAATCTTGTTGGCAATAGCAGTCTGAGTACCCATAGCGTCAATACTAATCAAGCACCCTTTTACAGAAATCTTATCCAACAAATCGGGGATAGCTGTGATTTCATTACTCTTGTCATCGGTTGCCACTTGACCATAACAGATACCTAAATCTGTCGCATAGGCAGACACAATGTGCAAGGCTTTTTGAGTTTGACTGGAGTTGCCTTTAATGGTCTTTCCGTCAATTGCTAGGAGGCGTTTGGCAAAGCTGGGAAAGGTCTTAGCAGACAGGTCAGCCTCACGGAGAATGTCGTTCCACATCAAGGTTACTTCCACCAAAACTTGCGCATCCAAGGTCGCAAAAACACGTTGCAGGGTGTCGTGAGATGGAATACCGTTTTCCAAGGTAAGTACACTACGTAAGGAAGTTTCATAGATATTTCCAAAATCCTCTATTTCTTCCCAGAATTCTGCACCTGAAAGGCGGGCAAAGAAGATGAGCAGCACAATATCAGCCAAGCTATGCTTGATCTTCCAATTGTCACGCTCATCACGGACAGTGATAAGAAATTCTATAATCTCAGACATAAAGACACCTCCTAAGTCTATTATAACTCCGGAGGTGGACTCTTTTTTATGAATCTATTATCTGAAAACGTTATTTTCTTCATGCGTTTGTCGTGTGTTGCAAGGCCTAGAATGGAGCCACCCAGCTAGGAAATTGACTGTTTTTCTAGCTGACAGTCACCAAACCAAGCAGACCTACTTAAACCCCAAGTGCCTCAAGTTAGGAAGCCTCATGGGAGCCCAGTAATTAGGACGGGCACATTATCTGACTTTTTGGGTAGAAAGTTGCTGGAAGCAGGCTTGCCACTGCAAAAAAAAGGTGACCACTGCTCCATGAGCAGGGTCACCTTTTCTTTAATTTTTGAAGGCTTCCACCAAGGCCTTAAATTCTTCATTGGTCAAGGTGATTCCCTTGCCCATCTTGGTGTGGTCGGGGCTCCAAGAGCGGATGTCGTACTTGGCTGGAGCACCATTGAAGCTGACCCGATTAAGTTCCTTGGTCCAACCCTTGTCGTTTTCTGAGAGAACCAACAGTTTCTCCTCAATTTCAAATGTAAATTCTGCCATAAATTTGTCCTTTCATAAGATACCACGGAGCAAAGCCACCTTCTTGTCCATACAAGAGCTGGCTGACGGCAATCACTAGGGTGGTTTGCCTAAACTTCTTACTAAGCCAG
>NZ_VBSL01000046.1 GCF_006149005.1 Larkinella sp. C7 | reverse complement strand
GTTGCAGAAAGCCGTAAAATTGCCTTCGCCGGGCAAGCCGGGGTTGCTGTAAGTATACACACTTTTACCGCAGAATGCTCTCAGCAATTCCGGAAAGCAGCCGCTTAGCCGATTGTTGTATAACCAAAGGTGTTGTAATTGAGATAGATTCCCAAAATTGGCGGGAATAGGTCCACTCAATTGGTTATTTTGTAAACGAAGGGATTGCAAATTGGTCAGGTTACCCAAACTTGATGGAATTGCATTTATCAACAAATTGTCATTCAACGTCAAGTATTGCATTTTGCTCAAATTTCCTAAACTGGCGGGAATCGGGCCGGTTAATTTATTGAAATTCAAATTGATATTGCGCAGATTGGTCAGGCTCCCTAAAAACTCCGGAATCGAGCCGGTTAACTGATTTTGCCCTGCGTAAAACTGATCCAGTTTGGCCAGATTTCTAAAATTGTCAGGAATCGAGCCGGTTAACTGATTGCGGGACAAGGAAAGGTGCTCCAGGGCTGCCATTCCCCAGACTGCCGGGAATGGGTCCACTCAACTCGTTATAATCCAACGTTAAATACCAAACCTTGGTTAGATTTCCCAGACTAGCCGGGATTTCACCACTTAGTTTATTAGTACTCAAACTTAAAAACCGTAGATTGACAAGATTCCCCAAACTACTAGGGAGAGTGCCTTCCAGCTTATTCTCCATCATTGAAAGGGAAGTCAGATTAATCAAGTTCCCAAAACTGTCAGGTATTGGCCCGCTCAATTGATTGAAGTTGAAGTTAATGCCCTGTAGATTGGTTAGATTTCCCAGACTCGTCGGTATTGATCCACTTAGCTGGTTGGTACCAATGGAAAGGTCTTTCAGACTAGTTAGATTCCCCAAACTACCGGGAATGGTACCCGTCAACTTATTTGCGCCCAAAGAAAGGTATTGCAGGTTCGTTAAATTTCCTAAACTGGCCGGAATTTCACCGCTTAACTGATTTTCATACAAATAAAGACTTTGCAGGTTCGTTAGATTTCCCAAGCTACCGGGGATGATGCCCGTCAATTTATTGGTGCCAAAAGAAAGATAGCTTAGTTTGGTTAAACTTTCCAGGTTACCGGGAATCTCCCCGCTTAACTCATTATTATTCAAAAAAATTCTTTGTAAATTGGATAAGTTCCCCAAACTGCCAGGTATCGCTCCTGTCAATTTATTGAAAGCCAAACTCAGAGTTTGCAGGTTTGTCATACCACCCAAACTGGCAGGAATAGTCCCATTCAGCTTATTTCGACTTACTATAATCGATAACAGATTGGTTAGATTTCCCAGACTTTCAGGGATCTCTCCACTCAACTCATTATTATCCAAAGCAAGGTATTGGAGATTCGTCAGGTTACCCAGACTAGCAGGAATTACCCCACTCAATTGATTGTTGTAAAGGTTTATAGAGTGCAGTTTGGGCATATTCCCCAGACTACCGGGAATTTCTCCACTGAACTGATTATTGTTTAAATTAAGGTTTTCTAAATTGGTAAGCTTACTCAACTCGCCGGGGATTTCTCCAGTCAATTTATTCTCCCCCAAGGAAAGATTTTGCAAACTCATTAGATTTTCCAAACTGTTAGGAATACTTCCACTTAACTCATTATTACGTAAAGAAAGATTTTTCAAACTGGTTAGATTTCCCAGACTTTCAGGAAGTGTACCACTTAACTTATTCTCACTCAAATAAATATCCGTCACCCGGTTATTCGTGCAGGAAACTCCATACCACCCGCACGGATTATTGTCCGTCAGCCACTTATCAGCTCTTTTCCAGCCCGAGCCATTGGTAGCATTATACAAATCAGCCAGCGGGGCGTAATCGGGATGCGGGTCGGCGCCGGAAGCCAGCGAAGAGGCCGCTAACCCGAAAACGATGAGCAAGAAAATAGCCGTTCTGAAGTTTATCCACCAGTGCAAGGCTGGCAATATAAATGAGGTTGTGCCCGTGGAGGGGCGCTTCATTGCATTTACGTACAGAGAATACATAGAAAAAAGATTTGATAAAGGAAGATATGGAACAGAAGAAAGGGGGAAATCGGTGACGCAAGCTCTTAACCGTCTGATTGCGTTGATCGGACGGTTAAGAGCTTGCCCATAAACCGGTTTTAAGGTTTGAGTACTTTCAGCGTTACGCTCCGTGCCCCACTAGTCGCCCGTAGCAACAATAATCCTGGAAGTTGATTGTCCAGCGGCAGGGTCTGCAATTCCACCGCCTTGGCTTTTTCCACCAATTCCTCGTGAATCAGTCGGCCATTGACATCCGTCAGTTGCACGCGCAACGGCTGGCCTGCTGCG
>NZ_VBSL01000045.1 GCF_006149005.1 Larkinella sp. C7 | reverse complement strand
CTATGTGCTCAATGTGGTGTCGGTTTTGCCGCCGTTCGTGCGCCGTCGGCAGCGCAAAGAAGCGCATCAAACTCCCTCAAACTTTCACCCTGCCATGCTGCGGAGCTACTTCAAAATTGCGTTCAGACATCTGATCAAAAACCGGGTATATTCGTTCATCAACATCGGCGGTTTGGCCCTCGGCATGGCCTGCTGCCTGCTGATTTCCCTGTACGTGTACGATGAACTGAGCTATGACCGGTTCAACACCCACTACAAGCACATTTACCGGCTGGTTGAAAAGCAGCAACAGCCGGGTGGGATTTTTGATGTAGCCGCCACCCCCGGTCCGTTGGCGGCCACCCTCACGAAAGATTTTCCGGACGTGCAGCAGGTGACCCGCGTCGGGCGGTGGTCGGGCTTGCTGAGCCAGGGCCGCCAGTCGGTAGAATCAAATCAGATGCTGGTGGTCGACCCCGGTTTTTTCAAGCTGTTCAGTTACCGGCTTTTGTTGGGAAATCCCCTGACGGTTTTCCGGGCGCCCAATGAAGTGATTTTCAGCGAGGCTATGGCCGAACGGTTTTTCGGGGCCAACTGGCGGCAGAAGAGCGTGCTGGGGCAGTCGGTCAAGCTCAACAACGAGAAAATGCTCATGCTGGTGGGCGTGGCGGAAAATCCGCCGGTTCAGTCGCACATTGAGTTTGATGTTCTGCTGCCCTTCAAGTGGCTTGAGCGGAACGACGAATGGAGCATGAAATGGAACAGCAACAGCTACCATACCTACGTTCAGCTCAAACCCGATCCGTCGGGCGAACCCGCCGACCCGGCCGCGTTCGCGGATAAAGTCCGGCACCAGCTCAAGCGGTATGATGCGGGCAACGAAACGCCCCTGTTGCTGCAACCGCTGTCGGAAATCTATTTATACTCGAAATTTGCGTTCGAAACCGATCACGGCCGGCGCAGTGATATTGCCTACATCCGCATTTTCGTCACGGTGGGATTGATTGTATTGCTCATTGCGGTGATCAATTTCATCAACCTGGCCACGGCGCGGGCGTCGCAGCGGGCCAGAGAAGTGGGCGTTCGGAAAAGCGTCGGGGCGCAGCGGGGGAGTCTGGTGACGCAATTTCTGGGCGAAGCACTGCTGATGACCGTATTGGCCGTGGCGGTATCGCTGGTGCTGGCCCAACTGCTGCTGCCGTTGTTCAACGATCTGGCGAACAAAAACCTGGAGATTCCGTATCAGC
The DNA here is from genome assembly GCF_006149005.1 of Larkinella sp. C7. GTDB lineage: Bacteria > Bacteroidota > Bacteroidia > Cytophagales > Spirosomataceae > Larkinella. The sequence goes on along the minus strand of NZ_VBSL01000045.1, from coordinate 1,313 downwards.
GGCCGGTTTTCTGGCTTACATTGGCCGGATTCACCGCGTTTGTCAGTTTGTTGACGGGCCTCTACCCGGCTTTTTTCCTCTCCTCTTTCCGGCCCATCCGGGTGCTCAAAGTCGGCGTTGCGGCCCATTTTTCGAACGTCAAAGCCGGGCGGGGTTTTCGGCAAACGCTGGTGATCGGGCAATTCGTGTTGTCCATTGCACTGGCGATCAGTACCATCGTGATCTATCGGCAGTTGTCCTACATGCAGAATACCAAATTGGGATTCGATCAATCGCAGTTGTTGTACGTGCGGCTCAAAGGCGATTTGCGCGGGAAATCGCAGCCGCTCAAAAGGGAAGTGGAGCAGTTGCCGGGGGTTGAAAAGGTATCGACTGCGACGAGCAATCTGGTCAATATGAACAATAGCTCGACGATTGAATGGGAAGGGCAGGTTCCGAAAGATGAGTTTCTGATTACCAACATGAATGTCGATGCCGATTTTGTGAAAACCGTCGGTATGTCACTGGTTGCGGGCCGGAATTTCTCGGCCCAAATCACCAGCGACACCTTGTCTACACTGGGGGCCTACCTCATCAACGAAACAGCCGCCAAACGCATGGGGTGGACTCCCGTGCGTGCCGTGGGAAAACGGGTCAAATTCTGGGGGACGGACGGGACTATCGTTGGCGTGGTGAAAGATTTCCATTTCCGGCCTTTGCACGTCGGTATCGAGCCCTTCATTTTTCGCTTCCGGCCCAAGGAGTTCTATTTTACACTGCTGGTCAAAACCAAACCCGGTCTGGTGGCGCGTACGCTGAACGACATCACGCAGGTGTATAAAAAAATCGACCCGGATCATCCCATCAGCTACGGTTTTGTGGATCAGGATCTGGATGCGCAATACCGCTCTGAACAACGGATCGGGCGCATTATTCTCTGCTTTGCCATTCTGACCATTCTGGTGTCGTGTCTCGGTTTGTTTGGTCTGACGGCGTTTACGGCGGAGCAGCGCACCAAAGAAATTGGCGTTCGGAAAGTGCTGGGAGCCTCCGTCGCCAGCATCGTGGCCCTGCTTTCCAAAGACTTCCTGAAACTGGTGGTGATTGCGCTGGTGATTGCCAGCCCGCTGGCCTGGTACGCCATGAATTACTGGCTGGAAAGTTTCGTCTACCGAATCGAAATGCAGTGGTGGGTTTTCGCCTTGGCTGCGGTTCTGGCCATTGGCGTTGCGCTCCTGACGGTCAGCTACCAAAGCATCAAAGCGGCACTGATGAATCCGGTGAAGAGCCTGCGAAGCGAGTGAAAAAGAAAGGAATGATAAAGACCAAATGAT
>NZ_VBSL01000044.1 GCF_006149005.1 Larkinella sp. C7 | reverse complement strand
TTTCCATACAAACCGGCCGACCGGACCAGCAAATCGCCCTGCAAATTCGTCGTGCCATTGTAAAAGCTGAAGTGGTCGGCTTTGGTGGAAATTTTCATGCTGTCGGCTTTGGGAAACCACTTCATGACGTAGTTTTTGAGGTCCACCGCCGGAAAATAGGCTTTTCCAAGGACGCCTTCCTTGATCTGCCCCGACTCGCCTGATGCCAGAACCGAATCCGGAGTCATCAGAATGTCTTTGGCCGGTAAGGACGCGTTCAGGTGCGAAATAACGCCTTCGGCCCGTAATCCCTTGCGGTCCATCACCAGTTTTCCGGTAAACTTCAGGTTGCCTTTTCCGCCATACAGCGGATACCCAGCCGCCGGAGCCGCGTGTTCGAAACCCAGCGAATTGTCGGGCATCGATTTCAGGGTGGTTTTGATGGGCGGGAAAATACCGTCGGAGAAGAACGTCCCATCGAACGCAATATCGCCTTTTCCCAGGCTGTCATTGTCCACCGCAGGGACTTTGAAGTAGACGTTTTTGTTGTAAATCAGATTTCCCCGGTTGGGCTGGTTAAAATAAACCGTCATCCCTTCCGGCATCAACAGCCGTTGCGTCGTCTTTTTATCTTTCTGCCGCCCCGATTTATTGCCTTTGTCGGCCAGGAAAACCGTACCCGGTTTTTCATACTGAATATCACCGCCAATCTCCTGATTTTTACCCTGCGGAGTAAATGTAATCGAGTCGATTTTGGTCATGTTCATCGAAAACTGGTCGTAGTTGAAACCCAGCTCCTTGCCCGTATACCGCATGTTGCCGGATTTCAGTTGCCCGGTTAACGTGAAAGCCCGGTTTTTGCCAATTCGCAGCGTTTTGTCCGTCGGAACAGCGGTGATTTTCAATGAATCGCTGATGCTAAACCGCTCAACTCCTCTGATCGTCAAAAACTTATCATTCAGATTGATCGTAGCGTTGGTCGTGCTGTCGTTAGAAGGGTACGTTGAGCGGATCAGGAAGTTGTCGTAATCCTTCCGGCGCGCATTCGCCAGAACATACAGAACGCCCTTCCGGCTCAGTCGCATTTCTTCGGATTTGGGGTCCATGTCGATGTAACCCAGTGCCACCATGCGATTCAGCACGTTGCGCATTACTGGCGGGCTAATCTTGGAATAGGTGGCCAGATCATCGGCAAAAAACGTCTGGGTTTTCTTGACCGTAACGTAGTTAGCCGCCAGTTGGAGCGGATGAAAGCCGAAGTCGGCCGACATCCCGGCATACCGCTCGGGGTAGAAGAAATCGAACGATTCAAACCGCACCGGCACTTCTTTTTTGGCACCAAGCTGGTAGAAATCAACCTTTTGACGCGGTAAATCCCAGCGGACCACTTCGGGTTGAATGTAGAATTTGTGGTAACTATCGCTGAAATAGGTGTCGGAATATCCCGATTTTTCGGCTTTACTCAAGCGGGCAATCCCGGTTTCGCGGTCATACCGAAAGGCGACACCGGGGTGATAGAGTGTATCGACGGCGTCAATGTAGCCGGTAAACGAGACCAGCGGACTGGAAATTAACGAATCGGCGAACTCAAACCGGCGGCTGCTGGCCTTGAAAGCCGGTTTTCCCTTGTAACTGACCTGCAAAAGTGATGACTGCCCATTGGCCGCCGAGCCGTATAATTTCGTTCCCGCCAGCGCAATACCGCCTTTGTACGTGATGCCGTTGCCCAGATTGTTCAGCACGACGTCGTTGGACCATGACATAAACCGGGGGTAGGTTGGTCCCTGCCGCGCCACCCGCTTTTTGCTGTCAAACTCAAAAGTCCCTTTGATCGGTTTGGCGAGGGGCTTGTAGGTCAGCGTCACGTCGTCCGCCGTAATTTTGGGATTGCTAACCACAAAACTGTAATCGGCCAGCGTCACAAACGTCTCCGGCTGCCCCGCCGATTCCCACGAAAACGAACCGCCTTTGCCGACCCAAATCCCGTCTTTCAACAGCAAGGCACCATCGGTTTTCTTCAAAACGACAGAGTCGTTTGCCGTCGTCACGATCAAATCCGCGCCCTTGATTTCCAGAACCGGCCCGTTCAGCACCGGAATCGGCTTTCGCTCGGTCCAGGACATGAGCGGGCTGACCTTTCCGGTTGAATCCAGCGGCAGATCCCAGCCATCAGAATCGTTCGGTTTGGCGGGTTGCGGCTTTTTGGCCGAAGCAATGGTGTCGGTGGCCGATGTGGGTACGCTGCCGTTTGGATCGGCCAAACGAAGTGTGAACGTGCCGCCGTTGGCGTAAAGTTTGTTGTAGTTATTGGTGTAAAGAAACCGCTTTTCGGCAAATAGCCGGACGGTTTCCAACACCTTCGTCAGGCTTTTGGCGTCGTATTTTTCAAACGACTTTTCGGCAATTGTCAGGTAATGATCGACTTCGGCCGGGCTCACCTGCTGCGTAACGATGAGTTGGTACAGCGCTTCGTAAAACGGCGCAAACTGCTGGGCCGCCTGGTAGCGTTTGGTGTTCATTTTCCGGCTCAACGCGATTACGCGCTCTTTCTGCGGAGCCGACAGCCGGTTTTCGGTG
>NZ_VBSL01000043.1 GCF_006149005.1 Larkinella sp. C7 | reverse complement strand
ATTGGGATCGCCCAGCCAGTCGAGCAGGGTGGTGGCCCAGCGGGGCGGTGGTCCGACGTTTCGGTTTGGATGATCTGGCCGTTTGATGGGCTCCATATTTTTTCAATATCAAATGTTAAATGATGAATGTTAAATAATAAAGAGGTCACCCGCGCGGTGACGAATGATAACGTATCCCGGCGGCATTCGCCCTTTATCATTTTACATTCATCATTTGATATTTATCATTCATTAGCTTTTCATTCCGAACGCAATGACTTCACCGGATTCATCAAAGCGGCCCGAATGCTTTGAAACGAAACCGTCACCAGAGCGATCCCGATAGCTGCCAATCCCGCCAGTGCAAAAATCCACCATGACAAATCGGTTTGGTAGGCGAATCCTTGCAACCATTTATTCATCGTCCACCAGGCCATGGGCGATGCAATCAGGATGGCCAAGCACACCAGTTTGAGAAAATCACTCGACAGAAGCCGGATCAAACTGAACACTGATGCTCCCAGCACTTTCCGGACGCCAATTTCTTTGGTGCGCTGTTCGGCTGTGAACGAGGCTAGGCCAAACAAACCCAGGCAGGCAATGAAAATGGCTAAAACCGCAAAATAATTGACCAGTTTACCCACCACTTCTTCGCTTTTGTATAATTTCTGGTATTCCTGATCAGCAAAGGAATATGTAAATGGAAAGGTCGGATTGAATTGAGTGCAAAGGGCTTTCAGGCTCGCCAGGGCCTGTTTTGTCTGGCCAGGGTGCGTCCGCACCAGCAGGCTACCGTACACATCCTTTTCATTCAACCGAATGATGATGGGCTGGATAGGCTCGTGCAACGACTGGAAATGAAAGTCCTGAACGACGCCAATAATTTTACCCGGTTTGTCCCAGAATGTAAGCGGTTGGCCCACCGGATTTTGGTAACCAATTCGCCGGGCCGCCTGTTCGTTGATAACATAACCGGTCGAATCCGTTGAAAAAGCACGTGAAAAATCTCTTCCTTCCAAAATCTTGACTTTCAGTGTGTTTACAAGGTCGTAGCCGACGCCGACGTGGGTAAACTGGATCTTGACATTCGGATCTTTTCCTGTCCAATCCGCATCGCTGGTGTTTTGGGCGATGAAGGTCGGTTGCATATCCATGTGGGTAATGGACTGAATCCCGGGTTTGCTGAGCAACTCCTCCTTCAACATTGTATATTTTGCAGAAAGCCCGCCCTCCAGCGGAATGTAAATGAGATTCTCCCGATCAAAACCCAGATTTTTCGTCTGAATGTAGCTTACCTGCCGGTAGACAACGAAGGTGCCGACCATCAGAAATATCGAAATGACGAACTGAAAAATAACCAGCCCCTGTCGAAACCGGGTGGCCCCGGGCCGAAACTTCAGCGTTCCTTTCAACACCTGGACGGGTTGCAGAGATGACAGAAAGAGTGCCGGATAACTGCCGGCCAGCATGCCGGTAATGAGCACGATCCCCGCTAAAACCAAAACAAAGTCCGGTTCAGAAAACGGCATGGTTATCGTCTTGCCCGTCAGTTGGTTAAAGCCCGGCAGCAGCAACGCGATTAATCCCATCGCCACCATAACAGCAAGCAACGTCAGCAAAATGGCCTCGCCAATAAACTGGGCGATCAGCCGGGATCGTTCGGCACCCACGACTTTGCGGATGCCTACTTCCTTCGCCCGTCTGGCCGATCGTGCTGTCGCCAGATTCATGAAGTTGATGCAGGCAATCAGCAATAGAAAAACCGCCACCAGGCTAAACAATCGGACGTATTCAATGCGACCACCCGAAATTTCCCCATTTTCGGTTTCAGCGTGCAGGTATATGTCTTGGAAGGGTTGTAGGAATAGTTCTATATTGAAACTGGCCAGATTTTTAGGATCTATCTGGTCGTTGTAGTCCCAAAGAAAATTCCTGATTTTGGCTTCAAAAGCCGATACGTCCGTGCCGGGATGTAACTGCAAAAAGGCTCTGGGACCCTGATTTCCCCAATCGTTTGCCCAGCCGTTGCGTTTCTCAAAATCAGCCCATGAAAGCAGAAAGTCGTATTTTTCACTGCTGTTTGCAGGCAGATTTTCGAAAACCGCCGTCACCTGGTAATTCGCACCGTTGTTGATCTGCATAGCCTGACCGATAGCCGCTTGCGGACTACCAAAGAAGTTTTCGGCCATTTTGCGGGAAATTGCCAGACTATTCGGTGTTTTCAATGCTGTTTCGGGGGTGCCTGCCAGTAAAGGAACACTGAACATCCTGAACCAGTCGGCGCCCGCCCAGTTGCCTTGCTCCTTGATTGCTTTGTTGTTGACTGTGAACGTCACCTGATCGCTCCAGCTAAAACCGGCGGCATAAACGACTTCAGGGAATTTTTTCGGCAGTTCCAATGAAATCGGCCAGGGCGTACTGGATCCGGCCATCCGCTTTCCATCACTGAATTGCCGCTCCATAATTCGATAGAGATGTGGCCCATTGGCGTGGTATCGATCCATCTTCCATTCGTCCCGTACCCATAGAAAAATGAACAGGCTACACGTCAGCCCAAGTGCCAGACCTAAAATATTAATTCCCGAAAAGGATTTGTTGCGCCAAAAATTGCGCAGTGCGATTTTGAAATAATTCCGGATCATAGCAGGACTCAGGAAAAAAGGGGGTGAATACGCTTCTTTTCGTTGGGCCAGCGGCCGCAACAACTTCAAAACACTCAGGGCATACCGCCAGCGCGCTTTT
>NZ_VBSL01000042.1 GCF_006149005.1 Larkinella sp. C7 | reverse complement strand
GCCGGAAATCACCCGGCAGGCCGGTCTGGCGGATTTGTCGCTGCTGAACATCGACGAAACGGGCAGTGGGCAACTGAGCAGCAGCCGGGGGCAGGGCACGGAGATTTTTCTGCAACGGGTTCGGTTCGATCTCAACCGCAGCGACTGGCTGTGGCTGGCCAACAGCGACAAGCTGGTGATTGCCAACACCGATCTGAGCCAGGGTGTCGACAGTCAGTATGACTACCGGGGACCTTTGCAATTGAATGGATGCCGCAATTTTGTGCTTCGGGACAACACGTTCAACTATGCCGTGGACGGCCTGAACCTGAACGAGACGCAAGACGGGGTTTTTGAGAACAATGTAGTAAACCGTGACGGTTCGGCCCGGTATCCAGCCAATACGATCCATCACGTTCTGATCCTGAGTTTTGCCCGGAATGTCGCGATGCTCAACAATGAATTCAAGGTAATCAACGGACCGGCCCAGAATGGCAACGATGGCGAAACAATCCTGAGCGAAGGCGGGGGGGCTGACCGCATCGACGAGGAGGCCGGAACGGTGAGCGGAGCCACGGCCACAACCTTGCAGGACCAGAGCAAGACCTGGGGGAGCTTTCGACGGCAGCCGGTGGTGGCCATTGTGAGCGGAAAAGGAATGGGACAATGGCGCCGGATCACCAGCCGGAGCGGCTCGACGCTGCAATTGGACCGGGCCTGGGACGTCATTCCGGAGGCCGGAAGTCACTATGCAATTTTTAACTGGGGAGCCGAAAACTGGTTGGTGGCCAATAACCGCATGGAAGGGAACCGCCGGGGCATCACGCTGTATCACACGGCCACAACGCAGGTAGCGATTGTCAACAACACCCTGCTCAACAGCGGTTCGATCGACCTGACGCCGGTTCAGCAACTGTATAACGGTCGTCAGCAGTTTATCCCGGTCTATAACACCCAGATTGTGGGCAACACCGTTTCGAACACGGACGGATCGAACGGGGTCTTTATTGGTGTCCATGCTGTACAGCACCGGCAGGAGCGAACCTTTGGTACATCGGTGGTGGGGCTGGAGGTGCGGGGCAACACGTTGCGGGCGGGCGTTCCGAACATCCCGGCGGTGGTGGATGCCGAGTTTCCGGAAGGCTACCTCAATTATTTGGAATACAATCCGGTGACGTTTTATCAGGACGAGCGGATTCCGGCCGTTCTGGGAAGTATTTTCGAAAACAACACGGCCATCAATTGCAACAATGCGCTGTATGTCAACAGCGGTTCCTACAACACGCTGGTTTGTAACCTGAAGCTGGAGAATTCACCCAATGCGATCCGGGACGACCGGCTGGACCGGGTCAGCCATGCTTCGGTGTCGACTTCGTTGTGTCTGATTACCGGCGATGAAGAGTCGCAGCTTGTTGTAAAGGTTTACCCCAATCCGGCCACCACCGAACTCCACGTCCAATTGTCGGCCGCCGGGGCGCAATTAAAAATCTATTCATTGGCCGGGGCCTTGTTTATGGATACCCGAACGGCAACCTCCGAAGCGAATCTGGATGTTCGACGTCTTCCCGTCGGCCCCTATGTGTTGCAGGTTCAGCCCGATCAGGGGGGCGTTGTGAGTGAATGCTTTATAAAATATTAAACAGGTTCAATGCGTAGTTGGAATGAAGAACCGCAAGTCTCTATTGCTTCGGCTCCGCTGGGTGCTTGCTGGCCGGACGCCCTTTACCGGCATTATCTGCAACCCGTCCCAACCGGTTTTCACGCCAAACTGAATGCGTACCGGAACTGGCAGGACCGGCAGCGTTCCCTGATTGGCCGGTTATTGCTGGCAAAACTTCTGCATCAGTACGGTTTTCCCGCTGAAACGCTGGAGCGGCTTACCATCGGCCGGTACGGAAAACCGTTTATCGATTCCGGTTTTCACTTTAATATTGCCCATTCTGCCGACCGGATTGTTTGCGTGGCCAGCCGGGACATTGCCGTCGGAATAGACATCGAATTGATCCGACCCATTGACTTCTCTGATTTTGAATCCGTGATGTCGCTGGCGCAATGGCAGCGGATCACGGGATCGGAAGAGCCGATACTGGAATTCTGGCGTCACTGGACTGTCAAAGAAGCCATTGCCAAAGCCGATGGCCGTGGAATCGGACTGCCGCTTGCCACCATTTCGATTGAATCAGCCGTTGCCATGCTGGGCGAAAGTCGTTGGTATGTGGCAGAACTGGAGCAGTGGAACGGATATTGCAGTTTTGTTGCGGGCAACCAGCCTATCGAGCCCGGTCTGATTGCTTTTGAAACGTACCAGTTTGGCTAAAAGCCAGTCGGTCTGTTCTACAACCGAAGGCCAGATGTTTATCCTGGTCAAATTTTTTTCCAGATACCATTCTCTCTTTTCAACCAGCGGTTCCGCTGGGGTACATCGTCCATTCACTTTCTTTTTTGTAAACTCCTGTAAACCGGGTCGAATTGGCACAGATTTGGCGGAAGAATAACGAGCCAATAAAGGCGATGTTTGTTCTGTGACTACACATTGGTGAAGGGGGAATGTGCGGTTGGATACGATGCGTAATCTGTAAAAAATAAAGATATGACCCATCGTTACCTGTTATTCTTTCTTTTTATTAGCCTTTGTAGTTTACAAAACGCTACTTCCCAACCCCGCCTTTTCAATGCCAGCCCCTCGGCCCAACCCGGCGAAACCGTCGGCCTGCAAGGATCTTTTGGGGCCTCGGCGAAAGCCTACTTTCGCAAAGGAACGGCCACGACGCCCACGGCCTTGCCCATTCAGGTGCAGAGTGCCAAC
>NZ_VBSL01000041.1 GCF_006149005.1 Larkinella sp. C7 | reverse complement strand
GCCCGAACTTCAAAAGCGCCACCGTTTGGGACAGTGATAATAAAGTCGTAGGTCTCAGCAATGGCGATTAGCCGCCGGTCAACCTCCACCGGTTGCACGTCAAGGCCATCGGCGGAAATCAGTTTCATGGGACCGCCGGCATAATTAATGTGAAAATAAGTGGACGCACTGGCGTTGATAACCCGAAGCCGAACGGTTTGGCCCGCTTTGATTTCCGGATACCGAACTGTGTCTTTTCCATTTACCAGGAACCGGTCGTAGTACACGTCGGAAATGTCCATCGGTGCCATCTTCATCATCGACTGCCGCAGGTACGCTCCCACCGCTTTGTGTTGAATAATGCGGTTGAGCGATTGGACATTATTTTTTTTGATGGAATACCATTCATTGCGCCGTTTCAGGTTTTTCAAAATATACTCTGGGTTCTCATCCGTCCAATCTGACAATAATAGTACCAAGTCATGATCCACTTTGTAAGTGGGCTGCTGGGGCTGAATCACGATGGAGCCATACACCCCGACCTGTTCCTGATAGCGGGTATGCGAGTGGAACCAGTACGTGCCGGACTGAACCAACGGGTACTCGAATGTATAGGTGTCGCCCGCCTGAATAGGGGGTGTATTCAGATATGAAACGCCATCCTGTTTATTGGGGAGCAGTATACCGTGCCAGTGCAACGAAGTTTCCGTTTTTAACTTGTTGTGTACCCGAATCACGGCTACATCGCCTTCGGTGAACCGCATGGTTGGTCCGGGAATATCCCCATTGATGGTCATGGCCTGCTTCGGCTTGCCGGTAATGTTGACCGTCTGCTCATCAATCGTCAGGTCGTATTCGACTCGCTTACCGGTGGGTTTCACGCGGTCAAGTGCCTGTGGCCGGGAGACGGGCAGGGACGTTTTAACTACCGGAAAGTTTGATTTGTCGGGATTAGCAGGTTGCTTAGCTGCCTGATCGCCAGCCGAAATAGTGTGCTGTTTGTGTTGCCCATAACTGGCTGTAAATAGAAATATCAACAGGCTTAACGTCGTAAAAATGGTGTTTTTCATAGTTATCGTACTCAGTGTATTTATTCTGATCGAACTGAAATGCAACCCTGTCAGATGGAAGGGCTGCCTGTTATATAGATATATGGTATTTTGAACCTTTAGAATTTAGCCCTAAAAGCCGCCCATTGCTATTTGTCTAACTGGGCTAGTTTGTCCTTCATTTGCTTTATTTCCTTTTCTTGGGCTGTAATAATGTCCTGCTGGAGCTTTTGTAGGTCAGGATCCGTCAGCTTCGCTTCTTTTGCCATTAGGATAGCCGCAGCATGGTGCGGAATCATGGACTTGGCAAACTCTCTATCGCCAACAAATCCCTGCTGACGGATAAGCAGGAAGAACCCGATCAGTGTAAGGGTACTGACAGCAATGATGAGGGTATTGCGCCGTTTGTCCATATACATGGATGACATCAGCAGAACTTCAATAATGACCATAGGCATGGTCATCAGGACTGCCATGTACATCTGATTAACGTTCGGAATTACGTTGGCAAACCGGTCGACCATCGAGTACATTAGTACATACATGGACGCGAATGATAGACCAGTCATTATAGCCAGTTTTCTGTAGTGTGGCCCATGGGTGGGTCCGTGAGGGAACGTGGAATGACCTGGCTGGGCTTGCCCCTCATGTTGTTTATGTGCTTCCATAGATCGATACATTAATTATCTTATAACCAATAAGCCGCCCAATCGGGTGACAAATCGACTTACAAGATTTGGTCTACTTCTTACGAAACTTTTGGAAATCAGGGACTTAATATGAAACCTACCTGATAATCAGCCTGTTCCACGGCTTAAACGACAAGGTTGGCAACCTCCCATTATTCTACCGATGGTTTGAAAATCAAGATTATACAGATTCGCTCATAAATCTCTACTTAGGATTTAAAAAGGAGATTACAATTTTCGCACGTAAAGCGTAATCGTGCCTTGCCTGATCCGGGTCGGATAGGTATCCAATTCCCGGTCGATGAGCTTATTATCCTGGGGTACCTGACGCGTGATATAGTAGGGATCGACGAAAATGATATTCATTCGCTCGATGCGATTTCCTTCCAACCGCTCAGTGTGTTTCAACAAGTGCTCGGTTCCCGAAGCGGCCTGGGTTTTGTCCTCATCTTCAAAATAACGGTAAGAGCAATACCAATACTTGTAGTAGTGGTGGTAGTTACTAAAGCAGTACTGGTAAGCTTCGGGGTTGTCTCTGATCTGCCGCAGCAGGTCGTCGGTTTCCTGAAGCTCCTTCTGTTCCCCAATACTAAGTACACTAGTTAGAGATTTATTTAGCAGACTATCGCGGTGCTCCTTTACATGACGCATGACCTCCTGGGGATCGATATCCCGCTTAATTTTATATTTATGTTTAAAATAGAAAGAGAGTGAAATAGCGGGTCGCTCGTAATTGATAAGTTTGAGATTTTTAAGTGGCTGTCCCGGGCGATGGTAGGGCTGGTAAAATTTCATGTAGTCGGCGGGCACAAAATAATATTCCAGATCGGCATCGATTGGTAGGGCCGAAACCTGGTTCATGACCGGTTGCAGAGTTATGGCCTGATCTTTCAGCGCTAAGCGGATAGCCGCCAGCGGGGCGGAATCAATGCGTTTGGTCATCGTTGGTAAGGGAATGTTGAAGTAGGTCGAACGGGCTCCTACTCTACCGAAAGATTAATAGAGTAAATCAGTATTTCTATTACAAGGTTTGGTATAACAGCTAAATACTCTGTCGTTTACCGTAAAAGTAAACAAATATACTCTTTTTGAACCTCTTTCCCCTTTCCAATAAATCACTTTTTTGATTTTTAATCTTTATCTTTTTTT
>NZ_VBSL01000040.1 GCF_006149005.1 Larkinella sp. C7 | reverse complement strand
TTTTTCCAACCTCTCGCTGATCTTCAGCAATTACAAATTCCAGATTTCGTCGGACGAGCAGGATTTGCAAACGGCCGACCAGTTTTCGCTGCGCTACAGCTCCGGCATTCGGGATTTTTCACTGAAGTACGATGTCGATTATTATCCGTCTCCCCGGCATTCGATCCGGTTTGGCGTCCAGACCATTGCGCACCGGTTTACGCCCAGCGCGGTCGTTTTGCAGAATACGCTAATCAATCAGTTTACGACGCGAATCGACGCCATCGACGTCGTGGAATCGGGTTTGTATGCCGAAGACAACTGGCGGCCCAACGAACACTGGCGCATCAACGCCGGGATTCGGCTGAGCCATTTCATCCAGAAACAAGTGAATTACGTTCGGCCCGAACCGCGCATTTCGGCGGCTTACGTCATCAAACCCTCGCTATCGGTCAAGGCGTCGTATGCGCTGATGAACCAGTACGTCCATCTGCTGTCCAACACCGGCATTGGCTTGCCGACCGATTTGTGGGTGCCAACCACCGATCAGGTAAAACCGCAGCAATCGCAGCAGGTGGCTGTCGGCATCGCCAAAGATTTTGCCGACAAAGGGGCTACGCGCGGACTGACGCTGACCGTGGAAGGGTATTACAAAACGATGAACAACATCATCAATTACCGCGAAGGCGCCAGTTTTCTGCTGATCAACAGCCCGGAATCGGCCAATCAGGTACGCTGGGAAGACAACGTAACGGCGGGCAAAGGCTGGTCGTATGGTGCGGAGATCCTGTTGCAGAAAAAGCTGGGGCGGTTTACGGGCTGGACCGGCTACACGCTGTCGTGGACGCAGTGGCAGTTTCCCGAATTGAATTTTGGCCGGAAGTTTTATCCCCGTTACGACCGGCGGCACGACATTTCAGTGGTTGGTATTTACGAAATCAATCCGCGCATCACGCTTTCGGGAACCTGGGTCTACGGAACCGGCAATGCGCTGACGGTGCCGCTGGCGAAATACCAGGCCGCAACACACCAGGTCAACCCGATTGTCAACAACGACAACTCGTTCATCAACCAGTTTTTCAGCTACGGCCGGGCAGTGAACGACTACAGCGAGAAGAACAGTTTTCGGGCCGAGGCTTACCACCGCATGGATATTGGCATCCAGTTTCACAAGAAAAAACGGCACCACGAGCGCACCTGGGAGGTCAGCGTCTATAACCTCTACAACCGCCGGAATCCGTTTTTCTACCAACTGAACACGGTGACGAACGAACAGACCAATCAGCCGACCAAGACGGTTTTTCAACGCTATTCCGTATTCCCGATTGTTCCATCGGTTACCTATGGCTTTAAATTTTAACCAGCTATGATGCTTCGTTTGTCATCTTTGTCTGTGCTGTTGCTGCTGGTTATGATGGCCTGTCAGAATCTGGTCGCCGAAATTGACCCCAGCAAACTGCCGCCCATTGACCGCAAGCTGGTGGTGAATGGCTATTTGTCGCCCCAGGATACGGTGCTGGCCGTATCGGTTTCAAGTTCGCAGACGGTTTTGGGCGACATCGTTACCGATTCGGTCAATACGGTTCTCAATGCTACGGTCACGCTGGCCAGTGAAGGAAAAACCGTGCCCCTGGCTTTCGATCCGGCATTGCGGGTATATACCGCCGACGCCCGGCAGTTGCCGGTTTTGGTGGGGAAAACGTATACGCTTCAGGTCGAAGCACCGGGTTTTGAAACCGTCTCCAGTTCCTGTACGATTCCGGCCAACATACCGGTTTCGGAACTAAGACTTGATTCCTCCCAATCCTACGTTGGGCCGGGTCTGGACCCCATCTGGCAGTACAACGTTCGGGCGATCTGGCAAGACCCGGTGGGTCAGACCAACTATTACCGGGTGGCTGGCTACGGCGAGTGTCTCAATTGGCCACCCCGTTTCCCGGAAGCCCACATCGACACCACCGGGTCCAAAGTGCTGATGCGGGGACTCATCGGTTTTGGCCGACAGGATCAATACATTTCCGACCAGAATCAGGATGGGCAATTGCTGCTGTCGGTGCGGGGCGACGTGCCTCTGAACTTCGATTATTCGTACTATGACAGCACCCGACAGATGACGTACGCCGGAAGCTATGCATTTTCAAAACCGCTGACCATTCGGGTGTCGGTTTTGCAAGTGGATGAAAATTATTTCACCTACCACCGGGCGCGCCAGCAGCAACGCCAATCGCAGAACAACCCGTTTGCCGAGCCGGTATTGATGCCCACCAACATTCAGGGCGGTTTGGGTTGCTTCGGGGCATACAACCGTTCGACCATGGTGAAGCTTGTCAAATAGGAACGCGGATTAGACGGATTGAACCGATTTGTACAGATAAAATCCGTTTTGGTCCGTTCCATCCGCCGAATCTGCGTTCCCATCCAAAACGTGTCCTTAAAAAGAGTTAATTTCCAACCTTTCCACACTTTTTTACCTCCTTCATCGTATACGAATCGAAGCATCTTCATTTGTATACCGAACGATGAAACACACGCTACTCTCTCTATTTCTTTTCTTCTTGTCTGAGTTACCGGCCTGGGCGCAAAAACCGGCCAATCGTTTCACCGTCAGCGGTTATGTCCGTGAAAAAGGGAGCCAGGAAGCCCTGATCGGCGTCAATATTTATTTGCCCGGCACCTCGACGGGCACCGTCACCAACACCTACGGTTTTTACTCCCTCACTCTTCCGGAGCAGGACAGCGTCACGCTGGCTTTTTCTTTCGTCGGCTACGAATCCGCGCAGCAAACCGTTGCTTTCCGGCGAAATCTCGACTTGAACATTCAGCTGACGCCCGGTCGGCTGCTGTCGGAAGTCACCGTTACCGGCAATCGCACGGGCGAGGAGAAAGTCAGTGAAAGCGCCCGGATGAGTACCATTGATGTGCCGATCAACCAGATCAAGAAAATACCGGCTTTTCTGGGCGAGAAGGATGTGTTGAAAGTGCTGCAACTGATGCCGGGTGTCCAGAAAGGCTCCGAAGGCAGCACCGGGATTTACGTCCGCGGG
>NZ_VBSL01000004.1 GCF_006149005.1 Larkinella sp. C7 | reverse complement strand
TTATATGCTTAATCCAAGATGCTCCACAACTTTTGTTCTTGATCCGAAAGACGCCTGAATCACTCCCTGATTTTCAACTACAACCGGACACTGGATTCCCTCGGATCGATCTTATTTCTGGGGAGCCAGGTGGCCCGCTTCCGCACGGACGTCCACGACCTGATCGACGAAAACAACGCCTTGAACGACAGCAGCTTTACCCGACGGCTCAAAAACAACCTATCCTACAATATTACGATTTCCAGTACGCACAGCGGTGCTGCTTTGCGGGGAGACGGCCCGAACAGCTACGTGCTCAAAGGCATGAATCTTGAAAAAGATCATACTTTTTTCATCACCGGATTCATCGCTTCGACCATCCGTTGGTGGAATACCTCCAACACCATCACGCTGACCCGAAGCCAGTCCATCGACCACCAGTACGGTTTTGAACTGGTCAAGCCGCGTCCGCAGTTCTATGCGTACACCAGCAATACTTTTACGACCAAAGACTTATTCAAAATACAATGATTGGCCTGGTACCTGGGTGACCGGTATTACGGGCTTTATCACCACCAAAGCCGGGCTACGGTTACACTTGGCCTGGAAAAAGATTTTTTCAAAAATGCCGGGAAACTCCGGTTTACGGCCAACGATCTTTTTCACCAGACCAATGCATCTGGAACCTACAGCGTTGGCGAAACGGACATCTATTTTGACCGGACGTATGCCACTTCTTCTTTCACGATCGGCCTCACCTACCGCTTTGGCAAACCACTCAGAACCGGATACCGCAGTACATCAACCGCAGAATCGGAGCAGAACCGGGACAGATGATCCATTCTTTAGGAGAAGAGCTTGGTATAAAACTCATTTCAAGGCGCATAAAAGTGTTGAATATTCGTAGAATAGTACCATGTTTTGATCCTGTACACCCCTAATTTTGCACGGAAGGCTCAAAATCTTCCGTTAATAGAGATTGGTAAGTAAACAGACCCGGAATCTTTTCACCGGGTCTTGTTTTTGGAGAGAGTAGGAAGCCGTGCAATGCGGTTTTTCCGGTGTTTTTCTCCGTGCAGAACTGTATTTTCGATGTCCATTCATACCTAGCCCGACTTCTCTGTCGGGCTATTTTTTTGATGAGGCATTACGAACTTGTCCCGGTCATTCCAGACCACAGGCTCAATATCCGGGCAACAAGATTAAACCGGCACCTGATTTGATTGTCCTAGTATTCAATTGATCATTTGATTAATTGAATACTAAGTGTTAACTAATCCATTGAAGATAGACCGGTATAAAAAGGACAAAGCGTGAAGACTTACAAAGTGACTTTTCTAAAAGGGGAGGAATCCTGGACTACCTATGTTGAAGCGACCAACCGGCTTGATGCCAAACGAAGGTTTCTGGCTCAAAATATGGGAACACTGGTTCGGGTCAATAAGGCCATTACAAAATACGATGGGAATGCAACTGTCAATACGCAGGAATAACTGCTGAAGCGCAAGTGCCGCTTTCGCAACAATCCGCCGGGAACGTGGGTTAATCAGTTTAACCCCAACTTCCATGAAAAAGCGGCTGATATTCCTCCTGACAATTTCCATCTCCTTCGTATTCCTGAGCTGCGATCCCCTCGACCAGAAATACGACCAGGACAACTATTCGAAAGTGATAGAAGAACATGCCGATTCGGCAAGCCGGTCGGCATTTAACCGGGCTACGGTTGAAAACGATATCAATGATGTTCGCAACGAAGAGTTTACATATCAGGAGTTAATCGAGCAAGGCAAGATTTTACAGAAAAAGGAGCAGACCAATAAAAATGTGGCACGCTGAGTGTGTACGCTTCTTTAAGCTGAATACTGATTAAAATAATTACTAAAAGATATTGCTTGTGCAATAAATTATTAAAAATTATTTAAACAAAAATGTCCGAATGCAAAGCTTCCGGACATTCGTTTCACCATCGTAAAGTAAATCTGATCTTTATATCTGAAACAAGGGGAGATTTTGCTGGATAAATGAGGTTATTCTGACGGTATAGACCCGGAAAATGTGGCAATGGTTGCACGCGGGTAGGCAAAAAGAAATTAGAAAGTCTTTTTAAAATAATTATAAATAAAGAAAATATGTAATTATAAATAGTGTACTTGGTTTGATTTTTGCTCAATATGTCATGAGTTGTCAACTCATTAGCTCGGAAAATTAAGTTTATTTTTCCATTCTTTTTATTCTTAACCTCCACCATCAGTACGAGTAAATTTCAAAAAAAACGCTTGTCGGTTGATTTAATTTTGATTGCCTGTCTGTACGGTTTTAATGCCCCCACTCTCTGTATGCTGAACTTTAAAGATCACGAAAATGGAAATGAAAACTCTGCGAGGAACCTTGAACAAAAAGAAGTTCAAATGCACAGTATATGCCAAAGATGGCACATATCTGGCCAGCCGCATTTATAATTCCTACACGGAGGAAGGTGCCCTGATGCAGCTTGAAGAGTGGCTGGAAGTGCATCGACCGACCAATTATGACCCGGACACGATAAAAGTTGAGACTCTATAGATTACCCCTGAAAAATCAATTGAAGAAGAAACCCCGACAGTTATGCCGGGGTTATTTTTTTTATGTAGGACAGAGAAAATAAGGAATGCAGAGTGGACAGAATGCCGGATTTACCATCCGTTGCCGTATCGGTTACATCCGGAGTTTATTGAGTTCCAGATCGATCTGTTCTTTAAGCTGAATCAAAATCTGGCTGTGGGCATGCTTTTTTTGCAGACGTTCCACCTGGGTCGACACGGTAGATTCGATCTCCGTCAATGATTCGGCCAGCAAGTGAGACAGCGTATCCAGCACATGCTGTTGCAGGGTTGTCAATCGAAAGACGGTTTTCGGGTTGGTGACCGGATTTTGCTCCAGTTGTTCAATCAGGTCAATCAAGACATTGTGTTGCTGCTGGATTTCATTTACCATGGTCAACCATCGGCTTTCAATCACCGAATGACTGGGTAAAGTAATTTCCTTTTTGTTTGACATTTGAGCAACCACGCGAATGGCGATCTACCGTAAATGACTAAATCGTTACGTAAAAATACATAAGTAATTATACATAAAAAACAGATCCCGGCTAATTTTTTTTATCGAATGGTAAGTGCCTGTTAGTAAGCGGTTTGTAATGGGTTATACGTAGATCATTTTTCGCGAAATTCCGCCGTCTACAATGAAGTTTTGTCCGGTAATAAATGAGTTGGAATCATTGATCAAAAAAAGGATCATCCGGGCGATGTCGTCGGCCTGCCCAACCCGGCCGGCCGGATGCTGCGCGTGGTCCTCGGGGCGGAGTTGTTCGTTGCGTGCCTTGCCTTTTTTCTTTAGAGCTGCCACATCGATCCAGCCCGGACTGATGCAGTTGACCCGGACGTCAGGCCCCAGACTAACCGCCAGCGAATGGGTCAGGGCAAATATGCCACCCTTCGACGCCGAATAGGCAAAGGTTTCCGGTTCCGACTGAAAGGCGCGGGTGGAGCAGAGGTTAACAATGCTGCCCTGTTGTTCGGCGAGGTGGGGGGCGGTATATTTGGAGCAGAGGAAGGTGCCGGTCAGGTTGGTGCCAATGACTTTGTTCCAGTCTTCAAGTGTAAACCGTTCGAGCGGTTTTTCAACCTGAATGGCGGCATTGTTAATCAGGTGATTGATTTGTCCGAACCGCTCGATGGTGGATTTGACCGCATTTTTCACGGCGGTTTCGGAGGTGATGTCACAATTGAGCACGAGGGCCCTGGAGTTCGACGATTTCATGGTTTCGCTGAACTCTTCGAGCGCTTCGGCGTCGCTTTCCCAAATGGCAACCCGGTAGCCGTGGGTCAATAAATACTGAGTCGTTACACGCCCGATGCCCTGGGCTCCTCCGGTCACAATGACAGTTTGCATAAGTGGATACATAGCTGGTTACTGTCCGCTAACTTACCGATGGATGTTGAAAATTGCTTATAATCCTATTTACCGACACCCGCTTCCCGAAGGCCACCGCTTTCCGATGTCGAAATATGAATTGATTCACGATCAGCTGCTGTATGAGGGAACATGCCAGCCTGCCAACTTTTTTTCCCCCGGTCTGATCGATGATCGCTGGGTGCTGGCGGTCCATACTGCCGACTATGTCCGGCAGTTAAAAACGCTCAGTGTTCCGCCGGTTATGGTGCGCCGGATCGGTTTCCCGCTGTCAGAAGAATTAATTCTGCGGGAGTGGATGATTACGCAGGGGACCATCGATTGCAGCCGGTTTGCCTTACAATTTGGCATTGCCCTCAACATTGCCGGTGGCACCCACCACGCCTTTCCGGACCGGGGTGAAGGGTTTTGCCTTTTGAACGATGTAGCCGTGGCGGCCCGGTATATGCTCGATCAGCAACTTGCTACGAAAGTGCTGGTTATCGACCTGGATGTTCACCAGGGGAATGGAACCGCGGTTATTTTTCGGCAGGAGCCCCGGGTTTTTACCTTCAGTATGCATGGCAAAGACAATTACCCGCTGCACAAGGAACAGTCGGATCTGGACGTGGCGTTGCCGACCGGCATGACCGACGACGCTTACCTCAATCAGTTGGCCGAAACCCTGCCCCGTCTGTTAAAAGAACAAAAGCCCGATTTTCTGTTTTATATTTCCGGCGTCGATGTGTTGAAATCCGACCGGCTTGGGAAGTTGAACCTGACCCGTGAAGGCTGCAAACAGCGCGACGAGTTTGTCTTTGAGCAAGCCCGCAAAGAAGGCTTGCCGATGGTGGTTTCGATGGGGGGCGGTTATTCGCCCCGAATGGCCGACATTGTGGAAGCGCATTGTAATACGTTTCGATTGGCAGAAAAACTTTACTTTTGAGCGACGAAAACGAAAACAAATGAAACTACAACTGTTGACACTCGTGTTGGGAGTGGGGTTTTCGGCATCTGCCGTAGCCCAGCAAACGACGCCAAACCAGGCAAAAGAGGATACGCAACGGCGTTTGCGTCGGACGGAAACCCGCACCACGACCACGAAACTGTATCCGGAGCGGGATTCGATTCTGGTATTGCTCAAAAGCCGCATGGCCGTTTTAAATCCCGGTTCGGGTCCCACCGGCAGTGTGGCAACCTGGTTTACGGAAGAGGCCATGATTACCGATTCGGACGGCAGCCGGAAAACACCGGCGGCATACCAGGCGTCGGGCGGAAAAATAAAATACCAGAATTACCGCGTCCGGAAGCTTGAAATTAACGAAAATACCGCTCAATCCGTTGAAGTATACGCATATGTTCCGGCCGAAAGCACCGGTACGGCATCCCATTCAGCATTGGTAACCAGCCAGTTACGGAAAGGCCCAGACGGCCGATGGCGGATTACGGACATGCGCATTACGTCGAAATAGAATCGTTTCTCACAGCCAACAGACTACCATGAGTCGTTACCGTTTTAGCATTGATTTGGGAGAAACGTTTACGGATTTTGTGTTGATGGACGACGCAGGCCGGCTATCCATCAAGAAAATTCCCACCACCATTCATGATTCAACCGAGCGTTTGGTGGAAGAAATCGGGTATTTCATGGCGGAGAAACAGGTAGATCCGGCGGTGGTGGAGGCCCTGGTGGTGGGGATGAGTGTACAGATACTGCCATCCATGGCCATCACCTGTGCCCGGAATCTGGAAGAGAAACTGCTGGCAGCCGGGTGGGCAACGCCGATTCGGTTGGTGACCAGCCACGGGCGTCTGCTTCCCATCAATGAAGCGGTGGAAAACCCCGAATCCATTATGTCGCCCCGCATTGGCGGACTCATGACCGGGCGGTATTTTGGGAATCAGATCGGGCAGAAAAACCTCGTGGTACTGCGAATTGGCGGATCGTCGGCGTTTGTTTCCCTGCAGAACGAGCTATCGGCCACATCGATGGATTCACTGGATCAATCGCTGGAAAACCAGGTGCGTAGTTTTGAAATGGGCGGTAATAGCTACATCGGGCTGAATGCAGAAAAAGAACCCGTGCTGCTCGCCGAACATGCTACACCGGGGCCGGGGCCGGCTTGCTTCGATCGGGGTGGCACGGTGCCGACGTTGACGGATGTGGATTTGGTGTTGGGTTTTCTGAATAAAGATTATTTTCTGTACGGGGCCATTCCACTCAAAGTGGATTTGGCCAAAAAGGCCATTCGGGAACACCTGGCGACTCCTCTCAATATTTCAGTGGAAGAAGCTGCCATGCGCGTATCCAACGGTGTTGAAGCGAACCTGGCGGCCCAAATCCGGGAATTGACCGGGGCGCATACCGCTGAACTGGAGACGTATAGTCTGCTGGCATTTGGGGGTGCCGGACCGGTTCATGCCTGTGAAATTGCCCGGCTGTTGGGGATCAAGCAGGTGGTGGTGCCGGTGGGAGCCGGGGTGTCGTCGGCATTGGGGTATCTGCTGGTGTTGGCCGAAAATGACCCGGAATGGCAAATACCGGCGGCCATGCAACGGGCAGGCTATTACAACTCCACCCAGCGGACGGGGGATTTTCACGCCCTGAAGGGATACCGTTCGGTGTATTATGAAAAGGATCTGACCCCCTGCGGTTGTCCGATCTACGACCGCGCCGGTATTCGTGCCGAAGACACCTTGTCGGGACCGGCAATCATCGAAGGCCCGGAATCCACGGTGGTGATGCACGAAAAAAGCTACGCCCGTATGGATGCGTTCCGGAATTTGCGGATTTTTTTGCGATAGACAGGAGAGACCAGACAAGAGAGGGTAGACAAGAGAGGGTAGACAAGAGAATAAAGACCCAAAAAGGGAACTTCACAGTCTCTATTCTCCTGTCTACCCTCTCTTGTCTCTTCACGAATTATAGATCGAAAACGACGCAATACAGTCGTATTTCTTCACGCGGGCATTGCCCCGGGAGCGGGCAAAAATGTGGAGCGTCGACCAGCCCCGGATCGGGACGTTGAACTGCAACTGGTGCTGGTTGCCATAGCGAGCTACCTTAACGGGAACTTCAGAGCCTTTCGATTGTCCGAAGCGACTCACCGTGCAGAGGTATTCCAGCGCCTGTTCGTTTTGCAGCGTCAGTTCGGCTTTTCCCTGCGCCCGGATCTGGCCGTCGCGCGGAAAGTCCGGGCCGAATCCCAACTGAAAATACGGATCATAGAGTTTCGGAAACCGGTCGAACTCACTCTTGCTCAGTGGCTGATCCAGAAACTGCCAGCGGGAATCTGTTGGAAAGTGCTGGGAAACAAACACTTCCGGTGGCGTCAGGAAATAAAAATCATTGCTGCCAGCGCCTTCCGAAGCGGTGGTAACGGCCCAGGCTAAATCCAGCAAAAACCACTCATCTTCAATGTTGACGGCATTCCATTCGTGGTCGACCACCGCAATGGGGCGACCTGCTTCCTTGTCCTCCGTGCGGGCATACCCCCGGATGTTGACGGCCTGAACGCCCGCCCGTTTCAGGAGGTATTTGAACAACAGCGCATAGCCGGTGCAGAGCCCTTTTCGCTGGCGCAGAACCCGGTTGGCGTATTCAAATTCGGAATAATATTTCTGGGAACTCCGGTTGTGAACGGCCTCCAGATCGTAGCGGATGTGGGAAACCATCCAGGCGTAAATCACCCGAACCTTGTCCATATCCGTGCGGGCAGGAGCCGTCAGGTAGTCCGACAAACTGGTAATGCTGCGGGCATACGAGTCCGGAGCATGACGTGCGTAGTAATCGATCTGGCCGTAGTGATCGGTGGGCGATACAACCGACGCAGGCTTCAATCCGACGCAAAAAAACAACACAAGTACGATGGGCAGGAATCGGCGACACATATTCGTTCAACACTTGTCGATAAAACTGAAAACCGCCCCCGTTTATTGTTTTCCGCCGGTGAATTAGCCGCTGGTGCCGTCTAGAGCAGTATATTATCTACCGCCTGCATACGCTCCGGCAGCTTGGTTTCGCCCAGCATTTCACGCAAATCGATCTCCACATTGCGGCAGATGGCCGTCATCGGAACGTCGTTGATGCTATTTTCGAACGGATTTTCGCTGGTGTCACCAATAATTTCCATCGTGTTGAACACCCAGGAGATCAGGGTGTAGAACGGAATGGTCAGCCAGACGTACCAGTCGCCCAGTTTAGCCATTTCACCAAGCAAGCCGTAGGGCAGAATCAGGACGAAAAGCCAGATGAAGACGTAACTGAAAAAGGCGTACTGGCGGGGAAACGGAAACGTTTTGATTCGCTCGCAGGCGCCCTGCTGGTTGTAACATTCGACCAGCAAGCGTTCCATTTCAGCGTGGTAGTACTCCGAAATCAGTCCTTTGGCCCGCAGTTCTTTGAGTTGGGCGGATTGGTTCCGGATCAGATGCGTGGCGGCATTCTGTCGCTTGATGATGAATTCGACTTCTTCGGTGGTTAAAAACGGTGCCAGGTCTTCATCCAGTTGGTGCAGCCGAAAGGCTTCAATGCGTTCGATCAGGGTATGCTCGGCCCCCACACAGGCTTCCCAAACCGTGCGTCGGCGAAGCTGGAGCCGCAGGGCGTTCAGAAATGCCAGTTGGCGGTAGACCAGACTTTGGTGAATGGTTTTCAGTTCCTGTTCCGAAACCGGAGCGGTGGCGTTCAGATTGGTCACGTAATCCAGTGCCATAATGGCCCACGACCGGCTGACGTTGACCAGACTGCCCCAGATCCGTCGCCCTTCCCACAGCCGTTCGTAGGAGGAATTGTTTTTGAAACCCACGTAGAACGCGACGGCGGTTCCGATCAGGCCGATGGGCAGAAAAGGGATGGCCAGGCCCTGCCAGCCCGCCATGACGTAGAGCAGACAGATGAGGGTGGAATACCCCAGAAAGAACAAAACCGAACGCCAGGCGAACGGAAAAATATGGTGAAATCGAACCCGCTTGGAGGTATACATGATGGATAGAAAGTTGGTTGAGTCGGTATGAGATCACTAAAAAAAGACCTGCAAGGTTTGAAAGCTTACAGGTCTTTAGGGTATCGATAAGATGACTGAATTTATCGGGCGAGCCTGAAAACCGGAAACTGTCGTTGTAAAAGGTAATAACTGCCAAATAAAACCGTGCTGAAGGTCAGATCGCCCAACACAGCATTCAGGAAGAACGACTGGCCATCGTAGAACGCCAAACCGGCGGCATAACTGGCCATCAGGCCCTGGGGCGTTTGCGGGTAGAACGAACTGCCGTACCAGACTGCGAAATTGGTGATCAGAAAAAACAGGGCTGAGGACAGGAGCGAAGCGGTCAAGACCCGGCCAAAGGTGACTCTGCGTAACAGAACAACGCCCAGCAACCAGATTACGGTGAAGGCACTGTAAACGCTCATCATCCCGCTGTGGAAACCAAGGAAGAGGTCACTGAGCAGCATGGCGGCCAGCGGAATGGCCAGCCCGAGCCATTTGCGCTCAAAGGTGGCCGCGCCAAACAGGGCCAGGGCAGCAATGGGTGTAAAATTATACGGGTGAGGTAACAAACGACTCAGAGCCGTGACAACGATGATGGCCGCTAACGATGCCGTACGAATGTGAATAAGCTTCATGGCGTGAAGTTACACCGAAAATTAAAAACTGTCAAAACCTGAATCAATTTGGGGGACCGGACACTCGATTTGCTGCCGGATTTCCGCTACTTTCCGTCGCAGATCCGTTTCAGAATTCTAACCTGTTGTATGCTATGGAAAAACTAATTGGCGTTGACTGGCAGTCGGTCTTTATCCCCACAACGTCTGTTTTGGAAATGATGGTGCGCGGCACCCTGACGTATTGGTTTATCTTTTTATACCTGCGGTTTTTCAGGCGCGGCACCGGGCAGCTGAATCTCAGCGACTTGCTACTCATTACGATGATTTCGGATGCCGCTCAGAACGCGATGGCCGGGCCGTATGAATCCGTGACGGAGGGTTTGTTTCTGGTCGGAACGCTGGTTTTCTGGGACTACACGCTCGATTGGTTGGGTTACCAATCGGTTTTTCTAAAAAGAATGATTGAACCCGATCCGATTTTACTGGTGAAGGATGGGCAGTTGATGCGCCAGAACATGAAGCGGGAGATGATCACGGAAGACGAATTGATCAGCATTCTGCGGGAAAAAGGCGTTGACGATTACCAAAACGTAAAAAAATGCTACCTCGAAGGCAGCGGAAACATCAGTGTAATCGAAAAAAAATAACCGGATAAAATCGCCTAAAAAACCAGACCCCATCAGGCGCTATTATCCGGTTATCTGAATCAATTCAGTTGATAAAAAATGAGTATATCTTTCACTTTATCCCGAACGCGTTTCAGCCGCATTTTGACGGCACTGTCTTTAACCTGTAGTAGTATTGCCATTTCCCGGATGTTCATGTTGTCTTCATACTTCATTCGCATATACATCGACTCGCTGGGGGCGATTTTCTCCAGAATCAGATCCACGAGCTGATAACGTTCTTCCATCCCGGCATAGTCGTTGGTTTCGGCCAGGGACTTGACGATCTCGTGATCCAGTTCAACCCAATCGCTCCGCCGGCGGCCCAGTTTCATGCGATCCATGCAATAGTTGGTAGAAACCGTGTAGAGCCAGGTCGAGAAGGTGGACTTTTCCTTGAAATTGTGTAGTCCGGACAAAACCCGCAAGAAAATGTCCTGCGTGAAATCTTCCGCATCGACGGGGTCTTTGGTAATGGTCAAACACCGGCGGTATACCTTGTTTGAATACCGTTTGTAGAGTTGACCAAAATAGTCGCTTTGTTGGGTAGCAAGGTAATACCGTACCAGCTCCTCGTCGGTGTGACGATTGGTGTTCATAAGTTGATAGCACAGAAATCGTGAACTATGTATTGAACACAAAGAGGAGGCTGACCCTTTGAGTAATAATAATTGAGCAATCGCTCAATGATCCAAAGCTATTGATTGCTCATACAAATGTCAAGGGGTAGCTTTACTTTTATTTGATTTTCACCATTAGTTTATAATCAATCCACCGTAAAAAAATATTGGATTGATTTTAGGAGATGAACCGGATTCAGAAGATGGACTTGTATTATTGTCAGGAGCGGGAAAAAGGCCTTTTCGTGCACATTCTTCAATAAGTTATATCTCTTTTTAGGATAGAATAGGTAAGTAACACAATGAAAAAATAACAAACCCTTTTACCTTTGCCGAAAGAACCGTAAGGGGACACAGGCCCTCCGCTCATTTACAACACGATTCCAATGGTACAGAACGACGAATTGATACGAATCATTGACCTGCTCAACACAACCTACGAAGGGGAAGAAGCCTGGCACGGGCCTTCGCTGGTGGAAGTACTGAGTG
Source organism: Larkinella sp. C7 (assembly GCF_006149005.1). Taxonomy (GTDB): domain Bacteria; phylum Bacteroidota; class Bacteroidia; order Cytophagales; family Spirosomataceae; genus Larkinella. The sequence continues at coordinate 651,280 of NZ_VBSL01000004.1, read as the reverse complement.
GCGTTTCTCCCGAAATGGCGGGTCACCGGTTAACGCCCAACACGCATTCCATTGCCGAACTGGTCTTCCACATGACAAGCTGGCGGATTTTTTGCGTCAAGAAAATGCAGGGAGACAAGGATTTCGACATCAAGACGCCGGAGAAAAATTTCGGGTCGTTTCAGGTTATCGACGATTTTGAGTGGGAAGCCCTGCAAATGGAACTGAGTCTGAGCCAGGAAGAATTGATCAACGAACTCGACAAACGCGACTACGATGAATTTCTGGAAGACATTGTACCCGGTAGAGACTATACGTACTACGATATGTTGCACGGCATCATCAATCACGATACCTACCACTCCGGTCAGATTTCCATTATCAAAAAAGGACTGAAATTCAAAGGGCTGGACGAAGATCATTCGCGCGATGAGTTCGGATCCAAATACGGTGATGAGTTCGACGACTATTAAACCGTCGGCAAACTATTTCAGTCCTGTTTAATCATTCAATCCTCGCAACCCTTTTAATGACTCAATCCGTTGAACTACTGGCTCGTTAAGTCCGAACCGGACGCGTATTCGTGGGACGATTTTGTTAAGCAGGGCCGGGCCGTGTGGGATGGGGTGCGCAACTACCAGGCCCGGAACAACCTCGCTTCGATGCGCCTGGGCGATCAGGTCCTGTTTTACCACAGTGTGGCGGGCAAGGAAGTGGTCGGACTGGCCAAAGTGAGCCACGAGGCCTATCCCGATCCGACCATTCCGGAGGACCCGCGGTGGGTGGTGGTGGAACTCGAACCCGTCACCCGGCTTTCGAAACCGGTTTCGCTACAGCAGATCAAAGCGGAACCGCTGTTGCAGAATCTGTTGCTGATCCGGCAGTCCCGGCTGTCGGTCGTTCCGGTCAGCGTCAACGAATTTGAGTGTATTTTAGCCCTGGGCTCATGAGTAACAACCGTCTGACGCTGCTGACCCCCGAAAGCTGGTCTTCCTATGAATTAATCGACACGGGCGGTTTTGAAAAACTTGAACGCTTTGGCTCCGTTGTCCTCAGCCGCCCGGAACCGCAGGCCATCTGGCCCAAGTCATTGACGGATGCCGAATGGCAAAACCGGGCCCATGCGGTTTTCAAAAAAGACAAGGGATCGCAGGAAAAAGGGGAGTGGGTGCTGCGCTCCAAAATGGACGAGAAATGGTTCATTCCGTATCAGCAACAAGGCCTGGATCTGACCTTCAAACTCTCGCTTTCGTCGTTCAAACACGTCGGAATTTTCCCGGAGCAGGCCGTGAACTGGCCTTTTATTCACCGGAACGTATCGGCTCTTCCCGTCGAAAAACCGCGTATTCTGAACCTGTTTGCCTATACCGGAGCCGCGTCGTTGTCGGCCCGGCAGGCTGGTGCGGAGGTGACCCATGTCGATGCCGTTCGGCAGGTAATTACCTGGTCGCGGGAAAACATGGAAGCCAGCGGACTCGACAACATCCGCTGGGTGGTGGAAGATGCGCTGAAGTTTGTGAAACGGGAAGTTCGTCGCGGCAATACCTATCACGGCTTGATATTGGACCCACCGGCCTACGGTCGCGGACCGGAAGGGGAGAAGTGGCTGCTGGAAGAACACCTCAATGAGTTGTTGCAGGTTTGCGCCGAATTACTGGACAAGCAGCAGTATTTTTTGATCATCAACCTCTACTCCCTCGGTTTTTCCGCGCTGATTCTGGAAAACCTTATGAAAGCTCATTTTGGCGCGCGTCCCAATACCGAATTTGGCGAGTTGTATCTCAGCGACGGTTTTGCCAAACGCCTGCCCCTGGGCGTATTTTATCGGTTTTCTTCCATCGAATGACCTATATTTGCAGTTGGAAACGAACAGGGCTGTCTGGCCATCCGGTATTTCGGATACGGCAGTATGTCCTGTTTTCCGGGAATTAGAATGGGCAAATTCTGTAGCCTCTGGTGTCTGATTGGTGTGTGTTTTCTAGTGGCCTGTTCCGACGACGACCGCCGGCAGACCCGCATTCCCGCTGTGCCGGAAAATTCGGCCGACATCCGCAACCAGGCGGCTCTGGAAGCCCTGACGCGGGCCATTAACCAGAGCGGCCCGGCGTCGGCCTATGCCAAACGCGCGGCACTTTATATGGATCTCGGAAAAACCGACGAAGCGCTGTCCGACATCAACGAAGCCCTCGAACGGGAAAACAACGAAGGACGGTATCACTTTGTAAAGGCGCAGGTTTTGCGAAAAAAGCAATTGTATGATGATGGACTGGAAAGTGCGTTGCGGGCCGAGGGGCTCGGTGTCAACACGCCGGAATTATACATTGCCATCGGGGATTTGCTTCAGCATGAAAAGCAGTTGGACCGCGCCCGGTTTTACCTCGTGAAAGCCCTGCAAATGGCGCCCTACGAAGGCGAAGCGTTTTACCTCAACGGTCTGGTGGCGGCCAAATCGGGAGACACTACCCGGGCGGTTACGTTTTACAAACGGGCCCTGACGCTGAAACCCCGGTTTCTGGAACCGTACGTGCAGTTGTCGATCATCCATTCCGTTCGGGGCGATTATGCGTCGGCCATTGCCTACAACAAACGGGGGGGCGGATACTTCCCGAACGACCCCGGTTTGCTGTATGCCCTCGGCCACATTTACCAGCAAACGGCTGCGTCCGACAGTGCCTACTTTTTTTACCAGAAAGCCTTGCGACTCAACCCCACGATGGTGCAGGCGCACTTTCAGTCGGGTCTGGTGATGATGAAGCTGCGGAACATGGCACAGGCCTTGCAGCATTTCGATCAGGTGGTGAAACAGGCCCCGCAGTTTCCCCGCATCCATTATTACATCGCCATGTGCTATGAACAATTCCGGGAGTGGGAACAAGCCGGTAAGCAATATGCGTTAGCCATGCAGGAGAATGCCGCCGATCAGCAGGCATATTATGGCTACTGGCGGGTGCAGAAGAAAAAAATGTATGGCGATGCTACCGATCTTCCGTACGAAGAACGCCCCATTGCGCCAACCCGCCCCGGTCAGGTGCTCGACACCACGCGCGTCCGCGTCATGATGATTCAGCCCCGATCCCGATTTAGCCGCGATTCAACAAGAAATTGAGATGTTTAATGAGGAATGATTAATGTAAAATGATAAATACCAAATTTAAAAGTGATTGCATCCTTACTACTTTTACATTCAAAATTTATCATTTTAACGCAAACGGTGAGATTATTGACCCCGGAGAGGTCCGATGTTAATAGCAAATGGATATTTTAAGAGCTCCAGGCGTGCCGGAGGTACGCAACTAAGCCTATATCGCGTACCTCCGGCACGCCTGGAGAGTACTCAAAATGCCGATTTGCTATTAACGTTACGTGCCGCTGGCACTTGAACAACTGTTAGGCATGGGCATCATCTCATAGTTGGCGTCTAGTTGGCGTCATTTTACATTGAACATTCAAAACAATTGCCGATTGAGTACCACTGATAAACTTTATAAAAATGAGTGACCAAATTCGCATTACACTGCCCGACGGCAGTGTCCGGGAGTATCCCAATGGAGTAACCAGTCTGGAAATTGCCCTGAGCATCAGCGAAGGGCTGGCGCGCAATGTGTTGGCTGCCAAGGTGAATGGCACCGTGCAGGATGCCACGCGCCCCATCACAACGGATGCAGCGGTTACCCTTTTGACGTGGAACGATACCGAAGGAAAAGCGACATTCTGGCATTCATCCGCCCACTTGCTGGCCGAAGCCCTGGAAGAACTGTATCCGGGCATTCAGTTCGGAATCGGGCCGCCGATCGAGAAAGGCTTTTATTACGACGTCGATCTGAACGGGCAGCATTTCTCGCAGGAGGATTTTAAAAAAGTGGAAGACAAAATGCTGGAACTGGCGCGGCAGAAACAGGAGTTTATCCGTCAGCCGATCAGCAAAGCCGAAGCCGTCGCCTATTTTGAAAAGAAAGGCGATCCCTATAAACTTGACCTGCTGGAACGGCTCGAAGACGGAACAATTTCGTTCTACACCCAGGGAACCTTCACCGACCTCTGCCGGGGACCACACATTCCACATACCGGTTTTATCAAAGCCGTAAAGCTGATGAACGTGGCCGGGGCCTATTGGCGGGGCGATGAGAAGAACAAGATGCTGACCCGCGTTTATGCGGTCACGTTTCCGAAACAGAAAGAACTGGACGATTACCTGCACCTGCTGGAAGAAGCCAAAAAACGCGACCACCGGAAACTGGGCAAGGAACTGGAACTGTTTGCTTTTTCGGAAAAAGTCGGTGCCGGTTTGCCGCTGTGGTTACCAAAAGGAACCATGCTGCGCGAACGGCTGGAGAATTTTCTGCGGAAAGCGCAGGTTCGGGCGGGTTACCAGCAGGTCGTTACGCCCCACATCGGTTCGAAGCAATTGTACGTCACCTCAGGCCACTGGGAGAAATACGGGGAAGACTCGTTCAAGCCCATTCTGACGCCGGAAGCGGGCGAGGAGTTTCTGCTGAAACCCATGAACTGCCCGCACCACTGCGAAATTTACAAAACCAGGCCCCGTTCCTACCGGGATTTGCCCTTGCGGCTGGCGGAGTTTGGCACGGTTTATCGGTACGAACAAAGCGGTGAACTCCACGGCTTGACCCGGGTTCGCGGTTTTACGCAGGACGATGCGCACATTTTCTGCCGCCCGGATCAGGTGAAAGAGGAGTTCATCAAAGTCATCGATCTGGTGCTGTATGTTTTCAAATCACTCGGATTCGATGATTACAGCGCCCAGATTTCGTTGCGCGATCCCGAAAACAAGCAGAAATACATTGGCTCGGATGAGCTGTGGGAAAAAGCCGAAGCGGCCATCATCGAAGCGTCGGCCGAACGGGGACTGAGAACCGTGACTGAATTGGGCGAAGCGGCTTTCTACGGTCCCAAGCTGGATTTCATGGTTCGGGATGCCCTGGGCCGCAAATGGCAGTTGGGCACCATCCAGGTCGACTACAACCTGCCCGAGCGATTTGAACTGGAATACACCGGTTCCGACAACCAGAAATACCGGCCGGTGATGATTCACCGCGCGCCGTTTGGTTCGATGGAACGGTTTATTGCCATCCTGATCGAGAACTCGGGGGGGAATTTTCCGCTCTGGCTGTCGCCCGACCAAATTGCGGTTTTGCCGATTTCGGAGAAATATGAGGACTATTCCAACGAAGTTTTTCTAACTTTGCAGGAAAGTGACATTCGGGGGTACGTCGATCACCGCGATGAGAAGATCGGTCGCAAGATCCGGGATTCGGAATTGAACAAAGTGCCATTCATGCTGATTCTGGGCGAAAAGGAGCAGGCCGAAGGGCGTGTTTCCGTTCGCAAGAAAGGCGAAGGTGACCTTGGATCGATGACCATTGCCGAATTTGTGGCGTTTTTTCAAAATGAAATCAAGCCCGTAGCGAAAGCAGTTTGATGAAATAAGTGAACCCTGAACAGGGGGTAATGAACAGGCCGGACGGTTTTCGGCGCTTCATTACTTCCGGTTAATTGGTCATTAACCTCATTTTCTTGCTCCGAATGCTCAAAATGCGTATTTTACGGGAAACTTTATAATACACATTACGTTATAGGCACGTAATCACCCGCAACAGCGGACCCATTTTCAACTCTAAATATTATCTATGGCATTACAGCGCAGACCCATGCGCCCACCGCGTGTGGTCGAAGAACCTTACCGGATCAACGGCCGTATTCTAGCCCGTTCGGTTCGGGTAGTTGGTGAAAACGTCGAACAGGGCGTTTACGATATTCAGCAAGCACTTGATCTAGCCAAGTCGCAAGCCCTCGACCTGGTCGAAATTTCTCCCAACGCCGTGCCGCCCGTCTGCCGGATTGTCGACTATTCGAAGTTCAAATACGAACAGAAGAAGAAGCAAAAGGAAATCAAGGCGAAGGCTCAGAAAGTCGTTATCAAAGAAATCCGGTTCGGCCCGAACACCGACGACCACGATTTTGAATTTAAATTGAAACACGCCATCAACTTCCTGAAAGAAGGCTCGAAGGTGAAGGCTTACGTCCAGTTTGTCGGGCGTTCCATCGTCTTCAAAGAGCGGGGTGTTGAACTGCTCCAGCGGTTTGCCAAAGGTTTGGAAGACATCGGCCGCGTTGAGGCTGAACCCAAACTGGAAGGCAAGCGGATGAGTATGTTCCTGGCACCGAAGGTGGTTCAGGTGAAAAAATAATTTGTTTTTGGTTTAAGGTTTATCGTCTATGGTTTTGGTTGCTAATCACAGCAGTCAGAACCATATACTATAAACCTTAAACTTTTTTTGCGTATCTTTGCGGCCTGTTTCACAATCAGCAACATTTCTGTTTAAAGCAATGCCAAAAGTAAAAACCAATTCGGGCGCCAAGAAGCGTTTCAAGCTGACTGGTACCGGCAAAATCAAACGGAAGCATGCCTTCCACAGCCATATCCTGACGAAAAAGTCGACCAAACGCAAACGGAACCTGGTTCACGATGCGCTGGTTTTCAAAGGCGATGAGCGTCGGATCAAGGTTATGCTCAACCTGGCGTAAGCAACGCCCACTTTCGCGGATTCTCCGCGCGGTTTCATGTTCAACCCGATCTCAGGCCTTTCAAGAACAAAATGAGTTAGGAAGTAAGAATGAAGATTAAGAGTTGTTTTCCAGTGAGAAGATTAACTCATAATTATTAACTCTTCACTCTTAACTGAACTTGTCGCCTGTTGTCAAAAACAAAAAAAATCAAAAATGCCACGTTCAGTGAACCACGTAGCCTCCAGGGCGCGTCGCAAGAAAGTAATGAAATTGGCCAAAGGATACTTTGGTCGTCGTAAAAATGTTTGGACGGTAGCGAAAAACGCGGTTGAAAAAGGCCTCGTTTATGCTTTCCGCGACCGTCGCCAGAAGAAACGCGATTTCCGCGCTCTCTGGATTCAGCGGATCAACGCCGGTGCGCGTCTGCACGGTGTTTCCTACTCGGCCCTGATGGGAAAAATTCACTCAGCCGGTATTGAGTTAAACAGAAAGGTATTGGCTGATCTGGCCATGAACCACCCCGAGGCTTTCAAAGCCGTTGTTGAAACTGTGAAATAAATAGTCCGCAGGCAGCCCTTACCGGCTGCCTGCTTTTTTTAGAAAGCGGTATCTACTACCAGCGTCTTCAATCCGGCCCAGCAGCCGTCCGCTTTGCGTCCGAGTAAATACAAATCCACTTCGTTTTCGCCAACCCGGAACACCTGACGATCGCTCAAGGCAGCCTGAATGGTTTTTTGCAGTTCGATAAACCGGGTGGTTCTTTTCTTTTCTTCCTCGTCATACCACACCTGATCGGTAACAACCGGTTCCCAAAAACCGTCTTCCGGGATTTCTTCAACGTAAATTTTCGGTGGAATCAGTAACAAATCCTTCACCTGGCTGACGGTCAACGGCGGCTCGAAATCAACGGTATAGTCCAAGGAATCAACGGGTTCGTTCGACTCGCTGGGGTAAAACAGGTCGGTCAGCAAATCAGAAAGCGACCATTCTGGGGTAGATTCTTGGGGCGGCATTGTTACAATCCGTAAATAATTGCGTCTCAATGAAACTGATTCCGTACCGGGAAGTTATTACAAAGAAACAGTATAACACCATCAGTCCGGTGCTTCATAGTATTTTTTAACCAATCAAACCACGTACGATTATGATGGAAACCCTCATGAACCTCATTCGCCAGCAGTCGGGCGATGCCGTTATCAACAACCCCGCCATACCGAATCACCAGAATGAAGATGCGATGCAGGCCATTTCGAGCGGTATTCTCGGTGGGTTGCAGCAGCAGGCCCAGGGCGGTAATCTGAGCGACCTGCTGAGCATGGTAACCGGCCAGGGCAATGGTGCCAATGTGCAGCAAAGTCCGGTTACTCAGGGCGTGGAGCAGAATGTGCAGCAAAGTCTGATGCAAAAACTAGGGATTTCACCCCAGATGGCGATGTCGATTGCAACGATGGTGGTGCCGATGGTGTTGAGCAAACTGATGAATAAATCCCGGGACCCGAACGATTCGAGTGTCGATGGAAATCAGATTCTGGGTGCCGCAACCGGCAATCAGGGCGTCGACTGGATGGGAGCCGCCAGTTCGGCCATGGCCGATGGCAAACTCGATATGAACGATCTGATGCGCGTTGCGGGCGGTTTTATGGGTGGAGGTAATAATGCACAGCCAAACCAGTCGAACAATGGGGGACTGGGTGGTTTGCTGGGCGGTTTGTTTGGTAAATAACAGAAATGCCCCTAACCCCAAAGGCAGCAAAAGAACGGGTGTTAAAAAGCCGCTTTCAAGGGTTGGGGGCTTTATCAATGATCCTGCCAGTACGTACACTGGCGGACTCACAACCGGTTTACATCCTGTCAGAAAACGCCGGAGAATTTCATTCACTAAAGCCATTCAGTCAGCTTTAGCTGTCAATCTGTCACGTTTTGGGGCAATTGCGTGGGCTGGCATAGGTCTTGTTCATTAGGCATTTGTAGTTTGTCAAAAGACTAAAAGCAAGACATTCGTAAAAGTATCATGGGAAAGATTATAGGAATTGACTTAGGAACAACCAACTCGTGCGTGTCTGTCATGGAAGGCAACGAGCCGGTGGTCATTGCCAACAGCGAAGGCCGTCGGACCACTCCATCGGTGGTGGCCTTTATGGACAATGGCAACGGCGAACGCAAGGTCGGTGATCCGGCCAAACGCCAGGCCATCACAAACCCCAAGAACACGATTTCATCGATCAAACGGTTCATGGGGAAACGTTTCAATGAAGTTCAGAACGAAATTAAAACCATCGCTTACACGGTCGAACGGGGACCTAATGACACGCCCCGCGTCCGGATTGGCGATCGTCAATATACACCACAGGAAATTTCGGCCCTGATTCTGCAAAAAATGAAGCAGACCGCCGAAGATTATCTGGGCCAAACCGTTACGGAAGCCGTCATTACCGTACCGGCCTACTTCAACGATGCCGAACGTCAGGCAACCAAAGAGGCTGGTCAAATTGCCGGTCTGGATGTCAAGCGGATCATCAATGAACCGACAGCGGCTGCCCTGGCCTACGGCCTGGACAAGAAGCACCAGGATATGAAAATCGCCGTGTTTGACCTCGGTGGTGGTACGTTCGATATTTCCATTCTGGAACTGGGCGATGGCGTATTTGAAGTAAAATCGACCGACGGTGATACGCACCTCGGTGGTGACGACTTCGATCAGGTGATTATCGACTGGCTGGCACAGGAGTTCAAAAACGACGAAAACATCGACCTGCGGCAGGATCCAATGGCGTTGCAACGGCTGAAAGAAGCGGCTGAAAAAGCGAAGGTGGAACTGTCGAGCTCCAGCTCGACGGAAATCAACCTGCCGTACATCATGCCGGTAAACGGTATTCCGAAACACCTGGTGCGGACGTTGAGCCGCGCGAAATTTGAACAGTTGGCCGATTCGCTGATTCAGCGGAGTCTGGAACCCTGCCGCCGGGCGTTGAAAAACTCCGGGTATTCGGCCAGCCAGATCGACGAGGTTATTCTGGTCGGTGGATCAACCCGGATTCCGAAAGTGCAGGACGAAGTGGAGAAACTGTTCGGACGGAAACCGTCGAAGAGCGTGAACCCCGATGAAGCCGTAGCCGTTGGTGCTGCCATTCAGGGTGGTGTATTGACCGGTGAAGTGAAAGATGTCCTGCTGCTGGATGTGATTCCGCTGTCGCTGGGGATTGAAACGATGGGTGGTGTTTTGACCCGTTTGATCGACGCCAATACGACCATTCCGACCAAAAAATCAGAAACATTCTCAACGGCTTCCGACAATCAGCCGAGCGTTGAAATCCATATTTTGCAGGGAGAACGTCCCCTGGCGAGCCAGAACCGCTCACTGGGTCGGTTCCACCTCGACGGTATTCCACCGGCCCCGCGTGGTATTCCGCAGATTGAAGTGACGTTCGACATCGACGCCAACGGTATTCTGCACGTAACCGCCCGTGACAAAGGAACCGGCAAGGAGCAGAAAATCCGGATTGAAGCCTCGAGCGGTTTGAGCGATGACGAAATCAACCGGATGCGTGAAGAAGCCAAAGCCAATGAAGCTTCTGACAAAGCAGAACGGGAAGTGATTGAGAAAATCAACCAGGCCGACTCGCTGATTTTCCAAACCGAGAAGCAGTTGAAAGAATACGGTGATAAATTGTCGGAAGGCAACAAAACCGCCATTGAAGGAGCGTTGAGCGAATTGCGTTCAGCCCACAGCAGCCGCGATGCAGCCGCAATTGACGCGGGTGTGGAAAAACTGAATGCTGCCTGGGCAGCCGCTTCGCAGGAACTCTATAACGCCACGGGCGGTGCACAAGGCCCCAACCCGGCCGACGGTTTTGCGGGCGACGGCGGTCAACCCAACGGACAGACTGGTCAGCCAACGGGTCAGGACAACGTTTCGGATGTGCCGTTTGAAGAAGTAAAGTAAGAAACAAACCTAGATAGATTTGGGAAGCCAGCCTGTGATAAACGGGCTGGCTTTTTTTGTGTGCATACGCCAAGCCTGCCCAAATGAGTTTGAAACTTTGCAGGAAACTAATTATCTTTGTTGATAAGATAATTAGTTTCTAAGATAATATGCAAGAAGAAGACGCAATCCGGCCCATCCGAAAACTGAGCCAACTGTATGCCTATACCTCTATTCAAATGCACGAAGCCGTTGCCCGAAAGGCTGGTCTTTCGGGAACGGATCATAAGTACCTGGGATTTTTTATTGAAAAAGGGCAGATGACAGCCGGTGAGCTAGCCACGTTAACAGGCTTGACAACGGGTGCGGTTACCGGTTTGATCGACCGATTTGAAAAGAAAAACCTCGTAAAAAGACAATTTGCCCAGGATGACCGGCGCAAGGTCATCCTGGTACCGAACACCGACACCATTATGGAACTTCTAGTCCCGCTCTATGCCGAATTCCGAAGCGAGTCGGAAAAATTACTGGCTTCCTTTTCAAACGAGGAAATTAAAGTCATTGAAGCCTATTTTTTAAAGGCCATCGACATCATGAAGGCAACGACCCAAAAACTTAACAATAACTAATTGTAGAGTAGGAAAGTGATGAAAAGCACAAGTAAATATCTGCTTGACTTACAGGATATTGACCATGCAAAGCTTGCCGTGGTTGGGGGCAAAGGGGCTAGTCTGGGGGTGTTGTCGCGGATGGAGGGCGTGGAGGTGCCGGAGGGTTTTTGTGTGACGACGGACGCTTATAAAGATAGTGTCGGCCATAACGAAACGTTGAAGACGCTGCTCGATCAGTTGGCGCTGCTAAAAGTAGATAACCGGATAGAAATTAGCGAAATCAGTGCAAAAATCCGGAAGGTGATCGAAGAGACCGCAATTCCGACCGGGATCAAAAAGGAGATTATCCGCCAGCTTCAATACCTTGGCGAAGAACATGCGTATGCCGTTCGATCCAGCGCTACGGCGGAAGACCTGCCAACGGCTTCGTTTGCCGGGCAACACGATAGCTACCTGAATACCGTTGGCAAGGCCGCCATTCTGCAATCGATCAGTCGCTGCTGGGCATCGCTGTATACCGACCGGGCTGTTACGTACCGGCTGCAAAATGGATTCGACCATCGGAAGGTCTATTTATCGGTGGTGATTCAGAAAATGATTTTTCCGGATGTCGCCGGAGTTCTCTTTACGGCAGACCCGGTTTCCTCCAACCGGAAGGTGGTGTCGATCGAGGCCAGCTTTGGCTTGGGGGAGTCCCTGGTTTCCGGCCTGGTCAATGCGGACCATTATAAAGTTCGTGCGGGCCAGGTGATTGCCAGAAAGGTTTCCACCAAGAAGCGGGCGGTTTATGCCCTAAAAGCGGGCGGTACGCAGGAAGCGGAGGTGGAGTCCGGCCGTCAGAACCGGCAGTCGTTGACCGAGGAGCAGATTTTGCAACTTGAGCGTGTGGGCCGGAAAATCGAAGCCCATTTCGGCTGTCCTCAGGACATCGAATGGGGGTTGGTTGATGATACATTCTTTGTGGTTCAGAGCAGGCCCATCACCACGCTGTTTCCGATTCCGGAAGCAAATGATGCCGGAAATGCCGGGCGCGACCCGCGCGTCTATGTATCGGTCGGTCATAATCAAATGATGACCGATGCCTTAAAACCATTGGGCTTCTCCTTTTTCCAGTTAACGACCCGTGCCGTCATGCATCAAGCGGGCGGTAGGTTGTTTGTGGACGTTACACCGCAGCTCGCTGCACCGGACAGCCGAAAAAAGTTGATCGAAACCTTTGGACAAAGCGATCTGCTCATCAAAGACGCCCTGTTGACCATTGCCGGGCGAAAAGGCTTTATCAAACCGGTACCAAATGGCAAATTACCGGCCACGGGATTTGTCGACAACAACCTTTCGTGGCGTTATCTGGCGTCATTCGAAAACAAACCGGCTCTCGTTCCTGATCTCATACAACAGAGTCAAACCTCCCTTGCAGCGTTAAAGCAAGCTATCCAGGCGAAATCAGGAACCGCCTTATTTGATTTCATCCGGGAAGATATTCCGCAATTAAGACAGGTGTTGTTTAGTCCGCAAAGTCTGGAGGTGATCAGGATTGCCCTCTACGCTACGGCCTGGATCAACAAAAAAATGGAGAAGTGGCTGGGGGAGAAAAACGCAGCGGATGTGCTAACCCAATCCGTATCTCACAATATTACGTCGGAAATGGGATGGGTCCTGCTGGATGTTGCCGATGTGATTCGCCCGTATCCCGAAGTCATGGTGTTTTTACAAGGGGTGAAAGACGATCACTTTTTGGATGAACTGGTGAATGTTGAAGGGGGGCAGGAAACCCGGAAGGCAATCGAGGCTTTCCTTACCCGGTACGGTATGCGTTGTGTCGGTGAAATCGATATTTCGAAGGCTCGTTGGAGCGAAAAACCATCTCAACTTGTCCCCATCCTCCTCGGAAACATCAAAAACGTTGAACCCGGAGCCGGCAAGCAGAAATTTGAGCAGGGGCGACAACAGGCGATGGAAAAAGAGCAGGAATTGGTGGAACGATTGATGGCATTACCGGATGGGAGACGAAAAGCCCGGGAAACCAGACGAATGATCGGCCTGCTCCGGAATTTCATTGGTTATCGTGAATACCCCAAATACAGCATGGTCAATCGCTACTTCGTGTACAAACTGGCTCTCCTCCAGGAAGCCGAAAAGCTCGTGCAAGCCGGGGTAATTCGTGAAAAAGAAGACGTCTATTACCTCACTTTTGAAGCGTTTCGCGAAGTTGTACACACGCAGACCCTGGACGGCCAAATCATCCGCCAACGCAAGGAAGAACACGAAATCAATGAAAAACGAACGCCCCCGCGGGTAATCACGTCTGAGGGTGAAATCATCACCGGTCAGTACAGACGGGACAATCTTCCAACCGAAGCAATGGCCGGGCTGGCGGTTTCTTCCGGACTGATCGAGGGGCGGGCAAGGGTCGTCTTCAACCTGGAAGATGCGGATCTGGAAGCGGGGGATGTGTTGGTAACGCCTTTTACTGACCCGAGCTGGACACCCTTGTTTGTGTCCATCAAAGGTCTGGTAACCGAAGTGGGCGGACTGATGACCCACGGAGCCGTGATTGCCCGGGAATATGGCTTGCCGGCAGTGGTCGGCGTGGAAAATGCGACCCGGTTGATCAAAGACGGCCAACGAATCCGGGTGAATGGAACGGACGGTTATGTGGAAATTCTGTAAAAAAGTGATGCGATCATGGCACCGGCCTTACAAAGCGGTTTTCTGCCAGTAACCGCTGAGAATCATTCTTCCAAAAAAAGGTTGTGATTTGCCATAGCGCAGAGAAGGCTGTGAATTCAACAGCATCAACCAGTTGGGCAATCGATTGGCTTCGATGCGACTGAGCGTGCGAAAAAACCGGTACAGAACCCAGAGCAGCAGGCGTTGCCACCAAAAAACGGGTTGAACGAAATCGCAGCAAAACCATTGCCCATCATGGTCTAAACAGCTCAGCAATCGGGGCAGAATCTGGGTTTGCAGACGTTCTTCCAGAAACAGATCAAGCACAAACGGCGTAAAGAGAACCTGAACCCGGTCGCCGGGCCGAATAGCGGTTTCGGTTCCAACCCGAAAGTCGACCCGGCTGTCGTTATTGACTTCCTTCTTTGCCAAAGAAATCATAACTGGCGAAGCATCGATATAGAGGACGGTTTTGGGATCGCAAACCGCCAGAATGCGCGACAACAGCCAGCCGGAACCGCCACCCAGGACAAGAATATTCGCTTTTTTAGGAACCGATCCGAGCCAGTGGGCCTGCGCTTTTCGAAGCGAATTACCGAAAACCAGCCGGGAAAGGGAGTCGTAGAAAGGTGCAATACCGTCAAATCCAGCGTCAACGGGTGGGGAAGTAGCCATAACCTGGTAACCGGTTTCACTTCAAACTACAAATGAAGACAATAAAGATGACTTTTTTACCGGTTTCACGTCTAAGGGAGACACATAAACCTGTTGACGGATGAAAAGAGATCTACGCCCCGTTTTCAGTCTGTTTCTGCTCAGCCTGAGCATTCTACAGGCCTTCGCTCAGCCTAAGACAACTTCGCCTGAGACGGCTTCGCAACCCGCGAGCCTCGCCGTTCGGGCCGGATTCAATCAGTTATACGGCGATCTGAAAGACCCCGTATCCACTCCCTTCGCCGGGGCTTCGCTGTTGGTTCCTATCACAAAAACCGTAACGGTTGAATTGCCTTTCGATGTGGGAACGTTGCAATCCCGGCAGGATGACTACTATCATTCCAGTGCCAAAACACGGTTTATTCAAGCCGCCGGTGCCCTATCGGTGGATATACTGGAATGGTTCAGGCAGGGGCAGAAGCTGGTGGAGCTTCGACCCTATGGCGGGGCTGGTCTGGTGTTTTTCCGGGCAGAAGCCGTTGATCTGACCACCGGAGCGGTACAGCGGGTGACCAACAACGCGGGCAGCCACCGGTCGCGCGACGGGATTGAAGCGCGCGGAAAAGCCGGGGTGAAACGCACCCACGAGCTGGTCTGGCTGATGGGGCTGCGGGGCGCAACAGCCCTCTCGCGCCGGATGAGTATTTTCGGGGATGTCCGGCTCAACCTCGTCCGTACCGATAAACTGGATGCCACCCTGGACGATAACAACCAGGTGATGCAAACCACCGGTCCGGTGTTCACGGAGGGAAACCATTATGGGAAAAACAGCCCCGACAAATGGGGCTTTGTGACCGTGGGCCTGAATTTCTACTTTGGCGAGCGGTTTTCGAAAAACTGAATTATTTCCCGGCCAGAAAATCCGAATAGGTTGCGCATTCCCGAATCATCTCTTTGTGAAAGCGGGTTTGCGCATATTCTTTGGCCAGTTTGGTCAGTGAGGCACTGTATTGCTCCCGACGCAGGGTTTTCATTTCGGTATCGAACGGTTTGGGATCAATCGCGTAATTGCGTCTGGCATATTCAATTTCCTGGCGGGTGCGGAACGCATTTTGTTCGCAGCGAGCGGCCATAAAGCAGGCCCTGGCGGCCAGTTCGGGGTTTTTAGCGGCCGCCATCGCCTTCTCGAAATAAGCCTTGGCGGTTGCATTGGTATAATAATCCTGCTCGCCAACCAGTTGAAGTCCGCGATCCCGTTGGGGCTGTTGAACCTGCCGGTAGGTATACTGATAAAGTACCGGTTCGGCTCCGCTCCAGCGCGCCCGCACCAGCAGCCAGGCATTGCCAAACCAGCTCATATTGTACGCCCCGCAACCCAGTTGGTAATACAGATCGGCGGCTGCATCATCCGATGCGGTTTTGGCCTGCTTTTCCAGGCCGACCATTTTTTTAAGGAATGAAACCGGGGTGTAGGCGTTGGCGGTCTTCATTCCGCGCTGCTTGCCGAGGAGCGTAACGACGAACGGATTTTCGTTGAAATACGACGTAAAGGGTTCCGTGTTCCAGGTTTTCGGGGCAACTTTCGCATAGGCTTCGGCGGCTTCCGCATACTGGTTTTCGGCCAGCAACCGTCTTCCCAAAAGAAGATACAGCGCATCGTTGGTAAAACCGGTCAGTTTCAACAGCCGTTGGTCAAACCCGGTGGGATTGGGGTTGGTCGCAAACTGCACGACGTTCCGGATCGTGGCAGATGAGGTTGTATCTTCAATGTCGTACAGATCGGAATGGCTGTCAAAATAAAGGTCATTCCGGTTTAGTTGCGACGATGTCAGGGCGGTGAGTAAAAACGCTTTGGCGGTCGAAGGGCCATCCGACTGGCCCGACCTGGACCGAAAACAGCCCGCCAGCCAGCCGCCTGATTCTTTTTCAGCGGGTTTTCCGTAGCCGTATTTCCGGGCCAGCTGCTTGCAGGTTTCGACAAACGCATTGGTCATGTGGAAGCTCGTCGAATTGCCAAACTGTTCGAGGTAGCCAATGAGCTGGTTTTCAACGTCCGGGGTGAGGGTTTCCGTTTGGGCAGTAAGCAGAAGCATTTGTTGCAGCGCGATCTGCTTTTTCAACATCAGGTTGGTGGTCGGTTGCTGACTGGCCCGATCGAGGTTGGTTTTGGCATCAGGATAGGCTTTAGCCAGATAGTCCAGATACGCAGTTGCCGTGTACCAAAATGCCGGATTTCCCAATTTGGTATTCCCGGCCGACTGTAGCGCAAAGTCCCGAAGCTGTTGGAAATAATCGGGGGCTTCGTTTTTCCGATCCACGAAGTTGAGCGAGTCTTTCCGCGTTTTGTCGTCATAGACGTTGATGGGCGATGAGTCCTGAAAGAAAAAGTATTCATTCCGGTTGATCTCCCGCGCCATCACCAACTCGATCAGCGGATTTGCGGGGTTCAGATTTACCATTTCTTTCAAGAATGACAAGGCATCCTGTTTCGGCTGAATGGCACAAATGGCGTAGACGGCGGCTTTTTCGCGGTCATTTTTGCAAAAATCCAGGGCTTTTTCCCGAAAGCGGATGCCATAAATCCGCAGGCTGGTTTCGGCTTCGCGACGGCGTGACGGGCAGCGGTCAAAAACCTGCGCGAATTCATACAGAGCCTGGGCCGTATCACCCAACGCCATGGTTGCCCCCGCATGACGGCACAACGACCAGTCGCTCAGAAACGTTTTTTTGGACAACGGGCGAACCAGGTTGTCATAAAGTGTGCGGCTCAGGGCGTAGTTCTTTGTCATGGCCGCCAGTTTGACGGCCTGAAAAGCGTATCGCTCTTTCAAAAACGGCTCCTGCGTGGACTCAAAACCGGCCCGGGCTTCGGTCAAAAGCGTCGGCAACACTGAGCCTGAGGTGTCCTGACGAACTGAATCTGCTTCCCAGGCATTGACCGGACGCGGGGCGGCTTCCTCGGCTTGCCAGGCCAGTTTCAGGTAAGTCAAAGCCGCCGGGTTGGTGGCTGTTGCCCAGCGAACCAGGCCGTTTGACGCCTGGTTGTCGCGGCTATAGAGGGCGGCAGAAATCTCGGTTTCGGACACTTTGCCCCGGCTGTAGGCTTTCCACGCCAGCACGTTTTCGTCCGTTACGACCGTATCTTCATCCGTATCAAAATAATCATCATACCGGTAGAGTTGGGGCGTAAAGTGATAAATCTGGTCACGCAGGGCGGTCTGGCTACTTTCCGGCATGAAAAAACTCATAAACTCGTTGATGTCATACGAACTCGGGCCACAGGCAAAGCCGATCAGGATGGCAACCGACAGCAAGGCACTACGGAGCCGACCGGACAAGAGAGTGAAGAAACGCATCGCTATAGGAGGATGTTACGGTAGAATCGAGATGATAGAGGGCAAATGTAAGTTTTTGATTTTGAATTTTCGATAGCAAAAGGTGCTTCCCCGCCGTCAAATCGTCGTTTCGGCAGGCTTCGGCCCGAAAGACGTCGCCCCGGCGGATGGAAAAGCCGAGGGCGGTGGTGTCGCGGATGGCGACGAAGCGGTTTTCGGTTGCGGGTTTCAAAAAGGAACACGTCGCCAGCATGTTGGAATCGAGGTTGTTGAGCAAACTCAGAAACCGGTTGTTCCGGTAAACGACCGTCCATCGGAACAGCGGCAGAACCACATCCAACGGTAAAGGATAGTGTTCCAAAAAGTCGGTATACCGTCGGGCTACATCCAGATCATAAATCGAATTGCGGGTTTCGGCACGTTTCCAGTCGGCCATGTTGTAAAACATCAGCATGCCCCGGTCGACGGGCGGCAACCCGGTTTGTTCCGGATATTTGATCTGGTGGAGCCGGATGGTGGCCGAAACCGGACCCTTGAAGCGGTTTTTAAGTTCCCGGAGCAGGTGAAAATACCGCTCCCGGCTTCCCGCGCTCCAGTCGCAATCCAACTGGATTTCCGGGCTGCGAATGCCATTTTGCCGGGAAATCTGGTTGATTTTCCGAAGGAGGTTTTCGGCTAACCCCGGAATGGCCGAAGCATCACTGCGAAGAAGCGTCTGGTTTGTGATAAATACCACCGGAACAATGGTCAGACCAATGGGTTTTTGGGCAAACCGGACGACTGCTTTCGGAACCGCCGATTGGGTGGCCGGGTCCCAGTCTACGTCGAAGTACCGGAGGTAGAGTTTCCGGATTTGAAGCTGATCGAGCAACCGTCGCTCAGTATCGGAAGGGTTGTAGGTGGTTTGCCAGGAATAAAAAGCCGGGGTGAGTTGTTTCGAATCGGGCGTCTGGCAGGAAAGCGTTACCAGTAAACCCGTAATACATATTAGGCACAGCCCACTGGGTAGCTTGAAACGGCAACGGGTTGTATTCATGGAGTGGACTACTTCTTCAAAATTGCCCGCCGGGTACGGCATTCACGGCAATCCGGGAAATGGCATTCGAAAAATCTGGAACCCAGGTTGGTTCCTGCACAGGAACCAACCTGGGTTTTAAACTGCGTCCGACTCGGCCTCAGTCGGCCGCAGCACGGTTTTCTGGCTTTTGCCGTCGAGCGTCAGTGGTTTTCCGAACAGCAAAATCTGAGCGGTTTTGTCCGAAAAGTTCTGCACACTTACATCGGTTTGCGTTACTTTGATTTCCAGCAAAGCGCCCCGAAACCGGACTTTAAACGCCAGCGACGCCCAGTTGTCGGGGCAATGCGGATCTAAAACCACCTGCTCATCCTTGATCCGGAAACCACCGAAACCCTTCACTACCGCCAGCCAGGTACCGGCCATCGAGGTGATGTGGCAGCCGTCTTCGGTGTCGTTGTTGTAGTCGTCGAGGTCCAGCCGGGCGGTGCGCAGGTACATTTCATACGCCTTCTCCTTCATGCCCAGTTGCGACGCCAGCACCGAGTGGACGCAGGGTGAGAGCGACGATTCGTGAACGGTCATCGGCTCGTAGAAATCGAAATTCCGGCGCAACGTTTCCCGGTCGAAGTCGTCTTCAAAAAAATACATGCCCTGCAACACATCGGCCTGTTTGATGAAACACGAGCGCAGAATCCGGTCCCACGACCAGTGCTGGTTCAACGGTCGCTGCCCTTTCGGGATCTCGCTCACCGGCATCAGTTCTTTGTCCAGAAACGATTCCTGTTGCAGAAAAACCTGCCGGTTTTCGTCGAAGGGGAGGTGAATGTTGTTGGCGATGTGGAGAGCGGTAGCCACTTCCTTCTCTTCCCGGAAATGAATCCGGTCGCACAACTCGTTGAATTTCTCCAGGTTGAGCTGCTTCACCCGGCCAACGGCTTCGGCGGTATAGCGTAACGTCCAGGCGGCCAGGTAACTCGTATACCAGTTGTTGTTGACGTTGTTTTCGTATTCGTTCGGCCCGGTCACACCCAGCATCACATACTGCTGTTTGGCCTCCGACCAGTTGACGCGCTGGCTCCAGAACCGGCTGATGGCAATCAGCACTTCCAGGCCGTAGTCCGTCAAATAGTCCTCATCACCCGTATACCGGACGTAATCGTAAATGGCGTAGGCGATGGCGCCGTTGCGGTGAATTTCCTCAAACGTGATTTCCCACTCGTTGTGGCATTCTTCGCCGTTCATGGTCACCATCGGATAGAGTGCAGCCCCGGCCTTGAAACCCAGTTTCTGGGCGTTCTCAATGGCTTTTTCGAGGTGCTTATACCGGTAAAGCAACAGATTCCGGCTGACTTTCTGGTCGGCGGTGGCGAGGTAAAAAGGCAAACAATACGCTTCAGTATCCCAATACGTCGAGCCGCCGTATTTTTCTCCGGTAAAGCCTTTCGGGCCGATGTTCAGCCGTTCGTCTTCGCCGGTATAGGTCTGATTGAGTTGGAAAATCGAAAACCGGATGCCCTGTTGAGCGGCAATGTCGCCTTCGATGGTGATGTCGTTCATTTTCCACTTGTCGGCCCAGGCCTGCTGCTGCTCGATCAGCATCCGGTCGAAGCCTTTGCTGGTAATCCGCTGCAGGTATTTGCGGGCTTCTGAAACCACCGAATCACTGTCGTAATTGAGCGACGACAGGTTCACGGCGTATTTATAGAGAACCGTTTCCTGTCCTTGCCGGCATTCCAGCGTCAGGCGATTGGCGACGTATTTTTCCTGCCGGATGGGCTGGGATTGAAAATCGATCCGGGCATTGTCCTGCTCAATTTCGATGGCCATGCCCGTACAAACGTGAAAGCCGGTTTTTCGGGTCCGCAGCTCGATGTAGGCTTCCCCATAACCGGTTTCTTTCCGGACTTCATCCCAAAACGTTTCGTCGTAGTTGGAGTCTCGGTTGCGGATGTTGCCGTCGATGTAGGGTTCAATCGTGATCTTGGCATCGAAATTCAGGGGGGTCAGGCTGTAACGAATGACACCCGCTTCGTCGTCGACGATGGAGCAAAACCGCTTCGCATTAACCTGGAGTTCTTTGCCACTTTTCAACAAAGCCACAAACGACCGTTCGAGATACCCTTCCTGCATGTTCAGCACCCGCCGGAAGTCGCGGACTTCGCAGGTGTTCAGATCCAGCGTTTCGTATTCGATGTTGATGGAAATACCGATCCAGTTGGCCGCGTTCAGGACTTTGGCGAAGTACTCGGGATAACCGTTTTTCCACCAGCCAACCCGGGTTTTGTCGGGGTAATAGACCCCCGCGATGTAGTTGCCCTGTAAGGTTTTGCCCGAAAAATTCTCTTCAAAATTACCCCGCTGTCCCATGCGCCCGTTACCAAGGCTCATGACACTCTCCGTAATTTCATTGTAGGAACGGTGGAAATCCTCTTCAACAATCAGCCAGGGGTCGTGCTTTAAGTACTGTTTCATTCCGGGTCAAGGGGTTTTTAGCGAGATGGAAGAACACTTGTGTGATAGAATTCTCAGTTAATAGCTTGATTGGTAGGGGATTATGGTTTTCTGGTCGCGGGTTGGGCGTAAATATAATTATTTCGCCAGAAAACCAGCGGCTTCCTGTTTCACCCGCAGGGCCTGGTTGAGGTGACGTTCGGTGTGGGCCACCAGCATCTGAAACGCATCGCCGACGTTGATTTTAAGCCAGTTGCCAAAGAGGGTCATCACTTTTTCCTCGTTCCAGTCGATGTACGGAGCCTTGTCGAGCAATTCGTGCAAAAGTTGCTGCAATTCCACAAACTGCTTCATCACATCGCGGGCGTCCAGATCGTTGCGGGGCGTCATGAACGAAACCGTCGGCAGTTTCATTTTTGTGTTCGGGTCGATGGCTTTGCGCAGCATCCGACCGACCAGCGTGCTTTTTAAGGGTTGGTCGATCGGGCTGGTCTGGATAAACCCGAGATCATCGATTTTTTTCTGGAGATTCCGGATGTAAAACCGTTCGGCCAGGTTGAGGTGTTGCAGACACTGCGTGATGCTCCAGCGGCTGGTGTCGGGTTTCCAGTTGAGTTGCTCATCGGACAGCGGACGAAATTCCCGCTCAATGGTTTCCAGAACCGTTTTGATCCGCTGCTGGAGTTGCTGGGCGGTTTCTATTTTTTGCATATTTTTCTGACCCTGTCAGCGCCGGGTCATCGCCTGATCGGTAGACCCTGACAGCGGTTTTTATGTAATGAAAAGGGTAACCATTGCTGGTATGGTTGGGTTATTGTTTGACCGCTGATTGGGTTTAAACGGCCGTCAGGGTCTTTCGACTGCTGACAGTGATAAGACTGCTTCCAGTGTCAATTTTGCCAACGACGGCACCACCAGGTCGGCCTGAGTCAGGACCGATGGCACGCCAATGCCAACGGCCAGCATCCCGCCCCGTTTGGCGGCTTCGACACCCGCAACGGCATCTTCAAAAACCACGCATTCGTCGGGCCGGACGTGAAGCTCGGCAGCACCCTTCAGAAAAACCTCCGGATCGGGCTTGCCCCGGCTGATTTTGGTGCCGTCGATGATCGAATCGAAATCGTCGATCATGCCGATGCGTTCCAGAATCAGGCGGGCATTTTTACTGACCGATCCGAGAGCGGTTTTCAGGTTGGCCGCTTTTACTGCCACGAAAAATTCCGATACGCCGGGCAAAATGGCTGCGGGTGTCATCTGCGAAATCAGTTCCAGATACCACTCGTTTTTCTGGGTAGCCAGTGCCAGTTTATGATCTTCCGAAACCGTCAGGCCGCCGTGGGCCAGAATAATTTCCAGGGATTCGGTGCGGCTGATGCCCTTCAATTGCTCATTAAATTCTTCTGTAATATCGAAACCCAGCGTATTGGCCATCCGTCGCCAGGCTTGATAATGATAAATGGCCGTGTCGACAATAACACCATCCAGGTCAAAAAGTAAGGCTTTTATGGGCATTGGCTGATTGATTATGCAGGTTGTGTACTGCAATAAAGCGATAAAAAAGGACTTATCCGTTAGCATTCGCCCGTTTTCGTTCAGGCCTGATCAGGGAGCCAGTTCCAGCACCACTGCGGTTTTTGCGGGTAATTTCAGGGTGGACAGGGTGTTGATTACCTCGTCAGTCAGCACGTTTCGAGCCTTTGTAAAACCCGCCATGCGTTCGGCAAACCGGCCGGTTTCCAGACTGATTTCCTGCTCCGTCGAATTGGTGGCTATCATCACGGTTTTGGATGCATCATAGCGAAAATAGACGTAGGTGCCGTTTTGGGGAATAAACTGGGTGAGTTTCCCCGAATGCAAAGTCGGCGTATTTTTGCGGTAATTCGCCAGTTTTTTGACAAAATTAAAGGCGTCTTTCTCCTTTTCGTTTCGCCCGGCATCGGTAAATTTATTCAGGGGATCACCGGGAAAACCGCCCGGAAAATCCCGGCGCACTTCAGCATCCGACGGGTTTTTGGTGTTCTTCATGAGCACTTCCGTTCCGTAATACCACGACGGGATGCCGCGCGTCGTCAGAAGCCAGGTGACGCCCATTTTGTATTTCGCGTAATCGTCGCCAATCACCGACAGGTATCGATCAGTATCGTGATTGTCCAGAAACGTAACCAGTTTTTGCGGATCGGCGTAAACCGCATCCGTCGCCAACGCCTGATAAACCCGGTTGAGGCCCGAATCCCAGCCGAAGTTCTCTTTCAAAGCCGCATTGGCAGCTTCATAGAGTACAAAATCCAGACCACCCGGCTGGTTGGATTTGAACGGCTGATCGATCCGGTTTTTAACAAAAAACGCCTGTGCCACCGGATTTCCTACCCAGGCTTCCCCAAAAATATGGAGTTTGGGATACTCATTTAAAAGGGCCTGATTACAGCGGTTCAGGAAATTCAGATCGTTGTATTTATAGGTGTCGACGCGCCACGCATCCAGCGAAAAAAGCTCCGTACACCAGATCGCGTGCTGAATCAGGTACGTTGACAAAAACGAATTTCGCAGGTTTAGATCGGGCAGAAAAGGCGTAAACCAGCCGTCCAGCAGTACTTTTCGGTCCGACGCAGCGGAATAAGGGTCATACAATGCCTGCTCCTTGTGCGAACTGCCGGTGTAGGTCGGCCACTGGTTGAACCAGTCTTTGAACGGCTGGTTTTTATAGAGCCAGTGGTCATCGCTCACGTGGTTATAGACCGCATCCTGCACCAGTTTCATGCCGCGCTGGTGGAGCGCCTGGCCTAGTTTCTGGTAGCCCTCCGTGCCGCCAAACCGCTTGTCGATCTGGTAATGGTCCGTAAAATGATAGCCGTGGTACCCCGCCTGCATCCGGTCGGGGGCTTCCTGTTTCAAGGTTTCGTCGTTTGCCAGAACCGGCGTCATCCAGAGGGCAGTGACACCCAGTTCCTGCAAATAATCGAGGTGGTTGGTGATGCCCTGCAAGTCACCGCCGTGCCGTAGATGCGGAACCGACCGATCGGCTTTGGTGTCGAGCAGATCTGAAAACGCATCATTGGCCGGGTCGCCATTGGCAAAGCGGTCGGGCATGATCAGGTAAATAAAATCGGCCGCCGAAACGCCCTGCCCTTTCGGCCCGGTCGTCCGGGGTTTTAACTCATACGGTCGGCTGATGGTTTCGGAGCCGGTTTTCCCCACAATCCGAAAGGTGCCCGGTTGGGCGGTTGCGGAAATAAGCAGATCCAGAAAAACAAAATCGGGGTTTTCGGCCTTTTGGGTTTTCACCAGCTTGACGCCGGGGTAATTGATCGTGTACGTCATCGATCCGGCTTTAGGGCCGTAAACCAGGAGCTGGAGGTTGGGGTTTTTCAGGCCGACCCACCAGTTGGTTGGGTCGACGCGCCGGATGGCCGCAGACTGCGCCCGGGCCTGGCAAAAGACTAGCTGGCTGACCAGCAGGAAAAGGGAAATCGAACGGTTCATAACGGTTAGCGGAGAGCTGGAAACGGAATCATAAATATGGTAAAATAAAGGATTTGTTTTCATATTGCCAGTAGTTTTGAAATTTGACGCTGAATCCGATCGGTCGGGTCGGGCAGACCGTGCTAAATTTGTATCTTGGACATGAAGACGAATTCATCCGCTCCAGATTCCATACTAATAAACCGCCGGGCTTTTGCCGGCGGATTGGTGGCTACCGGTATCCTGCATACCCTGGCAGCCTATTCCGTTGAACCCTTACCGTCGAACATGAATACAGCTGTGCCCATCGAAGAAAAATCAGACAAACTTGTTGTTTACCAGATCTTTACGCGCCTTTTCGGCAATCAGAATACGACCAATAAACCCTGGGGAAGCCGGGATGAGAATGGTGTTGGCAAATTCAATGACATCACGTCCAAAGCCTTGCAGGAACTGAAGAAGTTTGGGGTTTCGCACGTCTGGTACACCGGTATTATCGAACACGCCCTGATGACGGATTACGCGGCATTTGGGATCCGGAAAGACAATCCGCAGGTGGTGAAAGGCCGGGCGGGTTCGCCTTATGCCATCAAAGATTATTACGACGTGAACCCGGATCTGGCGGTCGATGTGCCCAACCGGATGAAGGAATTCGAGGATCTCCTGAAACGGTCGCACACCAACGACCTGAAAGTGCTGATCGATTTTATTCCCAACCACGTGGCCCGGGAGTATCATTCCGACGCCAAACCAGCGGGCGTGCAGGACATGGGGGAGGGCGATGACACCAGCAAACCTTTCGACCCGAAAAACAATTTCTATTATCTACCTGGTCAGTCGTTTCAGGTTCCGCAGGGCGTTGTTCCGCCGGAAGAATCGGTGGCGAATTACGTTGAGCAACCAGCCAAAGCGACAGGCAATGACGTTTTCAAAGCCCAGCCCGACCTCAATGACTGGTACGAAACGATCAAACTGAACTACGGTGTCGATTACCTCAACAACCGCCAGACGCACTTCGATCCGGTTCCGTCGACCTGGGTGAAAATGAAGGACATTCTGCTGTTCTGGGCGGCCAAGGGCGTCGACGGTTTTCGGTGCGACATGGCCGAAATGGTGCCGGTCGAATTCTGGGGCTGGGCCATTCCGCAGGTCAAAGCGGCTCATCCCGGTGTCATCTTTATCGCCGAAATCTACAACCCGCAGCAATACCGCAATTATATTTTTACCGGCAAATTCGATTACCTCTACGATAAAGTCGGCCTGTATGACGCCGTTCGGCGGTTGATGGAAGGCCAGGGCACGACGGAAGACATTACGCGGGTGTGGCAGCAGGAATCCGGTGATTACGCCAATCACATGCTGCGGTTTCTGGAAAACCACGACGAACAGCGCGTGGCCTCCCGGTTTTTTGCCGGCGACCCGTGGACGGCCGTTCCGGCCATGACGCTTTCGGCGACGCTGCACACCGGGCCGCTGATGATTTATTTCGGGCAGGAGCTGGGCGTCAACCCGACGCAGGCCGAGGGGTTTCAGGGGGA
The DNA here is from genome assembly GCF_006149005.1 of Larkinella sp. C7. GTDB lineage: Bacteria > Bacteroidota > Bacteroidia > Cytophagales > Spirosomataceae > Larkinella. Next base: position 625,115 of record NZ_VBSL01000004.1, on the reverse strand, counting down.
AGATGGCCGGACGACCATCTTTGATTACTGGGGTGTCCCGGAATTTCAGGCCTGGACCAATGGCAGCGTTGGCAAACCTGCGAAGTTCGATGGTGGCAAGCTAACGGACGACCAGAAAAATCTTCGAAAATTCTACCAGCAGTTGAACCAGTTGGTCAACACCAGCGACGCCATCCGGACGGGCGGGTTTTACGACTTGCAATACGCGAACAACGACCGGGGCAAAAGCCCCGGCTATGACCAACACCGGCTGTACAGTTACCTGCGGCACTCGGCCAAACAGAAACTGCTGATTGTCTGTAATTTCGACAAACAGACAACCGCAAAAACGTCGGTGCGCATTCCGGTGGAAGCCTGGAAAACGATGAAGCTGGACGAGACCAAAACGTATTCTTTTACCGATATTTTCCGAACAAAAACCAAGTTGAAATCAGCCGCGATGTCCGGCGTTCCGATCGAACTGCCGCCGTTGGGTGTGCTGGTTTTGGAAATCAAATAAACCGACCAGAATGGCATCGTGATCCGATTTTTGCTATTTTCACGAAAAACCGGCCTCGCTTTTTCGAACCCTGCGTTTTCTTAACCACCGTACTTGATGAAGAAACTGTTTACTGTTCTGCTTGCGTTAGTGCCTTTTACCCGTTCGATTGCCCAGCAAATCCTGCCACCTTCGCCACTCCGGCAGGTGGCCGTTGCGCCCGGAATCTCCCCGGCCGAAACGGCAATTGCCATCAGTAAATCGTTTCAGGGGCGTCCGTATGTGGCCCACACACTGGACGGCAATGAAACCGAACAGCTGGTCGTCAATTTTCGGGCGTTCGATTGCACTACGTTTCTGGAAACCACCCTTGCGCTTTCCCTGGCCCGCCATCAGTTGCTCAACGAGCAGGATTCGGTGCAGTTCGACCGGCTTTTTCGCAAGAATCTGACCAGACTGCGGTATCGCAACGGCACCATCGACGGTTTTGCCAGCCGCCTGCATTACTTTTCAGAATGGCTGGTCGATAACGAGCAAAAAGGCATTGTACAAGATGTGACGCAAAAAATTGGCGGTATGCAGGTGTCAAAACCGGTGTCTTACATGACCAAAAGCACCTGGAAATACCCGCAGCTTTCGGATCCCTCAACCCTTCAGCAGATTGCGCTGGTGGAGTCGGCCATCAGCCAGCAGAGCTTCTGGTTTATTCCCAAAAAACGCATCAAAGAGATTGAAAGCAGCCTGAAAGAAGGCGACATTATCATGCTGACGGCTTCCCGGCCCGGCCTGGATATGAAGCACGTCGGCTTCGTGGTCTGGCAAAACGGCCCCAACGGGGAGAAAAGGGCCCATTTGCTGCATGCGTCATCGCACTACGGTGAAGTGATGATTTCGGAAGAACCGCTGGCCGATTACGTGCTGTGGAACCGGCAATTTTCGGGGATTCGGGTGGCGCGTTTGAAAGAAAACAGTCCGCAAAACCTCTCTTACAAAGACGCCCGCCGAATCAACTGAAAGGGGTTTTTTACTTTTTCGTGTCGCTTTTCCAGAATCAGCCGGGCCGCGGTCTCACCCATTTTTTCGTGATCGGTCGAGATCACCGCAATGCCGTCGGCCAGAACTTCCTTCAGGGGCGTTTCGTTAAAGGCCAGCACCCCGATGTCCTGCCCCAGTTTCAAACCCCGCTGTTTGACCTGCCGAACCAGTTCGACAAGGTCGCCATCTTCCAGCACAATGTACGCCGTACCGGTTTGCAGTTCGCGGCCCGTCAGCGTGTCGAGAAGTTCAAATTCCTTGTGGTAATGCACACAGAAATTCCGAAAACCGCGTACGATTTCCCGTGGGTAGTAGACTTCTTTCGGGAAAACCAGCGTCAGTTTTCGATACTTTTCCAGCACATCCAGGCCCGATTCCAGGGCTTCGTAAATATCGCGGTCAAACTGCTGGTATACTGCCGAATAGTTGCCGTGCAATTCAGAAATCTCCCGATCCAGAATGATCAGTTCGTTGGACGGGATCTGTTCCAGCAATTTGACGACGTTCACCTGTTCAGTTTCTTCGTAAAAATGTGGCATCACCACATAATAATGGTATTGCCCCAGGTTTTCTTCCAGCAGTTTTTTAAACCGCTGTGCGCTGTGGTGGTGAATGCGCAGGTCGACCACGGCGTTGTGGCCCAGCGCATTCACCAGTGAATAGTAAATGATTTTTTTGTAGGCGCTGAACTTGTTGATCAGAAACAGAACCCGCAATTGGCCGGGACCATCGCGCCGGATAAAAAATCCTTTGCCCTGAACCGCCTGAATCACCCCTTCTTTTTTCAGGAAGTTATAGGCTTTCTCGACGGTATCGCGGGCCAGGTAATATTCTTCACTCAGTTCATTGATCGACGGCAGTTGCTGGTCCCGTTTCAGGGTACCAATTTCAATGCCATTGATCACCGCGTTGACGATCTGACGGTATTTCGGAACGCTCGACTGAGATTCGATATGAAGATCAATCATGGACAAGGGTTAAGGGAATTTTGGAAACTTACTGAAATCCGGTTTGCGTTTTTCTAAAAACGAATCTTTGCCTTCTTTCGCTTCATCCGACAGATAATACAACAGCGTGGCATCGCCCGCCAGTTGCTGAATGCCGGCCTGACCATCCAGTTCGGCGTTGAACGATGCCTTCAGCATCCGCAGCGCAATCGGACTTTTTTCGAGCATCTTGCGGCACCATTCCAGGGTGGTTTCTTCGAGTTGTTCCAGCGGAACGACTTTGTTGACCAGCCCCATCTGCAAGGCTTCCTGCGCGTCATACTGGTCACACAAGTACCAGATTTCGCGGGCCTTTTTCTGTCCGACAATCCGGGCCAGATAGGAGGCTCCAAAACCGCCGTCGAAACTCCCGACCTTCGGGCCGGTCTGGCCGAAGCGGGCATTTTCGGCCGCAATCGTCAGGTCGGAAATCACGTGGAGGACGTGTCCACCGCCGATGGCCCAACCGGCCACCATCGCAATCACCGGTTTCGGAATCCGACGGATCTGCATCTGAAAATCGAGCACGTTCAAGCGCGGAACGCTGTCTTCACCCACATAGCCGCCGTGGCCCCGGACGGACTGATCACCGCCACTGCAAAACGCTTTGCCGCCTTCACCCGTCAGAATCACTACGCCCACACGCTCGTCCTGGCGGGCGAGTTCCATGGCTTCGCTCATTTCCTTGACCGTCAACGGCGTAAAGGCGTTGTGCTTTTCGGGACGGTTGATGCTGATTTTGGCAACGCCTTCGTAATACTGAAATAGAATCTCGCGGTATTCTTTAATGGTTTCCCAGGGATATTTGCTTTGCATTGACTTTCAAGTTAATGTTTGTTGGCTAATTGATCAGGTGGTTAATATGGTTTTATGGATGAACGGTTTTTGCGCGTTATTCAATGTTTAACAATTTCAACCATCAAACCATGCTTACCCATCCAGCCATCGTTAACCACCTCAATCCTCTAATTTATTCTTCTGTAAACTCAGTTTCATGGTAAACGACATCCCAGGTGTGGTCGGCCATCATGCGAACGGTGGCAACACACCGGCGAAACGGATACGTCCGTCCCCACTCATTCGGTGCGATCATGGACAAAACATCGGTCCCGTCTTTTTTCTCGTAGAAATAATACGTGTGTCCGACAATGGGTTCAAAGCCCATTTGGGCTCCGTAAATCCGTTCCGACACTTCTACGCGGTTGCGGATGGCCGTCGCCTGTTCTGCCAGCAACTGCATCTGCCGGTACAACTGCGAGAGTTGCAAATCCGTTTGTTCACGCATGGCCGTCACCGCCCGGCCTTTCATTTTCCCCTTATCTTCCGGCTTGATCAAAGCACCACCGACGGAGTGGGCATATTCGAGCAATCCGGGTTTATCCGTAACTTTATCGACTGAAATCGGATTTACAAACGCTTCGTTCGCCATAGTAAAGTGGGTCAGTTTTAAGTTTACGGTTTAACGTTCCGGAATGCGTGATCAGGATCGGCAACGATAAACCGGCAACGATAAACTTGAAAACCGATGCGGGCCTTCAGAGTTTTGTCAGGAACAAAAATCGGGGCAAAAGTAGCTTATTTTTACGATTCAAACCGTACTCCCCATGCGAATAGCACCCGGTAATTTACCGATACCCCAAACCGAATACGAAGCGAAGGCCATCGCGTTTTGCCGGCAATGGCTTTCCGGCCAATCGGTGTTCACGCTCCGCACCTCCGGTTCGACCGGAACGCCGAAACCGATCACCCTGAGTCGGCGCCAGATGAGGGCCAGTGCAGTTCTGACGGGCCACACGTTTGGTCTGTTACCGGGCGATCACGCGCTGGTATGCCTGAATGTGGATTACATCGCCGGGGTCATGATGCTGGTTCGGGGGCTTGAACTGGGGTTGGTGATGACTGTCGTCGAACCGTCGTCCGATCCGTTGCTAACCCTTAATCCGGAAACCGATCCGGTTGATTTTGCCGCTTTCGTCCCCTTGCAGATGCACGCAATGCTCGACCATCCGGGTCATTCGTTGCCCATTCTGAATCGCATGAAGGCAATTCTGGTGGGGGGAGCCGCCGTGGATCGAACGCTGGCTGAACGGTTGCAAACCGTATCGGCCCCGGTGTTCAGCACCTACGGCATGACCGAAACCGTCTCCCACATTGCCATCCGGCGCATCAACGGGCCGGATCGAACAGAGGTATTTCAGGCATTAAAAGGCGTTGAAATTGGGGTCGATGCGCGAAACTGTCTGTTTATCAAAGCCGCAGCCTCTGACTTTGAGACGATTCAAACCAACGATGTGGTCGAACTAACCGATGCTTTTCATTTTCGCCTTGTCGGCCGTGCCGACTCGATCATCAACAGCGGGGGCGTGAAAATTCAGCCGGAGCGGGTAGAAGAGGTGATTGCCGAACTGCTGGCAAAGGAAGGCATGGCAGCCCGGTTTTTTGTCGCAGGTATGCCAGACGAGCGGTTGGGGCAGCAGGTGGTTCTGTTTCTGGAAGGAACCGAATGGTCGGCAAGCCTCCTGGAGGCCCTTAAAAAGGCCGTACAGCTTTCCATCGGGCCATATGCCATTCCGCGTAAAACCGTACAGGTGCCGGTTTTTTCTGAAACCCCCACCGGGAAGATTGACCGAAAATCGACGGTTTCGGCCAGCCAGTAGCCGGGCGTCTTTTTTCTCCGGTCTTTAATCCCTATTCTTGCAAGATGATTGAGCAGCGCTTCAAAATGATCGAAATCCGGTACCAGACCGCTCTGGTCGTTCCACCGCCATATGCCCACTTTTTTACTCTTCTCCTGCATCCGACCAGCGACGGTCGTCTGTCGATCAACCTGACGATGACCTATACCGACCGGGAAGAACTGGACGAGGAAGAAATTACCGGCGAGGGCTTTTCCATGAATGATGACTATCAATGGGCGGGACATCTGCCGGCGATTTGGGAGCAAACCGTTAGCGATCTGGCCCGAAAAACCCAGCTCAAAGCGTTTAATGAAGAAAAACTAAGTGACAATCAGGATTATTTTTTAGTGACGATTGAAACGTACGCGAAGGGCAACCAGTCCGGAACACCTTCTCAGCGTTCCGAATGGCAGTTTTTGAGCCAGGAGCTGATTCAGGCGGTGTACGAAGTTTCGGGAAAAGAAAAACCGTTTGAAGCGACCTACCTGGAAATCGAGTCGGGCAACCGGACGGAAGCACATCTGATCGCATCGTTTGCCAGTCGGGAAGTGCGTCTGGAAACCAGGCGTGCGAACCAGACCCAAACCAAAACCCTGCCGTGGAAAGAATTGAAGGCTCTGATGGAGGTTTTTTTCGCGGTGGATTATAGCAGCGAGGAAGCCGTGCTCGATGCACCGCGCAAACCCGGTCGGTATCTGAATCTGGGAACGCCGGAATGGTATGAAACCGGTACGGCCATCATCGGTGATGAGGGGCCGGTGAGCAAACTTCGGAACGTTTTGGTTCGACTTATTCAATCGTAAACGCCTGTTTTACAGTGTCACGGTTTGTTGCGTCATGATCAGCTCCGATTTTCCGCCGGCTTTTTTCAGCAGGCACCCCAGGCGGTATTGTCCCGGTTGGGTGGCTTTCAACGGCACGGTAGTCGAAAAACCGTTTCCAAAATAAACCCCTTCCGTGAGCAACCGACGCCAGCCTGCCATTTTCGGCAGCGTTCCGGTCAGATACGTACGCTGGGCGGTTTCATCGTGCAGCACCACAAACAATTCATCGCGCAACTGCCGACGGCGAAGTGGAAATTCGGCGGTTTCAATCAGCAATTGTGGAGGGCCGTTTCCTTCGTGGAGGTAGTGCTTAGTCTGGAAAATAAGTGGTTCGAAACGATTCTGCCGGATGGTAGCTTTCAGCCGTTCGTCAAAATCCGCGAATCGTTCAGGCAGCTGCCAATAGCCCTGCTGATAGGCCGGGACCAGAAACTCTATGCTGCTTTCGATGGAACTAAAATTGCATAATTCCGTTTGGTTTTTTCGCCAGTTATACGTGTCGGCAACGTAACGGGTATATTTGTTAACGACTTCAGGCGTGTAGAGAAAGTAGGAACTTAAATAAAAAAGAATCGCAAAAACGACGAAGAATGCATAAGTAGCCCGGCGCAGTTTAGGATACGTGATGAGGAGAAATAAATACAAGAAAACAGAGCTGAAAGCCGCATAAATTTTAAAGCGGTTTTCCAGGACGATTTCGGAGGAAGCCCGATAAATCGTAATCAATCCCGTCGTTAAAAATATAAAACAAAAAAATGCAAATATCGTGTGGGTAACCGTCGGTTGGGTCTCCTTGTTGCGGAAGCTTTGATAAACCGCCACCAGCATGGATGGAATGACCAGAATGCAGATCAAGGTTCCCCAGAGGATTGGAGCACCGATGGATAAAGAAGGCCAGGTCGACAGGATTGCTCCAATTTTTGCTACAAAAGCAGCCGGAATGAGCGGCCACTCGATGCTGCTTTTGACCCCACTGCCGGGTGTGTAGCCCGCCAGATAACCGGCTAAAGCGATCAACATGGCCAGGGTCCAGGGCAGCAAAACAACGTAATGCCGGTTAATCAACAGAATAAAAAAACCGGTTGCGAACACCAGTATGCCATTTCCGTGTGTGTAAGTAGCCAGAAGGGATAGAAAGACGGCCATCGCGACCCGAACCGGTGCCGGTTCCTGAAGAAGAAGCAGGCAGGCGCACAGGAGCAGAAGCAGGGTGATGTGTTGCAATCCAGTCAAGGCCCATATGGTAACTTCATGGTATTGGGGCTGAAAAATAAATAACGGAATGGGAAGGAAATACGCCAGCGGAAGCTTTAACTGCCGAAATAACCCATAGATATAACCCGCCACAAGAATTAAGTTGAACGCAGCAATAAAAATGTAACTTCTAAAATTCAAATGGCCGTTAATCAGGTAATCGATGTAGGAAACGAAGCGGGGTACGAAAATACGGTGATCGTTATCCGCCCGAAAAAAAGTAGAAATTGTTTCTGGCCAGCTTAACCCTTTTCTAATTTCAGTTATTAACTGAAGAAAAGTGTTGTCATCCTGGAAAGGGAAGTTGACGGAATAAATGGCGACATAATAGACAAAAAAAACAATAGCACCGACGCTTACAAAACCCGATATCCAATTTAAAATATGGATAAAAACAGGGTTTTTCGTCGTTGACTGATTGATTAACAGGGTGTTCACACTAGTAAGTCGGTAACGTTGTCAATATACTTTAGTAAGCGCACTGTACATTCGGATGATGCCTGCCTGCATTATTTTTTCTGAATGCGATCCAGTTCATACTGCAGGTCCTCAACCAGGGTTCGAATGCCATCCAGGGAAGGGCTTGCTTCGGGCATTTGCTGACTGATAAAAGCCGAAACCTCCCACACTTCGATCACTTCACGAATGGAAACTTCCCGGCTGTTGATTGAGGGTTGATCGGAAGACAACAGCAATGTACCTTTTAATTTGACCTGATTGAAAACCCGGCGGCACAGGATGCCCTGGTTCTGGATCAACAGGACATACAGCTTGTTGTCGGCAATATCATACCAGTTCCGGATGTATTTGCCAATGAGCACCGCGCCCGGAAAGGCAAACTCTTCCCCCGCTTCAAAAGCCCGATAAGTGTCGGGAGGGAGCAAAGGTAATTGTAAAATCGCCAACCGATTCAGAAAATCGGGCTGCTGGTACCGCTGCATATAATCGCTGAACTGCCGCTTGCGAACATAAGCAATTGTACTGGTTGAATACGTTTCGGCCGAACTGCGGTGTTCGGGGGGCGAACTGGTTACCGTTCGCGTAGTATCGTAACTATTATTGAAAGACAAAGGTTGTGGTGAAGGCGGATTACCAGACAAAGAAAAAGGTGAGAATCCTTCGCGACGCGAAACCGGCCGGGGAACAATCCGTTGCGATACCAGCTTGATTTGCGGCTGGGCAGGCGGGTAATGATCGACCGGTTTCTGAAAGTTTACCGGGGGCTTGGTGGCCGGTTGCTGGTAGTATTTTTCAAGAACGGACGAGAGAGCCTGGGGAGCAGACGCGGTATTTTCAGTTTCGACAATCTCCTTTGGCAGGGGCGAGGCCGGAAAACCGGTGGAGGGCTGGGTACCTGACGACGGGCGGTCGAGCGGCAACGACAGATCGGGTGTTTCACGGATTTTCCGCAAATCACTTTTCAACAGATTATCGACCGTGGTGCTGAACGCGCGGGCAATCGACATTAGATTGTCCAGATTAGGGTTGGCCCGGGCTTCTTCGTAAGCCCCCAACAGTGATCGTTTGATGCCAATCCGCCGGGCAAACTGTTCCTGAGTCAACCCATTGAGCCGGCGAAGGTATTTAATGTTGTTGCTGACAATACTCATCGGGCAGTGTTTTGACAAAAATATTAGTATTTCTGTATTATTACCTGTTTTTTCATGAAAACGTAATCATGCAATGATCTTGCCGCCATTTAATTGCGAAAATAAGACACAGCTTCGGGATTTGTTCGATGCCCAACGCCGACAGACGGTTTTTCTGAAAGAATCATCGGCCGGGGAACGGGTGGCTAAACTGAAAAAGATACAAGCGTATCTGCTGGCGAACCGAACGGTTTTAGCAAAGGCACTTTATGCCGATTCCCGGAAACCAGCAACCGAAACCGATTTGACCGAGGTGTATGGCACGATCAACGAACTGAATGTGGCCATCCGTCATCTGAAAAGATGGATGAAACCCCAGCCGGTTCCTACACCGCTGGGTATGCTGGGAATAACCAGCTATATACAGTATGAACCCAAGGGTGTTACGCTCATCATTTCACCCTGGAATTACCCTATTTATCTGACTTTGAAACCACTCATTTCGGCGATAGCCGCCGGGAATACGGCGTTCATCAAACCGTCTGAGCAGTCTCCTGGTGCTTCTGCTTTCCTTCGGGTGCTGGTGCAGCAGCTATTTCCACCGGAAGAAGTGGCAGTTTTGGAGGGGGATGCTACGTTGGCTCAATACTTATTGGAATTACCTTTTGATCATATTTTCTTTACAGGCAGTTCGGAAGTTGGAAAAGGGGTGATGACGGCAGCAGCCCGGAACCTGACGTCCGTTACCCTGGAACTGGGCGGAAAGTCGCCCGTCATTATTGACGAAACCGCTGAAATCCGGACCGCAGCCCGGCAGATTGCCTGGGGAAAATGGATCAACAACGGACAGACCTGCGTCGCTCCGGATTTCATTCTGATTCAGCGGTCGGAAAAAGACCGGTTTATCCGGGAGATTCGTGAAGCGATTCGGGTCATGTACGATGCGGAGGGGAAGGGGATTCAGGCTTCCGAAAGTTATGCCCGGATCATCAATGACCGGCATTTCCAGCGGCTTAAATCCCTGTTGGACGATGCCGTACAGAAAGGAGCCACCGTGTCGATCGGTGGGCAAACGGATGCCGGTGACCGGTTGATGGAGCCTACGCTGCTCGAAAATGTGACGGTAAAAATGGCCGTGATGCAGGAAGAAATTTTTGGTCCTCTTTTGCCCGTCATTCCGTATGATACCCGCGAAGAAGTGGTTCGTTTTCTGGGCGGGCGGCCCAAACCGCTCGTCTTGTATATTTTTAGCGGCAAAGAATCAAACCGCCAGTTCTGGCTGAACCGAACGACGGCCGGGAATACGGTTCTCAATGACACGATCATTCACTTTGCCCATGCTGAATTGCCGGTGGGAGGAGTCAATCAGAGTGGGATCGGAAAATCGAACGGTTTTTATGGTTTTCAGGAATTTTCCAATGCCCGCGGGGTGGTGAAACGTCAGTTTGGAAACTTAAAGTTACTATATCCGCCTTATTCAGACAAAGTTAAACGAATGGTAAAAATAATTTTAAAATTTTTTTAAACGAATCGACTCCATATTGGGTCAATTGATAAGATTGCTATATTAGTATCAGTTTTTACTCAACAGCCTCTGTATGATAAATACGTCTCCTTCCTCTGCCGACTTGAAAGAAACCGTTCCCGGAACCACCCGGGACCAAAACCAAAAGTCGGGAGGTCGATCGGGCATTCCGATCATTTTCGTTCATCAGCACTACAGTTTTTACCTGGAATATACCCTGCGGCAAGCTGCTCACTCCAATCCCGACAGCCCGATTCACCTCCTGGGAGATGCCGACAATAACCGGTTTCCGTTTTTGATTCACCACAACGTCAGTGATTTGTTAAATTCGGAAACGGACTGGTTTAAAAGTGTCTATCAGCACCAGTCTCCCAATCATTACGACTACGAACTGTTCTGTTTTGTGCGCTGGTATCTGGTGAAAGAACTGATGCGACGCGAAGGCTATCAACAGGTTTTTGTGGCCGATTCGGATGTGATGATTTATTCGGACATTTCTCACTACGTTAACCAGGCCGGCTTGACGAAATACCAGGCTGCTTATAATGTTGGCGTTGACTACCAGTGGGTTCGGTCAGCATCGGGCCATTCGTCTTACTGGACCTGGGAGGGAATCAGCCAGTTTTGCGATCTGATGAGTAACCTGTATACCCTGCCCCGGTTCATCACATTCATGGATCAGATCCGGGCGGAGAAAATCATTAAAAACGACCGGGCCGGCATTTCGGACATGACGGCTTTGTATGTTTATTACGAGGAAGAAAATTCGCGCATCCGTAATCTGTCGGCTTGTCTGAATGGGTCAGCTTTCGATCACAACATTTCAATGGCAACCAATTACGATCTGGATGAATACGAATTTGGACTGGGGCGCAAGAAAATCGTGATCAAAAATGGACACCCAGTTGCCTATAACCTGTTGTTGAAAAAAGAAATCATTCTCCATACGCTCCATTTTCAGGGCAATAGCAAAAACATTATCCACCGGTACTATACGGGGGGAGGATTGCTGGGAAATAAAGCCTTAAGAGAGATTCGTTTTCGGGCTTCCGTACTCTATCACATGGTGCGATAAGGCCGGGAAAAGATCAATATTCATTGTAAGGCAGATTGACGGTATCCCGCCAATACGTCGTAACGTCGCTGATCATTTGAATCAACTCCGTAAACTGGATGGGCTTGACAAGGTAGGAATTGGCACCCAAGCGGTACGCTTTTTCCACCTCCTGCCGCGATGAAGTCAGAATCAATACCGGAATATTTTTTAACTGGTGGTCGGACCGAATTGCCTGAAGAGTCTCCAATCCATTCCGGAGGGGCATATTGATGTCCATAATGACCAGCGACGGAAGCGGGTTGACGGCCTCCGGGCCAATGCAATTCATCAGATAGTCGATGACCTGATCCCCATCTTCGACAAACCGTCCGCAGTCGAACAACCCATTTTGCATAAACGCTTCATCCAGCAATAGCCGATCTTCTTCATCGTCTTCGGCAACTAATATGGTAAAAGGTCGGTTGGGCAACATAAAGAAATGAATAGGTGCCGGACAATGGCCCTAAATGAGAGATTGAAGGTAGCAGTTTTCCGGTTTATTGCCAACTTGTAAATCATATTTCGCCCCAGTTCGATTGTTTAGCGCTTTTGTGTACCTTACCGGTCCAATTTTTTTGATGGCCTCTTTCGAAATTATGCGCTATTGGTTGCCGGTTTTTCTGCTTACAACCCTGTCGGCTGCGGCTCAGACCCTCCCCGTTCTGGATCAAAATCCCCCCCGCCTGCACTGGTATCAACTACAAACACCCCACTTTCGGGTGCTGTATCCGACCGGTTTCGACCAAACCGCTCAACAAACTGCCCGGCGACTGGAGCAGGTGTATGAACCCGTCAGTGCGACGCTGCAAAAGAGACCCCGCAAGTTGTCGGTGGTTCTCCAGAACCAGACGATGATCAGCAACGGTTTTGTGACCATGATGCCCCGGCGTTCGGAGTTTTTTGCCATTCCATCCCAGGACCCTTTTCTGGCCGGCAATCTCGAGTGGCTCGATCTGCTGGCCGTTCACGAGTTCCGGCACGTGGTTCAATACGATAAAGCCTTGCAGGGACTGACGCGGCTGGCGTATACGGTTTTTGGAAATTCCGCCTTCACGGCCCTGACACTGGGCGTGCCGGACTGGTTTTGGGAAGGCGACGCCGTGGGTACGGAAACTGCTCTGACGCTGGGCGGTCGCGGACGTATTCCGAACTTCGATCTGGGCATGCGGGCCAATCTGCTGGCCGGAAAACGGTTCCGGTATCCCAAAGCCGTCGGCGGATCATACCGGGACAATGTACCCAATCATTACGTTCTGGGATACTTTATGTCTACGTATTTAAAACGCACCTACGGCTCAGATGCCTGGAGCAAGGCCCTGAATCGCTATTACCGGTTTCCACTGTATCCGTTTTCGTTTTCCAACAGCGTAAAAAAAACGACGAATTACCGGATTGAAGAACTCTACCGACGGTCGATGGACGATATCGAAGAAAGCTGGCGGAAACAACAGGAAGATTTGCATTTAACCGGTGCGGTTACCTTTCCGGTTACTGCTTCGGGAAAGGTGTTTACCAATTATCAATATCCGCAGTACATTTCAGACCACGAAGTAATCGCCTTGAAATCCGGGTTGGGGGATATTGCGCAATTTGTGCGGCTGAACCGGAATGGCATGGAATCCAAAGTCATGGTACCCGGTTTATACAACAACCCCGAAATGCTTTCGGTGGCCGCCGGGAAAATCTGCTGGACCGAATTCCGGTATGATGTCCGTTTCGGGCAACGCATTCAGTCCGAAATCAAGCTTTTCGATTTGAAATCCCGCCAACTCAAACGGTTGTCCAGCCACAGCCGCTATTCGGTAGCGTCCCTGTCGCCCGATGGATCCCGGGTGGTGGCCGTCCGCAACGACGAATCATACCAAATCCGGCTGGTCATTCTCGACGCCCAGACCGGTCAGGAACTGCGGGTTCTGGACAATCCGGAGAATGACTTTTATGGTCAGCCCCGCTGGCAGGACGACAACCGGACGCTGGTGGTGGTGACCCGCACCAAAGCCGGAAAAACGATTCAATCCATTGATTCTGAAACGAATATTCGACGTGATTTGATGCCGGTTTCCGGGCAGAACATCAGCCATCCCCAACCCTGGAAACACTATGTTTTCTACAATTCGCCCCGGTCCGGCATCGACAATATTTATGCGATCGACACCCAAACCGGGCAGTCGTATCAGGTAACCTCCCGGCCACTCGGGGCCTATCACCCGACAGTCTCCGCCGATGGCCAGAAACTGAGCTTCCACGACTTTTACGCCGAAGGCTACCGCATCGCCGAAATGCCGCTCGATCCGTCCCGGTGGACTCCCGTCGGCGAGGTTCGCGATGGCACCGTTCGTTATTTTGGCCCATTGATCAGTCAGGAAGCAGGCGGGACGCAGGTGCGGATGGCCCTGGCCGATTCGCTGTCGCCAACGATGGATTTTCCTAAAAAACGCTTTAACCGGTTGCTGAACGCCGTCAATGTGTATAGCTGGGGGCCGGTGGTGAGTTCCGACGGCCAAAGTGGAACGGTCGGTTTGCGGTCGCAGGATCTCCTGAGCACCACCCAAATCGATCTGGGTGTGGGGTATGACCAGTCGGAACGAACGGTGAATTACTACGGAAATCTCAGCTATCAGGGGCTTTTTCCCATCATTGACCTTGGTTTTCAGCGGGGCCAACGGTCCACGTCCGTCTACATCGACCGCCGGGCACCGCTCGATTCGTTGCGGAGTGACGCCTGGAATTACAACCAGTTGAACGCCGGCATCCGGATTCCGCTCCAGCTCACGACCTCGAAGTATTTTCAAAGCGCTTCTTTATCCGCTTATTACAACTTGCAGCAGGTGAGCGGGTATGACCTGCCGGTGCGTCCCATCACGGAAGTCGGCTTTGACCGCGTGCTGCATGGCATGTCCTACGCGGCATCCTATTCACGCACCCTGAAACAGAGCAAACGCGACGTCGGGCCCCGCTGGGGACAGGCAGTTTCGGCCGTCTGGCGAAACACGCCTTTTGGCGGGAAGCTAACCGGTGACTTGTGGGCAGTGCAGGGAAGTCTGTATTTTCCGGGGGTAGGAAAACACCATTCGTTGCGCCTGCGGGCGGGTTATCAACAGCAAATGCAGGGAACATACCGGTTTGCACCGGCGGTTTTCTATCCGCGCGGACAGTCGTATGTCAGTTATGACCAGTTGATGGCAGGCAGTGTGGAATACCGCCTGCCGCTGCTCAATCCCCACTGGTCGATTGGGCGCTGGGTCTACATTCAGCGGGTCAAAGCCACCGGTTTTTACGATGCCGCCCAGGGGGAGAGTCAGGTGCTCGTGCAGGGACAAAACCGGGTGGTCACGGATCAGTTTTACACGACAGGACTGGATCTCTCGTTTGTTTTCAACGTCATGCGGTTACGCACGCCATTTGAAGCGGGGATGCGAACCATCTATAACCTCAAAACCGGTGAGCTGCTGGTGCAACCGCTGGTGATCGGGCTTGGCTTTTAGCATTGAGTGATTTGTGATTGAGCGATTGAGTGTAGAGCCTGTCGCCTTGTCACTCAATCACAAATCGCTCAACCACTCAACGAAATACCACTCAATGATAAACTTCCTTGCGGGCCGATTTCAGCGTATTTTGCATCAGGGAGCAGATCGTCATCAGGCCGACGCCACCAGGAACGGGGGTGATGTAGCTCGTTTTGGGAGCCACCTCGTCGAATTTTACATCGCCTTTCAGCGCAAAACCGCTCTTTTTGGAGGCATCCGGTACGCGTTCCAGCCCGACGTCGATTACCACGGCCCCTTCTTTCACCATGTCGGCGGTGATAAATTCCGGTCGACCCAGAGCGGCAATCAGAATATCCGCCGAACGACAGATTTCAGGCAGATTTTGCGTCCGGCTGTGGGTCATGGTTACGGTGCAATTGCCGGGGTAGGTGTTGCGCTGCATCAGAATGCTCATTGGCAATCCCACAATCTGGCTGCGGCCCACCACCACGCAGTGCTTGCCGGCGGTTTCGATCTGATACCGTTGCAGCATTTCCAGAATGCCCTGCGGAGTGGCCGAAATGTAGGCTGGTAAGCCCTTGGCCATCCGGCCAATGTTGATCGGATGAAAACCGTCTACGTCTTTGGCCGGATCGATGGTTTCCATGACTTTGTCGGCCGAAATGTGGGTGGGCAGGGGCAACTGAACAATCAGACCGTCCATGTCCGGATTGGCGTTTACGGCCTGAACGGCGTCGATCAGCTCCGCTTCGGAAACCGAATCATCGAACCGGATGAGCGTCGAGGCCATGCCGATTTCTTCGCAGCTTTTCATTTTGCTGGCTACGTAGGTTTCACTTCGCCCCGCCGTGCCGACCAGAATGGCGACCAGGTGCGGAGTTTTGCCACCCTGGGATTTGATTTCGGCGACTTCTGCCGCGAGTTCCTGTTTGATTTGCTGGGAGAGAACTTTTCCGTCGAGGAGTTGCATGCGCTAATTCGATAAAACGCAAAGGTAGCGGTTTTACGCAGACGATTGACCGGTTTTCTTGCACATTGTTTGAAAGCAGGCTGGCTTTTGAGCGAAAAATTTAGTATACTTGTAAAAACCGCACTATGGGTTTTACCATCGTTTGACTAAAAATGATTCTTTGATGCCCTTGTATCGCCCCCTTTTTCATGTGATTGCTTTCCTCCTGATTGGGTGGACGCTGGTCTCCTGGGTCAGGGTGTCCGACGGGCGGGTGAAGGAGTCGTTCGTGAAAGTGGCGACGATCGATGTCTCCACCGGGTATGAACTGACGGATCATCTGACAGACGGGTTTGCGCACTTGTTTGTTCACGAAGCCCTGGTTACTCCTCCGGTTTCCCACCAGATTCCGCTGCCCTTTTTTGCGATTATTGCTGCGATTTGGGTATTGATCAAACCTGTAGCCCTTTTCCTCCGGCGCGACGTTTTCTATTATTTCTTCTCCTGGTTTCGGCGTCTCTTTGGCCACCAGATTGCCATTAACGCCCCCTGAAGGTCCTGATTTGATTATTTACTCCTGATATTCCGGCGAGCCTTCGTTGGGATTCTATCCGCCGATGACATCACCTAGTTTGTCAACGGATCAGGGCAAGACTGTAAATACAAACATACGGTTTTGATAATCTAATTAGTTATCCACCATCAACTCAGGCATTATGGTAAAGAAACGCATACAACGGGCTCGCAATTCAGCCGTTTTTCGGGAAATAAAAGAGGTCATATTGATTGTACTGGGTGTACTCAGCGCCGGGATGGGGCTGAAAGGGTTTTTATTGCCCAATGATTTTCTGGACGGGGGCGTGATCGGTATTTCGCTGCTGCTTCAAATTAAAACGGGTATCGACCTGGCTATTCTGGTCGTGGTGGTCAATATTCCGTTTATCTGGATGGGATTCCGTCAGGTTTCCTGGACTTTTGCCCTCAAAACCGCCGTCGCCATTGGATTACTGGCTTTGTGTCTGGCTTTTATCCCGTATCCGGTTGTGACAACGGATAAGCTGTTGATAGCCGTCTTTGGCGGTTTTTTCCTCGGTGCCGGAATTGGACTGGCCATTCGGGGAGGGGGCGTGCTGGATGGGACGGAGGTGCTGGCGATTTATGTGAGCCGCCGTTCACCCCTGTCGGTAGGGGATGTCATCATGATCATCAACGTTTTGATTTTTGGGTCTGCCGCGGTGTTTATCAACGTCGAAACCGCCCTTTATGCCATGTTGACGTATCTCTCGGCCTCCAAAACCGTTGATTTTATCATTCACGGTATTGAAGAATACATCGCCGTCATGATCGTGTCGGATCGGCACGAAGAGGTGCGCCAACTGATCACGGAAGAACTCGAACGCGGGGTAACCGTTTTGAAAGGTGAAAAAGGTTTTGGCAAACGCGGCATGCGCGAAAACGACATCAATATTCTGTATGCCGTTGTTACCCGGCTCGAAATCACCCGTTTAAAAGATAAAATCAGTGAAGTCGATGAAAAGGCATTTCTGATTGAACACAGCATTGCCGACGTTAAAGGCGGGATGATCAAGCCCCGCCCGTTGCATTAACGATCAACTGCTCGGCCAGCCGCGACAAACCTGTCGTGGCTGGTTCGGGAATAAACGTCAGGTTTTTGCGGGGACGTATATCCGGCACGTTCGGATCGACCACGTAAATCGGGACCCCCGGCCGGACGTAGTCGATCAAACCTGCCGCCGGGTAAACCACCATCGAAGTGCCAACGATGATCAGAATGTCGGCGGCATGGGTCAGTTCAACGGCGGTTTCCATCATCGGCACGGCTTCGCCAAACCAGACAATGTGTGGGCGCAGCGGTGCGCCTTTTTCGCAGCGGTCGGTTCGTTTCAATTCCCAGCCTTTGATGTCATACACCAGGTTTTCATCCCGCGTGCTGCGCGACTTGAACAGTTCGCCGTGCAGGTGAATGACGTTCGATGAACCGGCTTTTTCGTGCAGATTATCGACGTTTTGGGTGATGATGGTCACCTCATAGTACACCTCCAGGGATTTCAACGCCAGATGGCCGGCGTTGGGTTGGGCAGACAGGGCCTGTTTCCGGCGCTGGTTATAAAACTCAAGCACCAGATCCGGATCTTTCGCCCAGCCTTCGGGCGTAGCAACATCTTCGATGCGGTGGTTTTCCCACAGCCCGTTGGAATCACGGAAGGTTTTCAAACCGCTCTCGGCACTGATCCCGGCACCGGAAAGCACAACCAGTTTAAGACGTTTGGGCATGATACAAGCTATGGAATGCGCGTTCAAAGTAGGGCAACTTTCGGAAACTAAAAAACGGGTGTTTCTGAAGATGACCGATCGGGTTGGAAATCGCCTGGAATGGAATGGGTAAAAAAAGCCCCTCAGTGTTGATTGAGGGGCTTCGTACCTGACAATCGGACGTATAATTACTTCTTCTTCACGGCGGTTTTCTTGGCCGCAGCGGGACGCGTTGCCGGGGCTTTTGTAACCTTCTTCGCTTTGGGTTTTTCCTCGCCACCCGTATCGCCCGCCAGTTTCAGGCAGTCTTCCAGGGTCAACGTCGCCGGTTCTACATCCTTCGGGATTTTGACATTCCGCTTTCCAATGGAAATGTAGGGGCCATACATGCCGTTGACGACTTTCACGGCCGGGTTTTCCGGAAACTCCTTGATGTATTTATTGCTCTCCGTCAAGCGTTTGGCCTGAATCAGTTCGATGGCGCGTTCCAGCGTTAAACCAGCAGGCGATTCGCCTTTCGGCAGTGAAATGTATTTGTCGTCGTGTTTGACGTACGGGCCAAAACGACCTTTTCCGGTGGAAATCAGCTTGCCTTCAAACTCCCCGATGGATTCGCTGATGTTTTCCAACCGCTTTTGCTGAATCAGTTCGACGGTGCGTTCGGCGGTAATCGTGTAGGGATCGTCTTCTTTCGAAAGCGAGACGTATTTATCGTCGTGCCGGACGTACGGACCAAACTTGCCAATGCCGATCACCATCGGTTTGTCTTCAAAAAAGCCGACTTCGCGGGGCAGCGAGAACAGATCAAGGGCCTCTTCGAGTGAGATGGTTTCGATCAACTGGTCTTTTTTGAGGTTGGCAAACTGCGGTTTGTCCTCGTCGGTGGCTTCGCCAATCTGGACGTAAGCGCCGTATTTTCCCAGCCGGGCCGACACCTTTTTGCCCGATTCCGGGTGAATTCCCAGATCACGGCTACCCGGTTTTGATCCCGTCAGGGCGGCACCCTGCACGGTTTCAACGTTCCGGTGGAAGTCGCCGTAGAAGTTCTGGATCATGTCCTGCCAACCCATTTTGCCGTTGGCGATCTCATCAAATTCCTTCTCGACGTTGGCCGTAAACTTATAATCGACAATGCCTTCGAAGTATTCGACCAGAAAATCATTGACCACCAGCCCCATGTTGGTCGGGAAGAGCTTGGCTTTTTCGGAACCGTAATTTTCCTTGCCGGTTTTTTCCTCGATTTCGCCTTTTTTCAAAATCAATTCCTTGAAATCGCGCTCTTTTCCGGGCCGGTCTTCCTTGATGACGTACTGCCGTTTGACAATGGTCGAAATCGTCGGCGCGTACGTCGACGGCCGGCCAATGCCCATTTCTTCCAGTTTTTTCACCAGACTGGCTTCCGTATACCGGGGAGCAGGTCGGCTGAATCGCTGGGTGGCTTTCATCTGATCCAGATTCAACACCTGACCAATGGAGAGCGGAGGCAGCATGCCTTTGCTTTCTTCGTCTTCGTCGTCGGTCGATTCCAGGTACACTTTCAGAAAACCGTCGAACTTGATCACCTCACCTTGTGCAATCAATTCTTCCGGCGTGGTCGAAATGCCGATGGTTGCTGTCGTCCGTTCCAGTTGCGCATCCGCCATTTGGGAGGCAATGGAGCGTTTCCAGATCAGGTCATACAAGCGTTGTTCGTTGCGGTCACCCCCGGCGGTTTTGACCGAAAAGTCGGTCGGTCGGATGGCTTCGTGGGCTTCCTGCGCCGATTCGGATTTGGTTTTGTATTGGCGGGTATGAACGTATTTTTCCCCAAAGTCGGTTGTAATCGCCTGTTTCGCCTTGTCGATGGCTTCCTGCGACAGACTGATCGAGTCCGTCCGCATATACGAAATCTTCCCGCTTTCATACAGTTTCTGCGCCAGCGTCATGGTTTGCAAAACCGAGAACGACAATTTGCGGGAGGCTTCCTGTTGCAGCGTCGAGGTGGTAAAGGGCGGTGCAGGCGATTTCTTGGCGGGTTTGGTTTCCAGATTTTTGATCGTGAAAATGGCTGCCCGGCATTTGTCCAGAAAAGCGCGCGCTTCGTCGAGCGTACCGAAATTTTTGGGCAGCTCGGCGTTCAGAATCTTGCCGTTGTCGACAATGAACTGGGCCGTAACCTTGTAGCTGGATTTGGTGCTGTGGCCATCGATTTCGCGTTCACGCTCCACAATGAGCCGAACCGCAACCGACTGCACCCGACCCGCCGACAAAGCCATCGAACTGCCCGATTTAATCTTTTTCCACAAAACCGGTGACAGCTCAAACCCCACCAGCCGGTCGAGAACGCGCCGGGCCTGCTGGGCATTGACTAAATCAATATCGATCAGACGGGGTGAATCGATGGCCTTCTGAATCGCTTTTTTGGTAATCTCATGAAAAACAATCCGTTTGGTATCGTCTTTCAGACCCAGTGCTTCTTTCAAATGCCAGGAGATGGCTTCCCCTTCGCGGTCGTCGTCCGTTGCGAGCCAGATGACTTCAGATTCCTTTACCAGTTTCTTTAATTCACTGATAACCTGACGTTTATCGGGAGAAACTTCGTAGATCGGACGAAAGCCATTCTGGATGTCAATCGCCATATCATCTTTTGGCAAATCCCGAACATGACCATAGCTCGATTTCACCACGAAATCTTTACCCAGATACCCTTCAATGGTCCTCGCCTTCGCGGGTGATTCCACGATAACCAGGTTTTTTGACATATAGATTCAGGTTGAATGTTAAAACTGCACCGACAATCGGTCCCCACGTCTCGTGCCAAATATAGAAGCAAAAGACGTAATACTTACAAATCTACAGGCGGGAAAGGTGGCCGGGCGGGTGATTGCTGCGTTTTTATAACGATTTCAGGGGGCTAAACGTTCAGGGAAACTAGGTAAAAATGATCAGATCCAACCGCAGGATTGGGGCTTAAAACCACGGATAGACAACGGCATGGCCGATTTAACCCGCTTGTAGTAACAGCGTTGAAGCCCCTGAGTTCGCCGATAGTTGACGCCGTTTAGAAAAGAAATAAATTAATTTGTGAATTGAACCCCTAAAATGCCTAATGTTGAATGATGAAACGATCTGCCATGACCACTTCGGCGGACGATCTTACGGTTTTAATCGCTTCAAATTCTTAAAATGATACTTCTGATTCTGTGGGCGTTTCTGGCGTCCGGTTGTTTTGCATATGGTCTGTTTTTCTATAGCGTGTTGATTCGGTGGCGGTTGATCGATGGTTCGGAACCGGTCAAAGGGAGTGACCTGGTGTTGGTCGGCCTATGTCTGCTCGTTATGTTTGTGCAACTGGCCTCCATTTTTTTGCCCGCCAATCACTACCTGGCTCTGGGCTGGCTGGCCGGGGCGGTTTTGATGGCCGCAGGGTCTACGGCATCGGTGTCGGCTTATTTCCGTCGATTTACCCGGCAGCAAAAACAGATTCCGCTTTTCTGGCTGTTTGTGGTGGTTGTGCTGCTCTACTCAACCCTCGAACCCGCTAACATCGACAGTGGCATGTATCATTTGCCTTCCATGCGCTGGTACGAACGGTTTCGGGTCATTCCCGGTCTGGGCAATCTACACGGACGGCTGGCATTTAACTCCAGTTTTCTGGTCACTTCGGCGGCCTTTGGGTTTACAGACTGGGCCGGTCAGACGCTGTTTCCGCTCAACGGATTTCTGTATCTCGTTGTCTGCTGGCGGCTCTTGAGTCAGATTCGCTCAGCCACGCCCGTCCGGTTTTTAGCCGTTGTCATTCTGAGCCTCCTTCTTTTTTACCAGATCCGGCAGGTTTTTTCGCCGACGCCCGATGTCTGGGGGGCACTGCTGCCCATCACCATCTTCCTGATCTGGCTGGAACTTCGTCCGGTTTTCTCCATTCGGCACGTCCTCCTCTTCATGTTGGTTTGTGTTTGCATTACTGTCAAATTAGCGACGATTCCCATTGCGCTGGTTCTCGTGCCGCTTGCGTGGGCGTTCAGAAAACAGCTTACTGGCCGTCATATTGTGTGGCTGGGCGGATTGGGCCTGCTGACGGTTTTGCCCTGGATGATTCGTACGACGATTCTGTCGGGGTATCTGCTGTATCCTTTTCCGGCGCTGGACCTGTTTTCATTCGATTGGGAAATTCCGGTTGAACGGGTGCGTTTTGAAAAGGATTTTGTCGAGTTCTGGGCCAAATTCCGGATTATCGAACCGTATTTTGATGCCTCACTCCTGAAAACACCGGCGTCGGAATGGATTCCGGCCTGGTGGCAATACAAAGATTATTATTTCCTGAACAAACCAACCTGGCTGCTGGCCGTCGTGTCGCCTTTTCTGGCCCTGAGCCATT
The DNA here is from genome assembly GCF_006149005.1 of Larkinella sp. C7. GTDB lineage: Bacteria > Bacteroidota > Bacteroidia > Cytophagales > Spirosomataceae > Larkinella. The sequence goes on along the minus strand of NZ_VBSL01000004.1, from coordinate 602,582 downwards.
TTTTCAATCCGGCGCGACGAACCCGGTTTCAACCGCTGGTACTTCCGTATGGAGCCGCTCTGGCCGGTTTTCTGTTCTGGTTTCTGTCGGCCCCGGAATTCCGCTTCGGGTATGCCTTTGTCTGGATGACCACTTTTTTGCCCGTTTTACCCTTCTTTCCTACCAAAACCAACTACTGGAACATCATGCCCTGGACCAACGCCCTGGTGGTGGGGCTGATCAGTATTTTATTGGGGTATTATGGGTATGTTTTTCTCTGGAAAGAACGGTTTCCCCTGCAAACCTATGCATTGTTGCCCAAACCGCTGACGTATCGCACCCACGGCACGGAAGCCGAAATGTTCACCCGCCAACGTACCCAAAGTGGTTTGGTGGTGCTGGTTCCGGTCAATACCCCCACCCTTCAGAGTTGTTACGAACTGGAGGAACCCTGCTCTCCCTATTTTTATCCGGATCTGGAATTGCGGGGCCAAACCGTCGCGGATGGGTTTCGGAGTACGCTCGTCAGTCGAAATAAAAATTAGTAACCTTTTTGTTAATAAAGTAAATAAAACCTGTTAAAATAGGGGATAAACTCACTTTTCCCTATGCTTTTATCGATTATCATTCCTGCTTACAACGAGGAAAAAACCATCGGATTCGTTTTGAAACGAGTGGCCGAAGTCGGCCTTCCTGGTCAGTTGAGTCGGGAAATTATCGTCGTAGACGACGGTTCTACGGATCAAACTGAATCGATTGTCCGGCGGTTTAACGAGGATCATGCCGACACGACCATACACTACATCAAACAGGCTGTTAATCAGGGGAAAGGCGAAGCGCTGCGGGTAGGAATTCAATGCGCTCACGGGAATTTTATCATCATTCAGGACGCCGATCTGGAATATGATCCCGAAGAATATGGCCATTTGCTGCAACCATTGCTGGCGGGCCGGGCGGATGTGGTGTACGGGTCCCGTTTCATGGGCGGGCGGCCACACCGGGTGTTGTATTTCTGGCATACCGTGGGCAACCGGTTTTTGACGCTGCTCTCGAACATGCTCACTGATTTGAACCTGACCGACATGGAAACCTGTTTCAAAGTGTTTCGCAGCGAAATCATCAAGTCGATCGATCTGAACGAAAAGCGGTTTGGCTTCGAACCGGAAGTAACCGCCAAGATTGCCCGCATTCCGGGCATCCGGATCTACGAAGTCGGCATCTCCTATTATGGCCGGACGTATCAGGAAGGAAAGAAAATCGGCTGGCGTGACGGGTTTCGGGCCATTTTCTGCATTTTGAAATACAATTTGCTGGACTGGAAACCCCGCTCGCAAACCGACCTCACGATGGACACCCCTAAGGCCATGTCGAGTAGTAATTGACTCCACCGGCCTTGTTTCTACAAATAGGCTCGCAAAAGGGACAGAATAGCGATAACGTTTACAAATTATCGGGAAAATTCCATCCTGTTTTATTTTAGAATGAAAATCACCTAATTTTGACACGCTCATCGGGAAACTCATTTTCCGGTAGCCGGTGTTGTTTATTCAGATACATTTTACTATTCACTGCTAATTCCTCCTGTCTATGGCTTTTGATTTTGACATGATTCAGCGCGTATACGACGGTTTCGGCGAACGTGTCGAAGCAGCCCGGCAAGTGGTGGGCCATCCGCTCACGCTGTCGGAAAAAATATTGTACGCCCACCTTAGCAACGGAATCGCCCAAAAGGCGTTCAATCGGGGCAAAGATTACGTTGATTTTGCCCCCGATCGCGTGGCAATGCAGGACGCAACGGCCCAGATGGCGTTGTTGCAGTTTATGCAGGCCGGCCGTTCCAAAGTGGCTGTACCGTCGACCGTTCACTGCGATCACCTGATCCAGGCTGAAGTGGGTGCTGTGCAGGATCTGGAAAATGCCAACAATAAAAACCGGGAGGTATACGCTTTCCTGGCGTCGGTGTCCGACAAATACGGGATCGGTTTCTGGAAACCGGGTGCCGGGATTATTCACCAGGTCGTGATCGAAAACTACGCGTTTCCGGGCGGTTTGATGATCGGGACGGATTCGCACACGCCGAACGCCGGTGGGTTGGGCATGATCGCCATTGGGGTCGGTGGTGCTGATGCCTGCGACGTGATGGCCGGTTTGCCCTGGGAGTTAAAAATGCCAAAACTGATCGGAATTAAACTGGTCGGTAAATTGTCGGGCTGGGCTTCGGCAAAAGACATTATCCTCCGTGTGGCCGGTATTCTGACCGTAAAAGGCGGGACGGGCTGCATCGTGGAATATTTTGGGGAAGGCGCGGATAGTCTGTCGGCTACCGGAAAAGGCACCATTTGCAACATGGGCGCTGAAATCGGAGCAACGACGTCGATCTTTGCCTACGACGAAAAAATGGGCGATTACCTCCGGGCAACCGACCGCGCCGATGTGGCCGATGCGGCCCAGGCCGTTCGCCAGCACCTGCGTTCCGACGACGAAGTATACGCCGATCCGGCTGCTTACTACGATCAGGTGATCGAGATCAACCTGTCGGAACTCGAACCCCACGTCAATGGTCCTTACACGCCGGATCTGGCCTGGCCGCTGTCGAAATTCGCCCAGGCCGTGAAAGAAAACGGCTGGCCCGAAAAACTGGATGTCGGTCTGATCGGTTCCTGCACCAACTCGTCGTACGAAGATTTGACCCGCGCAGCTTCGATAGCCCGTCAGGCCATTTCCAAAAATCTGAAAACCCATTCGGAATATACCGTAACGCCGGGCTCGGAACTGGTTCGGTTTACGACCCAGCGCGACGGTTTACTAACGACCTTCGAGCAAATTGGCGGTGTCGTTCTGGCCAATGCCTGCGGACCTTGTATCGGGCAGTGGGCGCGTCACATCGACGATCCGAAACGTCAAAACTCCATCATTACGTCGTTCAACCGGAACTTCGCAAAGCGGAACGACGGTCTGGCCACCACCCACGCCTTTGTGGCTTCGCCCGAACTGGTGACGGCGATGGCGATTGCCGGAAGTCTGACCTTCAACCCGATGACGGACAGCCTGATTAGCGAAACCGGCGAATCGGTGATGCTGGACGAACCACAGGGAATCGAATTGCCCGTCAACGGTTTTGCCGTGGATGACGCCGGTTATCAGGCTCCGGCCGAAGATGGCAGCGGCATTCAGATTGCGGTTAGCCCGACTTCAGACCGTCTGCAACTGCTCGAATCGTTTAAAGCCTGGGAAGGAACCGACCTGACGGGCCTGAAACTATTGATCAAGGCGAAAGGCAAGTGTACGACCGACCACATTTCGATGGCGGGTCCGTGGTTGAAATACCGGGGTCACCTCGACAACATTTCGAACAACATGCTGATCGGGGCGGTCAATTTCTTCAATGAAAAGACCAATACCGTCAAAAACCAGTTGACGGGCGAATTTGGCGAAGTGCCGGCCGTGCAGCGGGCTTACAAAGCCGCCGGCATTGGTTCGATTGTGGTGGGTGACGAAAACTACGGCGAAGGCTCCTCGCGTGAGCACGCGGCTATGGAACCCCGGTTTCTGGGTGTTCGGGCCATTCTAGTGAAATCATTCGCCCGGATTCACGAAACGAACCTGAAAAAACAGGGCATGTTAGCCCTGACGTTTGCCAATCCGGACGATTACGAAGACATCCGCGAAGACGACACGATCGACATTCTGGGCCTGACGGAGTTCAGCCCGAACGGTCAGTTGACGATCCGGTTAAATCATACCGACGGAACGAGCGAAGAATTCCAGGTCAATCATACCTACAACGAAACGCAGATCGAGTGGTTCAAAGCCGGTTCGGCCCTGAACCTGATCAAGCAGAAGCAAAACGCGTAAGTTGTTGCGATAACGTGTTTGTAAGAGTTGTTTCGCGGAGTTGAGCGGAGTGAAAAAGAGTTTAGCGGAGTTTTCTTTTAGAATTTCTCTGTTAGACTCTTTTTTACTCCGCTCGACTCCGTGAAACAACTCTTTTTTATATACACTTCATCCTTCCTTTATACCGTTTCATCGAAAAAAGTGTTGATTCGTTGGTAAGTTTGCCGGTACCTTACCGCACAAGCCCTGCGTCCCCTATGACCTATGAATTCTGGCAACCCATGTTTGTCGGCATGGTAATTTCGATCCTGCTGATCAATGTCGTCCAGTGGGTTACGTACCGGGAGCGGATTTACGGGTTATACACGCTTTACATGCTGACCTGGCTGACGTATTTCGCCATCCGGTTCGATGGGTTCCAGGAAGCAGTTTCTCTTTCCAACAACGATTGGTATTTCATCCGGGGCTGTGCGCCCATGATCGCCTATTTCATTTATTTTGGCTTCACCGACGCCTTTATCGGACTGCGGAAACGCCTGCCGGATTTGTTTCGCATTTTCCAGTACACCCAGCTTTGCATTGCCCTTTATGTAATGCTTCAGTTTACCGTCTGTTACCTGCGGGAAGACTGGTACCCCATGGTTTATGACACAGCCCACACGGCCATTCGCCTGGGAATGATCGGATTGGCCGTGTACGGAATCTACAGGATTTTGCAATTGAAAGATACCGTCGCGCGGTATTTCATCATCGGCTCGGCCTGTCTGATGGTGGGAGCGGTGACCTCCATGATTTTAACCCATCTGGACACCTATGCCGGACCCAATTCGCCATTCTGGACGGCACCACTGACTGCCATCCAGATTGGCATCATCCTCGAACTGGTTTTTTTTTCGCTGGGACTGGGCTATCGCCAGCGAAAAGCCGCCATCCGAACGGCGGTTCTGGAGCAGAAAATAGAACGGCAGCAGGAAAAACACGAGCGGAAACAGCTCGAAACCGAATTGTCGGTGCAGCAACTCCGGCAGGAAATGTCCGAAGTCCAGATGCGGGCGTTGCAGTCGCAACTGAATCCGCATTTTTTGTTCAACTCCCTCAATTCACTGTCGTCGCTGATTGCCGATGAACCCGTGAAAGCCGAGCAGTTTGTGGATGAAATGGCGAGTGTCTACCGCTATATTCTGCAAACCAATGATGTTGAATTGACGACGCTGAAACGCGAATTACAATTTATTCATTCGTATTTTCATCTGCTGCAAACCCGGTATGCCCGGGGCATTTCCCTTCAAATCGAGGTGGATGACGCCTTTCAGACGTGCCGGCTTCCTCCGCTGACGCTGCAATTGCTGGTGGAAAACGCCGTTAAACACAACATTGTGTCCAGCGAGTTTCCACTGAAAATTCACATTTTTACCAGCGAATCGGCCCTGCTGACGGTTCGGAATAATCTGCAAAAAAAATCAGTCGATCGGGTCAAATCGACCCAGAAGGGTTTGCTCAACATCCTGACAAAATACAAAATGCTGGGCTATCCGGCGCCTGTGGTGGAAGAAACCGATCAGGAATTTATTGTCACCCTCCCCCTAATCCCCTAACCACGTCGGTTCAGCGGGGGCTTTTTCCGTTTCAATGAAGTTGACAGGGGTTTGCTGGGTTTTAGGGGGCAAATTTGCGCTACAGGCAACAGATACGCCCAATCAAAGAACCACATCATGAAAAATACGAATCGGTTTACCATCATCGGTGGTGGGATTGCGGGACTGACCACCGCCATTGCCCTGCGAAAAATCGGGATTCGGGCGACGCTGTTTGAAGCCGCGCCAGCCATTAAACCGCTGGGGGCGGGACTCGTACTGGCCGCCAACGCCATCAAGGCGTACCAAAAACTAGGCATTGCGGAGGCCATTCTGCCCGCTGGCCGGGTGATCGATACGTTTGTCATTCGGGACCAGCAAGGCCGGGCGATTACCCGCACCGACAGCCAGGCTGTCAGCCAAAGATACGGAACTGATAATTTTACGATCCACCGGGCTGCGCTCCACCGGATTTTGCTGGATCAACTGATTGGTAATCCGATTATTCTGGGCAAACGGGCCATTTCCATCGATCAAAGCAACGACGGTGTCATCATGCGGTTTGACGACGGAACCATACACCAGACCGACTACCTGCTGGTGGCCGACGGCATTCATTCGGCGATCCGACAACAGATTCTGCCTGATTCCAAACCCCGGTATGCAGGCTATACGTGCTGGCGGGCGGTGGTGGATGGGACCGGCCTGGATTTAACCGAAGCGACCGAAACCTGGGGCACACAGGGTCGGGTGGGCATTGTGCCGCTTGCCAACAACCAGATTTACTGGTTTGCAACGGCCAACGCACCCGCGAACGATGGACGGATGCGAACCTTCCGGGTCAATGACCTGACGACCCGGTTTGCAGACTACCACGCGCCCATTCCGGAAGTTATTTCCCGAACCACAGATGGCGGCTTACTCTGGAATGACATCATCGACCTGAAACCCCTGCCCCGGTATGCCTTCGGCAATGTGTTGTTGCTGGGTGATGCCGCGCACGCTACGACGCCTAACATGGGACAGGGAGCTTGTCAGGCCATTGAAGACGGGGTGGTTCTGGCTGATGAACTGGACCGGGGTGGTACGGTTTTCGACGCTTTCAAACGGTTTGAGCAACGGCGGCTGAAGCGAACGCATTCGATTGTGGAAAAATCCCGGCGGATTGGCCAGCTAGCCCAGGTGCAGCATCCCTGGCTGGTTGCCGTGCGCAATGGCTTGTTTCGGATGTTACCGGATTCCCTGAACGAACGACAGTTGGAAACCTTGTATAAAGTGGATTTTTAAGTATATTTCTGCCCCAACTCATTCTCTATGCATCGGGTTCTGTTCAATATAGAACGCATCGTTCGGCCATCCAGCGAAGAAAAAACCGCCTTTGAGCAAATCATTCACTACCGCGTGCTGGCGAAAGATGAGCTGTATGTGCGGGAGGGAGAGGTTTGCAACACCATCGGCTTCATCGAAAAAGGATGCGGACGGTTATTTTACGAAATCGACGGCTGGGAAGTTTCGAAAGAGTTTTTATTTGAAAATTCACTCCTGGGTTCGTTCGTTGGTTTTTTTACCCAAAAACCGTCTCATGTTAATGTGGCGACGGTGGAAGAAACGCACCTGCTCGAACTGCGCTACGACGACGTCATGGCGCTTTGCCGAACGTATCCGACCTGGCAACGCTTCGCTACCTTGCTGCTGCAGGACCAGTTGATGCGGGTCGAAAAACGGGAGGCTTCTCTGCTGAAAGAGGCCCCGGAAGACCGGTATCGCCGGTTGCTGGAAGAACACCCGAAAGTATTGAATCGCATTCCGTCAGAATTTGTCGCCAGTTATCTGGGAATTACCCCCGAAACGCTGGGCCGCTACCGGTCGGGTATCGGGGTTTGAAGTATATTTGTGGTTGATTGTGGTGACATCAAATCGTACGGATGAGTTCCGACACTTAAGGTACACGATGCCGTGAATGAAATAAGCAGAATAGAAAACGAAGAAGGGGACATTTACGCCATTTTACGGTATGAACCCACGAAAAATTACCTTCTGATGAAGTGGATCGGCTTTTGCACCGATGAGGAACTGATGCGGGCGACGCTCAAAATGCTGGAGTGGCAGCAAGCCGAGGGGCAGCAACGGGCATGTCGGTTTCATGTGCACGACACGAAGGAGTTTGACGTGGCCTGGGCCGGAACCGTCGACTGGATTGTGAATGATTACTTTCCGAAGGCTCATGCGGCCGGGGTCCGCTACAACATCAGCATTGTGTCGCCGGATTTGTTTTCGAAACTGTCGTCGGAAGCCCTGTTTGAGAAAAGCAACCCGGTGCTTCCCACAAAATTATGCGAAACACTTTCGGAGGCCGAACGTTTTATGGCCGGGCAAACCCCCAACTCCTAAACCGCCTTTCATGATTACCGTTCGTCATTCCGAATTGATTCGATTGCCGTTAACGGAGGTCTATGGATTGCTGGGCTGTTACGAATACGATATGCTCTGGCGCAGTAATTTGTTCGCCATGCAGCAGGACGCGCCCGGTCTGGCTCGTTCGGGCATGAAACTCCGGCAGGAAGTTCGGCTTTTTGATCAGGAAATGACGATTCTGGCCGAAGTGACAGCAGCCGCCCCGAACCGGCGAACGGCCCACGAGAGCGTCGATAGCCCGGTTGAACTCTGGGAACAGCGGTTATTTGAGCGGGTAGATAAAGAAACCCGGGTAACCTACGAAATGAGTCTGGAACTCAGAGGCTGGCAGCGGTTGATGGCACCTTTGTTGATTCACCAGTTGCAGCGGCAGTTTCGGAACGACCTGATCCGCGCCAAACAATTGCTCGAAGACACCCCCAATCCGCTGATCGAGCTTCCGAAACGGCTTTTATAGCGACGGTTTTTATTTTCCCATCCACTTCTTAAACTCCGTGGCGCGTTCGCGGCTCACCAGCACCTCCTCTTCGGGAGCCGGTTTTAGCGTCAGTTTCAGTTTGTTGTTGAAATACGGGTGAATTTGCTGAACGCAGTTGATGTCGACGATGAATTGCCGGTTGGCCCGAAAAAACTGCAAAGGATCGAGCATGGCTTCGAGTTCATCGAGCGTGTAGTCTACCGAAAATTTCTGATTGGTTCGGGTCCGGAACAGGCTGACGCCTTCTTCCGAATAAAAATAAGCGATGTCGGCCACTTCGACGGGCATCCACTGCGAGAGGTGTTTGACCAGAAACCGCTTGCGGTATTCGGCGGGCTGAATCTGCTGGCGGAGTTGCTGCACGAGCGCGTCGATGGCCATGCGGCCGCCGGTTTCGGGTTCGGCGGGGTTGCGCAGTTTGCGGTGTTTTTCCAGACTCGCTTCCAGTTCGTGCCGTTTGATGGGTTTCAGCAAATAATCGATGCTGTTGACCTTGAACGCCCGCAAGGCGTATTCGTCGTAGGAAGTCGTAAAAATAACCGGCGATTCGACCGGCGTCTGCTCAAAGATTTCAAAGCTCTGTCCGTCTGCCAGTTCGATGTCCATCAAAATCAGATCCGGCGTCGCGTTGTTTTGCAGCCACTGGACGGATGCGCGCACGCTGGCGGCCGTTCCAACAATCCGGATGGAATGATCGACGTCCTGCAGCAGTTTGGTCAACTTACGGACAGCCAGTTCTTCGTCTTCAATTACCAGTACATCCATACGAATCGGTCGTTATTTTTTCGGGGAGGTGGGTGAAGGTGTTACGGTTCAAATCGTACCTACAAGTAGCAGATTCGGCTCGTTTTTTCCAAATCGCCTTCCGTTGAAACCGCAAATTGGCAGGTCAAACCGGTATTGTCCGGCCATGAAATGCATCCTTCCTCAGTTGACGCCAATCCGTTCCTGGAGCAGGGGAAGGGTCACAATAAACTGTCCGTCTTTTTCTTCAATAATCGGGCTGGGTTGTTTCAGCAGCTTGTATTTGGAAGCAATGTTTGATAAACCGACGTGGTTCGATTCCACCCGAACGTTTTTACGTTGCAGGGTATTTTTGATCTGCAAAAAACCGTCCGTCGTTTCAATAGTGATTTCCAGGGGTTGCTCCGGCAACATGGTATTGTGCTTGACGGCATTTTCGACCAGCATTTGCAGCGTCAGCGGAGGCAGCAAAGCGTCTTTGTCCTCCTCCCGGACCACCACCCGTAGCGAAATACCCGGCCCGTAGCGGGTTTTGAGCAGGTGGTAGTAGGAGTCGATAAAATCCAGTTCTTTCCGAAGGGGCGTCAGCTCGCGCTCGTTGGTCTGTAACAGGTAGCGGTATACGCTGGCCATGTCATCGACAAATTCTTCGGCCAGGTTGGGATTTTCGGAGATGAGCGACGAAAGCGTGTTTAGTGAATTGAACAGGAAATGCGGATTGACCTGGTTTTTCAGCACTTCAAACCGGCCCTGCCATTGCATACGAAGCAAAGCTTCTTTTTCGAGATTGGTTTTCCGCCATTGAATAAACAGATAAGAACCTTCGTAAATACCGATGTATAAAAAGTGGTAAAAAATCTGAATGCCGATGGTTTCCAGGTAGCTGATGAAGAAATTGACATCCCAATCAAAGGTTGATTCTCCGTCGTGCGGATAAATCAGCGTATGACCAAAAAACCGGATAAAATACCCGATGTTGACCAGAATGGGAAACGCCAGAAGCAATAGATATAACCGATACCGGGTGTTGGCCAGACCCGGATGCCGGTGCTGAATTCGCCGGACGAGCCAGCGGGTTATGTTCCAGCAAATATAACCGGAGATAAGCCCCACAATCAAATACCGGATCAACTCGATGCTGGTGTAACTGAGCAGTAGTTTAACCCGAAAAAATAACGCCCCAAAAAAGAACAATACCAGAGGCCCCGTCAACCGAAGGCGGGTATCGTTAAAAGTCATCATAGCATCGGATTAAAAGCCAGGCATTGGGGTTTATTTTAGTTCGTTCATCATGAGCGGTAGGATGACACAAAAACTGGTTTCCGTGTTCAGGATTTCAAGATTTCCCTGACCGAGCAATTGGTATTTTGTGGCAATATTGGCCAATCCGACTCCGTTGGAAGCTACGCGCAGGTTTTTAAGCTGCACATTGTTCGAAACAATCAGCCGACCGCTTTGCGTGGTTTCAATGCGTATCTGAAGCGGTTGATCGGAAAGGATGATGTTGTGTTTCACCGCGTTTTCGACCAGCATCTGGAGCGTCAGGGGGGGTAATTGAGACTCTTTAAAGCCATCGGCTACACACACTTCCAGATTGATGCCATTTCCGTACCGGGTTTTTAACAGGTGAAAATACGATTCGATAAACGTCAATTCGTCGTGAAGGCTGGTCAGGGCGTTTTCGTTGGTCTGCAATAAATACCGATAAACACTCGATAATTCCTCGATAAACAGTTCCGCTTTGTCCGTATCTTCATCAATCAGGGATGACAGTGTATTGAGTGAATTGAACAGAAAGTGTGGATTTACCTGCTGTTTTAAACTGTCGAGCTGGCTCTGTAAATTCGCTTTTTTTAGCTTTTCGGTTTCGCTGATGGTTTGCGACCATTTCTCAAAGGTATAGACGCTTTCGTGAACAATATTCGCGACAACGTTGCCGATGATTCCCAGGGTAATAGCCCAAAAAAGCCGGTTGCTATCGAAGGTGTAGCCCGGGAAATGGATCCACTTATAAACGTAAAACAGTAAAGTTATGGCGGCTGAAGACATCAGAATATGAATCGACAGGGCCAGGCACATGCGCATCCAGGTCTGGCGAATGTGCGGAAATCGTTTGCGGAGATACACCGCCGGTACGGCGTGGAGAAAAAAAGCCGGTGTCCAGATGAGTGTCGTCAGCAGCGAAGCACCCAGAAAAATATCCAGCCGTTGGAAATAGGGCTTCCCGAGCATCATGTAGTTCAGGAAAAGGTAATAACCCGGCAAAAGGCCGAGTGCGATCCAGGTGTCACGGTTGGTATAACGGATAGATTTCAGGCCCACATCGGTAGGGAAAAGTCAGGGTAAATTTACCAAAAAATCGGCACCTTTAACGATTAATGGCACCCGAACGCTAAACTGTCGGCCGTCGTCGGTGATCACCGGGCGTGGCAGCCGCAGGAGCGTAAACCGCTCGGTGAGTTGCCGCAAACCGCCGGGCTGCTTGTTGACCTGTACATTTTTTCGTTGAATATTGTTGGTTACGCGTAATGCCACCAACCCGTCGTTGATTTGTGCTTCGGCCTGGAGCGAGATCACGAGCGGCCGGTCGGCCAGAATGATGTTGTGGCGGATGGCGTTTTCGATCAGCGTTTGCAGGCTGAAAGGCGGCAGATAACACTCCAGCAGGCACGATTCGATACTGAGCTGCAATTCGATGGCCGAACCATACCGGGTTTTTAAGAGGTAAAAAAACGAATGGATAAAGTTCAGCTCGGTCTGGAGCGATACGAGCTTGCGCTCATTCGATTGCAGCAGATACCGGTACACACTCGATAACTCTTCCAGAAATTTGTTGGCCTGCTGCTTGTCCTCGGAAATCAGGGCCGACAACGAATTGAGGCTGTTGAACAGAAAATGCGGATTGACCTGACTTTTCAGGCTGTCGAATTGCCCCTGAATCCGGGATTTCTGAATCGCTTCGGCTTCAGCAATCGCTTTGCGGTATTGTTGCAGGTAATAAATGATTTCGTAGGTCGTCCCCAGAATCAGGGAACAAAAGATACCGATTCCGATGTAAGCCTGATAGACGCGGGCCGTGATGGGAATAATAGCCAGTCCGGTCAGATCGGTCAGAAAGATGAACAACGACTGGCACAAAACCGCCAGCAGCCCGTAGCCGGTAAAGGTGATGACAATTCGCCGGAAGGCATGCCGGGCGTCCGGGAATTTTTTGCGCACGTAATGCACCCAGCTCACGGAACCTTCCCAGGCGAGGGTCATGTAGGCCATGCCAATAAAGACCCAGCCTGAATACAGAACCGGGTTATGCTGGTAATCTTTCAGGTAAAGTATATTGCCCAACAGCACCATCAGCGGGATTCCTATCCAGCGGAGCCATCGGTCGTTCGGTCTTTCCAACGTCGTCACGTACTTTGCAATGGTTTATTTTTTTGTAAAATAAAGGGGAGTTAACCGTTGGCTCAATACAGATTGGATTGAAACGCCGACTTTTGGGGTTGAATTGAGGTTAGTTGAACCTAAAGAGTATAAAATCGTTTTGACACAGTAGTTTTACATACGAATCCCAAAAACAACCCGAAGCCGGCAAAGACATGCTTAAATACAGTTTACTTTTTCTATTTCTGCCCATTTCCCTTTTCGCCCAGCAAACGCCGTCCAGCCGTTCCGTTCCCGATTCCATTCAACTGGCGGAGGTGACCGTTCGGGGCTACGAGACGAACCGCCCGCTGCTCGAAACGGCGGCATCGGTCAATGTGTTGTCTGGCAAAGAACTGAACCAGCGGTTTGGTACCCCGGCCCTTGTCCCGGCTTTCAACACCCTGCCCGGCGTCCGGATGGACGAACGGTCGCCGGGCAGCTACCGGCTTTCGATCCGGGGGAGCCTGATCCGGTCGCCGTTTGGCGTTCGGAATGTCAAAGTCTACTGGAATGAATTGCCGATGACCGATGCGGGGGGCGGTACCTACCTGAACGCGCTGGACGTTCGCTCCATTGGCCGGGTGGAAGTCATCAAAGGACCGTCGGGCAGTTTGTACGGTGCCGGAACGGGGGGGACGGTTTTGCTCAGCGGTCAGGCCAGCCCATCGGGCGACCAGGCCAACCGGGCCGAAGTGAGCGTGCTGGCGGGTTCCTACGGATTGTCAGGTCAAAACTATACGATTCAAACCGGTCAGAACAATTCGGCTATCTCGCTGAATTACGGGCATTTACAGTCGGATGGCTACCGGGCCAACAGCCGGATGTACCGCGATAATCTATCGCTCAATGCCACCTTTGCCGTTAACCCAAAGCAAACGGTTTCGGTCATGGGGCTATATTCGGATCTAATGTACCAGACGCCGGGCGGGCTGACCCGGGCGCAGTTTCTGGCCGATCCGCGCCAGGCCCGGCCATCGACGCGGGTCTCGCCCGGCAGCGTGGATCAGCGGGCGGCTATTTACCAGAAAACCGGGTACCTGGGTTTCTCGCACCAATACCGCTGGAACGACCGCATTCAGAACACGACGGTTTTGTTCGGTTCGCTGACCGATTTTGCCAATCCGTTTATTACCAACTACGAAAAACGCGCCGATCAGGGCATTGGGGGACGCACGGTAACGCGCTGGCAGATGATTGAAACGGGCGTTCCCACCCAACTGGTTTTCGGGGGCGAATGGCAGCACAATTTCACCATCACCCGCAATTATGGCAACCGCCGGGGCCAGCCCGACACGCTTCAGTCGGACGACGAATTCCGGGCGTCGCAGTCGGTTCTGTTTGCCCAGTTGGAAGCAAACCTGCCGTTCGGCATCATTGCCACCGCCGGGTTGAGCCGCAACGAAGTATCGTATCGGTTTACCCGGTTTTCGGATCAGCCCATTGTTCCGCAACCGCGTGGCTTTCAGCCGGTCTGGTTGCCGAGGGTGGCGCTGTTGAAGAAAATTGGTGATCACGTATCGGTTTTTGCCAGTGTCAGCACCGGCTATTCGGCCCCCACGATCCAGGAAGTCCGGCCCTCGGAAGGAACCTTCAACCCGACGCTGGAGCCGGAACAGGGTACCAACCTGGAAGCCGCCGTGCGCGGCCAGTTGAACCGGTTTCAGTTCGACGTGGCCGTGTATCAGTTCCGTTTGCGGCAAACGATCGTTCGGCGGTCGGTGGAAAGCGGAGCCGAATACTTCATCAATGCCGGGGCTACGAATCAAAAAGGGCTGGAAGCACAACTGTCATATAATCTGGTGGTTCCGAAACCGGGCGGCTTCTGGCAGACCGTCCGGGTCTGGAACAGCACCACGGTGACCAATTACCGGTTTAAGAATTACCAGCAGGGCACCGCCGATGTGTCGGGCAACCGCGTCACGGGTGTCCCCCCGCTGGTGGTCGTCACCGGTTTTGATGCTGAAACCCGGCTGGGATTCTACGCGCACCTGACGCACCAGTTTATCGACAAATTCCCGCTCGATGACGCCAACGCTTTTCAATCCGATATTGCCCGGATGCTGAACGCGACGCTGGGGTTCCGGAAAACGCTGGCCAAACGCTGGACGCTCGATGCGTATGTCAGTGGTGACAACCTGCTCGATCAAACCTACAGCCTGGGTTATGACCTCAACGCTTTTGGCGGCCGGTTTTACAATGCCGCCCCGCGCCGGAATTTTACGGGAGGGGTGAGGCTGGCAGTTCGGTGGTAGGCGGGTTTATTTAGGATTCTGCGTTACTTTTTGACTGGAAAGCGGTCTCAAGTAGGTAGTCATATTCCTAAATAATAAACTATTCCCATGAGCTTACCCGTTCAAGAATTAAAAGGCATTACCGCAGATCTGGCCGAAGCCTTAAAAGCACAGGGTCTAACCAACACTGACGCCCTGCTTGAAGCTGCCAAAACCGTAGCTTTGCGGAAGAAACTGGCCGCTTCGGTCGGCGTAGAAACCGCCGTGATTCTGGATCTGGCCAATCGGGCGGATTTGAATCGCATTGCGGGGATTGGTGGCGTCTACAGCGATTTGCTGGAAGAAGCCGGCGTCGACACGGTTAAAGAACTGGCCCACCGCTCACCGGAAAACCTCTTTGCCAAAATTACGGAAATCAACCAGGAACGGCAGCTAACACAGCGGCCCCCAACCCTGGAGAAAATCACCGATTTTATCAACCAGGCCAAAAGCCTGCCCGCCGGGTTGGAGTATTGATTTTGCAGGCAAGATGAATCGTATTAAATAACCAATGTAAAATGATGAACGCCAAATGTAAAAGTATCCGGGTGCTTCCCTCTTCACTTTTACATTTGGCGTTCATCATTTTACATTGATTATTCATTTATAGCGTTATCGACTCGTCCTTCTCTTCGTAAAACAGGTAATTCAGGTAATCGCAATACGGTTTAATCAACCGGGCGCCTTTCACGACTTCGTTCACGAAATCCGGTTTCACCACCTCCTGATCCGAATACCGGTGGAGGAAAAACAGTTCTTTCCGGCGCAGTAAACCGATTTCCGGATGGTCGGCCGAATACCCTTTGGGAGACGTTTTCATCGTTTCACCAAAAATTTCCGGAAAATATGCTTTGAACACCGGGGCCTCGATGATGTCTTTCAACTCATCGACGTTGTAGTCGATTTCCTGCCGAAACTTCGCGAGTTGGGCCGGTGTCGGTTGCCACATGCCAGCACCCAGAAACGTTTCGCCACCGGGTTGCAGGTGGAAATAATAGTCGATCCGACCCGAATGCCGTCCGCCCGGACCCACCGCAGCCGCCAGATTCTTCTTGTACGGCGCCTTGTCTTTGGAAAACCGGATGTCGCGGTTGATGCGGAAAATACAATCCTTTACGGCGGTGTTGGGCAGCGGCTGAAACGTTTCGATGCCCTGCAGCAGCTTGCCCACAAAACCTTCAAACTCGGATTTAGCCGCATCGTAGCGGGCGCGGTTTGCCTGAAACCACTCCCGGTTGTTGTTTAAAACCAGATCGCGCAGAAAGTCAAGCGTTTGAACGGAGAGCTGAGAATTAGGTGCGTTTTTCGTCTTCATACAGTTCCAAAGCTAGCCAGAAATAGCGAAGTTTGCACGGAAATTCAATTGTGAATGAGCGAATGAGCGAATGAGTGAATAGCTCCGCTGAAAGCATGATCCTACCGGAGCTATTCACCCATTCGTTCATTCACGCATTCACGCATTCAAAAAATATGTCTCGCATTCTCACTGGTATTCAAAGCAGCGGAAGACCGCATTTGGGTAATATTCTGGGGGCCATCAAACCCGCCATCAAACTGTCGGAAGAACCCGGTAACGACTCCTTTCTGTTCATTGCCGACCTGCATTCCCTGACAACCATCAAAGACGGGGCCTTGCGCCGGGAATACATCCGCGCCGTCGCGTCGGCCTGGCTGGCGTTTGGACTCGATACGACTAAAAATACCTTCTGGCGGCAGTCGCACGTGCCGGAGCATACCGAACTGGCGTGGTACCTGAACTGCTTTACGCCCTTTCCGATGCTGTCTAACGCGCATTCGTTCAAGGACAAATCCGAACGGCTGGCGGATGTCAACGCCGGTTTGTTTACGTATCCGTGTCTGATGGCGGCTGATATTCTGCTGTATGACGCCAACCTGGTTCCGGTTGGAAAAGACCAGAGGCAACACGTTGAAATGACGCGTGACATGGCCAGCGCGGTCAATCACCAGGTGGGCGAGGAGATTTTCGTCTTGCCCGAATCCCGCATCGACGAGCGGATTATGACCATTCCGGGCATCGACGGCCAGAAAATGAGCAAGTCATACAACAATTACATCGACATTTTCGTACCGGCCAACGAGCTTTACAAGGTGATCAAAAAGATCGTTTCGGACTCGACACCACTCGAAGAACCGAAAAATCCGGCTACCGATATCACCTTCCAGTTGTATGCACTGCTGGCGGATGAGGCTCAGGTGGAAACCATGCGCCAGAATTACCTGAACGGCGGGTATGGCTACGGCCACGCCAAAAAGGAACTGTATGAGCTGATCATCAGCCAGTTTGCCGAAGCCCGTGAGAAGTTCAATTTCTACATGGAAAACGAAGAAGCGCTGGAACGCGAACTGCGCAACGGCGAAGAAAAAGCCCGCGCCGTTGCCTCGGTCACGATGGAACGGGTCCGGCGGAAATTAGGCTACAATTAATGGCGATTGCGTGATTGAGCGATTGCGTGAAAAATTCGGCAAAACTCACTCAATCGCTTAATCACGCAATCACTCAATAAATTTGGAAACGCTCAACCAACTCGACACCGACCTCTTCCTCTGGCTGAACGGCTTGCATGCGCCTTGGCTGGATCCGATCATGGTGGGGGCCACGATGCGCAATACGTGGATTCCGTTCTATGCGTTGCTGATTGGCTGGTTGATTTTTCAATACCGGAAACGGGCGTTCGGTCTGGTTCTGACGTTGGTGCTGGCCGTGGCGTTGAGCGATCAGATGGCGTCAGCGGTCATGAAACCATTGACGCTCCGGTTGCGCCCCTGTCACGAACCGGCCTTGCAAAAACTCATTCATCCGGTGCTGGAATGTGGCGGCACCTACGGTTTTGCGTCTTCCCATGCCGCCAACACCTTTGCTTTGGCGATGGCATTGTGGTTGTTAATCGGGAAACGGTTCGGCGGGGTCAGGTGGGTATTTTTGTGGGCCACGGTTGTTTCCTTCAGCCGGATTTACGTCGGGGCGCACTATCCGCTGGATGTTTTGGCGGGTGCCGGGATTGGCGTGATGATGGCTGTTTTTTGTGTGAACGGTTACCAGTATGTAGAGAAACGGTTTGATTGGGTGAAAAAATAAGATGTCTTTGCCTTAAATATTCAATATAATATTATAATAATCTTATAACCAATCTTCTACAAGAAAACTTTAAGGTTCTCTTCCCAAGAGTCAAATACTATTTGTATTTTTGCGGACATTTTCGGCACTGATTCAGCACTGAATGGCATCCCTCAACACGGTTAAGATTTTTTCAGGTAGTCAATCGACGTATCTGGCAGAGAAAATTGCCCACCAATACGGCAAGGATCTGGGCGGTTACACCCTGCGTAAATTTAGCGACGGCGAATTATCGCCGAGCTACGAGGAGTCGGTTCGTGGTTGCGACGTTTTTCTGATTCATTCGACAAACCCGCCCGCCGACAATCTGATGGAGTTGTTGTTGATGGTCGACGCAGCCCGTCGGGCCTCGGCTCACTACGTAACGGTCGTCATTCCGTACTTCGGGTACGCCCGGCAGGATCGGAAAGACAAACCACGGGTGGCGATTGCGGCCAAACTGGTGGCCAACATGCTGGCCGCTGCCGGAGCGGATCGCCTGATGACGATCGACCTGCACGCCGGTCAGATTCAGGGATTCTTTGATTTTCCGGTGGATCACCTGGAAGGAACGTCGGTTTTCGTTCCCTACATCCGGAGTCTGAATCTGGACAATCTGCTGATTGCCTCGCCGGACGTTGGTGGGGCCGCCCGCGCCCGGACGTTTGCGAAGCATTTTAACGCCGACATCGTTCTTTGCGACAAACACCGCAAAAGGGCCAACGAGATTGCCTCGATGCAGGTCATCGGGGATGTGGAAGGTGCCAATGTCGTTCTGGTCGATGACCTGATCGATACGGGCGGAACCTTGTGCAAGGCGGCTGAAATTATCCTGGAAAAAGGAGCCAAATCCGTCCGGGCAATCTGTACGCACCCGGTGATGTCGGGTAAAGCGCACGACAACATTACGAATTCGGTGCTGGAAGAACTCGTGGTGTCCGACACCATGCCGTTGCGCCAGTTGAGTCCAAAAGTGAAAGTGCTGACGGTGGCGGATTTATTTGCCAAAGCCATCGGCCGCATTCGCGATCATGAATCTATTAGTTCATTGTTTATAAATTATTAAAAGAGAGTAAAGAGGATAGACAATAGAGGATAGACAAAAGGCGATAGGCTGGCTGTCATTCTGGAATGTCAACAATCTTTGATCTCTTGTCTATTATCTAAAATCAAAAATCATGAAACAACACGAGATTGTAGGGTATAACAGAGCGAATCTCGGTAAGACAGAGTCGAAGGCTCTTCGTATCGAAGGAAATGTACCCTGTGTATTGTACGGAGGTAAAACCCAGGTCCATTTCTATTCGCCGGCTATCCTGTTCCGCACCTTGCTGACAACGCCAGACGCGTACGAAGTGACTCTGAACATTGAAGGTGACGAATACAAGGCCATTTTACAGGACGCGCAGTTCCATCCGGTGAACGACCAGATTCTGCACGCGGATTTCCTGGAAATCGTTGAAGGAAAAGATATTAAAGTGGAAGTGCCGATTCGTTTTAGCGGTATTTCTCCCGGTGTACAGCAGGGGGGGAAATTGATTCAGAAAATGCGTAAACTGAAACTGAGCGGGCCTTACACGAAGATTCCCGATTACGTTGAGGTGAACATCTCGAATCTGGAATTGGGCAAAACAGTAAAAGTAAGCGCCATCCAACTGGAAGGCGTCGAAATTCTGGATAGCACAGCTCTCCCGATTGCTACGATTGAAATTCCGCGTTCGATGCGGGGGAAAGCCGCTTAACACCGGTTTGATTGCTAATAGATTAGAAACAGAAAACCCGCCCAATTGGGCGGGTTTTCTGTTTCTAATCTATTAGCAATGAGAGGTAAGACAAGAGATGAACGAGCTACGCTTCTGATTGAAATGTTTTCGTCTTTGCTCTATTGTCTATCCTCTCTTGTCTGGAAAATCACTTCTTCGTCACCCGAATCGAAATCCGGCGGTTTTGGGCGCGCCCTTCTTCGGTGTCGTTCGACGCCACCGGGTGTTCCTGGCCGTAGCCTTCCGCATCCACCCGACTTTTGTCGATGTCCAGATTGGCCAGTTCGTTTTGAACGGATTTGGCCCGGTCGCCCGAGAGTTTCAGGTTGGAATCCGCATTGCCGGTATTATCCGTGTAACCGCCCAATTTAATGGCGACACCCGGATAGGCTTTCAGGATTTCGGAGATGTTTTTCAACTGCTCCTGCGACTCGGGTTTGAGCGTGGCGCTGCCGGTCTCGAACGTCAGCCGGTCGAAGTCAAACCAGGTTTCTTTATCGACCGCTTTTTGGTCATCCTCGATGAAGGCCAGCAGTTTGTTTTCAACGCCCAGTTCCGGGAGGGAGAGTTCAGTGCCGTTTGTCAATTTAACCGGTTGAAACGCGCCCAGATTGGGCGTACTGACGGTTTCATTGTCAGCCCCGGTTGATTTTTCCAGATCGACGCCTTCCATGCCGCCCACCGCAACCTGACCTTCCTGCACAAATTCCGCGGTTTCAGTCGATTGCACGGCGATGTACGGCGCAATGACCAGCGATACGATCGACATCAGCTTGATCAGAATGTTCATCGAAGGGCCGGATGTGTCTTTGAAAGGATCACCGACGGTATCACCCGTTACCGACGCTTTGTGTGGTTCCGATTTTTTGTAATAAATCTGCCCGTTGATTTCAACACCTTTCTCGAAAGACTTCTTGGCATTGTCCCACGCGCCACCGGCGTTGCTCTGGAAAATCCCCATTAAAACGCCGGAAACCGTAACCCCCGCCAGAAAACCGCCCAATACTTCGGGGCCGAAAATGAAACCGACGATGACCGGTGAAATCAAAGCGATAGCGCCCGGCAGAATCATTTCGCGAATCGACGCCTGGGTTGAAATGGCGACGCATTTTTCGTATTCCGGTTTGCCGGTTCCTTCCAGAATGCCCGGAATTTCGCGGAACTGACGACGAACTTCCTCCACCATTTTCATGGCAGCCCGGCCCACGGCAGCAATCGCCAGCGACGAGAAGATGAACGGAATCATTCCGCCGACGAAGAGGCCGGATAGCACATCAGCTTTGTAAATGTCGATGCCGGTAATGCCCGAAACGCCCACGAAAGCGGCCAGCAGGGCCAGCGACGTCAGGGCGGCAGAGGCAATGGCGAATCCTTTTCCGGTAGCGGCCGTCGTATTTCCAACGGCATCCAGAATGTCCGTGCGACCCCGAACTTCTTCGGGCAGTTCGCTCATTTCGGCAATTCCACCGGCGTTATCGGCAATCGGACCAAAGGCGTCGATGGCCAATTGCATGGCGGTTGTCGCCATCATCCCGGCGGCTGAAATCGCCACTCCATATAGACCGGCAAATTTGTAGGAAATAAAAATACCGGCGGCCAGCGTCAGAATTGGCAAAACCGTCGATTCCATCCCCACCGACAAACCGCCGATGATGTTGGTCGCGTGACCGGTCGATGACTGGCGAACGATGGTCATCACCGGACGGCGACCCATCGCCGTATAATATTCAGTAATAATCGACATCAATGCCCCGACCACCAAACCGGTGACAATGGCGTAAAACACATCGAGCCGCGTGAACTCAACGCCCCGGATTTCCAGAATGCCGGTGGGCAGAACCGCGTTCACCAGAAAATAGGAAGCAACAACCGTCAGGATGATGGACGCCCAGTTGCCCATGTTCAAAGCCGCCTGCACGTTGCCATTGTCGTCTTTTACCCGCACAAAATAGGTGGCAATAATGGAGAAGATCAGCCCCATGCCGGCAATCAGCATCGGCAATACGATGGGCGCGTGACCAAAAATGTTGCTCACATCCGGAATCCGGATTTCCCGACCCAGCACCATCGTGGCCAGAATGGTGGCCACGTACGAACCGAACAAATCGGCACCCATCCCGGCCACGTCACCGACGTTGTCACCCACGTTATCGGCAATGGTCGCCGGGTTCCGCGGGTCATCTTCCGGAATACCGGCTTCAACTTTTCCCACCAGATCCGCACCGACGTCAGCCGCTTTGGTGTAAATACCGCCCCCAACGCGCGCAAACAAGGCAATGGACTCGGCACCCAGTGAGAAACCGGCCAGCACTTCCAGGGTTTTTTCCATGGGAATTCCGTTCACATCGCCGGTGGCTCCCACGTAAATGGAATAAAAAATGATGAATAAAACGCTCAGCCCGATCACGGCCAGACTGGCCACGCCGATGCCCATCACCGAGCCGCCGGTGAATGAAACCGCCAGCGCGCGGGTCAGGCTGGTCCGGGCGGCCTGTGCCGTGCGAACGTTTGCTTTGGTGGCGATTTTCATGCCGATGTACCCCGCAAGGGCTGAAGTGAAAGCCCCGATGGCGAAGGCAATTCCGATGGGCCAGTCGGAGTTTTCAACTAAAGTACCGGCAAAACTGAGCAGGAGGGCAACAAAAACACCGAAGATTATGAGGACCCGCCATTCGGCTTTTAGAAAGGCAATGGCACCGTCGGCGATGTAGGATGCGATCTCCTGCATCCGTTCGTTACCAGCATCCTGGCGCGAAACCCATACAAATTTGGTGTACATCACCACCAGGCCAATGAGACCCAGAATGGGAACAAGGTAAATACTCGAATTCATGCTGTAAGATTAATGAGGTTTAATTTTTGCAAAGTCGCAAATATAATTGGATTGACAGCAATTGAAAATCGGTAAACTGGTTTTGATAGATTTTTTAGAGAAAAACTGTACTTATTTTTAGGGATCAAAAAAAACGGACTTTTAATTCAAAATGCGCCGAAGCCGGTAGCAATTCGTTCGTTTGCCCTGACTATTTTTGTTATTCATGTGACTGCTTCCTTCTGATGATCAACCGACACTATTTCCGATTCTGCTGCTATACCGCGTTCGTTCTCACCGCGTTCGCTTCCCTTTCGTTCGGGCAAAACAAACCAGCCGCGGCCGGAACCATCTTGCAGGGACTCAAAAAACTTAACGTGGTAGGGTCAGTCCTGTATGTGGCAGCCCACCCGGACGACGAAAATACGCAGTTGCTAACGTATCTGGCCAATGAGCGACTGCTCCGAACCGGCTACCTTTCCATGACGCGGGGTGACGGCGGGCAGAACCTGATCGGACCCGAGCAGGGCGAATACATTGGCGTGATTCGGACGCAGGAATTGCTGGCAGCCCGGCGCATCGACGGTCCGGATCAGTTTTTTAGCCGGGCCAACGATTTCGGATTTTCCAAATCGACGGATGAAGCGGTTCGGATGTGGGGGCAGGAGCAGGCCCTGGCCGATGTGGTCTGGATGATTCGGAAATACCGCCCGGATGTGATCATTACCCGGTTTCCGCCCGATAGCCGCGCCGGTCATGGTCACCACAGCGCGTCGGGGTATCTGGCTGAGGAAGCCTTCAAGATTGCCAATGATCCGACCAAATATCCCGAGCAACTGAAGTGGGTGAAACCGTGGCAACCCAAACGGATTTTCTGGAACGTGTTTATTCCGGGGGCGTTTATGAGCAATAAAAAACCGGACGAACCGGGCGTGATTTCGGTGGAAACGGGTCTCTATAATCCGTTGCTGGGAAAATCATACGGTGAAATTGCCGCCGAAAGCCGGAGCCAGCACAAAAGCCAGGGCTTTGGCGTTCCGGCAAACCGGGGCGTTAAAATTGATTATCTGGCCCTGAAAGGCGGAGAACCGGCACCGAATGACCCCTTCGATGGCGTCGATCTGAGCTGGAAACGCGTTGCGGGCAGCGAATCGGTGCAACAGTTGATTAATCAGGCGATTGCCAACTTCAAACCCGAAAAACCGGTGGCTTCGGTGCCGGTTCTGGTGCAGACGTATAAGGCACTCAGTCGGCTCGATACCGCCAATATCTACGTCAAAACCAAACGTCTGGAAATCGAGACGCTGATTCAGCAGTGTATCGGACTCTGGTTTGAAACCAACCCCGGCAACTACGCAGCCGCGCCCGGTGAAGCCATTCGGGTGACGAGCAGCGTGGTGAACCGAACCGATTTTCCGGTGAAGCTGATCGGCATGCAAATGCCCGCGATCCAGAAAGATACCGTTACGAATCTGGTTCTGAAGCCGAATGATGTCGCTGCGTTTACAACAACAGTGAACATTCCGGCCAACCAGCCAGTCTCGCAGCCTTACTGGCTGGAAAAACCGGTGGTGAAAGGCTTGTTTCAGGTGAGCAACCAGGCACTAATTGGCTACCCTGAAAATCCGCCCGCATTCACGACGCTTTACACCTTCGACATTGATGGACAGACGTTTACCTTTAGTCGTCCGTGGAGCTACAAATCGACCGATCCGGTGGATGGCGAAATCTACCGCCCGTTTATCATCCAGCCAGCTGTAATGGTTAACCTGGCTGAACGGGTTTACGTTTTTGCCGACAATACGCCGAAAACCGTCGACGTAATGTTGAAATCCGGCCGGGCAAACGTTTCCGGGACGTTAAAGCTTGAAGTTCCAACGGGCTGGCGGATCGAACCGGCGCAACTGCCGTTTGAGTTGAAAGAAAAGGCGCAGGAGGTGCGGGTGTCGTTCCGGGTATTTCCATCGGCGGCCTACAGCGAGGGCAAACTGCGCGCGGTGGTCAGCACCGAATCGCCGGAAAAAACCGGATATGCCAGCAGCCTGCGGGTGGTGGCGTACAAACACATTCCCACCCAAACCCTGTTTCCGGCGGCTGAAGCCAAACTGGTGAAACTGGACGTCAAGGTAAAAAGTAAAAACATTGGGTACATCGCGGGAGCGGGGGACGAAGTTCCGGCGGCTTTGCAGCAGATTGGTTGTCTGGTAACTCCGCTTGGCCCCCGCGAGTTGAATGCGGATCTGGCGCGGTATGATGCCATTGTGGTGGGTGTCCGTGCTTACAATACCGAAGAATGGCTGCGGTATTACCAGCCCAAACTGATGGAGTACGTCAAAAATGGCGGCACCATGATCGTCCAGTACGTAACACCAGGTGGATCTTTCATTCAGAACGGCCTGAAAGTGAATCAGATCGGGCCGTATCCCTTCACCGTTGGCCGGGATCGGGTCACGGAAGAGGAGGCCAAAATGACGTTTTTAAAACCGCAACATCCCTTGCTCAATACACCCAACAAAATTACGGACCAGGATTTTAGCGGCTGGGTTCAGGAGCGGGGCATTTATTTTGCGCAGGAGTGGGACAAAGCGTACGAACCGATTTTTTCGGCGCACGACACCAATGAAGCCGCCAAAGACGGGAGCTTGATATACTGCAAATACGGAAAAGGACATTTTATGTATACCGGCTTGGTGTTTTTCCGGGAACTACCGGCTGGTGTTCCGGGCGCTTACCGCTTATTCGCCAACATGATTTCGGTTGGGAAGTAATTCAGGAATAACAGAATGTGGCAAATCTGGATTGATACCGGTGGAACCTTCACGGATGGTATGGCCACCGATCCGGAGGGTACTGTACACCGCACCAAAGTACTCAGCAGCAGTTGTCTTCGGGGGATAATCACGTCTGATAATGGGCTTAAACTGGACGCAAAATGGCTTCAGGCTCCCATTTTCAACGGGTATGGATTGCGAATTTTGGAAACCGGTGAAGAAGCAACGGTTTTAAGGCTGGATTTATCAGGTAATCTTCTGTTAGATAAACTAATAAACCTCCAAAGTGAAGTAACGGTTGAGTTATTCACGGGGGAAGAAGCACCGGTTTTAGCCACTCGTTTGCTGACCTTAACACCGTTAGATAAACCGTTTCCATCCCTGGAAATGCGTCTGGGAACAACCAAAGGAACCAATGCATTGCTGGAACGGAAGGGGGGACGCGTCGGCCTGGTTGTTACAAAAGGATTTAAAGATTTGCTCAAGATCGGTACCCAGCAACGGCCCCATCTTTTTCAACTGGACATTTCTCCGGCTGAGGTTGTCTACGAATCCGTATGGGAACTGGACGAGCGAGTGGATGCCGACGGGCAACCGGTTAAGCCTTTGGCCGACGATTCGGTGACCCAACTTCTGGAACATCTTCGTTTGGCCAAACCGGAGGTCGTCTCCGTTTCTCTGATGAACGCCTACCGAAACCCGGAACACGAACAGCAGATGGGGGCAGCCTTGCGCAAAGCCGGTTTTCTGGTGACGCTTTCCAGTGAGCTTTCCTCCGCCATTCAGTATTTGCCCCGCACACAAACGACGGCTGTCGATGCGTATCTGACCCCGGTTTTGCGTTCGTATTTGTCCAATCTGACCCGGCAACTCGGCGGCAATCCCGTTCGGGTGATGACCAGCGGAGGGGGGCTGGTGAAAGCCGACCTGTTTCAGCCCAAAGACAGTTTGCTGAGTGGCCCCGCTGGTGGGGTAATTGGTGCCGGACACGTTGCCAAAAGTCTGGCTGGTTTTTCGATTAACCGGACGCTGACCCTCGATGTCGGCGGCACCAGCACCGACGTGGCCCGGTTCGATGGCCGGGTCGACTACCAGTTTACGACCAAAGTAGGCCCGTTTACACTGCAATCCCCTTCGCTGGCCGTAGAAACCGTGGCGGCCGGGGGTGGTTCGGTTTGCTGGTTCGACGAAACCGGGTCGACGTTCGGGCAATTGCGGGTTGGGCCACAGAGTGCGGGCGCATCGCCAGGGCCGGCCTGTTACGGAGCGGGTGGCCCGCTGACGATTACCGACGTCAATCTGTTGCTGGGACGGCTGCATCCGGCCTTGTTTGGCATTCCGGTTCAGGTCGAAAAGGCAAAGGCGGCTTTGCAACGGGTTCAGAAACAGGTAGAAGAGAAAACCGGCAAAGCGGTAGACGAAAAAAATCTGCTGCTGGGATTCGAACGGATCGCCAACGAAACGATGGCCGGGGCGATTCGTAAAATTTCCGTGGCCCGCGGGTTCGATCCGAGAGATTATGCCTTGCTGGTTTTTGGTGGTGCCGGGGGGTTGCACGGCTGCGCCGTCGCGCAGTTATTGGGCATTCAGACGCTGATTCTACCGTTCGACGGTGGCCTGCTGAGTGCCTATGGAATTGGTCAGGCCCGGATTGAGCGGATGGCTGCCCGGCAAATCCTGCAATCGCTTGAAAAAGCTGCGCCCGAACTAAAACTGGTGGTCAATGAGTTGATCGGAGAAGCAACAGCGGTTTTACGGCAGGATATTGGTGAACAAACGGCTGTTGAGGTAAATAACGTTCTGTTTTTCATGCGGTTGAAGGGCCAGGAAAGTGCGATTGAAGTCCCGTATACCGAAATGATGGACCCAAAAACCGGGTCGGTTTTGGATCGGGAAAAAGCCCTCGAAGCTCTTTTCCAGGAACGGTATCAGCACCTTTACGGTCATTTTCCCGCCAATCGGGCGATTGAGCTGGAAAGCATTCGGGTCCTGGTCAGTGAAAAAAGCAAAGAACTGTTTTCCAGCCAGAATGGTGTACGAAACGTAGCGGCAACACCTGCTTTTTTCGTTGAATCAGTTCCTGTTTACGAGTGGACCACACTACCGGAAGGCGCGTTTTTCAAAGGCCCGGCCTTGTTGTTAAATAGTACATCCTCCGGTTATCTGGACGAAGGCTGGGAGGTTACCATTGGTGCGAATCGAAATGCCGTCGCCCGGTATACGGGTGAGGCTCAAACCGCCGATGCGCCCTTGCTGGAAGCAGCTCAAACGGAATTGTTCGCCCGCCGGTTTACGGCCATTGCCGAAGAAATGGGCGCTCAGTTGCAGCGAACGGCTTTTTCGGTCAATGTGAAAGAGCGGCTGGATTTCTCCTGTGCCTTGTTGAATGAAAAGGCCGAACTGCTGGTCAATGCACCCCACATTCCGGTGCATCTCGGAAGTTTAGGGATTTGCACGCGTCTGGTCTTGAGCAGGTTGTCGCTGGGTCCGGGCGATGTTGTGATCACCAACCATCCCAAATACGGCGGTTCGCATTTGCCCGATGTGACCTTGATCGCGGGCGTTTTTACCGAAACCCATGCCTTGATTGGCTATGTCGTCAACCGCGCCCATCATGCCGAGATTGGCGGAAAAGTGCCCGGTTCGATGCCGCCCGATGCTACGCGACTGATCGAGGAGGGCGTGGTGCTTGAACCGCAATACCTCGTAAAAAATGGCCGCTTTTTGTGGGATGACGTCCGGAAGCGGTTTACGGAAGCTACTTTTCCAACCCGCTCGCTGGCCGAAAACCGGGCCGATATCGAAGCCGCGCTGGCGTCTCTGCGGGCAGGCGAAACCGCTTTGCAGGCATTGGTTCGTCAACACGGTTTGGCAACGGTTCACGGCTACATGCACCGTCTTCAACAGGCGGCTGCCCATTCATTAGAACCGGTTTTGGAGCACTTTGCCGGACAAACCTTTTCGGCTCAGGAGTCGCTGGACGATGGATACCGGATTTGTGTTAACATTACCGTTGAGAAGGAGTCGATTCTCTTTGATTTTGCCGGTACGTCGTCCGTGCATCCCCATAACCTGAATGCAAATCTGTCCATTTTATACAGTGCGGTTTTGTATGTGCTTCGGTTGTGGTGTGGACAGGACCTACCGCTCAACGAAGGCCTGATGGCCCCGGTCTCGCTTCGTTTGCCCGAGTGTTTCCTAAATCCGACGTTTTCGGATGAACCGGCAGACTGTCCGGCCGTGGTGGGCGGCAATACCGAAGTCAGCCAGCGGCTGGTGGATACCCTGCTGAAAGCCCTGGGGTTAGCTGCCTGTAGTCAGGGAACGATGAATAATTTCCTGTTTGGTAATTCGGCGTTTGGCTATTACGAAACCATCGGCGGGGGTGCGGGAGCCGGACCCGGTTTTGCAGGTCGTTCGGCGGTTCATCAACACATGACCAACACCAAACTCACCGATCCGGAAGAACTGGAAAGGCGGTATCCGGTGCGCCTGCATCGGTTTGACATTCGGGCCGGTTCGGGAGGAGTGGGGGCGTGGCCGGGTGGCGATGGCATTGTCCGGGAAATCGAATTCCTGGAGCCCGTTCAGGCCACTTTGCTCAGCCAGCACCGGGAAGCAGCACCGTACGGATTACAGGGCGGTGCGCCAGGTCAAACAGGACAGCAGGTGCTGATTGATCCGAATGGAACCGAAACCGCCTTGCCGGGCATTTTTACCCGCACCATGACCCCGGGCGAACGGATCCGGATTGAAACGCCGGGCGGTGGCGGTTATGGAAGTCCCAAACCCGACCTAACCTAACGCTAAACGCTTCACTCTTAACTCCTCTTTTCGTGCCAAAATCCCTTTCTTTTCGTTCCGGTCTCGGAAGTGTATTGTTCTGGTCGGTCATCTCAGCGGCTTTCATTGGGCCCGGAACGGTCACGACCTGTGCCATGGCGGGTTCACGCTTCGGACTGGATTTACTCTGGGCGCTTACCTTCTCGACCATTGGCACGATTGTTTTGCAGGAAGCAGCCGCCCGAATCACCATCGCTTCCGGGTTAAGTCTGGGACAGGTGGTGGCCCGGTCCTACGGAACCGGGAGCCGTTGGATTGCCGGTTCGCTGCTGTTTGCCATCGGGTTAGGGTGTGCTGCCTATCAGGCCGGAAACATTCTGGGGGCAGTGGCAGGATTGTCGATGATCCTTCCGGTGTCACCGGTTTGGCTAACCGTGGGAATCGGGCTGGTCTGCATTTTTCTGCTCTGGCAGGGCTCAACACGCCTGATTGCTAATTTTTTGGGCGTGGTTGTTTTTGTTATGGGCGTTGCGTTCGCTTATGTGGCAACCCGTAGTGACGTGTCAGCCGGTATGTTTGTGAAGGCTCTGGTGGTACCGGTTGCCTCCGCCGATTCGTTTGTGCTGGTGATTGGCCTGATCGGAACGACCATTGTTCCTTATAATCTGTTTCTGGCGTCGGGCATTGGAAAGGGGCAGTCGCTGGCGGAAATGCGCTGGGGAATCGGACTGGCGGTGCTGATTGGCGGACTCATTTCCATGGCGATTTTGGTGACCGGAACCCTGGTGACCGGCGAGTTTTCATTCCAGCATGTCGCCGACACCCTGGCCAACCGGGTTGGTGGCTGGAGCCGGCGTCTCTTTGCGTTTGGCTTGTTTGCGGCCGGTTTTACGTCGGCTCTGACGGCCCCGATGGCCGCTGCGGTAACGTCCCAGAGTTTGCTGGGCTGGGCCAATGCTTCCTGGCGCTATCGGTCAGTATGGCTGGGTGTCATGGGGGTAGGATTGGCATTCGGGCTGATGAACGCGAGGCCCGTTCCGGTTATTATTGTGGTTCAGGCCATTAACGGGGTTTTACTGCCGGTGGTCACGCTATTTCTGTTTCGGGCGGTGAACGACAAAAAACTCATACCGGAAGCTTACCGGAATTCAGGACTGCAAAATCTGGCGATGCTGGTGGTGGTGGCCGTCTCCCTGCTTTTTGGCGGCTGGAACGTGTGGCTGGCGGTTCAGAATTGGCTGACGTAACAGATTAAACCCGTTCCCGTTCGTTCATCACAAAACCTTTTGATTTTGGTTCGGGAGAAGTGTATCTTCGATTAATCAAACAAATGATGGTATGAAAACGAGGAAGACTACACTGACTTTGTGGATTTCAATGGTGTTGCTGGCCGGATTAAGCGGCTGTGCGACAAAAGTATACCAACTCAAACCGGTTTCCGGCGATGTGGCCCTGATCGACGGTCGGCCGACGACCAAAGCGGAACGGGACGGCATTGTCGTCGTGGCTTCCTACGAGCGGCTGGATTTGCAGTATGTAGCGCTGGATATTGAAGTAAAGAACAAGACGGATCGCCCGTTCGAGGTTAATCCGGCCAAATTTGAATATACGGCCCTGGATGAAGAACAGCACACGGTTTTCCGGACAGCCAGTTCACCCCAGAAACCGCTCATGTTTTCGGCGGCCGACCCCATACACGAAGCCGACCGCACGGTTTACAACCAGGAGCGGGAGGTGAAACGGCTCAAAACGGCGAAAGTTATCAATACGGTTTTGCTGGTGGCGGCAGTGGCCAGTGATGTCGCCAGTTCGTCGTCGCGCAACAACCAGCGGCCCGAACGCTGGGTACAGAACCGGATTACCCACAATAACATATACTCCGCCATTCAGGCCAAACGCATCATCGACCACGGCATGTTTGCCGACCGGATGCAACGCTACGATTACGAATCCTATCGCTGGAAGGAATTAGCACTTAAACCCACGACCTTACAGCCCGGCGAATCCGTTCGGGGTCTGGTGTATTTACCGATGAGCCGCGATGCCAAACACCTGCTGGTCAACTATCCGGTGTCTGATTATGAATCGGTTATGATAACCTTTCAGCAGGAATGGGTGAAAGCGGAAAAGCGGAGGAAGTAACATGCACAAACGGATTCCAACCAGCTTTCTTACGGAGCGAATAATCTCGTCGTAGCTTTATCCGAAACCGAAGTGGCCAAGGTTTTTCGGGGGATACGTGTTCGGATATCGGTATGAAGCTGAAAAACTGAAAATTGCCAATCATATCAATGGATTGGTCGCCCGGTTTATACGGCTGGATTACGATGAAGCGAACGAGTGGGACATGTTGGTGATGGAAAGGCTTTATCCTCAGGATTTTCGCGGTATTGAAATTTCCAAACGGGAATTGTTGCTGGATGTTTTTGAGGATGAATTGAAGGAACTGCATCAGGCCGGTTTTGTCCACCAGGACATCCGTCGCCCTTCCAATCAGAGCGGGAGTACGATAATATTCTGCTGACTGATAAAGGATTACGGCTGATTGATGTCGGAATTTCGGCTCTAAAGACCCAGGTGGGTGAAAAATTGTTTGGGAAGTATCTGGAAGTTGAGTTGGAGGAATTGAATGAGTTTAAGGTATATTTTTTAAGCTGCTGAAAATCAGATTCGGGTAAATATTCTGGAGACAAACGGGTATATGCTCGTCCGAAAGCGTTATTTTAGCCTGGAAATCTCTTCTGTAACAAGTACCGATGCAATTCTCACACCTCCATTGCCATACCCAATACTCACTGCTTGACGGGCAGGCTGAGATTAAAAAACTGATTAAAAAAGCCAAATCCGACAACATGCCGGCCGTCGCCATCACCGACCACGGCAACATGTTTGGCGTATTCGAGTTTGTGGCTGAAGCCGCCAAACAGGGCATCAAGCCGATTGTGGGCTGTGAGTTTTATGTCGTCGAAGATCATACCAAAAAGCAGTTTACCAAAGAACAGAAGGACATTCGCTATCACCAGCTGCTGCTGGCGAAAAACCCGCAGGGCTATAAAAACCTGATCAAACTCTGTTCACTGGGTTATACGGAAGGGCTGTATGGCAAGTACCCCCGGATTACGAAAGAACTGATCGATCAGTACAAGGAAGGCCTGATTGCTTCGACCTGTTGCATCGGGGCGTCGGTTCCGAAAACCATTCTGAAAAAAGGCGAGGAAGCGGGTGAAAAAGAATTTCAGTGGTGGCTCGACCGGTTTGGGGAAGATTATTATGTGGAACTGCAACGCCACGAGATTCCCGATCAGATCAAGGTCAACGAAGTGCTGGTCAAATTTGCCCGGAAATACAACGTCAAAATCATTGCTTCCAACGACTCGCATTACGTGGATCGGGAAGACTGGGTGGCACACGACATCCTGCTGTGTGTCAACACGAACGAAAAACTGAGCACCCCGTCGGAAAAGGAATTCAACGATGAGGAAGGTTCTAAAAAAGGAACCCGCTTCGCGTTTTTCAGTGACCAGTTTTACTTCAAAAATACCCAGGAAATGTCGACGCTCTTCCGCGATTTGCCGGAAGCGATTGACAACACCAACGAGATTGTCGACAAGGTCGAAACGCTGAAACTGAAGCGCGACATTCTGCTGCCCAACTTCGTGATTCCCGACGGTTTTGCATCCCAGGACGATTATCTCGAATTTTTGACCTTCGAAGGTGCTAAACAACGATACCGGGTGTTGACCCCCGAAGCGGACGAGCGATTGCGGTTTGAGCTGGGGGTGATTCGCCAGATGGGTTTTGCGGGTTACTTCCTGATCGTTTCGGATTTTATTCAGGCCGGGCGCGATCTGGGTGTGATGGTGGGACCGGGCCGGGGGTCGGCGGCTGGTTCGGCGGTGGCCTATTGCATCGGGATTACGAACATCGACCCGATCAAGTACAACCTGCTTTTTGAGCGGTTTTTGAATCCCGACCGGAAGTCCATGCCCGATATTGATACCGACTTTGACGACGAGGGTCGCCAGAAGGTGATCGATTATGTGGTCAAAAAATACGGCAAGCAGCAGGTAGCCCAAATCGTGACGTATGGTACGATGGCGGCCAAATCGGCCATCAAGGACGTAGCCCGCGTGATGGAATTGCCGCTGCCCGAATCGAATGCCCTGGCGAAACTGGTGCCTGATAAACCGACGTACAACATGACCCTCAAGAAAATTTTTGAGGATTCCATCGAGTCGCTGGGCATGATGATTCAGCCGGAAGAGGTCGAGAACGTAAAAAAGATGCGGGCGATCGAGTCGGGAAATGACTTGCAGGCAAAAGTGCTGAAACAGGCCCGGAAACTGGAAGGAAACATCCGGAATACCGGTATCCATGCCGCCGGGATCATCATCGCCCCCGAGGATTTATCGAACATCGTGCCGGTTTCGACGTCCAAAGAATCTGACCTGATCATTACCCAGTATGAAGGGAAAGTGATTGAGGATGCGGGCGTTATCAAGATGGACTTTCTGGGTCTGCGAAACCTCACGATCATCAAGGAAAGCCTGCGGCTGATCAAGCAAAACCACGGCGGTTTGTTTGTCAACGGGGTCGAAACCGACATTGACGACATTCCGCTCGACGACGAAGAAACGTACAAGACTTTCCAGCGTGGTGAAACGAACGCGATTTTCCAGTTCGAATCCGACGGGATGAAGAAATACATGAAAGACCTCAAACCGGACCGTTTTGAGGACTTGATTGCCATGAACGCCCTCTACCGCCCCGGCCCGATTGCCTACATTCCGAACTTTATCAACCGGAAACACGGGCGGGAAGAAGTCAAATATGACTTACCCGAAATGGAAGAATACCTGGCAGACACCTATGGGATTACGGTCTATCAGGAGCAATTGATGCTGCTGTCGCAGAAATTGGGCAACTTCACAAAGGGGGATGCCGACGTGTTGCGGAAGGCGATGGGGAAGAAGGACCGCGCAACGCTCGACAAAATGAAGGGCAAGTTTATGGATGGTTGTGCGGCTAACAAGCTGGCCATCAAGACGTGCGAGAAAGTCTGGACCGACTGGGAAGCCTTTGCCTCCTACGCCTTCAACAAATCCCACTCGACCTGTTACGCCTTTGTTGCCTACCAAACCGCGTATTTAAAAACGCATTACAAGTCGGAGTATATGGCGGCCGTGTTGACCAGTTCACTGGGCAACATCGAAAAAATTACCTTCTTCATGGAGGAATGTAAAGCCATCGGTATTCCGGTTCTGGGGCCGGACATTAACGAATCGGAGCGGTTTTTCGGGGTGAACCAGAAAGGGGAAATCCGGTTTGGACTGGGGGCTATCAAAGGCACCGGCGACGCAGCGGTAGATTCCATCATTGAAGAACGCAAAAAAGGCGGGCCGTTTAAAGATGTCTACGATTTTGTGATTCGGATCAACCTGCGAACGGTGAATAAAAAGACGCTGGAAAGTCTGGCCTACGCAGGAGCCTTTGATAATCAGGAGGAATTCCACCGGGCGCAGTATTTTACCCCCGCCGAAGGAGAAACCGCTACCTATATTGAAAAACTGACGCGATACGCCAACAACTACCACGCCGAGAAGTCGGCGGCCCAGCAGTCGTTGTTTGGCGGAATTGGCGGAGAACCCAACATTGCCCGGCCCAAACCGCCCATTGTGGAACCCTGGAGCGAAATTGAACGCCTGAAATTTGAAAAAGACGTGGTCGGTTTTTACATTTCCGGTCACCCGCTGGATGAATTTCGGATTGAACTGGAAAGTTTCTGTACCTGCACGCTCGATAAACTATTCGATGAAGCGAATCAGGGACGGGAAATAACCGTGGGCGGCATTGTGACGACCAAGCAACTCCGGCAGTCGAAAAACGGAAACCCGTTTGTGATTTTCAAACTGGAAGATTATAACGGAACGGTCGAAATGAGTTTATTCGGCGAGGATTTTGTGCGAATGGGCAATTACATCGAAGAAGGCTTGTTTCTCCATGTGAAAGGAAAACTGCAAAACCGCTGGAACTCCGACGCCTTCGAATTCCGCCCGAATTTCATTCAGTTACTAACCGAAGTCCGGACAAAATACAGCAAAGAATTGTGTGTTCAACTGGATTTGAAGCTGATTAACAACGAGTTTGTGACCAAAATTGCCGATCTGGTGAAGTCCTATCCCGGTTCCTGCAATCTGGTGTTGCGGGTAACGGACGACGAAGACCGGGTTGACGTCAGCATGTTGTCGAGGCCGTTTAAAATCTCGCCGGTCAATGAATTACTGAAAGAATTGGACGCGATCGACGGGGTCGGCTATCGTTTGAATTAACACGTGAAGAAATCATGCTAACGTCATTGATTGAACGTAATCTTGAGACGATCAGGCAAATTGCCTCGCGACATCACGTTAATAGGCTGTATGCGTTCGGTTCAGCCTGTACCGGAAATTTTTCGACGGATAGCGACATCGATTTATTGCTTAGTTTCGATCAAAAAAAGATAAAAATCGAAGATTACGCAGATAACTATTTCGAGTTGGCGGAAGAATTGGAAACCTTATTAGGACGCCCGGTTGAATTGGTAGAAGAAGTAACTTTGCAGAATCCGTATTTTATTCGTTCCGTAAACCGTACTAAAATACCGATTTTGGAATGACTGATGAAATTCGTAAATGTTTGACAGATATTGTAATATCGATTGACTCGATTGATGGCTATCTGGCAAATAGCCGATCTTACCAGGTATATCAAACCAACAAAATGCTTCGTAGGGCCATAGAACGGGAACTCGAAATTATTGGAGAAGCAACCAATAATGCGTTACGACTGGATTCTTCGCTATCAATTTCAAATGCCCGGAGAATTGTTGATACCCGAAATCGAATCATTCATGCGTATGATGCTGTTAACGATACAGTTGTGTGGTCAATTGTGATCAAACACCTGCCAATTCTGAAAGGTGAAATAGTACAATTGTTAGAAAATGCGAATGATTCTACCGCGTGAACTTTTTTCCAATTCAAAACATTGTACGTACAGATGAGTTAAAGAAGACAAAAAATCGAGATACAATCATGGCAAAAGCGATTGAAATAACCGACGCCAACTTCGCAGAAGTAATCAATTCTGATATACCGGTACTTGTGGATTTTTGGGCTGAATGGTGTGGCCCCTGTAAAATGATCGGACCCGTTGTGGAACAACTGGCGGGCGAATATGAAGGCAAAGCCATCGTGGCGAAAATGGATGTGGACATGAATGCCCAGATTCCGGCCCAATTCGGTATCCGCAGCATTCCGACTTTGATGGTTTTTAAAAACGGAAAAATGGTGGACAAGGTCATTGGTGCCGTTGCCAAATCCGTTCTGGAACAGAAATTAGTAGCCCAATTGTAAGAATTGCGCGCTATTTTATCATAGATTGCCAAAGCCCGACAGCCATGTCGGGCTTTTTTGTTTGCATTTTGGGTAATTGAGTCACAATCTAATTCCCAAAACTTGCCCGTTTTCGCGTTTTGGCCTATCTTACGAAGGAACGAATACCGCCTTACACCCTGTACGATGCGATCTCTTTTCCTCCTGTTTTTTCTCCTGAGTGCATTCCCCGCCTGGACGCAGGCTTTCCGTCCTGACGAAGTCAAACGCTGGCAGCAGCGGGCCAAAGGCATTACCATCACCCGCGACACCTGGGATATTCCGCACATTTACGGAAAAACTGATGCCGATGTCGTTTTTGGGTTGTTATACACCCAATGCGAGGACGATTTTGCCCGGGTGGAAGAAAATTACATCGACGCCCTTGGCCGCATGGCTGAGGTCGATGGCGAAGACGCCCTGTACCACGACCTCCGCGCCCGGCTTTTTATGGATACGACTCAGGCCATGGCGATCTACAAAAAATCACCGGCCTGGATGAAAAAACTGCTGGATGCCTTTGCCGAGGGCACAAATTATTATTTGGCCACCCACCCCAATGTCAAACCCCGCTTATTGACCCGGTTTCAGCCCTGGATGCCGCTGATGTTCAGTGAAGGCAGCATCGGCGGGAACCTGAGTGTTATTTCTACGGAGCGGATCAAAGCGTTTTATACCAATTCGAAATGGTCGGCGCAGGCGCATGATTTTGAGAAGTCCGACCGTGAACCCGTCGGCTCGAACGGTTTTGCCATTGCGCCTTCCAAAACCGCATCGAAAAACGCCATGCTGTTGATCAATCCGCACACCTCGTTCTATTTTCGGTCGGAAGTGCATGTGGTCAGTAAAAAAGGTTTGAATGCGTACGGGGCGGTCACCTGGGGGCAGTTCTTTGTTTACCAGGGGTTTAACCAGAATTGCGGCTGGATGCACACCTCCGGTGATGCCGACTCGATGGACGAGTACCTGGAAACGGTAGAAAAGAAAGACGGCATTTACCAGTACAAATTTGGCACGGAATGGCGTCCGGTGAAAACCGAAAAAATCTCGTTGCCCTACAAATCCGGGAATGAAATCAAGCACAAGGACTTCACGATTTACCGCACCCACCACGGGCCGGTGGCGGGTCAGCTCGGTGACAAGTGGATCACCATCAGCATGATGAACGACCCGTTGAATGCACTCGCGCAATCGTATCTGCGGACGAAGGCCAGGGATTACAAGAGTTATCAGAGTGTCATGAAGCTGAACGGCAACGCGACCAACAACACGGTTTATGCCGACCGCCAGGGAACGATTGCGTATTGGCACGGAAATTTTATCCCGAAACGAAACCCGAAATTCAACTGGAACGAGCCCGTCGATGGGAGCGATCCGGAAACGGACTGGAAAGGACTACACGACATCACCGAGATTGTTCAGGTGAAAAACCCGGTTAGCGGCTGGATTCAGAACTGCAATTCAACGCCGTTTTCCGTTTCGGGACCCAGCAGCCCGGCCATTAGCCAGTATCCGACCTACATGGCACCGGATGCCGAAAATTACCGGGGCGTCAACGCGGTTCAGGTGTTGAGCCAGAAGTCGGTTTTTACCCTGGATACGCTGATTGCAGCCGCCAATGATCCGCATCTGCCCGGTTTCGACGACCTGATTCCGTCGCTGGTACAGGCCTACAAAACCGTTTCTGCCAAGTCAGAGGAACCTTCAAAACCGCTGGCCGAA
The DNA here is from genome assembly GCF_006149005.1 of Larkinella sp. C7. Lineage (GTDB taxonomy): Bacteria > Bacteroidota > Bacteroidia > Cytophagales > Spirosomataceae > Larkinella. Next base: position 564,490 of record NZ_VBSL01000004.1, on the reverse strand, counting down.
GCCATTGACCTGTTAAACAACTGGGATAAAACGTACGGAACAACCTCGGTGGCCACCACGCTGGCGGTATTCTGGGGCGAAAAGATTCAACGGCTGGCCCGTGCGCAAATCAAAGGAAATCAGCGATTTGACTTTCTGACGTTTACGGACTACGTCGTGAAAAACACAAGCCCGGAGGATAAAGTGAAAGCACTTGCCGAAGTGCTGGAGGAGCTCACGCGGGATTTTGGCACCTGGAAAACCCCCTGGGGCGAAATCAACCGGTTTCAGCGACTCACCGGAAAAATCAAAGAAACCTTCGATGATCAGAAGCCCAGCTTTCCGGTCGGTTTCACCTCCGCTACCTGGGGATCGCTGGCGTCATTTGGAGCACGGACCTATCCGGGAACGAAAAAAAGATACGGCAGTGTGGGCAATAGTTTTGTCGCTGTCGTGGAGTTTGGCGACCGGGTGAAAGCCCGGACGGTTGTCAACGGCGGCCACAGCAGCGATCCGGCTTCCCCGCATTTCAATGACCAGTCAGCGCTGTTCAGTGCCGGGAAATTCAAGGACATCTGGTTCTACCCGGAAGATATTCAGCAACACGTTGGCAGGACGTATCATCCTGGGGAATAGGATTTCTAATTTCAAATGAAAAAGGTTGAATGTTGAATGTAAAAGTGTTTAAAGAGCGTTAAGCCACTTTTACATTCAACATTCAACCTTTTTCATTTGAAATTCTTTATGAAACAATTTATTGAAACATCCGAATGATGGCGAGAACTTCTTCGCCGATCATTTTGACTTTCGTTTTTCCGAATCCTTTTACGGTTAATAATTCATCCAGCGTTTTGGGCCGGATGCGGCTTAGTTCCAGGATCGTTTTCCGGGGTAACACCATATACCCGGCACTATCGTTTTCCCCGGCCAGATCATCCCGCCATTTCGTCAGGGCTTTGTAGAGGCTGGTACCGTTTTTACTGCCGCTGCTGTCGGACGGCTCACCGGTTTTCCGACGGTCCTTCAATTTCCGGTTTGGCTGAAAAACCAGTTCGGATTCGTTCCGGGCTTTCAGGTAAGCCAGGGCTTCAAAACCGTTTCGGCAACCCTCAAAGCAATGCATTTTGATGAACAATTCTTTTTCGAGTTCTTCCAGCGATTCGCGCAAGGATTCCTGAACCAGTTTGTTATCAGAACCGGTTGGATAATTATAAAGAATGGGTAATAGTTCGTTGTTGATCAGGTTGTCGAAGTAAGAACCTGCTTTTCGAATGCGCTCTTGCAACGGCCGGTTATCCTCTGGCAGGAGACTTTCGGCGAAGTAAGCCGGCAGTTGCTGGCGGAACCGCGTGGCCAGACTACCGGCTTTTTCATTGAAGAGGGTTTTGAAATGTCTCAGGATTTGCTCGGCCCCTTCGTCCAGACTGGCAGCATTTTCGACCACCAGCCGCAGCGATTTGTTGATTAAATACTCCGATCGGTCGAACAGAAAAAGATCCAGCAGCAGGTTTTCCTGGTTGGTTTGTTTCGAATTCCACAACTCCTGTTCGTCGGGCGTTTGCAGTTGAACCTGTTCGTGAAATTCCTCCAGCATCAGCTCGGTTTTGATGCTGTGGGAGGGGATGGGCGCGCGCAGCACCAGACCATCCAGCGATTTGCAGCGGCTTAGCGCCACGTAGACCTGCCCGTGGGCAAAAGCCGCCGACGCATCGATAATGGCCTTTTCGAACGTCAGCCCCTGGCTCTTGTGAATGGTGATGGCCCAGGCCAGTTTGAGGGGATATTGAACAAATTTACCGACCGGTTCTTCTTTGATTTCATTCGTAGTCGCATCCAGGGAATACCGGATATTCGTCCAATCCATTCGATCAACCGCGATCGCGTCAACCTCTTTGGGACATTTTACATAAATAAAATCGTCGTCGATGTCAGTTATTTGCCCGATTTTTCCGTTGTAGAACAGCTTATCGCGGGAAATGTCATTTTTAATGAACATCACCTGCGCTCCCACTTTCAGTTCCAGACTGGCATCAGTAGGGTAAGCGTGGGCCGGAAAGTCGCCCTCGATGGTGGCTTCAAAAGAGTGTGTGGGCGTCTTTAAAGCCCGCAATTTCTGGTGGTTGATTTGCTGAGCTGCGTTGTTGTGGGTCGAAAGGGTGATGAAACCTTGGGAATCGTCCGGCGAAAATTCGGGGATAAACCGCTGGTTCAACTCGTCCAGTTGCGAACGCGTGACGCGTTTTTCGCGAATGCTGTTCAGAATCTCAATAAAGCGGTGGTCAGATTGCCGGTAAATGTGTTGCAGTTCGATGGATATGTACGGCGTTTTGCGCAGGGCGCGGCTTCCGAAGAAATAGCCGGTTTCGTAATACGGTTTCAGAAAAGCCCAGTCGTCATCCCGAATCACCGGCGGCAACTGTTGCATGTCGCCAATGAGCAGCAACTGAACGCCCCCGAAAGGTTCCGGGCGGTGGCGGTAGCGTCGCAACACCTCGTCGATGCCATCGAGCACATCGGCGCGAACCATGCTGATTTCATCGATAATCAACAGGTCCAGGGTCCGGAATAATTTGATTTTTTCCCGGTTTATTTTTTTGGATTCCTGGCCGGCCGTTCCCGGTACCAGCGGGCCAAACGGCAGTTGGAACAGCGAATGAATGGTAACCCCCCCGGCATTGATAGCAGCCACGCCGGTGGGAGCCACCACCGCCAGTCGTTTGGACGTCAATTGTTTAATCTCGTGTAAAAACGTTGTTTTTCCCGTGCCCGCTTTTCCCGTCAAAAAGACATTTCGATGGGTATGCAGCACGAAGTCATGCGCAAGTTGGAGCTTTTCGTTTACAATGGTGGGCATAAGGTGACAACTAATAACAGATAGCCGATAGCAAGTAACAGATTGGGAGGAATCTTGCCGGTCTTTCCCGGAAAAGGTGAAGATAACAAATGGAAAGGGGACTGCCAACCCTTTTTTTTCCAAAAACCGCATTACCAATGTGCCGTGTTGCACCGCCGTTTTGGCTCGTAGGGTCATCGAAATAGCACTATTCTTTTAACAATATTTATTTATCACACGGATCCTGGTAAAGAAAAAATCATACTGACTGTAGGGCTTGCGGTTTTGGTGACTGCGACTTATTTTTACTCATCAGATGATATGATGACTACCGATACGATCCTAATCAAGCGCGAGAGTCTGGCCGATGCCGTTGTCAACAAGCTCCAGCACCAAATCGCGTCGAATCACTACAAAATTGGCGAAAGGCTGCCTTCCGAGCCCGAACTCATGCAGCAGTTTGGTGTGGGCCGCTCGACCGTCCGGGAAGCGATTCGTATCCTGGCCAACAAGGGTTTGATCCGGGTGCAACAGGGGGTAGGCACCTTCGTGGAACTCCAGCAGAACAGCGTCGAACCATTTCACCAGAGTTTATCGCGGGCCGAGGGCGACGATGTGAACGAGGTTCGCCAGTTGCTGGAACTCAAAATTGCCGAAAAAGCCGCCCTGAACCGGACGCAGGAAGACATCGAACTCATGACCGGCTACCTCCAGAAACGGCACGAAGCCGCCCTGCAAAACCGCCCGGAAGAATGCATTGAGGCCGATATTCAGTTTCATATCCGCCTGGCGATGGCTTCGAAAAATGAAGTCCTCGTGGATCTCTACAAGATCATTGCCAATAAAATGAAGAAGTCGTTCATGGAAGTTTTTATAACGACGGAGACGTTGCTGAGTAAACAAAACATGCACACCTCCCTGCTGCAAAGTGTCGCCGACCGTGATCCTAAAAAAGCATGGTATTGGGCGGCAAAGATTACGGGCCAGATCCGGTAGTGCGTTCGATACCCGTAGATTCCAACTTCTAACAAAGGACAGTACGTTATGGATTTAATCCGATCAGCCCTTCGCAAACCCATTACCGTGCTGGTATTGGTGGCGGGTTTATTTTATTTCGGTGTCGGTGCCGTTCGCACGATCAAAATCGACATTTTTCCCAATCTGGATTTACCGGTTATTTACATTTCCCACCCTTTTGGCGGTTACACACCCAACCAGATGGAGTCGTTTTTCGGGAAACAGTACGTCAACCTGTTGCTCTACGTGTCGGGCGTTAAAAGCATCGAAACCAAGAACATCCAGGGGCTTACGCTGATCAAACTGTCGTTTTACGAAGGTACGAACATGGCGCAGGCGGCCGCTGAAGTGTCGTCGTATACCAACCGGGCGCAGGCCATTTTTCCACCCGGATCCCAGCCACCTTTCATCCTTCGGTTCGATGCGTCGACGCTGCCGGTGGGTCAGTTGGTGTTGAGCAGTCCGATCCGCACCAACAACGAACTACAGGATTTAGCCAACGTGTATGTCCGGGCGCGGTTCAGTGCCATTCCCGGTCTGGTGGCTCCGGCACCCTTTGGCGGCAACTCACGAACGATCGTGATCCGGGCCGACCCGGCACTGCTGCGTTCCCACAACCTGACGCCCGATCAGCTCGTTCTGGCTTTGCGGGCCAACAACCAGGCGACGCCGGCCGGTAACGTGCGGGTGGGCGATCTGAATTATTTTACCCCGGCCAACACCACCATCCGGGAGGTGAAAGACTTCGGAAACATTCCGTTGTATACCGGATCGGTTCAGAGTCTGTACCTGAAAGATGTGGCGCAGGTGGAAGATGGCGCGGACATTACGTCGGGTTATGTGCTGGTAAATGGCCGCCGGTCGGTGTATTTGCCCATCACCAAATCGGCAGATGCGTCGACCTGGGAAGTGGTTCAGAATCTGAAAAAAGAGCTGCCCAATTTTCAGTCGTTATTGCCCGAAGACGTCACGTTATCGTATGAATTTGACCAGTCGGTTTACGTCATTAACTCGGTCGAAAGTTTGATTACCGAAGGCGTCATTGGGGCGATTTTAACCGGGTTGATGGTCTTGCTTTTTTTGGGCGATCCACGGGGCGCGTTGATCGTTATTATCACCATTCCGATCTGTATTATTGCCGGGGTTTTATTCCTGTCGCTATTCGGGCAAACCATCAACATCATGACGTTGAGCGGTTTGTCACTGGCCATCGGTATTCTCGTGGATGAATCGACGGTAACGATCGAGAATATTCACCAGCACCTGGACATGAAAAAGCCCAAGGCGCTGGCCATCTGGGATGCCTGCCAGGAAATCGCTTTCTCTAAACTGCTGATTCTCTTTTGTATTCTGGCGGTTTTTGCCCCGGCCTTTACCATGAAGGGCATACCGGGGGCTTTGTTTTTGCCGCTTTCGCTGGCCATCGCGTTTTCCATGATTACGTCCTACATCATGGCCCAGACGCTGGTGCCGGTATTGGCAAACTGGCTGATGAAAGCGCACGTCATTAAAACCAACGGAAAAGCCGGGAAACACGACGCCAACCAGGCTCAGGCGATTCCGGTGGCGGCCCAGTCGTCGGAAGAACGAATCCTAAGTGGAAAACAGAAATTAGCGCACCAGGCCGATTTGAATAATGACGGTAAAATTGGCCGTTTCGAGCGGTTACGGATTAATTTCGTGCGCTTTATTTCATGGACTCTTCCCTATAAAAAATCCATAACCGTCGGCTATGTCGTGGTTGCATTGGCCAGCACGGCTTTCTTTTTGAGCACCATTGGCCGCGATGTTTTACCACGCGTCAACGCCGGTCAGTTTCAGGTAAGATTGCGGGCTCCGGATGGCACCCGGCTTGAGAAAACCGAGCTTACGATGTTGAAAGCGATCGATGTATTGCACCAGTTGGTGGGGAAAGAAAATGTCGATATTACCTCCGCCATGGTGGGCATGCACAGCTCCCAGTTCTCCACCAGCCCGATTTATCTCTTCATGGCCGGGCCGCAGGAAGGCGTTTTACAGGCGAGTTTAAAACCCGATTATGAGGTCGATCTGGATCAGTTAAAAGACCAGTACCGCGACAAAATGAAGGAGGCTTTGCCGAATATAAAGATGTCGTTCGAGCCGATTGAACTGACCGATAAAATCCTCAGCCAGGGTTCGCCAACGCCCATTGAAGTGAAGGTGATCGGGAAGAACAAACCGCAGAATGAAGAATACGCCAACAAGGTAATTGCCAGTCTGAAAAAGATCCCCTATCTGCGGGATATCCAAATTGGTCAGGCGGTCAATTACCCGGCCATCGACATTGAAATTGACCGCGTCCGGGCGGCCCAGTTGGGAACGGACATTTCGGCGATTTCGCGCTCGCTAACGGCCTCGACCTCGTCGTCACGGTTTACCGAAAAAAACGTCTGGATCGATCCGAAAAGTGGTCAGATGTACAGCGTTCAAGTGGTAGTGCCGGAAAGCAAGATGGCGAACCTCAGCGATATTGGCGAAATTCCGGTGACGCCCAATGCCAATCGCCCGGTTCTGAGCGATGTCGCCACCATTAAAAAAGGGCGGACCTACGGCGAAAACGACAACATTGGTGCCGTACCGGTTTTATCGGTCACGGCGAATCTGAACGACATGGATTTGGGAACGGCGACGGTCGACGTTAAAAAAGCCATCGCCGATCTGGGTGAATTGCCGCGCGGCTTGACCATCGAAACCCGGGGACTGACCCAGGTGCTGACCGAGACCCTGGACAGTTTACAAACCGGTTTATTAACGGCGATCATCGTGATTTTTTTGATGCTGGCGGCTAATTTCCAGTCGTTTAAAGTGTCGCTGGTCGTTTTGTGTACCGTTCCGGCGGTTTTGGCGGGCTCCCTGGCCCTGTTGCTGCTGACGGGCTCAACGCTCAACCTGCAATCGTACATGGGCATGATCATGTCGGTGGGGGTGTCCATTTCCAATGCGGTTTTGCTGGTGACCAACGCCGAGCAGTTGCGGATGAAAAATCACAACGCCCTGCTGGCGGCCAAAGAAGCCGCTTCGCTGCGGATGCGACCCATTCTGATGACCAGCGTGGCGATGGTGGTGGGCATGCTCCCCATGGCCCTTGGGTTTGGGGAAGGCGGTTCGCAAACCGCCCCACTGGGCCGGGCCGTCATTGGCGGGCTGATCGCGTCAACGTTTGCGGCTTTGCATATTTTGCCGCTGGTATTTGCCTGGGTGCAGGAAAAATCATCGACCCAGTCGGTATCGTTAGACCCTGAAGACAAAGAAAGTAAACATTATATTCCCGGCGTATATGAATCGGTTAATTAACAGAGTAGGGTATTCAGTATTGGCGGTTTTTTCCGGAATTCTGGTGGTCAGTTCATTGAATGGCTGCCACTCGAGTGAGGGGAAAACAGAAAAGACAGCCGTGGCGGAGGAGCCGCAACCCCTGGAAGTGATTGCGTTGCGCAAGGGCAAACTGTCGTCGAGTCTGCAGATTCCCGGCGAACTGATGGCTTTTCGGGATGTGGATATCTACGCCAAAGTGAGCGGTTTTATCAAGTCCATTCATGCCGACGTGGGCACGGAAGTGAAAGAAGGGCAGTTGCTGGCCCTGGCCGAAGCTCCCGAACTGAATGCGCAACTGTCGGCTGCCCATTCGAGATTGAAGTCGCAGGAAGCGTTGTACATCGCCAGCAAGGCCAATTACGACCGCTATGTGGATGCCGCCAAAACGCCGGGAACCGTCGCCCAGACGATGATTGAACAGACGCTGGCGAAAAAAGAATCGGACCTGGCCCAACTGGAAGCCGCCAAATCATCGTACCGGGAAGTGTCCGATATGCGCAAATACCTGGAAATCCGGGCACCTTTCAGTGGGATCATCAGTCTGCGGAACGCCAGCACCGGGGCTTATATCGGGCCGTCGGGAAAGGGTTCGGAGTTTCCGCTGTTCGTATTGACGGAACAAAAACGACTGCGGCTGGTCATTGCCGTTCCCGAAGCTTATACGGGGTATGTCGACCTGAATGACGAAGTGACGTTTACCGTGAAAGCCTATCCCGATAAAAAATTCAGTGGAAAGGTGAAACGGCTGGCGGGGGCGCTCGACAAACGCCTGCGCTCGGAACGAACCGAAGTGGATGTGATCAACAACGACCGCAAACTTCTGCCGGGTATGATTGCTGAGGTAACCATTCCGTTGCCGACCAAAAACACGACTTTCGTGGTGCCCAAATCCGCCGTCATCAATGCCACAACGGGCGTTTTTATCGTCAAAGTGATCAATCAGAAGGCCGAATGGGTTCCGGTTCAGAAAGGGCTGGAAGACGGCGACAGCGTCGAGGTGTTTGGCGAGGTGAAAGAAGGCGATCAGATTCTGACCACCGCCACGGAAGAAGTGCGGAACGGTTCTGCCATTCGTTCGGTAAAACAACGGACGTAGTCGCCGGCGATCCGCTTTTCAGGAATCGATGGCATTCAAAATAACCGCGCACGCTTCCCGAATCTGTTCATCGGTGATGATCAGCGGGGGCGCAATGCGCATGGAATTGTCGCAGAACAGAAACCAGTCCGTAATCACGCCCTTCGCAATGGCCCGGTCGATGACCGGTTTCAAAATGTCGAATGATTCAAATTCGGCTGCCAGCATCAGCCCTTTACCACGGACCTCTTTGATGGCCGGATGAACCAGCAACTGCTTGAACAACTGGCCTTTGGCTTCAGCCTGTTCGTGCAGTTTTCCGTCCTGAACAACGCGCAGGGTGGCCAGCGAAGCCGCCGAGCAAACCGGGTGGCCGCCAAACGTCGTGATGTGTCCCAGGATCGGGTTGGTTTTGAAAACGCTCATGATTTCGGCGGAACTGATGAACGCGCCGATCGGCATACCACCCCCCATGCCTTTGGCGCAAACCAGCACGTCGGGAACGACCCCAAAATCCTCGAAAGCCCAGAAGGTTCCGGTTCGCCCAAAACCGGTTTGAATTTCATCAAAAACCAGCAACGCGCCTACCTCCGAACAACGCTGCCGCACTGCCTGAAGATATGCCACTTCCGGTACCCGGACGCCCGCTTCACCCTGCACGACTTCCATAATCACGGCAGCGGTTTTTTGGGTGATTTTCTCAAGGTGCTGCCAGTCAGCGTGCTGGATGTGCCGAATGCCGGGTAGGAGGGGGCGGAAACTGCGTTTGAAATTCTCACTGCCCGACAGCGAAAGCGCGCCCTGTGTGGCGCCGTGGTAGGCATTGAAACAGGAAATGATTTCCCGACGTCCCGTAAACCGTTTGGCGAGCTTCATGGTGCCTTCGATGGCTTCCGTGCCGGAGTTGGTGAAATAGACGCTGGACAGCGGTTCCGGCAGCGTTTGGGCCAGCGCGTGGGCCAGTTCGACCTGGGGCGTCTGCACATATTCACCGTACACCATCAAATGCAGGTATTTATCCAGTTGTTCCTGAATGGCCGCCAGTACCCGTGGATGCCGGTGTCCGACGTTGCTCACGCCGATGCCGGAGATCAAATCGAGGTAGCGCTGCCCGGAACCGTACAGGTAAATGCCCTCAGCCCGCTCGATTTCAAGAGCCAGCGGAAAGTCGGACGTTTGGGCGATGTGCTGAAAAAACAGTTGCCGATGGGTTACTACTGTGTTGTTCTTCAAGGAAATAGTTAGTTGCCGGTGCAAAAATACACCTATATAACGCTTGGGCGAAATCGGTAAGTTTATTAACTTTAATAGTTATGAAAAAAGTCTGCCTATGAAGCTAATCTACCTGTCTGTTTTTCTGGGAATTTTGCTGGTTTCGAAGGGGTGGTCCCAGGACGTGTATTACGAACCGGGTCAGTCGCATATTCCCGGAACGTATGATTTTCTGCTCAAAAATGGCACCACAATACGTGGACAATTCGTCCGGCGGGATAGTGCTTCCTATCTCATCCGAACCAAAAAAGAGGGCGACCGGTTGCTGGCAGCCCACGAAATTCAACGCGCCGATCTGGTTGGCGGCACCCTCCGCAGTGGCCCCGACTTTCCGAACGGTTTTCCCTTCCGGTTATTTTTGATGCCCACAGCGTATATGCCCGAAAAAAAGAGCCTGTATTTTCAAAGCAGCTACGTTTTATTCAGTCGGCTGGACGTTGGAATCACCAAAAACCTGAGTGTGGGCACGACCTTTCAGACCCTGAATCCCCGAAATTTCCACACGTTTTCAGCCAAATACGGTACCAAACTGATGCACCGAACCCACATCGCGCTGAATGTCCAGTACATCGGTATTCGCCTGAACGAACGCTTGCTGACCAAACTGGGATTAGCCCAGGGCGTGGTGACTGTGGGAGATGCGGAACGCAATATTACTGTGGGAGCCGGTGTCACTTTCTCCCGGCAGGGCATTGCTTCGTCGGGCGTTGTCACCATCGGCTACGTCCGCAAACTGACGCCGGATCTGACGTTCATCAATCAGAACAACATCCTGGTGGGAGAAGCCATCGAGCCGCAATATACCTACCTGTCCGGCTTGACTTCGGCGGGTTTGCGGTTTAACCGCCGTCGACACGCATTCGATACGGCGATTCTGCTCCCCGTCTACAGTTCCAACGGCCTGATTCGCACCAGCCCGCTGCCGTATCTGAGTTACCAGGTCCGGCTTGGAAAGTGAATATGAATAGAGAGGTGAGACCAGAGAGTACAGACCAAAAACCGTTAAGGAGGTCTTTACTCTCTGGTCTCACCTCTTTATTCTATTGCTCACTCTTCAAAAAAACACACGGTTCCGCCCACCCAGTCGAAGTCTTTATTGAATCGAACGCCAATCATTTCGCCCCGGCTCAAACGCGCCAGATTGGTCAGGAGCGTTGGGCGCGGGTCTTTCTCGTGCCAGATGTAGAGCATCCGGATTTCGCACTTCACCAACCCGTCCGGTGATTGAATGACCGGTTCGTATTTGACTTTTTTCTGGAGTAAATAATTCTCTTTGTCAGATATTGAATCCAGATCTTCTTTCGAAATATTCAGCATGACGCCACTGCCTGCGAAGGAAAAAAGCGGTTTCAAAACGTAATTTTCCAGATCATCAGGATAGGTTTCTACCCGATCCAGGTATTGACTGGTCGGAACATACGGGCTGTTCAGCAGCGGCAGCGTGTGTTTGCTGATGCGGAAAAACCAGTTGGGGTGGCCAATCCATTCGACGTCTACGTCGTCCGTTAAGGAAAAAGCGGTTTTTAGTTCCGGAAAGTTTTCTAACTCATCGAATATCAGTCGGTTATAGATTCGTTTGATGTGGTAACGCTGACCGTCTTTTTCGTAATAGAGCTTCCGGCCCTCTTTCTGAATCTTCGTCAGGCAAACCGCTTCGATGCCCAGCATCTCGTGGGTGATGGCAAAATCGATGCGGGTTTTCTGTTTTTCCGGGTAAATTTCCAGCAGAATCACCTGTTCCGGCGGCTCCGTTCCAATGATCAGTCGGCGCAGATGCTGGCGGTAGGTTTCGTCGGAATCGACGTCGAACAAATGGTTGAAACCGTCGGGAATGGGAAAGTATTTTCTGAAATTACCGGACAAATAAGACTGAAAGCCGAATATCGACGGAAAGCCCTGCAGTTCGATCAATTGCGGCAGTAAATCGCCGTTTTCATCCTTACAAATGGCAAAGTCGATGGCCAGAAAAGACGTATGCCCGTTCTCGTTCGGCACCCGCTGGCCCGGCGGAATGGCGGCTTCCGACCACGCTTTAAACTGCTCTTCAGTGATCGTATCGACAATTGCATCGCAGGCTTCCAGAATCCGGTTTTTCAAGGCCAGGGGCACAAAAACCGGGGTTTCGGCCACCCGGAAATCCAGTTGGCCCGGATAATCGTGCTGAATCTGATCCAAAAAAGCCCGGTAATTTTCCGGGCTGAATGCTTCATTGTAGGCCTGACGAATCGATTGAATCATAGTGGTTGGACGTGACCCGATGTCTGAAAAAACGGGCCACGTTTTAAAGGTGGTCAGATGGTTTGGCGTAGAAAATCCGGAATCAGCACCGATTCGGTCAGCCCGATTTTTTGAGGGTCCAGCAGCGACTCGACCATTTCGTTGTACTTTTCTTCGCCGTGGTTCTCGACAATCTGCCGTCTTTTCTCGTCTTTCATGAAATACCGCAACATGCCTTCGCCGTCGGCTTCCGGGTGAAACTGGGTGCCAAACACCTCGTCGGTGAACCGGACAGCCATGATTGCCCGTTCGTAGTCGACGTGGGGACGGATTTTTTCCAGACACAACACCTTGGCATCCAGTTCACTAATGCGCTGCCAATTGGGTTCGGTGAGTTGGTAATCCCGCGAATCGACCGCAAAAAACGGATCGGGCAATTTCTGAAACAAAGGATCGGTCTGGCCTTCGTCGGTTTTGTGAATCGGGAAAATACCAAAGGAGGTCGACCGCCGTTTGCTGATGGTGCCGATGCCGAGGTGCCGTGAAACGAGTTGAAAAGAATGGCAAATCAGAAACAGATATTTCTTCTGGTTGCTCGTCCGGTTGTGCGAAAAAAGCTGGTCGATCAGCTGGAAATAGGGTTCTTCCCAGGGTTCATCGCTCGGCAGCGGACTGCCGGGGCCACCGCTCGAAATGTAAATATCGTAGTCGAGTCCGGGCACTTCGTTCTTGCCGCGGACATCGAAAACCGTATGGGTTAATTCAAGCTGTTCTTTTTCGCTGATATTCCGGATCAGTTGCAGAATACAGCGCATGCCTTCATTCGGGACATTGTTGTACAGGTCTAAAACGGCCACTTTCATCGATTCCATTGGGTACGTTTTTAGAGCCTCCGGTCTTTTATGGGTGACCGGAGGCAATATGGTATAGTTGATAACTATCTCAAACCGTGAGAAGTTTCCTCCACAATGTAATCTACAACACGCTTGAGATCATTGGTTTGCCGAAAAACCGCCAATTGACGATCGGCACCGGTGCCCGTTTCGAGAATGGTTTTCACGTATTCGACATCTTTTCGGCTACCGAGTTCGTCGACCACATCGTCGATAAAATCGAGCAGTTCCTGCGCCAGGGTGTGGTACGGAACCTCCTCCTGTTTGCCGAAGTCGATCAGTTTTCCTTCAATACCGTACCGGGCCGCCCGCCATTTGTTTTCGTTGATCAGCAACCGGCGATATGGTCTGAAATTCAGGTTTTGCTTGTGCAGTTTGTGGATCTTCGCCACCAGCGCCTGCATCACGGCCGCCAGACAAATCGTTTCATCGACGCGCATTGGCACGTCACAGATCCGGAATTCGATGGTGTCGAAAAACGGATGGAGCCGGATGTCCCACCAGATTTTTTTGCCGTTGTCGATGCAATTCGTCTTGACGAGCAGGTTGATGTAATCGTCGTATTCGGCCGCCGACGAAAAATAGTCGGGAATGCCCGTTCGCGGAAATTTATCGAACACCTTGGAGCGGTATGACTTGAAACCGGTATTTCGCCCGCACCAGAACGGCGAATTGGTCGAAAGGGCATAAATGTGGGGCAGAAAATACCGCACGGCATTCATGATGTGAAGCCCTTCGTTCCGGCTTTCGATGCCGACGTGAACGTGCAGGCCAAAAATCAGGTTCGACCGGGCCACGTCGCGCATCTCGTCGATGAGCTTGTCGTAGCGTTCGTTGTCCGTGATGAGCTGATCCTGCCAGTCGGAAATGGGGTGGGTGCCCGCAGCCGCAATCCGCAGGTTCTGCTTGTCGGCCAGATCCAGAATCATCTTGCGGAGGTAGGTAACTTCCTCGCGGGCTTCGTGAATGTTTGTGCAGATGTTCGTACCGACTTCCACCACGGCCTGGTGCATCTCGGCTTTCACCCGTTCCTGCAACTGAATTTGACCGCCCTCCACAATTTTTGACATGTGCGAACGCAATTCGCGCGTGACGGGGTCGATCGTCTGAAATTCTTCTTCGATTCCTAACGTGAATACTGGCATGAAACAGAGTTGGGCTGCGTGAACCGATTACTTAGTGGACTTTTTCGCCTTTTTCTTCTCGACAGGTGCCGCCACGGGTTCTTCCACCAGCGTTTCCGGAACAAAAAGCCGACCGTGCGATGAGCTTTGAACATACGACCCCCAGGTCAGGTTGTCCTCGCCCGGTTTTTGGGCTTTCGCCCGCGCAATGGCCATGGTGGCGGCTGCTTCCACGACCCACTCAAAATTATCCTGGCCCACCGAATGAATATCGGCGTCCGGTGCCGGGTTGCAGAAGTCAATGGCGTAGGGAATGCCGTCGCGGATGGCAAACTCGACCGTGTTAAAATCGTAGCCCAGCGCCCGGTTGAGGGCGATGACGTAATTTTTAACGGTGGTCATCAGTTTTTTGTAGGCATCGCCGGTCACTTTTGGCTCAGCCGCGTAGCGCAGGTGGTGCGGATTGCGCGGTTCGTAAGGCATAATCCTGACGTCGGTGCCGCCAATGCAATAGCAGCGGAAATAGTCATCGAAAATGATTTCTTCCTGCAACATCATCACCAGCTGAGCGGTTTCGGCGTATTTTTCCCACAAATCCTCCGCGTTGTAGATCTTGTAAACACTTTTCCAGCCCCCGCCGGAATGCGGTTTCATGTAAGCCGGAAAACCGATGTACTTGAAAATGAATTCCCAATCCATCATTTTCAGGTTGCGGAACGAGTTTTCGTTCGTATCGTCGGGCCGGTCTTTCGAGGGCAGCAGAACGGTATTCGGAACCGGCACATTCAGTTTGGTCGCAATCGCATTGTTGAAAAATTTCTCGTCAGCACTCCACCAGAAGGGGTTGTTGATGACGGCGGTTCCGCACAGGGCCGCGTTTTTCAGATAGGCCCGGTAAAACGGAACGTCCTGCGAAATCCGGTCGATGATGACGGCGTAGTCGGTGGCTTCGCCTTGAACAACCTTGTCGATGGTCACGAATTCGGCCACGATGTCGGTTTCTTTTTTGCTGTTGACGCGGTCGATAAAGGCTTGGGGAAAAGAGTTTTCCTGCCCAAATAGTATTCCAATTTTCTTCATATGCGTTTTATGGGATCAAAATCGGTCGTAACTGGATAAAGGATATGCCCACTAAAATTGTTTAAAATGATGCCCTAAATGCGCCACATAATCGTCGATGAGCCACAGAAGGGTTACCGTCGGCGAATCATCAGGCGGTATCACCGGCTTTTGAAGAGTTTCCTCCGGCATATTTTCGGTAACATACAAAATTTGTCGATTCAACGATTGCCAGTACGTCAGTAAATGTTCCAGCGGAAGTTCCTGATAGCGGTTATAGACCACCGACTGGTTCTGATCATACCGCTCAACGACAAACGGCGACGGCAGAAACTGCGCATCCGTAAACCGCTTGAGGTTGTTGAGACCCGAATCGATCAGGTGCCCCAGAATTTCTTTTCGAGACCATTTTCCGGGCTTTCGAAAGGTCAATTCCTCCTCACTGAAGCCCCGCAAACGCACCGGAACTTCCAGGAGGTACGTTCGAAGCTGCTGCAAAGCCTCCGGCAGCGGGCGCTGGTTTTCGATATAGCCGTATTTCAAAGCGGAAGGTGGTTTATGGTGTTCGGTTTTCGGTATTCAGTTTTCGGTTGTGGGAACTGGCAGATTCCGTATTTTTCTTTCGTTATTCAAAATTCGTTATTCATTATTCGATATTAAAAAAGCGAACGCCAGCCTCCATAAACCGCCTTCACACCTGTGACAGATAATGCGGAAACATTTCGCGCCAGACGGGCCAGTCATGGGCGCCCCAGGGCCGGACATCGAGCCAGTGGTGAATGCCTTTGCGGTTCAGGATGCCCGACATCGCATAGTTATCCGGTTTACAGAAATCATACTCCGACGTTCCCAGAATGATTTTCATCTGGTAAAACTGATCGTTGTGGGCATTCGGAATGTAATCCGGCGGGTTGTTAAAATAAACGTTATCGTCGTAATAACCACCCATAAACGATTTAATGTCGAACTTGGCACCCATCGACCAGAGGTGGGCAACTTTGTCGGGATGGCGGAACGCGAAGTTCAGGGCCTGAAAACCGCCGAAACTGCAGCCGCCCACCGCGATTTTTCCGACCTGACACTCGTGCTGAATCCACGGCACCAGTTCTTCGTTCACCATTTTGTCGTACCAGATGTGGTTTTGAATCCGGACCGAGGGATGCAGGTGTTTGGCATACCAGCTATCCCGGTCGATGCTGTCGATGCAATAGATTTTAATTTTTCGGTTGTCGACAAACCATTGGGCGGATTCGATCAGTTTAAAGTCTTTGGCTTCGTAATACCGCCCCATCGTGGTGGGAAAAAGGAGTACGGGATACCCCCAGTCACCATAAACCAGCATTTCAATGTCGCGACCCAGGTGGCGCGAATACCATTTTCTATAGTGTTCCTGCAAAATATCGGTTGTTTTTTTGTTGATGATTCCGGAGGAAAGATAACCATATTTACGAACTACCACGAAAACTGTCCGTAATTTTGGGGTAATTTGCCGATCAAACTTGGGCACTTCTCAGCGGAATGAATGGACGATGAACAGGTGGTAACTTTCTTATAATGCGTATAGTTGGTGAAATAGCTTCGCTTGCCGATGGCGTAACGAGCCGGGCAGACACCGGTTTGGTATCCGTTTACCTGAACCGGAGCGTTCGGCTGGATGTCGTTTTGCCGAAAGAATACGCGGGGTCAGCCGAGTCCTTTCCGGTTTTGTTTCTCAACGATGGTCAGGATCTGGAACGACTCCGTCTGGTCGCGGTTTTGAATACTCTGTACGACCAGAAAGCCATCCAGCCGTTTATTCTGGTGGCCATCCATTGCGGGGACCGGATTCAGGAATACGGCGTGGCCGCGCAGGCCGATTACCTGCACCGGGGTGCCAAAGCGGGGGCTTATGCGGACTTTGTCATTCACGAATTACTCCCGCACGTACGGAAACAATACCGGGTTTCGACTGATCCGAACGAGTCGGTTTTTGCCGGTTTTTCACTCGGTGGTCTGTCGGCTTTCGACCTGGTCTGGCATCGCCCGGAACTGTTCCGAAAAGCCGGTGTGTTTTCGGGTTCCTTCTGGTGGCGGCAGCGCGGGCTGAACGATGGCTATTCGGATGATAACGACCGGATTATGCACGCCCAGGTTCGCGAAACGAAGCCGCCGGTCGGCTCGGCGTTTTGGTTTCAAACCGGAACGCTGGACGAAACCGACGACCGTGACCACGACGGTATTATCGACTCCATTGCCGACACCCTCGACCTGATTGCCGAAGTCGAGCGCCGGGGTTTTCGCTGGGGCCGTGATGTGCAGTATGTGGAGGTGAAAGACGGTCGGCACGACCCTGAAACCTGGGGGCAGGTGATGCCGCAATTTTTGACCTGGGCGTTTCCCCGGACTTTAGAGACAACTAGTGTGTTAACTGATTCCTGAAACCCATGAAAACGATCCTTTCAACCGTCGCCATTGCCACCTTAATCGCCTGTAATTTCCCGGAACCGGCCGGAACTGTTGCCAAACGCAAGCTCGTCTGGTCCGACGAATTCGACAAGGCCGGGTTGCTCGACCCCGGAAAATGGGCGTATGACGTGGGCGGCAGCGGTTTTGGAAACAACGAACTGCAATTTTACCGCGCATCCCGCCCGGAAAATGCCCGCGTTGAAAACGGTTTTCTGATCATCGAAGCCCGGAAGGAAAAGCACGAAAACCGCGACTATACCTCCGCCAAACTGATCACGAAAGGGATTGCCGAATGGAAATACGGACGAATCGACGTACGGGCGAAGCTGCCGAAAGGGCGGGGAACCTGGCCGGCGATCTGGATGCTCAGTGCCAAAACGCCCCTGAAATGGCCGCTTGACGGCGAAATCGATATCATGGAACACGTCGGTTTCAACGAAAACCAGATTCACGGCACCATTCATACCGAAGCCTACAACCATACCAAAAACACCCACAAAACCGGCATCAAAGTCATTCCCGGTGCCACGGACGATTTTCATACCTACTCCATCGACTGGACAGCGGAGAAGATTGATTTCCTGATCGACGACGACACGTATTTCACGATCACCAAAAAAGAAACCGGCAGCAGTTACGAACAATGGCCGCTCGACCAGCCGTTTTATCTCATCCTGAATCTGGCCGTTGGCGGCAACTGGGGTGGGCAAAAGGGCGTCGATGAGTCAATCTGGCCGCAGCGGCTGGCGGTCGATTTTGTCCGGGTGTATCAATAAACCGCCTTCGGTTTCCGGCTTCGCTGGCGGAATCGTCGGCCCATCACAAGGGCCAGAATGACAACGAAACCGCCCCCCAGCCACCACCAGGTCGTGTGGTAGACAGACAGCGGTTCGGCATTGCCCACCAGAATCAGTCCGGCCCAGCGGTACGGCAACTGGTCGGCGCGGGAAGCACTGGCCAGCCAGTCGAGCTTCGCCTGCTGAAGGGCCTGATCTTTCGGAAGTCCCTCGCTTAAATGGTAATAAAACCGCTCCGTTAGCTGGTACGTCGCCTGATCCTCCACACTCCAGAGCGTGGTCAGAACACTTGGAATCCCGAGCGTGGCAAATCCGCGCGCCAGACTGAAAATGCCTTCGCCCTGCTGGTTGACACCCAGACTGGTTTTACAGGCCGATAAAACGATGAGTTGCGTCTGGTAGGGGCCATCGTCGCTGAGTTCCGACAACCGCAGGGTCGAATCGGCAAAGTATAGCAAAGGCTCACGGCCAATGCTATCGGCTTCGGCGTGCGTAAACAACTGAACGACGCGGTAATTGGGAGCCATTGTCCGGAACGCCCGGCGGGTCGCGGCCTGGTCGGTCAAAATCGTCGGATGACTGAACAGCTCACCGATGTTGGCCAGCACCTGGTCAGAGCCGGTGAGCGTGGCCTGCTGGAAGGTCTGGTTGAAATGCACCGGAGCCAGGCCCAGAAATTCCGAACTTTTCGCCGATGAACGTTCCGTCTCTTTCAGCAAAACCGTGGCCGAATAACCGTAACTGAACGCGTGGTGATTGAGGAGAAAGTCGGGTTGGTTGGCGGATTTACTGAGGGTTTCAAACGGGATAAAGTGGTAATCGGGCGAAACAATGACGCGTTCGGTGGTCAGAGTCAGCGGTTTAAGAAGTTGGTTGTAAACCTGGTGGCTCAGCGTTAAGAACCGCCCGAACTGCCGGTTTTGCCGTTCGGTGGCACAGAGCGGCAAAAATTCATTCACCACCTTTTGATAGTCCTGAACGGATTGTCGCACCAACCGGGTGACCGATGGCCCAACGGCCAGACTATACAGGGCACTGTCGCCGACAAAATAGGAAACCAGCGTCGATTTTCGGTCGTTCAGCCAGTTTTGAAGACGCGAAAGGGACGGAACCGTATTGTCGAATTTGTAGCGGTAATACGTGGGGTTTTCCTGCTCCAGTTTTTTGAGAAACGCATCCAGTTTTTCCTGTTCGGTCAGCAGAACGGTTCGCGTTGAATCGTAGGAACGGTTGCCGGGTTTCAACTCCGACAACGCATTTTGCATCGTGTTGATCCGCTGGCGAAAATCCTGTTCCTGCTGCGCTTGTTGCGGGGGCAATTCCTGCCGTGCGCCCAGTTCGTTGAGTTTGTCGCTCAGCAAAACCGCCCGGCTTTTTTCAAAAAAATGGAACGCCAGCCCACTGTCATTCAGTCGGTAAGCGGTTTCAATCGCCCGTTCATACATGCTGTGTGTTTTCTGCCGCCAGTAGAGTTTCGACTGCTGACCCGGCTGCTCAAACCGCATGATGTCGATCATCTGGTCGGCAATCTGGTAGCGTTTCAGGGCTTCTTGAAAAAAAACACGATGGTTTCGGGGCCTGCTTTTGGCGTAGTCGAGCCAGGTGTCGGCCTTGTTCTGGATCACCGTCAGCAGGTACTCTTTGTAGGGCGTCAGCCGGATGGTCCGGGTCAGTTCGGCCGGTTTTTGCCGGTCATCGAAGTGCAGCGTGTCGAGGGCTTGCTGGAAATACCGGAGAGCGGTTTGGTAGTTTTTTTTGCGCCAATAAACTTCACCAATGTTGCTCAGGATTCGTACGCGACCATATCGGTCGTCGGCAATGGTTTCCAGCGCTTTCCGGTATTGAACCAACGCCTTATCGTACTGGTGGAGGTAATTGTCATACAAAAAGCCGATGTT
The DNA here is from genome assembly GCF_006149005.1 of Larkinella sp. C7. Classification (GTDB taxonomy): domain Bacteria; phylum Bacteroidota; class Bacteroidia; order Cytophagales; family Spirosomataceae; genus Larkinella. The sequence goes on along the minus strand of NZ_VBSL01000004.1, from coordinate 544,545 downwards.
GGAGGTCACTTCCGACTGGCCGGCTGGGTTCTGGATTTGCACATGAACTGCATAGGCTTTTTCATACGATTTAAGGGCCTCCCCAAATCGACGCAAACGGCCCAGCACACTGGCCTGGGACGAATATGCATTGGCCAGCCTGATCGACGGCTCGGGCGAAGAGCCAAACAAAAGGACGATCTGGTTGACGATTTGTAGCGCCTGTGCGTTATCACCGGTTTCTTTCAGGCAGTTGGCTTTTTCGGTGAGATTAGCCGCCATCAATTCGGCGTTACCGATTCGTTCGGCATACGAAACCCCTAATTCAGCCTGGCGGATGCTTTTCTGGTAGTCGGACTCTTTAAAAAACAGATTGGCCAAGTGCCAGTAGGCCAGTCCCACCAGCTCATACCGTTCGGGATAGCGGCTTCCCATTGTGACAAACTGCTGAAAAACCAGTCGGGCCGTTCGAAAATCCTGCTGGTCCAGGTAAATATTGCCCAGGTTAAAATAGCTTTTGGCCAGAAAAGAGGGGCTGACATCGTTTCGTTTCTGGGAATTCAGCCGGATGGCCCGGCGGGTGTAGTCGATTGCGGTTGGGTAATCTTTTTTAAGATAAGCCAGGGTGCCCAGCCGGTGCCAGATCTTGGCATAAGTCGAGTCGCGGTTGAGCCGACAGCGGTCGCAGAGCCGAACCAGCGCAGGAAAGCCAATGGCCTGTCGGTCGTTATCCAGTGTCATCAGGCTATCATACCGCGACCGGATCATTTCGGGCTGCGGACATTGGCCCAGGCCCTCGAAAAACAGGAAAAAGCCGGTCAGAATACCACAAAACCGCCACCCTGCCCGACGTGTTCGGAAGGGGAGCGTGGCTCCGGCAAAACCGCCTGGCATCATGGGGTGGGTTTGTTAGGGTTCATGACGAAGCACGTAGTGATCTTTTAGCTGATTGGTCAGGCTGGGATCGGTTTTAAGTGTTGTCGGAGAAAGGGTACGCATTTTGGTGTACAGTCCCGCCCGTTTGTGAGCAGACCAGTCCGGTCCGAGTTTGTTGACCAGTTTGCCCGTCACCACCGGAGCCGCGAAGGAACTCCCCGATTTTGTTCTTCCATTAGTGGCTGTAATGTCGAGCACCTCACAGCCCGGGATGATCGGGCCGGTTTCTTTCAGGTTGAGGTTATTCAATACGCCGATATTGACCGCATGACTCGAATAATTCTGGTTGGGGCAAACGGCAAACGGCCCCTCCGGTAAAACGGCGGGATTGGCTTTGCTTTCTTTGGAGTCAGAATGAATGGTCGTAACCGCAATAACATTTTCATGGGTCGTACTGAATGCCGCCGGCCAGAAAGGATTGGTGTCCAGATTGCGGTAGATCCCCGTCAGCCACCCCAGTGGATTTCTCTCCAGACTTTCGATTTTATTGCCGGCGGCTGCCACCAGGGTAATTCCGGTGGTGTTCAGTTGTTGAATGAAATGACCCAGCAGTTTGCTTTCCTGCTGGCTGTAAAATCCCCAACTGGCATTGATCATTTTTGCGTTCATTTGGCGGGCATACGACAGGGCGCAGAGGTTATCGAAGAGCGTTCCCTGGCCGTTGGCACCAAAGGTTTTGAGGTGCATAAAGCGGACCTTGCCCGTGGCCCAGGGGTTGTTTCTGAGCTGTTCGTGAATGAGCGAAGTCACCAGCGTTCCGTGGTTATTGTCGTCGTACGGAAAACTGGCATTGTTCACAAAATCATAGCCAAACTGGTCACCCACCAATCCATTGTGATCGTGATCGGAACCGGAAACTTCGGCCGTGTTGACCCAAAATGAATTGGAGGCAGGAGTATAGAGAGAGCCATCAAAGCCCGTATCCAGTATCGCGATAATAAAAGGTTGATCGGTTGGATTCGCCGGTGGAAGTATTACCTTAACCGCCTTACCCGGCTCATTAACGGGACCGTAGGGCATTGAAAGCCGGTAGTTTTTAGAACCTGGGGAGTCCAGTTGCGGCCAGTTCAGACTGCCATCGGGATTCCATTTAATTCCATACGGGGGCTCTCCACTGACGCCACTGCCCCCCCCTGTACTGGACGCCATTTCTTTTCCGCTGATAATCAACTGGTCCAGTCTTTTTCCTTCCAGCAACACGAGGGCGCTATCACAAGGACACCAGTGCTTAATTTTTAGGGTCTCTTTCCCGTTTCTTAAAAGCACTTTATTGACTGAATCGACCATCTCCTTTTGCTTGGCAACTGGGATGGCAACTTTTGCACCTTTCACATCGATGAGGGAAAATAAAATGATGTTCTGGTCGGGAAGATGCCCGGATTCTGGGTACGATCGAATCAAATCGCAGGATAGCAGGGCCCAAAAAGCCACAGAGAGGATGAGCAGTCTGGTAAAAATACGCATGGGAGTATGAAAAATTTAGTTAGTTGAACTTGATCTTCTCGACCAACTGCCCGGCTTCTTCCTTTCCTTCCAAATTGCCTTGAATAACAGTCAGTAACAATTTTTTAGCCTGGTTTTTATCCATCGGTTGTCCGCGCTTCAAAAGGGCGAGGGCTTCCAGAAAAATACCCGGGTTGGCATACAGATCGGTTTGCTGGCCAAGCCGACGAAACCGTTCAATAGCTTGGTCGTAATTTCCGAGCCGCAGGGAAACAAGACCGGCCCGTTTTAGTGCTTCTGGATGCGTGGGTTCCCGCTCAAGCATGCTTTCAAAAACCGTTTCTGCTTTTCTGAATTCCCCCATATTGTAGTAGTGAGAACCGGTTTTCAGGCTGTCGCTCTGGCCATCGAGCGAAACCGGCAGTTGACCATAGCGTTCTGAGAGATACTGATCGGCCACTTCGACGGCCGACGGGGGCTTTTGCCAGACCGTCAAAAACCAGCCCACCCCCAGTACCAGAAGCAGACAGGCGGCCAGGAGCGTCAAAAACCGCACCGGCAGTCGGCGCACCGGCACCGGTTTCAGCATCCGCCGGGCTTCCTGACGGGCGGTTTGGCGGGCCAGCAGGTAAAAGGCCACGGAGCGGGCGAGGGCCGGATTGTGGGGTAAAGTGGCCTCAAAACGATCCCGGTCGGCGGGTGGCAACCGCCCTGCGAAGTAATCGTCGATTCGTTCCAGTTCTTTCATCACGGGCGATGCGTTTCCACCTTGGGTTGGTGTGGAATGCGTCAACCCCTTAGTCGTTTTTTTGTCGGATCAGGCTAACAACTTGTCTGGAAATTCAGGGAGGTATACGGTTTTCAGTTTTCGGTGGCTGTCGCACACGAAACTGCCAATAGCTTGTAAGGCGGTAGACTCGCCGAAAACCGTATACCGTAAACCTGTTTCCCTTTCACCGACTTCTGCCGACTAAGAGAATGAACCCAACGTAAGGAAATGTATGGCAGTTCGTATTGTGATTTATGAGGGAGATTGTAGTTTTCGAAAAGCCCTGTCCAGTCAGATTGCCGTCACGGCGGGATACGTCTTGCTGGGCGCGTTTGCGGATACGCAGGAATTGGAAAACCAACTCCGCGGGCTGAATCCGCAGGTGGTTCTGCTGGATATTGAACTCTCCGTAGAGCACGGAAAAACCGCCAACGGGCAACTGCATCGTGAATTTCCGGAGGTCGATGTGTTGTTGCTGACCAGCGATGACCTGGACGAACGGGTGATGGAAGGGATTTGCGCGGGCGCTTCCGGGTATTTGCTCAAAAAAAGACCCCCCGACCGGATTCTACGGGCCATTTGCGAGATTTACGACCGGTCGCAATAACCGAAAAACCGTCTGGCAAAACCGGCTCTATAGTTTTTCAATCAGCACTTCGGCTTCCGCCTTTCCCTCCAGATTCTGCTCGATGACCGTTTTGAACAGCGTTTCGGCCTCACGAAGATCGCCCGGTTGTCCGCGTTTGAGTCGGCTCAGGGCTTCCAGAAACAGACCGGGGTTGGCAAACAGATCGGTGCGTTCGCCCAGCCGGTGGAAATGGTCGATGGCCTGGTTGTACTGACCGGTTCGGAGGGCAACCAGGCCAGCCAGTTTCCGGGCGCGATCATCGGTGGGGTTGCGTTGCAGCAGGTCATTGAAAACCACCCCGGCTTCCGGTAGTTTTCCTTCATTGTAGCGGGCAATCCCGGTTTGAAGGCTGTCGGTTTGTCCATCCATCCGGGTAGGCAACTGGCTGAAATGCTGCCGAATATACTGATCGGCCAGTTCAGCAGCCGATGGCGTCTGACGCTGGAACAGCCAGTAACCACCCAGTCCGAGAACCAGCATTACGCTTGCTGCCATGGCGAGCCAGACGCGAGCCGGCAACTGACGAACCGGCCCCGACTCTTCCCGCAACGTTTCAAACCGCGCTTTGCGGTCGGCGCGGGCTTCGTTTTGGGCCGCTTGCCGCGCGGTCAGGTAGAAAGCGACGGCTTCGGCCAGCGCGGAATCGGTTTCCAGGGAAGTTTCAAACCGCGCCCGTTCCTCCACCGGCAAGCGGCCCGAAAAATAGTCATCGATGCGTTCCAGGTTGTTCATTTGTATAAGTCCCTCAAACGTTCCAAACACCGCAACCGGCTGGTTTTGGCAACTGCCGCCGTGTTATAATTCAGTTGCCGGGCAATTTCCTCGTCAGAATACCCTTCACCCCAGGCCAGAATCATCTCCCGGCACTTGTCACCGAGCGTACCAACCAGTTTACGCAACCGCTCGACATCGCTCTGGGCAATGAGTTGTTGCACAACCGAACGGGCCGAATCGGGCAGTTGCAGCAGCGAATCATCCAGTGAAAGTGTATCATGAACCCGATCCCGCTGCGTTGATTTTCTCCGAATCAGATCGATACACTTGTTGGTAAAAATCTGGTAAATATACGTTTTCAGTTCTGACCGCCCTTCAAACTGACCCGCAAGGATATTCTCAATGACGGTGAGAATGGTATCGGAATAGGCACTGGCGCAGTCGTCTTCCCCCAAACGGTGTTTGCGGGCACCGTCAACAATGAGATAGGCGTATTTCTGGTACAGACGATCTTCACATTGTCTGCGCTGAACACTACCGGCTTCTAGTCCGGCAATCAGGTCTGAATCGGTTGGCTGGCGAGCAAAAAACCGCATGAGTAGAAGAGTCTGCTTGAACCAAATATGCCGAAAAAAGCGCGCTTTTCAATTTTTTCTGCGCAAGATGTTACCAACGTGGGGGAAGTGTGCGACTAAGAAAGCAGAACAAAACTTCTGCACACACCATGAAAACGATTTTAAGTAGTTCACTCCTCTGCCTGCTTTCTGTTGGGACGTTACTCGCACAAACGAAGTCTTCCGCCGATGCGGTTACACCAATCGACCGGCCCGGTTATTGGGAGGTCTCGACTGATTACCGCACCAACGGAACGGCCATCCGGTATTTCAATGCCGACCAGCAATTGATTCACCAGGAAGTTCATTCCAACAAACTGGTCAAACTGACAAAAAACAACGTACGACGGCTGAATGCCACGATGACGAAAGTGACCCGAAATCAGTTGCAACCCGCCAACGTCAAAACGGTGAACCTGCCGATCAGCAACGAAGACCCGCGAATTGTCCACGACCGCAACCGACTGATGAACGCGGAACGCCGGGCCTCGACTGCCGATATCATGGCAAGGGTTGTGCCCGCAGCGGATGGCTATGAAGCCTTTCTGAAAGTGTTCATTTATAATCCGCACGAAGAACGGTTGCGGATCGAAATTCTCAACTCGAAGGGCTACTCGGTTTGTCAGGAGTTCAGCAACAGTTACCAGCGGTATTACCGGTTTAACCTGAGCAGCATGCCCGCCGGTGATTACCGGGTTCAGATCTATAAGACGTCGGGGAAAAAGCCGGCCTTCGACAATTTGGTTTCACTGAGTCGCAAACCCGCACAGACGTTATGGTCGATGAAGTCCGAAATGCCATTGGGAGCCAGAACCGACTCGCTCATTTCGGAGAAAGACTGACCATGCTGATAGGTTAACGAATCGGATTCCGGGAAGACGCGCTGACTTCCCGGAATTTTGTATGGGTAAACCGCTGCAATCAGATGGTGAGCAGAAAGGCCATCGTATCGACCCCGTCCGCATAATCGCTCAGGCCGGGACGCTGCGTGTGGCCAAGGGGGACGCTGCCCGGATAAGAACCGTCTTTCGAAGCCACACACTGAATTCGGTCGGAAAGGGCGTTCAGTTTTCCTGCCAGGTTTTCCGGGTCGGCGTAGGTTTGGTAATAGAGGGTGGAAATGGGTGAGACCAGCCCTTCGTTTTCAGTTACCAGCAAAAAACCGTTGTCGTAGTGGGGCACACCGTTGATGAGGTAAATCGACTTATTGTAGTCGTAGTTGTTGTTGTATTTGTGGTGGCTCGTGAATTGAAAAGCGAGCGGATCCAGTCGTTGGAGGAACGGAATGAAATCGTAATGTTCCGGAACGAACAGCGTGGAGACGTTGCGGCAGCCCAGACCGAAATAGTCGAGGGCGTCGTGACCCAGTTTGTCCAAATCGTCGGTTGTTTCTTCGCCGGTCAAGATGGCGACGGACGAGCGGTTTCGGCGAATAATGTGCGGTTTTTTGGAGAAATAATACTCAAAGTACCGGGCCGAATTGGAACTACCGGTGGCGATGAACGCATCGGCCTGGTTCAAACGTTCACTAACCTGGATACGATTCGCAAATTTGGGGTTAATTTCAATGATTTTTTGTATTAAATAATTGATAAGTACAAAATCGGGTGTACTTAGCTTGGCCAGCAAGTGGTGGCCACTCAGCAATACACACAGCAAATCATGAAAACCGACGGCGGGGATATTGCCCGCCATGACAACGCCCACATTTTTAGGGGTTTCAGTAGTGACGTTATAACCTTTTATCCATGCCGATAACTTTTCTTCATTTAGGTATTCATCGGCAATGGCCAGGAGGGCTTTTAAGCTGTTTTCCGGCGTAAACCAGTGGTTGGAATAAAAGGCTTTTTCGGCGATTTCAGGCAATTCAGACGTGTTTTGGGCTTCTTTTAGAAAAATTCCCAACTGGACAAATGTGGCAACGCGTTCGCTTAAATTCATTCTGATACGGGATACTGGACGGACTATTGAACGGGCAAAATTAAATTATAGTTTGGTGTCAAACTTTAAATAATTATATTTGTTGATTAATTAACATTCACAATTAACCAGCAACCGTTTCGAAAGGTACGATTCTTTCCTGGAAGAAGGCGTTCCCCACGAATCATTAACTTTCTACCTGCAAATGGCAATCATGATCACAGATGAGTGCATCAATTGTGGTGCCTGCGAACCCGAATGTCCGAACACGGCCATCTATGAAGGTGGTGTCGAATGGACCTGGGGCGGAGGAACCGAATTGGATGTCGTCGATTTTGGTGATGGTACGGTAGTCAACGGTAAAGATCCGCAAACCCCGGTATCCGACGAATTTTATTACATCGTTTCTGATAAATGTACGGAATGTGTTGGTTTCCATGAGGAACCACAGTGTGCAGCCGTTTGTCCGGTCGACTGTTGTGTACCCGATCCGGACAATGTGGAAGAAGAAGATACGCTTCTGGCCAAAAAATCCTGGCTCCATGCCGAAGCGGCCTGATTGACTCACCAGATACCAAAAAAAAATCCCGGATCGCCGATCCGGGATTTTTTTTTGCCCCACGCTTTTCAAAATTGTAAACTATAATAGGATTATTTAAATAATTAATTGAATGGCATGTTAAGGTCTAACTTGTATATTATTCCAAAATAACGTCAGTTTACAAAATATGCTATATTGGTATATTTCATTTAAAAATACTCAATATGGCTCTAGTTTTAAGTGACTTTTGGCAATTTTTATGTATTTATAAGGAAAACTGGATTAAATTTTAGCAAATACTTGCAAATTAGGTATTGAGTAATAATATTTGTGCGTCAATTTAATTAATCAGCTAATTCTCGAACAAACCAAAGAAAATTATGAAAAAAACTGTTTTACTGGTATGTTGTTCGTTTTCTATCTTATTGTCCAAAGCTCAGGACGCCACGACGACTACTTCTAAGCCGCAGGAAGTAGCCGCCACAGAGCCTGAAGCCGAAAACAAGGGTAAATTTTCTTTTTCTGGCTACATCGATTCTTTTTACAGCGGTAATCTCAATAATCCTCGTTCGGGCAGCAACCTCGGAGCAGCCGGCACGGCTCGCGTTTTTGATCAGCGGGCTGGCCAAATTTCTCTGGGTCTCATTCAAACCAAAATCGGGTACAGCACTGACAAGGTCGATGCCGTACTTGACCTGACCTTTGGTCCGAATGCTGATCTGGGCAACTATGGTAACGTGATCGGTCCCCTCTCGGGCGGTACGTCACTGGCCGCCATCAAGCAGGCTTACATCAACTGGAAGACGTCCGATAAATTCTCAATCATGGTGGGCCAGTTCGGTACCCACATCGGGTATGAAGTAATCGACGCTCCGGTCAACTACAATTACTCTTTATCGAACCTGTTCAACAACGGTCCTTTCTATCACACTGGTATCAAGGGTACATATGCTTTCAGCGACAAAGCGTCGTTGATGCTGGGTATTGTCAATAACGTCGATAGCTGGAGAGACAACAACAAGGCAAAAGGCATCATTGGTCAATTGTTTTTTGCACCGGTTTCGGGCTGGAACGTCTACCTGAATGGAATTGTGAGCAACGAGGCCAACCCGGATTCGACGGGAAAAGCCGTAAAAGGGATGTATTCTGTATTTGATCTGACGACGACCTACCAGATCACGGAGAAATTCTTCCTGGGTTTGAATGCCGCCATCGGTTCACAGAAAGAAGATTTTCAAGGCTATGCACCGGTTAAAACGGGGACTTCAACCTGGAGCGGGGTTGCCGTATACACGAACTACGCTTTCACCGGCAAATTTGGCCTGGGCGCTCGCTACGAATATTTTGACAACAAAGATGGTGCGCGCGGTCTGCGTAATTTCAATGGCGAAGGAACGAGTGTCAACTCCATCACCATCACGGGCAACATTACGGCTGCCGACGGTAATTTGCTGATCAAACCGGAGTTCCGGCTCGACAGCTACGCCAAACCCGCTGGCAGCAACACGGCTGAATCCCAGCAGTTTGAAGACAGCGACGGCGCCTATACCAAATCCTCGCAATCGACGCTGGGACTGGCCTTTATCTACAAGTTTTAGTACGCAACCCCACACTGGTCTTTCGGGACCTTTCTCAACCTAATGTACAACTAAACCGTTCAAGTATCATGCAAAAACCATCTTACTTACCGCTTGCCCTACTGCTGATAGTCAGTGTATTGGGTGTGATTTTTCCAGCCGTTCCGAAGGGAATTGTCACCGAAGGCATTAATTCGGGGGATACGGCCTGGATGCTCGTTTCCGCTGCGCTGGTCTTGTTGATGACCCCTGGTCTGGCCTACTTCTACGGAGGTATGGTGAACAACAAAAACGTCATCTCGACGATGCTGCAAAGCTTCATTGCGATGGGTGTCATCAGTATTCTCTGGGTGGTAGTCGGTTTTAGTCTGGCTTTTGGCGAAAGCATCGGGGGTTTTATCGGAAACCCAACCACTTTCTTCATGTTCAATGGCGTACTGGATGGCAAACCATGGCCGTTAGCAGCAACAGTTCCCCTGGTCGTATTCGCGTTCTTTCAATTAAAATTTGCCATGATTACCCCGGCTCTCGTAACCGGTTCGATGGCAGAACGGGTGAATTTCAAATCCTACGTGTTGTTCATGATCCTGTTCAGCCTGATTGTGTATACGCCCCTGGCTCACATGACCTGGCACCCGGACGGTTTCCTGTTTAAACTGGGTGTTCTGGACTTTGCCGGTGGTACGGTGGTGCACATGTCGGCCGGTTGGGCTGCTTTGGCGGGTGCTTTGTACCTGAAACGCCGTAAATCACACATGGAAGCCAGCTACTTCCCACCAGCCAACATTCCTTTCGTTCTGCTGGGTACGGGCTTGCTGTGGTTTGGCTGGTTCGGGTTCAACGCCGGTTCGGCAGTAGGTGCAACGCCCCTGGCTGCTTCGGCTTTCGCCACCACCAACACGGCTGCGGCTGCGGCTGGTTTGGGCTGGGTGTTGTTCGATGCTGCTAAAGGCAAGAAAGTATCCGGCTTAGGATTTGCCATTGGTGCGGTTGTCGGTCTGGTTGCCATCACGCCGGCGGCTGGTTTCGTAACGATCCCGACGTCAATCTTTATCGGAACGGTCGCTTCACTGGTTAGTAATACGGTGGCTCACCTGCGTACGAAATCAAGACTGGATGATACGCTGGATGTGTTCCCCTGCCACGGTGTAGGCGGTATGGTCGGGATGCTGATGACGGGTATTTTCGCTTCGAAAGGTGTTAACTCGGCGGTTGTCGACGAAGGTCTGGCGTTCGGTGATACCAAATTGTTCTTCATCCACCTGATGGCCCTGGTGATCGTATCGGTTTTCGCTTTCGGGACTTCATACCTGCTGCTGATCATCACCAACGCCATCCTGCCACTGCGGGTTAGCGAAGAAGACGAGAAAGTGGGTCTGGATGTGAGCCAGCACGACGAATTCTTAGTAGACGCTTAGTCCAAGATATACTGACAGAGCCACAGGGGTTGCCTGTGGTTTTGTTGTACTCGATGAAGGTATCTGTCTTTGACGGATACCTTCTTTTTTGGAAAAGGAATTATAAATATAAAATGATGAATGCTAAATGTAAAAGGGATTGAGGATGCGATCCTTACCTTTTAAATTTAGCATTCATCATTTTATATTTATAATTCCTTGATTTTAAAGGTGATACCTTAGTGAAGATAAACGATGGATGGCTCTGAAACACTTTCCGTCACTTCCATTAACCCGGCGCTGTTCAGTCCCGTCAGCAGAACGTGTTTGGTTTCGTTGATGAGCAGCGGATCGTAGGTGGCCGTCACCCGAACGTAGTTTTCGGTGAAGCCCAGCATCTGACCGTTTTCGATGTCTTCTTCAAACAGAACGGAGGCTTCACGGCCAACCTGCTGTTCGTAGAAAAACCGCCTTTTATTGTCGGAAAGGCTGTGCAGCATTTTCGAGCGGTCGGCCCGTTTTGACGGATTGACCACCGGTTTTAGGTTCAGGGCGTGCGTGTTGGGCCGCTCGGAATACGTAAAAACGTGCAGATATGAGACCGGAAGTTCGTTCAGAAAGTGGAAGGTTTCCAAAAAAGCCTCGTCCGTTTCGCCGGGATGGCCCACAATCACATCGACGCCAATGCAGGCATGCGGCATCAACTCCTTGATTTTTGCCACCCGTTCGGCATACAGTTCGCGCTTGTAACGACGGCGCATCAACGCCAGGACGGCATTGGAACCCGACTGGAGCGGAACGTGGAAATGGGGGACAAACCGCTTCGAGCGGGCGACGAACGCAATGATGTCGTCGGTCAGCAAATTGGGTTCGATGGACGAAATCCGGAACCGTTCGATGCCTTCCACCTCATCCAGCGCCTGAATCAGTTGCAGGAACGTTTCTTTCGGCAAAACATCCTGCCCGGTTTGGGGTTGCCGCCCAAAATCGCCGATGTTCACCCCTGTCAACACAATTTCCTTCACGTTGCGGGCGGCAATTTCGCGGGCGGCCCGCACCACATTGGCAATCGTGTCGCTCCGGCTGCTGCCGCGCGCCAGTGGAATGGTGCAGTAAGCGCAGGGGTAATCGCAGCCGTCCTGCACTTTCAGGAACGTGCGGGTGCGGTCGTTGAGTGAATAGGACGCATGGTAATCGACGGCTTCTTCAATGGGCGAATTATAAACGGCAGCTTTCCCGGACGGTTCCTTGACAAAATCGCCCAGCAATTCGGCCAGCCGAAATTTCTCGGAGGCTCCCAAAACGGCATCCACACCGGGAATGGTAGCAATTTCCGTCGGTTTGAGTTGCGCGTAACATCCCACAATGGCCACATAGCCATCGGGGTTGATGTGTTGCGCTTCCCGGACAATCTTTCGGCATTTCTTGTCCGCATTGTCCGTAACCGAGCAGGTATTGATGATAAAAATATCGGGCTTTTGATTAAATTCTACGCGCTCATATCCCTTTTGCTCCAGGATGCGGGCCAGGGTGGAGGTTTCGGAGAAGTTGAGTTTGCAGCCGAGTGTATAAAAGGCAATTTTTTTCATTGACTGCAAAATTACAAAACTATTCGGTACAGCCGCAACGAAAGCCGCAAGGTCTTTGAGACGGGGGCACCCAGACCTTGCGGGTTCAAAGCTTTTCGGGATTTCAAGATTATTTATTCAAAAAATCCTGATAGGATTCCTCTTCGTAGGCTTCTCCCAGTTCGATGTCCTGTTGTTGAATGACGCCATTGGAAGAAATGAGTTGGCGGCTGTTGTTGTCGAACAGCAGATGCCGGTTGGGCTGGACGACGCCAAAACCGTTGTTAAACGCAAAATAAGCAAAGGGGCGGTTTTGTGGATTCAGCAAATCCCGGCTCCATTTAAAATCGGTAGCGTCGACCTTCAGTTGTTGTAACAGGGTGGCGGCCAGATCGGTTTGGGATCCGATGCGGTCGATGACCTGCGGTTTGGCTTTCAAAGCGCCCCCCAGCCACAACATGGGAATGTGAAAATCCCGTACCCGGTCGGTTGACAAAACCGGCAGCCGGTGTCCGTGATCCGCCGTAATGACAACGAGCGTGTTTGCCCACCACGGCTGCTTTTTAGCCTGGGCGATAAACTCGCCCAAACTGCGGTCGGCATAATACATCGAATTCAGAAACAAAGATTCTTCATCTGTGCCGGGAAATACCGTCGGCATTGGCACTTCGAAAGGTTCGTGACTGCTTAAGGTGAATAGCGATACAAAAAAAGGCTGCTTGGCTCCGCTCAGATCCGACAGAATACGGCTGTACACCACATGGTCGTGGGCGCCCCATTTGGAATTCCAGTCGCTGGATTTAAAATCCGGTTTGGAAATGATCCGGCCAAACTGGTTGTGGTAGAGGTAGGATTTGATGTTGGCAAATTCGGTTTCACCGCCGTAATAAAACGACGTCTGGTAACCGGCTTTTTTAAATTTCTCGCCCAGCGTTGGCAATTTCGCCGATTTGGTCGGTAAAGTCATAATCGAAGCAGTGGCCTGCGCCGGAAAACCGCTCAAAAGCGCAATCAACCCTTTTTCACTGCGGTCGCCACTGGCGAAGAGCTGGTTGAACAGGATGCCTTCGCGGGCGAGCTTTTCAAACTGCGGGGTAACACCGGCCCGCCCGCCCAAACCGGCAACGGTTTTGGCCGTAAAGCTTTCCCAGACGATGAGAATGACATTCGGTTTCGGGGTGTTCAGCAACGACTGGTGGTTGGTGACCGGCTGAAAGAGTGGTTGTAACGTTCGGTTTGCCTGCCCTTTCGGGAGAAAATGGAAGGGGTTTTTGCCGTATTTATTCCGTTCCAGAACCGAATGCATAAAATTCCATTGGGGGGTTACGGCGGCATAGTTGGCAAAAGCGACCGGTGAGAAATATACGGCACTGACATTCATCGGAGCCAGTTGGGTTCCACCCCGAATGGGAATAACCAGAGCCGCCGTTGCGACCAGCAAAACGGGCGACGCAATCCACCACCGAACCGGTTTCAGCCGAAACACCAGGGGGTGAATCAGCCGTTTAAAATAATAATCGCCCACGAGTAACATACCCACAAAGAGCGTAGTCAGTGATAAAACCGGCGAAGCCGCCACCGACGCGGCTGCTTCCCGCGGGGATTTTAAATAATGCAGTGGTGTAATATCCAGGTGAAAACCCCAGGTTCGGAACACCTCAAGATCGGCCACCGTAATGAGGGAAACAACGATCAGTTCGATGAAGGTGATGATTCGCAGGGACCGCGTGAGTTTCGGGGAAGACCAGTTGGGCAACAACGTGATGAGCAGGGCGGGGATAACGGTCAGGTAACCGGCCGTTGAAAGGTCCATTCGCAAACCGTTGGCAAAAACACCGGCTACAGCCGCGGCATTCAACTGACTGGATTGGGGTTGATACATCAAAAAGAGAACGCGGCTCACCAGCAACCAGCCGGTCCAGCCCGTCAAATACGCCATTAGAATAAGCAAACGACTCTTCATTATTTTGGTAAATACAATGGCCAGGGGAACGCAAAGGTAATACGATTCCGGGCGGGATAATGGCTTATTATGTAAACGGTTATAGAATTGTGGTTTACTTTATCTTTCGTAGGTACAATTTGTTCTGGGGTAGGTGCAAAATTTGGATGAAATAGGTATTTTCTCAGATGAAGGAATTTCAATAGTCAAAAACCAATTTTTGTAATTTTCAGCAATTTTTCGTGAAAAATAGGTTAAAACGGATGTTATTTCTTGGAAATTACAACAAATAATCAGTATTTTTGGGTGTTTTTAATCCAAAAACCACCTCGAACCTAATATGTCAAACTTTCGGTTTAAAGCTCTCGAAATTGCACAAAGTCGGCAAGCCCTCACTGTTCCACCTCCGGCAGAACGTGTAACGGAATACTATGGTTCCTACACATTTAACAACGAGGTTATGCGTTCCCTGCTGTCGCCGGAAGCATATCTGAAAATTACACAGGCCATCGATACCGGCGGTAAAATTGACCGCGACATTGCCGACGAAGTGGCAAATGCCATGAAAGCCTGGGCAACGGCGAAAGGTGCCACCCACTATACGCACTGGTTTCAGCCTTTGACGGGAGCAACGGCCGAAAAACACGACGCTTTCTTCGATGTGACGATGGACGGAAAAGCCATCGAAAAATTCAAAGGGGGCGCTCTGGTTCAGCAGGAACCGGATGCATCCTCGTTTCCAAGTGGTGGTCTGCGGAACACCTTCGAAGCACGCGGCTACACCGGTTGGGATCCGAGCTCGCCGGCTTTTTTAATGGACAATGGCGCGGGTGGAAAAACCCTTTGTATTCCCTCCGTATTTATATCGTATACCGGTGAAGCGCTTGACTACAAAACGCCTTTGCTGAAAGCCCTCCTGGAAGTTGACAAAGCCGCTACCGCAGTTTGTCAGTATTTCGACCGGAATGTTACCAAAGTAACCCCAACCCTGGGTGTCGAGCAGGAATATTTTGTCGTTGACAAAGCCCTGTTCTATGCCCGTCCGGATTTGGTTATGGCCGGTCGCAGTGTTTTCGGACATTCTCCGGCGCGTGGTCAGCAACTGGAAGACCACTATTTTGGCACGATTCCTCCCCGGGTGAATGCCTACATGGTTGACTTTGAATTTGAAGCCATGAAACTGGGCATGCCGGTTCGGACGCGTCACAACGAGGTGGCACCGGGTCAGTTCGAGGTAGCGCCAACGTTTGAAGAAGTAAACCTGGCCATCGACCACAACGCCCTGTTGATGGATTTGATGGAAAAAGTGGCCGAAAGACACAACTTCAAAGTGTTGTTCCACGAAAAACCGTTCGCCGGTATCAACGGTAGCGGGAAGCACAACAACTGGTCGCTGGGCACCAATACCGGCGTGAACCTGCTGGCTCCCAGCTCGAAACCAAAAGAAAGCCTGCGGTTTCTGACGTTCCTGGTCAACGTGGTAAAAGCCGTTCACGATCACGCGGATCTGCTGCGCGCCAGCATTGCCTCGGCGGGTAACGAATACCGTCTGGGTGCCAACGAAGCGCCCCCGGCTATTGTATCCGTGTTCCTGGGCGAGTCGCTGACAAAAGCTCTGGAAGACCTCGAAACGAAGTCGGAAGTGATTGTCAACAAAGGCGATAACGTCTATTACAAATTGGGGATCAACCGCATTCCGTCACTGCTGCGGGACAACACCGACCGGAACCGGACCTCACCGTTTGCTTTCACCGGAAACAAGTTCGAATTCCGCGCCGTGGGTGGTGGAGCCAACTCGGCGTCTACCATGACGGTTCTGAATACGATCGTTGCCGCCCAGTTGGTTACTTTCAAACAGGAACTGGATGCCCGTCTGGCCAATGGCGAGAAGAAAGAACTGGCCATCGTCGAGATTCTGAAAGACTACTACAAGTCGTCGAAACGGATTCTGTTCGAAGGAAACGGCTATTCGGATGAGTGGGTTGAAGAAGCCGCCAAACGGGGTCTGTCGAACATCAAATCGACACCGGAAGCATTGGGTGTGTATCTGAAACCCGAATCGCTGGAATTGTTCGAGCGCGTAGGTGTTCTGAGCCATGCCGAAGTAGAATCACGCTACGAAATCGAACTGGAGAAATACATCAAAAAAGTACAGATCGAGTCACGGGTTGTGGGTGATCTGGCGATGAATCACATCGTTTCAACGGCGCTGAAATACCTGAACAAACTGGCAGAAACCGCCAAAGCGCTGGTGGATCTGGGCATGACTGACGAAGCTGAGCCGATCAAAGACCTGATCAAAGAGATTTCAGCCCGCGTCATCGCCATCAAGAAAAACGTCGAAGAAATGACGGAAACCCGCAAGAAGGCGAACAATTTGACTGATACGGCCGAAATGGCGAAGCTATACGCTACAGAAGTAAAAGACTTCTTTGACGTTATTCGCTACGAAGTTGACAAGCTGGAACTCATCATCGATGATGAAGACTGGCCTCTGGTAAAATACCGCGAGTTACTTTTCGTCAAGTAATAGTAATTTTCCAACCATATCGTTACATAAAGCCTGCGCCAATTGGTGCAGGCTTTTGTTTTGCTACGGCACGAGGCTTTTTTTTAGTCCTAATTATCGGTTTTGACAACAATGAGTGGTTTATTTACATTTCTGCCCGCAAAACCCAAAAACCGGTTTTGCGCGTTTAGAAAGTAAAGGCCCAACCTCTAACCGAACAAGTAATGCCGTTTTCGATGGACACCCTGCTGCGCGATTTAAGCCGCCTGCCACACCGGGGGGCGGCCACGGCTTTCGAAGCGTCCGCGATTGAACGGTTGTCATTGGCCCTTCGGGAACTGCAGGCCACCGTAACGGTCGAATCCTTCCGGACGCCCCGTACCTATGTGACGGTGATTTACTGGTTAATCGCCGGCATCGTTACCGGGCTGCTGACGGCACCCTGGCTGGGCTGGCTGGCGGTGCTCTGGACGTGGGGCTGGGTAACGTTGGCCTGGTTGTTTTTCAACTGGCGGTTTTCGCCTGTCACCCGGCTTCCTCCCCAGGTAACTTCCCACAATGTCATTGGCCGATGGCGTGAAACCGGGTTTGGGTATGCCGGTGACCAGGAAAAACCGGTGATGAAAGCCATTTTGATGGCGCATTACGATACCGCTCCGATCTCGCTCTTATACCGAACCGGCACCGTCAATAGTTTCCATACCACCCTTGTTCTGTCGCTGGTGCTGATGCTGGGGGCCGGGCTGTTGGTACTCTTCGAACAACTGGGCGTAAACAGCGACTGGATGCCGTGGATTCGCTACGGTCTGATTGCCTACTTTGTTCTGCAGGCCCTGCTCGGAACGCTCGGGTATTGGCTCTATGGCTACACCAACGGAGCAAGCGACAACGCAACGGGGGTAGTGGCCGCCATCGCCACCGCCGAACGGCTGAAGCAATTGTATATGCCCGGACTGGAAACCGAAGTGGTGCTGACCGGGGCGGAAGAAGCGGGTATGATTGGCTCCCGGGCCTATCTTGACAAACACATCGACAGTTGGCCCAAAGGACGGACAGTGGTGGTTAACTTCGATACGCTGGGCAATGGATCACTGCGGATCATTAAACATACCGGAACCGTTGAAGTTATTGAATACACCAACGACCTGATGAAAACGGCGGAGCGTTTGCTGGAGGAAAAACCGTTCCGTGGGGTGGTCAAACCCGGGCGCTGGCACACCGCCGATTTCGACAGCGTCTGGTTTGTGCGCCGGAAAATTCCGGTAATGACCCTGACGGCGATGGATGCCAAAGGCCGGATGCCCAACATTCACCGCCCGGAAGATCAGTTGCTGGTGACGGATGTCAGTGCCATTCCAACGGCGGTCGATTTTGCCATTCAGACGCTTGTCCGGCATTACCAGACGTATGAAATCACCGCCGAGCGGTTGTGAATTGAACGGTCTGCCGGTTTTAGATGTTGAATTTTACGGGCGGGTTTGTAGATTTGCCCAATCGATCACACGCAAATTTTAACGATTACTGCCATGGGGACGTATAAAAACGAGGGATTTGAACCCGCGACGATTCAACTTCTGAAAGAGGAATGCCAGGAAGAAGGAAGTTCATTCGTCTATGTAGAGGATGAAGATGACGATTTGGAGGTTCTGAATTCCGGCGAATGCGTTCACGTTCAGTTTGTTGGCAAACATAAGGATAACGAAGTTATTTACGATGCCATTATCTATACGTTGCGGCTTCACCACAGCAGCCTGGTGTATGAAATGGCCATGGAAAAGGTCAAGAAATCGTTCCCTCAATACATTCCCGTAGAAGAGCGGAAACCCGATTATCGGATTGACGCGGAACTGGAAGAGGAAATTGAGTTGTTCTTAACCGAGTTGATCGAAGAAATCGAAGAGACCGAAGCGGTTAAGGTGCAGGAACACATTGAAATCGATCACGAATTTGAATATGGAATTAGTCTGGATGTCTGCCTGAATGTGGAAGAAATTTCGGAAGAGGTCATCGAAGATTTCATCGCTCAGTTCAACAGCAATTCACTGAAACTGGACAAGACGATGTATTCCTTTACCAACGACGAACCCGAAGAATAAGCGTTAATTTCGACGGTTCGTCCGCATTTATGCACCTGTTTTATCAGCCCGAATCGGAAACAAACGCTTTTCTGAGCGAAGAAGAATCCCGGCATTGCGTCAAAACGCTGCGGCTGACCAAAGGAGCGGCTATCGATGTGACCGATGGTCGGGGCAAACGTCACAACTGTGTCATTGAAACCGCCGATCCGCGCCGGTGTACTTTTCGGATTGTTGACACGCGTAGCGAAGTTCCCCGGCCGTACCGGATTCACCTGGCCGTGGCTCCGACCAAGAATATGGACCGGATCGAATGGCTGGTGGAAAAAGCGGTCGAATTGGGCGTCGATCAGTTCAGTTTTTTTGTTAGCCAGCATTCTGAACGCCGGATGCTCAAAACCGACCGACTGGAGAAGATCGCTGTCGCTGCCATGAAGCAATCCCTGCAGTTGTTTATGCCGGTGATCGATCCTGTGCAGGATTTCAAAACCGTACTGATCCAACCTGCCGACGAGCGATTTATTGCGCATCTTCCCGAAAACGCACCAGCGGAATCTTTGTTGAAAGCCGCTAAACCGGGACGATCGACTTTGGTGCTGATTGGTCCTGAGGGCGATTTTTCGGAGCGTGAAATTCAACAGGCCCTTGAAAATGGGTTCAAAATGGTTAAATTAGGGGAGACCCGGCTGCGGACTGAGACGGCGGCTCTGGCGGCCTGTCATACGATTCATCTACTTAATACGTTAACCTGAGCATGAAGCGACGTACTGGATTTCTTTTAACGGTTTTGTTTTTCACGTTGACGACAACGTTGTCGGTGAAAGCCCAGTATTCGTATAAAATTGCCAAATTGAAATACAACGGCGGGGGCGACTGGTACGCCAACAAAACGTCCATTCCCAACCTGATCAAGTTTTGCAATGCCAACCTGCGGATGAATATTTTTCCGGAAGAAGACATTGTGGAGGTAGGAAGCCCCGAATTATTTTCGTATCCCTTCGTTCACATGACGGGCCACGGGAACGTCGTTTTTTCGGATGCCGAAGCCCAAAACATGCGCCGGTATCTGATGTCGGGCGGTTTTTTGCACATCGACGACAACTACGGGCTGGATAAATTCATCCGGCGCGAGATGAAAAAGGTGTTTCCGGAACTGTCGTTCATCGAATTGCCGTACAATCATCCGGTTTATCACCAGAAATTCAACTTCGCCAACGGCTTGCCTAAAGTACATGAACACGATGGGAAGGCACCACAGGGATTTGGATTAATCTGGGAAGGGCGTTTAATCTGTTTTTACAGTTTTGAGTGCGATTTGGGGAATGGCTGGGAAGATCAATCCGTTTATAATGACCCTGAAGAGGCTCGCCAGCAAGCTTTACGCATGGGAGCCAACCTGTTACAGTATTCGACGACCGCTTTTTGAGAAAATAAATAAAAAATAAAAATTTGTCTTATTCGGTTAACTATCGGCGTTATTGTTGTAGATTTGTAGAATCTAATTGCACTGAAGTTGGTTTTTAGCCATTCACCTTTAACAAATTTAATCCCGTGGTAATAATCCTTATTGCCTTTGTTGTTCACTGGTACGTATCGCTTTTCTGCCAGACATTTTTTCTGCACCGGTATTCGGCTCACAAAATGTTCACGATGAGCAAGGTATGGGAACGCTTTTTCTTTTTCCTGACCTATCTCTCACAAGGGTCCTCGTATTTGAGTCCTCGCGCTTACGCCGTTCTGCACCGGATGCACCATGCTTTCAGTGATACTCCCAAAGACCCGCACTCTCCACACCACACGAAAAACGTGTTTACGATGATGTGGAAAACGAAAGATCTATACAATGCCGTCCTGAACCGGGTGCGGCCAATTGAAGCTAAATTTGACCGCAACTACCCGGAATGGTATGCACTGGAAAAAATCGGTGATTCCTGGATTTCACGCGTAGCCTGGGGAACCGTGTATTCATTGTTCTACATCTTCGCCTTCGTTTACCTGGATATGCACTGGGCGTTTTTCTTCCTGCTGCCGATTCACTTCCTGATGGGACCGATCCACGGAGCGATTGTGAACTGGAGCGGACACAAATACGGTTACGCCAACTTCGACAACCACGACCGGTCTAAAAACTCGATGTTTTTTGATTGGCTGATGATGGGCGAACTGTTCCAGAACAACCACCACAAACGTCCGAATGCCGCTAATTTCGGTGCGCGTTGGTTTGAACTCGATCCGACTTACCCGGTTATCCGGCTGTTGTCGGCGGTGGGAATCATTAAAATGCGCCCGGCAAAAGTGACCAGCCCGGAATTTGAAACGGGTCATGATCGTCTGGTTGAACATAATGAGAAAATGTCGGCTTAATCTGCCTTGACTTCTAACATAAAAAATGCCCGCCAGTCTGACTGGCGGGCATTTTTTATGTTAGAGAAGAAAGAGGGTAGACAAGAGAATAAAGACTTTATCATGGTGGAACGGTCTTTATTCTCTTGTCTAATCTCTTTCCTCTCTTTCTACAACAACTCCTTCGCCACTTCATTCCACGAGAGCACCCGTTGGAAAATGGTATTGTCGCGGTTGTGGGGGGCGTCGAACAGAAGGCCTTTTCCCTGAAAACTGACCAGATTATACGGCATGTCGTCGATCATGATGTCGGCCCGCAGAATGCTCTTGTCTCCACAGAAGACCCGGTTTTTCCAGTGAATGTGCGGGAAATGCTGATCCAGCCAGTCGTATTTTTCCGAAAGGGAATTGCGAAACTCCATAGCCGCCGAGGTAACGAACAGGTCGTATTTTTCGGAAAGCGCCTGCGTCACTTCAATGGCTCCGGGCATAACGGGAATGTCGGCAAAGAAACCCGGTTCGTGGACATAATCCGCCAGACGTTTGTACACATCCTTTTCCAGCAGTTCATGAAACGAATTCTCCCGGAATACAGTGGGCAATGCCGATGTATCAAAATCACGGCGGTAAATGGCAATAAACTTGCCGACGGTGTCCGCCAGCACATCATCCATGTCGATGGCAATACGTGGTTTCATTCTTTGAATTTTATACCAATGGCTCTTTTGCCGCTTGAATAGACAATGGCGTCGATGGGCTTCTTGGCTTCGGTTGCTTCTTTTTTTACACGGCGAACAAATTGTTCGATATCTTCTTCAATGGAATTGTTCACAATGCCACTGGTAAAGTAGGATTTGGCTTTCACACCCCCGGAAGCATCGACTACAGTTTCGTAATCCAGTAGCGGCTCATTCATGACGTAAACGGCCAACCCGTCAATTTTTCGGACCTTAGCAAGTCCTTTGTTGGCGCCCGCTTCCTCTTTGAATTTAACGGCAATAGCGGTTTTTGAGCCCGAGATGACGACAGCATCGAATGCTTTGTTGTCTTTTTTGCCGTCCTTACTGGCCCGTCGAACAAACTGGGCGGCTTTTTCAGAAACCCCTTCATTCACGACTCCGCCGGTAAACAGGGATGCGGCTTTGGCACCGGATGCGATTTCGAACACGGTTTCGTAGGCGCGCAGCGGTTCGCACATCACGTACGTTTCAATGCCCTGAATTTTATCAACCCGTGCGTTTGTCTGCGCGAAAACGGTCGTAAAACTAAGAATGCTACAAAAAACAGCAGGAAAAACGAGTTGCAATTTCATGAGTAAAGTATGTCGTTTGGGTGAAATGATCCGAAACTACAACTTTGACAGACCCAAAAACCGTATAAAATGCTTCGCATGGCATTTTTGAGTCCTGAAAGGCATAAATGCCGGGATGAACGGTCAGACAATCTTTCGGTCCGGATCGAACCCTTCCAGGTAATCCGAAACGCGCTTGACAAATTGCCCGCCCAGCGAACCGTCGACCACCCGGTGGTCGTAGCTGTGGGAGATGAACATCTTTTGCCGGACCCCGATCAGATCGCCCTGGGGCGTTTCGATAACCGCCGGTTTTTTCTCAATCGCTCCAAAAGCCATGATGGCCACCTGCGGCTGCACGATAATGGGCGTTCCCATCACATTGCCGAACGTGCCGATGTTGGAAACCGTGTAGGTGCCGTTGGCCAGGTCGTCGGCGGTGAGTTTATTCTCTCTCGCACGACGGCTCAGGTCGTTCACTTTCCGGGTCAAACCAACCAGATTATACTGATCGGCATTGTGAATGACCGGCACAATGAGATTACCGCTCGGCAGCGCCACGGCCATGCCAACATTGATGGCTTTTTTAACGATGATCGTATCGCCATCCACGGAAACATTAATCATTGGGAAGTCTCGAATGGCTTTTACAACGGCTTCGATCAGGAGGGGCGTGTAGGTGATGTTTTCGCCGTACTGTTGCTGAAACGCCGTCTTGTTGCGTTCGCGCCATTGCACCAGAACCGTCATGTCGGTTTCGACAAACGAAGACACGTGGGGCGCAATCCGCTTCGATTCGACCATCCGTTCGGCAATCATCTTCCGCATCCGATCCATCTGAATGATGTCGTTCTGGCCGGTGATGGAAGCGGCTTTGGGAAACGAAGAACCTGTCGAAACCGGTTCGCTTTTCCGTTTTTCAACGTACGCCAGAATATCGTTTTTGGTGATGCGGTTCTCAGCACCTGTACCCTTGATCGACGCCAGTTCAGCCTGAGAAATTCCTTCGGCCTTGACAATACTTAACACCAGGGGCGAATAAAAACGGTTGTTTTCGGCTACAGCGGTTTCGGCATCGGTCCGGATTTCCGGATTGCGCACCGAAATTTGCGAAATGTCGTCTTCGAGTTTAGCCGCCACGCTGGCTACGTCCTGCTCCTCGGTTTCTCCGAATGGGTGCGATAGCGGTGCCGGGACAGCCGACTCATCCTGGGCAATCTCCCCGGCATGTTCGACTTCAATGCGGGCCACCGGGCTGCCAATGGCCACAACATCACCATCGTTTACCAGAATTTCTTTGAGAATACCGGCATGGGAAGAGGGCACCTCGGTGTCCACTTTGTCGGTGGCCACTTCCAGAAGCGAGTCGTCGGCTTCAATGCGGTCGCCGGGCTTTTTGAGCCAGGAAATGATCGTACATTCTACAATACTTTCGCCCATTTTGGGCATAACCATGTCAACAAGTGCCATTGGCAGTGAGTTTATTTTTCTTCCAGCAACGTTTGCCGGAGAAGGTTTAAGACTTGAACCGACGTGTTCTGAATATTCTGCTCGCGGTAAGGCCCCAGTTTCAGCAAGCGGGCGACGGTCTGTTTTTCGGTCGAACAGGCAATCCAGATCGTACCAACTGGTTTTTCGGGGGTTCCACCGTCGGGGCCGGCAATCCCGCTGGTGGCAATACCGACGTTGGCACCCAGCCTCGTTCGAACGCCTTCCGCCATCTCCCGCACGGTTTGTTCACTGACCGCGCCGAACTGGCTCAGGGTCTCCGGTTGAACACCCAACTGGTTGACCTTAACGGTATTGCTGTAACTGACTACCCCGCCGACAAAATACCGGGACGAACCGGCGTATTTGGTCATCTGACTTGCCACAAAACCGCCCGTGCAGCTTTCGGCGGTAGCCAGCATCCAGTTTCTTTCGGACAACAACTGCGCCACTTTCGTTTCCAGTTCATCGTCGTCATACCCAAACACAAAAGGCTGGATCAACGGCAGAACGGCTTCGACCTGTTCATCGATTTCCTGTTTCAGCACCACCGGATCGCTGCCGGTTCCGGTGAGCCGCAGCCGCACCTGGCCAAAATGGGGCAGGTAGGCCAGTTTGATGTGTGCGGGCAGCGCATCTTCCCAGTTGGCAATTGTTTCGGCCAGAAAAGACTCGCCGATTCCCACCGTCCGAATCATTTTATGAACGATCGTCGGCGTTTCAAACTGGTTTTGCAACATCGGAATGATCCGATATTGCATGAGGTTCTTCATTTCAAACGGTACGCCCGGCAGGGAGACATAAATGGTTTCATTTTCATTGAACCACATGCCCGGCGCGGTTCCCCAGTCATTCGGCACGTAAGTACAGTTGAGGGGCAGATCGGCCTGTTTGGCGTTTATTTCGGTAATCGAACGGCCCCGGCTTTCAAAGAACTTCGTCACAAACGCCAGTGCTTCGGGATTTCGTTCGAGGGTCGTATTAAAATACTCGCAAATCGTGACTTTCGTAATGTCATCCTTGGTGGGGCCGAGACCACCAGTCAGAATGACCAGATCGGCGCGTTCGGTCGCTTCTTTCAGGATGTTCAGAATGGCTTCTTTCTGATCGCCAACCGACGATTTTCGGACGGTCCGGATTCCGATTTTTGTCAATTCCGCCCCAATCCATTGGGTGTTGGTATCGGTAATTTGTCCAAACAGTATTTCGTCACCAATCGTTATAATTTCGGCCAGGATGGGTTTCATGAAAAAAAATCTACAAGTTTTTGTGGCTCGACCCTTTACTTTTTATCAGTTTTGCTGTCTTATAGAGAAAGGCCGATTGACAAACTAACAGCAGAACGCTGTCTTTCGAGCCAAAAATACGTAAAAAAACGGTTTATCTTTTGCCGACCAGCCATCGGCGAACGTTTCACAAAGAGAATCAACCTGAGAAGCACATGAAAAAAACAGTCCTTTTTGCCCTCTTGCTTGCCGGTTATTCCGGTGCCGCAATGGCCCAGTCCGATTCAACCCAACCGAAAAAGAAGGGTATCTTCGGACAAATTCTGGATAAAGTAGGCGATGTCGCTTCGGGCGGAAGCTCATCCAATGATGAAATTGCCAATGGATTGAAAGAAGCCCTCCGGATCGGGATCAGCAAAGGCTCCGATCAGGCTTCGGCGGTGGATGGATATTACAAAAACACGCTGATCAAGATTCTGATGCCGCCGGAAGCCCAGAAGGTGGAATCGGCCCTGCGGAAACTCGGCATGGGAAAACAGGTCGATCAGTTTATCATGTCGCTCAACCGTTCGGCGGAAGATGCGGCCAAAAAGGCGAAACCCATTTTTCTGAATGCGCTGACGTCGATGAGCATTCAGGATGCCGTCGGTATTTTACGGGGGCAGGACAATGCGGCCACGCAATACCTGAAGCGTACCACGTCGGACCAGTTGATGGCGGCTTTTACGCCGGTGATCGACAGCACGTTGAAAAAAAACAACGCCACCCGCTATTACGGGGATCTGGTTCGTACGTATAACAAATTGCCCATCGCAACCACGAAAGTCAATCCGGATCTGACCAATTATGCCGCCACGAAAGCCGTTGACGGTATTTTTACGCTGGTTGCCCAGGAAGAGAAACAAATCCGCGAAAATCCGGCGGCTCGCGTCACCGATTTGTTGAAGAAGGTGTTTGGTCAGCAGTAAACCTAAATTTAGAGGTTTTTTGGTTTTGAATCGTCGGGGTAGGATTGCAAATCCGTCCCACAAATGGTTACCTTTGAAGTCTTAAAACTCCGCTGGGGGCGGGATCGTTGTTTGACGACTCCGCCTGGGTTGGCGGAGTTTTTTACTGTACTGAAAAGCAAACGATGAAAAAATCAGAAATCAATTTTGCGGTTGAATTAGACGACCACAATATCCCCGAAAAAATTTTCTGGAACGCGACCGATAATCCCAATGAAGGACTGAGTGATACCAAGGCGGTGGTGGTGTCGGTATGGGATCATTACAACCAGGGAACGCTGCGGCTGAATCTGTGGACCAAAGACATGGCCGTGACCGACATGAAGCGGTTTTGCGTGGAAGTGCTCGGCAGCCTCGCCGACACCATCGTGACGGCCACGGGCGACCAGTCGATGGCCGACCAGATCGACAACCTCTGCCGGGCCTTGAGCAAAAAAGTAGAGGAAGAATACCGCGAGCAGCAGAAGCAGTCGTAGCAATTTCGAGTTTATGTTTAGGATTTATCATGGGCTAGTGAACACATCAGAATGCGTTAGCCAACGATAAATCCTAAACCATAAGCCATACATTAATGCCTTGGTTATGAGAATTTTAAGTGCCTTTTTAATAGTTGTTTGGCTGACGATCGGTTTGGCCGTTGGGCAGGGGGTGCAGTTTCGGAAGGAGCCATTGACGGCGGTTTTGAGTGCGGCCCGAAAAGCCAAAAAGCCGGTTTTTGTGGAAGTGTATTCGGAAACCTGCCACGTTTGCCAGAGTTTTATTCCCACGTTTGCGAACAAAACCGTAGGGAAATTCTACAACACTCGCTTCGTTAGTACCAAAATCGATATTTCTGACAAGAGTACCATCGCTTTTCTGGATAAAAACCGCCTGTTTGTTCCCTCCCTGCCGCTGTTTTTGTATTTTAATTCGCAGGGAGACCTCATTCACATGGCGATGAGTAACAACTCGACGGATGAGGTGATTCGACACGGAACCACCGCACTCAATCCGGAAATCCGGTCGTCGGCCATGCGGAAACGGTTTGAAGATGGGGAGCGCTCCCCAAATTTCCTGATCGATTACGGGATGTATGCGCGGGTGACGCGTGACACGGTGACGAACATCCGGGTGATGAACGAGTATGCCACCCGGCAAGCCGCCAATACGTATGCGAACCCAACGAACTGGCTCGTGTTGCAGAAGCTGATTCTGGACGTCGACAACCCGCTTTTTCAGTACATGATCGGCCACCTCGATCAATTTATCAAACCCAACGGCGCGGAGCAGGTCAAAACGGTGGCGGAGAATATTCTCATGTCTTCGTTATACAGCAGCCGGGGAAATCAGTATCCGGCCGCTAAAATCATCACCATTCGTAACCAGCTTCAGCAAGTGGGTATCGACGGACGCGTCGCCAGCAACCGCACGCTGCTGCCCGAAATCAACGCGTATTTTCGGGCGGGTCAGGCCACCAAAGCCGCTTCCCGAATGGACGATCACATTGCCCAGAACCAGTTCTCAACGCCGGAATACCTGTATGTGATTCGGTTATTCAACCGGAAAAGCCCGGATGCCAGCGATGCGCCGACGGTAGCCCGTTGGGCCAACAGAGCCATTCCGCAGGCAAAAAGCCCCGCCGAGCAGGCTGATTTGTATTTTGAACTGGCTGAGGTCTATCGCCGGGGTGGGAAAACCGCCGAGGGGTTGAAAGCTGCGCAAAAGTCACTGGAGATGGCGAAAGCCGCCAAAATCGATACGAAGCGGAATACGGAGCAGATTAGCCGATTAAAATAACCGTCAGGAATAAATGACGTTCGAGAACGGCGGTTGTTTCAGCAGATACGCCGAATTTTCGTCACCCAGCTCGATGGCCCGGATCAGGTCTTTCTGGGCCGGACCATACTGGTCGAGCTGCATCCGGGCCAATGCCCGCCAGCGAATGGCGTCGGGTTGCTGCCCCCGGAAATACCAGACCGCTTTGTCAAACTCCTTGAAAGCTTCACCAAACTGATTCAGTTGGTACAGAGCGATACCTTTGTCCAGATACGAATCGGGAATGGTATTGTCCAGGCTGAGGGCAATCGTCAGATCGAAAAGGGCCGAATACGCATTTTCATTCCGCAGGTGGCATTTGCCCCGGTAGGCAAACGCCAGGGACGATTTGGGGTGTTGTTTAACGGCCTGATCGAAGTAGGCAAACGCTTCATCATAGCGGTGGAACTGGACGAGCGTGATGCCCTCGGCAAACCGAAGACGGTCTTTTTCCGCCTGCGTGTCATGGTCGATCACGAAATACCGAACAACCAGGTAGAAAATAAAGAAGAATCCTATCAGCGCAACTTCCATAACCTGAAGCTTTCAGAAAACTACTGTAAACTAGCTGAAAAACCGGGTTTTTGCAACCCGTTTCCTATTTTTCCAATTCCTGCCGAACCGATTTGGGTAGACTGGCAACAATCAGTTCGTAGGAATGATCGATCCATTTTTTCAGATCACTTTCCCGAACCGTTCCGTCGATGATAACGGTATTCCAGTGTACTTTATTCATGTGATAACCGGGCCGAACTGAATCGTATTGCTCGCGCAACTCGACGGCCAGTTCGGGGTTGCATTTCAGATTGACCGACAGCGGGCGGGCATCCAGCGACGTCAAGGCGAACACCTTGCCGCCAACCTTAAAAACCAGCGTATCTTCACCGAAGGGGAATGACTCGTTGGCGCCGGGTTTGCTCAGGCAGTAAGTGCGCAGCGTTTCAATGTTCATCGCATAATGGCTCTGACAATCATCACAATCAGACAGAACAGAAACATGATGATGGAAATCCGGTTGATCCCGTGCATCATGCGAATGTTGGTGTTCGTCGGGCGACTGGGGTCCGGTTTCTGAAAAACCCGGTAGAAATACCGGAAAACGTCACCCAACTTGAAATAATCTCCTATTTTGGACATAATATTTTTAGTGAAGAGTTATGAGTGAGGAATTAAGAATTGATGGTCAAGTGATTTGGTTAACTCTTCACTCTTAATTCTTAATTTATAACTCAGATTCCGGTTCATTCCAGCGGCCATCTTCCTTAATCAATTCAATCAGTTCATCGACGGCGCGTTCGGCGGTGACCGACTTTTTGATCACCTGCTGACCCCGGTACAACGAAATTTTATCTTTCCCGATTCCAACGTAACCATAGTCGGCGTCGGCCATCTCGCCGGGTCCGTTGACGATGCAGCCCATGATGCCGATTTTGATGCCTTTCAGGTGATCGGTGCGTTTACGGATCATTGCCGTGGTTTCCTGCAAATCGAACAACGTTCGTCCGCAGGAAGGGCAGGAGATGTATTCCGTCTTCGACATCCGGGTCCGTGCCGCCTGCAAAATGCCAAATGCCGTCGAATTGTACCGGTTTGCGGTCTCCAGGCGCTCTTCGGGTGAGAGATCGGGGAGTAAATCGGTCGCCAGCCAGGCACCATCGCCCAGGCCATCGACCAGCAAACCGCCGATGTCCGTGGCGGCATAGAGTTGCAAAGAATCGCCCTGACTTTCTGGGAAACTCCTCTGGTTAACGACCGGGCAGGCAATTCCGCGGTTGATCAACTCTACATACAATCGTCGGAGTTCGGCCATCGCGTGGGTATTTTCCGTTCGAACCACCAGCACCACGTGTTGATCTTCACTGAGCGCATTAGCCAGGTCATCCGAAAAGTCACCCAGTTGGGTCACAACAAAATTGAGAAGCGGGTGCAAACCGCCCGGTTTTTGCCGACTGCTCAGGTAGGTACTTGTGTCAAGCAAGGGAAATGTATGAACCTGATCAGTGGCGGAAAGCCAGACCGCATAATCCAGAATTTCTTTCAAGCCGTTGGGTAACATAAACGAAGCGGGCTGCGAACCGGTGTAGAGGTAATCGGCACCCAGGTCGTTCATCCGCCATTTGTCGGGAACGGGCAGGTAAAAGTGGCCGATGGGCCGGAGTTGCTCGTGGTGGGTGACCGGTATTTCGGAATAATCGGCAATCACGCGCGGTACGTTGACCCCACCGAAATTGGCCACTTCGCGGGTTTTCCGCCGGGTATACTGATACGGATGAATGGGATAGTGCCGGATTTCCGGAATCGGGCTGTGGCCCGCCCGTTTTGCATAGCGGTCGATGAGTGCCTGCGCCACCGGGGCTTCCAGTTCGGGATCTTCCGTCAGGGAAACCCGGACGGTATCGCCCAGGCCATCTTCCAGCAGTGTGCCAATGCCGACAGCCGATTTGATCCGGCCATCTTCCGCTTCCCCCGCTTCGGTAACGCCCAGATGCAGCGGATACGGTTTTAAGCCTTCCGCATCCAGCCGCTGAACCAACAGGCGGTAGGCTTCCACCATGACCTGCGGATTGCTGGATTTCATCGATAGGACGATGCTGTGGTAGTTTTCATCGTCGCAAATCCGCAGAAATTCTAAAGCTGATTCCACCATGCCGAGGGGCGTATCGCCGTAGCGACTCAGAATCCGGTCCGACAGCGAACCGTGGTTGGTGCCAATCCGCATGGCCGTGCCGTATTCCTTGCAAATCCGGATCAGGGGCAGGAATTTGGCCCGAATCCGTTCCAGTTCGGCGGCATAGGACGCGTCGGTGTACTCGATGACTTCAAACCGCTTCCGGTCGGCATAATTGCCGGGATTGATCCGGACTTTTTCGACGATGCGGGCGGCCAGTTCAGCGGCATTGGGTGTAAAATGAATATCAGCGACGAGGGGTGTTGTGTAGCCCCGGGCGCGTAGTTCCTTGCGGATGTTTTCGAGATTTTGGGCTTCCTTGACGCTGGGTGCCGTAATCCGGATGTATTCGCAGCCCGCTTCGATCATTTTGATCGACTGCTCGACCGAACCCAGGGTGTTCATGGTGTCGATGGTGGTCATCGACTGAACCCGGATGGGAAAATCAGAGCCCAGTGGGACGTTGCCGATGGGAACCGTGATGGTTTTGCGACGGGAATATCCGGTTAAGGAGTTGCAATAGAGTGCCGGTTTTTCGGCGGGTGGTATTAAAGACGGTGTTGCGAAGTCAAGCATGGCCTAAACAGCGAGTGCGGAAGAGGATACAAAGGTACAAAACCGGCGCGTTTTCCCCGCAAAAGCTAGTAATAGAACCCGCTTTTCTCCGAAATTGTTCATTTCGGAAAGTTAGAAAATTAGATCTATATACATTGATAATCAGTCGGTTATTCTATTCTTCGACCTTGGTGCCTTCGTCTACCCGAATAATAAAGGCCGCACCCCCCTGGCGTTCAATGGCTTCGGCGACGGCTCCGGCATGGCCGGGTGCGTAGGCAAACATACACCCACCGCCACCCGAACCGTTGATTTTGCCACCCAGCGCCCCGGCATTCAAAGCCGCTTCGAGCATCCGGTCGATTTTAGGCGTTGAAATGCGTTGGGCATCCCGCAGATTGGCGTGGTGGCGATTGAGTAAGTTGCCAAGCCGGATGTGATCCAGATCGGCTGATTCCAGCACCTGCCGGGCTTCGCGAAGGAGATCGCGGTTCGAAACCGTGCCTTCCAGCAGCGTATTTTCTCCGCCCGATAAAAAAGGGCGGTAGTCGTCAAGTTCCAGGACATCCGTGGTATGGAGCGAAAATTCCGGGTTGACGGCTTTGATTTTCTGAATAATTTCGTTGACGCCGGTCCGCAGCCGACCCAGAATATCCAGCGTATCTTTGGCTTCCAGCGAGTCGCCCAGCACGAAAGCACCGAGTTTGGGCCGTAACTCCTCAATTTCAATGTGCGGTTCCGACTCCAGGTAAATCACATCGCCGATGGCGGTGGAATAATGATCCATCATGCCGCCCGGTTCGCCAAATTCAAGCACTTCGGCCTCATTGGCCAGATTGCCAATTTCCTGCCGACTCAGCAACCGCGGACGGTCACTCAGGCGCATCAGAAAATGCAGCCAGGAAGCCACCAGGGCCGATGAACTCGACGTACCGGAATTGATCGGGATGTTTCCGTGAACTTCACATTCCACACCCTTTGAAAACCGGTAACCGTGTTTTAACAGAATATTGTAGCTGCTCCGAAAATAATCGCGCGGTTTGGTATACACCAGACTGGCGTCGGATAGCTCGAATTCTTCCCACTCATTAACATCCGGCAGGTTAATCACCACTTTCCGATCCGCCCGGTGCGAACCGGTAATCCGGATTCGCCGGTTGATGGCTGCGGCAATGACGGGTAGCCCCAGGTAATCCAGATGTTCGCCGAACAAACAGATTCTGCCGGGGGTGGAAACGCTTAATTGGCTCATTACCAGGTGTGTTTTTTGCTTCCTGCCAGCGCGTAATACAAGATGTAGCTTAGCAGGGGCAGAATCATGGCGTACGCTAATTTTGGACTAACGGCGTCGGTCAGATAACCGTGCAGCAGGGGCAGTAGCGCACCCCCGGAAATACCCATAATGAGCAAAGCTGAGCCTAATTTGGTGAATTTACCCAGCCGGTCGAGCGACAAAGGCCAGAGGGCCGGCCAGATCGGTGCGATGGCAAAACCCAGGAGCGCGATGCACAAAACGGACGTAAACCCGTCGGTCAGCAAAGCGCCTACGGTCAGAACCAAACCGAGACTCGTGCCAATGATGAGTGATTTCTGCTGCGAAAGGAAACGCGGAATGAGGATGATGCCCAGGATGTAACCGCCGAGCATACCGTTGAGTGTATAGGCCGTAAAGTATTTGGCTTCGTCATTGGTAAAGCCCAGCGCAACGCCGTAGTTGATGATGGTGTCGCCCGAAATGACTTCGACCCCTACGTAGCAAAAGATAGCCAGAACGCCCAGTACAAGGTTGGCATGTTGCCACACGCTATCTGTAGTTAATGGCTTGACTGTTATTGCTTTATCTTCTTCCTGCTCTTCGGATACTTCGGGTAAAGTAGAGAAGCGGATCAGCATGGCGAGCACCACCAAAACGCCCGTCAGAATCAAATACGGCGTAACTACTTTGTTCAGCGATTCTTCGGCCGAAATGACATTGGCACCCGTCAACAGCAAACCGCCAAAGATAAACTGGCTGATAATCCCGGCTAATTTGTTGGCGACACCCATAAAGCTGATCCGTTGTGCCGCACTTTCGCGGGGGCCAAGGATGGTCACGTAAGGATTGGAAGCCGTTTGCAGAACCGTTAAGCCGATTCCGATCAGGAACAAACCGACCAGGAATAGCGGATACGAAACCGCCTTGGCAGCCGGTATGAACGTGATGGTGCCGATGGCCATAATGATCAGACCCAGCGACATCCCGTTTTTGAATCCTGTTTTCTTAAGCAGCCAGGACGACGGAATCGCCATGAGCGTGTAGGAAATGAAAAACGCCGACACCACCAAGTTGGAGCCCACGGTGCTGAGCTGAAATGCCTGTTTGAAAAAGGTAATGAGCACCCCATTGACCCAGGTGACAAATCCGAAAATGAAAAATAACATGCCGACAATGAGCAGTGGCCCAAGGTAGCTATTGGTTGAATTCCGGGTTGCAGTCGGAGTCATTTTTTGAGAAGTTTGGAGAAATTGAGAACGAGCCTGCAATATAACACGCAGTCGTTCAATATATTTTAAATTTTTTTATTAATTAAGAATTTTATTCTGATTATCGGGCCGTTACCGAATTAATAATCATCCGTTAAGGCAAAAATGGGCTTATTCGTCTTCCATTTGCCGCGCGTAAAGTCCGGAATTTCAATCGGTTTGCTGCCTTTGGCGATGGATTCTTCCGAAAGCGGACTGATGGCGCTCCAAACCGCTGCGTCATACACGTCGATTGGGGGCGGCACTTTCCGTTTGACCGACTCGATGAAAGCCCGGATCACGAAAAAGTCGATTCCACCGTGGCCCGCATTTTCGGCGGTTTGGGCGTGACGCTTCCAGATCGGGTGATCATATTGGTCCTGGTAGGCTTTGAAAGGCTCCCACTGGTGCGGTTTGGCGCTTTTTCCTTCAATATAAATGGTTTTGCCATCGTCCATCCAGATGCCCTGGGTGCCCTGCGCCCGAAAACCCAGTGAATAGGGGCGGGGTGAGTTCGTATCGTGCATGATGACGATGTTCTCGCCATTCGCACAGTTGATGACGGTCGTAACAATATCACCCAGCTTGAAATTCACTTTGGCGTTCGGGTGATTGGCTCCGCCTTTGTCCACCACGAATTTGTGCAGACTCCGGGCTTTGGTGGCAGTAGACGTCAGGTAGGTAAACCGGTTGCCGCGATTGATGTCCAGCCAGTGAGCGACTGGCCCTAAACCGTGAGTCGGATACAGATCACCGTTGCGGTCAACGGAGTGTTGGGTCCGCCAGCGGGCTTCAGAATAGCCTTTGGCTCCGAATTCTACCCCTTCTTTGCCCATACCACCGTTAAATTTGACGGTTCGCAAATCGTGCTGGTATCCGCAGTGGGCATACAGCATTTCGCCAAACAGACCCTGACGAATCATGTTCAAAACCGCCATGACATCGCGCCGGTAGCAGACGTTTTCCAGAATCATGCAGGGCATTCCGCTTTTTTCCGACGCTTCAATCAGATCCCAGGATTCTTTCAGGGTAACCGTCGCCGATACCTCGACCCCCGCGTATTTACCGGCTTTCATCGTGGCCACCGACATCGGAACGTGCCATTCCCAGGGGGTAGCAATCACGACGCCGTCGATGTCATCACGTTTGAGCATGTTCAGAAAATCTTCGTCCGATTTGCCAAAAACCGCCGGCTCGGGTCGTCCGGCTTTGCTGATCATGGCCTTGGTGCGGTTGATCGCATCGGGATCAATGTCGCAAATGGCCGTGATGGCCACATCGTTCCGGTAAATGGCCTGATCGACGTGGCTACGGCCCCGGCCACCCACACCGATAAAAGCCAGCCGGACTTTTTGGTCCTGAGCGGGGGCACCGGTCAGAATGTTGGGAAATAAATGGGCGGAGGAAACGGTTGCGGCCGCAGAACGCAAAAAATGACGTCGATTCGTTTTCAATGGAATTGGGTCGTTAAGGAATAGTTTGGGACCAAGCCGTAAAAAAAAGCAAAATATCGGTAGAGCCAAAAAAATGACGGGATTACTTGCGTTTTTATCCAAGGAGATGCCCACAGTTGATTCCGGAAGGCTTAATAATTTCTTAAAATCGCCGGTATATACGTATGAACCAAATCAGAAACCGGGCTGTTATCCCTGCGAAACTGACTGAAATTGCTTCCTGAAGGCGGACAATCCCACCGCTTGACGGCTCAAATGTGTTGCAGACATCCTTTCTGACGACATTTTGGTCGAGAATTAGTATCAATCGAAAAATCCGGGCGACCGGTTCTGACAGAATGGACAAAAAACGGGTAGCGGTGTTCCGCAAAGAACACTTCAACGCGGCTCATCGTCTCCACAATCCGGAATGGTCGGATGAAGAGAACAAACGGGTTTTTGGCAAGTGCAATAATCCTCATTATCACGGCCACAATTATGAGCTGATTGTTCAGGTTATCGGCGAAGTTGACCCCGTCACGGGTTTCGTCATGGACATGAAATTGCTCAGTGATTTGATCAAAGACCGCGTTACGGACCGGTTTGATCACAAAAACCTCAATTTAGACACGGAAGAATTTAAAACCCTCAATCCCTCTGCCGAACATATTGCCATTGTTATTTACGATTCGCTGCGCAGCCAGCTAGATTCATCTCTGGATTTGAAAATCAGACTCTATGAAACCGAACGGAACTTCGTTGAATACCCGGTCTAACGGCCATCATCCTGCTTATGACCTGCTTCATGACATTACGGTCGATGAAATAGGTGATGACCACGTGGCGTCTTCCATCGAAACTCCGTTGCGTGATGATGCCTTTGACTTGAGTGATGAGGCAAAAATGGACCTGATCGAAGGCCATTTTCGGCACATTATGAACATTTTGGGGCTGGATTTAACCGATGACAGCCTGAAAGGAACACCCCGGCGCGTCGCTAAAATGTACGTGAAGGAAATTTTCAGCGGTCTCGACCCGGCGAAAAAACCGCAGGCGGCCCTGTTTGAAAACAAATACCAGTACAATGAAATGCTCGTTGAAAAGGGCATCACCGTTCATTCGCACTGCGAACACCATTTTGTCCCGATCATCGGCCGCGCCCACGTGGCCTATATTTCGAGTGGTAAAGTGATTGGCTTGTCCAAACTGAACCGCATTGTGCAGTATTTCGCCAAACGTCCCCAGGTGCAGGAGCGATTGACGGTGCAGATTGCCAATGAGTTGAAAACCGTGCTGGAGACCGAAGATGTGGCGGTGGTGATCGACGCCCGGCACCTGTGCGTTTCGATGCGCGGGGTTCAGGATGTCAACAGCTCGACGGTTACGGTGCATTACGGCGGCAAATTCAAGTCCGATGAAGCCACCCGGCAGGAATTCCTGCGCCACGTGAGCGAACCAACCGCTGCTTTGTAGTTAAAAGTTATGAGTTAAGAATTAAGAGTTTATGGCACACGTACGCATTTAACTCTTAATTCTTAACTCATAATCCTTACCTAAACTAGCGTCCCTACGCGCTCCAGGAGCGCTTTTGTTTTTTTGATGCCTTCGTATTCGCTCAGGGTTGAGCCTTCGTATTCGATTCCGGCGATGCCTTTGAAACCGCTGTCTTTCACGATTTTCATCATGCGCATGTAGTCGGTGTCCGTACAGTTGCCGCTGGCGTCGAAATCGTGCGTTTTGGCACTGACGCCCTTGGCGAACGGCATCATTTCACCCACGCCCTTGTAGCGGTCGTATTCTTCCACACACTTGCCGCCCCACTCGGAATTGTCGCTGCGTTTGATGCAGAAATTACCGAAATCGGGCAAAATTCCGACGTTTTTCATGTTGACCTGCTTCATGACGCCCGTCAGCCACTGGCCGTTGGACGAGTAACTGCCGTGGTTTTCGACAATCACGTTGATGTTCATGGTTTTGGCAAATTCGCCCAGTTTTCCCAGTCCTTCCACGGCGGCTTTGGCCACTTCTTCTGCCGTTCCTTTGCCAAAGGCATTGACCCGGATGGTTTTACAGCCCAGCGTTTTGGCGCATTCGACCCAGGGCTTGTGTTTTTCAACGGCTTCATTGCGTTTGGCTGCATCGGTTTCGCCCAGGTAGCCCTCGCCGTCGATCATAATCAGGTGATTCCGAACCCCGTTGTCCTTGCAGCGCATCATCAATTCTTTCAGATAGGTCGCATCCTGCGCCTTGTCCTTGAAAAACTGGTTGACGTATTCGACGATATCGATGCCAAATTCATTTTTAGCGAGGGCCGGGAAGTCCAGATTCGTAATTTTTTTCTCGTTGAACAACGCCTTGTGCAGGGACCATTCGGCCAGCGAAATCTCGAAGAACGGTTTTTTGGCAGCGGCTTCGGCCAGAGCGGGAAGAGCAGACGCCGTGGCGGTC
This sequence comes from Larkinella sp. C7, assembly GCF_006149005.1. GTDB lineage: Bacteria > Bacteroidota > Bacteroidia > Cytophagales > Spirosomataceae > Larkinella. The sequence goes on along the minus strand of NZ_VBSL01000004.1, from coordinate 507,178 downwards.
AGAACGCTGAGTTGTTTTAAAAAGGAGCGACGCGAAGTCATAGGTTAATCGTTTTAAATGGGTTAATCACGAAACTGGTAAGAAAGTGAGGAAAGATACTAAAAAAGCTTGGTTTATCGGATTCCTGAACGATACCCTTACCACGCCTGACGGGCGGGATGGCCGTATGGTCTTGTGAACGAATCGGTTATATTTGTCACATACTAAACGCCTGTCCACGATGTCAATTCTTACCTATCCAAAAATTGAGGAATATCAGTTGCCTCACAAAAATATTCTGGTCATCAGTTGTATCGACCTGCGATTGACCGACAACCTGCTTCATTTCCTTCACCACGATAATCTGCACAATCGGTATGATCATTTTGCGCTGGCTGGTACGTCGCCCATGAACACCGGCATCGCTTCGATCCCAAAGCGTTGAAAAACTATGATCATTTCAAACCCTGGAAGACAACGCTTGACCACCACCTGGAAATAGCCGTCAAGTTGCACGATATCCAGGATGTGTACATAATAGAACACGAAGATTGTGGGGCATACAAGGAATTTCTGATTGATGGGACTGGGGTGTTCAGTTCCCGGGATGAGGAATTCCAGTGTCACAAAGAGTTTGCCTTGACGCTTGCCAGGGAGATTCATACTAAACCGTTTCCAAAGAAAATGATCAAGGGAAGGAAAATTGTGCTGCAGAATCACCCGCTCAACGTCCATTGTTTTTTTATTGATTTGCGGGGAAATGTCAGGCTGATGGACAGTTTAACCTAAAAAATGATCCCTCGAAGACTGCCAGTACCAAACCAGAACGTCTTGTAAAGGAAAAAGGCCCTCAGCAGCGTGTGCGGGGGCCTTTTTAACCGAGATATGAATACAACCTGAATTAAGTATCTCATTTGAGCACTAAATTCTCACCGAAAATTACAAAAAAGTTGATAACGGCCAACTTTTTTAATCGGATTTTGTAAAATTTTTTTGAAAAAGAACCGCATCAATTCGGCTCGGCTTCCGTGGCAAAGTGTTTTTGGTTGGTCGAAATATTGGCAATCGTCCATTCCACATCACCGGAGAACGCATGAGCCCGAACCGGACAGTCGGCAATGCGGCAATAGTGGCAACATTCCGGCAAACACGGATCGACGTGAATGAAAATTTCCACTTCCGTGTCGATTTCCCGCTTCAGCACCTCTTCAAACTCGTGAACTTCCTGGTGAACCTGCGCCAGCGTCCAGTAATAAGGCAACGTCAAATGGCAGTCGATGTGCAGATCGGCCCCATACCGCTGCACGCGGGTGTTGTGAATATCGATCCAGTTGCTGCGCTTGTGCTGATTCAGAATATCCAGAATGCGTTGCAAAAGGGCCAGGTCGGTTTCGTCCATCAGACCCGCCACCGAGTGCCGGATCAGGCCAAGACCGTTGAAAATGATTACCCCCGACAGAATGAGCGACAACAGGCCGTCGAACCACGTCAACCCGGTGAGCCAGATAAGACCAATGCCCACCACCACGATCAAACTACTCAGGCTATCGACCAGCAGGTGACGACCGTCGGCAATGAGTGTGATTGAACGGGTAACCCGTCCGTTTCGGATCAGCAGCCAGCCCACCAGTGCGTTGGCCACCGTGGTCAGGGCGATTAGCACAACGCCCCAGTCCAGGTTTGTGATAGGTTGTGGGTTCGAAAAGGATTGAATGGCCTGAAAAATGATGAAAAGCCCCGCTGAAAGAATTAATGCCCCTTCAAAACCGGAGGAGAAAAACTCAATTTTACCGTGGCCATACGGGTGATTTCGGTCGCGGGGCTGGCCGGATAGGTAAATGCTATAGAGGGCAAACCCGCTGGCAATCACGTTGATAATGGATTCGAGAGCATCCGTCAAAACCGCCGTGGACGACGTCAGCCACCAGGCCGTGAATTTGAGAATCATCAATGCCACACTCAGTCCCAATGAGATCGACATCCACTTGTATTTGATTCGCTGACTGGGTTGCATGGAGCCATTGGCTGGTTTGTAGCCTGCAAAGGTAGCAAACTGTAAAGGATTTCTCTTTACATTTGCTGGTATGGAGTTTACGGAAAATCCCTGGAAAACGCTTGCATCAACAGTTGTGTATGACAACAACTGGTTGAAAATCAGACACGAAGAGGTGGTTACGCCCGCCAACACCCCCGGCATTTACGGGGTGGTCAGTTTTAAGAATAAAGCCGTGGTCGTCGTACCCATCGATCAGGACGGCTATACTTACCTGGTAGGCCAGTACCGCTATCCACTCGAGGAGTATTCCTGGGAGGTGCCCGAAGGCGGTGCTCCCATTGGCACGGATTTGCTGGAATCGGCCCGGCGCGAACTGAAGGAAGAAACCGGTCTGGAAGCTGAAAAGTGGACGATGATCGGCCGCATTCACACCTCCAATTCGGCCACCGACGAAGAGGGCTTTCTGTACATCGCGGAGGAACTGACTCAGGGAGCGCACGAACCGGAAGAAACGGAACAATTGCAAATCCGGCGGGTTTCCTTAGCGGACGCCGTGGAGATGGTGATGAACAGTGAAATTACCGATGCCCTCAGCGTCTGCGCCCTGCTGAAAGTAGCGCGGTTGAAACAGATCTGATCGCATGATGATTGAAGCTATTTTCTACGGTTTTATTGCGGGTATTCTGCTTTGCCTGACGTTCGGAACCGTATTTTTTTCCCTGATGCAAAATAGTGTCGACAATGGCTACCGGTCGGGCATCAAGATCGCATTTGGCGTGGTGGTTTGCGATGCCATTTTTGTCGTCTGTGCCTTGTTCGGTACGGCTTTTTTGCCCAAAATAGACGGTTTCGAGTTCTATCTAACGCTGTTTGGTGTGATTCTTTTAATGGCGATGGGGGTTGCCAACCTCTTTAAAGGGACCCCCCGGCTGGCTTATCCGAAAACCCGTTTCGGCAATTTTCTCTATTACTTCACAACGGGGTTTGTCCTGAATGCCATCAATCCGATCAATTTTATAACCTGGGTTACGCTGGCAGCTTACCTGACCAATTCGCTGCACTACAGCCACCAGGAACGCTACGGTTTTATGATCGCCAGTCTGGTCAGTATCTTCCTGACCGAATCGGCACTGGCGGTTTTTGCCCACAAACTGAAGCGGTTTTTTACGCCCAAAGTCGTGCTGATCTTCAACCGGGTCACCGGAGTCGTCTTTATTTTTATCTCCCTGCAACTGGCCTGGACCCGGCTATACGATCCGCTGATTGCGATGTTGAAGCAATAACCAAATTTAACCCCGTCCGCGATTCTAACCGCTGTCAGGGTCTTCGACCGCTGATGGGGTTAGAATCGCGGACGGGGTTATGTCCGCGCTGCACTCACTTCGATGCCCTGCGTTTTCAGAAAACCTTCCCAGTCGGAGATCATATTTTTCTTCAAAACCCGCGGAAATTTGTTCTGACCGCCCATTTTCCCCTTGGCTTCCATCCACTTGTAAAAGGTCGTGGCGGGCAAAACGGTTACAAACACATCCTTGAGAGCATGTCGACGTTCTACGGCGTAATCATCGTTCAGTTCTTTCAATTTGGCGTCGATGAGGTTTTTCAACACCGTCTCATCGACCGGGTCGTTGGTGCCAATGTACCAGTGGTGGGCAAAAAGGGTATCGTGGGAAATACCGGCTACCGTAAACTCCCGCACATCGATGTTGAGTTCCTGCGAAGCCAGCTCGACGGCTTTGTTCATGTTATCCACCGACAGGTGTTCACCGCAAAGGCTCAGGAAGTGCTTGGTTCGTCCGGTGATGACGATCTCGCTGTGTTTTTTGGAAACGAACTTGATCGTATCACCGATCAGATACCGCCAGGCTCCCGAACAGGTCGAGATCAACAGGGCGTATTCCTTGCCTTCCTCCACTTCGTCGATCATGAGCGCCTGGGGTTTGTCGATGACCTCGCCGTCGGCATTGAAATTTTCGTCGTTGAAAGGGATAAATTCGAAGAAAATGCCGTTGTCGAGCACCAACTGCATGCCTTCCGCATTGGGGTGCGTCTGGTAGGCAATAAAGCCCTCCGACGCCAGATACGTTTCGATGTAGGTGATCGGACGGGCCAGCAGGTGCTCAAAACCGTGCCGATACGGTTCGAACGACACCCCGCCGTGGCAGAACACCATCAGATTCGGCCAGATGTCGTGAATGGTTTTGACCTTGTAATGGGCAATGATTTTCTCCATCAGCAACTGAATCCAGGCCGGAACGCCCACCACAAAACCGATGTCCCACTGGCTCGCCTGTTCCGTAATTTCGTCCAGTTTCAACGCCCAGTCGCGTTCCTGCGCAATTTCTTTACCCGGTTTATAAAACTGCTGGAACCAGAACGGAATCTGGCTGGCCGTAATCCCGCTCAAATCGCCTTCAAAATGGTTGTCGCGGTAATTCAGCGTTGTGCTGCCGCCCAGCATCAGAAAGCCTTTTTCGTAAAGTTGTGAGGGCAGGTGCTGGTAGCGACCCAGGCTCAGAATCTGCCGGATGCTGGTTTTCTGAATCGCCTTCGACATGGTTTTTGTAACGGGAATGTATTTGGAAGCTGCTTCCGAGGTGCCGGAACTCAGCGCAAAATACTTGACCCGACCCGGCCAGCAGACGTTTTTCTCGCCGTTGATCGACCGTTGCCACCAGTCTTTGTAAATCTTGTTGTAATCGTAAATGGGAACGATCTCCCGAAATTTTTTATAGAATGCCTTTTCGTCTTCAAAAAAGGCGGCATTCTCAATGTCTTCAAACTGAAAAGCCTGTCCAAATTGCGTGTAACGCGCTTTCCCGATCAGCTTGACAAAGGTTTTCTTCTGTAATTTGAGGGCATTCAATTTCTTTCGCCGAACCACGTTGGTCAGCGAAATCCCCCGTTTCAATAAGCTTCCTAATAAGGCCATAGGGCAAAATCGTTAGGATTGTTGTTTACCGGTTTCGATCAGTTCATTCGGTTCAACGGGCGCGGGCGCCGGGATGGCCGGATTCCGTTCGTTGATGTTCCAGGATTTCATGGTTTCAATGATCTTGTAATCCGTCAGGTCCAGCTGGCAGGGAACCACCGACGTGCAGTTTTGCGATAGCGCATATTCGTCGGTATCCTCCCCGGTATCGTCATTGACAAATTTCCCGGACATCCAGAAATAGCTCCGGCCGTAGGGGTCCTGGCGTTGGTCGAACTCTTCCTGCCAGCGCGCATCGGCCTGTCGACAGATCCGGATTTCCTGCAAAGGCTGGTCCGATTTGGCCGGGAAATTGACATTCAGCGTAACGCCTTTGGGAATACCGTGTTCAAGGGCATGTCCGGCAATTTTCAGAATATGGTCGTGCGTATGCGAAAAATCGGGTTCGTGGGCGTAATCACAGAGCGAAAAACCGATCGCGGGAATGCCCTCAATGGCGGCTTCGATGGCCGCCGACATGGTTCCCGAATACAGCACACTGATGGATGTATTGCTGCCGTGGTTGATGCCGCTGACGACCAGATCCGGGCTGCGGTCTTTCAATACAAAATGTTTCGCCAGCTTGACACAATCGGCGGGCGTTCCGGAGCATTCGTAGGCGGGTATTCCCGGATATAGATCGACTTCGTTTAAGCGCAGGGGGGAGGCAATCGTGATCGCATGACCCATGCCCGACTGTGGGCTGTTGGGTGCAACCACCACAACGTCACCCAGTTGTTTCATCAAACCCACCAGCGTTCGAATGCCGTGGGCGGTAATGCCATCATCGTTTGTGACTAGAATAAGCGGTTTTTGTTCCGACATGGTACTTCGTTTTGCGTGTTTACTGGAAGCCAAAGGTAAGGGTTTCGGCTCTTTTCCCGCTGGTCTCCCATCTTTTCCGTTAATTTTGTACGGCTAAACCGTAAACTACATGTCACTCGAGTTCAAAACTGCAACGCTTTCCGACATCGAATCCATCATTGCCCTGCAGGAACAAATCTGGGAGCCGACCTACCGCGCCATTCTCGACCAGGAACAGATTACCTATATGTTTCAGGCCATTTATTCACAGGAGGCCCTCCGGGAGCAAATGACCATCGAAAAACAGGAGTTTATTCTGGCCTTTTCCGATCAGAAGTTGACTGGTTTTGCCGCGTTCTCGCGCAATGAAGCCGACATAGAGCGGTTTAAGTTACACAAAATCTACGTATTGCCGACCGAACAGGGCAAGGGAACCGGACGACTTTTGCTGGAGGAAGTCATCCGCCGGTGCCTTTCGGCGGGCGGAAACCGCCTGTATCTGAACGTAAACCGATATAACAAAGCCCGGCAATTCTACGAACGGCTGGGCTTTGAAGTGGTCCGGGAAGAAAATATTCCGATTGGGCCGTACTGGATGAATGACTTTGTTCTCGAAAAACCGTTAGTGACTCAGGGTTGATTGCTGACTCCGGTAGCCCAGCAGGGGCGAGTACCCCCGGGTTTCTTTCGCGTAATAGCCGGTGCCGTCGTAGGGGCGCAGGGCCGGATCGTTTTTGCAGGCATCCGCGCAGGTTCCCTGGTGTTCGTCTCCACACGCTTCGCAGAGCGTCACGTGGTTGTTGCAGGCCGGGCTGGCGCAGTTGATCATCCGGTCGGTGTGCGTTCCGCAACGGTAGCAGGTTGAAATCACCACCGGGTTCACCTGGTTGACATCCACGGCAACGCGGTTATCGAACACGTAACACTTGCCGTCGAAGTCTTCACCGCCTTCTTCAATGCCGTATTTGATGATGCCACCGTGAAGTTGGTAGACGTTCTCGAATCCCTGATCGAGCAGGTAGGCACTGGCTTTTTCGCACTTGATGCCGCCCGTGCAATACGTAATGATTTTTTTGTTTTTCAGGTGTTTGATTTCGTCCAGGTGCTGCGGCAGTTCCCGCAGATTCTCCATGTCGAACGTAATCGCGCCTTTGAATTTGCCGACGGAATGTTCGTAATTGGACCGCATGTCGATCAGCACCACGTCTTCATCGTCCTTCATCTGCCGGAATTCATTCGGTTCGAGGTGAATGCCGGTTTTGACGCGCGGGTCCACGGGCAGGTCGGAATTGACGATCTCGTCTTTCAGCCGCACATTCAGTTTCTGAAACGCGTGGCTGGCGTAATCATCGACCTTAAATTCCAGGCTTTCAAACCGCGGATCGGATTTCACTATCCGCATGTATTCGTCACAATCGGCGGGCAGTCCCGACACCGTACCGTTCAGTCCCTCGGGTGCAATGATGATTCGGCCCAATAAATTGAGCCGGATGCACAGCCGGTGGTGTTCATCCCGAAACTGCTCCGGGTTTTCAATGGTTGTATAGCAGTAATATAATAAAACGCGATAGGGCTTCATAACACAAACAATTCCTGTCACTGGTTTACACACAAAGATACAAAAAGTATCCCTGACGTCCACGTTTGGGTAACTGATGAACGCTATGCACATCGCGATAACCGGAAATATCGGGGCCGGAAAAACGACACTGGCCCATTTATTGGGCAATCATTATGGCTGGGAAGTCCTGAAAGAAGCCGTCGAAGATAACCCGTATCTGGTGGATTTCTACGAGGATATGGGGCGCTGGTCGTTCAACCTCCAGATCTATTTTCTGAACAGCCGGTTTGAGCAGATGCTGACGATCAATACCGGAAACCGGTCGGTGGTGCAGGACCGGACGATTTACGAAGATGCCTCCATTTTTGCCCGCAACCTGCACGAGAGCGGTTTGATGAGTCCGCGCGATTATCAGACGTACCGCCGGGTGTTTGAGAACATGCTGGAACTGGTTCGTCCGCCGGATCTGATGATTTACCTGCGCGCGGGGATTCCCAAGCTGCGGGAGCAGATCCGCAAGCGGGGCCGGGACTATGAGCGGTCCATCAGCCCGGCGTATCTGGCGAATTTAAACCGGTATTACGAAGCGTTTACGGCCGACTACACCGCCGGAAAATTGCTGGTGATCGATGTAAACGAGCTGGATTATGTGAACCATCCGGATGATTTGCGGGCGATTATTGAGCGGATTGACCGGGTGTTGGGATTAAACTAAAGCCATCAGGCTAGCACCTTCGCTTCCATCAGCCCGTCGTCCAGTGGCTGCATCAGCTCCTTGATTTCGGCCTTGGTCAGCTCCGGGTCAAGCCAGCGCCGTTCTTCTACGCGGCTCAAAATGAGGGGCATGCGCTTTTTGGTATTGTGAATGTATTCCATGAGCGGGTTGGCCTTCGTGGTCACGATCGAGAACGTCGGCCGGTTTTTCCAGACCGAATAAATGCAGCCCAGGGCAAACGGTTTTTGATCCGTCAGGGTGATGTAATACGGAATTTTCTGTTTCCCTTCGTGGCGCCATTCGTAAAAACCGTCGATCAGCAGCAGGCAGCGTTTCGAGCCGATGCTATCCCGAAAAGACGGTTTTTCGAAGATCGAATCTTCCCTGGCATTGAGGGTCATGTTGGCCAGTTCGGCCGCTTGCTCTTCCCGGGCCCAGGCCGGTAATAATCCCCATTGAAAAAGCTGGATTTCCTGCGGATTTTCCTGCGTAATAACGGGCAACAGCGGATGAGTAAAACCGGAAATTTTTCCGACTGGAACGTACGAATCCGGATAATGAGAGATTTTATTCAATTTTGCCAATTCGACCAGTTCAGCCAGGGCATTGACGGAATAACACATGGAAAAATCAGTTGTTGAGCATTCGTAAGATACAACATTTCTCGGTGATAAGGAAGAGAATGCCGGGCCACAGGATGGAATAGTAGGTGGAGAAGATTAAAAACCATGCCGTAAAAGTAGCTAGTGGTCAATCCCGAAAATCAGGATCAATTTTTGTTACACATAGCAATTATCAGACAGCTATATAAAGTATCTAAGAATAAACCTATATTGCACTTTTAGAATCTCTGGGCCTTTTCATGAAAATCTTTATTCTCTCGCTGCTGGCCTTTCTCCTGGTTTCTTCCGCTTCCGTAGCCCAGACGGGGCCGGTACGGTTTAAGCACATTACCACTCATGACGGGCTTTCCCAAAGTAATGTCACCTGTATTATTCAGGATCAGCAGGGCTTTATGTGGTTTGGAACGCAGGATGGACTCAATCTCTACGACGGTTATTCGTTTACGGTTTATCGCAATGATCCACACCAGCACAACAGCCTGAGTGATAATTACATTCGCTCCCTCCATGAAGACCGGCAGGGTCGCCTGTGGGTCGGTACCGACGCCGGGGGGTTATGCCTGTTTGATAAAAAAACCGGGGGCTTTACATCCTACAAACGCATTGAGCGAGATTCTAAAAGTCTGAATAACAACCGGGTAACTGCCATTGCCGAAGACCGGAATGGCCATCTCTGGATCGGAACCGATCGCGGACTTTCCCGGTTTAATCCCGCCGATCAAACCTTTACCCCCTACAGCCACCAGCCCGGTATTCCCACCAGTTTGAGCAATGATCTGGTTCAGGACGTGGTGATCGACCGCGCGGGCCGGATCTGGGTATCGACCTTTGGCGGAGGCCTCAACCGGCTGGATACCGCGACGCACAGATTCCAGCACTATGAGAACCGCCCCGCCGATCCGTCGTCGCTGAGCCACAACAAACTTCGGCAACTGTTTGAGGATTCGAAGGGGCAACTCTGGATTGCTACGGAAGGGGGCGGGCTCAACCGGCTCAATCCCGATCAGGAAACCTTCACGCGGTATCAGCACAACCCGGCCGATCCGGGCACCATTAGTCACAATGACCTGAATTCGCTCGGAGAAGATCGCTACGGGAATTTATGGATCGGAACCGAAAACGGTGGAATCAGTGTGCTCAATAAAAACCGTACCACGTTTACCCGGTATCTGTACGACGAAAACCAGGAAGACGGCATCAACGATGCGTCGGTGTATGCCATTTGCCGGGATCGAAGCGGTAACATGTGGATTGGTACGTATAACCAGGGAATCAATTTTCTGGATCACCAACCGGCTAAATTTGTGCTCTACAGGCGGGATAAAAACAATCCGAATACGCTGAACAACACCAACATCATGTCGATGCTGGTGGACCCGCAGGGCAATTTGTGGATGGGAACGGATGGAGGAGGCTTGAACGTCCTGATGAAAGCCACGCAAAAATACCAGTATTACAAACACCATCCGACCGATCCGGGCAGTGTAGGCAGTAACTTTATCATGAGTGTCTATCAGGATTCCGACAACGACATTTGGGTGGGGAATTACAAGGGAGGGCTCAGTTTGTTTAATCAATCGACCGGCACGTTCACCAACTTCAGGCAAACCAACAATGCCAGAGGGCTTAGCCACGAAACGGTTTGCACCCTCGTTGAAGGTAAAAAGGGAGAAATATGGCTGGGAACGCTGGGGGCCGGCATCAGCCGGTATGACAAAAAAACCGGGCAGTTCACGCACTTTCGGCCTGACCCTTCCCGCCCCGGCAGCATCAGCGAGGGCTACATCAGTTCACTCTGCTACGACCACACCGGCACCTTGTGGGTAGGAACGGAAGGCGGTGGTTTAAACCGGTTCAATCCCGAAACCGGCACCTTTACGGTATACCGGCACAACCGGCAGGTGGCCGGCACGATCAGCCATAATTTGATCAATAGTCTGTATGAAGACCCCACCGGCAAGCTCTGGGTGGGCACCAACGGCGGTCTGAACCGTTTCGACCCGCGAAAACAGACTTTTGTGGCTTTCCGAAAGAAAAACGGGCTGACCAACGAAGTGATTCGGGCCATTACCAGCGATCGGCGCGGAAACATCTGGATCAGCACCAACAAAGGACTCGCCCGCTTCGATCAGAAAAACCAGACGTTTCGCAATTATGACGCCGGCGATGGCCTGCAGCGGGGCTTTTTCAACCGCATGTCGGTTTTCAAAACCAAGCAGGGTGAGCTGTACTTCGGGGGCATCGGGGGGATGAACGTGTTTTCACCCGACAGTCTGCGGGATAATCCCGACGTTCCGCCGGTTTACATCACAAGCCTGCACGTTTTCGACCAGCCCGTCTGGCTTCGGTCGAACAAAATCAGCCTTTCTGCCGAACAGTCGACGCTCACCTTCGAATTTGCCGCTTTAAATTACTCCCTGCCCGAAAAAAACCAGTATGCCTATAAACTGGAAGGGTTCGATCAGAACTGGAACTACAAAAATCACAAACGGGTGGTTACCTATACCAACCTTGACCCCGGTTTTTACACCTTTCGGGTCAAGGCTTCCAACAATGACGGCGTCTGGAATGAACGGGGAACCGCCTTCCGGGTTATCATCAAACCGCCGTTCTGGCAAACCTGGTGGTTCGGATCGCTGATGGCCCTGGCATTTCTGGCCAGCCCTAACCTGATTATCCGCTGGCGAACCCGGGCGCTGAAAGCCCAAAAAGAGAAACTGGAGGAAATCGTGACCGAGCGGACCGCCCAGGTGCTTTACCAAAAAGAAGAACTTCAATCCCAGTCGGAACATTTGCAGGCCCTGGTTGAAGAAATTCACGAGCAGCAGATTCAGGAAAAAAAGGCCCGGGAAGAAGCTGAGCAAGCCAACCAGGCCAAGAGCGTTTTTCTGGCCACAATGAGCCATGAAATCCGGACGCCGATGAACGGTGTGCTGGGCATGACGTATTTGTTGCAGGAAACGGAACTGTCGGAAGAACAGCACGAATACGTCGACACCATTCACCAGTGCGGAACGAACCTGTTGGGTGTGATCAATGACATTCTTGACTTTTCCAAGATCGAATCCGGGAGTCTGGAACTGGAAGAGGGCGACATCGACCTGCTTCACTGTCTGGAGGATGTGCTGGATCTGTTTGCCGGAAAAGCCGCCGAAAACGGGCTGGATCTGGTCTACCAGTTTGAACACACGGTTCCGCTCCATGTGATTGGCGATGGGTTGCGGCTGCGTCAGATTCTGATCAATCTGGTCGGGAATGCGGTTAAATTCACCCACAAAGGCGAGGTGTTTGTGCGGGCCGATGTTCGTCAGCGCATCAACGACAATGAGCTGGAACTGGCCTTTCAGGTGCGGGATACGGGCATCGGCATTCCTGAAGACAAACGTCAGCGGCTTTTCAAGGCGTTCTCCCAGGTCGATTCATCCATGACCCGGCGCTATGGCGGAACGGGTCTGGGGCTGGCCATCAGCGAGCGGCTGGTCAGATTGATGGGTGGTGAAATCGAGGTCGAAAGCGAGGAAGGCCGGGGCACTACTTTTACCTTTACCGTTCGTTGCCGGGTTAGCCAACAGGCCAAGCGGCATTATATTTTGTTCAATACCGCCGAAAATGAGGGCAAACGGGTGCTGGTGGTCGACGATAACCAGACTAACCTGACCATTCTGAAATCGCAGCTTGAGCAGTGGAAACTGGTACCGGTTACGGCATTGTCGGGCGCCCAGGCGCTGGCACTTCTGTCGGCCAATCCCTTGTTTCAACTGGTCGTTACCGACATGCAGATGCCGGGAATGAATGGGGTGGAACTGGCCCGGAACATCCGGTCGCAGTTTCCCCGGCTCCCGATCATTCTGCTGAGTTCGGTGGGTGAAGAGACCCGGAAATCGCACCCGGACCTTTTTTCGGCGATTCTGACCAAACCCATCCGCCAGCAGCAGCTTTTCGATCTGGTTCAACGGCAACTGAAACAGCCCGACGAAAGCCAGACGGCGGTATTCCGGCCCGTGCAGCACAGTTTATCCGAGGAGTTTGCCCGGCAAAACCCCCTCGATATTCTGGTTGCGGAGGATTACCTGGCGAATCAGAAGCTCATTCTGAATATTCTGAACAAACTGGGGTATCAACCAGACCTGGCCCAAAACGGAAGAGAAGTCCTGGCCATGTTGCAGGATAAACCGTATGATGCCATTTTGATGGATGTTCAGATGCCGGAAATGAACGGTCTGGAAGCCACCCGGCGCATTCGCCATCAGGCCGGCCCGCAGCCGATCATTATAGCGATGACGGCCAATGCCATGAAAGAAGATGAGCAGGAGTGTCTGGAAGCCGGCATGGACGATTACATTTCCAAGCCGCTGTTGCTCGACGTGCTGAAAACCGCTCTGGAAAAAGCGTCGGTTCGGCGGCAGCAGCAGGTGTAGGGTGTTTTAATTTAGAGGAATAATGGGAGCAAGAGTTTTATTTGAAGCCGTATTATATTTATTGATACATATCTTTATTTTGCTATATATCTGCAAGAAGTAGGAAACCACTTCATATCTTCCTAAGAAGTCTTTATTGAGTCAATGCCAACTATTAGATGATACCCATGCTTAACAGTTGTTCAAGTGCCAGCGGCACGTANCTAAGAAGTCTTTATTGAGTCAATGCCAACTATTAGATGATACCCATGCTTAACAGTTGTTCAAGTGCCAGCGGCACGTAATGTTAATAGCAAATCGGTATATTAAGAACTCCAGGCGTGCCGGAGGTACGCGATATAAGCTTAGTTGCGTACCTCCGGCACGCCTGGAGTTCTTAATATACCGATTTGCTATTAACATCGGACCCCTGCGGGGTCAATAATCTCACAATTTGCGTTGAGTTTATACATTTGAAGCTTCAATTCAATAAAGCAAACTATTAAGGAATCATGTTAATTAAAAAAGCGAATACTGCTTAGTAAAAGTTTCGGATGGAGGATCTGCTGGCTCGATTGTTTTTAATTGGTAAGATTTCTTTATTTCGCCAATCATCCGATTCTCACTAATTAGTTCGTAAACAGTTCCTTTGCAACTTTCGCCTACATGTAGGTTAAGTAATTGACTCATAGCACTGGTTGGAACAGAACCACTTATCAGTCCTCCCGACCACAGTTCTATCTCGAACCTGCCATTTCCTTTGATACTCTCAGTTACAATTGTACCGTAAAAAGGCTTTTCCTCTGGTTCTGCTTGTGCCATTCCTTCTAAAGTATTCTGAAGTTGGTAAAGGCGCTCTTTATTGCCTTCCCAAAATAATTGCTTGTCGTTAGGTGCAAACCAATTAATTTCTGCTTCTAAATCGGCATTTAAAAGGCTTTTTAGGAATCGATTCATATTTTTTACTCCACCTTTTCCGTAATGGGAGACCCGGTCGGTTATTTCATCCGAGCGTTCAATTTGCAACAAGTCAAAAGTTTTGTAAAGGCAATCTTCCGTGAGACTATGCCCGTACATGTCAGGATGTGATTCTATGGTGAAAAACAGACGTGTTGATCCAGACGATAATTGACTTAGTTTGATATTTAATTGCTGTCGTGTTTCTTTAATTGCTTTTTTGTTGTTATATCCATATCGGATGAACCGACCAGCTTGAACCAACATCTCTTCAAAGTATTCGGTAAGTTCACTAAAAATAGTAACAGGTAGACTTCCAAAGTGGGCTTTTTGCCCAATAAGTCGTAATTCAATGATCTCCTGTCCTCTTCGCTCTTTTTCTTGGATAAGCAAAGTTGTTATTTCCTCAACCCGATCTTTAGTTGATTTTACCAACGCCTTGTGAAAAAAGCTATCTGGCTGTTGCTTTAATCGAACTGTATGGTCAGACAGCATACTCCTGGCGTCCTCAAGAAGATCTTCTAGCCTGGAAATGTTATACATCCGTAAGAATTAATTTAAAAAAGCCTTTTACTGAGAATGATAGGTGACCAGAGCTAAACCATTTGGTATATTTTACCTCATCAATTTCACTTCCCTTTTCGCCTAAATAGACGTCAACATTGTACTGTAGTTTTATCCAATCACGACTTGAAACAATTCTATTAAACAGTACCTGCAGATTCTCAGGAAGTGTATTGACGTCGTTAGAATCTACCCAAACGATCAAGTCAATATCTTGAGGTTCAGGGTGTTTAGTTGTGAAAGATCCATCTAGCCATATTTCAATAGGTATTTGTAATTTCCGAAGCTCCCTCAAATATAGGTTCAAATTTCTGATTAAGTCTCTCCTCCTAGCAGTATCTACAATTGTATCCTGAAAAGGTTTGAGAAAGAACTCGTCCAACTGCCAGACTCCTATCGTTTTATGCCCTTTCTCTAAAAGGGGGGGATAATCAAGTTTTACCATTATACTTCAAAAGTAAGGTATGAACAGACTTACAAAGTACGGTTTTCTAATCACTAACAAAAATTTAATCTACTGTAAGCAATTGATAGGAAGCTATATAACAGTTTGAAATATGCAGTTGCTCTATACGCAAGCAACCGCCTTTTGGGGCGGTTGCTTGGTCAATCTCAACGAAAATAATCTAATATGTGTCCACGGAGGGATTCGAACCCTCACACCATGATGGCACCACCCCCTCAAGATGGCGTGTCTACCAATTCCACCACATGGACAGGAAAACCGTATTTTTTGTGGATGCAAAAGTAGGCACTTGCACTCAAAAAACCAAGACGTCCTTACTTATTACTAAAAAATGATGCGGCCATCAGTAAGTGCAGCGAGTTCCATGCCTTTATGACCCAGAACGTATAGGGGGGCGTAGTCGGCGCGTAAAAGCAAAGGCTGGCATCCCCATTCAGTTCGGTGGTTCCACTACCGGGCTGGTTCGTTCATCATAGGTTAGCACTGAACCTGGCTCTTCTCCCGATAGAAGAGCCAGTGTTTTTTAGTCCTCCCGCAACAGCACCACCAGTTCATCGATGGCGGCCCGGATGTTGTTGCGGACGTCCAGAATGGACGCTTCCATCATGTAACAGGGCGCGGTGATGATCTTGTTTTCCCGATCGACCGAAATTTCCCGTACGGTTTTCATCTCGGCGTGGTGGCCCAGTGAATTGATTCCGGCGGCAATTCCGCTGATTTCGTACGGACTTTCTTCCAGGTCCGAACCCACCGTAAGCGTAGCCGAAATTCCGCTGCCTTCCAGGGCTTTGGCCAGTGTGGTGGGACTCATGCACAGGGCGACAATCGGTTTCTTGAGCGAAACCAGGTCGAGGATGAATTGCTTGACTGGTTCCAGAATCGCTCCCTGCGGGCCTTCGAATGCCCATTTGGTGATATTTTTTGCCGTGCCAAAACCGCCTGGCATCACCAGCCCATCCAGTTCGTCGGCGGTCAGGGTGGCCAGGTTGCGAATGTTGCCCCGCGCAATCCGGGCCGATTCGACCAGCACGTTGCGGGTTTCCGGCATTTCCTCGCCCGTCAGGTGGTTAATCGCGTGGTATTGGTCAACATTGGGGGCGATGCAAACCGGCTCGGCACCCACTTCCGCCAGGGCCAGCAGGGTCAGGACGGCTTCGTGAATTTCGGTGCCGTCGTAGACGCCGTTTCCGTGTAACAAGACTCCGATTTTCATAATTCAGGGGATCAATGAGGTGGTTTTTTGGGGAAAATTAAGCCAAAAAGTTGTAACTTCAACGATTCATTTCAACCTTCGCCGGACGAAACGAAATTCGGCTAGTAGTAAACAAAAAGAAAATAACAGAGAGCATATGGCAATGGAATTAGTAGGTAAACTGGTGAAAGTTTTACCTGAACAATCGGGTCAGGGGAAAAATGGAACCTGGACGAAGCAACAATTTGTACTCGAAACCATCGACCAGTTTCCCAAACAAGTCTGCCTGATGGCCTGGGGCGAAAAAGCCGCCGAACTGGCACAATATGCGCCGGGCGACACGATGAAATGCGCCATCAGCATCGAATCCCGCGAGTACAACGACCGCTGGTATACCGATGTACGGGCCTGGCGGATCGAGGCAGCCGAAGGCGGTGGAGGAGGATACGAACCACAATCCGCACCAGCCGCTGCCCCCCGTCGCTCGGAACCCCGCGCAGCCGCAGCAGACCGCCCTCTGACGACGTTTGAAGAAGAAGACAACGGACTTCCGTTCTAATGCTACACTGACCATCCGGGTGATTTTTGGTTCTGCCGAAAATCACCCGAATCAGAGTTTGGAAAACAGCTTTTCCATCCCTTCATCGATCTGTTTCTGAAGCTTCTCCGGCTTCTTCGGGATAACCCCTTCCACAATCCCCCGCCAAACCATCTCATTCCGCTTCGCGTCGATCAGGTGTGCGTCGATCGTTCCCTGCCGGTATTTGCCCACGGGGACTTCCTGACTCCGCCAGCTATAGCGCCGTTGTCCGATGTAATAGGGCGGATCGGTGCGAAAATTCGTTTCACGGGTCTGCGTCTTCTCATCGACGGCAATGCCGATGTTCATCATCAGATCCGGCTGCGTGTCCACCCGACGTAGCCCTTTGTTCACCAACTGTTTTTCAATGGCGGCTTTCAACGCATCGACCTGTGATCGGTAAAAACCGCTCTGGGGAATATCGCCCGTCGATTCGATGTCCGAAAAGGCAAACGTACGGTAATTGGACAACGCAAAGTTGGGAGCCGGTTCGGTTTTAACGACGCGAATCGAGCTACAGGCAGCGCCTGCCATCATAAGAAAGAAAAGGCAGACTGGTGTGAGGGCTTTCATGGATTTGATGGTTCATTCATTTGCTTTTAAAACGAATGGCCGGTGAAAAAGTTGGCAGGAGCGTGAATGGCTAATGGAATACAATAAAAATCCCGCCCCTGAGAAGGATGCGGGTTCGTGAAGAAAGCGTGTCTTCGCTGTATTTTTGGTGATCCGGCTGGGATTCGAACCCAGGACCCATACATTAAAAGTGTATTGCTCTACCAGCTGAGCTACCAGATCGTTAGCAATTGTCAGTGATCAGACATGAGGAACTCGATGCGACTGAAGAATTAACACTGAAAACTGTAGACTTCTTATTTTTTGGTGATCCGGCTGGGATTCGAACCCAGGACCCATACATTAAAAGTGTATTGCTCTACCAGCTGAGCTACCAGATCGGAAAAAGGAGCAGATGAAAAGAAATGATATGAACCGTAACCTTTCTACTTTTACCTTTTGTAATTTTGGGTCGCTTCCCAAAATTGCGATGCAAAAGTACCTTTTCTGACGTGAAAATGCAAGGTCACTCTTTAAAATTGCTCTATTTTTTTTCATTTGTGCTGTTCCTGCGGGTCGGAAATGCGGCCGCAGCATCGACGTCCGTGACCCTCTACCAGGCTGATTCTCTGTTTGCTGCGGGGCTCTACCCGGCTGCCGTAGAGGCCTACGAATCCCACTTGCGAAAAGGCTACAAACCGACCGATCCGATGTTGTTGAAGCTGGCCTACGTGTGGGAAAAGCAGGGTGATGTGGCCAAAATGCTCTATTATCTGCAAGTGTATTTCGACCGCCGACCCGATGAAGCCATCCTGAAAAAGATGCACGAGGTGGCGATTCAGAACAACCTCCGGGGTTACGAAACCGACGACCTGAACTATTTTTACCTGTTCTACAAACAGTACGGACTCTACATCACGCTGGGGCTGGTGTTGCTGGGGACCTACGCCTTTGGTATTTTCTGGCTGAAATACCGCAACCACGAACCGGCCCGCCGACGGCATAAACTCATCGTCCTGGCCTACCTCACGGGCTTGCTGCTGCTGGTCAACCTGCCCGAACGCTACCAGTCCGGTATCATCAACCGCGACCGCGTCCTGCTCCGGCGCGATCCATCCTCCGCAGCCCCCGTGGCCGATGTCATCAACCGGGGCCACAAAGTCAACATCCTCGGCAGCCAGGACATCTGGCTCCACGTCTTCTGGAACGACGGCCTGTATTATGTCCGGAAGGATAACGTGTGGTTGATTTGAAATCAGTGAAGAATTAGGAGTGAAGAATTAAGAGTTGGCTGACGCACATTATTTTCAGCTTGCGTCAGCCAACTCTTAATTCTTCACTCCTAATTCTTCACTAATTTGCTTTCTTCAACGGCGAGTCTTTCTCCTTTGCCAGGGTGTTATAGACCAGTCGATCCATGAGTCCGGGGATCCATTTGTTGAGGAAAACCGTCAGCTTCCCCTGAAAGGTCAGGATCAGGTCGCGTTTCCGGCGCTTGACGGCCTTTACGATGTGATCGGCGCATTCTTCCGCACTCATCATTTTACTCTCGTCACGCATCGTTTCTCCCGCTACCTTGCCTTCGTTGTTCAGGGAGGACACGCGGATGTTGGAAGCCGTAAAACCCGGACACGCCACCAGTACGTGAACGCCGGTGTCGAGCAGTTCGGTGCGGAGGGCTTCCAGAAAACCGTTCATGGCAAATTTGGAGGCCGAATAACCGCTGCGCACCGGCAGCCCCCGGTAGCCGGCAATTGATGAAATCCCGACAATGGAGCCTTTCGTTTTCAGAATGTGGGGCAGGGCGTAGCGGGTGGCATACACTGTTCCCATGAAATTGATGTCCATCACTTTCCGGATCACGTCCGGGTCCACGTCCTGCAACATGGAGCGCATGCTGATGCCGGCATTGTTGATCAGAATATCGAGTCGGCCATACGTTTGGATCGTCGCATCGATCAACTTCCGGACGTCGGCTTCCTGGCTCACGTCGGCCTGAACCGCCAGCGTATCGATGCCGCTCCGGCGCAGTTCGTCACGGACGGTTTCGAGCGATTCGGGCGAACGGGCGCAAATGACGATGGAAGCCTGCTCGCGGCCAAACGCAAAAGCGAGTGCTTTGCCAATTCCCGACGAAGCACCCGTAATCAAAACAACTTTATCTTTCATGAAACTGGGGAAATTCCGGATGAGAACCGAAAGGAGGGCGGATAAATAATTATCAGTTTTAGGTAGAAACTTCTCATTTTAATAAGTTATCTAGGTATTGCCCGCCTGAGGTTGCAGAGAATTAGAGCAAAGTTAGTATTATTGCGGAGCAATCTGGACCATTTACTATTTACGATTTATGAAAAGAACATTTGCGTATCTGATGACCGCCTTTGTGGCAGCAGCCCTGACGGTGACATCCTGCTCACCCATTAAAGACGCTCCCGACCAGAAAGATACAGTCGAATTTGTAGCCACCCTGAACGGTGCGCAGGAGGTACCCGGCAATGCTTCGGCAGCAACCGGCACAATGACAGGAACTTACAACAAAGCCGCCAAGGAACTGAGCTACACCATCAATTACACCGGCATAACACCGACGGCAGGCCATATCCACCTGGCACCCGGTGGCCCGGGAACCAATGGTGGCGTCATCATTCCATTTGCCTCCCTGACGAGTCCGATTAGTGGAAAAAGCACGCTGAACCAGGTGCAGGAAAACGCCTTGATGGAAGGTCGGCTGTATGCTAACTTACATACTGCTTTGTTTCCCGCCGGAGAAATTCGCGGGAATATAATGCGGAAGGAGTTCTAAAAATTGACTTCGTTAAGCATAAAAAAAAGCGCTCCTTTCCGGGAGCGCTTTTTTTATGCTTAACGAAGGAGTGTCACTGTGCCTTTGTACGACCGGTTGGTGTACTGAATCAGGTAAAAATACTGCCCCGGTGGATAATCTTCCCCATCCCAGCGGAAAAGCCGGTTGGTGGATGAAAAAACCGCTTTGCCCCACCGATTCACGATGTCGACCCGGCGAAACTGGTCGGAGCAATTGTCCAGTGGCAAGTTGGGTACGCTGAACACATCGTTTTTGCCATCCTCGTTGGGCGTAATGACATTCGTAATGGTGATGTTATAATCGACCGGAACGTCCTTCACCACGAAGGTGACGCGGGTCGTATCGTAGCGGTTCGGGCAACTGCTGTCCTGCGAAATAAAATCCAGTTCAAACGTAGCCTGCTCTTTTCCCTGAAGAACCGAGCAATCGGGTTGCCAGACAAAAGGTGAGGTCAGCGGCCCCGGGCCGGTTTTGTTTTCAAACTGCATGCCCATGCTTTTCCAGTCGAAATTTCGCCCCACCGCCGTAAGTTTCAGCACGTCGGGATCGGGGTCTTCGGCAATGGCATCGAAGCGCACCGCAGCCGGAACCGAGTCGCCGTGCGTAATGGTCAGCTCAATTACCGGATCGGTCAGCGTGGTTCGGACCGTGGGCGGTCGGCCGGTTGCGGGCGTGGCTTTTAGCCGGACGGTCACCGTGTCACGCAGATTTCGGTTGCAGCGGGTGTCGGTCACGATGAAATCAACGACATATTCCGTGTTCTTGACCTGATCACACTGCGGATTCCAGTTAAATTGGGAACTCACCGAGCCTTGTCCCGAAACTGCCGAGAAGCTCATGCCCACCTGAGCAAGCGTAAACCCGCGTCCGACGGCTGTTAACGTAATCATATCCTGGTCGGCATCGGTTCCCAACACGTTGAACTGAAGGTTTTTGCCCGCCTGTACGCTCGTCTGGTTGCCGGGCAGGGTCGTTTCCGCATCCGGTCGGCGGTTGAGTTCCGGTTCCAGCAGCAGGGTGACGAAAAGCGTGTCTTTCAACCCCTGCGGACAGCCTTCGTCGGTCGCCAGCAAGGCCAGTTGCAGCGGTTTTCCATCGGCCAGGCATTTGTCAAAACAGATCCGGGTCCGAACCGAATCGCCGGAAGTACGGATGGTTACTTCATTCGGTGAAAACGTAATGCCCTGCGCCGGGCCGTTCAACACCGAGAGCCTGACCTTCTGGTTGGCATCCAGATCGGTAACGTACACATCCACGCAATTGGCATCCTGGGTGCTTAATTTCAATACCGTTCCTTCTTTGTAAAAGGCCGACTGTCCGGTTTGACGCATCGCCACGGCGGGCGGGTTATTTTTTTGACAGTCAATGACTTTTAACTGAAAATCCCGACGGACGAGGCCGATGCGCTGGTAAACGCCCGACGCATTTTTCCGGTACTCTTCCACCTGAACGCAAAAAACAAACAGACCCACCTGCCCGGCAGTCACGGTGAGCTGACCGGTTCGGGCATTGACCCGCAACGGCAGCGGCCCCGGAATGGCCCGATCCTGGTTGAGTCCGCTGCTCCACCGGACTTCCGGATAGGACGAACTGGGCAAGGCCACCTGCGGGCGGGGATTGGCCGCCGTGCTGAAACCGTTGTAGGGCGTCACGAGCCGGTAAGCCAGGCTGTCGCCATCCGCGTCGGTAGCACCGAAATCGAACGCAAACGGCTGGTTGATGCAGATGTAATCGCCCTGCACGGGCCGGAAGGCGGGGGATGAGTTGAAAACGTCCGTGCTGCCGGTTCGCTGCGCCGGGAACTCCAGGTAAAACGTGGAACCGGCCTGACCGGGATTCTGGATGTTGCTGATGGAATTGTTGCGGCAACAGCGTTCCCAGACCATATAATAGCCGCGCGGATCGTTGAACGCATTGAGATTGAACACCACATTTCCGCCATATTTCAGCAACCTGGTGCGAAGCGACGGCAGTGCACACTCCGGTTTGGTGTAGTCGACGGGCTGCGAGCCGATTTGCGGCAGTTCGACCGAACCAATGAAGGCATTGTCGCCTTTGCGGTAAATAAAAATGACCACGGTGGGATCTTCGGCCTGCGGATTGCCGTTCAGATCGTCAAAATACAGGTTGAGGTTGATTTGGTGGGTAAACGGGTTTTGATTGGTCAATCTTTTCAACTCCAGTTCACCCCCCACGATGTGCGTCGCCAAAGCCGGAAAAACCAGGCCCATCCAGCCCACTACCAACCAACACCACCAGGCTGTAATCCGATAAAACTGTTTCATTCAAATACGGATAGGGTTGTCGAAACCAAAATACGGTGCTTAATTTACAGAATTTATTACAGTTTATTATGTCAGGAAAGACCCAAAAGATGTCGCAACGGTTGCAAGCGATTCGTATTGATGACGTTGCGGCAGAAGGAAAATGTTTGATTCGAACGGATGAGGGAGTCATCTTTGTGGAAGGTCGTTCGGGCGGTCCGGTGGCGGCACCGGGCGACATAGTCGATATTCGGATTGTCAACCGGAAAAAGCAATACCGGGAAGCGGTCGTTGAAAAAATCCATTCCTTTGGTCCGAGTCGTTCGGAGCCGTTTTGCCAACATTTTGGTACCTGTGGCGGGTGTAAATGGCAGCACATCCGGTACGACGAACAACTCCGTTTCAAAGGCCAGCAAGTGTACGATCACCTGACCCGGATCGGCAAGGTGCAACTACCGACGGTTCGACCAACCCTGCCCTCCGTGCAGACCACCTACTACCGCAACAAACTGGAATTCACCTGCGCCGATGGTCGGTGGATCACCGACGAGGAGATTCGCTCCGGAATGTCGGTGGACAAACGGGCGGTCGGTTTTCACATTCCGAAACGGTTTGATAAAATTCTGCCCATCCAGCACTGTTACCTGCAACCTGATCCGTCGAATGCCATCCGGCTGGCGGTGGGGGCGTATGCGTTCGAGCACGGTTTTACGATGTATAACCTGAACACGCACGTCGGTTTTCTGCGGACAGTTATCATTCGGACGGCATCGACGGGGCAGGTGATGGTGGTGGTACAGGTCGCTGAAGACCGGCCGGAGGAGTTGGCCGGACTAATGGACATGCTGAAAACGACCTTTCCCCAGATTGCGTCGCTGAATTATATTCTGAACACCAAACTGAATGATTCGTACCAGGATCAAATCGTGGTTCCATACTGGGGAAAACCGTACATCGAGGAGCAAATGGAAGATGGCAGCGGCCAACCGTTAACCTTCCGGGTTGGACCCAAATCCTTTTACCAGACCAATGCTTCCCAGGCCTTTGAACTCTACAAAATCACGCGTGACTGGGCGGGGCTGACGGGGTCGGAGCGGGTGTATGACCTCTACACCGGAACCGGAACCATTGGTCTTTTTGTGGCCCGAAAAGCGAAGCAAGTGATTGGTATTGAATACATTGAAGCAGCGGTTCAGGATGCGCGGGTGAATGCGTCCATCAACGGAATTCACAACGCGGAGTTTCTGGCGGGCGACATGGGGACCTTGTTAACGCCGTCTCTTTTCAACAAATACGGCAAACCGGATGTGGTCATCACCGATCCGCCCCGCGCCGGTATGGACGAAGCCGTGACGCGAAATCTGTTGCTGGCTGCTCCCCAACGCATTGTCTACGTGAGTTGTAACACCGCCACCCAGGCCCGCGATCTGGCCATTCTGGATGAATTGTACGAAGTGAAAGACGTTCAGCCCGTCGACATGTTCCCGCATACCCACCACGTCGAGAATGTGGTGAAGCTGGAGAAGAGGAGTTAAAAGTTAAGAGTTAAAAATTAAAAGTAAGCTGACGCGTGCTAACCACCGAACCGCTAACTCTTAACTTTTAATTCTTAACTTTTAACTTAAAAGGGTGTTTCCTGTTGATTGGGGTCGATGTGGCCGAAGTTGGTGAAGTTGCCGCCCGGCGTGTTCAACGTATTGGCTTTGCTTTTGACAATACCGCCCTGGTTTTCGAAGGTCTGCGCGCCGGACGTTTTGGCGTCGAAACCGGCCGACGGACCACTGAATGGGGGAGGAGTCTGCGGCATGAAGAACGCATCCAGATCGGCGAATTTGGTGTATTTGCCCACGAAGCGCAATTGAACGGTATCCAGCGAACCCGACCGGTTTTTGGCAATGATGACCTCCCCGATTCCGGAGACGGAATTCCCGGCTTCGTCGGCGCTAATGCCGTAGTATTCAGGCCGGTAGAGGAAGATCACCATATCGGCATCCTGCTCGATGGAACCGGATTCCCGAAGGTCGGAGAGTTGCGGTTTTTTGTCGCCACCCCGGGTTTCAACGGCCCGGCTTAACTGCGACAGGGCGATGACCGGAACATTCAGCTCTTTCGCAAGGTTTTTCATGGCCCGCGAAATCGAGGCAATTTCCTGTTCACGGTTACCACCCATTTTGCCCGATGTGTCGCCCTGCATCAACTGCAAATAGTCAATTACGACCAGTTGAATATCGTGCTGGGCTTTCAACCGGCGGCATTTGGCCCGTAATTCCAGAATGGAAAGCGCTGGCGTATCGTCGATGAAGATTGGCGCTTCGGTCAGGCGCTGGATTTTATGGTGAAGCTGCGCCCATTCGTGCGGAGCCAGATTTCCTTTCTTGATTTTTTCACTATCGATTTCCGCTTCCGCCGAAATAAGCCGGTTGACCAACTGAACCGACGACATTTCAAGCGAGAAAATCGCCACCGCCTGCCCGAAATCGACGGCAGCATTGCGGAGGGCGCTAACTACAAATGCAGTTTTTCCCATCCCTGGCCTGGCCGCCAGAATGATCAATTCTGACCGCTGCCAGCCGGAGGTCAGCCGGTCGAGGGCACTGAATCCCGACGGAACGCCCGTCAGGCCGTCTTTCATGTTCTTTTTCTGCTCCAGTTCCTCCAGCGCCTGCCGCATGATGGTGCTCATGTCGGCGTAGTTCTTGCGGATGTTGGATTCGGAAATCTTGAACATCGACTGCTCGATGCGGTCGAGGAGGTTGAAAACGTCGGTGGTGTCCTCGTAGGCGTCGCGCTGGATTTCGTTGGCAACCGTAATGAGGGCGCGTTTGATGGAAGCTTCCGCAATGACGCGGGCGTGGTACTCGATGTTGGCGGCCGAGGTAACGCGGGTCGTGAGTTCCGTCACGTAGCCACCGCCCCCAACAACCTCAATTTCACCGGTTTTACGCAGTTGCTGCGTCACCGTCAGCATGTCGACCGGTTCGGCATTTCCGAACAGGGTGACAATGGCGTTATAAATCCGATTATTGGCTTCCTTGTAAAAACTTTCCGGCTTCAGAATGTCGATGACGGCCGAAAGGGCATCTTTTTCAATCATCAACGCACCCAGCACCGCTTCTTCCAGATCGATGGCCTGCGGGGGCAGTTTGCCCAGCCCCGTTGGGGTCAACATATGGTTTACACCGTCGGAAAGGCTACGCCGATTGCCCATGTAAGGGGTCTTCCGAAAGTTAGAATTGGTAGGGCGATCGTTCTCCATTGCATTGCAAGTATAGCCAATCGGTGTTAGAATGAAAAGCCGACAGGCCGGTTGTCACGGGGTCCGGGAACAGTTGGCAAGGCACTAAGTTGTTGTCTCTAAAGTACATATTCCCCGGCTGGTGGGGTGAAAAAAAAGTGAAAATGTTTTTTGTTTTTAGCTTACGGTTTAATTCAATTTTATAGCCTTGCTGACCCATAGAATTCGGGGTTGAGGCTGGAAAAGGCAACTGATTAATCGTGAAGGATTTGCACAAATTTGGCAGGATTTGGAGATAATAATTGATAACTTTTGTTGTTTACTACGTATGATCCTCTAAATTTAGAAGGAAAATAAGGAATCGGTCACACTGAAAATATGAACGGAGATTTGGTAGAAAAAGTAATCACCCTTGACAATGTATCGCTCATCGACTTTTTGGGAGTTGAAAACAACAACATCAAAGAGGTAGCAGCCGCCTTTCCGATGAGCAAAATTATTTCCCGCGGGAACGAAATCCGTATTAAAGGGACGACCCCGGAGATTACGCGCATTACCGACATTCTGGACTCGCTGATCGAGCATTACCAGAAATACGGCAAACTGACCCATGAGAACGTTCGCAGCTTTCTCAAAAACAACGAACGCGAGCCGGTTGCGCTGCCCCAAACCGACGACAACGTGCTGGTGTATGGCACCAAAGGCGTGATTGTTCGGGCCAAAACCGCCAACCAGCAGCGGTTGGTGGATGTGTCTGAGAAATACGATCTGGTGTTTGCAGTAGGCCCGGCCGGAACCGGGAAAACCTATACCGCCGTGGCCATCGCCGTGCGCGCCCTGAAAAACAAGGAAGTTCGGAAAATCATCATCACGCGTCCGGCCGTGGAAGCGGGCGAGAACCTGGGCTTTTTGCCCGGCGATCTGAAAGAAAAAATCGATCCGTATCTCCGCCCGATCTACGACGCGCTGGACGATATGATTCCCGCCGAAAAACTGAAACTCTACATCGAAAGCCGCACCATTGAAATCGCTCCGCTGGCGTATATGCGGGGACGAACGCTCAACCACGCCTTCATCCTGCTGGACGAAGCGCAAAACACGACGCCGATGCAGATGAAGATGTTTCTGACGCGGATGGGGCCAAGTTCCAAAGCGATCATTACCGGCGACCGTTCCCAGATCGACTTACCCAAAAACCAGCGCTCCGGGCTGATTGAAGCCGTTGAATTACTGAAAGATATCAAAGGAATCGGCTTTGTAGAACTGGATGGCAGCGATGTGGTGCGTCACCGCTTGGTTAAAGAAATCATCACCGCGTATGAACGGGCTGAAAAATAGGCAACTTTTAGCTACGCTGGGATTCCTACTCAGCATCGGTCTAACGGAGTTACGGGCGCAAACGCCCGTGACTCCGCAACGCTGTGGCATCGATGTACGTGAAGAAACTTTACAACGGCGTGATGCGCAGCGGCTGACCAAACGCCTGAAGCTTAACGAAAAGATTGAAGACCTCATTCGGCAGCGAACTGAAGAGCCTGCAAAAGCCCGGGTGGGAGAGGTTGTTTACCGGATTCCGGTGGTGGTGCATGTGGTCCATACCAATTCGTCCGGTTTTGTGGGCGGAGCCAACAACTCCAATATTTCCGACGAGCAGATTGCTTCCCAGATCCGGGTCCTGAACGAAGATTACCGCCGGATGGCCGACACCCGGGGCTTCAACACCAACCCGATTGGGGCTGACACCGGCATTGAGTTTTTTCTGGCCCGCACCGACCCCGATGGGCTTCAAACCTCCGGTATTACCCGGCATTATACCCAAAAAACGAGCTTTAACATCTACGACGGTTCCAGTGGTGATGACGTTCAGTTGTCGCAGATTGCCTATTGGCCCAGTGATCAATACCTGAATATCTGGGTAACGACCCTGCGAAACGATTACCTGGGGTACGCCCAGTTTCCGGAAGCGGAAGGCATCGACGGTCTCTCATCCCTGGAAAATGAACTGACGGATGGCGTGATTATCGATTACCGGTATTTTGGCAGCGACATCGGGGCGGTTACCAGCCCAACCTACCGGTATGGCCGGACCACCACGCACGAAGTGGGGCACTGGCTGGGACTGATTCATACCTGGGGGGATGCGGTGTGCGGAACGGATTACTGCAACGACACCCCTCCGACTGAAAGTGCCAACCAGACGACGGCCTGCGCCGAGCGGTTTTCTACCTGCAACGGCACCCGCACCCGCAACCAGATCGAAAACTACCTTGATTATACGCCCGATGCCTGCATGAATCTGTTCACCCAGGACCAGCGAACCCGGATGCGGGCGGTGATCGAAGCCAGCCCCCGGCGGCAGCGGGTGGTCCGGTCGGCAGACCCGCTACCCCAAACCGAATCGCTGACGGTGAATGTTTTTCCAAATCCCGCGCAGAAGCAATCGACGCTGGAGGTATTGTTCACCGGTTTTCAATCGTTCCAGATCGACATCACCGATTTGTCGGGGCGGATTGTCCGCACCCAGAATTATACCGATTATCCGAGTTCTTCGATCAGCCTGCCATTGGATACGCTGGCCCGGGGTGTTTATTTTGTAAAAGTACATACCGATAAAGAAACGGCGTCCAAAAGGTTGCTGATTCGTTAATCAGGGTTTACGGTTTTCGGTGTGGTTCCCCGCCGGAACTGACGCCTGTCTCTTCGGTATTCCATATTCGGTATTTATGATTCGATATTTTAAGAATGCGTCAGCCCCGGCGGGGAACAGCACCGAAAACTGGAAATCGTAAACCGACTAACTTTCCTGCCGTATGATTGAAGTGATTCAGGTTATCCGTCCGGCTGAAATGCAGCAAGTTTTTGCCATTCGAGAGGCTGTGTTTGTCAAAGAACAGCACGTTCGGGCGGAAGATGAGTATGATGAATTTGAAACGAGCAGCCGCCATTTTCTGGCTTTCTGCGACGGTACACCCTGCGGAGCCGCCCGCTGGCGTACGACGTCTAACGGTGTAAAGCTGGAGCGGTTTGCCGTTCTGGCGCCTTTTCGGGGCAAGGGCGTCGGTCAGGCATTGGTTCGGACGGTGCTCGACGATGTGTTGAGTCAGCAGCCGGAACCCATCGAGTCGATTTATCTGAATGCCCAGCTAACGGCCATGCCGCTGTACGCCAAGTTTGGGTTCAAAGCCGTCGGTCCGATGTTTGAAGAATGCGGTATTCAGCATTACAAAATGGTGCTGCCCGCTTCGTCCTTTCCGGCCTGATGCTGCGCTGGAACGCCTTCCCGTTCGTTCGCTACCTCGTGGCACTGATGAGCGGAATAACCGCCTGTCTGTTTTTTCCGGATTCGCTCCGGCTCGTCACCGGCTTGCTGCTGCTCGGCTTCCTGAGTTTGGGAATCCTTGCTTTCGTGAAAGACAGACCCCGTGCCGTCCTCAAAGGCATGGCCGGTTGGCTGACCCTGAGCGCCATCGGCTGGCTGGTGACTTCGTTTCATGCCCCGATGAACGACCCTGCGAATCTGGTTCACCTTCGCCGACCCATTCGGGCGTATGAAGCCGTGGTGGGCTCACAGGCCGAAAACCGCACCAAAACCTTTCGCCTGGAACTGGACGTACGGAAGGTGTTGACCGACCGCACCTGGCAACCGGCAACCGGACGTCTCATCGTCTACATCGATAAAACCGTGGCTCAAAAACCGCGCTACGGCGATGTCTGGCTGGTTCGGGGGGAACCCCGGACGATTGACCCACCCCTGAATCCCGGCGAGTTTAATTACAAACGGCACCTGGCCCACCGGGGGATTTACCACCAGCAGTATTTACGACCGAATGATCGAGCTGTTCTGGGCTATCGTCCTTCAAATCAATTGACTGCACAAGCATATAAAATTAATGCATGGGCCGACAGCGTGTTTACCAGTCATCTGGGAAGCGGGCAGGAATTTGCCATTGTAAAGGCGATGATTCTGGGCGTTCGCGACGGCATTGACCCCGAGTTGCAGCAAGCTTATTCGGCGGCCGGAGCCGTGCATATCCTGTCCGTTTCGGGGCTGCACGTGGGCGTTTTGTTTGCTGCGGTCAGCTTTGTGCTGGGTTTTGTGAAGCGCCGAAAGGGTGGGAAATACGTCTTTGCGGTGGTCATGCTGGGCTTGCTCTGGTTTTACGCCTTGATGACCGGTTTTTCCGCCCCGGTTTTGCGGTCGGCGTATATGTTTACCTTGCTGCTCATCGGCCAAACATTGGGCCGCGCCAACAACCCTCTGAATACGCTGGCGGCTTCCGCTTTTCTGATTTTACTGCTTGATCCTTACGCCCTAACGACAGCCGGTTTTCAGTTGTCATACCTGGCCGTTGGCGGATTGACGCTCTGGTACGAAAGCCTGTATCAAAGCCTGACATTCCGACACTGGCTAACCGACAAGCTGTGGAAAGTGACGGCCATGTCGCTGGTGGCGCAAGTGGTCACTTTTCCCCTGGGCGTGTATTATTTCCACCAGTTTCCCACCTACTTCTGGCTAGCCAATCCGCTGGTGATTCCGGTTTCGTCCCTGGTTTTGATTCTGGCGATGGGTTTGCTGGTTCTGGGCTGGATTCCATATCTGGGTTTGCTGGTCGGGAAAGCACTGTTTGGGGCAATGTGGCTCCTGAACCAGTGCATCATCCAGACGGAGCGGTTGCCGCACTCCATCCTGAAACCGCTCATGGCCAGCGGGTTTGAACTGGGGCTTTTGTATGCCATCATCTTCTTCGGGGCGGCATTGCTGCTGTTCCGAGAAAAACGATTCGGCTGGTGGCTGGCAATCAGTGCGGTTTTGCTGACCGGGTCGGTTGGGATGACCACCCTGAATCGAAAAAAACAGCGGTTGCTGCTGGTTCATTTTGTGCCGCACCAGTCGGCGATCAGTTTTGTGGAGGGCAACAGGGCGGTTTTGCTGAGCCGGGATTCGCTGTCGGATAAAAGCCGGGAAGTGACGTTTTACATCCGGAATACCTGGGACAGTCTGGGCGTCGATCGAATCACGTATGCGCAACCGGGTCAAACGAACCCCGGATTGCCGCTGTTTCAGAACCGGGCCATCACGCTGGTAAACTGGCAGGGGAAAAGCGTTCTGATCATCAACCGGCTGCCTGCCCGGAATGGCTGGCGATTGCCGGCCGTGATCGATTATGTCATCATCAGCCGGAATGCGTTGCAATCCTGGAGCCAGCTGAAAGGTCGGGTGGCCGCCCGGCATTTGATTTTCGACGATTCAAACAAAACCCCGTTGACGGACCGGTTGCTGGCCGAGGCCCGAAAACTGGGCATTCCGTGTCATTCGGTTCGTCAGCAGGGCGCGTACCTGGCAACTTTTTGAGGATTATTTCAACACTTTCCGGATAAAATACTGGTTGCCCAGCCGGATGGTGACCAGATACAATCCTTTGGGCAGCGACTGCACCTGAAGCGTCTCGTTGTGGTTTTTTTCGGTTTTGTTCCCACTCTGGCTGAGCCATTGTTTTCCGCTGAGGTCGGCCACCTCGATGTCGATGATGCCGGTTTCGGCGGTTTGAAACCCGACGGTCAACTGATTGATCACGGGATTTGGGAACACACGGACTGCGGTAGCTTGGTTCCCGAGGATGACGGACAGGATTTTCGAATACGCCACCGTTCCATCCGCATCGACCTGTTTCAGACGGTAATAATAGGTTTCGGACAAGGCGCCAAAATCGGTGTGCCGGTAGACTTTTCGGCCATTTTGCGTTCCAAACGGGTCGATGACCTCGCCACTGACGGGTGAAAAATCGAGAGCGTTCAGGGATCGTTCAACGATAAAAAACCGGTGATTCAATTCGTTGGACGTCTGCCACTCCAGCCGAACCCCGGTTTCCAATGGCTGGGCGCGGAAGTAGGCGTAGGTGACGGGCATGGCGTTGGCACAACCCGTGCAGTTGGTCGTCACCGTAGCCGAACCCAGGTTGGAGGGCGTAAAAGTGCCGGGGAGACAGACCAGCACATCCGGGGAAGTGGTCAGGGGATTGTTCAGAAAAGTCTGCCCGTTCTGGGGCTGAGCAATCGACAGGCAGCCTTTGGTGGTCTGGGCGGTGGTCCGGTTGGTGCCGTTATTCTGAAAATACTGGGTGTGAATCTGGCCCATGTTGGCCAGACAAATGCTGCCATTGCCGTTGACCCGCGTCAGGTTCGTTACATTGACCGTGCCACCATCGACCACCAGGCTGCTGTTGATGTCCAGCGAGGTCATGTTCAGCACCCCGCCGTTTTCAACGATCACCCGGACATTGTTAAAACTGGTATTCGAGGGGTTGGAAAGGGTACCCTGCACCCGGATGTCCCCCGAATTGGAGTTGAGATTGGACAGGCTTCCGGCAGTATAGAGTAAGGTGCCGCCGTTCAGGTTGGAATTGGTGAGTGAACCGCCACTCATGCAGACAACGGCTCCGCTGGGAATGGTCAGGTT
The DNA here is from genome assembly GCF_006149005.1 of Larkinella sp. C7. GTDB lineage: Bacteria > Bacteroidota > Bacteroidia > Cytophagales > Spirosomataceae > Larkinella. The sequence goes on along the minus strand of NZ_VBSL01000004.1, from coordinate 475,041 downwards.
CGAAATAGCAGTGGTGATGCAATAGGTGCCGCTGGCCAGTGTTTGATTGCCGGTGGTTAAGGCCACACAACCCGAACAGGAAGGGGCTGGGGGCGCACATTGGGTAAAGCCGGATTTTGGTAAAAATGTAACCACTAAAACGAAAAAGTAAATGATTTTTTTCACGGGAAAGTCTTGATTGATAGATCAATCCCAAAAATAAAACAGCTTGTATAGACAAGCAAATAATAGTGACTTTTTCTTAAGTAATTCCTGCACAAGGTGCATTGAGGAACGAGCAACGCCGTCCCATCACTGTGCCGTCCAGCCGCCGTCGATGGGCAGAGCCGCCCCGGTTATGGTGGCCGCACTTTCTGACGCCAGAAACAGGCAAAGCGCGGCAATGGTTTCGGCGGGGATGAACTGTTTGAGAGCCTGTTTCGCCAGCAATACCTTTTCGATTACGTCCTTTTCCGATAGCTGGTGGGTTCGGGCCTGATCGGCAATCTGTTGGTCCACCAGGGCGGTTTTGACGTAGCCGGGGCAGATGGCGTTGGCGGTAATGCCGCAGGGGGCACCTTCGAGGGCGATGGTTTTGGTGAAGCCAACCAACCCGTGTTTAGCAGCTACGTAGGCACTTTTGAATTCGGACGCCACCAGACCGTGGGCCGAAGCGATGTTGATGATGCGGCCGAATTGCTGCTGTTTCATGAACGGCCACACGGCTTTGGTCAGGTGGAAGGCGGAAGTCAGGTTCACGCCGAGAATGGCATCCCAACGGTCTTCCGGAAACGCATCGATCGGCGAGACGTACTGAATCCCGGCGTTGTTGACCAGCACGTCGATGCCTCCAAATTTTTCCCCGGCCCGGCTGACCATCGCCCGCAGGGCGGCCGGGTCCAGCATGTTGGCCGGATCAAATACCGCGTCGATGTTGAATTCTGCCGCCATCGTTTCGGCCAGTTGGGGGCCGTTGGCTTCCAAGCCGTTTAAAATCAGGTTATAGCCCTGCTGGGCAAAAGCCGTGGCGATGGAATGCCCGATGCCACTGGTGCTGCCGGTAATCAGAACGGTTCTTTTTTGCATCATTTCAGGATGAATTAGCACCCAAAGCTACAACAGGGCGGGAATAGTTTGGTCACCGCAAGGTGGTTTTCCGGGCGGAATGTGTGCTTCGGCCCGGAAAACCGCTTACTTTTGTGAAACCATTTGTTTCCCAATTCATCACCAACCCGATGTAGTATGGCCTCTTTCGATATAGTCAGTAAAGTTGATTTGCAAACGTTAGACAACGCTATCAATGTCGCAATCAAGGAGATAGCGAACCGGTATGACTTGCGAAACAGCAAAACCAGCGTGGAACTCAATAAGAAGGATTTCACGGTGAAGATCGATACCGACAACGACATGAGCCTGAAATCGGTGGAGGATATTCTGCTGACCCGGGTGATCAAACAAGGGGTCGACGGGCGGAGTCTGGATTTTACCGCTGAGCCCCACCAGTCGGGAAACCGCCTGCGGCACGAGCTCAAAGTCCGGCAGGGACTCGACAAAGACCAGCAGCGCAAAATCCTGAAATTGATCAAGGAAAGCTTTCCGAAACTGACCGCCCAGGCCATGGATGATCAGGTGCGGGTGACCAGTAAAAAAATCGACGATCTGCAAGCTGTCATCGGCATGTTGCGCCGGGCAGAGCTGGAAATATCTTTGCAATTTGTGAACATGAAAAGCTAAACTTTTTTGCTGTACACTGCGTTCGTCAGGTATGGAAAAACTGGAAAAAATCCGTAAAGCCTATACCGACTATGTGCTTGAAAACGGAACCCCACCACCGAGCGTTTTTCAATTTGCGAAGAAGCTGAAAATTTCAGAAGCGGACTTCTATGAGGAGTACACTTCGTTCGAGTCGATTGAAGCGGATGTCTGGCTGGCCTTCTTCAAACAGGCCCAGCAAACTGTCGAGTCCGATCCAATTTACCAGACGTATTCGGTCCGTGAAAAGCTCCTCGCGTTCTATTATACCTGGGTGGAGGTGTTGAAAGCGCAGCGCAGTTTTGTGGTGTTTAGTTACAACCAACTGCGCCCGTCCACCACCAATCTGTCGCCCATGGCGAAAGCCCGGATGGGAAAACCGTCGGCCCGCGTCCTGCAACTCTTCAAGGACGCCTACTACGATTACGTCCGGGATTTACTGGCCGAAGGGCGCGAAAGCAAGGAGGTCGAACCCCGGCCGTTTCTGTCCGATCGCTACGCCGACGGGCTGTGGACCCAAACCCTGTTTATCCTGCATTTCTGGGTCAACGACGTCAGCAAGAATTTTGAGAAAACCGATACCGCCATCGAAAAATCGGTCAACACCGCCTTCGATTTGATCGGCCGCTCCCCGCTGGATTCGTTGTTCGACCTGGCGAAGTTCATTTATCAAAATAAATGATGGAGTATGAATGATGAACGATGAATGAATCTGACAAACCATTCATCATCGTTCATCATTCATACTCCATCATTTCCAGCCATGAAAACGCAAAACCATATCCCGACCACCAAAGTTGCCCGGGCCAGCCAGTTTGTAAAAGCGGGTGTAAAAGTCGGCGGGAATTATTTGAAGCATTACGGGAAAAAGTTGCTCGATCCCAGCCTGACGAAGGAGGAACTGCATCAGGACAATGCGACGGACATTTACAACGCCCTGAGTGAACTGAAAGGCAGTGCGCTGAAAATGGCGCAGATGCTGAGCATGGACCGCAACATCCTGCCACGGGCGTACGTCGACCAGTTTGCCATGTCGCAGTATTCGGCTCCGCCCTTGTCGGGACCGCTGGTGGTCAAGATGTTCCGAACGTATTTCGGGAAATCGCCCCAGCAAATTTATGACCGGTTCGAGATGGAAGCGGTCAATGCGGCATCCATCGGGCAGGTGCATCTGGCCTGGAAAGATGATCGGAAACTGGCGGTGAAGGTGCAGTATCCGGGCGTAGCCGACAGCGTTAGTTCTGATCTGCGGATTGCCAAACCGCTGGCGATCCGGCTGCTGAACCTGAACGAGAAGGACATCAACCGATACATGGGGGAGGTAGAGTCCAAATTGCTGGAAGAGACCGACTACGAACTCGAACTGAAACGCTCGATGTACATTTCGGAGCAGTGTGCGTCGATTCCGAACCTCGTTTTCCCGAAATATTACCCCGATCTGTCGAGCAAACGCATTTTAACGATGGACTGGCTGGACGGTTTTCACATGAAGGATTTTCTGAAAACGAATCCGTCGCAGGAAATCCGGGACCGCATCGGGCAGGCATTGTGGGATTTTTACAACTTCCAGATTCACGACCTCAAGCAGGTTCACGCCGATCCGCACCCCGGTAACTTCCTGATGCGCGCCGACGGCACGATGGGTGTCATCGACTTCGGCTGTGTGAAAGTCATTTCCGAGTTTTTTTACGACAATTACTTCCGGTTGATCAACTTCGACATGCTCGACGATGAGGAAGCCACCCTGGAAACCTTCCGCAACCTGGAGTTTATCGTTCCCGAAGATTCGCCGAAAGAGCAGGCCTTTTTTGTCGATCTGTTTAAGAAAATGATCGTCTTGCTCGGAAAACCGTTTGAGAAACAGACCTTCGATTTTGGGGATAATTCCTATTTCGATACCGTGTATGCGTTTGCCGAAGAACTGGCCCAGGTAGAAGAACTGAAAAACTCGAAAGTGGCCCGTGGCTCGCAACACGGTTTGTACATCAACCGGACGTATTTTGGTCTGTATTCGATGCTCAACGAATTGAAGGCCAGGGTTATTACCCATAAACCAGATTGGTTGGTTTCCAAAAAACTGCGACTGGAAATGGAAAACGCGGCTTGACAAGCGGGTAAATAGTTTTAAGTTTATGGTTGGATAGGAACACTGATTGAACGGATTAAGCGGATTGAACGGATAAAATCTGTTTAATCCGTTCAATCAGTGTTCCCGGCAAATCGATCTACTATAAACCAAGTTTGATGAGCAAGCCCCGGTTTGACGATATTTTCATGGAACTGGCCGTCAATCTTTCGAAGCGGTCGCACTGCATCAAGGCGCAGGTGGGCGCGGTGTTGACGAAAGAAACCCGGATTATTTCCATTGGCTACAACGGCCCACCGTCGGGAACGCACAATTGCGACGAAGAATTTCCGGAGGTCGGCTGTCCGCGCGACTCGAAAGGAAGCTGTTCACTGGCACTTCATGCCGAGCAAAACGCGATTTTGTACGCGGCCAAAAACGGTGCGGTGATCGAAGGCGCAACCATCTACGTTACGTTGTCGCCCTGCATCGCCTGTGCGCGGATTATCTTCAGTATGAAAATTGCCAAGGTGGTTTTTCTGCACTCCTACGCGCAATACAAAGGCATTCCGACCGACGAGGGTGTCGAGTTTTTGCGTAAATTCGGCGTAGAAACCGTCCAATACCAGCCTACAGCGGGGTTTGAAACTGTGCTTGCGCAGGGCGACCCGCATCTGTAGGCGGTCTGATCGATGAATATATTAGCACATGCGTACCTTTCCGGCGATGATGAGGGGCTGTTGATCGGCAATTTTATTGCGGATTTCATCAAGGGAAATCCCGGTCATCCCCGGCATGGGTTATCGACGGCGGTGCAGCGCGGCATCTGGCTCCACCGCCAGATCGATCAGTTTACGGATCAACACCCTCTGGTGGAGGAAATGCGGATTCTGGTTCGGCCCCGCTGCCATAAATACGCAGGAGCGGCCATCGATGTGTTTCTCGATCATTTTCTGGCGGTTCACTTCACCGCTATTTCCGGCCGCTCGTTAACCGAATTTGTGCCGGCTTTTTACCAGTTTCTGAAAAACCACCGGACTCAGTTGCCCGATGCCGCCTGGCGCATGGCCGGTTACATGATGCAGCACGATTGGCTGACCAATTATCAGTTTCTGGAAGGCATCGACCGGAGCCTGAAAGGAATGGCCCGGCGCACGGCTTTTCCGTCGAATCTGGATACCGCCATTGAAGATTTGAATGATAATTACGATAGTTTTGAGGAACACTTCCACCGGTTTTTTCCTGAATTGCAGCAACATGTGCGTGATTTTCAGCTGATGAACCCGCCGGTTTTGTGAGTGTTTCCTTTCTTGTTTTATTACGTATATATTACACCGTTATGACCCCGGCTATTGACCAGATTCTGAAAGACGTTCGGAAGAAGAACTTTGCTCCCCTGTATTTGCTGCACGGTGACGAAACGTATTTTGTGGATCTGATTGCGGATGAAATCGAAAAAGTAGCGGTTCCCGAGCACGAAAAGGGCTTGAATCAATTTACGGTTTTTGGCAAGGACACCCAGGTAGGGGCGGTGATCAACCTGGCCCGGCGGTATCCGTTCATGGCCGACCGGCAGTTGGTGCTGGTGAAAGAAGCCCAGCAACTGGGCGGTTTGAACGAAAAAGCCAGCCAGTCGTTGCTGGAAGACTACGCCAAATCACCGCTGGCTTCCACGATTCTGGTTTTGTGCCATACCGGCCCCTACGACGAACGCAAGGCCCTCGCCAAAGCCATCGGCCAGAAAGGCGTTCTGCTGAATTCCAAAAAACTCTACGACAACAAAGTGCCGGACTGGATTGGGGACTATTGCCGCCAGCAGAATGTAAAAATCAGCCTGAAAGCCATCCAGATGCTGTTCGACTACATTGGCAACGACCTGAAACGGCTGGCCAGTGAGATCGACAAAATCATGATCAACCTGAAAGTCGGTGAAGAAATCAGCGCCGACACTGTGGAGCGGCTCGTCGGCATCAGCAAGGAATACAACGTGTTTGAACTGCAAAAAGCCCTCACGTTGCGGGATGTGCTGAAAGCCAACCGGATTGCCGATTATTTCGGCCGGAATCCGAAAGACAATCCATTGCCGCCGATGCTGATCATTCTGTACCAGTTTTTTACGAAAGTATTGATGGTACAGGCCTCCCGCGACCAATCCGAAAAAAACTTGTCAACCCTGTTGGGCGTTCACACCTTTTTTGTGAAGGATTACTTGCAAACGGCCCGGGCCTACCCGCTGTGGAAAGTGGCCGGGATCATTCATTCCATTCGCCAGGCCGATGCGTTATCGAAAGGCATCGACGCGCCATCCCTGAACGAAGGCGCCATCCTGAAGCAACTGGTATACGAGATTCTGCACTGACTACGTTAAACGCAAAAAACCGCCCCTTCAGGCGGTTTTGCTTTTCGTAGCGGGGACGAGAGTTGAACTCGTGACCTCAGGGTTATGAATCCTGTGCTCTAACCAACTGAGCTACCCCGCCAGATTTTTCGTGCCACAAAAGTAAGAAAAAAAACATCTCCTCCAACAAACCTTTTTAAGTCTCGTGTTAAAATTCTGCTAACTTTGCCACATTACCTATTAAAAATCACTGATATGGAAAACTATAAATTTATTGCGGAATACGAGCTGCGGGCATCTCCAAAGGTCCTTTTTCCCTATATCAGCACGGCTTCGGGCCTCTCTCAGTGGTTTGCATCGAAAGTAAATGTCCGGCCGGATCATCAGTTCGATTTTTACTGGGACAACGAGAGTCATCCCGCCAAACAGGTTTCCATGCGTCAAAATAAAAGCGTTCGGTTCGAGTTTTTGAATGGCAACGATACGGCAACCGGCGAACATACCTACATCGACTTCCGGGTGGATGTCAGTGAACTGACCCAGTCGACGTTTCTACGCATCACCGACTACTCTTCCAACACCGACCCCGACGAACTTAAATCCCTTTGGAACAGTTTAATCGATAAGTTAAAAGAAATCGTGGGAAGCTGATTGCCAATGAAAAAAATTGACAAGCTCATACTGAAGTCATTTTGGGGGCCGTTCGTATTGACGCTTTGTGTAGTCGTGTTTATCTTTCTGATGCGTCTGATGATGTTTTACATCGACCAGTTTGTATCGAAGGATGTTGAATTGCAGGTTTTTGCCAAAATCCTCTTCTATTTCAGCCTCATCACCATTCCCATTGCCCTGCCGCTGGCGGTGCTGCTGTCGTCTTTGATGACCTACGGGAACCTCGGTGAATTCTTTGAACTGACGGCCTTGAAAAGCGCCGGTATTTCCCTGACCCGGGCTATGCGCCCCCTGCTGATCGTTGCCACCGGCATTGCCATTTTCTCTTTCTGGTTCAACAACAAAGTCGCGCCCTGGGCCAATCTCAAAGGCTACAGTCTGTTGTGGGACATCAAATCGTCGAAGGCTACGCTGAGCATCAAAGAAGGGATTTTTTACAACGATCTGCCGGGTTACAGCATTAAAGCCGACAAGAAGGACGGCGAAACCCTGCGCGGCATGGTGATTTACAAACACCAGGAAAACGGCATGGAAACCGGAAACCGCGAAATTATTCTGGCGGATTCGGGGCGCATGTTTACCACGCCCGACAAGCAATACCTGATTTTTGAGCTGTATAACGGCAACGATTACACCGAATATACCGATAATACGAGCAGCGTTTCCTACGCCAGCAACGGTTCGCCCAATCAACTGGCCAAGTTTCTGCGGAACGGGTTTCAGCATTACAAACTGCGGATCAGCCTGGATTCGTACGGGTTGAAACGGACGGACGAACAACAGTTCGAGTACCACGAGTACATGAAAAATCTGACCGAACTGGCCACGCTGACCGATTCTTTGAAGAAGGAACTGAAAGCCAGTTTGGCCGGTACGGCGACGACTTCCCGGCAATACTACAGTTACCAGTTCAAGCAGCCGCAACCCGTCATTGTTACCAACCCCAACACGCCGGTGCCGCCCGTGGTGAAGGCCGGCAAGTGGATCGATTCGCTGCTGGCGCGGCCCGTGGAGGCCCGAATTCAGGGCGAAACCAACGAAATGGCCTTGTCGCAGGCCCGCAACATGCTTTCCTATGCCGAATCGAACCAGACGTACCTAAAAGAGAAAGGCAAAACCGTCAATCGGTATGAACTGGAGAGCCACCACAAGTTTACCCAGGCCATTTCGTGTTTCATCATGTTTCTGATCGGAGCACCCCTGGGGGCGATTATCAAAAAAGGCGGGTTTGGTATTCCGGTGCTGGTGTCGATTATCTTCTTCATTCTGTTGTATGTGCTGACCCTGACGGGCGATAAATACGCCAAAGACGGACTGATCTGGGTACCGGCCGGGGCCTGGATGGCGAATGCGATTTTGCTGCCGGTCGGGCTTTACCTCATGAAACAGGCCCGAAACGATTCCCGGCTGTTTGATAAGGATGTCTACGTCATCGCCTTTGAGCGGCTGAAAAAGCGGTATCTCAACTGGCGCACGAGCCGCCGGGAAACCCGGGTGGCCTGAAATATTCTGCACCGGTTTTTCAGCAGATAAGAAATAAAATCGTACTTTTGCGTTTCATTCATTTTTTCATTACTATTAGCTATCTGACGATGTATTTAAATACCGAGAAAAAGCAAGAAATCTTTGCTGCTCAGGGGTTCAACAGAACTGCGGAAGACTCTGGGTCGGCTGAATCTCAGATTGCACTGTTCACATTCCGGATTAACCACCTGACAGAGCATCTGAAAAAGCACAAACACGATTATGGCACCCGGCTTGGCCTGCTGAAACTGGTAGGAAAGCGCCGTCGGTTGCTGGATTATCTGATTAAAAAAGATATTAGTCGTTACCGGGCCATCATTGTCGAATTAGGTCTCCGGAAGTAATTCCTTCTTTGCATCAGGGAACCCGTCAAACCGGTTCCCTGATTTCATGTTTCACGTTTCGTATTTACGCTGTTTTTTAGATTTTTTTACGTTCGGATGGTCCGACGAAGCGGTCTGCGAGTAAGTTTAGTATAGTTGCGGTCTTTCAGTAGAAACAATCGGTTTATAAAGCGGCAGTCGTGTATTATTCTCTAAAGTATGTCACAAATCATCACGCAATCCATTAACCTTCCAGACGGACGTACCATCACCATCGAAACGGGCAAGCTCGCCCGTCAGGCCGATGGTGCCGTAGTCGTTCGGTTGGGCGATACCATGTTGCTGGCAACAGTGGTATCGAATAAAGAAGGAAAAGAAGGCGCAGATTTCCTGCCCCTTTCCGTTGATTATCAGGAAAAATTCGCGGCTTCCGGTCGCATTCCGGGTAGCTTTCAGCGCCGGGAAGGCCGGTTGGGCGATCACGAAGTATTGATCAGCCGCCTGGTCGACCGCGCCCTGCGCCCCATTTTTCCTGAAGATTACCACGCCGATACGCAGGTCATGATCACGCTGATCTCGGCGGATGCCGAAGTATTGCCGGATGCGCTGGCGGCTTTGGCGGCATCGTCCGCTCTGGCGGTTTCGGACATTCCCTTCAACGGGCCGATTTCCGAAGTGCGGGTGGCCAAAATCGACGGTGCGTACCAGATTAACCCCAAAACCTCCGATCTGGAACGGGCAACGCTCGATCTGATCGTAGCCGCTACGGCGAAAGACGTTTGTATGGTCGAAGGCCAGATGAACGAGTGTTCGGAAGAAGAAGTGGTTGAGGCCATCAAAGCCGCTCACGAAGTCATCAAGTTGCAGTGTGCCGCTCAGAAAGAACTGGAAGCCGCCGTTGGCAAACAGGAGAAGCGGGTCTACAGCCACGAAACACACGACGAAGAACTCCGTCAGTTGGTTCACCAGCAGTGTTACGACAAGGTTTACGCGGTGGCCCTGCAGGCGAATAAAAATAAGAAAGTTCGCAGCGAATCGTTCAAAGCGGTTTTCGACGAATTCAAAAATATCCTTTTCCCGGACGGCGACGTCGATGGCTTTAAATTGTCACTGGCGAAAACCTATTTTCACGATGTGCAGTGGGAAGCCTCCCGCCGGTTGGTGCTCGACGAGCGCTATCGTCTGGACGGTCGGAAGCTGGACGAAATCCGTCAGATTACGACCGAAGTCGATTACCTGCCTTCGGCCCACGGTTCAGCGGTGTTTACCCGCGGTGAAACCCAATCGCTGACCACGGTGACGCTCGGTACGAAAATGGACGAGCAGATTGTCGATCAGGCGATGCTGCAAGGCTATTCCAAATTCCTGCTGCACTACAACTTCCCGGGCTTCTCGACGGGTGAAGTGAAACCGAACCGGGGCGCAGGTCGCCGGGAAATCGGTCACGGAAACCTGGCGCACCGCGCGTTGAAGAAAGTATTGCCGCCGGAAGCCGACAATCCGTATACGATCCGGATCGTTTCCGACATTCTGGAATCCAACGGTTCGTCATCGATGGCCACGGTGTGTGCCGGAACGCTGGCGCTGATGGATGCCGGGGTGAAAATCAAAGCACCGGTGGCCGGGATTGCGATGGGATTGATCACGGACAATGCCGGTAAATACGCTGTTCTGTCCGACATCCTGGGCGACGAAGATCACCTGGGTGATATGGACTTCAAGGTTACGGGTACCGAAGCCGGTATTACCGCTTGCCAGATGGATATTAAAGTCGACGGTTTGTCGTATGAAGTGCTGACCGAGGCTCTGCATCAGGCCAAAGCCGGTCGTCTGCACATTCTGGGCGAAATGAACAAGTCTTTGACGGCTCCCCGACCAGAACTGAAACCCCACGCTCCCCGCGCGATTACCATCAAGATCGACCGCGAGTTTATTGGCGCCGTAATCGGGCCAGGCGGTAAAGTGGTACAGGAAATTCAGAAAGAATCCGGTACGACGATTGTCATCGAAGAAAAAGACAATGCCGGTTATGTCAACATCTTCTCGACCAACCAGGTCGGCATGGACAAAGCGGTTTCCCGGATTCGGGGCATCGTTACCGTTCCTGAAGTGGGCGAAATTTACGATGGAAAAGTAAAAACCATCATGCCATTCGGCGCGTTCGTTGAGTTCCTGCCGGGTAAAGATGGGTTATTGCACATTTCCGAGATCAAGTGGGATCGTCTGGAAACCATGGATGGCGTACTCGAAGTGGGTGAAGAGGTACGGGTGAAGTTGATTGAAGTCGACAAAAAAACCGGAAAATACCGTCTCTCGCGGAAAATACTACTGCCCAGGCCCGTGAACAAAAATCCAGCCTGATTTGTTACATTTCAGTGTACAGAATCAGTTTATGATTTCGTTACCAATTGGACTTGCGTAGGCGGTCAGCCGATGAAGTAGTATTAAAACCGGACTGCCGGAAGGCAGTATTCCGTACATGAGACAGCTAAAGATTTCAAAACAGATTACCAACCGCGAGAGCCAATCGCTTGATAAGTATTTGCAGGAGATTGGTAAAGTGGATTTATTAACGCCCGACGAAGAGGTTCAGTTGGCCCAGAAAATCCGGGAAGGCGACCAGTTGTCGCTGGAACGGCTGACCAAAGCCAACCTCCGGTTCGTTGTATCCGTAGCAAAACAGTATCAAAACCAGGGTTTGTCATTGGGTGACCTGATCAACGAGGGAAACCTCGGTCTGATCAAAGCCGCCCAGCGTTTTGACGAAACCCGGGGGTTCAAATTTATCTCGTACGCCGTTTGGTGGATTCGCCAGTCGATTCTGCAGGCACTGGCCGAACAGTCGCGGATTGTTCGGTTGCCGCTGAACCGGGTGGGTTCCCTGAATAAGATTTCCAAGACGTTCTCCGACCTGGAGCAGAAATTCGAACGCGAACCGTCACCCGAAGAACTGGCCGCCGTGCTGGAGATTTCGGCAGCTGAAGTGGTCGATACGCTGAAAATTTCCGGTCGGCACGTGTCCATGGATGCGCCGTTTGTGCAGGGCGAAGAAAACAGTTTGCTCGACGTGCTCGAAAACGATGGCGAAGACAAACCGGATTCGGGCCTGATCAATGATTCGTTGCGGAAAGAAGTACAACGCGCCCTCTCGACGCTGACCCAACGGGAAGCCGATGTCATCACGCTCTACTTCGGTCTGAATGGTGAACACGCCATGACGCTCGAAGAAATCGGGGAGAAATTTAACCTGACCCGGGAGCGCGTTCGGCAGATCAAGGAAAAAGCCATCCGCCGTCTGCGGCATACGTCGCGCTCGAAAGCGTTGAAAACGTATTTAGGGTAGACGAATTGTAAGAATACGCCGAGATTGTAAGGAAAAAGCCGGGAATGCAGAGATACTTTGCGGACTCGGCTTTTTTTTGCGATCTCGTTTTTATCAACCCCCGATTGTTGTGGCTATTCATCAGCACATACTGAATCTCGTTGAATTGTGTGTCCGCAAGGGCATCCGGCAGGCCATCATTTCGCCCGGTTCGCGCAGCGCACCCATCACCCTGGCCCTGGCGCGTCATCCGGAAATGACCACCCGCGCCGTGGCCGACGAACGTTCCGCCGGTTTTATTGCCCTGGGTATGGCGCAGCAACTTCGCCAGCCGGTGATTCTGGTCTGTACGTCCGGCAGTGCGGTGTATAACCTGGCCCCCGCCGTGGCCGAAGCCTACTTTCAGGAAATCCCGCTGTTGATCCTGACCGCCGACCGGCCCAAAGAATGGACGCACCAGCAGGACGGGCAAACGATTTACCAGACCGACATTTTTGGGAAACACGTCAAACAATCTTTTGAGTTGCCCGCCGATTTTGCTCACCCCGATGCCCGCTGGTTTGCCGAACGGGTGACGAATGAAGCCGTCGATCTGGCGCAGGTAGAACCACGCGGTCCGGTGCACATCAACCTTCCGTTGCGCGAACCGCTCTATCCGGTTGGGGACGAAACGTTTCAGTACCCCGCCGTTCGAGTGATCGAACAACTGAGGGCGGTTTCGGCTTTGCCGTCGGAAACCTGGCACCGGTTGCAGCAGGAGTGGGAAACCGCCGAGCGGAAACTGATTGCCATCGGACAGGGGCCGCACGATCCCGCCCTGCTGGCGATTCTGAAAAAGATCAGCGAAGAATGGCGGATTCCGGTGGTGGGTGATGTGATTGCGAATCTGCCGCGCAATGGAGAGTTTGTTACGCAGCAGGATATTTTTCTGAGTTCTGCAAACGAAGAATTGAAAAACGACCTCGTTCCGGATTTGCTGATTACCTGCGGTCAGTCGTTTATTTCGAAACAGCTCAAACTATTCCTGCGAAATCACCAACCCAGAGCACACTGGCAGATTCAGCCGCACCAGCGCCTGGCCGATCCGTTTCAGTCCCTGACGCGGCTGATCCCGTATGAACCGACGGCTTTTTTTGAAAAACTGTTTTCGGATATTGATTACCAGCGGTTTGTGAGCAATGACGACGAAGATTCCGACGACAGTTTTCAGGAACAATGGCAAATCCTGGACCGGAAAGCAACCCGCCTGCTGAGTCATTTTCTGAACGACGAGACGGTTTTTCACGAATGGGCGGTTATTCAACGGATTCTGGATGCGTTGCCGGTCGACAGCCAGCTTCACGTGGCCAACAGCATGCCGGTTCGATACGTCAATTTCTGCGGACTACCTGAAAACCAGCGGGTGGAGGTATTTGCCAATCGCGGAACCAGCGGCATCGACGGCTGTTTGAGTTCGGCGGTAGGGGCAGCTTTAACAACGGACCAAATCGTGACGGCCTTGATTGGCGATGTCGCCTTTTTCTACGACCGGAATGGCCTGTGGAACAACCTGATTCCGGCCAATTTGCGCGTCATTGTGCTCAACAACCACGGGGGTAACATTTTTCGGATCATCGACGGGCCGTCCAAACAACCGGAACTCAGTGCCTATTTTGAAACGAGCCAGCCACTCTCGGCGGAAAATACGGCGAAAGATGCTGGTCTGACCTATGCGAGCGTGTCCACGTATGGCAATTTGAAAACCGCCCTGGCTGATTTTTTTTCAAAGGCCGACCGCGGTAAATTGCTGGAAATTGAAACGGACCGGCGTTTCAATGCTGAACAATTCCAGCAGTATAAGCAACTGGTGCAGGAAACCTTTAAGGCGGTTTAACAGCCCCCGGTTTTAACCGGGGGTTCGTAAAGAGAATCTGGAATTTTTAAATACCGTTAAAACGGTTTCCCAAACCTATTTTCCTGTTTTCACTAGACCCACGGTTGGAAACCGGGGGCTGTTAAAAAACGGTTAGAATCCCCATTTTCAGAATCGAAACAAACTAACGGCAAAACCTTGCGCTTTGCTCTCTGGCTAGTTCATCACCTGCATTCATTCCGATTTTCCAGGTCTGACAAGCCTGTGTCACATCACCTGCTTGTTGATACGCCTGCCCCAGATAGGCATACACATTTTCGACCGAAGCATCGATCCGCTCAGCTTCTTTCAAAGCTGCGATGGCCGGAGCAGGCTGATTTTTGGCCAGGTAATACAGACCCAGATTGCGGTGCGCCCAGCCGTTCTGGTCATCCAGTTTGATGGATTGCTGAATGAGTTTCAGGGCATCGTCCGGGCGATTGGTTTGAAGAAGCAAATAGCCTTTGTTATTTAAATAATAAGGCTGGGTCGGTTGCAGGGCCAGGGCCTTGTCGGTCAGTTGTAAGGCTTCGGGGTATTTCTTTTCCCGGCTTAAAATCTGCCCCAGGTTGTTGAACGCAAAATGTTGTTTCGGATCGACCTGAGTCGCCTGCTGGAAGTCGGTTTTGGCGAGGTCGTATTGTTTCTGGTTGAAGTACAACACCCCCCGGTTGGTCAGGGCTTCGGCATTTTTGGGGTCCAGCGCCAGGGCTTTTTCATACGCTGCCTGAGCCGCCGAAAGACGGTTTTGTTTCACCTGCAGATTCCCCAGCCGAACGTAATAATAGGTCGAATCCCGATAAACCGGCTGAATTTTGGTCAAATCGTCACTACTTCCTTTGAGATCATTCAGATCCGACCGAACTTCGGCGCGGTTGAAATAGGCCTGCCAGAATTCGGCGTCTTTGGCAACCGCCCGGTCGTAGTCGGCCAGAGCCGCCTGAAAATCGCCGAGCCGGTACTTTGCCAAGCCGCGATTGTTGTAGGCATCGGCAAAATCAGGATTTTTTTCGATTGCTTCGTTGTAAAACCGGATCGCCTGCCGGTATTCGGCGGTTTTAAACGAAACATTTCCCCGCTGAAAAAAAAGCGCGGATTCGTCTTTGTCCGCGTTCGAACAGGCGGATAATAATGAACAGAGAATAATGAATAACGAATAATAAATAACGAATATTGAATAGCGAAAGGTTGTAGGGTTGGGAATGGGATTCATGGTTTGAGGAAATTGGCAGAATATAAGTAACCTAACACTGTTAAATGGTAACAAAATGCGGTATATAAAAGAAATTTCGCATCCGGCGTTCCGAATCGGGCTTTACTTCTGGAACAACAAATACCTGATCAAAATTGAAGCCGGCCTGTATGAGCAGACCTACAAGATCAGCGAAATGGATGTCAGTTCCGATGAAGAAGTGATCCAGTTACTGGACGAACCGTTCATGCAACGGGTAAACGAACGATTCGGGCAGATGCACGAAGATTTTATGGATACCCTCCAGCGGCACGAATTTTAACTGCATCCATCCGGGCGACGGTCCGATCAGGGCGTTGGGGAAACCGAAAGCCACTTTTTGTACAACGCCTGTTGCTCGTCCGTCGGATTCGAAACCGGCTCGATTCGAAAAAAGGCCAGCGGATTTCCCGTTAGCTTCGTGGATACGGTTTTCAATTCACCGCCCCGGTTGACCAGCACCTGAATGGTTTGGTCGGGATGAAAGGTGTCCAGTATTTTTTCCAGATCGTTGCTAACCCGCCGGTTGTCGATCGACAGAATTTCGTCGTTGACGCTCAAACCGCTGATCCAGGCGGGCGAATCGCGCCGAACGGCTGAAACCGTCAGTTTGCCATCGGCATATTTGGTCATCGCACCCAGGTAGGCATCCTGTTTGCTGGCGCTGGCGTCCACCAGTTTGAGTCCCACCGGTTTCAAAAACGTATTGTAATCGATTTTGTCGGTTCCGAACACGTATTTTTGAAAGAATTCATCCAGTCTGCGGCCCGCAACCTGTTCGACAGCCTGCTGGAATTCGTCATCCGTAAACCCGCGTTTCAGCTTTTTGTAGTACGTCGCATAAAGGAGCCGCATCACATCATCGAGGTTTTTCTGGCCATTGGTGTTCGATACAATCGCGAGATTCAGCAACCCGCCGAGCACACTGCCTTTGCTGTAATACGAAATCGTGCTGTTCATCGAATTTTCATTGGGCCGATACAGTTTGATCCAAGCGTCCAGACTCGATTCCGCCACGGATTGCACTTCGTTTCCCGGTAAATTCTCAATCCCGGAGATTTCACTGGCCACGGAGCGTAGGTAGGCTTCGGACGTCAGAAAACCGCTCCGTTTCAGGATCATGGACTGGTAAAAGGTTGTGATGCCCTCCGAAACCCAGAGCAGATGCGTATAATTTTCATTTTCGTAATCAAACGGGCCGAGGGCTTTGGGGCGAATGCGCTTGACGTTCCAGAGGTGAAAATATTCGTGGGCGACCAGACTCAACAGATTTTGATAAAGCTGACCGTTCAGAAACGCGTTGCGGGTAATTTGGAGGGTTGTGGAGTTGGCGTGTTCCAAACCACCTCCGCCGGTGGGTGTCTGGTGGATGATGAAAGTGTAGTCTTTGCACGGATGTTCGCCAATGACCTTGAAGGCTTCCTCGCAAACCCGTTTCATGTCGTCGGCCAGCCGGGTTTCGTCGTAAAGTTTCTCGCCGTATACCGCCACCGTGTGCGGCACACCGGCTGCCGTGAAGGTAAATGTATGCTGGTTCCCAATTTCAATGGGGCTGTCGACCAGCGCGTCATAATCGGCGGCTTCGTACGTATTGGGTTGTCCGGCGACAGCCGCCAAACCGGTGTTGATTTTTTTCCAGTCTTTGTACGGCTGAATCCGGAGCCGGTGGGGCTGGTTTCGCAGGTGATCGATATACAGAAAAATGCTCGCACCGTTCAAATATCCGTGGGATTCGTCGATAAAACTGGTCCGTACGCTAAGTTCGTAGGCGTAGACTTTGTAGCGAATCGTAAGGGGGCTGGCCGTGGAATAAACCCGCCAGGTGTTTTTTCGGATTTTCTCGGAACGCACCGGTTTGTCACCCGCCGAGGCCCGAAACCCTTCCACATTCCTGGCATACTCCCGAATCAGGTACGAACCCGGTGTCCAAACCGGCATTTTAACGTCGATATAGTCCTTAGAACCCACTTTAGAATCGGTAAAGGCTCCGCTCACCCGCATTTCCACTTCAAAATAATGGGTTTGTGGGTTGGGCATCGACAGGGTATAGACAATGGAGGGAGTTGTTGCGAAAGGGGGGACCAAAGTGGATTCCGGTGCCGGAAAAGCCGCGCAGACGAAAGCCGGCAGGCAGAGTAAAAAGAAAAGCCAATGATTTTTTTTCATACGGAAATGCGTGTACTTTCGTTTTCAGATGGTAGAAACCCCGTTCTTACGACTTACAAAAGTAATAACGTAACTACGATAAAGAAAATCTGTTTAACTCCAACGTATGCGTCCGACCCAGTTTGGAAAGGCATTGCACTTATCGGTTTTATTAACCTGCTCGGTGCTGGCGATTCCGGCAACCGCCCAACGAACCCTCAGTTACACCGAACCCGACGTTCTGTTCAGGAACGGGCTGGAGTGGTTTGAAAAAAATAATTACGCAGCTGCGCGCCAGGAATTTCTGCAATACCTGGACCGCAAAAAGCCCATTACCAACATCAGTGATCAGAATGCGGTTTCGGCGGAATATTACATTGCGCTGACGGGCCTGTATCTCGACATTCCGGAAGCGGAGGTTCAGGTCGATCGGTTTGTGAAAACCCACCGCGAGCACCCGAAAGCCGGTCTTTTGTACGGCGATCTGGGAAAATACTATTTTGACAAAGGCGATTACGACCGGGCGATCACGTTTCTGGAAAAAGCCATCAAGCAAAGCCAGAACGCAAACGGACAGGCCGAAAGCAAGTATCTGCTGGCCATGGCCTATTATTCAAAGCAGGATTTGCGGGCGGCTTTGCCCTTGCTGAATCAGATCAAACAGGACCCCGGTCTGGCACAGGCGGCATCGGCGTCGTATTATGCCGGTGTCATCAATTTCCGGCAGGGCAATTATACGGCCGCGATTGCCGATTTCAAGCGGATCGAGCAGAACCCGACCTATCAGAACGAAATTCCGAACTGGATTGTGCAGTCGATGTACAAAGCGGGACGGTACGACGATTTGCTGGCATATGCCCAACCCTTGCTGCAACGAAACCGGGGCAATGCGGCTCAATTGGCCGAGGTAGCGCTGTTTACCGCCGAGGTTCTCTATAAAAAAGGCGATTTCGCCAAAGCCATTCCGTATTATAAACAGTATAGCAACATCAAGGGGCGCAGTGTTCCCCCGGCGGTTCAGTTCCGGTATGGCGACGCGTTGTTCAAAACCGGGGATTACACCGGGGCCATTGCGGCTTTGAAAAACGTATCGGCGGGAAAAGATACGATTGCCCAGTATTCGGCGTACCGGTTGGGGATTAGTTACCTGCAAACCGCGAATCCAACGTTTGCCCTGAACGCTTTCGATCAGTCGGCCCGGCTGAATTTCAACAAGCCCATCCAGGAGGAATCGGCCTTCAACCATGCCAAACTCCAGCTCGACCTGAACAAAGGCGGGGATGCCGTAAAAGAATTTACGGATTTCCTGAAACGGTATCCGGATAGCAAGTTTGAAAACGAATCGAACGAGCTGCTCAGCGAAGCGTATTTCTCGTCCAACAACAATGCGGCTGCCATTTCGTACATCGAAGGCCTGAAACGGCGGACTCCACGGATCAACGCGTCGTACCAACGCATCACCTACAACCAGGCGGTGACGGATTTCAACGCGGAACGCTACGACCAGGCCATTGCCAATTTTGATAAATCCCTGAAATATCCGGTCGATTCGGATCTTCGGAACAACGCCCTGTTCTGGAAAGCAGAAACCTACTCGGCCTTGCGGAAATACGACGAAGCCATTCCCCTGTATCAGCAGGCCATGCGTTCCGGCAATGTTTCGGGTGATTTGCAGGGCAAGAGTTTGTACGCCCTCGGTTACGCATCCTATAATAAAAAGAACTATCCGCAGGCCATTACCTATTTCCGGGATTTCATTACCAAATCCGGGAGTTCCGACAAACAGGCGCTGGAAGATGCGACGGTTCGGGTGGCAGACAGCTATTTTGCGACCAAGAATTACAACGAAGCGATGCGGTTTTACGACAATGCCATCGCGCAGGGTCGGATTGACCGGGATTATGCCACCTTCCAGAAGGGTTTGATTCTGGCGTTCATGGAACGGGATGTGGAAGCCAAAGCGCAGTTTGAAAAAGTGCTGACTCAATTCCCCAATTCGCGGTATGCGGATGATGCGCTGTTTCAGATGGCGAATGTGGACTTTGAGAAAGGGGCTTACCAGCAGTCCATCCGCGGGTTCAGCCGGTTAATCAACGACAAACCGAAAAGCTACCTGATTCCGGCAGCCCTGTTGAAGCGGGCCACGGCCAACACCAACCTGCAGGTTTACGAACCGGCGATTCAGGATTATAAACGAATTCTGGATCAGTTTGGCGGAAGCCCGTCGGCGCCGGGAGCGTTGCTCGGTTTACAGAATGCGTTGAGTGATGCTGGCCGGGCGGATGAATTCAGCAGCACCCTGTCCAGTTACAAGAAAAGTAATCCGGGTAGTACAGATGTACAAAAGGTTGAGTATGAAAATGCTAAAGGCTTATATTTCAATGAGAAATATGCCCAGGCAGTGACTACTTTACTGGCGTTTATCGACGATAATCCGGGAAGCCCGCTGGTGTATGAAGCCCGGTATTACCTGGCCGATTCGTACTTCCGGTCCGGCGATTTGCCGAATGCCCTGCGGTATTATTACCTGGTCATCAGCGACAACAAATCGGATTTTGTGACCCGCGCGGCTGCCCGTGCCGCTGATGTCGAACGTCAGCAGAAGAACTACCCGCGCGCCATTCGGAATTACCGCACGGTTTTGGCGCAGTCGAAAAGCAAGAACGAACAGTCGCAGGCGTTTTTGGGCCTGATGGATACCTATTACGCAACGGGCAACTATGATTCGACGCTGGTTTCGGCCCGTGAAGTGTTGTCGATGGGGAACGTGGTGCCGGGTGCGCAAAACCGGGCGCAGTTGATGCTCGGTAAAGTGGCCTACGCCAAAGGGGATTTCAAACAGGCGACCGCCGAGTTCGACAAAACCATTGCGCTGGCCAAAGATGAGCAGGGAGCCGAAGCCAATTACTGGATCGCCGATATTCTGTACCGGACCAAAAAGCACAAGGAATCCATCGACGCCCTGTTGCGGTTCAACTCCGATTTTGCGCAGTATGACTACTGGAAGGGCAAAGGGTTCATTCTGGTTGCCGACAACAACGTGGCGCAAAACGAGATTGCCCAGGCCAAAGCCGTGCTGAACTCGATTATCGAAAATGCTGAAAATCAGGAAATTGTTGCGGAGGCCAAGCAAAAGCTGGCCGCCATCGACAGCAAAAACTGATCGGTATTCGAACGGACCGGCTTTATTCATTCAACTAACAGACATCCGAATCACAGCGATTCAAACAGCATACCTGCATGTTCTTACCAAAATCATCCATCGACCATCTTAGATTGCTTTTGATCGTTACGGGCAGTTTGCTGCTCACTTCGGTCGATGCATTGGCGCAACAGACCCCGCGCCCCACCACGCCACCCGCCCGGGAAGGCGAGGTGGATGATCAGGAGATTACCATTGAGAAAAACCGCAAAATTGAAATGCCCGCGGCCAACCGCCTTTTCAATAAAATACCGTCCATCAAACCGTCTACCGAGCAGCGCAAACTGACCTACGAATTCAACGACCGGTCGCTGTCGGTGGGAGATCCGAAACTTTCGCCCTCGGCCCTGCCCATTCCGGCGGCCCAATCCGAGCAGCAGGAACTCTTCAACAATTACGTGAAACTGGGGGCGGGGAACTACAGTTCGTTTTACGGCGAAGCGTTCGGCAGCGGTCAGGTGATGGAAAACATCGCCGTCGACGGGTCGTTCAAGCATTTATCGTCGGGTATTGGTCCGGTGGACGGCAAAAATTCGGCTACCTCGGAAAACCGCCTGAAGCTGAACGGAAACTACCAGACGGATGCCTTCAAGATTTCGGCCAACCTGGGCTACGACCGGGAAGCGTTTTATTTCTACGGGTATCGTCGCCCGCAGGAAATCGACCGGCAAACCATTCGGCAGAAATTGACTACAACGCAGTTCCGGATTGGCATCGAAAACGTTGACCCGGATCGGAACATCGACTACTCGCTGAAAACCGGAATCGTAAATCTGGCCGACAATTACGAAGCGACCGAACTTGACTGGGGAACCAATCTGAAAGGGTCGGTGGGGATCTCGGATCAGTTCGTGGCCCTCTTTGCGGCCGATGCCTACGTTACCCAACGGAGCGACGGGCCGGTCGATAACCGGAATTTGTTCCGGGTGAAGCCCACCTTTAAATATTCTAATTCGTTGTTGACGGTTACCTTCGGGGTTAACGCTGTTAACGAATCGGATAAGCGCCAGAGTATCAACCGAACGCGGGCTTTTCCGGTTTTAGACCTCGATGTGGTTCCGGCTGGGAATATTCACTTTTTTGCGGGCGTCGACGGCGATATCAACCGGAATACGTTACGGACCTTTCTGGGCGAAAACCGCTGGCTGGCTCCGCAGACGGTGTTGGCAAACACGGAGAAAACCTGGGATCTCTACGGCGGAAGCAAGGGTGAACTGGGGAGCGGTATTTCCTATGAAGGAAAAGTATCGTATGCCCGCTACAAGAATTTTTACGGTTTCAACAACACCTGGCCCGACACCTCACAGTTCTTTGTGGTTTACGACGGCGACCGGTCCCATGTCCTGACGGTTTCAGGTCAGGTGGGGTATACCTACAAGGAACTATTCCGGTCGACGCTGCGGGCCGACTTTTATGACTACAGCCTGAGCCGGATGGAAGCCGCCTGGCACCGGCCAACGATTTCGGGCTCGTGGTCGAATTCATTTATCGTGAATAAAAAATTATTTATCACGGCCGATTTGTACCATTATCAGGGGATGAAGGGCAAAAATTTCGTTACCAACCAGATTGTCACCCTCAAACCGATCTGGGATTTGAACCTGAAAATTGACTATTTCCTGGGAAAACAGGTTTCAGCATTTGTTTCGTTAAATAACATTATAGGTTCTAATTATCAGCGGTATTTGTATTATCCGCAACAAGGCCTTAACTTTCTCGGAGGATTGTCGTATAGCTTCTGACACCGCCTTAACCGAAAAGCGTATGGTTCCTGTATCGGAGTATCTCAAAAAACTGTTGTTTCAGTACGATTGCCTCGTCGTTCCCGAACTGGGCGGTTTTATTCTGCACTACATTCCAGCCACGTTTGTGGAAAATACCGGGACGTATCTGCCTCCCCGGAAGAAAATCGCGTTCAACGAAGCCCTGAAGCTGGACGATGGTCTGCTGATCAACTACATGATGCTTCATGAGGGATTAACCCGCGATGAAGTGTTTCAGGCGATCCGGCAGTTTGTGGACGAACTGAAGCAGGAGGTGCGTCACGAACGGATTTTTACGATAGAAGGGCTGGGTTTGTTCTCGGAAAATGAGGAGGGAAAGCTGCAGTTCGATCCTGAAATCCGGCATAATTTTCAAGGTGAATCCTACGGTTTTCAGCCTATTGCCGCCCGTATCGTAACGGTCGTCGAGGAGGAAGAAAAACCGCTTGAGCTGGTTAAATTTGCCCCGGAAACGCCGGTTTTGGTAGAGGCTGAAGAAGTTCAGGCTGAAACGAAAGAGCTGGAAATGCCCGTAGCGAGAAGTCGCCGGCAATACCTGGCCTGGGCCGCAGCGGTTTTGCTGATCTGTTCGCTCGGAATTGTGACCGTGAAAAGATCATCTTCGCAGGTGCTGAGTAGTTTGAACCCCTTCGAGTTGTTTGTGAGCGATGAGGATGACGCACCGGTAATCGTTGCAGAAACACCCGTGGCACCCGTTGAAACGGAGAAAGCTGAACCCGTTGTTATCCCGGTTTCGAGTCCGGTAGCTGAACCGGTGAAGCCCGCTCTGGTTGCTGAATCGATTGCACCCGTTGTGCTGGAACCGAAGAAAACCGAAACCTATTACCTTGCCATCGCCGGCAGTTTTGCCAGCGTCCAGAATGCGAAACGGCTGATGCGTCGCCTGCGTCGGGAGGGTTTTGAAACGGCGTATATTCTGCCGCATTCGAAAAAGAAAGAACTGATCAAAGTAGCGGCCATTGGGTCGAATGATAAAACCGAGGTGCTGGCTTCGCTCGACAAGGTGAGCCGTTTATCCGGTGCGAGCGCCTGGGTTTGCAAAATTGAGTGAACAGGACGATGTTCATAATTTCTGGTTTATCGTTTTTATCAGGCCGATTAACCAGAAACTTTAAACTACAAACCAATAAACCAGCAAAAAGGCAGCCATCGGCTGCCTTTTTGCTTCGGGTGAACCGAACAATTCACGAAATCGTTTTAATTTTGCCGGTGTTGAACAATAGAGGCTACCGGTAGTTCCGTTAATTGGCTAAACACTGCATCCATGAGTCGCGTCGTACTGGAAAATGAGAATGAATACCGGGTAACGGCTTTTGCCGGATCGTTCGCCGTTTGTGCCCTGTTGTTTTTTCTGCTGCTGTACATCCGGTTGTGGCAGTCGGTTCCGGATCCCCCGCCGATTGAATACGTGGAGGTGAACTTTGGGACCGATCTGGTGGGTAGTGGCAACATCCAGACGTATAATAAAGCCAACGATTCTAAAAATACGGAAGACGTTAAAAAGGAAGAGGACAAACCGAATCCGAAAGTGACGACCACCTCGCGGGTAGAGAAAACTCCGGTTTCACCCGTTCCCAAGATTGTAGACGCCAAACCGAGTAAAGTCGTTACGGAAAAACCGGATATCGCCAGCAAGATTGAAAGCCCGGTGACGGTTCCGGAAAAGGCAGAACCCAAGAAAGTAGAAGCCACCACCCCTAAACCGACGCCCGCACCGCCCAAGGCTGAGCCGGTTGCCGAGCCGAAAAAGGTGGATGCGAATGCGTTATACAAGAAAGGTTCTTCTGGCGGGTCGAATGGAACGGTGGGAAAAGCATCCGGAACAGGAGGGAACAACAACGGTGACGATGCGTCAGGTGTGGGAGATAAGGGCAATCCGGATGGGAATATCAACGCCAAGCAGTTCTACGGCACACCGGGTGGAACCGGTTCGGGCGTTTCGCTGAACATTGCCGGCTGGCGTTTGGCCAGTAACCGCATCGCCCAGGACAATTCCGGTGAAAGCGGAAAAATCGTTTTTGAAATCAAAGTGGATGACAAAGGTGATGTTACTTTTGTGCGGGTTAAGGAAACCCGTCTAAGTCCAACCGTAACGGAGTTTTACAAACAACAGGTGTATAAATTGCAACTGGTGCAGAAAGCGTCAGCTGCTCCGCCGATCTCTACGGGTACTTACACCATCAACATCCGCTCAAACTAGTACCGAATGACGTATTCGGAAGCGATTGAATATTTATATGCGCAGTTGCCGGTTTTTCACCGGATCGGAGCGAAGGCCCTCAAACCGGGTCTGGACAACATTCTTACACTCTGCGAATACCTGGGAAATCCTCAGGAAAAATTCAGAACCATTCACGTTGGCGGCACGAACGGCAAAGGCAGTTCGTCGCATCTGCTGGCTGCTGTGTTGCAATCAGCGGGCTACAAAACCGGTTTATATACGTCTCCCCATCTCAAATCGTTTACCGAGCGGATTCGCATCGATGGTTTTCCCATGCCCGATGCGGAGGTGGCAGACTTTGTGGCAACCCACAAGGCGTTTATCGAGGATTTAAAGCCTTCTTTCTTTGAAGTGACTGTTGGTATGGCTTTCGACTACTTCGCGCGTCAGAACGTCGATTTGGCCGTTATCGAGGTAGGGTTGGGGGGACGCCTGGATTCTACCAACATCATTACCCCGCTGGTGTCGCTCATTACCAACATTGGCTGGGATCACAGCGATATTCTGGGCGATACACTTCAAAAAATTGCCTCCGAAAAAGCCGGAATCATTAAACCGGGTATTCCGGTGGTCATCAGCGAACGTGATCCCGAAACGCAGGCGGTTTTTGAGGACCGGGCCAAGGCCTGTCAAAGTCCCATCGTATTTGCTTCTGATGTTTATGCAGTAACTGATTTTGGGGTTCGTGAAAAGGGACGTCTGTTGTCGGTAACGGATCCGAAGGGTTTTATCGCTGGACTGACGGTGGGTTTACTGGGGACCTACCAACTGAAAAATACCGCGGGTGTCTTGGCGACCCTTGACGTACTGAAAAACGAGTTTGAATTTTCTCAACCGGCGGTTCAGAATGGTTTTGCCAAAGTCGTTGAGCTGACTGGTTTGAAAGGCCGCTGGCACGTTTTAGAACAAAATCCCACCGTGATCTTTGATACGGCTCACAATGAACCCGGTATCCTGAGTGTGCTGGAGTCGTTGCAAACGGTTTCGTATCAGCAACTGCATTTGGTGGTCGGTTTTGTGAAAGACAAGGATTTGTCGAAGGTAATCCGGTTGTTTCCGAAAGGAGCGAGGTACTACTTTTGTCAGCCCCACATTCCCCGGGCGCTGGATGCTGAGGTTCTGGCGGAAGCGTTTCGCGCGGAGGGATATGCGGGTGATGTATTCCATGATGTGAATCAGGCGCTGGAAGCCGCTAAAAGTCGTGCCAACCCGGCGGATTGTATCCTGGTAACCGGAAGCACGTATGTTGTTGCAGAATTAAACCAATTGGACGCGTGAGTAGAAAGAAGCTTTCCCGTTTTGAACACAATCGCGTGAGTGAGAATGTTCTGGAGCCGGGAAAAGAATTATTTGACAGTATCAGGGGGCATTGGCGGGAACGGTATTTTCGGAATGCCAATCCGATCGTAATTGAAATCGGCTGTGGAAGAGGAGAATATACGATTGGCCTGGCCCGGCATTACCCGAACTTGAATTTTATCGGCATTGACCGGAAAGGGGACCGGATCGCGCAGGGAAGTCTGGTGGCACTGGAAGCCAGATTAACGAATGTCGCTTTTTTGCGGACGGATATTTACCGGATTCTGGACTTTTTCGGAAAAGATGAGGTGAACGAAATCTGGATTACTTTTCCGGATCCGCAGCCCCGGGTGAGCCAATTGAAAAACCGCTCGACGGACGCCCGGTTTCTGAAGCTGTACCGGGAGATTTTGATCGACGGCGGTCTGCTTCACTTGAAAACAGACCATGATGATTTTTTTGATTTCAGTATTGAAAGTCTGAGCGGCAACGGTTTTGATGATCTGGTCTCGACCCGCGACCTGTATGCCTCCGAAATGAACAACCTGCACCTCGGAATCAAGACCAAATACGAAGATATTTTTACCCGAAAAGGATTTTCGATCAAATATTTAAAATGCAAAAAGGCGGGCTATTAACCCGCCTTTTTTGGTGCTAAATCCTTTAATATTACAATTTAGCAATCAAGTCAGCAATCCGGCTTGAGTAGCCAAATTCGTTATCGTACCAGCCGACGATTTTCACGAGCGTTCCGTTGGCGGAAGTCAGTTTTGAATCGAAAATACACGAGCTTGGGTTTCCAACGATATCGGTTGAAACGATTTCATCTTCGCAATATTCCAGAATTCCTTTCAGCGGACCTTCGGCTGCGGCTTTCATGGCTGCGTTGATTTCCTCTTTTGTAGCTTCGCGTTTCAAAATGGCGGTCAAATCCGTTACTGAACCGTCGGGGATGGGTACCCGGAGTGCATATCCGTCCAGTTTTCCTTTCAATTGGGGCAATACCAGACCAACGGCTTTGGCAGCACCCGTCGAGGTCGGAACGATCGACAAAGCGGCTGCCCGGGCCCGGCGCAGGTCGGAGTGGGGAGCATCCTGAAGATTCTGATCGGCGGTATACGCGTGAATCGTTGTCATATAGCCTTTTTCAATGCCAAAAACGTCGTCCAGAACCTTGGCCATAGGAGCCAGGCAGTTCGTCGTACAGGAAGCATTGGAAAGGATGGTTTCAGTGCCTGTCAGGGTATCTTCATTGACACCCAGAACGACGGTTGGAATATTTCCTTTGGCAGGAGCGGAGATGACCACTTTTTTGGCACCAGCGGTCAAATGTTGGCCGGCACCGGCTTCATCGACAAAACGACCGGTTGATTCCAGAACAACGTCAACGCCCAATGTACCCCAGGGCAGTGCTTTGGGATCACGTTCGGCATACGCATGAATTTTTACGCCATTAATGGTCAGGCTTTCGTTATCAGAGGTAACGGTGCCTTGAAATTTACCGTGAATGGAATCGTATTTTAGTAAATGCGCCAGGGTTGCATTATCAGTTAAGTCATTGATCGCAACAATTTCAACATTTTCTTTTTCGAGGAGTCTTCTGAAAGACAGGCGGCCGATGCGGCCGAACCCATTGATGGCGACTTTGATTTTGCCCATTGTATGTTTTAATTAGTTAGCAAGAACGGTACAAAGATAGTATTACAAATTGAAACGTAAAGGTAAGTTTAAAAGGGGGCGTCAATAAAATCGCTGGAGGATTGGCAAATGTAAGAAGGTAAAACGATTTCTTTAGTAAAATAGATACCTATACAATTTAGTAATAATAAATAAATAACTAATGATCGTAGTGTATTCCACTCATATATTTAGTAATTCACTAACATTTCATTCGTATTTTACTAATTTAAATAGTATATCTACTTTGTTTTTACTAACGTATTAATCGTAAGGTTTATCTTTATTGATCTGGGCCTAGTATATCAATCAAACAATATTCCTGCTAAAATGAACATCGAATATTCAGTGAAATAATTTATAACCTGCTTAAAAATGGTTATTTTTATAATCTGTTTCTACCAGGCTATCATCCATTCAGTGGCTTAAAATAGGAGCGGCCCTATTCCTTTTACTCGATTTTAGCTTACTTGAATACCCTAAATAACGATACGTCTCCGAATCCTGACCGCTCCCAAACAGCGGACTTTTGCACCAGCCTTCCCATGGGTAGACCGATTCCTTACGGTTTATTAAAAGCTCACGGCCAGCATCAGACACATTCAATCCTGAAAATACAATCGTGTGAACCCAGTGTGATCGAACCATCAACTAATCAGATCATCCACTTTAGCCTACCTGTCCGTGAAGTAATTTCAGCCAGTTGCAATAATTATTTACTGCGATTAGACACAGTCTTCACCAGCGTATTTTTGAAGCAATATGGCCAACAATCAATTCACTGTGGTCTTTACATTATTCCTTCAGGGAACCGCCAACAAGCCATTTTAAAAGAGTACTTGTATAATATAATTGTATTATATTTATTCAGTAACATACCGATTCGGGCTGTTACATATTCAATGATTGTTACTTCTGACACCCATATCTTATTAGTCAAAAACACGATCGCTATCAGTAATTACCCCACCATGAAACAAACACATAATAGTAAAAAACCAATAAAAACAATTTTAGAAACTATAATGTAAGAGCGCTAAAAATCAAGTGATTATGTTAATCAAAATGAATAATTCCTATAAACAAATTTTTGAATTATGGAGTACACAAAAGTAATTGAAGATTGCTGGTCTGACCGATCTTTGCTGACCGATTCAGTAACCCTGGAAACCATCAAAAAGGTGATAGCCGAACTCGACGGCGGTCGTTTGCGCGTAGCCGAACCGGGTGGCGAAGGAGGGAAGTGGATCGTAAACGAATGGATCAAAAAAGCGATCTTACTGTATTTTGTTTCCCAAACGATGAAGACTGAAGAAGTCGGCATTTTTGAATTTCATGATAAAATTCCGCTGAAGACCGACTACAAAAGTCGCGGTGTCCGGGTCGTTCCACCAGCCGTTGCCCGCTATGGATCCTATATTGCTCCAGGAGCGATTCTGATGCCGTCGTATGTCAATGTCGGCGCCTACGTCGATGAGCGAACCATGGTCGATACCTGGGCTACGGTGGGCAGTTGTGCACAAATCGGAAAGGACGTTCACCTGAGTGGGGGAGTAGGCATCGGAGGGGTGCTGGAACCGCCCCAGGCGTCACCCGTTATAGTGGAAGATGGCGCCTTCATCGGCTCCCGGTGCATCGTTGTAGAAGGCGCACACATTGGCAAAAGAGCCGTTCTCGGAGCCGGTGTCACCATCACCGGCAGCTCCAAAATTATCGACGTCACCGGCTCGTCACCGGTCGAACACCGGGGCTATGTGCCCGACAATTCCGTCGTCATTCCGGGTACCACTGCTAAAGAATTTGCAGCCGGTGTATATCAGGTCCCCTGTGCGCTCATCATCGGTCTGCGCAAGGAATCAACCGATTTGAAAACGTCCCTCAACGACGCGCTGCGTACGAACAATGTAACGGTTTAAACCGTGGTACATATGTAATCGAACGACCTTCTTCTTTCTTAATTTACAAAAGCCAATTTTACATTCGTAACGTTGGCTTTTTCATTTGTAAACAATTAACATTTGTATAATTTACATTGATAACAATTGTTGATTTACATTTGCCTTGGTTCCTATTGTAAATTATTTACTTTTGTAAAAAACATACTGTTATGAATGTAAATGACAAAATTAAACAGGTACTGAAGGACAAGAACTTAACCCCTTCTTATTTCGCGGATGAAATCGGTGTTCAACGCTCAAGCATCTCACACATCCTCTCGGGACGCAACCGCCCCAGCTTCGACATCATCCAGAAGATCATTCGTCGGTTTCCTGAGTTGGGTTACGATTGGATATTGGAAGAAGATCAACCCGTCACAAATGTAAATCCTCGCCCGGTCGAAATACCAGCCATTCCACGCAAGCCCAGCCCTCAACCCGAAATTGGCGATGATAAACCGCCTTATACTACCCCGCCACAATCGTCTGTAGCGAAAAATAAAGACGAAAAAATCATAGAACGAATTCTGGTTTTCTATACCGACGGCACCTTCCGGGAGTACGCGCCGTCATAAATAATTGGAGAATCCTCCACAACCTGCTACCTTTGTCGCATTAGGTGCCGCCTGCCGGTTTGGGCAGGGTTGGCTTAATAGGGAAGTCGGTGCAAAACCGACGCTGTCCCCGCAACTGTAAACCCGTACGAACTGATTTCCTCTTCTTGCCACTGTCCGGTTTCGTTCGGATGGGAAGGCCGAAATCAGTGGGTGAGCCAGGAGACCTGCCTAAATTAACGATACTCTGTTTCTTTCGGGTGTAAAGGAAACCGGGTTGTTACGGCTTCCAACCCTTTACACAAGGGCATTTGACCGGCCACTTTTTTATCGACATGCGCTATGATGCGGTATAGAGATGGGATTATCCTGTCCTTACTGGTGGGTTCGTTTTCGGTTACGAACGGCCAGACCAACGGTACTGACCAAACGTTACCCGCCGTAACGATTCGGGGAACCACGCCCGAGCGGTTTTCGGCTGGTCAGAAAACCCAACGGATCGACTCCGTGACGCTCGAACAATTCCGGTTTCAAACGCTGACGGACCTCTTGACCTACACCACACCCATTGCGTTTAAGGTATACGGTGCGGGCCAGTTATCGACCGCTTCGTTTCGGGGTACCTCGGCCAATCACACCGCCGTGCTCTGGAATGGAATCAACATCAACCAGCCAACGCTCGGACTCAGTGATTTCTCGACGCTGCCCGTCACCGGCTTCGATCAGCTCGCGGTTCAGTATGGTTCCTCCGCCAGTTGCGTGGGGTCGGATGCCGTGGGGGGCAGCATTCTGCTCATGAACAATCCGAAGTGGCAACAACCCGGTTTTCAGGCCTCCGTCGGGCAGCAGCTCGGAAGTTTCCGAAATTACGGAACGCAGCTTGGGATTCGGTTTGTGAGCGCTGCCGGGAAACGCTGGCAGATCGCCGGGAAATCGTTCTTCTACACCACCAACGCCAACAACAATTTCCCGTATCGCGAACGGGGCAATTACTTCGTAGAGCATTCGATTACCCAACAGAAAGGATTCATTCAGGATCTGTATTTCCGAAATCAGAAAAATCAGCAGCTTTCGGTGAACCTCTGGCTGACGGACAACGATCTGACCGTTACGCCCTACGATACCACCGTTCGGGAACGAACGCGCTCGCAATCGTACCGGTTTTTAACAACCTATGAAACGAATAAACTCACGCTGCGACTGGGCTGGATTCGCGATGTCATCGATTACGCACGCGGGAACTTCAATACGCCCAGCCATTCCGAAACCGATCGACTAATCAGTCGAATTGAGAAAGAATTTACGCATTCCTATCAATCAGCAGAAGTTTCTCTGCGACTAGGGGGCGAGTGGTCGTATTACCGCACGCAGGTAGACGGCTACGGTGATCAACCGATTCAGGAAAACCGGGCCGATCTGTATGCGCTGCTCCGGATGCAGTGGCCCCGGTGGCTGGTTTCGGCCAATCTCCGGCAGGCTTTCGTCACCCGGTTTGATCCGCCGATTACGCCTTCATTGGGTGTAGAGTATTCGTTACTAAAAACAGGCAAAAACACGCTCACGGCCAAAGCATCCGCCGGACGCAGTTACCGGGTTCCCACTTTGAACGAACGGTATTGGAAAGTACTGGGCAATCCGGACATTCGGCCCGAAAACGGTTTTAATCTGGAAGCGGGTTTAGAAAGCCGATGGATTCCCACTGGACACCTGACCGTGACCACCGAAGCCACGGCGTTCCGAAACCGCATCGACGACTGGTCGTACTGGAATCCGGAGTCCGGCTACCGGGTCGAAAATCTGCAACTGGTCGTGGCCCGTGGACTGGAGTGGTCGGGAACGCTGAATTATACGACAGCCAACTGGCAATCGGGCTTGACCTTGGCGTATGCCCTCACACGGTCGAGCCAGGAGCGGGTCTATAACGTCTATGCCCAGGACATCATCGGCAAACAACTGGTGTACGTTCCCAAACACAGCGGCCGCTTTTCGGCCTTTGTGGCAAAAGGTAAAAACCGCCTGACCATCCAGAATCAGGTCAATTCCCGCCAGTACATCACCTTCGACAACATTCAGTTTCTACGCGGCTACCTGCTAACGAACGTGTTGCTCGAAACCCAGATCAAACTCGGCCCCGTAGCAACCCGGATTCAGGGACAGATCAACAATGTGTTTGATACCGTCTACCTCAACGTCAAGCGGAATGCCATGCCGGGTCGCAACTTTACCATTCAATTAATCTGTAATCTGAATACCCCAAAACAATGAGAAAAGTAACTTCCGCTCCGTCGGTCCGATTGAAACTGGCACTTGGCCTGCTGGTTGCCCTGAACTGGTCCTGCAACAATGACAATGACGATCCGCAAGCCCTGCCGTACGGTTCCGGGGTGCTGGTTGTCAACCAGGGCAATTTCACCGACAACAATGGGACAATCTCGTATTTTCCACCGACGGGTTCAACAGCTTCTTACGATATTTTTAACCAGGTCAACCAGCGTTCCCTGACCGGGAGTGTGCAGGCCTACGAAGAAGCCGATGGCAAAGGACTCATTCTGGTCGACAACACCACGGCGGGTCAGGACAAAGTTGAAATTGTGGATGCCAATACGTTCAAGTCACTCGCGACGCTAAAATCCCCGGAGATCGAAAATCCGCGCTCAGCGGTTCGGGTGAGTGCCAACAAAGTATACGTGAGTTGCTGGGATCTTTCCGGTGATTTTTCAAACGGAACGTTCTATAAAGATCCGGGTTACATTGCGGTCGTGGATTTAACGACCCATACCGTAACCAAAAAAATACCGGCGGTGAAAGGAGTGGAGACCCTTCTGCTGGTGGGTAGCGAGGTATTTGCCGGTTCGACCGGTGGTTCTACCAAACTTACGGTTATCGACATTACCACCGATCAGCTTAAAACTGGTATCGAAATTGGCGCGAATCCCAATCCGGTCGCCGTCGACGGCAATGGCAAACTCTGGGTGTATAGTGGCGGTGAAATGATTCGGGTCAACCCGCAGAGCAAGGCAATTGAAAACCGCCTGAAAATTGGAACCGACAAAACCCGCTCGCTTTCAAAATTCCGCTTGAGTGCAGACAAGCAATACTTTTACTTCGTGAGCAGTTTCTACGATGCGGCTGACAACTACAAAGAGAAAGGTGAGACCTATCGTTTTTCGGTCAACGACACCAGCGTTCCGGCTACCACACCCTTCATCAAACGGTTATTCAGCGGCCTGGCAGTCGAACCACAATCCGGCATTATTTACGGCGGGTATACGCCGTCTTACAAACAGGCGGGTTATGTTTTCCGCTACCAGACCAGCGGAACCCTGATCGATTCCGTGAAAGCGGAAATTGCACCATCCGGTTTTTACTTTAAATAGAGATGAGAGGTGAGACAAGAGAATAAAGACCAATAGCCTCCAGGGTTGTCTTTATTCTCTTGTCTCATCTCTATTTTCTTTTCTCTCACCATGAAAAAAGCAATCATCAGTTGGAGCGGGGGCAAGGATTCGGCTCTCGCTCTCTTTTTTTGCCAGCAATCCGGGCAATATGATTTGGCTGGATTGCTCACCCATATCAACGAGCAATTCGGACGGGTCAGCATGCACGGCGTCCGTTCCGAACTGATCGAATCGCAGGCAAACGCTCTTGATCTGCCTTTGCATACGATTCAATTTCCCGGCGACGTATCGATGGAATGCTACAATACGCTGGTTAAACAAAAATTGATTGAACTGAAAGAACGAGGCATTACGCACGTGATTTACGGTGACATTTTTCTGGAAGACCTGCGGCAATACCGGGAACAACAACTCAATGAAGTGGGTTTGCAGGCCGTGTTTCCGTTGTGGAATCAAAACACGACCGTGTTGCTGGCGAAATTTGTCCAGGCCGGTTTTAAAGCCGTGCTGGTTTGTGTGAACGAAACTCAGTTGTCGGAAAGCTGGGCCGGTCGTAACCTAGATGCTACCGTTTTAAAAGATTTGCCGCCGTCGGTCGATCCGTGCGGAGAAAACGGCGAGTACCATTCCTTTGTCTACGACGGACCAATTTTCAAGGCACCGATCCGATTTCAAAAAGGCGAAGTAGTCCGGCGCTCGTATGCCGCTTCGGCAGAACCCGATCAATGGGACACCCAATTCATCTTTCAGGATATTCTCCCTGATACCCGCTGATTTTCTCTGATCAATTCAGTGCAATAGTACTTCGTTAATCGGGGTTAATCAGAGAAAATCAGCGGTTTTGTTCCACGTGAATCCATAAATCATTGATCTATACGACCTTCTATAACCCATTATCTTCCAGACCATTACGTAGGTATTTACAAGCTGATTCTCCTGTAAAATAGCTGTTGTATAATTTATATTATGTTAACTAGCATTTTCAATTCTCTACGTATTCTGTTCCACCTCCTCCGTTTCTTGCTTCTCCTCATCCGGTAATCGCTTCAACCGTTTCTCAAGATGCGTGTACCAAAACGCCAATGCACTGTTGAGTAAAATACCGATGGCTACGGATGTTAGCCGACCGCGTAAACTTGCCGTCATAACCGCCATAAAAGCCAGCCAGCCCCAAACACCAATCATGGCCACGGTGATGAGTACCTTTGTAATCTTTACCATACTACCTCATTAAAAAGCTCCGACCTCGCTTTCACAAGATCGGAGCTTTTCGGGGAAATTAAAAGGCAGCCGTTGCGAGCTGCCTTTTTTATTATTTGCTTTCGACGCAGGGAATTTTCTTCTCTTCAAACTGCTTCAGAATATTCTGAAGGTTCGTCAGGTTGTCGTTCAAATCCTGGTCGGTATCCTTTACGGATTTCGCTTTTTCGAAATATGGCAGTGCCTGCTTGAATTTTCCGCAAACCTGGCCTTCGATTTCCTTGCCCTTGGTCTGGTAGTCTTTCATGTCCATCATCTCCAGTTGCTTCCGGATCTGAACGGCTTCGTTAAAGTAAGCAGCCCCGAGGTTGAAGTTGGCATCGAAGTTGTTCGGATCAGCCGCCAGTGCTTTGGTATAATACTCTTTGGAAGCAATCCGGTTTTCCTCAACCTGCTTGGTCAGCTCTGCTATTTTCTGTTCCTGATTGCCAGCGGCTGCGCTCGCCTGAGCCTGCTCTGCTACTTCTTTTTCCAGACCGGTGATTTTGGTTTTTGAATCCGCAATCATTTGATTCACCCGGGCAATCTGGTTTTTCACATCGGCATTCTTCGGCTCTTTCTTCGCCCGGGCCGTCAAACGGGTAAGCTCATTCTGGGATTCTTTCAGAACCACTTTTTCTTCGCTCAACTGCTTGGTGGCGTTCGGACCTTTCTTGGCACTTCCGACCAACTTCGATAATTCTTCCGAGCCCTTGTTGTTTTTGTCGCCGTAGAGACTGGCCAGCATCAACAGGTGATTCACGTTGTTCGGATCTTTCTCGAGTTGCTTTTTCATATCCGCAATCGCATCGTCGACTTTGCCCGACGTAACCAGGATGCTGGTTTTCTGGGTAGCCAGGTCTTTGCTGTTCGGCAAGGTGGCAATTCCCTTATCGATGGTGGCCAGGGCTTTCTCGATTTCCTTGTCCTGATAATACAGACTCACCAGCGTGGTGTAGACCGACTGATCTTTTCCACCGTTCTCGATATAACGCTCAAAATGCGCTTTGGCATCACTCGGTTTCTCGGTGTTCTGCGTAAAGATACCGGCATACAAAGCCGCCGTGGTGTCTTTCGGATTGATCTCCCCTGCTCTGGACATCAGTGCAGCGGCATCTTTGAAGTTCTTCGCCTGGTACTTGTAAATACCGGAGTTCATAAACGCCTGGAACAGCGTCTGCCCTTTCATGGCTTCCTCTGCTTCTTTGGCCATTTTACCCGGACCGCCAGTCTTTTTATCTTTATCGAGTTCGACTACTTTCTTATAGGCATCGTAGGCAACCGTTGCCGCGTTCGAGTCCAGTTTAATAGCCTGCGTAGCAATGTTCTCGTACGTTTTAGCGCGATCCATCCACGTTTTGGGCTTGACTGAGGCTTTCTCATCCGTGATTGCCTTGTCGCTTTTTTCTTTCTCACTCTGGAAAGCTTTTTCGGTTAGAGCATCGAGCCCTTGAGCATACGATGCTCCTACTGATAAAAATCCCGCCAGTAGGAAGAACGAGAATCGTTTCATATGACTAAATTTTGTGGTTGAACGTTGTTTTTGATTTTATTCTGGAAAGTACTGAATAATTTATGGGAATATCAAGCCATTTGATCAGAGGGCGCTTCCTCCGAACCGTCGACGGGCGCTTCCGGCACGACGCCATTCCCTTCAATTTCAACATCTTCCTCCCGGGCAATGCGGGTCACCGACGCAATTTCGTCACCGTCACGCAGGTTGATCAGCCGCACCCCCTGGGTGTTCCGACCAATTACCCGCACCTCATCGACATGCATCCGGATGGCCGTTCCTGACTTCGTAATGATCATCATATCATCCGAATCGGTTACTTCCAGAATGCCCACCAGATTGCCGACTTTATCCGTAACCTTCAGCGTACCAACGCCCTTTGCTCCCCGGTTTGTCACCCGGTATTCATCGATCGGTGACCGTTTCCCGAATCCTTTTTCCGAAACCACCAGCAGTTGAGCGTCGTCGCGACCGATGCAAACCATGCCAACGGCTTTCACCCCCGGCTCCAGATCGATGCCCCGAACCCCGGCGGCCGTACGGCCCATCGGACGAACCCGGCTTTCGTTGAACCGGACGGCTTTGCCCAGGCTCGACGAAATGACAATATCGTTCTGCCCATTGGTCATACAGACATTCAGCAGGCGGTCTCCCTCCTCTTCATTGATTGTGATGGCAATGATCCCGTTCTGACGCGGACGCGAGTAGGCTTCCAGTAGGGTTTTCTTGATCGTTCCCTGCTCCGTACACATCACCAGGTAATTGTTGTTGATGTAATCGGCGTTTTTCAAATCCTTCACATTGATCACCGCCCGCACCTGGTCGTCGGACTCAATGTTGATGAAGTTGGCCAGCGGCCGACCCTTCGAATCCCGCGCTCCTTCCGGCAGTTCATACACCGGCAACCAGTACAACCGCCCTTTCTGCGTAAAAATCAGCAGCGTGTTGTGCATCGTCGCCATGAACAGATGCTCCGTAAAGTCGTCTTCCTTCGTTTTGGCCGCACGCGAACCGACTCCTCCCCGGCTCTGGGTCCGGTATTCGGTCAACGGCGTCCGTTTAATGTAGCCTTCGTGTGAAATCGTGATCAGCATCTCATCGTCGGCGATCAGCGACAGATCGCTGATGTTGCCGTCGCCCAGAATACTGATTTCGGTCCGGCGGGCATCGCCGTAACGGGCTTTGAGTTCGAGCAGCTCATCGCGAATGATTTGCAGTTTCCGTTCTTCGCTCGCCAGAATGCTCCGCAAATCGGCAATCAGTCGGGCCAGTTCTTCGTATTCCGCCACAATCTTGTCGCGTTCGAGACCAGTCAGGCGTTGCAGACGGAGTTCCAGAATGGCTTTGGCCTGAATTTCCGATAACTTGAACCGATCGATCAAGCCGTTTTTGGCAACCTCCGGATCCCGCGAACTCCGGATGATTTCAATTACCGCATCCAAGTTGTCCAGCGCAATCAGCAAACCTTCCAAAATGTGCGCCCGCTTTTCGGCTTCCCGCAGTTCATACTGTGTCCGGCGCGTGATCACCTCCTGGCGGTGCTCCACGTAATACCGGATCAGGTCTTTCAGATTCAGCAAAGCCGGGCGGCCTTTCACCAGCGCGACGTTGTTGATGTTGAAAGCCGACTGCAGCTGCGTATGCTTATACAGGTTGTTGAGAACAACGTTCGGAACGGCATCCCGCTTCAGGTCATACACCACGCGCAATCCATCGCGGTCCGACTCATCCCGGAAGGCCGAAATCCCTTCAATCTTTTTATCATTGATCAATTCCGCCGTTTTTTCCAGCATCATGGCTTTGTTGACCATGTAGGGAACGTCGGAAACGATGATCTGGGTCTTACCCTTGTTTTCTTCAATGGTGGCGTGGGCCCGCAGCACGACCCGGCCCTGACCGGTTCGGAACGCATTCCGTACACCTTCGATACCGTAGATCGTAGCTCCCGTCGGGAAATCCGGCGCGGTGATGTGTTCCATCAACTCATCGATGGTAATCTCCTGGTTATCGATGTAGGCCACGATCCCGTTCACCACTTCCGTCAGGTTGTGGGGAGCCATGTTGGTGGCCATCCCGACGGCAATGCCCGACGAGCCGTTCAGCAGGAGGTTTGGCAGTTTGGCCGGCATCACGGTCGGCTCTTCCAGCGAGTCATCGAAGTTCGACTGAAAGTCGACCGTCTCCTTATAAATATCGGTGAGCAATTCCTCCGCAATCCGCTTCAGCCGCGCTTCGGTATACCGCATGGCGGCTGGAAAATCACCGTCAATGGAACCAAAGTTCCCCTGACCGTCAACGAGTGGATACCGCAACGACCAGTCCTGGGCCATCCGCACCATCGTACCATAGACGGATGAATCGCCGTGCGGGTGATATTTACCCAAAACCTCCCCAACGATCCGGGCCGATTTTTTGTGAGGTTTGTTATAATTTACTCCCAGTTCAGCCATTCCGAAAAGCACCCGGCGGTGTACCGGCTTGAGACCGTCACGGACATCGGGCAAGGCGCGGGAGATAATGACCGACATCGAATAATCGATGTAGGCACCGCGCATTTCGTCTTCAATGTTGATGGGAATAATGTTGGTGGAGTTGTTCTGTTCTTCTGTCTCTTCTGCCATAAGAAGTCAATTCTCTGTCCGATAATACGAACGAAGCGATGGTTAAAAAAGTGGAACCGCCGGTTTGGAAATTGTCAGACGGTTTGAGGCTTGTTCTACGATACGCCTATCATACAAATATGCAAAAAAATCGCCACAAATAAAAGTATTTGCCGCGTGAAGTGCAATTTCTGACCCGCCGGACCGATGCGATTTTTCGCGCCATTCCGATCGAATTCGTTCCGGCCGCTCCAAAAGGCTTTTCCGGTGAAGGGTTCCGGCAGGGGTCGGATACCGGAATGAAGCGAAAACCCGTATCCCGCCCGGCAAACACCATCCGATCGCCGTTTCAACCCGATCGACTCAAATCTTACCAAAACGTATGTTTTATGGCAAAAAAAAGGACATACTGCGATTTCAAAAGTTTGTCGGGGGTTAAAATTGTATTTGACATCTATTATCTATCTTTGACAAAACTACGTACATTCCTATTACGCTCACCGTTCCATGACCCGCAAATACCGCATTATCATTACAGACGACGACGACGATGACCGGCTCCTGTTCAAATCGGTGTTTGATTCCAGTTGGCTGGATTGTGAAGTTGCCTTCGCGGGTGATGGTGTCGAACTGCTCGACCACCTGAATACCACCCTTCAACTGCCGTCACTGATCTTCCTGGACCTGAACATGCCCCGGATGGACGGATTTACGACCCTGGCCGAACTGCGCTCCAATCCAGCTTTCCGCTCCATTCCGGTGATTATTTTTACGACCTCTTCGCTGCCCGAACACATTACCCGCTGCTATCAATTAGGAGCCAATACGTATCTGACCAAACCGCCTGGCTACCAGCAGCTTACAAACCTAATCAGCCAGATTCGGGCGTTCTGGTTCGACACCGCCCGGATTCCGGCCGGCACCTGACCCCAGGCCGTAACCCGTTGTCTTTTCGGCAATTCCGGTCAGGTTACGCCCGGCGAACAGACCCGCCCGCCCCCTGGTTTTGATAGCCCAAACACGATTTCCATCCGCAATTCCGGTTTCAACCATTTTTGGACTAAAATTTGAGGGGTTTTTTGTGCCTGGACAAATCAGGTCTGAAGTCTGGTAACAGGTAAGTACATT
Organism: Larkinella sp. C7; assembly: GCF_006149005.1. GTDB lineage: Bacteria > Bacteroidota > Bacteroidia > Cytophagales > Spirosomataceae > Larkinella. The sequence continues at coordinate 435,247 of NZ_VBSL01000004.1, read as the reverse complement.
CACTCAACGGGAAGTTAGTCCAACACATGAAAAGCCGGTTTTTTTCGGGCAAAACCAATATTCCTATTTTTTATTCCCTCTGCGGTTTTTTGTCTTTTTTGCTACTAGACTGCTCACCCCTCCATGCGCAACCGGCCGACTTCCCTCTTCCGACCGCAAGACAGGGGGTTCTGGATCTTCGGCGGGTAAACCTCGATCAAAAAATCGTTTCGTTGAACGGAACCTGGAAATGGTACTGGCACGCATTGCGAAACCCCGGCGATCCCGAAATTCCGTTTGAATACAGCCCGTTTCCTGAAATCTGGAACTCGCAAACCTGGAAAGGCCAGCCCCTCCCCTCCTACGGCTACGCTACTTACGCCCTAACCGTTGTGCTGCCACCCCAACATCCGCCACTGGCCCTCAAACTCCCCGATGCCTACACCGCATACCGCCTGCTCCTGAATGGCCGGGAACTGGCCCGAAGCGGCACCCCCGGCACAACGAAGGAAACCACAACGCCCTTCTGGTCGACACAGCTAAAAAACATTCCTGAAAAGGCTGATACGCTCCACCTGCTGCTGCAAATTGCCAATTTCCACCATTCCAAAGGAGGCCCCTACAAAGCGATCCTGCTCGGCCGGGCCGACACGCTGACGGTAAAAGCCAACCGGGAACTGGCCCTCAACTTTCTACTGACAGGCTGCCTATTCATGGGCGGACTGTTTTTTTTAGGGCTCTTTCTCTTTGGGCGACACGAAACCTCCATCCTCTATTTCTCCCTGTTTTGCCTGCTCTATAGCTACCGCATCATCGGTACGGATCAGTATGCCCTCCATTCCATCTTTCACCAGGCCGACTGGTCGCTGACACTCCACCTCGAATACCTCACGCTTTTTTTAAGTATTGCGGCTTTTATCCTTTATACCCGATCTCTCTACCCCGCCGACGTTCACGAACGCTTTTTGACGGCACTGGCGTGGGTTTGTCTGGCATTCGCCGGCATTACGGTCCTGTGTCCGCCCACCATTTTTACCCAATTGGTCAAACCGTTCCTCAGCCTGATGCCGATCTACATCGCCTACGCTTTTTACGTCTACTGGGTAGCGGCCCAACGAAAACGACCCGGTGCTGAGTATTCCCTGATGAGTACCGCCGTGCTGCTGGGGGTATTTGTCATCATTATTTTTAAATATTTCCAGATCGCCTTTCCCGAAAATCTGGTGCTGTTCATTGGTTACATCGGTTTTTTCTTTTTGCAATCGCTGGTCCTCTCGTTCCGGTTTGCGTTTACACTCAAACAAGCCAAGGAACAGGCCGAAGATGGCCTGCGGGCCAAAAGCGAATTTCTGAGTACGATGAGTCACGAAATCCGAACGCCCCTGAACGCCGTGATTGGCATGACCCATTTGCTGCTGCAGGACAAACCCCGACCGGATCAGAAGCAACACCTCGACGTGATGCTGTTTTCGGCCAAAAATTTGCTGCACATCGTCAATGACATTCTGGACTTCAACCGGATTGAAGCCGGCAAAACCACCCTGGAAGAAATACCGATGGATCCGGCCACCATCCTGCACAAGATCATTACGAGTTACCAGTCGGCTGCAAACGAAAAATCACTGACCCTTTCGCTGACGATCGATCCCACCTGGAAAGGCAAAGTGATCGGCGATCCCACCCGATTGGCCCAGGTTATTTCGAATCTGGTCCACAACGCCATCAAGTTTACCATTCAGGGACAGGTTCAGGTGAGCCTGTCCGTGGTTGAACAAACGGAGCAGGAGGTGACCCTCACGATGGCCGTCGAAGATACCGGCATCGGCATTGCCCCCGAAAAACAGGAACTCGTCTTCAACCGGTTTACCCAGGCCGATTCGTCGATGTCGCGCAGTTACGGGGGAACGGGGCTGGGCCTGACCATTTGCCGGCGGATTCTGGCGTTGCAAAACGTGGAGCTTCATCTGCAGAGTGAACCGGGGAAAGGATCCCGGTTTTACTTCACGCAGTCTTTCCGGAAAATGACGACCCCGCCGGAAAGCCAGTCCGAGCACCAACCCCTGTCGACCGATAAACCCCTGAAAGACGTCTGCATCCTGCTCGTGGAAGACAATGCGATGAATGTGCTTCTGGCTAAAAGCGTGCTGGAGCGGCTTGGCGCGTCGGTCGATGTGGCCGGCAACGGACAGGAAGCGGTCGATAAACTGGATTCGGCCAAACACCGGCTGGTGTTGATGGATTTGCAAATGCCGGTCATGGACGGCTATGAAGCGACCCGAATCATCCGGGAACGGAACGAAACGCTGCCCATCATTGCCGTTACGGCCAGTCTGGCGCAGGAAGTCGGCAACCGCGCCCAGGTGGCTGGTCTGAATGAAATTCTGGTCAAACCGTATAATCCCACCAGCCTGATGCGGGTCATTCTGCGGCACCTCAACCTGCCGGGTTGACAGACGCTCCCTGCCGTTAAATAATAACCCTGCCCTGGCTGCTCAGGTTTTAAGTATCTTACTTTCCAAAGTCGGTGTCACGCCGTCTATCGGATTTGGAAGGTCTATGAGCAAGCCCGTTATTTTTATCGCCAGCGCCAACCCGTCTACTCTGAACGATCTTCAGTATTTAAACGCGGTTGACGACGAGATCAAATACATTGACGAACTGCTGTATGATCTGGAAATAAACCAGGACATTGTCTATCCGACGCCCTCCACCAAAACTGATGCGGACAGTATTCATCGGGCCCTGGTAAAAATCGGTCAGGAACTAACCATTTTTCATTATTGTGGTCACGCCAGTCAAACCCACTTTGTGTTGTCCGACGGAATTTATAACCAGAACCAGCTCGTTAAATTATTGAGTGGAAAGAAACCGAAATTGATTTTTTTGAACGGCTGCTCCACCTACGGGTACGTCGATACGCTCCTCGCCCACGGCGTTGAAGCCATCATCGCCACGTCGACCGCCGTGCCCGACGGTCAGGCCAGCGAACTGGCTAAAAACTTTTATTATTCGTTTACCCGACCGTACAAAACACTCCAGCAGGCATTTGACGAAGCCGTTTCTAAATCGCCCCTGCTGTCCGAAAAAAAATCTACCTTATTTACGCGGGGCGGTTTCCCGACCGAAAACCCCGAGGTACCCTGTGCCTGGGGGCTGTATTACAGCCAGCCCGAAGTATTGAAATGGACGCTCGTATCCAAACGGGAACCATTTGAAAAAGTCCCCCTGATCGACCGGCAAAAGGCATTTTTGTGTGACCGGGACCAATACCGCAACGGGTTCGATCCCAGCTTCAACCTCAGCCAGGGACTCGACGTGTTGTACCGACCCGTGCAGCATTACCTGATCGTGGGCGCGGATTACCAGTCTCCGCTGGGGCTGGCGCGAAAACTGGTCTACGAGAAAATCACGAAAAACCCCAACCGGATTTATAATTACCCGTTCGATCCCAACGACCGTCGACGCGACCCCGACGACATGCTCGTTAAACTCAACCGGGCCTACGACACGCCCCTCAAAATCCGGCGCGAACTCTATAAAATCGTCAAAGGCCAGGACGACAGCACCAGCCTGTCGGTTGATGAATTTCTGGGCATTCCGGCGATCAAAAACAGTCAGTATACGATTGTTGCTCTCCAGATCAAGGCCGACGATTTGAGCGAAAAAGTACTGGAGTCGATCCGACAGTTCATGACGGAATTCCGCCCACCCGAAACCGGGGCGAATTCGCCGGCCCATCCGTATCTGCTCTTTTTCTGGAACATTATTTTTACCCCGAAACAAAGCTGGTTTTCAGCTTTTATGCCGGGCAATTCCGTCAAAAAAATACTGAAACCGTTCCGAAACTCCGGCCTGGTCGATCCCGACGATCCCGCCCGGAGCCCGCTCATTATACTGAATCAGGATGACGAACTGCTGGCCGTTCCCGATCAGCGAAAATACCTCGAAGAATGGTTCCGGAACTACCTTCGGCACGCGCCGGATGCGGAGAAAGAACGCGTGATTACCAGTATTTTTCAGCCGGATCAACCCGGAAAAATCGATGTCCCGGCACTGGAAGACAAGCTCCTGACGCTGATCGAACGCTTCAATACCCCTCAAACTCCCTGAAAAATGGCCCTGGTCGAAAAATTTGAATTTGACGAGCAAACGGAACTGAATGTTCCGCGGATGAAGAAAAACCCTTCGGATTACATCCTCGACTCAGCCCTCTACAACGCCGTTCGGGTGGCCATTCTGCTCAAGCAACCGTTGCTGCTGACCGGCGAACCGGGAACCGGAAAAACCCGGCTCGCTGAAAAACTAGCCGCCGATCTGCACGCCCGATACCCGAACGAGTACCTGAGTAAACCGCTGGTTTTCAACACCAAAACCGTGTCGACTTCCACGGATTTGTTTTACCTGTACGACGCCCTCGGCCATTTCCACGCGACGCATTTTGACCCGGAAAAACCGAAGGTGGCTGCCAGTGGAGCTGCTGCCGGAACGGTTTTGTCGATTCCCGAAAAACCGCCCGTTCCCGGGGTGGCCCGGCACATCCGGCTTCAGGCGCTTGGGCAGGCCATTGTGCTGAGCAATCCGGTGCTGATCGAGAAATGCCCGTATCTGTCTATGAACGACATTGATTCCTCCAGCCCCCGCAGTTCGGTGGTGCTGATCGACGAAGTGGACAAAGCCCCGCGCGATTTTACGAACGACCTGCTGAATGAACTGGATCGTTTTCGGTTTCAGGTTCGGGAAGATGGCAACGCGGAATACGAAATCGGAACCAAAAACATCTTCGTGATTCTGACCAGCAATTCGGAGAAGAACCTGCCCGATGCGTTTCTGCGCCGGTGCATCTTTTACCACATCGAGTTTCCGAAGGAAGATCAGCTCATGGAAATCGTTCTGAATCAAATTTTTAACAAAGAACTGGATCGAGCCGAAACCGCATCGAAACGGCACGCTGTTGAACAGACGATTGCAGCATACATTGCCTATTTCGTGAAGGTAAAGAATGCCAATCTGAAGAAAAAACCAGCCACCGCCGAGCTCATTAGCTGGATGTATTTCCTGCGCGACGACATTCTCCACCCCCGCCCGCTACAGGAGGTGGATGAACCCAAACGCCTGGCGAGCTACAGCATTCTGGCCAAACACGCCGAAGATTTTGCACTCCTCAAAACCCTCTGACGGTTTTTCCGACGGCCATGACGCCCGTTTCTCCCCATCGACCGCTTCCCCTGGGCGAATTGCTCGAGCAACTTCGGCTGGAAGGCTTTGTGGTGACGCCGGAGGTCTACGACCGCTGTTTCCAAATTACCGACACCTGGTTCCCGGCCGGACTGACCACCGCCGGGCAACTCCGGGAATTAAAGGAATTGCTCGGCCCGGTGGTGGTGCGGTCGGACCTTGAGCAGGAAAAGTTCGGGGCGATCTTCGATCAGGTCGTCCGGTTCTCCGATCAGTCAGCGAGAGAAGCTGAAACCGCCGAAAAATCAGCGGATTCGCGAAAACCGACAAAGCCTAACCGACGGCTCTGGGCTGCGTTTCTGGCCGCCATTACCTTACTTCTCATTGCTCTGGTGGTGTACCACATACCAAAACCGATCACCCCAGGGATAGAACCTCCTCAAACACTACCCGACTCGACACAGCCGCTGGTGGCCGACACCACCAGAAGCGTCAAGCCAAGTCCCGCTGTCAGGCCGTCTTCGTACCCTTCTTTTCCCCTCGTTCAGGCGAAACCGATCCGCTTCACCACTTACACGCGACAGACCGGGTATCTCCTGCTGGCGGTTTTGTTGGTCACGGCCGCTGGAGCCGCGGTGCTCTTTCGGTATTTTTTTCCGAACCGAAAACGCATTCCGGGCGACGGCCCGCCCTACTTTCTGACCTTTCCGGATCAGGAGAAAACGATCAAAGTCGCCGAGTCGATGGACGTCTGGGCGCGGCAGTTGAACCAGCGCGATGAAGGCCAACGGCGCACGATGGACGTTTGGCGCACCATTCGGGCCACGGCCAGTCGGGGCGGTTATCCCTCGATTTATTACCAGCAAATCAAACTCCGTCCCCGGTATCTGGTGCTGATCGATCAGCGCTCAACTTTCCACCAGCAGGCCCGGCTGTATGCCTATCTGGGATCGGTGCTGACCGAAAACGAGGTCGAACTGGAAACCCTTTTTTTCAACAGCGACCCGCGTATCTGCCGGAGCGAAAAATACCCGACGGGAATCGCCCTCAGCGATCTCTACCGGCTTCACCGCCATTCGTACCTGGTGTTGATTACGGAGGGCATCCGGTTGATCGACTACGACCGGGGAACGGTGGCACCCTGGGTTCCAAACGGTTTCGATGGCTGGGAGAAACGCGCGATTCTGACGCCCGTCTATCCCGAAAACTGGACCTCCATCGAAGCCATTCTCGCCCGTTTTTTTATCCTGCTGCCAGCTACCCCCGACGGGCAGTTGCTGCTCCGGACCTATTTTCAGGCGGGGGACTATCCGACGTTTCAGGAACTGCGTCGCCACTTGCAGGTTAACACCCCTTCGGCCGCCGACCGGGGCTTTTTTGGAAAACCGGCCAGCAAACTGACCATCGCCGAAATTGACCGGTTTCTTGAAAATCCGTTCGATACCGAAAAACCGACCGAGGAAGAAATCACCCGGCTGAAACAGTGGGCCTACGCCACCGCCGTTTACCCCACGCCGACCTGGGAAATGACGCTGGCCATTGGCAAAACCATTGAACACCACGCCGGAACCGATGACTTTGTTACCACTACGAATCTCCTGAAAATAACTGCGTTGCCGTGGTTGCAGCAAAGCAGCATCCCGGAACCACTGCGCCAGGAACTGCTCGCCCGCTTCGACGAATTGCCGACGGCCCTGAAAGCGGCCATTCATCAGGACATTCTGCAGTTGCTCGAATCGGTCAGGACCAGTCCGGGTAGCCTGGCCGAAGAAGAGCGGGAACGGCACACCTACGAGGTGATGCTCACCGATGAGAAACACCGAGCGGAAGGCTTGCGAAAACTGGCTCCGTTTCAGAAAGCCGGACTCCTTACCAGCCCGACCATCGATCGCCAGGTGACCGCCCAGGAACGCCGGAAAACCGTGGCCTATGGCCTGACGCTGGCGATCCTGGCGGTTTTCGGACTAGCCGCCGGGTATTTCATATTCCCCGAAACCAGCACCGCACCACCGGCAGGTTTGAAACAGTTTTTCTACACCGCGTCCGATTCGCTTCGGGCCGATAGCGCCGTGATGTATAACAATCTGGCAGTTTTGGTTTCTCAGGATAAGTTTCGCGATCCAGCCATCTTATCCGACTTACGTGATGTATGCGAACTTTTTGGATTAGTTGTAGTTACGCCCACCAATCGCAGTATTCCGATCATGGACTACATTTTAAATCTGGAAAAAGAGATAAATGAACATAGGGGTAGCGTCGCAAAATTTTACAGTTCCGCAGGAATTCGACCTAATTTATATAATCAAAGCGAAATCAGGAATCGAGATAATTTACTTGAAAAACGTGATGAACTAGCGTATCAGCTTAATACTAAATTGTACCGCTTACAGCTTACTTTATTAATACATTCACTCCGTCAACGAAACACATTCGAGGCTACCTATAATTTACACGCTTTGCGGTATGATCGCGCGATAGCCGTCGATTCCTTATCATGGCTCAAGTCCACACCAAATACTTCTCTTTGGCTCAGCCCCTTAGGAGAAGTGAATGAAATTTTATCTCCAGTGTCCTGGTATTCAACCAGCGGTTTTATACCAAAGTATACCCATATAATTCAATACATCAAACTATTAAATCGAGATATCCCGATTGATTCAGTCCGAAAACAAGTGGAAATACTTGAAAAACACGAAGCTAATCTGATTAAAACAGCAACGGATTACGAGAAAATAAAAGACCAGTTTGAACGAGAAATCACTCGGGCCAGAAAGGCTGCTCAATTCAATTGGATCAATTTATATTTGCCAAACACTGGCAAAGAAAATGTCCTTAGGGTACGGCTACCCCGACTGAATCTTTCGGAACAAAAACTAGACTCACTGGCCCGAATTGATGCCTCCCGGATTAACTTGTATTTTAGAAATTATCCAAGTGACATCCCTGAGGCTACACGAACGTCACCTGTTTCAACAATTACGAACCCGCGGAAGAAATCCGTTCCGAAAAAGAAAGCCCCGCCGGTTCGCACCAAAAGTCCATCGAAATCCACACCCTATCCCACGCAAACCAAACCGGCCACCGACGAACGGCCTGCAACCGCATCGCCTGATCCCGAACCGGCCGCCGTCTCGCCCATCGACAACACATCCAATGCCAACGTAAAACAGGAAACCCTGCCGACAGTTGTCCAGCGCGGGATTCCAGGCGACTACGGGGTGCTGGTCGGCGAGGTTCGGGAAACCCGGATGGTAGATAACAACCTGTTCCTGCTCATCGCTGTCAATGGCGACTATTATCAGGTACGCATTGGCAATCAGCCAACTACACCTTACGGTAAGGCGTCCAATACGCCTATTTTAGCGGTGGCGGAGAACGAATGGGTCCGTAAAATTCCGGGCTTCCAGCGGTTTAGATCGGCAAAAGAGGGTTTTTATACACTGGATAAAACCAGTACGTCGGGGGCACTGGACTACCTGCGCACGGGCGACTCCTACAAGGATTTCAAGGTTGACCGAAAGGCTTACCTGGGCGGTCTGGTCAGCGTTTCCAAAAAATCACCCACTAGGATTTACGTCTGGGGCGCCCGCTGGCAACCCACCTCGTCTATAAATCCCTTCAAACTGCCGAACGGATTCTATGAAATCCACTACGTTCACCAGAATCAGGGATTTTATTCGCCGAACGATGTTCTTAACGCGCCCTGGCAGGATGGCGGAATCATTCTCGATTCGGGAAGTTTGAAAGCCATTGCCATCCGGTTTTCGTCCCAGTCGACCACGACGGATGCCAAGGGCGATCCGGTCAACGCGACGGCGAAGTAAAATTCTGCATTCAATCCCGGCCATTCTGCTTTACCTTTGCGCGAATTCACCGAATCCCCGTAATACCAAACCGAATGCGTACCGCTCTTTTCTTCCTCGTAGTTTGCCTGGTTCTGTCCCATTGGGCTCCGGCCCAGCCCGCCAAACCCGTTTCCGACCCGGTCGAATGGGTCAATGTGTTGATGGGAACAGATTCCAAACCGAGCCTGTCCAACGGCAATACGTACCCGGCTATCGCGCTGCCCTGGGGTATGAATTTCTGGATGCCGCAAACCGGCCGAATGGGCGATGGCTGGGCGTATACCTACGCAGCCGACCGAATCCGGGGCTTCAAACAGACCCACCAGCCCTCGCCCTGGATGAACGACTACGGCCAGTTTGCGATCATGCCGGTGACCGGAAAAGTGCGCTTTGACGAGAACGAACGGGCGAGCTGGTATTCGCACAAATCCGAGGTGGCCAAACCGTATTATTACCGGGTGTACCTCGCCGATCACAACGTTACGACCGAAATCGCGCCCACCGAACGGGCCGCCCGGTTTCGGTTTACCTTCCCGCAAACCGACAGTGCTTCCGTGGTGATCGACGCGCTGGACAAAGGCTCGTTCATCAAAATTATTCCCGCCGAGAATAAAATCATCGGTTATACGACCAAAAACAGCGGGGGCGTTCCGGCCAATTTCAAGAATTATTTCGTCCTGATTTTCGACAAACCCTTCACCTTTCGGACGGTTTTTCACGACAAAAAAGCCGACCAGCAGGCCCTCGAATTCCAGGCCGACCACGTCGGAGCCGTCGTGGGTTTCAAAACCCGAAAGGGTGAAACGGTCAACGTGCGCGTCGCGTCGTCGTTCATCAGCCCCGAACAGGCGGAATTGAACCTGAACGAAATCGGGTCAGACCCTTTTGAAATCGTTACGCAGAAAGCCAAAGCTGCCTGGAATAAAGAACTGGGGCGGATTGCGGTGGAAGGTGGTTCGGTCGATCAAACCCGCACGTTTTATTCCTGCCTGTACCGTTCGCTGCTGTTTCCCCGGAAGTTTTACGAAATCGACGCGAACAAAAAAGTGGTGCATTACAGCCCTTACAACGGCCAGGTTTTGCCGGGTTATCTGTTTACGGATACCGGTTTCTGGGACACGTTCCGGTCGATGTTCCCGTTTCTGAACCTGATGTATCCATCGCTCAACGCACAGATGCAGGAAGGGCTGGCGAATGCGTACAAGGAAGGCGGCTGGTTGCCCGAGTGGGCCAGTCCCGGTTTGCGGAATACGATGATCGGATCGAACTCAGCGTCGATTGTGGCCGATGCCTATTTGAAAGGCTTACGCGGGTACGACATCAATGCTCTTTACGAAGCGGTTTTGAAAAACTCCGAAAACGAAGGCCCGTTGGATGCCGTCGGTCGCCGGGGTGTTTCATATTACAATAAACTGGGGTATGTGCCGTATGACGTTAAAATCAACGAAAATGCCGCCCGGACGCTGGAATACGCCTATGCCGACTTCGCGATCTACCAACTGGCGAAAGCCCTGAAACGTCCGCAGGCCGAAATCGACCGGTTTGCCAAACGCAGCCAGCATTACCGCAACCTCTTCGATCCGGCGACGGGCTTGATGCGGGGCAAAAATGAGGACGGCTCGTTTCAGAAACCGTTCAATCCGTTCAAATGGGGTGATGCGTTTACGGAAGGCAATAGCTGGCACTACACCTGGTCGGTTTTCCACGACGTGCAGGGGCTGGTTGGATTAATGGGCGGCCCCCAAAAGTTCGTCGCCAAACTGGATTCGGTGTTTACCCTACCGCCCGTTTACGACGAAAGCTACTACGGCAGCGTGATCCACGAAATCCGGGAAATGCAGATCGCCGACATGGGGCAATATGCCCACGGCAACCAGCCGATTCAGCACATGATTTATCTGTATAATTACGCGGGTGCGCCCTGGAAAACGCAATATTGGGTGCGCGAAGTCATGAACCGACTGTATCTGCCTACGCCCGACGGCTATTGCGGGGACGAAGACAACGGCCAGACCTCGGCCTGGTACGTTTTCTCCGCGCTCGGTTTTTACCCGGTTTGCCCCGCCACGGATCAGTATGTTCTGGGTGCTCCGCTGTTCAAAAAAGCCACCCTGCACCTGGAAAACGGCAAAAAACTGGTCATCAACGCCCCCGCCAACAGCGACCCAAACCGCTACGTCGACGCCGTGAAGCTGAACGGCAAACCGCATCCGGCCAACTGGCTGAGCCATCGGGTGCTGATGCAGGGCGGAACCGTCGATTTTACGATGAAAGCCACGCCGAACCAGCAACGCGGTACGAAACCAGCTGCCTATCCGTTTTCGTTTTCGACCGAAAACCGGTAGTTTTTTCCATTAAACCGGGTCCAGCCTGCGCAACTGGGTTTGCAGACCGAGGCTGCGAATGTCCAGTTCCTGCTCGATCCGGCGGATGGACTCTTCGCTGAAAGTCCCTTGCTTGTGCCATTGAATGATCAGATCCCGCTGGTGGTTGATGACGGCGAGTTCACTCTCGACAAACTCCCGAAAGAAATTTGCAGCCGTCGGGGGTGCCCCTTTTTGCGGTTTTTCGTCCATCCGCAACACCCCGTTCAGGTAGTTGGTCTGTTGCTCAAACCGGGTTTTCAATTCACTCAGCACCTCGTCGTGCAGGTTCATGGACAGTTCGCCTTCGATGTAGGTGATCGAACTGGTGGTGATGGCCAGGCGGATTTTCTTTTCTTCCTGCACGGCCTTTCCCGGCGGTTCCTGCACGTTGAGCCAGCGGATAAAAAACGGCAATGTTAGCCCCTGAAGCACCAGCGTAACAAAAATGACCATGAACGAGATGAACAGAATCTCATTCCGCATCGGAAAAGCTTTTCCATTGCTCAGGGTCAACGGCAAGGCCAGCGCCGTGGCCAGCGACACCACCCCGCGCATACCCGCCCAGGAGGTGATGAACAACTCGTTCGGTCTGAACAGGATACGCTTTTTCTTCCCCCGGTCCAGCAAAGAATTGATGTACGCCAGCGGAAAAATCCAGATAATCCGGGTGACGATGGCCACAAAACTAATCAGCAGACCAAAGCCAATCAGCCGTCCCACGGAATGGTCTTCAATGTTTTTCAGGATCACCAGCATCTGTGACCCGATCAGGATAAACACAAAACCGTTCAGCAGAAAAATCAGAATATTCCAAAAACCGTTGATCTGCATCCGGGTTTGAAACGAATAGATTTCGTAGGAATTCCAGGCCAGATACAGGCCCGTCGAGACCACCGCCAACACCCCCGAAACCCCCAGGTGCTCGGCCAGCAAATACGCCACAAACGGCAAAAGCAAGGTAATGGTCGTGGCCACCGTCGGGTTTTCCAGCTTGTTGTGAATATGCCGAAAGAGGTAACCGATGGCAAGACCGATGGCGACGCCCCCAGCGGCAACCACCAGAAATTGCAAACCAGCCTGCCAGAAAATGAAACTCCCGCTGGTGACTGCTGCCACAGCATACCGGTAGGCAATCAGCGCCGACGCATCGTTCACCAGACTTTCGCCTTCCAGAATGGTAATCAGCCGGTTGGGAAGTCCCAGCCCCCGGGTTGCACTCGTAGCAGCCACCGCATCCGGCGGGGAGGTGATGGCCCCCAGCACAAACGCCAGTGGCCAGCTAAAACCGGGAATGCAATAGTGGGCGACCACGGCGACGGTCACGGTGGTGAAAAAAACCAGCCAGACCGCCAGCAAGCCAATGGGACGCCGGTAGGCCTTGAATTCGTGCCAGGAGATGTTGCCGGCGGCTTCGTATAACAACGGCGGCAGAAAAATCAGAAAAACCACCTCCGATTCCAGGTGAATATCCGGCACAATGGGCAGAAAGCCCAGCACCAGACCGGCAATCACCAGCAGGATGGGATACGGAATTTTCAGTTTTTGGGTAACGGATGCGAGGGCGGCCAGAATGGCCATTAACACTAAAACGATTTCAAGATTGGTCATCGAGACGGTTTCTGTTACAGAAAATGCTTACTTTAGAACGCTAAATCATCCAGCTATTACAACCGAATTAAGGTATGGGTTTTCAAATCGGCATGGCGATTCGCCGGGGTATTTCTTTTTCCTTTTTTTTACTGATTTCCCTTTTCTCATTCGGGCAATCGAAACCTACGTTGGAACAATTCCGGCAGCAAATTGAAACCCAGTTGGCCAAACAGCCGGGCCGATACGCCGTCGCCTTCAAGGATTTAACCACCGGACAGGAACTTTTGATTCACGAACGGGAAGAATTTCATGCCGCCAGCACCATGAAAACGCCGGTGATGATCGAGGTTTACAAACAGGCCGCCCAGAAGCGGTTTTCTCTGTCCGACTCCATTCTGATCAAAAATGAATTCAAAAGCATCGTCGATGGCAGTCCGTACAGCCTGAAAGCGACCGACGACAGCGATACGCTGATTTATACCAAAGTCGGCACGAAGCTCCCCCTTTCGGCGGTGCTATACGACATGATTATCCTGAGCAGTAACCTCGCCACCAACCTGATCATCGACCTGGTCGACGCCAAAAAAGTCATGCAAACGATGCGCGACATGGGCATCCGGGACATGCAGGTTCGGCGGGGCGTGGAAGATACCAAAGCCTTCCAGAAAGGGCTGAACAATACGACTACGGCTTACGATTTAATGCTCCTGTTCGAAAAAATTGCCACCGGAAAAGCCGTCAGCCCGGAAGCTTCGCAAGACATGATCCGGATTCTGCTCGATCAGCGGTTTAACTCCGTCATCCCCGCAAAATTACCAAAAACCGTCAAAGTAGCGCACAAAACCGGTTCCATTGCCTCGGTTCGACATGATTCCGGAATTGTTTTTCTACCCGATGGCCGGAAATACGTTCTAGTTTTGCTCTCCAAAGAAATTAAAAGTGATGCCGCTGTGGTCGAGTCGCTGGCGACGGTTTCCGGGATGATTTATCAATATTTCTACCAATAAGAACCCAACTCAGGCGTTTTCAATCCGGTTTGGACTAGTATTTGCTTGCTAAATCAATAAAGAATTATGAAAAAAATCTTCCTCCTTCTTCTCTTCTCGATCCGCCTTTTTCAAGATGGGTTTTCGCAGGATGTGTATCAGGGGCCAAAGCCCGAAACCGTTTTCACCGCAGTCCCCGAACTGGGTTTTCTGAAAGAATTCAATGAGAAATTTAAAACCGACTTCGATGCCCCGGCACAATATGCCAAAGCGCAGACAACCGGTGTCGATGGTTGGGAAATGACACTGTTTTCGGCCCGAAAAGCGCAACTGGCGTTCTACCAAGCACATCCGCAGACGGCTCAGTTTTCCGAGCCGTTCAAAAAATACATTGAGAACTGTATCCGCTGGAATTACTGGCATCTGCTCATGGCCTGGCCCATCGTCCGGACCAACGCGCAGGCTACGCAGCAAACTGTGCCATCATTACCCGCCGTCATGCTGGAAGGGTTTGATGAGTCGAAAGCGAACGATGAAACGGCGATGGTCGCCGAACCGTACCGGCATTTCCTGTTTTACTACGTGACGTATTTCAATTCAAAAGCCCGGAATTTTGCCAAATATACGCCGGAGGATCTGCACAAAATGCTTCCGGAAAAAGCCGGTTATGCCCGCCAGCACCTGACCGGAAAACCGTACCAGTATGCCCTGGCCCGGCTGTTGCTTGACAATTGTGAAAAAGCAACACCTTCTTCGGTGCGCGAAGTGTTTGCAACTCTGACGGCGACCCCAAACGCAACGGCGTATACGGAACTGGTAAAAACACGCTGTGGGGAGGTGATGAGCCGGAAAGACGAACCCAAACCAGCGGTGGCTGCGAAGAAAAAACATGTCGATCCGAATGTGTTTTCGTTTTTGAACCAGAACGGCGAACCCGTCACGCTGGACGATTTCAAGGGCAAGGTGGTGTATCTGGACATCTGGGCGAGTTGGTGCGGACCCTGCATCGGCGAGGTGCCGCATTCCAAAATACTCTATGAGCGCCTGACCAAGAAGCAGTTGGAAAAAGTCGCGTTCCTCTACATCTCCATCGATGATACGGAAGCCAATTGGAAAAACGCCTTGCAAAAACACCAGCTACCCGGTGACCAGGGCTGGTCGAAGGGCGGCTGGCGCTCGCGAATTGTGCAATACTTTGGGGTTCAGAGCATTCCGCGTTACATCCTGATCGACAAAAAAGGCCAGATGGCCGACCTGAATGCCAAACGCCCCAGTTCGGCCGATGCCATTTACCAGGACATTGTGAAACTGCTGGAGAACTGACCGGTTTTAGTTATCCCGAATCGGTGTGTCCCGCGAATCGGCATAGGCTTTACCGAAGTCGATTTTCTTCACCTGACTGGCTACGTACTGGATGCCCTGAAAAATGTGTTTCATGAACAGCGGTTCCGAATAATCCTTTTTGTCGTGGCCCAGCGTGGTACACCAGGTGTAGCCGCCGTCGAAATGGTAGTACCAGGCCGCCGGATACAGGTTTGTAAAGGAACCGCCGAACATCTTCACTTTTTCGGGTTCTTCCCCATTGAGAGAGGTCAGGTCGTGGGCCATCACCACCGTGGGTCCCGGTGACATTTCCTTGGTAAAATAGAACTCGTCCTCCTTCTCCCAGATTTTCGGAATGCCCTGCATCGACGGGTGTTTGGTGTCGATCACCACGGTTTTGAACTTCTGAAATTTGGGATGCCAGGCAAAGGTTCCCCCAATCATCCGCTTGAACCAGGTCCAGTTCCGCTCGGTCCCCGTCACCGAATGAACCCCCACAAAACCGCCCCCGGCTTCGATGTACCGCCGGAACGAAAGCCGCTGGGCGTCGGTGTCGAAAACGTCGTTGTTGGTACTGGGAAAAACCAGCAGCGTGTATTGCTTCAGGTTGTCTTCCGTAAAAACCGACGGCTGATCCGTGACGTCCACCTTAAAACCGTGCTCCTCGCCCAGCTTCTGAATGCTCTTTGCGGCAAACGGAATGTTGTCGTGAACGTATCCTTTTCCATTTTTGGTATACACCAACACCCTGACTTTCTTCCAGTTAACCTTACTGCTTTGACTCCAACCAACAGTCGATGTCAGTAGCAGAAGGAAAAAACCAAAGCGCAACCCCGTAGCCAATCGATTCATGAATAGTTCGATAAAAAATTAAACTTTTAGTTTGACCTGCTGGGCCTGCTTCTGGGCTTTCAACGCCAGTTCCGTCGCCAGGAAACAATGTGCCTGGGTCATGGCGGTTTCGGTCCGGTTCAGAATATCGTCGATGAGCTGGGTGCCGTAGGGCGTCGTTTCCTTGCTGCAGTCGATGTACTTCGTTTCCTTGTTGTCGACCAGAATCAGGTGGTTGCCGCCGTCGCGTCCGGCAATGTCGACGTTCTTCCTCAGTTCGATAAAACCGTCGGTGCCGAGAATGGTCAGCCGCCCGTCCCCCCAGGATTTCAGGCCGTCGGGCGTGAACCAGTCGACGCGGATGTAACCGGTTCCGCCGTTGCCGCGCACCATCGCATCACCAAAATCTTCAAATTTCGGGTATTGCGGATGGTTCGTATTGCCAACCTGTGACGCAACGACTTCGGCCTGGGTGGAACCCGTGAAAAACAGAAACTGATCGAACTGGTGCGAGGCAATGTCGCAGATGATCCCACCAAACCGCTGCTTGTCGAAAAACCACTCGGGGCGCGTTTTGGCATTCATGCGGTGGGGACCCAGGCCGATGGTCTGAATGACTTTACCGATCGCGCCGGCTTTCACCAGTTCACCCGCCTTCACCGTCGCCTTGTTCTCAAACCGTTCGCTATACATGATCGAATAAATCCGCTTGGTGGCCTGCTGAACCTTGCGAACCTCGGCGAGTTGTTCAAGCGTCGTGATGCCGGGTTTGTCGGCCATGTAATCCTTGCCCGCCTTCATCACCCGAATGCCGAGCGGGGCGCGTTCGTCGGGAATTCCGGCACTCACCACCAGTTGAATCGAGCTGTCGTCCAGAATTTCCTTTTCGCTTTTGGCGAGTTTGGCATCGGGGTAGCGCTTCGTGAACGCAGCCGCCAGATCCGGCTCTTTGGCGTAAAACGAAACGAGTTGCCCTCCCCCGCGAATGACGGCTTCAACCTGCCCATAAATGTGGCCGTGGTTCAGGCCAATGGCCGAAAACCGGATGCGGGCCGCGCCTTTCGGACGGCTGCTGCCCACCACGGGAACCGAATACGGGATTCCGGGAGCGGCCAGAAGTTCTTTGGGAAGGGCCGTCAGACCGGCGAGTCCGGCCGCGGTGGTAACGGATTCTTTGATAAACCGTCGCCGGTTGGCTTGTGATTGGTTCATGGTCGTTTCACTTTGTCGCGAGTTCACTTTTGGATTTCTTGGCCAGTTCGAGTGCCTGCGTGGTCGTATAGTACTTCGAAATCATGTTCGGAACCTCCCAGGCGGGCAAGGCACCGGCTTTCAGGTAATCGAGGTATTTCTGCGCCACGCGGCCAAAGTGGGCTTCGTGACCTTCCTTGTATTTTTCCGGGATGACCACTTCCCAGCCTTTGGCAATTTTCTTCACCTCGACACCCGGAAATTCCTTCTGGATGTTCGGCAAAACCGTTTTCAGCGCGTCTTCCAGATCCGTGTTTTTGTCCACCGCTTCGATGTAGAGCGTCGGTTTGTACTGCTGCTCGGCCCCCTGGCGAATGATCAGATTGGCTTTCGTTCCCCGCATGATCGAATAGTGGGTATCGCCCGTGCCATCCGGTGCTTTGTATTTCCAGATCACCGACACTTTGGCATGAACCCCGCGAAGCTGGTAATTGATTTCGCCATTGCTGTAGACCTTCAACACGCTGTCTTTCACCACATCTTTCTTGAGATACTCCGGAAATGCGTCCTGTTTCGTAATGGCTTTGAACTGGCTCAGCGTCATGTCGGTCGTCCAGCGACGGGCCGACGTCAGGCTAATATCTTTCTGGTAATCAATGGTTTGTTCCGGAAAACATTCCCACTGCACCAGATCAACGAGGTGGGTGGTCACGTCCACGATGCCTTCGCCCTGCTGGGCCACATCCATAAACCAGGATGGACGGGTCAGGATGCTACCCGAGACGTTTTTGTAAAAATGGTGCACACTTTCCTTGGTAACCGCCGGATTTTCGGGCGTGCCTTTTTCCAGCGTTCCGAACAAATCGGCCTGCTGTGAGAAAGCCCGTTGCAGCATCGTGCTGATCTCGTAGCGCTCGGTCATGATGTCATACAACAGCACCTTGTTCTTTTCGGCGGTCGCAAATGCCTCTTTCAACTGGTCGAAGTTGGCCGCGCTGATCACCATCGGTTTGTCGGCCAGAACATTGAATCCGGCCCCTACCGTTTTCTGGATGTAGTCGGTTTTCAGGCGGTTGTTGCCCGCCATGACGACCACATTCCCGGCTTTGTCCGTTAGCATTTTATCGAGGAAATCCGTACCGAGGTAGACGTCTTCATGCCAGTGCGTCGGATCTTCCGGGCGGGCGTTGTAGCCTTTGATTTTATCCAGATGAAGCTGCACATCCGGACCGTCCGGGGCATAGACATGAACGGTGGAATCGACGCCTTCATACATGGTTTTCTGCACCAGGGCCGCATGAAAATGACCGGGGTCGAGGGTAATCAGATGAATCATGTCATCTTTCTTTTGATCAGACTGACAAGCGGTGAGTATGGCAGCCATCAACAGGCTGCCGGCAACGGGAGCGACTTTCATTCGAAGCATTTGGGTTAAACGCACTGATTATTTTGATTTGGTGGAGGCAACAACCTGAATGGCATAGGGCGACCGCTGCGTGCGGGACAAGAGTTTATTGGCCTCTGCATCGTTCTTAAACTGCTCTTTTTTCGGGTCCCAATACAGTTTTCGATCCAGTTTCATGGCCGCGTGGTGGAGCAGACAGGCCGAACACGACCGGTGGCCAACCTCGGCGGGAGCAATCGGTTCTTTCCGGCTGACGATGCTTTCCAGCCAGTTGCCGTGGTGTTCTTTGCTGACCGGCAAATGAATTTCGTTCGGCCCGATCACCGACTCCAGAATCTTCGGATCGCTCGCATCCAGGGCTTTGGCAGCTTTCTGTTTGGCAATCGGATCGCTGGCGGTAACGGAGGAGTCGCCCCTTGACACAAAAATCCAGCCGTCGGTGCCTTCAAACTTGATTCCGTTGGGCAACTCGTTGCTGACCACCATCCGAACGCCATTTTCGTACAGGGCTTCGGTGCGGAAAATACCGTGTACATCCCAGAGGCCTTTCTTCGGAAAATCGGCTTTCCCCCAGATTTCCACCGGCCCGGTGTATTCCGTATTCATCGCCCAGTGGGAACAGTCGATGTGGTGCGAGCCCCAGCCGGTGATCATACCCGCGCCGAACTGTTCGCAGCGCAACCAGCCCGGACGGTCGTAATCTTTCTGCGGATGGACGCGTTTTTCGGTATAATATACCTCGGGCGTTGTACCGAGCCACATGTCGTAATTGAGATTCTTCGGAATGGGCATTTCCGGCTCTTCCTCACCCGAAGGATCGCCGGGCAAGCCGACGGAGACGGTTTTCAACTGACCGATCCGCCCGTTGCGAACGAGTTCGGCCGCAAACCGGAACTGGTGCGACGACCGCTGCTGGCTACCGACCTGCATGATCCGCCCCGTCCGTTTGACCGCATCGGCCATCAATCGGCCTTCCGAAATTGTGAGCGACGCCGGTTTCTGCATGTAGACATCTTTCCCGGCATTGACGGCGTGAACCACCATCGGCGCGTGCCAGTGGTCGGGCGTGCTGATCAAAACGGCATCGATGTCCTTGTTGGCCAGCAACTCGCGGTAGTCGCCATAGCCGCGCACACCATCGTACGATTTACCGGTTTTCTTGGCATAGACGCCATTGACGAGTTGTTTCCCTTCTTCGACCCGCTTGCTGTCGACGTCGCAAACGGCCATGATCAGGGCATTGTCGTATTGCCAGACACCCGGCATGTCGTGCGTCCGTGAAATGCGGCCAACGCCAATCGCACCGACGTTGATGCGGTTGCTGGGAGCATTTTTACCAAATACCGAGGCCGGTACGATGGTTGGAAAACCGCTGACAAGGGCGGTTGTTGCGAGGGCTCCTTTGGTGGTCAGGTCGAGAAATTTTCTCCGGGAGACCACTGATTTTTTTTCCGGTGCCATAGTTAGCAAGGTTTGAAGAGGCTTTTTGGGTAGAAACCACACCTATATTTAACCATAAGCGACGACGCGCCGATTTTTACTATTCATTTTCGGACGAAGGTGCCGGTATTCTCATTGCCGGTTCGCGTTTCCGGAAAACAAACTTCCACTTAAGTCCCCGTTTTTTCCACTTAACCCAATTATTTTCCGCTGTAGGCGGGTTCCGTTTTACCTTCACGGCAGAAACGAAACAACACACCTGATGAATCTGAATGTAAAGTTAGTCCCCTCCGCATTGGGACTCGTAATTGGCCTGGCCATTCTGGCCGCCGGTGGCCCTGAATATGGTGTCGTTCGGACCAAAAAACCGGGTAATGTGGTACCAGCGGTTCAAAAAGCGAATGGGAAGACGGTGACCCGTAAAAAACCGGGTGATTCGGCGGTTGACTGCCGTACTGCGTATGCTGGAAAACAAACCCGGGGTGGGCATCTGGATTGGCCCATTGAAAGCTACAAATAAAGCAGGTATCGACCTGACTATCAACTTCATCCAGCCGAATCCGAGCCGGTTTTAACCGTTATTCTGCAAAGAGCGAAACCGGTTGATGCCTTTGGACGGATTAAATAAACGGTCTCCAGGCATGGCTTTGTGTTGCTGCTTGCGCACCAGCGACCGGCTTAACAAGCCTCGGCTCGCGGGGGTATGTTCCAGCAGGTCGGCTATTTTTTTGTTCAGGTGTTCAATTTGAAGCTGTAAATCAGCCAGTTGTTTTTCTATGTTTTTCATGGTGTAAATGCGTAGTGTGTAAAAATCAGCAATTACTTTTGTACAATTACAAGACCTTAACGATACATTTTCTGTTCACTTTTAATCTTCTACACAATACTACAATATTCTGATCAAAAGAGTTTTACAGAATTTATTTCTTAACAAAGGTTTATTCTATCGTCACGCTGCATCACCGAATAATACAACAATTGGCGAAATTTTTAAATTTATACTTTCAATAGTCATACGGCAAGATTTGGCGGTTTCGGTCATCGTCTTTGCGACTCATTCAGTATCTTTCGGTGCCTTACACCCCCAACATGAAGAAACTGTACACCGTAGCCGTTGCCCTGCTGGCTTCTACCCTTTCATTTGCCCAAAAACCCAAAGAAACCTGGGACGTTGCCACGCCCCGGGGGCCTGCCAAAGAAGTCAGCCTAACGACCACCGAAGGCACCTGGATGAACCTCGACGTAAGTCCGGACGGCCGCGAAATCGTATTCGATCTCCTCGGCGATCTCTACACGCTGCCCATTACCGGTGGCACCGCGAAGCTGCTGTCCGGCGGTTTGCCCCTGGAAGTTCAACCCCGCTACAGCCCCGACGGCCAACGGATTTCGTTCACCAGCGACCGCGCCGGGGGCGATAACATCTGGACCATGAACCGCGATGGCTCCGGGTTGCGCCAGATCACGAACGAAGACTTTCGATTGCTGAACAACGCCGTCTGGACGCCCGACGGTCAGTATCTCGTGGCCCGCAAACACTTTACGAGCCGCCGTTCGCTGGGGGCGGGTGAACTCTGGCTCTATCATGCCGGAGGCACAACCGCCGGTTTGCAGTTGACCAAACGAAAAAATGACCAGCAGGACGCCGGAGAACCGTGCGTTTCGCCCGACGGCCGCTACGTCTATTTCAGTGAAGACGTGAGTCCGGGGCCGATTTTTCAGTACAACAAAGATCCCAACGGCCAGATTTATGCCATCAAACGGTTTGACCGGCAGACGGGCGAAGTAAAAAACATCGTGACCGGCCCCGGTGGTGCGACCCGCCCACAGGTTTCGCCCGACGGACGGCAACTGGCGTTTGTCCGGCGGGTTCGGACGAAAACCGTGCTGTATATCCACGATCTGAAAACCGGGGAGGAATTTCCGGTCTTCGATCAGCTCAACAAAGACCAGCAGGAAGCCTGGGCGATTATGGGTTTGTATCCAAACTACGACTGGCTGCCCGACGGCAAGGAACTTGTGATCTGGGCCAAAGGCAAGCTGTTTCGCGTGGCTGTGCAGTCGGCCAAAGCCGTTGAAATCCCGTTCACGGTGAACGCCAAACTGACGATCCAGGACGCGGTGCGCTTTCCGCAGACGGTTTTTTCGCCCACGTTTGATTCCAAAATGATCCGCCACGCCCGGACGTCGCCCGACGAAAAAACGCTGGTTTTTCACGCTGCGGGTTATCTCTACCTGAAAAAACTGCCCAATGGCCAGCCCGAACGGTTGACCAAAGAAACCACCAGTTTTGAATACGAACCCAGTTTTAGCCCCGACGGGAAATTCCTGATCTACACCACCTGGAATGATTCGCTCACCGGCAGCATCCGAAAACTCAACCTGCAATCCCGCAAAACCGAGACATTAACGCGCGAAAAAGGTTTTTACAACACACCGGTTTTCTCGCCCGATGGCTCCCAAATTGTGTATCGCAAAAGCACCGGGAACGGTTTTATGGGCTTTGCGTACGGCAAGGAACCGGGTCTGTACGTCATGCCGGGCAACGGCGGTGCGGCCCGATTCATTCGGGAAGACGGCGAAGAACCGCTGTTCAACCCCACCGGCGACCGGATTTTCTTCGTAGAAGATGGGGCGACGAAAGCTTTCAAAAGCGTTACGCTGAACAATTCCGACGAGCAAACGCATTTTACATCGCAATATGCCACCCGGTTTGTGCCAAGCCCCGACAACCGCTGGATTGCGTTTCAGGAGCTTTTTCAACTCTACATCGCGCCCTTCCCGGTGAGCGGAAAAGCCGCCGATCTCTCGGGCGGAACGAAAGCGTTTCCGGTGTATAAGGTAACGCGCGATGCCGGTGATTACCTGCACTGGTCGAACGACAGCAAAAAACTGCACTGGACGATTGGCCCGGACTATTTCACCCGATCCATTCAAAACAGTTTTGCCTTTGTGGAAGGCGCTCCCGAAAAGCTACCCGCCATCGACACCACGGGCATCCCGATCGGCCTGAAGCTGACGACCGATGTCCCGAAAGGCATCGTAGCCTTTAAAGGTGCCACCATTCTGACGATGAAAGACGATGCGGTGATTGAAAACGGCGTGCTGGTGGTGCAGGACAACAAGATTCTGGCGGTCGGCCCGGCCAGTTCGGTCACGATTCCGGCGGGTGCCAAAATCATCGACGCCACGGGCAAAACCATCATGCCCGGATTAATCGACTCCCACGCCCACATCGGCACCGGCGACGGCAAATCGCCCCAGCAGCAATGGTCGTACTTCACGAACCTCGCCTACGGCGTGACGACGGTTCACGATCCGTCGTCGAACACCGAGATGGTTTTCAGCCAGTCGGAAATGGTCAAAACCGGTCGGATGCTCGGACCCCGGGTGTATTCGACCGGAACGATTATTTACGGTGCCGACGGCGATTTCAAGGCGGTGATCAACAGCCTGGACGACGCCCGTTCGCACCTGCGCCGGATGAAAGCCGTGGGTGCTTTTTCGGTTAAAAGTTACAACCAGCCCCGCCGGAACCAACGCCAGCAAATCATTCAGGCCGCCCGCGAACTGGGCATGATGGTGGTGCCCGAGGGCGGTTCATTCTTCAACCACAACCTGACGATGGTCATGGATGGCCACACAACGGTGGAACACAATCTGCCGGTCGATCCAATTTACAAGGATGTCGTGTCGTTGTGGAGCAACAGCAAAACCGGTTATACACCGACCTTGATTGTCAGCTTCGGCAGTGTTTCCGGCGAATATTACTGGTACCAGAAAATGAACGTCTGGGAACAGGAACGTCTGCTGCGGTTTACGCCCCGTGCCGTGGTCGACAGCCGGTCGCGTCGGCGAACGATGTTACCCGATGAAGAATTCGGTCACATTGGTAACTCGCAAACCGCCAAACAACTGACGGATGCCGGGGTGAGCGTTCACCTCGGTGCCCACGGTCAGTTGCAGGGACTGGGTGCGCACTGGGAACTCTGGATGCTTGGTCAGGGGGGGATTTCGAATTTACAGGCGCTGAAACAGGCCACCATCGGCCCGGCCCGCAACCTGGGGCTGGACCGGGAAATCGGTTCGCTGGAAGCCGGAAAGCTGGCGGATCTGCTGGTGCTCGACAAAAACCCATTGCAGGATCTGCGCAACAGCCAGTTCATTCAGTATGTGATGATCAACGGGCGGTTATTCGATGCCGCCACGATGAACGAAACCGGAAATTATACCCGGACACGGGCCCCGTTTTTCTGGGAAAACAACCGATCCAACAATGCCTTCGACTGGCACGCCGAAACGCAGAGCTTCGGCCACATTCACTGCGTGTGTCAGGGATTGCATTAATACAGGCTCATTTTTACCGTATAATATATTAGTCTGGCAATCCGTTCGTTATTCATCGGTGAAAATCACCGAACAAAAAATATTTCAATAAATTGCAGGCTGAAAATTAAGCCTGAAAAATCGATCTGTATGAAAAAAGCCCTCCTGCTCCTGTTGATGGGGACTACTCTGTTCGTAAGCTGTAGCAAAGATGACGACGACACCCCGGCGGTGAAAACCAAGGCTGAGTTGATTGCTCGCACCTGGGAAGTTCAAACTGGTATAATCACGGTAGGAGCCTACCCGGCTATCACTGGTTATACTAAAGGTGCCACTACAAACCCATTGGACATGAGCAAGTTTCGTCTCGAATTTAAAAGCAATGGTGACTTGGTTCAATCCGGATTAGATGGTACTTCTTCAACCGGAAAATGGGCATTGTCCGAAAATGACACAAAATTGACCCTGACTTCTACTCAACTTCCCTCAGGTGATTCCTGGAAAGTTGACAACTTGACGGAGCAAAATCTGGACATCAGCCGCGATATCGCAGGCAATTCTACTGCTCCGGGGGATTTGTACTGGAAGAATCTGATTGATAATTACGGAAAGCCCCTTAATATTTCGTCAAAAGACGGTGCCAAAATCGTGGTTAAAACTATCCCGGTTAAATAAAATCTAATATCTCTTTTAAACCGAAAGCCCCGGAATTTTCATTCCGGGGCTTTCGGTTTAAAACCATTCCATTATTAGCCATAACATGGAAACTAACCCTTAACGCAAAATCACTACCGTTCCCCGCAGCAAAGGCGCATCCGGTTTATACCGGATTGTATATACGTATGCGCCCGATGGCACCGGATCACCTTTCAGCTTGCCGTCGAAGGGATGCGCGTAGCCGTCGGCCGATTGGTAAATCACCTCACCCCAGCGGTTGAAAACCGCTACTTCCACGGCCGGAAAAGCTTCGACGCCTTTTAATTCCCAGACATCGTTCTGGCCGTCGGCGTTGGGTGTGAACGCACCCGGCACCCAGATTCGTTCGTAAACCGTCACAACCACCGTGCCCTCGGCTTGGCAGCCCGTCGCGTTTTCAACTTTCAACGTATAGACAATGTCGTCTTCAATAGACACCACCCGCGCATTGGCTTCGGCCGGATCGGCCAGGTAAGTGGGTGGCGACCACGCGAATTTCACCGGATCACCGGTCAAAACCGGGCTGATGGTTAGCGAAGTACCCAGTGATGTGATCATTTCTTCCGGTAACAGAATCGTCGGAATGGGAGCCACCACGGCGGTTTGCTGCGCTACGGCCGCCGGACATTCCGGCGCAAAGTTGACCGAATACGTCAGCACGTGGTTGCCGATCCCGGCGGCTTTCGCATCGTATTGTGCTCCCGACACACCCGGCCCGGCGAAAGTCCCTCCTGCGGGTGTTCCCGTCAGTGAAAAAACCGGGCCTTCCGTACCACAAACCGGCGGAACAGCCTCCATCGTGACGGTGACGGCGGGAATTTGAGTTACCGTAAAGGGGTCTGATGTCGCTTTGCAACCGTTATCCGCTGTTACCTCGACAACGTAGGTTCCGGCGGTTTGCACCGGGAAAACCGGATCGGTGACCGTTGCCACCCGCTGACCATCCCGTTGCCAGGCAAAGCTGACCCCACCCACGCCTTCCAGCGGCAACGCAGCACCGGGGCAAATCCGGTTTTGCGACGAACGGATAGCCGCCTGTACGGCGGGTGCGCGGGTAAGCGAAAGGGCACCGGTGTTGTAGGTACAGCCGTATTGCGTTTGGGTTAAAACAGCCCGGTATTCTCCCGGCTGGGTAACGGTCAGGGAATTAACGGCAGGAGGTGCCACCACGAGCTTGCCGTCCCGAAACCACTGGTACGTCAGGTCGCTTCCACCCAACACCCTCAGGACGACGGAACCGTCCGTGGCGCACAACTGCCCGGTTACATTGAGATCCGAGGTGAGATCCACCACCTTGAGTGTTACATTCTGGGAACCGCTGGCCTTGCCGCACTGGGTTTTCATGGAAACAAAAACCGAGTAGGTACCTGGTTCGTTAACCTGAAGTTTAGTGCCGGTGGCATCGGGCAGGTTCAGTCCGTCGCGTCGCCACTGGTAATTCCAGTCCGGGTTGACGGTCGTCTGGAGTTCCAGCGATGTTCCCTTGCAGATCGTAAATTCGGTATTGGCCGGCAAACCGGTGGCCCATACGGTTGGGTTCGGGGCCGTAACCGGGGGGCAATCGATCACCAGAAACTGGAAGTCGCGCCGAACCTCCCCTATTTTTACGCCGTTGCGGTATTCTTCGACTTTAACCGCAAAAACGAACAAACCCAGTTGGTTGGGCGTCACCGACAACTGCCCGCTCCGGGGATCGACCGCCAGCGTCGGACTGCCGGGAATGGCACTATTGGCGCTAAAACCGCTCAGCCATTGGACATCCGGATACGGCCCGGCGGTGGCTTCCTGGTTGCGGCCCGTTCCAATTCTGTTGAGGGGGGTCACCATCGAATACCGCAGTTCATCGCCGTCGGGGTCGGTACCACCAAAGGCAAACGAAAAAGCCTCGTTGATGCAGAGATACTCCCCGTTGATGGGGTTGAAGCGTGGGGATGAGTTGTTGAAATACTGACCGTTTTTTTGCAGGGCCGGAAATTCTAGGTAAAAGGTAAACCCCGTTTGCACGGGGTTGTTGATGTTGTTGATTCCGGCGTTGCGGTTTTGGGTCTGAAATGACATGTAATAGCCACCGGCATCGCTGTAAAGGGCTGGATCAAGCTGAATGTCAGCCCCGAACGTGGCAGCAATCACCCGCTGGTTTTGGGAAGTGGCACAGGCTTCGTTCGTAAAGACCACGCGTTCCCGCTGAGCGGTTTCCGATACGGTGAATACCAGCATCCGGGCGTTGTCGCGCAGTCGGAAAATCCCGATCTGCCCCCCGGTGGTTTGGGCCGCCCGGTTATTGTCTTCGAGGTAATTGATTACCGTGATTTGAAAGTGTCCCGGCACATCGCCAATGGCCCGCATTTCGATCTGCCCGCCGACCTGGTGGGTAGCCAAAACCGGAAAGGCAAAGCCCAGCAGCAGAAGCCAGAGCAAAGCTCGGTTAAAAACGGGAAGCATGGGTCAGACAGTAGAAATGGGCGATACGAACGTATTTTTTAAAAAACCATTCAGACTATTAAAGTTACTCTTTTTTAAATATCGTAACTTAAAATAAATACCGCAAAAATCAATGCATGAAGGGAGGTGGACCGCCCGGCAGTCGTTCAATACGGTTCTCTACCGGTAAATACGCGGGAATGCATCTGCCTGTTGCAGATGTTACCAAATTTTGGTTAAAGGATTGATTTTCCCCGAAGCCTGGATCTATTTCCGCAAATCCCGGTATCCAATCAACTGAATGCCTTTGGCCTTGATGAGCGCTTTGACCCTGGGGCTGGTCCAGGCGTCGGTGACGCCCTGGCGGTCGACGGCCACCTGCTCATACCCAATGTGGTGGATAGCCCGGAGTTCCGGCGTGTCGAGACCGGGATGATCGACGAACAGGTAGGTTTTGCCGGGTTCCAGGCTTTCGAGCATTTTGGAGAAGCTTTCAATCTTCTCTTCCGAGGTCATGTGGGCGCCCAGATAACCGACGCCCGTCACACCCCAATCCTGCATGTTCCGGTCGAGGATCAGGAGGTTGTATTCTTTCGCCAGCTTCAGAATCAGGGCTTTCACATCATCGCCCATGCCGGTGCATCCCATGTGACCCGAAACATGGCTGATGCGGGGAATCTTTTTCAGGCCCATTTCAATCTGGGCCCGAAACTCTTTTTCAACGTCCTCCAGTTTCCAGTCGTTCTCGACCAGTGCGCGTCTGGGGTAGTTTTTGTTTGGATAAATCATGGGATAGAAATACCCGTCGGCGTCGCGCAGGCTGGGGCAGTCCGAAACGGGCCGCCACTTCACATTGTCCCACTCGCTGGTCAGCGCCAGGTGAATGCCTACGTCGACGTCCGGAATGCCTTTCAGCATCTCGACGGCTTCGGGAAACCAGGGCGAGGGCACAATCACTTCGATGGACGATTCGATGCCTTCTTTGTAACATTTCACCAATGCTTCGTTGCCCGCATGCGAATACCCCATGTCGTCACCCCGAACGATCAACCGGGGCGGTTTGGGTTGGGCGAAAGCCGTATACAGACTAAAAAGCAGGAATCCGGGCAGAAACAGGCAGTTTTTTTTCATCGCTCAGGGGCTGAATTCTATAAAGCCGGATTGCCCTGGCCTATACTGATTCTCCCCCGGAATTAACCGCCCCTGGCGATTCCTTCTCTTCGCCAGAATCGATCCTCAACGTTACTTTTCCAGCCCAAACATGAAGATTCTACCCTGCTGGACCAGGAAAAAAGACCTTTCGGTCTACTTTAAATAATTACATTATTTAACTAACTAAAGAAACTACACAATAAAATTAATATAATTATATACACAATCTTCTATTTATAGGTATATTATTCCAGTTAATTCAATATTTTGAATATAAATTTTAATTATTCAGATATTTTTAAAATATTATTTGGTTAAATTACAACTATTCAATTACATTAGATTTTTAATAATTTTAATATATATGACCAAAATCAGCTTAATTTTTAACCATTTTTTACAAAAAATATATAATGTTACCAGATTTACTTTAGAATACGCACTTTATTATTTTTAGAATTTACAGCCAGAAAACCAAAATAGTTCTATTTCACTTCATTAATCACCACTCTCTATGAAAAGAGTTTCTACCTCATGTTATGTGCTGTTTGCCCTGCTGCTCAGTTTGGCCAGCTATGCACAGGACCTTACCCTGAAAGGACGGGTGACCTCCAAAAAGGACGGTGGCGGCCTTCCCGGTGCCAACGTATTGATCAAAGGCACGGACCGCGGAAGTACGACGAACGCGAATGGTGAGTTTACGCTCAACGCCCCCGCCAATGCAACGGTCATTGTCTCTTTTATCGGTTTCAAACCCATCGAAATGGCCATCGGCAGCAAAACTTCCATCGATGTGGCCCTGGAAGAGGATGCGGCACTGCTCGGTGAAATTGTCGTAACGGCCCTCGGCATCACCCGTGAAAAGAAAGCCCTGGGCTATTCGGTTCAGGAGGTAAGCGGCAAGCAACTCACCCAGGCCCGGGAGACGAATCTCGTCAACGCCCTGTCTGGCAAAGTGGCCGGGGTTCAGGTGACCAACTCCAACGGCGCACCCGGTGCCTCCTCGCGGATGGTGATCCGGGGTGCCAGCTCCATCGGAAGCAACAACCAGCCGCTGTTCGTGGTCGACGGAGTTCCTATCGACAACGGCAACTACGGCTCTTCGACGGCGGTGGATTATGGCAATGGTGCCGGATCACTCAACCCGGATGATATTGAATCGGTTAGCGTCCTGAAAGGTCCCAGTGCGGCCGCCTTATACGGTTCGCGCGGAGCCAACGGCGTGGTGCTGATCACGTTGAAAAGCGGAAAAGGAGGCCGGGGCATCGGTGTTTCGGTCAACTCCAATACGGCTTTCGACAGCCCGTTTCGCCTGCCGGAATGGCAAAATGAATATGGACAGGGTGGAAAAGGGCTGTTCTCCTACGTCGATGGTCGGGGCGGTGGTGTCAACGACGGCGTCGATGAAAGCTGGGGGCCTAAACTGGATGGCCGGTTGTTGCCCCAGTTCGACTCGCCCATCGGGGCCGATGGCAAACGGACGCCCACGCCCTGGGTAGCCCATCCCGACAACGTCAACCAGTTTTTTGAAACCGGCCGGACGTTGACCAACAACGTTTCCGTAACGGGTGCCAGTGACAAAGGTGATTTCCGGCTCTCGTTCACCGACCTGAACCAAACCGGCATTCTGCCCAATACCGACTACAAACGGCGGACGGTTTCGCTGAATGCGGGCTGGAATCTGACCAAAAAACTGAGCATCCGCGCCACCGGAAACTACGTGAAAGACGGCAGCGACAACCGCACCAACTGGGGCCTGTATTTCATCTGGTTCGGGCGGCAGGTCGACATGGAAAAACTGAAACAGTATCAGGCTCCGGGCAGCATTTATCAGAACAACTGGAACTACAATTACTGGACCAACCCCTATTATCAACTCAATGTGAGTGCCCGCGAAAACGAGCGCGACCGCCTGTTTGGCAACCTGGCCGCTACCTACAAATTCACGCCCTGGCTCACACTGACCGCCCGTACGGGAACGGATTTCTACGAAGACCGCCGGAAAACGAAGAATGCCGCCCGGACCTCCAACCTGTTCGACAGCTACAACGAAGAGCAGATTTATGTGCAGGAATCGAACTCCGACTTCCTGCTGAACGCCACGCATAAATTCGGCGAGTTCGATGTGACGGCCAACATCGGCGGAAACCACCGCAAAAACTTCTACCAGCGCAACTACATGGGAGCTACGGAGTTGGCCATTCCGCGCGTCTGGAACATGGGGAACTCCCGCCAGCGGCCGGTAACGGAAAACTCCTACAACCAACGCGTCATCAACAGTGCCTACGCGTCGGCCAACATTGGTTTCCGGAGTTACCTGTTCGTGGATTTGACCGCCCGGAACGACTGGTCGAGCACCCTGCCGTCCAATAACCGCTCGTATTTCTACCCCTCGGCTGCCGTCAGTGCGGTATTGACCGATATGTTCAATGTGAACTCGTCGGTGCTGTCGTTTGCCAAAATCAGGGGCGGTATTGCCCGCGTCGGGAACGACACCGAGCCGTTTAACCTGCTGCAAACCTACGCCTACGCCAACGCCTGGGGCAGCACGCCGTCGCTGGCCGAAAGCAACGCCATGCTGAACGCCAATCTGAAACCGGAAATCACGAATTCGTACGAAATTGGGGCGGAAGTGAAACTCTGGAACAACCGCGTGGGCGTAGACGTGACGTATTACAACAAACAGTCGTTCAACCAGATTCTGAACGTCAACATCTCCAACGCAACCGGTTTTTCCTCCAAGCTGCTGAACGCGGGACGGCTGGAAAACAAAGGAATTGAACTGCAACTGTCGGCCACGCCGGTGAAAACCGGTGCGTTTCAATGGGATGTTGTCCTGAACTGGGCCCGCAACCGCAACAAGGTGCTGGAACTGGCCGAAGGGCTGACGACGTATACGCTGAACCCGACCACCAACATCCGCGGCATGGGCGTTGAAGCCCGCATCGGTCAGCCCTACGGCACTTTCTTCGGACAAGGCTTCCTGCGCGACCCGAACGGCAACATCGTTTACAGTGGTGGTGTGCCCCAAATCGACCCGGTTCGCCGGATTCTGGGCAACTTTACCCCGAAATGGATTGGCGGCATCCAGAACACCTTCACGTACAAAGCCCTCTCGCTGAGCACCTTGATCGACATCAAGCAGGGTGGTGACATTTTCTCGCAATCGATCAACATCGGTCGCTACACCGGGGTGTTGAAAGAAACGACTTTCGGTCGGGAAGACGGCATCATCGGCGAGGGCGTTAAAAACATCGGAACTGCGGCCGAACCCAACTACGTGCCGAACGATGTGCGGGTTTCGTCGGAAGAGTGGCACCACAAATACTACTCACTGACCAACAATGAAGGCACCATTTTCGATGGCAGTTTTGTCAAACTGCGGGAAGTTCGGTTGAGCTACGTCCTCTCCGGTCAGGTGTTCAAACGCCTGCCGTTCCGGGACATCTCGTTCTCGATCGTGGGCCGGAACCTGGCGTTGCTGCACAGCAAAGTACCACACATCGACCCGGAAACCAGCTTTTACAACGACGGAAACCTGCAGGGCATCGAAAACGGCCAGATTCCCACCACCCGTTCCGTTGGCTTCAACATCGGCTTCAACCTGTAATCAGTTTACGGTTTTCGGTAAACGGTTTTCGCCGGGCCGTCGCTACGGTGGGCTAACGCACAAATAAGGACGCGTCAGCCAACCGTAAACTGAAAACGCCAAACCAACATATCATGAAACGCAACACTTTTTCATTCCGCTATAAAGCCGCTGTGGCCGCGCTCTTTTTGAGCATGTCGGCCTGCACGGAGAATTTTGATGACCTCAACACCAACCCCAACAACCCGACGGTAGCCTCCGCCGACCTCTTCATGCCCCACGGTATTCAGAGCGCGGTCGATGTATACTGGGGCGGTTCGCTGGGGCAGGACATTGGCTCCGGCATTTCGCAGCACTGGGCCCGGATTCAGTATACCGACGTCGATCAATACACGATTTCGAACGACATCATCAGCAATAGCTGGCGCGATTTTTACATCGAATCCCTGGCTGACTACCAGCGCATTCACAAGATCGGGACCGAAACCGGCAACACGAATTACCAGGCAGTCGCTGTCATTCTGCGCTCCTGGGTGTTTTCGTTGTTAACGGATATTTACGGCGATATTCCTTACAAAGAAGCAATCATGGGATTGGAAGGCTCGCTTCAACCGAAATACGACGCCCAGAAAGACGTCTACGCCGGTTTGGTGGCCGAACTGAAAGGGGCCAGTGACCTGATCGACGTGACCGACAAAAGCAAGGCCATTGCGGGTGACATTCTGCTCGCTGGTGACCTGACCAAGTGGAAGAAATTTGCCAATTCGCTCAGTCTGCGCCTGCTCAACCGGATGTTGAGCAAATCCGACGCGCCCATCGACGTGAAAGCCGAAATTACCCGGATTCTGAGCGATCCCGCCAAATACCCGGTGCTGGCTTCCAACGCCGACAACATTCAGTTGAACTACCTGGCGGCTGTTCCCAACAACAATCCGATCAACGAAAACCGCAAAACCCGCGATGACCACCGCATCAGCGCAACCATCGTCAACAAGATGCTGGCGTTGGGGGATGCGCGGCTGGCGGTGTATGCCGACCGACCCGCCGACGGGGGTGAATACAAAGGGGTTCCGAACGGTTTGTCGGCGTCGGATGCCAATGCCCTGGGTTTGTCGAAAACCTCGAAAGTTGGGGCGTATTTTACCAGTGCAACGGCGCCGGGTGTCATCCTGAGCTACGCCGAACTGCTGTTTATCAAAGCGGAATTTGCCTACAAAGGCATCACCGCAGCCGGTACGGCGGCCACGCTCTACAACAGCGCCATCACCGCGTCACACGATCAGTATAAACTCACGGTTTCACCGGCTTATCTCACGGCCAATGCCATGAAAGACGGCGCTGCGGGCTACACCCAGTTGATGGAACAGAAGTGGATTGCGCTCTACGGGCAAGGTCTGGAAGCCTGGTCGGAATACCGCCGAACCGGCATCCCGACGCTGACGGCACCCGCCCTGAACACCAACAACGGAGTGGTTCCCACCCGCTTACCCTATCCCGGCTCGGAGGAATCCCTGAACTTCACCAATTTCAATGCTGCGCTGAAAAGTCAGGGAGGACAAAACGACAAGAAACTTAAACTCTGGTTTGCGAAATGAAAAACTGGCTATTCCCGACCCTCCTTGCCTGTCTGGCAACCGGCGTGCTGCCCGCATCGGCCACCGATGATGACAAAGCCCTGCTGAAAAAAGCGAAGAAAATCCACGAAAAAGCGTTTACCGTGGATACACACGCCGACACGCCCATGCTGCTGTCACGCGGGGGTTTCGACGTCACGAAGGAAAACGACGCCCGCACAACCAACAGCAAAGTGGATTATCCGCGCATGAAAAAAGGCGGTTTGGATGCCATTTTCTGGGCGGTTTATCTCGGACAGGGACCGCGTACACCGGAAGGACACGAAGCGGCCAAACAGAAAGCCCTCGGCATCTTCGATGCGGTTCATGCGACGCTCAAAAGCACGGCTTCGGAAGCGGAACTGGCAACGACACCGCAGGATGCCCTCCGAATTGGTAAAACCGGGAAGCGGGCCATTTTTATCGGCGTGGAAAACGGCTATCCGATGGGGCATGATGTGTCGATGCTGAAGAAGTTTTATGACCTCGGTGCCCGCTACATGACGCTTTGCCATTCGAGCAACAATGACATCTGTGATTCCTCAACCGATCCGAAAGGAGCCGAATACCAGGGTCTTAGCCCGCTGGGTGAGCAGGTTGTTGCGGAAATGAATCGACTCGGCATGATGATCGACGTTTCGCACGTTTCCGACTCCACGTTTTACGATGTCGTCCGGCTGTCGAAAGTCCCCATTATTGCCTCCCACTCGGGTGCCAAAGCCGTTTGCGATCATCCCCGCAACCTGACCGACGACATGCTGAAAGCACTGGCCAAAAACGGGGGCGTGGTGCAGTTGAACCTCTTGAGCGATTACGTAAAAACCATTCCGCCCAGTCCAGAGCGGGAAGCAGCCCAGAAAGCCATGCTGGAAAAGTGGGGTGTGAAAGACCGCCGGTCGATGATGGGCGCCATGAGCAAACTGTCGGAAGAGGATCAGAAGAAAATCCGCGCTGATTTCATGGAACTCAACCAAAAATACCCGGTGCAACTCGCTACGGTGAAAGACGCCGTCGATCACATCGACCACATCGTGAAACTGATCGGCATCGACCACGTGGGCATGGGAGCCGACTTCGACGGCGGTGGCGCCCTGGCCGACTGTTTCGATGTCAGCCAGTATGAAAACTTCACGATCGAGTTTGTGCGTCGCGGGTATACCAAAAAGGACATCGAGAAAATCTGGAGCGGCAATTTCTTCCGGGTCATGAAAGCCGTTGAAAAAAGTGCCCCGACAGAAATGATTGGAAAATAAAGCAGTCTTCTCTTTGGAACAAACCGTCTTTCTTAACCTAAACTTCCGAAATGCCCCGCTGCAAAGTGGGGCATTTTTTATGACGCATTCGCCCGAAATGTCCGCAATTTTGGTTAAGCTTGCCGTGGCACAAGCGTTCAAAAACAACCGAAGCCATGATGACCCCGGAAAAACCAGGACGAAGAGAATTTGTCGGCACCCTCACCAAAGCATCGCTGCTCCTGACCCTACCAGGCAGTACGCCCACAAACGGTTTTTGGCAACCCGCCGAACCCGTTACGGTGGGTCAGGTCATGGAGTTGATTCTGAAAACCATTCCGAACGCCCCCTTTCCGAAAACCGTCGATACGCTGAAATCCGGCACGGCGGATCAGAAGGTGACAGGTATCGTTTCCACGATGTTTGCTACCACGGACGTCATTGAGCAAACCGCCCGGCTGGGCGCCAACTTCATCATCGTCCATGAGCCAACCTTCTACAACCACGCCGACGAAACCGACTGGCTGGCGAAAGACGAGGTGTTCAAACGGAAACACGATCTGCTGGCGAAACACGGCATTGCCGTCTGGCGGTTTCACGACTACTGGCATTCGCACCGCCCCGACGGCATCCGGATGGGTGTGGTGACGGCCCTCGGCTGGGAGAAGTTCATGGATGCCGGCAACCCGCGGATGATCACGCTCCCCGCGCCCCTGCCGTTGAAGCAGATTATTACCCACGCAAAAGAGAAACTGGGCATCGTGATGATGCGGGTGGTGGGCGATCCGGCGCAGTCGTGTCGGCGGATTTTGCTCATGCCGGGTGCTTCGGGGGGACGAAGCCACATCCTGGCAATTCAGCAGGACAAACCGGATGTGATTCTGTGCGGGGAAATCAGCGAGTGGGAAACCGCCGAATACGTCCGGGATGCGCGCCAGCAGGGTCAGAAACTGTCCCTCGGAATTCTGGGACACATCATGAGCGAAGCGCCGGGAATGCAGTGGCTGGTACCCTGGCTGCAACCGAAACTGCCCGGAATGAAGATTACGTATATCGATTCCAAAAATCCGTTTACGTATCTATGAAAGGAATGTAAAATAGTAAATGATGAATGTTAAATATCTAAGTGGTCAGGTGCTCTGGAAACACTTATACATTTAACATTCATCATTTACTATTTTACATTCACGTATTTCAGATAAAACTATCGTCAAACTCGTCAACGACGGTCAGGTCATTCACGTCGAACCATTCTTCTGAATCGTCATCCAGTCGGCAGAGAACCTGCGTTTCTTCTTCGTTCAGGCTCGAAACCGTCAGGGTATGGCCGTTGTTGACGCTTGCATCCGCATGTTTTACCGTGTCTCCGTAGTGCATAAAATTCTTGATCGCTTAGTACCAACTGGTTTTGTTTGCTTAATTTACAAACAAACAAGTCGATTCATTTGTTGAAAATCCCGAAAGCACTTATATCCCCATTCCTATGGCTTCGGGGCAGAAATTAACCCCAAATCCCACGCATCCGTGCGAAACGGAATCACCGGCAGCCCTTCCTTGCTAAAGAGGTTTGGCACCGGGGCATCGCGGAATGCAAACCGCACTGCCACCGGATTTTTGATGTTCTCGGCCCAAACCTCCAGCGTATTTCCTTTGATGCGGGCCTGCGCTTTCGAAAACACTTTGTCGGCTTCCGCAATTTCCAGCTCGGCAATGTCTGTTCCCTTGGCGATCAAGCCGTTGGGCGCGTGGTCGAACGTAATCCGGATTTTATTGCCGTCCACCTGCATCGAACGGTATTGCGGACTTTTATACAATCCCACATTCTGGCCGTAGGTTTCCGCCAACGCCCATTTAGCCAGCCGGTTGCCCACTTCTTTTTTATAAGCCGGGTGAATATCCTTCAGGTTGTCCACCAGATCCGTTGTCACGATCATGCCGGATTTCGGAATATCCATCGCCTTCGTCTGGCTTTCCCGCGTGGCTGCGGTCTGGTATTTATCGCCGTAGGTATATGGAGCAATTTGGACGTAATAGAACGGAAAATCCTTTTGCCAGACGCCCCGCCAGGAGTCCACCAGCGCGTGCGTCAGTTTGTAGTAGGCCGAGGCATCGTGGCGGTTGGCTTCGCCCTGGTACCAAATTACGCCCGCAATCGGAAACGAGGTGATCGGTGCGGCCATGCCGTTGTAAAGCACGCCCGGTTTATTGGGTGCCCAGGGGGCTTTCGGCATCGTTTGGGCCGACCGGCGGGTTTCCGGGTAAAGCATCGCGATGGGTTCCGGCACCCAGGAATCCATGAACGAACCGCCCCACGACATATCGATCAGACCGATGGGAACGTTCAGGGTGTTCTGTAGTTTCTTCCCGAAAAAATAACCGACCGCGCTGAAATACTTCATCGTCAGCGAATCGCAAACCGCCCAGTTGCCCCGAACATCAACCTGGGGTGAATCCGCGGCCCGTTTCGGAATTTTGAAGAACCGGATGTTGGCATTGAACGCCGTTGGCAACTCGGCGCGGGCATCTTTTGCGCCCCCGCTCGCCGTCATTTCCATGTTCGACTGCCCGGAACAGAGCCACACCTCGCCAATCAGGATGTTGGTCAATTCAACTTTATTATAGCCATTGATCGTGATTGTGTAGGGTCCACCGGCTTGGGGGGTCCGCAGACTCACCTTCCAGATGGCATTGTCGGTGCAGGTGGTGCTCACCGGCCGGCTTTCCCAACTGGCCGAAACCGTCACCTTCTCCGTCGGATCAGCCCAGCCCCAGATCATGATGTCGGTCTGCTGTTGCAGCACCATGTTGGAGTTTAAAATAGACGGCAAGGTGACATTGGCCCAGGAGGTCGTAGCCAGCAATACGAGTGCGAGTATCTTTTTCATGCGGTTCATCAAAGACGGTTCAGGAAGTTCCTTTCAGGATCGCAAAGTAAGTGGTATTCCGCCATAAAACCGTCTATTTCTCCACAATGGCATCCAGCAAGGGCGCTACCGGCACCACCCCCGCCCGGTGTTTTTCATACTCCTTTTTCAGCTCCGCCAGAATTTCGGGGTGTTTGCGGCCCACCTCATAGCGTTCGCCGGGATCTACTTCCAGATTATACAGCAGCGCCGGGTCGTGCGGCACCGGGGCTTCCAGCGAGTACGACGGATGGGTGGTAAAATGGGCCTTCCAGGGACCTTTGCGAATGGCGTACAACCGGTCGGAATCGTAATAATACACCAGATCGGTCACCTTGTCCTTTTGGCCGGTCAACAGGTCTTTGATGTTCTGCCCATCCAGCGCCTGATCGTGCGGCAGTGGCACCTTAGCCAGGTTCAGGATGGTTGGAAACAAATCCATCGACGTCGCCACGGCGGACGACACGGTGTTGGCTTTCACCAGGCCGGGGCCCCAGACGATGGCCGGGACGCGCATCCCGCCCTCGTAGGTTGACCCTTTCGCTTCAAACAATGGCCCCGCCGAACCGCCTTCTTCTTCCAGGCGGTTTTTGATCAGCCACGGGCCATTGTCGCTCAGAAAAACGACGAATGTGTTTTTATCCAGCTTCAGATCCTTCAGCTTTTTCAGAATCTGCCCCACACTCCAGTCCAGTTCCTCGACCACATCGCCATACAAACCGCGTTTGCTCTTGCCCCTGAAATCGTCCGAAGCATACAACGGCACGTGCGGAAACGGGCTGGCATAGTACATAAAAAACGGTTTTCCCTGGTTCGTCGAAATAAATTTCAGCACCTCGTCAGTGTACCGTTTGGTGAGTAATCGCTGATCCGGTTCCGTTTCGATCACGGTATTATCCCGGTACAAGGGCAAGGGCGGATTGTTAGTCAGGGGAATGGTCAGCGTCGGAATGGGGCCAACCTTCCCCATGTCGTTTGAATATGGAAGTCCGAAATACGAATCAAAACCGTACTGCAAAGGCAGAAACTCCGGTTTTGAACCCAAATGCCATTTTCCGACGATACCCGTTCGATAGCCTTTGCTTTTCAGGGCTTTCGCAATCGTCATTTCGCTGTGCGGCAACCCGTTGGCCGAGTTGGGGAAAAAGACCGCCCGCCTGCCGAAAATCCCGTTCCGAATCGGTAAGCGCCCCGTCAGCAGAGCCGCCCGACTGGGTGTGCAGACGTTAGCGGCCACGTAAAACTGCGTAAAGCGGGTTCCTTCAGCGGCCATCCGGTCCAGGTGGGGCGTTCGAATGGTCGGGTGACCGTAGCAACTCAAATCACCGTACCCCAGATCATCCGCCAGAATGATGATAAAGTTGGGTTGTTTGGCCGATTGCGCCCTGCCATTATACAAAGTCGATAGTACCAGTAGAGAAAATATACCTGCGGTTTTGAAAAAAGACGTCATGAAGGTTTCGGTTTTGATTCGAACCGCAAATAAACGGTTTTAAACGTGATTAGTCCACGGGAAACCGCATCTTATTTTGTCTCCATTCCAAAAACATTTACTTTAGCACAACCCTAAATTCAACCTGAAATGCGATCTTCGTTTGCTGCTCTTTCGTTGCTCTCCCTCCTTTCCCTGCGCGTGGTTGCCCAACCGAATCCCGACCGGCCCGAGTTGCGGCAGGGTGCCTATTTTAGTGAACCCGACGGTGCAAAATCCCTCCAGAATTGCGCCTTGGCGTATCATGACCGGGCTTCCTGGGAAAAACGGGCGGCTCAAATCCGGCAGGGAATTCGAGACGGTCTGAAACTCCCGGAAAAACCGGCCTTTGCCCCGCTCAACCCCATTCGCCACAGCCTGCGAAAAATGGCTGGCTATACAGTTGAAAACGTGGCGTTTGAAAGTTTACCCGGTTTTTATGTAACCGGAAATCTGTATAAACCGGTTGGAATAAACGGTAAAACGCCCGCCGTTCTTTGCCCGCACGGCCATGTTGCCAATGCCGACGCCCGGTTTGTGGAACAGACCCAGCAACGCTGCATCACGATGGCGAAAATGGGTGCGGTAGTGTTCGTGTACGATATGTTGGGCTATGGCGATTCGAAACAGTGCAGTCACAAGCTCCCGGAAGCCGCCAAATT
The DNA here is from genome assembly GCF_006149005.1 of Larkinella sp. C7. Classification (GTDB taxonomy): domain Bacteria; phylum Bacteroidota; class Bacteroidia; order Cytophagales; family Spirosomataceae; genus Larkinella. The sequence goes on along the minus strand of NZ_VBSL01000004.1, from coordinate 395,054 downwards.
GCAGACGCTGAACAGCATTCGGGCGCTGGATTTTCTGACCGGTTTGCCGGAAGTCGATCCTGAACGGGTGGCGGTTTCGGGCGAGTCCGGCGGAGGAACGCAGACCTTTCTGCTCACGGCCCTGGATTCGCGCGTGAAGGTTTCGGTGCCGGTTGTGATGGTTTCGGCGCACTTCTTCGGGGGTTGCGTTTGCGAGAGTGGCATGCCCATTCACAAACGCCCGACCCACGAAACCAACAACGTTGAGATTGCCGCCCTGGCCGCTCCCCGCCCCATGATCATGATTTCGGACGGTGGTGACTGGACCAAAAACACGCCGAATGTTGAATTTCCGCACGTTCAGCGCATTTACGGCTTTTACAACGCCAAAAACCGGGTCGAGAATGTTCACCTGCCGAACGAAAAGCACGATTTCGGCCCTTCCAAACGAACGGCGGCTTACCGCTTTCTCGCCCTGCATCTCAAGCTCGATTTGAATAAGGTAATGAAAGACGGCCACATCGATGAAAGCCCGAATGTGCTGTTAAAACCGGCTGATTTGCAGGTTTTTACGGACGCCAATCCGCGCCCGGCCAACGCGGTAGTCGGTGATGAGGCCGTGATGGCGTTGTTGAAGTAATGTCACTTACGAACCAGATGGTCTATGCGTAAGATTTTCAAAGCGCGCTCGCGAGAGGACATACCAAGGAACGAAAAATGTATTGGTGGTCAAAGTCGTCCTGACCATATAGGTTACTGCCGTCAATTTTATCAACCTACCGGATTTAATTAAAATAAAAAAGCAGTCGGCAGACCACAGGATTTGCTTGATCTGGAAAATTTGCCCAACGACTGAAACCACAACCTCCCCCAAATAGGCCAATTCTAAAAATAAATAGGATATATCATCGATAATACCAAAAGTATATTTTGATATTTCGGAATTTATAGTATATTTATTCCGGCCGCATAGTTCTCTTTTCAGATAGCCTGATCTGGTTATCTTTCCGTTTCATCATCACTCAATCAAACCAACAACCGGGCAATTCGTCCGGTCTGCGACTATGAACCGTCGACATTTTCTTCACGCGGCCAGTCTGAGCTCGCTCGCCCTGGCCTCCGGCGTCTCATCCTGCGCCCCCCGCCTGAGTGCTACGGCAAACCAACCCCTGCACCGCGTTCCGAAGCTAAAACTCTCGCTGGACCGGATTGTGAAAGAAACCGTGGGACTTCGGCCTTTCCGGGCATCCGGCCCCCGCATCGCCAGGGAAACACTGGGCAGCAAAACCCTGGTTCACAACTACGGCCACGGCGGCAGCGGCTGGTCGCTGTCGTGGGGAACCGGCAATCTGGCCCGCGAACTCGTCCTGTCGACCGGGGAGAAAAAAGTGGCGGTTTTGGGATCGGGAACGGTGGGACTGGCTACGGCCCGCTTGTTGCAGGAAAAGGGCTGTGAAGTTACCATTTACACCAAAGACCTGCCGCCCAATGTGACGAGTAATCTGGCAACTGGCACCTGGTCGCCGGCTTCCCGCGTGTGTGACCCCAAAGTGGCTACGCCCGAATTTCACGCTTTGTGGGAAAACGCCACGCGGTTTTCGTTCCGGCGGTTTCAATTTATGCTTGGATTAGACGATATTGTGTCGTGGGTCGACGAATATGGGGTCAGCAACGAACCGTTCCGGCAACAAACGGACCCGGCCATCGGCGGTGAGGTCTACCATCTGGCCGGATTGATTCCCGAGCGAAAAGAGCTGACACCGAAAGAACATTCATTTGGGGCCAAATACGTTTCCTGGCGGTCGAGCATGATGTTCAATATTCCGAGTTACCTCCACCACCAACTCAGTACATTTATCATGCTGGGGGGAAAACTCAAGGTGCAGGAGATCAAAAAACTGGAAGATATCGACGCCCTGCCCGAAATGTGCGTCGTCAACTGCATGGGGCTGGGTGCCAAGGAAATCTTCAATGACGAGGAATTGACGCCGATTTCCGGACAACTCGCCTGCTTGATTCCGCAGAACGAGGTAACCTACAAGCTCAACGCCCGGGGTGCCAGCATCATTTCGCGGAAAGACGGAATTTACCTGGGGGGCAACGGATTGGTCGGCAACTGGGATACGACACCCAAACGGGAAGTAACCGAAAAGTTTGTCGATACCATTCAGCAGGTCATGAAGGAAATGAGAAGTTAGTAAATGCCTTACTATTAATTGATTACCCATTATTAATTCACCATAAACTTTACCTTTTGTGAGGAAAATCTGTACGGTTCTTGTTATTGGTCTGTCCATCGTTTCTAGTGTGGCAGTCGGACAATCAGTCGAAGCCAAATTAAAAGAGCAGGGCATCGAACTGGCTAAGCCAACCGCATCCCTGGCGAATTACGTCAAAGCCGTCCGCACCGGCAACCTGGTTTTCCTGTCGGGCCACGTCTCCAACCGGGCCGATGGAACCGGCATCAAAGGCAAACTGGGCAAAGAGCTGACGGTTGAGCAGGGCTACGAAGCGGCCAAATTGTCGGCTATCGGGCTGCTATCGTCCCTGAAAGCCGAAATTGGCGATCTCAACAAGGTCAAACGCATCGTCAAGGTATTGGGAATGGTCAACTCCGCTCCCGATTTCGCCGATCATCCCAAAGTGGTCAATGGCTGTTCCGATTTACTGGTAAACGTGTTTGGCGACAAAGGCAAACACGCCCGCTCGGCCGTCGGGGTGGCTGCACTGCCATCGGACTACGCGGTTGAAGTGGAGATGATCGTTGAAATACAGTAAGCGTTTTTTAAAGCAAAGTCCCCTCCCCGCTGCCGATCTGGTGCTGCGGAGGGGATTTTGGGTTATTGAGCGAGTACCGGGTTACGGCAAGCCTTAATGAAATCGCGAAGCAGTGAGCTGTTGAGCGCAAAATAGCCCAGTAGAAGGACGACTACCAGCGATCTGAAATAGAATTTCCAGGTGTAGGTACCCACAATGAAATTTTCCCAAAAGGATGTTAGATCGTAGCGGGGAAACTCGACTAACAAATACCGGACGGATTGCGTAATGGGGTTGAATACGAAAAAAGCCAGCAACATGACGGGCAAAAAATACAGATTATAGCGTAGCAACGACCCCCATGAGAGATTAAATTCTTTGATTTTCAATACCTTATGAACACCGTCTATCAAAGCCACTACGATTGAAAGCGTAACAAGCTCAGGCAGAATACCTCCTCGAATGACAATGTAGAGGTAACCTAATATACCACCATAACTCTCTACCATTTTAAGTTTTCTTTCGGGAAGAATGACCCAGTTTGTGATTTCAAACAAAAGGGCTGCGAACAACAGGGAGTAAATGGCATACGTTGGCCTTTTCAAATAACTTCTCGAAAGCTGAATTTTGTCCATAACGACGACCTGAATAAAACTAACCTCCTATTTTCTAACAAGATAGCAGGAAATGCGAATGGATGGGCAAGAACTTGTCAGATTTATAAATCGTAGCACAACAGCGATGAGGATTGACGATTTTCCGTTCGGTGGACAAACGGACCGGGCTGTCCGTTAAATTTTGCCGGTTTTTGGGCCCGGTACGGTTTTGATTAAGCCCTGTACAGTTACTTTTGTTAGCTTTGCGGCCTATACTTCGTGCTATCATGAGAAACTTTTGCATTTTCCTAACCTTTCTTTGCCTCAACGCTGTTGCCAACCCGAAAGCCCCCGGCGACACCCAAATTGCCATCGAAACCCAGCGGACTGCGCTGGTCATCCGGATCGACAAAGCGGGTGATCCCACGATTATCCACCTCGGAAAACGGCTTCAAATTCCCGCCGAATACGGCCTTTTATCAGACAATGGAAAGCGCGGAGAAGATTACACGCAACTTTACAATTCAGCCTATACGCCAGCGGGGGCACGCAATTTGCTCGAACCGGCGCTTCAGGTTGCCCACGCCGACGGCAATCCTTCCTCCGACCTCAAATACGTCCGGCACGAAACGCAGACGGTTTCCGACGGCGTTGTTCTGACCACGGTTTTCCTGAAAGATCCCCAGTATCCGTTTGAAGTAAAGCTGTTTTACAAAGCCTATCAGCAGGAAGATGTGATCGAACAATGGTCCAGTATTCGCCATACGGAGAAAAAAACCGTTCGTTTGCAGAAATACGCGTCGGCCAATCTCTACATCCCCGCAAAAAACTATTACCTGACCCACTTCCACGGCGACTGGGCGAAGGAGATGAATCCCGAAGAAATCCCATTGACGGCGGGGCTGAAAGTACTCGATTCGAAGCTCGGAACCCGCGCCCATTTGTTCCAGCCGCCCTCCTTCCTGCTGTCGCTGAACAAACCGGCGGAGGAAGAAACCGGTGAAGTAATCGCCGGAACATTGGCCTGGTCGGGGAATTATCAGATTCAGTTCGAAGTCGATCCGCTGCAAAATCTGCGGCTGATTGCGGGCATTAATCCGTATGCTTCGGAGTATATGCTGGCACCGGATAAGGAATTTGTCACCCCGGCTTTTCTGTATACGTATTCGGATTCGGGCAAAGGACAAGCTAGTCGGAATTTGCACCGCTGGGCGCGAAAACACCGCATTCCGCAGGGCGAAGGCAATCGGTTAACACTGTTAAACAACTGGGAAGCGACCTATTTCGACTTCAACGAGGAAAAACTGACGACTTTATTCAAGGACGGCAAAAAGTTGGGCGTTGACTTATTCCTGCTGGATGACGGCTGGTTTGCCAACAAATACCCCCGCAACGACGACCACACCGGCCTCGGCGACTGGCAGGAAAACAAGCAGAAACTCCCGCACGGTCTGGGCTATCTGGTGAAAGAAGCCGAAAGCGCGGGCATCAAATTCGGGATCTGGCTGGAACCGGAAATGGTCAGCCCGAAAAGCGAACTCTACGAAAAACATCCCGACTGGGTGATTAAACTGCCCAACCGCCCGGAATACTATTTCCGGAATCAGTTGGTCCTGGATTTGTCCAATCCGAAGGTACAGGATTTTGTCTACGGCGTCGTCGACGGCATTCTGACCAAAAACCCGACACTGGGCTACATCAAATGGGACTGTAATGCGGTGATTTACAACGCCTATTCAGCGACCAACCCCAACCCGTCACACCTGTATGTGGAGTACGTTCAGGGACTGTATAAGGTGCTTGAAAAATTGCGGGTGAAATACCCAACCCTGCCGCTGATGCTGTGCTCCGGCGGAGGTGGCCGGGTCGATTATGGGGCCATGAAATACTTTACGGAATTCTGGCCGAGCGACAACACCGATGGTCTGGAACGCATTTTCATCCAGTGGAATTACTCCTACTTCTTTCCCGCCATCGCAATGTGTAACCACATCACCGACTGGGGTAAACAACCGATCAAATTCCGCACCGATGTCGCCATGATGGGTAAAATGGGGTACGATATTGTGGTAAGCAAGCTCGACGAAAAAGAACTGGCCTTCAGCCAGGACGCGCTGAAAACCTACAGCCGGGTGAAGGAGGTAATCTGGAAAGGCGACCTGTTCCGGCTGGTTTCCCCGCAGACTTCCGACATGGCTTCGTTGCTGTACGTGAGTGAAAAACAGGACAAAGCCATGTGGTTTAACTACCTGGTCGGAAACCGCTACCGGGAAGGCAGCCAGGGAGCCATTCGGTTGAGCGGTTTGCATCCGGCGAAGAAGTACCGGATTCAGGAAGTAAACGTGTATCCGGGCACCAATTCACCGATTAACCGCAATCAGACGGTTTATTCGGGCGATTATTTGATGACGGTTGGCTTTAACCCTGCGGTCGATGCGCGCCGGGCCAGCGTGGTGCTGGAAATCACGGAAGCGAATTGAGTTCGGCGGTCGTTTCACCGGTTCAAACTTCCATTTCACCCCCGGTTTTTGTCAGTTACTACCGAATTTGGATGAATTCGGGATGGTTTGCCCGCACATTTGAGAAAGTAAACAACCGACTTTCTCATGAAACCATCCCTTCTCGCGTTGCTGACCGTTGCCGTGCTCAGCCTTTCTGCGTGTTCCAAGACCAAAGACCCCGTTGAGCCGGGAGACACCCAGGCCGGTTTCGTATCCGGCAAAGTGGTCGATTCGCAGGGCAAACCGATCGCCAAAGCCGACATCGTAGCCGATGACACCCAGTATTACAACAGCAACGTGCTGGGGCAAACCGATGCCAAAGGCAACTACAAACTGGAAGTCGGCAATGGTTCATTTTATGCCCGCGGAACCGTCAAAATGAAGTACGAAGGCCAGAATTACGTGCTGGATCTGTTCGTGGAAGACGACGGTGCTTTTGCCGGCTCCGACGGTGCCGTTAAAAATATGACCTTGAAACTGACCGGCGAGCGAACCGGAAATTTCGGCGACGACGGGGTGTATGGCGGCAAAATCGAAGTGTTTACGCCCATCGGTTTCTACGACACCGAGAATGTGGAACTTACGCTGGAACCTGTCGCTCCACTCATCGACGGCACCACCGGAAAGAAGATTGTTCAGAAACCGGATTACCTGTACATCGATGATGTTCCCATTGGAAAGTACAAAATAACGGCTCGGTATGTCCCCGAAAACAAACCCATGAAAGTTCGCGTTCGCAATGTCGGGAGTTTTCAGAATTCCCTCACCACGCTGTTCGTTCCCGCTTATGCCGGTGCCACCGGCCGGTATAAAATGGACATCGAAGTTTCCGAGCCGGAATAGAACGCCGGCTTAACGTTCAATTTTCACATCGAATGCAAACGAAGCCGTTCCGCCCGCTTTATTTACCTGGCCCTGCGTGAACCGGATCAGGCCCTTTTTGCCCTGCTGGGTGCGAAACGACCATAAATACGGCGTGAGTGGAGCCGACGTGTTGAGATCCGTCAGTCCTTTGACGAGTTCCGTCTTCTCATCGGCTCCCGCATCGAAGGTCCAGGCTTTGCGCAGTGCCACGGCATCGCTGAATGTTTCCCACTGGTTGGCCGGAATGGTGGTGTAACGCAGGAAGGTGTTCGCGAAAAACGGCCATTTTTGCTGGTTGATCAGCGGCCAGATGGTGTAGGCTCCGCACGAAACCCCGCAGTTTTGGACCGCCCGCGGCCCGGCAAACCAGGGACCGGAATAGTAATCAAACACCACATCGGTTTCGTATGCAACTTTTGCGCCATCGGCAAACCGGTAGAATGTGCCGTTGTCGAGATCCAGTAAATTGCGGGTTTGCGGGTCGTTCGACTGCCCTTCTTTCAGGTCCAGTTTCAGGTTGGTGAACACGCGGATGTCGGAGCTGGCCGGAAACTCCTGCTGCCCCAAAACCGCCGACCGCGCTAGGCGTTCATCACCCGTCATGGCCACGTCAAAAATGCAGTGGCCGAGTTCGGGCTGGCGGTTGACGCCCGCAGCCTGACACACGCCTTCCGCCCATCTGTATTTTTCGGGATCAATCACCGGAAACGTTTTGGGAAAGGTGCGGTCTGTATATGAATCGGTATTTTTTCCGTTTTCGTACACAAAGAGGGAGTTGGGGCCGGTAATCCGCCAGCTATCGGCAAACGTGGTGTGGATCGTCGGAAAGCTTCGTTCGATGGCGGTTCCATTGGCCAGTTTAAAATCATTTTGGTCATTCCCGTCGAAATTGCCCATCAGGCCGGTCACATTCCCTTTGCGCGTATCGCCGAGCATGACGGCATAGTCGAGGTAGGGCGTATTCCAGCGAATCGTGACGCCCTCGCCCTGGGCATTCGTGAACACCAGCTTTTCTTTTGCGGCTACCCGCAGTTGGTTTCCGTTGGCGAGCGTCAATTGGGTGAAGGAGGACAGCGCGGTTTCTTTCTGGTTGACAAAAAGCCGGGGCGCTTCCAGCGAAGCGGGGTTTACCAGAAAACAGATTTCATCTTTGCCGATGCGGGCTGCTACCCCCGTCGTAACGGTTGCGCGGTTGGTCTTGTAGGCATCTTCCTGCCGGGCCTGAATTTCAATCATCTCGCCTTTGGTGGCGACAAACTCCCCTACGGCCTGAAAACCGTAGTCCAGCCCATCGTGCGTAACGACATGCGGGTCACCCATGGCCCGGCCTGCCGCAGCCGCAGCATTGCCCAGCGCGTCACCCAGTCGATCAAAAATTCCGTTGAAGGCATCGCTGACACTCCTCGGACCACGGTTGGTGCGTGCGGCCTGGGCGGCTGCCCGGGCGGCTTCTTCACGGGCCGCTTGCTCGGCGGGCGTTTCTCCGCGCGAATTTCGCTGCACCGGGGTGGCATCGGAAGGCATTTTTGCCTGCGGAACCGGATTGACAAACCGGTATTCGGGCAAGGGCGAACCGGGCTGGGGCGGTGGCGAGTAGAAATATTCACTGTGGTAATTGACGCCCTGATTTCGTCCCAGCGTCTGTGCCCGGGCGGGCGTCGCGAGCAGGGCAACCAGGAATTTGTCCAGATCAAACAGGCTGGACTTCCGGTGCAAATTGGCCAGTACGGTTTCTTCATTCGCCAGAATACCCCAGATGGTATTCTCGCTTAAATTGGATCGGGTGGCACTGTAATCAGCGACTTTCGTGAGTCGGCTGACGATGAAATCAGTCATGGTTCCGAAACTTCTGACTTCGGCAGCTTTAGCGGCAATGTCGGCATTGGCCATTTGAATGGCCGCATCGATGGCGGTAAAGCGGGTGGTTTTGTAGGTCAGGTATTGCGCCGACATAAAACCGGCCACTTCCTGATTCGCATACACATCAAACCGAAAATCCAGGATGGCCACACCCTTGTTTTGGGTTGCGGCTTCCGTACACGCGATGATAAGCTGGTGATACCGGATTTCTTTCGGCCCGTCGGAAGTGGCCGCCAGATCGTTTTCTTTCTGTTTACAGGATTGCGGGAGCAACAACAGGAAGACCAAAGCTGCCCCGAGCGCGGTTCGAAAACCCATTCGCCCGTTTTTTTTCTGGAAAGGAAGATCCATGTCTTTTGCTGATTCTATATAGGACTTGCGTCTGATCATTCTGCTACTTTCGCTTACTCAATCGATGAAACCGCCAGGAAAAGGCTCAAAGCCGAAAGTTTTTTCATGATTTCATGCGGAAAAAATAAACAGTTACTTTTTTATCAAACCGGGGGTCGGCACTGCTCGAATAGCCCGAACCGGTGGCCGTTGTGTACGTAAAAGAGAGCGTGAGCATCAGGCTATCGTTCTGCCACTGCCCGCCATCGACCGCCGACAGGACATTGAAATTTTTGCGCAGTTGCTGCTTTTCATCCAATGCTCGAAAATGAACCGTGTTGAGCCGGCCTCCGGTTTTGTCTCTAACCGCACCGTAGCATTCGTATTCTTCAATGCCGCGTTGACTGGTGACCGTGGCAAAACCGTCGAACCGCTGTTGATCGGATCGGGAACCCAACCCTCTTCGGCGCCGGGTTCGGCGGCTGGCTTTTTTGGCCCGTTCCTCTTCCGTCATCGGCACCAGAATCTCAAGTCGCATGGTTTTCCGCACGCCGTCGGGGTCCCGAAAATCGCCCTGCCATTCGCCCACCAGCAAATGGGCAGCCTTGTCTTCGCTATAGGCCCAAGGACGATCCGCCAGGTCGTTCCGGTAGCTGAAGTAATATTTACACGCGTAAATGCCCCCACTAATGACCGCCAAACCGAATAAAAAAAAGAGAATCGTTTTGCCTTTTGCCATTGCTTTCTAACAGTTTACGATAACCGGGCGTTGGGTACAACACGGGTTGTTTTAGCCCTTGAGTCCGTATTTTTCCACGAGAGCCTGCCGCTTTTCAGGAAACCCTTTCATTCCGAACTGCTCCGCCAATGCCCGGTGCCTGGCCCGGATTTCCGGGGCATCCATCGATAATCCCTTCGCCTGCGCTTCCCGGGGAAGGGTATGAAAAACGGCTTCCAGATAGTCTTCAAACGGCTGTTGGAAATACATATCAAGGGCGCGGACGGTCTGGTCGGTTGCGTTCCAGAACGTATGGACGATCCCGCGCGGACGCAGGTGCCAGCCCCCCGCCTGAACCTGAAAAACCTCCTCACCGACCAGCACACTGACGGTTCCTTCCAGCACATACATCAACTCATCGAGGGCTTCGTGAAGATGCGGAGCCGGACCCATTATTTTCGGACCGACCACAAACTCAACACTGGAATATTGGCCATTGGTCTGCCGCTGGCGAACCCGGGTTCGAATGCCGATTCCCTGTGGACCCGGCAACAGCGGTTCGGTCGCGGGCGGAAGGTAAAAAGGGAGCAGGCGCTCACCGGGTCCGGACTGATCGGCCAAAGCAGCCGAAGGGAACCCTGAAAACAAACCGGATGCGACCGTTGCCGCAAGAAAATCACGACGTTCCATAAAAGATCAATTAGTATTTCCGGAACCTGCTGGCCTGAACAGGCTGTCAGGTTCTTTTTCACTACGCGGGCAGCTGGGGCAATCTGACCCCAAGGTGGTTGCGGACTTGCTTAAAATCCAATGCGTTGAGGGAACGGACGCTGCGGTTGAGGAAACGGCGCAGCCGGGCGTTGACAACGTAGAAATCCGGGTGTACCTTGTGGGCGAAAGCCTTTTCGGATATGAAGCGTGTTACCCGGCTGTTGATGGGGTTGATGATGAGCCTGTTGCCCTTCCTTTCGCAGGGACAGACGGAGTCGTTTGTGATCGAAACCATCGGGTTGCGTCAGGGCTTGCCGACCTCCGATATTCATGCCCTGTTCCGGGATGCTAACGGCTACCTCTGGCTGGGCACCGACATCGGACTCGTTCGCTACGACGGCTACGGTTTTGAAACCATCAGCGTGGCGCAGGAAGGACGGTGGCTGGGCCTGGTCAATGCCATCACGGAAGACCGCAACGGGCAGTTGTGGGTCGGAACGGAAGACGGTTTGTTTGTGGTTCAACACGGCATCGCTCACGCGGTTCGGAGTTTGCAAACTGGTCGTTTCGTGCGCATGAATCACCTGCTCTTCGATCACCGGCAGAACCTCTGGTGCGCCACCAGCAGCGGGGCTTACCGGATCGATCAAACGGATCTGCAAACCCTCACCGCCAATCCTGGCGCGACCGTTCACCCCAGGGCCTTGCCGGATTACGAAAAATGGGTTCCGAAATTGGCGGATCGGCGGGTATTTTCGCTGGCTTTCGATGAGCAAAACCGGCTCTACATCGGCGGAAAGTTCGATTTATTCCGCTACCAACCGGAAAAACCGCTGGAACGAATCTGGCAAAGTCCGGGAACCAAAGTGGAGATCCAGTCGCTGGCCGTGCGGTCATCCAACGACCTGATGTTCACCACCCTTGGCCTGCCCTGTGTGATCCGGCTCCGAAACGGGCAGGAAGAGCGGCTGTTGACCGACCGGATTTCCAGCGATGTTGTCTGGCAGAATAACCAGTTCTGGCACCTCTCCTACGGGCTTTATCGCCAGGGCGCCAACGATGCACAACCCATTCAGGAAATCAATTTATACCGAAAAACCAGCGGCAGCTTCACCAGATTGCTGCTCGACCAGGAAGGCATTTTCTGGATTGCCACCAACGAAGGGCTGCTCAAACTCCGGCGTTCGGGCTTTGAGCGGTTTCCCCTCCCCAACTCGGTGGCTGGCAACGAAATCAGCGGTTTGGGTCAATTCCGGGGTCAACTGCTGGTCGGTGCGCCCCACGGTCGGCTGTTTGTCCGAAAAGGTAATCAGCTTCAGAAAATGGGCCGGGATCTGACAACGATTGCCGGGATCAGCGCCATTCGGGAGGATGCCCGGGGAATGCTCTGGCTGGCCACCACCTACCAGGGACTGTTTTCGTTCGACGGCAAAACCGCCAGAAAGTACACGGCCGCCGACGGGCTGGGCGATGAAGGATTCAACGACATCTTCCCCGATCCGTCGGGCAACCTGTGGGCCGTGGGCGACGTCGGCATTACGCACATTCGGACTGACAGCGTGGCAGATCGACGGTATCGGCTGCGGTTTTACGAACCGGTCACCAACCGGTACAAGTTCACCATTTTTTATTCGGGACTGGCCGCACCGGACGGCACGCTCTGGCTCGCCAGCGACTACGGTCTGGTTTCTTTTCGACACGGAAAATTTACGCACCACCGTCTGACCATCGGGCCGGTGACGGTTCGCTCCATCCGCAAAATTGCCCTTGATAAACTGGGCCGGGTTTGGCTGGCGACCGAAGGTCAGGGGCTGCTACAGGGTCAGTTCGTGGGTGGTCTTTTCCGCCCCATCCGCCAATACACCACCCGCGACGGCTTGCCTTCCAATACCTTCAATGATGTGCTGGTGGACAGCAGGGGACGCATCTGGGCGGGCGGGTCAACGGCCCTAACCTGCCTGATTCCCGACGCAGCCGCCAGCCAAATCCGCAATTTTGACTACAAGGACGGTTTTTTCGGCGAGTCGTTTCAAAACCCGCATCTGTTTGAGTATCCGAACGATACGCTCTGGATCAGCAGTTCCGAAGGACTGCTGCGCTTCCCGCTCCGGCAACTCGATGCAATCCGGAAAGCGCCGTCCAGCCTGATTACGCGGGTTCGGCTGCGCGACGGGAAAGACGCCATTTTTCAGTATGCCGAAAGCCGCGACGCCCGCAGCGGTTTGCCGGTTCGTTGCCAGTTACCAGCTTCCCTGAACGCCCTGACGTTCGGTTTTGCCTTGCCGAGTCTGGTCAATCCGTCTTTCAACCGCTACCGGTTTCGGCTCGACGGCAGTGGCGAAAGCTGGCGGCAGGCAGCGGGCAGCGATCGGTCCGTAACCTACGCGGGTCTGAAACCGGGTTCGTATACCTTTCGGATGGTGGGGGCCTCGGCCAATGGAATCTGGAGTTCCGTCGTTTCGTTTCCGTTCAAGATTTTACCGCCCATCTGGCAGCGAACGTGGTTTATCGCGCTGGTACTCGCCGGACTGTGCCTGGGTGTTTGGGGATTGATTCGGTACCGCGAACAGCAAATCAAGCGCCGGGAAATGGAGAAAAACCGCCTGGCCCAGTTGATTGCCGAGCTGGAAACCCGGGCCATTCGGGCACAAATGAACCCGCACTTTATCTTTAACTGCCTCAACTCCATTCAGGAATGCATTCTGGCCGACCATACCGATGCGGCATACCGGTATTTGTCGAAGTTTTCGCGGCTCTTGCGCATGGTACTGGAAGAATCCGCCCGGAATTTTCACGCCATCCAACACGAACTGGAATTGATACGGCTTTATCTGGAACTGGAATCCATGCGCTTCGATCAGCCGATGCACTACAGCATCGACGTTGACCCGGCCATCGATACACAAAACTGGCAAATACCGTCCCTCCTCCTGCAACCGCTGGTCGAGAATGCCATCTGGCACGGCCTCATTCACCAGTCGGAACCGCGCCAGCTTCGGCTGGAACTCCGGCAAAATGACGACCAGACGTTGACCTGCCTGATTGAAGACAACGGTGTCGGTCGCCAACGTGCGGCTGCGCTTTCGGCCCAAAAACTGGTGACCCGCACCACCCGCGGACTGGCGCTGGTTACGGAACGTTTGCAATTGCTCGAACCGGCGGGTCACGGGCGCGGAACCTTGCAGATTGACGACCTGGTCGACGCTGAAGGACACCCTGCCGGAACCTGCGTCCGGGTTCACTTACCGATCATTACCCAGATTGCCGTCCGGGCCAGCCCCCTCTATCCCACTGCCTATGTATCGCGCCCTGGTCATTGACGACGAACCCCGAGCCTGCCACGTCCTGGAAATTCTGGCGGGGAAATACCTGCCCGAAATCACGGCCTTCAAAACCGCGCTAAGTCCGCAGGAAGGCATTTCCCTCATTCGTTCCTTCAAGCCCCACTTGGTTTTCCTGGACGTCGAAATGCCGGTTCTGAACGGTTTTGACGTATTAAATGCCATTGACACCTGGGGTGCCAGCCGCTGGGACTTCGACGTTATTTTCACCACAGCCTATCACCAGTTTGCCTTGCAGGCCATCAAAGTGAGTGCGCTGGACTATTTGCTGAAACCGATCGATATTGATGAGTTGCGGATTGCCTTCGACAAGTTTCTGCGCCGACAACCGCAACCGATTCCGCCCGGTGTTCTGATCAAAAACCTGGTTCATAACCTCAAAACGCCCAACCCGAGTCAGCACAAACTGCCCATTCCGACCACCGAAGGCATGCACCTCCTGACCATTGCCGACATCATCCGCTGCGAAGCCGACAACAATTACACGTTCTTTTACCTCAGCGGAAACCGCCGGTTTTGTGCTTCCAAAACCCTGAAGGAGTTCGAAACCATGCTGCGTGAACACGATTTCGTGCGGGTTCATAAATCCCACCTCGTCAACCTGCAGTTTGTCGAACAGATCGACCGGGATGGAACGGTTCAGTTAACGAACGGCACGGCCATCAGGATGTCCCGGCGCATCCGGCAATCTTTTTTCTCCAAACCGGGCTAACCCTTCGGCTCCCGACCGACGGTTATTCAAACGACCGGACCTCACCACACCGCCCTAAAAAAGCCCCGCGGGCTGATCATTATTAGCCCCGGATGCATTCCGGGGAATGGAATAGGCGTCAACCCACACCGCAAACAAAGCCCAACGGGCTGATCATCACTAGCCCCGGATGTAATCCGGGGATTTGGGAACGCGTCACCCCAAACCGTGTATAAACCCTGAAAGGGTTGAATCCCTTCTACCATCATCCTATTTAACCCTTTCAGGGTTGGGACTAAAACGGCGCCTGTTATGTCCCCCGGATTGCATCCGGGGCTAATGATGGGTAGCCCGTTGGGCTTTTCGGGCGGTGTAGGTTCGTCCGTTGCCCAAAACATTTTACATACATTTCATGAATTAATAAATCCATTTTACATACATTTGGTGAATTAATAAAAACCGCATAACCAACGAGCCCATGAAGGGGACGAATCTCGGAGAATTTGAGGAACTGGTGCTGCTGACCATTGCCGCCCTCATCAGCGATGCCTACAGCGTGGCCATTTGCGACGAATTGGAAAAATACACCGGCAGAGCCGCCAAGCTGGGGGTGGTCCACGCCGTGTTGAACCGCCTGGAAGAAAAAGGCCTGGTCAAAAGCCGGATGGGCGAAGCGACCAACGCCCGGGGTGGAAAACGCAAACGGTACTACGAAGTGACCCACACCGGAAAAGTCGCCCTGACGCGTTCCAAGGAGGTTCGCGAAGCCCTCTGGCGCATTATTCCCGGTTTTAATCTGGAGGGTACTGTATGAAGACGACTACCCAAAAACCCCCTGAACCACCGCGCTGGGCCCGTAATCTGCTCCGCTGGTACTGCCGACCCGACTTGCTCGAAGATCTGGAAGGCGACATGAACGAATATTTTGAACGGAACCTGACCACCAAAGGCGTCCGGCGCGCCCGCTGGATTTACATCCTCGATGCACTAAAATTTTTCAGACCGTATACCATCCGCAAACCCAAATTCCTCAACCTTATCATTCATTGGCTCATGCTCGGCAGCTACCTCAAAACCTCCCGGCGCAGTCTGGTGCGCAACAAATTATTCTCCTTCATCAACATCATCGGATTGGCCGTCAGCCTGTCCGTCGGTTTGCTGGTGATCGCGTTTCTGACCGACCTGTTTTCCTACGACCAGTTTCAGGAAAAAAGGCATCGGACGTACCGAGTTCTGACCCGAAACGAATCGGCGGACAAATCTGTCATGGATCTGGCGTCCACTTCCCTAAAAGCGGGTTTCAAAATTCGGGAAACGATTCCGGGCGTTGAAGACGTTACACTGATCCGTCGCGGGTTTTACAGCGATGCGAAAGTCAGCGATGAAACCATTGTTCCGCTGGAGGCCACGTGGGCAGATCCGTCGTTCTTGAAGATTTTTACGTTCCCGTTGCTCAAAGGAAATCCGTCCACCGCGCTGAAGGAACCCTACTCGCTGGTCATCACTGAAAAAACCGCCCGAAGACTGTTTGGCGAAGCGGAAGCGATGGGAAAAACCGTCCGATTCGACACCTTGAATTACACGGTTACCGGGGTTCTCAAAAACATTCCAAAACTGTCGCACATGCGGTTTGAAGCCTTGATTTCATTGTCGTCGATGCTCGGACAAAAAGCCGATTCGGACGGAGGTCTCATGGACTGGAATAACATCTACCAAAACTACATCTACCTGACGCTCCCCGAAAACGCGAATCTGTCCGCCATTCAGGCCGGACTTGATCGGCTTTGTGCCGCCGAAAATGCGCTGCTTGATCGTCAGAAAATCAATCTTTCGCTCCAGCCGATGGACACCATTGTTCTCGGCGGGCGGTTGTCCAATGAGATTGGCGTCAATGTTCCAAAAACGGTGGTCTGGGTGCTGATCGGTCTGGCGTTCGTTGTCATCCTATCGGCCTGTTTCAATTACACCAACCTCTCCATTGCCCGGTCGATGCGTCGGTCGCGCGAGGTGGGCATTCGCAAAATCGTTGGGGCGCTAAGAGGCCACGTGCTGGGTCAGTTTCTGGCCGAGTCGGTCATTATTTCCGTGATGGCGCTGGTCTTTTCATTCCTTCTGTTTTTAGTGCTGCGAACCCAGTTCCTTTCGCTGGCCCCCCAGCTGGCCGATGTGGTTTCGCTTGATCTTTCTCCCCAACTCATTCTGTACTTTCTCGCGATGGCTGTGGTAGTTGGCCTGGCTGCCGGATTCATTCCCGCGCTGTTTTTCGCCCGAATCCAGGCGGTTCAGGTGCTGAAAGATGCCTCTTCGCTGAAAGTATTTCGGCACGTCAACCTGCGCAGGGCATTGATTGTCATCCAGTATACCTTTTCACTGATCTTTATTACGGCAACCCTGATCGGCTACAGGCAATACCGGGGATTTCTGTCGTTCGATCTGGGTTTTACCACCGAAAACATCCTGAACATCCGGATGCAGGGGAATAAACCTTCGCTTTTGAAAAAGGAACTGGCCGAAATTCCGGCAGTACGACAAATTGCCACCTCAAGCATGATCACGAGCCTGGGGAGCCTGTACGGAACCCAGATGAAATACCAGGACAAAGCAGGAAAGGATTCGGCGATGGCGTGGCAAAACTTTGTCGATGAAAATTACATTCCGCTCCATCGACATCAGTTTGTTGCCGGTACTAATTTCAAAAACCGTCCGCTCAGCGGCAACGAAACGGAAGTTATTGTAAACGAGCAGGTTTTGAAACGATTTCACCTGGCGAAGCGCAACCCGGCCGAAGCAGTCGGCAAGCAGGTGATTCTGGACAACAAACCATTGACAATCGTGGGGGTTTTAAAAGACTTTCATTACGGCACGATGGATCACAAAATTGAACCGACCGTCCTGCGGTATTCTGCCGACCAACCCGGTGGTTATCTGAATGTGGGCATCAAATCCGAAGATTACCCGGCGGCCCTGTCCAGCATCGAAGAGGCCTGGCGGAAAATCGATAAAGTGCATCCGTTGAAAGCCGTGTTCTACGATGACCAGATTGAAGAAGCTTATAAGCAATTTGACGTCATGGTGAAAGTGATCGGTTTCATTACCTTCCTGGCCATCTGCATTGCGTCGATGGGCCTGTTCGGCATGGTGGTTTTCACGACGGAAACCCGGCTGAAAGAGATCAGCATCCGCAAAGTGCTGGGCGCCAGCGAAGGGGGGCTGATCTTTCACCTCAGCAAGGGCTTTTTGGTACTGTTGTTCATTGCCACCCTAATCGCACTGCCGGTCACGTACCTTTTCTTCGACCAGTACATCCTGACGAAATTCGTGTATCACCAGCCGATCGGGCTGAGTGAATTGCTGATGAGCGTGCTGGTCGTCATGGCGCTGGCTTTCCTGCTCATCGGGTCACAAACCTTGAAAGCAGCAAGGAGCAACCCGGCGAAGGTGTTGAAGAGTGAGTGAGGTTATCACACAGAGTTTATCAAAGGAAATCAGACGGGGCCGCCCGGCGGTTAACCAGAGAGTCTTTGATAAACTCTGTGTAATAACCAAATCACTTCTTATACGTACACTTCGAATTATCCGCCACCCGGTAATAGGATTTGTAGTTCAGCGCCTTCTTCACCATGCAGCCTTTCAGATTGAGCACCTCGATGTTCCGGAAGTCGATGGCGTGGCTTTCACTTTGCAGGGCGATGTAGCCACCGGTTAGCAACGTATTGTCTTTTTTGAGCCAGTAGTTCGGGTTTCCCACATGACCGGAGGCAAAGTCATTCTGTTTGCTGATGTACCCACCGCCAATTTTCGGTTTCTCGTAGGTCAACACCGTGTCGCCTTCGATGATGTGGTGGATGATTTCTCCGCCCAGCACCACCGCCGTCACGCTGACCCACTGATCGCCGTCGTAGGTTTTGGATTGCGAGTCGATGCAGTGATCGGGAATCACTTTGCCTCCCATCTCGACGATGGTCCCCGGCGTACAGAGGTTGGCCGTGTGCCGAACGCCCTTGCCCAAACCACCCAGCGTCTGAATCTCCAGTGAAATCGGAAAATCCTGGTCTTTGGTCAGGCTCTTCGCCGACTGTGAGTGGATCATCACCCCGCTGTTGCGCACATTCCAGTTGGCACCGCCCGGCACCTGATCGCCCAGAAACCGGTAGTCAAACTTGAGGATGTAATAGGAAAATGGCTCTTTGTAGTAAATGTGGCCGTATTTGTTGTCGAAGGTCTTGTACTGATCATACATGATCCGCATCATGCCGTTTTCGGCCCGAAACGTATTCTTGTAGTTGACGTTCAGGTCTTCCCCGGCAATTTTAATATCCCAGCCGCTCAGGTCTTTGCCGTTGAACAGTTGAATCCATTCCTCCTTTTTCGGGTCGTTCTTCTGGGCAAAAGCGGGGTGGAAGAAAAGAAGAAAAAAGCTGTAACACAGGGTTAATCGGGGATAATCAGCGTTAATCAGCGTTTCCCTGATGAGCGCTGATACCCTCTGATTAACCCTGTGTAATAATTTCTCAGTATAGAATGTCATCAGTTTGAAGCTTTATGTTGATTGCTGCCATAAGAAAAAACCGGATTGAGTCTACTCACGGCTACGCAGCCGAGGTTCTTTCTTTATCAGCTTTGATGGCCCCAACTCCTCCACAGCGGGCAAACCGGATTTATATGAGCGGTGGAACGTATTTTCGACCAGTTTGGGATACGGTTCAAACGTGATCCAGCGCAGCGGTCCTTTTCGAAGCCGGAACGAAGCCTCCAGCAATCCGCAGAACCAGGCCGGCGGTTTCTGGTAGCCAAACGCTTCCCGCAGTTTGTCATTGATCAAAGCCGAAAAAACCGGTTTCACGACCGGGCGCAACGGTTTGGGAACCCAGCCCTGCACAATTCGGACGGTAGAATCGGCGACGTGGCGGTTGCTGTCGGCATAGCGAAAATGTTCTGCTTCGTAGGCTTCGGTGAAAGCTTTCAGCTCGTCGATGGTTTCAGGAATAGCAGTCAGGTTCATCCGCTGCCCGACTTCCCGAAAAAACAGAAAGAAGGCCTGCTCCTCCGCCGGAATCAGCTTCCGCCAGCCGTAGCGGTTGATCCAGTTGATGGGATAAAAGATGAAGGTGGCCAGCACCATCAGAAAATCCTCGTTCGGAATGCTGTAAAAACCGTGGATGCGGTTCATGTGGGTGATGGCCCGTAACCCGGTTTCGGTGTTCAAACCGTATTGCATGAACCAGGCAATCAGGATGCTGGTGTCATCGTAACGCTTCTGGCCGTGTTTCTCAAACTCGCCCGTTCGCATCAGCAGGGCCGAGGTGCGGGGACTCGCGTAGGTGTGGAAAAGCGCCAGTTCGAGGGCCCGCGTGATGTCGAACGGAAATTCGTAACCCACCAGCAATTGCACCATTCGCTGGTAGTCCCGCTGCGGGTCGAGCTGTTGCAGTTCGCGACGAACCGCCGGGTTTCGGAATACGCCCGCTACTTTTGAATAAACCGGAGCCGTCATAGCCGTATTTTTCAATGAATTGTGGATGGGAATGCGGATTAAAACGGATTTTATCTGTGCAAATCCGCTTGATCCGTTCAATCCGCGTTCCCATCCAATTTAATTAGCCTTTAAAATAAACAGACAATAGACCTCAAACCGTATAAATTCGGGCAAATCTTCCATATTCGTGCGCTAAATTTGTAATTTAGCTCCGATTCCAAACTCACTCCTTCACTATGGCCTTGTTCAAACTGCAAATCAACGGCAAAAGCTACCAGACCGAAGCCGAAGCCGACACCCCGTTGCTGTGGGTATTGCGCGATAATCTGGGGCTGTTCGGCACCAAATACGGTTGCGGAATTGCCCAATGCGGTGCCTGCACCGTCCACCTCAATGGCGAAGCCACCCGTTCCTGCACGTTACCAGTTTCGGCCATCGGCACGTCCAAAGTTACCACGATCGAAGGATTGTCCAAAAATGGCGACCATCCGGTTCAGAAAGCCTGGGATGAGGTGGATGTGGCCCAGTGCGGCTACTGCCAGGCCGGACAAATCATGACGGCGGCTGCGTTGCTCAAACGCAAGCCCCAGCCCACCGATGCCGAGATTGAAGCCACCATGTCCGGAAATATTTGCCGCTGCGGTACCTACCACCGCATCAAAGAAGCCGTGAAAGTAGCCGCAAAAACAAAATAAGTTTACGGTTTCCCTTAAACCTCACTTGACATGTCTTCACAACTCAATCATAACCGCCGGAATTTTCTAAAAATTGCCGCAGCAACCGGAGGAGGTCTCCTGCTGGGCTTCAACTGGACGGATTCCGAAGCCGCCGTTGCTGGCGCGCCCCTCAAAGGCGTGGCCGCTCCGGCCATCGATTTCAATAGTTACCTGTCCATCAATCCGCAGGGCGTCATCACCATTTTGTCGCCCAATCCGGAAGTGGGCCAGGGCATCAAAACCGCCTTCCCGATCATCGTGGCGGAGGAACTGGATGCCGACTGGAAGAACGTGGTGGTTGAACAGGCCCCGCTCGATACCCAGAAATTTGAACGTCAGGTTGCCGGGGGCAGTGGTTCCATTCCGCACTCCTGGAAACGGCTGCGCGTGGCTGGTGCTACGGCCCGGCACATGCTGCTGGAGGCTGCCGCCAAACGCTGGAACGTGTCGGCATCGGACTGCACGACCAGCAAAGGATTCGTGCTTCATGCTGCCAGCAAACGCAAACTGAGCTACGGCGAGTTAGCCACTGAAGCTTCAAAAATGCCGGTTCCGGCGGATGTCAAGCTGAAAGAAATCAAAGACTTCAAGCTGATCGGGCAAACGATCAAAAACGTCGACAATCCCGGCATTCTGACCGGAAAACCGCTGTTCGGGCTGGACTTCCACCGCGAAGGGATGCTGATCGGCATGTTGCAACGCCCGGCTTTTGGCTATAAACTGAAATCCGTCGATTCGGCAGCGGCCAAAGCCATGCCCGGCATTGTCAATGTCGTGACGATCAACAACAGCGTGGCCGTCGTCGGCAAATCGACCTGGCAGGTCAAAAAGGCCAAAGACGCCCTCAAGATCGAGTGGGAAAAAGACGGTAATCTGGAAAGCACTTCGGACCACAACCGCATTTTTAAAGAAATGCTGGACAGCCCGAACACGACCGTTCGGCGGAAAGACGGTGATGTTGAAACCGCTTTCAAAAATGCCGCCAAGGTCGTGAAAGCCGAATACCAGTGTCCGTTCCTGCCGCACAGTCCGCTGGAACCGATGAACTTTTTCGCCCACGTCAAAGCCGACAGCGCGGAGTTGGTTGGCCCCAGCCAGACGCCGGAAGCGGCCCGTAATCAGACAGCAAAACTGCTGGGTTTGCCGCCCGAAAAAGTAAGCGTGCAACTGACCCGCATGGGGGGCGGTTTTGGTCGGCGACTCAACACCGACTACGCCATCGAAGCCGTTCAGGTTTCCAAAGCCGTCAATGCGCCGGTGAAGGTGATGTGGACCCGCGAAGACGACATGACCGGCGGCATCTATCGCCCGGCGGTTCGCTACCGCTTCGAAGCAGCCCTGGATGCGCAGAACAACCTGATTGGCTATAAATTGCGGGGTGCCAGCATCAACGCCGGCAACGCTACCCGCGAAGACAACTTCCCATCGGGTGCCGTTGAAAACCTCCTGATCGACAGCATCGACCACAAATCCCCCATCACGACCGGCCCCTGGCGCGCGCCGATCACCAATTTCCTGGCGTTTGCCGAACAGGCGTTTCTGGACGAAGTGGCTCAGGCCGCCGGGAAAGATCCGGTGCAGTTCCGGCTCGAATTACTGGACAAAGCCAAGCAAAAACCGGTCGGCAAAATCACCTACGACATCGACCGGATGAAGGGCGTGATTCAACTGGCGGTCGAGAAATCGGGCTGGGGGAAAAAGACCGGCGTTTCGCAGGGATTTAGCGTTTATTTCTCCCACCGCTCCTACGTGGCCCAGATTGGCGAAGTGGTGGTTGAAAAAGGCAAACCGGTTTTGAAAAAAGTATACTCAGCGGCCGACTGTGGCATCGTGATCAACCAGAGCGGGGCGCAGCAGCAGGTTCGCGGGTGTGTGGTCGATGGCATCGGTCACGCCATGTACGGCAACATCACGTTCAAAGACGGCATTCCCGATCAGAAGAATTTTAACGATTACAAGCTGATTCGGATGAATGAAGTACCGGAAGTCGATGTCCATTTTGTTCAGAATGAGATCGAGCCAACCGGTTTGGGCGAGCCTTCGCTCCCACCCGCTGGCGCGGCCGTGGCCAACGCGATTTTCAAAGCCACCGGCAAACGGTTGTATAACCAGCCTTTTGTCGAAGCCGAAGTTTTCAAAGGCGTTTCATAAGTGACGTGTGCTGATCGGGCCGCCCGGTCCCGATCAGCACGCATCAGCAACTACCGGATTCCTTCCCCTTTATTGCTTACTCAACGACCCGGATGCAAACCACACCAGGGGTAAAACGTGCCTTTTTCTATTCAATTGTCAGTATAATTTTACTAACCGGGCAAGCCTGTACGACCAAAGAAAATGCCCCGCCCGCTACCAGTTCCACCACGGATTTCCTCTACCAATACTCCATCATCAATGCGTTGCTGGCGGGTGTTTTCGACGGCAACCTGACGTTCGGCGAGTTGAAAAAACATGGTGATTTCGGCGTCGGCACCTTCAACCGGGTGGATGGCGAACTGGTGATCAATGAAGGGAAACGATACCGGATTCGCTCCAACGGCAGCGTTTCCGAAGTGGCCGACCGCGACAGTACGTCGCTGGCGTTCGTGAAGTTTTTCAAAGCCGACTCCAGTTTTACCGTCCAAACTGCCGGGATGACCCTGGACCAGCTTCAAAAAAAGATCGCGGCAGCCTTACCCGCCAACGAAATCTACGCCATCCGCATCAAAGGCACTTTTTCGAAGCTGACCACCCGCGCCCCCGCACCCGCCCAAAAACCGTATCCGACCCTGAACGATCACCTGGCCAAATCACAGGTCATTTTCAACCTGACCAATACCACCGGTGTGGCGGTCGGTTTTCTGGTGCCGACGTATATGGAAAAGGTGAACGTACCCGGTTTTCACTTTCATTTTCTGGCAGACGACCTTAAATCGGGCGGACACGTCTACGATTTTACGGCCACCCAGGTTACGGTCGAGATCGACCGCACCAGAGGCTATTACGTTGAACTGAACACCCATTTCGACTTCGGAAAAGTGACATTATAGGCTAGTCAAGAACGGTCCACCGTCGCGCTTGCAATCCCGATCAGTTTAAAACAATTCGTCATCCCGGTGGTTTCAATCCTTTGGACACAACCATTTTGCATCCAGCAAATCACCCGGAATGAGCAGTGCCTTCTTGAAAAACGAAACCGCCGATGCGCCGGTGGTGATCCCCGCCCGCGCGCCCTTGCCACCCGGTGTAACGAATTATGTAACACCACGAGGACTGGCGCGGCTGCGTGAGGAACTGATTGAACTGGAAACGGAACATGCTCACTTACAAGCCAGTGAGGTACCCGATGAAAATGAACGCAGCCGACAAATGGCGCTGCTGAACGGGCGAATCGCCAACCTCAACCAACGGATTTCGAGTGCAAAAGTGGTGGATTCTCATCCCCAGGACGAAGTTCGCTTTGGGGCCACCGTCGTTCTGAAAACCAAAACCGGAAAATCACCGGGGACTGAACGCCGGTTTACGATCGTTGGGGTCGATGAAGCCGATGCTTCGCAAGGATTAATTGCTTTTACGGCTCCCATTGCCCGGGCCATTCAGGGGAAACGGGCAGGCGATGTGGTTTCGCTGCGGACCGTACAGGGAGAGGAAATTTTGGAAATTACGGCGATCCGGTATGAAATCGAGTAGAAAAGAACCGGCAGAAATTACAGGTCGGCGCAAACAACCGCAAAAGAACCGTAGTTTGTATCCATAAGGTTCTCCGCTTACGGCCTTCCCTCTTGAATGACTATACGGTTTTTATTTCGCCTGACCCTCGGCCTGGCTCTTCTTCTGTCATTGACGCAGTGCCAGAAGACCGCCCCCCAACCCCCCAAAGCCGAAGGCTTTGACCCCGCTATTCCCGGCGACACATCTTATCTGGCCGGCCCGATTACGTTCACACTGAAGGAATTACAGGAAAAAATCAACCAGGAGCTTGATCCGGTGCTGGTTGGCAAAGGCTCGTCAAGTGGAAAGTCGGGCGGTATTTTCCCGTTCAAGGTCGTGCGCTCCGGGCCGGTTCGCATCCAGTATGTCAACAACCAGGTGAAGTTTTCGGCTCCTTTGGGACTGTACATCAACTCACCCTTTAGCGCCGGTAAAACCGCCGAGCAGCGGCCCTTCTGCTCGCTTCACGTCAACTTTCAAAGTCCGCTGACCGTGACACCGAACTGGCGGCTGGCCAGCAAGGTGCAGTTTACGAATTACGAATGGATTGTCGAACCCGAAATCCGGTTTCTGGGCAAGGAGATTTCATTGACCAATTTCGCCAGAAAACTCCTCGACAAACACCAGTCGGCGATTGAATCGGCCATCGATACGGCGGTTTACAAGGAACTGCGGCTCGATCAGATGGTGATGCCAATCTGGCAGAGCATTCAGAAACCGCTGTTGATCGACCGCCAGTTCGGCCTCTGGCTGCTTCCCATACCACTCGGCGTCGAGGCCAGTCCCATCGATGGGGATTCGGTCAACATTACGACGCACCTGCGGATTGCTTTTGCCACCAAAACCGTGTTACAACCCGAAAAACCGGATCATTCGGAAGTCAAATTACCTATTTTGCAGAAACGGGAAAAAGTTTCCCAAGTCATTGACCTCCGTCTGTTGAGTGTGATTCCGTATGCCGACATCAACCGGATGCTGGCCCGAACCCTGGCCAAAGAGAAAAAGAAGATTCTGCTGGGTGCGCTGACCATCCGGAAAGCCTCGGTATACGGCGGTCAACGTTCGCTGATCGTCAAAACGGAAGTCAGCGGGTTACTCAACGGAACACTTTACCTGAAAGGCCGCCCCACGTTTGATACGCTGTCCAACACCCTGCACGTAAAAAATCTGGATTTTGAAGCCGGTACAGTGAACGAACTCTCCAAACTATCAAACTCCCTCGTCCACAACGGCCTCGTCAAACTGCTGGAAAGTTTTCTGACGATTTCGCTGGGCGGTGAGATCGAAAAGCTCCCGCAAACCATCAGCGAGTCGTTTAAAAAAGGACAAACCGGCCAAAAAACCGACCTCGGCATCCAGGCTTTCCGGTTTACCCCGCAGAAAATCGCCATCCGGCCCGACGGGATTCAGGCCCTCATCCATGTCCAATCGAAGGTGGCGGTCCGGGTCAAGCAGTTGTAACCAGTCTACTGAAAACTCTGGTTGATAAAGTTCAGGGCATCCGGCAAACCCGTGCGCCAGTATTCCCAGGTATGACCCCCATTCCGGACCCGGTACTCGTGCGGAATGTTCACATCCCGCATCAGGTCATGCAATTCGGAATTGCCCCGGTAGAGCAGTAAATCATCGTCTCCGCAATCGAGGTAAAACCGGACGGCTTTCTTCTGCGCTTCCGGCATTTTCTGTACCAGATACAGAATGCTGTTCTGATTCCAGAAATCGGTGATGCGGTTTTCGCCTTCCTTCAACTCACCCATTGTGGAACGGTACCGGCGCAAATATTCCTGATGCGGCATTTCCTTAATCTGCTGATCGGTCCGAACGCCCGAGCTCAGGGCCGCACAGGAGCCGAACAAATCGGGATGGTGAATTGCATACAGGAGCGAACCAAAACCGCCCATCGACAAACCCGCTACCGCCCGAAACCGTTTCTCGGTCCGGCATCGGTACGTTTTTTCGATAAAAGGAATCAATTCTTTCATGAAGTAATCTTCATACTGGTATTTCCCGGCCACGTTGTTCATGTAGAACGTCATCTCGGCATCCGGCATCACCACAATCACCGGCGAGATTCGACCTTCTCTAATTTCTTTATCTACAATGGCTTGCATATTTCCCGACTGAAGCCAGGCGGTCTGGTCGTCACCCCCGCCGTGGAGCAGATACAAAACCGGGTAGGCTCGTTGGGACGTTTCGTAACCGGGTGGCAGGTAGAGCGCAAACTTCTTGTCTTTTTTCAGGAGCGTGCTCTTGATCGTCAGGTCGTCGAACACTTTGCTCTCCTGCGCAAAACCGGACAGGGAAACCAACAGGCAAATCAGCCAGAGAAACCGCATGAAAATCGAGGAGTTAAAGGTGAAATCCATCAAATTGGGAGCAATTTAGCGGTTTTCTGAGTTTCTTCCTTAACTTACTTCCCGTTCATCGCTCAATCAATCGAATACAACCATGAAACGTCTCTACTGGATTTTGCTGGCCTTGTTGCCGGTACTCACTCACGCCCAAACCCCCGATTCTACCTGGTTTAGAAACCACTACACCAAACAGGAAATTTACATTCCGATGCGGGACGGAACGAAGCTTTTCACCTCCATTTACGAACCCAAAGACAAGTCGGAAAAACACCCGATTCTGATGTCCCGAACGCCCTATTCCTGCGCTCCCTACGGCGACAAGGCCTACCGGAATTTCTACTCCAATCACTACAAAGAATACCTGAAAGAAGGGTATATCCTGGTGGTGCAGGATGTGCGCGGCCGCTGGATGAGCGAGGGCGTTTTTGAGGATATTCGCCCGTATAATCCGACCAAAACCGCTAAAACGGATGTCGATGAAGCCAGCGACACGTACGACACCATCGACTGGCTGGTGAAAAATCTGGCGGAGAACAACGGCAAAGTCGGTGTATTCGGCATTTCTTACCCCGGTTTTTATTCGACCATGGCGGCCCTCAGTAAACACCCGGCCCTGAAAGCGGTTAGCCCGCAAGCACCGGTGACCGAGTGGTTTAAGGGAGACGATTTCCATCACAATGGTGCCCTGATGCTCATGGATGCGTTCAATTTCTACATCCGGCGCGGTTTCGGAACGCCCCGCCCCAAACCCACCACCGTGGGTCCCAAAGGCTTCTCGCCCCCAACCAAAGACAGCTACGATTTTTTCCTGCGTACTGGCGCCATTCCGAACTTCACGAAGTATGCCGGTGACAGCATCCGTTTCTGGAAGGACCTCATACAACATCCGAATTACGACGCTTTCTGGAAGAGCCGCAATGTTGGCAACTTCGTCGGTGACATTGCCCCCGGCATTGCCACCCTGATCGTGGGCGGTTTGTTCGACGCGGAAGACTGCTACGGTGCCTGGGCAACGTATACCGACATTGAAAAAAAAGCCAAAAACAACAACAAAATCATCATGGGCCCATGGTTTCACGGGCAGTGGGCCGGGCGCGGCAGCGATGGTTCTTCGCTGGGCAACGTACAGTTCGGCAGCCCCACCAGCGAATGGTATGCCAGCAAAATGGAAGTTCCGTTCTTCAATTTTCACCTAAAAGGCAAAGGAAACATCGACCAGATTAAGGAAGCCAACATCTTTTTTACCGGCGAAAACCAGTGGCACCAGTTCGACCAATGGCCCCCGGTCAGCACCACCGAAACCGCCCTTTACCTGCAACCCAACGGAGCCTTGAACTTTACCAAACCGACCACCGCCACGCCCTCGTTTACGGCTTACGTGAGTGATCCGGCCAAACCCGTTCCGTACACGGACGGCGTCATCGTCAACCGGACCCGCGAATACATGACGGATGACCAGCGGTTTGCGGCCGCCCGCCCGGACGTGCTGGTTTTCGAAACCGATGTTCTGAAAGAAGATCTGACGCTGGCCGGACCGCTCACCGCCGATTTGCAGGTAAGCATCAGCGGCACCGACGCCGATTTTGTGGTGAAGCTGATCGACGTTTTTCCGGATGATTTCGAGTACAGCAAAACCGATCAATACCTGATGAACGGTTACCAGATGATGGTGCGGGGCGAGGTGATGCGGGGGCGTTTTCGCAACAGTTTTGAAAAACCGGTCGCTTTTGTGCCGGATCAGGTTACCACCGTCAAGTATACCCTGCCGGACATTGCTCATACCTTCAAAAAAGGACACCGGCTGATGGTGCAGATTCAAAGCTCGTGGTTCCCGCTGGTAGACCGGAATCCGCAGAAATTTGTGGACATCTACCACGCCAAAGACGCTGATTTCCAGAAAGCAACGATCAAAATTCACCACAGCGGAAAAGCCGCCAGCCGCATCGTGCTGCCGGTTTCGAAGTTGTAAAAATCTATGGTTTAAAGTTTATAGTTTATGATTTTTCGTTAAAGACAATCACCTCTATATCAACAACTTGGCTTTAATTAAAACCATAAATTTTAAACTCTAAACTCATCAAAATGACTTATCTGATCGTTATTCTAGCCTTATTGCTGCTCGGCGGGTTAATCTGGCACTACCGGCGACGGAGCCGCCCGATTAGCCCGCCCGCAGCGACGGATTACCGCCCGTTGTTGCAGGAACACGTCGCGTATTACCGCGCCTTGAGCGACGACGATAAAAAGAAATTTGAGGAGCGCGTCAACCAGTTTTTAAGTCAAACCCATATTGAGGGCGTCGGCACGACGGTCGATGAGCTGGATAAAGTGCTGGTGGCCAGCAGCGCGGTGATTACGATTTTCGGTTTCAAAGATTGGTCGTTCTACCGGCTGACGACGGTTTTGCTCTACGAGGACCGTTTCAATGCGGCTTTTGAAACTGACGGAAAAGAACGGACTATTCTGGGCATGGTGGGCGAAGGGGGCGCGTTGCAAAGCACGATGGCGTTGTCGAAATCGGCGCTCCACGAAGGCTTTGCGGATGAAGCCAGCACCGAGAACACCGGCATTCACGAGTTTGTCCACCTCCTCGACAAAGCCGACGGGGCCACCGACGGAACCCCACGGTTTTTCCTGGACCGCAACCACGTCAAACCCTGGCTGCAACTCATCCACGCCACCCTGGCCGACATCCAGGCCAACCGCTCCGACATCGACCCCTACGCCCTGACCAACGAAGCCGAATTCTTCGCCGTGGTGTCGGAATATTTCTTCAAACGCCCCGATTTGCTGAAGGAAAACCACCCGGAGTTGTTTGCAAGGCTGGAGGAGATTTTTCAGCAGAAGCTTGGGGATTAAGCTGGGGGGTTGTTTTTAATGGATTCGAGTATTTGGTTGAAGCGGGCTTCACTTATCTGCAACCGGACAAAACCGTCCAAAAATGGACACTTGCTTAAACCATTTAAGGGGTAAATAACTCTTTATCAACACTTTATTGTTCTGGTATAATCCTTGAGCGAACACGGGCAGACCATTAACCTCACTGCCGGTATGCTCCCAAATTACCTGAAAATCGCCTGGCGCAATCTCTTTCAAAACAAGACCTTGTCGTTTGTCACCATTTTTGGGCTCTCGTTGGGAATGGCCTTTGCCATTTTGATCGGCCTGTGGATCCAGTACGAAAGAAGTTACGATGCATTTCATATAAACCGGGATCGTCTTGCGATGGTCCAGCGGCACCAGGTCATCAATGACCAAAAAGTGACCGCCAACGGCGTCATGCTTCCGCTGTATGATGAATTAAGACTGAAGTATCCGCAGATCAAACGGGCTTCCCGCATCATCGGGCTGGAATCGAACCTGGTAACCGGCAACAACAAGTTCACGAAAAAAGGTGAATACGTAGATCCGGATTTTCTAAAAATGCTCACGTTTCCGCTGGTAAAAGGCGATCCGGAAACCGCATTAAAAGATCCCAATTCCATCGTACTAACCGAGTCGCTCGCCAAAGCCCTGTTTGGCACACACAACCCCATTGGGAAGATCGTAAAACTCGATAACCAGTATAACGTTCAGGTGAGTGCGGTGATGCAGGATGTTCCTAAAAACTCCTCTTTTTCGTTTGAGTACCTGGCCCCATTTGAATTTCTGGTGCAAAACAACGGCTATGTAAAAGACAACCGAACCAATTGGGGCAATAGCTTTCTTCAGACGATGGTCGAGCTACAAGAGGGCGTTTCAATGGACGGTTTTTCGAAAGAGATCGGTCTGCTGTTATCAAAAAAAGAAACAAAAATAAAACCGCAGTTTCTTTTTCTTCATCCGCTGGCCAGGTGGCGTTTATTCGATGATTTTAAAAACTGGACCAATACCGGTGGCCGCATCGAATACATCCGGCTATTCGGCCTCATTGGCGGTTTTATTCTGCTCATCGCCTGCATTAACTTCATGAATCTGAGTACGGCCCGGTCTGAAAAACGAGGAAAAGAAGTGGGTATCCGCAAGGCCGTGGGTTCCCAACGCAACCAGCTTATCGTGCAGTTCTTAACCGAATCCCTGGTCACTGCTTTCCTGGCTTTTTTCCTTTCCCTTTTTCTAATTCAGGTGCTGCTGCCCTACTTAAAGGACCTTGGTTTTGAAAATATCCGGTTCGATCTCAGCAATACCTCCTTACTGGCTTCCGTATTTGCCGTTTGCGTCGTTACCGGCCTTATTTCGGGAAGTTATCCGGCCCTGTATCTGTCTTCTTTTTTACCCGCCAAAGTGTTAAAAGGGGTTAGTCGGCAAGGCTCGAATGCGGTGAATTTCCGCAAGGTTTTGGTGGTTTCTCAGTTTGTTATTTCCATCGGCCTGATCATCAGCTCCGTAATTGTATTTCAACAGATCAATCATGCCAAAAACCGCTCGTTGGGGTACAGGGCTGACAATCTGATTAGCCTGACTGCCAGTGGAGACCTTTCAAAGAATTACAATGCCTTCAAACGTGATTTGTTGAATACCGGTCAGATTGAAGCCGTAGCCAAAGTATCGAGTCCCATGACGGCCGTACATAACGACTGGAACGGCTTTAGCTGGGAAGGGAAAAAACCGAATGAAAATCCAATGCTCGATTTAATCCTGACGGAATGGGATTATGAAAAAGCCGCGGGATTAAAATTTATAGCCGGCAGACCGTTCTCAAAGGACTATAAAACCGATTCGAACGCGGTCATCCTGAACGAGTCCGCGTTGCGTTTAATCGGTTACAAAAATCCGATTGGGAAGACCATCAAAGACGGCGATCGGGTATTAACAATTGTCGGAATTATCGAAAATGTGGTGATGCGCGACCCATTTAAGCCCGTTCCACCAGGCGTTATCCTATTTACGGCAGACTACTTCAGTGTGGTTTTGGTGCGGCTGAAGGCGGGTGCGGATTTAACGCAATCGCTGGCCGCTATGCAACCGATCGTCGAAAAATACGATCCCGCTGCTCCTTTTGACTATCGTTTTGTGGATGATGAATTTGAAAAGAAATTTGCTACGGAAAACCAGGTTGCCAAGCTAGCCGGAATTTTTGCCGGACTCGCCATTCTCATCTCCTGCCTCGGTTTGTTTGGATTAACGATGTTCATGGCCGAACGCCGATCCAAAGAAATCAGCATCCGCAAAGTATTGGGCGCATCGGTAACCAATTTGTGGTTACTCCTTTCCAGGGAGTTTATAGGGTTGGTAATCATAGCCTGCCTCATTGCTTCTCCGTTGGCGTGGTGGTCCATGAACCGCTGGCTGGAAAAATACGACTACCGGATTGATATCGGCTGGCCGGTTTTTGTCCTTGCGGGCTCAGCCGCGGTTATTGTTGCTTTGCTAACGGTCAGCACCCAGGCCGTCAAAGCCGCCATTGCCAACCCGGTTAAACGATTGAGAACAGAATGATTGCGTAGCGATAGTCTTTTCAGGATCAATCCCCCAAACCGGAATGGCAAATTTCGGTTTGGGGGATTGATCCTGAAAAGACTATCGCTACAGTTTCTGTATTTTCAGCGTAACCTGGCTCCCGCCCTGTTGTACCCGAAGAAAGAACAGGCCCGCCGGTTGTTGCCCAACGGATAGCGACTGACGCTCAACCGCTTTCGCCTGATCAATCTGGCGTTGACTCACCAGCCGACCACCCGCATCCGTCAGTTCCAAAAAAACCGCCTGGCCCTCGGCACCCCGGATTTCTACCGCTACCTGATCCCCACGAACCGGGTTGCCCAGAACCGTGACCTGAAGTTCCGGTTTCTGTTCGGCCGACAACCGGGCCGGGGCGCACTGGAATGCTTTGGGTGAACCTTTCAGCACAAAGTTCGACCCCAATACCCGCGCCAGCACCAGCGTCCCGTTGGTGACACTGCCCGGTGGCGTAAACTGATAGGCATGTGCGCCGTTGCCTTTGCCCGCGTCCTTCAGATCCTGGCGGTAACTATTGGCCAGCGTGCTGCCCAACACCGTGATGTTGCCCGGACTGGGTTCGAGGTAAAACTCCACCGTCAGCGGGGTGTTGGGTTTGTTACGGTCCCAGACCCAGCCTCGGATGCCTCCGCAATCCAGTTTGTCCAGATAGCCTTCGAAGCTGCCCGTCATTGTCGTGGTCGATGCCGGCTGGACAGTCAACGGGAAACTCACCGAGTTGGTCAGGTGACCATCCGTGGCCGAGTAGGCCAGCACAAAGGTGCCCGCTTCGGTTGGCGTCCCGCTGATGACCCGCGTGGTGGGGTCAATCGACAAGCCCTCCGGCAATCCGCTCAGGGCATACGTCAGCGCGTCACCATCCGGATCGGTGAAGGCCACCAGGGTTCCCGAGAAAGGAACGCCGACCTGGGCCACCACGGGCGTAATCAAAACCGTCGGCGTGGGCGGTTGCGGAGACCTGTTGCCCCCCGGTCCGGCGTTTCCCTGACAGATCAGGGCTTTCGGCGAATCTTTCAGCACAAAGCTGTTGCCCGTCACCCGCGCCGAGAGATTGTGGGGCAAACCGTCCTTGAGGATTTCGGGAATCGACCAGATAAAGGCGTGTTTTCCATTTCCCTTCCCTGCGTTCACCAAATCCTGCCGAAACTGGTCGGCCATCAGGGTGGCAATCACGTTCGCGCCGTCGAGAATGTCGATCGAAAGGACGGTATTGGGTTTGTTGCGATCCCAGGCCCAACCCCGGAATGTGGCGCAATCGGCTCCGTAGATGAACCCATCGAAGGAACCGGTGACGGTTGGAGCATTGACTACCACGGTTACACTGGCGGGATCGCTGGTACAGGCATTGGCAGTACAAACGGCCTGATAGACAAAGGCTCCAGGCGTGCTGGTGACAACGGTGATGGCCCCGGTTCCCGAAGAACCGCCCGGCCCGGTCCAACTGATCGTTCCTAAGCAATTGCTGGCAGTCAGACTAACCGCCGGATTCCCCTGGGTAACGGTGGTGCTGGTGAGATTGGGAACAGACGGAGTCACAGCAACGACCAGTTCGCTGGTGGCTGTAGCCAGTTGTTCACTGGCGTAGATCGTCAGAGTGAAACTTTGGGTACCCGAGCCACCGGCTACCAGCGTCTGGCTGAACGGATTGCTGCTGCTGGTGCCCGTCACCGGCGTATTGCCGTTGGTAAGTGTGTAGGCATAACTGCCCGTGACATTCCCGACTGTAGCGGTGAAGGTGACCGGATTTCCTGCGCAAACGGTGGCTGAACTGGCCGTAAAATCCGTCAGGCTGGGAACGGCAGCGACTCCCTGATAAACCAGTTTGACATCGTTGGCGGTGTACACAACCGTCCAGCCTGACGGAACGGTAGCGGAACTGAACGTTCCATTGAGCCCCCAGGGGGCCTTTAATAGGGTCACTTCATCGCCATTGGTTGGGGTATAGTTAATCGACACGGTTAACGTACCGCTGATGGTAGCGGTGTAGTTCACGGAAATCTGGTCATAATCGACACCCGCCGTGCCGGTTCCTTTCACATCGATTTCCAGGGTGCTGGTGCCAAAATCCCGGCTTCCGTTGAAACTGATCCAGCCGGGCGAATATCCCGGCGACAGCGTGCCGCCCGCGTGGAGAAAGTTCGCGCCATCGATGGAACCGGTGCCTTTGAAAACTCCGCCGGTTTTATTGGTGAAGGTACTGCCGAATGACTCATTGAAATGCGCCAGTAGTTTGTTGTCAGCCGGCGTCAATGCACCAATGGTAACGGTTCCGGCATTCGCAAAGTCTTCTTTTTCGATATCCAAACCGCCCAGAAAGAAATGGTCGATGTTGATTTGTCCCCCCGTTTGGTTGGCAAAAGCCGCCCGGTTGATGATACCATACTGCATCACAACCTTCTGGGCTCCGATGGTGAGGGTTCCGGCATTGGTAAAGGAAGCAGGCGCCGTCAGGGTGATATTGTGAAGCCCAACGTACGAGGAACGATCGATTTTGAGGTTTCCTCCTGTTATGTTGGAAAATGTGGCCTGATTCTCCAGACCCGTTGCTCCCACATTAGCAACCCCGCCGATGGTGATGGCGGCTGCATTGGTGAACGTTCCCAAACGGTTGTAAAGCCCAATTTCGCCGGAACGGTCAATCCGGATATGGCCGCCCGTTCCGGTATTTGTAAAGGAATGCTCATTTACAATACCATACTTCCCTGAACTTTCAGATTCAGCTGCTCCGATGGTGATGGCGGCCTCATTGGTAACCGTTCCTTTACCCTGGTCATTCGAAATTTTCGTATTGAAAATACCAGCTTCGGTGAAACGATCGATGCTGATGGTTCCTCCGGAATTGTTGAGGGGACCAACGTTGTAAATCCCGTACTCGCCGACACCAGCTACCCCACCGATGGTAATGGTGGCCGAATTGGTGAACGACCCCGAATGGCCGATATTGGAAGCGTTGTAAACGCCATTTTTGGTCGAGCGGTCAACCCGGATATGGCCGCCCGCATTCGAAAATACGCCGTAATTATAAATACCGTACTGCCCGATAGTTTCTGATCCGCCGATGGTGAGGGTCGCCGAATTGGTAAAACTTCCTTCGGCAATGTACACTCCGGCAGTCGTGGAGCGGTCGATGTGGATGTTTCCCCCGGCGTTATTCTTGAAAATACCGGCTTCCTGAACGCGAATGCCCACATATCCCACACCGGCAATTCCACCGATGGTGATGGCGGCTGCATTGGTGATTGTGCCGGCGATGAGATTGATCCCGTAGTTATCGGAACGATCAACAGCAATCGCTCCGCCCGAAGTATTGTTAAAAGTCCCCCGGTTTTCAATACCCGAGTGTCCCACTGCAGCGATAGATCCGATGGTAATCGTCGCCGAATTGGTAAAGGTGCCACTGATCGACTCGAGTTCGTCGGCATGGTTCACCAGCGCCCGCAGCGATGTCCGATCGATTTTGGTGGTTCCACCGGTATTGGTAAAGGTCGCACTGTTCCAGAGGCCGTGATACCCCACCGTGGCCTTTGCTCCGATGGTAAGGTCGGCCGCATTGGTGAAGGTACCGCTGGCGTGATAAAGCCCGGTGTCGGTCGAGCGGTCAATTCGGATATGCCCACCCGCATTGTTGTTGAAAGTGGCCTTATTCCAGACACCGTAAGCCCCCACGCTGGTGTTCGCGCCGATGAAGATGTTGGCGGCATTCGTGAAGGTACCGCTGATCGACTGGGCACCGTCCCCATTGTTCATCAACGCCCATTCCGAGGTGCGGTCGATGTAGATGGTCCCGCCGGGCGTGTTATTGAAAATGGCATCGTTCTTGATCCCCTGAAGCCCGACGCTGGCCTGTGCGCCGATGGTAATAGTGGCCGCATTGGTGAAGGTATCGGACCGGTGAAACAGCGCGGTGGTGCCATACCGGTCAATGCTGATTTGGCCGCTGCCCTGGTTGGTAAAAGCCGCCCGGCTGATCAAACCATACGTTCCCACAATCTCCGAGGCTCCGATGGTGACGGTTCCGGAATTGGTGAAGGTGCTGGCGGCCTGATGAAGTCCGACGTACGAGGAACGATCGATGTGGAGGTCGGCCCCCGCGTGGTTGGTAAAGATCGCCTGATTTTCCACGCCCGTAGCTCCGACACCGGCTACCCCGCCGATGGTGATGGACGCCGAATTGGTGAACGCCCCCGACGCGTTGAGAAGCCCGATTTCGCTGGTGCGATCAATTCGGATATGGCCGCCCGTGTGGTTGAACGTCCCCCAGCTCGACAAGCCATAATTTCCCGCCGGTTCTGTGGCCCCGATGGTGATTTCCGCTGCATTGGTGAAGGGACCGTCGGCGTGATAAAGTCCCGTTCCGCTGGTGCGATCGATGGTGATGGCGCCCCCCGCGTTGTTGAAAGCTCCCCGGGTTTCAATGCCCGCACTGCCGGCCGTCGTCGAGGTCCCGGCCGAAACGGTCGTGGCATTGGTAATGGTGATGGTGGCGGAATTGGTAAAGGTAGCGTTGATCGATTTCGCGGCTTCGGCATAATTTACCAGTCCCCGAAACGTCGCGCGATCAATGCGGATGGTCCCGGCGGTGTTATTGAAGGTGGTATTGTTCCAGATGCCGTGAAGTCCGATATCGGCCAGCACGCCGATGGCAATGTTTGCTTCATTCGTAAAAGTGCCGCTGGCCTGAAAAATTCCGGTATCGGTCGTGCGGTCAATGTGGATTTCACCACCGGTTTTGTTAATAAAACTTCCCTGGTTAATCATCCCGTATTTCCCGACGCTGGCGACCGCCCCCAGGGTCAGGTTGCCGCTGTTGTTGACGGT
The DNA here is from genome assembly GCF_006149005.1 of Larkinella sp. C7. Lineage (GTDB taxonomy): Bacteria > Bacteroidota > Bacteroidia > Cytophagales > Spirosomataceae > Larkinella. Next base: position 358,219 of record NZ_VBSL01000004.1, on the reverse strand, counting down.
GCCCAGGTTGTTCAAACCCGCCGTGAACTCAGACGGGGTGCTGTATGTAGCAAAACCGTTGATGGTCAGGCTTCCGGACGCGTTGATGGTCAGCAAGCCACTGGCCTGAATGAGCACCGATTGGGCCAAAGCTGCCGTTCCGCCGGCAATGACGGGGTCGTTCGTTACGTCGGGAATGATGACGTCGTCGGCAGCATCCGGCACCCCCGCCGACCAGTTGCCCGGTTTTTCCCAGGAGGCATCGATCCCCCCCGTCCAGGTGGTCTGCGCAAACGCGCTGCTGGTTACCCAAATGAACATCGGAAGCAAAAGCCAAAACCGCCGGGTGGCAACTCTCCGTCGGGCGTTATTCATTGTATGATTCAGTATTGGTTCTCTCATTGAGTTTTCTGTTTTATTGACCACCGACCATCGACGGTTGCCAATGGTCGGTGGTCAATCGTCAATCGGCGGTATACAGCATGACATCTTCTACCCGGAATTTAACCAGCTCGATGACCTGCGCATTGGGCCTTAGCAGGGGCGGAATGGCCCGAAGTACACTTTCTTTGTTCTCAAAATCGTAGATAAACCACATTTTATGAACGCCGTCTTTACAACCCCAGTGCGCGTGGGAGATGATGTGCGAACCGGAGGTCAAAAAAACGTTAATCACTTTTTTACATTCCGACACCGTCTCCGAGTGCGGAATTTCAACGAGATAGGTTGGCATTTTTTTGAGTGTCTAGGGGTGAACAAAGATTCTACTTTCAACGTGGCTAAATCCCAAACCAGCGGGCTTTTCGGCTGGAGCCAAAATGGTCCTTATCAACGACCAGCATTTCGGAGGGTTCATGGTGAATCCCGTGGGGTTTGGGACCCGAGAAAAAATCGACATCTACCCGGCCAACCCGGCCTTCGCCAAATTCGATGTAACAGGAACCCGCACCCGTATAAACAGACGCGTTATCCTTCCCCCGAAACGAGGCAATGATGGAAGCGGCCGCAATTTTAGCCGCCCCTTCCGCAAAAACTCCGGCTTTGGGGGTTCCAACGCTGGTGATATCACCGATGGCGTATACGCCGGAAAACCGGGTGAGCAGATCCGTTTTAGTGACCGGAATCCACCCGTTTTCGGCCAGACCGCTTTCCAGAACCACCTCCGGAGCCACGTGCTTGGGAATCCCGAGGAATAAATTGTACGGCATTTCAGTGCCATCGTCCAGCATAGCGACCTGACGCGATGCGTCGAGCGAACGGACTTTCCGCTGGGGAATGAACTGGATGTGCCGTTCTTCAAACGCCCGGAGCAAGGCTTTCGACGTATCGGGAGACGGCGGAATGGGTGAGCCAAACGGCATGACGATGCTGATGGTGCAAGCGTCCCGCACCCCGCGTTTGAGCAGGTAATCATGCAGCATCAAAGCCGCTTCGCTCGGGGCGGGCGGACACTTGAACGGTGCTCCACATACGCCGACGATGGCGTGACCACTGGTAAACTGCGGAATCACGTTCCGCAACGTTTCGGCCCCGGCAAACGAATAATATTCATGGCCGCCTTCCGCCAGTCCCGGCGTGGCTGCCAGGTCGTAATCGGCGCCCAACGCAACCACCAGCACATCCGCGTCGTAGGTGGCATTTTGGGTGGTAACTTTTTTGGCAACCGGATCAATCGCCGTGATGGTTTCCTGCCTGAACCGGACACCCGGTTTGACCAGGTGACGGTACGGAATCTTGACCGCATCCGCCGGTTTTCGCCCAAACATCACATCCAGTTTGGAAAAACCGAAGAAAAAGGAATCGTGCTGATCGATCAACGTCAGATCCAGCTCATTACCGAGGGTTTCCGAAAGAATGGTGCTGAGTTCCAGGCCACCAAAGCCTGCTCCGAGTACCAGTACACGTAATTTCATGGTACGGTTTTTAGTGGACGGTTTGATTGGAAATCTCCTTGATGCGAACGCCAAATAGTTTGAAAGCCGCCGTCAGCGGCAGACAAAGACCGGTAATGGCAGAGAAGACAAAACTGATGGCCGGTACATACGCAAACCAGTGTACCGTAGAAAAACCGGTCAGGTAGATACCCAACCACAACATGGCGCCCGTAAAGGCAAACCATACCCGCATTGATTTAGGAGCGAACCACATTTCGTTGGAGGTTTAGCGTGTAAGACGGTTTCCCGTTTTCCCCTCGGCTTACGAGCCTGCCGGAGAGCCGAGGGGAAATGGGTTGCGTCACTTAGTTTCTGCCCGGTTGAGCCACGATGCGTAGGTACGGTTTGACGGTTTTCCAGCCATTCGGGTATTTTTCCTTGGCCTCCGCATCCGATACGGCCGGCACAATGATCACATCGTCGCCATTCTGCCAGTTGACCGGCGTCGCTACCTTATGAGCCGCCGTCAGTTGCATCGAGTCCAGCACGCGCAGAATTTCGTGGAAGTTGCGCCCGGTGGTCATCGGATAAGTCAGGTGCAGTTTGATTTTCTTGTCGGGTCCCACGATAAAAACCGTCCGGACGGTGTGGTTGGTAGCTGCTGTCCGGCCTTCGGACGTTCCGGGCTCATCGGCAGGCAGCATGTCATACAGCTTGGCGATGGCCAGGTCAGTGTCCCCGATCATCGGGTAGTTGACCGGATAGTGTTGCGTCTCTTCAATGTCAGCTTTCCATTTCAGGTGGTTCTCAACCGGATCGACGCTGAGACCCAGGACTTTGCAATTGCGTTGTTCGAAATCGGAAGCCAATTTGGCCATGTACCCCAATTCGGTGGTGCAAACCGGAGTAAAATCTTTCGGGTGGGAAAAGAGAATGGCCCAGCCGTCGCCAACCCAATCATGAAAATTCAGGGTTCCCTGGGTTGTTTCTGCCTGGAAATCAGGAGCGATGTCACCTAATCTGAGACTCATGGTGTTTGATTTTTTGAGGGTTAATGGTTAGAGCAGCATGTATCGTTTTTGACAATGCTCGCATTCGTAATTTTTGGGCGTTATGGTGCCCAGCGATACCAGTTTGATAAACCGCCCGGCGATGGATCGTTGGGGAGAAAGCACCAGATTGCCGCCACAGTGGCTGCAGCGAATCCCCAGAATAGTCCGTTTAATGATGATTTTGTCCAGATCGAGCAATCCCATAACGGAACCAAAACTGGTACCGTTTGGGCGAATGGCCAACTAAAAGGGACGAATGTGGCTTGTGAGGGATGAATGAAGGGAACTTGGGGAGGGGAGATTTTGACGGTTGACCATCGTCAATGGTCACTCTTCAGTCCCAAAACTCTATAAAGCTCTTCGCGGTAGGATTTGCCAATGGGAATCTTAACGCCTTGCAGGGAAATTTCAGTAGGAAAAATATCCTCGATGTGGTTGACATTTACGGCGTAACTCCGGTGGATGCGGATGAACAGGCCAGGGTCCAACTGTTCCATAAAATCATGGATGGTGGAGCGAACCATGATTTTTTTGGAGGAGGCCAGATGCAGGGTCACGTAATTGGCGTCGCTCTCCAGATAAAGCAGTTCCTTCAAAAACACCTTTCTGAAGACATAACCGTCCTTCACAAACATAAAATTCCGGACGGAGTGCGCGGCTACCGGAGCGGGCTTGACATCCGTCTGATTCCCGGTAAAGTTGCTGAAGGCGATTTCAATGGCCGCAAACAGTTCTTCTTTCGTAAACGGTTTTACAATGTACGCATGTGGTTTTACCTTTTTGGCCCGCTCAATCGTTTCGGCATCGCTGTTGGCCGTTAAAAAAATGAACGGTACCGGATCGGATTCATTGAGCTTCTGCGCCACATCGATCCCGTCTTTCCGACCGGCTAACTGGATGTCGAGCAAAACCAGATCCGGCTTGTCGTTTCCGAGCATTTCGAGGGCTTCGGTGTAGGTAATGGCCGGGCCGCAGTGCGAATACCCCAGTTCGTCGAGGGTATTCAGAATCGTCCGGGCAATCACCAGTTCATCCTCCACGACGCCAATTTTTAAAACAGCCATGGCCTTTAGTCTTCGTTTTTCCGCTGATCGCGGTTGGTAAAGTGAATGGTAAAAGCAGCCCCGTTTTTCGTTGCATACTGCACGCTGCCGCCAATCTGCCGGCTCAGGTCATTGACCAGTTGCAGACCCAGCGTCGACGCCCGGGCCAGATCGAAACCGGGCGGCAGACCGGGACCATTATCGGCATACAGCAACTGGTATTTCCATTCGGTGAGCGAACGGATCTCCAGATAAATTTCACCGGCGGCTACTTCCGAAAAAGCATATTTAAACGAATTGGACAATAACTCGTTCATAATCAACCCCAGCGGAACGGCGGAATCAATATCCAGGTGCAAATCCGGCACGGTGATCCGGATGACGACCGGTTTCTGTTTTTGAAAAACGCTCTGAACCTGCCGGCAAAGGTCATTGATAAATCGTTTCAGGTCAATGGTACTGAGGTTTTCGAACTGGTACAGGTTCTGGTGGATCAGCGCAATGCTGCGGACCCGGTTTTGTCCGTCCCGCAAGGCATCTTTAGCAGTTACATCCGTCAATCCCTTGCTCTGTAGTTCCAGCAAGCCCGAAATAACCTGCAGGTTATTCTTGACCCGGTGGTGAATTTCTTTCATCAGCACATCCTTTTCCAGCAACAGGTCCGACTGTTCGGACAGGGAGCGCTTCAACTGGACAGTCCGTTCGTTTACCGTTTGCTCCAGCTTCTTTTTGTCGGCGGCCAATTGGTTTATTCTAAACCGAATGAAGAAGTAAACCGCCAGCAAAAACAGCAGGATGGCTCCGGAAATAAACCACCACTGCCAATAAAATGGCGTTAGAACAGTCAGCGGAAGGATTAACTCACTTTTGCTCCACGTTCCCTCCCCGTTTTGTCCTTTGATGTGCAGGGTAAATTCGCCGTAGGGCAATCCACTGATGCGGATGGAGTTCTCCGTGATGTAATTCCAGTCCTTGTCGATGCCTTCGATTTTATACGCATACCGGTGCGCTTCCTCTTTGGTAAAATCCAGCAATTGAAATTCCAGGGTAAAAAACCGGTCATTGGGTTTCAGCGTGATGTGGGCCGTACTCAGCAGCTCGGTGGTTTTGTCGACTAACTCGTTTTGCGAACTAACAAACTGGTTAAACGCAATGATCCGCAACGGCACCTGAAGCGTCGTGGTGTCGGCTCTGAAATCCCGGGGGTAAAACGCATTGACACCGTCGATGCCTCCAAAAAAGAGCCGACCGTCGCTGGCTCTAAACGAAGAGGTTCGGTTGAACTCATTGTGTGTAATGCCATCGACGGTGGTATAGGTGTTGACCGAGAACGACTTCCGGTGAAAGCGGATCAGGCCGTAGTCTGAACTGATCCAGAGATGATCAAATTCGTCGGGTTCAATCCGATACAACACATCGGACGGAAAACCGGCCGCGATGTTGAACTGCCGGATAGTGTTGGCTTTGGGGTCCCAGCGGTATACCCCTTCGCCGTTGGTGGCCAGCCAGAAAATCCCGTCGGCATCCCGGCAGGCATCCAGCAAACTCAGGCCATTGAGAAAAGCGGAGTGGATTTTGACGAATGACGATCGACGATTGACCATTGGCGATGGTCGGCGGTCAATCGTCATTCGTCGATCGCCATTCGTCAATTTATACAACCCATTCTCGGCCACGGCCCAGACGACACCGGTTTTGTCCTTAAAAAACCGGTACACAAATTTGGCTTCGGGCGTGTTCGGAGTCGCCACGGAAAGCGAATCAAACCGGCGGGTGCGGGAATTGAACACCGAAAAACCGGTGGTTCGTCCCAGAAGCAACAGGCTGTCGTTCAACGAAAACAGCGACCAGATTTCCGATCCCTGCCCGCCCGGAGTGGCTGTTATCGTATTCTTTTTTTCATTGTACTGAAACAGGTTATAGCCGCCGACATACAACGCCGAATCGTGTTTGACGATCGCATATTTAATTTCCTCATCGGAAACCGACTGTAGTTTACCGCCCTGCTGTCCGAACGTGTGCGTCCAGATATTAGCAACGATCGGGCCGGTTTTCTCCGCATAAATTCCCCGAGCCTGGCTGTTGGGCTGGAGCGATTGCTGACTGATGGAAAAATACGGCACGAACCGGTTCTTTTCAATCGTCAGTTGCAGAACCCCGAGGGATGTACAGAGCCAGAGGTTGCCCAGATTGTCCGGGAAAAGCCCGTAGACAAACAGATTTTCAAATCCTTTCCAGTCCGGTTTCGCCACGATTTTCAAAAACGCATCTTCCTTCCAGAGGTAAAGCGCATCGGTATTGATATATAAAATAGAAGACAAGCCATGGGTTGCGACCACAATCTGATACCAGTATCGGTCTTTTACCGCATTCAGATTGTATTTTTGCACATCCCCGATGGATTCAAACCGGCCTTTTCGAGTCAGCTTGCCAACGGCAAAGTGATCTACCTCAGTTTTGGTGTTGTAGGTAACGAGCAGTTCGTTTTGGCGCGTGAAACCCAGGGGTAGTGATCGCAACACATCTTTTTGCGTAAAGGCAAAAACTGTATCGTTCGTAATCAGATACTGGGTGTGCTGGTTGGTTAATTTCAGCAGGGCACTCCCGTTTCCGAAGACGCAAAAAGGCCCGGTGACGCGATGGTTGACGTCTGATTGGGTTTGATCCCATTCTTTGAGTTCGTAGCGAAGCCGAAACCCCCGTTTGGAAGAGTATTTCCAATACCGGAAGGGAAAGGCCGTTAAAAAACTGATTTCATCGGTGCCATCATTGGCGATCCAGTAGACATCCTGCTCTTTAAATGGCAGGTTGGGAAAAGCCGCCGTCAGTGTTTTAACTTCCTGCGTCGTGGCATCCATCACATCCACTTTCCCATTGGTGGTGAGCTGAAACCCCGTACTACTGTAGGCAATGAACAGGTGATTGGCATCATCTTTTGCCAGTTGCACCACTTTATTATCCTGCAAATGATTCCGTTGCCGGGTAAAGAGCAGACAGTCTTTCCCATCATAACGGTTCAAGCCGTTGCGGGTACCAAACCACAGAAAACCGGCGGCATCCTGTAGCCCACAAAACACCTCATGAGAAGCCAGGCCATTTTCGATGGAAAGAAGCCGTTTGGTAATGGTGTAGTCTGAAGGCGCTGGTGTCAAGTCGTTTTGCCCCGGCAACGTATGAGCGGTCATCAGGTAAACCAGAATCAGGGGGCTGCGAAAAAAAAAGGAAAAGAGGTTTCGCTTTAGGAGCCGAACGAACCGGGCCATTTTAAAGGGTCTAAAAACCGCAGGCTAGATACGATAGATGTTCATAAAGCGCAACAATTATTTCGCTAATGTTCACCTAGACCTACCACCGGTTACCGCTTAACCCCTGATGGGCAACCAGCAAAAGCCGGTGAGGTTTCAATCAATGAAACCTCACCGGCTTTCCCAGACCCAACTTCCCTTTTTAGAACCGCCCGAATTCTTTGTAGACATCGAAGGGATCTCGCCCGGTTGCCATGGCTTCCCGGCTGCGGGATTCACTGGCAAACCACTCTTCGGCCAATTCCAGAACCGGAATGGTCAGGTCGTACGGCACCACCACCACGCCGTCGTTATCGCCGAAAATGTAATCGCCGGGGTTCACTTTCAGCAAACCATCCATTCCCTTTACAAAAATGGGAATCTGGTAATCCACCACCATAAACCGCCCGAAGGCTTCGACCGGATTCCGAAACCGGCAGAACGTTGGAAAGTCCATGTCGATCAGGTAGTTGGAATCCCGTGTGGAACCGTCGATAACCGCCCCGACGCAACCGTGGGCAGCCGCAGCCGTGGCCGAAATTTCGCCAAAATGCCCGCAGGAAGTGTCGCCCTGCGTATCGCGGATCTGGACAATCCCCGGTTTCATGCTTTTGAACATGCCAAGCCGGATGTCGTGGACTTTTGTGTCCCGGCTGGGCGTGGCCACCCCGTGGGCCGTGAACGCCGGGCCAGCCACTTTCATGGTGTGGGTCAGCGGATACACCCCGCTGGCCATGCATTGTTTGTGATACCCGAGGTGTTCGAGGGCGTCCGAAACCAGGCCCGTATACAGCGTGAGATACCGACTCTGGATTTCCTGCCAGTCATAGTTAACGTCCACTTGCCGAACAGGATACGAATTCGTCATTACTTCCATTATACTACGTAGTTTGTGAGTTTATACTCGGTTTATTGTTGTTAACCGCCGTTCCCGACCGGGTTCGGCAGCGGATGATTGTGATGAATCTGCTGAATTTCTCCGGCGGTCAACGCCCGGTCGAAAACCGCCAAACCGCCCAGATGTCCGACAAAATCGTTGCCGATGGCCCCCAACCGGTGGACGGCCCCCACCGTGAAGTCGGAGCCGGTTTCGCCCCCGTCGAAAATACCTTCGGCATACGGATACGGATTTCGGTCGGGCCGCGCGTCGAACTGGCCATTGCGGTACGACCGGATTTCCCGGCCGTCGTACGTCATGGCCACAAACGTCCACGCATCAAACGGCACGGGCGTCTGGCCAATGGACACATCGACGCACCATTTTTCGCCGGGGGTCGGCCCGCCCACACCCGAAATGTGGCCGCACACCTGGTCTGCGCTCTGGTGCAGCCGGATGTTCAGAAACAGGCAGTACTGCCGCATTTTTCGCGTTTCATTCCACAGACCGGCAATGGCTTCACATTCGGCGTTGTGGTTGCTTTTGGGTTGGCGTTTCACCCAGGCCAGCACCGTCACCTGCGCGTTTTTACCGTGATTGTTCAGGCCGGGACAGTCGGCGCGAGGAATCGTCAGGTATTCGTGTTCCCTGATATGGAGCGAATAATCCGACAAAACACCGCCTTTTACCATCGACACCGGCCCGGTTGGCTCCTGCAACCGGTAGGCATATTTCCCTTTGGAGAGCAAAGGCTGTTTCTCCGAAAAATCCCACAGGCACAGCAAATTCGGAAACGACACAAGAGATTGATCCAAGGGCGTGGCTTTACTGGAAGGAATCATGATCATACCGCTGAGCAGGGTGGTTTGCGTTAGAAAAGTTCGTCACTTCATTCAGTTGGTTCGCGGTCTTTGTCAAAAAACCAGAGGGCTCCGCTGCCGATAAACAGGCTTCCCAGCACATAAACCCCTGAAAGACTGGCAAGACCCAGCGTCAGGCCCAGCGAGGGTTTCAGAACACCGAGCAGGTAGGGTGCCGAAGCACCAATCAGGAAGGCACAAGCCAGCATCAACCCGTAGGCCGATGAACGGATTTTGGGCGACACCACCTCATACAGCGAAGCGACAATGTTGGAATCGTACCAGCCCCGAAAAATACCAAACAGAAACAGGGCAACGTAGGTCATGGTTTGCGTCTGGCTCATGCTGATCCAGTAGATAAACGGTGCCCCCAGCATCAAGCCCAGCGCCTGAATGACCAACCGGCTGCGGGGGTTGGTTTTCGCGAAATGATCGGAAATTCTGGCGCCCGACAACACGCCCAGAAAAGCCCCCAGGTGGTGGTAGAACAGGGCCGAAAAACCGGCATCGGTCAGGCTCATCCCGAATTTGTCGACCAGAAACGAAGGCATCCAGGTCAGGTAGCCGACGTTGACAAAAACCATGCAGCCAAAGCCCAGCGTCAGCAGAATCACCGTCGGTTTTCGAATCACAATGCGGGCGGTTTCGCCGATTTCGGCCAGCAGCGGTTTTTGCGGGTCGGTTTTCAGAACGGGGCTGTCTTTCGGTATCCGGATAAAAAACACCACCGCCAGCAAAATCCCCAACCCGCCGAAGAGGTAAAAAGCTTTCTGCCAACCGTATTGCTCCCCGATGTACCCGGCAATGATACCGCTCAGGATAATCCCGAAATACACCGCCGTCTGGTGAATCGACAGGGCGAACGACCGGCTTTCCCGGTAGTTTTCGCCCAACAGGGCATTGGCCGAGGGCGCATAAAATGCTTCGCCCCCGCCCGTGGCAATGCCCCGCAGCAGAATGAATTGCAGAACCGTGGCACAGAAGCCCGTCAGCAGGGTTGCGCACGACCAGAATAGTAGACAAAATCCAAGAATGTTCCGACGCGAAAACCGGTCGCCGACAAAACCGGCGATGGGAACCAGCAGCCCGTAGGTCCAGACCAGCGCAGAAGCAATCAGGCCCAGTTCGGAATCCGTCAGGCCGAGGTCCCGGCGGATCAGGGGCAGCACGACGCTGAAAATCTGCCGGTCGGCCTGGTTCAGAAAAAACGCCAGCCAAAGCAGCGTCAGCAACTCCCAGCGAAAACCGACCGGTTTTTGCGTTACAACGGGGGCGGGTTCGGTCATCATCAGGGAAGTTTAGCGGTGATCGTTGGGGCATTCCAGGCACTGACCGACAGGGTGGCATTTTTGCGGGTTTCGGGTTCCCGCCAGAGCACATCGAGCGTCAGTTCCTGCGTTTCGCCGGGGGCCAGCCAGTTGTAATTGTCCGACGCAACAATGGCCCGTTTGGTGCCGACAATGTCGACTTTGGTCATGAATGCCGGGACGTTTCCGGTATTGCGGATTCGGACCCGAAGGCGGCTCTGGTCTTTCCCGAGCGGTTCGCCGGACACCACCGCCGAGGTCAGCGACGTGGCGGTTTTGGCAACGGAAGCCTTCAGAAACGGCCCTTTTTCCAGCGTCGGCCACGGAATGGGGGTGCTGACGTATTTCTGATAAAAACCGTCCTCTTCCAGCATCGAAAGGCTGCGGGGGAAATAAAACGAACGGGACAGCAGCTTTCCACCGGCGTCGCGCAATTCGATGAGAATCAGCAGAAACCGGTCGCGGTAGTTGGCAGGTATCGTGTAATCCCCGGCGTTTACCTCGCTCACCGAGGTGCCTGCGCCGACGTTCACCGCTTTTTCCTGTTGCCAGAGGGCCTTAAACGTGTCGTCGAACACCCGAACACTCACTTTCGCACCGGCGATTCCCGTTGGTACTGAATTCGTTATCTTCACTGGAAGCGCCATGCGTTCACCCGGCTTCCAGAGCAGTCGCGGCAGGTCGATGGCCACGTGGGTAGGTTCGTAGGTTCGTTTCAGAAAGTAATACGGCGCACCGGCATTCCCGAACCAGTCCAGCATCTGAATGGCAATCACGGGCCAGTGGCGTTTAAAAACCCACGGCATCAGCCCCGCCGTGACGGGGTAATTGCCCTGCATTTTTTCCGACAGAATCTGGTAAAACTCCCCCGCCCCGATTTGGGATGCCTCCGCAATGGATTCAATGGTGGGGTCGGCCATGTCGGCAACATGCGACGCCCGGCTTAACATCCGGGGGACGCGACCGGGGCCGTATTCCGTAAAATGGTGGATAAATTCCGGGTGAGCAGCCCCAAAACTTTTGTCCCACATTTTACCCAGGCCCGTAAATTCCTTATTATCAACCGTTTCGTAGAATAAACTGGCTTCGGGAATGCTGTGCATCCCGGTTTCCGACACCCAGGGTTCGAACTGGTAACTGCGGTTATACCAGGTCGGGTCCATGTCGGGATAGGCGTGCATGGAGCCGTCGTCGGGCGTGGTGCGCACAAACAGCCGCGATTTGTCAAAAATATCCAGGTTGCGTTCCAGAATCCCGATGGACTTCGCATTGCCGGACGAATACGGATTGAACTCGTTGCCCCCACACCAGATCACCAGCGACGGGTGATTGCGCAAACGGGTGATGTTCTGAACCACCTGCGCTTCCCAGATGTCCTGCGGAAAATCGGGCGTGTCCTGGTTGCCGATCGGGAAATCCTGCCAGACCATGATGCCCAGTTCGTTGCAGATGTCGTAGAAAGCGTCGGTTTCGAGCAGGCCACCGCCCCAGATGCGGATCAGTTGCACGCCCATTTTTTTCGCGGCTTCGAGCGTCCAGCGGTAGCGTTCTTGCGGCAAATCGAGCAGAATGTCCTGGGGCGTGAAATTCATCCCTTTGACAAAAATCTTCCGCCCGTTGACCACAAACTGCCAGTTTTCCCAACGGTCGGCAATGCGCGGCCCGGCGGTGGCGACCCGGTCGATGGTGCGAATCCCGTAGTCGAATTGCAGGACATCGGCGGTTTTCCCGGCCTGTTTCAGGGTTACTTTCACCGTGTACCGGTTCGGCTCTCCCAGGCCGTTCGGCTGCCAGAGTTTGGGGTTGGGCAGGGTCAGGTCGTGTTCAAACCAGTTGCGCCCTTCGTACAACGTGAGCGGGAATTCTTTGGACAAAACCGTGCTTTGGGCCGAAATCAGCTCGACCAGCAGGCTCAGTTTCTCGTTGACCGGGCTAAAAACCGTCCCTTTTTCGTTGGGATGGTTCAACTGCGTATTGTTCCAGGGGTGCAGTTGCTGTTGCAGCGAATGGCGGTTGGCAAACACCTCGCCCGAAAGGTGCAACTCGGCTTTTCCGTTGGAGACGGTTTTGGTGGTCAGATAAGGCCGCTCCAGGTGAATCGGCGGCACTATTTCCAGGCGAGCCCCCTGCCACATGCCCACACTGAAGAACGCTTCGCCCCCCGAACCGCCCGAGATTACCCAGGGTTTGATGATCCGGCCACTGGCCCGCGGATTGAAGCCGGTTCGTTTGGAAAAATCATAGTCGCCGGTCGAGGTTCGGGGCAGATTTTCGTAATCCGTGGCCTTGTTGCCCCAGTTTCCGGCGCGCACTTCCACCGTAATCTCATTCGCCTGCCCCCACCTGACCAGACGGCTGATTTCAACCGAAGGTCCGCCGAACATGCCCTCGTGAACCCCCACCAGGCTGTCGTTTACCCAGACTTTCGAGAAATAATCGACGCCGTCGAAGCACAGAAAGAGTAACGACCCCTGCGCAGAGGCTGGGAGGTTTACGGTTTTCCGGTAATACCAGACCTTTTCTTCCAGCCAGCGGTATTGCGTCGAGTTCTTGTGGTAATAGGGATGCGGTAATTTCCCGGCTTTGAAATAGGACCAGTGAACCGAATTGGGAACATGGGTCGGAAACGGGTCTTTCCGGGGCGTCTTCAGATCCGCTACGGGGGCATCGGTGTGCGACAATTCCCACCCGCTCCCCGACAACGCGATGTGCTGCGCTCCGGTGCGGGGGCTGATGCGGTACGGACTCCAGAGTTTCGGGCTTTTGTCATCCGACGGCGCCAATCCCGGCTGGGCCGAAACCGAACCGACCGTCAGCAGTGTTGTGAGTAGGAAGAACAAATAAATCGGATTATCTTTCATTGTTAAAAAGCTAAGGTCATGGAAGCACTCAAATTTGTACAAAGAGTTACCGACGATACGCTGGTGTTGCCGATGCCCCCATCGTATCGGGAGCAGGAGGTCGAGGTGATTGTTTTGAAGAAAGAATCGGTTCCAAAACCGGAACTGACGAAAGAAGAAAAGCTGGAAATTCTTCGCAAATACAGGGGTAGCTTGCCAAAGTGGGAGCCCGGCCCTGATTTTGAAGACGAAATGTATGCGCAGGAATGAAAATATTTGTCGATTCTTCGATTTTGATAGAATATATCAAAGATCAAAAGACTGGACTGCTGGAAGAGATGTTCATTCAAAGTCTTCCACTTTACTACAATAGCATTGTTCTTACGGAATACATCTACTACTTTCTGGGGCATCACGGCACAAAATCTCCCCGCACGTTGAAGGAAAATAAACGGATTCCTGAAATTGTGATTCAGAATGAACCGCTTGGCCTGCTTAGCTTGTTTGAACAAGTTAACAATCCCGAACCTCCTTCTTCGACTGTGATCCGTTTGATGAAAACATACAATTTGCTTCCGAATGATGCCATTATTTTGGCACATTGTCTGACTGCGGGTATCCATGACTTAGCTTCTTACGATTCTGATTTTCAAATTCCCTGCGCAAGTGAAGGCGTTACGTTAATCGACAGCGTCGAGGTGCTGCACGTTCATTTTCCGGCTTCATAAGGCCCCGGTTTCCCATATCCGCGCATCAGCAGCAAACCGCCGTCGAGGGTGATCGTTGAACCGGTCATGTAACTGCCCGACGCCACCAGATCGACCAGCACTGCCGCCACCTCCTCAGCCTGCCCCAGTCGCCCGGCCGGAATCCCCTGACTGACTTCCTGAAGCAGGGCCGGATTTTCCCAGACCGCCCGGTTGATGTCGGTCTGAATGGCCCCGATGGCGAGCGTATTCACCCGAATCTGGTGCGGAGCCAGTTCCATCGCAACGCCTTTCATCAGGGTTTCGAGCGCCCCCTTGGTTGCGCCGTAGAGACTCAGCCCCAAACCGGGTCGGATGCCGTTGACTGATGTTATCGTCCAGATGCTTCCCGCAACACCCTGTTTTACCATATTTCGGGCCACTGATTGAGTCAGGAAGGTGGTGCTTTTGAAATTGACCGCGTTAAACTGCTCAAAATCAGCTTCCGTTACGTCCAGAAAGTGCTTTTTGTACGAAACCCCCGCGTTGTTGACCAGCACATCCAGCGACCCCGCCAACTCCCACGCCTGTTCGCCCAGGCGGATGGCCTGAGCGGTATGCTGTAAATCGGCCTGCAACACATGAGCAACACCGCCCTTCTGCCGGATCGCGTCGGCGACGGTTTCGGCGTCGGCCCGGTTTTCGTGAAAGTGAATCACCACCTCACACCCTTCCTCCGCCAGCCGCAGCGCAATGGCCTTTCCAATACCGCCCGACGCCCCCGTCACCAGGGCTTTTTTACCTGTCAATCTCCTCATTGAGCGTCTCTTTTTCGATAGTCAATTTCGCTATTCAATATTTGATGTTCAGGATTCAATATCCCCTATTCCTTTCACATCCCTCCCACGGTCGGAAACCAATCCGGCCGATACGGATCCTGGTGAAAACGGGCGTAGTAATCGCCTTTCTCCTCGTAATATTTTTCGTAATGTTTCATCTTGTCCTCATCGAGCGTGACACCCAGCCCCGGCCCGGTGGGCACCTTGATGCAACCGTTTTCGTACTTCATCAAACCGCCCTCGATGATGTCGTCGGTGAGGTAATGGTAATGGGCATCACCGGCAAAATTCATGGTCGGAATGGTCGAAGCAGTATGAATCATGGCCGCCAGTTCGATGCCGAACTCCGCCCCGGAATGCATGGCAACGCCCAGATTGAAGGTATTGCAAACCGCAGCCAGGTCTTTCACCCCGCGCGGACCTTCCCAGTAATGCAGGTCGGTCAGCACAATGTCCACCGAACCCATCCGAATTGCCGGAGCGAGGTCGTCGAATTTGGCGGGATACATGTTCGTTGCCACCGGAATGCGAATCTGCTTGCGGACGGCGGCATTGCCTTCCAGTCCCCACGACGGATCTTCAAAATATTCGAGGTTCAGGTCTTCCATCCGGCGGCCCATCTGCACGGCGGTTTGCACCGACCACAAGCCGTTCGGATCGATTCGCAAGCCGAAATCGTCGCCCAATTGCCTGCGGCAGAGTTCCAAAACCCGAACCTCCTCTTTGGGAGCCATCACCCCCGCCTTGAGCTTCATCGCCTTGACGCCCAGCGTTTCGTGCAGTTCCTGGCAATAGTCGGCCAGATCTTCGGCGGTTTCGTCATGCCGGGATACTGCACCACCCCCACCCGGCCGGTCATACCGCCAGAACAGATACGCAATAAAGGGCACTTCGTCGCGGATGCGTCCGCCCAGCAAATCGCTCATCGGGCGCCCCAGCACTTTGCCCTGAATGTCGAGACAGGCCATTTCGAGGGCGGCATACAGGCGGGCATTGGACAGGTAATAAATGCTCCGCAGTACTTTCAACTTCATGATTTCCAGTTGAAACGGATCGAGCCCGATGATGCGCGGTTTCAGCTTTTGCAATGCCCCCCGCTGGTCTCCCCCGCCCACTTCACCCAGTCCGACAATGCCTTCGTCGGTGATGACTTCGACAATGGTCCGGAGAAAATAACCGGGATGCACGCCGGTATTGTGGCGAAGCTGGGCGTTGAGCGGAATGGCCACGCAGCGGGTTCGCAGGTCAATGATTTTCATACTTGTTTTTTTTGATTGCCGTATAAGGGCCTTATTCTACGATTTTAATGCGCATCGACCATGCGCCTTGTCAGTCCAGCACCACGACCTGCGTACGTGCGCCACTTTTCGGGAACTGAACTTCTTTCTCGTATTTCTTCCCGTTCCGTTGCGTAACCACTTTATACGTACCGTAGAATCCTTTATAACTTACCGCGTTATTTTTGGGCGAAGTCGTTACGTTCGTACGCCACTCCTGGTTGATAAGCCGGTCTAATACGTTGTAAGCGGGCTTTTTGGTAAAGTCACGGTTTAACAGCCCGCCTTTCCATTTGTCTTCGCCGGGCACGACCGTACCGTCCGGTTTAATGCGGGCGGGAGCGGCTGTTCCATCGACCAGATTCCACCAGATAATGCCTTCCACTTTGGGGTGACTAAACCATAGTTTGTAGTAATTCTCAGTCATGACGGCCTGGTATTCCGGGCCTTTCTCGGACAAAGCCGATACCGTAATTTCGGTAATGTGAATGGGCAAATTGAAGTCGGCGTACAAATCGAGGGTGTGGAACAAGGTGGAAGGCGTCATGGCTTTACCCTTCAGGATCTGTTCATATTCCGGCTCGCTGAAGTTATGAAACTGCATACCGATCGCATTGATTTTGGCATTCCGTAACAGCAGATTTTCGGTGAGCAGGTAATCGGCATTGTATTCACGCTTGTTGCTACGTCCCCAGATGCCAGTAGTGAAATTAAGCGTAAACACATTGCTGTTCGGGAAATGGCGCTCGCTTTCCTTAAACGCTTTCAACGCGAAATCTTTAGGCATCAGCACGTCGGGGTGTCGGTCGGTTACTTCATTGACTACGTCCCAAATCTGAATGTCGTGACCGTACCGCTCGCCGATTTCCTGAATCCGTTTGCTGATTTTCTGCTCCATGATTTTTTCATCCTTCGGTAACCAGGTTGGCAGCGACCAGCGCGGATTGTCCCACACGAGCGTATGGCCTTTGGGTGTGAGATTGTATTTCCGGACAAACTCCATCACGACGTCGGGCGCAGGACGGCGGTAACTATAGGGGCTATCTTTTCCAAAACGGAGTTTGCCCGGTTCAGGCTCCAGTTCGGGCCAGTAAAACGGAATGGTGACGAAATTGAATAGTTTGGCAAAATGCGCTTCATACAGCGCATCTTCTTTCGGATTCTTAAACCCCTTCACCATGAAGCCATTGGCTCCGAAGTAAAAATCGTGGCGGGTTTGTGTTAACGAAACCTCCCCGGTTGATATGGGATTCCCTTCTTTATCCGTAAACTGAATGGTGAAGGTCCCCATCCGGTTTTCGCGGATGCCATCGGCAATGCGTTGTTGGATGGCGGGGTCGTTCCACTGATTTTTATACTCGTCGGAAAGCTGGGCCGAAGCCTGAAGGGCCGAAAAGGTTAGGAATGCTGCCGTAACAATGTGTTTCATTTTCAATTGGTAACCGGTTGGAAATTGGCGGGCTAGTTATTTTTTGGAAATTTGAATTGCCCGATTGCGCCCGTTTTTATAATCCATCGTATCGGATATCGAAAACCGCTGATCAATACCCCGGATTCTGGTCAGTTGCGGTAAGGGCGGTGTTGTAATTCAGCTCCGCAACCGGAATGGGCCAGAACAGGTGTTTATCGGCCACGTCTTTTCCGGTGGCGGTTTTGATCACCTCTTTCAGTTTGGCCGTTCCGAGCCGTTTCAGATCGAGCCAGCGTTTGGCTTCGTACTGCGTTTCGTAGCCTCGCTCTTTCAGCACCAGTTCATGAAAGGTCGTCGCGGTATAGTCCGCCAGTTTGAAATCCACGTCCGAAGCCACCGTTGGCACCTTTCCGTAGGCCCGGCGGTGTACCTGATTCAGCGCTTCCATCGCAGCGGCCGTTGGCCCGGTTCCGGCCCGGCTGGCGGCTTCGGCATACAGCAACAAAATATCGGCGTAGCGGTAGATTGGGAAATCATTCCCCGCGCCGTCGCTGGTAGCCGCAACCGGGTCCGAAAACTTCTTGCACAAAATGCTGTTTTTCCCCAGGCCAATGTCCCAGCTATACCAGAAGGCGGTTTTCCGTAAATCTTTTTCGTCCCAGGTTTTCTGCACCGGATTGTTCTGGGTGTCGCTGTAATGCGCATAAAAACCGCCAGCACCGTGGAGTCTCGAACCCGGATGGTGCGCAAACATGGCCAGATACATTCCCTGCCCGCCCTGACGGGTTGCTTTCAGATACCAGATTTCTTCCGTCGAAGTAACGACCGTCGGGCCGAACACCTTGCTGTCAAAATCGGCGGCAACCGTCACCGGTACCAGCGAAAATTTCCCGGATTTGATGATTTCGTCGGCTTTGTCGCGGGCTTCGGCGTACTGGTTCCGGGTAAAATACACTTCGGCCAAAGCCGCCTTGGCCGCCCATTTGGTGGCCCGGCCCACCTGCGTGCCTTTGTCGGGCAGATTGGCTTCGGCTTCTTTTAAATCACTCAGAATCAAGGTATACACTTCTTCGGCGGTGTTGCGCTTGACATTGGGTTCATTGAGCGTCGCTTCGGTGCGGATCGGCACGCCACCCCAGTTGCGAACCAACCAGAAATACGCGAAAGCGCGCAGGTATTTGGCTTCAGCGACATATTTCGTGACGTCGGCCGGGCTGATACTGCTGCCTTTCGGGGCATTCTGAATCACCAGATTGGCATTGCGGATGCAGAGGTAGAACAACCGCCAGCCGTCGTCGGTCCGCGGAATGTTCGTGCTGTTCAGCCCCTGAAAATCGCTCAGCACCTGGTAGCTACCCCGGCCATAACTGTAATCGGTATACGCTTCGAGCTGCGCACCCAACTGCCCCGTGATGCCATTGGTGGCCCGGAGCTGGGCGTATGCCGCATTCACGGCCGCTTCTACTTCACTGGCGGTATTGTAAAACGTCTCCACCGCGACGGCTTTGGGCTTCTCAACCAGCACATCCTCGCAGGATAACAGGCTAAGAATCAGGGGAAGAAATAGTATCTTTTTCATATCTATTTGTGATTGAGCGAATGAGTGATTGAGTGAATTATCCATGCGACAGCCACTCAATCGCTCATTCACTAATTCGCTCAATAAAATTAAAAACCGACCCGCAGGCCAAAGGTGACGGATTTTGAGGTGGGATAGCTGTAGTGGTCGATACCCTGACCGATGGAATTAGCGCCACCCTGCGAGTTGGTTTCCGGGTCCCACCACGAGTATTTCGTGAGGGTCAGCAGGTTCTGCCCACTGGCGTAGACCTGCGCCGTCCGCATCCAGGTGACGCCCATTTTCTGCAAAGGCAGGTTATAAGCCAGTTGAATGTTTCGCAGGCGCAAATACGACCCATCTTCGACAAAGCGGTCGGAATAGTTGTAGCTGTTGGCGCGGGAAATAACCGGGTATTTCGCGGTGGTGTTGGTCGGTGTCCAGTGGTTATACAACACTTCCCGGGGCATGTTCAGCCCAAAACCGTAGTCGAGCGTGTTGTTGATCGAACTGACGTTGACCAGGTTGTTCCCCTGCGTTCCCTGCACGAAAAACGTCAGGTCGAAACCCCGGAACGACATGGCCGAATTAAAACCGTAAATAAAGTCGGGGTTCGGATTGCCGATGATGGTTTTGTCGAGCTGGTTGATCACGTTGTCACCGTTCTGGTCCACATACTTCACCTTACCCTGTTCGGTGTAGCCGTTTTCCACGTACCCATAAAACACGCTCATCGGCTGACCTTCGCGCAGCAGGTTGGCGGCATCGCTGATGAGCGTTACGCCCACACTGCCGCCCAGAATGTCCTGCCCGCCATTCAGTTTGACCACCTTGCTGCGGTTGAAGGAAATATTGCCGTTGACATCCCATTTAAACGCTTTGTCAAAAATTCGAGCTTCCAGTCCAATTTCCAGCCCTTTGTTCTGAATTTCGCCGACGTTCCGAATCGTGCTCGTAAACCCAAAACCGCTCGGTAACTGCACCGTATTGAGCAGGTCGCGGGTGTGTTTGATGTAATAATCGAGGGTCAGGCGGTAGCGGTTGCCCAGAAAACCCGCGTCGATCCCGAAGTCGGTTTGCTCCGTGGTTTCCCACTTCAGGTTGCCGGGCAACTGCGTTCCGGGGGCGAAGGTGTTGTAGAGCGCATCGTCGAACACGGTTTTTCCCGCCGACAGGTTGTTGAGGGTCGCATACGCCCCAATCGCCTGGCTACCCGTCAGGCCCCAGCTCGCCCGCGCCTTCAGGTCGGTAATGAACGGCACATTTTTCATGAACTCTTCTTCCGATACCCGCCAGGCCAGAGCGCCCGAGGGGAAGTAGCCCCATTTGTTGCCTTCGCTGTATTTGGAAGACCCGTCGGCCCGGAAACTGATCGTAGCCAGATACTTATTGTTATAGCTGTAATTCACACGCCCCAGATACGACAGCAACGTACTGAGCGAATAACCCGTCCCCGGAATACCCGGTGTTGCCGCCGAACCCAGATTGGCGGTTTCGGTGATGTCGCTCAGAAAGCCCACGCCCGACGCGTTCAATGATTTGCTCAGAAAATCCTGGTAAGTAAATCCGGCCACTGCCGAAATGCTGTGTTTGACGGCAATAGTTTTGATGTAGCTGATCGTGTTTTCACTCAACAGGCTCATTCCCCGGCTCGTCGACACGCTGGCACTGCCCTGGGAGTTGACAAATTTGGTTGTTGTGTAGGAGTCCGTGCGGTCATCGCTGTTTTCAATACCGCCGGAAATCTTGATGGCCAGGCCGTCGAACGGTTTGAACGTCAGGGCCGCGTTGGCCAGCACCCGGTTGGCATCGACATCATCGGAAGACTGGTAGATGTAATTGAGCGGATTGGTCAACACATTGGAAATGAAGGGATAGGCCGTTGCCAGTACGCGATACGAACCGTCTTCGTTGTACGGTGTCAGGGTTGGCGGGGCCGAAATGGCCGCCGAGATGAGCGAACCGCCCCGGTTGCCGCCCCCCGAATTCTGGCGGCTCGTTGTGATTTTGGTCAGCGTGGCCCCATACGACAGATTGAGTTTCCGGCTGACATCCGACGAGATGTTGGCCCGGAGCGAATACCGTTTGTAGTCACTGCCGATCACAATGCCCTGCTGGTTAAAAATGCTCCCGCCCACCGAATACCGCGTTTTCTCGTTGCCTCCGCTGATGGTCAGGTTGTGCGTCTGCATGGGCGCTTTCCGGAAAATCAGATCCTGCCAGTCGAACCCTTCGCCAAACCCATCGATCTGCGCCTGCGTGAAATACGGCGTCACTTTATCGGTCGTGGCCTGTTCGTTGTAGAACGTCGCATACTCCCGGGCATTCATCAAATCCAGTTTTTTGCGCAGGGTCTGGGTGCTGTAGCTGCCTTCGTAATCCACCTGCATTTTGCCGGATTTGCCCTGTTTGGTCGTAATCAAAACCACGCCGTTGGCCCCCCGCGACCCGTAAATCGCCGTCGCCGAGGCATCTTTCAGAATTTCAATACTTTCAATATCCGTGTTGTTGATGATGGTCGGATTGCTGCCCGAAGTCGGAAAACCGTCCACCACATACAGCGGTTCGTTGCTGCCCTGAATCGAGTTGGTCCCCCGAATCCGGACGCTGATACCGGCCCCCGGCGCCCCCGTGTTCTGCGTCACCTGCACGCCCGGCGCCCGGCCCGACAACGCCTGGAGGACGTTGGTTGCCGGAAACGCGTTCAGCTCTTTGGCCTTCACCTGCGCCAGGGAGCCGGTCAAATCCGACTTCCGGACGGTTCCGTAGCCTACCACGACGACCTCATCCAGTTGCCGGGAATCGACCACCAGAGCGGCATTGACGACCGACTGTTTCCCGACGGCGATTTCCTGTGCCACGTAACCCACCGACGAAATGACCAGCGTTGCATTGGCCTGGTTTGCCAATGTTAGCCGGTAATTTCCTTCCGCATCCGTTGTGGTTCCCGTTGTGGTTCCTTTGAGCGAAACCGACGTACCCGGTAAGGGCGCATTGTCAGCCGCCCCGGTTACCCGGCCCGTTATCACCACCGATTGCGTCCATCCGATCGACGGGATCAACAAAACCGCCAGACAGACACAAAGCCATCTATAAAGGTTTTTTTTCATAGGGTTCAGAATTTTAATTTTTATATTATAAAATCTAATTTTATTTCATTGCAATTCTAATCACAAATCCGGATTCACTCCAAATTATTTTCAGTTTTTTTATAAAAAATAGTGCTTTCAGTCGATTGATGGATTTCGCCGGACACAAAAAAAGGGCCGAAGCCCCGTTTTGCTTCAACACAATTCACTTTAAATCAATCGTTTATTAATCTTCTCAGCCGAATTGCGAAGTGAGGCAATCAGTTGTCTTTTGTCCAATGCCATGTAGCGATATTCGGGCAGGTAGATGCTAAGGCTGGCCACCACCAGGCCATTCTTGTAAATGGGCACTGCCAGTCCCATGACGTGGCGGTTGGCAATGGTTTGCAGGGCCAGTTCTTCCCGGCGAATAAGCGCCAGGGTCTCCAGCAGGTTCGATTCGGACTGAATTTCGGGCCAGGAGTCGCCGGTCGGAAGACCATATTTTGCGATAAACCGCTGCTTCTTTTCGTCGGGGAGCATCGCGATCAAAAGCCGCCCGGAAGCCGAATCGTACACCGGTTTGATGTCGGTCGTACGCACCTGCAAATCCTGTTCAGCGAAGGTCCGATACAATGCAATCCGCTGATTATCTTTAAGAACGGCCAGCAAACAGTTTTCATTGATGAGCAGCGTCAGGGCATCCATCTCTTCGCGGGCGGCTTCCAGCAAGTCTTTCTGGTACGACTTATTCCCCGTTAAATAATACGATTTGGCCCCCAGAATATACCCTTTTTTGGTACCGATCTGCTCGACATACCCCCGGGTTACCAGCGTCTTGAGAATGTTGGCGCAGGTACCGTGGTTCAGACTTAAGCCGTCGGCCAGCTCTGTCAGGGATTTGGGTTTCTCCGGTTCGTTCGCAATTTGCTCCAGCAGGTCAAGCGCGCGGTTAATTACCTGAATCATTTTACATCAATTTTATAATGCAAAATAAATGTAAATTATAACAAACCAAAAATCATCCTGTCTATTCCTTATCAACAGGCCCTTAAAACAAAACTGGCCGGGATCAGAGCTGCTTTTTGCAGCACCAATCCCGGCCAGCGAAATCACGCAATATCGAACCCGGTTACGGCATCGCCGTCGAATACAACTGGTTAAACAGCAGCTTGAACGTTCCCTGCGCCTGGGCGCGGAAGGTAATTTCCGGTCCAAAGGCGTAGAGTTTGCCGGAACCGACGGGAGCCATGAAAGCCGCGACACCATCCTGTAAATAGGCCTGACCCCAGGCCCAGCCACTCCGCAGCGGTTTGTCGGTCGAGAACCACGCCAGCGGTTTTACGGTCCCTTTCGCCACGGCATCCGGCGAGATTTTGAAAACCGGGCTGGCGTCGAAATACACATCGGTTTGCTTCGCCATGCCCCAGGTTGCCTGCTGGGTCGAGTCCAGATCGATCCGGAGAATGCTGCCGGGAATGTAGTATTTTTCGTTCGACAAGGGCCGTTCCTGACCCGCGTTGGTCATTTCGACCAGCGCATTTTTCACCGGCAAACCCAGGTGATAGGCGAGGTTGGTGCTGCTGCCGATGGTGACGACATTGCCGCCCGCTTCCAGAAATTTCCGAAGTTCCGGAATCGATTTTTCGGCGGTAATCTTGCCCAGCCACGGCCGGAATTCGGCGGGCAATTCTTCGGCTTTCGGTTCGCGGCTGGCATAACCGCCACCGCCACCCTGAGAAGCACCACCCGGTCCTGTCGACGGAATGGCGCGGGTTACGAACACGATCACATCGTATTTCTTCTTCAGATCACCCGCGTCGATGTCCTGCGAATACACCACCTGCATCGGAAAATGGTATTGTTCCATGATCCAGCGCACCCAGCCCGACGGCATTGACCCGCCGTAGGCATCCCACAGGGCAATCCGCATCGGGGCCACTTTGACCAGTGCGCCCGTCGGCCGTTTGGCCACGCCAACAACTTCCAGCCCCAATTCTTTGGCCGATTTGTCCAGAATTGACTTCGCTTTGGCTGAAGCCGGAACAAAGAACGTGCCCGCGCCGAGCGACGATTTTCCGCTAACACCGGTTGGTAACCGGAACACCTCAACACCCGATTTCAGCAAATCATTGACCGCAATGAAGGTGTTATTGGCCTGCGCGCTCAGCGCGTAGCCAGCCGCAGCCGTTGCATCGATTTTTCCTTTCGGCGACTGCAATTCGCCATACGGCAGCTTTTTGAACGGCCCGTCGAACCCTTCCAGAATCCGGTCTACTTTGACACCCATCTGGAACGCCAAAGTCCAACCAGCGGCATCGTACGGACGAACCGGCGGGCCACCGGGATACTGAAAATCGTTCGGGTGATCCTGCGGTTCGAACATGTCCAATACGTGGGGTCGGAACGCCTGATCGGTTTTCACGACGTACGAACCCGCCGGGTATTTCCTGCCTGCCACCGTAAAATCAGCCGTGGCTTCCTGAATCTGAATCCCGGTTTTGATGAGGGCATTGACAAACTTGACCGCCGTGGCAAAATCCGGCTGATCGGCCGAAATAATAAAGCCGCGCGGGTCCCGCAGGGCCGGATCTTTCAAAACCGCATCGAAATATTTCACCGGAATTCCACCGCCACGGGGCAGCAAACCGTATTGGTCGGGCGTTGTGGCACTGGCGGCTCCCGGAGCGGCTTTTTTCAAATCCGCCTGGTGCAACTGGTTGATCGCATCGACGCGTTTGGGCGAAAGCGTCCAGTAATCGGTGCTGCCGTGCTCGATGGCGTTTTTGCCCATCTTATAAATGTTGTACAGCAGCTGATCGCCGTGACGGGCCGCGTAATCCAGCGTGGCGTAATTAAGCGAGATCGAATAATCGATCGACTGTTTGAAATGCCATTTCTGGGGCGTCACCGGAAACGGCGTATTGCCGTTGGGAATCAGCCGGTTGGGAACGAGCGGCACATCTTCCGGGGTTGGGTTGCCGATGATTTCCGTCAGCAAACCGATCATGTTGTGGAAGTGCGTCGTGGTGCGCAACCCGCCGTTGTACCAGGTCGAGAAAACCGAACCGCCCAGTCGTGTAAAACCGGGTTTGTTTTCGGAATTCAGCCGGTTGATCATGGCCGCGCCGAGGGCATCGATTCCGGTGATCATCAGCGGCTCGAACACGTAATTGAACGGATCGCGATACGGCGGTCCCGCCAGTACCGAACCCGCCGGGCCGCGCTGGTGGTGGTTGTACATAATTTGCGGCAACCATTCGATAAACAACTGACGGCCAATATTTTGCGACTCTTTCATGTTCATGATGAAAAAGTCGCGGTTGTTGTCGTGACCCGCGTATTTCTGATACAGACGCGGCACATTTTCCAGCAAACGCTTTTCCGGTTTGGGTTCACGCATGTACCAGCTACTGACCAGTTCCTGCCCGTCGGGATTGGCGTGGGTGAGCAGAATCACCACGTTATCCAGAATCCGCAGCGTTTCGGGGTCTTTGCGGCTCACCAGCTGCCAGGCGGTTTCGATCAGTTGCATGGTGCCGACGGTTTCGGTGGCATGCAGGCCGCCATCAATCCAGACCACGGCTTTTCCTTCGGCGGCCATCGCACGGGCCTGCTCATCGCTGATGCCTTCGGCGCGGGCCAGTTTGGTGGAAATTTCCTTGTAGCGGTCGAGTTTTTTGAGGTTTTCGGGTGACGACACGATGATCATGTACTGGTGACGACCCTCTTCCGTCATCCCGATATCGACCAGTTTGGTACGGTCCGAAGCCGCGAGTTTTTTGAAATAGGCTTCGGTTTGGGTGTAGGTGGCGAGTTGGTAGTCGTCACCGATGTTGAAACCGAAATGTTCTTTGGGTGAGGGAATCGTCTGGGCCTGAACAGCGGTCTGGCTCAGAACGAGTAAGAAGAATAAACCTTGTAAAAAATGTCTTCTCATAGGAAATCGGATTAGTTCGTTGGTAAGACGAAATAAGCTAATTTTCTCGTTCTACAAATCAGTTACAAAATATAATTTTATCATTTATAATGATTGCCATATATTTTATGGAGAATTACAGAATATAAAGCCGTTGCGTGGCCCCAAACTCCAAACCAGCTACTCAATCTTCTTCAGCTCCTCCTGGCGGTCTTTGTCCAGACTGACTTTGTCGAAGTCGGCATTGGTATTCAGTTCCACGCTGTATCCCTGAATTTTATCAATCTCGACGGTGAGGTTGTTCGCGGTAAAATCGAAGATGTGACCACCGGCTTTGTGGTCGTCGGTCAGGTAGTGAAAGTGAAAACCGGGGACGTTGACCTTCGCCAGATAGCCCGGCAACAGAAAGCCGATCACCACCCCCCGCGTGTTGGTGAGGTTGAAAAGGTATTGTTCTTTGGCAAGGTGGTCTTTCAGCGACGGATACGGTTTTTTGGCGGCACCGGGGGCGCGGGCCGTCAGTTTCGGGAAGTCACCTTTCATCCGGATGGCGTATAGCTCGTTGGCGGGCAAAGCTGCCATCAGGTCTTTTTCGATCTGGTCGAGCGTGGCTGTCCCCTGGATGGTAAAGGTGGAATCCGCTTTAAAAAACTTCACAAACGCAATCGACGTGCTGTCGGTGTCCGGCATTTCATGAATGCTGCCGTCGGCACTTACTTTGTACACCGTACCCTGATGCACAATCAGTTCGCCGTCTACCCGGTTGAAGGTTCCAATCCCGAAATCGCCTTTGGTTTTCAGTTGCCCCAGCGTCAGATTGCCGTCGAAGACCCCGGCGAGCAGGGCATCGATGATGGAATACTGGTACATAAAATCAGTTGCCGGATTCGTCCTGGCGGTTTCGGCGGGTTGTTGTTGGGTGCAGCCCTGCATTAAAAAAAAAACCACCAAGCAGAATGGTCAGAACGTTGTTTTTAGCCGCAGCGGTTGAGTAAATAGTCATTTGAGGGAGAAAGGGTTATGGTTATTTATGAGGGAGAAAGGGTTATGGTTATTTACCCCCGTAGGGGTTAAACAGCGAAGCGTCGCCGGGCCGCCGGAGCGGTAGATAGGATCCCGATTAATCCGTTCCGCGTGCCGATAGGTACGCAATGATTCACAGGGAAAATGGGGTTGCGTACCTATCGGCACGTAAGCCTGATATTGCATTGTATTCTACCGCTCCGGCAGCCCGGCGACGCTTCGCTGTTAGATCCCTCCGGGATAAGTGGCTTGTATATCGAAATGAACCTAATTCCATTGTCGAAATTGGTTTACCGCTTCGGGCCAACGGAATCATAGACGATCACTTTTTCCCACAGGGCCGAATAGTCCTCCACGAATTTCAGGTGAATGGGGTGCGTCTGGTAAATCTCTTCATCCATCAGGTTATCGAAAAAGCACAGCCACGACACGGCATACGAGCGTTCGATCACGGAACGGGTGGTGGGTGCGGGCGTGCCGATGTGTACCAGTTTGATGGTCGGCACTTTAGCCAGTTTATTCAACCCTTCCATTAATTTGGCTTTATCGGCCTCGCTGCCCGGATTTTTCAGGTAAAAATAAACGTGATGGACAAACAGCTCTTTCGGTGCGCTGCCTGATAAACCCAGACCGAGTCCGGCCCCGACACTGCTTTTGACAAAGGCTCTGCGTGATTGTTCTTTCATAAAAATGTCGTCCGCTCATGGCGGTTTCTGAAAAAATAGAATGGGTTAAACCACAAAAATGAACAAGATTCTCCGCATTGCTGCCGGGGATTGTCGATTTCTGAAAAATACTTTCCCCGACCGAAAACCGCCCAAACCCCAGCTTATTCCGGGCAGATCGTTGGGGTCGGTTAAAATCCGTTACTTTTGCAGGATGGAAACCAATCTAGACCTTGCTCCCCTGCTTTCGAACCTGGGAATTGAAGCCTTTAACCCCATGCAGCGGGAAGCCCGGGAAGCGGTTGTGGCCGAGAAAGCGGTTTTGTTGCTGGCGCCGACCGGTTCCGGGAAGACCCTCGCTTTTTTGTTACCAATTCTGCAACTTCTTAAACCGGAGCAAAAAACAGTCCAATGTCTGATTCTGGCACCTTCGCGCGAACTGGCGTTGCAGATTGAGCAGGTCTGGAAAAAAATGGGGACGGGTTTCAAAGTCAACGTCTGCTACGGCGGGCATCCGATGGCGACCGAAATTCAGAATCTGAGTACGCCACCCGCCGTATTGATTGGAACACCGGGCCGCATTGCCGACCACATCGACCGCAAAACGGTCGACCTCGACGGCATTCATACGCTGGTGCTGGATGAATTCGACAAGTCGCTGGAACTCGGTTTTCACGACCAGATGTCCTACATCATCGGCGGCTTGCGGAATCTTCAAAAGCGGGTGCTGGTTTCGGCCACGTCAGGCATATCCATTCCGGAGTTTACGGGTGTGCGTTCTCCGGTCAAACTCGATTTTATTCCCGACGATGACCGCGACAAAAGCCTGACGACCAAAATTGTTATTTCGGAAGAAAAAGACAAAGTCGATACGCTGTTTCGCTTGCTCTGCGCACTGGATTCGGAAGCGGCTTTGATCTTTTGTAACCACCGCGATGCCGCCGAGCGCACCAGTGCCATCCTGAACGAAATGGGCATTGTTTCGACGTTCTACCACGGCGGCATGGAGCAGGACGACCGCGAACGCGCCCTGATCCAGTTTCGCAACGGCAGTGTCAGTTACCTCATTACGACCGACCTGGCCGCCCGGGGACTGGACATTCCCGAGATGAAATTCGTCATTCACTACCACCTGCCGCTGCACGAACACGAGTTTCTGCACCGTAACGGCCGGACGGCCCGGATGCACGCTTCAGGAACCGCCTACATTCTGCTGCACCGGAATGAAGAACGACCCCGCTATCTGCCCGAATCGCTCGATGAGTTTGTTATTCCGGCCAACCAGCCACTGCCCAATCCCCCCCAATTCCAGACGATTTACGTCAGTGGCGGCAAGAAAAATAAACTCAACAAAATCGACATTGTCGGTTTTTTCTCCCAAAAAGGCGGACTCGAAAAAGGCGATCTGGGCCTGATCGAAGTGAAAGACTTCATCTCCTTCGCAGCCGTCCGAAAGTCCAAAGTCAAGGAGTTGCTGGCGAAGATCAAGGACGAAAAAATGAAAGGGAAAAAGTATAAGATTGAAGTGGCGAGGTAGTTTTGACAAGACAAGAGAGGTGAGACAAGAGAATAAAAACCGTCTCTCTATACTCTTGTCTCACCTCTCTTGTCTTTACTTCTTTTTCGTAAAATCCAGGTCGTGGAAGTCGTAGCTAAAATCTGTTAAGGGCGAAATGGCTTTCATTTTCATCGAAACCGGTTTTCCTTCATAATCCAGACCAAACATCACAAACGCATCCGCTTCCAGACTCCGGTCGTTCCATTTGACCACGAACGTATTGCCTTTATAATGGAACAGTTCGCCGGTTAATCGCGGAGACCGCTTTGAGACAAACAGGAGTCTCAGGTTATCCGGCACAATGGAAACGTCACCCAGCCACTTGTCGTGATAGGTGCCGGTGTAAAAATGAATCGGCGGTTTTGACGCGGTACTCTCCTTTTCAGCCGCAACGGTTTTCCAAACCTCGTCGGTTACTTTGTCGGCACTGGCGGTATTTTCGCGCAGCCGGTCGCTGTATTCCTTCACCCGATCGGTGCCGGTGATTCCGAAATAACTGTCCAGAATCTGGTTGGTAATGGCCGTGAAAGCCGCCCCGGATTGCTGGTTGGTCAGCACGATGATGCCCAGTTTTAGTTCCGGTATTAGCATCACCTGCGTCACCATACCGGGCAAACCGCCGGTGTGCGAAATCTGCTTGTAGCCCTTGGCATCATTCAGTCGCCAGCCCAAACCGTAGGAACTGAAATGGGTGTTGTAGGGTCCGGGATTGCGCACCGGAATAATGGTTTGGGGCGACCACATGTCGTCCTGCACCTTCGGGCTGAACAGGGTTTTGCTCAAACCGTCGCCGTATTTTCCGCCATTGAGTTGCATGATCACCCATTTGCTCAGGTCGTTGATGCTGCTGTTGATGCCGCCCGCCGAATTCCCGACGTCCAGCCGACCGCGCCTGACCGTCCGCAGTTTGCCCTCGATCACGGCGTGGGCGTCGATGACATTCGATTTATTTTTGAGCCGGGAAAACGACGCTGCGCTGTTCTCCATCTGGAGCGGTTTCATGATCCGGGTTTCCACAAATTCCTCCCAGCTCAGGCCCGACGCCCGCTTCACCACCTCACCCGCCACCATATACAGGAGATTGTCATAATCGTATTTGGTCCGAAAACCGGACGTCTGTTTCAGATACCGCAGGTTATGAATCACGTCTTTCAACTGAAAATCGCTGGAATCGGGAAAGAACATCAAATCCCCGGCGCCGAGACCGAGGCCACTCCGGTGGGTCAGTAAATCGCGAATCGTAAAATCCTCGGTAACGTACGCATTGTAGAGCCGGAACTCCGGGATGTAGTCGATCACCTTGTCGTCCCAGCTCAGTTTGCCCTCATCGACCAGAATGCCGAGCGTTGCCGCCGTAAACGCCTTGCTGTTGGAAGCAATGCCGAATAATGTATTGGCATCGACCTTCTGTGTGGAATGCATGGACCGGACGCCGTAGCCTTTTGAATGAATTACCTTTCCATCTTTTACTATGGCGACGGCAATGCCCGGCACCTCGAAGGTTTTCAGTGTATTTTCAACCAGTTGATCGATTTGGGGCGCGGTGATGACCTGCGCGAAAGCCGGTTTTACACTCAGGAAACTGACCAGCAAAAGGCCGATGAAGTGGATTGGTGTTCTCATAAAGGGTATTTTGATGGGTTTTTAAAGATACACAGTTCGCGCCGATTAATTATTCATCCCTCCAGCAAACCATTCATCGATCCGTTTTACCGCCGGAGTACTATGCATAGCAAGGTAGCGATTTTCGCCGTTGTTTTGACCCATCGAAACGGCGAATCACAAGCTGCCGCAGAAAACAACCGATACGAAACACAACACAAAAACAACAAATACCATGAAATCACTCATCGCTTCCGCTTTCCTCGCTTTAACCATTGCCACGACGTCATCCAGCTTTGCAGCTGATCACAAAGAAACCGCCAAGACGCAATCTACCTACCAATCAGTCGTTTATCCGGTAGTCAACACGTCGAAAATTCGGGTGAATGTCAATAAGGACAAAAATGCCAAAATCAATGTTACGCTGAAAAACGAAACCGGTGAGATCCTGGCTTCTGAAAGATTGGGCAAAGGACACGAATCGTCGGCCATTCGCTTTGACCTGAACCAACTGCAGGATGGTATTTATCAGGTTGAAATTTCGGATGGCAATACCAAACAGGTGAAAGAAGTAAAGTTGCAGACCTCATCACCAACGGTGACTACAGAACGTCACATCGCCATGAACTAAGACCCGAAATCTTCGGGTGGTAAACGAAAGAAGCCGGCTTTTCAGCCGGCTTCTTTCGTTTTTAATAGTCCTTCTCTCATTTGCCACCGGGCCGGGAAGGGCGCACCTCAATCTTGCTGGGGAGCGTCCGGGCGGGCATCCGAATCAGGTCGGCGACGATCTGGCCGATGTCTTCCGGCTGAATTTTCCAGGCGTCTTTTTCACTCGGCTCGTGGTTGTTGAAATACGAAGCCACTGAACCGGGCATGATGGTCGTCACCTTGATGCCTTCGCTGCGCAGGTCGAGCATCAGCGCCTGGGAAAAGCCGACCAGCCCGAACTTGCTGGCGTTGTAGGCCGTGCCGTTTTCGAAAAAGTTGGTACCGGCCAGGCTCGAAATCGTGATAAAATAGCCTTCCGATTTTTTCAACTCGTCCAGGGTGGCCTTGATGGAATTGAAAACGCCGGTCAGGTTGATGTCGATGGTTTCCTGCCACTGTTCGGAGGTCAGCTCCTGAATCGGCGCAAAATGACCCACCCCCGCGTTGGCGATCACATAATCCAGCCGACCCCACTGCTGGGTGATGGCATCGACGGCGCGTTGCTGCGACACCAGATCGCGGACGTCGGCGGCAATGCCCAGCGCAAAACCGTCCTTGATTTTGTTGAGCGATGCGGCCGCTTCCTCGGCCGCTTCCTGTGAGCGGCTGGTGATGGCCACCCGGATTCCTTCGTTGATCAATACTTCGGCAATGCCGTATCCAATGCCTTTCGATCCGCCGGTAACGAGGGCGGTTTTGATGATTTCTGCCATACTGCTAAAAATAAAATTGAGTCGTTGACGCTTCGCGAAGCTGATGAGATAACCGTGCGTTTTACCGGAAAGTTTGGTTTATCTCAGTAACCGGTGTCAAGATCATGCTTTTGGAGGGGTGACCTAAACCCTGTTCCATGAAATTCCTTTTTCTTATTAGTGCCCTTTTATTGACCACCCACACCGCCTTCTCCCAAACCATCCCTTCCAAAGTCTATTCCTGGGAGAACGCGCCGGTGGTCAAAAAAGACGGCGTGATCGATCGAACGATTGTGGAAGGCACCACGCGGGATTTCAATGATTTCTCCGTCCACGGCATCACGCTTCCCCCCAACCGAGCCCCGCAACCCGCCCAAACGCTGGACGACGAGATTCTGATCATCGTCAAAACCGGGGAACTGACCGTTTCGCTCGGGAGCCGGATCAAAACCGTAGGTCCCGGCAGCGTGGTGCTGATCATGCCCGGCGATGCCCACCGGCTTGAAAACAAAAGCACTACGCCCGTCACGTATCACCTCATGCGATACACGTCGAAAGAAGTACCGGATCTGGATTTAGAGCAAATGAAAGGCCAATCGTTCTGGGTCGACTGGAAGGATGTGGCATATCAACCCAACGCCAAAGGCGGTCGACGCAATATCTTCGACCGCGCAACAGTCATGTGCAAACGGTTTGAAATGCACGTTACGACGCTCAATGAAGGCTTGTGGAGCCATCCGCCCCACACCCACCGGGCCGCCGAAATCCTGCTCCTGATTGAAAACACCGCCCAGGAAAGCATTGATGGCGTGATGCAATCGGCGAAAGTGGGCGATATCATTTTCCTGGAATCCAACGTTCCCCACGGCATTTTGAATACCACCAAAGGTTCGTGTACGTATTTTGCGTTTCAGTTTGAGTAGTGGTCAAATTGACGGTTAATATCATTTAAAATCCCTTCTCGATTTTAAATATGCCCCATGAGGGGCAAAACAGCACAGCGTCGGTAGTATAGGAAGACTGTTTTTCCCTCGCGTGCCGTGAGGTACGCGACCCTCGAATTTCTGTGAATGGTTGCGTGCCTGACGGCACGCGGAAATAACCAATCATCTATTCTACCGACGCTACGCTGTTTAATCCCTACGGGATATTGGGATGGGAGGGCTGTCCTTTTCTACCGACGCTGCGCTGTTTAATCCCTACGGGACAACTAACGCTCTTAATTGAATAAACCCCTCACCACCTTCCGCAAAATCGCCACACTCTGTTCCAACTCGGTTTCGGTGCTGGACGCGAACCCCAGCCGGGTGCTGTTCAGCGCTTTTCCGGGCGGATTGTGCGCCAATCCATCCGAAAAGGTCAACCCTTCCGCCTTGGCTTTTTGAGCAAGTTGGGCGAGATCGATGGTTGGATCGAAGATCGCCCAAACCGCCAGACCGCCTTCCGGTTTGTCATATTGCACATGATCCGGTAACGCACTGGTTAGCAACGAACAGAAGTGGTTACAGCGTGAGAGATAAGTCTGGTGGGCCTTTTTTAAATGCCGTCGCATGTCGCCGTTTCGGAACAGTTGACCGATTGCAAATTCCAGCATCGCGTCGCCCTGCCGGTCGATGATGCGTCGCAGGCGGGCCAGTTCATCGATGACGGTTTCGGAGGCCACCACGTAGCCGATCCGAAAAGCCGGGGCCACCGATTTCGACAGCGAACCGATGTACACCACCATGCCATTCGGGTCGGCGCTGGCCAGGGGTAAAATCGGTCGGCGGAGGTAATGAAATTCGTAGTCGTAATCATCTTCCAGGATCACAAAACCGTATTGCTGACTCAGTTGCAACAGCCGGAGCCGCCGGTCGGGCGGCAAAGTGACCGTGGTCGGATAATGGTGGTGGGGCGTCACATACACCAGCCGAACCGGGCGACGCTGGCAAAGCTCCGCGAGGGCGTCCACATCCATGCCGTGCTGGTCGACGGGAACGGTCAGCAATTCGGCCCCGGCCTGCTGAAAATTCATATTGGCTCCCGACCAGTTGGTTTCACCCACCACCGCCGTCTGACCCGGTTTCAGCAGCAGTGTACTGGCCAGGTGAATGCCCATCATGCTGCCGCGCGAAATCAGAATGTTGTCGGCGGTTGTTCGCAACGCCCGGGTTTCGTTCAGGAAAACCGATAATTCTTCCCGCAGAAGCCGGTTGCCTTTCGGATCGCCGTAGCCAAAATGCTGCTGCGGATTTCCCCAGCGAAAATAGCTCCGGTACGCGCGGGCCAGTTCCTCCATCGGGGCCAGCCGGATGTCCGGAAAACCGTCGTCCAGCCGCAGGCCGTCTCCCATCAACAACAACGAACGAACCAGGTGCGGCCTGGATTCGAATTGAAAACCGGGTTCCCGGCGGTTTCGCTGCTCATCAACCTCTTTGCCAAGGGTTTGCGGCCGAACCAGCGGCAACGAATCGACCACAAACGTACCGCTGCCCGCCCGCGATTCGAGCCAGCCTTCCGCCAGCAATTCATCGTAGGCTGCAATGATCGTTTTGCGGTGAAGCTGAAGCAGCTCGGCCAACTGCCGCGTTCCCGGCAACTTCTGCCCGGTTTTTAATACGCCATCGCCGATCAGCCGCCGGAGCTGTTCGGCCAGTTGCAGGTAGACCGAGGCTTCGGCGGATTTATCAACGGCAATCAGGGTCTTGAAAGGCGGCATACCGGACTACTTATTTTTGAAAAACCGGACGACATAGATAGTCCGGTAAAGGTGCAAATTTGCAGGACAACTCACAATTTTAAATCGTTTACGGTTTTCAGTATTTGGTTTACGGTGGCTGACGCGCTCTTATCATGCGCCAGCCACCGTAAACCAAATACTGAAAACCGTAAACCAACTTAACACATGCAAACCCCGCGTACAACACCCAGCCGCTCAGCAAAACGGGCTCATTATGAGGCCGAAACGATTTATTCCATTCTCGATGAAGCCCTCTACTGCACCATCAGTTATGCCATTGATGGACAGCCGGGATCAATTCCAACGGCTCACGCCCGGCTGGACAACCGGCTGCTGATTCACGGATCGGTGGGCAGTCATTTTATTCGGGAAGTCGAAAAAGGAATTCCGGTTTGCATTTCCGTGACGCTGCTCGACGGCCTGGTGCTGGCCAAATCGGGGTTCAGCCACTCGGTCAATTACCGCTCCGTCATCATTTTTGCCACCGCCGAAAAAGTGGAAGACTATGCCCAAAAAGTGGAAGCGTTGGCCCTGATTACCAATAAATTGATCCCAAACCGCTGGGATGATTTACGGAAAGAAACGGAAAGTGAAATCCGGAAAACAACGGTTTTGTCATTCTCACTGGACGAAGCCTCCGCCAAAATCCGGACGGGCGGCCCTAAGGACGAACCGGAAGATCTGGCGTTGCCAATCTGGTCGGGCGTCATTCCGCTGGAAACCGTTCGTCGGGCGGCTATTCCCGATGAATCGAGCGTGGCTTTACCCCTGCCTCCCTATCTGCAGTAAGAACAGCGTATAACGACATTACGAATGAACATTGTTTTTTTAAGAGTAGGAATTTTACATTCTTACGTTTAACAGGAGTCCGGAAGCTATCGTCCGGGCTCCTGTTGTATGAAGACCAGTGGAAATGCGTCGGCCGGAATGGACTTGCTGTTTTGGGAGCAGCTCAAGACCGGGAACGAAACCGGTTTGCGGAAATTGATCGACAAGTATTTCAACGCTCTGCAGAACTATGGCTACAAATTTCTGCGGGATGAAGACTTCGTCAAGGACTGTGTTCAGGAGGTGTTCATCGAAATCTGGAACCGGCGCGAACGCGTGGCGGTCCCCGACAGCGTCCGGGCCTATCTGCTCAGTTCCGTCCGCAAGCGGGTATTGCGCGAGGGTTACCGGCAGCGCATCAACCGGGACGATGAGCCGACGGATCTCGAAAATGACCTGAATTTCGTGGAATTTTCGCCGGAATGGTCGGTTATCGAACAGGAAAGCCTGGCCGAAACCACCAAACGGATTGCCGATTCACTGAATCAACTGCCCAAACGGCAGCGTGAAGTGATTTACCTCCGCTATTACCAAAACCTCGAACGCGACGAAATTGCCGAGATCATGGGCGTCAACCCGCAGTCGGTTTCCAATCTGTTGCAGGCCGCCTTCAAAACCTTCCGCGACAACTGGGTCGGTTTTATCCTCTTTATCGACCTGATCAAAACCAGCACTTTTTAAATAAACGAACACGGGCGGGTATCCAACCGAATCATCCGCCATCTGTTCATAGCATGAACGCTTACCACCATGAGGACGCCCGATTATCGAAACTACAGCGTTGACGATTTGACG
The DNA here is from genome assembly GCF_006149005.1 of Larkinella sp. C7. Lineage (GTDB taxonomy): Bacteria > Bacteroidota > Bacteroidia > Cytophagales > Spirosomataceae > Larkinella. Next base: position 321,752 of record NZ_VBSL01000004.1, on the reverse strand, counting down.
CGGGACGAGTACTTCCGGCATTGGGTCATCGACCGCAACGCCCAAAGTGGCGCGTTCTGGTCGGAATGGCTGGCCGAAAATCCGGATTGCACCGACAAAGTGCAGGTAGCCCGGGCTTTTTTGCAGGCGCTGGAGGAGAAAAATACCGCCTTACAACCGGCCGAACTGGATCAGATTTTTAATAATATCGTTCAATCCAATCAGTCGAGCGTCGTTCCGTTGTGGCAAACCACGGTTTTTCGGGTGGCGGCTTCCCTCCTGCTTTTTATTGGTTTGGGTTATCTGGCGTTCACCTATGCCGTCAAATCCGATGCGCGCCGACAGGCCGATACCCGGCTGTCGTCCCTTGAAAACCTCAGCCCTGCCCTGGCGAGTGATTACACCGAAACCGTCAACGAAAGTGCCGAACCCCGGACGTTTGTGCTCCACGACAGCAGCACGGTGGTTCTATATCCCAAAGGGACGCTGCGGTATCCGAATCGTTTTTCGGCCACCAAACGGGAAGTTTACCTGAGCGGGCGGGCGTTTTTTTCGGTTAAGAAAAATCCAAAAATGCCGTTTTGGGTATATACCGATCAGATTTCGACGCAGGTGTTAGGAACCAGTTTTCAGATTACGACGGGCGAAACCAACGCCAAAGTGGAGGTTCGGTCGGGCCGGGTGTCGGTCTACATGCGGAAAGATGTGGAGAAAGAACAGCCCGCCCGCAAGAACGAGTCAGTCGGCATGGTGCTGACGCCCAACCAGCAGGTGGTGTTCTCGACGACCGAAAAACGCCTGGTGAAATCCGTTGTCGAGCAACCGATCACGCTTCAGAAGGTCACCAAAGAGGCTTACATTTTTGAAGAAGCACCGGTTTCGGAGGTGTTTTCGTTGCTGGAAAAAACCTACGGGCTGACGTTCATTTACGATGCGGCCAACCTGAAAGACTGTTACCTGACGGCCAATCTGGCCGGTGAATCGCTGTTTGAAAAACTCAATCTGATCTGCAAAATTACCCGCTCGTCCTACGAAATGGTAGACGGGCAGATCGTTATTCACAGCGAAGGGTGTGAAAATAACTAGTTATAATTGAACCGATTAGGCAATTCCAGTAAATTTTTTCTAAAAAAATTACTGGAAACCAGTATGCAACCACTGCTGTCGCTATCCATGAGCAAACCCCTTTTCTCATGGATAGACTTTATAAAAAGCCCCTTTCCTTCCGGACCCTCATGAAACTATCGGTTATTCAGCTGCTGATGACGATCCTGTTTATGGGTGCAACCTATGCCCACGATGCCAACGGCCAGGAAGTGCTGGACCAGCGCATCGCGGTAAAAGCCGAAACCACCAACCTGAAAAAAGCACTGACGTTTCTGGAGCGCCATGCCAATGTCCTTTTTATCTACAACCCGCGTGAAATTCAGGTCAACCAGAAGGTGACACTGGAAAACCGGTTTGTGACCCTCAAGGAAACACTCAACGATTTGCTGACTCCGCTTCATATTCGCTACGAAGTAAGCGGGAAACAGATTGCGCTTTTCAAAATGAACGGCACCGGCAGCACGCTTCCGGGCAACACCCTGACTACCAGCGACGTTCTGGCCGACCTAACCGTATCCGGTACGGTTTCAGACGAAAAAGGCGAAGGCTTGCCGGGCGTCAGCGTGCTGGTGAAAGGCACCACGCGCGGCACGACGACCAACGGCGACGGGAAATACCAGATTGTCGTTCCCAATGAATCGGCCGTGCTGGTTTTCAGCTTTGTCGGGTTTGTTTCGCAGGAAATTGCGGTGGAAAAACGCACCAGCCTCAACGTTTCGTTGAAAACTGACAACAAGAGCCTGGAGGAAGTCGTCGTGGTGGGCTACGGAACCGTCAAGAAATCGGATCTGACGGGTTCGGTGGCCAAAGTCGGCGAAGCCAACATCAAGGCAACGCCCATTCCGTCGCTCGACCGGGCCATGCAGGGCCGCGCTGCCGGGGTTCAGGTGGTGTCGAATTCGGCCCGGCCCGGCGGAAATTCCACCATCCGGATTCGGGGTTCGGGTTCGGTCAATGCCGGCAATGATCCACTCTACGTCATCGACGGTTTTCCGACTACCGGTCTGAACTCCATCAACACCGACGACATTGAGTCCATCGAAATCCTGAAAGATGCTTCGGCAACCGCCATTTATGGTTCCCGGGGTTCCAATGGCGTCGTGCTCGTCACGACCAAACGCGGCAAGGCCGGCAAGGCGGTGATTAGCTACGAAGGCTATTATGGCAACCAGTCGGTACGCCGGAAGCTCCCGATGCTCAACGCCCGCCAGTTTGCCGAACTGGTCAACGACGCCCAGATCAACAACGGCGGCAAGGCCTATTTTGACGGCAGCACGGCGGATCGTCCGCTGGTTTCAACCCTGGGTGAAGGCACCGACTGGCAGAGTGTCGTCATGCGCGATGCGCCCATCCAGAACCACCAGCTCTCGGTTTCGGGAGGTGCTGAAAAATCCCGGTATGCGGTGTCCTTCGGCTACTACGGCCAGGATGGTATTCTGCTGAAATCGGATTTCAAACGCTACACGCTGCGGGCCAACCTCGACAACGACCTGACGTCGCGCCTGAAAGTGGGAGTTACCATGCAGGGGGCCTATACGCTGACCAACAACCCCCGCACCGAAACCGACGGCAACCTGGCCGTGAGTGGCATCATCAGTTCGGCCCTGAATTATTCCCCCACGTTTCCGGTGCGGAATGCCGACGGAAGCTACTACAAAAACCAGGGTGCCCTGAACGGACTGGGTGCCGACAATCCGCTGGCCGTCGCCAATGAGTTTACGGACAAAACCGCCCTCATCCGCATTCTGGCCAACGCCTATGTGGATTACAAAATCATCGAAGGGCTGACCTTCCGGACCAGCTTCGGAACGGATCTGCAAAGCTCGAAAAACAATTACTACGTCACCCGGCTGGCGGTTCTGGGCGCGAGTGTGGGCGGTAGTGCCTCCGTTTCCAATTCCCAAAGCGTCAACTGGCTGAACGAAAACATCCTGAATTACACCCGCCAACTGGCTCCTAAACACAGCCTGAATGCGGTTTTGGGGTATACGATCCAGGGCTTGTCAGCCGAAAGTGTGGTGGCCAATGCCAATACCTTTTCCGACGACTTTGCTTCGTACAACAACCTGGCAGCCGGTTCGACGCTGGTGGCACCACGCTCCGGGAGCAGCGACTGGCGGCTGATTTCTTATCTGGCGCGGGTTAATTACGGCTTCGACGACCGCTTTCTGCTGACGCTGACCGGTCGGCGGGACGGGTCGTCGCGCTTTGGCCCGAACAACAAATTCGGTTTCTTTCCGTCGGGTGCCATCGCCTGGAAACTCGCTAATGAACCCTGGCTGAAAGACCTCACGTTTATTTCCGATGCCAAACTGCGGGCCAGCTACGGTCTGTCGGGGAATCAGGAAATCGGGAATTACCAGTATCTGGCCAACATCAGCTCGGCCCCTTACGTCATCGGCGGGGCACTGAACGTCGGATCGGCCACTGCGGGCATTGGCAACCCCGATTTACGCTGGGAAAAAAACGCTCAATTTGACGTTGGTTTTGACGTTGGATTGTTCAATAACCGCGTTCAGGTATCGGCCGATTATTACATCAAAAAAACCTCTGATCTGCTTTTTAACGTGGGTGTCCCTACTTCATCCGGTTTTTCTACCACGCTGAAAAACCTGGGCAGTGTTCGCAACAAAGGATTCGAATTTTCGATGAACACAATCAACGTAGACCAGGGCGGTTTTCGCTGGACGTCGGAATTCAATATCTCCTTCAACCGGAATAAAATCCTGTTCCTGGATGGCCGGAAAGAGTTCAGAACGGGTTCGGATGCCACCATTTCCAACACCACCCAAAATCCGATTTTGCTGCGGGTCGATAGTCCACTGGGCAATTTCTTCGGGCTGGTTACCAACGGCATTTTCCAGAACCAGGCGGAAGTGGATGGATCGGCCCAAAAAACGGCCAAACCGGGTGATCTCCGGTATGTGGACCGGAACGGCGATGGCGTGATCAACGATTCTGACCGGGACATCATCGGCAACAGCAACCCGGATTTCTTCGGCGGGCTGAACAACACCTTTTCCTACAAAGGCTTCGATTTAAACATTTTTGTACAAGGTTCATACGGCAACGAAATCCTGAATTTTGCCACCTTCGACCAGTTGAACCTGACAGGGGGCAACAACCAGTCGGCCCGGGCGCTGGACCGCTGGACGCCCACCAATCCGAGCAACACCATTCCCCGCGCCAATGCCGGGGGCGGCTCGCGGCTGCTTTCGTCGCTGCACGTCGAGGACGGTTCCTACCTACGCTTTAAAAACATTTCGCTGGGGTATAACCTGCCCAAAAGCCTGTTGAACCGCCTGTCGGTTGGCTCCGCCAAAGTGTATGTAACCGCCCAGAATTTTATCACCCTGACCTCGTATTCAGGCTATGATCCGGAAGTGAACCGCTACGGAAGTTCGTCACTGAGCCAGGGGCTGGATTATGGCGGCTACCCCTCCGCAAAAACCGTATTGGTAGGTCTGAACCTGAAATTTTAATGCATAGATCTCTATGAAAACCAACACCTTACTACTCGTTGTGGCCCTATTGGCAACCGCCTGCGAAAGCCAGCTCGACCTGTCTCCCGTAACGAACCTGACCAATGCCACCTATTACAAAACCGCCGACGATGCCAAAGCGGCACTGGGAGCGTGTTACAACGCCATCGGCAACCTGGACCCGAACCTGGACATCACCACCACCGACGACGCCATTCCCTTTCTGACGGGCGACGCCAACCGGCCGCTGTTGTGGCGGTATGACATCACGCCCGCCAACACCTTTGTCAGCCTGTATTCACCAGCCTACCGGGGCATCAACCGCTCCAATACCGTCATTGACCGCTTGCCCGGTATTGCGATGGATGAAACACTGAAAAAACGGTATATCGCCGAAGCGAAATTTCTCCGCGCGTTGCATTATTTCAACCTCGTGCGGCTCTATGGCGACGTGCCGCTGGTAACCAAAGAAACTACCTCGCTGGAAGGCCTGGAACTCCCCCGGTCACCGGCGAACGACATCTACGCCCTGATTGAAGCTGATCTGAAAGAAGCCGAGAGCATTTTGCCGGTTACGTATCCGGCCAGCGAGTCGGGCCGAGCTACGCAGGGAGCGGCCAAAGGAATGCTGGCGAAACTCTACCTCTGGCGGGCCGGAACCACCGCCGGTTCGCCTTTCTGGACGCAGGCGGCCACCAAAGCGAAGGAAGTAATCGACCAAGGCGTTTATGCACTGTATGACAACTATGCCGACGCGTTTGCGCTCACGGCGCGGGGTGGCAAGGAGAATATCTTTGAAGTACAGTATCTGACCGATGTGCGTGGCCACAACATTGGGCGCGGTTTTGGCGTCCGGGCGGCCCTGATTTACCCCAGTGGCGGAGCGGGCATTGCGCGGGTCAGCGCCAGTTTGTTCAATGCCTATTCCGCAAACGACAAACGAAAGCCGGTTACGTTCATCACCTCGTATGTCTATAACGGGGTGACGACCAATCTTTCCATCACCGATCCTGATCCCACCAAAGCGGTTTCTTTCCAGAAACTGTGGGATAAAACCGCCAAAACCAACGGCGGTGAAGGCACGAGCATTCCGATCCTGCGGTATTCCGATGTGTTGCTGATGCAGGCCGAAGCCCTCAATGAAGTGAACAACGGGCCGACTGCGGAAGCGTATGCCGCCATCAACAAAGTGCGCATCCGGGCGGGCCTGACGGCCTTGACGGGCCTCAACTACCAGCAATTCAAAGAAGCGGTTCTGCTGGAACGGCGACTGGAACTGACGTTCGAGAACAACCGCCGGTTCGATCTGATCCGGACGGGCAAACTGGTCGAGGCCGTGAAAGCCGACAATACGTTCAACCGGAATCCGGTCATCAAGCCTTTCCACGTTCTGCTGCCCATTCCGCAGGTGGATATGGATGCCAATCCGAGTCTGGTTCAGAATCCCGGCTATTAATCGAACCAACCAAACATGATGCGCAGTCGAAGAGACTTTCTGAAAGCAACCAGCCTATCGGTGGCCACCGCTGCCCTGCCACCGATGGGAACCCAACACCCGGTTCCGCATTCTTTCGTTCCGAAGAAGACGCCGACCATCATGCTGCGCTCCTCGTGGCGGGATGCCAACATCGGCGATCAAGGTCACACGCCTGGCACGTTAAGGCTCCTCGAACGCCATATTCCGGAAGCGCAACTGCTCCTCTGGCACGCCGAACCCCGGCCCGAAACCGAAAAACTGGTGACCCAAAATTTCCCGAAAGTCAAAATTGTGCGGGGTAATTTTTATACAGGAGACCAGCTTTCGGACGAGCTGAAAGCGGCTTTCGACCAGACGGATCTGCTTATTCATAATTCGAGCCAATCCTTTAATTACGGCTTGTATAACTACGAATGGGGCGGCCCAATCAGGGTGCTGACACCGTTTTACTACTGTTACGACAAGGGGATTCCGTTCGGTATTTATGGACAGTCGTTCGATAAATTCGCCCCGCCCTCGCAGTATTTTTTTCGGGATATTCTGAACCGGGCGGCTTTTCTGTACGCCCGCGACAACGAATCGCTCAACTTCCTGAAAGCCGAAACCTTCCATCCGTCCATCCTCGAATTTGCCCCGGACGGCTGTTTTGGAATCGATATCCGGGATGAACGCAAAGGGCTGGCGTATCTGACACAGGCGGGTCTGGAAGATGGCAAATTTCTGGTGGTGATTATCCGAACCAACACACCCCATTTCAACGAAAAAGGGGAAGGAAATTTACTGAATCCCACGAAACCGACGCCTGAGCAACAGGAGCAGGACCGCACCCGGATGGCTAAAATCAGGGAGGTCATTACACACTGGGTCAAGGAAACCGGCTATAAAGTGCTGCTGGCCCCGGAAGTAGATAAAGAAATGCCGCAGGCAAAAAACCACCTGTACGATCAACTGGACGCGACCACCCGGCAGAAAGTCGTTTTGCGCGACACCTTCTGGAATGCCGATGAAGCCATGTCGGTTTATGCCCGCGCTCATTCTCTGATTGGGATGGAACCGCACTCGCTGATTATGGGCCTGGCCCTCGGCAAACCGGTGGTTCACGTTCGCTCCCATTTCCACGGTCGAAAAGGCTGGATGTTTCGCGACATCGGCTTGCCTGAGTGGCTGTTTGAAGTGGACGAAAGCCCGGCTTCGGCCTGGATCGACCAGCTCTCTAAAATTCACCGCGACTATCCGGCGGCCAAAGCCAAGGCCCAAAAGGCGATGGCGTTCGTGCAAAAACGTCAGTCCGAAAGCATGATGGCTGTCCGCAAAATCGTGGGTTTACCAAGCACCAAATAGTATGACACCTGATTCAACGTATTCCAACCGACGCATTTTCCTGAAAAGTGCGGCCCTGGCAACCGCTTCACTCCTGGCCTCGATAAAAGGCATTTCCGGCAAAAAAGCTCCCGCCATTGTGCTGCGGTCGTCGTGGCAAACAGTCAACATCGGCGACATCGGGCACACGCCCGGCGTCCTCTCGCTGCTGGAAAAATACCTGCCCGACGCCAGCATCCGGCTCTGGCCGAGCAGTGTTGGCAATGGCGTTGAGGAGTTGCTCAAACGCCGGTTTCCCAGGGTTTCCATTGTCCAGACACCGGAAGAGATTGCGGCTACCCTGAAAGAATGTGACTTTCTGCTACACGGTTCCGGGCCGTCGCTCGTCGCCCGCAAGGATGTGGAACGCTGGCACCGGGAAACCGGCAAACCGTTCGGGATTTACGGCATCACCTTCCCCGGCGTTTACGCGCCCGGCCCGGCGGCCAGCAAGGTCAATCCGCTGGACGTCGAGTTGTTAAACCATGCCCGATTCGCGTTTTTCCGGGATTCTGTTTCGCTGGAGGTAGCGAAAGAAATCGGGATCAAAAGCCCAACGATGGCCTTTTGCCCGGATGGTGCCTTCGCCGTGGACTTCCGGAATGACCAGGCCGCCACCGCCTTTCTGTCGAAACACGGATTGGAAGCAGGTAAATTTCTGTGCGTGATTCCGCGCACCCGGTTTACGCCCTACTGGGAAATTCCCGCCAAAAAAACGCCCTTCGATGCGGAAAGAAACGCGATCAATCAACAGATGAAGGAGCAGGACAACGCCCCCCTGCGGGAAGCAATGATCGCCGTGGTGCGCCAGACCGGGTTGAAAATCCTGATTGTTCCGGAAGACGAAACGCAGGTCAAGCTGGGCAAGGAAATTTTGCTCGACAAACTGCCGGATGATGTAAAGAAAAACGTGGTGTGGCGCGACCGGTATTGGCTCACCGACGAAGCACTCAGCACCTATCTGTTGTCGGCGGGTTTGTTCGGGCTCGAAATGCACTCGCCCATCATGTGCATCGGCCACGGCATTCCGGCCATTGTCTGCCGCTTTGCCGAACAAACCAGCAAGGGCATCATGTGGCGGGATATTGGTCTGGGCGACTGGCTGTTCGACATGGACAAACCCGAGGAAGTGGCCCGGGTTGTTCCGGCGGTTCTGGCCATGGCCAAAGACCCGAAAGCCGCGAAGGCGAAGGCCGCAAAGGCCCGGCTTTTTGTTGAAAAACGCCAGCGCGAAACGATGGCAATTTTAAAGACAACCCTGATTGGCTAGCTCCAGGTGCAATCCGGGGGTTGCGGCTCCAACCGCTTCAATGATATTCTAAACCGTTGCATTCATGCAAAACCGTCGATCTTTTCTTCAACAAACAACCGCCCTCATCGGCCTGCTGATGAGCGTTCCGGCGCTGGCCCAAAAAGCCGCAAAAAAAACCATTCTGCTGCGTTCCGCCTGGCAAACCGTCAACATCGGCGACATCGGACACACGCCGGGCATCCTCACCCTGCTGGAACGATACCTGCCCGACGTCACGATTCAACTCTGGCCGTCGGACATTGGCAACGGCGTGGAAGCACTCATCCGGAAGCGCTTTCCAAAAGTAATCATCCTGAAAGGCCCGGAAAAGATTTCGGCGGCTTTCAACGACTGCGATTTTCTGCTGCACAGTTCCGGGTCTTCGCTGGTGGCCCGGAAAGACGTGGATCGATGGCACCGGGAAACCGGCAAACCGTTCGGCATCTACGGGATTTCGCTGCACGGCGTTTTCCCAACGCCACTGGCATCCAACGCCACCTCGGCGGCTGAAGTGGAACTGATCAGTAAAGCGCAGTTTATCTTTTTCCGGGATTCGGCCTCGCTCAAGTTTGCGAAAGAAAAAGGAATTACCTGCCCCATCATGGAATATGGTCCGGATGCGGCTTTTGCGGTCGATCTGCGGGATGATGCGTCGGCGGAGGCTTTTCTCAAAGCGCATCAGCTGGAAACCGGTAAATTCATGTGCGTCATTCCCCGACTGCGGTATACGCCCTACTGGAAAATCCCCGCTAAAAAAGCCGCGTTTGACGAGTTCAAGCACACCCGGAATGAGGAAATGAAAGAACACGATCACGCCGTACTCCGCGAAGCCATCAGCGCGGTCGTTCGGCAAACGCCAATGAAAATCCTGATCTGTCCGGAAGACGAAACGCAGGTGGCGATTGGCAAAGAAATGCTGTATGATCCACTCCCCGCCGAAGTCAAAGCAAAAGTCGTCTGGCGGGATCGCTACTGGCTCACCGGTGAGGCCATCAGTACCTACCTGCGGTCGGCGGGTTTGTTCGGGCTCGAAATGCACTCACCCATCATGTGCGTCGGCAACGGCGTTCCGGCCATCGTCTGCCGGTTCGACGAACAAACCAGCAAAGGCATCATGTGGCGGGATATTGGCCTGGGCGACTGGCTGTTCGATATGGACAAACCCGCTGAAGTGGCCCGCATCGTTCCGACGGTTCTGGCGATGGCCAAAGACCCCAAAACCGCAAAAGCCAAAGCCGCAAAAGCCCGGACTTTCGTTGAAAAACGCCAGCGCGAAACGATGGCAATCGTGGGCAAAACGCTGGCGGTCTAGCCATTTCACCAAGCCCGCCGGGCTTTTCCCCGGGGACAACCCGGGGCTCACTCCTATAACATCCAAACGAGTACCCATGCCAAACCGCAGAGAATTCCTGAAGCATACACCGTCGCTGATCGGGTTGTTACTCAGTGTTCCATCCCTCGCCAACGCGACATTCCCCGCTAAAAAATCCATCATTCTCCGCTCCTCGTGGCAGACTGAAAACATCGGCGACATTGCCCATACGCCCGGCGTTCTGACGTTGCTGGAAAAGTACCTGCCGGATGTCGAAGTTCGTTTGTGGCCATCTAATGTGGGCAACGGCGTGGAAGAAATGCTGATGAAACGGTTTCCCAAACTGGTTATCCTGAAAACTGCAGACGAAAAGAAGGCGGCTCTGGCCGAGTGCGGTTTTCTGCTGCATGGCTCCGGGCCGTCGCTGGTGGGTCGAAAAGAAATTGAACAATGGCGGGAAACCGGAAAACCGTACGGCATCTACGGCATCACCTGGCCCGGCGTATACGGCTTTCCTGAAGACCGCTGGAAGTTTAATCCGGCGGATGTCGAGTTGCTCACCAAAGCCCGGTTTGCCTATTTCCGGGATTCGGTTTCGATGGAATTTGCGAAGTCCAAGGGCGTTGCCTGTCCGATTATGGAGTTCTGCCCCGACGGTGCATTTGCCGTGGATATTCGGGACGATAAAGCCGCCGACGCTTTTTTGAAGAAACACGGCCTCGAAACCGGCAAATTTCTGTGTGCGATTCCGCAACTGCGGTTTTCGCCCTGGTGGGAACTGCCAGCCAAAAAACAAACCGTCAATGAGGCCAAGCACGCCCGGAATGAGCTGATGAAGGAGCAGGATAACAAGCCGATTCGGGAAGCCATCATTGCCGTCGTTCGCCAGACGCCAATGAAGGTATTGCTGGTGCCGGAAAACGAAACGCAGGTTCGGATTGGCAAGGAAATGCTGTATGATCCGCTCCCGGAGGATGTAAAATCCAAAGTCGTCTGGCGCGATCATTACTGGCTCACCGACGAAGCCGTCAGCACCTATATTCGCTCGGCGGGCTTGTTCGGCATCGAAATGCACTCGCCCATCATGTGCATCGCGCTGGGCATTCCGGCCATCGTCTGCCGGTTTGAAGAACAGACCAGCAAAGGGGCCATGTGGCGCGATATTGGTCTGGGCGACTGGCTTTTTGATCTGGATACACCCAAAGACGTTGCGGGGATTGTTCCGGCGGTTCTGGCAATGGCCAAAGATCCGAAAGCCGCCAAAGCGAAGGCCCTGAAAGGCAAGCAGTTTGTCAATCAGCGGCAAAAAGAAACGATGGCGGTGGTGAAGAAAAACGTCGAAGCCTAGGGACAATTTTCGTGTTTTCCCTACGATTTTGCGCCGACGAACTTCCGTAATTCCTGGTAAATGAGGTTATTTTGCCAGAAGAGCTGGGTCACCATCCCAACGTGTTTTTTACCCGGCAGAACCGTGTATTCGTGTTTTACGCCCAGTTCCTGAAGACGCTGGTGGAATTTCCGGGTACTATTGGCAATGCTCGGATACGTCCGGCTGCCGGTGTAAATCAGCATGGGCGGACTGGCGGGCGTGACCTGGTTGTGAGCCGACATCGCCCGCCAAACCGTGGAATCTTTCCCGAACGGTACGAGGTATTGTTCGTCATCGGGATACTCCATTTTCTGAAGATAGTCGAACATATTCAACCCGGCCGGATCATCGAGAATGGCACCCTTGACGGGATTTTGGGTCAGTCCGAACTTCTGAAACAACCGGTCGTCCGTCGCCAGCAAAGCCGCCAGTCCCCCACCCGCCGAATGACCCATGACGACAATCCGGTTGGGATCTCCGCCAAATTCGGCGATATGCTGCGAGGTCCAAAGCAGGGCGCGAACACAATCGTCGGCCATGCCGGGCACCAAAACCGCCGGGGAAAGGCGGTAATTGATAATTACGGCCACCATCTCCTGTTTGGCCAGGCGACGGCCGATAAACGTATAAAGATTTTTACTACCGCTGTCCCAGTTTCCGCCGTGAATGAAAACCACAACGGGAAAAGGCCGCGCGGCTTTTTGTTTGGGCGCATACACATCGAGTACATGACGTTCTGCATTGAAATCCGGGGCGTCGGCGTTCACGTACGGAATGTCTTTGGTCCGGACGCTGGGTCGCGCCGTGGCGTATTCATGAATGAAAAGACTGAGCAGGCCCACGGCAAAAAAGGCAACGGGAATTTGCCAGAGCAGTCGGAGAAGGGACATTAGGCGAGCAGGTTGGACGGTACCATTTCGTAGCTTTTTAAAGGTAAACAACTGAATGTCACAATATGCACGGTTGTCTTTTAAAAGAAAAGATAAATGTAAAATGATGAACGTCAAATGTAAAAGTGCTGGATGGGCAACTTCTTTTACATTCAGCGTTCATCATTTTACATTTATTATTCTTTTTGATCACCACTTAAACTGACAACTCCGCTGCCGCCGGTTCATCCAGAAACCAGTGTACATCACCCTGGGCGGCCCGAATCAGTTGAGCGGGGTGATTTTCAATGTCTTCGGCTCCATTCAGAACCGCGTTAACGGCTTCGGCTTTTCCTTTTCCGTAGACCAGAAAGGCCAGATGATAAGCCAGATTTATCAGGGGAGCGGTCATCGTAATGCGGGACACATTCTGATCTTCCAAAAAAACCGCCTTCACCGAAACCGAGGTATCGTGCAAAACCGGCGTGTTCGGAAACAACGACGCGGTGTGCGAATTGTCGCCCAGACCCAGTAAAACCAGATCAAATCGAACCTGTTCGGCCTGATATCGGTGCTGAATGGCCTGGGTGTACTTCATCGCGGCTTCCTCCGGCGACAGGCTCGTATCGACCGTAAAAATGTTCTTAGCCGGAATCCGCAGCGGCTCGAATAGCGCTTTTTTGACCATCAACGCATTGCTGTCCGGATCATCGGACGGAACGTAGCGCTCGTCGCCGAAGAAAAAATCGACTTTGTCCCAATCCAGTTGGCTGCTGAATTCGGGCGAAGCGAGCAGTTCATACAGTTTTTTGGGCGAACTGCCGCCCGAGAGCGCGACCGAAAACCGTCCCGTCGTGGCAATCGTTTCCTTTGCCGTTCGGATGAAGAATTCGGCCAGTTCCAAAACCGCCAGGTCGGCGGTTTTGGAGATGTGTAAAATCGGCTGGCTCATCAATGTTTTCCGTTTAAGGGCAGTGTAAACCAATGAAATCCGTCCTGCGCAATGAGGGCTTCGGCGTTTTCAGGGCCCCACGAACCGGCTGAATAATTCGGAAAACTCAGGCTTTTCTTGCTTTCCCAGGCGTGTAGAATCGGCATGATCAGGTCCCAGGCGGCTTCCACCTGATCGCTCCGCATGAACAGCGTCTGGTCGCCCAGCATCGTGTCGAGCAGCAGCGTTTCGTAGGCTTCTGGCGGTTTTCCGGCATAGGTGCCACTGTAATCGAATACCAGATCGACCGGATTGAGCGTCATGTCCAGACCGGGCCGTTTGGCCTGCATCTGCAACCGGATGCTCATTTCGGGCTGAATGCTGAAAACCAGCCGGTTTTGCTGCCAGTTTTCGGCGGATTCGGGCGGAAAAATCGAGTGCGGAATGTTCTTGAACTGAATCGAAATGATGGACGCGGACTGCGCCAGGTGCTTGCCGGTTCGGAGGTAAAACGGTACGTCCTGCCAGCGCCAGTTGTCGACGAAAAACTTGAAGGCTGCAAACGTCTCCGTATTGGACTCCGGATTCACTTCCGGCTCTTCCCGATAGCCTGCCACTTCCTTGCCTTCAATCCAGCCGTGGCCGTATTGTCCGCGAACGGCCGAAAACCGAATCGCGTCGGCATCGAACCGGCGCATGGATTTCAGGACATCCACCCGGCGGTTCCGGATTTCGTCGGCATCCAGGTTGATCGGCGGTTCCATCGCAATCAGACACAGCAACTGCAGAATGTGGTTCTGCACCATGTCGCGCGTCGCCCCGGCGCCGTCGTAATACCCGCCCCGGTCTTCGACGCCCAGTTGTTCGGTCACCGAAATCTGGACGTGGTCGATGTAATTGCGGTTCCAGATCGGTTCCAGCAGGGCGTTGGCAAACCGGAAGGCCATGATGTTCTGCACGGTTTCCTTGCCCAGATAATGGTCGATGCGGTAAATCTGTTTTTCGTCAAAAATGCCCTGCAATTGTTTATTCAGGGCTTTGGCCGATTCCAGATCATGCCCGAACGGTTTTTCAATGACGATGCGGGTGCGCTCCATGCCGTCTTTCGGGCATTTTTTGGCGATGTTGTCCGCAATGATCGGGAAGAAATTCGGAGCCACCGCCAGGTAATAAATCAGGTCGGCTTTCTCGTTCCATTCGGCTTCGTACGACTCGATCCGGCTCCCCAGTTCCTGGTAGGTCTTCGTGTCTTTCAGGTCCGAAACCTGGTAGTAAATGTTTTTGCTGAACGTGTCCCATTGCTCGGCTTTGGCTTTGCCACTACGGGAAAACAGGTTGATGCCCTCCAGCAGTTTTTCCCGGAACTGATCATCACTGAGTTGGGTCCGACCGGTTCCGATGATTGAAAAATGGGACGGCATCCAGCCGTCTAAATACAGGTTGTATAAAGCCGGCGCGAGTTTACGCCAGGCTAAGTCGCCGGTTCCGCCGAAAATGATAAATACGGTGGGTTGCGGTGTGAGCGTTGATTTCATGGTTTACCGGGTAATGGCGTCCAGTGGGTGTGGAAAACGCCTTCTTTACCAATTAGTTCGTAGGTGTGAGCACCAAAATAATCGCGTTGTGCCTGAATCAGATTCGAGGGCATGTTTTCGCTGCGAAATGCATCAAAATAGGTCAGGGAAGCCGCAAAAGCCGGCAAGGCAATGCCCGCTGTCAGGGCCGAAGCCACCACCGACCGCATGCCCGGAACGGTTTCGTTCACCAGCGTTTGCACCGACTCGTCGAGCAGCAAATGCTCCAGACTCGGTGCTTTTTCGTAGGCGTTGAAAATCTCATTGAGCAAGGTCGCCCGAATGATGCAACCGCCCCGCCAGATTTTGGCAATTTCGGCCAGGTTGAGGGTATACCCGTACGAGATGGAAGAACGGTACAGAAGATCGAGCCCCTGCGCGTAGGTCATCACCGTACTGAAATACAAAGCCTGTTCCAGACTTTCCAGCAAAGTCTGTTTATCGATTGTCAGGAGCGACGGTTCGTCGCCGTACACCGTAGCGGCTTTGATCCGTAACACTTTGTATTTGGATAAATTGCGCATCGAGACCGCCATATCAATCGTCGGAATCGGCACTTCCAGATCCATCGCCACCTGCGAGGTCCACTTGCCGGTTCCCTTCGATTTGGCCTGGTCTTTAATCAGATCGATCAGATACTGGTCGGAGTCCGGTTCCTTGAATCCGAAAATATCCCGGGTCACTTCAATCAGAAACGATTGCAGCCGTCCTTCATTCCAGTTTTTGAAAAGTTCGTAAATTTCCGCATTGTCCAGTTTCAACCCTTTGCGCAGCACTTCGTAAGTTTCGGAAATGAGCTGCATCAAACCGTACTCGATCCCGTTGTGCACCATTTTCACAAAGTGCCCCGACGCCCCCGGCCCGATGTAGGTCACGCAGGGAACGCCATCGACTTTGGCGGCAATGGCGTCAAAAATCGGTTTCAGGGTCAGGTAAGCGGCTTTGTCACCACCTGGCATCATGCTCGGTCCTTTCCGCGCACCTTCTTCGCCCCCGGAAATCCCCATTCCGAAGAAATGAAGCCCCTTGGAATCCAGCGCTTTGTCGCGGATGTCGGTGTCCGTAAAGTGCGAGTTGCCGCCGTCGATGATGATGTCGCCCGGTTCGAGCAGCGGCACCAGTTTGTCGATCACGTTGTCCACCGGTTTGCCGGCAGGCACCAGCATCATGATGGCGCGGGGTTTGGTCAGGCTCTGGGTCATGGCCGCCAGATCCGTAAAGCCTTTGACCGGTTTGCCTTCGCCTTCTTTTTCAAAACCGGCCACCTGGTCGGGATTGATGTCGTAACCGGCTACCGGGAAGCCGTGGTCTGCCATGTTCAGCAGCAAGTTGCGGCCCATCGTACCGAGGCCGATCATTCCAAAATTATACTTCGTTTCTGCCATTGAACTCGTGCAAGTTTATCGGTTGGTTTTTAAGCTTTTCCAGAATGGCTTTGGTGGACTCAAACGTCTGGTGGTGCAGGGCGTTGATGCCCAGTTTGCGGGCGGCTTCCACCAGCATCAGCCGGTCGTCAAAATACACGCACTGTTCCGGACGGGCCTGCGCCACACCCATCGCCAGCCGGAAAATACCGGGGTCCGGTTTTCGCATGCCCACTTCGCAGGACGAGATGAAGGCATCGAAACACCGGTGCAGCTTGAATTTTTTGATGCGGTATTCGTTCAGTTCGCGCCCTTCGTTGTTGATGGAAATGATCCGGATGTCCCGGTTTTCTTTTTTCCATTCCGTCAGCCATTGCAGCATGTCAGGCAATTCCAGCGACTGTGCAAACATAAACGCCTTGAAATCCTCCCGCGTGAAATCGCGCGGCTGGCTGAAAACGACCGTGTCCAGGTATTCATCGAGCGTGATGCGACCAATTTCGTAGGTACTGAACATGAAATCGTGCAACACGTCCATTTCCGAATAATCGAAACCAAACGCGTCAGCCGCCCGCTGCCGGGATTCGTGCCCCCAACCGTTGGTCAGCAGCACGCCCCCGACATCGAGAAAAAGGATTTTAAGTGGTGCGAGATCCATTATCAGGCGGTTTCGAGCGATTTTTTCTGGGTTTCGATGGCCGCCAGCAGTTTTTCGTAGGGCTTGTTGAATTTATCGATGCCTTCGTCTTCCAGTTTCTGGGTGATATCGTCGATGTCGATGCCCGCCGTTTTGAGTTTTTCCAGAATCTCGGTCGCTTTGTCCAAGTCGTTTTCCAGGCGGCTTTGCGCATCGCCGTGGTCGCGGAAAGCCACCAGCGTTTCCATCGGAATGGTATCGACGGTGTTGGGTCCGATCAGTTCTTCCACGTATTTGGTATCGGGAATCGCCGGATTTTTGCTGCTCGTGCTGGCCCACAACAAGCGCTGCGGTTTCGCACCGAGTTCCTTCAGTTTCGCAAACCGCTCGCTGCTGAACACCCGTTTGTAGATCTCGTAGGCTTTGCGGGCCGAGGCAATGGCCACCTGCGCCTTCAGTTCGGGCAATCCTTTTTCGTCCAGAATCGGATCGACCATGACGTCGATGCGGCTCAGGAAGAAACTCGCTACCGAGGCAATTCCGTCAATCGGCTGACCAGCGGCCGCGCGGGCTTCCAGACCGGAGATATACGCGTCCGTTACCGCTTCGTAGCGATCCAGTCCAAACAACAACGTGACGTTGATGTTGATGCCTTCGCTGATGGCGGTTTGAATGGCCGACAAACCGGGCGCGGTTCCGGGAATTTTGATCATCACATTGTCACGATCTACGGCTTTCCAGAGTTCGCGCGCCTGTTTGATGGTCCCTTCGGCATCCAGCGCCAGAAATGGCGATACTTCCAGGCTCACGTAACCGTCCGCACCGCGCACATCTTCTTCTTCGTAAACCGGCTTAAACAAATCAGCCGCCCGCTGAATGTCGCTGACGGCCAGACCGTAAAATATATCTTCGTTGCTTTTGTCCTCTTTTGCCAACGTCTTGATGTCCTCATCGTAGTCGGAGCTGCTGCTGATGGCTTTCTCGAAAATCGCCGGATTCGACGTGATACCGCGAACGCCATCCTCATCGATCAGCTTTTGCAGTTCGCCGGAATCCATAATTTTCCGGTCGATAAAATCCAGCCAGATGCTCTGACCAAACTCATGAATTTGTTTTACGCGATTGGTTGCCATGTGTTGAGGGGTTTGTAGTTTATGGTTGTTTTGGGACTTTAGTTTTCGGTTTTCAGTATTCGGTTTACGGTGGCTGACGCGTTAGTGAGTGTGCGTCAGCCACCGTAAACCGAATACTGAAAACCGAAAACCTACTTCTTTTCCAGTTCAATCACTTTCTTCAATCTCCGCAGGTGTCGTTCGGCACCGCTGAACTTTGCTTCCAGGAACGCCTGGACAAATTCTTCGGCGACCCGGTTTCCAGTAATACGTCCGCCGAGGCAAATTAAGTTCATATCATCGTCTTCCACACCCTGGTGCGCCGAAAAATGGTCGTTGATCAACGCGGCCCGCACGCCGGGGATCTTGTTGGCGACGATGGCTGCGCCTACGCCACTCCCGCAGACCGCCACGCCCCGCTCTACATCGCGGCTGGAAACCGCCTGCGCCAGCGGAATGATCAAATCGGGATAATCGTCCAAAGAATCCAGCCGGTACGCACCAAAATCAACGACTTGGTAGCCCAGATTGATCAGAAATGCTTTCAGCGTTTCCTTCAGTTCGAAACCGCCATGATCAGCGGCAATGCCTATTTTCATTTTTTTTATTTTTAGTACTTCGTTATTCGGTCTTCGTTATTCAGTATTCGATATTAAAGTTCTAACAATGAACGTATTAACTAAATAACGAATAATGAATGTTGAATAACGAACATTGAAGTTTAACGATCCAGCAACGCCTTCGCCCGCTTCACCACATTCGTCACCGTGAAGCCAAACTTTTTGAACAATTCTTCCGCCGGGGCGGATTCGCCGAAGGTGGTCATGCCCAGAATATCGCCTTCGTCGGTGACGTATTTATACCAGCCCATTTCGGCACCAGCTTCCACCGCCAGCCGTTTTTTCAGGGCTTTCGGGAATACTTTTTCCTTGTAAGCCGCGCTCTGCCGGTCGAACAGTTCAAACGATGGCATGCTCACGACCCGGGCCGAAATGGCTTCTTTTTTCAATGCTTCCTGTGCCTGAAACAACAACGAAACTTCCGAACCGGTGCCCATCAGAATCACATCCGGCTCTTTTTCGGAATCCGACAAAATGTAAGCGCCTTTTTCCAGTTCCGTCGCCGGAGTGTATTTTTCCTGATCGATGACCGGCAATCCCTGACGGGTCAGCACAATCACAACGGGCCCGCCGGGATGCTGAATGGCCACGCGCCAGGCCTGGGCCGTTTCGTTGGCATCCGCCGGGCGAATCACCACCACATTGGGCATGGCCCGGAGTGCCATCAACTGCTCAATGGGCTGGTGTGTCGTTCCGTCTTCGCCCAAACCGATGCTGTCGTGCGTAAAGATAAAAATCGGGCGGATTTTCATGATGGCCGCCAACCGAATCGGGGGCCGCATGTAATCCGAAAAGACCAGAAACGTCGCGCCGTACGGAATAATCCCTTTCGTCACCGCCAGTCCGTTCAGGATCGCTCCCATTGCGTGTTCACGAATCCCAAAATGGAAAATGCGGCCATCCCGGTTTTCTACCGAAAAGGACTGGTAATTTTTCAGATCCGTATCCGTCGACGGCGACAGATCGGCCGAACCGCCAATCAGGTGCGGCAATGCGTCGGCAATGGCATTCAGCACTTTTCCGGAGGCTTTCCGGGTCGCAATTTTCTCATCACCGGCAGCAAAAACCGGGATCTTTTTCTCCCAGCCTTTCGGCAATTGGCCGTTGCTCACCAGCTCATACTCCTCCGCCAGTTCGGGGTATTTTGCTTTGTAGGCCTTGTAAAGATCGTTCCATTTGTCCTCTTTCTTCGCGCGCTCTTTCCCGATTCCCCGGTAATACTGCAGCACGTCTTCCGGCACGACAAACGATTTTTCGGGATCGAATCCGAATTTTTCCTTCACCAGCTTGATTTCATCGGCACCCAACGGTGAACCATGCGCTTCTGCGGTGTCTTCTTTATTCGGACTACCGTAGCCAATGTGCGTCCGCACTTTGATCAGCGAAGGCCGTTTGGTTTCTCCCTGTGCGGCTTTCACGGCCTGATACAAGGCTTCCAGATCATTGCCATCGGGGACGACCTGCACGTGCCATCCGTACGACAGAAACCGCTGGGCAACGTCTTCCGTAAACGTCAGATCGGTGCTGCCTTCGATGGAAATGTGGTTGTCGTCGTAAAAATAAATCAGGTTGCCGAGTTGCAGGTGCCCCGCCAGCGAAGCCGCTTCGGCCGTAATGCCTTCCATCATGTCGCCATCGCTGCAAATGGCGTAGATTTTATAGTCAAAAAGCGGAAAATCCGGTTTGTTGTAGCGAGCGGCCAGGTGATATTGCCCGATGGCAAACCCGACGCCGTTGGCAAACCCCTGCCCCAGCGGCCCGGTCGTTATTTCAATGCCTTTCGACAAACCGTATTCCGGGTGGCCGGGCGTCTGGCTATCCAACTGGCGAAACGCCTTCAGATCATTCATACTCAGCTCATAACCGGTCAGGTACAGGTAACAATACTGCAACATACAGCCGTGCCCCGCCGACAGAATAAACCGGTCGCGGTTGGGCCAATCCGGATTTTTCGGATTGTAGTTCATGGCTTCTGTCCAAAGAATATGGCCCATCGGCGCGGCTCCCATTGGCAAACCGGGATGGCCGGAATTGGCTTTCTGCACGGCATCGGCGGCCAGAATCCGGACGGTATTGATGCCTAGCTGTTCAATGGATTGGGTTGGGGTTTTCATCGAAAAGGGGGATAATACTACACGTAACGTTGACTTAGTTAACCCCCTGCCAAAAGGGTTTGTTCGTTTCGGACGGGTTATTTCGCGGAGTTGAGCGGAGAAAAGGGAAGTTAAGCGGAGTTTTTTTTCAATTATTTCTCCACTTAATTTCCTTTTTCTCCGCTCAACTCCGCGAAATAACGCTTTTCATTGTATTTTCGAGCATATGAAAACAGCCTTCATTCGCTTTGTAGCCAGCCTTCTTCTAGTACTTCCTATTGTCACACAGGCGCAATCATTCCCGTTAGAAACCGTTAGAAGTTATCCTTTTCCCTCCGACCTCACCAGTTCGGCTCAGGGGTCGCGGCTGGCCTGGGTGTTCAATGAACAGGGGCGACGGAATGTTTACGTCGCCGAAGGCCCGGATTTTGCGCCCCGAAAACTCACGAACTATACCGAAGACGACGGACAGGAAATCACCAGTCTGGCCATCTCTGCCGACGGAAAATGGGTCGTCTACGTGCGCGGTGGCGATCACGGTTCCAACTGGGATGAAGCGTTGCCGGTCAATACATCGTCCTCGCCCAACCCTATCAAGGTTCAGATCTGGAGCCTTCCCTTTGCGGGTGGCGAACCGAAGTCATTGTCGGAAGGGGATGAACCACTGATTTCGCCCAAAAATGATCAAATTGCTTTTATCAAAGGCCATCAGGTCTGGACGGCCCCCATCGACGGATCATCACCCGCCAGGAATCTCTTCACGGCCCGGGGCGAAAATGGGTCGATTCAATGGTCGCCCGATGGGTCGCGCCTGGCTTTCGTCTGTAACCGGGGTGATCATGCTTTCGTCGGGGTTTTCACCAATTCCGAAACGCCCATCCACTGGCTCGCTCCCTCCTTTTCGCGGGATCGTTCCCCCCGCTGGTCGCCCGACGGCACCCAAATTGCCTTCGTCCGAACCCCCGGTGCAGGGGGCGCACCCGATTCCCTGCTGACTCGAAAACACCAGCCCTGGGGAATCTGGACGGCAGATGTCGCCACTGGAAAAGCTCAACCGCTCTGGCAGGCTCCCAAAACACTGGCGGGGTCGTTGCCACCCACCCACGGCGGCACCAACCTGCACTGGGCCGCCAACAACCGAATTGTATTCCTTTCGTACCAGGACGGCTGGCCCCACCTGTATTCGATGCCCGCTACGGGCGGCTCTCCCCTGCTGCTGACGCCGGGCGGTTTTATGGCCGAGCACATTCAACTAAGCCCCGACCGCAAGTGGCTGGTTTTTAGCGGTAACACTGGCCCCGACAAACAGGACATCGACCGGCGACACGTGGTTCGGGTTCCGGTCGACAAAGCCGCCGTGGAAGTGCTGACCCCCGGAGCCGGACTGGAATGGACGCCGGTTGTGACGGGCGACGGAGCGACGATCGCCTTGATCAGTGCCACGGCCCAGCGTCCTCCGCTGCCCGCCGTCATACCTTTTACGAAAGGAACGCCCCGGCTGCTCGCCCAAAATCTGATTCCCGCCAATTTTCCAACCAGCCAGTTGGTGACGCCGAAACAGGTCGTTTTCAAAGCTGCCGACGGTGTCACGGTTCACGCCCAGCTTTTTGAACCGGCGGGCGGGCCTGCCAAAAAACCGGCGATTATTTATATACACGGCGGCCCCATGCGACAGATGCAACTGGGCTGGAACTACTCCGATTATTATTCCAATGCCTATGCCTGGAACCAGTATCTGACAAGCCTCGGGTTTGCGGTTTTGTCGGTCAATTACCGGCTCGGCATTGGCTACGGTTACGCGTTTCACCAACCCGCCAGGGGCGGCAAAAATGGCGCGGCCGAGTACCAGGATATCCGGGCGGCCGGGGAATGGCTGGCGAAGCAGCCCCAGATCGACGCCAGCCGGATTGGGGTGTATGGCGGTTCCTACGGCGGATATTTGACGGCCCTGGCACTGGGTCACGACTCCAGATTGTTTGCCGCCGGGGTCGATATTCACGGCGTCCACGACATGACCAACGAGCGAACCGAACAGGTTTCCCACCAGATCGAGCAGATTCCGGATGCCCAACTGGCCGCAAAGGTAGCGTTTGAATCATCGCCGATTTCGGTGGTGAACACCTGGACCTCGCCCGTGCTGATCATCCACGGCGACGACGACCGCAACGTCCGGATCAGCCAGAGTACCGATCTGGTCCGTCGGCTGGAAGCGAAGGGCGTCCCGATGGAGACGATAATCATTGTGGACGATACGCACCACTGGATGCGGCACGCCAATGCGCTGAAAGTGGGACAGGCCACGGCAGATTTTTTCAAACGCAAATTGCTCAAAACAGAAAAGTGATTTTTTCTTCATCGGTTTACAACGCATCGCGGTACAAACTGGTCACTACAGCATGTCCTTATCAACCAAATGCCTGTTTCCCATGAATCGCTTCTTTTTACTGTTACTGATGGTTCTGTTTTCCGGTTGTGACAAAAGTGACCTCAAACCCGATCTGATTACGATGCAGGTGGCCGACCATTACCAGGATTGCACGGGTGTTGGCCCCATGAAATGCCTGTTGGTCAAAATTAACGATGCGCCGAACTGGACGTATCATTACGCGGGTATTGAAGGTTTTGCTTACGAAGAAGGGTTCGAGTATAAACTGACCGTGAAGCGGGAGAAAATCAAAAATCCCCCGGCCGATGGTTCCAGTATCCGGTATACGTTGGTCAATGTGATTGAAAAAATCAAACCCTAACCCAGCAAAACCGCTTCGCCCATGAAAACCTTTACCCTGGCCGGTCTATTGTTTTTTTGTTTTTACACGACCCAGGCCCAACACTGGCAGGGACAGATAGGCACCAATTTCGCCACGTTGCCGGGCCGCTCACTGGAACTAACCTCGGCCTGGAGTCCGAATCTGAATCAGTGGGCGCTGACGTTCCATGCCGGGTACACCTACCAGAATTCGTTCGGTGGTTTTCGTTCCGGGTATGCCTGCGATTGCGGAGTCGATAACCTGAAAACATCGGGGGCGTTTTTCAAAGTAGGTTCCCGTTTTGATGTGGTGCGCCGAACCGGTCGTTCGACCAAAGTGGGCCTGCCGATCGGTGTCAATCTGATTGGTTCGCAATACCGGCAGGTAGGTACCATCGAGTCGTTTCCCGGAGGCACCTCCATTTATCGCCCCCAAACTGCCAGCGGTTTTGTGCTGGGAATGGGCCTGACGGCGGCCTTGAACATCCGGTTTTCGTCCCGCTGGAATCTGGATCTGGGCGTTCAGAAATTCATTGCCTTGCAAAAGCGAACAGACTATTTCCTGTTCGACAATTTCATGTCGCACCAGCCGGGGATCGGACTCACCGACTGGAAAAACTCCTTTCCCGGTTTGCAGGGGATTGTCGGTTTGAATTATCGGCTGGGGCAGTTATAGATTTTTTTTATTCATCATCCCTTCCCAACTTGCCGTTCTTAATTCAATTATTCCATGTCAACTCCAAATTCCCCCGTGCGGGTGCTCGTTGTCGGCTGCGGCAACATGGGTTCCTCGCACGCCATAGCGTATTCAACGAACGACGGTTTTGAAATCTGCGGCATCGTTTCCACCGGCAAAAGCAAGGAAGTTCTCAATGAACGTCTCGGCGGTGGCTACGCCTTGTTCACCGATCTGGCCACGGCCCTCGCCGAAACCAAACCCGATGCTGTTTGTATTTCGACCTATCCCGACACCCACGAAGCCTTTGCTATTCAGGCACTTGAACACGGCTGTCATGTGTTTATCGAAAAACCGCTCGCCGATACCGTCGAAGGGTCCGAGCGCGTGGTGGCTGCCGCCGAAAAAGCCGGCAAGAAAGTCGTCGTCGGCTACATCCTGCGCCAGCACCCTTCCTGGGAGAAGTTCATCGAAATTGCACACGAAATGGGCAAACCGCTCGTGATGCGCATGAACCTGAACCAGCAAAGCCACGGCGGCATGTGGACCGTTCACCGGAATCTGATGAAAAGCCTCAGCCCGATTGTCGATTGTGGCGTCCATTACATCGACGTGATGTGCCAGATGACCCGCTCGAAACCGACGCAGGTGAACGCCATCGGTGCGCGGCTGACGGAAGAAATTCCGGCGGGCAACTACAACTACGGCCAGTTGCAGATCCGGTTTGAGGATGGGTCGGTGGGCTGGTATGAAGCCGGTTGGGGACCAATGATGAGCGAAACCGCCTTTTTTGTCAAAGACGTGATCGGGCCGAAAGGCTGCGTTTCCATTGTGGCGAAAAATGCCGGAGCCGCCGGCAAATCGGACAACGTGGATTCGCACACCAAAACCGAATCACTCCGGGTTCACCACGCGCCCCTCGACCAAAACGACCAGTTTGTACAGGAAGACACCTGGATCGACATGCAGGACGAGCCGGATCACCAGGAGCTTTGCAACCGCGAGCAACGGTATTTTCTGAAAGCCATTCGGGAAAACATCGACCTGACGGATCACTTGCAGGACGCCGTCAACAGCCTGCGCATTGCCTTTGCCTGCGATGAATCCGTACGGACCGGCCAGCCGGTGATGTTGTAAATGCTGGTCAAGTGGGGTCGCCCGGCGATTGCAGATCTTGACCAGCAGCATTCGGGCTGTCCACTTCTGTAATCTGATACGCGACGGCATGGGCGCCGGGTTCGGCTTCCAGATGAATCCATTGGGCAAAGTGACGGGTAAAACTCGCACCGTAATAAAAAATCAGTGAGGAGTAGAAAACGAACAGGAGAATCAGCATAATCGACCCTGAAGCACCAAACAGGGAACGAACCGAACTGGTAATTAAAAACCGGTCCAGCACCTGCTCTCCGGCTTCGACCAGAATGCCCGTCACCAAAGCACCCACCCAAACCGCCGGCCACCGGATGCGGATATCGGGCAAATACTTAAAAATAACGGCAAACCAGACGGTCAGCATCAAAATCGACAGAAGATGCTGACCGACTTCCGTCGACCAATCATACATCGCGCGCTGTTCCAGGCTATCTTTCAAGGGTAGAAATGTCCGGCGAACAGCCAGCGAAACCGTGAATAAAAAACCGGAAAACAGGATGATGCCCAATGCAACGACCCGATCGACCAACAGGTGCCAAACCTGTCTTTTAGCGACGGTCTTCACCCTCCAAAGCTGATTCAATGAATTCTTGATGATGGCAAACAGGGTGGTGGAAGCACCCAGCAAAAGCACAATGCTTAGGCCGGTTAAGAACGGATTGGAGCGCTCCTGTTGCAGATGCCGGGAAATATCCTGCAATTGACGGGCACTCTGGTAACCAACCAGTTCAGCCAGTTTACGGATCAGCAGGTGGTTCACGCGTTGGCCATGTTCATTGAACAACTCTTCATACAACTGACTCAGGATAATGACGATGGGCGGTAACGCAAACAGACTGAAAAAAGCTGTTGCTGCCGCCATGCGAATG
This sequence comes from Larkinella sp. C7, assembly GCF_006149005.1. GTDB lineage: Bacteria > Bacteroidota > Bacteroidia > Cytophagales > Spirosomataceae > Larkinella. The sequence continues at coordinate 295,733 of NZ_VBSL01000004.1, read as the reverse complement.
GGGTCATTCGTTTTCAGATCCGAAAAAGCCCGAAATGCTAATTGAAAAACAGGAATGGCTTTTTTCACGGTTGGTCAGGTAACAATACCCTTCACTAACCCTGCGTTCAGGCACATAGTTTAGACGTTTCTCTACTCTTTTGATACCCCACGCTACCTGAATAGCGTTTATCTTTGCTTTTTCGATCAACTAGCTGATTTCGATGAAAACCCTGCTACTCGCCTTTGCTCTGTTTTTCGGGGCATTTTCTGCCGTTTATTCACAGTCGACCACCAAAGCCGACACGCCAAAAATTTATGACCCGACTGCCAATGCGCAGCAGGACATCCAACGGGCGGTTGCCCAGGCGCAAAAAGAAGGCAAACACGTTTTGCTGCAACTCGGGGGCAACTGGTGTGTGTGGTGCCTCCGGTTCCATACCCTGACTACGACCGATACGACTCTCAACCGCATATTGACCGACAATTATGTTGTTCTGCGCGTGAACTACAGCCCGGAGAACAAAAACGAGGAAACCCTGGCACGACTGGGCTATCCGCAACGGTTTGGCTTTCCGGTTTTTGTGGTGCTGGATGAAAAAGGGAACCGGCTACATACTCAGAACTCGGCCTATCTGGAAGAGGGAAAAGGCCACAGTCCGAAACTGGTAGCAGATTTTTTGCAGAGCTGGTCGCCGAAAGCCCTGGATCCGAAATCGTATCTCCCGAAAAAAAGTAAGTAAAAAAACGAAGCGTACCGGGTTCCCTGCGGTTTCACATTCCTACCACCTGTAACTACATTTTGCTTCCATGCGGTCTTTGGTCCTCCTATTGGTCCCCATTTTTCTCAACAGCACCCCGGTTTTTGCCCAAAAAGCCCACGAAATCCAGCGGTTTCAGTTGAAGGAAGTGAAACAGGGCGTTGCCGTCGATGCTGCTCACTTTTACGTCATCAACAACACCTCTCTCACCAAACATACGAAAACGGACGGTAAACAGGTGGCCGCCTGGCGGGACACGACGGGTTTATTGAAACACCTGAACAGCGGTGTGGTCCTCAACCGGAAACTCTACTGTGTTCATTCCAATTACCCGGAAGTGCCCATGGTGAGTTCCATCGAAATTTTCGATACCGAAACGATGCAGCACATCGGTAATCACAGCTTCGGGTTGCTCCCCGGCTCGGCCACCTGGGCCGACTTTTACCAGGGCTACTGGTGGGTCGCCTTTGCCAACTACTCCGACAAAGCCTCGGCCGAAGGGCGCGACAACCGCTGGACGATGCTGGTGAAGTTCAACGCCAACTGGGAGCGGCTGGAATCCTGGCAATTTCCGGCAACGGTTTTGCAGGCTTTCGCCCCCAAAAGTACGTCTGGCGGCACCTGGGGAAAAGATGGTTTTATTTACTGCACCGGTCACGACAAACCGGAACTGTATGTCCTGAAACGCCCTGACCGTGGCTCTACCCTGCAACACGTAAAAACCATTCCGACCATCAGTGAAGGACAGGCCTTCGCCATCGACCGCAGCGTGAAGTCCAAACTGATTCTGTATGGAATTACCCGAAACGATAATTTTGTGGTTGTTTCGGAGGTGAAATAATAATCTCAACACCGAACAATGAATGTTGAATATCGAATAACGAATAACGAATAACGAATAACGAAGGCCATCCGGACTCTTCTTTCAATAACCGTTGTTCGAAATTCGTTATTCTATATTCATTATTCGATATTAAAAACCGCATTACAGCTTAAAAATCCCCGTCACATATTTGGCGTTTACCCGGGCGCCGGGTTTGGCGGTGGCGGTGGCAATGTCGATTTCCCAGATGTAGGTCCCCTCGGTGTAGCTCGTTACAGGCAGGTAAGTTTTTCCGTTTTCAACCGGCAACGACATCGTGATGCCCCCTTGTCCGGCATGGGCCGGTATGCCGCCCGACACTTCTTTCACGGTTTTGGCATTCAGGTCGATGATGACCACGCTCAGGTTGACATCTTCGTAGGCCCATTGCCCGTTGACGGTTGGAAAACGGCCCATTTCGGCCAGCACCAGTCCGTTGCCCAGATACTGGCAGTAGTAGATTTTCCGGTTGTTCGAAATCTCATCCAGGTTGAAAAAATACGTGGGGTCGAAAACCGTCTCTCCGTTTTTAATCCGCAGAAAACCAGCCGGCTTGGTCCGTTGTGAAAACGTATACGCCGACGAAGCCACGGTGTATATATCGCCGTTTTCGGTTTTGATCAAGCCATTGCTGCTGTTGGACGAACCCGCCGGTCCCGTACGAACATCCTTGATGACTTTCTCCAGCGTAAAAGCCGGATAGGTGTAGATGGCCACATACGCCGTGTCGGTGAAAGCGGTCTGCAACGTAGTCCGGTTTTGGAGGTAATACGACACATACGCTTTTCCGTCGCGAACCCGCATACCCGACGGCCACACCAGGTCATCCCTGAACAGGGGAGCCAGCGAATTTTTCACCTGACCCGTGAGCGTTGGCGTGGCAACCGTCGCCGTGTAAAATGTGGCGCTCCGGTTATCGGCTGCCGTCCGGGGAATCTGAATGCCGCCGAGCGTATTGTCATCAATGACCGTCGGCACATCGAAGTATTTTTCAAAGGTAAAACTTCCCTTCTGAACCAGTTTGTTCGATGCGTCGAGCACATAACCTACTGCCGAGGGCGTGCCCTGGTTAGCCCCGCTCCCACCGATGCTGAAGACCGTTTTGCCGGCCTGCACGTACGTCCGGTTTCCCGTTTGCGCAATTCCCTGACCGGCCACCGACAGCGTGCCGCTGGTGATCGACGTGGTTTGTAACAGATAATCCGTTGATTGACTGGCTCCTACATCCCGGATGGCGACGACATACCCGCCGGTAACCGCCGGTGGATCAACCGGGTCAGGGTCCTTGCTACACGAACTCAGCGACAGCCAGCAGCCTACAGCCACCAGCATCAGGATGGTTTTGTTGTACATAACGATGCATGATAATGGCTACAATTTACTGATAATTATGGGCAAAATCCAGGATTTTACTCCTGCAACAGCGCCTATGTTCTATCAGCCCCTGGGTTCAACCGGTTTCCCTTTTTACAAATCAGGTGTTCGATTGCACAATTCAATCAGAGGTTGTTGCCATCCATACCGGAACGGGTTGAAACGGGCGGGCGGGATCAGTTAGTTTTGTTTATCGAAACCAAACAACAACACGACAATGAACACACCACAAATTCTGCGCGGATGGACCCGCGCAGCCCTTCTTCTGGCCGGAAGCCTCACGTTTCTGACGGCCTGCAAAACCCATTCGACCGAACCGAAACCCGGCTCACCCAGCAAAACCGGTGGAAAAGCGGGTTACGTTACCGGAAAGGTGACCGATCCGCAGGGAAAACCGTTGCCCCGTGCCACGGTATACATCGACAATATGGTTATCAAAGGGCGCGGGGCTGAAGCGGCCAGTAGCAGTGATGGGTCATACCAGATTCAACTGGTGAAAGACCTGGGGCAGTGGGTAGCCAAAGGATATATTCTGAAACAATACAATAACCGGGTCTACAAAATCCTGCTCGATCCCGAAAACCCGGACAGCTTTTCGGAAAATGAAAAACCGGTTCGCCATTTTCAGTGGAAACTGACCGGCCACGTTCCGGATCTGAGTCTGGATCTGTATTATGGCGGAACAGCAGAATTGTTTCGCGATCCCAATGTTACCGACCTGCCAGATACCGAAAATATTGAGTTTACCTTCAAACCCGTCGGCGCACTCATCGACGGATCGACCGGTAAAACGCTCAAACTCCGGGTTGCCAAACGCACCCACGACTTTCTGAAGGACATTCCGATGGGCCGCTATGAGATTTCGGCGGTGTATAAACCCACGGGAGAAACTTTGCTGGTGACCGATGCCTGGGGGGATGATCTGGTCTACAAACCGTCGGTTACACTCGATTTTTTAGGTACCGATTCGGCCACCCGCTCCAATACACTGGGAATTGGCTACACGAATCGGCGGTAATGGATCGCTTTAGGGACGTGTCGCTAACGGCTTAATCATTCGGCGACACGTCCCTAAAGCGATGCGGGCCTTCTTACTTCTGCTTCCGGCGTTCTTTGAGTTCGGCTCTCATTTCTTCTTTAATGGCCTGATACTGTTGGTATTGATCGGCATTCAGAATCTTTTTCAGCTCCTCGTCTTTCTTTTTCATCACGGCCTGAACCTGCCGCGCCGTGCGGAGGTTTCGACCACTGGTTTCTATCAACGCCTGGTTTTGTTTGGCATATTTCAGGTTGATAGCCGCCACCGGAGTTTCCTGGTCAGCGGACAGATTCAGCTTTTCTTTCATCCGCGCCGTCATTCGGGTGGCGCGTTCTTCGGGTGTTCCCAATTCTGCCCGCTGGGCAAACGATGAGGTTGAAAGCAGGAGAAGGGCAACGAAACAGACGGCTTTTGACAGGTTGGTTTTCATACTTTTCGATACGCGTTTCATTTTATTGGGTTGGCTTTTGGTTGAATGGTCTGCGCGACCGCGAAGACGCTACAAACGTAGCCTGCGGATAGTCCGAATTCAGGAAAACCGCCGTGAAGCCGATCAATTCGGCCCTCAAAGCGCCAGGACTCCGGGTGAAAGCTCAGAACTCCTCCATCCATTTTTTGAACTGGGGCGCGCGGTCTTTGCTGATCACCACCGATCCGCCCGGCAGGGGCTGAAGTTGCAATTGCAACCGGCCGTTAAAATACAGCTCCGCTTCCTGAATGCTTTTCCGGGAGACAATAAACTGGCGATTGGCACGAAAAAACTGCTGCGGGTCCAGCTGGATTTCCAGATCGTCCAGCTTCTGATCGATGGGATAGCGGATTTTGGTAAACAGCGTTGCGGAAACCACACCCCCTTCAATGTCAAAATAGGCGATGTCGCTCACCTTGACCGGCAGCAGTTTGTCCCGAAACTGAATGAGAAAGCTGTTTCGGTAGGTTTTGGGGAGAAACACCCGGCCACTGAGCATTTCCTGCATCTGTCGCACCAGATCGTCGGTGGCCGGGCGGGTCAGCGAACGGTATTTCAGCAGACTGGCTTCCAATGCCTCCCGTTCAATGGGTTTCAGCAGGTAATCGATGCTGTTGAGCTTGAAAGCCCGGATGGCATATTCGTCGAAAGCGGTCGTAAAAATGATCGGACACGGCACCCGAACCTGTTCCAGCAGCGAAAACGACAGCCCATCGGCCAGTTGAATGTCCGAGAAAATGAGGTCAGGAGTTGGCAGGGTCTCCCACCGCTCCCGGCCTTCGGCCACACTATCGATGACCGCCAGAACCGTCAGGGAAGGTTCGATCTCCCGCAGCAAGGCGGTCAGGTGCGTTGCCGCCAGCACTTCATCTTCGATCAGTATAACGCGCATCAGACAGCCGGAATTAAAGGTAAATCAACATTGAACTCGCGCTCGGTTCGAACAATCTGAATGGTCTTCCCGGTCAGCAGCCGGTAGCGGTTTTCCAGATTGGGCAGGCCGGTTCCGGTTCCATCGGCGGGTTCGGGTTTAGGCTGGTAGCCATTGCTGACCCGGATGAACGCGCCCGACGGATCGATCGAGAGCCGAATTGTCAGCGGTTTGACGTTAGAAATAACGTTATGTTTAACGCTATTTTCGATCAGAAGCTGCAAAGACATGGGCGGAATCAGCCAGGGCGCTTCGGCAGGCAACTCGTTGTGTATTTGCAAGTTATTGCCAAATCGCATCGTCAGCAGGAATGAATAAGCCACCGTAAACTGCATCTCTTCCGCAAACGGAACCAGTTGCCGGTTTTGAACCTGGAGCGAATACCGCAACACCTGCGACAGTTTGGACAGATAAAGCTGCGTGTTGGCACTCCCTTCCCGAATTAGCGAACTGAGGGCATTGAGGGAATTGAACAGAAAATGAGGATTGAGCTGGGCGCGCAGACCGTCGAGCTGGGCTTGCAAACTTTCCCGTTTCAGCCGCTCGTTTTCGGTTTGCATGCTGCGGTTTTGTTGCAGAACCGTCAGGAAATTTGCCACCAGCAAGGCCGTTCCCCACACGAAAAAACCGCGAAAATAGGTGGTGACAAACACGAGAATCGGTCGCTCGGGGTACCACGGCAAAACCAGCGCCACGAAGAGCGCGTTGATTGCCAGAAACAGCAGAAAGTTGATACCGTACCAGCCTGCGAGGTTGAGCCAGGGTTCATAGCGTTTCCGAATCAGCACATACCGGTTTAGTTCAATGAAGAAAAAGGTGAACGCGATGTGGAACAGCACCCGAACAACGAGAAAAACCGTGTCCGGCAAACCGGGAATAACCGCCAGTTGGGTTGGGTTCGCCAGCCGGATCAGCGGCAGGTTCACCAGAACCGCCACGATTACCGATGCGATCCCGGAGATTTGCCGAAAAGAAAAGCGCGCATTCATGCTGCAAAGATGACGCCTTCGGGGACGAATCGGGTACGAATCGAACTGAAACCGGAAAATTCGACGGTCAATCCTCCAAAAACCGCCCTCAATTTCTTATTCCGTTGCCTTGTCAATGATTTCAGCGGCCTCCATCATGTCATCTTTTTCGGGCGTCGGCACTTCTTTCGGCACCGCGTCGGGGACATAAGTCAGCGAAATCAGGATCGGAAAATGGTCGGATCCGCAGTTCGGCAGTCGGCGAATCAACCGCAGTTTGAAATGGTGAGACACAAAAATATGATCGAGCGGCCACCGCAAAAAGAAATAGTTGGCGTGGAAGGTATTGTAGAGTCCACGGCCGATGCGCGGGTCGAGCAGGCCACTGACGCGCTGAAAAAGCCGCGTCGAGTGCGACCAGGCCACATCGTTCAAATCCCCGGCGACGATGATGGGCTCCTCCCGCCCCCGCACCTCCTTGCCCACCACCAGCAACTCCGCATCCCGCTCCGTCGAGCGGTAGTGTTCCGTGGGGCTGGGCGGCATCGGGTGAATCCCGTAAAAATGAATCACCTGTCCCGAATCCAGTACAAGCTGGGCGTAAATCGACGGAATATCATCCTGAATCAGAAACCGCACTTCGTGGTGCTGAATGGTAAACCGGGAGTAAAACAACAGGCCGTAGGTGTTTTCGAGCGGATGCAGAATCCGGTGCGGAAACTTTGCATCCAGCGGTTCCAGTTCAGTTTTCCACCGCTGATTTGCTTCCAGAATCATGACCACATCCGGTTTGTATTTTTCCACCAGTTTCAACACGTCAGGGCATTTGGTATTGTCCATGAACACGTTGGCATTCAGGATCCGGATGGTGTTGCGGTCTTCCGAACGGTCTTCAGACGGTTTTCCGAAATACTTCACCTGCTTCCGGTGCAATTGCGTAAAGGGGTAGATCAGCCAGCCTTCGTAGACCAAAGCCGCCAGTAAACCCGTCACGCCCAGTAACATCGGCCACTCCGTATTCCGACTCAGGGTTACCCACCCCAGCAGGCCAATGGCTGCCAGCACCGTAAGTTGCAGGTGGGGAAAATCCCAGATCCGAATCCACCAGGCATCGACCCGAATCAGGTGTATGAACGAAATGGTGGTTATGACAAATGCGTATCCAATCAGAAAAGTGTCTATCGTGCTCATTTCAGGTTCAGTGGGTCATTCGTATCGTAAAACCGGAAAGCAAGTTAGAGGTTTAATCCTGAAATATATTTTTAAGAACCGGCAAGATCGGCCCTAAGCTATTTTCTGGCTCTCAGGCTTGTAAATAACACGCTTTTGCGATAGGTTTGCAGCATGAGAATGGCACCAATGCTTTAATCTTCCCTCCTGCGGTCGCTCCGACCTTGGGCCTTTTTTAGGCCTGTTTTCATATTGTCTTCTTGTCTTCACAAAAAACCTGGCTGGCTCCGGCACAGCTTTCTACCGATGTCTGTTCTTTTCAATCAGGAACAACGCGAACAATTTATCCAGGATGGATTTATTCGCATCAACCAGGCCTTCTCCTCCGAAACCGCCCGACAGACCCGAAATATTCTCTGGAAAGACCTGAACGCTGACCCGGACAATCCGGCAACCTGGACCCAACCGGTTATCCGGCTGGGCATGTATTCCCAGGAACCGTTCGTCCAGGCGGCTAATTCGCCCATTCTCCACCAGGCTTTCGATGAACTCGTCGGTCCGGGCCGCTGGCTTCCCTGCCGAAGCATGGGTACGTTTCCGGTTCGTTTCCCATCGGATACCGACCCCGGCGATACCGGCTGGCACGTCGACGCTAGTTTTCCGGGCGACGATCCAACAGACTACTGGACGTGGCGGGTAAACGTCCGGTCAAAAGGCCGGGGGCTGCTGATGCTCTTTCTTTTTTCGGATGTCAGCGAACGCGATGCGCCGACCCGCATCCGCGTCGGCTCCCACCAGGATGTCGCCCGCCTGCTCAAACCGGCGGGCGAAGCCGGGCTATCGTTTCCGGAACTGGCCGGAAAGCTGGCGGAATTACCGCAACGAAACGCAGTGTTGGCCACTGGAAAAGCCGGGACGGTGTATCTCTGCCACCCTTTTCTGGCCCATGCCGCTCAGCCCCACCACGGCCGGGAACCCCGTTTTTTAGCCCAACCGCCACTTCTGCTCCGGCAAGAATTGCAGATTGAAGGAGTGAAAGGGGCGTATTATCCGGTGGAAGAAGCCATTCGGCTGGCTTTGATTTTGTAATTTCAAATGAAAAATGATGAATGTCGAATGTAAAAGTGCATGGCGTATCCACCTACTTTTGCATTTAATATTCATCATTTTTCATTTATCATTCCTTGTATTTTCCCCTTGAAAATAATCACAATGCGTTTTCAGCACACACTGCGGACATTTGGGGAAACTCCAGGTACAGACCCGCTGGCCGTGCCAGTAAAAGTGGCGGTGGAAATTGAATAAAACCGTTGCATCCTGCGGCAAATAGGCCAGCAAAATGGCGTGGGCTTTCTCGGCGCTGACTTTCGGCCCCAGAATTCCCAGTCGCTGCGTTACCCGGTGAACGTGCGTATCGACGGGCAAAACCGGCTTCTGAAAGTTGAAAAGCAGCAGCAGGGTCGACGTTTTCGGACCGACTCCGGGCAAGGCGTTCAGCCAGGTCATGGCTTCTTCGGTGGTCATGTCCCGCAAAAAGTCGATGTTGGCTTCCCCGCGTTCGGCAATGATCCGACTCAGAATCTGTTTGATATACGGTGCTTTCACCTCCGGATAATTGGCGGTTTGGATTGCCGCCGTCAGTTCCTCCACTGGTGCATCCCGAATGGCTTCCCACGAACCAAAACGCTCCATCATGGTGCGAAACGCCGTGACCTCATTGGCGTGGGTGGTGCGGTGCGACAAAACCGTCGCAATCAACTCGTGCAGGGGTTCAAGCCGTCCGCGAATAGCCTGAATACCGTACTGTTGATTGAGGAGTTCGTGTACCAGTCGCGTTTTCTCGCTTTGATCCAGGGTTGTCATCGAAAAAAATGATTTTTGTCAGAACAACCGAATGTTTATCGACTTGGTTAATTGTCGTTGTACTTTTGCGGTTCCTTACCGCCCATTCTGCGAACCCAAATGACGACAACTTTCCTTCGTAACTCCCTTTGCCTGTGTCTGCTGACACTACTAGCCCTCACCGGTTTTTCCCAAACCCCTACCCAAACCATTCGCGGAACCGTCTACGACGCCAGCCAGAATCGACCGCTGGTCGGGGCTTCCGTAGTGGTTCAAAATTCAAAATCGGGTGCAATCACGGATGACCAGGGCCATTTCCGGCTGACCAACCTTCCCATAGGCCGTCATCAGCTCAGTGTTTCGTTCGTCGGGTACGAACCGTCGGTGATCAATGAGGTGCTGGTGGAATCCGGCAAGGAACAGGTGCTGGAAATTTACCTGCAACCCGGTGTGACCCAACTGGGCGAAGCCACGGCCATTGGCACCCGCACCGACCGCACGATCAGCGCCGAACACATCACCATCGAACAGGTGCTGCGGTTTCCGGCCAGCTACCTCGACCCCGCCCGGCTGGCGACAGCCTATGCGGGCGTGGTGACGACCAACGACGGTACCAACAACATTTCCGTGCGCGGCAACTCGCCCAACAGCCTGATCTGGCGGCTCGAAGGCGTCGAAATCGTAAATCCCAACCACCAGAGCAACGCCGGAACCATCGGCGACCGGCCCACGGCAAACGGCGGTGGCGTCAATATGCTGAGCGCCCAGTTGCTCGGCACAACCCGCTTTCTGACGGGGGCTTTCTCGCCCGAATACGGCAACTCGGTCGGTGGCGTCATGGACATGAGCCTGCGTCCGGGCAACAACGAACGCCATGAATTCATCGCCCAGGCGGGGTTGATCGGCCTCGATCTGGCGGCTGAAGGGCCGATTTCAAAGCAGAAAGGGTCGTCGTATCTGGTCAATTACCGGTATTCCTTTACGGGTCTGCTCGGCGCAATGGGTGTCACGTTCGGGGGCGAAGACATCCGGTTTCAGGATCTGTCGTTCAACCTGACCTTCCCGACCCGCAAAGGCGGACGGTTTACGGCGTTTGGCGTTTTGGGCAACAGCAGCAACGATTTTACGGCTCTGGCCACCGACGAACAGACGCAGGACAAAGACCGCAACTCCATCTCGTTTACGACGAAAATGGCCGCCGGGGGCTTGACCCTCTCCCAGCCCATCGGTACGCGCTTGCTGTGGAAATCCGCCCTGGTGTTGTCGGCCAACAACAGCGCCCGGAATCTGGAATCGCCGGGTGATGCACGTTTCCGGCCGAACTACGAGATGGACGACCAGTCCGGCTCGCGGTATTCGCTGACGAGTTCGCTGAACTATCGGATCAACGCCCGGAACAGCTTCAAAGCCGGTCTGTACCTGACCCGCGCCTATAATTCGGTGAATGTCTGGAAAGATGTGAACCCTTTTTTTATTGGCAGTTCGGCGAACAACGCCCTGTTCGCGGGATCACTGGAGGGCTGGATGATTCAGCCGTATGTGAATTACCAGTGGTTGCCAGCGGACAACGTTACGGTGAATGCGGGTTTGTTTTACAACACGTTTACCTTCAACCAAAGCCGGTCGCTCGAACCCCGGGCGTCGGTTCGCTGGGAAGTGCGACCGGGAAAAGCACTGACCGTTGCTTACGGTTTACACAGCCAGCCGCAACTGCCGCAGGTGTATCTGGCGAAACGAAATCCGGAAAACAAAATGCTGTTTAACAACGAAGACCTGGGCTTTACCAAAGCGCACCACATCGTTGCGGGGTACACGCACCAGCTCAGTCCGGATAGTTACTGGAAAATTGAAGGGTATTCGCAAATGTTGTTCGATGTACCGATCAGCACCGTTTCGGGCAGCAAGTTTTCGGCTGTGAACCTCATCGAAGCCTACGTCAGTGAACCGCTGGTCAATGCCGGGAAAGCCCGGAACCGGGGCGTTGAACTGACCTACCAGAAGTATTTATCGAAAAATTATTACGTGCTGGCATCCGGTTCGGTCTACGAATCGCGGTATCAGGCCGCCGATGGCGTCTGGCGCAGCACCCGGTTCGACGGCGGTTTTACGTCGGGCCTGACTGCCGGCAAAGAGTGGACCAAAAGCCGGGAAACCCGAAGCCGGATCTGGGGCGTCAACGGCCGGATTTCGTACCTGGGCGGCTTGCGCGACCGACCCATCGATGCGGTTTTGTCGCAGCAAGCCGGCACGACGGTCTACAGCAGCGAGGAGTTTAGCGTGCATTTCCCGGCGTATTTCCGCACCGATCTGCGGATTTACTGGAAAAAAAGCAAAGCCCGCTACAGCCGGACCCTTTCCCTGGATTTGCAGAACCTGACCAACGCGCAAAATGCTTTTTACAGCTATTTTGATGCGTTTCAGGGAAAAGTCGTGCAGAAATACCAGTTGGGGTTGATTCCGATTCTGAATTACCGCTGGGAATTTTAACGGATTGCGTCGTTCTGGTTTTTCGGAAACGGGCGGTACTTCACGAAGATTTTAATCCAGACGCGACGCGCTAACCGGAAGAAAAACGGCGTCAGGATAATCAGCGATGGTATGAGTCCCCACAGATAGGCGATTACATCGACTTCCAACAAAACGCCAACCAACACGAAGGTGGTGATGATCCAGGCCACGTAAAATGAATAGCTTACGTAGAGCGAGCCGGTATAAAAACCGGGTTCAGGCTCGAAACTCTGGCCACATACAGAACAGTTCTTGTGCATCTGATCGAATTTCTTCAGATTAAACGCACTTTTGGTTACAAAAAAGTCTCCTTCGTGACAGTACGGACACTTGTTGAATAATATGCTGTATAGTTTCGTACCTTTTCGCATGGACAATCAGAAGGGAAGCTATTTTCCAACCCGGAAAGCCTAAAATTAGTTGATTTTTGCCGGCTATTTCATAAACCGTATCCTATCATCACATTTGCATCCAAAAAGATGATACGAGCATGGTTTCAAAAAAAGATGATTTTGCTCACAAAATCCAACCGATTCAGGCGGTAGGTTTGTCAAAAAATTAATCTGATCATTCGTCATTTCGTTTCCATACCATGCACAATCTGGTTCCCATCGTTAGCCCGGAGCAGGCCGTCGAAGTCATTCAATCCGGCAATCGGGTGTTTGTTCACAGCGTTGCCCAAACGCCCCACCGGCTGATTGCGGCCATGGTCGGGCGGGCATCAGCCGCCGGGCTGCGTGACATTGAAGTGTGTCACATGCACACGGAAGGCCATCTGCCCTATTGCGAAGAGCAGTACGCCGGGATTTTCAGGCCGAACTCGTTTTTCATCGGGGCCAACATGCGCAAGCAGGTCAATGCCGGCATCGCCGATTACGTTCCGATTTTTCTGAGTGAAATTCCGTTGCTGTTCCAACGCCATATTCTGCCCCTCGATGTCGCCCTCATCCAGGTATCGCCCCCCGATCAACACGGTTTTTGTTCGCTCGGCCCTTCGGTAGACATTTCATTAAGCGCCGTTAAATCCGCCAAATACGTGATCGCCCAGATTAATCCGAACGTTCCGCGGACCCACGGCGATGGCATTATCCACGTCAAAACGATCCACGCGGCTGTCGAATGCGACGATCCTTTGTACGAAATGCCGCTGAAACCGGCGACGGTGACCGAACAGAAAATTGGCCGCTTTGTGGCTGAACTGGTGGAAGATGGGGCCACGCTGCAAATGGGCATCGGCGGGATTCCGAACGCGGTGCTGGCGGAATTGATTTACCACCAGAAACTGGGAATTCATACCGAAATGTTCTCCGACGGCGTGATCGATCTGGTCGAGCGGGGTGTCATTACCAACGAACTCAAGAAAGCCATTCCGTACAAACTGGTTTCCTGCTTTGCGATGGGAACGCGCCGATTGTATGATTTCATCGACGACAACCCCGCCGTGGTGATGAAGGAAGTTACCTACACCAACGACACGGCCATTATCCGCCGGAATCCGAAGGTAACCGCCATCAACAGCGCCATCGAAGTGGATCTGACGGGTCAGGTGTGCGCCGATACGATTGGAACCTATCAATATTCCGGCGTGGGTGGGCAGATGGATTTTGTGAGGGGAGCCTCGCTCTCGGAAGGCGGCAAACCAATTATTGCCCTGCCCTCGGTGACGAAATACGGCGAAAGCAAGATTGTGCCGTTCCTGAAAGAAGGCGCTGGCGTGACGACCACCCGCGCCCACGTCCACTACATCGTGACCGAATACGGGGTGGCGTATCTGTACGGTAAAAACCTCCGCCAACGCGCCCGCGCGCTCATCAACATCGCCCACCCCGACCACCGCGAGTCGCTGGAACGGCAGGCGCATGAGCGGTTTAAGGTGTTCGAATAAACGGCTTTAGGTTTCTGTCTGATCAAACAAAACCGTCAGCATCCGCTCAAACTCGGTTTGGATCGGTGCCGAAATGATAATTTCTTCGTCCGAAACCGGGTGTAGAAAACGGATTTCCAGCGCGTGTAACAACATGGTTTCCATCCCGAAATGCTCCTTAAACAGCTTGTTCTGTTTGTTGCAGCCGTGTGGCCGGTCGCCAATGATCGGGTGGAAGATGTGCGCCAGGTGCTTCCGGAGCTGGTGAAACCGGCCGGTTGTCGGTTTTAGTTCGACCAGTGAATAGCGCGAAGTGGCGTGTTTCCCAAACGGCAGTGCCACTTCGGTGCGCTGGAGCGTTTTCAGTTTTGTAAAAGCGTCCTGGGTCACGCCCGGTCCGACGCTTCGGTCGTCGCGCCGGAGCGGATAGTCGATTTCCAGTTCGTCGTCGGTGTAGCCCCGCACAATGGCCCGGTAGGTTTTGTGTACCTTCCCTTCGGCAAACTGCTGCTGCATGGCGGAATTCAGGGCTTCATTCAGTGCAAAGAGCAGAACACCCCCGGTTTTTCGATCCAGCCGATGAACCGGATACACCCGCTGCCCCAACTGATCGCGCAGAAGCTGAACCGCAAATTCGCTGGCATCACTGGCGATCATCGACCGATGCACCAGCAACCCGTGCGGTTTGTTAATCGCCACCAGATCAGGAGACTGATACAAAATTTCGAGCGGTTTTCGCTCGCGGGGCACTTCCCAAACCGGTTGTTCCTCGCCCATCAATACTTCGCCAGCAGGTTCAATAATTTCTGGTCCAGTTTGTGACCGTACCAGTCTTCATACGCCACGTCGGCCCGTTTGGAATCCAGCACCCCAAAATCTCCGCTGAATTCCCAGAGCGCAAAACCGATGCCGTTGCTCGTCAGAATGTCGAGCACATCGCCAAACCAGGCCAGAAAAACGTCGTGCGGGGTTTTGTTCCAGGCGCCACATTCGCCACAATGCACGCCGACGCCCTTATTGACCAGTTCGATCCACGGTTTGTAAAACGTTTCCAGCATCGCGCGGCTCAGGTATTTATCGCCCACCTGTCCCGGCCACTTCGGCATCGGCAGGTTCTCGGGATCTTTGTTGGCCCAGGGGGCTTTGTAGTGCGAAATAATGCCCGGATTGTAGCCCCGACAACTCTGCGCAATGTCCAGATCGGTGATTTCGGGAATCACCGACGAGCCCACATCGTTGCCATCGGCAATCACGAGGTGTTTCGGGTTCTCCTTGCGAATGGCTTCCAGAGCTGCCAGCGCTACTTTCCGATACACCGCTCCCGGCACCGAACTCCGTTTGGAAAGCTGGTCGTTCATGTCTTCCCGCATACTCGGCTCGTTCAGCAGATCGAAGCTGATTTTCTGATCGGACACGTTTTTGTAGCGTTTCGCCCAGAAGTTCCAGTGAAAATTAAACGCGTCCTGCGCGGGCTGATCGGTCCAGAGGTTGTAGGGTTCGTGAAACCCAGCGTTGACACAGTAGCCCGGTGCGCGGTGCAGGTTCAGGCTGACGTGGAGGTTGTGTTTATGGGCCATTGCCACCAGTCTGTCGATGCGTTCCACGGCCTGCTCGTCGATCTGATAGACTTCGTCGGGTGTGATGTTGCGGCTCCGGTCGAACTTCAGATAGGCCGGATACGCCATCGGCAGCCGGACAAAATCGAAACCCCAGTCGCGCATCCATTTGAAGTGCTCTTCGGCGGTCGGCTTCCGGCCCTGCGCCGGATTGGGTGAAAAGAAATCCAGCAGGTTAAAGCCTTTCCATTTCGGCAGTTTGTTTTTGGCAGCCGGAGCCGACGATGCGGCAAAAACCGCCGGGCCGGAAGTCGTCACGGCTGCGGCCAAAAGGCTGGTATTTTGAAGAAACGTTCGGCGTTGCATGAAAGATTATGGAATAGATACGGTGCAAACTTACTCAAAAACCGACCTGATCACCGCATGGCCCAGAGACATCCCTCACTTATGAATCTTTTCCACTTCGCTTTGTAACTTCAAAACCGTCTGTCTGTCGTCCTGTTCGATCACCAGAGCCGGATTGTCTTCGGAGCCGTTTCGCTTGATCTTTGATCCTTTGATGGTCTTTTCAATTTCCGCTTTGTGGACTTCTACTACCTTCCCTTCGGCATGACCGCTGGCGTATTTCCAGCGTACCAAGTCTCCCTTCCTGACCATGTTTTCCGTTTTTAGTTGACTAGGCCAGTAACCACGTGTGCTAAATAAATGTTTGGGCGCTCCGGTATGGTCACGTGGGTGATACCCCGTAACCTAAAACAACGAAACCTCTCCCCGGCAGATGGGTTTAGTCAATACATTAACGTCAGAAAAAATCATGAAAGCCGCTATCATCAATCATTATGGAGATGCTCACGAACTACACGTTCAGGAGGTACCGCAACCCACCATCGATTCCATCGACGATCCGCACCAGGTTCTGATCCGTGTGCATGCGGCCGGAATCAATCCGATGGACACCAAAGCACGGGAAGGCGGTATGAAATTCCTGCAATCAGGTCATTTCCCCAAGATTCTGGGGGCCGAGTGCGCGGGCGTGGTCGAAGCCGTCGGATTGATGGTGAAGGAGATCAAGCCCGGCGACCGGGTGGTGGCCTCATTGGGTTTGGCCGGAGGAGGCTATGCCGAATACGTCGTCGCGAAAGACAAGAACGTGATCAAACTGCCCGATGCCGTGGATTTTTCCCAGGCTGCGGCCATGCCCATAGCCGCCGGAACGGCGTTGCAGGCCTTGCGGGACAAAGGAAACCTGCGTCCGGGCGATCAGGTGCTGATCAATGGTGCCACCGGGGGCGTCGGCACGTTTGCCATCCAGATTGCCAAATTGCTGGGCGGTCAGGTCACGGCGGTTTGCAGCACGGAAGGTGCCGCGCTCGCCCGCCAGTTAGGGGCCGATCACATCATCGATTACCATACCGCCGATTTTACGAAAAGCATTGAAACCTACAACATTGTTTTCGACGCGGTGGGCAAAAGTTCGTTCGACGAATGCCGGAATATTTTAACCGAAAATGGTATATATGTTACCACCCTACCATCGCCGAAACAGATGCTGGAGCAGGTGGTGACGATTTTCACGGAGCAAAAAGCGGAGTCGATTCTGTTCACGTTTAGTCAGGAGGATATGAACTGGCTGCTGAAACAGGTGGCCGACGGCCAGTTGCTCGTGGTTATCGAGCGGACCTATCGCCTGGACGAACTCGCGCTGGCCCATGCCGAAAGTGAAGCCGGCCATGTGAAGGGGAAACTGGTCGTGGAAGTCGTGTCAGACCCAAAGACGAAAACGGAATAGGCTACAACCATCACTTACCCGACCCAGGTTGGGTAAGTGCCCCCGACTCCCTGCGCTGTTACCAGAAACTCGACACGTTGCGCGAAAAAAGCCATCCCAATTGATATCGGTAAATATGGAAAAGTTATCATACTGTTAAATTAAGCGGTTTTTTCGTCATTTCGGTACTAAAAAAAAGTATCTTTACTAACCCACAACTCTCAACCCGAAATGACGGACAGCAGAAGAGAATTTCTCAAAAAAGCCGCCTTGCTAGCCGGTGGCACAAGCCTGTTTCAGGCTCTCCCCGACTCGATCCAGAAAGCCCTCGCCATCGACCCCCAGCCGGGCAGCACCTTTCAGGATGCCGAACACATCGTCATTCTGATGCAGGAAAACCGCTCCTTCGACCATTGCTACGGGTCGCTGCGGGGCGTTCGGGGATTCAACGATCCGCGGGCGATTACGCTCCCCAACAAAAACCCGGTTTGGCTCCAGACCAATGCCGCCGGTGAAACCTACGCCCCCTTCCGGCTGAATTTGAAAGATACCAAAGCCACCTGGATGAGTTCGCTCCCCCACTCCTGGACCAATCAGGTGGATGCCCGCAACGACGGGAAATACGACAAGTGGCTGGATTCCAAGCAATCTGGCCGGAAAGAATATGCCAAAATGCCCTTGACAATGGGCTATTACAACCGGCAGGACATTCCGTTTTACTACGCCCTGGCCGATGCCTTTACGGTTTGTGACCAGAATTTCTGCTCGTCCCTGACCGGCACTACGCCCAACCGACTCTACCTCTGGACCGGCACCATCCGGGAAAAACCGGACCGGAACGTGAAAGCGAATGTTCGGAATGAGGACGTCGATTACGACGATCCGGCCCACTGGAAAACCTTTCCCGAGCGGCTGGAAGAAAACGGCATCTCGTGGCGAATTTACCAGAACGAACTGAGTTTACCCGTCGGCTTTGAAGGTGAAGAAGAGGGCTGGCTGGCCAATTTTACGGATAATCCCATCGAGTGGTTCGAACAGTACAACGTCGGTTTCTCGGAAGCCTACCAGCGTTTTCTGGCCAAAAAACTCCCCGAACTGCCGGGCGAAATTCAGGCTTTGACTGCCAAAATCAATGCATTGCCCGAAACTTCCAGCGAACTCCCCAAACTGAAGCGGGAGCTGAGCCGGAAAGAACAGGAACTGAAAATGGGCCGGGAACACCAGGTGAAATACAGCCGGGAAAACTACGCCAAATTGTCGCAGCGGGAGAAAAACCTGCACGAGAAAGCCTTTACAACCAACAAAAACGACCCGCATTACCACGAACTGACAAAGCTGAAATACCACGACGGGAGTATGGAACGGGAAGTTGAAATTCCGAAAGGCGATGTGTTGCACCAGTTTCGGACGGATGTAAAAAACCGCACGCTGCCGACGGTTTCGTGGGTGGTGGCCCCCGAAAACTACTCCGATCACCCCGGCGCGGCCTGGTACGGAGCGTGGTACATTTCCGAAATGCTCGACATCCTGACCCAAAATCCGGATGTCTGGAAAAAGACGGTTTTCATCTTGTGTTACGACGAAAACGACGGTTATTTCGACCACGTTCCCCCGTTTGTAGCCCCCCACCCCGACAAGCCCGAAACCGGCAAAGTCTCCAAAGGCATCGACACCAGCGTCGAGCACGTCTACATGGAGCATGAGTTGCAACGCAAAAGCCCGAACGCCCGGAAAGAAGCGCGGGCTGGTGCCATCGGGTTGGGGTACCGCGTGCCGCTCGTGATTGCCTCGCCCTGGAGCCGGGGCGGCAAGGTGTCGTCGGAGGTTTTCGATCACACGTCCATTCTCCAGTTTCTGGAAGTGTTTCTGAGCAAGAAAACCGGCAAGAAAATCGAAGAGTCAAACATCAGTGCCTGGCGACGGACGGTTTGCGGAGATTTGACCTCGGTGTTCCGGCCCTACAAAGGCGAGAAAATACCGATGCCGG
Organism: Larkinella sp. C7; assembly: GCF_006149005.1. Lineage (GTDB taxonomy): Bacteria > Bacteroidota > Bacteroidia > Cytophagales > Spirosomataceae > Larkinella. Next base: position 276,656 of record NZ_VBSL01000004.1, on the reverse strand, counting down.
CTTTTGTAGAGAAAAACGAGTTTGTCGAAAGCATCCACAAAGCCCAGTTCAAGGAACTGCCATCCGATTTCAAGGTGCTGACGACCGACGAAATCAACAAAATCAAAAAGGCTCCCTACGCGTCTCCGCTCATGCCCCGGCAGGAGAAAGGCCTGCGGTCGTCCCTCGCGATTCCGTACGAATTATACGCCGATGGGCATTTCGATCCGGACCAGAAAGCATTTGACATCACGCTGAAAGCTGGAAATGACGTTTTTGGAGCGAAGTCGGCGGGCTCGCCCTTCACGGTGTATGCGCTGAACAACTTCGTGTCGGAAAACGAAAACGCCGAGCGCGATGTGCAGGTTCGGAATTATGCCGTAGCCGCCGGAGACCGCCTGAGCGACCGCTGGGACATTCGGGAATTCGGGAACGAGACCTACCAGTTCCGGGTCAACGGCCCCAACGGTTTTTTCCGCGAGTTCATCGGAACCGGCAACGATCCACGGATTTCGGTTCAGTGCGACTACCAGCGTACGGTTCCGCAGGCCAACACCTTAACCGGTTCGGTTGAACTCAACATCACCAACCTCGATCCGGCCCGGGCGTTCACCATCGACGTGAAAGACAACGCCTACCAAACCGGCACCCAGACCCAAACCCTGGCCGCAGCCGGTTCGAAAGGAAGCCGGATCAGCCTGATTCTGGACCTGAGCCGCAGCTTCGGCTGGTATGATTTCAGCGTGACCGTAGACGGCCATCCGGTTTTCGAGAAGCGGTATGCCGGTCGGGTTGAAACCGGAAAAGAAGGTTTTACGGACCCGGTAATGGGTGGTGAGTTGGTTTGAGGGGAATCGAAAGCTAGGATTCTTTTGGCAACCGATTCAATACCAATTTAGGCTACATCCCATAAACCCTGATCTGCAAAGGCCAGGGTTTATTTATTTTACATTGAGGCAGCACGATAGGAATGGATTAAGAAGCCGTTTGTAAAATCGGCCCCAATCCCCTTACTTGCCAATCTGTATGAAACCGTCGATCTGGAATCTCCTTCTGCTGCTGTACTGTAGCACGGCTTTGGCCCAACCGCTTCCCACACCCGCTAACCTGACTGCGATCCAACAGGCTGAAAAACAGGTGGTCGTGCTCAACAACCCATCTGGACTGGTGCCGGTCATCGACCTTCTAAACATAAAGACCGCTATTGTGAATGGCCGTTACGCCCAGCAGGCGGTTTTTGATAGTCTGGCGGCCAAATACAGTCCGGTTACGGGCTTTTCACTCGGTGCAGCTCCGACCGATTCTGTTTTGTTTGACTTGCATGACCGGCTGAAACTGTATAATCTGGTCATTATTACGTTATCGGACTCCTCCCCCTTTGGTCCCAAGCTGCTGAATTTCATCGCCGATCAACAGGCGATCAATAAAGTTGTGGTGGTGCTGGCCGGAAGCGGAAAAAACCTGGCCGGTCTGGAATCCCTGCGTTGCCCTATCCTCTGGTATCCGGCCAATACCGCCGAAGGTGCCTCGGCCGCAGCCCAGATCCTTTTTGGTGGTATGGCTTCTGCCAATCGCCTTGAAACCACCTATAGCACCCTTTTCAAAGCAGGCAGCGGGCATTCGACGCCTAAAATCCGGCTGGGGTATTCGATCCCGGAGGCTGTAACGGTAAATAGTAAACGCCTGAAGGCGATTGATTCGCTGATGGCCGTAGCCATTGCCGATCACGTGACCCCCGGTGCGGTGGTTCTGCTGGCCAAAGACGGTAAAGTCATCTTTCACAAAGCGTATGGGCATCACACCTACGCGCGGGATGCCGTGACGAAAGCCGATGATCTGTTCGACCTGGCTTCGGTCACGAAAGTCAGTGCGACCACCCCGGCGGTTATGCGGTTGCTGGATCAAAAGGCGCTGGACCTGAAAACGCCCATCAGCACCTACGTGGCCCGAACCCGGACCATTCCGGACAAAGCAACGGTCACCATCCGGGAGGCCCTGCTCCACGAAGCGGGCTATACACCGTACATCAAATTCTACGAACAACTCAAACCGCTGGATCTCAGCTTCGACTCGTCGGCAGCCTATCCGACCAAAGTGGCCGACCGGTTTTTCCTCCGGGCCAATTATTTCGAAGAGGTCATGTGGCCCGTCACTTTGCAGTCGAAAGGCGGGACGCGGGGCAAATTCGTGTACAGCGATGTGAGCATGTACATGATGAAGGAAGTGATCGAAACGGTTTCGCACCAGAAGCTCGACGAGTTTGTTCAGAACGAGTTTTACCGGCCGCTCGGCATGACATCGACGGGCTATTTGCCCCGAAACCGCTTTCCCCGTTCCCGGATTGTGCCGACCACCGAAAACGACAACTGGTTCCGCAACATGCGCGTACAGGGTTACGTCAACGATCCGGGTGCGGCCATGGCGGGAGGTGTTGAAGGCCATGCCGGGCTGTTCGCCAACGCCAACGATCTGGCCATTCTCTACCAGATGTATCTGAACAAGGGTTCTTACGGCGGTCGCACCTACATCCAGCCCGCTACGGTGGATCTCTTCACGGCGGAACAATCGAAAACCAGTGGTCGGGGCTACGGTTTTGCACGGGCACCGAATCCGAAACAAGGTGCCAAAGCGTATCCATCGGCCCTGGCCTATGGACACAGCGGTTATACCGGCACCTACGTCTGGGTCGATCCGAAATACAACCTGGTCTACATTTGCCTGACCAACCGGGTGTATCCCGACGATTCCAAAACCTACGGCAAACCTACCCTGAACATCCGGGCGCTGATTCTGGACCGGTTTTACGAAGCCGTGGTGCAGGGCCGGTAAAACCGACCGCAAACTACCGGCATTTCTTCTCCTTCGTCAGTCCCAAAAGTAGCAGGGATTGACTCATTTGTGACAGCTTTTTCAGGCGTTGAAGCGGACCTTTGATTCATTCAAACGGACCAAAACAAAACTTTCATACGCCATGAAAACGCTCTCCAAATCCCTGCTCGTTGCTTTTCTGCTGACCTTGACCAGTGTCTCTGTTACGAAGGCCGATGTCTATATGTCTTTCGTACATCCCAAAAAACCGGTCACTTTCCAGAGTAGCCTATTTACCACCACCGAAGGCAAGCTGCGGATTGCGTTGAATAAACAAACCGGCGGAACTGTTCAGATTCAGATCGTTAACCGGGCGGGGGCTGAAGTGTTCAGCAAGCAAATTGGGAAAAACCGTCAAAACGCCCGGCTGCAACTGGACGTCCGGAACCTGCCCGACGGCGTCTATCAGGTCTCCATCACCAACGGCGTAGAAACCACCACCCAGGAATTAACGCTGGCCACTACGCCACCGGTGACGGCCACGCCCCGACTGATTGCGTTTCAGTAAAACCGCATCGACCAGTCAATGCGGTAACATCCCGGACTGATTATATCCACCCCGAAAGGCTGGCCCCGCAAGCGGTCAGCTTTTTTATTAACCAAAGCGAAGCCAGTTCGATCGCCAATCCTTTCGTACCTTGCTATTCTAACCCCAATTAACCAGCTATGAAACAACTTGCCCTCCTACGCCCTCAATCAACACGGACCTCATCAGGCAACTTAGCCGGTTGTTTCTTTCTGATGCTCTGGTTGCTGGTCTCGACCAACCTGTTGGCTCAGGATAAAAAGAAAATAACCGGCAAATCCGCAAACCGGGGTCATTCTAAAACCGCTGCGGGGTATGGCGGACCGAAAGACTGGAAACTGGGCGTTGCTCTGTATACGTTCAATCGGTTTCCGTTTCCCGAGCAACTCGCCAAGGCGGACAGCGCGGGGTTGAAATTTGTGGAAGGCTACACCTTTGGCCGGGCCGGAGCCGATCTCAGGGATTCGCTCCTCATGAATCTGTCGTGGTCGGGCATTGCCAAACTCAAGCAGCAGGTCAGCGACAAAGGCCTCCTGATGGAATCTATTTATTTGACCGGCGGCAAAACCATTGACAAATGGACGCATGAATTTGAATTAGCCAAAAAATTGAATGTAAAGTACGTCACGGCAGAACCGCCTGTAAATCTCTGGGATAGCGTGGATAGTCTGGCGGGTGTGTACGGCCTGAAAGTTGCTCTCCACAATCACTGGAAGGGCGTGAGTGCCTACTGGCATCCGGATTCGGTGCTGGCGGCCCTTAAAAACCATCCTAATTTCATGGTTTGCGCCGACATCGGTCACTGGCCCAAGAGCGGCATCAATCCGGTCGAGGGGCTGAAAAAACTGGAGGGTCACCTGATTGCCCTGCATTTGAAAGACATTGCCGCCTACAACGATCCGAAATTGAAAGATGTGCCGGTTGGCACGGGCGTCATCGATTTCCCGGAAGTCTTCAGGGAATTACAGCGGCAGCACTTTACCGGACATATTATTATTGAGCGGGATACGCAGGATAAACCCAGCAACTTATCTTCGGTGATTCAAACGGTCCGCTATTACAACGAGCAGTTGGGCCTGACACCGAGCCGGGGGAAATAAATGTTTTTATCGAAGGTAATCAGTATTGTGACGCCACTCATGCTGATGGCGCTGATCGGGGTGGTCATGATTGTCTACGGACTTTTGAACACCGGTCAGGAAAACAACATTCTCCAGTTTTTTTTCGGCATTCCCATTGCCCTGGGTTTCGCCGGAATGCATTTTTTAATTCGTCGGGTGCTGGAAAGAAACAACCTTCGGATCTGGATCCTGGAGACGCTGATCGTTGCCGCCCTGTGGCTGATTTACCCTCATCTTTAGTCGAGCCAGTTCTGTTTACGGACTAGGCTATTGAAGTCAATAGAAAACCGCCAGCCAGATGGTTTCTTCGTCTTCTTTCGTCCAGTCAACCCGGTGTTTGACATGAGCGGGCAGGTTCAGGTACGTGCCGGGGGTCAATCCGATGGGTTCGTCAACGCCCTCGATCCGCAGCCGGGCCGCCCCCTTTACGACCAACACCCATTCGTTTTCCGGCTGATCGTACCAGAAACCGTCCGGTGAAGTGTGCCCTTTGGAGACGATGCGTTCGATTTTGATGCCTTTCTCCGCCATCAGCTCTTCAAAATGTTCATCAGGCAGCGAGTCCGGAATGGCCGCAAACAGATTGCCAATGTTCATCGGTTAGTGGAACGTATTTAACGTGAATTCAGGATTCTTTTCAGCGCAAAATATGAATAGTCGACCCCTTTTTTTGACCCGTTAGGGTCACCACAGCGCAGCGTCAGTAGATAAAACCGGTCCTAGCGTGCCCATGTACCGTCAGGTACATAACCGTTGTGTACCTGACGGCACACGTAGCCGCATATGGGAAACAATTTCTAACGACGCTGCGCTGTGGTGACCCTAACGGGTCAAAAATATACGGGTCATCTGCCGAAAACTGCAAACTTTTACGATTTCTTCGCCACGGTCACGGCTTTTTTGGCCGGGCCAACGGGTTTCTTTCCTGTCGACGGTTTCTTGTTTTTCGCCCCATCGGGATACTTCTGCGTCATCGTCACCGGGTCCCAATGCACGACTTTGTTTTCGAAATAACTCTCGTTGCAGGCCAGAACCGGGGCGGCTGCGCGGAAACCGAAAACCGGGTCTTCGATGGTTCCCTGACTGCCCGCCCGCATGTTCGTAAAGAAATCTGCGAAGTGTTTGGCGTGGGCGTCGTCGTCTTTCGGAGCTTCGAATTTAACTTCTTTTACCGGCTCGGCAGTGCGGGTTTCGGGCGGGTATTTGGCGTCGTATTGCTCCACAAATTTCTTCTGCACATCTTCCGTGAACGTGAAGAAGCTATCATAATTCCCGTAGCCCGGCGCAATCGGCAGTCTTTTCTTGGTCATAATCAGGTTGTTCTCCGAAAACTCGACCGTGCCTTCGTTGCCGATGATCCGGGTTACGTTGCTGATCTTGCCGGCATTCGCGAAATTGACGCGCAATACCATCTGAAACGCTTCGTGCTGCTCCGTTTTCGGATAATCCATGATGCTCGTCATCACATCCGGCACATCCCGGTTTTCTTTCCAGTACGCCAGGTTACCCGACGAATACACCCGCGTCGGCCCCAGCGTGTTGGTCACGTAATGAACACCCGTAATCAGGTGAATGAACAGGTCACCGGCGACACCCGTGCCGTAATCTTTGAAGTTCCGCCAGCGGAAAAACCGGATCGGGTCGAACGGACGCTTCGGCGCATCGCCCAGAAACCGGTCCCAATCGACAGTCTGCGGTGAAGCATCGGGCGGCACGGAGTAATTCCAGGCACCGATGGCGTTGAAACGGTCGCTGTTGGATTCGATGTAGTTGATCTGCCCGATTTCACCGGCCTCGATCAGTCGTTTCGCTTCCTTGAACGACGCACTGCTGATGCGCTGGCTGCCCACCTGCATGGTTTTTCCCGATTTTTTCCAGGCATCGATTACGGCTTTGCCTTCGTTGAGGTGCTGAACCATCGGTTTTTCGCAATAGACGTGTTTTCCGGCTTTCAAAGCGGCAATCGTAATGTGGTCGTGCCAGTGGTCGGGCGTGACCACCAGAACGGCATCCACGTCTTTGCGGGCTAGTATTTCGCGGTAATCACGCGTCGTGTAGACCTGTTGTCCAAAAGCGGTCCGCGCGTGTTCGAGCCGTCCGGAATAGAGATCGGCCACGGCCACCAGTTCCACATCCGGGTTGCGCAAAGCTGCCTGGGTGTCGAAATTCCCCTGAATCCCCATGCCGATGGTGGCAATGCGGATCTTGTCGTTGGGGCTGACCTTTTTCAGATCCCGTATGATATTGAAAGGCTTGGCGACGCTCTGGGTGGCCACCAGCGCCGAAGCGGCTGACAATCCCTTGATAAAGTCGCGACGATTGGAATGCATGGAGTTTCTTGGGTTTTGGCAGTTCAAAAAAAAGCACATTTGCGTTTGAATATACGCAAATGTGCCGAAACTGGACTAGTAAACGCTCTATTTAACCACAAACAGCGCTTACCGGGTATACAACGCCCCTTTGGCAATGGTCGATTCGTATTCGCCACTGATGGTCTCCAGAAACTTGCCGGTTACCCAGCCAATGTCCGAATTTCGGATGAACACAAACCGCTTGGGAGCCGAGGGCGTCGAATAGGTTTTCATGATGGACTCGAGCCACAAAGCCCCAGCAATGAGCTGTTTTTCAGTCAGTTGATCCCGAACCGTGCTGATTTCCTGCTCGGCTTTGCTGCGAAGGGCCGTGTCGGTGATGTCTTTCACATTGGGATGCGTCAGGGCCTGGTAATCATCCATCACCATTTTTTTAAACCGCTCCACGTCATCCATTGAAATAGCAACCGCCGTGGTTCCGGTTTTTTCGGGATGCAGGTACGTCACCAGCGCCCAGGCCACATCACCCCCCAGCCCCACCGTCCGGCGTTGCTGCAGTCCCGCACCACTGGTTTTGAAACGGGGTGCCAGGGCCGTATCCGCCACGGTTTTGATCACCCGCTGGGCTTCCTTTTTAAACGCGTCCGTGTTCAGCGAACGCTTGCTTTCAATCTGGCTCACCAGCGTGTTCATCCCCACTGGCATTTCAATCGGGTGAAACGTCTTGTCCGCATCGAAATAACCGCCCACCGTGACATCGCTGCCGATGTTGAGTGATGAGGTGGTCGGCCACACTTTACGGGGAATGGACCCGACGGTGAAGAGTTCGGCTTCGCGGTCGATGGAAAGCGTGGTGTCGATGCGCAGATTGCCCGTCGGCAACGCTCGCGACAACTGGTCGTAGAGCATCTTTTTCGTCGCCGGGGTCTTGGCCAGTCCCTCCTTCATTTCGTTGCTGAACACAATGAAAATCCGTTCGGTCGGTATGTTGTAGCGGCTGATCGTGTCGAGACAGACTTTCAACGCATTCTGCCCGGCTGCCAGCGACTTCGAGGCATCGGCCACAAAACTGACGTTGGGAACCTCAAACCGCGTTTTGATATCTTTTTCGTAAAAATCGCTTTCGTACTTCGTCTTGAAAATCGCCAGCTTCACATCTGAAGCCCCAAACTGAATACCGGCGTACAGATTTTTACCGGAAATGTCCCGAATCAGTTCATTGACACCCCAGGCACTGGCAACATACCGCAGCTTCTCGTAGCGACTCCGGGCGATTTTCAGGTAATAGTCGGCGTTTTCGCTGTTGTTATTTTCGTAATGGGCCAGTCCGAGCAGCTCGCAGGCAAAAGCTTCCCAATACGGGTTGGTGCCCCGAACGGCCGGTAACGCCCTCTCCAACAGGTTGATGGCGTCCTGCGGTTTGTCCAGCGCCCGGAGCGTGTTGGCAAGTTTGATGTACCGAATGGCCTGAACGGTGCTGGTGGCTTTCTGGGCAAAACCGACCTGGACCAGCAGAAAAAGAAGGATGGACAGAGAAAAAAGGCGTTTCATATCTCGCTTGGGTTAACAGCAGGATATATACGCAGAAAAGACCAAAAGCGATTTCGGGCCGCCCAAAACCGGGTGGCCGGTCCGGGCGGTTTCCGTCAACACTAGTTCCTACAAATTCCGCCAGCTACCGGCGTCAAACAGGTTTTCAACGCCTTTACTGTGCAGGATGGCTTTGGCGCGGGCGCTGCGCATTCCGGACGCACAACACAGAATCAGGGGTTTCTGATAGCCTTTGATCGTGCTGAGTTTGGATTCGAGCTGATCGAGGGGAATGTTGACCGCCCCCGCCACATGCCCACCGGCAAACTCGCCCGGCGAGCGGACGTCGATGATCAGGGCACCCTGCGAGCGGATTTCGTCAAACTGGCTGGTATCGGACGTGCCGAACAGACTTTTTATGAGATTCATCATGAAAATGCTTTTTTAAGGTTGATGGTGTAAAACTAAGGCTTTGGAAATACCGGTTCCGTGACAATTGTCACGTTCATCTTTTTTCGTGACTCGCCGGATCGCATCGCAAAAAAACCGGTTCAGATACGGATCCCGTCTTTTCGTATAAACCGCCATGGCCAACCGGCACGGCACCGATAGGTTTGTGGTGACCAAGGTCATTCACACCAAACAACTTCATTGTCCATGAAAACCGTACTGAGCACCCTGCTGCTGGGCTTTACCCTGCTGAGTTTGACCCACTGCAAAAAATCGGAGGTAGACGCACCGGCCGAAATGCGTTGCAAACTGACCGCCATCGACCGTGGCAACGGCAACAAACACCAGTATGGCTACAACGCGGCTGGCTATGTCAGCCAGTTGACCGTCAACTTCAAGGGGCCGACCGGCGGCAGTGCCGAGCATGTGTACGTTTACACCTTTGCATACAACAGCGCGAATCAGATAACCGGCGCAACGATTACCGTCGACGGAAAAACACCCGACCAACTCACCGACTGGGGCATTGGCAGTGGCCTCAAATGCCGCTGGACCGACGGTAAACTCACGGCAATCGAAGACCTCGTTGGCACCCAAACCATCCTGACCACCACCATCCAGTACGATGCCGAGGGGCGCATTCTGCGCTTCAAGGGTGTTCCGGCCAGTAAAGACGAACCCACGTTTGAAAAAGTTTTTTCATACGACGCGAACGGAAACAGCACCTACCAGTATCTGGAAGACGGAACAAAATATTATGCGGAAGCCCACGTCTACGATTCCTCCACCCAAAGCCCCGAATCGCTGCTGGCCAAACGGGGTTTACCGTTCGATGTTTTTAATCTCTACCCCTGGAAGCAAACCATCCTGAAGGGATTCGAAAGCGATGAATTCGATGAGTCGGGAAAAGTAACCGCTCACAAGACGTTCCAGATCACCAACGTGGTCAAAAACAACCACAACTATGCGGTTTCGCAAACAGTCGAAGAAGGCAACACGAAGCGGGTGAATACGTTTGGGCTGGCGGATTGTGATTGAAATTCCGTTCTACTCACCGAATAATCCGCACTTCCTTTGGCCCGCTCACGTCCGTCTGAATTTTGCCGCCCGCCAGTTTGGTGTGCTTCACTTTCACAATGCCGTACGGCGTGGGGAAGGTTCCTTCGGCGAAGGTCAAATCCTCCAGATGCGGTTCGATTTTGAGGACTTTGCAGCCCGGTTCTACCACCTTGATGCCCAGCACGTGCTCCGTCAGCCAGGGCGTGGGGCCGGACGCCCAGCCGTGGGCCAGGCTGTGCCGGAAACCGACGTAGCAATAGGCCCCGCAGTCGCCGTGAATGTCTTTTTGACCTGCCTTCACCAGTTCGTCGATGCGCCCGGCATTTTTCACCCAATCCAGGTTGAAATCTTCCCAGAACGTTGTCGCACCGAGCTTGAGCATGCCGCCCCAGAATTCGCGGATGTTGGCCAGAGCGGTTTTGTAATCACCGGCTTTGGCCTGCGCCTGGAGCATGTAATAGCCGTAAAAGGTCGAGAAGTTGCGCGCGCCGTTCACCGCCAGCACGTCCTTATTGGCTTTTTCGGCGGGCATCAACCCGGAGAGCGCGAGCAAAGCCGCCCCCTGTTTGGAGTCGTTGGGATCGGGAACGTACTGCTTCAGCCGGGCGACCGCATCGGCGCATTTTTTGGCCGTGGCCGCGTCGTTCAGAATGCGGCTCAAATCCCCGGCGGCATTCAGCGACAGCACGAGCATCGACTGCAACCCGGCGTGAATACCTTTCGGATTTTCGCTCGACGGCCAGTCCAGAAACCGGGTTCCGTCCAGCTTTTCGCTGTTCTTGTCGTCAATTTTCTGGATCAGCAAATCGACCAGTTTCACCAGATATTCTTTTTGTTGTTTCAGATAGTCGAGGTTGCCGTTTTGCAAATACCAGTCTTTCTGAATCAGAATCCACCACATCGAATAGGTGCTGATGCCGTTCATCCAGCCGGGGAGGGGCGTAATGTCGCGCGCCAGATCAAGGCTTTTCGGCACCACCTCGTTGTAGCCAAAGACGGCGTTGATGGTCGCCACTTCGGGGTGCATATCGCCCACCCACACCAGCCGGTCGCGCTTGATGCCATCCCAGAGGTAATCCTGCATGTTCAGATGCACGGTGTAGGCGCCGGTCGCCCAGATTTTATTCAGCAGTTCGTCGCTGCTCCGAAACGAGCCGAGGTAGGGAATATCCCGAAACACAAAAATAGCCCGCAACTCCTTCAGCAGTAGCTCGGTATTGCCATCGACGAGGTCGATCCGAACGAAGCGAAAACCGGTATTGCCGATTTCCAGTTTGCCCAGCCACGGCACCTGAACCGTCAGATCGCGGATGGCGTGGTCGTTGGTGGCATTCTGCTTGGGTTCGATGTCGGCCATTGCTTCACTGGCCGATTCGCCAAACCGAATCCGGACGGAGATCGGCTTGCTTTCCTTCCACTGCCCCGTCACGATCTGCAAACCGCCGTGAAGTTCCCGTCCAAAGTCCAGCAGCAGACTCGCTTTGCCGTTGGCGTCACTTTTCAGCGAACACATATCTTTGCCCGACAAATCCGCCTGCCCGTTTCCCACTTTCAACAGCCGCTCGGCATTGCGAATGGTGCCGGTTTGCCACAGAATGTTGACGGGCGACAAAAACCGCCGGACAGTGGCTTCGGTTTGGGCTTCCTTGGCGCGGTTGGTTTCAAAAATCGGCGGAAGCTGGGCCTGTGCGAAGCCGATCAGAATAAGGCAAAAGAAAAGAGTCAGCGGAGCAGCGTGTTTCACCGGGTATATTCGATTCACGTGGTTTTGGACCAACGAAGATGGCAGCGTCAGAAGATCGACGATGTACTTTTTCATAATTGAACAGGAAGGGTTTAGGAAACCAAAGGCCGATGTTAAACCGGCACATTGAATGCGGGTAAGGCGGCTTTCAATTGCTCCGGATTTATAAAGTGAATGGCGTGAATCCCCAGTTCTTCCGCAGCTTTTATATTCCGCAGGTTATCATCGATGAAAAGGGCTTCCGTTGGTTCGATGGCATACCGGTTCAGCAGCGTCCGGTAAAAAGAAGGGAACGGTTTGCGGTCTTTTTCATCCCCGGAAACCACAATACCATCAAACCAGGACAGAAACTCGAAGCGTTCGAGGGCAATCGGGAACGTCTCCGACGACCAGTTGGTGAGCGCATAGAGCTTGTAATTCCCACTGTCCCGAATCGTTTTCAGCAGTGCCACCGTGCCCGGTATTTCGCCCCGCAGCATTTCGGGCCAGCGGTCGTAGAAAACCCGAATGTTCTCCTCGTGCTCCGGAAACTGGGCAATCAACACCCGCGTCGCTTCGGCCAGCGAACGACCTCCGTCCTGTTCTTCATTCCAGGCGGGGGTACAAACCGTCGCCAGAAAATGATGCATTTCGTCTTCCTTAAAAATTTTCTCGTACAGGTAATGCGGGTTCCAGTCGATCAAAACCGCCCCCAAATCAAATACAATGGTGTTAATCATGTCGTTGAATGCAATGAGCCAATTCGTTTTTTAATTTTTGCCCAATAACTTAAAAATTATCGGTTTTATATACCGTTTGCCCCTGCCTTTCCTCATTTCCGACGCCTGGATTTCTTAGCTCCCGGTGGGTTTCGTACCAATTATCCCAATAAAAGTGAAGCTTTCATTTTTGCAACATTGTTGCATTTATAAAAAATACCGTACTTTTGCGTCGTTCATTACCAACCACAAGCCAACACCAACTTATGGCCGCCTTCTCTTCAAAAGCCGATTACATCGGCATTACCGGTTCCGTACTTTGCATCATTCACTGCCTCATCACACCTATTTTGCTCATTTCGTCCAGCCTGCTGGCGGATCGAACGCTGCGGATTGGCTTTCTAAGCCTGGATTATGTGTTCATTGGAGTCAATATCGTCGCCGTCTATTTTGCCACCCGCCGGGCCAGCCAGCGGCTGGTCAAGGTGGGCTTGTGGGCCTTTTTGGGCCTTTTCGCCGGAGCGCTATTGCTGGAAGACGTTCACGAAGCGTTTGAATACCTGGCCTACACGGCTTCTGCCGGGTTAATTGGCTGTCACCTGCTCAACCTGCGCGCTCACGCGCACAACCACACGCACTGACGATCACCCCCTTTCTTCAATTCAAGCATTCACCCTGAATCGGCTTCCCGTTACGGCTTTGAGCGTTTTTTTAGGGGCCGGTAAAACGACTTTACTTACCGCTTCACCTGCTCATCGGGTTGTTTGGCGACCGACAAAACGAACTGGTGATGATCGGACAGGATCTGGATACTGAACAGGTGACGCAGGAGTTGCGGGCGAGTTTGTGTACCGAACCCGGGTTGAAGCAGCCGGGCGCCGGTCCAATGATTCGTTTCCGGTTTGGGAATAGAGCGCGAATCGGTCGATCTGTTGCTTTAAATAGACACACTCTTGCAACCCTGTTGCAATTTATGTAGATTTCGGCCCACTTCTCCTCTGAAACAACCTGTACCATGAAATGCATTCTTTCACTGATCGTTCCGCTTGCCTTCAGCCTGGGAGCCTGTTCCCGTTCAGACCAAAAAGATCCTCTGCTTGAGGAAGCCGCCAAATTTCACCACGAAGCTACCCAGATTCAGGCCGTTATCGAACCCCAAATCGAGCAAATCGATTCGCTCAAAATCCTGCTGGCAAACCGTACGGAACCCGTTGCGCTGGCGACCGTAACGTCGCTCGATAGTCTGAAAAAGGCGTTTGAACAATGGGAAGAAAACCTGGTCGAGGTGCCGGGAATGCCGCACGAACACCACCACGAACACGGCAAACACGAGCATCACCACCATGCGGATGCCACGCTGAAAGATTTGCCCGCCGATAAAATGCGCGATTTGCAACTGGGCATGCTCGACAACATCCGGCAGATTCAGGAACGAACCGAATCGACTTTCTCCCAGGTCAGGTCGGTTCTGCGCTAGTTACCGTTCAGTCCATTCCGCTTTTTCCAGAATGTAGTTCAATTCGTAAATATTATCCGCATTCAGCCGGAAGGTACCCCGAAAAGTCCGTCGTTCGTCGGTTTTAAACCGGCGAACCGGACTTTTAAATTTGAGCATGACAATGGATTCGGGTCCGGCAGCCCCGCAGAAAAAACACTGCGCCATCGGAAACCGGGATACCACGTAGGCAGAATGATCAACGTCCAGCGGGATGACGTAACCCGTTATCGCAACGGTTTTTCCGTCCAGTACTTTCACCGAAGGCCCAAAATTTGGATACAGCATGATGACGTTTTCTTCGGGATACCATTTCTTTTTAAACTTCACATCCTGCAACCGTTCCCAGCTAACGGGTTGTGGTTCAACCCCAAAAGCAGTGAATGTTCCCAGGCCCCATGAAAGCATCAATACCAGCCGTACCATATCATCGTCATTTTATTTGCAACATTGTTGCAAATATAGAATTATTTGATTCATACAGATGTTCTTCCACCTGGCAGAGAACAAAAAAGCCAGTTCGTTTACATCAGAAGAACCTTTATGAACAAACCATCAACTCCCTCCTACGACGTCATCATCATTGGCGGCAGTTACGCCGGCCTGAGCGCGGCCCTCGTCTTAGGCCGTTCCTTGTGGACGGTTCTGGTACTCGATAGCGGCCAGCCCGCCAACCGGCAGACGCCCCACTCCCACAGTTTCCTGACCCGTGACGGCGAAACGCCCGCCGAACTGACGCGGATCGCCCGGCAGCAGGCCCTGGCCTACCCGACCGTCAGCCTACAGGATGCGACGGTTACCACCGTTCAGCCATCGGATTCTTCATTTCTGGTGCGAACGAACGAGGGCGAAGTTTTTACGGCCAAACGGCTTATTCTGGCGACCGGTTTAACCGACCTTCTGCCTGACCTCCCCGGTTTTGCCGAATGCTGGGGCATTTCGGTTCTACACTGCCCGTTTTGCCACGGCTACGAGGTGAAAGACCAGGTTGTCGGGGTACTGGGCAATGGGGACGAGGGGTTCGGATTAGCGAAATTGATCCACCACTGGAACCCGGGCCTGACCTTGTTCACCAACGGCCCGTCTACCCTGACCCCGGAACAAAACGCCAAACTACACCAACATGCCATTCCGATCATCGAAACCCCACTCGTGGCCCTGCAACACCGGAACGGTCAGCTCGATGCGCTGAAACTGGCCGATCAGTCGGTGAAACCTTTACAGGCTTTGTATGCGCGCCCGGCGATGCAGCAGTCGAACGATCTGGCGCTGCAATTGGGCTGTGAACTGGATGAGATGGGCTTCATCAAAGTCAATGAATTTGGAAAGACCAGCGTTGAAGGGGTGTTTGCCGCCGGCGATAACCAGACCATGATGCGGCAGGTGTTGATCGCAGCCACCAACGGACTGCGGGCGGCTGTGATGATCACGCGGGAACTGATGGAGGAAAAATTCTGAATGGGTTGCGGTATGAAGAAAAATTAATTTCAGGTTCAGGTTGGCCTTAAAGCGCGTCGTTAGTTTTGCTACCGTAATCAACAGTAAAGAACATCTACGAATGAAAACCAACGCAAAACTCATGACCGGCCTGTTACTGACAGGCTGCCTGCTGGCCCCTCATCTGTACGCCCAAACCGCTCCGGATCAGCCCAACGGACCCGAAGTAACCACCCTCTCCCCCGGTTTGGCTCCACCCGCCTTCGTTCAGCCGCGACCGGAAAGGCCCGGTGGCCCCGGCCGGCACCCCGGCCACCGACCCGACCGTCGGGAAGCCCGTGGCCCCCTGGGACGGCGGGAAGGGCTGACGGCCCTGACCACGGTGACCGGAACCGTCGGCCAGTTGACGGGCAATGACGATTTTATATTGAACGGTTTTACGCTCAAAAATGCGTCCGGCAGCGTCACCACGGTAAAATTTCCGGCGCACCTCGGCCAGTCGGTTCAGCAGGCAGTGAAAGCAGGCGGCAACGTTAGTGTAACCGGTTTTTCCGAAACAACCCCCAGGGGTGAAAACCTCTTTCGGATGACGAGTTTGACGGCGGGTAAAACAACGGTGACCGACGCTCCTCCAGTCGCATTGTCCACCCCTCCCGCCACACCGACGATGAGTACCGTTACCGGAAAAATCGCGGATTACCAGCTCGACCGCGAAGGACGCGTCAACGGGTTGATTTTATCCACCTCGGGGGATGCGAAAACGATTGTACGGATTCCGTCGAATGTGGTCGCTCAACTGTCGAATCTGGCGACCAAAGGCAGCACAATTACCGTGCAGGGTTTTGCCAAAATTCCGCACGAGGGGCAGGTGCAACTCGAAAAAGCGACCATTCTCCGCGCATCGGTGTTGACCATCAACGGCCAGCAGTATCTGGTCCGGTAAGTCCTGTTTTCAAAACCGCTCCGGCTTAAGGAAAGGCCGGAGCGGTTTTGTTTTGGTTCGATTCTCTCCTACTTTTAGCCGCCACCTACATCCGTTGCATTTCTGCGTTTTTCATGAAAATTCTGGTTATCGAAGACGAGCGCAAACTGGGCCGGTTTATCAAACAGGGCCTGGAACAGAACGGCCACGTCGCCGACCTCACACACTCCGGTTCCGAAGGGCTCGACCAGTTGGCCGGTGGGTTGTACGACCTGGTGCTGCTCGATCTGATGTTGCCGGGCCAAACCGGTTTTGAGGTACTGAAAAACCTCCGGGCTTTTGGATTAACCGTGCCCGTGATGATCCTGTCGGCGCTGAGTGATCCGGCTACGGTGGTGCAGGGCCTGGACCTGGGCGCGGTCGACTACCTCCGCAAACCGTTCGATTTTGACGAGTTGCTGGCCCGAATCCGCATCCTGCAACGCCGGACAACCACCAGCGACAACGTGGTGCTGCGGGTGGCGGACCTGGAAATGCGGCTTATCTCACACGAAGTTATCAAAGGCGGAATCAGCCTGAACCTGACCAACCGCGAATTCGCCCTGCTGGAACTGCTGCTGCGCCGGGCCGGGCAACTGATCACCAAAAACGAAATCGCCGAAAAAGTCTGGTCGGCCGACTACGATATGGGCAGCAACGTGATTGAAGTACACATTTACCAACTGCGTAAAAAGCTGGATGCGAGCGGCATAGCGGGGCTGATCGAAACGCAGGTGGGTCGGGGCTATCGACTCAAAACGCCATGAGCTTGCGCAGCCGGATCGTGCTGGCCGTGCTGGCGGTTTTTGCCCTCATCAGTGGAGCGGCAGGATATCTTATGCTTACCCGCGCTGAAGCCGGTTTGCAACGGGCTTTCGACCGCGCCACCCAAACCCGGGCGGCCTGGCTTCTGGCGCTCGTCAGTGTCGACCCCGTCGTGATTCCCTTGCCCACCGAAACCGAGCGAATGCGGGTAGTTTACCGCAGCTACGGCCAGCGTCGCGAGTTGTTCCGCAGCCCTGGTTTTCCGGGCGAAACCAGCCGCCTTTCAAACCGGACCTCCTACCGATCCATCACCGTCGAAGGCTCACCCGTTCAAACGCCCGACGGGCAGCTTCAACTGACGCTGGCCGTGCCGGATGAAAGCTTGCGGCAGGACATCGGACGACTTCGGTGGGTGTTCGGACTGAGCTGGGTGCTCAGTCTGATTCTGGCGTTCGGAGCGGGGTATGGGGTGGCTGGCTGGCTCCTGCAACCCATCCAACGCATTGTGAAACAAGTCGATGCGATCAATCATGCCAGCGCCATCGACCCGATCGAATTACCCAAAACCCAGGATGAACTCTATCATCTCACGGCGACCTTGAACCGAATGCTGGCCCGAATTCGGGAAAGCGTCGAGGGCCAGCGGCATTTTTTCGGGGCGGCCGCGCACGAACTTCGCACGCCCCTGACGGTGATGAAAACCGGTTTGCAGGTTACCCTGAAACAGGGTCATCTCGATGCCGGAACCGCGACGTTTCTGAGCGGGCAACTGGAGGAAGTGAGCCGATTGACGCGCCTGATCAACGAGTTTCTGACGCTGAGCCAGCCCGACACCATCGCGCCGGTTCTCAAACTTTCCGCCGTCGATCTTCCGGAATTACTGGACAACTGTCTGCGGCAACTGGCCTCGCTGACGGCCGAGTATGGGGTCACGACGGTTTTCGACCGCTCCGGTTTCTCCGACGCCATTTTACAAACGGATGCCCTCAAACTGGAACACATCCTGTTGAATCTGATCGAAAATGCCGTCAAATACGCCGTTTCGGATAGCGTGGTCACCATCCGGCTCCAAAAATCCGGGCAATGGCGGGTTCAAATCGAAAACCGGACAATGCGGGAGAGTGGCCCGACGCTCGATCTGCGACAAGCCTATTACCGGGCCGATCCGTTCAAAGAAGGCCACGGTCTGGGGCTCTGGATTACGCACCGCTTAACCACGCTGCTGGGCGGGACTCTGCAACTGGACTGGAAAGCCCACACCTTCACCAGCGCGTTGAGTTTGCCGGTTTCGAGCCCGGATTTATCAACCTTTAGTCGGTGATTTTCACCCGTTTGGCTTTGGTCGGCAGCCAGACCTGCATCGGGCTTTTGCCGCGATTGGCCCAGACGTAATACGGAATGGCCGTGATTCTCTTCTTCTCCGTCACCACACTCGCGCCATCGGCCGACGGCCCCACCACCGGCACCTCGGCCTGAATCGACACCACCGGCTCCGTGCTCACCTGATAGGCCTGGGTTGTAAACGCCGTTTGATCAGGTACCATCAGGTTCCAGGCCTGGCCATTGTTGTCGGCTCCTTCCACGCAATAGACCAACGGCCCGCGCTGAATGGCAACCCGGTCATTGGCGGCCACCAGTTCTTTTTTCGCGACCACCCGTTTCACCTCCATCGGCAGCGTCAGCTCGATTACATCGCCTTTCTGCCACGTCCGGTTCACCACGGCATAGCCATTTTCTTCCCGGTAATCGACCGGTTTTCCGTTTAGTGTCACCGTAAACTTCGCCGGACGCTCCTCCTGAAACCGGTATAGATCACCCGGCACCGGCACGTTGCTGACCCAGCCCGGAATGCGCAGATGCAGGGCGTAAGGCGTCTTCTTGACCGGATTTACCGTGAGTTTCACACCGCCATCCCAGGGGTAGTTCGTCTCCATCTGAACCGAAACGTCGGTCTTGCCGATTTTCAGCGTTGTGTTGCTGCCAATGTAGAGATTGACCCAAAGCCCGGAATCGTTTTTGCCATAAATATAATCGCCGAGCGACGCCACCAGGCGGGCAATGTTCGACGGGCAGCAGGCCGTTCCAAACCAGGCACTCCGGGCCGTATTGCCGTTGGAAGCCAGCGGATTACCGTAGAAAAACCGGTCGCCACTCAGGCTCAGGCCGTCGAGCGCTCCGTTGTACAGACTCCGTTCCAGCACGTCGATGTATTTGGCTTCGCCAGTGAGCAGGTTCATCCGCTGGTTCCAGAAAACCATCCCGACCGACGCACAGGTTTCGCAATACGCCGTTTCGTTGGGCAGGTCATAATCCAGCGAAAAGCCTTCGTTTTGACCCGACGAGCCAATGCCGCCCGTGATGTACATATTGCGGTACACCACATCTTCCCAGACGGTTTTCATGGCATTCATATAGCCCGCGTCACCGGTGGTGGCTGCTACATCGGCCGCCCCCGTGTAGAGGTACATTGCGCGAACCGCGTGTCCGGTAATCTCCTTCTGATTCTTCACCGGTGTGGCATCCTGGCAGTATTCCGGCGACTTCCACTGGTCCCAGATCTTGCCGACGCCGAAGCCCCGCCCCCGCTGATCCAGAAACCAGTCGGCCAGTTTCAGATACCGGTCATTTTTAGTCAGGTGATACAACTTCATCAACGCCAGTTCTATTTCCTGATGCCCGCTTACCCAGTGGCGGTTGGGTTGCCGGAACGTCACATCGAGGTGGTCGGCAAAACAGATGGCGACGTCCAGTAATTTCCGTTTACCGGTGGTGTTGTAATAGGCCACGGCGGCTTCGATGAGGTGACCCGCGCAGTAGTCTTCGTGCTTTTCCATATCGGTCCAGCGCTGGTCTAAACCGACGAGCGAATAATACGTATTGAGGTATCCGTCAGGTTGTTGGGCGGCTGCGATCTTGTCGATCCACTCATCGGCTTTCTTTTCAAGTTCGGCGTCGGGGCGGTTTTTCAGCGAATAGGCAATGGCTTCCAGGGCTTTGTAGACATCGCTGTCGTCGTAGTAGACGCCTTCGTGTTTTTCGTGCTTTCCACGCTGCACCTTCTCGAAATTCCGGATGCGCCCCGTCTTTTCTTCGGTCTGGAAAATGCAGGCCTGCAAGGTGGCCGTAGCCACTTTATCAAGCTTCGGACGCCAGAACCGGTCGGTGATGTTGACCTGCGAAAAACTGACGGGTTCGAAGCGTTTGACCGGTATTTGCGCATCGGCAATCAGGCCTGCCGTCGTAGTCAAAACCGCAGCAAAAAATCGAATTCGGGTGATCATGGGGTTCAGAAAGCGTTAGGAATACCGTGAAGGGATGCTCAAAAATAGAACTTGAAACGGATTATTTCTATGGCAAGCGCGGCTAATGGCGTAAATTGCGGAGCCGTCTACCAAACAACCTTTGTCGGTCACCCATGCTCAACCTATCGGCTCCCTCTGCGTATTGTCTGGAAACGGTGACGATCCCGACGCTAACCGACGGAACCCTCTTCAAACACAGTGCCGCATCCGCCTTTTCTTCAGGGAGTTATACTGAGATTATGGCAATCGAACTGACCGTCGATCAGGGTAGGTTTACCCTGACAGCCCGGGATATTCAGCGTACGGAAGTAGTCGTCAGCCAGTCGGAAGAAGCTCTCTGCATTTCCTGTTCGTGTCTGGCTCCGAAAGACCGGTTGTGTGAGCACCAGGTTCAGGTTTTATCGGCGATTGTCAGACGAAAGGAATTTCGAATTTTCTTTGACCAGGCCCTGCGGTACGAGGCCATCAAACCCGTCGCCAGAGACTACGGTCTGGAGAATGAGCGCCAACTGGATGCGTTTTTTCTGGTAGACTACGAGAATAAAACCCTCACAATCAAACCGAATCGACCGGAATTACTGCGGTTCAACCCGGCCGACAAAGCGTTGCTGGTATCGACCCTGGTACCAAAACCGGGTCGGCCCGAAACGGTATCGGAGGAAACGGCATCGAAGCTGCAGCGAATTGTCGTCTTTACGAAACACCGCTATTCCGATCATTTCGGGCTGGAACTGTTTGAAGCGCCAACGACGCGGGAAGGCAACGTAAAAAATCCGTTCACCCCGGTTCAGCCGCTGGAAGCGATCAACCGGATAAAGCAACTGAACGAATTAAAATTCTATTCGGCACTCGTCCGATTTCAGCATACCCACCGCACTAAAAAAAACGAATCGGACCTGGAAGCGTTGCGGTTTGTGGCCGAAAACCCCGCCAAACTGGCGTTTTATTCCCATTCGAGCGGCATTTCTGAAAACATTTCCTCCCAGTCTCTCATCCCGGTAAAACTCAAAATTCTGGTGGGCGACCTGCGGTTGTGGGTTCGCCAAGTCGATCCGTTTTACGAAATCCGGGGTTCACTCGTGCTGGAGGGCACCACGCAGGAGCTCCACAAACTCGTTCTTAAATACGATTACTTCATTCTGCTGCACGACACGCTTCATCTCATTGATAACCCTGACTATCTGCGGGTTATTGAATTTTTCAGCAAAAAAAATACCCGAATCATACTGCACCAGTCGAAATACCGCGAATTTCAGGAAGCGGTTTTGGCCAAACTGGAAAACCAGATTCGGATTACGTATTCGTATCTGCAACCGGCAACACCCGCGCAGCTCGAAGAAAACGGCTTTAATCTGGAACGCGAACACCTCCTGTATCTGGCCGACTCCGAAGATTACGTTATCCTGACGCCGGTAATGAAATATGGAACCGTTGAGGTGCCGGTATTGTCCAAAAAACAGATTTATTCAGTTGACAGCCAGGGAAAACCGTTTACGGTGGAGCGCGACGACGAAGCGGAAATTCAGTTTACGATGGCGATTGCCAGCCAGCACCCTGATTTTCAGAGCCAGCTCGGCCGACCTGAGTTTTATTTACACAAAAGCCAGGTGTTGGATGAAAACTGGTTTCTGGACGCTTTCGACGCCTGGAAAAGCCAGAACATCCGGGTTCTCGGTTTCAATTCCCTGAAAAACAACCGCCTGAATCCCCACAAGGCCAAGGTGTCGGTGGTGGTCAACAGTGGTCTGAACTGGTTCGAAACCCAACTGGGGCTGTCGTATGGCAAGCAAAAAGTTTCCTTGAAACACCTGCACAAAGCAATCAAAAACAAGAGCCGGTTTGTGCCGCTCGACGACGGAACGCAGGGACTGCTGCCGACCGAATGGCTTGAGCGGTTTTCGGCCTATTTTCAGGCGGGTGAAGTGGTGGATGACGTGATTCGGACGCCCCGGATTCGTTTTTCGGACTTGCGAAAGGTGTACGACGACGGGCAACTCAGCAGCGGGGTGTCGGACGAAATCAAGACGCTGGCCGCCCAATTCGCCGACTCTCAGTCGATTCCGTCCGTTGCCATCCCCACCGAGTTGCACGCTACGCTTCGGGATTACCAGAAAGAGGGCGTATACTGGCTGAACTTCCTGGACGAGCTGGGATTTGGCGGCTGCCTGGCCGACGACATGGGCCTCGGAAAAACACTCCAGATCCTGGCTTTTCTGCTGGTTCAGAAAGCCAAAAACCGTACCCGGGCCAACCTGGTCGTAGTACCGACGTCTCTCCTGTTCAACTGGCAGGCCGAAGTGGCGAAATTTGCGCCCACGCTCCGGCTCTACACCTTCTATGGAACCAACCGCAGCCTGAAGAAGAAAGACATCGACCAGTACGACATCATTCTGACCTCCTACGGCACGCTGTTGTCAGACATCCGGTTTTTAAAAGACCATGCGTTCAATTGCATTGTACTCGACGAGTCGCAGGCCATCAAAAACCCGGAATCGCAACGCTATCAGGCGGTTATGCTGTTGCAATCGCGCACGAGGTTTGTCCTGACCGGAACCCCCATTGAAAACCATACCTTCGATCTGTTCGGACAGCTTTCGTTTGCCTGTCCGGGTTTGTTGGGCAATTACCACTATTTTCGGGCGCATTATTCCACGCCCATCGACAAATTCGATGACCGGAAACGCGCCCGCGAACTTCAGCAGAAAATCAGCCCGTTCATTTTGCGCCGAACCAAAGCACAGGTCGCCACCGAATTGCCCGACAAGACGGAGATGATTCTGCACTGCGAAATGGGGCCGGAACAACGGAAAGTCTACGACGCTTACGAACGCGAGTTCCGCACGTTTCTGCTGACGGCGCAGGACGGCGACATTCCCCGGGAGCGTCTTCACGTGTTGCAGGGACTCACCAAACTGCGGCAGATTTGCAACTCGCCGGTTTTGCTCAACGACGATGAATTTTACGGGGACGCATCGGCCAAGATCGACATGCTGATCGAGCAGATTGAAAACAAGTCACCGCAGCACAAAATTCTGGTTTTCTCGCAGTTCGTTACCATGCTCGACCTGATCCGGAACGAGCTAAAAACCAGACAGATTGGCTTCGAATACCTCACCGGCCAAACCACCAACCGGGAAGCCTGCGTCAACCGGTTTCAAACCGACGAAACCGTCCGGGTGTTTCTGATTAGCCTGAAAGCGGGCGGAACGGGCCTCAATTTAACCCAGGCCGACTACGTTTATCTGGTCGATCCGTGGTGGAACCCGGCGGTGGAAAACCAGGCCATCGACCGGAGTTACCGCATGGGTCAGAAGAAAAATGTGGTGGCCGTGCGTCTGATCTGCCCGGATACCATCGAAGACAAAATTCTTCAGCTTCAGGAATCCAAAAAAGACCTGGCCGATCACCTCATCAAAACCGACGCGTCCATTCTGAAATCACTGAATCGGACCGATTTACTGAGTTTGTTGCATTGATCCATTATCGTTAACTCCATTGAAATGTCTATCAGTCCGTTCCTTTCTTTACAAAATGCCACCGTTCGCCGGCCCACTGGCCTTGTTTTACAGAACCTCACCTGGACGCTGAAACCCGGTGAACACTGGGCAATTCTGGGGCCAACGAGTTCGGGAAAAAGCACGTTCCTCGATGCCCTGAGCGGGCGGTTGCCCGTAGCGAGTGGCGCGTATGCTCACCCGGTTGGTGTTCTGCGGGAAGTGGTCGAGCCGGTGGCGAATGATTACCGGTTCGACCGGC
The DNA here is from genome assembly GCF_006149005.1 of Larkinella sp. C7. Lineage (GTDB taxonomy): Bacteria > Bacteroidota > Bacteroidia > Cytophagales > Spirosomataceae > Larkinella. The sequence continues at coordinate 252,653 of NZ_VBSL01000004.1, read as the reverse complement.
AGGTGGCTTCGTCGGCCCGGTATTACCAACAGCGGTTTAATGCCGATTCGGCGGAAGAATCGCCGACGGTTTGGGAGGTTTTGCAACACCGGATCAAACCCACCGGAACCGTCAATGAGAATTCGATCGAATTACCACCACCGGCTTTTCCGGAAGATTGGCTGCTCGAAGTGGCTGACTGGGTGCATATTACGCACTTGCTGGATCGGCACCTTACCTCCCTTTCCAACGGCGAAACCCGGCGGACGCTGCTGGCCCGCTCACTCCTGCGCCGTCCCGAAATTCTGCTGCTCGACAACCCCTTCGGTGGTCTGGACGTCAGCAGCCGCGAACGGCTGCACGGGATTTTGAACCGGATTGCCGCCGAAGGAACGACGCTGGTCCTGGTGACGACACTGCGCGAAATTCCGGATTGCATTACGCACGTCGCTGAATTGTCAGACGGCCAGATCAGTTGGCAGGGACCCAAATCAGAAATGCCCGCACTGCCCGAATCCGCCCCCGAAACCCTGACCGACCCGGCCCTGCTTCCCCGCTGGCTGAACACCTCCGCTATCTCGTTCAAAAATGCGATTGAAATGCGGAATGTGACGGTGAGTTACGGCGAGAAAGTGGTGTTGGACACCATCAACTGGGACGTGAAACGGGGTGAGAAATGGGCGGTTTTGGGACCCAACGGTTCGGGCAAATCGACCTTGCTGAGTTTGATTACTGCCGACAATCCGCAAAGTTACCGCAATGATTATGAACTGTTTGACCGGAAACGCGGCACCGGCGAAAGCATCTGGGACATCAAACGCAACATCGGTTTTGTTTCGCCGGAACTCCACCTCTATTTCCCCCGCGAGCAACCCGTCTGGAAAGTGGTGGCGTCGGGTCTGTTCGACACGGCGGGATTGTTCCGCAAATTGACCCCGGACCAAACCGGGCAGGTGGAGTTCATGCTGGATTTGTTGCGCATCCAGCCCCTGCGCGACAAGCGGCTCGACCAACTCTCGACGGGCGAACAACGCTGGGTGTTGCTGGCCCGCGCCCTGGTGAAAAACCCGCCCCTGCTCGTGCTGGACGAACCCTGCCAGAACCTCGATCCGGCCCACATCGCCCGGTTCCGGGATCTGGTTGATGAACTGTGCCAATCGCCGGAACGGACGCTGCTGTATGTGTCGCACTACGCCGAGGAAATTCCGACCTGCGTGACGAAGGTGCTGCGGCTGGATGCGGGAAAAGGCACGATAGATACGCTATGACCCACACAAACCGGTTGGCATTCTGTGGTCGTAACCACCGAACACTCAATAAGTCTGTTATTCAAAACCGCCGGTAAGTATCTTTCTGTCAGCATACAACCTGACGATCATGGCGACTAAAACCGTTACCTTCCTCTACCTCACCGGTATCAAAAGCCCCTTGTTCTCGAACGCTTTCCTGCGCGGAAGCTGGGACGAAACCGGCCACTCTTCCGATCTCTGGACCGATACGCCCATGCTGGAAATCACCGGCGACGATGGCTGTCCGGCGTTTCAGGCAACCGTCCCGCTTCAGGACGATGGCGACGAAACCTTTTTTCACTGGGGCGTTCGGCTGGATGGCCCCGAACGACCGAACCAGTGGGGCATTCCGACGGAAGTGCCGAATCCATATTCCGTAGACCGGTTCCGTTCGTTTCGACTGAATGCCGAATCCGATAGCCAGACCGAACGGTATTACCTCACCTTCAGTCGGCGGTTGGGGGCCAACAAGGTGTATTCCGAAACCGATGCCGAACCGGGTCTTCAATTCTCGGTGTGGGCGCCCAACGCGCAGGTTGTTCAGGTGGTTTTCGGGTTGCCGGATTCGGGCTATATTGCCAATGATGGAACCGGCATCGATCCAACCCGACCACCCATTCCGCTGGGCAAACCGTCCGACGACGGAATTTGGAAAAGTGCGATTCTGCCCGGATTTAAAACCTACGAGCGCCTACCGTATATGTACCAACTGGTAAATGCGCAGGGCGAAACCGTGTATCGAACCGACATCTTTTCCCGCAGCCAGATCGGGTGTGGAGCCATCAATCCGGAAAATAACCCAAGCTGGCCCGGCACCGTCGAAACCCTGGATGGTGCCATCAGTTGCAGCCTGATTATTGATCCCGACACCATCAGCCGCGATTTTGAACCACCGGTCGGCCAACCGCCGGTTCTCATTCCGGCCGCTGAATTCTGGGCGGATGAGTTTACACCCAACCTGCCGCTCCCCGCACACGTGGACGATCTGGTGATTTACGAATTGCACATCGGCTCCCTCGGTTTCGGGAAAGACCGACCGGGCGACCTGACGGATGCGCTGGCCCTGCTGGATTACCTGACGGCCCTGGGAATTAACACCATCGAGTTGTTGCCGATGGCCGAATTCACCGGCAGCATTGCCTGGGGTTACGGCGGAACGCACCACTTTGTGATCGAATCCAGCGCCGGTGGGCGCGACCAATACCGTCATTTTGTGCGCGAATGCCACCGCCGGGGCATCGCCGTGCTTCAGGATGTGGTCTATAACCATTACAATTATGCCGCCAACCGGGCGCAGTGGCAGTATGATTCAACGCGGCCCGAAGACAACATCTACTACTGGTACGAAGGACATTCGAGCGATTACGTGCATTCCGACGGTGGTTATCTCGACAACGGTTCGAGCGGCTGGACACCCCGGTTTTCGGAAGAAGTCGTTCGGCAGCAATTCATCAGCAGTGCGGCTTTTCTGATCGACGAAATGCACATCGACGGTTTGCGGGTCGATCTAACGCAGGCCATTCACCGCGATAATGTGCTCCACGCCAACGGCCATTCGGTGGGTCGTGCCAACCAGTTCGGGCAGAAACTGCTGCGCGAATGGAGCCGCACGCTGAAAATGATCCGCCCCAACGTCATGCTGATTGCGGAGGATCACACGGGCTGGGATGCCGTCACCAAACCGGCGGCTGGCGGTGGGCTGGGCTTCGATGCAACCTGGTACGTCGATTTCTACCACCACCTGATTGGCGACGCCAAAGGCCAGGATTCGAAAGCCCGGCTACTCGAAAAAGCCGGTTTTGGGTACGACGATCCACTGCCCATGCGCCAGTTTGCGGCTTCGCTCCACCAGAGCCAGTACAACACGGTGGTTTTTCACGAATCGCACGACGAAGCCGGGAACCACGACGGTCCGCTGGCGGAAAGCACGGCGCGGACGATGGTGGTGGCGGTGAACAACGCCGAGATGACGCCCACCACCCGGTTTTGGGCCGAAAGACGCTCCCGAACGGTTTTTGGTTTATCGCTGCTCTCCGCCGGAACACCGATGTTTTTCATGGGCGAAGAAATTGGCGCCCGGAATCGCTACAAATACGATACGTTCATCCATTTACGGGAAGATCTGCTGGGAGAACGCAACGGTTCGGGCGCCAACATGTACCGGTTTTACCAGGATTTGATTGCCGTCAACAAGCGCCTGCACGCCATTCGCAGCCGGAACATTGACATTCTGCACGCCCAGGACAACAGCCGGGTGATTGCCTTCAAAAGGTGGCTCGGCCAGGAGCAGGTGCTGATCGTCGCCAGTCTGAACAACATGCCCTTCGATAGCTATACGATCCACAGTGATGCTTACCGGTTGCCAACGGGCGGCTGGAAGGAAATTTTCAACAGTGATTCTGAACTCTACGGCGGGGCCAATGTGGGCAATGGCGGGGCCATTCACCAGGCGGCAAATGGCTCCATTACAGTTGCCTTGCCAGCCAATGGTTTGGTGTTGTTTGTGTTGCAATGATCCGGTTGGGTGATCCGCATCGTCATGTCATCGGCGTCACCCACCGCACCATCATCATAACCATTATAACCATCATCCATCATCCATCATCCATCATCCATACCCCGGATTGCATCCGGGGCTAGTGATGTCAGCCCGTTGGGCTGGTTGTCGGTTGTGTTTCAGGGTTTTTCGGGGGCGGTGGCGACGGCAATTTTGGAATCGGCGGTGCCGTAATACAAAAACCACTGGCCTTTGTAGGGGACTAAACCTTCGATAAAACACACGTGGTTGATCTGGCCGACCATTTCGTAGGGCTGATCCGGTTTCAGGAAATAGGTTTCGGAGCGGTCGATGAGTTTGGTGGGCTCGCTGGCATCAAAGAGCAACTGACCGGCCGCATAGGTTCCGTCCGGTAAATCCCGGTCGCCATCTTTCCCGTGGTTCATGCCATTGTACAGCAGCACAATACCGTTGGCGGTTAACAAAGCGGGTGGGCCGGGTTCCAGCAGGCGGTAATCGTGTTTGTCTTTCCGCCGTTCGGCCACCGCAAACAGCTTGCCGCTGGTCGTTTCAACGGGCGTCCAGTGGATGAGGTCCGGCGACGATGCGCAATACAGTTGTGGCTGGTCTCCCCAGTACATCCAGTATTTGCCGTTGATTTTCTCGGCCACCAACCGGCTCCCGATGCGCCTGCATACGATCGAACCCGATTTCGACCATTCATTGCGGTATTTCAGATCATCGAACGCGAGCCCTTGTTTTTTCCAGTTGATCAGGTTTTTGGAGGTTGCCACGCAAAGCCGGGCCTTGTCGCCGTCGTAGGCCGTATAGGTCATCACATATACCCGATTCGGGCTTTCCACAATCCTGGGATCTTCACAGCCGCCCTCCCACTCATACACCTTCATGGGGTCGTTGTCGGGGTAAAAAACCGGTTTGGGACGTCGCTTGAAATGGATGCCGTCTGTGCTGACGGCCAGTCCCAACCGCGAGGTTCCGGCGTGTTTGCCCACGGTATCTTCGGCCCGGTAAATCATGCAGATTTTGCCTTTTCGAACCACCACCGCCGGGTTAAAAACGTCTTTTTCTTCCCAGCGCACGGTTTCGCCCCGCAACGGACAGTCAAACGTAGTCGTTTTTTTCGCATCCAAAACCGGGTTGGCGGCATGTTGCTTCGTGAATTCGCCAATCATCCACGGTTTATAGGGCGACTGGGCGTAAGCCGTGACGTGGAATACGAGTACGACAAGCGATAAAAAGGAACGATGTAACATGAGTAATTGCGAAAGTAATGATTGGAGATTCAACGGATACCAACGGGTTTAATTGGTGAAAATCCGTTTAATCCGGTCAATCCGTGTTCCCATCCAAAAAATCAGTCCCAACATACGGGAATTTAGGTTAAGAACCGCAATTATCCGGTTCAGGTTATAAAAACCGCAGTTGATCCCCTTAAAACTTGAACTGCAACCCGATTCCCGCCAATTTTGGGGGAAATAAACAACAAAGACCAATGAAACGATTATTTTTATTTGCAATGCTACTGGCGGTTTTCGTTGGCGGCTTGTCCGGGTGTAACCGCGAAGACGTCGGACCACTGCAGGAAGGCGAGAAAGCTTTTTTGCTGACGGGTTTCGACCGCCTGGAAATGGGCAGCGGTTTTGATGTTACGCTGGAGAACGGCCCGGGTTTTAAGATCATGGCCAAAGGCGATCAGCGCAACCTGGATGATCTGGATGTGGTGGTCCGCAACGGCACCCTGTCCGCTAATTACCGCACGAACAAAAGCCGGAAATACAATACCGCCTTCACGATTACGATGCCCCACCTACGGGGTGCCAACTTCTCCGGCGGGGTACACGCCAAGGTAAAGGGCTTCGCGAATCTGACCGACCTGGACATCGAACTCTCCGGCGGAGCGCACGGAACCTGGGAAGTGATTGCCACCCGCACAAATGCGGTGGTTTCCGGCGGCTCGAAGCTGCAACTGATCGAATCCAAAATCACGACGGGTGGTGATGATTCCATTACCAGTTTGATGAACCAGCTCACCGTCGATGCCTCCGGCGGCTCCCACGTCGAAGCCTTCGACTACGCGGCTCAGTCCGTAAACGTGAAAGCGTCGGGAGCCAGCCACGCCGAAATTACCGTGACCCAATCGTTGACGGCGGAAGCCAGCGGGGCCAGCAAAATCCGGTACAAAGGAAATCCGGCCAACATCAACCAAAGGGCCAACGACGCCAGTAAAATAGAGAAATACTAAACCCTGACAGCGGCCCCAGGGCCCTGTCAGCGGTTAAAAGCCTCCCCAACTATACACACTACTGTCCACCCCGTTCCGGAAAAAGCGAAAACCGCTGACAGGACCACTGGCCGCTGTCGGGGTTTTCGCTGCATTTTGAGATTCATTTGCCGGTAAAATGGCAAAAAAAGGCAAATTTACGTACCTTTGCACCTTCATTTCAACAAGGAGAGCAATCGAATGATTTCAGTACAAAACGTCTCACTCCGCTACGGCAAGCGGGTTTTATTCGACGACGTCAACATAAAATTCACCGCGGGCAACTGCTACGGGGTGATCGGCGCCAACGGAGCGGGCAAATCAACGTTTTTGAAAATCCTGTCGGGCGAAATTGAACCCCAGACGGGTTCAGTCGTCATCACACCCGGCGAACGGCTCTCGGTGTTGAACCAGAACCAGTTTGCCTACGATGACTTTCCGGTTCTGCAAACCGTCATCATGGGCAACAAACGCCTGTATGACATCATGCAGGAAAAGGACGCCCTCTACGCCAAAACCGACTTTACGGATGCCGACGGCGAGCGGGCGGCCAACCTCGAAGGCGAATTTGCGGAGATGAACGGCTGGGATGCCGAGTCGGACGCGGCTTCGTTGCTGAGCGGTTTGGGCATCAAAGAAGATCTTCACTACAGCCAGATGGCCGATCTGAACGGTTCCGAAAAAGTGCGGGTGCTGCTGGCCCAGGCACTGTTTGGCAATCCGGATATTCTGCTGCTGGATGAACCGACCAACAACCTCGACGTTGAATCGAGCCTGTGGCTGGAAAACTACCTGGCCAATTTCAAGAATACCGTGATCGTGGTTTCCCACGACCGCCACTTTCTGGATCAGGTTTGTACGCAAGTCGTTGATATTGACTTCTCTAAAGTGCGGCTTTTTACCGGCAACTATTCGTTCTGGTATGAATCGAGCCAACTGGCCCTGAAACAACGGCAGGACCAGAACAAGCGGACGGAAGACAAACGCAAGGAACTGGAGGAATTTATCCGGCGGTTTTCGGCCAATGCTTCCAAGTCGAAACAGGCTACCAGCCGGGCGAAATTGCTCGAAAAACTGACGCTCGACGACATTGCGCCTTCATCCCGGAAATATCCCTACATCAATTTCAAACCGGAACGCGAACCCGGCGACCAGATTCTGAACGTCGAAAACCTGACGTATACGAGCGAAGACGGCGCCCGGCTGTTCACCAACCTGTCGTTTTCGATGCGCAAGGGCGACAAGGTGTTCCTGTTCAGCCGCGATGGTCTGGCCGTGACGGCCCTGTTCGATATTCTGGCCGGTGAACGCAAAGCCGACTCGGGTGAGTTCAAATGGGGCGTTACCATCACGCCATCGTATTTCCCGAATGATACCGGTCGTGATAAATATTTCCAGAATGACCTGAACCTCGTGGACTGGCTGCGGCAGTTTTCCGTGGAGAAAGACGAAAGTTTCATCCGTGGTTTTCTAGGCCGGATGCTGTTTTCGGGTGAAGAGTCGCTCAAAAAATCGACGGTTTTATCCGGGGGCGAAAAAGTGCGGTGTATGCTTTCCAAAGTCATGCTTTCGGGTGCCAACCTGCTGCTGCTGGATGAACCGACCAACCACCTCGACCTCGAATCCATTACGGCCCTCAACAACGGCCTCATCGACTTCAAAGGCCCGATTTTGTTCACTTCGCATGACCACCAGTTTGGCGAAACCATCGCCACCCGCATCATCGAAATAGCGCCCAAAGGCCACCTCGATAAACTGATGACCTACGACGAGTACCTCACCGATGATAATGTGAAGGAACAACGCGAAGCGCTTTATAAATAAGGTTTACGGTTTTTAGTGGTTTACGGTTGCTGACGCATTCTACATTTGTTATTCGATATTCAATATTCGTTATTGATGAATGCGTCAGCAACCGTATACCGTACCCCTCAATCCACTCTTCCTTTCTCTGCATCGGCGGCATTGTCATTGTGCCGACGTTTCCGGGCGAAGGTATCCTTGCCAAAGCGGTACGAAAAGGCCACTCCAACCCGACGCGTATCGGTGGCCTGGGTATGAAACGCATCGGCCTGTTTCAGACTAACGGTTCGGTCTTTTAGTTTCCACGAATGAAACAGATCTTCTGCTAACAATCGAACACTTCCCTTGTCTTTTAACACTTTCTTTTGCACCGCCAGATTGATCCGATAACGCGGATCCGTTATCCTTTGTCCATTCAGATCTTTGGTGACAAAAAAACCGGTTATCTCGCCATTCCAGCCCTTATCAAATTTTAATTGATTGACGAGATTCATTCTGGCTTGGTAGATTGCGGGGTTAAGTTTTTCAGAATAAGCCACGCCATTTAATGCCATGTGGGAAATGGTTAAGTTGGCATTTAAAGTCCACCATTTTGTGAGTGATTGGGTCAGATTGGTTGCCATTGCCAGAATACGACCACTGGCCACGTTGTTTGGACTGGTAATAAAAATGCCATCAATGGCTTGTGTCGTCTGGAAAATCACATCGGTAAAATAATTGTATTGCAACGCAATGCCGAAGTTATTTTTATGCTGGTATTTTACCTCATATTGAAAATGGTATTGCGGTTTCAACAACGGATTTCCGGAGATATAGGAATAGGCATCCCGGTAAAATAAAAACGGATTTAGCAGTTGGTAATTCGGGCGATTGATACGACGGGCTATGCTCACGGTCAGGGCATTATTACCCAGACTATCCAGCTTATACCGTAAAAATGCCGTTGGAAACAGGCGCATGTATTGTATATCAAATGCGGTTTCTTTTACTTCTGCATTTCCCATCTGACGGCCATTTACCAGCGTATTTTCCAGTCGAAAACCGAGTTGGGCGTCCATCCGTTTCCACGTTTTACGGCTGTTGAGGTAAGCCGCCTGGATGGCTTCCCGGTAGATGAAATGGTTTGATTTGCCATAATCCGGCGTTTGGGTAGTGTCTGAAACGGAATAGTAACGGGAATCCGTATCGTTGGTTACAAAACTGGATTTAAATCCAGCTTCTACAACAGCCTTATTTTTTAAGGGATGCACGTAATCAGCTTTAGCTGTATAAATGGCGATTTCAGAGGGCAGATTATACAGAAAGTCCCTGCGGTTTATAAACAATTCGTCGGCACTGCTGATCATCGTAGTGAGCCGTTGTTCGCCCGTTGTCAGGTGGGTAATGTAGTTGACATCGGCCGTGAGTTCCCGTCCCTCCGGGTTGAATTTATGCTGAAAATTCCCATTTACGCCCACATTACGCCAGTTAAAATTACCCTCGGTATCCCCCTTTCTCAGCGAGTCTAAAACAGAATCGGCTCCACTGTTTTTACTGAAATAATTGAGCCTTTCCTGCTTGGAACGATTCAGATAATTAACAACAAACCCGTAGGTTGTTCTGGACGAAACGGCATAATCCATGCCCAGTCTGGTCGTGATTCCGGGAACTTTATACGTAAGGTTATTCCGTAAAGCGACCGAGGAGTTAATGGATGAATTCTCATTGTAAAAGGTTCGGTTATACGAATCATCTGCGTAATCGGCATCCCGGCTATACCCTAAACTACCAAACAGATTCATCTTTTTGCGGTTGAAATTGACGTTGATCACATTATTGGTTCGTGCCGTCACGCCCTGGCTGTAACTGGCGGAAATATCCCCGACAATGCCCTGCACCCGGTTTTTTTTCAAACGAATGTTAATGATGCTCGTGCCAGCCGCATCGTATTTAGCGGGCGGGTTGGTCATCAGTTCAATTTTATCCAGCGAACCGCCAGGCAATGATTTCAGATACGATGCTAAATCCGGCCCCGACAGGTAGGTCGGCCGACCGTCGATCAAAACCAGCACACCTGCTTTTCCGTTCAGGCTAATTTCGCCATCGGTGCCGACCGTGACGCCGGGCGTTTTTTCGAGCACTTCCAGCGTGTTGCTGCCGACACTGCTCACCATCGCATCCACATTCACGACGGTTTTGTCAATCTCCTGTTCAATCAAGGGTCGTTTGGCTACTACGACCACTTCGTTCAGCATTGTTTTTGAGGGCATTAAAATAATTACCGGCAACGAAACCTCCGGGTGCTGGTCGTCGATGGTCAGGGGGCCACTCCGGTAATCGTTGCAGCCAACACTTGACACACGCAGAAAATACCGGTTGGTAGTCAGGTTTTTAAGCTCAAATTTGCCATTTCCGTTGGTGATTTCACCCTGCACCAGGGTCGAGTCCGAAGCGCTTAACAAACGCACGGTCGCGCCCGGTACGGTTTCATTTTGCGAATCTTTAACGACTCCGCGAATGGTTTTAGGAGTTACCTGAGCCAACGCTGAAAAGGCAATAAGCAGAAAGCTGATGAAAAAAAATGACTTCATAGTTTGGTCGTTCTAACGGCAATTGTCCTACTTGCCGAGCAAATATGAATGGTGCGACGACCGTCGTCAATAAATCAGGCCATACCGCACTGACCGGCTGACAGAATGCGGATTTGAGGGGTTAAAACACCTGGTGCAGCTCTACACGGTTTCCGTCAGCGTTTTTTCCGAGTTCATCCGGGATGTTTACCGGAGTGGAAAATTTTGGTCAGCTTTGGAATTCAAACCAGCCCATGCGGTTGCAACAAATATGAAAAAAGGAGAGAATGCGGACTTTGCGGGACTAACAGGGCTTCAAAAACACCTGGTTTTTAGCATCATTGCAGCCATACCAATCTACCTCGCGAGTAATTTGTATACCCAATCCATCGTGACGCGGGATGATGAAGAAGCTGCTTTTGCCGCCACCGCGTTCTTTTTGGGAGGCATTTACACCGGTCGGTACCTTTCGTTGGTGTGGGTATCAAAAAAAATACCACTCCGCCTTTTTATTGGCTTATCACTTTTCAGCCTTCTCTGCATTTGCTGGATTTTTTTTCACGCCGATTTTCCGCTCAAAGAAAACCGGATTTTCCTCAATTTAATCTTGTTTTATCTGCCACTTTTCCTGATGAGTATTGCCATTGGGATGCTCATTAAACTGGGGCGAATAACTGTTGAAAATCAGCTTCAGGAATCGAAAGCCGTGGCTGAACAGAGCCAAAGCGAATTACATCTGCTTCAGTCCCAGTTAAGCCCCCATTTTCTATTTAATACCCTGAATAATTTATACGGCATTTCGATTTCCCAACACGAGAAAATTCCAACTTTGTTGTTAAAGCTTTCTGATTTACTCCGGTATTCGGTGTATGATGCCAAGGAATTGTTTGTGCCCTTGCGGGACGAACTGGCCTACATCAACAATTACATCGATTTCGAGAAAATACGCATTGGCGACCGGCTTACACTCACGACTACGATGGAAGATCTGTCCTATGCCGATATAAAAATTGCGCCCATGTTGCTCATTGTTTTTATCGAAAATGCCTTCAAGCATTCCAAAAACACGACAGAACCGTATATTTCGATTGATATTCACCTGAAAACCTGGGGAAATTTTCTTCTATTTTCCGTAAAGAATTCACACGGTGAAACGTCTGGTGAGGGCGGTTTTCTGGAAAAAAACAGCGGTTTGGGGTTGGCGAATGTGAAGAAAAGACTTGATTTGCTGTACTCAAACGTCTACGAACTCACCATACAGGACGAAGACGGTTTTTACCAGGTCATGTTGCAACTGAAAGTAAAATGAACCCAATCCGATGTTTAATCGTGGATGACGAACCCATTGCCCGGGAAATTATCCAGACGTACTGCGGTCATTTCCCGAATTTAAAAGTCGTAGCGTCCTGCAGCAATGCGCTGGAAGCCAAAGCCGAACTTCAAAAACAGCCCATTGATATTCTCTTTCTGGACATCAATATGCCAGTTTTGAATGGGATTTCTTTTCTAAAAACACTCAGGAATCAACCGCAGGTTATCTTCACAACAGCCTACAAAGAATATGCGGTGGATGCCTTCGATTTGTCGGCCATCGATTATTTATTAAAACCGTTCTCGCTGGAAAGGTTCATTGTTGCCGTAGACAAAGCGCTGGAACGATTACAGCCTAACCCTGTAATTACTCAAGAAATTACGGAGAAAAACACAGAAGATTATCTCTTCATAAAAACCGACGGAAAAATTTACAAAATCTTCTATTCAGATTTGTTATACGCGGAAGCCAGCGGCAATTACACCAAAATTATAACGACGCAATACACAATTCTGCCCGGCATGACCTTTTCCAGCTTCGAAGAATTGCTACCCAAATCCCAGTTTCTGCGAGTCCATCGCTCCTTCCTTGTCAATAAATCGAAGATCACGCACATCGAAGGAAACCGGGTGTTTATTGGCAAAAATGAAATTCCAATCGGCAGTAATTACCGGGACGTTTTTTTGAAATCGCTGGGATTGTAACGCAGCTTTATTCTCCATCAACACAAAAGCTGGATAGCAAGTGGGTCCGGTACCCGGTAAAACAAAATACAAAAAGGGGTTTAGAATCGCTTGGAAATCCGGTTGTGGGTCACCGTCCGTTGCTGGTTCGATTTAAACCGGGCATCTTCCACCGCCGACAAAGCCGCGTGTTTGGTAGCCCGACCCTGAACCCTCTCGCGCCACTTTCGCCACGAGGCCGGTTTCAGTTGCCGGCGCATGAGGTCGATCACTTCCTGTTCCGACAACCCAAACTGAGCTTCGATGGCGTCAAAGGGGGTGCGGTCTTCCCAAGCCATTTCGACAATGCGGTCCAGGTCTGTTTCTCTAAGTTCAAGTGCCGCTTTGGAACGTTTCATACCGTCACAACGAACCCGGCTTTCACATAATTCCCCCGCACTGTCCCAGGCAAAAACAAATGCGTTGAACGCGTGTTTGAAGCCTGACCTTAAACCGGGGGGCCAAAAAGAATGTTGAACACCTCGCGGGCAGATTTCGCCTTTCGCAGGTCGCGGCCAATCTCAACCCAGACGTGGAAGTTCAGATACACCGGATTATACGACTCCACTGGTTTGGTCAGGCCGTAGACCGGTGCTTCGTCCTCTTCCTGAAAGGTGCCGAACAGCCGATCCCAGATAATGAGCGATGAACCAAAATTCTTGTCGAGGTAGCGGTCGTTGCTGCCGTGGTGGACCCGGTGATGGGAAGGCGTCACGAAGAAAAATTCAAACCAGCGTGGCAATTTGCCGATCATTTCGGTATGAATCCAGAATTGGTACAACAAATCGATCTGGTAGCAGGTCAGGATGACTACCGGATTAATGCCTGACAACCAGGCCGGTATAAAGAACACCAATTTCAAATGCTGGGTCCACGAATTGCGGAAAGCCGTCGAGAAATTCAGGTGCTCGGACGAATGGTGCGTGACGTGGGTAGCCCACCAAACGCGCTGTTTGTGGGCAATCCAGTGCGCCAGGTAATTGCAGAAATCGATCAGCGCGTAGGCCAGCAGCCAGGTCCACCACCGGGTTTCGAGCCGCCAGGGCGTGAGGTGATAGAAAAACAATGCCATCCCGAAAACACTGGTTTTCAGAATGGCATTGATCAGCAGACTTCCGGCCCCAATGCCCACCGACGACCAGAAATCACGGCTTTGATATCGGTGTTCCTCGTCGTGGCGGGTCAGCCAGAACTCGATCAGTACGGAGCCAAACACCACCGGAGCGGCATAGGCTGTCAGGGGGAGCAGTTCGTGCTCCAGTTGTTGCAAGTCCATCAGGTCGTTGTTATTTACTGTTCGACCCTATGACAGTCAATTGAAGCCTTCCCCCTATTGAAAGATGAAAAAATAAATAACGAACACTGAATATTGAATAGCGAATAACGAAGTGAGTGCGCTGGATCTCGGCACTCACTTCGTTATTCACTATTCAACATTCAGTGTTCGTTATTCTTTATTGAATAAACGCCTATCAAAGTTGTGCGCTTCCCGATGGTAATTCGCTCGGCTGATTCAGCGCGGCTTCGACATCATCTTTTTCCATGATTTCCTTAAACCGGTACAGGTCTTTTTCGATCATGTGCGAAAACGTCGGATTGAAGAGCTTCATGAGCGCACTGCCGATCTGACCCACCGGTGGCCGGTAGTGGATCGTGGCCAGAATTTCGGTTCCAAAACCGTCTGCCGAATCCCGAAACCGCACCTCGCCCGCGTTGTCGACCCGGGCACCTTCTACCGACTTCCAGACCAGTCGCTCGTTGGGTGTTTCGTGGATAAGCTGCGCATCCCATTCCAAGGTTCCAATGGCTTCGGCCACGGCTCCTCCAGACGACGAAGCTTGGGCAATCCAGTGGGAATGCGTCGAATCCAGTTGACGTACTTCTTTCAGGTGGGACATAAACCGGGGCAAATTCTCCAGTTTCCGCCAGAATTGATATACCTCTTCACGGGGCTTGTAAATGGTCATGCCGGCCGAAATTTCGATGGGTTTCACCGCCGTTGCTTCACCCTGCGCCGTATTTCGACCCACAGCCTCACTCACAGGACAATGACCCGACAAACCCCGGTAGGCCAAATAACCGCCCGCGGCTGCCAGCAGAAGTCCGCTTAACGAGCCCCCTTTCAGGCCAAAGGCTACGAGCAAAGCTCCTCCGGCAGTCGACCAAACCCGCTCTTCTTCTCCGACATTGATTCGGCTCGATCCGCTTACAACCGGTTCGATTCCGGACTGCCCCGAAACCGGTGTTCCTGTATTCGTCATACCTTTCTTTTTTTGCGTTCTAGTTTGCAGAATAACCCGATTCCGGTACAGATGTTTGGAAATTTTCGGTACTGGCAAACTTCTTCTGAATAGAAACCACAGTTGGTGACCAAATGGATGGAATTCAAGCCCCCGGTACTTTGATTATTGCGATTAAATGATTAACTATGGTTTCTTGTTGACGAACATCGTCAATCATAATCTCTTAAGTCTGTACACGTAAATTTTTGAACATGGGAAAAGGAGATGTTAAAACCAAGCGTGGTAAAATCTGGCGCGGTTCATACGGCGTAACACGCCCCAAACTGAAGGATCAACGAGGGAAAATAGACAAAGTTGTTAAGGAATAACTACCTATTTTTCACAAAAAAGCCCCGCCTTTGGACTGGCGGGGCTTTTTTATGGTATACCTTTTGCGGCAATTCATCCGAACTCTGCCTCCTGCCATGGCCAAAAATAAACCGACCGGACCAAGGACTAACCCGTCGCGTCCACAGACGCACCCTGCCGCTTCTCCCTCCCTAAAACCGACTCAGACAGCACCGCCCGTGCTGGCGAACCAGGGCATACAAACCAACCTCTGGCTCCCTTTGCTGCTTCTGACCGTGCTTGTCGCTTACGTTTTCGGGTTCAGCAACGGGTTTGTAGACTGGGATGATTCGGAATATGTTTTCGGAAATCCGTACGTTCTGGAACCCACCGCCGGTCACGTCCGCATGTTGCTAAAGTCGGTGGTTGCACTAAATTACCATCCGTTAACGATGCTGTCACTGGCCGCCAATTCAGCTTTATTCGGCCCGGAATCCACCTCATTTATTGTTACCAACACCGCAATCCATCTTCTCAACACGCTGCTGATTTTCCTTTTTTCGTATCAATTAACCCATAGAAATCAGTGGGTTGCGCTATTCGTGGCCGCAGTATGGGGGCTGCACCCCATGCACGTCGAGTCGGTCATCTGGGTTTCGGAACGAAAGGATGTCCTCTACACCTTTTTCTTCCTCTCAGCCTGTCTGACCTACCTTCGCTACCGGAAATCAGGGGCAACGATCTGGTTATTTTTCACCTTTTTTTTGTTTGTAGCATCATGTATGGCAAAAGCGATGGCCGTCGTGCTGCCATTTGTTTTGCTTTTGATCGACTATTGGAAAGCGGGAGATCAGGACCTCAAAAAAACTTTTCAACCGGCCGTTCTATTCGAAAAATTACCGTTTCTGCTGGTAGCGGTTTTCGTAGGCCTGGTGGCAACCAACGTGCAGGCCGGGGGCGATTTTCACGGCTGGCTACTCCGGATTGCGGAGAAAAAAGACGCCGTCGGGCAGGAACCCTTTGCCGCCCGCTGGCTGGTGTACGGCAGCTACGGTTTTCTGATGTACCTGATCAAACTCATTGCCCCCTTCCGTCTGTCGGCATTTTACCCCTATCCCGAAAACGTCCGGAACATCGAGCCGCAACATTGGCTGGGACCGGTAGCTTTTTTGCTGGTGGTTGGCTACGCTGTCTGGCAGTTGCTGACCGCCAAAACCGAACGGCAGCGGCTGGTGGTTTTCGGTATCGGTTTTTTCCTGATCACTATTTTCCTGGTATTGCAATTCATGACCGTTGGAGCCGCCCTCATGGCCGACCGGTACAGCTACCTCTCCTACTTTGGCTTGATCTTCCTGATTGTCTACGGTTTATATTTTCTGACGGGCGAATCGCCTTCCCGGTTTCGATTGGCCACCATCGGTTTAAGTGTCTTTACCGCCTTGTGTTTTTACCGAACTATTCAACAGGTAAAAGTCTGGAAAAACACCGAAACGCTCTGGCTCCATGCGCTACAATACTACCCCGACAACGATCAGATGCGCGAAGGGTTGGGTGATTATTATGGCAAAAATAACCGCATCGACGAAGCCATGCAGCAATTCAAAACCGCCGTGGAGAATGGCACCAACCGCTATCATTGCTTCGAAGGACTGGGCAATGCCTACGGACTGAAAAATGACTTTCCGAAGGCGCTGGAAATGTATAACCAGGCCATCCGAATGGATTCGACCAAGAGCGATGTGTATTATAACCGGGGGTTAACCTACAACAAAACCAGCCGTTTCCAGGACGCCCTGCGTGACTTCAACAAAGCCCTGGCGCTGGCACCCGGCAAAGATTCGGTGGTGCTGACGGCACGCGGTTTTACGTACCTGCAACTCAAATACTACAAAGAATCCCTGGCTGATTACGAACGATATCTGCGCTACAAACCCAATGATCCGACGGCCCTCCACAACCGGGGTGTCGACCGGTTTTACCTCGGCGACCGCGCCGGAGCTTTAGCCGACATACGCCGGGCGGTGGCGCTAAAACCGGATTATGAAGAAGCGAAGAATAACCTCCGGCAGTTGGAACAGGCGGGGCAGTAGCTGTTTTTTGGTATATTTACGCTCCACCATTTTCAGTAACTTACATGGGTAAATTTCACGATGCCATCAAGTCTCCCCACCAGACTTTCATCAAAAAACAACATATTTTTTTCGTTAGCACCGCCCCGCTGCGTGCCGATGGGCGCGTCAATCTCTCGCCCAAAGGACTGGACTGTTTCCGGGTTTTGTCGGACAACCAGGTGGGCTACATGGACCTGATCAGCAGCGGCAACGAAACCTCCGCCCACACGCTGGAAAATGGCCGCATCACGATCATGTTCTGCTCGTTTGAAGGCCCGCCCCTGATTTTGCGGCTGTATGGCAAAGGGCGAACGGTTTTGCCCGGTTCGGACGAATGGGCCATGTATGCACCGAATTTCACAATTTATCCGAGTACCCGGCAGCTTATTTTGGCCGACATCGACCTGGTGCAAACCTCCTGCGGGTTTGGCGTACCATTGTTCGATTACGTTGGCGAGCGTGATATCCACTTTGAGTGGGCTGAAAAAACCGGCAAAAAAGGGCTTGAGGACTACGTTACCGAAAAAAATCTGACGAGTCTCGACGGGTTGCCAACGAGCATTGGTCTGGAAAGAATAGAATCATTACGGCACTAATACCACGACGCCCCTTTTTTGCAACCGCCTGCCATCCGGTTTTTCCTGATCCAGCCGGTACGAGTAGGTTCCCGGCGGAACGGTTTTTCCCTGTTGCTTACCATCCCAACCGGTCAGGGCATCTTCCGTCGAAAAAACCACCTCGCCCCAGCGATTGAAAATCGTCAGCGTTGCCTTTCCGCTTAATAGCCCCTGAAGCTGCCAGTGATCGTTGATGCCGTCGGCGTTGGGACTGAAAGCGTCGGGCATAAAAACCGTCGAGTCGGAAACCGGTGCGGGTTCGGGTGGTTTGGGGGGCGTATAACACACCTCGGCAGAAGGCGCAGCCTGTAAACAGGTATCCGCGAGAATGAGTCGAAAACAAACCGCCACCGTGGTATCCGCTTCCAGCCTGACCGTTGCATTCACTGCGTCAGAACGTTGGCTGGTTTGGACGTACGTACCGCCGGGCGACCGCTGTTCAATCCGGTAGCGGTTTCCGCCGGGATTGCTGATGGTCAGATCGATTGATTGGGGCCCAACGGCCCGCACCTGATCGATGACGGGGGTGATCGCTTTCGTATCGGGCCGGAAAAAAACCCGGGTTGTGCCGCCACAATTGCCGTAAAGATGTACCCCGCGAACAGAAATAAATCGTTGCTTATCATCGGCGTAAGTATGAACGCCCACGGGAGAAACACCACCGAGCTGCTCCTGGGTGCCATCGCCCCAATCGACCCGGTACCAGTCATATTGGTATTCCGCCGACTTCGGAATGGTGACCATCACCCGCGTTTGACAGCCCGTCAGCACCAGTTCGGGCGGCAGCGTGTCATATACCTGAACGATGGCGCACGCCCGAAGCTGGCGTCCGTCCTGTTCCGAATATTGCAGAACCCGGAATAGTCCGGGCTTTTGATACGTAAAAACCGAGTCCCGGATCAGCTCCGAATCTTTCACCGCCCCTCCCTGATAATCATACACATACCGAACGTTCGTCACATTTCGGAGGCCGCTCGTGGCCTTGATTTTCAAAGGCAGGCAACCGATACCGGGGCTAATTTGAAGCGCACCCGTAAACTGACCGGCTGTGGGTGTACACTGATCCGGCTGGGCGAGGCAAAAGCGGGAAATGAAAAGAAAGAATACAAGGTAGAGAATCCCGGAACGATGCGTTACGGCTTTTGCGAGATTCATCGGTCGGGTAGTTTACACTAGGTCAACTTCACCGATTGGCCGGATTTGGCCGCCCGATAAATCGCTTCCACAATTCGGATGTCACGCAGTCCTTCTTCGCCGGGGGCTATCAACGGTTTGTTGTTCATGATGGCGTCAGCATCGTCGTCCATCTGCATGGCCTGCTGGCGGGGAACGTCGTAGGGATGCTTGATTTTCACCCCACCCGATGCTTCGCCCGTCTGACCGTTGTAGGCCGAATACGGTTCCATTTTCAGAAACCCTTTTTCACCGGTCACATGCAGGAAATTCATGTTGATCCCGAAACTGGTCTGAACAGCCGCCCGCGCCCCGCTCGGAAACACGAGTTGGGCCATTGTCGTCTCGTCCAGTCCGTTTTTGTAGATTTCGGGCCGGGTCGTATACTGCTGGGCGGTAACCGAAATCGGTTCTTCACCCGTTGCCAGCCGCGCGCCCTGCAACACGTAAACGCCCATGTCATACATGACGCCCCCGCCCATTTCCTTTTTCTGCTTCCAGTGGGTGGTGCGGTTGTCGTTGTACCCCGCCGAGCAACTCACCATTTTGATCTTGCCGATTTTGCCGTCACGCAAAAACTTGATGTATTCCTGCGTGTTCGGTTCGTGTTGCAGCCGATAGCCGACGGCCAGCGAGCGTTTGTTCTGCTTACAGGCGTTGATCATGTCCTGGCACTCCTTCTCCGTCATGGCCATCGGTTTTTCCACCCAGACGTGTTTACCCGCCTTGGCCGCCCGGATCACATACTCGCGGTGCATAGACGGGGGCAAAATCACGTACACCACATCGATGTCGGGGTTGTCCGCAATCTGGTCGAAGTTCTGGTAGTTGTACACATTCTTTTCGGGAATGTTGTACTTCTTCGCCCAGGTCTCGGCTTTCGAAGGCGTTCCGGTGACAATACCGGCCAGGTAACAATTTTTGGTCAGTTGCAAGGCCGGCGCGATCAGGTCCGTGCTGTAATAGCCCAGGCCCACCAGAGCTACACCCAGGCGGTCTTTTTTGGGCGACTGCGCAATGGTCAATGGCGTGAACGCCAGTGAAGAAGCAATGAGACCGGTTTGTTGCAGAAAAATCCGTCGAGTAGCCATAAGGGAATGATGAGTTATGAATGATGGACGATGAATGAAATCGGTTTGGAAATTGCGCCAGCCCATCCCTCATTCATCGTCCATCATTCATCATTTATTCGTCGTAGCTTAAATTATACTGCTTCAACACATCGGCCGGAACGCCTTCCCACTGGTTGGGGGTGTTGCCGACGTAGCCGAGGTCTTTGATGCCCATTTGGCTGGTGAAAAAACCGGTCGCCACAAACCCGCGCATCATGTTGAAAAACGCGACACCCTGCGACATTTCCGGCTTGGCTTTGCCTGGGTAGGCGATTTCGTCCACGATTTCGATTTGCTGGGCTTTGAGGCAATCGGCAAATTTCTTGCCAAACCGCTTCGTACAGACGTTGTCGAGCCAGCGAAGCCCACCGCGCATCGGCGTCTGCCACTGCGGCTGGTCTTTCATCATAAACTCGATGAACGCCGGGGTTCCGGCCTGTGACGCACTACCGGATTTGGCATCGGCCGGAATGATGATGTCGCCCAGTACCGTGACGGTTTTCAGTTCGTGGGGCGTGAAAAACTTGTCGGCATTCAGTTTGGCATCGCGCTCCGCTTCAAATTTCTGACGACCACCGGGGATTTTCACCGGTTTGACATCGGGGGGCATGATGGATTCAGCAGCGGAAATCTGCGGGTTCAAACCGGCAAATCCAAGGCTGCTGAGGGTTATGGCTTTGAGAGAATCTCTACGTTTCATATTTATGCGGGTTTACGGTTTACGGTTTTCAGTTTACGGTTGGCTGACGCATTCATTTCGTGTGTGCGTCAGCCAACCGTAAACTGAAAACCGTAAACCGACTACCATAAATTAGATATTCTTTTGTTTGACTTGATCGATGATGTAGTCGGAAGTCCGCCAGGAGTTGGCCAGGATCGTCCACGTCACGTTTTTGTCGCCCTGCGACGGGAAAGCAGCCGCATCGACCACGAACAGATTCTTGACGTCGTGCGCCTGCGAATACTTGTTCAGCACCGAGGTTTTCGGGTCGTTCCCCATCCGCGCCGTACCGATTTCGTGGATAATTTTACCGGGAGCCTCCAGACCGTAGTTGGTTTCCGGACCCGGTTTTTTACCCAGCGCAATACCGCCCATCGCATGGATGATTTCCTCGAAGGTGTCCTGCATGTGTTTGGCCTGCTTGATCTCCGCTTCGCCCCATTTGTAGTTGAAACGCAGCGTTGGGATCCCATACTTATCGACCGTGTTCGGGTCAATTTCGCAGTAGTTGCTTTCCAGCGGCACGGGTTCGCCCCGACCGGCCATCCCGATGTTGGCTCCGTAGAACCGGCGGAAATCATCTTTCAGATCCGCACCGTAGCCACCGGCTGCTTTCGGTTTGCCATCACGACCCGGCACTATGCTGTTCCGGCCTTCCATCCCGAAGCCAAAACCGTACATCGGCATACCCATACCGCCACCGTATTCGATGTGATAGCCGCGTGGGAAATCGAGTTTCTTGTTATCGAGCCACCAGGGTGAATAAACGTGCGCACCACCAACCCCATCTTCATTATACCGCTTGCGATCCATCAGGGCCGGAATGAAAGCCCCGCGTGAAGCACCCGTCGAATCGTTGAGGTATTTTCCAACCACACCGCTGGAATTGGCGAGTCCGTTCTGGAAACGCGCCGACTTGGAGTTGAGCAGCAAACGCGCCGTCTCGCAGGTACTGGCGGCCAGAACCACCACTTTGCCCATCACCGACTGTTCGGTCATGGTCGGCACATCGACGTAGGACACGCCGGTTGCCAAACCAGTTTTCGGATCGGTAATCACTTCACGGGCCATCGCACCGTTGATCAGCGTAACCCGACCGGTTTTCACCGCCGGAATACACAACACCGACGACGACGAGAAGTCGGCGTAGGCCTGACAGGCCCGGCCACACTGGGCGCAGTAGAAACAGCCGCCCCGGTCGTGTATGGGTTTGGTCAGAATCGAAAGCCGCGAGGGAATAACCGGCACACCGATGCTTTTCCCGGCTTTCTTGATCATCAATTCGTGCAGACGTGGTTTGGGTGGCGGCAAAAACCGGCCATCGGGTGCATCCCGAAGCCCTTCTTTCGAGCCAAATACCCCAATCAGATCGTCTACTTTGTCGTAATAGGGCGCGTAATCTTCGTAGCTCAGTGGCCAGTCTTCGCCAATTCCCGTTAAACTTTTCCGTTTGAAATCGTCGGGACCCATCCGTAGGGAAATTCGGCCCCAGTGGTTGGTCCGACCGCCGAGCATCCGGGAACGGAACCAGTGAAATTCGGTGCCTTTGACGGCCGAATACGGTTCCCCTTCAATTTCCCAACCGCCCCAGGCTGCATCGAAATCACCAAACGCACGCGTTGTTCCGGCACCACGACGGGGCGACTCATACGCCCATTTTAACTGGTTAATATACTTAGGATCAGCCGGATCGAAATACCCCCCGGCTTCGAGCAAACAAACCGTGGCACCCGCTTTGGAAAGCTGATAAGCCGCCATTCCGCCCCCGGCTCCTGAGCCAACAATAACAACGTCGTAAACTTTCGCTGCCTTTTTTATTTGTGGAACATCCATTGAATTTTGGTTTAGTGAGTAGGTCACTGAAGTGATTACGTGAATACGCTGCTAAAAGTAATACCGAATGGGATAAATATCCATTTTTTTAACAGAAAAGCAACTATCCACTTCCATCATTACTCCTAAAACCGTTTGGGAGACTACAGCAACGGATCGATTTTTTTGCGGAGCAACTGCTTTTCGGCTCCGGACGAGGTGAGGTGCAGGGCACGGTGGTAATGCTGGCGGGCGCGGTCGGTCTGGTGGAGTTGGGCATACAGGTCACCCAGAATCGCATGATAATACTGATTCGTCTCCAGTTCCTTGATTTGTAAAACCGCCAGCAGGGCCTCCATGGGGCCGTCTACTTCGGCGAGCGCGACTGCCCGGTTCAACGCAACAATGGGGCCGGGTTTCCGGTTGAGCAGCAAATCGTAGTAGCTAAGGATGACCTGCCAGTTCGTTTTCTCGTAGGTGGGTGCCAGACAATGTTGCAGGGCAATGGCGGCTTCGAGGTGGTATTCAGAGAGTTCGCTGCCTCCCGCCGAAGCCGCCAGTTGGCGTTTTCCCTGCGCAATCAGCGCCTGGTTCCATTGCGTCCGGTCCTGGTCTTTCAAGAGAACGATGGCGCCCGTTGCATCCGTCCGGGCTTCGAAGCGGGCCACTTGAAAACACATCAATGCCAGCAGTGCATGGGCCGAAGGGGTGGTGGTCCGGGGTGTTTGGGTGAGGAGCAGCGTCAGGCGCATGGCTTCCTCGCACAAATCCTGCCGGATGAGCGTGTCGGGGTGCGACGAGGTGTAGCCTTCATTAAACAACAAATAAATACTTTTCAAAACCGCATTCACGCGGATGGGCAACTGCAGCCCGGTCGGCACTTCCAGCCGGATTTCTTTGGCCCGAATCTTCTCTTTGGCCCGGTAAATCCGCTTGGTGATGGTTTCTTCGCTGGTCAGAAAAGCGTTGGCAATTTCGCGGATGCTCAATCCGCAAAGAATTTTCAGACACATCGCCACCTGCGACTCGAATGGCAGCGACGGGTGACAGCAGGCAAACAGCATCCGCAACTGGCTGTCGTTGATCTCGTCTTCGAAAAAAAACTGCTCCATCATGTCTTCTTCCTGCCGTTCACTGGCCCAGTCTCCGCTGATTTGCCGGAACAATTTCTCGCGACGAACTACGTCCAGCGCCTTGTTTTTAGCCACCCGGTAGAGCCAGGCCGAGGGGTTTTCGGGAATGCCCTGAAACGGCCAGCTTCGCAGGGCCTGCACCATTGCATCCTGCACAATATCCTCCGCCAGCTCAATCCGGTCGAACCCCAGCATGGCCGCCAATACCGAAACCATCCGGCCTGCTTCATGCCGGAAAAGGTGCGCGACGAGGGTGTTGGGTTCAGACATGGATTGAGAATAATTTCTAATCATAAATGTAAAATGATGAATGCTAAATGTAAAAGTTGGTCGGTGCCCAACTCACTTTTGCATTCGACATTTATCATTTTACATTTATGATTCATTCATCATTCAATTACTCAAATTTCTGAATCTGCCGCACTTCTACTTTTCCGCCGGTTTCAAACATAGGGCAGCCCTGCGCCAGTTCGATGGCTTCGTCGAAGGTGTCGGCGGTTAAGAGCATGTAGCCGCCGACGATTTCTTTGCCCTCCGTAAACGGGCCATCGGTGACCACTTTGCCGCCGTCGGTCAGCACTTTCCCGGCGGGCAACAACGCTTCGGTTCCGATCATCTTTCCCTGAGCGGCAATTCCGCCAATCCAGGTGTTCCATTTCTCGATTTCGGCCTGAAAGTCTTCGGGTGACAGGTCCTGAAAGGCGGTTTCATCCATTTGTTGTCCGTGGAAGATCAGCATGAATTTTTCCATTGGTGTACTTCGGTTTGAGGTGATTATTTGATTTTTGACGCTAAGACGAACGAATGAATGGAAACCGGACAGAAAATTAAAATTATTTTTTGGATGGGGACACCGCCGGGTCGCGGATGCGTTCCCATCCAAAATTGTACCTTTGCGGCATGGCACAAATTGGAACTGACGTTCAGCAGGCAAAAGACTTCCTGGAAGCGGGGAAAGTGATTGGATTGCCCACCGAAACCGTATATGGACTGGCGGGCAACGCCCTGAATCCGGATGCCGTTCTGGACATCTTCAAGGTCAAAAACCGCCCTTCGTTTGATCCGCTCATCGTTCATACCGATTCGATCGACAAGGTCGAGTCGTTCGTGGCACGGATTCCGGAACCGGCGCGTCGGCTTGCAGAGCGGTTCTGGCCCGGCCCGCTGACGATTTTATTGCCCAAAAAACCGATCATTCCGGATCTCGTCACCTCGGGTCTGGAAAACGTCGCGATCCGGATTCCCAACCACCCGATGGCCCTCAAATTGCTGTCTCTGCTCGATTTTCCGCTGGCGGCTCCGAGTGCCAATCCCTTCGGCTACATCAGCCCAACCACCGCCCGGCACGTGGCCGATCAGTTGGGCGACCAGATTCCGTATGTGCTGGATGGTGGCTCCTCCACGGTGGGCATCGAATCGACCATCATCGGGTTTGTCGAAGGTGGTCCGATTGTGTACCGGCTGGGCGGCATGACGCTGGAAAAACTGGAAGCCATTGTCGGGAAGGTATCGGTCCGCAGCCATTCGACTTCCAACCCGAAGGCGCCGGGGATGTTGAGCAGCCATTACGCGCCCCGCAAACCGCTTTTACTCAAAACCCCGGAGCAGGCGCTGGCGACCCACAAACCCGAGCGCATCGGGGTGCTGGCCTTTGATGCCATGACGCGGCTGATTCCGTTGGAGAACCAGCAGATTCTGTCGGTTACGGGTGACGTTTCCGAAGCCGCCAAAAACCTGTTCGCAGCCCTGCGCGCGCTCGATCAGTCGAACGTCGATGTTATTATAGCCGAACTGCTCCCCGAAACCGGGCTGGGCCGGGCCATCAACGACCGCTTGCGCCGGGCTGCGTTCAAATAGAAAGAGTTGTTCGGGGTTTTTCGTAAACGGTAATCGGAACATCGATCAAAGGTTAGAACTTGCAGACCAATTGATTAGCGTCACCATCAGGACGCTTCAACAGACTTTGCTAGCTGCTATCATCCCACCCCACCATGAACACGTCTCTTTTTCTGGCCCTCCTGGCCCTCGGCGCGTATAGTTCGTACAATCCTGAAGAAAAGCCGCCCCAACAGGCACTCAATCAGTACGTTGCCTTCCTGAACCAGTCGGTCGATGTCGTCTTTGACCGGATGCAGGTGCTGCAATCGTATTATGCCGCCACGAAGCAGTTTCGCACCCGGTCGGGCACGCTGATCCGGCTGCCGTCGTCGGGACCGCTGGAAGAATACTACTACCGGAAAGCCCTCGAAACGACCAACAATGGCCTCCGTGCGGAAGAAAGCCAGCAACTCAACGGGGAAGCGGAAGCCCTCTGGCAATTGCTCGAAGCGTTCGACCAGTCGGGCAAAGCGCTGGAAACCTACGTCCGGCTGAACGATTACCAGCGCGACGGCTTAAAAAAATCGGATGCGTTACTGGCCGACCTTCAGAAACAGGCCGGGCAGATCAGCCGCAAAAGGGACGCTTTTTACCGCCAGATTCAACGGATTTACCGCGTTTATCAACCCTACGACGCCACCGATCCGTATCTGAAACTGGAACGGGAAATGGTTCAGATATTGATCCGCGAAAAACAAACGCTGGCGTCCTGGCCGTTTTCCCTCAACGAAGAAGCTCCTTCGGGCTGGCCGGTGGATAGCCTCCGCGATAGCATGCTGCACGACGCCGACCTGCTGGCCGGTTTTGGCAAAAGCGAGTCGGCCATCGCCTACCCGGCTTCCAGCATGATCGGTTCGTTCAAAAGTGCGCTGCAATCCATTCTCGGCCTGAAACAGGACGCCATCAATACCTATACCTTTGAGGCCAAAAAGTCGTCGCAACACGGTAACCGCGTGTATCTTAGCCTGATCAATCACTACAACAACGATCTGCTGTCGAATTACCAGGCGTTTGTGAAGTACAGTATTTCGGCCAAACACCTGCTGGATTACCCCAAATTCTGCCCGGTTTTTGTCCTGGAATCTTCGGGAACGGCAGCACAGAAAACCGCCCGGACCGAACCCTTCCGGGATCTTCCGCTGGTTCCTTTCAAAACCAAACCGTCGACTGCTCCGGCTTCCGACGCTACTTTCCATGCCCTGAACGCCTACATCGACTTCATTAACGAGTCGCTCCGACAGATGAATCACCTCCAGGTTCAGGTGCGCAACTACCAGTCGTCGGCCGAATACCACCGTTATCCCGATCCCAACCGGCGACGGGGTCAGTTGACGTATTCGCATACGGAATACAAAATGCCGCTGGCCGATTACCAGCTTCTCCTCAATGGCAGCAAACCCATCCCGGCGGAGTACCGAACCGCGATTAATGCACAGACGGAGGTGCTGATGAACATGCTGAAGGAAATGGATGGGCTTAGCATCGAACTGATTGGCTACACGCAGGAAAAACAGTATGAACAGGACGGCCTGAAACTTTCCGACGCCATTCTGGACCGCTACGCCGTTTTGTTCGACCTGTTCGATCAAAAAAAAGAGCAGTTGTATCATGACGTCCGGCGGATTCACGAGAGCTACAAACCGGCGAATCCGGCCAGTTCGTGGCACCTCGCCGGCAACGCGCTGCTCAAAGCCATCGACGACAACAAGACAGTTTTGTTCGGCCTTCGGTCGTTCTACGGGAACGAAACCACTCAGCCTCCCGCAACGGAAAAGCTGGAGGAAAACCGCCGGGCGCTGATCACGGATGAATACAAAAACCTGAAAGGATTGACCCGCTACGGTCGCAGCAACGGCCTTTGCCCCTATTCGCCCTACGAGGACGTGGCCGAAAATACCGGGCGGTTTGCCGAAAAAGCCCGAATGGTCAAACCGGCCTCACCGACGGGTTCGCATCCCTACGAGTCGTTCTATTATTTCTACAACAACGAACTGGTTTATCAGTATAACAAGTTCAGCGAACTGGCCAGAACCGGCGTTCTGAAAACGATCATGGAACCCAACCTGTTTGCGTTCCGGCGACCGGTGACTGCCAGACGTGTTGAGCCGGTTGCTGAAAAAGTCGAACCAGCCGCACCCGTTCCGACCCGTCCGGCACCGGTTTCTCTCCCGACACCTGCACCCTCCGAAGCGGCTCCCACGCTCGACGGTTTTGCGACCAACAACATGGTGCTGCTGCTGGATGTTTCGGCCTCGATGGAGTCGCCGTATAAGATGCCGTTGCTGAAAAAATCCATCAAATCACTGCTGCCGTTGCTGCGGCCCGAAGACCAGGTTTCGATTGTGGTGTATTCGGGAAAAGCCAAAGTGGTGTTGCAACCCACCTCCGGGTCAAAAACCGCCGAGATCGCCACGGCCATCGACCAGCTCCGGTCGACTGGCGAAACCGACGGCAACGACGGCATCAAAACCGCATACAAACTGGCCGAAAAGCACTTCATTCCCTGGGGAAATAACCGGATTATCCTGGCCACTGATGGCGAATTCCCGATCAGCGAATCGGTGTATGACTTAGTCGGACAATCAGCCCGTAAAGACATCAATCTTACAGTGTTAACCTTCAGTCGAAACGTAGTTAATTCGGCCAGTCTGAAAAGGTTAGCCACCTTAGGGCAAGGTAGTTATGAGCATGTTACTGAATCAAAAGCTCAGTTACAATTGATTCTCGAAGCCCAGGCCCGAAAAGCCCCCTGAATCTCCATTAATGCTTAACTCCTAACTCTTAACTCCTCATGTCTGCCCCAACCAACGCCGTCGAACGCACGTATAACGCGCGGCCCGACACCCTGGATTTTCGCGATAAAATCTACGTTCCCAATCTGTATGAAGTGCCGATCAAGATCACGCTCAACGACTACCAGGCCTGGGAGGTTCCCATTCTCGACCAGGGTCAGGAAGGCGCCTGCACGGGGTTCGGGTTGGCTACGGTTGCCAATTATCTGCTGCGCCGTCGGAAGGTCGTTGCCGATCCCAATCCGGTCAGTGCGCGGATGCTCTACGAAATGGCCCGGCGCTACGATGAGTGGCCCGGCGAAGAATACAGCGGATCGAGTGCGCGGGGTGCCATGAAAGGCTGGCACAAACACGGGATTTGCGCCGACGAACACTGGCCCTATCAGGCCGCGGCCCAAAACGAGCGATTGACAGAACAGCGAACCTCCGATGCCCTGAACCGCCCATTGGGAGCCTATTACCGGGTGAATCACAAGGATCTGGTGTCGATGCACACGGCAATGGCCGAAGTCGGCATTCTGTATGCGACGGCCACCGTTCACGAGGGCTGGGAGAAGGTTGGTGCGGACGGCTTGATTTCCTTTCCGGGAAAAACCCTGGGTGGTCATGCCTTTGCGATCGTCGCGTATGACCAGAACGGTTTCTGGATTCAGAATTCGTGGGGACCGGATTGGGGGAAAGGCGGTTTTGCCCAGATTTCCTACGACGACTGGCTCACCCACGGCACCGATGTCTGGGTAGCGCGTTTGGGAGCACCCGTAATGTTGTATAAACCCCAATCCATCGCCATCAGCAATTCGGCCTCCTCCGGCAAATCGAACGCCTACGCCTTTGCCGACCTGCGTCCGCACATCATCAGCATTGGCAACGATGGCAAGTTGAACGAAGGCGGCAGCTTCGGAACCTCCGCCGACGAAGTGCGAACGATTTTTCAGGACGATTTTCTTCGCGTAACCCAGAACTGGAAAAAGAAACGGCTGCTTCTATACGCACACGGGGGTTTGGTCGGGGAAGAATCCGCCGTGCAGCGTCTGGCTGATTACCGGGCCTCGCTAATGGATGCCGAAGTGTATCCGGTTTCGTTCATCTGGCATACCGATTTCTGGACAACAACCACCAATATTTTGCAGGATGCCCTCAAACGCCGTCGACCCGAAGGCATTCTGGACGCCAGCAAGGATTTCATGCTGGACCGGCTCGACGACGCGCTGGAACCGGTGGCGCGGATGCTGATGGGAAAAATGCAGTGGGATGAAATGAAGGAAAACGCCTTTCTGGCCACGACGAAGGCAACCGGCGGGGCCCGAATTGCCTTGCAGGAGATTGCCAAACTGGCGAAACAGACGGATCTGGAAATTCATATTGTCGGACACAGTGCCGGTAGTATTTTTCACGCCCCGTTTATCCAGGCACTCACGAACGAATTTGGTTTGAAGATCGAATCCTGCACCCTCTGGGCACCGGCCTGTACGGTCAAACTGTTCAAGGAAGCCTACGTACCCGCTATAAAAGCAAAAAAAATTAACCGCTTTGCGCTCTACACCCTGACCGACCAGGCCGAACAGGACGACCACTGCGCCCGGATTTACAACAAATCACTGCTGTATCTGGTCTCGAATGCGTTCGAAACCAAAGGTCGAATTCCGTTTTTCCGCGAAGGAGAACCCATCCTCGGCATGGCAAAATTCATCACAAAAGTGTTGGACAAAACTGATAAAAAATACTTTGATCAGCATCTATCCGATCTGTTTAAAGCCAAAAATGTCGACTGGGTTCAGTCTCCCAACAACGAGTCCAAAGATCCGAAGAAGCGGTCGACCTCGCTTCATCACGGCGATTTCGACGATGACCGGCCCACGGTGGAGTCTACCCTGGCCCGGATGCTCGACAGTGCAAAACCGGAGGTAAAAACGGAACTGGTTTTCAATCGTTCAGCCTCATCCAACCGGGAGAAGCGGGAGCAGTTGATGCATTGATTGATCGGCTTTTGTTGAAGACGGGTGATGGAAATTATAAATGTAAAATGTTGAATTCTAAATGCAAAAGTACACTGATGTTGACCACATTAACATTTAGAATTCAACATTTTACATTTATGATTAACGATTACCTACCGTAATCACCACATTGCCAACTTTTTGGCCGGTTTCTACATACCGATACGCATCCACGATCTGCTCCAACGGATAATGTCGGTCGATCAGCGGTTTGTATTGACCCGTTTCGACCCGTTTTTTCAAATAGAGCACATCGGCCTGGCTGATGGTTGGAATGGGAAACAACACTTTTTTGCTACCCACAAAAGGAGTTATCAGGGCAAGGAAAGGATTTTGGGACATATATCCCAATTCAGTCGACAGGTAAATACCACCTGTTTTGAGCAGCGGTTTGCACTTTCCAAACGAACTTTTGCCGACCGCATCAAACACCACATCAAACGTTTGGCTGATTTTTGTAAAGTCCTCTTTCGTGTAATCGATGACCACATCGGCCCCCAGGGATTTCACGAGCGCAACGTTTTTCGTATCGCAAACCGCCGTAACGGATGCCCCCAGCACTTTGACCAGTTGGACCGCGGCCGATCCGATGGCACCGGTTGCGCCATTGATCAGAACGGCTTGTCCCTTCCGGATTTTTGCCGCCCGAATATCGCAGAGCGCGTAATGCCCGCCTTCGGTGATCGGGGCAGCCTCTTCGTAGGTCATCGCTGGCGGCATGGGCGCAACAGCGTCATTCTCGGCCATCACCATGTATTCGGCATGGGCGCCAAACTGGCTGTCGTTATACCCGAAAACCCGGTCGCCCGGTTTAAATGCCGTGACGGTTTTGCCAACTTCGGTAACTTCCCCGGCAAATTCGTTTCCTAAAATGGGGTTTTTGGGTCGGAACAACCCGCTGAAGAACCGAACAATGAAATATTCTGCGCTCCGAAACCCGCAATCGGTGCGGTTGACAGTGGTCGCATGAACTTTGATCAGAATTTCATTGGCCTTCGGAACGGGTCTGGCAACTTCTTTGATTTGAACGATTTCGGGAGGACCATAGGCCGTGTAGACGCCAGCCCGCATCGTAGGCTTGTCCGGTATAGTCAGTTTTGCAGGATTCATTTTGGATCATCAGGGTGCTAAGTATCAGTTGTTACCAGTCACGAATGAAACCAATTTTAAAAGATCCTGCCCCGCCAATTGTACGGTCGGTCGCCCGGCGTTACGGTCGGCATCAGGCGGTTTTGCGACGATCGGCTTAGCCTTTTCCCATTTTCACCCCCTCAATTTCCTGAAGACATGGCTGTTGCTTTCTGCTCCGCTTTTGCCCCCGGACTCTAAAGGGAAGCCTGGATCGTGAGAAAACTCCCCCTTTCGGAAACCGGGCTGGGAGGCATTGCCGTAACTGGTCAGCACCATCGCTTTCAGGGTTTGGAAAACCCGATGGCCGCCACGTACCTGTCATTGAATATCTACATGCTTTCTCGCAAAGCGAATAGCCAGGTAAAGATACAGGATTTGAGCGCCCGTCTCCAGCAGGCCCTCCACCCGGTTGTGCCGGTAGACACCGGTTTGAAGATCCCGCACCCAGTCAATGACCGAGGCACAATAGCCTGCGAAACACAGGAGACTCGTTAGTATCAGGACAATAAACCAGAGGGTGTTGCGCATGACTGTTCAGGTCGTTTATGATTCCAGTCCCTTACCGGACAGGTGGTTTTCAGCAATCGGGTACCAGTTTCCAGTCGGATACCAGCCGGAAAACCGTTTTCTTCAGTTCTTCGATGGTCGACGGTTTGATCAGATACGCACTGGCCCCCAGATCGCGGGCGC
This sequence comes from Larkinella sp. C7, assembly GCF_006149005.1. GTDB lineage: Bacteria > Bacteroidota > Bacteroidia > Cytophagales > Spirosomataceae > Larkinella. The sequence continues at coordinate 220,484 of NZ_VBSL01000004.1, read as the reverse complement.
GTTGTCGGTCCGACTCCTGAACGGAGGTGGTGAGCATCACAATCGGGGTCGTCTGATACATTTTCTTGCTGCGCAACACCTTGAGCGTTTCAAAACCATCCAGTCGGGGCATGTTGATATCCAGAATGATCAACGCGGGATTCGCTCCTGAATCAAGCAAAAGATGGAGCAAATCCAGCCCGTCGATGGCAAATATTGGTGCGGAGTCAAACCCCAGTTCCTGAAAAGCGAATTGCAACAGAAAACGATCATCTTCATCGTCGTCAGCGATAAAAACACAACCGGTAAGTGAATTTTTCAAATGATTTACGCTATTGAAATACCAAATTGATTAAAGTCCGTCTGACTGAGATACCGATCCAGCCGGTCGATGCGCGAAAAGGAACAGATGCAAGTCAGTTTTCCGTTCAAATTATCGTAACACATCTCCACGTAGAACGTATTGAAACTGTATAAATACCGGGTACGGCAACAATCAATACTCCGGGCCAACAGCCCCCCCCAGAGTTCGATGGCTCCCTGGCGAATCATCAGTGGCTGACGATCGTATTCTTCACGCGAAATATACATTGCCGTAGCAGTCATGAACCCAAATCGGGGGTAGTGGATGTCCCTATTTTACGATGGAGTAAACCGGATGTCAGTCGGAAAGGGCGTGAAACGGGAGCTGACGGATTTTCCAGTCGGGAAAACCCTCTTCGAGTCGACTGGCTGCAAAGCCCTGGTTTTGAAGCAATTCCACTGCTTCATCCGCATAGACACAGAAAGGCCCCCGGCAGTAGACCACCACCTCCCGACCCAAAGGCAAACCCGCGATTCGTTCCAGAAGCTGATCGATCGGAATCGACAGCGCGCGGGGAATGTGGCCCGCCCGAAATTCTTTTTCCGGTCTTACATCCAGAATCACCACATTATCCTGCTCTATTTTCAGCAGCAGTTCATCGATCGTAACCGCCTTGAACGCATGTTTCTGTGACCGAAAATCGTTCAGCGTCCGTTCAATTTCCGCCAGCCGCTCCATGCCCAGTTCGCGCAAAGATTGCCAGACGGTAACAACGTTGGCATCGGCCAGGTGGTAGTGCGCATAATGCCCTTCTTTCTGAACATGAACCAGATTGACGCCTTTGAGAATTTGCAAATGCTGGGACGCATTGGCCGTACTGAGGCTCAGTTGGGCCGCAATTTCCTCGACGGTCCGGCTGCTTTGCGCCAACAGATCGATTATCTGCAGGCGGAACGGATGGGCCAATGCTTTCGCCAGCCCGGCCAGTTCGCCGAACACCTTTGCTTTAAATTCCTTTTTTTCCATTCACCTGTGCAAATAAGTAGTAGCAAGATAAAAAATGCTCAATTAATCAATGAATCCATTGAATAGGTTTCCCCATTCTCTTATCCAATGGCCGCTGTAGACTACCGGAGGACGCTATACTGAAGACCTGATGTCTTGTCTTATTCTTCTTCGCTGTTGTTCAGTTTGGACAACAGGCTGTAGGCTCCTTTGACAACGACGGGTGTTTGTTGCGGATCGACACCCGGCGGCAACATGATCGCAATGTACCCGTTTTCCCGGACCCCGGTTTTCACACCAATTTGCCGGAACGCATACGAAACTGGATTCGTCTGTTTTTTCTCCAGCACATAAATAAACGTTTGCCCCCCAAAGCTGACCACCGCCGACTCGGGCAAAGCAGGCAGGGGTTGTGTTTTGATATCAACCTCCGCCGTTACGTAGCCGCCCGGAATAAAACCGTCGGCATACGCGTCGGGATGTGCCAAAACGGACACTGTGCGGTCGGCCGAGAGCGATTTGCCAATCAGGAAAATCGTTCCCCGGTGGATCGGTTTCGAATCGCCCCCAACGCCGAAACGTACGGTTTGCCCGGTATGAATCCGGCTGAGGTCCTTCTCAAAAATACTCAACTGAACGTGCATGTGATCGATGTTGGTGATCTCGACAACCACATCGGCGGGGTTTACGAACCGGCCGTTGTTGACGGGAACTTTGGTAACAAAACCGGACACCGGCGACGGAATCGCCACCAGCCGCGTCAACTGACCGGGGCTGAGTTTGGCCGGATTGATCCGCAACAGAGCCAGCCGCTGCGCCATGCCCGCCAGTTGCGCCTGCAAACTCTGCCGGTTGGAGCGGACCTGCTGAAACACCTTCAGGGCGTTGACGTTGTCACGGCTTAACTCCTGCTGCCGGGCAAACTCCAGATCGGCGTAATCCAGTTTGGCTTTGGTGTCGAGGTAATCCTGCTGAAACTGAATGTATTCCGGATTTTCGAGCACCACCAGTGTCTGGCCTTTCTGAACGCGCATGCCCGGTTCGAGCCTGATTTGCCGGATATAGCCGCCAAACGGGATGGAAACGGACACCACTTGCTGCGCCGGTACGTCGAGCATTCCATTCACTTTCAGGGTGGTGCTCAGAGGTCGCAAAACGGGCTGCCCGAGTTGAATGGCGGCCACGTCGTATTGCGCCTGCGTCAGCGAAACCAGCACCGGTTCAGCCTGGGCCGAATCTCCCGCGACTTCGGTGAACGACGACGTCAGCGGCTGTTCAGCCCGGGCTGTGTCGTCTTCACCCCCGCCCGACCCGCAACCCGACACACCGAGCAGCCCAACCAGTAACACCGGCACAAGGTACTGATTTTTAATCCATTGAATTCCGTATACTTTACCTATTGTTTGCATGATCAGGGATTGCCGAGCAGATAATGGATGGAAAGAACCGATTGATTGTATTGATGAAGCAGGTCGAGGTAACTGGAACGGATGGTCAGCGCCTGCTGCAAGGCGAGCGAAAACTCCACGTAGCCAATGTCGCCCCCACTGAAGGCCCGCCGGGCGTTGGACTGGATGAGCGCAGCCTGAGGCAGTCCGCTTTCTTCATAATAGGCCAGGGCCGTCCGGTACTGGTCAAATTGCTGCACCGCCTGCTTCACCTGCTGATCGAGGAAAAACCGCTGGTTCTGCCAGTCGGTTTGGGCAATTTGTTCGCCAATGCGGGCGGCATTGATCCGCGCTTTCTGTGCCTGCCCCAGCAACGGAAACGAAACGCCGATTTGCCCGCCGTAGAACCGGTGTCCGGCCCCGAAAAACAATTCCCGCCCGTCGATCAGTTGATTTCCGATGAGCGTCTGGCTGAACAACCCCACCGAAAACTCCGGCCTGAGACGCGCCTGCTCGACCTGCCGGTTTTGCTCCACCCACTGAATTTGCTCCTGAAGCTGGCGCAGCAGCGGATTGCGCGATGCCGTCAAGCTGTCTGTCGCGACCGTCAGCGTAAGTTTGGGCAGTGGTTCAGGGCTGATGTCCACCGGCTGTGGGCTGTAGAGCAGGGTTTGCAGCCGGGTCCGGCTGGCCGTCAGACTGGCTTCGTTCTGGGCGAGCCGCACCCGCTGGTCGGCGCGCTGGCTTTCGGCGGTGGCTTTTTCCAGACTGCCCGTCTCCCCGGTTTTGAAACGGAGGTTGGCGGCTTTCACAAATTCCGCCAGCACCGTGTCCTGTTCCCGAAACAGGCGGTTTTTCTGGTACAGGTAATTGATCTCGTAATAAACCGACCGAACCTGATACTGGACGTCGTGACGGGTGACCACCACGCCCGCTTCCTGCACCCGGACGGTCTGGTCATTTTGTTCGGCCAGTCGTCGCATCAGCGTTGGATTGGGGATGGAATGCGTTATGGTCAGGTTGTTATCGAACCGCCGGGTGTTGTACTGGCCCAGCATTGCCGTGGCCGAAAACCGTCCGGCATCGTAGGCCGTTCGCCGGAGCGCCTGCTGCTGGCTGACCGTCAAACCCGCGAGCTGGATTTGCGCATTGCGGGTTCCGGCCTGCTGCAACGCCTGTTCGAGCGTCAGCGTTTGTCTGGAAACGCTGACCTCGCTTGCCGGTTGGGCCCAGCCAACAGACGCCATCAGAAACAGGATTCCGACGGTGGCCGTCACAACGGTTTTCGGTCCGCCCGCTTGCTTAGCCGCTTCCGCTTCTTTCATTACGGCTTTTTTCTCCGACAGGGAATACAGTACCGGTAAGATGATCAGGGTTAGCAGCGTAGCCGTCAGCAGTCCGCCGATGACGACGGTCGCCAGCGGTTTTTGCACTTCGGCCCCGGCTGAATTGGAAATCGCCATCGGAATGAAACCGAACGAAGCCACCAGCGCCGTCATAATCACCGGCCGCAGCCGAACCTCCGCCCCAAGCAGGATGATTTCGGTCAGGTCGGTCAGCCCTTCCTCCTGACGAAGCCGGTTGAACTCGGCAATCAACACAATGCCGTTCAAAACCGCCACCCCGAAAAGCGCGATGAACCCGACGCCCGCCGAAATACTGAACGGCATTCCGCGCAGCAACAGGGCAAACACGCCCCCAATGGCCGCCATCGGAATGGCCATAAAAATCAGCAGGCTTTGGCGGATGGAGCCGAACGTAAAAAACAGCAGGGCAAAAATCAGCGCCAGCGCAATCGGAACGGCAATGGCCAGCCGCTGTTTGGCATCGACCAGGTTCTGAAACTGACCGCCGTAGGTGATGGAATAACCGGGTGGGAATTGAATGCGGGACCCAACTTTTTGCTGCAATTCCGTAACGATGCTTTCCACATCGCGCCCCCGCACGTTGAACCCCAGCGTGATGCGCCGGTGGGTGTTGTCCCGCTGGATTTGGTTGGGAGCCTGTTCGATGGTGACCTGCGCAATCTGGCTCAGCGGTATTTGCTGGCCGGAACCGGATGGGCTTTTTGGCGTAGTTACATACACATTGCGCACGTCGTCTACACTTTGTCGCTTGTCGGCCGCCAGCCGAACCACGAGGTCGAATCGTTTTTCACCTTCAAACACCAGCCCCGCTGATTGCCCGGCAAAAGCCGTGTTGATCACCCGGTTGACGTCGGTTACGTTCAGGCCAAATTTGGCAAGCTGCGCCCGGTCGAGTTTGATCAGGATCTGGGACAAACCGCCCACCTGCTCCACGTAGAGGTCTTTGGCCCCGTCGATGCTTCCGATCAGGGTGCCAACCTGACCGGCCAGTTTGGTCAACTGGCCCAGCTCTTCGCCGTAAATTTTGAGGGCCACATCCTGGCGCGCGCCGGTCATGAGTTCGTTAAACCGCATCTGCACCGGCTGTTGAAAGCCAAACGTAACGCCCGGAACCACCGAGAGAGCTTCGGCCATTTTGCCGGCCAGTTCGTCGCGGGTGGTGGCCGACGTCCACTGATCACGCGGCTTCAGGATCACCATCAAATCGGAAGCTTCGATCGGCATCGGGTCGGTTGGGATCTCACCGGAACCGACTTTGGCCACCACCTGCTCGACTTCCGGAAACTGTTTGAGCAAAATACGTTCGGCCTTCAGGGTGGCTTCCACGGTTTCGGAAAGCGAACTTCCCGTCAAGGTCCGCGTATCGACGGCAAAGTCGCCTTCATCGAGTTGGGGAATGAACTCTCCCCCCATTCGGTTGAAGAGAAAAACCGCAACGGCCAGCAGGGCTCCGGCACTGACCAGAATAACCAGCCGGTGTTTCAGGGCCGCCAGCAGGGCCGGTTCGTAAAACCGCTGAATCCGTTTCATGATTTTGTCCGAAAACGTTTCTTTGTGGACCATTTTCTTGTTCAACATCAGGGCCGAAATCATCGGCACGTAGGTCAGCGACAGGATGAAAGCCCCCAGAATGGCAAACGCAACGGTCAGGGCCATGGGCCGAAACATTTTCCCTTCAATGCCCGACAGGGCCAGAATCGGCAGGTAAACAATCAAAATAATGATTTCACCAAAAGCCGCCGACGACCGAATCCGGGCTGCCGACTGGAAAACTTCGTCATCCATTTCGGCCTGGGTCAGCGTTTTGTTTTTATTTCGGCTGGTAATGTGGTGCAGCGTTGCTTCGACAATGATGACGGCACCGTCCACAATCAGTCCGAAGTCGATGGCCCCGAGGCTCATCAGATTGCCCGACACCCCGAAGAGGTTCATCATCGCAATGGCAAACAGCAATGCCAGCGGAATGACAGAGGCTACGACAAACCCCGCGCGGAAGTTGCCGAGCATCAGCACCAGCACAAAAATGACGATGGTAGCGCCTTCCAGCAGGTTGCGCTCGACGGTTCCAATGGCGCTGTTGACCATTTTGGTACGGTCCAGAAACGGAACGATCTGCACCCCTTCGGGCAGCGTTTTCTGAATTTCGGCAATCTTTTCCTTCACCCGTTTGATAACCGCCGATGAATTTTCGCCTTTGATCATCATCACGACCGCCCCCACGGTTTCGCCCTCGCCGTTGCGGGTGACGGCCCCGTAGCGCACCGCCGAACCGATGTTGACCTGCGCCACATCGCGAATCCGAACGGGCAACGACTGGTCGTTCAGCCGGACAACGATGTCTGCGATGTCGCTGGTCGAGCGAATCAGCCCGTCGGAGCGAATGAAGTAGGCGTTGGGCTTTTTGTCGATATACGCCCCGCCCGTGTTCTGGTTATTCTGCTCCAGTGCCTTAAAAATATCGGTGATCGTGACGCCCATGCTCCGCAGCCGGTCGGGATCAACTTCAATTTCGTATTGTTTCAGCAGGCCCCCGAAACCGCTGATGTCGGCCACGCCGGGGGTTCCGAGCAACCCGCGCCGGATGGTCCAGTCCTGGATGGTGCGCAGGTCGGTGAGTGAGTATTGGGTTTCGTAGCCTTTTTTGGCCAAAACCGTATACTGGAAAATTTCGCCCAAACCTGTCGTCACGGGCGCCATGACGGGCGTTCCGACGCCGGGCGGAATCTCTCCCACCACATTTTGCAAGCGTTCGGCAATCTGCTGACGAGCCCAGTAAACGTCCGTTGCGTCGGTGAACACGACGGTTACAATCGACAGCCCGAAGCGCGAAAACGACCGCAGCTCAGTAATGCCCGGAATATTCGACAGGCTGACTTCAATTGGAAAAGTCACGAGCCGTTCGATGTCTTCGGCCGCCAGCGACGGGCTGCTGGTGATCACCTGCACCTGGTTGTTCGTAATGTCCGGCACTGCATCGATGGGCAGTTGGGTCACCGACCAGGCGCCCCACCCCACCAACGCCAGCACGAACAGGCCAACAATGAGTTTGTTGTGAATGGAAAAATGAATTATGGCATTCAGCATAAGGCGTTATGAAAGAGGAGATTAACGAGAAATCAGGAAGAAAAACCGGCCGGATGGCGGTAACCAGCGAAACGGTTCACACCCATTCAACACCCGTTATGCGGGTAGAACGACAGCATATGCGGCAGAGAAAGCAGGCCCGTTTTCATCAGGACACACCTCGGCCAGGGGCGGCTGGTAACTAGCGTCGGGGGGGATTGATGAGCGCGAAAACCCCGAGAAATGAATACAAATCGGCCTTGCGAAAGAAATCGGCTTCGGAAACAACCAGCACCTGACAGAATGTGGGTGCCGACAGCCAGACGGTGTTGGGGGTAAAAACCGGTGCGGAATGGCCGACCGAAGGTAAATTCTGGTGACTGTGGTTGGGGTGTTTCTGGTGTTCCGAATCAGCCCCGTAATGCATTTTGATGAAGTCGATGAAACTCAGCCGGGCGTCCGTGGCCCGGTGTTGCTGGTAGTGCTGCACCAGATCACCCCAGTGGGAGGTCTGGTCGATGCTGAAGCCGGGGAGCAAACTCCCGCCCAACATCCAGCACGCGAATACCAAAGCAACAAACGGTTTCATAGGGATCTGATCGTACCCGGAAAACAAACCTGACGGGCGAAAGTTTCCCCGAATCATGCCTTTGCCTCAATTTGGAAGTAATCTAATACCAGCCTGCGACTTACGACGTTTTTCGCCCGGATTCCATGAAAAAAGCCGCGCCGGTTGAACGGGCGTGGCTTTTGGAAAGTAAACGGTATGGATATGAGGAAGATTCAGATCAGGCTGCCGCCTGCGACAAAAACCGTTGTTCGAGCAGCTGCGGATGTTCATAGCGGTTTCCCAGTACCCGCAACTGGCGGGCGTGCAGGGCACTGAGTGAAAATGCCGGAAACTCGCCCGTTCCCAGGGGCTGAAAAAGCGCGTAACCGCAACGATGATTCGACCAGCCAATCTCAAAAATCCGCCCGTCCCACTCTACCAGGTCGCTTTCATACAGCAAAATACCCTGCCGATCCGACTGTCCGATAGTGCGCATCAGCCGCCAGGAAAAGCTGGTGGGCTGCGGCAATTCGTCAACCGCCGACACCTGGCTCACCAGGGCAATGGCTTCCTGTAGCCAGATGGATAAATAAGGCTCCGGGGTCATGGGCAGCCCGGCCAGGTAGAGCATTTTCTGGCCGTCCCAAATGCGGGATTGGATTGGTTGCATCGTCCTTTCTATATTTTAGTTATACGATAATGACTAACAAATATATACTATAAAGACGACATTTAGAAGTCAAAAGTTACTTATTTATATCATTTTGTACACATTTAGTAAACGGCACAAGCGTTTCCTTGGACCAATACCCGCAGGATCCAACAAAAGTATGCTATATACAAAAAGAGTCCTGCCTGAACTTGACTGCGTACAATTTTGCCGACCGGTCATTGGCAATCCCGACCATCCAGACAAAAATTACTGAAGGCACAACCGCTTCGTAAAAAAGAGGCTGTGCCTTCGGCAATTTTCATTCAATCACACCATGCTCCTGGTGGGCGTTTTTTAAATCTGCGAGAAGGCGGTCGGAATCAGGAAGGTCCGGGTGATGTTCGAAACGATTCGGGCGTTGGCATATTCAGGCATGGAACTGATTTTTTTCCATTCCGGATCGCTGCCGAACGTCTTCCAGTTCTGATCGTGCTCTTCCATGTTGTCGAACGTCAGCAGGTACGTCAAATTCGGGCGCATGGGGCCAATCAGCGTTTCGCCGAAGAAAACCGGTGTGAGGCCAACGCGCTTGAAAATGGCAATTTCTCCGCCTTCATTGAACATCTCGATTTTCTTCTTCCCGGCGGTTTCGTTGTGGCTTTCGTAGCGACGCAGCTCGAAAATCCGCGTTTTTTTCTCCGGAGCTTCCAGTTTGGGCATGTAGGCAAACGATTTCAGCAACGAGCTTTCAATGCGTTCATAGGCCGGATCGGTTGCCTGCGCCGTCAGATAATCGGCACCCGCCTGTTGGTAAGCGGCATCGCCGGCCAGTTTTTCGGGCAACTTGAAATAATCGTCCAGAGAATTAAACGGGATCACCGTCACCAGTTTCGTGAATCCCTGCGGGAGATATTCCGTAAAAACGCCAATGTTTTTGCTCCCCAGCCGGTTCAGGGCCGGGATGGCGGCATTCTGAAAATAGCTTTCCACCATTTTCTGCTGTTTGCCGTTTTTTAGGGTATAAATCCGCAGCTCATAAAATTCAGAACCGGCGTTTTGATGGGGCGTTACCACCTCACGCAAAGGATTCAGGAAACTGACGGCGGAGGTGGTAACCAGGGTTGTTTTAACAAAATTACGTCTTTTCATAGCGGTTTTTTATACGCGGACTTACGCACGGTTTTACTGTTAGGGAAAGCACGGTCGCCATCTATTCTACCTCATCCGCTTCTTTTTTCACCGGCCCCACCCTCTTCTTCGGGTTTGTTCCGGCCGTCAGAAAGGACAGGCCGGGTGCCCGCTTCCGGCCGGGCGGCAAATACTGCTATTTTTTCCACCGATCCTTATATACTCTTTTAACCGCTCCCTCAAAACTTTGCGGCCTGTTTTGATAATTACGATTACCTTGTTGTCGGTTATTGCGTTACACGCAGGCCCTCCTCAACTGTACCCATCTACGACCGTCTGCTTGGTCCACTCACATCAGGTGGCCACCCGGGTGATTTCCTTTGTATTCTAACCTTTTTTCTGACTACTATCCTCTATCCACAAATCTGTTATGCTATGACCAAACGACGACCTGACGAACCGGACAACAAAGCAGCCGAACGTCTGAAACAGTTTAGAGAAGCCCGTGGTATTCCGGAAAATTTCCCGGAAGAAGAAACTGAATCCCCCGAGGAAAAACCGAAAAAACCAACCAAAACGACTCAGTCAGATGAAGGGACCGAAGGATGACCTCTTGAACCAGGCCGACCAGGCCGCTCCGGCGGTTCGGGGACGGGCCACGCTTCCGAAGCCGCCCACCAGTAAGGTGCTGCAACGGTTGCTCTACTTTTCGGAAGAACGTGGCCTGCCGATCACGGAAGCGGTTGCCGACGAAAAGCCGAAAGCAAACCGACGCCGTTCGGCCACTGCAGCCCTTTCAGTCGAAGGACCACCGGAAGTGGTTTCCAGCTATGCCCAGGCGCTGGTTGATGCCGCCCTGGCCCTACAACCCGCTCTTGTTGAACCGGCAGAAAACGAAAACGGTGAGTCAGAACCGACGGCTGCCATCACGACCCTTTCCGGCCCGTCGCTCTCACCCCCTACCGGCTTCGGTCCTCAATGGCGGTTTCTGGGTCCCACGATGATGTCAAACGGGCAAACCTACGGGGAGAGCCGGGTGGTCGTTTCGGGCCGGATTTCGGCAGTTGCCGTCGACCCCTCCAATGCCAATCATATTTTGTGTGGCGCAGCAAGTGGAGGCATTTGGGAGAGCTTCAACCGGGGAACCTCCTGGAGTCCGCGCACGGATTATGCCGCTACGCTGACGGTCGGCGCACTGGCCTTCAATCCATCGGCTCCGGCCACGGTCTATTGCGGCACGGGAGAAGGAAATTTTTACGCCTGGCTGGGTGCCGGTTTACTGCGCTCGACCAACGGTGGCAGCACCTGGACGATGCACGCAACGGCTCCTTTCGTGGGACAGGGTTTTTATGATTTGCTGGTCGATCCCGCCAACGGCAACCATTTGCTGGCTGCCACCACCCACGGCATTTATGAATCCACCGATGGCGGAACGGCCTGGACACTGCGCCGGTCGGGACGCTGCTGGGACCTGGCCGCTCATCCTTCCGGCGGTGCCACGGCGGAGGTGCTGGCGGGCTGTCAGAGTGGGCTTTTCCGCTCCACAAACGGCGGTCAGACCTGGGCGGCAGTCGCTTTACCGGGTGGCCCGGCGGCCTATGACCGGCTGGCGGTATCCATTTCCCGCACAAATCCGGCCGTTGCCTACGCGTTCGGCGCAGCCGGTGCCACTATGTATCTCTACCGAAGGGCCAGTACGGGTACCTGGGCGCGCATTACCGGACCGGCGGGACTATCGACCGGCCAGGCATGGTATGACTGGTTTCTGGCCGTGGCTCCCGATACGGATGCGGAAATTTACCTGGGTGCCATTGAAGCCTATCGCGGGAACCTGTCGGGGAGCACCTGGACCTGGGTGACCATTTCGAACAAAACCGGTGACGACATTCACCCCGACCAGCACGCCATTACGTTTGATCCCACCAATGCCAACATCGTTTATGTGGGCAACGACGGCGGTTTATTTGTGTCACCCAACCGGGGTACCAGTTGGACGTCGCTCAACAACGGTTTGGGCATTACCGAAATCGAATACATGGCCCAGGATTATGGTTCGTCCCGCTGGCTGATGGCCGGAACGCAGGACAACGGCAGCATCCGCTACACGGGCAATCCGGCCTGGGATCACATTGCCGACGGCGATGGGGGCGACTGCGGGGTACACCGCACTGATCCGAACGTGGTGTTTCATTCCTACTACAGCATGGGCATGGAGCGCTCCACCACCCGGGGAAATTTCGGCTCGTTTGGCTGGATCGGCCCCAATGTTCCCGATGGCTACAGTGCCCTGTTTTATCCGCCGATGGAAGCGAACAACGACACGGTGGCCCAGGCAGGTCAGAGCGTGTACATTTCCCGAAACCGGGGGACCAACTGGACCGAAGTGGCCCTGCCCGCGGGTCAGGTAGCATCGGCGATGTACATTCCCAATCCCGATACGGTTTTTGTCGGAACGACAACGGGTCAGGTGTACCGCATCAGTTGGTCCGGTACAGCCTGGTCATCGGCGACGGCCCTGACAACGCCCCGCGCCAGTGCTTATGTCAGTGATTTACACGTGAATCCGACTAATCTGAACCGCATCTGGGCAACGTCCACCTCGCTGAGTGGCGACCGGGTGTTCCGGTCCGACAATGGCGGCAGCACCTGGGTCAACTGCACGGCGGGTTTACCCAATCTCCCCATCACGGCCGTAGAAGTCGATCCCGGCAATGCCAACCGGGTGTGGGTTGCGGCCGACGTGGGTGTCTACCAATCCCTGAATGCCGGGGCCTCCTGGAGTGCCTTTGCCAATGGCCTGCCGAATGCGCTGGCGGTCGATCTGCTTTATCATCCGCACGCCCGCGTGTTGCGGGTGGGGATGCGCAACCGGGGCGTTTGGGAAATCCCGGTCGATGGCTGGCTGACGGCCCCCATTTGCGGGGTGCAATGGAACGGCAGTTTGGCCCCGAACCAGACCCACCGCTGGTTTACGCATAGCTGGCCGGCGACCTGGCACATCATCTGGACCATTATGCCCACCTCGCCCCTGCCCGGCGCCCCGCAGCTGAGCTGGAAAGTCCAGGTGGAACGGGCCTCCGCCGAATTTGTCACCTACTGGATCAGCGTTACCAACCACACCGGTTCTCCCGTCAGTTTTGAAGGCCGGTATGCCATACTAAGTTTCTACTAATCAACCTTTTACTATTCATACCGATGCGAACAGGAACACAATTTACCGGCACACTGGCCCCCAATCAGACCCACCGCTGGTTTACGCATAGCTGGCCGGTTGGCTGGCATGTCACCTGGTATATGATGCCCACCTCGCCCCGCTCGGGGGCGCCCCAGATCGACTGGGACATTTTCGTGGAACGGGCCAATGCGACGCACTGCACCTACTGGATTACGGTGAAAAACCTGACCAACACGCCCGTCACCTTTGAGGGTCGCTATGCTGTTTTGAACTAAATTAACCGCCTATTCCAATGCGAATTACGATCGAAATCGATACCAAAGACCTGCCCAATGTGAGCGTAACGCCCGAGGTCGACGTTCAGCAAGCAGAGGTCAGCACATCCCGTTCATCGGCTACCGACGCGGGAGCCGCCCCCGGCGCCGGGGTTGAAACGGAAGAGTCGCCAGCAACAGTCCCGCCAGCGGAAGCATCGGCCCAACCGGCGGTCGATATGACCTCGGCGGGGGGCGCGCCCTCGCTCACGAATGATGTCCCATCCTAATCCACTGACCACAAACCCATGTATACATTGATCCGTTCGTTGCCGTGGTTCAGAATCGCGACCGAACAACTCCCGGCTTTGGTGGTGGCGATGCTAACGGCTGAGGTATTTTACAAGTTTCACAGTTTTGTGCTCGAATGCCTCGCGTTTTTGCTGACGTGGTTCATCACCGACGGTTTAATCCAGTTCGGCCGCAAGCTGTTTCGGGTGAGAAAGTAGGTTTTTCGCCCACTGAGAAAGAATGCTAAATAAAAAATGATGAATGTTAAATGTAAAAGTGCTGACTTGGGAATCACTTTTACATTTAACATTCATCATTTTTTATTAGCATTCCCTTTTTTAAATTCTAAACTACCTCACGGTTTGATAACGGGGTTCAAGATGAGTTTGCCCCGTAACCGCCCTTCAATGTAGGGCGGTTGCTGGAACCCCCGCTTTTCAAGGCCCCGATCGATCCGGTCGATCAGTTCAAAAATATCCAGATTCGGTTCTTTGATATTATTCACCAGTTCGCTGGTAAACAGACCGTTTTCATTGCCATCACTGGCGGTTTTTCCCGGTTCGGTAGCATACACGATCAAGGTTCCGACCGGCGGATTGATGGTGGTATAAACCGGTTGTCCGGCACCCCGTGTCCAGGAACGATAGGGATTGTTGCGACAGGCGTCCCAAAAAACCAGATTGGAACCGTTCGGATTGGCGGTTTTCATTCGGGCCACTACGCGTTCCAGCGAGTAGCAAACGTACCGGGCATCCACTTCAGTCGATGGATCGGCGTCGGTGGGTTGAATAAAGTTCTGGTTATCCGCCATGATGCCATGTCCCGCGTAGTAGAACAAGCCCACGTTGTTGCTGTCTAATTCCGAATAAAATTTTTCGAGCGCCTGATCGGTTTCCCGGAGTTTCAGGTTTTCCAGGAGGGTCACCGTAAATCCCAGCTTTTCAAACTGCTCCCTCACGCTGCGACCGTCGTTGACGGGATTTTTGAGCGGGTGTTTTTCATAATTGGAATTGGCAACGATCAACGCCACCCGCTTTTGTCCGATAACCGTATCTTTTTTCGCTTCGTAAACGATGTGCCGCACCGTGGACGTGCTGGTTCCCACCGAGTTGGTGGCCGTAATTTGGAGGACATTGTCGCCCGCCTGAAGCAACACTTCCTGGGAAACCTGTTCACCGCACACCAGGCGTTTCATTCCCCGTTGCTGACCAAACGCTTTCCCGTTTAGGAGCACCTGATGCTCCTTCAACGCTTCAAAGGACTGAACACAGGCCGAAACCGTGAATGCGGCCTGCTTCACCTGCAGGTAATCGGTGCCCGGAGATTGCCAGGTAATCACCGGCGGCAGATTTTTGGGCGCTTCTCCCTTCAGTTTCAGGGGTTGACTTTTTGCGGAAATCACCGTGGGCGACTGGGCTCCGGCCAGGAAATGGACGGTTAAGCCGCCCAGAAGAAGTAGTATTTTTTTCATAAGAGTGTGGTTAAAAAGTTCGACGAATGCCAACGAGGGGTGTGTTGCCCTGAAAGCCCAGGGTAAGCTGATTGGATTTCCTGCGATTACGACTTCCCTTGATAGCGCTGTAGATGACATCCGAAACCAGAATAAGGGCCGCGGCACGGGTCGCAATCAGGTATTGATGGCGCAACTGGTTTGCTTTCGTGAAATACGGTTCTGCCTGGTTTTCATACGGTTGGGACTCATAAATTGCATACTGGTCCATCGCCTTGCTTCGCTGCATGAGCCCATACACCAGCAAGCCCCCGTAAGCAACCGTGATCAACGGGCGGAATCCAATCTTTTTATTCGGTTGAACCAGCACATTGCCGAGCCCCGGAACCAGAATCGAGAGCAGGGCATTGGCGGGGCCACCCCCCAAATCCGGTGGCGCTAGTTTGACATTGACAACCACCTGGACTTCATCTTCCGCCAATAAACCATCCGCCTGAATATCCCAGTAAACCACTTTTCCCTTGCCGGAACCAACGCCTTTTCCAACCGCTCCCGTCACCGACCGGGCGATTAAAACCCGGTTATTCTGATTAACCGCCTGAATAAAAACCGAATCATTTTTTACCAGACTTTCTACATCATACGTAACCTTTATTCTGGTTTCCTGCTGTTCGATTTTGACGTTGGTGACCGTAACTTGACGGGTTGACTGACTCATGGCCGGCGTCAGAATGAAAACGCACAAAACTACCAGGGCGTAGAACATCTTTTTATAAAACATCCTTTTCATAAAGCAAACAGAGATTGAACGTCAACAAGGGTTAAAGCCCGGTTATAAAATCGCAATTCATCCACACTCCCCTGAAATTTATTGGGGAAAGCCTGACTGAGTAACCCAAGCCGAACATCACCACCCGGACAATTATCGATGTTCGAAATCGGCAGATTTTCCCGACTGGCTACCAATTTTCCGTCCAGGTATAATTTCAACGAGCGACCTTCATAAACACCCACCACATGGTGCCAGTTATTGAGCCATTGGGCGACGGTATAACTCGCATTTTCCCAGCCGGCACCCGAAATACAATTGCTGTTTTGTTTGACATCGACGTTCAAAACATGGTTGCTGGAATTGCCCGCCAGGGGACGAATGCTGATGCCATATTGCTCATCTCCACCCGTATAACGCGACTTCACCAGCAGCTGCATCGGCTGGCTGACGGTTCCTGTTGGTTTTACCCAGAAACTGACCGTCATGGCGTTCGTAAACCGCAGGACGGGATGATCCGGAATCTCAACAAAGTCATTGTCACCATCCAGAAAAACCGCACTGTTGGGCGCATCTTTCCGATCCGTAGTCGAGGGCGGTTGATTCACCAGTTTCCCGTGATTGGTACCCGCGAAATCATTCGCATTTCCGTCCAATGGATAATACGCGACCAGTCCGCTCGTAATCGATGAAGCCAGGGTATTGAACGTCAAAACCGCCCCGTATACCGTGCCAGTTGCGTTGATGGCAAAGGCCCGGTAATAATACAACGTATTGGCCTGAAGGCCGGAAACGGTAAAATCGGCTTTGTTACCGGGCAACGAAGGCGCAATCCCCTGCGTATCCGTATTAAATGTCTGATAACTGCCCGTTTTGCCCGGGTCCGTGGAGGTAGAAGACACGTACACCCCGTAGCGCGTTAAAACGGGCGTTCCCGGATTGGTCAGCGACAGGGACAGAACGGCACTGGTACCGGTTATGGCCGTGGCTGCCAAGGTGTTGACAACCGGCTGGGATGTAGTTAAAAACGTCTTGACGACGCCATAGGAAGTACCGGCTTCATTCGTTGCGAAAGCCCGTACATAATAAAGGGTATTGGGCAGCAGTTGAGTGGCCTGAAAAGTCTGATTATTATCAATTACCAGACCCGTTTTTGAGGAAAGGACGGTGGAATTATTAATATCCGGCACACCCACTACGTTCGAATAACACACGCCGTATTGCGAAATGGTAGCGTTTCCGGCATCATTTACTTTTACGCCCATTAACGCCGAATTGCTGGAAACGCCCGAGGGATCGAGTGTCGTGACGGAAGCTAAAGAGGCATTGGTTATTTGGGCGGTCAGGGTTGCTTTGTACGTATCTCCGCAGGGGTTTTTAAGCTCGGCATTGACGGTATAAGTGCCTGCTCCCGAGTACGTAAAGGTCTGCTCCCGTTCGGATGAGGTGACGGGATTACCGGCACCAAAATTCCAGGAAACCGTGGTAAAATCGCCCTGAATATCGACGAGTTTATACGTTACCCTTAATTTTTCAGCCGTAAAAGAAATCTGGGCCGAAGGCTTCGCACAGGATTGAAATGATTTCCGCTCAAAATCCCATCCTTCACATCCGAAAAGAAAAAAACAGACTAAAGTAAAATACGCCGGTAGTCGTAAATTCATACCAAAGAATTAAGAAAAAATCCTTATATACTCCGCAATACTTTTTTTTATAAGTATTTATAGCGTATAAAATTACGACAACTTTAATGCAGTTGGGGAATATTTTCCGTATTTATTTTTAACGGATAAGTAGGCTAATTTTTGATTTAATGACAAGCTTGGTAAAGATCTGAAGTATTGTTTTAAAACAACCTGATTCCCTGTCATTCGACCCGGTGTATGCCCGGCTTTATGACAAACGCAGTGCTTTTCTCAGGTCTTCTTTTTTAGCCCTCGAAATGGGAACTTCGGAGCCATTGGTCAACACCAGAAAGTCGCCGAACTCTTTTTTCCAGCTCCTGATAAACTGCTTATTCACCAGGTGCGACTGATGGCAGCGCACAAAACCGTAGTCCTTCAACAACTCATCATACCCGAAAATGGGTTTACACACCAGCAGGGCTTCTCCATCGATCAGGTAAAACGTCGTATAATTGTTGGACGATTCGCAGCGAATGATTTCACCGGTTTTTACAAACCGCGTTTCCTTTGCCGTCGCCAAAGCAATTCGCGGCTCTTCGGGCGGCTGACCGGCTTTCAGGAAGTGCATCAGGTTTTGCAGGAGTTGATTCTGTTCTTTCAACTGCCGTTGTTGGCGGGCTCTTTCTACGGCCGCCTGTAATTCGTCAATCGCAATGGGCTTCAACAGGTAATCCACCGCGGCAAACCGCAGGGCCTGGATGGCAAACTGATCATAGGCCGTGACGAAAATCACCGCAAAGTCGTAGGCAGGCAGGCTGCGCAACCAGTCGAATCCGTTTTGCCGGGGCATCTGGATATCCAGAAATACCAGATCGGGCTGGAGAACGTGCAGCCGGTTGGTAGCCATTTCCGCGTTCAGGGCCGTACCACAGACTTCTACCTGCGGACAATACGCGGCCAGCAGGGCCTGCAGGTTCTCCAGATTCGGTTGCTCGTCGTCGATCAGCAGTGCTTTCATCAAAACCATGACCCAAAGGTAAGGGTAATCTGCGTTCCCGATGGGGTGGCTTTCTGAATGGACAAGGTAATTGGCCCGTCGGAATGGAGTTTGTTCAAGCGCTCAATTCGGTCGCGGGTGAGGCTCAATCCCAAACCGTTACCGGCCTTATCCTCCATAAATCCGCGGCCATTGTCGGTAATGGTCACGGTCATGACCTGAGACAGCCGACTGAAAACCACAGCAATAACACCCTTTTCCTGTTGGGAAGCGACGCCGTGTTTGACTGCGTTTTCGACCAAAGGCTGTAGAAGCATCACCGGGATAGCCGTTTCATACACATTGATCGCAGCATCGGCGCGGATGGAATACTGAAACCCAAACCGGAGCTGCTCCAGCTTCAAATACGTATCCAGCATCTGGATTTCTTCGTGCAGGGAAAGCTCGTCTTTGTGGGCATGTTGCAGCGACTCCCGCAGGAGCCGGGCAAAATCGGACAGGTACCGGTTGGCCCCTTCGATGTCCTCTTTGTTGATGAGGCCCTGAATCGAGCTGAGGGCGTTGAAGACAAAATGCGGATTGAGCTGGGCGTGAATCGCCTTCAATTCGAGCTGCAAGCGGGTTTTGCCCACCTGTTCCTGCCGGGTTTTCCTCCGTTGCCGGATAAACAACAGCAGGAAAGAACCCGCGCCCAGGAAGGCCGCCACAAACATGCCCGCTACCAACCGAAACCGGTTTGTTTGATACCAGGCCGGTTGAACGGCAAAGCGGTATTCCACAACGTGCTGCGGCTGAGCCGAATACCGAATCCGGATCATATACGCTCCGGGGGGATGCGCTTTGAGCCAGACAAAACTGTTGTTGTATTCATTGTCACGCCAGGGGCTGTAGACGCTGCCGTTTCGGACCAATTCGTACTGAATCTGTTTTTTACTGAATTGACCCTTTTCGAGCGCAAAAATCAGGTTTTCGTTCGTGGATGGAACCGTAAAAACCGGGGAAAAATTGCCCGTGGATTGCCGGTCGGGCAGCCAGGGCGATTGCAACTTCTGAAAAAAATCACCGATCGTTTCGGACGTATACACACTGGTAATCACCGGCTTGACCGACTCCCAGGCCACCAGCGAAGTCGCCACAATCTGGTTTTGTCGGGTGTTTCTGACATCCACGATCAGCATCTTCCCCAGCCGGGTTCTGTAGCCGCCAAGATACGCCATTGCCGGCATCCCCGAATCGTGGATCACGGTTGAATCGGTAAACCGGTCGATGCCCTGCCAGGGAACCAGCACCCGATGGCCCGGATATTCCATCACCCGAAACTGGTACTGCCGGGCCATTTGCGGCCCCACGCCGTGCAGAAAGAACTGCGCCCGCGCCGTATCGAACGTGGTGCGGACCACGAATCCCTGGGGCCGTTCCCGTTGAAAAACCGGGTTTTTCGCCAGATCAATTTCATGGCGGCTCTTGTCCCGGATTTCCCAAAATGCATTGTTCTCTTTTCGAATGGCCAGAATCAAGCCCACCGCTGAGGGCCTGTTTCCGACCTCAGCCGGAAAACTTTGGGAGTAGTCGCCCCAGTTGATTTGCGCCTGGACTGAAGTCAGGGTCAGACTCCCGGCGATGATGGCGAAGATGGTCTTTTTCATGTTGTCGAATTTGAGACATCAAAAAAAGGATCTTTTTTAACCATCATGTTGGGCAATGTGAATTCGGTCAGTCTCAGTGTGAATTCGAACCAGCGATCAGGCTACTCTGCGACTTATCGTGTTTTCCACGGAATATAACAAACCGTTAGAAACCAAAAACACCTTACAAATCACTGAAAATCAGCTTTTCGTAAGGTGTTTATTGTACCGGGAGCCGGACTCGAACATTTACATTAAGCTGCTTTAGTTTATTGCAAAATACCTTCAAATTAGCTCTAAATAGCACATTTTGAAGCAAGTGGAAGAAGGCTTTATCAACCAAAAGTAAGAAATGTTTCAGTAATGTTACAGTAAAATTTCCAAATTGGTTATCTTAGCAAGGCTAACATTTGCTCTAAAAATATGTCTGAGTACGAAGCTTTACCAACAAAAGGCCGCAAGAGAACCAACTCTATTTCCTTTACGGTTGAAATCAGCAACAAGCCTAAAAAGGGAGACCTTTATCCCCTATTTCTGCGGATTACTGAAAATCGAAAGCACCGTCGGGTATATATTGGATTCGATATCCCTCTCAAAGACTGGAACCCTAACAAAAAGGAGGTACGGCGTACATTCCGCCTTCACGCTGTAATTAATGCAAAAATCGATTCTATCAAATCGGAAGCAACCCAGCTAAAAGCCGAAGTCAAAAACGTCTCGTCTGCTGTGATTGCCGAAAACCTAAAAGGAAAGTCTTCAACTTACTTTTTTCAATACGCCTATGGCTATTTAACCAATAAGCCATATAATACTGCCCGAAATGTTCGTACAGAAATCAACAAGTTTTTGGAGTTTATTAAGGAGGAGAAATTACTCTTTGCAGACATTACTGTCAAGGTGCTGACCGATTATGAAAGCTGGCTCCGTAAACAAAAGGGTAATAGCACAAATACAATTTCAAAAGGTCTGTCTAAAATCCGTACTATTTTTAACCAAGCCGTTAAGGAGGGTATTCTCCCAATCCAAGAAAACCCATTCCTTCAAATAAGAATCAAGGAAGGAAAACCCGAAAGAGTAAGGCTCACCGAAGAAGAACTCAAACAATTCTGTGAAATTGCCCTTCCCACCGACTCCCTGCTGTGGCATACCCGTAATTATTGGTTGTGTGCTTTTTATTTAGCCGGAATGCGCTTCAGCGACATTGCCTGTTTGCAATGGAAAAATATCGATAGTAAGCGGTTGTCCTATGTGATGCGCAAAACAAAAAACACCGTTACCCAAGGCCACTCGATTCAAATACCAGCACAAGCAGAAGAAATCATTCAGCAGTATAAACCTTTAAAAACTGATCCTGAAGCCTACGTGTTTCATATCCTCAATCAGAATCGTACCTACACCACTGAAGCGGAACTATTGATCGAAATTAGCCGGAAGAATGCTCTCATTAATAAATACCTCAAAAAGATCTGCTCATTGGCTGGCATTAATAAAGAAGTATCCTTCCACTCTGCTAGGCATACATTCGCTGATCTGGGACGTAGGAAAATTAAGGATGTCTATGCTATCTCGAAGCTGCTCAGACACTCTAAAATCAATATCACAGAGAAGTACCTTTCCGAATTTGATACAGATACAACTGACAAAGCACTAGAATCTATTTTCGGTTGACCTATGTTTCAAAATCATGATTTTGCAGAAATTGCACACTTTGTAAGGTTTGCAACTTTGCAATACGCTAATATTTTATTATTCAATTTCAGCCCAATTCAACTGCTGCCAAGCAGGTTGACTAAGCTAAACACAGCGTCGTCTCAGGGCTTAGTAATCAGATTAATTGTAATTTGCCATTATAGCAAAAGCACTATACATAACAGACTTACTCGCGCATCAATAAAAGCACCACCGTATAAAAAATTTGTTGAGTTGTATATTGATGATTACCAATAAAAAATACATTTTGCACTTGTCAAAAGACAATAACTTTAATTAAACTAATATTCTTCAACCTAATGGGACACGAGCGTATAAGCCACCTTCCAAGCACGAAGCAATGGCGCAACATCGTGGCTCAATTAACCGAATTCTCACCACAGAATAATAATGTGGCTTCTATTGCCACTAACACCACTAAGAATGTAGCCCAGCAGATAGAACGAATGAATCAGGATAAAGGAGTTTTGGCTTCATTTTCCTATTTGCTTATTCTACTGCATGCGTCGAAACAGCGTGATCCACATACTTTTTTACTGCAGAATGGTATCACTTTATCTTCATCATTTTCCTTATTGGAATTAGCTAGGTCGATAAAACAATTCAATCTGACTAATAGCGAAAACACGGAATATGCTACAATATCATCACAAGCACTGATAGATACTGTCAGTATTTGGACAAAAAAGGAACAACAGCAAACAACTCTATTTTTTGGTGGTGATGCCGATCCATTTGAGCCGTGGCGACGGGCAGCTGATGCAGGTGGTTTCAGTGAGATATCGAGGATCTACTTCTCTAA
This sequence comes from Larkinella sp. C7, assembly GCF_006149005.1. GTDB lineage: Bacteria > Bacteroidota > Bacteroidia > Cytophagales > Spirosomataceae > Larkinella. Next base: position 198,350 of record NZ_VBSL01000004.1, on the reverse strand, counting down.
TTTCCTGGGCCGATATCTAAAATACTTTCTTGAGCGGGAGGCGTCTGCTTCATTCAACAATCTTTTTGATCGCAGTAATTTTAATAAACGTCTCGATTCTCATTTAGATGACATATCTCGAAATGCATTTGAAACTACTAAGGTAACCCAGCAATTTGCAGCTGGCTGGTACAATAACAATGCCGCTAAACGATTCCCAAAACATTCTGAAATTCAAGGTTTTGTAGGCTACGCATTGAAGAAACTTAAGAGAAACCTCGTGTATAATCTTGATCTTGAAGACTGATACACGACATATTATTCTCTGCGACAACGTAGCACTACCAGACTCCCTGGCTGGTACGACGCCAAATCATCGTATTTTGAAGCTTATAAACCGTGAAGGTCTGGCCAATCGGAATATGATCGTCAAAATTCATAGTTTCGCTTCCCATTTACAATCAAAAATGCCGGATCGAACTCGGGATTTGATCGAAATAGCTGCCTTTATTTACGCAGCTGACAGACAGATAAAGCGTGGGACAACTGATCAAGTCGAATTCACAAGTTGGGCACGTGAACTCATATTTTGCATACCTGTCCGTGATTTATCATTTTGGCAACAAGCTGATATAAACAAGAAACTAGAAGATGCATTGATATTTATTACGGGGGATAAATCATATCAGTTTCATTTTACAAAACGAATCGGATCAGACCCCCTAACGAGTCTATTTCACAATGATGAAATCGTTTCGATGCCGATGAATACAGCAGCTACATACCCAGTAGCTTTATTTTCTGGTGGATTAGATTCATTGGCTGGGGTAGTTTCACTTTTAGAAAAAACGCCTGATAAGGTAATAATTACTAGCCATCGATCTAATTCATCTACAACCCGCGTACAAAGAAGAGTATACGATGCTTTAAAACAAGCCTATCCAAACCGTTTGTTTTATCACCCCCTTGAATGCACACTGAGTAGTGTTCGTGCTAGCGAGGAAACCCAAAGAACACGGTTTTTCCTTTACACCGCCGTTGGATATGCCCTAGCGCAGGCTTACGGACAGAATGAATTAAATATATTCGAGAATGGCATCACATCAATAAACTTAAGTAAGCGCCAGGATGTAATTAATGGTCGAGCCAGCCGAACTACGCACCCAAAAACACTTGGATTACTTCAGGAAGTATTTTCATCTGTAGCGATCAAATCGTTCAAGATTTTACACCCATTCCTTTATTGGACGAAGACTGAGGTTGTTGCTTCGTTAAAACAGTATAATCAGCAAGGCTTAATAGCGGCTACGGTTACCTGCACAAAAACATTTTTGGGTTTTAAAAATCGAACGACAGCCTCTCATTGCGGTTATTGCTCTCAATGTGTTGATCGGCGGTTTGCAATGTATGCCAGTCAATTAGATAAATATGATGCCATATATGATTTCGATTTGGCTACAGAAGCTTTTCCATGCAATGATGCCCGAACGCATGTAGTTGATTATATGCGTCATGCTCATTCCTTTGCTACTACTCATTTCGGTGAATTCTGCGAATCTTACTTAGACCCACTTGCCGACTTAACGGCTTATACACCGACTTTTAAGGAAGAAGAAGAGGTAACAAAATTGCATGATTTATATCAGCGGCATTCGGCTGCCGTACAGCGGGCTTATCGGGGCATGGTCGACACGCACTATTCAATTTATGGACCACCCCTGCCAAATTCAATTTACGAAGTTGTGAATGAACGGCGCTTCCAGCGTGATCAGGCAGAATGTTTGGCTGATGACATTGCTAAAATTTTGATTACTGCCATCCCAATTGCCCTAGCAAGTACGAAAGTTAATCACGAAAATGCACTTAATGATCAAATCCAAGCGCTCTTGAAACGTGACGAAGTCGCCTACGAACGAGAATACCCTGCCGTTCGCTTTTCTTTCTCAACTGTAGTTCCTGACCATTCGTCGACAAATGCCGATTCGGATTTGTTTATTGAAGCTAAATACATCCGTAGAAGCACTCCACCGAGTAAAGTTACCGATCAGCTTGCCGCTGATATAATGAAATACCCGCCAGGAGCCTACAAGCTATTTGTGATATATGATCCGGAAAGGCGCATAAAAGATGATAGAAGTTTCAAACGTGATTTTGAGAAAAGGAGCAATTCTACTATTTGCATAATACGTTGAGTATCGAAGTTTTAAGATTTTTGTTATATACTTAATCCTAATTGATTAACACCTATGTGAGCTGACAACGAATCAACTCTAGATCAGCTAGGGTTTAAAACGCATGCGGAGCTGGTCTACCAATAGTGATGAATGATAAGATCCTTCCTGTTACTATATGTGTATTCGGTGATTGGGGCAGCGGCAAATCAAGCATTATGCGGATGTTAGAAGCAGACCTTGAGGCTAGCCAGGATGATACAGTTTGCCTTTATTTTAATGGGTGGATTTTTGAAGGGTATGACGATGTGTCTCGTCCTGAATTCCGTTGACCGTTGTCCGATCCTGAAAAAAAGTTGTCAGTTTTGTGTCAAAAATTATTCGTCAATCTTAATCCTGATATAGCGTTGTCAATTTAGATAAAACAAATGAACTCACCCAAATTGGCCTTGGTCCTGAACAGACTTTGACCGTTTGTAAACTTTGGGCTTCCAGTGCTTTTTTAGTGGGTGCTCGCTCTGATGAGCCACTGCCGGAGTTAGGTAATCGCAACTCATGTGGGGCCGTAAATGATTATAATTATAGATACTTTTTTCAACCGCTTTCTCAGCCTCCTCAAAATTAACGAACACTCGGTTCAGGCGGAAATCTGTCTTAAGTATTCCGTTTACTCGTTCAGCGATGGCGTTTTCATAGGGATCACCTTGCTGAGTCATACTGATCAAAATGTTAGCCCCTTTTAGCTTACGAACGTAGTCAAAACTACAGTATTGACTGCCTCGATCTGAATGATGGATTAATTCTTCTCCCCTTTCCAAATGGGTATCTAGGGCCATATCCAAAGCTTTAAGGCTGCCTTCTGCCGTCAAGAAGGGATGAAGACGATAGCCCACAATAAGCTTGGAATAGGCGTCAGTTATCAACGACAAATAGCCAAATCCTAAACCGATGAACAGGTAAGTAATATCACTCACCCAAACCTGGCGGAGCGCTGATATCACCCTATCAATAAGTAGGTTAGGGTTCTTATGTAGGCGGTGATTGGAATCCGTTGTTTGAGGTATCTGTCGACCCTGACGGATGATAAACCCGTGAGTCTGTAGGATCTTGTACAACTTATCTCGACCTAACTTGATGCCACTTTGGGCCAGCGGCTCTGCCAGCAAAAGGTGCAATTTCCGGGTTCCCAAGCCAGGAACGTCGCGCCTTAGGACCGTCACCAGGTCTAGTACTAACATCGCATGGCTCACCGAACGCTGGGAGCGTTATTTTCTAGCGTGAAAAGCTTGTCGGCTCACACCCAACAGTCGGCAAAGGCTTCCGACGCTTGCCTTTGCTATCTCGTTCTCACGAAGATTCAGGACCGTTTGGTGCCAGACTTTTTTCGGATCGGCACATTTAGTTCTTTTTCAGCCGTCTCAATCATGGTATTGAGCGCCAAGATTAACTAATTGGCTTGATGTAAAGTCTTCTCCAACTCCTCGTTGCGCTGCTGTAAGGCGGCCATGTCGCGCTTTTGTGCTTGCTTCATGGCGGGTAAAGTTAGCAGACCCGTCTGCATCTTCTGGCGATAGAGTTGCACCCAGCTACGAATCGTGTACCCACTGTGAATACCCAAATCCGTCATCACTTGGTTTACATCTTCTCCGCCGAAGAGAATACGAAATACAGCAGTCTCGCGTAATTGTTCGATGTACTGGAAGCGGCTCAAAAGGTCTCGAATGTGATCTTGCATAGTTGTCGATTTTAGGTGAAAATCTGACAACCTATATCAGGATAAGACAGTAAGCAGGGGCCAAATGACCCCTGCCATATTTTTTATTGCAAAAACCAGCCTTGCGAAGCGTGCAAACCTTGCAAACTCTGCAAAATTCCACCCGTTATCTCCAATGAATTCACATTCCGATCCAGAAACGTATCAATATAACTGCTCTTCACCGCTCCTGTAAACAGATTGTACAGTTTCCACAAACTGATCCGTCCATCAGCTTCCCGGCAAAACGAATGATCCCGGTAGTAATCTCTGGCTATCATACTGATCTGCTGATCCGTTATCAAAAGTGGTGCAATGTCTCGTTTTTGGGCTTGAGGCAGGTAATTGTACAATCGACACCGACCGATCAACTGGGCAAACTGCTGCTCAGTCAAGTAATAACCCGTTAGCTGCCTCATCAACGACAAGTGTTGGTTGAGTTGATACCTACGAATCAAGTCTTCAATTGCCGTAATGAGTTGAGCCACGGACTTTACCCGAAGATCAGCCAGATAACCATCCGTCGAAACACACAGGTTGGTACATACCAGATTTTGAAATCCAATGAAGACTTTGAAATGCTCATCAACACCTTTCTTCTGGTGAAGGCTATCGTGATTGTAGGCCTTGACGCCACCAATGGTTAACGAGAGCTGGTTGTCGCCTACCTTCTCTTGAATTGACGGTATTTCAATCACAAAAGCAGCGCGTTCATAATATAAGGTTCTCTCCCACTCCTCCAGATCTTTCGCTGGTTTGTTACGAGCCGATGGTATACGGCCTTTGATCGGGTGTGACACTCGGATCGATGGTTCCAGGATGCTTTCGTGCGGGAATAACCGTTCGACAGTTTCCAGTGCTGACTCGATAAAATCACCGTGGGAGATTAACGGTTCATTATCTCTACTGTAAACTGGGATAATGTGCTTCTCCTGCATCTCCCGCATTGTTGCGGGTATGGTATTAGCCAATAAAAAAGCCCGTTCCGAAGAAGGGGCTGAGTCGATAACAACGGCTTCGTAGCTTTCTTCAAGCTGCATGATTTGAGTTTCCATAATATTTGGGATGTTTGGGTAATGAGAGTAATTGTAATTGGTTTTTGCGTTCAGTAAACAAGGGCGTTAAAGCCTCCCGGAATTCCGGATACAAGTCGTAGAGGTCTTTTAGTCTGGTCGTATCCTTCGCTGCATTGATCATCTCTTCTACTTGCGCTTGAGTGGTACCCTCCTGACACCAGCGTAGAATCTGATGACCTGTCTTCGGTGAGATGGAGAAATCAGGTTTGTCAGTAAATAATCCAGTACGATCTTTGGTAGCTCGGGCGTAGTGGCGGTTATCCAACTCAAATACCAGCGTGAATTCGTAATCCATCCCTTCTCGGGTAATGCCTTTCATGCCCACTTTTTCAGGTACTTGCCGATGGTTCTTCTCCACCAGGACGTAATCCTGTTTGGCTCGGACGGTAGCAATCAGGTGGCAGTTACTTTGCAGCAGAGCGTTCACAAGAGAATCATGCCGAGGTGTTAATTTACTCCAATTGGTGTAAGAGTTACCACTCATCGCCGAGTGTTCGTCCAATAGGCATTGCCACTCATGAGAAAGCGAATCCAGGATGATCACCTGCACACCTGCCAGTTCACATACTTTCAGTGCTTCGATGTAACGTTCAGGAGTATACGGAGGCTCCAAGACCAGCACTCTATACTTACCTAAATGCTCAAAAAGATCAGCGGATTTGTTCTCCGTGTCGATAATGGCGATACTCGACCAGCTACCCGTGAGACCATAAGCTAGCAGTAATGAAGAGTAGGTTTTTCCAGAGCCTGAAGGCCCTTGCAATAAGACACGTATTCGTGCCTGTCTGCGTTCAGCATAGCGTAAATGCATAAAAAAGGATGGTCAAGTGAATGAAAAAGAAGAAGCCTAATTGAAGATTCTGGTCAGGCAGGTAGAAAGACAAATTCGGCACCGATAAAAAGGATCTCGCTATCGAAATCAGCTTTTATGTAATTGATAAAGTGCTGAGTGATTGAAAGACAAAGCCCATTAGAGGTGATCTCGCCTACCAATTCCATGTACGTGCTAGTCTTCTGCGGATCAGGATAAAACCGAAAACTGATCTTTTTGCCATCGAGTGTGTAGTCTGTAACGTCAGGCGAGACTTCTTGAAGATAATCACCGGAATTGCTATCCAACACTTGTCTAACCTCACCCTTTGTTAAGGTGACCACAAAGTCAGCCTCAAACTTGCAAACCTTGCCAGCTTCGAACAGGAGCCCCATTGAGATACCGGAGATATACCCATTTGGCCCATTGCCTTGATAAGTCCACAGGTACAAACCATCTTCCCGAATACGGTAATTGGTACGCAGGTTCATTCCTTGGTTCTGCTCAATCATCCTGGCCGTTTCAGGATCTTGCTGCTTGAGTTTCTGCCAGTCTTTTTCGGCGTTGTCGGTTAAAAAGTTGTCGTAGATGAATTTGAGGATGAACAGGGCAAACGCGATGCCCAGTACTGTGAAGAGAGTACTCATTTTTCTGAATGTTTTGAATGTGAAAAGATGACTGGAATGAAATTCGTGCCGTAATTAAACACCGGGGGTAGGTGACGACACGAGGTTGAGGCCGGGAGTCGTTAATACCGCCTCGTCTCTTTTACATGTAATTTATAGTTCGGAAGGATATTGCTACCTATGTAGTACTTCACCTAGCGGTCATGGTATAGTGTACTAATAAGCTGTTAGCTCGTACCAGTTCGTCCTCTTCGTACTGGTACGATTGGTTCGACAAGGTACGGGTCTTGGAAACCTTTCAAATTTACCTATCTTGATTATGCGATTTGTCTTTCAAAGAGCCCATTGTGGTTGAGAACCTGAGGCATTTTGCAAAGTTGCAAACCATGCAAACTTGCAAAAACGACAGAAGCCAATCAATTTCCCGTTCTCCAACCCACCCAGATCACTCTACACGTTTTATTCCTGACTGAAGTGCCGGGGATATGCAGCTTCAACCATAGGAATGGGGTAAAGTTAAGACAGGGTCATCCCTTTTACGCCCATGGAATAATTCTGACTCAACAATACTTCATATTAAGTACACAACTTACTCATATTCAATTAATTACTTAATTTTGATTATTTTCTAAGAAGCGAATAATTGTTTTTGAGTAACTAGGTGACGCTTCAACTTGTTAGATTACCTTCAGGGTACAATTATGGTAGTTTCAACATATAATTTCTCAAGGAGCTGTTTGATTTGCTCGAACACGCTCCTTTCGGCAATCAGATAGTTGTAGTAGAACTTAGTAAATAATGCCATAATACGCGAGTAAGTAAGTTACTTTTTGGCGTAGAGGAATTGGCTTAATAGTATACTATAATCAATAGCTGCGCTTTTGTTTGCATATAAACACAAGGGCTTTCATTCTCAGTATTAACCCTCACACTCTGATTCCTAGAGTAGACTTGGGCAACCTGACGGTACATAGAGTATAACAACCTTCTTCACTTTCAATAGTAAGCTGTCCACCATGCATCTTGACAAAGCGGTGCGAGAGCGAGAGCCCTAATCCAGTACCGGGGTAAAGGCTCGTATTCGTAGCCCGGTAAAAACTTTTGTTGACGTGCTTGAGCTCGTGGGCTGGAATTCCGATTCCGTAATCTTTAACGGCTATGATCCATCCATTCGGCGTTTCCTCCAGTTTTACTTCCACAGCCCTATCCGAGTCGGCCGAATACTTTAAAGCATTACTCATCAGATTTTCCAATATTTGTTCCAATAACATGGGATCAGCCCACAGGAACACCGTTTCTCTTCCACTAACAAAATTCACTCGCTCGTAAGAGGGATCATGCTGTCGTTGCTGGTGGATCAAGTTTCGACAATAGGATACAAATTCCAATTGTTCTTGATGAATCTCAACCTGGCCTGATCGAATCCGTTCATTGAACAGCACTTCCGAGATGAGCTTATTGAGCCGGTGAATATCCCGACCAACCTGCTCTGAATACGCCACCACTTTTTGAGCAAAAGTTCGATCATGACATCCTTCACTTAACCGTTTCATGGCCTCCGATTTCAGGTAAATACTGGTGAGCGGATTGCGAAATTGGTGGGAAACCAGGTTCACAAACTCCGTCTTGAGTCGATTCAGTTCACGCTCGGTTTCCAGGGCTTTGCCCACTTCCTTTTCAGCTAACCGGATCCGAACTAAATCGATATCAACCTGATCTTTCGCTTCTTGTAGACTACTCAGCTGTTTCTCCATTTCTAGTTGAGCTTGTTTCTGCTTGGAAACATCCAGACAGATCCACAGCACCTCATTCTCCAGCTTATAAAATGTTCCATCAATCCAGATATCCAGCCCATAGGCGATGTAGTGCCCCGTAAGGTGCTGTGGATGGCCCGAATGGTAACAGGCGATTAACTTTTGCCAAAATAGATTGCCTTCGATGCCAGCGAACTGTGTTTTCAGGGAATACTTCGTTTGCTGCTCCACTGTTTGGGCACTGGTGGCTGCATTGGCGGGGTTAGTTAGTTTGTAGATAAAATCAGTGAGCTGGCCTTGAGAATTAAAAGTGGGTTCTAACAGGGCAATACCCGCCGGTGATTTTTCGACGATCATCATCAACAACCGTTCCTGTTGGTGCTTTTGCTGCTGAGCACTTTCGTACTGCTTGGTACGGGTCAAATCATGGATAATTTTTACGAAGCCTGCCAACTGGTGTTGATGATCATAAACGGGCGTGATAATATGGTTCGCCCAGAAGGAGTCATGACCCTTCTTTATTTGCCAGCCTTCATGCTCGAATCGTCCCTGCTGAAGGGCTCGTTCTAATTCCTCCTTAAATTTGGCTTCCCCTTTTTCAGGCGGGGGATCAAGAATGGAAACCGTTTGCCCAATAACCTCTTGTGTTGAAAAGCCTGTGGTTCGAGCAGCTCCTTCATTCCAGGTCTGGATCAAGCCCTGTGGATCGAGCAAAAAAATACCATATTCCAGGACATTTTCCACAAATAAGCGGTATTGTTCTTCCGTCTGCTGATGAAGGGATAATTTCATGGCGGAAACTACATTTTGCTGAATTCTTTATCTTTATAAATTTATACAATAAATTTATATTATACAATAAGTAGGCACAAAAAGTATTTTGTAGATCTTTCATGATAATGCTAAGAAGGGAGAAGAGTTAGATATTGTGAATGTGTATTCGCTTTTCAAACAAGGTCAACAGAGGCTACTGTTAAGGCTGATAAGCTCGGAATTGGTAGCATGACTTACCGACTAAAGTAACATAAGTTTGTCTGGGCTAGCGCTATTGAACTTAATGGAAAATATTTATCTTGACTCCTCTTTCACACCAAATCCTGTCATCCACGTAATGCTAGTCTGTCGGAAACTTAATTCCGTTCCATGAAGATATGCCCGAACGGTAACGAGTATCAATTTTTGATTACAACTAGTCTTTACGAGTTGAAAGCCTAGGCCCTCCAAAGCAGACTTTACCCTGGATAAACACTCTCTTACACCCAGGTGATGATAAGGTGAAAGTAAATTCTACTTTAATTTCTCATTTTACCGGATCGACTTGCCGGCTTCTTCTGGACTTACGTTCAACCTATACCGTTACTATATAATAGAGGTTTGGGCAACTGTGCATTCTTTCACAGGAAACTTTCGGATGTTATTGAAAACAGGTTGCAATGAGACCATAAAAAAGGATTGCAGACCCGTATGACTACTATTTCGGCATGCATTCATTACTTTGTGATGCTTTCTTTTCCCCAACGGCTTTATAGCCTATGCATCCGTTATGTTCACCCATTTCCACCTGTTACTTCAAAGTGTCAGCGAAGGCGTATTGATGCTGAATCCCGAGGGATATATCACCTATTTCAATCCGGCCCTCACCGCTTTTACGGGCTACACGGCCCAGGATTTGATGAATCAATCGGTTACGCTTCTTTACCCCAATGACGATGACCAGATTAAACTGGAGTACGAGTTGAGCCAGGCCCGAAAAAATGGCAAATTTAGTACCCAGGGATGGAAAGTAAAAAAAGATCAAACGCTGTTCTGGGCAGCGACGACGGTAACGCCCGTTTACGATGAACGAACGACCTTGTTGGGCTATAGCTGCTTCGTACAGGATGCTTCGCTGCAGCTAAAAGAGCAACTCGAACTTCGCCAGCGGGAAGAACGGTTCCGGCTCATGGTCGAAGGAGTAAAGGACTATGCTATTTTTATGCTGGACGGGGACGGAAACATTCTGACCTGGAACGAGGGCGCTCAGCGCACCAAAGGCTATTCGGCCAGTGAAATCATTGGCAGGCACTTTTCCACCTTTTATACCCGCGAGGACCTCGAAAGCCAGAAGCCCGAACGCGAATTGAAGATTGCCAGGGCAACCGGCAAGTACGAAGAAGAAGGCTGGCGGGTTAAAAAGAATGGCTCGCTGTTCTGGGCCAATGTGGTCATCACAGCGCTGTTCAATGACCGCAATCAACTGATTGGTTTTTCGAAAGTGACCCGCGATTTGACCGCCCGCAAAGAGATGGAAGAATCCCTTCGCCTGAGTGAAGAGCGGTACCGCTCCCTGGTGGAGCAGGTAGTCGACTATGGCATTTTCATGATGGATGAAAAAGGCCGCATTGTGAGTTGGAACGAAGGGGCCAAACGCATCAAGGGGTATAGCGAGGAAGAGATCATCGGGAAATACTTTACGATCTTTTATCCTGAAGAAGATATTCTCAATGGCAAACCCGCGCATGAATTAACCATAGCCCGGCAGGTCGGGCGGTATGAAGAAGAAGGCTGGCGGCTGCGGAAAGATGGCAGTCGGTTTTGGGCCAGCATCGTTATCACGGCCATTTACAATACTACCGGTACGCACGTTGGTTTTACCAAGGTATCCCGGGACCTGACGGAACGAAAAAAGGCCGAAAAAGAACTACATGATAGCTATGTTCGGCAGCAGTTGTTGGCGGAGGAATTGAAAGCCATCAATGAAGAACTGGCCGCTAGCAACGAAGAATATGCGGCCCTGAACGAGGAGTTGGAAGAAGCGAATCAGCTCCTGATGCGCTCGAATGAGAACCTGCAGACCTTCGCCTATGTGGCTTCCCATGATTTGCAGGAGCCCCTCCGCAAGATTCAGCAGTTTGGCGACATGCTGAAAGAGCAGCACTGGGAAAAGTTAGGCACCGGACAGGATTACCTGGAGCGCATGCAATCAGCCGCCCATCGGATGTCTTTATTGATCAAAGGTCTGCTTCATTTTTCCCGCATTTCAATCCAGCGGGATCGGAGTACGACCGTTTCGCTGGGTAATTTGGTTAATCAGGTCCTGATTACGCTGGATCTGGCTATTCAGGAATCGGGGGCCCAGGTGAACGTCGGGCCGCTGCCAACGGTTTGGGGTGATGCAACCCAACTGGAACAGCTGTTTCAAAACTTACTGAGTAATGCCCTTAAATTCCGCCGGCCGGATGTGATTCCTCAACTTAGCATTCGTTCAGGCATCGTCCGGCAGGTTGACTTACCTCCTTCGGTGAAGCCTACCCGGCAGGTTGATGAGTATAACCGCATTGATGTGGTAGACAACGGCATCGGGTTCGATGAAAAGTATTTGGGACGCATCTTTCAGGTCTTTCAACGCTTACATACCCAAAAAGAGTTTGCCGGAACCGGTATTGGTTTAGCGATCTGTGAGAAAGTGGTTACCAACCACGGGGGCGCTATTACCGCAACGAGCCAGCCGGGTCAGGGTGCCACTTTTACGGTCTACTTGCCCGTAATCTCACTTTAACCGTAAGCAAATTTAATCATTCCACTACACTTTCTCATTAAAGCAAACAAAGCAGAACATAACCCGTTGTGGTAGAGTATTGTTTTCATCATAAGATGATAAAATTATTTATTTCAACTCTACACGTTAATGGAACTTCCGGTAGTGCTCTTGATTGAAGACGATGAAGATGATTTGTGGATTCTGGAGGAAGCTTTTTCAGTCCTGGAATGGCCGTGTCAGCTAATGACTTTTCGGGATGGCGAATCTGCCCTGACATTCCTCAAAAACACGGCGATATCACCATCGCTGATTTTGCTGGATAATCGAATGCCGGGCCTCGGTGGCCTGGAAGTTCTTTCCCTCCTGCGGCAAATGGCGGGCTTTGAGAATACCCGGGTGATTGTCATGAGTGGAGAGACCCCTTCCTCCTTTGCCTCCAATATTGAACTTATGGGAGCAAATGGGTATTTGCCAAAACCCTCTTCTATGGCTCAGTGGCAGCAAGCTTTACGGCAAATTATTCAGGAACTACCCTAATCAATTAAGACCCAAAGGTAGGTTTAGGGAATTCTAAGCTCTTCCAGCTATCTTTAGCACCGATAACCCTTGCAACACCCTCCTGATGAATACGAAACCCACTTTTGTCATTCTGGCTGCCGAAGATGACGAGGATGATCGCTTTTTATTAAGTGAGGCCTTCGCCCGGCATCAGCCCGGTTGTCAACTCCAGTTTTTCCAGGATGGTCAGCAGCTCCTGGATGCCCTGGCTGAGCAGGAAACCAGTCCGCTTCCTGCCGTTATTCTGCTGGATTTAAACATGCCGGTGTTAAACGGACTGGACACCCTGAAACTACTCAAGGCAGATGTCCGCTTACGTCAGGTGCCGGTTCTGATGCTGACAACCTCCAACCGGGATGAAGATATTGAACAGTGCTATGCTGCGGGCGCCAACGCTTACATGACCAAACCGTCGACGTATTCAGAGTTGGCCCGTCAGCTTGACTGCACCCTGCAGTATTGGTTAAAGACCGTCCAACTACCTTCAGGACGTTAAGGGTGACCGCTGCCTGATTCAACTAAACCTCCGATCAACATATTGCCACTTTTTAACTACCCAACGAACACAGTACAGAAAATCCGAATATCTTACGGGCCCGGTTGATAGCGTCAATTAAACCCGCCTTCCGTATTCCGCAATGACTCGAAAAGATAGACTGGATCGCCAGTCTGAATGTATTTCCGTAGCCCGAACCGTACCAGCGGCCTTCGAGCGGTCAAAGAATCAAACCGGAATCCAGCCAATTACCCCATTCGACCTAACGTCGTACACGCTGTTTTACCATCTGCCAACGGGCGTGGTAACGTTCGATCTGAACTGGAGCCAGGGGGATGCTTTCTCCCCGGCTGAGCAGCAGTACTGCCAGCAAGGCAAGTTAATCGTGGCGGGTTACTTTTCCCAATACGAAATCAGCTCCCTCAATCAGTTTCAACTCGGGGAGCGCATCTACCAGTTCCTGAAATCGGTGAATATGGAGTGATTACCTTATGTAATCTCCCGACCTTGATTCCGAGTCCTGCACCCGTTCCATATTGTCATCGACTACCTCCTGCCAGGTTGTCAGATAATGCCGTTGGAACGTCCTAAAATCCTTCAACCCCAGGATCTTCTGCACCGCTTCCATCCGGTAGCCGCGGTGAATAAACAGTGCTCCTGCCGTTTTACGGCATACTTTGGTGGTAAATCGAAACGGTAAATCCAGCCGACCTTCGATCTTCTTTAGATTCTCATTTAGGCCGGTGAACGAGGGTGCCCGTAAGGACTGCATCCGGGGCAGGAGCCGCTGGGTCTCTTCCAGCAGGGGAATGTGGCAAACCGCCCACTCGGGATACGCCTGATGCACCTGTTTCACTTTCAAGCGCTTCCAGACAATTTTGTCTCCCTGCGGCAAACGGACCAGGTGAGCTTCCGGGCTTTTGGCAATCACGATGGCATCGGGGTAATCCAATCCCGTATAACAGCAAAACAGAGCCCACCAACGAGCCCGATCCAGGGGTTTGGGTAAGTCGAGTTGTTCCAGCGTCTGGAGTTGCACCAACGACAAACAGTGGATCGCTTTGCTCGCCTGCCAGGTCAGCTTCAAAGTACTCAACTTATTTTCGGGGATCAATTCGTTTTCCAGGGCAAACTGGAGAATTTCGCGCACGTTGCCGATCAGTTCCGTTGAATAGTTGATGGCCAGTGGACGAGCCCGGAGCCACTGGTAGTAGTCTTTCGCCCACCCGATGGTAACCCGATTCAAGGGTAATTCGGTCTGGCCGGTGGATTCCAGATACGTTCTCAGATACCGGTAACTGAGTTGCCATTTGTAGAGGGTACCCACGGCCCGGCGCTCCGGCTCGGGCATGGCTAGTAACGTGGTCAGGTATTCATCATAAACGTGGATCAACCGGGGCGCAATGGGTTCCTCGCTGATCCAATGGTGTTGTACGCGCTGGGCATTCACCGGTAGGCCGGCGCGAATCAACGCCTGAAAAATCGAGAGGTGACCCGCCCGAATATCCGAGAGCAATTGACCAACGATGCGCGCTTCGGCGGAGTCTCCATCCGGGCATTGCGTGGTGGTATTCCACAAGGCGGGTAAGATGAAAACACCCGATCCGTAGGCTTCCACCGTGGTCTCATTCACCGTCAACTGGCACTGTAATTCGGCCAGGCCCGGAGGGGAGTGAGCGGCAAAGTCGAACCGTAAAACAAGAGCAACACGGCTGCGAAGGGGTAAGGAAGGGGTTAAGGTCAACGAATCCATGCGGCAAACCTACTAATGAATCGCCGGTTTATTCATATGATTGAAATATATTCGCGCTCATTTTTGTCGAACCCCATGCCCCCACCGTCCCGATTACCACCCCGCCCCTCTCGCCAGCGGGTAAGCCTGAAGCTGACATTTGATTTTCTCCCGAATTCGCAATCGGCTTTTGATGAACTGCAATGCTTTCTGCGCGTCGATGATCAGGATTGGCCACCGTACGGGTCAGGGATCTACCTTTTACGCTCGCTTTGGAATCCTGCTTGTCAGCAGGCCCAGGGACCCACCCGGGAAGCCCGCATTGTCAACCGGTGTCTGTCGGATATTCGGGCGGATCACCGCAGCATCCTGCTGGACTTGCAACGATCAAATCAGGGAGTGTCACCCGCCTTGATTCAACGGTACTGGCTCTCGGGAGAACGAATCTCGGTTCAACTCCTATCGGTGTATGAAGAGTACCTGACGAAATTACACCAGGCCCCGCTACCCGAGCGCGGCTCCCCCGGCACGCTTTACAAGTGGAACCGGGGGTATCACCTCCTGGCCTCGTATTTGAATACGAATCAGCTACCAGATCTGTCGCTGGACGCCATTTCCATTGGCTGGGCAAAAGCCTACTATTCCTGGCTCCGCCAACGCCCCTTATCCGTCGATTCGGCCTCCCGGCACATTGGTCAGATTCGGGAGATTCTGCAATATAGTGTCGAGCAGGAACTGATCGCTCGAAACAAGCTCAGCGAGTTGCACCTAACGGCCGAGCCCGCCAAAACGATATACTGTCTATCTCCCCAGCAAGTTCAACAATTAGGAGAGTTGGTTCTACCCGAACAATTGGACACTGTGCGGAATTGGGGCCTGCTGAGTTGTTACACCGGACTGGATTTCAAAGATGCCGTTAACTTGGCTCGGAATCCGGCGGAACACCTGGTGGAGTTAGCCTTCGGACAAAAGATTGTCATCCGACGGCAGAAATTCCAGGCCGTCCACCAGGCCAGACCCGATTGGGGCGTTTCGCATATTCCCCTCCTGCCCGAAGCCAAAGCCTTGCTGGAGCAGGCTCCTCACTGGCCTGCCGTGACGATTCAGCGGGTGAACCGCAACCTGGAGATCATCCAGAAGATGATGAACCTTCCCTTTCGGTTAACGACCAAGATCTGCCGAAAGACCGCCGGAGCGTTGTTCCTGCTCCGAGGCTACCGAACCGAAGCCGTACAAAAGATTTTAGGTATTCAGCACCTGAGGACCCTGGAACGAAATTATTTGCACATCTTTAGTGAGTTGGTCGATGAGAATATGCAGCGGTTGGGATCAATCAACCGCGCGGAAACCCGGACAACGGAAGAAGAAAGCAATCAATTCTCTATTAACTCCTAACTATGACAACGATCACCGCTCCTTCGCAACTGGATCTGAACAGGCAGTATTCGTATGCTGACTACCTGACCTGGGAGTTTGGTGAATGGTTCGAGATTATTGGCGGACAGTGTTCGGTTTTCAGCCCCCCCGGCAAAACACCTGCTCACCAGCAGGTGGTGGGTCGCATCGGGATGCAGGTAACCCAGAAGTGGCCTGATCCGGCGTATGAAACATGGTCTTTACCCTTGCCACTAATCCTGGGGTATGAAGAGCCCGAAGATAGTTTCAACCTGGTGCTTCCCGATCTATACGTCATTCGGAAAGAATCGCCGAATTACCTGGACGAGCGCGGCTGGCATGGTGTACCGGACTGGATTGTCGAAGTAACCGACGCCCGAACCCAGGAAATAGATCGTTTGGCGAAACACCGCCTTTACCAGTATTTTGGCATTAAGGAATATTGGATTGTTTCACCGGAGAAACGGCAGATCGACCAGTTCGTTTTGAACCCAAATGGGATTTATCAGCCCATAACCAAACAAGACCGTGCAGGCCAACTTCGGGTGCAGACCTTGCCGGCACCGGGGCTGGAGATGGATAGGAATGAAATTTTTAGTTAACTGGCTCTGCCTTTGTTTGCATGAATCGCATCATTGTTTACCTCCTCTCCGCCGTTTTCTTCCTTCTGGCTCCAGCCTCCTGCAAGAAAGCCGATCAGCCGGGTTCGGATACATCCATACCCACCCGCGATGCCAACTTAGCCCTCGGCAACCCCAGCAATGCAAACGCTTCACAGGAAAACAACTACCTCATCGAGCACCCTGCATACGCCCTCAGCTACAACCGCAGCGCCGGTATTGCCAACTGGTGTTCCTGGCACTCGTCGGCCGGACCTGTTTTCGGACTTTTGATTGGTAGAATGAGTTGCTTTTCAGTTCTGAATACCAACACTTTACAGTCCAAAGTTTCAGTCAATTGTCAACAAATCCACGTTTTATGGACGGTTATTTAATATTTTTTTCCATTCTTCCTGAAGCCGCAGAATATAATCCCCCATAGGCTCACCATCAAAAACTTCGATGGGCAATGTTATTTCATTTCCATCAAGCTCCTTTAAACCAGCCGACAGAATGGTATATCCGAGCTTGACATAGTAATTGAGTAGATCAATACTGGCCTCAAGGCGTTCTGAATAAAAAACCAGAGATCGTATATCGCTGTCGTCGGGGTGAAAAACAGTAAAAATAAGTAACAACATTATCTGTCGGTTTATGAGGTGCTAGACCGACAGCATGGAAAACAAGGGCGGAAAAGAGACTCAATGTAAATTGATTAAGCTAAAGTTAATCTATTCAACCCATTAAACAAACCTCCGCATTTTACACACATTAACCAGAAGTTAATCAATATCGAATCAGAGGCTTTTCAGGTAGTTGCACCACCTCAAACCAGTATTCACACAGAATTTCAAGTTGTACGATCATTTCGTCCCATTTATCAGATATTTCAAGGAACGCATTAGCACCCAGCAGGTAGCATTCATGGATTTGTTCGGGAGTTAGGTGACTACTCCATAAGATCACAGGAATGGTTTTCCAATCTATATGGTGCTTGAGTGCGCTTAAAACTTGGATTCCTCCCTGATTGGACTCACGATAGTCAAGCAAGATTAAATCAGGAAAAAGATGACCAATCGATAGAAAGTCAAGTAATGAATCACCGCTGGTGAAAACCTGTAGTCGGTGAGGGCTCTTGATCTGTTTAAAGGCAAGTTGAAGCGTGCTAGCCAGCGCGGTTTCGCCCTCAATAATGAAAATTTGTTTTTGGGGCATCGCTCAATCAAGGTTAGGAACATTTTTAATATCTACCAACTTACTGGGTGGAAAAATAAAGAACCTGCTGTTTTTTTCAAACCATAAAATAAATAAAACGTCCGATATGAAAGTCAAGATCACAAAAAATAAGATTAAGTTTCACGGCTCATTCGGGAAGGGTATAACGCCCCGGCAGATTGCCGAACAATTGAGTATGATCAAGCCTGAAGAATAAAGGCGAGTTCGACGGCATTTGTAACCGTACCGCCTGTGATCGGGACCGGGCTATTTGGTTCAATCACTCGACTGAAAAGTACTACTGTACCAGTTGCGCCCGGTTGATCAATGAAGCCAACCACGCCGACGCTATGCGGATGTACGGCCATGAACTATGTACTTTAACCGAGTCAAAATAACGTCCGTTTTATATTAAGCCCATTTGACGGTTTAGAAAGAAGTACTTCTTATCAATAGCCATATTTGAGTCTATCCATAGACTGATTCAAAAACATCAGGGCGAAGGCAGATGCCCATAGGGTTTATAAGTGTACAAAGACAAATGTCTTTGCACCCTTATAGATTGGAAAATTTCGATCAAAGTCACCTTTGCCTTTCCCTTTGCATCGAGATGGGGGCGGGTTCTAAATTTCATTTTATCCAGGTTTTTTATAAACCATTCGATACGACAAAAATGCAATCTACCTTTTAATAAAAGCTTTACATGTTGACTTTATCTGGAGTGTATCTTTCGTAAGTATCACTTCCTGCTTTGGCATTGGACCAATTCGCCAAAAATGATAGTTTGACTACAATTGGTATGAAACGTAGAAAATTTATTCAGGCCGCCTTGGCAACAGCTCCGCTGACCACGATTGATCCTCCCCTTGCCATCCCGGAGCGAGCGGAAAAAGGCTTTAAAATTTCAAAAGGAGAAGGACGCTATCATGGCCATATCCAACTCAAAGGGGTCAATGCCAATATTCTGGATGTGAAAGTATCTGGAAAAGATACCAACGGTGCGCTGGCCGTATTTGAACAAACTTCGCTTTCACCCAAAAGAGGTACACCTTTGCACGTGCATCCCAATCAGGATGAAGTATTTCATGTTCAGGAAGGCCGTTACGCATTTCTGGTGGGTGAGGATCGCTTTGAACTTCAAACCGGAGACAGTATTTTTTTGCCCCGAAAAGTTCCCCATGCCTGGACGCAGATCAGTGAAAAAGGTCGAATGACCGTAATGCTTCAACCAGCAGGCAAGCTCGAGGAATTTTTTGTAACCATGGCAGGTTTAACGATTGAGCCTTCTCAATCGGAAATATCAAAAATCTTTGCCGACCATGAAATGCAGGTCGTTGGTCCTCCTTTAAAGGTGGATTGACTTCAACAATTTCAGAAATAACATAATTTTTTTGCCAGGATTAGTTGCAAAGGACTTTTAGTAATTCAAAAAAACAGATTATCAAAAATCAAGTTGAACGACTTTTTGATAAACTGTAACTAATTGTCATACTGGATCAGTTTGTCTCGTTCCGCAAGGGGGGCGCTGGTCCAACCAGAACATTGCTTGCCATCCTACAAGGAAAACGTTTTGCGTTTTTTCAGACCCGTATATCAAGATTCCCCTGTTGAGTTAAAAAATGATTGGGATTCATTTCTGAAGTTGCAATCTAACAAATGTCCGAAAAAGAAAATCCGGCCAATAGTCGGATTTGTAGGGGAGAAAATAGGCAGCCCTTGAGGCTTATAATATCTATCGTGTGGATATATACGTAAAAGCGTACGTCTTGAATTTGTGATTCAGAAAAACTTCATACTCTTCATAACAAACCCCGGCCAAATGACCAGGGCTGTTCTCGGAAACGTGTATTCATTTAAGATTACCCCTGCGCATACCTCCATATGGTCGGGGTGCCATACACGCCACTAATATACGTCAACTCTATAAACATCAAATTTTTATTCAATAAAACTTCCGGTATGCGTCCTGTAGCTTTCTAGTTCATTAAATTCTTGAAGGCGCTATAACCTTCTCGATGGTTGCTAAAAGAACATCCGGTTGGAAGGGTTTGATCAAGTAAGGAGTGCGGGAAGACTGTGCTATTGTTTTAGCCGCCATCGGCAGCTCTGCGGCCGACATCAATATGACGGGTATGGCCTGAGGAAGGCCTTTTAGCTTTTCAATTATTTCCAGACCACTCAACTCAGGCATCAATAGGTCCAGCAATAGCAAGTCAGGTGGTCGGTTGGTCTGAAGAAGGCGCAAAGCGTCGCCCCCATTATTTGCAACGACCACCTCATACCCGGCCTTTTCCAGTAGGAGAACCACAAATCGTCGAAAGATCGCGTCATCCTCAGCAAGTAGGATCCGAGGCTTTTGGTTCATTGGTAACATAAAGCTTTTGTTGAGAAAGGTCAGACCTAATGGATTGATCGCCCAATATTGATTAATGATCTTTTCAGAACCAATCATTTACTATAAAATATTATTCATCTATTATTAATATATCATTAAAGTTCAAATTAACCGAATTATGTCAATTTTAACTTTAAATCGGACCGATGACTTAGTACCTGTTGAAGGGCTTTACTTACTGAAAACGTCCAAAAAACGAAACCCGGTAGAATCTACCAGGCTGTAGTTAGAATAAGTGTGTATTAATTTTTCATTCTCAAATGAGCAATTTTGATGCCACTCTGAAGGTCATAATCTGATACAAAAACAAAACCCGGCAAGATTGCCGGGAGCTGTAAGTCGGAAACTTAAATCATTAAAATTCAGGAACAAACCTCCATTTGCCCTTGATGCCACACACGTAATTAAAAATACAGACAATTAAGATACCAGAATTTAATGGGAGCTAAACCTCCGATAACTATGCCACAATTTCAAAAAGGTGCTGTCTTAGTGGAAGCGATGCAGTTCACAGACGAGACAAAGAATCAATGCTTCAACTTCGTAAGCTGTAACAGGTATGCGGAGTTTGATGGAAATGGTCAGCCCGTATTGAGAATCCAAACACCTCACGGCGGAGAGGTTGCGCGTTTTGGGGACTACATCATGAAAGACGAAACCGGATTCTATCCGGTCACTGAATCAGCATTTCTCCAGTCTTACATTCCAGTAAACTAAACCTCCCACTTAAGACGATTGGATCTTCAGGGTTTCTGCTTTAAGAAATAGCTTTTAGGTACACCAGTGCTTGGCTAAAAATTGAAATTACACATGGCCGGAACCCTGTCCGGCCATGTGTAGGCTGATAAATCTATTATTTAAGCATATACTGAATTGATCCCCCGTCAATAGCAATATTAGCACCGTTCACATACCCGGCATCCTCTGAAGCCAAGAACAAAACGGTGTTGGCCACTTCGTCCGCAATGCCCAGTCGTTGAAGTGCACTCCTGGAAGCCAGATAGGCTTGCGTTTCAGTGGTGGCCAGAGAAAGCAAGCCAGGTGTTTGAATCGGGCCAGGGCTGACGACATTCACCCGGATTTTTCGTTCCGCTAATTCATTGACGGCAATATCGGCGATCTTATTCAAAGCCGCTTTGGTGGCCGAGTACACACTGCTTGCTGTACCCGCGGCACTCACTACGCCAGAGGAGGTAAAGATCACCGAAGCCCCATCCGCCAAGTGCGGGATGAGCTTTTGAAGCGTAAAGAAGTGGCCCTTGACATTGGTATTAAATTGCGCATCGAAATCCGCTTCGGTCACATATTGAATTGGGCTATAGATCCCAATAGCGGCATTGAGGTAGAGTACGTCGACGGACTTGCCGCTTTGAGCTACCATATTTTCCAACGCCGTAATTCCGGCCATGTTTGAGGTATCGGCGACCAGCGTTTGTAAGTTTGGGCTATTGATTTCGTCGGCTGCTTTTCGCAGGCTTTCTGCCTTTCTGCCCGTGATCAAAACAGTAGCCCCATGCAGAATAAAGGCTTTTGCTGTCGCTAAGCCGATACCCTGACTTCCACCGGTTATGACGACATTTTTAGTGTTAAAATCCATTGCTTTATTTTTTTTAATTATATCCCAGGAACATTTACTTTGGTAACTAAGTTACCAGAAGTAACGGTATATTTCCGGTAACTAAGTAACTGATGGCTGATCAAGTATGTCACAAAGCAGACATCCGGGCGATCCACGACGCTATGGATGTGTTGAATGGGAAATGGAAGATTTCCATCCTGTCCACAATGTGTTATTATAACAGGCGAAGGTTTTCCGACATATCGACCGATTTGGCGGGTATTTCCAACAAGCAGTTAAGCAAAGAGCTTAAAGAATTGGAACAGAACAAACTCATCGAACGAACCGTCCTGGCAACGCAGCCTGTGACAGTCGAGTATAGTTTGACCGAGTATGGCTGGACCTTACAAGGCATCATTGAGGATTTAGCGAAATGGGGATCAACCCATCGCAAGGTAATCATGGTGTGACCGCTAACAACCAATGTCTCAACTAAAGCTCCCAGCGTGGGACGAATAAGTGCCCGCATTGGGATAACGCAGCCAGATTTAGATTCGATAAGCGACGCTAGCAATGAGCCGCAGCCGTGTTGTGACGCTTGTATTGAGGTGCTATATCTGCTTCGCGTAGCCAAGTCTCAGTAATAGCTTTACCACTGGTGCCATTTTTACTCGTGTAGGCTGCCGCTTTTCGGCTTCTTGTTCAGCGATCTTTTCAGCCGTCAACAGTTTCCCTTCCAGTTCGCCGAAATCGATTTGAATCTCATCGTGAATCGGAATGCCGGATACAAGAGCCAGGATGCGACAGTCCTTTTCGGAGACTTCAACGGCTAACTCGCAGGCTACGCCGTGGGCGAGGAAGGATTTTGAATAACTTTCCATGAAACGAAGATAAGGCTGTAGGGTAATTCTCACGACGGGCAAGAGAATTAAAACGCGGATCTGCTTATTTTGTCGATCCATCCACACGTCTATGAACCGCATCGTCGTTTACCTCCTCACTGCCGTTTTCTTTCTTCTTGCTCCTGCCTCCTGCAAGAAAGCCGACCAGCCGGGTCCGGACTCTTCTAGACCCACCCGAGACGCAAATCTTGCCCTGGGCAACCCCAGCAACGCAAACGCCAGCCAGGAGAATAATTACCTTATCGAGCGTCCAGCCTACACCCTCAGCTACAATCGCAGCACCGGTATTGCCAACTGGTGTTCCTGGCATTTGTCGGCCGCCTGGAAGGGCTCAGCAAAACGGTACGCGGGACTCTTTATTCCGGATCAGGCGTTACCAAATGGCTGGTACCAGGTAAGACATGATGATTACACCCTCAGCGGCTTCGACCGTGGACACCTCTGCCCAAGCGATGACCGGGACTCAACGGCGGAGGAGAACCGCACCACGTTTTTTATGACAAACATCGTACCCCAGGCTCCCCGCCATAACCGCGAAAGCTGGAACCTGCTTGAAGGCTACACCCGGAAGCTCATCGCCGACGGCAACGAAGCGTATATCATTGCGGGGACGTATGGGAAAGGTGGCATAGGCGATAACGGAAAGGCCGAAAGTATCGCAGGCGGCAAAGTCGCCGTCCCCTCTGCGCTCTGGAAGGTGATTGTAGTCCTACCAGTAGGAAGTGACGACCTTAACCGGATCAACGCTCAGACGCGGGTTATTGCTGTGTTTATACCGAATACCAACGCCTTCGGCGAAATGCCCTGGAGTGATTTCCGGGTCAGCGTCGATGAGATTGAGCGGTTAACCGGGTATGATCTGCTGGCTAATGTGCCAGATGCGGTCGAGCACGAGATTGAAGGGCAGTCGGATAAGGTGACGGTGCAGTCTGTCTATCTGTATCCAGATTGGTAAATAATAACTGTGACAACTTCGTTCCCTTTACCTGGGCGTAACTCTATTCAAGTCCGTTACAGCGTAAATGTGATTCGAATCTAAAAAAGCCATTCGAGCCTCAAACTGGTAGCGAAAATTACCGGTTTACCCGACGCCATCCTTAATTATATTTCAAAATAATTTTACTTTTTAGCCAGGCAATACCGAAGTTCATAAAATTTGATGTAAAGAGGAAATAGTTTGGACAATATCGGCTATAAATAAAATCAATAAATTTATCAATTGATCGGATTTTTACTACAATAACACCTAAACTATTTCCTCATAAACCAGAAAATATTTCTGCAAGGCAATCTGAACTAATTTCTTTTTTATATTAGCTCATTTTTAGACTATTTAAGACATTTAAAACTCAAAACATACTCTGTATCAACTTTAATAAGATAATCGATTCTAGGGGTATTTATGAAGCTTTTACGGCATAATCCAAACTCTCTGGTATCCACACTTCTGTTTTAAGGTCAGGAACGACTCCAATTGCCCTCTCAAGCTCCTCGATCATCGTGTGTTTTACATACTCAGCATACTGTTCAGTCGTGGCTAGGCAATCATGGATTGAAAAGAGAGGCACTTCAGGATGTTCATGCGTGATTCGGGAAACAATCCGGTTCAGGAAAACTTCTGCCTCGATCGACTGCAAGAGTAAAGCAAGTGTGCGATGGCTCTCTGATTTGAGCAGGGTAAGACACGCTGAGATTTGTGGAAACACCCGCTCGAACGCCTGCTTTCTTTCTACGATGAAGGATCTCCTTTCATCGTTGCGGGAAAAAAGTACCGAAAAAACCATATTTTTAAGTTGCTGTCTAGACTTTACTTTCCTGTCAGTTATACGCTCAACCTCTTGACCTAAATACTCATAGAATTGCCCTTTACTAATACTTTCAATAAACCTCGTTACTTCTACCAATAATTGCGATTTATCTTCTACTATCTCAACTTTTTCAGGCATTTTATACAAAGTAGTTAAATGATTACTTTCTGAATCTGCGCACATAAGGGTACAGGGGGGAGAGGGAGGGGAAGCATTACTATTAGTAACTATAGTATATACTAGTATAGCAGCAATAATTTCATCAGATAATAAGCCCTGAATATCTTCTGGCAATTGCCTTAAATAAAGCATTTCAGCACTTTCTATTGGTTGATAAAACGCTGTTTTAAGCAAAACAGTCGAAAAGTATGGCTGTGAACAGCTTAGGTCGATACCCACTAATGGCTCTCCTTTATAAGTCAAAAAGTTACGTAACTCTTTTTTTAAATTGGTCAGCGGCGAATGAAACCGATGCCCGCGTTGATCCACCCGAAACTTACCAGACTTCTCGACCAGGTGATTGATCATCGTTTGGTAGGCACTATACCGACTAGCTGCTTTCTCTCTTACCTTTCGTTCCGGTGATTGCGATTCTTGTTCATACAACTGATCGATATATTGCTGAGCTTGTTGTTGGTCAATCTCCAATCCTTCAAAATGGCGAATTAAATGCGGGTACTGCTCATTGGCTACTCGGTCTAAAGCGTGTTCAAGCATTGTCGGCCTAACCAGTTTTGGTGTCGTTAACTCCTCCATTACTGTTCTGACTCGGTATGGCTCTGTAAAGCGGTAGGCTCTTGACTTAAAACCAGCCGTGTAAGAGTTATCGCTCTCCAATACGCCAACTTCTAACAAGTACCGCAGGTAATGTTGATAATCCCGTATCTTGGCTTTCAGCAGAACTGAATACAAAGGAATGAACAAAGCATCGTCAGCTTCGTCGGTGGCCAATAATCGATGGTCGTATGCCGGTAATTCGCTGATTAACCCAATGATGTATTTGAGATTTTCGATTCGTAACGGAACTTGTGGAGGATGTTCTTCTAGAAGCTGCTCCAGGTTTAGGTTTTCCGGTAGTAAGATTATTTTTCTCGTTGTCATTGCTCTGTTTTATTGTATTGTGAATAAATTCATTAGCTTACTAACTTACCGAGTTGCCAACTACCACTTCAAAAGAGCAGGTTGGCAACCCGGTAAGATGCCTACTTATGTTTTTTGGTAGTGACCGTAGCGGGGTTGCATCAGCAACCCTTCGTTAACGAGTCTGGCTAAATAGTTCCCCACCGTTCTTTCACTGACTGGTATGCCACCACCGATCGCGACAGCTTCGTCTCTGGTGAATTCTCTTCCACTCGGCAAGAATTCTAATAACCTACGCCGATCCGTTTTTCTGCCCGAATTTCTTTTGTTAGGTAACCCATCGTAGGTTTCCATGGCGTGCGCATAAAAGATTTTAGCCAGTTCCAACGCTGCTTCAAATTCAGAATCTACACAGGTCAATTTCCCCTCTCGGTAGCTCCCAAATGGTAAGCGGTGAATTGCACTCAACACCATCGCGATTCGGAAGGTCATAAGGCCTAATCTTTTGACGATGCTGGTTGCCGAGGGCCCGAATCGAATCATGCAATCCTCCCATAAACTTCTTTGCTGATCGTTGAGAAGCTTTTCTTGCTCCGGTGTCAACGCAAACTTAATGGGCTGATTCCCCAAGGCCTGAAGTTGATTGGCAACCTGTTCGCCTAGTTCGGTAAACTTCCCCTCTAAATCGGCCTCACCCGCTTCTGAATTATATTCCTTCAACTCGGTTTCCTCGCTAAAACCATAATGCAATACCCGGCTATACATCCCATCGTTCACCGAAGGCATTAACTCGTTCACCTGCCCGGGAACCGCCGTCAACAACATCGACACGCGAGGTCGAGGCACTTCGATATACATTTGCTTAGCCGTTATACGACCGGAGGCAAAGGGCTCGTGATGGAACGCCATTAAGAATAGGTTGGTATGATTTGCCCAACCCTGTTTCAGCGTCTTGGTTAAGGTGGCCGCTTCCGTCTCACAGACGATTCCACAACCTCCGTTTTTCGCTAAGAGGGCAAGAAACATTGCAGAACTCGTATCAGCGGGGATTAATAGAAGGTACGGCAATTCTGACTCCTCAGCCTGGTTGGTTTCTTCTTCTACATTCTGAAATGGGTTACCATTTGACTGCTGGATTCGTTTGTGCCAAGGTTCCACTAATTGCCGGGCATATACCATTGATCCCTTCCCACTGGCAGGAGGTGCAGAAATTAATAGGAACAAGTTGCTGTGGACTCTGCGCCCCCGGTAAAGCCCTGACACATTGTCAAAGCAACCACTGAATAAACCCAGCATAGAAATTAGGACAATGTCCCTCTCCCTGGGATCAGAAAAACAGGCCGCAACATGTCTCATTAACACGGGCAACTTGGGGATTACTTCATCAGGAATGGTGGGACTAGCATCCTGGCTTAACTTAACCTTCTTTATATCAGAATTGAGTCTTAAAAAAGCTAAGATATCTTCCTTCGATTTTCTGGCAAGGAACTCGGCTATGAACTCTTCCCGATCCCCTGTCCAATCGATATTTGTATTGCCACGAAGTTCGCTTTCCGCCGATTCTTCGTCCCTATTCTCATCCTCCGATCCATTAACAGCTAGCTCCTGCTGAGGTTTGCTGTCTGGCATGTTTGACTTACTGATAGCTTCCACGATAATTACTATTAGAACTTTTAACCTTACTTTTTTCCAGCATCTGATTGACCGCCTTTTCGGTATAGTAGATCTTGTGACCGATTTGGCTGAATTCGATCAACCCGTCATCGCGCCAATTCTGAAGGGTACGTTTGCTCACATGGAGCTTTCTGCATAGAGCGTCTGTATCGTAGACGCCTTGTTCACCGCTCTGGGTAATCCGTGTGGCTTCCTGGATCATCGGTACCAGGTTGTTCCTAACCCAGTTTTCCATGTCGGTTTTGGTGACTAACTCAATTGTCATTTAGTTTGATCGCTGCTTGACCGAGCAGCCCGGTTTTGATTGTTTTCGATCAAATAAACAGCAACTACTAGGAAAAATATTAGTGCAGAAAGAGGGGGTTAGAACAGGGTTAGAAAAACGAAAAGACCGAATGGAGCTCCCAAACGGCCTTTATTAAGAGTTTAAATGGATTTTAATACATTTTGAGAATCCTCAAAATGAAAATTTCAATTTTTTATTCTTCAGGCGTTGCCTGATTTGTATCGCCTTTTCTCGCGTGAATGATTGATCTCAATTTTTTATCTATTCCTTCCAAAATGGTTTTAAATGGCTCGACTGCTTTATGACTATTGGTCATAATATCATCTGCATCAAATTCTTTTTTTGGCCTCTTAAAGCATGCCGCTGTAACATGCCAGTGGTTAACACGGACAATCATTCCTGCGTCAATTAATGTCAAAATCAGATTATGGAGATTATTTATAGTACTCTTCCAGATTATTTTCTTGGGTAACGGCTCGCTGAAGGCTCTTTTGAAAAGCACCTTTACATTTCCTACTAATAATTTGTGCTTATCAAGATCTTCATAAACGGCATCAATACATTTTTTTAATTGACGAAGGGTAATATTTGCAATAGTGAACCCTACTACGGGCTCAACCCACTGCTTCTCTAATCGATTTTCATTTAGAACAGTTTTGATGCTTGAACTGCTACTATCAATTATTTCCGGGAAGGTTGTCTCAATTGTTCGCTTTATTGACTGATCAAGTCGACTTAATGAATTAAGAAGCGTAGTTTTGTAATTAAAAGACGAACCTAAAACTAATCGATACAACAAAGTCATATAACCCAAAAGAAAAGGGGCTTGGATCTCAACTTGGCCGGTCGTAGAATCTTGACGAACTTCGGATTCGAACTCATGCTGTGTATTTAATTCAGCTAGCCTAGCAAGCTTCTCAATGTAATTATTAAAATAATTATTTACAATTAACCAAGAACTACCAGACTCTAAAGGAATAGAATCTGCAAACTCATCGTTAAATCCCTCATTATCAACGCTTTCAAATTCAATAAGATCTCTGGTTATTATTAAACCATTTGGTTTGTCAATTTTGAGGATTTCGGAGTATTCTTCAATTCCAAGCACCAATTCTCTTTCAAACTGCCGAAAGTAGTTATCATAGCCTTCAGGAGTTAACAAATCAATGTACAAATCAAGGCTTTGTAAAAATTTTGGTTGCATTTTCCAAATAGAGAGAGCTCAATATATCTTATAAAAATCTTTTGAAAAAGATGGCGAAACGGAGAGATATAAATGAATTGTTTCAGTAATGTTACAGTAACAAACCAAAAACACCTTACAAATCACTGAAAATCAGCTTTTCGTAAGGTGTTACTTGTACCGGGAGCCGGACTCGAACCGGCATGCCCTTGCAGACATTGGTGTTTGAGACCAACGCGTCTACCGATTCCGCCATCCCGGCATTCCTACGGCGCGTGTCGCTCAAGCGAACGTGGGTGCAAAAGTAGGATTAATACTGAATAATGAAACCATTCATGTTGAATATTTTTTTGGGCTTCGTTACTTTCAACCGCCGTTTTGAAGCGCATTTGACGGTTTTGTGCTCATTGACAACCCCTTACTCATACCGCAGGGCTTCGATGGGGTCGAGACGGGAGGCTTTGAAAGCCGGGTAAATGCCCGAAAATAAACCAACGCTCACGCACACCAGAATGCCAATGGCCATCCAGAACCAGGGCACCACGAAGCTGCCGTTGCCCTGACTCACCACCGTCGAAATCAGGTTGCCAATGCCAATGCCCAGAATAATACCGCCGATACCACCCATGATGCAGATGACCACGGCTTCGATCAGAAACTGCTCCCGGATGCGTTTGGGGGTGGCTCCCAGCGATTTCCGGATGCCGATTTCGCGGGTGCGCTCCGTCACCGACACCAGCATGATGTTCATGAGCGCAATGGCTGCGCCCAGCAGGGTGATAAAACCGATGCCGAAACCACCGATCCGGAGGTAGCTCGTGATGTTTTCAAAATCCTTCGCCAGCTCATCCGCCCGCTTGATTTCAAAGGTGTCGGGTTTCCCCAGCGGGTCCCGGCGAATCTGGCGCATCAGCCCCCGGGCCTCGTCCACCGCCGTTTCGGCATCCCCCATATTGGGCACCGAGCCCGTGATGTCGAAGGTAAGCGTGCGCGTGCCGGCCATGGCCCGGGCATTTTCCAGCGGCACCAGCACCATGCGATCGTCTCCCCCACCCGAAAAACCGCCTTTCTTCTCCAGCACCCCCACGACTTTGTATTTCCCACCCAACACACTGATCTCCTTGTTGAGCGGATTCTGGCCCTTATCAAACAGGGTCGTCGCCACTTCGTTGCCGATAATGGTCACGTTGAGCGAATTTTCAAGGTCATTCGGTGAGAAATTGCGGCCCGATTGCATCTTCAGGGCTTTAATGCCCATAAAATTATCATCGATACCGATCAATTGCACGTTGGGATTGGTCTTCTTGGATGCGTATTTAATCTGGGCGGCTCCGGTCACGGCGGCATACACCGCAATGTTTTCGCCCTGCTGAAACCGCCGTTTGAAAGTCATCGCCTGGTGGTAGTCGATCGGCGGCACCCGCTTTTCGGACCGGCCGCCGAACCGCCGGTACATTTGCGGCCCCTGAATATCGAAGGTATTTGCCCCCAGTCCGGCAAAACTATTGTCAACCGAACTTTGAATGCCGTCGATGGCTGTTAAAATCCCAACCAGCGACGTGATTCCGATGGCGATGATAAGCGAGGTCAGAATGGTTCGCAGGCGGTTGGAAATGATGGAGCGCAGTCCTTCGCGGATATTTTCGAGGAGATTCATAGCGTGTCAGGGTGAAGATTTAGCATAAAATTTGCTTATCTTCGTTGAATACGAGTACGTACAAAGCTACTCAAAACAGCTAAAAAACGATTACCGATGAAAAGGCTGCTATTACCGCTCATCCTGATTTTGGCATTGACGACCCCGGTTTGGGCGTCGAAAATCCTGATTCCAATGGATGAAAGTCAGAAGAATCACCTGAAGGCCTACGGCATAGCGTACTGGGTATTACGCCAGTACGACACCGAAGTGGACTGGTTGCTGAATTACCGGGGGGGCAGTTTCATGATGCCGCATACCCAGAAATTTGTCAACGAACTGGTGATCCGGGGCGTCAGCTACGAGGTCATTTCCGACGCGCAGGGCGGGCAGATCATCGCCGAAGTGTCGTCGCCCGATGCCAACATGGACGCCGTCAAATTGCAGAAAGCGCCGAAAGTGGCGGTCTATTCGCCCAAAACCAAGCAGCCCTGGGACGATGCCGTAACGCTGGTGATGACCTACGCCGAAATACCATACGAAACGGTTTTTGACGAGGACGTGATGGATGGCAAACTGGCGCAATATGACTGGCTCCACCTTCACCACGAAGACTTTACGGGACAGTATGGCAAGTTTTTCCAGTTTCGCGACCAGCCCTGGTACCAGGCCCAAAAGCGCGAATCGGAACTGATTGCGAAGAAATACGGCTACACCAAAGTGTCGGAACTGAAACGCAACGTGGTCAAAAAAATCCGGGATTATTGCCTGGGGGGCGGTTACATGTTTGCCATGTGCAACGCCACCGATACCTACGACATTGCACTGGCGACCCAGAACACCGACATTGCGGAGTCGATTTATGACGGCGATGCCGCCGATCCGGCAGCCAACAGCAAACTGGATTACAGCCAGACCCAGGCTTTCCGCAACTTTCAGGTCTACATCAACCCGTACCAGATCGAGTTTTCGAACATCGACAACCAGCCCGAAGAGCGCGGACTGATCGAACAGAACGACTATTTTACGCTGTTCCAGTTTTCGGCCAAATGGGACCCCATCCCGACCATGCTGACCCAAAACCACATGAACATCATCAAGGGGTTTATGGGCCAGACCACCGCCTTCAAGAAAGGATTTATCAAACCGGAGGTGGTGATTCTGGCCGAAAACCGGGCCGCCAACGAAGCCCGCTACATTCACGCCCCCTACGGCAAGGGCTTCTTTACATTCTACGGCGGGCATGATCCCGAAGATTACCGGCACGAGATCAACGAAGAACCCACCGATCTGAACCTGCACCCCAACTCCGCCGGTTACCGCCTGATTTTGAACAACATCCTCTTCCCGGCAGCTAAAAAGAAGAAGCAGAAGACGTGAAAATGGTTTACGGTAGCTGCGCATGCTTGCCAGGCCATAGACTGTAAACCGTAACCATAAACGCGAACAACGGGCATTTTGAGGGAACGGTTTCACGCCTGAAAGTTTCCAGTTCAGGCGTGAAAGTTCCGTGTTCATCGACACGGGTATTGAAAAGACCTCGTTCGTTTTCCAACTTTGAATCATGAAGTATACAACTTCAGATTATTGGTAAACAACAACGATATTCATACTCGGAAACTCATGAACCCTTTTGCCACCACGCAGGCAACGCTGAACCTTTCGCATGTTGCCATCCGCGAGGCCGATCTCGATCTGTCTTCGACCTGCGGTATTAAATACTGGTTTTTGCCAACACTGCCGGATTCGAAAGTCGACACCGGCGTGGTCTGGCTGGCACCCGGAGCCAGCGGAACGGCCCTGCACACCCACTCCGAAGAAGATGAATATTTTTCGGTTGAATACGGCGAACTTGAAATCTATGCCGGCCACCGCTGGGTGCGCCTGACCGCCGGTCAATCGCTGACCATTCCCGCCGGAACCCAGCACACCTTACGCAATCAGTCAGGTCACGCCTGCCTCTACTTTTACAGCATTTCACCCCAATTCGCTTCGCTGATCTAGCGGTTTTCGTTCCCGCCTTATCCTGCGGATCAGGTTCACAGACCCACACTAAAAACCGGTGTGTCAGGACCGTATTGCTTCTGTTTTTTAACGATCCAACAACGTATACCCATGAACGCCAACACGACTACACTGAATGCGTTATTAAATTACCAAAAAACCGCCGGATGGCTGGCCATTCTTTCGGGAATGCTGGGCTTCGGTTCGCTATACATCGGGAGCTGGGCAACCCACTTTAATCCGGATGTATTTACGGATCTGGGTCTGGTTCTGAGCATTCCGAACGTCAATATTGCGGGGGTGCGCTGGTCGATGATCTGCGATATGCTGGGCTATTACCTGCTCCTGATTCCGACACTTTTCCACCTGCACAATGAGCTAAAGTCCCGAACACCCTGGGCCGCGGTAGCCACCTACTGCGGGGGTGCGTACATTCTCATCGGCGCCATTGGAGCGGCCATTCTGGCAACCGTCAATCCTTATATTCTAACCGCGTATTCCCTTGCTTCCGAACCCGACCAGATCGTTCTAAAATACAATTACCTGATTATAAACGAACTGGTATATGGTGGTTTGTGGAATTTGCTGGAAGAACTGCCTGCCGGTATCTGGTGGCTTATCGTCGGAATCACACTTCGTCAGGCGTCGGCATCGCTCGGCTGGGTGACGATGGTACTGGGCATCTGCTCCGCAGCCGACAGCGTTGGCGAGATTCTCGGCATCAAAGCCATTGCCACCATCGGCCTGAACGGTTATTTAGTGCTGGCGCCAGTCTGGGCCATCTGGATGGGCATTCTGCTCGTCAAACGTCGTCAGGGATTATTTTCAACGGGCCAGGTTCCGGGAAGGAAACCAATGGCTATGGTCTAATCAATTTACGCTTACCAACCAAACAACAACTCATGAACGCCAAAAAAATCTTATTCGCTACCATTCCCGCCGATGGTCACTTCAATCCGCTGACGGGCCTTGCCAAACACCTGCAGGAACGGGGGCACGACGTTCGCTGGTATACCGGCGGATCGTATCTCACCAAAGCCGAAAAGATCGGCATACCGGTTTTTCCGTTTAAAACCGCCCAGGTAATCAACCAGGAAAATTTCGAAGCGCTGTTTCCTGAACGGCAGCAGATCAAAGGAACCATCGCCCGGCTTCGGTTCGACATCAACCAGGTTTTTCTGAATCGTGCGCCCGAATTTGTAGCAGACATCGTCGAAATCCATCAGGAATTTCCGTTTGAACTCCTCGTTTGCGACGCCCTCTTTACGGGTGCGCCTTTCATCAAACAGTTGCTCCATGTGCCGGTGGTAACGATCGGCATCGTTCCCCTTTCCGAAACTTCCCGCGACCTGCCACCCGCCGGCATGGGCCTGGAACCGGCAACCGGTTTCTGGGGAAAACGCAAACAGGATGTGATGCGGTATGTAACCAAAAACTTCCTCTTTAAACCGTGTACGGACCTTTACAACCGCTATTTGATCCAGCACGGGCTGACTCCCACGCAGGATTTTGTGTTCGATTCGTTCATTCGCAGTGCCGATGTTTATTTACAAAGTGGCGTTCCCGGTTTTGAATACGCCCGGCGGGATATGAGCCCGAATGTCCGGTTTGTCGGTCCGCTCCTGCCCTATACCCAGGGTGCCCGGAAACCTTTCCGGCACTACGATACGCTCAAAAAATACCGGAAAGTAATTCTGGTAACCCAGGGAACCGTCGAGCGCGATCCCGAAAAAATCATCGTTCCAACGCTTGAAGCGTTCAAGGATTCGTCGTATCTCGTGATTGCCACCACCGGCGGTTCGCAAACGGAAGCCCTCCGCGCGCGGTTTCCGCAACCCAACCTCATCATCGAAGACTTTATTGATTTCAACGAAATCATGCCGTATTGCGATGTTTACGTCACCAATGGCGGTTATGGCGGGGTGATGCTGAGTATTCAGAATGGTCTGCCGATGGTGGCTGCGGGCATCCACGAAGGGAAAAACGAGATTACGGCCCGGATCGGCTACTTCAAACTCGGCGTCAACCTGAAAACGGAAACGCCCACGCCCGACCAGATTCGTACGCAGGTGAAAACCGTCCTGAATAACCCGGTTTACCGCCAGCACATCGCAAAATTGCGTACTGAATTTGCGGAGTACGATCCGAATGAATTGTGCGAAAACTACATCGCTGAGATTCTGGGAGAAACCCTCCGCCCTCACGTCCAGTCCTTCCCTAAAACACAACCTGCTCTGGCGTAACCTTCCCGTAAACCCCTCCCCAAAGGGGCTTTAAATCCAGTCGTTTCAATGCCCCTGTTGGGGAAGGGGCTTACTATGTCTATCACACAACCATGAAAAAAGTAGTTTTAACAGTAATCAGACCGCTCATGGTCATTCTGCTGGTCAGCACGATCATCAGTTGCAAAAAAGAATCCGAACTCGGGCCGGGCGGTTTTGTGCCCAACGATTTGGCGGGTAAATGGCTGCATGGCAACTTTGCGATGGCCAATTTCTGGGGATACGACGGCAGCTACCAGGGCAATCCGTTTGAGCAGTCCGTCGCTTTCGATTTCAAGGCCAGCGGTCATTTCGAAATGTACTACATCGGTGTTGCCAACGACTACGGATGCCGAACCGAAGCCCTTTCTCATTACAAAGGAAAAGTCGATTTTAACGAAGCGGCCAAGACCTTCACCATCACCCCAACCGAAGGCACGTTCCGGGGGTTTTATTCCTGCGCTTCTAACCGGAATTTCAACCGAAAAGCCAGTTCTGACGACCTGAAACCGCAAACCTTTTCGTACGAATTTACCGATGATGGCAAGTGGCTGATGATCAACGGCAGCTCGTTTAAAACCACGAGCTGGTAAGAAAAAGTACAGTTTTATACCCTGCCATGACTCAATGAGCGAGCGGTCGGGACATGTCGTGATTTGCGTGTTTTCTGCGTAAAATGACACGTCCCGTGCCGTTTTTCACCCCTACCTTTGCTGCCAACAAACAACAACTACAACGAACGAAAATGAAAAAATTAACACTCCTCACGATTCTGGCGTGGCTGGTTGCCGTCGCCCTGATGCCTTCTGCCAAGGCCCAAACCATTGAACAAGGCACAAAACTGATTAATGCCGGTATTGGTCTCGGCACGTATACTTACCGGGGTTTGCCCATCGGTGCCTCCTTCGAATACGCGGTCAAAGATAATTTTTCAGTCGGCGGCTCCTTCGATTTCTCCCGTTACGGATACAACAGCGGGGGGTACAAATGGAATTACACATTTCTGTTTTTTACGGCCCGTGGCACCTACCATTTCGGTGAGCTCCTGAACGTCAGCGATTCCAACTTCGATCCCTACGCGGGCCTCTCGCTGGGCGTCCGGACGTCTTCGTACCGCGATTCTTACGGTTCTTCCAGCGATTATTACAGCCCTTACGGCAATTCCCTGTTCCTCGGTCTTCACCTGGGTTCCCGGTATATGTTCTCCGAAAAATTCGGCGGTTTTGCTGAAGTGGGTTACGGCGTGGCGGTTTTGCGCGTGGGTTTGACGGCTAAAATCAAGTAGTCCGCAGCCCGGCCATGAAAAAGAACTTTTTTGTAGTAGCGTTCATAGTGGTCGCCGGTGGGTGGTGGATAGCCGCCCGTCCCGGCGACATTGTGACCGACCTGGGTCTGACCACCGAACAGGTTCAGGAAACGACCTTTGCCAATGTCACGTCCGCGGAGTTCAGCACGCCGTATACCCAGAAGGTCCGGCAACTGGCGAAGAAAATTCCCGAGGGTTCCCGGGCGGCTGCCGTTCAGGCGCTGGGTGCCGTGGTGCGGTCGTATGCCAGCTCCGCTGATTTTAAAAACCGCTATCAGGACTGGCTGAAGAATAAATACCAGATCAGCGACGACCAGACGCGCGAAGCGGCCCAAACTCAGAGAACGACGATGAACGATGTGAAGTCGGCCTACAACCAGCAGGCGGCCATGGTTCAGAATGCTTACAGCCAGATGCCACCGTCATCGCTGGCGATGATGATTCAAAGCCAGATTCAGGTGGCCCAACAGGAACTTTCGGAAACCGAAGGGGCCGAAAAAACCGCCAAGACGCAGGAGCTGACGGAATTGAAACGATTGCAGGCGTTATCGAAAACCAAACCGGACGAGTTCAAAAAACAATACGTGGCCCATTTCGACAAAATGCTTCAGCGCGAAATGGCGAAGAACATGGGCAAGGCAGAGAGCGAACTGAACGAATCGAAGCAGAAGGCTCAGGATTACCAGAAACGACTGGCCGACTACAAAGCCGCCCCGTCGGTCCATGCCGCCCTGAAACAACGCCTGACCGACTTCATTGCTCTGGCTGGCAGCGTTGACTTCGACGCCCAGCTCACCAAACAGGGGTACAAAATGGAGTTTGTCAATCCGCAATACCGCAACCAATCCAGCCAGTGGAAGCTGTTGTATCGGATGGGCAAAGAACCGGTTCTGGCTGCGCGTTCATTCGCTCAAAACTGGGTGAAAGAACTGGAAAGTAAAAAGTAAACGTTGGTAATTAATTTTTCAGGTAAACTGCAGAAATTCTGCCGACACTGTTGGCAGAATTTTCTCTTTTTAGCGGACGTTTTGAGCATGATCCGGAAAATGAGTAAACTGCACGCCATGAAAACCGCCCTTTTCGCCCTTTTCCTGCTTGCCAACAGCCTTGTTATTCAGGCTCAGATCGTTCCCCTGCCCGATCCGTTCACGATGCAAGACGGTCGCCGGGTCACGTCCGTCCACCAATGGAAAACCGCACGACGCCCCGAGTTGCTGGCGATGTTTGCCCATGAGATGTACGGTCAGTCGCCCGCCAAACCCCTGCAAATGACGTTCAGCGTGTTCGATACCGATCCGAAGGCACTGGGCGGAAAAGCAACCCGCAAACAGGTTGCCATCTTTCTGAACGGGCAGGCCGACGGTCCGCGGATCGATGTGTTGCTGTATATCCCGAATCAGGCAAAAAAACCGGTTCCGGCCATTCTGGGGCTTAACTTCTGGGGCAACCACAGCATCCATGCCGATCCCGGCATCCGGATTTCGACGAGTTGGATGGAGTCGAGCCGCCACAATCCGTACGTCGATGTCTCCTGCGTGGTCGACCACCGTTCCACCGAAGCCTGTCGGGGCATCAATGCCCGGCAGTGGCCCATCGACAGCATTCTGGGCCGGGGGTATGCCCTCGTGACGGCCTACCGCGAAGACATTGCGTCCGACGAGCGGACCACCGGCTTTTCGACGGGCGTTCACACGCTCTATCCCGACTTTCAGAAACAGGGCGATAATTTTGGCACCATTGCCGCCTGGGCCTGGGGCCTGAGCCGGATTATGGATTATCTGCAAACCGACCCCGCCATCCAGGCCAAACGGGTGACTTTATTCGGATGGTCGCGGTTGGGAAAAGCGGCTTTGTGGGCGGGGGCTACCGATGAGCGGTTTGCGATGGTGCTCAGCAACGAGTCGGGGGCGGGTGGGGCCAAGCTGTTCCGCCGGGGCGTGGGCGAAAACATCCGACGACTGAATACCGTCTTTCCGCACTGGTTCTGCGGCAATTTTCGGAAATACATGGATCAGGACACGCTGCTCCCCTTCGATCAGCACCTGGTGATTGGCCTGGTGGCCCCGCGACCGGTTTACATTGCCAGTGCCGAGGACGACAAAGGCTCCGATCCGGTGGGGGAATTTGCCTCAGCCCAAGCGGCCGACGCGGTCTACCGGTTTTTAGGGACCGATGGTTTACCAACCCAGACGATGCCCGCCCGCAACGTGTCCGTTCAGGGCCGGATTGGCTACCACATGCGGTCGGGCGGCCACGATGTCTTATGGTACGACTGGGCTCAGTATCTGCGGTTTATGGATAAGCATTTCAAAACCGCTGTCCGGTGATGACGGTTTACGGTATTCGGTTTACGGAGGCTGACGCATACATGTGAACGCGTCAGCCTCCGTAAACCGTAAACCGAATACCGTAAATTAATACGTCGCCAGTTGGTAGGCTTTCGGGTTGTGGCCCGTCCATTTTTTGAAGGCCCGGCGAAATGAACTCGGTTCATCGTAGCCCATAACAAAGGCAATCTCGTTGATATTGTGCTGATTGGTGCGGATCAGACGCAGGGCAATGTCCCGGCGGGCGCGGTCGATAATTTCGCGGAAGGTGACGTCCTCCGCCTGCAACCGGCGTTGCAGCGACCGAACCGACAGCCCCAGTTCGTCGGCCACATCTTCGATTTGAGCGGATTGCTGATTATCGAGCCGGCGCAGCACGATGGCGCGGGACTGCTCGGCGAGGGGCTGGGTTTGCAGGTACCCCGTTCCGTACTCCATCGCCTGACACACATGATCGTATAATTCGTTCGGATTGATGCCCATTCGTTGGCAAATGGCCTCGACGTGGTCTTTGTTGCCGTTCAGAGCAATATTCAAAATCGTTTTTAACGAGTTAAAAGGAGTCGGTCCTGCGTACATGTCGATAAACGGGATGGGTGAATTACTTAAATCGGTTACAAGTAATTCAACTTTCTTCGTCAGGGAAACGCAGAAATCTTTAAAGTGCAGGAATCAGTATCTGAAATGGTATTTTAGGGTGCTCAACCGCTATTAGAAACTAAACCAGTTTGCCACCTGCTGGGAAGGCCGGGCGCTTTCCAGTTGCTGTTCCATTTTGTCGGGAATCGTGGGGAAGAAGTCGATCCCGGTTCGTTTTTCCACTTCATCGACCGTAACCACAAACTGTTTCAGGGAGCGATCCGACTCCTCGTTTTTCAGCAGAAAAGCAATCATACGGATGTCGGGGTTGTTGCAGTACAGGATCACTTTGTAGTAATATTCCGGAACAGCGATCTGGTTTTTCTTGCCGATGGTCGGCAATCCGGGACGCAAAACCGGCCCTGT
Organism: Larkinella sp. C7; assembly: GCF_006149005.1. Taxonomy (GTDB): domain Bacteria; phylum Bacteroidota; class Bacteroidia; order Cytophagales; family Spirosomataceae; genus Larkinella. The sequence goes on along the minus strand of NZ_VBSL01000004.1, from coordinate 159,240 downwards.
AACGACATACAGCCCTTTGTCGCGCAATGCCCAGACCCGCACCTGCTCTTCCAGTTTTTTCCAGATGCCCCGGTTAAAATCCGGCACCTGCGGACTGATGTTGCTCATGTAAAACGTTTGCTGCATCATCTCCTTCGAGAATTTGAAGTCGCCCGCCGGGGCCAGGTGACCCCGGTCGTAGCCGGATCGGGTGTAATCCGACGACAGCGCCGAGCCGGTTTCAACCAGCGGATCGGGCTGAAACTGCTCGTTTTTCCGGTCGGCGTCTCCCAGAATCTCGTCTTCCAGCAACGGATACGACACCCAATCGGCCTGTTCGTATTCTTCCCGGTAGCGCAGCGTATAGCCGTCGTGCCGAATGATGGCGTCGGTGGGCTGGAAAGCGGGCAGCGTAAAATCAACGGCCTTTTCAAAATCAAACAGCTTCTTTCGCTCACTTTTTTTCGGATCGGTTCGCGTTGTTCTCCCCTCCGACTTCGCTTTTTCCAGCATCGAACGGTCGTCACTCGCTTCGGTATCGGTGTTGTCCGTGGCCACCTCCGGCGTGGGTTCGGGGGCTTTGTAGGGATTACCCTGCGATTCATGGCGGGGCGATTTGAGGCCCACCAGACTTTTGACATCGTTCCAGAAAGCCACAACGGGCTCAGTCCGACCGCCGTAGTGGAGAAACAATCCAATCAGAAAAAAGACAAACAACAGCAGCAGCGTATTGCCACGCAACCGAAATCCGCGCTGGTGATAGCGTCGGGCACGAAATGACGAACGAAAAAACATGGTGCTAAGTTACGAATACAATCAATAGATGACCGCCGATAATTGTTACCGAATACAAGATAAAGGTTATTAATTTTGTCTTTCTTGCCCACTCCCAGTTGAACCGCATGCCAACCTTAAAAATTGTTGTTATCGGTGGCGGTGCTGCCGGATTTTTTGGTGCCATCACAGCCGCCGAAACCTTTCCGGATGCCGAAATCACCTTACTCGAAAAAAGTAAAGCCGTTCTGAACAAGGTCCGGATTTCGGGCGGAGGGCGCTGCAACGTCACCCACTCGTGTTTCGATAACCGCAAACTGGTCAAAAACTACCCGCGCGGGGAGACTTTCCTGCGGCCGCTCCTCAAACAGTTCGATGCCACCGCCACCGTCACCTGGTTTGAGAGCCGGGGGGTCCGCCTGAAAACCGAAGCCGACGGCCGAATGTTTCCGGTTACCGATTCGTCCGAAACCATTATTTCGTGTTTACTCCAGGAAGCCGCCCGGTTAAAAATCCGGATTCGGACCAGTTGCGGAGTCAAAACGATCACCCGACCGGATGACCAATGGCAGATCGAAACCCTTACCGACGAAATCCTCCTGGCCGACCGCATTCTGGTGGCCGTTGGCGGTTATCCGCAGGCGGCTTCCTACGGCTGGATTCCGGGACAGGATGAACCCGAAAAGGAAACACTCGTTCCGCCGGTGCCGTCGCTGTTTACGTTCAACACCCCCGACAATCCGTTGCTGGCGCTGGCGGGGGTTGCCGTGCCGGACGCGGTGATCCGCATTGCCGGCACGAAGCAGGAACAACGCGGGCCGGTGCTGATTACGCACTGGGGTTTCAGCGGTCCGGCGGTGCTGCGGCTTTCGGCCTGGGCCGCCCGCGATCTGGCGGAGGTGCAATACTGCCACGAAATCCGCATCAACTGGCTCGGTGCCCTGAACGAAAACCAGGTTCGGGAACAGATGCAGGCATTCCGGCAGCAACATCCGAAAAAGCAGGTAGCCACCCAATCGCTCTTTGGCTTGCCTGCCCGCCTGTGGTCGGCACTGGCCACCGAAGCCGGTATTTCGCCAACCGAACGGTGGTCCGATCTCCCCGCCAAAGCCCAGAACCGGCTTATCAACCTGCTGACCAACAACACCCATACGGTTTCCGGAAAAAGTACGTTCAAAGAAGAATTTGTGACCTGTGGCGGGATTCCCACCGACAACGTCAAGCCCGAAACGCTCGAAAGCCGGACACAGCCGGGCTTGTTCTTTGCGGGCGAAGTCCTGAATGTCGACGGGATTACGGGCGGTTTTAATTTCCAGAATGCCTGGACCACGGGGTATGTCGTGGGAAAAAACATTGGATTGTAAACCCTCCATTTTACTGATCATTCAAATCCTAACCTCCTATGATTGAGTCTGTTCTGAAAGCCGTCGACCTCATCCGGTCTTTCCATCCCACGCAACCAGCCATTGGCATCATTCTCGGCACCGGTTTGGGAGCCCTCGCCAACGAAGTAGAAATCGACGTGGCCATCCCGTATGCCTCCATTCCGGGGTTTCCGCTCTCCACCGTCGAATCGCATTCCGGCCAGTTGATTTTCGGCACGTTGTCAGAAAAACCGGTCGTGGTGATGCAGGGACGGTTTCACTATTACGAGGGCTATTCGATGCAACAGGTGACGTTTCCGGTGCGGGTGATGAAGTGGCTGGGCATCGAAACCCTGCTCATTTCCAACGCCAGCGGTGGACTAAACCCTGCTTTCGACGTCAGTGATCTGATGATCATCGAAGACCACATCAGCCTGTTTTTACCCGAAAGTCCGCTGCGGGGTCAGAATTCGCCCCAGTTTGGCGACCGGTTTCCCGACATGAGCGAACCCTATGGTAAGGATATGGTCTGGCTGGCCCGGTCGATTGCGAAAAAACTGGGATTTCCGATTCAGAAAGGCGTGTATGCTGGGGTGACCGGCCCCCAACTGGAAACCAAAGCCGAATACCGGCTGCTTCGCCAACTCGGTGCCGATGCCGTTGGCATGTCGACCGTCCCGGAGGTAATTGTTGCGCACCAGATGGGTTTGAAGGTGTTTGCCTGCTCGGTCATCACGGATTTGTGCATTCCCGAAATGCTCGAAAAAGCCAGCCTGCCGAAAATTCTGGCCGCTGCCGCCGTGGCCGAACCCCGCCTGACGGCCTTGATGAAAGAATTGGTGGCCCGACTTTAAGATGCGTTTTTTTGGGTAAAACGCAGACTGTAACACCATAGCTGCCCCACCATCGTTAGTAGATCAGGTTCAAGTGTGTATCTCTCTGTCGCAGGAAAATGCCAACGCTGTTGCTCCCCCAGATACTGGGAAACTATAATGTTTATAAAAACGAATCCGAACAGACCCTGACGGTTTTCGCAGAACTGTATCTCTACGGGTCGGTTGCTTCGGACGATCTCGCCCAGCGGATTGCCTACAACGTCGGGCGGGTTTGGGATCGCCCCGAAATCATTCTGTCGCTGGATGATACGGATTACCTCATCCGGTTTCAGGTGAGCGGTTTTTACAGCGAAGACCCGCGACCGCTGCTGCACAAAAACCGCGACTATAAAAAGCTGTTTTTCCGGATCGAAACCGAAACCGACAACCCGCTGGGCGGTATTTCCTACATGGATGGCCGCAACAGCAACACCGGTTTTTTCCGGCTCGACAATGTCGGTTTCGACGGTTCGACCACCGAAGCCCACGAAGTCGGCCACGGCTGGGGGCTGGTTCCGGGAACGCCCGACGGCCACCCGCTCGACCTCAACCTGATCGGGAAAGGCCAACCGGGCATCATGTATCCGCGCGGGACGCTGGTCGATCCGCAGTACCAGTGGAACCCCTCAGCCCGGCCCGGTGAGTTTGGCGGCACCCTCAAACCGGACAAACGGATCGTCACCCTGGAAGACATTGCCATGCTGGGCCTCGACCAACTGGACTACGACTGGCAGGGACGCGCCCGGCTGGGCGGTTTGACGAATGTCTACCACGAAGGGCAGTCAACCTGGCCCATTGCCTGATTGCAAGCCCGTCAATACTCACAGCGCATCAATACACTTTCTGATAATACTCCGTCGCCATGCGGTTCGAGTTGAAAAACGCGTTGACGTCGTTCATGCTTTGCAGCGTCAGGCGATGCCAGTCAGCCGGTTTTTCGTAGTAGAGCGGCATGATTTCGTGTTCCAGTTGATCGAAGAAGTGGTTCCGGTCGTGCGCATCCCGTTCTTCGGGCGACAAACCGGGTTGGGCCACCGGCACGATGAACGCATTTTTCTGATGCTCGGCAAACTCGCATATCCAGCCGTCGAAGGTGGAAAAATTGATTCCGGCATTCATGGCTGCCGTCATACCGCTGGTGCCGGAAGCTTCGCGGGTCACCACGGGCGTGTTCAGCCACAGATCAGCACCGTCTTTCAGCTGCTTCGATAACGCCAGTTCGTAGCCCGTCAAAACCGCCATGTTTTTGTGGAGGTGACTCCGGTACACCAGCGAATTGAAGATGTGCGTGGCACTTTCGTCGGTCGGGTACGGTTTTCCGGCCCAGATGAACTGAATGGGATAGTTGGGATGATTCATCAGGTGGTGAAACCGTTCGTCGTCCTGCACCAGCAGATCCGGGCGTTTGTAGCCCGCAAACCGTCTGGCCCAGACAATCGTCAGCACCTCCGGGTCGAACAATTTGCCGCACTGATCAGCCACCGTTTTGAAAAGGGTTGCTTTCAGGCTTTTCTTCCGTTCCGCTATGGCTTTTCCATCGCTCTTTTTTCGGGCCTGTTCCAGTTCTGCGTCAGCCCAATACCGTTGGTTCTGGGCATTGGTCACGTGCGTTATTTCGGGAATGCCGCTGTATGAACCCCACAGGTGCCGCGACACCTCACCGTGCAGTTTGGAAACCGCGTTGGCCTTCCGGCTTAGTCGCAAAGCTGCCAGCGAGTGATTGAACACATTGTCTTCGATACCGGTGATTTCCCGCACGGTTTCGAGCGGTACTTTTCCAAAGAAACTCATGACATTCAACTGGTTGATGTCGTGCTTCTCGTTGCCGGCTTCTTCGGGGGTGTGGGTTGTAAAAACCATCCGTTTGCGCACTTCGTCTGCGCTACCGTATTTCTGGTACAGGTGAAAAGCCGCCGACACCGCGTGGGCTTCGTTGAGGTGATACACGTCCGGTTCGTACGTCAACTCATCCAGCAATTTCGCCCCGCCCAGGCCCAGCACCATACACTGCGCAATTTTAGCCGACGTAATGCTGTCGTATAAACGGTGCGTAATGGAGCGGGCCATCCAGTCGTTGCCTTCAATGTCCGTGGTCAGAAAAAACATCGGAACCGTGTTGAAGTGTTTGGGATTGAGGTAATAGGCCTTGACCCAAACCGGCGTATGGTGGACGTCGATGGTGAATTTGATGTCGGTATCTTCCAGAAAACTGTAGATTTTTTCCCGGAACAGCACATCCATCGCGTTGTCGGTTTTGCGGGTCTGGTCGTAATACCCATATTTCCAGAGCATGCCGATACCGATCACATTCTGCTTCAGTTCATAGGCACTCCGCATGTGCGATCCGGCCAGAAAACCCAAACCACCGGAATAGGTCTTTAAAGCCTGGTCGATGGCAAATTCCATTGAAAAATACGCAACGGATTTCTTGAATTGGGGATCAAATTCGTAAGGGTGGCGAAACGCCTGGGGCAAGTTTGATTTGGTCATTCGGTTAGCATTTGAATGGGAACACGGATTGAACGGATCAAAACGGTTTTTAATCTGTGTTAAACCGTTTTGATCCGTTCAATCCGTGTTCCCATTCCATTAAAATCGTTTTCTGTACAAAGATAATCAAATGGTCAACGCATCGTCAGTAATCGTCATCATCCTGAAACGCCCGGTAAGCCCGGCTCAATTCCTGAACAGCCTTCTCATTTTTTTGCGCTTTGGCGAGTTCAATACCCCGCTCATAAATTCCTTCAGCCCCCGAACGATCCCCCTGTTCCGCCAGAAGTGCAGCCGCGTGGTAATAAGTCGCCAGGTAGGTCGGATGTTCCGCTAGCAACTGTTTGAGATACAGCAGCGCCTGGTCGGGCTGCTCGTCACGGTACTCCATTGCCAGGGCGTAAACATTGAAAGGATCTTCGGGTTGTTCTTCTATGTAGCGAAGCAACAGTTGAATTCGATTGTCATTCATTTTTTCTTTCATTTACAGTTTGCGGTTAATCGGCGTAATACGAACAAAGGGTCTACAAACGGTATACTAAACCCGAATAGCCCATTACCAAATATTAGTATGCACGCATACGTTTTATTGGAGACAAGTTTGTATTTTTGCCGCCATCACCTCTAAACCACAGCAACATGAAGATTTTAGTGTGTGTCACCAGTGTTCCGGACACGATCACCAAAATTACCCTCACGGATAACAATACCAAACTGAATAAAGCCGGTGTGCAGTTTATTACCGGCCCTTACGACGATTACGCCCTTTCGCGGGCCGTCGAGTTGAAAGAGCAACTGGGCGGCACCGTCACGGTTTTGAACGTGGGTGAATCCGACGCCGATCCGGTGATTCGGAAGTGTCTCGCCATTGGGGCCGACGATGCCATCCGAGTCAACGCCGAGCCTACCGACGCCTATTTCGTGGCCGAGCAAATTGCCGCGATTGCCAAAGAAAACAGCTATGACCTGATTCTGATGGGCCGTGAATCCATCGACTACAACGGCGGTCAGGTCCACGGCATTGTGGGCGAAATGCTGGGGCTTCCGTCCATCTCGCCGGTTATGAAGTTGGCCATCGACGGTTCAACGGCGAAAATCACGCGGGAAATCGAAGGCGGTCACGAGGAACTGGAAGCCGGTCTGCCGCTGGTACTGGGCTGTCAGGAACCAATTGCCGAATGGAAAATTCCGAACATGCGCGGCATCATGAGCGCCCGGACCAAACCGCTGAAGGTGGTGGAACCCACGGGTAAAGATACCCTCACCCACATTGCCAACTACGAACTCCCGCCCGCCCGCGGTGCCTGCAAAATGATCCCCGCTTCGGAAGCCGAAACGCTGATCAAGTTGTTGCGAACCGAAGCGAAAGTGATATAAATGAGAGTTATTACACAGGGTTAATCAGAGAAAATCAGACGGGGCCGCCCGGCGGTCAATCAGGTTTTACTCTCTGATAACCTCTGATGTCCCCTGATCACCCTGTGTACTAACCGATTCCCAACCTTTAAAGCCATACTAAAATGTCAGTCTTAATTTTTGCAGAACTCGACGAAGGTGCGTTGAAGAAATCATCGCTCGAAGCTATATACTACGGTTCAAAAGTAGCCGCCCTTACCGGCACATCCGCCACCGCCATTGTCCTGGGCGAAGGCAAGGCCGACGAACTGGCGAAAGCCGGTCGGTTTGGTGCGACCAAAGTGCTGCACGCCAGCGATGCCCAACTGAACGAAGGCAACGCGATGGCCTACGCCAGTGTGGTGGCCGAAGCGGCCAATCAGGAAGGAGCCGACGTGATTGTGCTGGCCAAATCATCCCTGGCCGATTCGATGGCGGCCCGGCTGGCCGGAAAACTGAAAGCCGGCCTGGCAGCCAACGTGATCGAGTTGCCGGATGTGAGCAGCGGTTTTCGGGTGAAGCGCAGCATTTTCACCGGAAAAGCGTTTGCCTTCACGGAATTGACGGCGGAGAAAAAAATTCTGGCAATCAAGAAAAATACCATTACGCCGGAAGAAACCGAAGCCACCGCGACGGTTGAAGCATTCAAACCGGCTTTGAATGACACTGATTTTGCTGTTAAAGTGACCAACGTTGAAAAAGCTTCCGGCGACATTCTCCTGCCCGAAGCGGATCTGGTTGTTTCGGCGGGTCGTGGACTGAAAGGCCCGGAAAACTGGGGAATCGTCGAAGATCTGGCGAAGGCGCTGCACGCGGCCACGGCCTGTTCAAAACCGGTTTCGGACCTGGACTGGCGGCCCCACCACGAGCACGTCGGACAAACCGGGATCAAAATCAGCCCGAATCTCTACATGGCCTGCGGGATTTCCGGTGCCATTCAGCATTTGGCCGGTGTGAACTCATCGAAGGTCATTGTAGTTATCAACAAAGACCCTGAAGCACCGTTTTTCAAATCGGCGGACTATGGCATCGTCGGCGATGTGTTCGAGGTACTGCCCCGCCTGACGAAAGCGGTACAGGAGTTGTAATTTGGGGCATTGGGACGTTTAACGGTTGGCGAATTTGGATTTTTTTAGTTTCTGGTGAAAAAACTCCTAAACCCGCCAACCGCTAAACTCCCAAACTCTATTAACTTTGCGCCGTGGAGAAGATTAGACTTGAAATCTTAGGTTTGTCACCCAGCCAATCGCAGTCGGGTTCGTTTGCATTGGTGTTGGGAGAAGAATATGGGAACCGCCGGTTGCCAATCATCATCGGTATGTTTGAAGCTCAGGCCATTGCCATCGAGATCGAGAAGATTGTGCCCAACCGCCCGATGACCCACGACCTCTTCAAATCATTTGCTGACAAATTCGGCTTTACGGTTCGCGAAATCGTGATTTCCGACCTGCGGGAAGGGATCTTCTTCGCCAGAATCGTTTGCACCGACGGCACACGGGAAACCGTGGTCGATGCCCGCCCGTCCGACGCCATCGCGATTGGCATCCGGTTTAACGTTCAGATTTACACCTACGAATCCATCCTTTCAGAAGCCGGCATCACCGCCAGCGTCACCGACGAAAGCGAGGAACAGGAAGAACTGGTTCCCCAGCCCGCGTCCCGCTCGTCCCGCTCGCTGACCGAACAACTGAAAGACATGACGCACGACGAGTTGCAGCAATCGCTGGATGAAGCCCTGAAAAAGGAGGAATACGAAAAAGCCGCCAAGATTCGGGACGAAATGAGCCGTCGTAATTAGTCTTCCTTTTGCCAAAGCCAACCGAAGGCTGTAAATTAGTCCTTTCACCCCTGATTCAAGCGGTATGCCTGAAGTACCCAACGATACCAATAACCGTATTTCCAACGAATCGGAACGCCGGAGCGATGCCCCTGCGGAACGTTCGCTGAATTTTATCGAGCAAATTGTTGAAGAAGATATTGCCAGCGGTAAAAACGGAGGCCGTGTTCACACGCGCTTTCCGCCCGAACCCAACGGCTATTTGCACATCGGTCACGCCAAATCCATTTGTCTGAATTTTGGGCTGGCCGATAAATACGGCGGAAAAACCAACCTCCGCTTCGACGACACCAACCCCGTTACGGAGGATACCGAGTACGTTGAGTCGATCAAAGCCGATGTCCGCTGGCTGGGTTTCGAATGGGAAAATGAGTTCTATGCGTCGGATTATTTCGATCAGCTCTACGCTTTTGCCGAGAATCTGATTCAGAAAGGATACGCCTACGTCGATGACTCGACGGCGGAAGTGATTGCTGCTCAGAAAGGTACACCAACGGAACCGGGAAAAGATAGCCCGTACCGGACGCGTTCGGTCGAAGAAAATCTGGATCTGTTTCGTCGGATGAAAGCCGGAGAATTTCCCGATGGAGCCAAGGTATTGCGCGCCAAAATCGATATGGCGTCGCCCAACATGCACTTCCGCGACCCGATCATGTACCGGATCAAACACGCCCATCACCACCGGACGGGCGATGCGTGGTGCATTTATCCGATGTACGATTTTGCCCACGGGCAATCGGATTCCATCGAGCAGATTACGCACTCGCTTTGCACCCTGGAGTTTGAAGTTCACCGGCCGGTTTACGACTGGTATATCGAGAAACTGGGAATTTTCCCGTCCCGGCAAATCGAATTTGCGCGGCTGAACCTGACGTATACCGTCATGAGCAAGCGGAAACTGCTGCAACTGGTCAACGAAGGTCACGTCAGCGGCTGGGATGATCCGCGGATGCCAACCATTGCCGGGATTCGCCGTCGCGGCTACACCTCCGCCAGCATTCGGGAGTTTGCCGACCGGATCGGGATTGCCAGGCGCGACAACCTGATCGACGTGGGTCTGCTCGAATTCTGCATCCGGGAAGAGCTGAACAAAACCACAACACGGGTGATGGCGGTGGTCGACGAACAACCGATCAAAGTGGTGTTGACCAATTATCCGGAAGGTCAGGTCGATGAAGTAGCGATTGAGAACAACCCCGAAGACCACGAAAGTGGCCACCGCAACGTGCCTTTTTCGCGGGAACTCTACATTGAACGGGATGATTTCCTGGAAAATCCGCCCAAAAAATACTTCCGGTTGTCGCCCGGCGGCATGGTACGGTTAAAAGGCGCTTACATCATCAAATGCGAGGAAGTCGTTAAGAATGATGAAGGAGAGATTGTAGAACTGCACTGCGTATACATTCCCGAAAGCCGCAGCGGTTCGGATACGTCGGGCATCAACGTGAAAGGTACAATTCACTGGGTTTCGGTGGCCCACACCATCGAAGCCGAAGTCCGGCTGTATGACCGGCTGCTGACGAGTGAAGACCCCTCATCCGAAGACCGTGATTTCAAGGAGTTTATCAACCCCAAATCACTCGAAGTTGTGCGGGCTTACGTGGAGCCTTCCTTGAAAACCGCCCAGGCTGGGGATCGTTTTCAGTTTATCCGCAAAGGGTATTTCTGCATCGATCCGGACTCATCCAACGAAAAACTGGTGTTCAACCGGACCGTCACGTTGAAGGACACCTGGGCGAAAGAGCAACGTAAATCATAACTTTTACGGTTTACGGTTTTCAGTGTATTAAGATTTCTACCCCTATGACTCCACAGCAGGAAAAACTACAGCAGGACGCAGCCGAGGTGATGGAAAAACGCATGCCTTTTCTGAACAAAGAGAAAAAGCATGCCATAACCGTTGAACCGGACGCGTCGGATTTGACCATCGACGGTTTGGACGACGAGGAAGAAACGATTGTAAAGGAAATTCTTCGAAAAGAATACGGGTACACGGACCTGGTCTAATTAGTCTTCTTTGACGGGTTCGGTGTTTTTTTGCGGGGGCAACGTTCGCACTTCCCGCTCTTTCTCCTGTTGTTCGACATACACCGCATAATCCGCAGGCTCGATTTTGATGCCGTAATGCTCTGCATACACCTGCGTGAATTCAGCACCGAAATACAGGATGGCGGCCGTATAATAAATCCAGACCAGAATAACGATTAGTGATCCAGCGGCCCCGTAGGTGGAGCCGGTGCTGGTGGTTTCGATGTAAAGTCCGATCAAATACCGCCCCAGCATGAAGAGCAGGGCGGTGAAAATAGCCCCCCAGCGAATGTCTTTCCAGGCAATTTTGGCATCCGGCAACACTTTGAAGATCACGCCAAATAAAACCGTGATGACAGCGAAGCTGATCAGGAAATTGAGGGCTTCTACAAAGATGATGGCCAGCCCCGGAAAATAGCGGGTGAGCGTGTCACTCAGGGCCAGGACAATCCCATTGACAATCAGGGATACCACCAATAAAAAGCCCAGGCTGACGATCAGGGAAGAGGATAATAACCGATCTTTCAATATTTTAACCCAGCCGCGTTTCGGCTTGGCTTTTACCCGCCAGATCAGGTTGATCGAATCCTGGATTTCCACAAAAATGCTGGTAGCACCCAGGATCAGGGTGAAAATACCGGTAATTAAAGCAATGTTCGTTTTTCCGGAAAGCTCCACACTTTTGATCATTTCCTGGATCTGACTGGCCGCCTGATTGCCGACCAGTCCATTAATCTGCGAAAAAACCTGGCCCCGGATGGCTTCTTCACCGTAAAATATGCTGGTAATCGAAATCAGTAAAACCAGCAGGGGTGCCAGGGAAAAAACCGTATAGTAGGCCAGCGCGGCACTCAGTTTTAAGCCGCGGTCGTCCATAAAACCGTTGAAAGTTCCCAAAAGCAGCGTCCACGCGTCGGTGAAGAACTTTTTGTATTTTGATTGTGCCATACCGTTGTTAAAACTGGATTTCAGAAGTAAGCGTAGAGAAATCCGACAAGAGAAAAACAAACACCGTTCGTCTCATTCCACTGCCCCTTCTCTCCTCCCGCTACTCTTGTCTTTTTTCTTTATACTTCCTGTCTTCTAAACCGGAATGCCAGCCTGTTGTTTGGGTCATTTGATAAACAAACCGGCGTTTCAGTGGTTTTAGAAAAGGCTGCTGATGGAAAGCCGCCCTTTCATTTTAAGACATCACACAACATGAAACTTAACATTGGTCTTGATCAGGACACCCTCAAACAAGTCAACGAGCTGTTGAATGCTCTTCTGGCCGATCAGCATGTGTTATACATCAAAACCCGGAAATACCACTGGAATGTCAGCGGCCCGAGCTTTCTGGAATACCACGAGTTTTTCGAGAAACAATACACCCAGCTTGAAGCGGCCATCGACGAAGTGGCTGAACGCATCCGTACCCTGGGGGGGCGGCCATTGTCGACGATGGAGGATTTCCTGAAACACACCAGTTTAAAGGAAGATAAAAGCAGCGAAGTGAAGACCGAAGATATGTTCAAACGGCTGCTGGACGATCACGAACAATCGATCCGCGAGCTGCGGGAAGACGTCAGCAAGTGTGAGGAACTGGAAGATGCCGGAACCGCCGACTTCCTGACCAATCTGATGGAAGAGCACGAAAAAATGGCCTGGATGCTGCGGAAGTATCTGTCGTAATGCCCCGATTTTGGAGAAAGCCCCGGTTTCCTGACGGATGCCGGGGTTTTGTCGTTTATTTAAGATAGTGCATGCCACCTTCTTGCTCAACTGTCAGATTACCATTCCAGTAATCGTTTTACCGTTTCCTAATAAATACGATTTCCCAGACGAAAAAGAAGGTAGTATTGTACCGATCATACCGGTATGACTTCATCCTAACTCCTTCAAAGCCATGTGGAAACGTCTCGCCTTCGTTGCTTCGGCGCTGCTGATTCTGTCGGTTTTCCGTTGCACGCCCACCCCCCATCAGGTTCCGAATGACTCACTCAAAGTCTGGCTGGTAGGACTGGATGGGAAAACCCTTTTGCTTGATCAGAAAGCGGCTGAATCGGTTCCCCCGCCACCGGTTAAACAGGATAAGAACGGGGGTTATTACGGCACGCGGTTCGCTCTCAGCCCGGAGCAATATTCACGGTTGAAACAGGCCAAAAATCCGGCGATTATCCGGGTTCTCTACGGCGAAAAAGATCAGTTTCTGAGGGCGGAAGCCTTCCCGCTTTCGAAGCTTCTCAAAGAAGGCAACATCGATCTGCCTGATGTCCAGCTCATTCCACCCAAAGCTGTTCAGATTGATTACCAGGTACTGGACTACTCAACCCCCTTACCGTTGCCGATGATTATTCAGGAGTTGGATCTCCGAAAATATCCGTGGAGTATCTATGGAAGGCTTATTATCCGACTTCCGAAAAACATTTATTGCTACTTTACCACCACCTCCCCCTGCGAACTGGAACGCTGCCTGCGGTATCCGCCGGAATTCAATTTTGAAAGCATCGAGATCCTGGCCAATGCCGGCCCGACGGTCATCAAAACGCTGACGTCCGCCGATTGTGCCGTTACCCTGGCAGCCTCCCAGGCTTTCAGCACCGCGGGTCCGAGTGCCACCTTTAAAATCCGGGCTACACTCAGACGCTTACGCGCGGTCCCGGCAAGCCCGGCGCCGGTGTATTCGTTCCGGTTTTCCAACTCAGCCCTGCCCTCGCGTATCGAAGCCTCGAATCTGGTGAGCGTCGATCTATCCAGTCTGGCCACCCTGGCGGTTGGGGCCACCCAAACCGTTGAGTTCCAACTAAGCTGGATTTTGCCCACGGGCATTGGGGCCAAAGATTTCTTTATCGTCAACAATGCCACGTACGACGCGATTGTGGCCAAAGGCGGTTGCACCACCCCCAACACCATGCAATATTATGCCGAAGACCGGTTTCGCTTCAACCTGAACGGAGCCGTTGGTGGCTGTTTGTAAAGGAATTTACTCCACAACCCGAACTTTCAAAAAGCTGCTGCCATACACCCGATGGATGGCTTTTTGAAAGTCGGTTTCGCTGGCATTGTGGATATTGGGAACAAACTTCTGCGGATTACGGTCGTAGAGCGGGAACATCGTGCTTTGCACCTGCACCATGATGCGGTGGCCTTTTTTGAAGGTATGCAGCACATCGATCAGCTCGTAGTTGACGGCGGTAATCTCGCCCGGCTTGAACGGTTTGGGTTTCGTTTTGTCTTCCCGGAACTTGCCCCGGAATGCGTCATGCCGGATCATCTGCTGAAAACTGCTCATCTTCTCGTTTTTAGCGGTATTGGCGTTGTCTTTCGCATCGCCCGGATACACGTCGATCAGCTTCACGATCCAGTCGGCATCAGTTCCGGTGGTCGAGACCTTCAGATTGGCGAGCAGGTTACCGGCCAGCGTGACGTCTTTGTCCAGCACGTCGGTCTGGAACACCAGTACGTCGGGACGGCGGGCGGCAAACCGCTGGTCTTCCACCATATAGTCGCGGTTCATGTCGAGCGAGATGGTTTCGGTAAACGGCACCGGTTTCGCCGGATCGGAGACAAATTCTGAAAAACCGGTGTTTTTTGCCGGAGCTTCAAACGCCAGTTTTCCACCCGGCAGCAGGTATAGGTCCTTTTCGACGGCGGCTTTGGGCGGCCAGGCATCGAAGCTGCGCCATTGGTTCGTTCCGGTTTCAAAGACCTGGGCTTCGGGGAACTTGGCGTCGCCCTCCCCTTTCAGGAAATACGCGAAGAATTTCCGCTCAATGTTTTCCTGAAAATAAGGCCCGGTTTTTTCACCAAAATTTACGCTGCCCAACTGTTCACCCGTGTCGTTCCAGCCGCCGTGCGTCCACGGACCGGCCACCAGAATATTGTAAATGCCGGGGTTCTGCTTTTCAATGGCCGCATAGGTTTTGAAAATGCCGTGTAAATCCTCGGCGTCGTACCAGCCGCCGACAATCATGACGGCGTGTTTGATGCCTTTCAAATGCGGCAAAATATTCCGCGACTGCCAGAATTCGTCGTAATTCGGATGCGCCAGATTGCCGTTCCAGTACGGATCTTTTCCGCCGTACAATTCCGGTTTCTGCGAATTTTTCATCGGGCCGAGGTTCAGGAAGAACTCGTAACCGTCTTCGGTGCCGTACTTAAATTCGGTCGTCGCTGCGGTTTTCGTCGGCTTCCCGTCCGTCCGGTTCGTAAAATAGGGGTAGAAATTGAAGTTATGCGGGATTAGAAAAACGCCATTGTGGTAGCTGTCGTCCCGCCAGAGATCGGCCATCGGGGCCTGCGGGGAAGAAGCCACCAGCGCCGGATGCCCGCTCAAAGCCCCAACCGACGCGTAAAAACCGGGGTAACTGATGCCCCACTGCCCGACTTTTCCGTTGTTGTTCGGAATATTTTTAATCAGCCAGTCCACCGTATCGTAGGTATCCGTGCTTTCGTCTACGTCGGTTTTGGACTTTTTATTGACAAGCTGCGGGGTCATTTCCTGAAAAACACCCTCACTCATCCAGCGACCCCGAACGTCCTGATACACAAAGATGTATTTGTCTTTCATGACAAACTCGGAAGGGCCAAACCGCCGGGTCGGAAACTGGTCTGCGCCGTAAGGCCGGCAGGAATACGGCGTCCGCTGCATCAGGATTGGATATTTTTTTTCGGCCGAAATATCTTTCGGAATATAGACCGCCGTGAACAGTTTGACACCATCCCGCATCGGAATCTGGTATTCAACCTTGGTGTAATTTTCTTTGATGAAGGGATTGGCAACCGGTGCCTGCGCGTAACCGCCAACGGAAATGACCAGGAAAAAGCCTATCAATAATCGTATTTTCATAAATGGATTTACAGATCGAAGTCCGTGAGTTTGGTACTGGTTATTGAATTAGATGATTGGCCGCGTAGCGACGGTCGGCCGTTGCCGTCGAATGTTTATAGCAAATTAGTTACCCGAATCATTATCAACTATTTAACCTTAACGTTAAATCCACAATCGGGGCATTCTAAAATCATTCATTCTGCAACGATTGAGTCGGGTTGGCCAGTGCCGCTTTCACTGTCAGGTAGCTAATGGTTGCCAGAGCGATCACCACCAGAATCAGCATCGGCACCAGCCAGTGAATCGGGTTTAGTTCAATCCGAAAGGCGTAAACCGACAGCCATTGCGTCATCAGATACCACGAGACCGGAATCGCCAGCAGGCCCGCCAGCAACAGCAAGCGGACGGATTCCCAGGCCAGCAACCGCAACACGCTGGTCACCGACGCCCCCAGGACTTTCCGAACGCCAATTTCTTTGGTTCGACGGGCCGTGCTGTAGGACGTCATCCCGAACAAACCCATGCAGGCAATCAAAACCGCCAGCGACGAAAACAGGATAAATGTTCGGCCAAACTGCCGGTCCTGCCGGTATTGCTGGTTGAAAAAATCATCCAGAAAAAAGTAATCCATCGACGATTCCGGAAAAAACCGCCCCCACACGGTCTGCACTTTTTCGACCAGCCCATCTACCTGACTGGTACTGATTTTCAGCGAATAAAAATCTGTCGGCAGCCAGCGATAGTCGGGGTCCATGAACAGAATCAGGGGCGTGAATTGCTTTTGGAGCGACTGCTGGTGGTAATCTTTGACGACGCCAATGATCTCGTTCGGCCGGTCGTGCGTCGATTCCAGCAGCACTTTTTCGCCGATGGCCTGTTCGTTGGACTGAAAACCGAACTGCTTCACCGCCGATTCGTTCAGCACCAGCCCCAGCGAATCGGCGGGGCGGCTGCGGTCGAACGAACGACCCGCGACCAGTTTCAGATCGAAGGTTTTGATAAAATCGAAGTCGATCATCAGCATTTCATACAGCCGGTCGGCGCTGGGTTCTTCGTGCAAACGACGGTTGGCCAGCATCTGCCCCACTTCTTTGCCCGGAACCGCACCCGAACCCGTCACCTCCGTGATCCCCGGAATGGCTTTCAATTCGTTTTTCAGCGTCTGGGTTTTCCGGCTGTAGTTCTCGGTTTTCACCGGTGCTTTCAACACCAAAACCTGATCGACCCGAACACCCAGACTCTGGTTCATCATGAACGAGAGTTGATGCCAGGCGACAAAGGTGCCCACAATCAAAACCATCGAAGCAGTAAACTGAAACACGACCAGTCCTTTGCGCAAAAACGCTCCGCTGCCCGTAAACCGGTATTGCCCCTTCAACGCCAGCGCCGGTTTGACCTGCGACAGCACCAGCGCCGGATAAATCCCGGAAATGGCCACGCCAAACCAGAAAATCAAGGCAAAAAGACCGTACTGGCCGGGTTCCGACCAGTCGAACGATGCGTTTTGCAGATCCAGAAAGACGGGCAAAACGAAATGAGCCACAACGACGAGCATAACCGCCAACACCAGCGCCAGCCCATTGAGCAGCAGCGATTCGAACAAAAACTGAAATACCAGCAGGGCCTTGTGTGAACCTACGGTTTTCCGAATCCCGATTTCTTTGGCCCGATCCATCGCCCGGGCGGTCGAGAGGTTGATGTAATTGACCCAACCGATGATGAGGATCACGAAGGCAATGGCCGACAGAAACTGAACTGCCCGCCGATTGCCTTTCACCTCGATTTCGTTCTGCGTAGCCGGGTTCAGGTGAATGTCGTGCAGGGGAACGAGGTAAATCGCCCAGACATGATCGCGCAGGGCTTCGGCGGTTTTGTATTTTTCGGACAAAGCCGGAAACTTGGCGATCACCCTGGCGGGATCGGCTTGCGGACGAAGCCGTACAAAGGAATAACTTTCGTGCTGGTACCAGAAATCCCAGTTCCGCCGGTTCGACGTAGTCCAAGACAGCAACATGTCGAACTGCATGGTGGAGTTGGGCGGCAGATCGGCAAAAACGCCCGTCACCTGACAGTGGTACGAACTGGCAATGGTGCTGACATCCAGGTATTTTCCCAACGGATCGGTGTTGCCAAAATACCGCCGGGCCGCCGATTCCGAAATCACAATCGTGTTCGGAGACGCCAGAAAAGTGTTGCGATCGCCTTTGAGAACCGGATAATTGAAAAACGTAAAAAAATTGGAATCGGCAAAACAGACGTGGTTCTCCCGAAACTTGGTTTCTTCGTGCCGCACCACGCGGGTCGAACCGCGCCAGGCGATGCGGGTGTAGGTCTCGATTTCCGGAAAGGCCTGCTTCATGGCCGGCACGTAGCCGTTGGAACTGGTGGCCCAGTGATCGGTTTCGGCACCATTCTTGAAAAACACACTTTCGACCCGGTAAATCCGCTCGCCATCCGGGTGAATCCGGTCATAGCTCTGTTCAAAGCGAACGTAACCGGAGATGAGCAGGAAAGCCGCCATGCCCAACGCCAGACCGGTTACGACGATGCCGGTGTAGACTTTATTGCGGAGAATGGTTCTGAAAACAACGGTACAGTAGTGTCGGAGCATTGGCCGGAACGGGAGGATATGAAGATGAAAAGGATTCCAGAACGCTGGAATCGCCTGTTTGCTCCGTAAAGTACAAATTAAATGAGAGAAAAGGCCGCTGACTGACGACAAAAGTTGAAGGTCACTTTTTGATGTATTTTTCCAGCGCGTTTACGTAATTTTCAAAAGCCGTAAGACCCAAATCTGTAATTTCACAAAGGGTTTGGAGGAAATTATCTTTCGTCACTTCAATGTATCCCGCGTCTTACAGTTTGGTAATCTGAACGCTCAGATTACCCGCCGTGGCCCCGTTTTTTCGTGCAGAAACGTAAACACCGCTTCCTGAATGCTGATCAACAAGGACACACGACCAGACGCAACTGCTGATGCAGCAAGGTGTCCCGTTCTTCAAGCATCTCATTTCCTGTCAATTAACCGTATCCAATGCCCGGAAATGATGGAACTGCAGGTAATGCGTCACACTGTCGACTAACACCAGCCAGCCCCACATCAGGTAGAGGGTGCCGTTTTTTCATGATAAAGTGGTTGGTGTATGACATCAACTAAATAGCTGCACTAAAAAATCATCCGGAATGAATATTCCTGACCAAAAGTGAATTAATTTTAGCTACCCGATCGTTGTATTAGCAATTAGTGTATCTACACCTTTTTTGATTTACGGGCAAAATGAAAGGAAAAACCGCATGAAGCAATACCAACATCCCACCATCGACCAGATTACGTTAACCGGTATTTTACACGCGCTGAGTGATCCGGTGCGGCTGAATTTTGTGCGAAGTCTGGATCAATACGCGACGGAGCAACGTTGCGGGGCCATTGCGACCCCCGTTGCCAAATCGACGATGTCGCACCATTTACGGGTATTGCGCGAGGCTGGCATTATTCGCACCCGAACCGAAGGTACGCAGTGCCTGACTTCCCTCCGGCTGGACGAGTTGGAAACAAAATTTCCGGGTGTGGTGAAGTCCGTTCTGAATGCTGTCGACCAGGCCGCGTCCATTCTTCAATAAAAAACCTCCGTTTTGTTCCCTTCCAACTGTTTGATCAGGTTGGCAGAAACGGTTTTTTGCTCGCTGACGGGATTGCCGCGAACGAAAAGTTTCTTAAGCGTTTGAATCCGGGTCAGACTGGAAGGCAGGTCGGTCAGGCGGTTGTGGCTCAGGTCAAGTTCTTCCAGGTAAGGAAGTGTCAAAACCGGGTCGGGAACCGTGACGAAAGCGTTGTGACTGACATCCAGAATCCGTAGATAATAGAGTTTCTGAAGGCTGGCGGGTAAACTACCCAGAAAATTATGGTGCGTATACAGCACCTGAAGTTTCCGCAAACGACCCAGGTTTTCCGGCAATGTATTGAGTTTGTTGTTGGAAATGGCCAGTTGCTGGAGCCGTGGCAGGCGGCACAGGCGATCCGGTAGTGTGCGTAAGTTGTTGTAATACAGATCCAGAACCTCCAGCCGTCGCAGCCTGCGGATTTGATTGGGCAGCACATTCAGCTTCGCTTTGTACAGATTCAGGTCTTTCAGTCGGCGGAGTCGGCGGAAGGGTGCCGTATTGAGTCCTCCCGAAAAATCATTCAAACCGAGCCAGAGACTTTCCAGCCGCCGGTTGCGGGTGACGGCTTTCGGAATCGCCGTAATTTTGGTCGACTGAATATTCAGAATTTTCAAATGTTTGTTGCGGGCTACGTGTAGCCCCTCGTTGCCCAGCGGATTAGAGGAAACATTGAGTTGCTTTAAAGTCGGAATCAGAAACACTTTTTCCGGGATCACGCTGAGGCTGTTGACGCTCAAATCCAGAATTTCCAGATTCGGAAACCGGTAGATCACCTCGGGGACTTCCTTCAGTTCCAACGTATTCAATACCAGATTTTTAACGGTGTCCGGACGAGCGGTTTTTTCGGCTTCTGCCAGCGTAGTCATAATCCCCGGCCCTTTCCGCAGTTTTCTTTTGGAAGGCAGTTTGCCAATCGCCAGCGCGGAGGAAAAGCGGTACGGTTTGTCGCCGGTAACGGGGAAACGATAGGTCGAAAACCACGGGCACAACACCGGGTCGATGCGCGCTTTCAACCGGAGCGTAGCCAGGCTGTCGGAACGCATAACGGAGAAATTCCGGCCCACTTCATAAAAAACCCGGTTTAGGGAGCCATCCGGGTTGGCATACAGGTTGACAATCAGGTAACAGGTGGTGTCCTGCAAGACATTGGCCTGCTTAAACATCTGGTTGAGGTCTTTCCCAAACTGCTCACTCAGTTCATACCATTTTTTTTCGCTCGGCTCCATTTCATCAACCGTCCGAAAACCGGGTTGGCGCGTTCGGAAACCCGGATCGATGATCGTTTGTGCCTGAACGTATTCTTTCGCCAGCTTTTTAGAAGCCGCATCGTGCTCCGCTTTGGTCAGGCAAACGGTTTGGGCCGACAACGTCCCGGTGATCAGGATTCCGGCGAGTACTACGAGGTAATTGGGCATGAGAAAAAGCCTTTAACGTATCGTTTAGGTGAACAACGGTAAATATAGTTGAATTATTGACATCTTCCACTTTTTTACCGTTGCCACCAACGAAAACCGTTATTCCGACCGGAGAGATTTCACCGGATTGGCCAGCGCTGCCCGCAACGATCGATACCCCACAGTGAGGACCGCAATGATAGAAGTGATGGCAATCGCGGGAACGAAAATACCGGCTCCCAGTTCAATCCGGTACACAAAATCATTCAGCCAGCGACTCATGACCCACCACGCCAGCGGAGCCGCCAGCCCGAAAGCGATCAGCAGCAATTGGAAGAATTCTTTCCCAAATAACCACAAAATACCGAAAACGCTGGCTCCCAGAACTTTGCGAACTCCGATTTCCTTGGTTTTCTGGGCAGCCATATACGATACCAAACCGTAGAGACCCAGGCAGCCAATCACGATGGCAATGAGGGAAAAGGCCTGAATCAGCCACAGAATCATGTTGTCGAGCTTGTAAAACCGGGCAATGTCCTCGTCCAGAAACCGGTAGGTAAAAATGGACGAGGGATACATCGCCGACCAGTTTTTTTCAAGCCCGGCGAGGGTCGGCCCCAGATTGGCGAGACTTACTTTTACCCCGCAATGGCTGTAATTCTCGCTGCGTGTCGTGATGCAAAGCGGGTCGATAGCCGCGTGAAACGACCGGTTGTGAAAATCTTTCATGACGCCGACGATGGTTCCCTTCCGCCCGTTGATCGAAGCATCTTTGCCAACAACAGCCTGGTTAGAGGGCAATCCAAGGGCTTTTACGGCACTTTCATTCACGAGGTATTCACGGATCGTGTCCGAAGGATGTAGATTGCGCCCGGCCAGAATCTGCAGACCAAACGTGGGGGCATACTGATCGTCAGCGGCTTTAATCGTTATGGGAAACGTTTCGCTTTCGGTTCGGGTGTCAAAACGGATGCCGGTGCTTCCCGCATCTTCGGATGCGGGGGCGGTATCGAAAAACGTTACGTTTTCAACCCCGGCCACTTCGGAAAACTGCGAACGCAGCGTATTGATGTTCGACTTCTGGTTGTTCGGAACGGGTAAAATGACCATCGCGTCTTTCTGGAAACCCAGATCGGCCTGCCGGGAGTACCGGAGCTGATTCGCAATCACCAACGTACCGATGATGAGCAGTTGCGAAATGGCAAACTGGGTGACGACCAGGCTCTTTCGCAGCGAAAAACCACCCATTTGTCGTGGCGAAATCTTTCCTTTCAACGCCAGCAAGGGCTGAAAACGCGCCAGAATCAGGCCGGGATAAGTACCCGAAAAGAAGATGACGATCAGAAGCAAAATGGGTAAGAAGGTGACCAGATAAACATTCTTCAGTGGATTCAGGCTCAGCTCAATTTCGAACAGGCGGTTCACGGCGGGGAGGGCCAGATAGGCCAGCAGGAAAGCGAAAACCGTAGCCAGCCCGGCCATAACCGCCGTTTCGGTCATAAACTGCCAGAAAAGTGCCCCCCGCCGACTGCCCAGTACTTTTCGAACCCCGATCTCCTTCGAGCGGCCGAGGGCCTGAGCCGTGGACAAATTGATGAAATTAACACAGGTGGTAACGATCAGAAAAAAGCCAATCAAGCCAAAGGCCCAGAGATTTTTTTTCTCGGTGTATCCCTTCAGGTTGGGGTTAAAATGCACATCGGCCAGGGGTTGCAGCTTAAACCGGAAATACTTCGCCATGTCCTGGTTGTAGTATTTATCGGAAATCGCCGAAAGCACCGTGGCATCGATCGTTGCGGCCGATGCGCCCGGTTTCAGCCGGGTGAAGCACTGCATCTCACTATTGACACTAAACCACCAGTCTTTTTCCACCATCCAGGGCGTATGATCTTTCAAATTGTCGAAGGGAATAAACATTTCGGAGCGAAAATCCGTGTTGGGCGGAAGGTCGTGCAGAATGCCCGTGATCCGGACCACCAGGGAGTCATCGACGTGGACAAGTTTGCCGATGGGATCTTCGTCACCAAAATATTTCCGGGCGACCCGTTCTGTTAGAAGGGCGGTGTTCCGTTCGTGCAACACGGTTTTTGGATTTCCCTGCACGAGTGGGAAATTGAAAATGTCCAGAAATTCGGGGTCGGCAAAGGCAATGTCTTCTTCAAATTTCTTCGCTGGCGAAACCTCCACCACTCTTTTTTTCAAAAAAGCGATTCGCCCCACGTGTTCGACCGCTGGATGTTCATTCCGAAAAGTCGTTCCAAGCGGATTGGGAACGCCGGTATTGTACCGGATTTTGTCATCGTGAAATTCCGTGTAAATCCGGTAAATCCGATCCTGGTGCGCGTGGAAGGTGTCGAAACTCAGGTGGTAGGTGATCAGCGTGAAAATCAGAATGACACAAGCCATGCCGAGGCTGAGACTTAACACATTGATGAGGGCATGCGACCGGTTGCGGTTGAGCTTCCGAAGGGCAATTTTGAAATGGTTGCTGAGCATATTCATTAAGGCAGGGTTTGAATAATCAGTGGTTTGAGGATGCCGGGAGTGTTGATTGGCGGAGTTCCGGCGCCAGAGTCGGGGATGCAAAAGCAGCAGCACATCCAGCCCATACAGCCAGCGGGCCTGGGAAGACCCGAAGCGACGAACCCGTTTCTGAAACAATTCGTACAAATCCCCCAGCAGCTCTTCGCGAAGGTGGGGCGCGATGATCCGTTCCAGCAGTCGTTCGGCCCAGCGGGGCGGCTGGGGTGTGTTCGGTTTCTGACTCATGACATACTGCCGCCGAAAGCGGTTTTTGGAATCCCATCCCACAACTCGTTGCGGATTCGTCGCACTTCCTGCAAGGCCTGTTCGCCGGCCACGCTCACGGTAAACAGGCGTTTCCGACGACCCCCGCGCTCGGCAGTCGATTCGCCAAACCGCGAACTGACCAACCCTTTTTCTTCCAGTCGTTGCATGGTGCGATGAACCGCTCCCAGGCTCATGGGCCGCTCCAGTCGCTGGCCGAGGGCTTCCACGACGGCCACGCTGTAGGCATCGTCATACAGAAACGCGATGGTGAGCAATACCAACTCCTCAAATTCCCCCAGTTGATCTCCTTTCATTCGTTCACAATAGTATCTTTCTCTTTTGTATAGCAAATAGCAGACCAATCATTAAAAACAGGGAATAGATTGAAACAAGGCCATTATATAATGGAAAACAGATTGAACGCTGTCCAGAAACGGACAGCGTTCTGTACAAAACTGGACAGCCGAGTCGGGTGATTCAATAAATGTTTATGATAATCCAGCGCACGGTTTTCATGCCACCGTTCTCGCAGCCCGTCGACCTGCCCCGTTAGGGGCTCAACAGCGCAGCGTCGGTAGCACGAAGCCAGGAATCTTCGTCCAGCGTGCCGATAGGTACGCGACCCACCGCCAGTTTAATGCGAATTGTCGCGTACCTATCGGCACGCTGGCGTCAAAAATAACCCCATTTTCTACCGACGCTGCGCTGTTCAATCCCTATGGGATAAATAACGCGGATGAAAAACGGTTTTAACATTTATTACGAAAACTTTCGTATCAAAAACTTGACTTCTACGAAACGATTCGTATATCTTTGTTACGAAATAGTTCGTAGGTTTAAATTCGTTGTCGACAACCGCGCAAACTACCGTTTCGAACAGTAAACAAAAAACCATGAAACCAACCGAATCTGAACTGGAAATCCTGCAGGTGCTTTGGGAAAAAGGCCCCAGCACCGTGCGGCAGGTGAACGAACACCTGAGCCAAACGCGCGACATCGGGTATACGACGACCCTCAAACTGATGCAGATCATGCACGAAAAAGGACTCCTGAGCCGCACCGAAGAAGGCCGTTACCACGTTTATCAGGCTTTGATCGGGGAAGAAGAAACGCAGCAACACCTGCTCGACCGGTTTGTCGATACGGCTTTTCGGGGTTCGGCCATGAAACTTGTAATGCAGGTGCTGGGCAACAGCAAGGCAACGCCCCGGGAACTCGAAGAATTGCAAAAACTGATCAACCAACTGAATCCCGAAAACAACGAACCCGATGAACAACTTTAACGTGTTTTCAGAACCCTTTACGAATGCGCTGGGCTGGGCTTTGGTGCATACACTCTGGCAGGGAACGCTGCTCGTGGCTGCGGCCGCGCTGGCATTGCGACTGACCCAAAACCGCCCGGCCTCGGTGCGCTACGGCATCGGCATCGGAACGCTGTTCCTGCAACTCCTGGCATTTGTGGCAACCTTCTGGCTGGGTTACGAACCCGTCCGAACCACCCTGTCGATCCAGGGCGACCGTCAAACCGCCATCGTTCAGGATTTGTCGTTCACCAGCGATTGGTCGGGTCAGCTGATGAGCTGGCTTCATCCGCATTTGTCCCTGCTGGTGTCGGTCTGGTTTTTGGGTGCGGTTTTGCTGATGGTGCGGTTGTTGGGCGGCTGGGTGTTCGTTCAGCGATTGACGCGGAGGAATAACAGTCCGGCACCGGAAGCCTGGCAGACGTATGTGCAGAAGGTGGCCGATCAGCTTGGCATCATGAAGGCCGTCCGGCTGGTGGAGTCGGCGGAAATAGCGGTGCCGATGACCATTGGCTGGCTAAAACCGGTCATTCTAATTCCCGTCGGTTTGCTGGCCGGTTTGTCTCCCCGGCAGGTCGAAGCCGTGCTGGTCCACGAACTGGCGCACATCCGGCGGTATGACTACCTGGTCAATCTGGTGCAGTCGGCGGTCGAGATTGTGTTGTTTTTTCACCCTGCCATCTGGTGGCTCTCGGCCCGGGTTCGGGAAGAGCGAGAGCATTGCTGCGACGATGTGGCCATTCAGTTGCGGGGCGAGCGCGCCAGTCTGGCACAGGCGCTGGTTCAGATCGAAGAACGTCGGCAGGCGTTTGCTTCGACGCCCACGCTGGCAATGGCTTTTGGTGCCCGCAGGCCATCCTTTGTTCAGCGCGTAAAACGGGTCATCGGCGTGAGTGAACAACCGTCGTCCAAACCGAACGGGTTGCTGGCAGCGGGTTGCCTGGTGTTGCTCGCCGGTTTGGTAACGGGCCAGCGTGTCGATCGTCCGGCAACCACCAGCCGTCTGCAAGGCGACGCCAAGGCGTTCAACGACTGGCATTCAGACACGAACGTTCAACGGTCGGTTCCGGAAGAAATCAGCATCAAGGTCGTTGAAAAACCGGAACCGCTTTCTTTTTCAGTCGATACGGATGCGGTTGACCCTGTGATGCGCATCCGGCTGGAAACAGAACTTGATCACCACCTGGAACAGGTGGAGAGGCTGGGGCGCGAAATGGAGAAAATTCACCTGCCCATGATCCAGCTTGAGAAGCAAATAGAACTGCAAACCAAACTGGAGCAACTGACCGATCAGGAAATGGAAAAGGTAAACCAGCAGATGGCGAAGCTCCAGTCATTGACTGATGGGCAGTTGCGGCTCTTCACCGATTCAATGGGGACTTTTTCGGCGAAAATAGCGGGCATGGCCGAAAAAGCGAGTTTTCATGCCATTGAAGTGCTCCGGTTGCAGGAAAGAGCGCACCGCCTGGATTCAGTGCCAGCCATTGCGCCGGTTCCCGCTGCGCCCCCCCGTCCTGCCCGGATGCCCAAACCGGCGGGTGTAAAAGGGCAGTATTGGTACAACGGCAAACGCTACAACCGTCCGGAAGACATGCCAAAAGCGCCCAATCCACCGGCTCCACCGGCTGCCGCTGACGCCCCCGATCTGCCAGCAGCAGCCATGGCCCCAGTCCCACCCATTCCACCGGCAGCCATGGCTCCCCCACCAGTGGCCCCGGAGCCGCCTGTTCCGCCCGCACCGGCAGAAGGGGATGAAGTCACCACCTGGTCAACGACAGAAGGAACCGTGATTCATATCAAAACGAAGAATGATCCCAAAGCAAAATCCGTGAAAACGGCCAAGCCGGCGAAATCGAAAACCGCTCCGAAAAAGCAGGAAGAGTAGAAAAGGAAAGCGGATCAGTCACCAGAAGGCCCCTGAAAAAGTAGACCCACACCCGTCGGTCTGTTTTTTCAGGGGCCTTGTTTCAACTTATTTCCACCCAAACCGGTAATTCCCGGCCCATCCTGTCTTTTACTGGTAGTTCAATGGATTTCCTTCCGTTTCCAGTATCGACCAATGATTCAAATCAACTACGGCCTTCAACCGGCCGACTTCACAACCCGACTCAAGCAGTTCTGGGATTTATCCGCCCAAAAAATCAACCTGATCGATTCCCATTACGATACCGCCAAAGGGTCACCGGTTTTTACGGTGCAGGGACACTACACCACCCGCGGCTGGACCGAGTGGACGCAGGGCTTCCAGTTTGGCTCCTCCATCCTCCAGTTCGACGCCACCGGCGACCCGCATTTTCTGGAAACGGGGCGGCAAAAAACGCTCGGCGTCATGGCCCCCCACATCAGCCACATTGGCGTTCACGACCACGGTTTCAACAACGTGAGCACCTACGGCAACCTGCTGCGGCTGATGCGGGAAGGCAAAGTAGAATTCGACGAGTGGGAAAAGAATTTTTACGAACTAGCCCTCAAAATTTCGGGAGCCGTGCAGGCCAGCCGCTGGACGACCGTCAAAACCGGTGGATTCATTCACTCCTTCAACGGACCACATTCGCTTTTTGTCGATACGATCCGTTCCTGCCGGGCCGTCGTGCTAAGCCACAGCCTTGGTCACGTTTTTCAGGGGGAAGGCGATGTAAAAATCAATCTGCTCGAGCGGGGGTTGGAACACATGAAAGCAACAGCCGAGTACTCGGTTTTTTACGGCGAAGGACGTGACATCTACGATCTCTGGGGCCGCACGGCGCACGAAAGCGTTTTCAATACCAAAGACGGCAATTTCCGTTGCCCCAACTCCCAGCAGGGCTACACCGGTTTTACGACCTGGACGCGCGGCCTGGCTTGGGCCATGTGCGGTTTTGCCGAACAACTGGAATACCTGAACACACTCGAAGACGTTGATCTGGAACCGTTCGGTGGACGGCAGGTGGTGGAAGCGTATCTGCTCAAAGCCGCCCGCGCCACCTGCGACTTTTACATCGAACACACGCCGATCGACGGCATTCCATACTGGGATACCGGCGCACCCGGTTTGTCGCAAATGGGTAATTACCTCGACCGGCCCTCCGATCCCTACAATGATTTTGAGCCGGTAGACAGTTCGGCAGCCGCCATTGGGGCGCAGGGATTGCTGCGTCTGGGCAACTACCTGACCGAACGGGGCGAAACCGAAAACGGCTCACGGTACTGGCAGGCGGGATTAACGGTGTTAGATTCGCTGTTTAAGGAACCGTATCTCAGCACGGACCCTAACCACCAGGGACTGATTCTGCACTCGATCTACCACCGGCCCAACGGCTGGGATCATGTTCCGGCAGGGAGCAAAATTCCCTACGGCGAGTCGAGCATGTGGGGGGATTACCACGCCCGCGAAGTCGCCTTATACCTGCAACGGGTGGTAAACAACGAACCGTATTACACCTTTTTCGGAGCCCTGTGATGAGCACAACACCACTAGCGGAGTCGACGCCTGGGGAACCGGCATTCCAGGATTTTTCAAAACTGTGCATTCACACCATCACCACCCGCCCGTGGGCCATTGAGGAAGCCGCAAAGCACTATTCCCGATCGGGGATTGGCGGAATTTCAGTCTGGCGGGATGCGCTGGCCAATCGCAACATTCGGGAAACCAGCCAATTGCTGCGGGATCATAACCTGTCGGTGGTTTCTCTCTGCCGGGGCGGTTTTTTTCCGCACCTCGAAGCCGCTGGCCGACAAACCGCCCTGGACGACAATCGCCGGGCGATCGACGAAGCCGCCGAACTGGGTGCCCCCCACGTCGTACTGGTGTGCGGTGCCGCACCAGGTCAGTCCTTGACGGAATCCCGCAAACAAATCCGGGACGGTATTGCCGCACTGCTGCCCCATGCCGAAGCCAATGGCGTCCGGCTGGCGATTGAACCTTTACATCCGATGTATGCCGATAACCGCTCGGCTGTCAACACCTTAGGACAGGCTAATGACATGGCCGAGGAACTGAATTCACCCTACGTTGGTATCGCCGTCGATGTCTATCATTTGTGGTGGGACCCCGATCTGGAACGGGAAATCGCGCGATGCGGTAAAAACGGGCATTTGTATGCTTTCCACATTTGTGACTGGAAAACCCCAACGCTCGATCTACTCAACGACCGCGGACTGATGGGCGAAGGCTGCATCAACATCCGCCAGATCCGGTCGTGGGTCGAAGCTGCCGGTTTTTCGGGTTTCAATGAAGTCGAGATCTTCTCAAACCGGTATTGGGCGGAAGATCAGGCGGAATTCCTGGAAAAAATCAAACACGGGTATTTGTATCATTCGTAAATAACCGCTTAACCATTCAACCATCTTTTAGCCATTTATTTAAAAGTGAAAGAACACAAAGTCGGTATTATCATGAACGGCGTAACCGGCCGGATGGGTACCAATCAACACCTGATGCGTTCCATAGTTGCCATCATCAAACAGGGGGGCGTGAAGGTTGGACCGGACGAAGTCATTATGCCGGACCCCATTCTGGTGGGTCGGGACGTCAATAAACTGGAGAAATTGTGCCAGCAATCGGGGGTGCAGAAAATGACGACCAACGTCGATGAAGCCCTCGCCGATCCCCATAACATCATTTATTTCGATGCCCAGACGACGGGTCGCCGGGCGGAGGGCGTTCGCAAAGCCGTGGCCGCCGGAAAGCACGTCTACTGTGAAAAACCGACCGCCGTCAGCACCGAAGTGGCCCTGGAACTGTATGAACTCTGCAAAGCCGCCGGGCTGAAAAACGGCGTCGTGCAGGACAAATTGTGGTTACCCGGTTTGTTGAAACTGAAACGCCTGATGCAGAACGATTTCTTCGGAAAAATCCTGTCGGTTCGGGGTGAATTTGGCTATTGGGTGTTTGAAGGGCACTCCATTCCGGCGCAACGGCCCTCGTGGAATTACCGCAAGGAAGACGATGGCGGGATCATTGTTGATATGTTGTGCCACTGGCGCTATGTGCTTGACAACGTATTTGGTAAAGTAAAAGCCGTATCTTGTCTGGGTGCAACCCACATTCCGGAGCGCATCGACGAGCAGGGCAAACCGTATGTCTGTACCGCCGACGATGCCGCCTATGCAACCTTTGAACTCGAAGGGGGCGTCATCGCTCAGTTCAACTCTTCGTGGACCACCCGCGTTCGTCGCGATGATTTGCTGACCTTGCATGTAGACGGCACCAAAGGATCGGCGGTGGCGGGTTTGCGGGAGTGTTACATTCAGCATTATGGCAACACACCCAAACCGGTCTGGAACCCCGACATCGAGCAGCCGATCAAGTTTTTTGAAGGCTGGGCCAAAGTACCGGAGCAGGAAGTGGCCGAAAATGCCTTTAAGGTGCAGTGGGAGCTGTTTTTGAAACACGTCGTGAAGGATGATCCATTTCCGTGGGACTTGCGGGAAGGAGCCAAGGGCGTGCAACTGGCCGAAAAAGGCATCGAAAGCTGGGAAAAACGCTGCTGGGTCGACATTCCGGAACTTTAATAGGAACACGGATTGGGCGGATTGAACGGATTTCCACAGATAAAATTTCATAAAAATCAGTGTTGATCCGTTCAATCCGCCCAGTCCGCGTTCCCATCCAACATAAAATGAAGAAAGTAGCATTTATAACGGGCGGAAGCCGGGGAATTGGATACGGGATTGCAGAACACCTGGCGAAAGCCGGTTTCGATCTGGCCATCAATGGCGTACGGCCCGAAGAAGCGGTTGCAGAGGCCCTGACTGGTCTTCAGGAATTGGGCGCTGAAGTGATTTATTGCCAGGGTGATATTGCGTCGAAAGAAGACCGCGTCCGCATGCTGGAACAAATCAAGGCCCGTTTTGGTCGGTTGAACGTATTAGTAAATAACGCGGGGGTGGCGCCGAAGGAACGCCGGGATATTCTGGAGGCAACGGAGGAAAGTTTCGAATACGTGTTGTCGACCAATTTGCAGGGGGCCTACTTTCTGACCCAGGCTGCGGCCAACTGGATGATTGCGCAAAAGGCTGATCAAACGGACTTTACGGGGTGTATAATAACGATTTCCTCGATCTCCTCGACGGTTATTTCGGTGAACCGTGGAGAATATTGCATTGCCAAAGCCGGACTCAGCATGGCCACGCAATTGTTTGCTGCCCGACTGGGTGAATACGACATCCCGGTTTTTGAAGTACGACCGGGCATCATCCGTACCGACATGACGGCGGGGGTCGTCGGGAAATACGACAAACTAATCGATGAAGGGCTGACGGTCCAGAAACGCTGGGGTTTTCCTGACGATGTGGGCCGGGCGGTGGCTGCTTTGGCCCGTGGTGACTTTCCGTATTCAACCGGGCAAGTCATCATGGTCGACGGCGGCCTGACCTTGCCAAGACTGTAAAAGAAAGAGTTGTTTCGCAGAGTTAAGCAGAGTTTTTCTCTCTTTCTCTGCTTAACTCTTTTTACTCCGCTCAACCGCCGGGCGGCCCCGTCTGCGAAATAACTCATTTTCCTAAACCGCTTGATTCATGAAAAACCAATCCGACTCCCGGAGGACTTTCCTCAAAACCGCTGCCACCGGCTCCCTCGCCGTAATGGGATTGCCGACCCTGATTCCGGCCCATGCCTTTGGTGCCAACGACCGCATCCGGGTCGCCGTCATCGGCGTCAACGGACGCGGGAAAGACCACATTTCCAATTTCTCCAAACTGCCGAACGTCGAGGTCGTCACGCTCTGCGACGTCGATAACGTGGTTTCGGCCCAGCGCGCGGCTGATTTTGAGAAAACGTACTCCCGAAAGGTGAAAACCGAACAGGATTTGCGAAAAGTGTATGACGACAAAAACATCGATGCCGTCAGCATTGCCACACCCAACCACTGGCACGCACTGGCGGCCATCTGGGCGTGTCAGGCCGGAAAAGATGTGTATGTCGAAAAACCGGGTACGCACAACCTGCGCGAAGGCAAAAAACTGGTGGAAGCTGCGTCCAAATACAACCGGATTGTGCAGCACGGCGTGCAATTGCGCAGTTCGACCGCCATTCAGGAAGCCATCAAACACCTCCGCGACGGTCTGATCGGGAAAGTGTACATGGCGCGCGGATTGGTCTACAAATGGCGTCCTGACATTGGCAATCAGGGGCCCAGCGCTGTTCCGGCGGGTTTGAACTGGGATTTGTGGCAGGGACCGGCCAAAGCGCGCGAGTTCTCCAAAAACTACGTTCACTACAACTGGCACTGGTTCTGGGACTACGGCAATGGCGACATTGGCAACCAGGGCATCCACGAAACGGATTTGGCCATGTGGGGGCTGGACGTCGGTTTTCCGGAAGAGGTGACGTCGGCGGGCGGCAAATACCTCTGGAAAGACTGCAAGGAAACACCGGAATTGCTGACATCCACCTATAATTACCCCTCGCAAGGCAAAGTGATTCAGTTTGAAGTGCGTCCGTGGATGACCAACCGGGAAGACGGCGTGGAAGTCGGCAACCTCTTTTACGGCGACAAAGGCTATATGGTCATCAACGGCTACAACGATTACAAAACGTTTCTGGGCAAAGAGCGGACGCCCGGACCGGCGGGTCATGCCGGGGGCGACCACTACCTGAACTTCATCGAAGCGGTTCGGGCGCGGGACAAATCGAAACTGAACGGCCCGGTTGAAACCGCCCATTTGGCGTCGGGACTGGCCCACATCGGTAACATTGCCTACCGCCTGGGTCGCACCCTGAAATTTGATCCGAAGAAAGAAGAATTCATCGGCGACTCGGAAGCCAATTCGCACCTGAGCCGTCAATACCGCGCGCCCTTCGCGCTTCCGAAGCAAGTATAATTTACGGTTTATCGGTTTACGGTTTTTAGTTTAGGGTGGCTGACGCGCGCATTTTGAATGCTTCAGCCACGCCAAACTAAAAACCGTAAACCGATAACGATAAAACTGAAACCGAAAAAATGATTGAGCAACCGAAACCCCAACAAAGCCTGAGTAAACAATTGCTTCAAATTCCGGTGCTGGTGGCCGCGCTGGGTTATCTGGTGGATATGTACGACCTGTTTCTGTTTAGCGTCGTGCGGGTTCCGAGCCTGAAAGCCATCGGTGTGCCTGACGACCGGCTACTTCCCGACGGCATCATGCTGTTGAACTGGCAAATGGCCGGGATGCTGCTGGGCGGTGTTTTCTGGGGCATTCTGGGCGACAAACGGGGGCGGCTTTCCGTGCTCTTCGGGTCGATTCTGATTTATTCGCTCGCGAACATTGCCAACGGATTTGTCGACAGTCTGCCCATGTACGCGGCTCTGCGGTTTGTGGCTGGCGTGGGCCTGGCCGGTGAATTGGGAGCGGGTGTCACGCTGGTAACCGAAGTGTTACCGAAGCAGATTCGCGGGTATGGAACCACGATTGTGGCTACCATGGGCGTTCTGGGCGCTATCATGGCCTATTTCGTGGCCGATTTGTTTGCCTGGCGGATCTCGTATTTCGTGGGGGGCGGTCTCGGTTTGATGCTGCTGGTGCTGCGGATGAACGTATTCGAATCCAAGATTTTTGAAGTGGTGAAAGAGCGTCAGGTGAAGCGCGGTGATTTGATGATGCTGTTCAACAACCGGGAGCGGTTTCTGAAGTATATTCAGTGCATTCTGGTCGGTTTGCCCATCTGGTTTGTCGTCGGGATTCTGGTGACGTTTTCGCCGGAATTTGGTCAGGCGATGGGGTTGACCGAACCGGTGGTGGCCGGAAAAGCCGTCATGCTGACCTTCACCGGTCAGGTTTTTGGCGACATTGCCAGTGGATTGTTGAGTCAATATTTCAAAAGCCGCAAAAAAGTCATCGGCAGTTTCATTGCCCTTTCGCTGGTTTTCGTGCTGGTCTACCTGCTGGCTCCCATGAAAGACCTCTCGGTTTTCTACCTGGTTTGTGTTTTCCTTGGCGTTGCCAACGGCTATTGGGCGCTGTTCGTGACCATTGCCGCCGAGCTTTTCGGAACCAACCTGCGGGCTACAGTGGCTACGACGGTTCCCAACTTTGTGCGGGGAGCGGTGATACCGTTAACGTCGCTGTTTGTTTACGGAAAAGGCCAGGTCGGAACGCTGAATAGTGCACTTGGGGTCGGATTATTGACGGCAACCCTGGCGTTTATTGCGCTGTACTTTATGGAGGAAACCTTCAAAAAGGACATGAACTATGTGGAAACAGACTAGAAAACCCGGTTTTTTTTGGGCAGGGTTCCTGGTATTTTCTACCGCGTGGTCCTGGGCGCAAACCTCCGGACCCTTCCGGTTGCATCCGCAGAATCCGCATTATTTTCAATACCGGAACAAGCCGATTCTGATGGTCGGTTCGGGAGAACACTACGGTTCGGTGATCAACCTCGACTTCGATTATGCCCGGTATTTGCAAGCTACAGCCGCCGACGGCATGAACACCACCCGGCTTTTTACGGGGGCTTACATCGAGAAACTGGGTGACTTTGGCATCCAGAAAAACACCCTGGCAGCCGCCGAAGGCCGGTTGATCTTGCCGTGGCGACGGAGCAGCGAACCCGGTTATACGCTGGGCGGAAACAAGTTTGACCTCAACCAGTGGGATGTTGCTTATTTCAACCGCTTGAAGGACTTTATGACCCAGGCCCGCCAGCGGGGCGTAATTGTGGAAGTGAATCTGTTTTCGGCGCATTATAGCGATGGCTGGAAATACAGTGCGCTGAATCCAAAGAATAACATCAATAAAACCGACAGCATCTCATCCCGGTTGGTCAATACGCTGGAGAATGGAAATTTGCTGGCGCATCAGGAAAAATATGTCAGGAAAATTATCCGGGAACTGAACGGTTTCGAGAATTGCTATTTCGAGATTCAGAACGAACCCTGGGCCGATCAGACGGACATTGTTCTGAAACGCAACGAATACGGCCCCGAAAAAGACTGGCGTTCAACCCTGCAGGTGGTTTCGCAACGCTCGAACGACTGGCACCGGCAGGTGGCCCGCTGGATCAAAGACGAGGAAAGCCGACTACCAAACCGGCATCTGATTTCGCAGGATGTCAGCAATTTCCACTATCCGATTGCCAACGCTGATTCCAACATTTCGATTTTCACGTTTCACTACGCCCTGCCCGAAGCCGTCACGGAAAATTACCATTTGAACCGCGTGATCGGATTTAACGAAACCGGTTTTGCCGGTCGTGAAGACGCCACGTATCGTCGGCAGGCCTGGCGGTTTTTGATGGCCGGGGGCGGTTTATTCAACCACCTGGATTACTCGTATTCCGTCGGTGCCGAAACCGGTCAGGACACGTCGTATAAAGCTCCCGGCGGAGGCAGTCCGGCCTTGCGGTCACAATTCAAAGTGATGAAAGACTTTTTTGAAAAGCTAAATTTTGTGACCTACAAACCCGCTCCCGGTCTGGTGGCTTCGGCCCCGGGTGCGCTGACGCAGGTGCTGGGCAACGGGAAAACGGAGTGGGTTCTGTATTACGAACCGATGGCCGTACAACCGCATGACCTGAACCTGAATTTGAAAAAAGGCACCTACCAGGCCGAGTGGCTGGATGTGGTAACGGGACAGAAACTCAAATCGGAAACCGTCATAAACGGTCGGATGGCCGTGCCGGATGGCGCAAATGATAAAGTCGTTATCATCCGGGTATCCCGCTAATCTCCTCCGCTCTCGCCTTCTATTTTGTCCTGCACCAGTTCTTCCTTGATCTGCCGGATCCGGTCGTTGAAATTCAGGTTGTGGAAATCGACGTCGCGCACACAGATGGCCGCGAGAAACGCCATGACGTCGGGATCGTGGGGAATTCGACGGCCCGTTACAACGCTGACATACTTTGAGGTCATCCAAAGCACATTCTTCAACTGCCGGCCGGAATCGTCGGTCATGTAATACTCCGTGACAATCGTATCGTCGCTGACGTAAATGATGCGGGATACGATCCGAAGCCATTCATTGACCATAGCCGGACGGACGTAAGCAATCTGGTGCTGGTAAACCACCCAACTCGTCTTGTATTCACGAAACAACTGCGCCGGGCTGAAGTTATACTGGGTAGCAACCTGGTCTTCGCGTGCGTTGAAATAGTAGTCGAAATACTTCGCGTTGTTGAGGTGCTGCAACGGGTCACAATCCTGAAAACGGACAATGGTGCGCGATTCCGTTTCGTGCGGGTAAGTTCTGGTTGGATCAAGTTTGATCATAGCGTGGTGGTCACTGATGACCTTTTTGGCAAGTTTGGATGCAAAATCCGGCCGGAACGCAGAGGCTGCCGCCGGATTCTGTCCTGCAAAAATCAGTGTAATTCCGCAAACCAGCGTAATCCGGTAACACACATTTTTAATTATTTTTACGTTTTAATCAGTACACTGGTCAACGTTTCCATCAACATCTTAAAAATCGAATGAAGTCGCTTTTTTTTCTCGTTCCCCTTCTTCTGCTCGCCCACTCGCTAACCGCATACACGCCCCAGTTTCATCCGGATGCGGTGGTAGGTACCTGGCTCAACGGCACCAAACAGGGGCAGATCCAGATTTACAAAAAAGGCAACCAGTACTACGGGAAGCTGGTGTGGCTGCGGGAGCCCAACAACCCCTCGACCGGAAAGCCTAAAACCGACCTGAAAAACAGCCAGGCCACGCTGCGTTCCCGGCCACTCATGGGGCTGGATGTGATGCAGGGCTTTGTACACGATGGCGGCAAGGTCTGGGAAGATGGTCATATCTACAACCCCGAAGACGGCAAAGAGTACAGTTGCAAAATGACGCTAAAAAACCCCAATACGCTCGACGTGCGGGGGTATGTCGGAATATCCCTGCTGGGCAAAACCCAAACCTGGACCCGCGTAAACTAACAATTCCGGTGATGGTGCGGCTTTTTTTGGTCCAAAATCTCAAACATTTTCCGCTTGTCGCCGGTTTATACCCTATGATTCGGAAGAATCATTTACTAGATCACTCACGTTATAACGATTATCAATCATGAACGAGACAACCCTTAAAGGCGGATGGAATGAGTTGAAAGGCAAGATCAAACAAGCCTACGGCGATTTGACCGACGACGATCTGACGTATGCAGAAGGCAAGGAAGACGAAATGTGGGGCAAACTCCAGCAAAAAACCGGTAAGACAAAAGACGAAATCCGGAAGGCTGCCGCCGACCTGTAATTCATACAAGTGTCCGAATTGAAAACGCCGGAAGCCACAAGCTTCCGGCGTTTTCGGTTGACAGGACTTAATATTCTTTGGTTAAACGGTTTTCCAAAGGAAGCAGACCGGCAAAAACGATGGTCAATTTGTGGTAGACCGAACGAAATACCGTATTTGTCTTTTGGGCGGGGCGTCCTAATTTCCAGACACTGAGTACACTATTTCCGGATGACGGGTTGCTCCCGAATTTTATTTAAATAGGCGACCGAAATGCGTGTTACTTTTTGGGAGATGTGACATCTAAATGGGTGACGAAGCGGCACAGAGGAATTCCCGGTCCTTCGTTACTTGTCACCAACCAAAACTCCATCCACTGAATGAGTACCTATCAAAGCCCTAATCCACTGATTCATTTTAACAACCTACTGCCCGAATGGGGTCAGGCGGCTGACGAAATCTACCACAATTATCACTTTCTAAACCACGCACTCAGCCAAAGCGACCGCCTGCTGATCCCGGAAGAAGCATTGACCAAACTAGCAGGGTTAAAAGCGACTCTGGTCATGACCCTGGCCCGACTGATTCAGGATTTGCCGCCTTCCACGCACCGCATTTCCAATGAACCGGTTGATTCCATAAGCCGATTTATCGCACACATCAATACATTAAAAACCGTTAATTTACAGACAGATCATACGTTTGATGATTTGCTGCAACAGCATCCCTCGTTAAAGAACTGGTTTGAGTCAGCCGTAAACGATTAAAACGCCCCTATTTCTCTCTCTAAATCCAGGAAAAAATGAACGATACTGTCTACGTAACTGAATTGCTCCGGCGTCTGAAAACCACTGACGATCCAACCCTCTTCAACGCCATGTTTACTCTATACATATACCGGTACCGCCAGGTCCTCAGCAACAGCGTCCAGTTCACGGTCGTCGAAAAAGCCCCTCTATCGCTGTATACAACCGGAAGAGACAACTAAACCATTCGTTAATCCCGTTTTCATTCTGACTATTATTAAAATTAATCACTTCCATTAAAAAAATTTGCGGTTCATCTCTGGAAATATTTCTATTCCTTTGGTGTTGTAAAAACAACCAAGAGAAAAGTGAGTGATGAATCCGGTTTACGTTAATAAAGTACAGCCTCCGCGCCTGACACTTTGGATGGCCCTGATCTCCGTGTATGTTTTGTGGGGGTCGACCTACCTTTTTGTTCATTTCATGACCGAGAAAATGCCGCCCCTGTATATGGCATCTTTGCGGCTCAGTACGGCGGGGCTGATTTTATTTCTGTACGCCCGGCTTACCGGCACCCCCGTTCCGGCTCCGAAGCAATGGCTGTCGGCAGGAATCATCGGGGTCTTGCTGCTCACGATTGCCAACGGCAGCATGTCGGTTGCGCTGCAATACGTGCCGTCGAGCATTGCCGCGCTGTTGGCCGCGCTGGTCCCGCTCTTCATCATTCTGTTCAACTGGGTGGGTTTCGGCCACATCCGACCCACCAACTTATCGCTGGCGGGTCTGGTGCTCGGGTTGATGGGGGTTTCGCTGCTGGTGCAGCCCTCCGGTTCCGGAATGGCGTCGACGGGTAATACCTGGATAGGCGTTGCACTGATCATGGTGGCGAATGTTTCGTGGGCGGTCGGCACGCTGCTTTCTTCCCGGCTTACGCTTCCTTCACAACTGATTTCCAGTGCCATCCAGATGCTGGTAGGCGGTCTGGTGTTGTTTTTACTCAGCATGATCACAGAGAACGTCACGCTGACGAGCATCGGACATGCGCCGGTAAAAGCCATTGGATCTTTGATTTACCTCATCATTTTCGGCTCCATCATCGGGTTTTCGTCCTTTGCGTGGCTGGCCCGGAATGCCCCCCCCCAACTGGTTTCGACCTATGCCTACGTCAATCCGGTGGTTGCCATGCTGCTGGGCTGGGCCTTCGCCGGCGAAACCCTGAACGCGTATTCCATCCTGGCCGCCCTGGTGATTTTATCGGGTGTGGTCTTGATTACCCTGGGCCGGAAATAAATGATCGCTTCGCCCCAACCCCTGAAGGGGGCGAAGCGATCATTCAACCGGTGGCGGACTCACTGCCGTCCAGCCACCATCGACCACCAGGCTTTGTCCCGTGATGTGACGCGATTGGGGTGAAACGAGAAACAAGGCGGCATTGGCAATATCGTCGACGGTGGCGGGTCGTCCCATCGGCGTAATCCGCGACCAGATCGGCACATAGGTCGGATCATCGAGCGTCCGCTCGGTTTGGGTGGCGCCCGGAGCCACGGCATTGATGTTGATGCCGCAGGGCGAAAGATCGAGCACGAGGTTTTTGGCCAGCATTTCCAGCGCAGCTTTGGTCATGCTGTAGGCAGCCAGTCCCGGATGCGCCTGATGGCCCGTGACGGACGACATCAACAAAATGCTGCCTCCTTCGTTCTGGCTCTTCATCTGACGGGCAGCCCGTTGGGTCAGGAAAAAACTGCCCCGCAAGTTCAGATCGACCACTTTTTGAAAGGCTTCGGGCTGGTAATCGAAGAAATCACCAAAGATGGTAATGCCGGCATTGGCAACGACGATGGTCAGTTTGCCGAATTCAGCAACCGCTTTATCGACCATGCCCTGAATAAAGGCGACGTCGGAAGCATCGCCGGGATAGGCCAAACAGCGGCCGCCTTCCTGTTGTATGCGATCGGCTGCCTGCTGAGCCGCTACCTCATCGAGGTCATTGAGTAAAACGGAGGCACCCTGGCGGGCAAGCTGACGGGCAATGGCAAAACCGATGCCGATGCCTGCGCCCGTTACGATGGCAGTCTGGGTTTGGAAAGTCATGAAAAAATGCTGGTGGCAAAAAAGGTTGCTGCAAAGATGCCCCAAATTTGAAAAAAAAGTCAACGTTCCAGTCGAATACTGATCAAATCAGGAAGCCGTTCGCTTTTTCTCCGAATTGAAGCATCCTGTAAAAAACCGTACCTTTAAGCGAAAATCAGCAAAACCGGTAGCCCCGACGGCTTTTTCGAATGATTCCAAGGTCTTCCCGCCGATTGACACCTTTTTTCTCCCGCTGGGAGCTTTGGTACCACATCCTGATGATGCCGGTGTTGTTTCCCGTTGGCAATTATTATTTCGTTGGCCCCCGCTATTTCAGCGATGTGCGGGTCTTTTTGTTGGGAACATCGGTGGTTTTCGGGCTCTACTGGTTTTCGGTCATCACCCTCACGCTGGCCGTTCGCGGGGTCATTCGCCGGTATCCCGACGTACTCCGGGCCACGCACCGCACCCTGGTGATGCTGGCGGTTGTGGGCCTGATCACCGTCGGATTGGCGGTTTTGGATGTGTTCATCTACAGCCTCTTCCCCCTCCTGCATGTCCCGTTTACGTGGGATGCCATCCGTCCCATTCTGATTTTGGGGCTCATTTTCGATCTCTGTTTCTGTGTGGCGCTGAATGTTTTTTATACCTACAACCAGTGGCACCGCGACCAGACCGAAAACGAGCTGCTTCGGCAGGCCACCCTTCAACACCAGCTCGACTCGCTGAAGATGAAAATCAATCCGCATTTTCTCTTCAACAGTCTTACTTCGCTGTCGTCGTTGATTGGGGAGGACCAGAAACAGGCTGAGCAATTTGTCGACCAACTCTCGAAGGTGTACCGGTATCTGCTTCAGGCCAACACCCACGAACTGGTCAGTTTACAAACCGAACTGGACTTTATGGGACAGTATTCGGCCTTATTGCAAACGCGCTACGGCCCGGCCCTGCGCATCGCCCTGCCGACCGATCCAACTTTCCCCGACACCCAGCTTCCTCCGCTGACGCTCCAGCTTTTGATCGACAACGCGATTAAACACAACGTCATGAGCGTCACGAAACCGCTGAAGATCCACCTCGAAATGACCCCAAATGGGCGGCTGCTGGTTCGGAATACGCTCCAGCGAAAATCGGTTAAAATGGATCTTTCGCAGGCCAGGCTGGCTACCCTGATGGCTAAATACCGGCAATTGGGTCTGGAAGAGATCCGGGTGGAAGAAACCGGAACGCATTTTGAAGTATCCCTGCCCCTGCTGCGTTTTACGCCCCCCCACAACGCTCCCTGATGCCCACGGAATCCTTCGCAATTCATCCCGCTTTTTTCGCAGTTCAGACAGCCAATCAACCAATTTACGCACTATCTTCGGGTTTCGCTCATTCAAAATCAGTAGATTAAGGCGAACACGGTCGGTTTATGAAGTCATTTATTTACAGCTTGTTTCGTCATTTTCCGCGTCTTCGGAAACAGAGCCAGTGGCACTTTTTGCTGCTGTTTCCGTGGTTCATCCCGCTTATTTCGTACTGGGTGGTAGGTGATCGCTATCTCGCTCACCTGGGTACTTTTCTGTGGGCCACCCTCCTGAACCTGACCATTGGCAGCCTCTGTTTGTTCACCCTCGATCAGTTGACCCAGTGGGTGATTCAGCGGTATCCGAACCTGGGCCAGACCTGGCAGCGGGTCTGGCGTTTGCTGCTGGTGTTTGTGCTGGTGACACCCTGCTTCGTTCTGGGGGGTATTTTCATCTATGAAACGTTCCACTTGTTTGGGTATCATCACAATCCGGAAGCCACCGGGCAAATCCTGCTGCTCAATCTGGCGGCCAATCTGGTGTCGGTCGGTATTGATGAGAGCGTTTACTCGCTCAATAAATGGCGCGAGAACACGTTGGAAAAGGAGCAATTGAAGAAAGTCAACCTGCAAAGTCAGTACGAAAGCCTGAAAAGTCAGGTCA
The DNA here is from genome assembly GCF_006149005.1 of Larkinella sp. C7. Classification (GTDB taxonomy): domain Bacteria; phylum Bacteroidota; class Bacteroidia; order Cytophagales; family Spirosomataceae; genus Larkinella. Next base: position 117,665 of record NZ_VBSL01000004.1, on the reverse strand, counting down.
ATCCGCACTTTTTGTTCAACAGCCTCAATTCGCTGTCGTCGCTGATTGCCGACGAACCTGACCGGGCGGAGGAGTTTGTCGATGAAATGTCGAAAGTCTACCGGTATCTGCTCCAGACAAACGAAGGCGAACTGACAACCCTGGAAACCGAAATGACCTTCATCCAGTCGTATTTTCATTTGCTTAAAACCCGCTATGGTGCCGGTATTCGACTGGAAATAGTGATCGCCGAGCCATTGCTTGCCTACCAGCTTCCTCCGCTGACGCTACAGATGCTGGTTGAAAACGCCGTCAAACACAATGTGATTCACGCCAGCAAACCGCTGTTGATCGAGATCAAAACCACACAGGTTGGTCGGCTGGTGGTTCGAAACAACCTCCAGCGGAAAACCGGGCGGGTGGCTTCCAACCAGGTAGGGCTTTCCAACATTCTAGCCAAATACCGCCTGCTGGCCCAAAGTGACCCGATCGTCACCTCCGACAGTTCTTATTTTACCGTAGCGCTGCCGCTGATGGTTCCGCAGCCCTGACATCGGCACTGCTCCCAAGCGCTGGCCTGACGGCTCCGTAAACCGGATTCCCTATCCGCTTTCCCCCTTCTTTTGAACCCCGGTGAGTAAACCGGAAGCATTCCCCGCTTTCCCCCCATAGTAGCTCCAATCTTGCTTTTTACCAACTCTCTATTAAATTGATCCAAGTAATGTCAACTCCTTTCATGCCTCGCCGGGAGGCTTTGCAACGACTGGCTCTACTGGTAGGGGCCACCTTATCACTTCCGGTTCAGGCCGCCCTCCGGGGCGAGCCCACCGCCGGGGTTCCCCTGATCTTTTCGGATGCCCAGCAAAAACTCATGGCGGATCTGGCAGACATCATCCTTCCAACCACGGATACACCCGGGGCGAAAGCCGCGGGAGTTCATCAGTTCATTGGACATGTCATTGGCCATTGTACGGCCCCAGCCCAGCAGGATTTGTTTTTACAGGGACTGCAACAAACCGACGCCCTGAGTCAGGCGGCTTTCCAAAAACCGTTTTCACAACTCGGCATCCCGGAACAAAAGGAGATTGTCAAACAGCTAACCCAGCGCGAAAAGCCCTTTTTCCTCATCCTTCGCGAACTCACCATCGTCGGTTATTTTACCTCGGAAGCCGGGGCCACCCAAACCCTGGCCTACCTCCCCGTTCCGGGCCGGTTCCAGGGCGACGTCCCTTTGAAACCGGGTCAGAAGGTTTGGGCCTTGTAAACGAACAAATGGCTGCTTATCAGTAAAATACTATGAATCTCAACATCGATGCGGTAAAATCACAAACCTACGACGCCATTGTGATTGGGTCGGGCGTCAGTGGTGGCTGGGCCGCCAAGGAATTGACGGAGAAAGGATTACGGGTCCTGATGCTGGAGCGGGGACGTCCGCTCGAACACGTTACGGGCTATACCGAGGCCCTGAAAGCGCCCTGGGAAATGCCGGAAGCAACCCGGCTGGGCGATCTGGCTCAGAAATACCCGCAGGCCCCGCCGGATGCCGCGAAAACCGTTCCGACCTACTGGATGCCCGGTGCCGACGCATCCTACCGGCAGGAAAAACCGTTTCGCTGGCTGCGCCCCGACATCGTGGGCGGCAAATCCATCATGTGGGGGCGGCAGTCGTACCGATTCAGTGACATCGACTTTGAAGCCAATGCCAAAGAAGGCATCGGCATCGACTGGCCGATCCGCTACAAAGACATCGCTCCCTGGTATTCTTACGTGGAGAAATTTGCGGGAATATCGGGCGAAAAGCTGGGGTTGCCGCAACTTCCCGACAGTGAGTTCATCGCTCCGATGGATATGTTCCTGGTCGAAAAAGAGGTCCGGAAAAGCATTGAGAAAAACTATCCGGGCCGGGTGATGACCATCGGACGGACCGCCAATTTGTCGGAAGCCCAAAAAGTCCACGTCGACAACGGCCGGTCGCCCTGTCAATACCGAAACCAGTGCATTCGGGGGTGTCCATATGGCGCCTATTTCAGCACCCAATCCTGCACGCTTCCGCCCGCCGTCAAAACCGGTCGGCTCACCCTCCGCCCCCATTCGGTGGTGACGGAGGTGATCTACGACGCCCAAAAACAACGGGCCTCGGGCGTTCGGGTGAAAGACGCGCAGACGCTGGAAAGTCAGGAGTATTTTGCAAAAATCATCTTTGTATGTGCCAGCGCCATGGCCTCCACGGCCCTGCTCATGAACTCGGTTTCTGACCGGTTTCCGAACGGTCTGGGCAACGATTCAGGGCAACTGGGCCACAATCTGATGGACCACCACTTCCTGATCGGGGCCAATGGGCAGTGGGAAGGCGGACAAGATCGGTATTATTACGGACGACGGGCCAACGGCATTTACATTCCCCGCTACCGCAACATCGGGTCGGACAAGCGTGACTACCTGCGCGGTTTTGGATACCAGGGCGGTGGGGGTCGGCAGGGCTGGCAGCATCAGGTGGCCGAACTGGCTTTCGGAGCCTCGCTGAAGGAAGAACTCACCAAACCGGGGCTTTGGAACATGGGCCTGATCGGGTTTGGCGAGCAACTGCCCGAATACAAAAACCGGATGTATCTGGATAAACGCAAACTGGATAAATGGGGACTGCCGATGCTGGTCTTCGACGCGGAAATTGGTGAAAATGAAAAGAAAATGCGGGTCGATATGCTCAACGATGCGCAGGAAATGCTCGAAAAAGCCGGGTTGATCAACGTAAAAACCTACGACCGGGGTTCGGTCATCGGGCAGGCCGTCCACGAAATGGGTACCGCCCGCATGGGCCGTGATCCCAAAACCTCGGTGCTCAACGGCAACAACCAGATTCACGCGGTTAAAAACGTCTTCGTTACCGACGGGGCCTGCATGACCTCATCGGCCTGCGTCAATCCGTCGCTGACCTACATGGCACTTTCGGCCCGCGCGGCTCACTTTGCCGTTCAGGAGTTGAAAGCGATGCGAATTTGAACGAATTACGTTGATCCAGTTTTATTTTTTTGATAGAAGCAAACCATGTTTCGCCCCGTAGGGGCTCAACAGCGCAGCGTCGGTAGACAAATTTTATTGATGCCGCCAATCAGCGTGCCGATAGGTACGCGACCGTTGCGGTGAAGGGTTACGTACCTATCGGCACGTTACAAGAGAAACATTGCCCCGAATTGCTACCGACGCTGTGCTGTTTCGCCCCTACGGGGTAAAAGCAATTTGGCTACGGAACCCTGCAAAACCGGGCAGGTAATGAAAAATGGTGAATGAAAAATGTAAATGTAGGCTGGCGCATTCCAACACTTTTACATTTTTCATTCACCATTTTTCATTTATAATTCATATTTCAACCCAGTTTCTCCTTAAAAAGCGCAATGGTGCGCCCCCAGGCGAGTTTGGCAGCGGCCTCGTTGTAGCGTGGACCGGCGGTGTCGTTGTGAAAGGCGTGTTGCGCCCCTTCGTACACATACAACTGATACGGTACATTCGCTTTCTTCAGGGCTTCCTCGTAGGCCGGAATCCCCGCATTTACCCGCTCGTCCATCCCGCCATAATGCAATTGAACCGTCGCTTTGATTTTGGGCACATCAGCAACATCGGGCTGGCGACCGTAGAAGGGAACGGCGGCTTTCAGATCCGGGTAGTTGACCGCCAACTGGTTTGACATGGCCCCACCCCAGCAAAAACCGACACAACCGAGTTTGCCGTTGCTGTCGGGGCGGCTTTTCAGGTAATCCAGGCCTTTCAGAAAGTTCTGCTTCGTTTTTTCGGCATCCAGTTTCCCAAACAACTCCCGCATCTGCGTTTCGTCGGTGGGCGTTCCTCCGGCGGCTGAGAGCGCATCGGGGGCCATGGCCAGAAAACCGGCCAGCGCGAGTCGGCGGGTGACGTCTTCGATGTGCGGATTCAGACCCCGGTTTTCGTGAATGACGACCACCGAGCCGTATTTTCCATTCGCTTTCGGGCGGGCCAGATAGCCTTTCATGGTGGTGTCGGAACCCGGATAGGTGACGCGTTCGGTGATGATCCGGTCATCCTGACCCGCAACGGTTTGCGCCTGGGCATAATTGACTTCCAGGGTCGATAAAACCGCCAGAGCTGCGGTCATGCCGCCGGTCAATTTGGCCAGGCGTGACAGAAAAACATCCCGCTTCAGCGGTACGTGGGTGTATTCGTCAAATAGGTTGATGATGCGCTGATCCATGGGTCAAAGGTTTAGCAGGAAAGATACAAAAAGTTTACGGTTTACTTCAAATCAAAACTACTGCCTTCCTGCACCAGCTTCTGGTACAGATCCTGATCGAACTGGTAGTAAAAGGCCCCTTTTCGGGAAGATGCTTTGTCTTTTTCGTTCAGTCTCACCAGCCACTCCATCGAATTGAGCCGTTTGCTGAAGTTCCGATGATCGAGCGGCTGGTTGTTGATCGCTTCGTAGAGGCTCCGCAACTGGGGAATGGTAAATTTCTCGGGAAGTAACTCAAAACCAATCGGTTGGGTGCGTGCCCGACGCCGAAGCCGGGCCAGGGCTTTCTCCACCATGTCGTTGTGGTCAAAAATCAAATCCGGTCGTTGGGAAACCGGAAACCACCTGGCATTGTGTGATTCGGCCAGGTCTTTGTTATACTGATCGGTGCGAATGAGAGCATAATAGGCAATCGAGAGGGTACGGGCCACCGGGTCGCGCCGGACTTCGCCGTAGGCATATAGTTGCTCCATGTAAACGCTGGTCAAACCCGTCAGGGTTTCCAGAATCCGCTCAGCGCCTTCGTCGATGCTTTCGTCACCTTTCAAAAAACCGCCCATCAGCGACCAGTTGCCCTGTTCGGGTTGAAACCCCCGTTTGATCAGCAACAATTGCAGTTCCTGCTGATCGAATCCAAAAATAATGCAATCCAGGGCCACAAAGTGTTTCTCGTGCTGGTCGTATACGATCTCCATAGTCGGTACCTCCTTCAAACAGCCCACTCGGCTGAGTCCGTGTATTTTTAATTAACTCCCTGCAAGATTAACTAAAACACGGACCAAAGCGGCATCGAACACCCGACCGTGGGTACGTAATTTCAATAAAATATTGAGAATACCACGATCACCAGTCCGGTAATGACCGCAGCACCAATCAAAAAGGATCTTGAAACCTTGAACCAACGGGCTTCCACGGCAAAGGCTTTCGGCGAATCCTTGCCTTTCGATTCGGCCAGACTGATCACGACCTGCAAGGCAACACACGCCCAGAAAACCAGCCCCATCCGGTTCAGGAATGGAATGTCGGTTGCATTGAATTTCAGGTAAGCCGACAGCGGAATGCTTAACAACGCAGCCGCCAGCGCTCCATTGGAAGTGGCTTTTTTCCAGAAAAAACCGAGCAGAAAAATCGCCAGAATCCCCGGTGAAATGAAACCGGTATACTCCTGAATGTATTCGAAACCCTGTCCAAAGTTCTTCAAAAACGGGCTGATTACCAGGGCAATGAGAAACGAAACGACAATGGCAATCCGCCCCCGCCACACGGTTTGTTTTTCCGTCAGGTTGGTATTGAAAAACTTACGGTGAATATCGAGCATGTAAATCGTCGCGATGCTGTTGGCTTTCCCGGCCAACGACGCGACAATGGCTGCCGTCAAAGCCGCAAACGCCAGCCCTTTCAGACCCACCGGCAGCAGGTTAAGCAAAACCGGGTAGGAATTATCCGGTTTCACAATACCACCTTCGGTAATGCCCCGAACGATCGCCGGTTCGGCGTTTTCCTGAAACAAGACGTAAGCGGCCAAACCGGGCAGCACCACAATCAGGGGCATCAGGATTTTAAGAAACGACGCAAACAACAGACCGTTGCGGGCCGTGTTGAGGTCGGCCCCCAAAGCGCGTTGCGTAATGTATTGATTACAACCAAAGTAATTAAAATTGACGATCCATTGTCCGCCAATCACAAACATCATCAATCCGGGCAGTTGGGTGTAGGCATCCGTAAAACCGCCCTTCCCGTCATGAACCTGGTACTGCCCCTTGCTGAAAATCATGTGCAGATGGTGGTCGGCTTTTTCCCGAATCAGGCCCAGTCCTTCAAAAATACCCGCGCCGGTGCCGACCCGGTCAGACAGCAGATCGAGGGCCAAATACGTGGTGGCCAATCCACCCACAACCAGACAAACGACCTGAATGACGTCCGTATAGCCAATCACTTTCATGCCGCCCAGCGTGATGAAAACCGCAAAAACCGTCAGAAAAACGGCGCAGGTCATGAACCCGAAACCGGTCATTTTTTCCAGACTCAAAGCCCCCAGGTAAATGATGGACGTCAGGTTGACGAGGATGTACAGAAGCAGCCAGAAAACCGCCATGATCGTTGCCAGCCGCCCGTCGTAGCGTTTTTGCAGGAACTGCGGCATGGTGTAAATCCTGTTTTTGATGTACATCGGCAGAAAATACACCGCAATGATGATGAGTGAAAAACCGCCGACCAGTTCATACACCGAAATCGCAAGACCGAGTTGAAACGCCTGTCCGCTCATGCCGATGAATTGCTCTGCCGAGATGTTGGACGCAATAATCGACGCGCCGATGGCCCACCACGTCAGGGAACCTTCGGCCAGAAAGAAATCTTTCGAATCGGCGGTTTGCTTGCCTTTGTGGGTGTAGACCCAGTATCCGTACACCGCGACGATGACGAAGTAGATGAGGAAAATGAAATAGTCAACCGATTCGAGGCCGAGGGTCATGATTACAGGAGGGTTTAGGGGTAAACCCAGACAGGGCCGCTGTCTGGGTTACTGTCCGTAATAGGCGTCTTTGCCGTGTTTCCGGAAATAGTGTTTGTCAATCAGGCTTTGCTTGATGCGGGGTGTATCGGGGTTGATGGTCAGCGTGAGGTAAGCCATTTTGGCAAGTTCTTCCAGAACCGTCGCGTTGTAAACGGCTTTCGCCGGATTTTTTCCCCAGGCAAACGGGCCATGACAGGCGACCAGCACCATCTCGACTTCGCTGGCCGAGAGGTTTTGTTCCCGGAAAACATTCAGGATTTGGTTGCCGGTTTCGTGTTCGTAATCACCCTGAATCATCGCGTCGGACATCACCTCCGTCACTGGAATGGAAGCCACCAGGTGGTCGGCGTGGGTGGTGCCCAGATTCGGAATTTCGCGCATAGCCTGCGCCCAGGCGACCGCATACGCCGAATGCGTGTGGCAAATACCGCCGATGGTTTCGAAATGGCGATACAGCAAGGTATGCGTTTTGGTGTCGGACGACGGCCGCATTTTTCCTTCCACCAACTGGTTGTCCAGATCCACGATAACAATGTCATCGGTCGTCAGTTCGTCGTACGGAATGCCGCTCGGTTTAATGCCCACCACACCCGCCTGCCGGTCGATTCCGCTGACATTGCCGAAGGTGTAAATCGCCAGCTTCTGCCGGGGAATTTCCATATTGGCTTCGTAAACCGCTTCTTTCAGGGATTGGTATAGACTCATAAACGACTGATGATTATCTTTTTTTCTCAATAAATCCACCCAAACTCAAGTACCGCCCGTACAGCACATCATATACGGCGGCCCGTTCGGGACGGGGCGTATACACCGCATCGAAAGCGGAAGCCATGGCTTTTTGGGCCTCGGCGAAGGTCGGATAAATACCCGCGGCCACGGCGGCACACACGGCGGCTCCCCGGGCGCAGCACTGGTCGGATTCGGCTACTTTGATCGGTACGTTCATGACGTCCGCCAGCGTTTGCATGACGAAGGCCGACTTCCGGGCCACCCCGCCAATGGCAATGACCTGCTGAATCGGAACACCTTCTTCCACAAACCGTTCGGCAATCCGGCGGGCGCCATAGGCTGTGGCTTCGACCAGCGATTTAAAAACGTGCGCGGCACTGCTGCCCAGATTCAGACCGGAAATAGCGCCTTTCAGCGTGTGATTGGCATCGGGCGTGCGTCGGCCGTTCAACCAGTCGAGGGAGACAATGTCGGTTGAACGGACGGGCAATTGGCTGGCCTGTTCGGCTAAGTACGGAAGCAGTGCGGTTTGCAGCGACGGAATCATACTGGCCTGTCCCTGTTGCGCCAATAAACCGGCGACCGGTTCCAGAATCAGCCGGGCAAACCAGGCGTAGAGGTCGCCAAACGCCGACTGACCGGCTTCCATCCCGAGCATGCCCGGCACAATAGAGCCGTCGACTTGTCCGCAAATGCCGCGAATCAGCAAATGACCGACGTCTTCGGAAGGCGCCATGAGCATATCGCAGGTGGAAGTTCCAATTACTTTCACCAGGGCGTAGGACTCAATATTGGCCCCAACGGCCCCCATGTGCGCATCAAAACCGCCAACGCCAATGACCACCGTAGCCGGAACGCCCAGTTTTTCTGCCCATTCCGCCGAAATGGTGCCCATCGGCTCGTCGGACGTGTAGGTGTGGCGAAAGAGACGGTCGCGCAGTCCCGACAGCAGCGGATCGAGCGTGGTTAGAAATTCTTCGGACGGCAATCCGTCGAACTCGGCGTGCCAGAGGGCTTTATGACCAGCCGCTGTCCGGCTTCGTTTAAGCGTCAGCGGGTTGGTGTTGCCGGTCAAAACCGCCGAGATCCAGTCGCAGTGTTCGATCCAGGAAAAAGCCGCCTGCCGGATGGATTCATCGACCCGCAGGGTGCGCAGGATTTTCGACCAAAACCACTCGGAGGAATAGATTCCGCCCACGTATTTCGTAAAATCCGTATCCCAGCGGTGCGCCAACTGGTTGATTTCTTCCGCTTCCTGGTTGGCCGTGTGGTCTTTCCAGAGAATGAACATGCCGTTTGGATTGTCGGCAAACTGGGGAAGCAACGCCAAAGGCGTCCCGTTTTCATCGACCGGGCCGGGCGTAGACCCCGTCGTATCGACCGAAATTCCCCGAATGTCGGCAATTACCTCCTCCGATACCGCACTTAGTGCGCTCTGAACCGATTGCTCCAGCCCTTCCAGGTAATCGAGCGGGTGTTGCCGGAACTGCGAACGGGAGGGGTCGCAATAAGCACCGGTTTTCCACCGAACGTATTCATGAACACCGGAAGCCAATTCGTCGCCGGTTTCGGCATCCACCAGAACCGCCCGCACCGAGTCAGTTCCAAAATCGACTCCAATTACGTAAGCCATAAAGAGTTATGAGTTATGAATTAAGAGTGAAGAGGGATGAGTTAAGAGTGTATGCGTCAGCCAATTCTTAACTCATCCCTCTTCACTCTTAACTCTTCAAGTGATAGTAGGCTTCGTTCCAGCGCAGTTCCTGCTTAAAGGCGTGGATGCGGGTTTCTTCGTTGATCAGGAGGTATTCGACGCCCGCGATTTCGGCGAAATCTTCCATGTATTCGGAGGAAATCGCTTTGCTGAAAACCGTGTGGTGCGCCCCTCCGGCCAGAATCCAGGCGGCTGCGGCCGTTTTCAGATTGGGTTTGGCATCCCACAACACGCGGGCGACCGGCAATTTCGGCAATGGGTTTTCCGTCGGGACGACATCCACTTCGTTGACGATCAGCCGAAACCGGTTTCCCATATCGACCACCGACGCGTTGATGGCCGCGCCGGGTGCCACATTGAACACCAGCCGAACCGGATCGGCTTTGCCGCCAATCGACAGGGGATGAATTTCACAGGACGGTTTTCCGTCGGCAATCGATTCATCGATTTCGAGCATGTGCGCCCCCAACACCCGCTGACCGTTGGGCGACAGGTGGTAGGTGTAATCTTCCATGAACGAACTGCCGCCCGGAAGCCCCGCTCCCATCACTTTAATGGCCCGGCCCAGTGCCGCCGTTTTCCAGTCGCCCTCGCCCCCAAAACTGTAACCATCGGCCATCAGCCGTTGTACGGCAATTCCGGGCAGTTGATTCAGGCCGTGCAGGTCTTCAAAGGTATCGGTGAATCCTTTGATCTGGTGATCGTCCAGAAAACCGCGTAAACCAATTTCGATTTTGGCAGCATCGCGCAACGAATCGTGGCGTAACCCGGCTTTTTGTAGTTCGGCAACAATTTGGTACCGTTGTTCATATTCGCTTACTAAGATGTTGATTTCCTGATCGGTTACCTGGTTGACATACGCGACCAGATCACCCATTCCGTAGCCGTAAACCGCATAGCCAAACTTGATCTGGGCTTCCACCTTATCCCCTTCCGTGACGGCCACTTCTCGCATGTTGTCGCCAAACCGGGCAAACCGGGCGCCCTGCAAATCGTGCCAACCGGCGGCCACCCGCGCCCAGACGTTGATGCGTTCCTGCACCTCGGAGTCTTCCCAATGTCCGACAACCACCTTGCGCTCCAGGCGCAAGCGGGCGTTGATGAATCCAAACTCCCGGTCGCCGTGCGCCGACTGGTTGAGGTTCATGAAATCCATGTCGATGGTTTTCCAGGGAATGTCACGGTTGAACTGGGTGTGCAGATGCAGCAGCGGTTTCCGCAAAATCTTCAGGCCGTTGATCCACATTTTGGCCGGCGAAAACGTGTGCATCCACGTCATCAAGCCAATGCAGTTGGGTGCCGTGTTGGCTTCCAGACACAGTTTATAGATTTCATCCGGTCCGGTCAGTACGGTTTTAAAGACAATTCTGACTGGAATGACCGACGACTGATTGAAGGCGTGGACGATGGTTCGGGAATGTTCCGCGACCTGTTTGAGGGTGTCTTCACCGTATAAATGCTGGCTGCCGGTAACGAACCAGACTTCTAAATGGTCAAAAGAAATCATTGGCGAATGGGGTATTGAGGTAGCCTTTCAACGATTGATCAGGCTTTGGTGGGCAAATATAAATAATAAATGTATTTTTTACGTTTATGGAAAGATAAAATTTATACTGGAAATAATCCACTGCCTGAAAGCCGTTTTTGAAAAAATAAAGGATTTTCAATTTGAAAGGGCATAAAAAAAACAGGAATGCGATTCCTGTTTATATAAGATAAACGCCGTCAGGCGGGTCTTTCTGACCGGCCACCGCCCCCTTTCGGGCGGCTGGATGGCCCTTTTCGGGGGCCGGGCCGCTTTTTGCGCGGGGGAAAAGCAGCACTTTTCGACGGGTTATATTCCAGCGTTTCACCCAGATGCGCAGGCAACGGGACCTTGGTTACCGGCACACCCAGTAACCGTTCAATGGCTGCGAATTTCCGCTGTTCGGTTTCGCTGATAAACGTGTAGGCAATCCCGGTGGTTTCGGCGCGGGCCGTGCGGCCAATCCGGTGAACGTAATCTTCGCCGTCGTGGGGAACGTCGTAGTTGATGACGAGGTCGATGTTGTCGATGTCGATTCCGCGCGACAAAATATCCGTTGCCACCAGAATTTTCAGTTTCCGGCTTCGGTAGGCCAGCAGAACCTGCTCACGTTCATTCTGTTCGAGGTCGGAGTGAATCGCTTCGGCGGCAAAACCGGCCTGTTTTAGTTCGCGGGCCAGTTGCTTGACGTTTTCTTTCCGGGAACAGAAGATGAGCACCGACGGAAAATTATGTTCTTTGAGCAAGTATTTGACCAGTGCTATTTTCTGTTTCTGATAAACCACAAATGCCTCCTGGACAATCTTGGCCGGGGGTTTCGAGAGAGCCAGCGTAATTTCTTCGGGGTCGTGCAGAATTTTCCGCGCCAGTTCCCGAATCTTGGGCGGCATGGTAGCCGATAACAGCAAACTCTGCCGTTTGGCGGGCAAAAACGAAATGATTTTTACAATATCGCCGTGGAAACCCATGTCCAACATGCGATCGGCTTCATCCAGAATCAGGTACTGCAACTGATCGATTTTGGCATAGCCCATGTTCAGGTGACTGATCATCCGGCCCGGCGTGCAAATCACAATGTCGGCACCACCCGCCAGGGCCTGCCGCTCCGTGCTGTAGGAAGCCCCGTCGCCCCCGCCGTAGACGGCAATCGAGCTGACCGAGGTGAAATACGAAAAGCCTTCCAGGTTCTGGGCAATCTGAATCGCCAGTTCGCGGGTGGGCACAATGACCAGCGCCTTGATCTGATCGTCGGGACCGGCCGACGTAATTTTGTGAAGAATAGGAAGCAGGTACGATGCGGTTTTGCCAGTGCCGGTTTGGGCCGAGACAATGAGATCTTTACCAGCCAATATAAGAGGGATAACTTGTTCCTGTACAAGCGTGGGCGTATCGTAATTCATGGCGTCGATACCTTCCATCAACCGATCATCGAAGCCAAAGTCTGAGAATTTCAAGCTAAAAAACTAGAGGTTAAGTGTAGATTTTGGTCAATATAACACTATTTTAGGCATTAAAGCAAATTCCATGTGGATGTTGAGGCCGATTTGCCCCCGCCCGGCTCTTCTTCTTTTCCTTTGATTCGCTTACATTGCTAAATGAACCGTTCTTTTAGCCCCTCATTCCCATCGGGCCATCTGGCCCAAATTCTATGATTCGTCTCAACCTTTCCGCTTTTGCCATTCTACTGGTATTTTCCACCTGCCAACGCCCTGCCCAACAAGCGATTAACCAGACTTCGGCCTATTACCCGGCTCCCGGCGATGCCTGGGAACGTCGAAAACCGGAGCAGGTGGGCCTGGATGCGGCTTTGTTGCAGCAGGCCGTAACCTTTGCGCAACAACAGGAAACAAAACAAATGCCGCGCGATTTTTCGACACAGGAAGAAATATTCGGCACCCTGCTGGGGCCCATTCCCTCGGATCGCGCCCAAACCAATGGTTTGATCCTCAAACACGGTTATATTGTGGCTGAATGGGGCGAAACCGGACGGCCTGATCCGACCTATAGTGTAGCCAAAAGTGTACTTTCCACCATTCTGGGATTGACCATCGACCGGGGTCTGATCAAAGATGTCCATGATCCGGTGGCGAACTACATCCAGGATGGCGGGTACGACTCCGAACAAAACCGCAAAGTGACCTGGGAACACCACCTTCGGCAAACCAGCGAATGGGAAGGCGAGTTATGGGGAAAGAAACACGATTTTGTTGGAACGGCAGCTTACGGACGCGGGGAACGCAAACCGCGAGCCTTGCAGGCCCCCGGCACGTTCTACGAATACAACGACGTGCGCGTGAACCGGCTGGCGCTTTCGCTGCTGCGATTATGGAAAAAACCGTTGCCCAACGTGCTGAAAGACGAAATCATGGACCCGATTGGCGCATCGAACACCTGGCAGTATGTGGGCTATCCGAATGCGCGGGTGAAAGTAGACGGAACAATGATGTCGTCGGTCAGTGGTGGAACGCGCTGGGGCGGTGGACTCTGGATCAACACCCGCGACGAAGCCCGGCTGGGGTATCTGGTGTTGCGAAATGGCCGCTGGAATGATCGGCAACTGGTTTCGGCCAATTGGTTTAAAGAATCGGTCAAAAAGGGGCCAACGGGTCAGGATTACGGCTATCTGTGGTGGCTCAACACCGAGAAGAAAGCCTGGCCCAACGCGCCGGCAACGAGTTTTGCCGCCATTGGGGCTGGCTCCAACATCATCTGGATCGACCCGGAACATGATCTGGTGATCGTCTGGCGGTGGCATAACGGAAATCCGGATGAATTATTCAAACGGGTTCTGGCCGCAGTAAAGTAATTATAATCCATCCACACATACTCAACAAACAAGAATGTCAAATCCAAAGCCTGAAGTCTGGCAACGTGGCCCCGTCGCCGGTATTCCTTCCCTGTTGCAACCCGTTGCCCACGCCCTGTTGCAGGCACGGGAAGAAGTCGATGCGCTGATGAACGATTTTCCGGGCCGCTATCTGTGGCAAAAACCGGCCGGTGTGGCGTCGGTTGGTTTTCATTTACAGCACCTGACGGGTGTGCTGGATCGGCTCTTTACTTACGCCCGGAACGAAAGTTTGTCACCCGCCCAGCGTGAGTGGCTGGCGGCAGAGGGCAAGTCGTTCGAGTCCGAAAATCCGGTTCTGGAGTTGATCACCCGGTTTAACCGCCAGGTCGATCAGGCGCTCCAGCAACTGGCCAACACTGATGAACAAACCCTGACCGATTTTCGGGGCATTGGCCGGGCGCAACTGCCCTCCACGGTTCTGGGTCTGTTGTTTCATTCCGCCGAGCATACGCAGCGGCACGTCGGGCAACTTTTTGTAACGGTTCGCGTGTTGCTCACGTATCCAAAACCGGATCATTAACGGACCTCTTTATCACCACTGATATGGCCTACACCATTCCCGATCAAACCCGTATCGGACACGTTCACCTGAAAGTTGCCAACCTGGAGCGCGCCCTGGGTTTTTACTGCGATCTGCTGGGCTTTACGCTCGTGACGACCTACGGAAAAGATGCGGCTTTTATTTCTGCGGGCGGCTACCATCACCACATCGGTTTAAACACCTGGTATAGCAAAGACGGCCCACCGGCCCCGGTTCGCAGCGCAGGTCTGTTCCATACGGCCATTCTGTATCCGACCCGCCGGGATTTATCGGTCGCGTTTCGGCGTTTAGTCGAAGCAAAATATGCCATTACCGGGGCTTCGGATCACGGCGTATCGGAAGCCATTTACCTGAACGACCCCGACCAAAACGGCGTTGAATTGTACTGGGATCGTCCGCGCGACGCGTGGCCCCAGAAACCCGACGGCTCGCTGGAAATGTATACACGACCGCTCGATCTGGAAGCGTTGCTGCGGGAATCGTTGTAGTTTTTTTGCGTTGGCGATTTGGCGTCACCCCTGGCAGCGTCTTCGACCGCTGCCAGGGTAACGCCATATTGCCGTTTACTTCGCTCGTACGTATTGGGGTGGCCATGCGGTTTCAGCCCCCAGCTTTTGGGCGGCATGAAGTGGGAAATAGGGATCGCGCAGGAATTCACGAGCCAGCAACACCAGGTCCGCCTGACCGCTCTCCACGATCTCATTGGCCTGTTCGGGCGTGGTGATTAAGCCTACTGCACCCGTCAGAATCCCACTTTCCTTTTTGACTTTTTCGGCAAAGGGAACCTGATAGCCAGGTCCGAGCGGAATTTTAGCCCCCGCCACGTTACCACCCGTCGAGCAATCGATCAGGTCGACGCCTTTGTCTTTTAAAACCGTGGATAAGGCCACCGCATCGTCGGCAGTCCAGCCACCTTCGGTCCAGTCGGTAGCCGAAATCCGAACAAACAAGGGGTAGTCTTCCGGCCAAACCGTCTGCACCCGTTCGATCAGTTCGAGCAAAAACCGGATGCGGTTTTCAAACGAACCGCCGTATTGATCCGTCCGGTGGTTACTGAGGGGCGACAGAAATTCGTGTAACAGATAGCCGTGGGCAGCATGAAGTTCGATGACTTTAAAACCGGCTTCCAGCGCCCGGCGGCTCGCGGCCACAAAATCGGCGAGTATTTTCTCAATGGCTTCGGTCGTCAGTTCCAGCGGAACCGGCTCAACCGGAACAAACGGAATCGGGCTGGGCGCTACAGTTTGCCAGCCACGTTCGGCATCCGGGGCAATAAACTTGCCGCCGTCCCAGGGTCGGTGGTGGCTCGCTTTTCGCCCGGCATGCGCCAGTTGCATGGCCGGTACCGCACCGTGGGCTTCAATAAAAGCCGCTATGCGTTTCAGATTGACCAGATGCTCGTCTTTCCAGATGCCCAGATCGTCGGGCGAAATCCGGCCTTCCGGCGAAACCGCCGTGGCTTCCGTCATCACCAAACCCGCCCCGCCCACGGCCCGACTGCCCAGGTGAACGAGGTGCCAGTCGTTGGCAAAACCGTCTTCACTGGAATATTGACACATGGGCGAAACCGCAATCCGGTTTTTCAATTGAACACTTCGGATGATTAACGGACTGAATAAGTTTGGCATGATGCTTTATGATTGTATGCTTTTTTAACCAACAGCCCCCATAAGGAGTTCTAAAAACCACCGATTTTTCATGCGTCCTGTCACCTCAGGCACCTGGCAGGTGTTCCGGTCCAAGTGCCCGGCAACACATTCTACAACACCTGTAAGATCGGGTCCATCAATCATGAATCAGAAAAAGGGGGCGCTGAAGGATGTCGGTCGGAAGCTGGGTTTCATTGGGCACCCAGTGGTCGTCCCGGCTTCGCAGGCTCTGGGCAATGGTAATCATCTCATTACCCACCTTGCCCTGCTCCTGTACCGTCAATCGATCAAATTTTTGCTGCCGGACAGGCTCCCAGTAAAAAAGCTCGGTTTTATCGTCGTAAATGCCAACGGGAATTTTCTTTTTCTTCGTGAACAATTTCCGAAGTTCGGTGTCGGCTTCAGCGTGGGTTTCACAGAGAATGTGGTGGTACTGTTTTTTAACTAGATATAAAACTGAAAATCGTTTCATGCTGATGAAAGTTGATGAGAGAAGTGGTTCGGCTGATGATCGAACCCAAAACCAATTGGGGATCATTCGTGGCTTCCTGTTACTTGCTTCGTATGCTTTTGGGAAGTGGGGTCAGCCGGTTGTGTCCCGGAAATGCTGACAGGAGGCTAAATTTTGGATAAATAGAATATGGCAGCCTCAATGCCGATGTAGTATGTATTGTAAAAGTATTTACTAATTCGCAGAATAACAAGTAGTTCTTGAAAAGATTATAGTAAAAATATATAAAATTTTAACCCATTAAATATAACTATTCTACTATATTTTTTATCTCGACAAAGCTTTTTAATCAATGTATAGCGACAGCAGAACTTCCGTCTGATGACTCTGAGTTCCGTTTTGGGAACAAGTTCATCAGACGGAAGCGGTAGTGTTAGCGTCCGATAATTTTGACGAGGGTGCCCCGCGCCACCTTATCGTCGGGACGCAGGCTATTGAGTACGCCCAGTTCTTCGACGCGATTGGCCGGCATTCCCAGTGTTCCCATTACTTCGCGAAATGAGCCTTCGCGGGAAACCGTCCGGATCTGAACCCGTTCGGGCTTGCGGTTGATCTTCTCCTGATCGGTCAAAGCCCGAAAATTTTCGGCCACCGGACGAAAAGAACGATACGCACTTTCAAAATTACCGGCCGCCGACAGGCCGTGCAGGGCATAAACGGCGTTGTTATACTGAATCAGCCAGGTTCCGATTTGCAGGGCGGTTTTCGGATCCTGCTGCTGCTGAGGCTGCCCTTGTTGTTGCTGCGGTTGCTGCTGCGAAATCAGCACGTAAGCGGGGTTGCCGTTGATGGTAGTGCGGTTGCTTTCGAGAACCTTCAGACCCAGTTCCTTCACCAGCGTCTGGGACGCTTCTTCCAGCGAATTCCCTTTGGCCAACATCAATATCATGGCTGATTTTCCATCTTTGGGGCCCATTTGAAATTGAGCCGGCGAATTCTGGTGCTGCCAGCCTTTGGGGACCGGAAACTGAAAGCGCAACTCCGGATGGTAGAACATGTCGTTCTCGACAAAACCCTGTTTGGGGTCTTCCCCGTAGAGAATACCGTCGATCATCCGCAAATACCGTTCGCGCTCCACCTGATAGGTCGCTTTGTTCTGGGCCTGATAAGCCGTTGCCATTTCCTTCACTTTCCGGTTGCGGTCCGCCGGATCGGGGTGCGTCGACATAAAATCGGGCACCTGCTGCCCTGAATTGTCGGAAATGCGCTTGATGGTACTGAAAAAATTGGCCATCTGGTTGGCATCATAGCCAATTTTGCTCGAATACTCCACGCCAATTTTGTCCGATTCCGACTCGTGGTCGCGGCTGTATTTCATCAAAAACAGGCCCAATCCCTGTTGCAGTGCTTCCAGGTTCTGGCCCAGTTGCGGCACCAGAATGGCCCCGCCAATCATGCCAATGGTTCCCAACATCTGAGTAGCTTGCTGACGGGCCGAGTGACGGGCCGTAATGTGTCCGATTTCGTGCCCCAACACCCCGGCAAACTCCGCTTCGTTGTTGAAGTGAGCCATGATGCCCCGCGTGAAGTATACGTATCCGCCCGGTACGGCAAAGGCGTTGACGACCGGCGAATCGACGATGTAGAATTGATAGGGCAAGTCAGGCCGGTGCGAAATTTTGGCCATCTCCTTCCCTTTCAGGTTGATGAAATCGGTCAATTTTTTATCGTCGTAAAGCCCCATTGTGGCAACCACCGAGGGGTGCGATTCCTTGCCGATGGCAATTTCCTGCTCGGTCGACATTAACGACAATTCCCGTTTTCCGGTTACCGGATTGCGGGAGCAGGCAGAAAATACAAACAGGGTACCGAAGAGTACGAGGTTGGAAAATGTTTTGTTCATACCGATGGAGATGGTTTCTTTTCTTATTTTTGAGTTTATTGGCTCCTACACCAGGGGTTAATCACCTTGATGCAGAGGTCATTTCAACATGAACTATCAACGCCCCCCCTTTTGTTTTGGGATCAAGCCAATCTATTTTAAAAGGTAATTTTTCCGCATAAGTTACATATTAACCTAAATTTTGCGGTGACGACGTATACAGCTGGCGACTTTGGCCGACGTTGTTGCTTAAAAACACTTGAATCATGAAATTCCTGTTCACTAGTTTGATTTTGTGCCTTTTTTTTGTCGACGGTTTTGCTCAGTCGAAGTCTGATAAAAAAACGGCACAGCAGCCTGTATCGGGCGGTTATACGATCACCGGCACATTAAAAAATGCAGGCAATCGAAAAATCATTCTGACCGAAAATTCCTTTTACAAAACCAGGCAGCAGTCCGATACCGCCACGGCAAATGCGAAAGGTCAATTCTCTTTCAAGGGCAAACTGGATGAGGCCACATTTTTCAGCCTCCGTGTTGCAGGCAAAACCAGCCCTCAATACTTTTTTCTGGAAAACTCCCCCATCACCATCACCGGAAATGCCGATTCACTCTGGGCGGTCAACATTAGTGGCTCGAAGGAAGAAAATATCCGGCAGAAAATCCAGCAAATGATGATGGACACCGCCATTGCCAACCGCTACAAACGGGCCGAACTGAAATACACCAATGCCCGGGCTGTCAATGATGTCGATGCGATGAAAGCCGCCATCAAAGATCGCGAGCAAGCCGTTGCGCAGGAACTGGTGCGGGTTAAAAACATTATTTCAACCTATTCCTCGTCCGCTGTCGGCGTCAATGTGCTCAGCGTGCTGATGAGTCTGGGAGATCTGGCCGGCGCCGATAGCCTGCTGACGATCATGGAATCGAAGGAAATAGGAAAAACCGCCCAGGCGAAATATTTCCGGCAACAGATCGACGTCATGAGTCGGCTGAATGTTGGCAAGGTGGCCCCGGAATTTGCCCAAACTGACACGCTGGGCCAGGTGGTCAAACTCTCTTCCTTCAAAGGCAAATACGTCCTGGTCGACTTCTGGGCAAGCTGGTGTGGCCCCTGCCGGGAAGAAAACCCCAATCTGGTGGCTACTTACCAGGCGTTTAAAGATAAAAACTTCACGATTTTTTCCGTTTCCCTCGACAACAATCGCCAGAACTGGCTGAATGCCATTCGAAAAGACAACCTGACCTGGTCGCACGTGAGCGATCTGAAAGGCTGGAAAAATGAAGTGGCGCAGCAGTACGGCATCAACAGCGTTCCTGCCAACCTCCTGGTAGACCCCACCGGCAAAATCGTGGCCCGGAATCTACGGGGTGAAGATTTGAATAAAAAAATCAGGGAGTTGGTTCAGTGACAGGGCTTTCGGTTTATGGTTTTCAGTTTACGGTATACGGTGGCTGACGCGCGCTTAAGGAAGAATGCTTCAGCCACCGTATACCGTATACCGTATACCGTAAACTGAAAACCGTAAACCGTAGAAATCACCGTTTCACTGGCAGGTAGATGTGAAACGTCGTGCCTTTGTCCAGCACACTTTCGGCCCGGATGATGCCGCCGTGGTTCTCCACAATTTTGCGGCACAGGGCCAGACCGATGCCGGTGCCCGTGTAGGACTTGCGGTGGTTCAGCCGTTGGAAAATTGTAAAAACCCGTTCGGAATATTCCTGCTCAAAGCCGATTCCGTTGTCCGTAAACTGAATGTGGACGTAGTCAAAACCCGGATTTAACCCGCTTGGCTGGGCCGTATCGGTCGGCCGGAAAGCCTGCGAAGCAATGGCAATGCGAGGGTCATTCACGGAGAATTTGAGGGAATTGCCCATCAAATTCGAAAAAAGCTGGTTCAACTGCATCGGTATTCCTTCAATGACCGGTAGCCTGTCGCGTTGAATCGTAGCCCGTTTCTGTTGAATCAGCAACTCATAATCGGTTTCGACATTTTCCAGAATCTGGTTGAGGTCGGTTTCGACAAAAGGGTCGGCGGTGTTCGACAGGCGGGAATAATTGAGGACGGATTTGATCAGTTCGGCCATGCGCTTCGCCGACGAACTGATTTTAGTCAGGTACTGACCCGCGGCTTCTTCATCGTTCAAATTAGCCTGGAGCAGTTCCGAAAACGATTGAATTTTGCGCAGCGGCTCCTGTAAATCGTGGCTGGCGATGTAGGCAAACTGTTCCAGTTCATGATTGGTTTTGATCAATTCCTGGTTACTCCGCTTCAGTTCCTCCGTTCGCTGCTGCACCATTTGCTCCAGCTTGTCCGCCATCTTTTTCTGGTCGTCGATGTCAGTGCTGGTGCCAATCCACCACTGAATCCGGCCTTCCCCATCCCGCATGGGCACGGCGCGGCTGAGTTGCCAGCGGTATTCCCCGTCGTATCGCTGAAACCGGTGTTGAAAGTCAAAATCCTCCCCGGTTTCCATCGACTTCATCCACCGATCGATATTCGCCTGACGATCATCCGGATGAACGATCCGAAGCCAGCCATGATCGGCCATTTCCGTGCTGGTCAGGCCGGAATAGTCATAAACCGCCTGATTGAAATAGTTCAGCGTTCCGGACGAATCGGAAGCCCAGACAAACTGCGGCATAAAATCCGCCAGCAACCGAAACCGCTCTTTGCTTTCTTCCAGGGCCTTCTGCACTGCCAGTTCGGGGCGCAAATCCCGCATTACCGCCCCAATCGCCAGGGGCAGGCCCGTGTTCCGGTCGTCGACCCGCAGGCAGTTGTTATAGAGCGGAATTGTCTCCCCGGTTTTTACATTCCGGGCGGCAAACCGACCCGACCAGCGGCCCGTTCCCATGACTGACGGGATAATTTCGGCGGCAACAAATTCAAATTGCTCCGGCGTATGCAAATCCGAGATCGGAATCAGCGAAACATCCTGATCGCAGTCGATGCCCAGCAGTTCTTTCCCGGCTTTGTTGATGTAGGAATTGGTGCCATCCAGTTCCAGAATCGACATCAGATCGACGCTGTTTTCAACCAGCGTCAACAATTTATGCTGTTCTTCCCGGCCCCGAACCTCCTCTGTGATGTCCTGCAAGGTTCCGTTAAACCGATAGGCTTTTCCTGACTCGTCAAAAAACGCCTTGCCTTTCGCCTTGACTAAATGCTCCCGTTTATCAAGGCGGTTCACAATGGTATACTCAAGGTCATACTGTCCCGGCGAACCCGGTTTCAGAGCCCCCTGAATGGCATCGGCGACCCGCTGCCGGTCTTTGTCAGCGATGACATCCAGAGCCATCGACAAATCGATTTCGACATCGGGAGCCAGCCCAAACCACGATTTTAGCCGGTCATTTCCGGTAAAGCGGTTTGTGGACGGGTTCAGGTCCCAGGTTCCTAATTCAGCCGCATCGATGGCAAACTGCAACTGATCCTTACTTTCTTCAATCTTTTTAAGAGTCAGAATTTTCTCCGTCGTTTCTGTACAGGTGACAAAAACCCCGCCCACGGCACCCGATTCCACATTGACCGGGCTGTAGCTAAAAGTCCAGTATACCTCCTCGATGCCGCCATTCCGGTAGATCGGAAGCAGTTGATCTTCGCTCCAGATGGCTTCGCCACCCCGCATCACCTGATCGATCAGCGGCTGAATCGTTGACCAGACTTCCGGCCAGATTTCAGCACCCCGTTTTCCCAGCGCCATAGGATGTTTACCGTTGCCACCCAGGCTGGGCCGAAAAGCATCGTTATAAAAACCGATTAGTTCGGGGCCCCAGAACAGAAACATGGGGAATTTGGAATTCAGGACGATGCTCAGCGTCGTCCGCAGGCTTTGGGGCCAGTTTTCGATTGCACCCAATGGCGTTTCCGACCAGTTGAACGAATGGATCAACCGGCCCATTTCGCCCCCACGAGCGAGAAATTGGAAGGGAATAGGCAAGGTTTTGTGTTCCATGAAAAGCTCTTTCAAGCCATCGGCTGATTAAACAACAGTTTAGCCAGGCGGGTAGTCAGAGTTGAAATGAGGGGCGGTTTGGTCAAAAAATCGGTTGCTCCCAGGGCTTTGGTTTCGTGAATATCTTTGGGTTCCGACGACGTAGTATAAATAATGATGGGAATGTGTTCGATGCGCGCAATTTTCTTCAACTCCATCAAACACTGCTTTCCGTGCATCCGTGGCATATTCAGATCCAGAAAAATGAACTGGGGCATGAACGCATCTTCCTCGCGCAGTTTTTGGATGGCTTCCCCACAATCGTCAGCCACCACACACGTCAGCGTTGGATCCACTTTTTTCAAAGCCAGCGTAAACAATTCCTGATCGTCTTCGTCATCGTCGATCAGAAAGCAAGTGACGGGTGAGTTCATTCCATGTAACGATTGAGTAATCTTGCGAAGATATTAAACTTATTGATGAAAAGTGCAAAGGCCTTCATTTACCAAAAACTTTCTAACTTACTGCCCCAAATGATCCGATCACTCAAATTTCAGTTCCTAAAAGTCACGAAATCCTTCACTCACTAACCTCCAATTCAACAATGTACCTTCGTTCCCAAGAATGGTTTGGCCGCACCGGCAAAGACGGTTTTATCTACCGGGCCTGGATGAAAAACCAGGGATTTCCACACCATCTATTTGAAAGTAAGCCCGTTATTGGCATCTGCAATACGTTTTCAGAATTAACACCCTGCAACGCCCATTTCCGCGACCTGGCCGAAGCCGTCAAACGGGGCGTGTGGGAAGCAGGCGGTTTTCCGCTCGAATTCCCCGTCATGTCGCTCGGCGAGTGCCAGATGAAACCAACTACCATGCTGTTCCGAAACCTCGCCAGCATGGACGTGGAAGAGTCGATTCGGGGCAATTCGATGGACGCCGTGGTGCTGCTGTGTGGCTGTGACAAAACCACGCCTTCGCTGGTGATGGGTGCCTGCAGCGTCGATATTCCCACCCTCGTGGTATCCGGCGGCCCCATGCTGGCCGGCAAATACAAAGGCCGCAACATTGGTACGTCCGACCTCTGGCGGTTTGCCGAAGCCAACAAAAAGGGCGAAATGTCGCAGGAAGAGTTCGTGGCCGCCGAAGCCTGTATGGCGCGGAGCCAGGGCCACTGCGCCGTGATGGGAACAGCCTCCACGATGGCCGCGATGGTCGAATCACTGGGGCTGGCGTTGCCCGACAATGCTACGATTCCGGCGGCTGATTCGCGCCGGAAAGTGCTTGCCCACATGGCCGGGATGCGGGCCGTCGAGCTGGTGAAGCAAAACATCCGGCCGTCCGATATTCTCACCCGCCAGGCCTTCGAAAACGCGATCATGGTCAATGCCGCTTTGGGCGGATCAACCAATTTCATCATCCACCTGACCGCCATTGCCGGCCGGATGGGCGTGCCGCTGTCGATCGATGATTTTGACAAATTATCGGCTCAAATCCCGTTGTTAGCCAATTTGCAGCCTTCCGGGGAACATTTCGTGGAGGATTTGTTCTACGCCGGTGGTTTGCCTGCCATCATCAAGGAATTGCGGCAGTTTTTACACAACGACGCCATGACGATCAATGGCCGGACGCTGGGCGAGAACAGCCTGGCGGCCGAATGTTACAACCGGGATGTGATTGCGTCGGTGGCCGAACCGTTCAAACCGGAATCGGGTGTGGCTATTTTGAAAGGCAATCTGTGTCCGAACGGGGCGGTTTTGAAACCCTCGGCGGCTTCTCCCGAACTGATGCAGCACACGGGCCGGGCGGTGGTTTTCGAGAACATCGACGACTACAAAAAACGGATCGACGACCCGGAACTGGACGTCGATCCGTCGTGCGTTTTGGTGCTGAAAAACGTGGGACCGAAGGGCTATCCCGGCATGCCCGAAGTGGGCAACATGCAGCTCCCGGCCAAAATTCTGGCGCTGGGCGTTCACGACATGGTGCGGATTTCGGACGGGCGAATGAGTGGCACCGGTTTTGGAACGGTGGTTCTGCACGTTTCGCCGGAAGCGGCCATCGGCGGCAATCTGGCACTGGTTCAGGATGGTGATCTGATTACGCTCGACGTCGAAAACCGCCTGCTGAATCTTCATGTCGACAACGAAGAACTGGCCCGGCGGCTGACCCATTTCAGACCCATCGACCTGGGCTACGAGCGCGGCTACACCCGGATGTACATCCGCCACGTTTTACAGGCCCACGAAGGCGCCGACTTCGACTTCCTGCAAGGCGGTTCCGGCCCGGTGGTGAAGCGGGACTCGCATTGAGTTATGAATCAGAGTTTATCAGAGGACATCAGAGTTAATGAGAGTTTTTCTCTGATAAGCCCTGATTACCTCTGATAAACCCTGATTCATAACTCAATTTTCAAATTCCCTCCGCCACTTTTTTCATTTTCTCCAGCCCGGTTTTTGCCACCAGCAGCGCGTCCTGCGCGTAATAGGTCTTGTTGAACAATTCGAGTGACAACACGATTGTTTTGCCGGGTGTTTTCAGTTGCTTGAGCGTATCGCGTACCGGTCCAATGCCATCGCCCGGATACACGCGGTCGGCATCGACGATGGTTTCGCGGGGCGGATTTGCGGGGTAATCGTTCAGGTGGAAAACCTCGATGCCGGGTTTACCCACCAACGGCAGGCTGGCAGGGCTCGAACCACCTTTATACAAGTGGTAAATGTCCAGCAATACCCGCGCCGACGGATGTCCGCTCTCGACAGCGATGAACATCACTTCACTCAGTTTATTCAGGTTTTTAGAACCGCCCCACAGTTCCAGTTGCGGTACCACGCCCGTTTTATCCCCCAGTTCCAGAATCGTCCGGTAGCGCTCGGCGGCTTTCCGTAGATCCAGACCGGGTTGCTGGGTCGCTCCCATCGGCGGTGCTGCGGTGCGTTTGCAGCCAATCTGCGCCAGCAATTCCATTTCCTGCTTCAGTTGCTCCACGCCTTTGGCCCGGGTGGTTTCATCATCCACAATCCATTGCGCAAACCCGATGGCGTTTTCAACTTTGATTCCCAGATCGCCCAGCAGTTTGCGAACATCGGCGACGGTATGGGTTTTGAGGTATTCCTGAAACGAGTTCATCCAGATTTCGACCGAGCGAAAACCGGCTTTCGAAGCGACTTCCAGTTCTTTCACAAAACCGAGATTTTGCCCCCGGATGGTGCTCATATTCAGAGCAAACGTAAATGGTGGAGGGTCTTTTACCACTTCGGGTGCGGAATGGGCTAACAACGTTGAGGGCGACATAACGGCTCCACCAGTCGTGGCGGCTAAGGCGGCAAGGGTCTGACGACGGTTCATGAAAGGTTTGGGAATAAGAACGTTTTGGAGCGAAAAATACGGAATTCCTGAGACTATACGACCCTCAACGTCAAGATTTCGGGCCTGATTTGTACTTTTCTGATTTTGAATGGAAAGCAATCGCCCGGATTATCGGCTTTCCGGCTTGTCTATTGGTTTCCATCTCCTATCTTTCTTCCCGGATTACAACCCACGTTTGTATGGAATGGATACTCAGTTTTTGCCTCGGGATTGCGCTAAGTGCCTGCTGCGGTTTTCGAATTTTTGTACCCATGCTCGTCGCCAGCCTGGCCGTCAAGGTGGGCTGGATCGCCGTAACGCCCGGTTTTGAGTGGCTGGGAACCTGGACTGCTTTCTTTCTACTGGCGACAGCCACCCTGATCGAGGTCGCAGCGTATTACATTCCGTGGCTCGACAATGCGCTGGATACGGTGGCAACGCCAATTGCATTTGTCGCCGGAGCCATCCTGACCACCTCGTTCGTTGCCATCGACGAGCCGGTTTTGAAATGGGGATTGGGCATCATTGCGGGCGGAGGCACGGCGGGACTGATTCAGGCCGGCACCAGTTTGCTGCGCATCGGTTCGACGGCCACGACCGGCGGTTTGGGCAATCCGGTGGTCGCCAGTGCCGAAAACGTCGCTTCCTTCGGGCTTTCATTCCTTGCGGTTTTTCTGCCGCTGCTGGCCGCTTTTGTAGTTTTGGCCATTTTCGTATTCATCATCCGGCTCATGCTCACCCGAAAAAGGCAACCCCGCCAGCCTGTTTGAAATCCACAGGGTCAACGCCAGGCATTCCGCAGAAACCGCAGCCAGTTTTTGTAAAAGATGTTTTCAATATCAGATTGAGAATACCCCCGTGCGGCCAGTAATCCGGTCAATTTCTGCAAATCGGCGATGGTATCCAGGTCGGTGGGCGACTGCTCGGTGCCATACGTTCCGTCCAGGTCACTGCCGATGGCGATGTGCTGGCTGCTGCCGGTGAGCTGGCAAATGTGGTCGTAATGCTCGATGATCGTTTCGATGGTGATGCCAAAATCGGCCGGATTGCTGGTGCGCTGCGTAAAACCGGGCTTCATCATCCAGGCGTCAAAACATCCGCCAATCACCCCACCGCGTTCGGCCAACTGTAGAATCTGGTCGTCGGACAACTGCCGCTGATGCGGTACGAGCGTCCGGCAATTGTGGTGGCTCGCCCAAACCGGGCCTTTGTAAAGGGAAAGCGCTTCCGAGAAACCTTCGTCGGTCAGGTGTGTCGCATCCAGAATGATCCCCAGCCGATCCATTTCCAGCACCAGTTCCCGGCCCAGGGGTGTCAGCGGACCGCTCAATCCCGTTCCGGGTGCATAGCGACCGGTGCTATAATGCGCTGGCCCTAAAGCTCTCAAGCCGTACGCGTAGGCTTTTTCCAGATACGACAAGTTCACCAGCGAATCGGCTCCTTCCAGGCTCAGGATATACCCCACCGGTTTTTTCTCGTTCGAAATCGATGCATCGAGCCAGAGGGCAACGTGCTGATCGAGTCCGGCGAGGTCGTGAATCTGAATCATTTCACCCGCGTCCTGCATGGCCTCATACCACGCCCGCTGCGCCTGGGTCATGGCCCAGGCCTGGTGGGGCGAATTCCAGCCCGCGCCGGGCAGATTGCCGTTGCTCTGGTTAAACCGGGCGATTTGCGTAGCGACCACAAGGCCAATGTCACCCCGGCGAAGATCGGGCAGTGAAACCGTGCCTCTGGCCCGGTCAATTTTATCGGTCATTCCCGCTTCCACGTCCCGGATTTCGTGGGCCGACAGCCGGTAATCGCGGTTCCATTCAATCGCATTCAGGGAAATATCCAGGTGGGCATCAATCAAAAACATGGCAGGTACTTTTCAGTAAAAAGGGCTGAAACGGTTTTTCAGCCCCAAGGTAAGCTTATTTTTCGCGGCTCCAAACTTCACTGACCTTTCCGCCGGTCGAGCTTTGCCCCCGGTGATACCAGTCATTCCCCTTCAGTTCGGCCTCGAATGGCAGGGAGCGGCCCACGCGGTTGTTGTCGCGGGAGAAAAATTCCAGTTTTTCGGTGTATTTGCCGTTTACATAGGTATACGTGCCACCGCCCGTTCCCATAAATTGTTTGGTTTCCGGATTGATGGCGGCCCACTGAAACCGGTTTCCGGTCAGGAGTTTCAGGGTTTTCCGGGCGGTTCGCTGACGGGTTTTCACCTGCCCATTGTCGTCAATATTGCCCGTTATGCGCCACAAACCGGCCATTGGGGTTTGGGCCGTCGGGGTGTCGGTGCGTTCGTAGGTATCGGTTCCGTCGTCGGTTTTCACAACCAGGCGGTTGTCTTTGAACGAATCAATGGTCAGCGTTTGCGTGGTTCCTACCTGCAGGCTGTCTTCAGTATTGAACTCGTAGGTGATTTTCAGTTGCTTGCCATCGGTTTGATACGTTCCACCCTGCGCCCCCAGAAAGCGGCCGTTTTCGTGAAAGGCCCCCATCATATAGCCTTCCGAAAGCACAAAGTCGACCGTGGCACCACCACTATCGGTCAGCCGCCAGGAACCGGCCAGCGAAGGAACGGACTGGCGGGAGGCTGTGGCCATCCACAACACCAGCAAAAGGGATAATACGGCTTTGATTTTCATGATTTGAAATGGTTAGGGCTGATTGACGCTTTGGATAGGAACACGGATTGAACGGATTTCCACCGATACTTCTCTGTTTTGATCCGTTCAGTCCGCTCCATCCGCGTTCCTATCCAAAGCGTTAATTTCAGGAAAACCGTCGATTATGGCAAGAGAATTCTCAACGCGTGGGGCGGTAATTGACAAATAGCCATATTTTCCTCATAAATTACCACAGAATCGTAACATATTATTTCTTCAATGGTTACCTACGTACAAAACCTAAAAACTCCTCATCATGAAAACTCAGGAAAAAGCGGTTTCCATCAATCGGGCGGAAAATCGCTTTGAACTCGAAAATTATGGACAGCTCTCTTTTATCGCCTACACCCCGAAAGACGAAAAAACGCTGGTGCTGACGCATACGGAAGTGCCCTCCAAACAGGAAGGCGCTGGTTTAGGCTCTCAATTGGTGCAAGGCACGCTGGAATACATCGAGAAATACAACCTGGAAATAATCCCATCCTGTTCATTTGTAGCAACTTACATTAAAAACCATCCGGAATATAATCGGTTGATTAGTCAGGAATATCGGAAAAAAGCAGGAATGTAATTGCGGGCATCTTGTTTTATTGCCTTTCAGAACCGTGTTTTTCCGGAACTGAAGCCTCCCTGCGCAATTGCCGGGTAGTTTGGCGTGAACCGTCGTGACTCCAGCCCGGTGGACCGAACACATACTGAATAGCCCGCCGAAAAGAACCGGATTTGGCCACATCCCGGCCCATGTCTACCCATTCGTGAAACGCAATCCGGAAGGGGTTGTGGGTCTCAATATTTTTGGTCAGCCCATAGGTGGGTTGTTCTTCTTCCTGTTGAAATGTGCCGAAAAACCGATCCCAGATAATCAACACCCCGGCATGGTTTTTATCCAGGTATTTCAGATCCGAACCGTGGTGAACACGGTGGTGTGAAGGCGTATTAAAAACCGCTTCGATGAAAGCCGGAAACCGGTTAATGTACTCGGTATGAATCCAGAACTGGTATAATAAGCTGATAGACTGCATGGTTAGAACTGCGGCCGGATGAAAACCGAGCAGCGGCAACCCGATCCAGAAAACAAACGCCCCGCTCAGGTTACCCGTCCACGTTTGCCGGAGCGCCGTTCCCAAATTGTATTTCTGCGACGAATGATGCACCACGTGGGACGCCCAGAAATACCGGCTGCTGTGGCTGATCCGGTGAAACCAGTAGTAACTGAAATCGTCGGCCAAAAACAACGCGACCCATGCCCACCACCGGGTCATATCAATGGTCAAGAGCCGGTATTCATACACCAGCGCATAGGCTCCATACACAATAATCTTGCCCAGCAAGCCGATGATGACATTGCCAATGCCCATCGTCAGACTGCTCAGGGTATCCCGGGTTTCGTAATAATCTTTCTGTTGAACCGCCGTTACCACGACTTCCGTCAGCAGCAGAAGGACAAACCCCGGAATAGCGTAATGGATCAGCTCATCCATACCTGTTGTTTAAAACCAAGAAAGACGGATTCGGCTCTCCTCTAATCATTTCTGCAAATCCGGTGCCGGATTTGTACCAAACGAATCGGACACCCACCCTGCCGACCGCCCGCATATCGCGTTTTTGTGCCGTTTAAACCGTTTTTTTTCTAAAAATGTAACTTTTAAAAATTTCTACGTCTCAACGTAAACCCTTCGAAAAAAGGGCATCATCTTACAACCAGACAGAAGAAATGAAAAAAGTAGTGATGAGTTTGCTGGTTTCCGCCTTGAGCGTGGCCGGCGTTTATGCCCAGAAAAATACGGTATTGGTGTATGGGTCGATCAAAGCCGAATCGCAAAAGACCAGCGAGAGTAACAAGGTCAATACCTTCGGTTTTTCACCTGCGGTTGGTTACCAGTTTACCGACAACTGGACGGCTGGCTTGTCGCTTTCAACCGAAAGCTGGAAAACCACCACGAACGCCGTCGAGTCGAAAACTTCGGCCTTTGCCGTTGGCCCCTTTATCCGGTATGCTGTTCCCCTTTCGGATATTTTCGCCCTCTATGGCCAGTTTAACGCCGATATTCTCTCAGGCAAAACCGGTGGCATATCGGCAAATGGGTTTCGTGGCACTTTCTTCCCGGCAATTGGTGTTAATATGAAAAACGGGTTTGCTTTAAATTTTAGCTTCGGCGGTTTGAGCTACGCATCCCTCAAACCCAAGGGTGCTTCTGAAAGCACGACGAATTTTAAATTCGATTTTGGCAGTGGGGCGTCGTTCGGAATTTCGAAAAACTTTGGTTTATAACGATATAAGTGAGAGTAGAGTAGTATTTGTTGTTACTGTTTTAGAAAGCCGTCTCCTTTTTAGGGGACGGCTTTTTTGTTTTCTTTGTAAGCTGTATACAACCGAAAAATTTTTCTAACAGGCTATGCCGATCGATTTACGAAGTGATACCGTTACCAAACCCAGTCCGGCAATGCTGGAAGCCATGTTCACCGCCGAAGTGGGTGACGATGTACTGGGCGACGACCCCACGGTGCTGGCCCTGGAAGAGAAAGCCGCCCGTTTGTTCGGGATGGAAGCGGCTCTTTTCTGCACTTCCGGCACGATGACCAACCAATTGGCGGTTCGCACCCATACCCGCCCCGGCGACGATGTGATTTGCGACCAGCTTTCGCACGTTCACCTCTACGAAGGCGGGGGCATCGCCGTCAATGCGCTGGCGTCGCTCAGTCTGGCGCAGGGCGAACGCGGCAAACTAACGCCCGACCTGGTTCGCGACCATATTCAGCCCGATGATCTGCACAAGCCGATTACGCGGCTGGTCTGTCTGGAAAATACCGTCAACAAAGGCGGGGGCTGTTATTACACCATTCCCGAAATTGCCGCCATCCGGCAGGTGTGCGACGAACACGGATTGAAACTGCACCTCGACGGTGCGCGCTTGTTCAATGCGCTGGTCGAAACCGGAGAAAGCCCGGAAGCCTACGGTCAGCTCTTCGATTCAATCAGCATTTGCCTGTCCAAAGGGCTGGGTTGTCCGGTGGGGTCGCTGTTGCTGGGGAAAGCGGAGGTGGTCAAACAGGCCCGTCGCTACCGGAAACTGATGGGTGGTGGCTGGCGGCAGGCCGGTTACCTGGCCGCTGCGGGCATCTACGCCCTCGATCACCACATAAACCGCCTGAAACTCGACCACGCCCGCGCCCGAAAAATCGGCCAGATGCTGCTGGCGTTGCCCGAAGTGGAAGAAATTTATCCCATCGACACCAATATTGTCATTTTTCGACTGAACCAGAACATCTTAGCCGCCGATTACGTTGAAGAATTAGGCCGTAAAGGAATTTTAGCCATTACCTTCGGGAAACATCTGGTCCGCTTCGTCACGCATCTGGACTTTACAGATGAACACCTTTTGAGTTTAGAAGAGAAAATTAAAGAAGGCGTTGTTTCGCAGAGTTGAGCGGAGGAAAGAGAGTTAAGCGGAGTTTTTATTTAATTTTCTCCGCTTAGCTCTCTTCCCTCCGCTCAACTCTGCGAAATAACGCCAAATACAGATATGCATATTCAAACCAGAACACTACAGAAATCCGATTACGCCGACCTAAAGGAGTCCATGATCGAAGTCTACAGCGGCATCGGCGGGGATTATTGGGAGAAGAACCTCATCGATAAACTGCTGAAAATCTTTCCGGAAGGTCAGTTCTGCGTGGAAGTCGATGGCAAAGTGGTGGCCTGTTCACTCGCGATTCGGGTGAAGTACAGCGATTTTGGCGACAACCACACCTACGAGGAAATAACCGGCAATTACAGTTTCGACACACACAATCCGAAAGGCAACTGGCTGTATGGCATCGAGTTGTTCGTCCACCCTGAGTACCGGGATTTGCGACTGGGACGACGGCTGTACGACGCCCGAAAGGAACTTTGTGAGTCGCTGAACCTGAAAGGCATCATGGCGGGCGGGCGCATTCCGAACTACGTGCGCTATGCCGGCGAAATGTCGCCCCGTGAATTTATTGCCAAAGTAAAGCAGAAGGAAATTTACGACCCCACGCTGACGTTCCAGCTTTCCAATGATTTTCACGTCAAGAAAGTGCTGCGCGGTTATTTGCCCGGCGACAGTGAATCGCTGGAATATGCGACCTTGCTGGAGTGGAACAACATCTATTACGTCGATGAAAAGAAGAAAAAACCGCATACCAACGACATCATCCGGTTGGGTGTGGTGCAGTGGCAAATGCGGTTGTTTCCGAATATGAAGTCACTACTCGAACAGGTCGAATTTTTCGCCGATTCTGTCAGTGACTACAAAGCCGATTTTCTGGTTCTCCCGGAATTTTTCAATACGCCGTTGATGGCCGATTACAATGACCTGCCCGGCCCGGTTGCCATTCGGAAACTGGCCGAAGTCACGCATGAAGTGCGTCAGCGGTTGTCAGAATTAGCAATTTCGTACAATGTCAACATTGTGGGTGGCAGTATGCCGCTCATCGACGAAGGTAAACTATACAACGTAGCCTATCTCTGCCGCCGGGACGGGTCGTTCGAAGAGTACCGGAAAATTCACATTACGCCCAATGAAGTGCGGCATTACGGCATGGTGGGTGGCAACGAAATCCGGACATTTGATACGGACTGCGGCAAGATCGGTTTGCTGATCTGCTACGACGTCGAGTTCCCGGAACTGAGCCGGATTCTGGCCGATCAGGGCATGCAGATTCTGTTTGTCCCTTTCCTGACCGACACCCAGAATGGCTACAACCGGGTGCGGCATTGTGCGATGGCGCGGGCCATTGAAAACGAGTGTTACGTGGCCATTTCGGGCTGTGTCGGCAACCTGCCCCGGGTGGCCAACATGGACATTCATTACGCCCAGTCGGCGGTGTTCACGCCTTCCGATTTTCAGTTTCCCAACAACGCCATCAAAGCCGAGTCGACACCCAACACCGAAATGGTGCTGATCACCGACGTCGATCTGTCGTTGCTGACCGAGTTACACGAACAAGGCTCGGTTCAGATTCTGAAAGACCGCCGAACCGATCTGTACGACATTACCATGAAACGGCAGGCGCGTTCTAAACCGGAGAAGAAGAAGGAACTGTCGGCCGAGGAAGAACAGAAAGTGCTGCCACCGGTTATTGTGGTAGAGTAATCAATGAAGATCAGCGTAAAAATGCCGCCGTTTCAGTTGAAAACGGCGGCATTTTTATGGCAAACTTTTTATCGTCGCTACAGAATTGATTGAACCTAACCCATGTGCGTAAATACAAAACAAGTCCTTAATCTCCTAACGGTTCTTTTGCTGGCGTCGGTCGTGTGTTTCGGGCAGGTGCGCCTGCCCAAACTCATCAGCGATGGCATGGTGCTCCAACGCGACGCCCCCCTGAAGATTTGGGGATGGGCAAAACCGGGCGAAAAAATTTCCGTCCGTTTTAAAAACCGGAATTACAAAACCGTCACCGATGCCACCGGTCAATGGCAGATTAGGCTGCCCGCCACGCCGGCGGGCGGGCCCTTCACGATGGATATTGTGGGGAGTTCCCGGCTGACCCTCCAGGATATTCTGGTGGGCGACGTCTGGTTTTGCAGCGGGCAAAGCAACATGGTGCATCAACTCAACATCCATGACGTCACGTATGCAAAAGAAATTGAACAGGCCAACAACGCCCAAATCCGGCAGTTCTGGGTTCCCACGCTGACGAACCTGCAAACGCCCCAGAGCGATCTTCCGGCCGGACAATGGAAAGCCGCCGTGGGCGAAGATGTCAGGGCTTTTTCGGCAGTGGCTTATTTTTTCGCTAAAAAACTGTACGCAACCTATAACATTCCCATTGGCATCATCAACGCCAGTGTTGGTGGGACGCCCATTGAAGCCTGGACGAGCGAAGCGGGATTGGCCGGTTTTCCGGCAATGAAAACCACCATCGCGAAGAACAAGGACACCACGTATTTCAACCACCTGAACCGAAGACTACCTGCGCCGGCCATACAACCCGAGGATGTTGGACTAACCGGCACCCCAAAATGGTCCGACGTTTCGTATACGCCGAAGGGCTGGCGCCCGATCAACATTCCCGGGTACTGGGAAGATCAGGGATTGAAAGACTTGAATGGCGTCGTCTGGTATCGTAAGGAAATCGACGTGCCGGCTTCAATGACCGGCCAGCCCGCCAAAGTCTTTCTGGGTCGCATCGTGGACGCCGACGAACTGTATATCAATGGAAAACCGGTCGGAAAAACGACGTATCAATACCCCCAGCGCCGGTATAAACTGCCTGCCGGAGTTCTGAAAGCCGGGAAGAATGTGCTGGTCATCCGGGTCACCAACACGGCGGGGAAAGGCGGTTTTGTTCCCGACAAACCTTACTGTCTTTTTGCCGGAACCGATACCCTCGATCTGAAAGGCACCTGGCAGTATAAAGTGGGCGTGGCCTTCCGGCCTTCAGGGGGCGGTTCCGGGGGCGGAATCAGCGCGCAAAATCAACCCACCGCCTTGTATAATGCGATGGTGGCTCCGGAAACCAACTACGCCATCAAAGGTTTTTGCTGGTATCAGGGGGAAAGCAATGCCGGTCGTCCTGCCGAATACGCCACGCTGCTACCGGCCTTGATTTCGGACTGGCGACGGCATTGGAACCAAGGGACGCTACCCTTTCTGTATGTGCAGTTGCCCGGTTTTATGGACTACAACTACCAGCCCTCCGAAAGCTATTGGGCGGTTTTGCGGGAAGCACAACTCAACGCCCTGAAGGTTTCCAACACGGGGATGGCCGTGGCGATTGATCTGGGTGAGTGGAACGACATTCACCCGGACAATAAAAAAGACGTGGGCGAACGGCTGGCTCTGGCGGCCTTGAAAACCGCTTACCACGAAAACCTGGTTTCTTCCGGCCCGATCTACCAATCATCAGCGATTGAGGGGCATACAATCGAAATCAGCTTCACCCATACCGGTGGAGGATTGATCACGCAGGACGGGGAAGCACCGGGGGAGTTTGCCATTGCGGGCAGCGATAAAAAATTTGTGTGGGCAAAGGCCCGTATCCAAAATGGCAAGGTGGTGGTCTGGAGTGATGAGGTGCCGGAGCCCCGGTATGTGCGCTATGCCTGGGCCGATAACCCCGTGAATCCCAATCTGTATAATAAAGAAGGGTTGCCAGCGTCCCCATTCCGAACCGACCAGTAAAATCAGCGAAATGACCGGAAGAAGGAGCGGTTCTTTACAGGACTTCGATCAAACGATGGGGTCGGTTGCGGAACGTTGCGTTTGGCAAACCGTAAAAATGAGATGAATTCCCTACTTTCGCCTTTATTCGAAACCGCCGGCTTTCCAACGACTCATGTTAGACCAATATAAACAGCAACATCCCTATTTAGTGGCTCTGGATTCCATCATCTTCGGTTTTGACGGGGAAAGCTTGAAAGTGTTACTCGTCAAACGCGGCATGGAAGAGCGTACCTGGTCGCTGATGGGTGGATGGCTGCAACCCGTTGAAAGCCTCGAACAGGCAGCCGCCCGCATCCTGTTTGACCTGACCGGCCTGACCAACGTATATCTGGAACAGTTGCATGCTTTCGGTGACCCGCACCGCGACCCCATAGTCCGAACGGTTTCGGTGGCGTATTTCTCGCTGGTAAAAGTGGCAGATTATGAATCGAAAATTACGGAGACGTATCAGGCCCGCTGGTTTTCGATCTATAATTTGCCGCCCTTGTTGTTCGACCACGGCGATATGGTCGACCTGGCCATTAAACGGTTGCGCTACAAAGCGGCCCAGCATCCCATTGGTTTCGAACTGCTGCCTGAGAAGTTTACGATTCCCCAACTCAAAAAGCTGTACGATGCCGTCTACAACACCGAATTCGATAAACGAAACTTCAGCCGGAAAATCCTCTCCACGAACCTCCTCATCAAACTGGACGAAAAGCAGAAAGGGTTTTCCCGGAAAGGGGCCTATTACTACCAGGTGGATCAAACCAAATACCAGCAGGCCACCGACTCCTTTTTAAATTTTATTCCCACCTAGCTAAAATTTCCAGCCAGCGATATCGTCTCTTGGCGCGCAACGACTTCCTACTTTGCGGCCCGTTACAGGGAGGAGCTCAACAAAAAAATAGTAGGTGTCGTTTTGACATTTATAAAATAAGTGTCAACTTTACACCATTAGAAAATTCAATTGAAATTAGATTGAATTGAAAACCGCTTAACCAGTTTACAAACCATGTCAACCATCACCCTGGGCGACCGGGAATTTTTCCCCGGCATTGGCGCCATTGCCTACGAAGGCCCCAAATCCAAGAATCCGTTAGCGTTTAAATGGTACAATCCTGATTATGAGCTGGGTGGCAAAACACTGCGGGAACAACTCCGCTTTGCCATTAGCTACTGGCACACCTTCTGCGGAGCTGGCGGAGATCCGTTTGGTCCCGGAACGCGGGTTTTTCCGTGGGATCAGGATAACGACGCCAACGTGCGGGCGAAACTGAAAATGGATGCTGCTTTTGAGTTTTTCACCAAAATTGGAGCGCCGTATTATTGTTTCCACGATATTGACCTGGTGGATGAAGGCCCATCGGTCAAGGATTACGAAAACCGCCTGCAGGCCATTGTTGACTACGCAAAACAGAAGCAGTCGGCCAGTGGTGTCAAGCTGCTGTGGGGCACGGCGAATGTGTTCTCCAACCCGCGCTACATGAACGGCGCGTCGACCAATCCGGATTTTGCGGTGTTGGCCTATGCGGGAACCCAGGTTAAAAATGCCATCGATGCCACCATCGCTCTGGGTGGAGAAAACTACGTGTTCTGGGGTGGCCGGGAAGGCTACATGTCCCTGCTGAACACCAACATGAAGCGGGAAGTCGAGCATCTGGCGAAGTTTCTGACCATGGCCCGCGATTATGCCCGCCAGCAAGGCTTCAAAGGCACCTTCTTCATTGAGCCGAAACCGATGGAACCCACGAAACACCAGTACGATTACGACGCGGCAACGGTTATTGGTTTCCTGCGTCAGTACGGTTTAGAAAATGATTTTCAATTGAACATCGAGGTCAACCACGCGACTTTGGCCGGGCATACCTTCGACCACGAATTGCAGGTAGCGGCTGATGCGGGCATGTTGGGCAGCATCGACGCCAACCGGGGCGACAACCAGAATGGCTGGGATACCGATCAGTTCCCGATCAATCTGTATGAACTGGTCGAAGCGGCTCTGGTGATTCACCAGGCCGGAGGGATCAAACCCGGGGGAATCAACTTCGACGCCAAAGTGCGCCGGAACTCCACCGATTTCGAGGATTTGTTCATTGCACACATCAGCGGTATGGATGCATTTGCCCGTTCTTTTATCGTGGCAGATGCCATTCTGAAAGATTCAGACTATCTCAAATTCCGGACTGAACGTTACCGCTCTTTCGATGGCGGCCCCGGAAAAGCGTTTGAAGAAGGCAAGCTGACGCTGGAAGATCTGCGCAGCTACACACTCGAAAACGGGGAGCCGGCCGTTCGCAGTGGCAAACAGGAATGGCTGGAGAGCCTCATCAACCAGTATATCTAACGTTTTTCCTTTCCTATTCGCCACTCAGGTCCAAGGTTTTTGTGGCCTGAGTGGCGGAAATCCGGATGATCCTAAAAAATAAACGCATGGAAACGAGTGAATTAGCAAAAGTCGCTTCGCAGGTACGCCGGGATATTGTCCGCATGGTGCATGGCGTCGCATCCGGGCATCCGGGTGGTTCGCTGGGGTGTACGGATGTACTGGTGAGTCTGTATTTCCAGGCCATGAACCTG
Source organism: Larkinella sp. C7 (assembly GCF_006149005.1). Lineage (GTDB taxonomy): Bacteria > Bacteroidota > Bacteroidia > Cytophagales > Spirosomataceae > Larkinella. The sequence continues at coordinate 79,876 of NZ_VBSL01000004.1, read as the reverse complement.
AAAACGGACGATCAGGGTTCCGTCGTGTTCGATATGAGCGGTTCGGGCGAAGACCTGTTCTTTTTGTCCAATGGTCATATTTCGCCGGTGCTGTATTCCGTGCTGGCCCGTCGTGGTTATTTCCCGGTTTCCGAGCTGGCGACGTTCCGCAAACTGAATTCCCGGTTGCAGGGCCACCCTGCAACGGCAGAACACCTGCCCGGAATCCGCATTGCTTCCGGTTCTTTGGGGCAGGGGCTTTCGGTCGCGGCTGGTGCTGCCTATGGCAAAAAAATCCGCAACGACCCACACCGCGTCTACTGTCTGATGGGTGATGGCGAGCAACAGGAAGGGCAGATCTGGGAAGCCGCAGCTTTTATCCCGCATCGCAAACTGGATAATCTGATTGCCATTATTGACTTTAACGGACAGCAGATCGACGGCCCAACCGATGTGGTTCTTAACAACCGTGACCTGGGTGCCAAATACGAAGCCTTCGGCTGGACAGTGCTCCACATGGACGGCAATAATCTCGAAGAGGTGGCATCGACCCTGAAAGCCGCTCAAGAGGCTGGTGGCCAGGGCGCTCCCGTTTGCATCATCATGAAAACGGAAATGGGACAGGGCGTTGATTTCATGATGCACACCCACAAGTGGCACGGAACGGCTCCCAACAACGAACAGCTCACCGCAGCCCTGGCTCAACTGGAAGAAACCCTCAGCGACTATTAATTCTGACCTCATGAAAACCTACACGTTTACCGAAAAGAAAGATACCCGTTCCGGTTTCGGCGCGGGCATGGCAGAATTGGGCCGCTCGCATCCGGATGTCGTTGCCCTGTGCGCCGATCTGGTAGCTTCCCTTAAACTGGACACATTCATCAAAGAAAATCCGGACCGGTTTATCCAGTGCGGGATTGCCGAAGCCAACATGATTGGGGTTGCCGCTGGTCTGACGCTGAATGGCCTGATTCCGTTTGCAACGACCTTCGCCAACTTTGGTTCAAGCCGGGTGCTGGACCAGATTCGTCAGGCGGTTGCGTATTCGAATAAAAATGTTAAAATCTGTGTCTCGCACGCGGGACTCACCCTGGGCGAAGATGGCGCAACGCACCAGGTGCTGGAAGACATCAGTATGATGAAAGCCCTGCCCGGCATGACCGTGATCAATCCCTGCGATTTCAACCAGACCAAAGCCGCCACCATCGCCATTGCCGATTATGAGGGGCCGGTTTACCTCCGGTTTGGACGTCCTGTTGTGCCCAACTTTACCCCCGCCGACCAACCGTTTGAAATCGGGAAAGCCATCCTTCTCAACGAAGGTGCGGATGTATCCATTTTTGCCACCGGGCATATGGTCTGGCAGGCACTGGAGGCCGGTAAGCTGCTGGCCGAACAGGGCGTAGAAGCCGAAATCACCAACATTCACACCATCAAACCGCTGGACAAAGAGGCAATCCTCGCATCGGTTTCGAAAACGGGTTGTGCCGTAACGGCCGAAGAACACCAGATGAATGGCGGTTTGGGCGATAGCGTGGCGCAGGTTCTGGCGCTGAACCATCCGGCCCCGCTGGAAATGGTGGCCGTCAACGATTCGTTCGGCGAAAGCGGAACACCGGAGCAACTGATGGAAAAATACGGATTAACGGCGGCTTCGATTGTGGCCAAAGCGCTGGCGGTTATTCAGCGGAAAAAGTAAGCTCTGGTCTTGATCCGGGTCGTCGTGAAAGACCCGGGTCAAGACGTTCTCAGCCTGGAGGTCTGTTATTTTACCGCCTGATAGACCTCCAACGGCCGATCCGTCGACATCACGTCCGCGCCGTTTTCGGCAAACTTTTTATAGACCTGATCGCCTTTCGCAGCGGCCTGCTTGTCGAGGTTACCGAGCGTTCCGAGGATGCATGAAATGCCTTTTTCGTGCAAAAACCGGTATAAGTCGGGGGTCGGTTCTTTCACACCAACAAACGCCACCATGTTGCGGTCGGGAATGCCGAGGTCGTGCAGCCGCTGGTAATCTTCTTCCTTCAGAATCGTTACCGACAACATCAGGTTCGGGTCCAGGCGGAACACTTCGGCCGCTTGCGTCGCACTGTAGGTGATCACCACCGAATAATCAGACGCTCCCGCTCGCCGAACCATTTCGACGACTTTGGCAAACGGCACATTTTTCTTGACATCCAGCGTGTAAATCACCTTGCCTTTCCCCCACCGCAGCACCTGCTCCAGCGTCGGAATTTTGAAGTTCGTCACATTGCCGAAGTTGTCTTCCAGGCGGTATTGCTGCGTTTCTTCGTAGGTTTTCCCGATGAGTTTACCGGTTCCGGTCGTCGTCCGGTCAAGGGTTTGGTCGTGCATCATCACCAGCACACTGTCGCGGGTCAGGTCGATGTCACATTCGATGATCACGGGCAGTTTTTCGGCCAGATACGCGAACGATTCAATGCAATTTTCGGGGTAGCCTTTGATATCGCCCCCACCCCGGTGGGCACTGATCATGGCGGTTCTGCCGGGCGTGTATTTGAAAAAAGTCGACAGCCCACCCGCCGGAACGCGGTAGGTGTTGAGGACGTTTTTGGGCGCACAACCGGTTAGTAAACCGATCGTAAAACCAAGCCATAAAATTCGTTTCATGTTGTGAAGTGTACTTACAGCTGTCAGGTTTTGAAAACCTGACAGCTGTATATAAGCGATTCATTTCCTGAGACCTGAAAGGTTTTGAAAACCTTTCAGGTCTACGAATCTATACATCAATCGTACCCACCATGTCTTCCGGTTTCACCCATTCGTCAAACTCCGCTTCCGTCAGGTAGCCCAGTTTAATGGCGGTTTCTTTCAGTGTGCTGCCTTCGCGGTGGGCGGTTTGGGCAATTTCGGCGGCTTTGTAATACCCGATTTTGGTATTCAGAGCCGTTACCAGCATCAGCGAGTTGTTGACGTGTTTCCGGATATTTTCCTCAATCGGACGAATGCCGACGGCGCATTTGTCGTTGAACGACACGCAAACATCCCCGATCAGCCGGGCTGAGTGCAGGAAGTTATAAATCATCACCGGTTTGAAAACGTTCAGCTCGAAATGACCCATGGAACCGCCGATGTTGATGGCGACGTCGTTGCCAAACACCTGAGCCGCCACCATCGTCATGGCTTCGCACTGCGTCGGATTGACTTTTCCCGGCATGATCGACGAACCCGGTTCGTTGTCGGGAATGAAGATTTCGCCAATGCCGGCGCGCGGTCCCGACGACAACATCCGCACGTCGTTCCCGATTTTCATCAGACTGGCGGCAACGGTTTTCAACGCCCCGTGGGCTTCCACAATCGCATCGTGGGCGGCCAGGGCTTCAAACTTGTTTTCGGCGGTAACGAACGGCAATCCCGTCAGGTCGGCGATGTGTTTGGCGACGTTTTCCGAATAATTCGGGGGCGTGTTAATGCCCGTTCCGACGGCGGTTCCGCCCAGAGCCAGTTCGCTCAAATGTGCCAGTGTATTTTTGATGGCTCGTAAACCGTGCGTCAACTGGGAAACATAGCCCGAAAACTCCTGCCCCACGGTCAACGGCGTGGCATCCATGAAGTGCGTCCGGCCAATTTTGACGACATTTTTAAACTCCTTCGCCTTCGCATCCAGTGTGTCCCGCAGTTTCTCGATCCCGGGAATCGTCACTTCGATCAAAATCTTGTAAGCCGCAATGTGCATGGCCGTCGGAAACGTATCGTTCGATGATTGCGACTTGTTGACGTCGTCGTTCGGATGAAGCGCTTTCTTTTCGTCGGTCAACTGGCCGCCCTGCAACACGTGCGCGCGGTAGGCTACGACTTCGTTGACGTTCATATTTGACTGCGTGCCGGAACCGGTTTGCCAGACAACCAACGGAAACTGATCGTCCAGTTTGCCGTCCAGAATTTCATCGCAGGCCCGCCCAATCAGGTCAGACTTCTCCTGCGACAACACACCCGCGTCGAGGTTGGTCAGGGCTGCGGCTTTTTTCAGATAGGCAAACGCCCGGACGATTTCGCGGGGCATTTTATTGATGTCTTGCGCAATTTTGAAGTTTTCAATCGAACGCTGGGTTTGTGCGCCCCAATACACATTGGCCGGTACCTGAACCTGGCCCATCGTGTCTTTTTCAATCCGGTATTCCATTGTGAAGACTAAAGATGTTTAGACTTGAGAAAAAGGTGCCGGCGGGATTACCCGGCGCTTCCGGGGGCAAAGGTAGAACACAAGCCAATAGATACGCATGGAATTTATATATTTGTCAGGATGTTGTCAAATGACAAGCCTAGGGCAATCAAATAACCATGCAAATATCGATAAAACAAATTGTAACGGCATTAGGCGGGGAGCAGCTTATGAAGCGTTCGGTTCGGCATGAACTTGATTTAATGGAGATTGTACGGGCAGGATTGCCCATGGAATCAGTCGCTCATCTCCAGAAGAATATGGGATTTACCAATAAAATGATGAGCCAGATTCTCGCCATTTCAGAAAGCACCTATCAACGGCGTATCCGTTCGGGCACGAAATTGTCACAGGACGAAACGGAAAAAGCAATTTCGCTTTCTGAAGTTTTTGAAACCGGTAAAGAACTTTTCAAAAAACCGGAAGATTTCCGGTTTTGGCTGGAAAGCAAAAATTACGCATTAGGCGGTGAAAAACCCATGGACTTGCTCGACTCAGCATTTGGCCGGGCGCAGATTTTGGAAATTCTGGGTCGCATGAAATACGGTATTTATTCATAACGCCGAGACGATTGTTATGCTTCTATACCGAATCGCACCAACGTTATACGCTGATGATTTGAGCGGAACTGGTGGACTCTATCGTTCCGGTCGTTGGCATACTGTGGGAACCCGTATCATTTACACGTCAGAGCATGTATCCTTAACCATGCTGGAAACACTTGCCAACTGGACAAGGTTACCTGAGGGTGTCTCTCTTGTAACGCTTGAAATCCCCGATTCAGCTTCCGTTCGCAATCTGGAGCGAAATACGTTTCCCAATGATTGGAACTTAACCCCGGCCCCTTTCCATCTATCCGAAATAACGGACGAGTGGATCAAAAAACGACAACACTGGCTTATGCGCGTCCCGTCAATCCACTCGCCTACCGAATTCAACTACCTGCTCAATCCACTTCACCCGGAACATAAGACGTTGAAAGTTGTCAGTATAGAATCCATTATATTCGACCCTCGATTAAAATAAAACACCATGCCTTTTTTAGTCCTTGACCTTGAAATGACCGGCCCGGAGCCGGATTGGAACGAAATTATTCAGGTGGGTGCCGTGCTTTTCGATGATAATTGGGTCGAAAAAGGCCAGTATCTGACCAATGTGTATCCCGAAAATGAAGACGCGTTTTCGAGTTCGTCCGAAAAGATTCACAACCTGTCGCTGGCCGATCTGGAAGATGCGCCCATGATTTACGACGTATTGCCGGAACTGGAAGAGTGGATTATTACCCAGTTGGGAATTCGGAAAACCCAGACGACAACCGACAACAACCCGTATCTGCGCGACGTCATCATTTGCGGGCAGAGCGTGATCAACGACATCAATTTTCTGAAGGAAGCCTACCGCCTGGAGAAACTCAAATGGCCGTATTCCCGGACGTTAATCGATCTGCACACGCTGAGTTATTTTTCGTTTCGGATTCTGAAAAAAAATAACAAACCGGTTCCGCAACGACTGAGCCTGAAAGACATTGCCGGCCATTTTGGCTTCGAACGCGAGTCCGACATTCACAACGCCCTCGAAGATGCGGTTTTAACGGCGAAGTGTTTAAAAGAGGTTTTTAAACTCGCGGATCACCTGAAGTTAGGCGAGTAAACGATCAATTTCTCCCGTCACAATCGCCCAGCGCGTGGCCCAATCGCCCGACACATCAACGTAATCGATGTTCCGTTCGGCCAGGGCGGTTTTGAAGCGGTTATACATTTCTTCCCGCCGATGCCCCAGATCGCGCAAACCGTCGGCGACCCAGGGCACGTCGATGTTCAGCAGGAAATACCGGTCGTAGGTAATCTGTTTTTCCAGTTCGTATAAAACCGGCGGAACTTCCTGCAAATAATGCTCGGCGTATAATTCAGTCGTAATCAGATCCGTATCGCAGATCAGCAGTTTGTTCGCTTTTTGGGTTGCCTCCAGAACCGCCTTCGTCTGGGCGTGGCCGATCGTCACGTAATCGTCGAGCGTCAGGTCGTTGGACGTAATCAGATCACGGGCCACTTCCTGCACAAAAACCGTCTGGTAATGCGCAGCCAGTTGCTCCGCCAGGGTGGTTTTTCCAACGCTTTCAGAACCATACAGGCAGATCAACTTTACGTTTCCGATCATCGGGCGGGCTGGGGATAACTTCGAAACTCCTTCGTAAAATGATACGCTCCGACCAGGGCAATCAGGCAGTAAAACGCGTATTCGATACCAACCACTTTCAGCCCTTTCACAAAATACATGTAGGCACTGATGGCATCGACCAGCAGCCAGACATACCAGGTTTCCACTTTTTTCCGAATCAGCAGAAACGTGGCCACAATGCTCATCACCGACGTAAAGGAATCCAGATACGGAAACGAGCTGGGTTTGTTGAACAATATCGGAAACCATTCGTGCAGATTTCCGGCAATTGTCCCGAACAGAACCGTCGCCAGCGATCCGGCGAATAGAATCACGGCAAACTGTTTCTGTGACAATTGACTGACTTTCAGTTCACTTTTCTGGTCTTCTTCTCCGGTTTTCGGGTGCGTCCACTCCCACCAGCCCACGAGGTTCATGACAAAAAAGAAGATTTGCAGGAACATGTCGGGATACAACTGAATCTGATAAAACAGAAAGAAAAACGTCGTCACGCTAATCAGTCCAGCGGGCCAGCTCCAGATATTCGCTTTGGCCGACCACCAGGTGGCAAAGGCGCCAACGACGGTTCCGACAAATTCCAGGTAGCTCATCGGATAGCCGAGAACCGTAAAAAAAATCGAGTCAATATCGAAAAAATCCTTCATCGCGCGACTTCGAGCCAGACCGGGCCGTGGTCGGAATGAACGGCGTCGGGCAGGTGTCCGGCGGCCACGATGTGGTCTTTGTAGGGCTCGCTGACGGAAATGTAGTCGATCCGCCAGCCCTTGTTGCTGCTGCGCGCACCGGCCCGGTAACTCCACCAACTGTATTCGATTTTGTCCGGATTTTTGTAACGGTAGGAATCAATAAAACCGCTGTCGAACCACTTCGATAGCCACGCCCGTTCTTCCGGCAAAAAACCCGACGACGTTTTGTTCCGAACCGGATCATGAATATCAATGGCGGTGTGCGCAATGTTGTAATCGCCGACGACAATGACATTCGGTCGGGTTTGGCGCAACTCCTGAACGTAGTCGAAAAAATCATCCAGAAACTGCATCTTGACGGTCTGCCGAATTTCGCCGGTCGTTCCCGACGGAAAATAGCAGTTCAGCAGCGTCAGGTCGCCAAAATCGGTGCGCAGAATCCGGCCTTCGCAGTCATAAACCGAGATGCCGCACCCCAAAACGACCAGATCCGGCGGCAGTTTCGAAAACGTAGCCACCCCGCTGTAGCCCTTCTTCTCGGCCGCATGCCAGTGATACTGATAACCCAGTTCTTCAAACGGCAGCAAATCGACCACATCGTGGGTGGCTTTCACTTCCTGAAAACACAGGATGTCGAACGAATTTTGCGAAAGCCATTCGACCAATCCCTTGCTCAGTGCCGACCGGATGCCGTTGAGGTTGTAAGTCAGAATTTTAACGGTTTCGGTAGATACGTCGGAGCTTATCATTTCGGAAAAGTTTTCGCTTTAACCTTTACATCACCACGTTCACAATCCGCTTCGGCACCACCACCACTTTTTTCGGCGTTTTCCCTTCCAGCCACTTCAAAACCACCTCATTCGCCAGGACTTCTTTTTCAATATCCGACGCCACCGTATCCACCGAAAACACCAGCGTCGTGCGGACTTTGCCGTTGATTTGCACAGGGTATTCGATGGTGTCTTCGACCAGATAAGCCGGATTGAAAACCGGGAATTCGGCGTAGCTCAGCGTACCGGCTTCGTTGCCCAAAGCGGCCCAGAGTTCTTCCGTGATGTGGGGCGCAAACGGAGCCAGCACCACGACCAGTTCCTGTAAAACCGCCTTTTTATTACACTTCAAGGCCGACAACTCATTGACACACACCATGAAGGCACTGACCGAGGTGTTGAACGACAGGTGTTCAATGTCCTCCGCCACTTTCCGGATGGTTTTGTGCAACGCTTTCAGTTCGGCGGGCGTCGGTTTTTCGTCGGTCACCAGCCAGCGACCGGGGCGCGTTTCGGTCGGTTCTTCGTAAAATAACCGCCAGAACTTTTTCAAAAACCGGTACACGCCGTCGATGCCATTCGTATTCCAGGGTTTGGCGTCGGTCAGCGGGCCGAGGAACATTTCGTACAACCGCAGCGTATCAGCCCCGTAGCGTTCCACAATCGTATCGGGATTGACGACGTTGAACTTCGATTTCGACATCTTCTCGATTTCGACCCCACAGATGTATTTGCCGTCCTCCAGAATAAATTCAGCGTTCTCTGCAAAATCAGGACGTGTTTTGATGAAGGTCTCCACATCCAGCACATCATTTTCAACAATATTGACATCGACGTGCAAGGGTGTCACGTCATATTGACCCTTTAGACCGTTGGAAACAAAAACCGGTATTTTGCCTTCACCAACCGATTCTTTCAGTCGATACACAAAATTCGAGCGGCCCAGAATCATGCCCTGATTGACCAGTTTTTTAAACGGTTCTTCTTCCGGCACATAGCCCCGGTCTTTCAGGAATTTGTTCCAGAACCGGCTGTACAGCAGGTGGCCCGTCGCGTGTTCGGAACCGCCCACGTACAAATCCACATCGCGCCAGTAGTCGATGGCTTTTTGATCGGCAAATTCCTGGTCGTTCTGCGGGTCCATGTAGCGGTACCAGTACCAGCTCGAACCCGCCCATCCGGGCATGGTGCTCAGTTCATACTCAAAATCGCCTTTATATTTCCAATCTTCGGCACGCGCCAACGGCGGTTCACCGGTTTCGGTGGGCAGGTATTTATCGACCGGCGGCAATTCCAGCGGCAAATCCTGTTCGTCCAATAAATAAGGAAGACCGTCTTTGAAATAAACCGGAACGGGTTCACCCCAATACCGCTGGCGACTGAAAACCGCATCGCGCATCCGGAAATTGATTTTGGCTTTCCCAATCCCGTGTTCTTCCAGAAATTTGACCAGAACCGGCAACGCTTCCTGATACGTCAGACCGTCGATGATTCCGGAGTTGATATACCGGCCTTCTTTGGTGTTATCGGCCTGTTTATCAATATCTTTCTGACCATCCAGAATCGGAATGATCGGCAAATCGAAGTGCTTGGCAAACGCCCAGTCGCGTTGATCGCCGGAAGGAACGGCCATCACGGCACCCGTTCCATAACCCGCCAACACGTAATCGGCCAGATAAATGGGCACACGCTCGCCGTTGAACGGATTGATGCAGTAGCTGCCCGTAAACACGCCCGAAACCGTTTTGGCATCCGCCATCCGGTCGCGCTCGGAGCGCATTTTAGCAGCCGTAACGTACGCATCAACGGCCGGTTTTTGCGCCAGTGTTGTCAATTCCGCCACCAGTTCGTGCTCTGGTGCCAGCACCATAAACGACACGCCAAAGATGGTGTCCAGCCGGGTTGTAAAAACTTTGATCTGTTCAACGCGGTGCTCAATCTGGAAGCTCACTTCCGCTCCCGTCGATTTTCCGATCCAGTTGCGTTGTTGTTCCTTCAGTGAGTCCGACCAATCGACGGTGTCCAGCCCGCGCAATAACCGGTCGGCATAGGCCGTAATTCGCATCATCCACTGGCGCATCAGTTTCTGCTCCACCGGATAACCACCCCGCTCCGACACCCCGTCCTTCACTTCGTCATTCGCCAGAACCGTTCCCAGAGCCGCACACCAGTTGACGACCGCATCGGCCACGTAGGTCAGGCGGTATTTCAACGTGATTTCGTATTGCTCGCGTTCCGGTTTGGCGTTCCATTCTTCGGCGGTGAAATGGGGCACATCGTCGTCGGACACGGCCTGAATTCCATAAGTACCCGCGGTTTCAAACTTGGCAATCAGCGTCTCGATGGGTTCGGCCTGGTCGGTTTCCTTGTTATACCAACTGCGGAATAATTCCATGAAAATCCACTGCGTCCATTTGTAAAATTTTGGGTCGGACGTGCGAACTTCGCGGCTCCAGTCGAAACTGAAGCCAATATTTTTCAACTGCTCAATGTAGCGGGTCGCATTTTCTTCGGTCGTAATCGCCGGATGCTGACCGGTTTGAATGGCGTATTGCTCGGCGGGCAGACCAAAGGAGTCGAAGCCCATCGGGTGCAGCACGTTGAATCCTTTCAGCCGTTTGTAGCGGGTAACAATATCGGAGGCAATGTATCCCAGCGGATGGCCGACGTGCAAACCGGCGCCCGACGGATAGGGAAACATGTCGAGAATGTAATATTTTGGTTTTGAAGCGTCGTTTTCGGTGCGAAAGGTGTGGTTCTTTTCCCAGAACGCCCGCCAGTTTTCTTCAATCTTTTTGTGGTTGTATTCAGACATATAAACTTCTTTTTATGCGCTTTAAAGAAAGTTGTTTCGCAGAGTTAAGCGGAGGAAATCAGAGTTTATCAGAGTTTTCTCTGCTTAACTCCTTTTTACTCTGATTAACTCTGCGAAACAACTCACTCGCAAAAGTAGGATTTTCTTATGGATTCGCCTGCGTATTTCTCTGAAGTCGGTTGAGGGTATAACAAACCAGGTGATTCAGAAGGTTTTGTTGGGTCGTGGAGCGGAGTTTGCCCAGTTCGAGTTCGTAGATGTACCCGGCCTTGAGTTCCGACAGTTTCAGCGTCACGGTTTTTCCATCGGCCGAGAGTTCGGCATTCGAAACCGCCACAGGCTGCACATCGAACTGCTTGGAGCCATAGGCTTCGTGGTATTCGTAATAATAGCGTTTGAACTGAAAGTTAGCCACTTGTTTCGCCGTAACCGCATCGAGTGGCTGCGTGAACGTCAGTGCAAAACCAGTCGGCGTCAGTTTCATGTCGGCCAGTTCGAGCGGTACTTTCCCCTTCCAGCGAACGTGCTGAATGCCCCGGTCGCCCGCCCAGCCGTGGTCGGTTTGGCCAATCCACAGGCTGCCATCGGCCGCAAAAGCCAGCCGGTTATTTCCTTTCCGCAAACCACTTCCAACCAGAAATGGCGCACAGGCCCCCTGAATATGCCCATCGACGGTTTCGAGCATCAGCCGAACCAGGTACGGATGGTTCATCTCGCCAACCAGCATTTTCCCGACAAACGGCCCAAACTTGCCACCGGTATTGTCCAGCACCGGCTGTGTAGGGGAATCCGCAATCCGGCTGTGTGGAAACGCCACGCTCTCGACCGTCCGCAGACTATCCAGCATTTTGACCGGCAATTTGATGGGCGTAAGATGCGGAAACCCTTCCTTCCACAACAGGCTCGCCGGATGGCCGTAGTGTTTCCCTTCCTGAACGTGATACAACTTGCTCGTCCCCAACCAATCGCCCTGATTATCAGACGCAAACAGATTTCCATTGGCATCAAATCCGATGCTGTTGGGCGACCGGAAGCCGCTGGCATAAGGATGCAGTTTTCCGTCGGGTGTCAGCTTCATGATCCAGCCCCGGTATGGTACCGCTGAATACATCCGGCCCGGTCGGCCCAGGGTGTCCAGTTTCCCGCGTACTTCCGGGAAAATTCCGGCTCCGTTCGACGCACAATTCAGGGCAATGAACAGATTTCCCTGTTTATCTTTCACGGGTCCAAAGGCAAATTCGTGGTAATTGCCAGACAGCCCAAAGTCATCGGTCACGGTGAGGTATTCATCCGCCACGCCGTCGCCGTTGGTATCTTTGATGCGGGTTAGTTCCGGTCGCTGCATCACCAGAATCTCGCTGTTGTTCACCGCCATAATCCCCAACGGATCGTGAATCCCTTCGGCAAACAGCTTCCAGGTTTTTGTTTTGGGGTTATACATCATGATTTCTCCCCGGTGAAAACCGGCCACAATCCGGCCATCGGGCATAACCGCCAGACCATCCGTTTCTGCCGTCAGCCCTTTGGGCATCTGAATGGTTTCCACTTCGTAATAATCCGTAATCGTATCGGCGGGGAAGTTTTTTGATGGGAACGCAGATGATACAGATAGAACGGATAAAAACAGATAAATTAAAATCCGTCCAATCCGTGTCATCCGTGTTCCTATCAGACTCGTAGTTGTCGTTTTCATTCCGCAGTCATCGTTATCGTGAAGTTCCTTGTTCCGACCGGCAAGCGTACCATACCGTCCTGAATTTTGCCCACCGATGGACGGTATTTGACACCATCGCCGGGTTTACACGCAAAATAAATCGGGCCGGAAACCGCTCCCAGACTGAAATGCCGCACCAGCCCCCGGCCCGTTGGCAACGGTTTGATCATCTCCCGAACTTCAATTCCATTCACAGTATACCGAAATTCCGGGTAGCGGTTGATGAGTTTATAGCCTTTGAAATGGACTTCCGGCAACCGGTCGGCGGTACCAAAGCGGATCGGAAAACCGCCCTGATCCCGAAAATAGACGTCGCCGACCACGTGCGTCGGTTTTTTACCATTCCCATCCCAGTGGTCGCTTTGGTCGATGAATCCCCCCGTCCAGGCGTAACGCAACCGGCAAGCCCCGGCATCCCAGCAATACGCCTGTTTGGGCGTCAGTCCAACCGCAATGGAAGCCGGGCCGGAATCGGGCATGAAGGTTCGATACACTGCCGGGTATTTGAGTTCGTACGGATGGTCGGGCATGTGTCCGGCATGACCAGCCATATCGTCTTTGCGGTTGGCCGCTACGTTGGGATCTTTGTCCAGCGGGGGAACCGTTGCGGGCCGTCGGGTGACGTAAATGACGCCATACATCACAAAACCGTGCCCGGGATACGTGCAGACGTAGGAGTAAATCCCTTCCTGCGACAGCACAAAGCTGATTTTTTCCGATTTGCCCGGATCGACCGTTGCCGTGTGTGCCACGACATCCGGGGTGCGGGGAACGTAATTAAGTTTGACGGCCTGATCGCCGAGTGCCAGCGACGTATTGACCACCCGCAACCGCGAATTGGGCAGCGTAACCACCAGATTGTGAGCCATGTCGTCGTAATTATCGAGGGTCAGATGGACCCGGGTGCCGGGGCGCACCACGAAACGCGGAACATCGTACTTCAGGCCTTCAATGGCCCGAATTGTCAAGGTTGTATCCTGAGCAAGGGCTACCGGAATTTTTAGGCCGCAAAGTGCAACGAAAAGCACTACAACTGCGTATTTTCTCATGAGGGAAAAGTATAGGAAAAAAAGCAAATTAACGGCTTTTTCTACTAATCTGGTTTCATTTCTGCAAAATCGCAACCGCATGAAACCGGGTACAATTTTCGATTTTTCCATTCGTTAATCAATGAGGTCTTTTCACTGTAACTACATGAATCTTATCGATCTACCGCTACTTTTTTCATTTCCCGGCTTTCTTAGAAATCAATTCGTATGCGGTGGACATTTTTATCGACTTGTTCTGTCAATGTCGCAATTCTCTCTCTATTAATTGGGTGTCAGTCTGATCAGGATGCCATTGGGCCAGCGGGTGATTGCCTGGTTCAGTCGTCCGTTACCAACGGGCAGGCCATTGCCGGTTCGTATATTGTAACGTACAAATCTGCGGAGAACTTACCGGTAGCGCCGAATGCGCGGGTTGGTGCCGCCGTTCAGCAACTTTTAACCCGCCACGGCCTGAACGATCCGAATGCCCAGGTGCTTTTTTCCGGCGAATCGACCGGTTTTCTGGCGCACGTCAGTGCCGCTGAAGCGGAAACGCTGAAAGCCGACCCATCCGTTGAACTCGTCGAACCCGACCGTATTATCTCCCTTTGCAGTTGCGTCGATGTGGCCGTCACCTCCACACTGACCTGGAATGTGAAGCAGACTGGCTACGGACGGGGCGATCTGAATCCCGACAAAACCGCCTGGATTCTCGACACGGGTATTGATCTGGATCACCCCGATCTGAATGTCGATTCGGGCCGGAGCCAGTCGTTTCTGACCGGCAAAACCGCCGATGACGAAAATGGCCACGGCACCCACATTGCCGGCATCATCGGTGCGTTAAACAACAACATTGGCGTAACCGGCGTTGCTTCGGGTGCCACGCTGGTGGCCCTGCGGGTGCTGGACAATGAAGGCGAAGGCAAACTGTCGGCATTGGTTCAGGCGGTTTCTTACGTCAATACCAACGGCAAAGCAGGCGATGTCGTCAACATCAGCATTGGTGGCGAAGGAACGTCGGCGAGCCTCGAACGGGTCATCAAACAAGCGGCCGACAAAGGAATTCTGTTTGCGATTGCGGCCGGGAACGAAGGAGAATCTGCCGAAAAATACGCGCCGGCCAATGTTAATCATGCCAATGTATTCACGGTCTCGGCCATGGACCAAAGTGGTAATTTTGCTTCGTTCTCCAATTTCGGCCCGACGGTCGACATCTGCGCGTATGGCGTTCGGATCACGTCGACGTATTTGAACGGTCGCTATGCCACCCTGTCGGGTACCTCGATGGCGTCTCCGCACGTGGCCGGTTTGCTGCTGATCCGGGGTCGAACCATCCCGACCAACGGCTTTGTCAAGAATGACCCGGATGGAACCGCAGATCCGATTGCCGGGGGTGAATAATCAGGCGTGGTTCTTGCTTTAATCCAATCTATTGCCCACCTTTGCAGTCTAATTCAATGATCACGGCGGCATTTCTTAATGCCGTTTTTCATGAGAACAATTCTCTACTAACTATATATAGCTAATTACCTATGCAGTCTATCTCAGCCTCCGACTCTTCGCCAGAAGCCTCTACCCCCGTCGGGCTGAACCTGAATGGATTGAAAATAACGGTTCAGGGTGAATCGGCGGCTGAGCAGGTGAAAGCCCTGCGGCAGGCGTTTCCGGAATCGGAGGTTGATCTGGTTGCCGATGGCCCGGCCCGGTCTGTCATGCTTCGCCGTCGTAACCGAACCGAAATTGCCATTTATATTTCTTCGGCCCTGGCCCTGATGATTGTCGGGCATTTGCTGTTCAGTTACCTCACGCTCGACCGGCTGACGCTGGTGATGACATCGCTGGAACTGAACAGTGATTTCTGGTATTACGTTGCGGGCGGTTTTGTGGCCCAGATGATCGACGGGGCGCTGGGGATGGCTTACGGCGTGACGGCTTCGACGCTTCTGCTAACCGTGGGCGTGAGTCCGGCGGCTGTCAGTGCCAGCGTTCACAGTTCCGAAATATTTACCAGCGGAGTGTCGGGCTATATGCACCTGCGGTTTGGGAATGTCAACAGCAAACTCTTCAAAGCCGTCCTGATTCCCGGTGTCATTGGGGCCTGCATGGGCGCCTATGTGCTGGTGTCGCTGGAACAGTATTCGATTTACATCAAACCCGTCGTGGCGGTTTATACCGCTATTTTGGGGGTACTGATTATCCAGAAAGCGCTGACCAAACGCATCAAGAAAAAGCCCATCAAGAAAATCGGGTTGCTCGCCTGGTTTGGCGGAACGATGGACGCCATTGGGGGCGGAGGCTGGGGGCCTATCGTGTCTTCGACGCTGATCGCCAGCGGACGGCATCCGCGTTATACGATTGGCTCGGTCAATCTGGCCGAATTTTTCATTTCCCTATCCAGTTCCCTGACCTTCGTTACGCTCATCGGTCTGACCCACTGGCAAATTATCATCGGTCTGGTTCTGGGCGGTATGATTGCCGCCCCCATTGCCGCCATTCTTTCGACCCGATTGCCGATAAAAGCCATGATGATTATGGTCGGCGTTGTCGTAATAATCGTAAGTTTGCGGAATATTTTTACAGTTATATTTTGAGAGAAAAGAGGGTAGACAAGAGAGAAAAGACGCAAATCACCTGCTGCCATTTTCTTGATTCTCCTGTCTCCTCTCTCTTGTCTACATTTCGATTCATGAAAAGACAAACGAAAGCCATTCGTATCCAGACGAAGAAATCGCAGTACCGCGAACATTCGACGCCTTTGTTTTTGACATCCAGCTTCACGTTCGAAAGCGCAGAGCAGGGAAAAGCCCTGTTTGAGGAAACCGAAGAAGGGAACATTTACTCCCGCTTCTCCAACCCGAACGTGACGGAATTTGTCGATAAGGTGTGTATGCTTGAGAACGCCGAAGCCGGCATTGCCACGGCAACCGGTATGGCTGCGGTTTTTGCCAGCATGGCGGCTTTGCTGAAATCCGGGGATCACATCGTCGCCTGCCGGGCGTTGTTCGGGTCGGCGCACCAGATCATTTCGCAAATTCTGGTGAAGTGGGGCATCACGTACACCTACGTGGACGCCGACGCATCGGAAGCGGACTGGGAAGCGGCCATCCGGCCCAACACCAAAATGGTGTACCTGGAAACGCCCTCGAACCCGGGTCTGGAACTCGTGGATCTGGAAATGCTGGTCCGTTTGAAAAAGAAATACGGTTTTATCCTCAACGTCGATAACTGTTTTGCCACGCCGATTCTGCAAACACCGCTCGATCTCGGTGCCGACCTCTCGGTTCATTCTGCGACGAAATACATGGATGGACAGGGACGTGTGCTGGGTGGCGTTATCGTCGGCTCGGAAGAGTTGATGGCGCCGATCCGGTTTTTTGCGCGGCATACCGGCCCGTCGATGTCACCGTTCAACGCCTGGACGCTGTCGAAGAGCCTGGAAACGCTGGAGCTTCGCATGGATCGCCATTGTGCCAACGCCCTGAAACTGGCGCAGGCGCTGGAGCAACACCGGGATGTCCACGCCGTGAAATACCCTTTCCTGCCCTCCCATCCGCAGTATGAACTGGCGAAACGGCAGATGGAAGCCGGTGGCGCCATCGTCACGTTTGAGGTGGAAGGCGGTTTTGAGCGCGTAAAGGCCCTGTTTGAATCTTTGAAAATTGCCTCGCTTTCTTCTAACTTAGGGGATACGCGGACGATTGTGACGAATCCGTTTACGACCACGCATTCCAAACTAAAACCGGACGAAAAAGCCGCCTTGGGCATAACCGAAGGGTTGATTCGGGTATCGGTTGGACTGGAAGATGCGGATGATCTGGTCGAAGATTTTGAACAGGCGGTTCGAAAGTCGGCGGAAACCGTCAAGCCAATTACGGCCTGACAAAGATTATGGATTGAGGTGTACATAGTGTTGGTATCTACTCAAATGTATATGCGTGCGATTTCTTGTGTATTCCTCTTTCTACTGGCTTTTATGACAGGCCTGAACAGCAAGGCTCAAACCACCAAAAAACCGCTTCGGGTTGGTGTCGTCGGCCTGGTGCATTCGCACGTCGGCTGGATTCTGAACCGGGCGAAGAAAACCGGCGACCCGGATATCGAAGTCGTTGGCATTGCCGAACCCAACCGGGAAGTGGCCGAGCGGTACATGCAACGCTACGGTTTACCGATGAGCCTGGTCTATTCGACGGTGGAGGAAATGCTGGACAAAACCAAACCGGATGCGGTGACGGCATTCAACGAGATCAGCAACCACCTCAACGTCGTAAAAATCTGCGCCCCCCGCGGTATTCACGTGATGGTGGAAAAACCGCTGGCGGTCAGCATCGATCAGGCCCGGCAGATGGAAGCGTTAGCCAAAAAGCACAAGATCCATCTGTTGACCAACTACGAAACCACCTGGTATGGCAGCAACCACAAAGCCTACCAGATTGCCGTAAAAGACGGCGCCATCGGCCCGATCCGCCGGATTGTCGTGCACGACGGCCACGATGGCCCCAGCCGGATGAACAAGGAATTTGTGGCCTGGCTGACCGATCCGGTTACCAACGGCGCCGGAGCCTTGTTCGATTTCGGGTGTTACGGCGCCAATCTGGCAACCTGGCTGCTAAAAGGGGAACGGCCTACCGCAGTGAGTGCCTTTACCTTACAGATCAAACCGGATGTGTACCCGAAAGTGGACGACGATGCGACCATTGTGCTGACCTATCCCAAAACGCAGGTCGTTATTCAGGCGTCTTGGAACTGGCCGTTCAGTCGCAAGGACATGGAAGTCTACGGCGAAACCGGGTATGTGTTTACGCTCGACGGTACGCGAATGCGGATTCGGCTGAAGGAAGACAAAACCGAACAAACGGCGGAAGCGGCCAAAACCGATGCGCCGGTTACCGATCCGTTCGACTATCTGGCGCAGGTGGTGCGGGGTGAAACTAAATCCGTCGATGATTTGTCATCGTTGCAAGTGAACATGATTGTGATGGAAATTCTGGATGCGGCCCGTCGTTCGGCCAAAGAAGGAGGCAAACCCATCGCTTTGAAGTAGGATAACTATAGCTTACTATAAATTTTGCGGACCAAACGGGGTGACCCGCGCAATCCGTCGGTAGAATATGATCGCGGAACCTTCCTACACAATCGACAGCCTGGCGGAACGCCTGGCGGGCAAGAGCGAAGTTGAAAGCCTGCAAACGCTGGCCGAATTATTTCCCGGCCAGGTGGTTTTTTCAACCAGCCTGGGCTACGAAGACCAGGTGATTACGGACATGATCCTGGCCAACAACCTGCCCATCCGGATTTTTTCGCTGGATACCGGCCGGATGTTCAATGAAACGTATCAGGTCTGGCAGAAAACAAACAGCCGGTACGATACCAAAATTGAAGCCTACTTCCCAAAAGGCGAATCGGTGGAGAAACTGCTGAACGAAAAAGGACCGTTCAGTTTCTACGAATCGGTCGAAAACCGGAAAGAATGCTGTTTTATCCGGAAAGTAGAACCGCTCAACCGGGCGCTGAAAGGCAACAAAATCTGGGTGACCGGTATTCGCGCCGAACAATCGCAAAACCGCCAGACCATGACCCAACTGGAAGCCGACGATGCGCATCAGTTGATCAAATTTCATCCGTTGATGAACTGGTCGTTTGACGAAGTGAAAGCGTATGTGCGCCAGCACAATGTGCCGTACAACCCGCTTCACGACCGGGGTTTCGTGTCGATCGGTTGCCAGCCCTGCACCCGCGCCATTCAGGAAGGCGAAGACTTCCGGGCCGGCCGCTGGTGGTGGGAAGATAATTCGAAAAAGGAATGTGGATTACACGCAAAATAACCTCTGATGTACTCTGACAAACGCTGTGTAACAATTAAAAAGTTATTACACAGCGTTTGTCAGCGAGCATCAGAGGGAATCAGAGATAAAAATGAGTACCTACAAACTTGATTATTTAGATCAACTCGAATCGGAAGCGATTCAGATTATGCGCGAAGTGGCCGGCCAGTTTGAACGCCCCGCGCTGTTGTTCTCGGGTGGAAAAGATTCCATCACGCTGGTGCATCTGGCGCTCAAAGCCTTTCGCCCCGGCAAATTCCCGTTTCCGCTGGTTCACATCGACACCGGCCACAACTTTCAGGAAGCCCTCGATTTCCGGGATTGGCTGGCCGAAAGCCTGGGCGAAAAGCTGATTGTCCGGTATGTGGAAGATACCATCCGGGAAAAGAAACTGAAAGAACCGACGGGCCGGAATGCCAGCCGGAATGCCCTGCAAACGTTTACCCTGCTCGACACCATCGAAGAATTTGAGTTCGATGCCTGCATTGGTGGGGCCCGGCGCGACGAAGAAAAAGCCCGCGCCAAAGAACGCGTCTTTTCGGTCCGTGACGAATTTGGTTCCTGGGACCCCAAACTTCAGCGCCCGGAATTGTGGAACATCTACAACGGCAAGATTCACAAAGGCGAAAACGTCCGGGTGTTCCCGATCTCGAACTGGACTGAACTCGACGTCTGGAATTACATCAAACGGGAGAAAATCGACTTGCCGAGCATTTATTTCGCCCACGAACGCGAATTGATTCTGCGTGACGGCAAATTACTGGCAACGGCCAAAGGCGTGATTCAACCGGAAGAAAGCGATCAGATTGTGACCCGGCGGGTTCGTTTCCGAACCGTTGGCGACATTTCCTGCACCGCAGCCGTTGAATCGGATGCCGATACGCTCGAAGCCGCCATTGCCGAAATTCAGGCCACCCGCATCAGCGAACGGGGCGAAACCCGGATCGACGATCAGGTGTCGGAAGCTGCTATGGAAGACCGGAAAAAGGGTGGGTATTTTTAATGACATACGGATATGCAGGTTCTGATAGAGGTCCCCGACGAAAAAGCTTCCTTTGTGATGGAATTGCTTAAAAATCTCTCATTTATAGAGATCAAAGACGATCCTTTTCTGCACCCATCGGAGGCAACTTTGCAGACTCCGCATTCTTTGTCACCCAAAACGGCGTCTTTGTTGGGGGCCTTCCCGGTTTTAGCGAACGATAGTTTCAATGCGCGGGAAGATGCCATCGTAAGAAAACACCTTTAATGAAACCGATTGTATTTATTGATACAAATGTTGTAATCGATTTACTTGCCAAAAGGGAGCCCTTCTGGAATTCTTCCGCCAGGGTTTTTGATTTAGCAGAGCGGGAAAAAATCCTGGCAATTGTGAGTCCCCTCACATTAGTAACGGTCTATTACATACTTCGGAATTATTATAAGGTACCTCATACAGATATTGTTCATCAGTTTGAGGTACTGTGTAGCTACATCGGCATTTCCACCATCTCTAATCAACATACTGCATCGGCCATAAAGTCGAGTTTTACCGATTTCGAGGATGCCGTTCTTTATGAAAGTGCAAAAAACATTCCTGACCTTACAGACCTTGTTACCCGCAATCCGAAGCATTTTTTAGTTAGCGATGTAGCGATCTGTACGCCCGATGAATTTTTAACAAAATACCTTCTTTAAAGTGGACTTACTCCGATTTATTACCGCAGGTAGTGTCGACGACGGCAAAAGCACGCTGATCGGCCGCCTGCTATACGATTCAAAATCCATTCTGGCCGACCAGATGGAAGCCATCGAACGCGCCAGCAAAAGCCGTGATGACGGTGAAATTGACCTGGCTTTACTGACCGACGGTTTACGCTCGGAACGGGAACAAGGCATCACCATCGATGTGGCTTACCGATATTTCCAGACCACGAAACGCAAGTTTATCATCGTCGATGCACCGGGGCATATCCAGTATACCCGAAACATGGTGACGGGGGCTTCCAACTGCCAACTGGCGGTGGTGCTGGTCGATGCCCGTCACGGCGTCGTGGAACAAACACGCCGGCACTCGCTGATTGCGTCTATGCTGGGCATTCCGCACCTCGTGGTGGCGATCAACAAAATGGATCTGGTTGGGTATTCGCAGGATGTCTTTTCCAACATCTGCATACACTACAACGAACTGGCCCAGAAGCTGAATGTCGGCGAGGTGACCTACATTCCGCTGAGTGCCTTAAATGGTGATAATGTAGTCGACAAATCGGTCAACATGCCGTGGTATGAAGGTGAACCGTTGCTGAGCCACCTCGAAACCGTCGTACTCGATCAGGATGAAAACCTGACGGATGCCCGTTTTCCCGTCCAATACGTCATCCGGCCCCAAACCGCCGAATTGCACGACTACCGTGGGTACGCCGGCAAAATTACCAGCGGTATTTTCCGCAAAGGCGATGCCGTAACGGTTTTGCCGACCGGCGAGACGTCGACCATCGACGCCATCGAAATTGCCGAAACCCACTATGAAGAAGCCTTTGCCCCCATGTCGGTCGTTCTGCATCTGGCCGACGATGTGGATGTGAGCCGTGGCAATCTCATTGTAAAATCGGACAACTTGCCGATTGTGAGTCAGAATGTCGAAGCACTGTTGTGCTGGATGGATGCCAAACCGCTGAAGGTCGGTAGTAAATACACGCTCCAGCACGGTACGTTCCGGACCCGCTGTGCCGTGCGCGAAATTGTGTATCAGTTGAACGTCAACACCTACGAAGAATTTACAGATGCCGAGAGTCTGAAACTGAACGACATTGCCCGCGTCATTCTGAAAACGGCGAAACCCGTCAGTTTTGATCCATACGGCAAAAACCGGGTCAACGGTGGTGCGATCCTCATCGATGAAACCTCAAACGTAACCGTGGGCGCGCTGATGCTGCAGGGTGAAGCAGCGTAAGTGATGCATAAACTATTGATGGGAGAATCGGTTTTCCTATAACCGCAAGTAATGACCAATAATAAAAAGTAGGTCTGTTTACGACGGGACAGGAACTCATAAATGAGTACATTTGTATGTAAACCATACATAAAAGTGCCGGAATACCTTCCGGCCTTTTATTCAGAATATTAGTCTTTTAATTCTATCGACTATCTCACTAAAGCACTACACCATGTCAGTTCAATTCACCGATAACGTCAGCGCAGCCGCTAAACGGGATATTCTGGTTCTTCAGGAAAAAATTGGCAGTTTTGCTTCCGGCGACATGGCCGAAGAAAACTTCCGCAAATTTCGTCTGGGACGCGGGGTGTATGGCCAACGCCAGCCGGGTGTCCAGATGATCCGGATCAAATTGCCCTACGGACGCATTACGGCGGATCAGTTGATTCGGATTGCCGATATTTCCGACAAATACGCTACCGGAAACCTGCACGCCACCACACGGCAGGATATTCAGTTGCACTTTGTCAAACTGGCCGATACCCCCCAACTCTGGTCGGACCTGGAAGATGCCAAAATTACGCTGCGGGAAGCCTGTGGAAATACCGTCCGGAACGTAACTGGCTCGGCTAAAGCGGGCATTGATCCGGAAGAACCGTTTGACATTACGCCCTACGCCTATTCGATCTTCGATTATTTACTCCGCAACCCGATCTGCCAGGAAATGGGCCGGAAGTTTAAAATTGCCCTGTCATCAAGCGAAAAAGATGCCGCTTATGGCTACATGCACGATGTCGGCCTGGTTCCCCGCATCAACGAAGAAGGCAAACGGGGCTTTAAGGTCATGGTCGGTGGCGGTTTGGGCGCGCAGCCTTACATGGCCGAAACCGCGTTTGAATTTCTGGAAGAAGACAAAATTATTCCCTTTATTGAAGGCTGTATCCGCGTTTTCGACCGCTACGGCGAACGGACCCGTCGGCACAAAGCCCGGATGAAATTCCTGCTCCAGGACATTGGTCTGGAAGAATTTCTACGCCGGGTGGAAGAAGAACGGCTGGCGTTAAAGAACAAAACGTACGCGATTGATACCGATCGGGGTTTTACGTTCACCCCGGGCGAACCGTCATCCCAGGTAAATCCGGCGGAATTATCAACCGACGCGCCGTATCAGGCGTGGTTGAAAACCAACGTTTTCGAGCAGAAACAAAAAGGCTGGTATGCCGTTCAGTTGCGCGTTTTGTTGGGTGACATGCACTCCGACAAAGCACGGGCCCTGGCGTCGCTGGTGAAACAATACGCGGGGGATGACATTCGCGTGACTGTCAACCAGGGGTATTTGCTGCGGTTTGTAAGTCCTGAAAACCTGCCCGCACTCTACGCCGGGCTTGATACCCTGGGTCTGGCAACACCCGGTTTTGACTCGACAGCCGACATCACCACCTGTCCCGGTACCGATACCTGTAACCTCGCCATTTCGAGCAGCTACGGCATTACGCGGGTACTCGAAAAAATGATGACCGCCGAGTTTCCAGACCTGATTTACAACAGCGACATCAAAATCAAGATTTCGGGTTGCATGAATGGCTGCGGGCAGCACTCGGTGGCCAACATCGGTTTCCACAGCAGTTCCGTAAAAAACGGCGCTTACGTCATTCCGGCTTTGCAGGTCTTGCTCGGCGGTGGTTTCAACGGCAAGGGTGAAGGGCTTTTTGGCGATAAAGTCGTCAAAATTCCAACCAAACGCGGCCCCGACGGACTGCGGATTTTGCTGAATGATTACGAAACCAACGGATTCGAAGGGGAATACTACAGCGACTACTACGCCCGTCAGGGGAAAAATTACTTTTATACCCTGCTGAAACCGCTGGCTGATCTGAAAACCCTGTCGCAGGAAGACTATACGGACTGGGATCACACCGAACAGTTTGTGACCGAAATTGGAATCGGCGAGTGCGCGAGCGTCATGATCGACCTCGTTGCTACGACCCTGACCGAAGCCGCCGAAAAACTGGGCTGGGCCAATGAAGCCTTCCGAGAAAGCCGCTGGGCCGACGCCATCTATCACGCGTACAACGTGTTCATTACCGGGGCCAAAGGCAGTCTGATGACGAAAGATATCAACACCAATACCCAGCACGGTGTCGTGAGCGATTTCGACAAAAACTTCATCGGCGAACCCGGTTTCCATACCGAAGAAGGTGGCTTCAAAGCCCTGGTGTTCAGCATCAACAAAAACGAACCGACGGAAGAATTCGCGCAATCGTTTATTGCCAAAGCCGAGTCCTTCATCGAAAACGTGAAAGCGTACCGCGAACGCCAAATTGAACAGGATGGCCTGCCGGAATTGCGGGAACTGGTCATTGCGAAAGATAGCTAAGAATGATGAGTTAAGAGTTAGGAGTTAAGAGTTGGCCGACGCATACAACTCTTAACTCTTTACTCTTAACTCCTAACTCGTTATTCATGAAATTAACGTTGGTAGGTGCGGGTCCCGGTGATCCGGATTTGATAACTTTGAAGGGAGTGAAGGCATTGCAACAGGCCGCTGTGGTCATGTACGACGCGTTGGTACACCCCGATTTACTGGACTATTGCAAGCCGGATGCGCTGAAAGTATACGTTGGCAAACGCTTGAACGAATACTCTTGTACGCAGGAAGAAATTAACCCGCTAATTGTCCATTATGCCCAGAATTACGGCCAGGTTGTTCGGCTGAAAGGTGGCGATTCGTTCATTTTCGGGCGTGGGTATGAGGAGATGGAGTACGCCCGGCAATTCGGCATTGAAACTGAAGTGATCCCGGGTTTATCGAGCAGCTACGCCGTGCCGGCACTGGCGGGTATTCCGCTCACTACGCGGGGTGTCAGCGAAAGCTTCTGGGTGGTTACCGGCACTACCAAAACCGGGCAACTCTCTCAGGATCTGCACCTTGCCGCTCAGTCAACGGCAACTGTTGTTATCCTGATGGGCATGCACAAGCTGGCCGAAATCATGACGGTTTTTGGCGACTGTGGCAAAGCCGGATTGCCGGTTGCCATCATTCAAAACGGTTCGCTTACGGAGGAACAGGTGGTTACCGGAACGGTTTCGACCATTCTCGAGCAAGTAGCTACCTCAAAAATTAGCTCTCCGGCCATCATCGTCGTTGGCGAAGTTGCCCGGCTGCGGGAGTTGCAGTTGGCTGATTTACAGCACTCTCTGGAACGGAATTAAGCTCATTACTCTTACATTTATCATTCATCATTTTACATTTATTATTAGAAAATAATGTAAAATGATGAATGATAAATGTAAGAGTAGGTTGTAAAAAGGTATCATTTGCTTCATTCCCACTCTATGAACTCCCTCTTTCCCATTTTCCTGAAGATTGAAAACCTGCAAACGCTGGTGGTGGGTGGCGGTTATGTTGGGCTGGAAAAAGTAACGGCGCTGCTCTCCAATGCGCCCCATGCACCGGTTACGCTGGTTTCGCCCGAAATCCGGCAGGAAATTGTGGATCTCGCGGAACAACACCCCAATCTTCAGCTAATTTACGATTCCTATGCCATCAAGTATCTGGACAACAACGATTTAGTCATCGTAGCCACGAATGATAAAGCCGTTAATATTCAGGTACAAACCGATTGCAAAACCCGCCGGATTCTCGTCAATGTAGCCGATACGCCCGATCTGTGCGATTTTTACCTGAGTTCGGTCGTCAAAAAAGGGGATTTGAAAATTGCCATATCGACCAACGGAAAATCGCCGACGTTTGCCAAACGGTTTCGGGAAGTACTGGAGGACATATTGCCGGACTCCCTACAGGAAACCCTCGACAACCTGCAAGCCATCCGAAACCGCCTGAAAGGTGATTTTCAGCACAAAATGGAACGGTTGAACGAGATTACGAAAGTAATGAAATCCTAAAACCGGGGCAGCAACTCCGCCAGATTGAGCGGTTCTTTCCGCAAAATGAAAAAGTAGATCAACCCGGCCAGAACCAGATACATCGCAATCAGCCACTTCTTTTTCTGCTCAAACTCAGCGGGGTGATGGTAGTAATCGTAGTACATCGATGCCGACAGAGCCAACACCATCAGGAAGAAAGAGAATACCGCACAATCCGTCCGATACGCCACCAGATCGTGCATAAAACGGGCCCCCATCAGTATATAAAGCAGCCAAAAACCGAACCCGGCGCGGTATAGGTAAACGCTGAACCGCCGGTCGTTTTTTAAATCAAAGAATCGGTCCGACATGATTGTCAGGAATTTATTCGAGTGAAATTACGTAATTTATAAGAAACAAGCAATTTTGTAACGGGTCCGTATACCACTAACGAAAAAACCATGCTAAGTGAGCAATCCAATACCGTTTCTCCGAAAGTAAAAACCATGAAAGTGGAGATAAATCGCGTCGACGACGCTTTCCATTTTGAAGGCACGGGGGTTTCTGATGTTCCCATTCACATCGATGGTGCCGTCGACATCGGCGGTCACAATGCCGGTGCACGGCCGATGGAATTGCTGCTGATGGGGCTGGCCGGCTGCAGTGCCATTGATGTCATTCTGATTCTGAAAAAACAACGCCAGGTGATCGAGGACTTTCGCATTACCGTCGAAGGACAACGACCCGCCGATGTTACACCCGCTCCTTTTCAGTCCATTCATTTGCACTACATCCTGAAAGGCGATCTGGACGAAGACAAGGCACGCCGGGCCATCGACCTGTCCATGGACAAATACTGTTCGGCTACGGCCCAGCTTCGTCCAACGGCCAGCATCACATATTCGCTGACCATTGAAAAATAAAAATAGACAAGAGAGGATAGACAAGAGAAGTTAGACAAGCTGTTCGTTTTCTGACCACTAGCTTTCCATATTCTTTTTTCTCTTGTCCATCTTCTCTTGTCATAAATCTTTTATCTCCCGAAAGGCTTTTTAACCCGAAAGCCTTTTTTTATTTTGGCAGTATGAAACAGTATCACGACCTGCTCCAACACATTCTGGCCAACGGCACCCGTAAAACCGACCGAACCGGAACGGGCACAATCAGCGTTTTTGGACACCAGATGCGGTTTGATTTACAGGAAGGTTTTCCGCTCGTTACGACGAAAAAAATACATCTTAAATCCGTTATTCACGAATTACTGTGGTTCATCAAGGGCGATACGAACATCGGATACCTGACCGAACACGGGGTGAAGATCTGGGACGAATGGGCCGATGAAAATGGCGAACTGGGCCCGGTGTACGGCAAACAATGGCGGAGTTGGGAAGCACCGAACGGCCAGCTCATCGATCAGTTGCAGGACGTTCTGAAGCAACTGAAATACCGCCCCGACTCACGCCGGATGATCGTCTCAGCCTGGAATCCGGCCGATGTTCCCAACATGGCCTTGCCGCCCTGCCATGCGTTATTTCAGTTCTATGTGGCTGAAAATCAACTATCCTGTCAATTGTATCAACGCAGTGCCGACGTCTTTCTGGGTGTTCCGTTTAACATTGCTTCCTATGCGCTGCTCACGATGATGATTGCGCAGGAATGCGGCTATGAAGCACACGAGTTTATCTGGACGGGCGGTGATACCCACCTGTATCTCAACCACCTGGACCAGGTAAAAGTGCAGCTTTCCCGCGAACCACGCGATTTACCGGTGATGAAACTGAATCCGGCGGTGAAGTCGATCTTCGATTTCAAATACGAAGACTTCAAGCTGGAAAACTACGATCCGTATCCGGCCATCAAAGCGCCCGTAGCGGTTTAACGGACTACAGACCGTGGGTCCGTTTGAGTTTTTCATATTCGCGTTCGGCCAGGCTTTTTTCGTTAAAACCGTGGTAAACGCTGAAATAATGAGAGATTAAGCCGATTCCCCAGCCCAGTGTTGTCCAGAGGGGCCACGGGTAAGTGCCCCATTTCTCCTGAAAAACCAAAAAGATAACCAGCCAGATCAGCCAAAGAACAACGTTGACAAACAGATAAGTCCGCAGATGCATTTTAAAGCCGGCACGGGCTTTAGCCTGCTTCCAAAGATGAGGGTCGCGTGTGTCCATGAAGGGGTCTACGAGTGTTGGGAGAATTAAGTTAATGAGATTCAATCCATAATCCATGCGTTAGGCCAACTTTCTTTTGCAGCGGGACAATAAGAAACCGTATTTGAAATCTTGGTAACCAAAACCGCCCTTTACCCGACACCATGACCAACACCGAAATTATCGATATTCTGGAACTGACGGCCAAGCTCATGGAGCTTCACGATGTGGATGCGTTCAAAACCCGCTCGTTTCAGGCAGCCGCTTTCAACCTCGACAAAATCAGTGAAGACCTCACCAAAATGTCGTTTCCGGAACTGCTCAAGTTGCCGGGCGTTGGTAAATCCGTAGCCGGAAAAGTGTTGCAGATTATCGAAACCGGGCGGCTTCAGGACCTCGACGATTTGTTGGCCCAAACCCCCGAAGGTGTGCTGGAAATGTTTCGGATCAAGGGCATTGGAGCCAAAAAAATCCGGGTTATCTGGCGCGACTTCGGAATCGATACCATCCGGGATTTGCGGCTGGCCTGCGAGAGCGGTGAAATCGCCAAAATCAAAGGATTCGGCGAAAAAACACAGCAGGCCATTCTCGAATCGCTGGCCTTTCTGGAAAACCAGTCCGGCAAACTCCGCATGGACAAAGCCGAAGCCTTGTCGAACATGCTGCTGGACGTGTTTGAAAGGGAGTTCAGTCGCGTGGAAGTGGCCGGACAAATCCGGCGAAAAAGCGAGGAGGTCGACACCGTGCAGTACATTGTCAGCACCTCCGATCCGGTTGCCGCCTTTGAATTTCTGAACGGCCTCTCCTACCTCGAACAGAATGAAATCGACTCCTCGCCTTTCATCTGGCGGGGACAAGCCAGCGGCTACGACGTTCAGGTCGAGATCATCACCACGCCGTCCGATCGGTTTGAAAGCCAGTTATTCACCCATTCGGCGGCCGAAAAACACCTGACTACCATCGGCGCATCGGGCCGGACGTTGTTACAAACCAGCCGGGCGTTCCCGGCCGAAGCCGAAGAAGCGGTATATGAACGGGCCGGACTGCCCTTCATCGTGCCGGAAATGCGCGAAGGCGGTTTTGAGTTCGACTGGGCCCAAACCCACTCCCCCGGCGACCTCGTGACCTGGGACGCGCTGCGCGGTATTCTGCACAACCACAGCACCTATTCCGACGGCAAGCACTCGCTCGAACAGATGGCGACCTACTGCCGAGATCTGGGATTTTCGTATTTCGGCATCGCCGACCACTCCCAATCGGCCACATATGCCAAAGGGCTGGAACCATACCGTGTGCAGCAACAGCACGAAGAAATCGACCGGCTCAATGCTCAGTTTGGCGGAAAATTCAAGATTCTGAAAGGGATCGAATCCGATATTCTGGGTGACGGTTCGCTGGATTACAGCGACGACCTGCTGGCCACCTTCGATTACGTCGTGGCATCGGTCCATTCCAATCTGTCGATGACCAGCGAAAAAGCAACGGCCCGGCTGATCAACGCCATTCAGAATCCTTACACGACCATTTTAGGACACCCGACGGGTCGTCTGTTGCTGGCCCGGGCGGGCTACCCCATTGATTACAAAGCCGTCATCGATGCCTGCGCCCAACACGGTGTCGTGATCGAAATCAACGCCAGCCCCTGGCGGCTCGATCTCGACTGGCGCTGGATTCAGTATGCTGTCAATCAGGGCGTTATGCTAAGTATTAATCCCGATGCGCACGAAATGCCCGGTTTTCACGACATGCACTATGGCGTGGCGGTTGCCCGCAAAGGCGGTTTGACCAAAAGCATGACGTTTAATGCCCTCAGTTTAAATGAAATAGAAGCGCATTTGCAGAAAAGAAGGCGTCAGTAGCCGGTTTCGGTATCGATCAAATAACGAATGTAATTTTAATCCTAAGTTTATTCGTTATTTACTATTCATTATTTGATCTTTACAACACGAAACCAATTTTACAACCTGACCTACATGCGATTTTTCTACTTCACCATTGTGTGCAGTTGGCTTATCCTATCGGTTGCGGCAGCCCAGCCCAAAACTGACAAATCCAATCATTCCCTCACGGGCTACGTTCGCGACGCAATCACCAAAAAGCCCATTCAGGGTGTTACGGTTTTTGTTATCGAAAACCGCCGGGGCGTTAACACGAGTCGCGACGGTTTTTTTGTCATTCCCCTCCCCGACGGCACCTATAACGTCAAATTTACCCACATCGGTTTTCGGCCGCAAACGCACACCATCGTCCTGAACAAGACCGTTTTGACGGAAATTTTGCTGGAAGACGATTCCAAGGATCTGGAGGAAGTGACCGTCACGACCGAAGCGCCCGACCGGAATGTGAAGAAGGTGGAACTGGGCGTTACGCAGATGTCCATCAAAACCATCAAGCGCATTCCGGCTTTTATGGGGGAAGCCGACGTGGTGCGGAGTCTGCTGCTGCTGCCGGGCGTCACCACCGTGGGCGAAGGCGCTCCCGGCATCAACGTTCGGGGGGGCAGCACCGACCAGAATCTGGTGCTGATGGACGACGCGCCGATTTTCAATTCGAGCCATTTGATGGGCTTTTTCTCGGTTTTTAATCCGGATATTGTCCGCGACGTTACGCTCAACCGGGGCGGTATTGCGCCGAGTATGGGCGGGCGGGCGGCATCCGTGCTCGACATTCGGGTGAAAGAACCGGAGATCGACAAACTCACGGTGAATGGCGGGATCGGGATTGTTGCCAGTCGATTGGGCCTTGAGGGGCCGTTATTCAACAAAAAACTATCCTTTCTGCTGGCCGGACGGGCGTCGTTCAATGATTTTCTGTTTAAACTCATGCCCCGCAGCATCCGGGAAACGAAAGCGAATTTCTACGATGTAACGACCAAATTAAAATTCCAACCCAATGAAAAACATACCGTTACGTTCACGGGGTACACGAGTCATGACGAGTTTAAACTGGCATCCGATTCGCTGTCGACTGTAGAAGTCAATGCCTCTTCCACGGTTTTTGAATACCGAACCGTCAATGGTACGCTGAAATGGAACTACTTCATCAACGACCGTTTCAACCTGACTACCACCGCCATATACAGCCAGTACCGCCCCGAAACCTCCGCGCCCGACCCGGCCAATGCGTTCCGGCTCACCTCGGAAATTTTGCACCGCCAACTGAAAGCCGACCTGAGTTTTGCCGCCACACCCAATCACCAGTTGCAGGGTGGCATCAGCCTGATCGATTATTACCTCCAGCCCAACAAGCTCGTCCCCGGTTTTCAATCGAACGTGCTGCCGAAGGCGATGCCCATCGAACGGGCGTATGAACTGGCGGTTTATGCCCAGGATGAATGGAAATTGAATGAAGCCTTTTCCATTCTGGGCGGGATTCGCTATTCCCAACTGCTGAACAGGGGACCGGCCAGCGTTCCCGTCTACCAGGAAGGCGTTCCCCGCGAACCCGAAACGACATCCTCTTCCACCGCCCACGCCAAAGGACAGGTTTACCACCAGGCAGGCGGAATCGAACCTCGTCTGGCATTGCGCTGGACCGTGGCCGAAGGTCAGTCCATTAAAGCGGGCTACAACCGCCTGCGGCAATACATTCACCTGATTACCAATACAACAGCCGCGCTGCCCGTCTCGCGCTGGAAGCTGAGCGATTCGTTTGTGAAGCCCCAAATCGCCGATCAATGGTCGGTGGGTTATTTCAGAAACACCGCCGGAAATGCATTTGAAGCGTCGGCGGAAGTGTATTACAAAACGTTGCAAAACGCCATCGATTTCAAGGATGGGGCGGAATTAGTGCTCAATCCGACCCCCGAAACCGAGTTGTTGCAGGGAACCGGCCGGGCCTACGGACTGGAAACCCAGCTCCGCAAAAACAAAGGTCACTGGATCGGCTGGGTCAGTTACACCTACTCCCGGACTTTGTACACCATCAACGGGCCTTTCCCGGAAGAACGGGTGAATAATGGCATCGAATACCCGACCAATTTCGACAAACCGCACACGCTGAATGCCATGACAACCTTTCGCCCCAACAGCCGGGTGAATGTGTCGTTCAATTTCACGTACAGCACCGGTCGCCCCGTAACCCAACCCTACGCCCGGGCCCGCGTCAACGGCATTATTGTTCCGATTTATATAAACCGGAACCAGCAGCGGATTCCCGATTACCACCGGCTGGATTTTGCAGTCGAGTTTAACCAGAATCCGGCCAAAATACGGCGGTGGGAACGGAGTTGGGTCTTTTCGATCTACAACGTCTACGCCCGCAAGAATGCCTATTCGGTGTTCTTCAAGGTCAATTCGGCGTCGCTGTCCGATGGCTACAAATTGTCGGTATTTGGATCAGCTTTCCCGTCGCTGACCTACAATTTCAAGTTTTAATGCGTTATGAAAAGACTAATTACTACCGGTTTCTCGTTGCTGCGGTTCCGCTCTACCCCGGTCATCCTCTTGATTTTGGGTCTGGTCAGCTCGTGCATCAGTCCCTATCAGCCGGATACACAATCCATCGGACGAGCCCTGGTGGTGGAAGGATTGATCACCGACCAGCCGGGGCCTTATGCCGTCAACCTCACACAAACCGCCGACTACACGTATTCGGGTTTGAATCTGCTGGTCAGTGGTGCCACAGTAACCCTATCCGACAATGCCGGGAATCAGGAGGTGCTTCGGGAAGTCAGTCCGGGCTATTACCAAACTTCGGCATCCGGCATCCGGGGCAGGGTGGGCCGTTCGTACAAAATTGCCATCCGTACGTCCGACGGAAAACAGTATGAATCAGCCCTGGAAGTATTAAAAACCGCCCCGCCGATCGCCCAACTGACGTATGAATATCAGTATAATACGGCATCTTTCGAAAACGACAAACGGAACACCTGGGCGGTCTATCTGGACACCAAAGACCCGGAAACACCCGGCGATTACTACCGCTGGGTGTGGAAGAATTACGAGTTTACGGCAGCCTGTCAGTTGAGCCCCAATATCAATTCGGAGGGATACTACATGGGGTTACCTTGCTGCACGGATTGCTGGGACATTAACCAGTGCTACAGCAACTGCATCAACATCAGCTCCGATGCCGCCATCAATGGCAAAGCCATTAGCCGTCAATACATTATGAGTGTACCATTTACGTCGCGCGGTATGTATTACGTGGAAGTGGAGCAGCAGTCGATCAGTCCAGGGGCCTATCAGTTTTTCAACAGTGTCAAAAAACTGGTCAACAACACCGGCGGTTTATTTGATGCGGCTCCGGCAGCCGTTGGCGGGAATATTACATGCATCAGCCATCCGGGTGAGGTCGTTTACGGGTATTTTGGGGCTGCCGGGGTTAGCGTAATGGCTTTAAAAGTTGATCGTTCGAAAGATGCCGTCGGCATTCCAAACGGCAAGAATGTCCTGCTCGATAACTTGGCGCCCTGCCTTGCCTGCGAAAACAGCATCTACCGAACACCCAATAAACCGCGTTTCTGGGATCAGTAGCTTCCCACCCCGTCAGCGGTCGCAGACCCTGACAGCGGTGGGAAGCTACTGATCCCAGAAACGTCCAAATAAACCGCTGCTAGGGCACCAAATAACACCTTCCAAAGTCATCCAATTAGCACCTGTCAGGGTCTTCGACCGCTGACAGGTGCTAATTGGATGACTTTTATTACCGGTTTTCGTCAAAACCTAAAACGTAAAACCGATGGAAGAAATTGAACCCCTCGAACCAGGGCGGTATTACCACATTTACAACCGTGGAATCAATGGAACAGCCCTTTTTTCCACCGCCCACCATTATCGTTTCTTCTTAAAACAATATGCCAACTACCTAACTCCGGTTGTTGACACGTTTGCGTATTGCCTCATGAAAAACCACTTTCATCTGATGGTTCGGGTAAAAGAAGCGCATGAATTTGACCGGGAGACGCTTTTGAGCGAACGGGGCTGGTTGAAAGTCCCCAATGTCAGCCGACAATTCTCCAACCTCTTCAACAGTTATGCGCAACATTTCAATGCCAATACCCAACGAACCGGCAGTTTGTTCGAACGCCCTTTTCACCGGAAAGTGGTTGCGGATGACTCCTACTTCACCCGGCTTATTTTCTACATTCACAATAACCCCGTTAAACACATCTTAACCGGAGATTTAACAACGTATTTGCATTCCTCATACCAGAGTCACCTATCGGCTAAGCCTACTTTATTGATGCGGGAAGCCGTTTTGACGTGGTTTGGCGGGAGAAAAGAATATATTCGTTTCCACCAGGACATGAACAACGAGGACTTTGGCGACATATTCACCCACCCCGTCAGCGGTCACAGACCCTGACAGGGTGGAAATCCGGACCATACTTGATTGTGATACCCCACCGCTGTCAGGGTCTGCGACCGCTGACGGGGTGGGGTATCACAATCAAGTATGGTCGCCATTCGCACAGGTTTTATACCTTTCCTTCAAAAATCTCCCGGCCATATCGTAAATTTGGCGGCAATGCGTACCACCCCTGCCAAGTTTCTGATTATCCGGTTTTCGTCCATCGGCGACATCGTGCTGACGACGCCGGTTATACGTTGCCTGAAACAACAGGTTCCGGGTGCCGAAATCCATTATTGCACCAAGCGATCCTTTCAGTCCCTCATCGATTCCAATCCCTATGTCGACAAAGGAATTTACCTGGATGGAAGCCTGAACGACCTCATTCGCCAGCTCCGAACCGAGCGGTATGATTACATCATCGATCTGCACAACAACCTCCGTACCCGCATCATCAAGCTGCGGCTGGCCGTTCCGTCGCGCAGTTTCGACAAACTGAACTGGGAGAAATGGCTCTATGTCCAGTTCAAAGTGAACACCATGCCACCCCTCCACATCGTCGACCGATACTTGAAAACGACGGAATCATTTGGGGTGGTCAACGACGGAAAAGGGCTGGACTACTTCATTCCTTACAAAGACATTGTCGAACCGGAATGGTTACCCATCACCCACCGCCGGGGGTTTGTCGCCTACGCCATTGGCGGTCAGCACCATACCAAAAAACTCCCTGTAGCGCGCATGATTGAATTGTGCCGAAAAATCAATTATCCGATGGTTTTGCTGGGAGGCAAAGAAGACGCTGCTGCGGGCGAAGAAGTGCTTCAGGCTTTGGGTGACAAACTAATTTACAACGCCTGCGGAAAATACAACCTGAACCAGTCGGCTTCGATTCTCCAGCAGTCGGCACTGGTTTTTAGCCACGATACGGGGCTGATGCACATCGCGGCTGCCTTCCGGAAAAAAATCTACGCGATCTGGGGCAACACCACGCCACAACTGGGCATGTACCCCTACAAAACCAATTTTGTTTCGCTCGAAAACAAACTGTTGCCCTGTCGTCCTTGTTCTAAAATAGGTTACGACCAGTGTCCGAAGGGTCATTTCAACTGCATGAACGAACTGCGGTTCGATTTTGACCTGAAAGAACTGAAACGTGGCCCCGGGCCTTCCACGCGAAGAACCGGCCCGGAACGTTAATCCCATTGAAAGATCACATGTCAAAAAAAGTTAACATTGGCCTGGTGCAGATGTCCTGCTCGGCCGACCTGGACGCTAATCTCGAAAAAGCCATCGCCGGCATTCGGGAAGCAGCCGCCAAAGGTGCCCAAATCGTGTGTTTGCAGGAATTGTTTCGCTCGCTGTATTTCTGCGACGTCGAGGATCACCACAATTTCAGTCTGGCCGAAGCCATCCCCGGCCCTACCACCGAACGACTGGGCGACATTGCGCGCGAAACCAATACCGTTGTCATTGCGTCGTTATTTGAAAAAAGGGCCGCTGGTTTGTACCACAACACGACCGCCGTGCTGGATGCCGATGGCTCGTATCTGGGTAAATACCGCAAAATGCACATTCCCGACGACCCCGGTTATTACGAAAAGTTTTACTTTACCCCCGGCGATCTGGGCTACAAGGTCTTCGAAACAAAGTATGCCAAAATCGGTGTTCTGATTTGCTGGGATCAGTGGTATCCGGAACCGGCCCGCATTACGTCTCTGATGGGAGCCGAAATCCTGTTTTACCCCACCGCCATTGGTTGGGATACGGAAGAAACCGATCCCAAAGTGGATGCAGAACAGTACAGCGCCTGGCAAACCATCCAGCGCAGCCACGCCATTGCCAACGGTGTTCATGTGGTTTCGGTAAACCGGGTCGGGCAAGAAGGGGGACAAAAATTCTGGGGCGGATCGTTTGTGGCCAATCCCCACGGCACCCTGCTGTATCTGGCTCCACACGAAGGAGAAGTCACTCATGTTCAGGAAATTGATTTGAGTCTAACCGACAAATACCGTACGACCTGGCCTTACTTTCGTGACCGGCGAATCGATTCGTACCAACCCATCACGAAACGCTATTTGGACGAATGACCAACCGTATGAAGCTTTTTCTGATTTCTTTAGTAGTTGCCCTGGCCGGGTTCGGTTTATGGTACAATCGTTCAATCAGTGGCCCCGAGCCGGTTATCGTGCCTCATCAGGGTGCCTTACCCGCCCAAACGGCCTTGACCCCAACACCCCGGCAATCCTTTACCCCCACCACCCGCAAAGGCTACTGGAATCCGGATGTTGTCGGGGATTTCACGCTCCCCGCCACCAAATCCGTGACGTTCAGTGGTGCCGGGCGCAACCTGCATGTCGATCAGGATTGGTCGAAACTGTTCCGCCGGGGCTTTTCGTCTGTCGACAAAACCCGTATGGCGCCGGACGAATACCGCAGTGAATGGAATCCCAAACCGGCAGGCTGGACCAGCCGCCTGAAACCGTCCCAGCGGGCGTTGACCATCGGGCAGGGCTACATGGCCGGGGCACCCTTTAACATCGAATGGGCCCGGTCGGGCGACAAAGCGCCGGAAACGTGGTACAAACGTCCGTGGGGTGACCAGGGATTTAAAAATAGTGTCTATACCGCCATGCAGGAACTCAATGGAGAATGCGAAAATTTTGGCGATTGTAACCCGAACAATAAATTAAATACCTACGGAAAAATCTTTTTCGACATTGAAAATGAAGGCGTTGGCAATGTCCTGAACCGGCAGGAACAGGTCAATCTCTATGTTTTTATGATGAAGTCGCTTCGGGAGTGGATCAGTCCCTACACCGAAATCGGCTCCATTGCTCCGGTTCCGCTCAACGGCTACGGGTATTCCCGCGCCCGCGAGTACAAGGGTTCCCCGGAATGGCTCTGGGCGATGCCCGCCCGACATACGGAAACCTCACGCCAACGCGGGATGCCCGACGAGATTGTTGGCAAAACCTTCGCCGACTACATTGATTTTCAGATGCCGGGCACGTATTACATGTACCCGGATTTCGATTATTCCATCCCGCACAGCGACGACGGTGCCCGCCACTGGCTGGGCGCTTTGTTGCACGAACAGGAGGTCAATGCCCGGCTTTCGCCCAAAAAACGCATTGCGTGGCAGTGGCTTTTCAACACCCAAAGCAGTGAATTCCCCAACAGTGAGAAAGCGAAAAATGCGGCTCCACCGGCCGTGGCCGAAGGAATTGCGGTTTTTTACTGGTTTACGGGTGCCTATGGAGTCATGTTCTGGGATGACGCGACGGAACTGAAACCCGACCAGCCAACCCCGGCGGATGTAAATCAGCAGGGCCTGGGCAATGACCGGGTGTATGCCTGTTACGAACACTACATCCATGGCCTATGGCGGTTGTTCAAACACCACAGCGACCTTTTCAATGGCCGCGAAAAATACCTGAACGATCAAACCGAATGCTCGGTCGACGGCGGAAAAACCTGGTATAAGTATACTGCCAATCAGCTAAAAACCAACAACTTGCCGTTTGTCAGAGCCATTATCAACGGGAATCAGATTCTGGTGGCGGCAACCCAACCCTACGGAAAACCCGACCAGCGCGAACAGGTGCTGGTGCGATACATTCAGGATGGGTACCAGTTTTATACAACCATCAACCTGAAAGGCGACGAAATATTTCTGGGTCGGGCAACGATGGCGAATGGTGCCGGAAGCCGGAAGAAAGCCGCCAGCAGTCCAAAGAAAGTCACTGTAAAACAAAAGAAAGCTTAATTCTTCTTCTGCCTTACGATAAAAACCGGAGAACTATGTCGATACATAAAGTTCGGCCCGGTTTTTATCCTTACAGGCCATCAGTAAACCGTTTGGCTTAAAACGGTTATTTTATCATCTTGCGCCCATCTAATATTGTTCCGTCTTTCATCGGCAAGAACGATACGTTTTAACCTAACACAAGATGGCAGAACAAGAAACGAGTTCCGGGCTGGAGGGCTTCGGAAAAAAACTCCTGAATCTCTTTATCAAAGACGAACCAACGACGGCAAAGCCCATACTGTTTCCTCCGCAAAGTCAACCCAACCCGGTTTCCGTGCCGACCCCACCAGCGGACCCGGTTCCGGTTGCAACTGTGCGTGAACCTACTGCTGTAACAGCAATGCCCGAGGGTGCTGTCGATACGAAGTTTGTCGATCATTTCGCGGCTGTGCTGTCGAAAGCCAACCAGCCGGGTCCCGATTATTTCGAGTTTCGGGAAACGCTGAAAAACCTGTCGAATCTCAATCTGAGTGAAGACCAGCAGTATCAGGCGGCCTGGGCCAGTTTTAAGGCAATGGGCGGTTCGGCGAATGTGTCCGGTCTGGTCAGTTCGGCCAACCAGTATTTAACGGCCCTGAACAACGACCAGCAGGCGTTTTCGAAAACCGTTGAAGAAGCCCTGACCGAAAAAGTCGGCGGCTTGTCCAACGAGCAGAAACAACTGCAATCGGAGAACGAACAACTGGCCAAACAGATGCTGGAAATTCAGCGAAAAATGGACGCCAACAACGAACGGCTGGCCAAAATCGGTGGAGAGTTGAATGAACAACGGCAGAAAATCACCCAGAACCAAAGCAATTACGAAGCGACACTGGCCGTCTTCGTCGGTCAGATCAAGCGGGATTTGCTCAAACTGGGAGAGTACATAAAATGACGATTTTAACAATAAACCTTACACTTAACAATGGCATCAACTCCTGATTTTTCACAAGTGGGTGGGCGAACCGAGGACGGCGACAAGCGTTCGTTCTGGAGCCGCCCGGAAGGCATCGCGGGGCTGTTTTTTCTGGCCGCCATCGGTGCCATGGGACTGGTATACTTCAACCGGATCGTTGAATTTCTGATCAAAGTCACCGAAAATACGCTGTATCTGGCGGGTTTGCTGGCGGTTCTGGGCTTCCTGATCTTCCTTTTTACGAGCAAGGATGTGCGGACGGCGGTTTTCTTCCTGTATAAAACGCTGATGCGGAAATTGACGGGCCTCGTGATTCAGCTCGATCCGATTGCGATCATGAAGATTTATGTCAACGATCTGAAAGACAAACGACGCAGCATGCAGGGGCAGATCGATACCCTGGCGGGGCAACTGGTGAAACTGAACCGGAAAATTACCGAGAACAACGAGGTTATCAAGCAAAAGTTTGCTGAAGCCAACAAAGCCAATGCCATGACCGACCGGCCCGGTATGCGGGAAGCGGCCCAACTCGCCACCATCGAAGGTGCCGGTTTGCAGGAAATGAACGAGAAACTGCAGCCGCTTCAGCGCAACATGCGGACGGTGCTGGAATTCATGGAGAAAGTGAACAAAAGCGCCGACTACATCATCAAGGAAACCGAAATCAAGGTCAAACTGAAAGAAGCGGAATACCAGATCGTGAAGGAAAGCTCCAGCGCCCTCCGGACGGCCATCAGCATCTTCAAAGGCGACCCCGACAAGAAGTTTTACTTTGACGAGTCGATGGAGTATATCCAGGACGACATGAGCAAAAAACTCGGTGAAATGAAGCGGGCCATGGATATGTCGATGGACTTCATCAACTCGGTCGACATCCAGAACGGGATTCTTTCGGACAAAGGCCAGGCTTTGCTGGAAGCCTACAACCACGGTGAATTCAAAATCATCAAGCTGGACGAAGCTCCCCCGGCCACGCCCGCCAACCGGCAGGTCAACCCGCCGAAAGACAATGGTTACCGGAGTCTCCTGGATTAATGAGTGAGTTGGGCTTGAGCGATTGAGTGAAAAATCAATGACCTTCCTTTCACTCAATCACTCAATCACAATCCACTCAATAAACAATTCACAAAATCACTAATTCACACAATTGATCAAACCATGCAACGCTTAACCGTAGCCGGAAGGCTTCTCATCACGGCCCTGATCCTGGCCGCTATCTACTTTGGTTTTAAATACATCGGTGGAGTTGATTTACTGAAAAAATTAGCCCCAAAAGAAACCGCACAACAGACCTCCGACTCGCCATCGATGCCGTCGACCTCTTCAGAAGCAACGTCTGAAGAAAGTGCCAAACCCGCCGATACGGAAGCAACCGACGAAGCCGGTTCGCGTCCCACGTTCAACTACACCCCGCCAGCCCCGCAAAACGGCAAGCTGAAAGGTGTCGTGGAATTGGGGGCCAGCGGTTTTAACTCGTTCATCATTACGGTTGACGCGCAGAAAGCCTGGAAACTCGAAAAAGCGGAATTTGGCAACAGCCTGGTGCTGGAAAATATGGCCACCGATCAGGACGTTCGCGAAGGGTTGAAAAAATACATTTCCCAGATGCTGAACTTCGGGGTAGCTGGCCGTGACATTCACTTTGTCGTCAGCTCGGGAGCGGTGAAAGCCGACAATACCCAGAAAATCATCAAGGCGTTGAAGTCCCTCAACTACGTGGTCAATACCGTAACCGCCGAACAGGAAGGTCGTCTGGCCCTGCGGTCAGTCTTGCCGAAAGACTTCGAAAGCAACGGTTTTGTGGTGGACATTGGCTCCGGAAACACCAAGATTTCGTGGAAAGAGGGAGGCAAAACCGCTGCGCTGGAAAGCTACGGCGCTAAATATTTCCAGAATGGCGACGATGATACCAAAGTGTACAACGAGGTGAAAGCACTTTCCGAAAAAATCCCGGCGGCCAACCGCAAGACCTGTTTCATCATTGGTGGGGTTCCTTTCGAGCTGGCCAAGCAGGTTCGGAACGGCAAGGAACGCTACACGGTTTTGAATGCGCCATCGGCGTATACATCCGGTGAAGCCAAAACCAAAGCCGGTGTCAACATCTACAAAGCCATCGCCGACGGTACCAACTGCGACCAGTTCGTCTTCGACTGGGATGCAAACTTTACGATTGGTTATCTGCTGACGTTGTAACAAGTTATTACACAGAGTTGATCAGAGGAAATCAGAGTTTATCGGAGAAAAATCTCTGTGAACCCTGATTTCCTCTGATCAACCCTGTGTAACACCTATTTTAAAAATGACTTTACAGGATTTCTTCGACTCCGTTTCTGCCAACCCAGCCCTTCTGACGGTTTTTCTGCTGGCCATTCCGGCACTGGCGTTTGTCGTCAATATGTGGTCGGGCGAGAAGGCGGAAGAGATTTGGCGGTGGCGGTTTGTGTACGCGACGCTGGTCTACCTGGCCTGTATTCCCGGCATTTTTGCCTTTACATTAAACGTCTATCTGTTCCTCTTCGAACGGCAAAGCATCTGGCGGATGAACCTGGTCACGCAGGTGTTGCCGGTGCTGACGATGGTGGCCACGCTGATGCTCATCAAACGCAAGCTCCCTTTCGCCTACATCCCCGGTTTTGGCAAACTGTCGGGGTTCATGACGCTCATTGCGGCCCTCATCGGCATTCTATGGATCATCGACCGAACCCGCATCTACGCAATCACCTACATTCCCTTTACGTACATTCTGGTTGGCTTCGTCGGACTGCTGCTGCTCGTTCGTTTCGCCTGGAGCAGGTTGTTTTAGTCCATTTTCGGAACCCGTTCCTTCACAAGCTGCGTCATTTGCTGCAAAACCGTTCGCTTTTCCGCCGGCAAATCGGCCATCGCCAGCCAGTTTTCGTAGAGTTCGAAGCTCCACCCCATGATTCGTTCGGAGCGACTGATTACGTACGTTTTCAAATCGTCCAAAATAGCCGCTACCGGTTTTTCTCCCTTCAACACCTGAATGCTGCTTTCCAGGTACTTTTCCAGAATGGCATTCCCGCCCTGAAGCTCTCGTTTGTCAATTTTCTGTAACGCCGTACGCGCCTGATCCGGCTGACCCACGATGAGGTGCAACTCAACCACCGTCAGCTTGATTCCGGTATTGGCATACGGCATTTTTTCGTATTCCTCCAAGGCTTTCCGGTAACTCTGATTCGCTTCCGTCAGTTTATTTTTCAGCGTTAAATACCGCCCCTGCTCGATCAATAAGTTTCCCGTCAGCTCCGGTTTGCCTTTGATAACCGCCAGCCTCTGAAGGGCCTGTTCAATATCCGCCCTGGCCGCATCGATCTGCCCCAGTCTCGCCTTCGCATTGGCCCGACCACGTAACGCCAGCACGGCAGGTTGCTCAAATTGCTGCTTCTGAAACGGCTGTTGCGATGAAACGCTTTTCGTCAACCGGTCTGCCAGCGAAATACTCTGATCGTAATCGGCGATGGCTTCGGCGTATTCTTGCCGAAAAACATGCATGTCGGCCCGTTGTGCATACAGCATCACCCGCATGGTGTCTGAAGCATAGTCGATGGCCTTCTCAAAATTGGCAAAGGCTTCGGTCCAGTTGCGCTGACCGGCCTTCTGGAAAGCCATCTGGAGATACGAATTGGCAATGCCCCGATTGGGTTTGGCTATTTTATCCAGTGCCAGCAAACCAGCCTCACTAAACGCTAGCCGGAGGGCGTCTTTGCTGTTAAAATTGGTGTTCAGGGGTTGCGGTAACAAATTTTCATACAAGGCGATTCGTTGTAAATTAGGACTATTCAGCATTTCAACCGGCAGTTCGGCCAGGCGGTTTTGCATCAGAGAGAGTTGTTGCACCGGAAAACGTTTCCAGTCGATTTCCGGAAGCCGCTCCACATTGGAATGGAATAGGGTCAGATTCCGTAGCTTACGGAGTTTACTAGCCTTCACAAAGGCATCTTCACCATCCAGACTCGTCTGGTTCATGAGTTGTAATTCCGTAAGTTCCTGGCAATAAACAATGCTGTCAGGCAACTGACGCAAACCGGTATTTTCGGCGATTGAAATGTCCTGCATTTCCCCGACCTGCAACGATGTTAATTGCGTCAATCGGCCGATGGATTCCGGCAGGGCCAGCAGTCGGGTTTTTCCTAACCGCAGGGATCGCAGTTTCGAAAGATTACCCAGTGCAGCGGGCAGAATGGTCAGTTCATTGCCGGAGAGATCAAGAGTTTGCAATTTATCTAGGCGAACGATGTCCTGAGGTAATGCTTTTAATTTTGTGTTGGTGGCTAAAAACGTGATGAGATTCCGACACTGCGAAAGACTCTCCGGTAACACCTCCAGTGGATTATTAGCGAGCAGAAGGATTTGAAGTTTTGTCAATTTCCCCAATTCTGAGGGAAGTCCGGACAAGCGATTATCAGATAATCCCAGGTATGTCAATTGGGTTAACTTGCCTACTTCCGAAGAAACCGACGTCAGTTCATTGTTCAGTAGATTCAATTCCTGTAAAGAAGGAAGCCGGAACAACACACCAGGCACAGTGGAAAACCGGTTATCATTCAGCACAATTCCCTCCAGGGAATCCAGTTCAGCTATCGTTTCCGGAAGTTGTGTCAGTTTGTTTGAAGACAGCACAAGTCTCTTTAGTCGATGAAGTTTTCCCATTTCGGAGGGGAGTTGCCGCAATTGATTCTCGGATGCCATCAGTTGCTGGAGTTTGCTTAATTTTCCAATCCCGGCAGGCAAACTCGTTAACTGA
Organism: Larkinella sp. C7; assembly: GCF_006149005.1. Lineage (GTDB taxonomy): Bacteria > Bacteroidota > Bacteroidia > Cytophagales > Spirosomataceae > Larkinella. The sequence continues at coordinate 36,005 of NZ_VBSL01000004.1, read as the reverse complement.
TTGATCATCAAGATCAATTCGGTAAGGTTCGATAAGTCACCGATGCTTTCTGGAAGCTGGATAAGTTTGTTGTTCGACAAATCCAGACGGTCCAGGGCCGTTAAGCGCCCGATGGATACGGGTAAAAACCGTAACTGGTTGTTGTAGATGGACAAAGCGGTAATCCCGGTTAATTTACCCAGCGAAAAACTCAGCGTATCGAGCTGATTACCAGCCAGATTCAGCACCCTCAGGCTGGTTAACTCCCCCAACGATGCCGGTAGTTTTCGCAATTGACACCCACTAACCTGCAATACTTCCAGTCGCTTTAAATTAGCCAGTTCCGCCGACAACTCGCCCAGGGCATTATTCGTCAGGTTCAACTCTTTGAGACCACTGAGCTGGTACAGGGCCGTAGGAAGTTGCTTTAATTTACAGTTCGAAAGGTTTAGATTTTCAAGCGTTAATAACCCTTCCAGAGTACCCTCTGGGATCGTTAACCGTGGATTACCCTGAACATCAACAGACTTCAGTTTTTTCAAATTCCGAAGATCAGGCAAGGCATTCAGATTGGTGTACGACATGCGTAACGTTTCCAGCTCGGTTAATTTGGAAAGAATGGACCAATCAACACCGGGAGCCAACTGGAGATAATTAAAATTCAACTCTTTGAGCTTTTTCAATTCACCCAGCGATTCCGGAATTTGCACCAGGTTTTTCCCACTTTGAATGGTCACCGATGTCAACTGCCCGACACGGGCCAGTTCCACAGGAAAAGGCGTCATATCTCCATTTCCCGAAAAAATGAGTTTTCGAAGCTTTGGCATTCCAGCCAGCGTCGAAAAAGTTTGCGTCAGATCCGACCGCCACAGGTGTAATTCCAGCCGCTCCAACTGCGTTAGCTGCTGCAACGAAGCGGGGAGCGTCAGGGTCGAAACCCGGACAGCTGCGGGCGAATAAACCTGAACAATTGTCAGTCGCTGTAGTCTTTTGAGTTGGCTAATAGCTTCCCACAAACCCCGAAAAGCCGTTGCGGAATCAACTTCCAGATACAGAACCCGCAAGTCGTTCAGTCCGGATAGTCGTTCACCATGCCCCATTCGCAAAACTTCGGAAGTAATGCGCACGGCCTGAACGGATTCCCGACGGGCTATACTATCCACCAGTTGTGCAATCGTTTCAAAACCGGTAGACCTGAATGAGTCAGGTATTTTCATACCGGGTACACCAGCAGGCTTGTAAACCGGAAACCAGGTTTTGAGTGTATCCAATTCCCTCTCCGTTAGCAATCGGTCCTGGGCCGATGCACCCAAAACCGCCCCGCAAAATGCCATCATCAAAAAGATTCGTATCCGCCATGCCGACATAATTTTGTATTTTTGTGGTGTGAAAGCAAAAGTTGCATGAATATACAATCCGAACATCATTCGTCAAATCCCCATTTCATTCCGGCTCAGAACGGTTTTTTCTTCCCGGCCGAATGGCATCCCCACGTCGCAACCTGGCTCAGTTGGCCGCATACCGAAGCGTCGTGGTCGAGCGAGCGGCAGGAATTGATGTTTCCGGCTTACCTGGAGTTTATCCGGGCCATCAGCGAAAGTGAGCAGGTCTGCATCAACGCCCACAACGAAACCGTCATTCAAACCGCTAAAATGCGGCTGTTAATGGCGGGGATCGATCTGGAAAAAGTGACGCTCCTGCCCCACCCGACCAACGATTCCTGGTGCCGCGACCACGGCCCGGCCTTCCTGATCAATCCCGCTTCGAAGGAAAAAATGATCGTCAACTGGGAATACAATGCCTGGGGCGGAAAGTATCCGCCGTACGAACGGGACGGGCTCATTCCGGTCGAAATTGCGCACTACCGGCAATTGCCCTATGTCAATCCGGGCATTGTCATGGAAGGGGGCGCGGTCGAGTTCAATGGCAAAGGCACGGTTCTGACCAGCCGGGCGTGTCTGCTGAATCAAAACCGGAATTCGCACCTGACCCAGGCCCAAATCGAACAGTATCTGTGCGATTATTACGGGGTCCAGCAAGTGCTGTGGGTGGAAGAAGGCATTGTCGGCGACGATACGGACGGACACATCGACGATACCGTCCGGTTTGTCAACGAAGACACCGTGGTGGTGGCAACCGAAAACAACCCCAACGATGAGAATTACCCGTTCCTGCAGGAAATTCACCAGGAGGTGAAAGCCATGCGCCTGCTCAACGGCAAGCAACTGAACATCGTTGAGTTGCCCATGCCCGACCCGGTCATGAGCGAAGGTAATCGCTTGCCGGCTTCTTATGCCAATTTTTACATTTCCAACGGCTCGGTGATTGTTCCCACCTTCCGGTGCGAGAAAGACCAGACGGCCCTCGATATTCTTACCTCCTGTTTTCCAACCCGGAAAGTAGTGGGCATCGACGCGACCGAAATCGTCTGGGGGTTAGGCACTTTTCATTGTCTAAGCCAGCAGGAACCAACCATTGACTGATGCAGTACGACAAGAAGATCTTTGGCTCGGTTGCCAATACCGACAACGGGGAAGTGAGTGCCGCGACGACGTTCTGGTATCACCAGGAGGGCGGGGTAGTCTGGGCTGAATACCGGGGCGGTTCGGTAGTCAAAGGGTTTCTCGTCGCGAAAGTGCTGACCGACGGGGAACTAGACATGGTGTATCAGCATTTGAATACGGACGGTGACTTCCGGACTGGAGTCTGTCGTTCTACCCCCGAAGTGCTGCCCGACGGTCGCATCCGGCTGCACGAACGCTGGCGATGGACCAACGGCGACGGCTCGGAAGGCACTTCGGTTATTGAAGAAATTGCCTGATCAACCTCGTATGAAATTTCTGTATTTATTTGGTATTCTGTTTATTACCGCCTGCTCCCGTCAAAAACCGCTCACGGCGGAAATGAAACTGAGTCAGCTTAAAGCGGTCAATCTGGAAGAGACGCTGACCCGGAAAGACGAACTGATGATGACGTGGTCGCTCACGGCATTTGACAGTAAAAACCGCCTGGTGGGGGTTGCTTCCAGCGCCTGGGGTGTAGAAAAGGTTCAGAAAGGAGCGGTTTTATCCTTTGAAAATCAGGCTCCTGTGCAAGTGTCCATGCCGAAAGGCGGCAAGGTTGTTGCATCCCTTTTGCTGATCGAAGTCGATGACTACAGCCAGGCCCAGCAATGGATCAAACGCGTTCGCGACATCAACGGCTGGATTCAGGTGCCGGTCGGCTTTTTCGAGATTGGCGCCGAACTGTTGACACCCCTGAAATACGTTACCACCGCCCTGGCAGCCGCCGGAATGGGCGTTCAGTTGACCGACCGGCTGGATAAAGACGACATTCTGGGGCAAAGCAGCGTCGAGTTGCGAGACAGCAGCAACGACCGCCAAAAGAAGGAGACGGCGATGCACGTACCGGCCCGGTTTTCGGGACGACACCTGCGCGATTCGTTTGAATACCAGGTCGACTATGACATTCGACTCAAAAGAATAAAAATAAAGCCCGCTTCCAGTCGTTAAAAAAGTAGATAACTGATTCTAATTCATACCTGTTTTGACTTCAAACCGTATTTCACAAAAAGTGCCCGGTATCGTGTTGCTCTGTCTGCTGGCAGGTTGCAAATCCTCGGCACCCGTCGTTACCAAAGCACCCGAACCGGTTATTCTGAAACTGGGCAACAAGTCATTCACCACCGACGAGTTTTTTCAGTCGTTTACTAAAAATCAAATCAATGGCGATTCGGCCCGCCGGACGGATTTGCGCGAATACATCGATCTATTTACCAACCTGAAGCTGAAAGTGATGGCCGCCGAGCAGGAAGGGCGCGACACCACGGAAGGTTTCCGGGAAGAAATTTCCACCTACCGGAAGCAACTGGCGCAATCGTATCTCAATGACAAAGAAGTCATTGAACACCTGACTGCGGAAGCCTACCAGCATTTAAAGGAAGAAGTCAACGTTTCGCACATCCTGTTTGCCGTAGCCGAGGATGCGGCCCCGGCCGACACGCTGGCCGCCTATAATCAGGCCCTCGATGTTCGGAAACAGCTACTGGCTGGCACCGATTTTTCAACGGCGGCCCGGCAATACTCCAAAGATCCCACGGCCGCGATGAATGGCGGCAACCTGGGTTACCTGACGGCTTTTCAGGTCGTTTATCCCCTCGAACTTGCGGTTTATGCCACCCCCGTTGGCAGCGTTTCGGCACCGGTGCGGTCGCGGTCGGGCTATCACCTGGTGAAAGTACTGGACAAGCGGGCCAACCGGGGCAAGATTCACGTCGCGCACATCCTGGTCCGGATCAGCCCCAGCGCAACCACATCCGGTGGCGGTGACGAGGGACAACGAGCCGCCAAAAACCGCATCGAAGAAGCCTACAACCGGTTGGAAAAAGGCGAACCGTTCGACATGCTGGTGAAAGAATTTTCCGACGACCGCGAATCCCGCAACAACGGCGGTGTTTTACCCGTCTTTGGTGTTGGTCAGATGGTGCAACCGTTCGAGGAAGCGGCCTACGGGTTGTCGCAACCCGGCAGTTATTCCAAACCGTTCCAAACCAACTACGGCTGGCACATTGTGCGGTTGATTGAACGGCAACCCCTGGAATCGTTTGAATCGATGGCGGGAGCCTTGCGGCAGAAAGTGGTGACCGACACCCGGGCCGAAGTGGTGCGGCAAGCACTGGTGCAACGGCTTCGGAAAACGTATTCTGTAACCGAATCGCCCGACGTGCTGGCCAAAACCCTCGCTATGGCCGACAGCAGTTTGCTGACGGGCAAATGGAAACTGCCGGCAACGCTGGACGCTGCCATTGAAAAAAAACCGATTGTGCTGGTCAACAAACAACCCTATACCGCGAATGAATTTCTGGAAACCGTGGTGCGCCGTCAGCAGCCCCGCAAGGACCCGAGTTCTTCGGCCCGGGTGCAAATGGAGCGGTTGTTCCGGCGGTTTGTCGATGATAAAGTGATTGAACAGGAAGAGGCCGCTCTGGAAAAGAAGTACCCCGAATTCCGCTCGCTGATGAACGACATCCGCGACGGCGTACTCCTTTCGCAGGTAATGGAAATCAACGTCTGGGAAAAATCACTGGTCGATTCGGTCGGCCAACGGGCTTATTACGACGCTCATAAAGAAAAATACCGCTACGACCAGCGGGCTGCGGCCACAATTCTGGAAGTTCCAAACGACGATGTACTCAAACAGGCGTCGGAAATGCTGGCGAAGAGCCCCTACCAGCTCCGGCGGTCGGTCGAAGAGCTGAACTACGGCGTCAATCAAAGTGCGCTGACCACCAAGCAGCGGGAAACGCTGTTTGATTTATTGGTGTTGATGATTAAAAACTCCGACTACCTCGTGGAGGTTTCCGGATCAGCCGATGCCACGGAGCGGGATACGGTTTCGGCCAGCCGGATTCGGACGGTGGTGAATTTTCTGACGGCCAACCGCATTCCGATTGTCCGGATCATGGAAAAGGACTACGGAAAATTCCGGCCCGGCCCGGCCAGCGGACCGGGTAAAAATGAGAAAGCCCGGCGCGTGACCTTCCAGTTGTTTTCGACGTCTAAAAAAGATGTGGAGAAGATTCTGAATGCAAAACAACCGGGTGCCGTTAAACTGACGGAGGGGATTTTTGCCAAAGGTGCCAACCCCTTCCTCGACGCTGTGGCCTGGCAACCGGGAACGACCACCATCCGGCGCGACGGAAAAGTGGCGCTCATCAAGATCGATCAGATCGACCCGCCCCGGCTGAAAACCTTCGACGAAGCGCGGGGGGCGGTGATCAACGACTACCAGGCGGTTCTGGAAAAGCAGTGGCTCGACCGGCTCAGGCAACAGTATCCGGTGCAAATGAACGAAGAAGAGGTACGCAAGCTGGCCAAATAGGCTATTTCTTAACATCATTTAACAGATTCACGGTTTCGGCATATCAATAAATCCTGCCGAAATCCGTAATATTGAATAATAAACCTGAATGAAGTTCTTAATGAAATCAATCCTTCTCTCCTCCTTTATTCTGACGGCGCTACTGGTTTCCGTAACGTCTCCCTCCTATTCGCAGGGGAAAGGAGTCAGTTTAAACAAGATCATTGCGAAAATCGATAATTACTACGTGCTAAAGTCGGATCTGGAACAGGCCCGTCAGTCCTACGCACAACAGAATCAGAAGGCTCCGGCCGATTGCCAGCTTCTGGAAAGCCTGGTTGTTCAGAAAGTTCTTCTGGCCAAAGCCGAAATTGACTCCGTTACCGTCGACGATAAGCTGATCGAAAACCAGATGGACGGCCGGATGTCGTACATGATTCAGCAATTCGGTTCGGAAAAAAACCTCGTCGAAGCCTACGGCAAAAGCATCGAAGCGCTGAAAAGTGAACTCCGGACGGAAGTGAAAGAGCAGATGCTGGGGCAACGGATGCAGACCAAAATCACCGACGATGTGAAGGTGAGTCCCAACGAAGTCCGCAAGTTTTTCAACGGCATTCCGAAGGACAGTCTGCCCTACATCCCGGCCGAAGTCGAAATCGGACACATTGTGCGTCTGGCCAAAGTGACCAAAGAGCAAACCGAAGAATTGAAAAAACGGTTGCTGGCCCTGCGGGAACGCGTTGAAAAAGGCGAAGATTTTGCCAAACTAGCCACCGAATTTTCCGAGGATGTTGGTTCCGCCCAGAAAGGTGGCAGCCTGGGATTTGCCAAACGCGGGGCGATGGTTGCCGAATTCGAGGGCGCGGCCATGAAGCTGAAACCCAACGAAATGTCGGACATTGTCCAGTCGGAATTTGGTCTGCACCTGATTCAGCTTATTGAAGTGCGCGGGGCCGAATACCACGCCCGTCACATCCTGCTCCGGCCCGACTACAACCGGCTCGATCTGACCGAACCCCGCCGGTTTTTAGACAGCCTGCGGACGTTGATCGTCGCCGATAGTATCAAATTTGAAAAAGCCGCCAAAGACTTTTCCGAGGATAAAATGACGGCTGATGCCGGTGGCGTGATTCGCGATCAGCAGTCGAACAGTACGCTCATGCCCCACGACCAGAACATGGATTACACCCTGTTCATGACGCTGGACACGATGAAAGTCGGCAGTGTCAGCCCACCGATGGATTACCGGCTGGAAGATGGAAAAAGTGCCGTACGGCTGCTGTATTACAAACGAAAAGTAGCCCCGCACACGGCCAGTTTGAAAGACGATTTTGAGAAGATCGCCAACATTGTCATGGTGAATAAAAAGAACACTGCCATCGATGCCTGGTTCCGAAAAGCCGTCAGCGATGTCTACATTAATGTAGATCCGGAATACCGAAGCTGCAATATTCTGGGTTCCCAAAAAACCGAGGGGCCCTAAAAGAGTTAAGAATTAAGAGTTAAAAGCGGGCTCTTAATTCTTAACTTCCAACTCTTAACTTTTAACTTCCAACTCTTAACTCCTATCCTGTGGTACAATATAATTCTGACGTCGAGGCTGCTGAAGCGCTGAATGAAGCGTATAAACGATTGAAGAGTGAGATTTCGAAAGTAGTCATCGGTCAGGAAGAAACCGTACGGCTTCTGCTAACCGCCATTTTTTGCCAGGGTCACTGTCTGCTGGTAGGCGTTCCGGGTCTCGCCAAAACGCTGCTCATCCAGACCATCGCCGGAGCGCTCGACCTGAGTTTCAACCGGATTCAGTTTACCCCGGATTTGATGCCGTCGGACATTCTGGGTTCCGAAACCCTCGATCAGGAACGGCGGTTTAAATTCATCAAAGGGCCGGTTTTTGCCAACATCATTCTGGCGGATGAAATCAACCGGACTCCGCCCAAAACGCAGTCCGCCCTGCTGGAAGCCATGCAGGAATATTCGGTGACCATTGCCGGACAAAAATACCCCCTCGAACGCCCGTTCTTCGTGCTGGCCACCCAAAACCCGATCGAACAGGAAGGAACCTATCCGCTGCCCGAAGCGCAGTTGGACCGATTTATGTTCAATGTTTTCCTGGACTATCCTTCGTACCAATCGGAGCTCGACATTGTGAAATCGACAACCAACGACGCGAAATACCAGGTACAAAAGGTCTTGTCGGGCAACGAACTGCTGGCCTTCCAACACCTGGTGCGCCGGGTTCCGGTAGTCGATAATGTGGTGGAATACGCTGTCAAACTGGTGCATAAAACCCGCCCGAACACCGAAATGGGTTCACCGGATGCGAATACCTATCTGGAATGGGGAGCAGGGCCACGGGCTTCGCAGGCGCTGATTCTGGCGGCCAAATGCAACGCCCTGCTCAACGGAAAGTATTCGCCGGACATCGAAGACGTTCGCGCCGTTGCCTATCCGATCATCCGTCACCGCATTGTCCGGAACTTCAAAGCCGAAGCCGAGGGAATCACGGTTGACCAACTTATCAAACGGCTTTTGTAAGGATTACTTTTTTGTTCTGATTACGGTGCGGTTTTCCAGACGGGAATCCGCACCGTTTTTTTTGACCGATTAGTAAATTGTCATACTTTCACCGGGATCGTAACGAAATAATTGCAAACTTGATCGACGGATCGTGCTGCTCCTAGTTTCTAATTGCCTTTTTCCGTTGATAAATGGAACCACAATCGCGCGCATCCTGGCCCTATGACCCTAAACTCCCTGGCATTTTTCGCCAGCCGACATCCGAAAGTGGCCGCCGGGCTGATTATCCTGTCGGAGTGTACGAACGCCGTTCTGGGTCTGCTCCTGGGCAGTTCGCTTCTGGCCGACCAGCCGGGCTGGTACCTGTCGTTTCTACTGGGTGGGCTGGTTTTGTTACGATTTCAGTTCAGCCGTTACATCGCCCTTTGCTTACCGGATCTGGTTTCGACGGAACGGTTCTGGTTTCAAAAACACAGCTACACGGTTTTGTTTCTGATCAATTTCCTGGCGTATGGCATAGCGGGTGGCATCAGCGGCCGGACCCTAATTCAACCGGAACCATCGGTCAGTGTGGCCAGCGAGCATATCATTACGTATGCAGAAGTAAGTAAAACAGACACACTGCCTCAACTTACGCCCAATCAGCTTCTTAATTCGAATCAAAACCCTGATCCGGTCGTTCGTGAAAAGCCCCAGACCGGTACCAAAATTGCTTACTTTCTACTGTTTTTGACCAGTCTTTTTTTAGCCGTTGCGGCCAGCGGTTTAGCGTGCCAGTTAATTTGTACCAATCATGGGTTTGCCGCCGTCATGGTCATGCTGCTAGGTTTGGGGATTCTGGCCGGAGGGTTTTATTTCCTCGGTCGGATTTTTACTAAAAATATGAAGCTTTACAAGCACATGACCAGAGCCGAACGCCAACGGGAAAGAAGACGCTTTGGTCGAACCGGTCGGGGAACGGTTATCGGGTTCGTACTTCTCTTTGCGCTATTGTCTCTTGTCAATTAATAGAGTTCTTCTGGTCTATGAAATACATTTCCAGTCTGCTTTTCTTTTTTTGCCTTCATTCTGCTTTCGCCCAATCTGCACTCACCCAAACCGTCCGGGGCCGAATTTCCGACAAGGAATCCAAATACCCTTTAACTAAGGTTACCATTCAGATTTTGACTACGAATTCTACCGGAATCACGGCCGGAGCCCTCACGGATTCTTCCGGGCGCTACCGCATCCCGAATGTTCCGGTTGGCCGACGAACCATTCGAATTACCCGAATCGGTTACAAAGAGGCTCTGCTAAACAACATCATTGTCGATGCGGGGCGCGAGACCATTCTGGACGTCGATCTGGAAGAAGCCATTACGGAACTGGCCAGCGTTACCGTTAAGGCGCAGCGAACCGGCGACGCCCGCAACGAGATGGCGGTGGTTTCGGCCCGGCAATTTACCGTCGATGAGGCCGACCGCTACGCTGGAAGCCGGGGCGAACCTGCCCGGATGGCGTCCAATTTCGCCGGGGTGCAGGGGGCTGATGATTCGCGCAACGACATTGTTATCCGGGGAAACTCGCCGGGCGGGGTTCTCTGGCGAGTCGAAGGGGTCAGCATTCCGAACCCGAACCACTTTGCGGTTTCGGGAACCACGGGCGGACCGGTGAGCATCATCAGCAACAAAATGCTGGCCAACTCCGATTTTTTAACGGGCGCCTTTCCGGCGGAATTTGGCAACGGGATTGCCGGGGTTTTCGACCTCCGCCTGCGCAATGGTAACAACGAAAAACATCAGCGAACGCTCCAGTTCGGTTTCCTCGGTACCGAAGCCGCACTGGAAGGGCCGCTTTCCAAAAAAACCGGCTCCTCGTATTTTGTGACCTACCGCTACGCCAATCTCTGGCTCTTCAACAAAACCGGTATCGACATTGGAACCCAGGCCGTTCCCACCTACCAGGATGCCTCGTTCCGGTTTAATTTCCCGCTGAAAAACAACGCCCGACTGGCTTTTTGGGGATTTGGGGGCACCAGCACCATCGACGTGCTGATCAGTGAGCAGAAAGTTTCGGATCGAAATATTTATGGCCAAAACGACCGCGATCAATATTACACCTCCCGCATGGGCGTTGTGGGCGCGACCTACGAAAAACCGCTCAACCGCCGGACCTTTCTGCGCGCTACACTGGCCCAATCGGGTTATGTGCAGTTTACGCACCACAATTATCTGTTCTTTGAGAACGACGCCGACGGCCGGCCGGTGGTCGAAAACGACCGGTACAAAATAGCGAGTCAGGCCAAGGTACTGGAATACCGTTTTGCCGATACCAAAACCTCCCTGGCTGCGTCGGTGAACCACAAATTCAATCCGCGCAGTACGCTGAAAGCCGGTTTGAACGCCGATGTGTATCGCTTCAACTTTGTCGATAGCGCCCGGACCGTTACGATTATGCCCAATTTGCCGACCCAGTTAGAGCCCTGGCAAACCCGCTGGAATTCACGGCAGTCGGCGCTGCTGGTGCAGCCTTACGTGCAATGGCGCGTCAATCTGGCTGACCGGCTGACGTTGAGCGCCGGTTTGACGAGCCTGTATTTCTCACTCAACCAAAACAGTTTTTCACCCCTAGAACCCCGCGCCGGTCTGGCCTGGGATTTACCAAATCGCCAAAAAATCAGCGTTGCGGTCGGGTTGCACAGCCAGATTCAACCTACTTACATCTATTTTTATCGCTTCGATCAACAGAACGATCCCTCGGGCGGGCAATTCAGCCGGGATCTGGGGCTAACCAAAAGCTGGCACTACGTGACTGCGTACGACTGGCTTCTGGGCCGGAACCTGCGGTTAAAAGTGGAAGCGTATTACCAGAAACTGTTCAACGTACCGGTTGAAGAGCAGAGTAGCTCGTTTTCGATTTTGAATACCGGAGCGAGTTTCTCCCGTGTTTTTCCGGACCGGATGGTTAATAAAGGCACTGGCCGTAACTACGGTGCGGAACTGACGCTGGAGAAGTTTTTCAGCGACGGTTACTACTTTCTGGTGACAGGCTCGCTGTTCGATGCCAAATACAAAGGTTCCGATGGCGTATTGCGGAATACGGACTTCAACGGAAAATATGCCTACAACGCGGTTTTTGCGAAGGAGTTTACGCTCGGCCGAAACACGTTGAGTGTGGGAGCCAAATTCACGGCCATCGGCGGACGCTGGTATGGCCCGGTCGATGAAGCCAAATCGAAAGCGGCTCAGGACATCATTTACCAGTCTGCCAACCGCAACACGCTCCAGTTTCCGGACTACCGCCGGTTCGATTTGAAAGTCGATTACAAACTAAACCGCACCCGGTTGACACACACCATTGCCGTCGATTTCGTCAATGTGCTGGGCATTCAAAATATCCTGAGCCTGAGTTACGCCCCCCAACCCGACGGTACATTCATCAAGCGGGAATACCAGCTTGGCTTCCTACCGGTTTTTTATTACCGGGTTGACTTTTAGGGAAGTTAGACAATAGAATAGAGAGCAAAGAGGTGGGTACTAGCCGCGTTTGGGTTCGTAGTGGAGGACAATTATTCCACAGTCGAAAGCGACCGATTTGACCAGTTTCAGCTTTTGCAGGCCGTTAACTTCACTAAAAATCGGCATTCCTTTTCCGATGGCTGTGGGATTGATCAACAAATGGTATTCATCAATTAAATCGTGTTTGATGAGTGCCGATACGAATGTTGCTCCGCCGTAGGCAATGATGTCCTGACCTTCCTGTTTTTTTAACGCATTGATCTCGTCAACAAGGTCGTTTTTGGCTATCACCGTATTTTCCCATTCGGACTTTTCGAGGGTTTTGGTGAACACAACTTTGGGAGTTTCCGTAAATTTTATCCCGGCCGAAACCTCCGGGTTGTCAGGATTTGCGGCCACAGACCCCCAGTAGGGAATGAACCCTTCTGCCAGTTTACGTCCCAGCACGATGCAGTCAACCGGATCGGTTAATGCTCCCACATACGTTTTCAATTCATCGTCCCAGTCGAACGTCATCCAGTCCATTTCGCCCGTTGGTCCCGCGATGAAGCCATCGACGGTCATTTGCACCTGAAGTTTTAATTTTCTCATCTTTTTGTAAGGTTATTTACAAAAATACGGTGTGCCATGGAAAGAGATGGGTTGTTGATGCGGCTTTAAACGGGGGCGATTGCGACAAAGGCGGTTTTCTACTTAGGTTGCCTTACAACCCCAAAAACCGCTCGACATCCTGGCTTGTATCCAGATCGATGCTTCCCGGTTCAAAAGGCACTTCGGCGCAGTCGTCCGGGTGATTTTTGATGATCCATTTCGCGCCCTGATCACCTTCCAGACTGAGCAGTTCACTGATGTATTTCCGGTCGAACAGCGCCGGAACGCCCAGGCTGTTGGCGTAGCCGGACGCCACGATGCCTTTCCCGGATTCTTCATAAACCTGCACCAGTTGCAACAACAAACCCCGGTCGACGTGAGGCTGATCGGTGAGCAGAAACAAGACAGCGTCGATCTCTTTCTGGGTCAGATACACGGCCGCCAGACCGGTTTTTACCGACGACGACAGTCCCTGCTGCCAGTGCTGGTTGTCGATAATGGTCACGGGCAACCCTTCCAGTTCGGGCGTGATCCGGTTTTTGTTCGCCCCAACGACTACCACGACCGGTCGAAAGGTTGTTGCCAGGGCGGTATCGACCACCCGCCGGAGGAGCGTGCGTCCCTCCCACTCAATCAGTTGCTTGGGTTGGTTACTCAGCCGGGAGGAGGTTCCGGCGGCTAATATGATGATGGCAACGTTCATTCTACCGAAGTGCTAATCGACTGTACCGGCTGGTGGATGGGTGCATTCTTGAATTTCAGCGGTTGCGCGGAAGTCCTGCGGAAAACCGCCTGAATTTCGGCCAGAATCGACAGCGCAATTTCCTGCGGATTATCGGCGCCGACGTCCAGACCAACGGGCCAGAAAAGCCGCTGTTCATCCGTCGGTGCTACAAAATCACGAACATCGTCCAGCAAGGCATCGCCCCGTTTTTTGGGACCCAGCAGACCAATGTAGGGAATCTCGGTTTGCAGCAATTCCTGTAAAACCGCCTTGTCGTATTTGAAGTTATGGGAAATCAACACCGCTGCAGAGTACGCGTCGATCGGAATCTGTTGCCGGATTTCATGCCGTTGAACGGCCAGCATATCGTCGGCTTCGCCAAACCGCCGGGGTTGCAGGTGCGCCACACAGTCGTCGGTGATCACCACACGCCAGCCAATCTGTTTCGCCAGTTTCACCAGCGGAACGGCATCGTAGCCGCCCCCAAAAACCAGCAACTGAATGTCCGGTTTGAGTTCTTCCACAAAAACACCCGCTCCGTCCGGCAAGGCGGTTTCGAAGGTTAAGGGCCTCCTTTCCTGCATAACGCGGTCGAGGGTTTCAAGCGGATTTTCCGAATCGTTGGGGTCGATGGATTGAATCAGGACGTCCAGCACCCCATTGCAGCCCAGCCCGATGCCGAAATTTTCGCCCTCGGGGTCGGACGTATCGTAGGTTACCAGACGGGCTTGCCGGGTCTGCATCACCTCGCGGGCTTTCCGCAGGGCGTCGCCCTCCAGACAGCCGCCACTAATGGCCCCGATCCACTGCCCATCGTCGGTGATGTACATGCGGGCACCCGGCCGCCGATAGCCCGAACCACTCAGCCCCACAACGGTCGCCAGAGCGGCTTTGCGTTGGCTAAAGTCGGTTTTTCGATAGGCCCGGATAATTTGTTGAAATTCGTTGATCACGTTCTTAAATAATGATGACCGGGTCGCCGGTGCGATGATAAACGATGGATGTTGAATTAAGGCTAATTTAGAAACATTCATCGTTCATCGTTCATCATTCATCATTTTCTTACTAAATACTTCCGCCGGATAACCTACTTCGACCAGAAACAGCCCGCTGGCCGGAGCCGAACGACCGGCTTTACGACGGTCATTCGCCAGCAAAATCGCCTTAAATTCGGCAACCGTCATCCGCCCCTGCCCCACTTCCAGCATGGTTCCGACCAGGGTCCGGACCATGCCATAGAGAAACCGGTTGGCCTTGATGTGAAACACCAGTTGATCGTGTTCTACGACCCACTCTGCCCGGTGAATTACGCATCGGAAATGCGAAACGTTCGTCCGTACCTTACTGAAACTCTCAAAATCAGTGTGTTGCAGGATAAGATGGGCGGCTTCATTCATCAGGTCGATATTCAGCTCCGGGCGAAAAACGTAGACCAGGAAATCCAGAAACGGACTTTTTTGCTTCCGAATGCGGTATTGGTAATACCGGGTTGTGGCCGAAAACCGGGCGTGAGAGGTCGGATCGACCGGGAAAATGGACTGAATCGCAATGTCGGGCGGTAACATGCAGTTCAGGGCATGGATCATCAAATCCGTCAGGGCAATGGGTTTTTCGATGTCAAAATGCGCAAACTGCTGTTCGGCGTGAACCCCGGCATCCGTCCGACCGCTCCCCACAATGGCAATGCGTTCTTTCAGAATCAGGCTCAGCTTCTGCTCCAGAACTTCCTGAACACTAATGCCGTTGGGTTGAAATTGCCAGCCGTGGTAGGCCGTTCCGCGGTAGGAAAGTTGAATAAAGTAGCGTTGACTCATGCGTCTTCCTGACCGTCCTCTTCCTCAGGATGCAGTTCAATACCGTTATAGATGTCCTTGTGAGCAATTTCAATATTCAGGCGGGGCAATACAATCAGATCATCCTCATTTTCATAGAGGCTGTTAATCCATTCATCCGTTTCTTCAATTCGGCTTAACAGCTCAATCGTTGTTGAATATTGATCGACCAGCATGTAATACCATAGAGAAGGAAGCTTTCTGTATCGTTGCCACTTTCCTCCCCGGTCAGCCAGCGCAGTAGATTTTGACAACACTTCAACGATCATGCGAGGTTGTTTAATAATCTGATTCGTTCCCCGGAGATCAAATGGATGACAGGCAACTACAATGTCGGGATAGCAATAATAGCCATCCCGAACTACCTCTACTTTTAAATTTTCGGTGAATACGCCACAGCCCTTCAAAGCTGGTTGATTATCCAACAGATTAGCAACACGCCGGGTTAACCGGTTATGGTTAATGGTACCACCCGCCATTGCGTACACTTTGCCCCGATGGAACTCGTGCCTTATTTCGCTCCGTTCTTCCAGGGCAACGTACTCTTCAACCGTGTAGATTGTTTTTTTATCTGATGAGACCATCCGGTTTTATTATCCAGGTTGAACCGATAAAAACAGCTTAGATCACCTTTATTTTCGTCTTGAGATTAGGCTCCCATCTTCTTTCCTAACGCATTGTCATACAACTCCTTCGCTTCAGAAACCGACAAAACCGTCTCACCGTCGATTACAAAACCGCCTTCCGAAACCGTTCCTAACCGCGAAATGGAGACACCCGATTTTTCCAGTGATCCTTCGAATTGGGCCTGTTTGTCCGGCGAAACCGACACCACGACCCGGCTCTGGCTCTCGCCAAACAGGAAGGCATCTTTCCGGAAACTGCCGTCGGTCTGGATCGTAAAACCGGTTTCACCCGCCATCGCCGATTCTGCCAGCGTGACGAACAAACCGCCGTCTGAAATGTCGTGCGCGGACACAATCAGTTTTTCAAGAATAATTCCTTTTACAACCGCTTGCAGGGTAAATTCTTCCTCCAGATCGAAAACCGGGGCCGGAGAACCCTTTACGTTCCGGTACGAATACAGGTATTCCGACGACCCGACATCGTTTTTCGACTCACCCATCAGGTAAATCAGATCACCCGGTTTCTGGAATCCAAGCGTCATGCGATTGTCCGGGCTTTCCATCAGGCCCAGCATACCAATGGTTGGCGTCGGGAAAACCGGTCCTTCGTCAGAGCTTTGGTTGTAAAAACTGACGTTACCGCCCGTTACCGGCGTGTTGAACCGCTCGCAGGCTTTTTTCATCCCTTTAATAGCGCCCACAAATTGCCAGTAAACTTCCGGCACGTAGGGATTCCCAAAGTTCAGGCAATTCGTGATGGCCAGCGGCTCACCACCCGAGCAAACAATGTTGCGGGCGGCTTCGGCCACGGCAATGGCGCAACCCTCTTCGGGGTCAGCATTCACGTAGCGGCTGTTGCAATCAACCGTAATCACGATGGATTTGTCGGTCCCTTTGACGCTAACGACGGCAGCATCCGACGGCGCGTTTGTGCTGCGGTTGGCGGTTCCTACCATCGAGTCGTATTGCTCATACACCCACCGGCGTGAGCAAATATTAGGGTGCGAAAGCAGGTGTTCGGCTACGGTCCGAATTTCGGCGGTTTCCACATCCGGAATGCTATCGATGGAAAACTTTTTAAATTCCTGAAAATATGCCGGTTCGCGGTATTCACGTTCGTATTGCGGTGCGCCACCACCAAGCACCAGGTCATTGGCGGGCACGTCGGCCACCAGTTGACCGTAGCGGTGGAAATGCAGACGACCGGTATCGGTGACGACGCCAATCTGTTCGCAATTCAAATCCCATTTATCAAAAATTTGACGGATCACGTCTTCTTTTCCCTTTTCAATCACCACCAGCATCCGCTCCTGCGACTCCGACAGCAGAATTTCGAACGGTTCCATGTTGAGCTGGCGCGTCGGCACTTTGTCCAGGTCGATGTACATACCATGTTCGCCCTTGGCACTCATTTCGGAGGTCGAGCAGATGATACCGGCTGCTCCCATATCCTGAATACCAATAACATAGCCCGTTGCAATGATCTCCAGTGTGGCTTCGAGCAGCAGTTTTTCCATGAACGGATCGCCCACCTGCACCGCCGGGAGTTTTTCGGTCGATTTATCCGAAATATCTTCCGATGCGAACGTCGCGCCGTGAATACCGTCTTTGCCCGTGGCCGAACCGACGATAAATACTGGATTACCAACGCCGTACGAAGTAGCCTTGGCAACTTTATCGGTTTCGACAATCCCGGCCGAAAACGCGTTTACCAGCGGATTGACGTTGTAACAGTCATCAAAATACACTTCGCCACCCACTGTCGGAATACCAAATGCATTGCCGTAATCGCCGATGCCTTTGACGACGCCTTTCAGCAAGCGCCGGGTTTTGGGCAGCGACAGATTGCCAAACCGCAGTGAGTTCAACTGGGCAATGGGCCGGGCCCCCATCGTGAAAATATCGCGGTTGATGCCGCCAACGCCCGTTGCCGCGCCCTGATACGGTTCGATGGCCGACGGGTGGTTGTGCGACTCGATCTTGAAACTACAGGCCAGTCCATCGCCAATGTCGACCAGTCCGGCGTTTTCTTCACCCGCTTTGGCCAGCATCCGGCTCGGCGCATCGCCCGTCGTGTCGCGGGGCAGGGTTTTGAGCCAGATGATCGAGTTTTTATACGAGCAATGCTCCGACCACATGACGGAGAAGATACTCAACTCTGTAAAATTGGGTTTACGGCCCAAAATGGCAATAATACGGTCGTATTCGTCGGGAAGCAGACCCAGTTTGCGGGCCGTTTCGAGGGTTGGTAATTGATCGGTCGTTTCGGCAGACATGCGGATTGAGCAGAATGTTCGTTCCGACAAAGGTAAGGCTTTTCGGTCATCCTGCCGAAGTCCACACCAAACGAATCGGGAAATCGACCCGGTTTTCTCAAAAAATTGGCCTAAATTTCCCGCAAACTCGCACCGAATACCGGAATCGACCGGTTCTGTCGGGTAAACCCGTTTATGAACGATGCCTATGAACGACCGCGAACCTGAGCTCCGAACCGTCCAGGTAACCCGGTATGTGACGCCCCTTCGCGAAGGCGGTTCGCTGCCCGCCATTGTGGAAGCCGACGATGATTTTCTGTACGTTTTGAAATTTCGGGGAGCCGGGCAGGGCGTGAAAGCGCTGATTGCCGAACTGATCGCTGGTGAAATCGCCCGCACTCTCGGTTTTCGGATTCCCGAAATTGTCTTCGCCATTCTGGACCCGGTGATGGCCCGCACCGAACCGGACGAGGAAATTCAGGATTTGCTGCGAGCCAGCGGAGGGCTCAATCTAGGTCTTCATTACCTGTCCCGCGCCATCACCTTTGACGCCATTGTGAACGATGTCGATGCCCGGCTGGCGTCCCAAATCGTCTGGCTCGACTGCTTCATCACCAACGTGGACCGGACCGCCCGCAACACCAATATGCTGATCTGGCACAAGGAGTTGTGGCTGATCGACCACGGTGCCGCGCTCTATTTTCACCATTCAGGCCAGAACTGGGCCGAACAGGCCGTCAAACCGTTCGGGGCCGTGAAAGACCACGTGCTGCTGTCGAAGGCGACTGAACTCGAAACCGTCGATGCGGAATTTCGCCAGATCTTAACGCCCGAGCGCATTGCTGCCATCGTGGCGCTCGTTCCCGACGAATGGCTGGTCCAGGAAGGCTCTACCGATTCAGCAGAGGAGCAGCGGCTCGTTTACACCCGGTTTTTGGAAACCCGGCTTACCCATTCAGAAATCTTTGTCAAGGAAGCGCAACATGCCAAAACACTTGTTTGAGTACGCCGTCGTCCGGGTCGTACCGCGCGTCGAACGGGAAGAATTTCTCAACGTCGGCGTCATTCTCTACTGCCCGGCGCAGGGCTTTTTGAAAACCGTATTCGAACTGAATGTCGCGCGGCTGAGTGCGTTTTGCCGCGAGATCGACATTCCGGAACTCCACGAACGGCTGCGTGCGTTTGAACGCATCTGCGCGGGTCGTCGGGAAGGCGGGGCCATTGGACAATTACCCATTGCGTCCCGGTTTCGGTGGCTCACCGCCAACCGCAGCACCATCGTGCAAACCTCGCCGACGCATACCGGATTGTGTGACGATGCCGGAGAAAAGCTACAACAACTTTTTGAGCAACTGGTGCAATAGTGGGTATTTTGAACGCCGGTTTTCTCCTATAGCAAACGGATCATTTTTCGGATTTTTCCGGCCGATTCAACCCGTTTTTCAGTAATTGCTGGAGTAAATCAGTCATCAAAAAACCCATTGCTCCTCCCCAGAGTGTCATCGTCTGCCAATGGGATTGAATTGGACAGTGACCGGTTAAACAACCCACTTCATGCCAATACAGAAAACCGCCCAAAGCACCCAGGATGGCTCCGGCTCCCTTCCATCCATTAGTGTATTTCTTCATAATCAATTTCTTTTACCGGTTCATCGATTTTTTTTCGCGCTGCCCGTATACCACACTGACCGCCCGCGCAACCCAGATTCATCATCGCCTGAATGACCAGCAAGCCCCCAATGATACCCATGAGCGGCTGATGATCGACAAAAGAACGCCACAGAATAAGCAGGCCGGCAGAAAAACGGACCATTCGCAAGACCCCCCAGTTTTTAAGATTCATCATCGTTATATTGTTTAAAAGGCCACCGGTTTCTAACCGATTCCAGGACCGTATTTTTAACAAATGACGCCAAATCCATCTGGTTATTCAGTGATAAAAATCACACTGACTCATTCGTCGTCGGAAGCGGGGTGTTTGCCTTCATACACTTCTTTCAGAAAGAGACCTGTCGATCCCGAAAACGACATAATGGCGTATTGGGTAGCGGTATAGCCCTGCTTCCCTTTGGTTTTGGCCAATGCCAGCATGTCTGCCCGTTTCGATTCCAGGTGCAGGTTAAGCCAATGGACCATCTGCCGGTAGGCGTCATTAAATTCTTTCTCTTCCTCCGGGCTCATGGCTCAATCGGATAAATTTGTTCGGTAACGGGTAATTACTGGCCGCAAAGGGTAGGAAAGAAAATAGCCACCCTTCCAAAAGAGCGGCTACGTGACTTGAAATCCGGTGATCCCGTTTGGATTCGAACCAAAGACCGTCTGATTAGAAATCAGATGCTCTATCCAACTGAGCTACGGGACCGAAATCGAGTCCAAAAGTACAGGATTAGCCGCAATTCCACAAGAAAACACCCGTTCATTGTCTAATTCATGCACTTACAGCCCCCCAGCGGCTTGTTTCAGGGTAGCAATATCGATCTTATCCATCGCCATCAGGGCCTTCATCACCCGCTGGGATTTGACGGGGTCTTTATCGTATAAAAGCTCCCCTAAAACGGCGGGAACAATCTGCCACGACAACCCGTACCGGTCTTTCAACCAACCGCACCGCGATGTGGAGCCTCCCTCGGAAAGCTTCTCCCAGAATTCATCCACTTCTTCCTGCGTTTCGCAGTTGACAAAAAACGATACGGCTTCATTAAACGTGAAGTGTGGCCCGGCATTTAAGGTCATGATTTTTTGTCCTTCGAGCTGAAAGGTTCCGCTCATCACCGGCCCATCAGCACCCATGCGGTTCAGACTCAGAACCTCAGAATTTTCAAAGATTGAAACGTAAAAATTCATGGCCTCTTCGGCCTGGTTATTGAACCACAGGAACGGGGTAACTTTTGGCTGGCGTGTCATTGGAGTTGTAGAAAAGGGTCAATCTTTTCAACAAATGTATCATCGTTACCGCTGGAAAGACGGGGGTAAACGCGACAATCTAAAGGGTCGATTACGCCATCGGAACCGGTTTCGGGAAGTAATTAAACCACCAGAGATTCTTTGGTGCATTGGACGGATATTACGAAATGAATCAACCGTATTCTGAACCATGGACAACTTCGATGAACGAAATGACGCAACGGGTAAATGGCCGAATGATCAAGAACCCGGAAACCTCAGAGAATCCCTGATCCAGCTCATCAGCCGGGTTGACCCGACTCTTGACTGGTCGAAAGTTAACTGGGACCAGCGGGAAGAAGACGGTTTTGGTTCCTGCTCCTCAGACGATCAGGAGACGACCCGGAAGCTTGAAGCAGCTTTTTATGCCCTGAAGCGTGAAAAAGAATGACGTTTTGACCTGGTGAATTACCTGAAAACTGACAGAAGCGGTCTCACATGCCCGACTGAATTGGCTGGCATTTCGACAGTAATTTTAACGTCAAAATAAACGTCAATTTTAACCTTCAAACAGACCATCAGAACAGACGTCAAAACATCCGCATTCACTTCTCATTACTATTCAGCCTGATCGCCCCAGCCATTCGTACTTCGGGTAATGAGAACACCTCACAAATCTCCCGAATTAAACCATCTTATAAATCCGGTCGGTTATGCTATCTATCAATACGGTTTATAGCGTTAATGCGTCAGTTTATAGCCACACACAAAATTAATATTAACATAGTTGTATTCTTATTTAACTTTAAGCCAGCGACAACCCTGATCGAGAAGGGCTGGTAGTTTAAACAAGTTTATATTCCGTATTAACCTTTCATTTCTTATGAAAAACAACTACTGTTTAACCCTGACACGCCAGGGGTTATTACTATTCGTCGCACTGTGGGGAAGTATTTCCTCCCTGCTGGCCCAGGTCCCTATTCCACCTGTTTACTGGCAAACGGTTTTCGATAAAACCAATACACCGGACTTTAGCCGGGGCGACCTTTTTAGTTCCTTAGATATAGCCCGCACGCCTGACGGGGGCAGTGTCGTTCTGGGAAATCATTTTTCCTTGGTCAGCTATGTGAATAAACCGTTCGTTACCAAATTGGATCCCAGCGGCAAAGTCACCTGGACAACCGCTCTGCCTGATTTTTTCATCCCCTCCGCCGTCCAAACTCAGCCAAACGGGAACATTGTAGTAGCGGGCTATTTTTTATCAAATTTCGCCCCGCTCAGTATTGGATTTGTTCGTCTTAACCCGGCTGGCTACATAAACTTTAATAGTACCCTCGACCTGCCCAATAAATTCATAACACAGCGGAATCTGGGCGATATGATTCCCGCTCCGGATGGTGGTTTTCTGTTGGTGGGGTATGATACCCCTCTGAATAGCCCTACCCAGCGTCTGGACATTGGGCTGGTGAAGGTCGACCAAAATCTTACTTTAAACTGGTATAAAACGATAGGCGGAAGCGGAGTAACGTTTTTATTTAAAGCCGTTCGGGCTTCGGAAGGTGGTGGGTACCTGATTCATGCTACGTCCAGTGATCCTGCGATCACGGGTAATCCGGATACGAGCTACGGGCTTTCATTCGATTTTAAAATTGATGAAACAGGCACGATTGTCTGGCAAAGTGTAGGCAGACAGAACGGCGTCCTGCGCGCGCTTTCATCGCGGAAAGGCGGTTATTTTGCCATCGGAAATTACGGCTGGATTACATCCAGGGCGGTGTTTAAACTCGATGAACAACTCAATATAATTCAGGGCGTACCATTGCCTGATTTGGATGACAATAACAGTCAAAATTCCATTTCAATAGCGACAACACCCGATGGCGGATGCATTGCTGTTGATAAAATAACAGTCCGCGATGCCAATGGACCTCATTCGGACTACCGGATCACGAAGTACGCTCCCAATTTGGAAATCGAATGGCAGGAACAAGGGGGAGGTTCAGGAAATGACGAAGCCCGTCGTGTCATCGTCAATCCCGACGGAACCTACCTGATAGCAGGAACTACGACATCACCTCAGATATTTGGTGGGGCCGATGACGGAGGAAAAGTAGCCGTTTGGGTCCGTAGGCAGGCGGCTTCCGTGAATGCTTTGCAGCTCAAGGCTCCGACCTACGATTGCAATACCGGGGCCATTACCTTCAATACCATAGGCGGTGATGGCAGTCCCATTACGTTTATGGCTCCAGGCATTAGCAGAGCCACACCGGGTAGTAACTCAGGGATTGTGGAAGCCGGTTTACGGTTTGACCCCAAACCCATCCCCATTCAGGCTATTCAAAGTGGCGTCACGGTAAGCTTTACGTTTGACCTCAAAGCCCATTGTAACGGCGGAGAACCTGCTCTGGGAGGTAGCCTGTCACTGACCCAGCCCACCTACGATTGTAATACCGGGGCCATTACGTTCAACACGACGGGCGGAGATGGAACCACCATTACCTTTGTGGCACCGGGTATCGCTCGGTCCAGTGTCACGAGCACTACAGGAACGGTGGAAGCTGGTTTACGGTTCGACCCCAAGCCCATTCCCATTCAGGCCACCCAAAATGGCATTACGGTAAGCTATCTGTTTGATTTACCCGCTTACTGCAACGGCGGTCAGCCTTCTCCGGGTGGAGGTAGCCTGTCGCTGACTCAGCCCACCTATGATTGTGCCACCGGGGCCATTACGTTTAATACGACGGGCGGGGATGGAACAACCATTTCTTATGTGGCTCCGGGTATAGCCAGAACAAGTACCACGAGTAATACGGGAACGGTGGAAGCCGGTTTACGGTTTGACCCCAAACCTATCCCCATTCAGGCTACTCAAAGTGGCGTCACGGTAAGCTATCTGTTTGATTTACCGGCTTACTGTAGCTCCAATCCGAATGCCCGTCTTGGAGAAAGCGAATCTGGCCAAAAGCTGACGGTCCGAATCCTGGAAAACCCCGTACGTCACCAACTCCGTGTTCAACTGGCTGGGCCCGCTCAGGCACCAATCCACTTACGGATTACTGACTTACAAGGCCATGTCCTCCAAACCCGAACCATCAATCCCGACCAACGAAAAGACAATCAGGTGTTTGGGGTTGATCAGTTGCCGACCGGGCTCTTTATCCTTCAGGCCTCGACAGGTCAACAGGGGCAAAGCCAAAGCATTAAGTTCCTGAAAAAATAACCTGTTCACCGATCAGAACCGGCTCCACTTCACTCACCTCTGGCTTTAAAGCAAGAGAATGCAGTAAAGTGGAGCCGGTTTTTCGACCGGTGAACCGCACTGCTCCCTTCCTAAAAGAGAGACTTAGCTGTTCGTGTTGATTACTTCGTAGCGGGCGCGTACAAACATGAATATACCGTAGCAAAACAAGCCCAGCGCTACGGCACCAAGCAGAAATGAACCGTAACTGGCTTTCTCCAGAAAGGCAAAAGCACTGCTACTGCCTCCGACTTCGCGGGCATTGGACTCCATGGCCGCTTTTATAAATAAGTAGCCGATCAGCCCCCAGACAATTCCCCGCGCGATGTAACCAATTTTCCCGGACCGGATGATCATCTCCTTCAGCTCCGTTTTGATGGAAGAGGTCCGGACATTTTTCAGGTATTTACCAGACATGGCCCGGTAGATCTGGTACAACCCGATGCCAATGATACTGAGGCCAATCAGGCCGACAAGCCATTGACCATACGGTTTCTCCAGGATTTCCCGAACGAGGGTCTGCCGCGAATTATCCCCACCCTGATTACCCCGGCTACCCAGTACCATCCGGAAAGAACCATACGCCAGGAACCCATACACCAACCCACTGAAGGCATACCCTAACCGACGTCCGATGCCTTTGGCGTCGGTCCCCTTGTGCTCATTATCGAGAAAAGCCTGCGTGAGTCGCCAGAGGGCGTAGCAGACCAGCCCTGCGGCCACCAGTGCCAGCAAAAACTGCCCAAACGGTTGGTCCAGTATAAATCGAAAGACTCCCTGTTTGTTGAGATCACGTTCCGAACTGCCGCCGATTTCAAAGGCAGCCATAAACGCCAGAATACCAACCAGGCAGTAAACAACCCCTTTGGCCACCAGGCCAAACTTGGCAAAACGCTTCACCCATTCAGGTTGGGTCGAGGGTATGTGGGAGGAGATGCTGGATAAGTTCATCGTCGAAATCATTATGTGTAATTTGCATTCCGCATAATCGGTCTGCTGTAAATACCATAATTGATTTAGAATACCAAATGTTTTATGTTTCGCTGCAGAACAAGCCGTTGACGGTAGAAATACGAGAAAAGTCATACGATTTGACTTCCACGGGTCACGCTAAATTGTTGTACGCACGCTGACCTGCTAAAATTTTGCTATAGATCAATGCAGGAGACCTGTGTCCTAATCAGCTATTCAACCAGCCTTATTTCTCTTGGCTTTATCACCATCCTTGCACATGGCTTCTGCGTGCGGTAATTTGACCACACCATATTTCTGAGCAGAAAGCTGCACGCTTCCATTTAAATCGATTGGTTCCCCGTTAACCACTACATAGCTTACTTTATCTAAGCATGAAAAGGTGCCGCTTCCCCTAAAGTTTTGCGTGTTGAGATTTACTCTTACCTGGCCTGAACCTGCTGTTTTTCTACTCCCGGAAGTATTGCAAGGCAACATTAACGACAATACGCCTTAACCATGCTTCAAAGGGGCCTTTATTTTCAAAGCTTATTGCTTTACTAAGCGGATAAAAATTCCATTTTTTATGTCGAGATTCATTTTTAAAACAAGGGCTTTTAGTCATCCGGTTAGGTTGCTTTTTATTTCAAATCATGTTGCACTTTGATCCGAAACACGCCCTTTATCTTTTTATTTCCACTCATCCAGCTTTCAAAATTGCCTTCAACCCAAATGAACCGATCATACGTCAAATTATAGAAATAAGCTTTTTTTACTTCTAAAACCCTTACTCTGTCGTCTTTCTGAAGCAAGGTGGTATTTGCTCTCCGATAAGTAGTACTTGTATCCAGTGGAGAGGAGGTAGTAATAACTACTCCTCTCTCTCCGATAGGCTTATAGCTTTTATCCAGCAATAGATAGTCAAATTTTCCAGCGTCGAATAATTTCGTAAAATTCCCCGTATTTTTCTGGTATTCTTCAGTTTTAAAATAAAAAACAATACCCCAATCAATATTATTAATCGAATCCCTCAGTGCTCCGCCCATGCCGACAATAGTGGTGTTATTCAGGAAACTACTAAAATTAGTTGAGGCTATTATTCCTTTCTTACCTTCAACGTAGTTATAGGTTTTCCCATCATATTCGACGCGTATATAAGCCTTTCCTATCGGTGGTTCTGGAACTAAAGGTTCAACTGAACGATGACAGCCAACAAATAGTAATAAAAGAAACACGACGCCATTTTTCATAGTTATTCCCTGTTTTAATATTAATATAACTGTAGGTCCACAATAAACAAAGCATAGTACAAATTTTAACAACTAATTCCTCAATCCTGTCCTGTCGCATCGCCTAATTACCACCCATTGTCGCCGAAAACCATTCAGAACACGATGCTTTCCGGCAATTTTGCTCCAGAACGTCAACGATCTGAATTTCCCGGTACAGGGTGATCTCTACTGGTGGTATTTGATGGTGACGGGCAAAACGGGTCAAACCTACCGCATTGAAGTATTTTCGAATAGAACGGCGCTTATCGACCGTCTAGTCATGCTTAACCAGGAAGGGGCCGAACACCTTTGGCTATTTGGCACGGCTGGCGCGAGTTTCTACAACCCGCCCAGCGGGCCGAAGGTATATGCTAAAATGACCGAGCAATGAGCGAGGATCTGGATTTGCTCGATGAGCTGGCCGAGTTGGCCCAGGAGATTGTGCACGACGGCGTGCAAATGTATGCGGACGGCGGAAGGGGTCAATGGGTGGTATGCTCAGTTGCTGGAACAGGCGGACGGCACTGCGTGAGCGGCAACGGTCTCTCCAAAACAGGGCACTTGCAAGGCGGGGCTTGGTAAACAAAAAATCCCCCCATCAACCAACGGAGGGATTTCCGATTTGCACGTAGCTATGAGTATTTATTTAAATCGTTAAGACTGAGGTTTATCGCTGTAATTTTGGGGTAAATATTTTTTTGTAAGGGTCTATTTCGATATGACCCGCCTGAATAAGGGGTTTTACATGCTTTTTGGGGACGACCCAAAAAACATCGACATCGGCGTGCTTGACGACAGAGTGTTCTTTCCCGAAAGCATACAGACGATTGCAATCTCGCATGGCTTCCAGTCGGTTAAAAAACTGACGTTTTTTAGCTTCTCGAAGGGCTCGGTTTAATTTCCAGTTTCTGAATAGGGGGAACATTTGGGTTAACATTAAGGTGTACACGTTACAGTATTACTACTTACTTGATCGCAAGGTAAACAATGTCTGATAATTATTAAAGAAATTGATCCGATAATGAATTAAGCGGTATTTTATTTTAGATTTCCTATTTTAGATCGACATCAAAATAGATGAAAAATACTTACTTTTTTACCAGTACGAATTCGGACTGAGTAAAAATTCGATGAAGCGTATTTTCTAAAGCCCTCCTGTTTCAACCCGGGGCGGCTTTTCAATTTGGTGGACAGCCCCATACAGTCCCCTACTGCCACCCCATGAACCAGGTTGAAGAGAGTAAAATCAAGCTCATCATCGACTACGAAGATGCCGAACGGAGTCTGGCCGGACCGCGGCAGGAAGCCCGTGAGATCACCTAAATGCGCCGGATGAAGGAAGACGGGATCACCTCGCAGGAAGCCAGTAAGGTCATGTCGCTGCTGAAAAACCAGACCCCGCTGGGGCACATCCTGGAACACTGTTTCGAAAACGGTCGGATTAGTTTCGTCAAGGGTCGCATGGACCGGCTGCCCTCGCTGCAGGGATCGGTCAAGCGGTTTTACGAGATTTTTCAGATCAATCCGGAGCATTGCGACTAAGATGCGGCCTTCAAGCTCGTTGTCCGGACGTACAAACCCAACGGTTACCAATCGCCCACGCGGGCGATTCGACTGAACCTCGAAGACCGGTTTCGGGAACTGACCGGTTTTCGAATCAAGGACTACTCTGCCGCGCATCTGGGCTTTTCGGATCTACCTCTGTTCAATCGTCCAGACCAGGAGCATAATTTGTTTGGCTAAACGATAAATCCCGGAAGCTTTGCATCCGGGATTTTGCCAGCATGATAACTGAAGTTAACGAGCATTTAAAGAGACAGTACATGGCTACCAACATACGATTACTGACATCGAGATTGCTGTACAGAAACGAACACCACCTGTCCGGATTTGGACAAGTGCCAGCGGGTTAGTAAGCTTTATTGACAAATAAAGCCCTATTTTCAGTCATGGCATACGTGTTGCGGTTAACATCTACGAAATATTTCGTATCATATAACTGTCTCATGAAAGCACTGCTTATTCTGCTGACTATTACTTGTTTTAAGTTTGACAATTTCCTCTATGCCCAGCCCCATCTTCAAAAGATTGACAACTTAGTAGCAGGGCAATTTGCGAATGATGAATTGGCGGGTAATATCCTAATCGCCCAAAAAGGAGCCATTCTCTACCAGAAATCACTCGGTTTGGCGGATGTTGCCAATCGAGTGCCGCTGGATGAACACTCTGCCTTTCAATTAGCCTCTGTCTCTAAACTATTCACCTCGGTGGCAATCCTACAGTTGAAGCAGAAAGGAAAGCTCAAGGTGGACGATCCCGTGAAAAACTATCTCCCTACGTTTAGTCATCCGCAGATCACCATTCGGCATTTACTTACTCATACCTCCGGATTAGCTGACTTGCAGATGTTGGAAAAACCCTATGCGGCCGATACGGGTAAAATTTTTACCATCGCTGATTTAGTGCCAGCCATTAATCAGTCCGATAGAGCGATTCGGTTTTCCCCCGGAGAAAAGTGGAGCTACTCCAACAGCGGCTATGGTTTACTGGCGTTAATCGTTGAAAAGGTCAGTGGCCTTGCCTTTCCATCGTACCTGACACGGTACATCTTTCAACCCGCCGGTATGAGTCATACCTATGTTAGTACCCCGCTCCTGAAGGTGCCCGATCCGCATCGGGTGAAAGGCTATGATTCGCCTACCTATGCTCCCTGGCTTCGGCAGCGTGTCGATTCACTGCCACGAAATCGCATTGAGCTGCATAATCTGGGGGGATTACTTGGGCAAGCGAATGTGATTAGTACGACCGGCGATTTGCTCTTATTTGATCGAGCGCTGTATGGATCTAAACTCCTCAAGGCTTCTACCTTACAAGAAGCCTTGAGGCCAACCCGGCTCACTAATCAGGAGCTAGCCACCACCGGTTGGGGAAACACTTCCGCTTATTATGGCCTGGGTTGGATGATATTAAAAGATACGACCGCTGGCAAGGTGGTTTTCCACAGTGGCGGTATGCCCGGAGCTGTTACGCTGTTTTTACGAAATATCACGAAAGATCAAACAGTGATCCTGCTCAATAATGTAACACACCGGGGCACCCATGGCATTGGGGTTAATTTGTTTGAAGTGTTGAATAGTGGGTCCTTCCTGGCGAACAAACAATCTCTGGCGAACATCTATGCCCGAACCCTGATCAAGACTGGTACCGAGTCGGCCTTGGAACAACTCAACGCCCATAAAACCGATACGACTCATTATTATCTGAATGAGCAGGAGATGAATCGTCTGGGACTGCAAATGTTCTATAATGGGTATCAACCGGCGGGTTTGGAGGTCTTGCGATTGAATACGGTTTTGTATCCTGCTAGTTGGAATGTTTACGATAGTTATGCAGAAGGGTTAAAAGGAGTTGGACGTCGACAAGAAGCCATTCTCATGTATCGTAAATCGTTGGAACTAAATCCGAAGAACAAAGCGGCCGAGCGTGCTTTGGCCGACTTAATACCGAATAAAGAGTAGCTTTACACAAGGCTTTTGCTTGTTCGTCTTATTCTACTAAAAAGGCTCCCTGTTTGGATCAAAGTGGGATTTGAAAGTATACGCGAACCCCAAACAGATCAAATTCCTCCGCAGCCGCGCCCGCCGGAAAACCTTCAACGCCGGGCGCGGGTCGGGCAAAACCACCACCCTGGGTTTCAAAGTCGGCATGATCTTCGACCGGTTTCCGCGAAGCAAATGGGGACTGGTCGGGCTGACGATCTGGTGGTGATGCCCGGTCTGAAAGAAGCCCTGGATTCGCCCTTTCGCCCTGGTGGGGCACCGAAAACTGGACGAAGGTGTCCAACAAAGTGCCGGTGTTCAACGACAAGGGGCTGGATAACGGCTATTTCATCACCCACCACATCAGCATTCCCGACGATTATTTCGACGCGGAAGGCTTCGAAAACGAGGACGAGAAAAAGGCCCACCAGAAGAAGGTGCTCGACGCGATGGCCGAAACCGTCGCCAGTTACGAGAACCCCAACAAGGTCCTGTTCACCTTCCACAAAACCGACACGATGGGCAAAGAACTGCCCGGCTTGCGGATCACTTTGATCAGGTCTGCAAACAGAATGTTCACACGGTTTGGATTTTCCTCCGTGACAACAACCTGAAGATCAAACGGGAAACCGAGCGGATGGAAAAGGAGATGGAAGATCACCGTGATTCGTTCGGCGGATAATGCTATCCAATTCGACAGAAGGTTGTATGAAAATAATTTAGTGAAGCCTCCCGTCAGTCTATGGTAAAATATAAGCAATTATCTTTATTTGTACATGATAGTATTTTTGTAAGTTTGAAGTTTCATTCGTTTAAACTTGTACACCTTTATGACTTACTTTTATCGCACAATCCTCCTCCTTTTTCTGATTTCAACTTTTGTAGCATCCTGTATTACCGATCACCGTGAGCTAGTTGACCCGCAGGGGCGAAAGCTACTTCTCACACATATTTCGGAGGTTATCACCACCAACCGGGAATACGACATTCGTTATAACGCCGAGGCTAAACCGATTTCAGCAACTGCTACCTATTCTAATGAAGGGCAAACTGACATTAAATGGGAAGAAACGTATACTTATGATCCGGGTGGGAAATTAATCCAGATAGCGCGGACATTTATTCCTAACTTCCCAGGAAGTGGTGCTCTTTTTATGAATTACACTTACGATGCAAACGGCAGGCCCATTTCCCGCACTCGAATTACCCGAACCTATCCGGGTATAGATAGAACCTACTGGGTTGAACGGTTTGAGTACGATGGGCAGAACCGCATACATAAGATTAATCGCGATTATTATTTTGACCAGGATCGCACCAGTCAATATGGCCCTGATGTTTTTTATACAGAAGTTGAAACTCTGCAATTCGATGCTCGTAACAACATAACCGTTATCGACCTGGTTACAACCGATGCCGTAACAAAACAAGTAATTCTGCGGGGAAGACGTTTGAATGAATTTGATGACAAACCCAACCCACTATACGGTTTTGATCTTTTCGAAACTGCCATTTATCGGTTTATGTCTCCCAATAACCTGACCAGAACCCGAGCTGGTGTAACGAGGGATCTAAATATTTCACTGGATCAAATTAATAAAACTAACCAGGTAAGTACAATACAGTATGCCAATGGTTTGCCCATTTCAGAGGCCGACAACTATGGTAATAGCCGAACTTTCACCTACACGCCCCGCTAGTCTGAGTTTGTGTCAATTACAACTTTAGTTGACTCAGTTGCGGCCACTATTGCGGATTAGAGTAATAAATCCATCCTGTCAACTCACCCGCAGGGGCCCTATTTTCGCCGGAAACCATCCAAACATGATGCTTTCCGGCGATTTTTCATCCTACGCAGACTACTTCCAGCAGTGGGCCACTTCCCACCCCGATCTGAAATTTTTCCTCTACGGCGGGTCTGAATTTCCCGGTGCAGGGGGATCTGTATTGGTGGTATTTGATGGTGACGGGCAAACCGGGCCAGACCTACCGCATCGAAGTGTTTTCGAATGGTGCGGTGGTCATCGACCGGTCGGTGGTGCTTAACCAGGAAGGAGCCGAACACCTCTGGCTCTTCGGCACGGACGGCGTGAGTTTTTATAACCCGCCCAGCGGTGCGAAGGTGTACGTTAAAATGACCGAACAATGAGCGACGATATGGATTTGCTCGATGAGCTGACCCATCTAGCCCAGGAGATTGTGCACGATGGCGTACAGATGTTCCAGCGGGCCATTGAAAAAAAAGGGGTGGTACGAAGCCGACAAAACGACGCTGACCCAGGAGCGCACCGCCCAGCGGCTGGCCAACCAGCAGCAGTTTTTCAATGCCATCGAAGGACTCATGCAGGGAGACTATTCCTCGTTCATGACCCTGCTGAACCAGAAGCTGGCCAACGAGCAGGCCAGGAACCAGAAGGCCCTGCAGGACTTCACGCAGAAAGGCCAGGAAACCCTGCAGGTGGCCGGTCAGGCCGTGGCGGCTCTCCAGCAGCTCAACCAGAAATACCTCGACAGCCAGCTCAAAAAGATCGAGAAAGAGAAGGAATCCCAGCTCAAGTCGTGGAAGGACCAGTACGACAAAGGCAAGATCTCCAAGGAGCAGTACGAGAAAACCATCGCCAAGATCAACGCCGATGCGGCCGAAAAGGAAAAGCAGGAAAAGCTCAAAGCCTGGAAACGCGATCAGGCCATGCAGATTGCCATGGCGCTGATCAATGCGGCTATGGCGGCTCTCAAATCGCTGGCGACGATGGGCTTTCCGCTGGGGCTGATCGGGGTGGCGGCCTCGGCGGCTATGGCGGCCATCCAGATCGGGATCATCAAATCCCAGAAACCGCCTTCCTACGCCCAGGGTGGGTATCTGCGCAACGGCGGGGTGCCGAATGGCCCCGGCCACGGCAGTCAGTACGGCCAGTCGGGCATTGCCCTGGTCCGGCGGGATTCGGGTCAGGAGGTCGGCGAAATGGAAGGGGGTGAACCCATCATGATCCTGTCGCGCAACACCTACCGCAACAACCGGCCCATCATCGACAAGCTGCTCAACTCCTCGCTGCACCGCAACGGCGCGCCGATCATGGCCCGGAGCGGGGCCGTCTTCGGTGACGGCGGTGATTACCGCTCGTATCTGGAACCGCTGCAGGGCGGCCGCATGTACCTGTTTGGGTCGGGCAAAGCGAAAAAAGCCGCCGAGCAGGCCAAATTCGAAGCCAAAATCGCCCAGATGGAAGCCGAGAAAGAGCAGCAGAAGGCTCTGGAGGAAGCCCAGCAGTACGCGGCCGACGCGGGCGGGGGCGACTATGGGGACTACGGTGGGGGTGGCGATGTGGAAGGCGTCGATGGCGATGCGGCCGGGGCAGTTTCCATGACCAACGCCGAAATCACCAAGTCCCAGCAAATGATGACGGCCATCGCCCGGAACACGGAAGACACCGTCGAGATGCTGTCGTCCACCAACGCCACGCTGGTGGGCCTGGCCAACCAGTTGGGCACGGCCAACGGCTACCTCGACCGCATTGCCGCCAAGGAACTGAGCGTCAGCGTGCACAACGTGGTCAACGTCATGAATGCCATCAACGTCGTCAACAACGATAGCAACCTGAAATAATGTTAGACATTCGCATCGAAGGCGTGTCGGTCGACCGCAAACCGGGGATGGTGCTGACGCTGGAGCAATTCAGCCCGCTGTTTGATTTTTCGACCGTGCAGGGCAGCCGCATCTATGATTTCCAGTTGCCCAGCACCCCCACCAACCGGCGGGTGCTGGGGCACCTGCATAATCCCCAGGTAGAAAGCAGTAAACGGCGCTGGTACTGCGAGAAGTACCACCAGAGCACCATCGTCGAGCAAGGCTACGTCAAAATCCGCGAAACCACCCCCGATTACAGTCTGTATTTCACCCAGAATCTGGGCGATATTTTCGGCGATTACCAACTGATCCCGCTTTCGCAGCTCACCGCACTGGGCAGTGAACCGGTTCCGGTGTCGCCGGTGGCCAGCGTCGATCCGCTGGTGAACCGGTATTGTTTTCCCACCATTCACAACCCGGCTTTCTATGGCAATCAGGCCGTGGGCGGTTTTACCAATCAGGTGAACCAGTATACGGCGGGCAGCTATTTACCCACCGCGCGGGTGCCGATGTTTTTTCTGCACCAGATCCTGAAACGCTACGGCGAGTTGACGGACTGGCGCTTTGAGGGGGCCTTCATGGATGATCCGGCGATGCAGCGGCTGGTGTTTTACAATCTGTACGCCCTGGACGAGCAGACCACGCTGACCTACAGCAACCACCTGCCGGAAATCACGCTGGGCGGGCTGCTGATCGAACTGCGGAAACTCTTCAACCTGTGGCTGGACTTCAACGTGCGCCGGAAGATCTGCACGATTGATTTTGTGGACGACGTGCTGGCCCAGCCCACGCTGACCAACTGGAGTTACAAAACGGGTACGGCCCACCTGCGCATTCCCGACCAGCACGGGCGGCTGGAGCTGAGCTACGAGATCGACGGCAATGATGCGACCATGAAGCCCATTCCGGCGGTGATGGACAAGTACCAGACCCCGGAAAACGACGAGAATGCGGGTGGGGTGCTGCTGCCCGTCAAGTCGCGGTTTTCGACCCTGCTGACCGACCCTGTTTCGGGATTGGCCACCACCAGCCAGACCGGATTCAGCGTTTTGAACAAAGACAGCAAGCCGGTGCTCAGCAACCGGCTGTTGTTCTACAACGGTCTGGTGGCCGGGGTACCGACCGCGACGAATGCCCACGCGGGCCAGACGCTGCTGTGGTCGGGGGTGGGCAATCTGGTGGACACCCACTGGCGTCGGTTTGAGCGGTTCAAGGGCCGCACCTTCCCGATCCGGCGGAACCTGTATCTGTCGGCGGCCGATCTGGCCCGCTTCGCCCTGCGCCAGAAAGTCCACATCCAGGGCGTCGATTACCTGATCAGTTCCCTGAAAACCGCCCTGGGCGATGATCCGATTCTGATTTGCGAAGCGGAGCTGTGGCGGGTTTAGATGGTCGGAAACTCGTTGAGCTTTTCGGGACGAATGACTAACCCAAGTTTTTTTAAGTATTGATCCGTTTGTGCGACTGTCGAATGACCGCATTGCCCCTGGATAAGTTTTAAATCCAGGGTAGCACTCCAGAGCGCAATGACCCCGGTCGGTTTCCAGGAATAGATATCGTAATCCTTGCCAAACAGACCCAGTTTCTTCAGGTGCCGGACGTGGCGGTTGTAATAGCTATTCTTTCCGGGGGGAGTCGGTCCGGGAATAACTTTGAAATTGTTGGGATGCCGGGGATTATCAGAATTTTTCTGGTTACTGAACACGTAGTAATCCGGTGGATATTTTCGTAAACCGAGACGAATGATTTCGGCCTCCAGGGCTGGTGAGAGAAAAGGATATCGAAACCGGTTCGTTTTTCCCCGCTTGGCCGTGATCCGGATGCTCTCCGGGAGGATATCCTTTACCTGCAGCAAACGGATCTCCTGCCCCGGCCGGGCGAAGGTGTAATAGATGAACTGGCAGAATAGCCACAATTGTTCATCGCCTTTCCCCAGGATTTCATTTTTAAGTTCCTTTATCTGCTCCGGGGTAAAGGGCAAATGATCTTCGGATTCTTCCACATTCGATTTCTTGATCCTGTTGACCGGATTCTTTTCAATAATTTCCCGGTCGACAAAAACTTCAAAAAACGAGTGGTGAAACCCCAGAATGTTATTTTTCGTTTTCCCAGCCAGTTCGATCTGATCCAAAAATTCCAGAATCAACGGCTTTGTTATGTAACGAAGTAAAATGTTACTTTTCTTCTTCTTTTCCAGGAAACCCCGTAAGTGGTTGACATAAGTCTGATACAATCCTGTAGTGCCTTCTGCTATGTCACGTTTGGTCTTAAAATAATAGGCAACCGCATCTTCATACGTCATATTTTTGCCAAGCCCTCCCCCACTCTGACCAAGTTGCTCCTGATCATTCTCGTTTGTCGGATCGCCACCTACATAAGCCCCGCTTTTCAGTTCTTTCGTTAGCCAACCAATTATTTCGTCCGAATCTTTAAGTTTTTCCTTTTCCGTATGCCCAATGACTTTAACCCGTTTCCGTTCGAGTTTTTCATCATCGATATTCCAAATGTAATAAATGATATACCACCCTTTTGGAGACTGAACCAAGCGAGGAAGCTTGTAGGGATACTGGGGATCAAGAACAAAAGTTGTGGAGCATCTTGGATTAAGCATATAA
>NZ_VBSL01000039.1 GCF_006149005.1 Larkinella sp. C7 | reverse complement strand
CCTAAAAAAATGCAACGCACTCCACAACTTTTGTACTTGATCCAAAATTTGCTGCCAAAAAACTGCCATTGAAAATAGTGGGCACAAAAAAGCCGTCCAAAATATTGATTTTGAACGGCTTATCTTGTCGGGGTGGCAGGATTCGAACCGTTATCATATCTTACTTTTACTTTTCTTATTTTACTCTGATTATTAGGTATTTACAAATTTTATTACCTATCTTTACCTAACCTTACAAAGGTAAAATATGGTAATATTAAGCATTTCTGTCCGAAATATGTCCGAGAAATATGAAAGTGAATTTTTATTTAGATAAGCCCTATAATCCCGATATTTCGCCTGAAAAGGTCAAACAGGAATTGGCAAAGGTTGGAGGGAAAAAGAAGAACCTTGCACAAAAGTTCTGGAATCCATCGCCCACTGCACTGTATCTCTTCTTTTCACCGGATAAATCCTGTAGGATAAAATACAGGACAAACTATAAGATATTGCCCAAAAGTTGGGATTTTGAAAAGGAAAGGCTTAAACCAAGTGCCAGCGGAGCGTTGGAATTCAATGTTGAACTGAACAACCTTGCAAACTGCTGTACAAGGGAAGCAATGCGAAAAAAAGAAACAAACCAGTTTCTTTCCAAAGAGGATTATAAACAGATTGTACAGGACTGTATTGACAGGGACAATGCCGTCAATAGTGAAATATCCATTTCCCACCTGAAAACCCAGTTCCTTTCCTACAAATCCAATTTTGTCAAAGAGGGTACGTTAAAAGAATACCGGACAGTCTTTAAGGGATTGGAGGATTTTGAGAAGCATAAGGGAACAAAACTTATCCTTAGGGAAATGGACGGTAAATTTCTCGATCAGTTTGAGGTATTTCTAAGCAGGAAAAAGAACACGAACGATGGAGATAAAGAGGGCTTGCTGAATGACACCATCCACAAGTACATCTCCACGTTAAAGGTATTCCTAAAGTGGTGCAACGACAATGATTATTTGGTGCATCCCGATGTCTTCAAGACCCAGAAGACAAACTTTAAGAAGAAAGCCTACAATGAGATCATTGCCCTGTCAGAATCCGAAATACAGAAACTGATGAACCATGATCTTTCGGACAGACCCAGTCTGGAAAGGGTACGGGATCTGTTCTGTCTATTGTGCTACACAGGGCAAAGATTTGAGGATCTGATCAACTTTGACCCAAAGGACATAAAAAACAATGCTTGGGACTTCATTTCGGTAAAAGTCAAAAAAAGGGTGATCGTACCTTTTGAGGGGTATATTGCCCCAGCAAAGGATATCTTGGAGCGTATCGGTTACTCCGTGCCCAAGATATCCAACCAGAAGTTCAATGAATATATCAAAACTGTCGGCAAACTGGCAGGAATGGACGAAATCATAAAGATCACAAGGTATTCAGGTAAGCAAAAGCTGGTGATAGAAAAAAGGAAGTACGACTTCCTATCGAGCCATGTCGGCAGAAGATCAATGGTAACGAACCTATTGAGCAGGAACGTACCCATTACACTTGTGCAGAAACTGACCGCACATTCCGACATAAGGACTTTAATGAAATACGAATCGGCAAACACGGATTCGTTAATCGATGCACTGAACAAATTTTAAAATTATGAACAGTAAATATTTCAGAAGAAGAAAACCGTTTGACTTTGATCCGCATCCATTGGACGTGGGCGTCCCTTTTTCCAAGAACGATACGCATGCGGATGTACACTTTCTTATAAAAGTTCAGCGACTTCCAGAGAGTCAACTTGAAGATCTCTTTTTGCGCCACTTCAACTATTACAAAGCTGAATTCAACGATACTGACGGCAGAGAGTTTTTTAAAGAATTATGGCAGACTGTTAATTCCGAGCTAAAAAAGGAAAGAAGCAAATCACAGGAAAAGCTGTCGGCGACACAGAAAAGAAGAAACGACCTTAGAATACAGAAATTCCAGTATTTCATCGAGAATATCCTTCCCAAATATGACCGATGGAATTTCACGGTAAGTCTGTCAAAAAAATATGAGATAGTCAGCGAGCAACTATTTCAAGAAGTAAAGAGCAAAACTCAAATAGAATTCCAGCGGACACAGGAATTGATCGATTCGGCATTTACGAAACTTGCCAATTCATCCAATGCAAGTACAGAATCCAATATAAATACCATAAAAACTATTCTGGAGAACTATCTAGATTCGAACAAAGAGGAACAGGAAGAATTAAAAAAGCAATTCATCCAGAAACAAAATCTCGATCGTTTGCTAGCACAGTATAATACGACATTAAAAGAATTGGATGAATTTAAAGAACAGGTTAAAAAGCTCAAAAAAGAGAAATCCCGATTGAATTCCTTGGATCATCATAAAATCAATATACTGAACGGCGACAAACTTAATCTGATCGCGTTGTTTGATGAATTTATGAAAGCAAAGATAATAATCAACGGAAAAGCAGAAACATTCCTAGGGACTAACGCCCATATAACATGGGCAAAAATCATTTCCAATCATTTTTTGGAACATGATAAGCCAATTCCATTCGGAACAGTAGAGAACTATTTTTGTGACGGTAAACCCACCGACATTGACAATTCAGATCGCAAATTCAAAATTATTCCAATTGAATAGCCAGAAGATAAATCATACCACCCCCTTGCAGAGATGCCGTTCAAAATTCTGAACGGCATTTTTTGTGGTCTTGCTTGCCCAATTTTGTGTCAAGTTAATTAAACGAAGAAAGTGGCCATGACTTCGACATTCTTAAATTGATAAACATGAGCAAAGTATGATTACACTGGATCGAAATGCCCTTAGAGATTGTGTCAAGGATGCAGTTAGGGAAGAACTACAGGTTTTTATTTCAAAGGTTGGTAATATGGACGATCCTCCGCAAAAAAAGCAACCGACAAAACTAATGACCAAAAAGGAAATGGCAAACGAGCTTGATATTTCCCTTGTCAGCCTGACCGAATGGATGAAACAGGGGCGTATTCCCTATAAACGTATGGGAAAGCGCATTTACTTCAACAAAGAAGATGTTATGGCATCCATGACGAACTTCAACCATAACAAAGGAGGTAAATAATGATCTCGTTTAACCAGGACATAGCCACTGCATTGGATAGGGCTATAGTAAAAATAACAGATAAATTTTTAGAACCTCCGATCATGATAACAATCAGCAATTCCGATTCCGTTATCGGTACATTAGGAAATTTCAGCGCATCCACCGGAAAGGCCAAGAGTAGGAAAACATTCAATGTGATTTCATTGGTCGCTGCTGCATTGAGCGGAAAACAGATATTACAGTATAAGGTCAAAGTTCCCA
>NZ_VBSL01000038.1 GCF_006149005.1 Larkinella sp. C7 | reverse complement strand
GAGTGAGAGCTCAAACTTAAACGAGAGTTTGATCCTGGCTCAGGACGAACGCTGGCGGCGTGCCTAATACATGCAAGTGGAACGCATTGGTAACACCGGACTTGCTCCAGTGTTACTAATGAGTCGCGAACGGGTGAGTAACGCGTAGGTAACCTGCCTGATAGCGGGGGATAACTATTGGAAACGATAGCTAATACCGCATAAGAGGAGTTAACTCATGTTAACTGTTTAAAAGAAGCAATGGCTTCACTATCAGATGGACCTGCGTTGTATTAGCTAGTAGGTAGGGTAACGGCCTACCTAGGCAACGATACATAGCCGACCTGAGAGGGTGATCGGCCACACTGGGACTGAGACACGGCCCAGACTCCTACGGGAGGCAGCAGTAGGGAATCTTCGGCAATGGACGCAAGTCTGACCGAGCAACGCCGCGTGAGTGAAGACGGTTTTCGGATCGTAAAGCTCTGTTGTAGGGGAAGAACGTGTGTAAGAGTGGAAAGCTTACACAGTGACGGTACCCTACCAGAAAGGGACGGCTAACTACGTGCCAGCAGCCGCGGTAATACGTAGGTCCCGAGCGTTGTCCGGATTTATTGGGCGTAAAGGGAGCGCAGGCGGTTTAGTAAGTCTGAAGTTAAAGGCATTGGCTCAACCAATGTATGCTTTGGAAACTGTTAGACTTGAGTGCAGAAGGGGAGAGTGGAATTCCATGTGTAGCGGTGAAATGCGTAGATATATGGAGGAACACCGGTGGCGAAAGCGGCTCTCTGGTCTGTCACTGACGCTGAGGCTCGAAAGCGTGGGTAGCGAACAGGATTAGATACCCTGGTAGTCCACGCCGTAAACGCTGAGTGCTAGGTGTTAGGTCCTTTCCGGGACTTAGTGCCGACGCTAACGCATTAAGCACTCCGCCTGGGGAGTACGACCGCAAGGTTGAAACTCAAAGGAATTGACGGGGGCCCGCACAAGCGGTGGAGCATGTGGTTTAATTCGAAGCAACGCGAAGAACCTTACCAGGTCTTGACATCCCGATGCCCGCTCTAGAGATAGAGTTTTTCTTCGGAACATCGGAGACAGGTGGTGCATGGTTGTCGTCAGCTCGTGTCGTGAGATGTTGGGTTAAGTCCCGCAACGAGCGCAACCCTTATTGTTAGTTGCCATCATTAAGTTGGGCACTCTAGCGAGACTGCCGGTAATAAACCGGAGGAAGGTGGGGATGACGTCAAATCATCATGCCCCTTATGACCTGGGCTACACACGTGCTACAATGGTTGGTACAACGAGTCGCAAGCCGGTGACGGCAAGCTAATCTCTGAAAGCCAATCTCAGTTCGGATTGTAGGCTGCAACTCGCCTACATGAAGTCGGAATCGCTAGTAATCGCGGATCAGCACGCCGCGGTGAATACGTTCCCGGGCCTTGTACACACCGCCCGTCACACCACGAGAGTTTGTAACACCCAAAGTCGGTGAGGTAACCATTTATGGGGCCAGCCGCCTAAGGTGGGATGGATGATTGGGGTGAAGTCGTAACAAGGTAGCCGTATCGGAAGGTGCGGCTGGATCACCTCCTTTCTAAGGATAAACTAAGTAACGAAGACGTTAAGAAATCCGTATGAAAATAGGGGACGGCCAGAAAATCCTGATTTTCTAGGACGGCCATCTTTTTCCTAGGATTTTAGTCTGAGTACAATTACTTAGTAACGGAAGCACGTTTTGGGGACGCTATTTAGTTTTCAGAGGTTTTGTGGGGCCTTAGCTCAGCTGGGAGAGCGCCTGCTTTGCACGCAGGAGGTCAGCGGTTCGATCCCGCTAGGCTCCATTAGGATACGGAGTTCAACTATTCTCAAAGAGCAGTGCCCCCTTATCCTAAGCGGCAACGACGTTGCCAATTGTTCATTGAAAATTGAATATCTATCAAATAGTAACAAGAAAATAAACCGAAACGCTGTAAATATTTTAAAGAGACCAAAGAGAAATAAGGTTAAGTTAATAAGGGCGCACGGTGGATGCCTTGGCACTAGGAGCCGAAGAAGGACGTGACGAACGACGAAATGCTTTGGGGAGCTGTAAGTAAGCTGTGATCCAGAGATGTCCGAATGGGGGAACCCACTAGCTGATGGCTAGTATCCATGACTGTTAAGGTCATGTGAAGGAAGACGCAGTGAACTGAAACATCTAAGTAGCTGCAGGAAGAGAAAGCAAAAGCGATTGCCTTAGTAGCGGCGAGCGAAGAGGCAGGAGGGCAAACCGAAGTGTTTACACTTCGGGGTTGTAGGACTGCGCAGTGGCTTTAAGGATGATAGACGAATGACTTGGGAAAGTCAGCCAAAGAGAGTAAGAGCCTCGTAGTTGAAATCATTTTTAGGCCTAGCAGTATCCTGAGTACGGCGAGACACGAGGAATCTCGTCGGAAACTGGGAGGCCCATCTCCCAACCCTAAATACTCCCTAGTGACCGATAGTGGACCAGTACCGTGAGGGAAAGGTGAAAAGCACCCCGGAAGGGGAGTGAAAGAGAACCTGAAACCGTGTGCCTACAACAAGTTCGAGCCCGTTAATGGGTGAGAGCGTGCCTTTTGTAGAATGAACCGGCGAGTTACGTTAGTGTGCGAGGTTAAGTTGAAGAGACGGAGCCGTAGGGAAACCGAGTCTGAAGAGGGCGAGTAAGTACAGTGACGTAGACCCGAAACCATGTGACCTACCCATGAGCAGGGTGAAGGTGAGGTAAGACTCACTGGAGGCCCGAACCAGAGTACGTTGAAAAGTGCTTGGATGACTTGTGGGTAGCGGAGAAATTCCAAACGAACTTGGAGATAGCTGGTTCTCTCCGAAATAGCTTTAGGGCTAGCGTCGACAATGAGATTCTTGGAGGTAGAGCACTGTTTGGGTAAGGGGTCCATCCCGGATTACCAAACTCAG
This sequence comes from Larkinella sp. C7, assembly GCF_006149005.1. Taxonomy (GTDB): domain Bacteria; phylum Bacteroidota; class Bacteroidia; order Cytophagales; family Spirosomataceae; genus Larkinella. The sequence continues at coordinate 1,231 of NZ_VBSL01000038.1, read as the reverse complement.
ATAAACTCCGAATGCCAAGTAATTATGGTCGGCAGTCAGACTGCGAGTGCTAAGATCCGTAGTCGAAAGGGAAACAGCCCAGACCACCAGCTAAGGTCCCCAAATAATTGTTAAGTGGAAAAGGATGTGGGGTTGCACAGACAACTAGGATGTTAGCTTAGAAGCAGCTATTCATTCAAAGAGTGCGTAATAGCTCACTAGTCGAGTGACCCTGCGCCGAAAATGTACCGGGGCTAAAACAATTTACCGAAGCTGTGGATCCTTTAGGGATGGTAGGAGAGCGTTCTATGTGTGGTGAAGGTGTACCGTGAGGAGCGCTGGAATGCATANGGTGAGAATCCTGTCCACCGTAAGACTAAGGTTTCCAGGGGAAGGCTCGTCCGCCCTGGGTTAGTCGGGACCTAAGGAGAGACCGAACGGTGTATCCGATGGGCAACAGGTTGATAGTCCTGTACTAGAGTATAGAGTGACGGAGGGACGCAGAAGGCTACCTCAACCAGACGATTGGAAGTGTCTGGCCAAGCAGTGAGGTGTGATAGGAGTCAAATGCTTATATCTTTAACATTGAGCTGTGATGGGGAGCGAAGTTTAGTAGCGAAGTGAGTGATGTCAGGCTGCCAAGAAAATCTTCTAGCATTAATCTATACTCTACCCGTACCGCAAACCGACACAGGTAGTCGAGGCGAGTAGCCTCAGGTGAGCGAGAGAACTCTCGTTAAGGAACTCGGCAAAATGGCCCCGTAACTTCGGGAGAAGGGGCGCTGACTTAAGGTCAGCCGCAGTGAATAGGCCCAAGCAACTGTTTATCAAAAACACAGCTCTCTGCGAAATCGTAAGATGAAGTATAGGGGGTGACGCCTGCCCGGTGCTGGAAGGTTAAGAGGAACGCTTAGCGTAAGCGAAGGTGTGAATTGAAGCCCCAGTAAACGGCGGCCGTAACTATAACGGTCCTAAGGTAGCGAAATTCCTTGTCGGGTAAGTTCCGACCCGCACGAAAGGCGTAATGATTTGGGCACTGTCTCAACGAGAGACTCGGTGAAATTTTAGTACCTGTGAAGATGCAGGTTACCCGCGACAGGACGGAAAGACCCCATGGAGCTTTACTGCAGTTTGATATTGAGTATCTGTACCACATGTACAGGATAGGTAGGAGCCATAGAGTTCGGGACGCCAGTTTCGAATGAGGCGTTGTTGGGATACTACCCTTGTGTTATGGCTACTCTAACCCACT
>NZ_VBSL01000037.1:0-2500 GCF_006149005.1 Larkinella sp. C7 | reverse complement strand
CGGTATGGTGAAGCCATATCACCATCTTACGATGGGGCAAACGAGGGGAACTGAAACATCTAAGTACCCTTAGGAAGAGAAAACAAGAGTGATTCCGTAAGTAGTGGCGAGCGAACGCGGACAAGCCCAAACCACAGCGGTTACGGCCGCTGCGGGGTTGTAGGACCGACCATCAAACTGACTGCTAAACCGGAATGTTCTGGGAAGGACATCCATAGAGGGTGAGAGACCCGTACGGGTAGTAGGAGTCAGTGGGGTTGGTATCCTGAGTAAGGGGGGGCCGGAGGAACCCCCTCTGAATCTGGCAGCACCATCTGCCAAGGCTAAATACACATCAGAGACCGATAGCGAACCAGTACCGTGAGGGAACGGTGAAAAGTACCGCAAGCAGCGGGGTGAAATAGAACCTGAAACCAGACGCCTACAAACGGTTGGAGCCCTCAAGTGGGGTGACAGCGTGCCTTTTGCATAATGAGCCTACGAGTTACCGTCACTGGCGAGGTTAACCTTTTTAAGAAGGGGAGCCGAAGCGAAAGCGAGTCTGAACAGGGCGCTGAGTCAGTGGGGGTAGACGCGAAACCGGGTGATCTATCCGTGGCCAGGTTGAAGGGGCAGTAACATGTCATGGAGGACCGCACCAGTAAACGTTGAAAAGTTTTTGGATGAGCTGCGGATAGGGGTGAAAGGCCAATCAAACCCGGAAATAGCTCGTACTCTCCGAAATGTTTTTAGGAACAGCCTTGCATGACAAATTCCCAGGAGGTAGAGCTACCGATAGGACTAGGGGGAGTCACATCCTACCAACTTCTGACGAACTCCGAATGCCTGGGAATTGATGCGGGAGTGAGGGGTCGGGTGCTAAGGTCCGACTCCGAGAGGGGAACAACCCAGACCACCGGCTAAAGTCCCCAAGTGGTTGCTCAGTTGAACAAAGGAGGTCCGGTTGCCGAGACAGCCAGGAGGTTAGCTTGGAAGCAGCTATTCCTTTAAAGAGTGCGTAACAGCTCACTGGTCGAGCGAGGCGGGCATCGATAATAAACGGGCATGAAGCAACCCACTGAAGCCGTGGACAGCAGTTCTTTGGAACTGGTTGTGGTAGGAGAGCATTCTGATTGGGGTGAAGGTTTGGCGTGAGCCGGGCTGGACCGGTCAGAAAAGCAAATGTAGGCATAAGTAACGATAATGAAGGTGAGAACCCTTCACACCGTAAGACTAAGGATTCCACCGCGATGGCAATCAACGGTGGGTGAGTCGGCACCTAAGGGGCAGGCGATAGCCGAACCTGAGGGCAAACGGGTTAATATTCCCGTACTGGCCGGATGAGAGAAGCGGGGACGGAGTACTGAACTGGCCGCGCACTGCGGGAAATGTGCGTTGAAGGCTGAAGCTATTGCTTCCATTGGCAAATCCGTGGAAGTAGGTGGACGCCGATAGTACCTGGAGACCTTCGGGTGTTCGGGATAGCGCCGGGGATGGGCTTCCAAGAAAAGCCGCTATCGTTAATCGTCCGGGCAACCGTACCGCAAACCGACACAGGTAGTCGAGATGAATAATCTAAGGTGCGCGAGAGAATCATGGCTAAGGAACTCGGCCAATTGACCCTGTAACTTCGGGAGAAGGGGGACCTACTATCCTGTCAAAGGGATGGAGGTCGCAGAGAAAAGGCCCAGGCGACTGTTTACCAAAAACACAGGACTCTGCGAAATCGAGAGATTCAGTATAGGGTCTGACACCTGCCCGGTGCTGGAAGGTTAAGGGGGGGCGTTAGGGCGCAAGCTCGAAGCGTTGAACTGAAGCCCCAGTAAACGGCGGCCGTAACTATAACGGTCCTAAGGTAGCGAAATTCCTTGTCGGGTAAGTTCCGACCTGCACGAATGGTGTAACGATCTGGGCACTGTCTCAGCCATGAGCTCGGTGAAATTGTAGTTCCGGTGAAGATGCCGGATACCCGCCACGGGACGGAAAGACCCCGTGCACCTTTACTACAGCTTATCATGGACGCTGGCACAGGGATGTGTAGGATAGGTGGGAGGCAGTGAAGCGGTGTCGCCAGGCATCGTGGAGCCAACGTTGAAATACCACCCTTCTCTTTGTTGGCGTCTAACCTCTCTATGAGAGGGACCGTGGTTGGCGGGTAGTTTGACTGGGGTGGTCGCCTCCGAAAGGGTAACGGAGGCTTCCAAAGGTTCGCTCAGGCCGGTTGGTAACCGGCTGTGGAGTGCAATAGCAGAAGCGGGCTTGACAGTGAGACAGACAAGTCGATCTGGTGCGAAAGCAGGGTATAGTGATCCGGTGGTTCCGCATGGGTGGGCCATCGCTCAAAGGATAAAAGGTACGCCGGGGATAACAGGCTGATCTCCCCCAAGAGCTCACATCGACGGGGAGGTTTGGCACCTCGATGTCGGCTCGTCACATCCTGGGGCTGGAGAAGGTCCCAAGGGTTCGGCTGTTCGCCGATTAAAGTGGCACGCGAGCTGGGTTCAGAACGTCGTGAGACAGT
>NZ_VBSL01000036.1 GCF_006149005.1 Larkinella sp. C7 | reverse complement strand
CTGGAGTCACTTCCGGGAGAGTAGGTTGCCGCCACCACAGATTACAATGTACCCATCTCCTTAAACCGAGATGGGTATACTTTTTTCTTTTTGATTTTTTACAAAATAATTACCTTTGCCAATCGGGGTGTAGCGCAGCTCGGTAGCGCGCTACGTTCGGGACGTAGAGGTCGTGGGTTCGAATCCCGCCACCCCGACTTTAAAAACTTGATCATCATGCGGTTTGGATTAACATCTTCTAATCTTTGGTGGCGTTCTTCTTCAATCGAAGTTGAACAGTCAGCGCATGCTTTGTAAAACCGATTCTATTGGTTCTTTCGAAAGCCCACTGTTCAAACCAGTGGGCTTTTTTTGTTTTCTAACCATTTCCCTTTCAATCATGATTGCTCCATTTAAAGAACAAAAACCGGCCTTCAGGGTAACCAGCTCCTACCGCAAAATGCTGGCCGACACCTTGACCCCTGTCAGTATCTATCTTCGCTTGAGGGATAAGTTTGTCAACAGTATTCTACTTGAGAGCTCAGATTACCACGGGAATGATAACAGCTATTCTTACATCTGTTTTGACCCCGTTGCAAAATTTGAATTTGATGGCAATACGATCCAGATCGACTACCCAAATGCCACGTCAAAATCCGTCGAGATTTCTCCGAATGATGACTTGCTGACCGAGATAGAAGAATTTAGAGCCGGATTTCAGTACCAGAAATTTCCATTCCCGTTTATCACCAACGGCCTTTTTGGTCACATTGGCTACAATGCGGTTCAGTTTTTTGAAGATATTTCGCTGAAAGCGGATGGAGCTGAAAACGATGTGCCGCTGGTCGTTTACCAGGCCTTTCGGTATGTGATTGCGATCAACCATTTTAAAGACGAACTCTATCTTTTTGAGCATTCATATTTGGAAGAAGGTCAGGAGCCCGCTCTCCATAACCTTGATTCCATTGAAACCTTTATCAAAAGCCGCAATTTTCCGTCCTATTCCTTCCAAACTACGCAGGATGAACAGTCTAATTTTACGGATGATCAATTCCTGGAAATTATTCAAAAAGGAATCGACCATTGCCACCGGGGTGACGTGTTCCAGATTGTGCTTTCCCGTAAGTTTTCTACGGCTTTTCGGGGTGATGAATTTAACGTCTATCGCGCTCTTCGCTCACTGAATCCGTCGCCTTATCTTTTCTATTTTGATTACGGCAACTATAAATTGTTTGGCTCGTCGCCGGAAGCTCAGATTGTCATTAAGGGGCAGAACGCCATCATTTATCCCATTGCCGGCACCTTTCGCCGGACCGGTAATGATGTAGCGGATGCGGAATTGGCGCAAAAACTGCACAACGATCCGAAGGAAACCGCTGAACACGTCATGCTGGTCGATCTGGCGCGGAATGATCTGAGCCGGAATTGCAAAACCGTTAAGGTCGAAACTTTTAAAGAGGTTCAGTATTACTCGCACGTGATTCACCTGGTGTCGAAAGTCGTGGGCGAACTGGATGAGAATACAAAACCGTTGCGAATTGTGGGCGAAACCTTTCCGGCCGGAACCTTGTCGGGTGCTCCCAAGCACATGGCGATGCAGTTGATTGATCGGTACGAAAAAACGAGCCGCGGGTTTTACGGTGGGTGTATTGGTTTCATGGATTTTAGTGGCGATTTCAACCAGGCGATTATGATTCGGACGTTCCTCAGCAAGAACAATACGTTACATTATCAGGCCGGCGCCGGCGTGGTTGCCAAATCGAATCCGGAAAGTGAATTGCAGGAAGTACATAACAAATTGATGGCCTTGCGGACGGCCATGAAACAGGCTGAAACAATCTAAAACAACGGTTTTTATGAAAGTGCTGGTTATCGATAACTACGATTCGTTTACCTACAACCTCGTCTATATTCTTCGTGAGTTGGGCCATACCGTTGATGTGTATCGGAATGACAAAATTTCGCTGGAAGAGGTAGATGCTTATGACAATATATTGTTGTCGCCCGGACCCGGAATTCCGTCGGAAGCGGGCATTATGCAGGAAATTATTCGCACCTATGCGCCTACCAAAAGTATTTTAGGCATTTGCCTGGGCCATCAGGGAATTAGCGAAGCGTTTGGTGCGAGGCTGGAAAACATGACGGATGTCTACCACGGCGTGGCGCACCGGACCTTCGTAGAAAATACCACCGAACGGTTATTCAGTGGATTGCCGAAAGAATTGCTGGTGGGGCGGTATCACTCCTGGACGGTTATTCCCGAAAGCATTCCGGCCGCGTTGGCGGTTACGGCGGTCGACGAAGAAGGCCGGGTAATGGGCGTGTCGCATAAAACATATGACGTGCGGGGCGTTCAGTTCCACCCCGAATCCGTGTTGACGCAGCACGGAAAGCAGATGCTGGAAAACTGGTTGAACCGTTAACATAACATCGCATCCTATTTCTATTACCCTTATGAAAGAAATACTGAATCACCTGTTCGAATACAAAACCTTAACCAAAGAAGAAGCCCGGCGGGTGTTGATCGGAATCAGTACCGGACAATACAATACCTCACAAATTGCTGCTTTTTTGACGGTTTATATGATGCGGAGTATTACCGTCGAGGAGTTGGAAGGATTCCGCGATGCCATGCTGGAGCTGTGTCTGGCTGTCGATTTGTCGGAATATGACGTCATGGATCTGTGCGGAACCGGTGGCGATGGAAAGGATACCTTCAACATTTCAACCTTGTCGGCTTTTGTGGTCGCGGGTGCCGGTCAGCGGATTACCAAACACGGCAATCACGGCGTGTCGTCCATGTGCGGATCGTCGACAGTCATGGAATTTCTGGGCTACCGGTTTACGAATGACTATGATGTGCTGCGGAAAAAAGTCGAAACCGCTGGCATTTGTTTCCTGCACGCACCCCTCTTCCACCCGGCGATGAAAAATGTTGGGCCGATTCGGAAAGAATTGGGTGTAAAGACATTTTTTAACGTTTTGGGCCCGATGGTGAACCCGGCTTTCCCGAAAAAACAGCTCGTTGGCGTGTTCAGTCTTGAATTAGCCAGATTGTATGCGTATCTTTATCAGCAAACGCCTAAGCGGTTTATGATCCTACACGCTCTGGATGGCTATGATGAAGTGTCGTTGACCGGCGCCTTCAAAACGATCACCGCACACGCTGAGCAAGTGCTGACTCCGCACCAAATCGGCTTGCCCCAACTCCAGCCTGAACAATTGGCCGGGGGGAAGTCCGTCGAAGATTCTGCCCGTATTTTTATGAATGTGTTGAATAACGAAGCAACTTCTGCCCAAACGGATGCGGTGATTGCCAATGCCGCGATGGCTCTGGTAGCCGCCGAGCGGGCGAAAACCGTTGAAGAAGGCATTCAGCAGGCACGGGAATCGCTGGAAAGCAAGCGGGCGTTGGACAGTCTTAAAAAACTACTGGCAGCTTAAGGCTACAAAAGAAGTAAATCGGTTGTAAAGAAAATTACAGAGTGCAATACCACCGGAATAAAGAATAGAATGGACGTACTTGAACGGATTATTGAGCGAAAGCGAACTGAAGTAGACAATCAGAAAACCGTCGTGTCCCAACGGGAACTGGAACAGCGGCCGCAGTTTAACCGGCAGCCGCTGAGTGCTCACGACGCGCTTCGGCGACCCGGTTCATCGGGTGTTATTGCCGAATTCAAGCGAAAATCGCCTTCCAAAGGTATCATCAACGATCAGGTTCTGGTGGCCGACACCACGGCGGGGTACGTCCGGGCCGGGGCTGCCTGTCTGTCGGTTTTAACGGACGAGCCTTTTTTTGGCGGTACGTCCACCGATTTGATCCAGGCGCGACAGGCCAATCCGTCAACCCCGATTATCCGGAAAGATTTCATCATCGATCCGTACCAGATTGTGGAAGCCAAAGCAATCGGTGCGGATTTTATTTTGCTCATTGCCGCCTGCCTGACGCCCGAACAAGTTCAAAATTACAGCCAGATTGCGCACGATTTAGGGTTGGAAGTCTTGCTCGAAGTCCACGATGAGGAGGAATTGGCCAGCCATCTGACCGAAACCGTCGATCTGGTGGGCGTCAATAACCGCAATCTGAAAACGTTTGTGACCGATCTTTCAACGTCAGTGCGGCTTTCAAGGTTAATTCCTGACTCCTTCGTTAAAATTTCCGAAAGCGGTTTGCAGCAGGCCGAATCCATTCTGGCACTTCAGCAAGTCGGTTATCAGGGCTTTCTGATCGGCGAAACGTTTATGAAAACCGCCGACCCGGCACAGGCTTTGCAGCAATTACTCGATGAATTGAACCAGTTGCATCCATTATCTCAAAAACACTATATCGTATGAAAGTAAAAGTCTGTGGAATGCGGGATTCCGACAACATCCGTGATTTGCTCGCCCTGGCACCCGATTTTATGGGATTTATTTTTTACGACAAATCGCTGCGGTTTGTTGGCGAAGAACTGGACGCTGAACTGTTGAAATCATTTCCGCGCAGCACGAAAAAAGTAGGTGTATTCGTAAACGCCAGCCCGGATTACATTCTGCGCAGCGTGAAAAAGTACGACCTGCAATACGTGCAGCTCCACGGAACTGAAACGCCCGACTTCTGCCGGAATCTGCGGAACCGGGGTGTCAGCATCATCAAGGCCTTTTCCGTTGATGAAACGTTCAACTTCAGCATGCTGAACAATTACAAACCGTCCTGTGATTTCTTCTTGTTCGATGCAAAAGGCGATCAGTTTGGCGGCAACGGCATTTCGTTCGACTGGAGCCTGATGAATCGGTATGACAACGACAAACCGTTTTTTATCAGTGGCGGTATCGATGCGGAAAGTCTTGACGCTCTGGACAAACTGAAACACCTAAAGCTCTACGGCGTCGATATCAACAGCAAAGTGGAGATGAGCCCGGGTCTGAAAGACATCGAACTGGTCAAAGCCATCATCACCGGACTGAAACCCATCGAAGAAGAAGAAACCGTCGCTTAACCCGCAGCCTATTGAGATAGTTATACATTCAGAGACCGTATTTTGCGGTCTTCCGGACTTTTCTGCCTTATTTAAATAGATAGTAATCAAAAATTGCCCGGTAATCGGTGCAGTTCTACAGTTACTGCATACTTGTTTTTGAGTACAATGGAAACTACAGAAGTAAAATCAGCTTTTCAGGTCGACGAACGGGGATACTACGGCACCTTCGGTGGCGCATTCATTCCGGAAATGCTTTATCCAAACGTAGAAGAACTGCGTCAAAATTATCTTTCGATTATTTCCGATCCGGCTTTTCAACAGGAATGGCGGGATTTACTGACCGATTACGTGGGTCGTCCAACCCCGCTTTTTCATGCCCGTCGCCTGTCAGCCGCTTACAACACAACGATTTACCTGAAGCGTGAAGACCTGTGTCATACGGGTGCTCATAAAGTCAACAATACTGTCGGCCAGATTCTGGTAGCCCAGCGATTGGGCAAAAAACGGATTGTAGCCGAAACCGGTGCAGGTCAACACGGCGTTGCCACGGCAACGGTTTGTGCCTTGATGGGTCTGGAGTGTATTGTTTATATGGGCAGCGTTGACATGGAGCGCCAGAAGCCCAACGTCGACCGGATGCGGATGCTGGGGGCAACGGTCGTTCCGGCCACCAGCGGAAGCCAAACCCTGAAAGATGCTACGAATGAAGCCATGCGGCATTGGATTAATAATCCGGTCGATACGCATTACGTGATCGGTTCAGTCGTTGGGCCGCATCCGTATCCCGACATGGTGGCTCGTTTTCAATCCATTATTTCTGAAGAAACCCGCAAGCAATTGCTGGAAAAAACCGGTCAGGCCAATCCCGATTATGTCATTGCCTGCGTGGGTGGAGGGAGTAATGCTGCCGGTGCTTTTTACCATTATCTGGACGAACCATCGGTGAAACTGATTGCTGCCGAAGCGGCTGGTCAGGGTGTACAATCGGGTCATTCTGCCGCGACGACTGCCCTGGGAAAACCCGGTATTTTGCATGGAAGCAGTACCATCCTGATGCAAACCGAAGATGGTCAGGTTGTTGAACCGTATTCAATTTCCGCTGGTTTGGATTATCCCGGCATCGGTCCCTTACATGCCCATTTGTTTGCTTCCGGCCGTGGCTGGTTTTACGCAATCACCGACGAAGAAGCACTGGAATCGGCCTTTGAACTGAGCCGTCTGGAAGGAATCATTCCGGCGCTGGAGTCATCGCACGCTTTAGCCTGTTTGCCCAAACTAAAAGCCCGCCCGGACGAAACCGTCGTGATTTGCCTTTCAGGCCGTGGCGATAAAGATTTAGCCGCCTACACGACTCGTCTTCCAAAATAACCATCACACATACTCTGTAATCTTCCGCCAGGTAAAAGCTGGCGGGAAAGCATTCCATTCCCTAAAGAATACTGCCATGAACCGCATTACCGCATTGTTTCAAAAGAAGTCCGAACAGATTCTGAACGTTTATTTCACCGCCGGTTTTCCCCAGTTGCACGATACCGCACCGATTTTGGAGACGTTGCAGGAAGCCGGTGTCGACCTGATTGAGATCGGAATGCCGTATTCAGATCCGGTCGCCGATGGCGAAACCATTCAGCAAAGCAACCAGAAGGCGCTACACAACGGGATGTCGCTGCGGGTTCTGTTCGAGCAACTCCAGGGAATTCGGGAGAAGGTTCAGGTGCCAATTCTATTGATGGGCTATCTAAATCCGGTCGTTCAGTTCGGAGTGGAAGCATTTTGCCGACAGTGTGCCGAGGTGGGTGTCGATGGGATCATAGTGCCGGATCTGCCCATTGATGTATACGAACGGGAATACAAGGCCATTTTCGATCAGTATGGTTTGCAAAATATCTTCCTGATAACGCCCCAGACGACAGAAAACCGCATTCGCCAGATTGATCAGTTGACGAATGGATTCATCTATATGGTCTCATCGGCCAGTACGACAGGCTCACAAAAGGGAATCACGGACGAAATGAAAGCCTATTTCAGCCGGATCGAAGCCATGAAAATAAAGAATCCACGCTTGATTGGTTTCGGAATTCAGGATTATTCAACTTTTCAAACGGCAAGTCAGTATGCTAATGGTGCCATTATTGGCAGCGCCTTCGTCCGTTTGCTGGAGCAAAATCAGGAGAATAAGACCGCAGCAATCCATGATTTCATCCACTCAATCCGGTTTTCGGAGCCTCAGGAAAAAATAAATTCGGTTCTTACCGCCTAATAGTCAGCACTGTAGAAAGTATTCTACATTTATTTTGTTTTAAGGTCTTGACAAAGGGGAAAATAATGCGGTACTTTGCAGTCCCAAA
>NZ_VBSL01000035.1 GCF_006149005.1 Larkinella sp. C7 | reverse complement strand
GGACGTTTGGGAATTGTTCTTCCAGAAAGCTTAATTACAAGTAAATCCTATTCGCATGTAATCCAACACATGCGGGAGCGTGGCCAATTTCATGCCGTAATCGGAATGCCTGAAGATTTCTTCAAAACATCAGGTAAGGGGGGCACACATACTAAGGCTTGCTTAATAGTTTACTCGAAAGGGAAAAACAAAAAGAAAACAGGGAAAAGTTTGTTTATGGCGGAAGCCAAATGGTGTGGTCACGATAGTCGTGGACGAAAAATTGAGCACGACGACTTACCAAAAATCCTCGAAAATTATTTCGCCTTTGAGCAAGGTAGAGACTTCACTCAAGGTCGGCTAGGCTACATCATTAGCACCAACGACTTACAAGATAATATTCTGTCGCCCCGGTACTATAATCCCGACGTTAAAAATGCGCTGCTTTCTGTCAAAGACACGCATGACATAATAAAGTTTGGCGATTTAGTAGAGAGTGGAGTCATCGAGGTTAAAACAGGTAACGAAGTTGGTAAGCTGGCTTATGGTACAGGTGACATTCCCTTTGTTCGCACATCGGATATCTCAAATTGGGAAATTAAACTCGATCCAAAACACGGAGTGAGTGAAGATATATTTAAACAGTTTACTAATAAACAAGATGTGCGTGAAAACGATCTCTTAATGGTGAAAGATGGTACCTACTTAATTGGCACCTGCGCTATTGTCTCAAAGTATGACACACGAATCGTTTATCAAAGCCATTTATACAAAATCCGGGTTTTAAAACCGAATATAATAACACCATTTTTGCTACTTGCGATCCTCTCATCCGAACCACTGCAACAACAGATTAAAGCGAAGCGATTCACTCAAGATATTATTGATAGCTTAGGCGCACGAATTTACGAACTGATTTTACCAGTACCGAAAGATAAAAAATTGAAGAAGCGAATTGAAGACAGTGTTAAGCGCGTTATCGAAGATCGCGTTGAGGCCAGGGAATTGGCTCGCCTGGCCTGTACGGAAGTCGCTGGTGGATTAGCCATAGCTGAACTAATTGATTAGACCAGCTTGACGATAATTTTCAATAATGTGGTAAATCATCCGTCTCGTTTCATCGACGGACAAATCTCCTTGAATGCGGTTTCCAACTGATGTAATCCAGCTAATATTGTCTGCGGTGTGTCCTGCGTGAACATGGACGCCAACGGCCTTTAAGGGGTGAATATGGCCAACTTGCATAGAAGATCTTCCATGCATCGGATTAAGAATTTCGTTATTGAAATTCTCAAACAAAATTGGTTCAAGCGTGATTGGGCATCTCGTGAAATCATCTGAAAAAATGACAGATGTATTTTCAGCCAGCAGTTGCCGCAATTCTGCTGGAAAATCCCGAAAATGACAAATTTGAGTTACTAGTTTAAACTCGATTGCTAAGCATTCTCGGCGTATTGCAAAGTGTACAGATTCAGGATGGCACTCCCAACGCTTTTCTCGATTTGTCTTATTAACACCGGTTTGTGCCCGATCAGTTAAAAATGCTTTAGTAGCTATTTTGCTATAAGTTTCCCTAAAAAAAGTTATGTAGCCATGATTCGCAGGATTGAGCAGATATCTTCTTAAAAGATATGTCTGTTTTACTGTCTCATCCCAAAAAAAAGATATATTGTCTGCACGGTGGATCTGCTGCGTTAGACGCTGATGATAATCTACATTTATTTCGTAAGGTATTAACCCATGCGCAATAACTAATTTTAAAATTTCGACGCGCTCAGCATCATTACACGCAGCTTCAAGCTCTCCTAGTAATTGATCAAACACTATTAAACAATTATCATAAGAACAATATCGAGGATCGTCTTGCATTCTCTCTGACCAACGTACAGTGAATTTTGTGCTTTTTACATCTGGCTTTACAGGCTCAATATAAAAAGCAAACCGGAGAAGCGAACGGAGAATATCCTCTAATTCTCTTTGTGTAAAAGCCGCCCTTAAATCATTTAGATAACGGGCATGGGAAGGTTGACTAAATACGTGTTGAAACGGGCCTCTAAAGCTAAATCGATCTAATTCAACGGACTGGTTGAAAATTTCTTGCATGAAAGAGTTATCGGTAAAAGAGTTTGATACGGCAATAAATCCTTTAAAATGCACAAATGCAAATACTTCAGTATCTGATGGTTATAGGTCAGATCAATTAAAGACAAGTTTTGTCCCTTGGTGATTTTACGCATTAAATCCCCCAAAATATTTCATTCAGGTATTTGATTAAAAAAGCCCATTTAAATGGGCTTTTTTAATCAAATAAGTCTGCGATTATGACATTCGCTTTTTCGCACCGATTTCAACTGAACCTTCAAATAAGAGAATATGTCACCGGATAGTTAGTCCCACTGTAGGCAATGGAGTGTATTTATACACCATGCGGTGAAGTTGCCGTGATTTTCCGGTTAGGATCGGTAAACGACCCTCAATTTGCAATTCTGCATCCGATAGAGCCACAATCGGTATGGGGTACTCTTCCTGAGTTCCATGAGTTTTGGTCTGTAAACCGGAACACACAAAGGATAATCAGACCGGCAATAAAGTTTGGTTTAGTGAAATACCGCTCCCCGAATCCCCGACGCAAAAACACTTCTATTGTAACGGCTACGGTCGCTAATGGTCGGATATTCATCGAGCCAGTAACTTACCGTTGTATCGAGGTCGTATTCCGTCCACTTATCAAGCTTTTTAGGATGGGCTTCGCTGATAAGTTTTGCACACAGGCTTTTCTCCCACCATTTCGAATCGTCACGCTCGGCAATGCTTTGCGGTGCGGATCGCACCACTTGATGCATCATTGCTACATCCAACGTTCCCCTGGCAATCATGCAAAGGTCAATTGCGTTTCGCATGAGCTGTTGCATGGCGCTTGACCAGTACGGGTCAGAACTACCGGTTCCGCTTCGGCGGCTAATTGCTTCATGAACGGTCATGAACAAGCGCACCAAGTTTTCCGTATAGCCTGCTCCTTCTCCTTCGCGCTCGATTTCATATTGCAGAAATGGAAACCGGTGTTTGCCGCTGGCATCGAAGATGAGCAAACTATCGCTGCGGCCTGTTTCTTCGGCGTAGCGTTGCCAGGTGGCCAGCTCGTCCTTTTTAGCGCATAGAACCAACCCACCAAAACCAGCCTTTAAAAAAGCCCTGGCAAAAGCGGCTCCGCTTCCACTCGTCTTTCCTGATCCGATTCCACCAAAAATCTGGACGCCTTCGAAGAATTGACGAAGGGTTATAGGATACTTCCCATCTAGCAGGTAAATCACCTGATCGAGATCGAATGGCTTTCTGGTCGTTGTGCGAGTTGTTTCCATATAGGCATAGCTCCGCCCGGCGCGGATTTTTTGCGCTTTAAAGACTAAGAGCCAGAAATAAATCTGGCTCTTGAATCACATCAAATCGACTAAAGAGGCTTAAAATTTGAACCGGTGTCCATCTTCACACTCGAAGTGAAAGGCTTCGGCAGCTTTCCAAACTGCCGCACCTCCTAATGCAACCATACCTAAAGCTCCCAAAACGGGATGGCTCTTAAAAAAGAGGCTGTGTTTAATAGTATGATACATCTTATCACCTACATGCACTTCGTGTGAATCAACATGCATACTGGGCTTCGCGGGTTTACCGCATCGGGGGCAATTACGTGTAATTAAGCTCATGGGTTTGACTTTAACATTGTGTTCCAAAGCCATGCAAAATTCTTAATATTGTATGGCTCATATCCTAAGCGCTATTAGAAGTGAGTAATCACTGTTAAGGATAGGGCAGCAGGCTCAAGTGCTGCCCTACCTTTTTAAATCGCTACCTTAGTTAATTCTGTGTGCCTGCCTTCCACAGAACACATTCTCTAAAACTCATCCATGCGCTTTAAAATAAACGCGCATGACGACCTTGCTACCCTGTGAAAAGCTCCAATGAAACTAGCTTTCTTTTAATCATCAGAGAGCAGTTTTTGCACTCCATATGATAACTGGCCAGTGGTGCCCATTGCACCAGCCACAGCAAGAAGAGTACCGCCACTCATAACAGTCCCAACACCAACTAGGCTAGTTATGAGTAGACTCCGAAATATTCGGCCGCCTTCCCGTTTTGCTTTGCACTCATCACAATTACATTTTGCCATTGTTTCAGTAGTTTGACTCAAAAACCATGAACCATCCCATATCTTGCACCCAGAATCTAGTTTGCAAGATACCAGAGTTACCATATGCATAAGGTAACACAAATACGGAACTAATATCCTGATTTGCAAGCATTGTCAATATTTTTTTTGGGGAGGACTTAAAATGCTAAGAATCAGCATGTTGAAGCAAATGTCTTGTTTAAATATAGTTGTTTACCTTAACAAGCAATTTATAAGGTAATATCTCGATCACTTGATAAGTTACGAAGTTGATCTATTTTACTAAGAATAGCTTTTATATTATCATGATTCCACTTCCCACCATTTTTTGTTGGTATATTCCGATCATTTAATGCCGTAGCCAATTCTAAGGGCTTTTTTATTTCATTTTTTCTAAGGTTTTCTATAATTGGGATAATTTCTACTAACTGTTCATCTATTATTAAGGTGAGCTTACCTTCTTTTTTCAGATCTTCTATTCGCTGCTTTAGCTCCATTACCGTCTTCCCTGACCAAGGCTTTCCACTCCTCGTAAGTTTTTGACGGCTATTCAAAGCCTGTGCTATTGCTCTAAGGGATTTAATACCACTTTGTTCAAACTCCTCTATTAACGGAGCCAGTAATACAGCTCTATTATCTGCATCAATTTTCGATTGATCTCGTGCATTTTCAATAAATCTTAATTGCGATACTTCATTTGTGGCCGTCTGCTCATATCCAACTTTGAATGATTCATCTGCTATCTCTTTAATGAGGTGTTCTATTTCATCTTTTGGCTGGAAATTTGATGATAATACTTGGTTTATAAACGCTTGTTTTTTATCAGGATCACTCAATTTACGTTTCAATTCTCTAATCGTATACCACTCTTTCAAATCCCGTTCCTCCGTTTCAAATCCTATCCATATGGATGGATAGGATTTTTCAAATATATCTAACCTGCTAATTCTTTTTCTAATATAACTGTAAAGTTCTTTATTGTCTTGGTTTTGTTTTCTTTTTCTTACATCAAACGGCGGTAAACTGCCAGCCATACCTTTAAAAAAAGCAGATTCAATTCTAGCTAATAATGCCATTTGCGGATTTGGACTATTAGAGTGAATGAAGAAATACATTAAATTATTGAGTAATGCAGCAATACTTGATAGTGTAAATGGGTCTATCGTTGACTCTTTTATATAACATTCTAAAGCCTTAGAGTATTTCTTATATGCATCAGAAAAATTCTTTAAAAAAAGAAGTATTCTGCCTTGTCTAATATATGGTTCAAGTCGCCTATTTAGTGGAGATTCGAACGCTGGTATTCTATTCTCAATTTCAATACATATATCATATATTTCTAAGGCTTCGTTGTATCTTTTCAAATTCTCATACAGATTGCCTATTTTATGTAATGTAAAAATATATCTAACATCATACGAGTGATATGTTAATAAAATTTCATTATATATGTTTAAAGCCTCTTCAAAACGTATTCGGCGAATGTAAAAATCAGCAACCTTCTCTAATAAAGAGATTCGGTTATTAAATTCAAGGGGTTTTTTGATTTTAGGTATTGGTACTGATTTAGTAGCTTTTAAAATTTTCTCACAAAATTCTATGTATTTATCTTCATATGCTTTGCTAAAAAAGCCCCCCATACGTTCAACACTTGAAATTAAATCATCAAGGTCTTCAGCTTTTTGTCCGATAATTGATGCTCTATATTTTATACTTTTTATAATTTCAATAATTGATATAGTTTGCTCGTCATTAGTTTCTTGAACAAATTGGATTATACTATCTAAATCTCCCTGATTAATAAAACCCATATCCAATGAATGGATCTCTTGTTGGATGTTCGCTGTACCAACTTCTATATTTTTCGTCTTGGACATATCAAAAGGGGGGAAATCAGGCTCCCTTCGTTTAAATAATCAACTTATAGTCCCAACTGGCTATATTCAACCTCTTGTACAAGTTAGCTTATTCTACTCTTTTAACTTCATTATTAACAATATTTTTCTTAGAGTTGCTTTTGCAACTCGTATACGCGCACTTAGAAATTTCGTACCTTAGCCGCAACCAACTTATCCCATGCACGCTAATCTGCACATCAACGTCATTGCTCGCAGCGCAGGCCGGAATGCCATCGGTGCTTCTGCCTATCGCTCTGCTTCAGCGGTCGCTTGTGCAGCCTACCGGGCAGGCGAAAAAGCAAAAGATGATCGTTACGACAAAACCCATGATTACAGCAAAAAGCAAAACGTCCTTCATGCCGAAATCATTACGCCGGAAGGTGCTCCGGAATGGATGAAAGACCGGCAAGCTCTGTGGAATGCGGTCGAAGCGGGTGAAAAAAGAAAAGATGCTAGGTTGGCCAAAGAAGCAGTTTTGGTTTTACCGCGCAATCTCGATACTGAGCAGCACAAAGAAGTCGTCGAAACGTTCATTCGGAATAATCTAACCAAACATAGTTTGGTGGCTGATTACGCCATTCACAGCCCGGATGCCTCCGATGGCGGCAAAAATCCCCATGCGCATGTGATGTTCACGCTACGGCCCGTCGAAGGGGATGGATTCGGGAAGAAACTTACCGGATTTAAAAATGTGCTCGATAATCCGGACACTATCCCAGAATGGCGCAAATCCTACGAAAGCATTTTAAATGAAGTTTCCGAAAAGGCAGATTCTAATATTCAATTTGATCTGCGTAGCCTAAAAGAAAAAGGCATTGACCGCGAACCACAGCCCAAAGTCGGACCAAAAGTAAAGCATATGGAGGAACGGGGGTATCTAACGGATTGGGGCCAGGAAGTGCGACGAGTAGCCCATCGAAACAATGCTAGAGCTGCCTATACTCACCATGATCTAACCTATACCATTACGCATCAGACCGCCCGCGCCGTCGATGCCGTACGTGATGACATTGCGTACAAATATTACGAGGCAGCCTATGGAGACAATCTCCACAAAAATTTTTACGGAAATGACGAACGAGACCGCACAGAACAACAGTGGGACCGATAAAAAAAGCTTGGTTGAACAATATGCCCGACCACGCTACGGCGCACCCATCAAACCAAGGCAAGCCGAACAGGAAATAAATAATGACACCGACCAACCAGAAGATGGCTCATATCGCGCATTGATTAAATACCGTGGCCGCAAAAGCAGCTCCCGGTTTTGTATTATCACTCGCCAAGGAGTCTCTTACGGCTGCGGTTATGCCTATATGCTGGGTTGGCTTTTTACGCCCCCTGATACGCTTTCCATTCAAACCACGACGCATCTTTTCACCATCGGGGGTACGGGCCTGCACTTAATTGAAAGTGCCTTACTGCGTGAAGTGGTCATGGAACTGCGCGAATTCAATCCGGGCCAGGATGCCGCTCCACCTGAGGGAGAACCGGTCATTACCCATTTGGACGTATTAAACCGGTTCAAAGAAGCATAGGGACAGCCATTGGTGATACTTAAAAGTTATCGATAAACTATCTGCTCTAGTTCTGACCACTTATCCGGTGTTCTACTTGGATACACTTCTATGAATATCTAATCTCTATCGTGTAAATTTTGGCGATTGATTTTAACAATCGCGGCTTCTTTTGTATCAAAAAGCTGCCTAATATAAATTTTTCAGTATTAAAACTCTCGTAAAAAGTTTTTATATGCATCACGATATTTAGAATAGCAATTCCATGCATTTCTAATTTCTTCATTTAGTTTCATCTGATAATCAGCGTATTTTACGCTGTCTTTCGGATCACCTGAACCTTTTCTATCTATATTTAATGCAGGATATAAAGAAAGCTGAAAGTCGCCATCTTCGTATATCTCTTCTGGATAAAAAAAGAAGTGAGTATTAACAAACCCTTTCAAACTATCTAGTGACGTTAAAAACTCTTTTTTGTATTTTTGTAAATTACTATTTAAGTAATCAAAATCTTTTGAAGTTGCTTTTCTAATAAAATCAGATACTTCATTAATTCTATTTCTCATTATAGCGTCATATGCGCTTATTGTGTCTAAAGTATCTTTTAAAAATTCCTCTGATAAATCTGAATTTAATTGAGAAAAAATCCCAATATCATGCTGTCTTTTACGTTCTACTGAAGTTAAAGGCAAGTTTCCTGAGTAGTTTTCGATATAATACTCAGATGTAATAATTTTATTAGAAATATTATTTATATTAGAGACTGCTTGTGTCGAGTTACTTATATTTTTATTGAGGTTTGCTCTGACCCATTTCTCATGATCAATTTTCCACTTTTTCAATAAATCAGTTGAGTAATCAATTCCACCATTTTTATCTATTAGGCTGGCACAGTTAGAACACAAGAAAATTGCATTCTTTATTGATGAGCGGTTTTCTAAACTTATGTCCTTATTAAACCTAGGTCCATTTTCCTCAGCAGCAGTTATATGAGCTGCCACCCCTATAGAAATTATCTTGTGAGAATCAACTTCTGATGGAGCAAGCGTAAGTACCTTACAACTAGGGTTAGAACATATAAAAGCAGCCCTTTTTTGTAGAGTATTAATAGTTTTAGCTTTAAAATCAGCTTCTCTTCGCATAAGCTAAGATTAATAATTTGATAACTTAAAGTTTTTACTAAAATAAGAATTTCGCGAACGTCTATTTTCAGCGTTGATTGGGTATTCTTTGCCTTAAAAATATCAAAATGGTCACTTTTACATATACTTAAATGGCAAAACCACTTGCTCTCTAAAATGATTTTTAAAATATGTAAATGCTTGACTTACAGTTACTTGATCCCTTTACATGGTAAAAAGGCAGTTCTGTGTCAGCTATCCTTCTAAAGGGTGGCAACTACCAACGAAAGAAGAAACGCGATTTAAGCTCTGTTACAGCGTTTTCTTTTGTTTTGACTATATCCCCAGCCGTCGCCCAAAGTAGATACTCTATACAGGCTAAATTGGCCGCTTGTTAGCCATTATCTTTCCTGTTCGTTACTCTGCGTTTTTTCCTGACTTGGCTCGGGTGTCTTGCTTTGTTGGCTTTCGGCTATGGCCTGGTCGATCCTCCGTTGGCCGAATTGCAGCTCGCCCGTTGGCGTATCGAGCGGCTTCGGCTCGGCAGCTTCGGGACGGGCCTGTTCCGCCCGGCGCTCAAGTGGCCGGGGTTCTTGATTTATCGGCTGATCGTTTTTGATTCCGTTTCGTGTCAAAGCCTTCTCGCCAGCTTCAGCAATTTTAGACTTTAATTCCGGTGATGCATTTTGGAGAAATTCATCAAATCGTTTCGATGCCATAAGAAAAGTGTTTTTGCATCTGAAAGATAGCAAAAACACTTTAACGTACTGACGTTGCGCCGATTAAAAATCGAGCGGTGTAAGACCCATTTCGACGCATAAAGCATTGATTTTATGCATACCGTTTATGTTACCTTCGCTCATGATGTAGCGGCCTTCGGCCACATCGTTGAGCATTTTAGCCGCTTCCAATTTCAATTGAAAAACGGCCTCTCGGGGATTGTTGCAATCGTCCCAGTGCCGTTTTGAGAAGGGAAAAGCCAGAATTTGTGAGGATTTCTCTGTCATACTGGAATTATAGCTTCAATATGGAAGCTTATGTGCGAAAGTTTGATGACGATTGAGATTTTCATTACAAATGGACGAAAAATAGCTGTTAACTAATTAACGTGATTTACGCTGTACCTGCTGCGCCCGCAATGCCTCATTCAAATCCTTGTGAGTAGCGAACTTATCGCTCTGGGGAAAAACCTTTGCCCCGAAATCAGCCTTGAACCGTTCCGTCCCCTGCTGGCCCGCCTTATCGTTGTCAAGATACGTCCATAGCTGTTCATAGTTCTGGGCTCGTAGGTAGGCCGCTGCCCGGTCGTAGGAAGTCAGCGAATGCATAATGATAGCATCGTCAGAGACCTGCTTGGCGCCGGTCAACACCAAGAAAGAAAGAAAATCGGTCATGCCCTCAAAAATATAGACCGCACTTCGATTGGCCGAGATGCCCGGAATAATTGTGATATCACGAGCAATGAGGGGCGTTTTAAAAGTGTATTTGCTCGATGCCGCACGGATCTCATAGCCTCCAGTCTGGTTGAGCATGCCGAACCCGAAATATTCCTTGTTCATAGCAGTGTTTCTATAGCGCACTTCCTGCAAATACAGCTTGGCCAGACTGGGAGGAATGCATCTTTCGCTCGATAAGTATGACAAAATGACCGGGTTACGGATTGGATAGGCTTCAATGAATTCGAGCTGCCCACTTTCTGAAAAATTTTCGGCCGCTGCGCGGCTGCTTTGCTGTTGAAAAGAAAAAAGATCAGGCCCCGGGGGAATTTGGGGACGACTTGGCCGACTTCCGACAGTGCGATCAAGATAGCTTAAAGCGTCCGAAATTTTAGTGAATCCCTGATTCCTCATGACGAAATCCAAGACAGTGCCGCCAATGTCTCCGAAATCGTTCCAAATCCATTTACCACCAATGAACGAGGTATGAAACGAGGGCTCCTGTTCTTCACGGAAGGGCGACCGATACCACAGTTCGCGGCCATCCTTTACTGATCGCACTGGGGTATGCCCCAACCTGGCCAGCAAATCCGGAAGCGAAAGTTTTTTTGCGTGGTCTGAGTTCATAATATCATAGGATCATATATTTCGACCGGGCGTTTTCGCCTATTTTTCTTTTCACCAGCAAAAGGAAAATTACTGCGACTTTTCCACAATTTTGGCTCGACCATTAATAGTTTTTTTTTAATAGTTTTAATTATAATAGGTTGTCCCACCAAGTTACGGTGGCATTCCCCACCAAGTTACGGTAGCATTTCCCACCAAGTTACGGTGGATAACTCTTTGTAATAGGCTGTTATACAGCACTTATCAACACTTCTCCCACCAAGTTACGGTAGATATTTATTCAATTTTTTCTGAATCGGGGCGGGGCTGTTCTCGAACGTCCACCCCTGCCCATCGCATGAGAATTTGGCATCTCGATAAGCAAGTTTTACCAGTTTCACCGTATCCCGCATTTTTTCTTTGAAATGATCCATGCGGCCGATGTCTCCGCCGAAGGTTTCTTTCATAGTGGCCCATGTTAAGAACAGTGGCTTTTTTAAGCTATGGAGCCGGTAGGCTAGGAATGTGTAAAAGTCGATTGCGCGGGCGTTGCCTGAGAGAATACGCAGGTGTTCAAGTGAAAGTGGTAAAGGATGCTTTTGCAATTCTTCCCAATAATCCAAACTCAAAACGATATGTCTTTTCCATAGTAAAAGCTGGTTTGGCTGGCTCTGTGGAAACAGGTCAAAACCTTTCACGATTGGCATTTGTCCATGCATCGTGCTTCCGTCTTCTTCTTTATACGAAACACTGATGAGCGATGATGATAGTCGGGCTATCTGATTTCTAGCCTGGTGGATTTGGTTACCACCATCTGTCAGGCCAATTTTTTGGAGAAACTGAGGAAGGGTATCGGCTTCAATGTCAATTTTATTACTGCCTTGTTTCAAGGCCAGTGCATTTATGACTCCCAATAGCAAACGAGACTTCGGCCCGAATGGAAGTCCTAAAAATTGATTCTTGCCGGTGTTGTGATTGGGAACGGGAAGCTGGCTTATGTTAAGTTGAAAGTTCCCGCTTTTGTGCATGTAGCTCTCGGTGGGATCTAATTTCACATCACGTCGGGGAAAATAAACATGCGCAAGGGCAACCGGCATATACAGATGCTCGCGCTCTTCCCTTGGGGTTTCGATGCTATCCATCATTAGCCGAATACGGCTCTCGACATACTTTGATGGCTTTTTATGCTCTACACTGCTCATGTTGTTGCACCTATTTTGCTTATAAATAGCTGATTACATACAACTTAATTTGTTTTATATCAGCATATCAGTAAATCATTTTATCAGTAAATACTGATTTACTGACCACCATTTGTATAAGACCTTATCAGCTCTCGCACGATGTCCTGTCCTTTTCTTGTATTACCTTGGGTCAGTAATTTCATTTTGAATTGAATGAATTCTTCTTCTGGCAAATCTGTAGTCACCCTGATCCATTTGCCCTCTTTTTTAGAGGGGGCTGCATGAATTTTTTTAGTATCTGCTTCGGTTTTCTCCACATCAATGGAGGTTTTTTTAAGCGGGACTTTCGGCCCCAGCGAAAGCGTTGCCTTTAGTCCTGTGTCTTTTTTGGCCATGACTATTTTCTTTTACTGATATGTTGGATAACGGATTTCAATTCTTTGAAAAGTTCTGCAATCTCAAATCTGGCTTTCTCGTCTTTATATTCGTAGACTCCTAAGCCTTTGATGACTGCTTCGCGGTATGAGACACGGCTTTTAAGAGTAGATTTCAAAACAGGAATTCCTGTTTGCTCTAACACTTCTAGTACTTCTTTTGAAAGGTTCGTTGTCTGGTTTTGATTGATTAAGAAACGGGCCGGAATAGACTCTTCTTTTTGCTGGACAGCATCCTGGTAACGTTCAAGAAACTTTTCCGTTGCCCAGATATCAAGGCCACTCGGCAGGATGGGAATAATCAACAGGTCTGCCAAAAGGATGATCTTGCTAGTGACCTGCGACAATGAGGGCGTGCCGTCGATAATAACAATTTCATGGCTCTGGTTCAGGTGTTTTACATTTTTGGAAAGCTCCATTCCATCGGTTAAACCATAAACAGGAACAGCAGGTAAATTATCTTCTCGTAGGCCTGACCAACGCATCGCGCTTTGGTTAGCATCCACATCAACAATGCAAACTTTGTAATCAGAATTGGCGAAACACACCGCCAAATTTTGAGCGATGGTCGATTTGCCCACTCCCCCTTTAAGGCTCGTTACGGATATTATCATAGAAGGTTCCTTATTCTCTGGGGCAAGTTAGCATCTTTCATCAAATCAGCAAGTACTGATTTACTGATATTCGCTTTTACTGATAATATGGTTTAATGAAATACTGAAATACTGATTTCAAATATCTCTTAGAAACTAGTTTCTAACAAGTTACGATGCGTTTGTAATCGCCTTAAGAGAGCATGCACAGTGCGTATGTGCCAGCCCTGGGCGTTGGTGCGGTAAGTTGGCACCTGTCGCCGGTTCATTTCTTCGCACATAGCCCGGATCGTGGTTATACCCTGCCGCTGAATCTCTTCAACGGTCGGACGAATTCGCTCCGCGAATTCGTCGGCGGCTTCACGCTCTTTGTGGCATTGCACCTCTTTTCCATGCTTGCCCAACTGCACACCGCGCCGGATCGCGGCTTGTAGTGCGTCTTTAGTGCGGCTGCTGATTTGCTTGCGCTCATGCTGGGCGAATGCCGCCAATAGGTGAATCATCAGCTCGTCGGCATAGGGATTATCCACGGCCTTAAACTGAACCTTACTTTCCATCAGGTTTGCAATGAATGCGACGTTGCGGCCCAATCGGTCCAGCTTGGCAATGATGAGTGTAGCTTTTTCTTTCCGGCATTGCGCGAGGGCAGCTAATAGCTCCGGCCTGTTGTTTTTCTTCCCACTCTCGATTTCGGTAAAATGCGTTGTGACCTGATAACCCTGTCGATCCGCAAACAGGCGCACGGCCTCTTGCTGAGCTTCCAGGCCCAAGCCGCTTTTGCCCTGGCGGTCGGTCGATACACGATAATAGGCAATGGCTTTTATCATAAAGGATTCATATATTTGTCTAACTATCGCCGACTGGAAAAATACTTTCTTATCGGGGATGGCTGAGTGGTCTAAGGCAGCGGTCTCCAACACCGAAGGCTGTAACAGGTCCGGGGGTTCGAATCCCTCTCCCGCCGCAATACCAAAGCGCCCCCCCACGAATCATTAAAGATTGGTGGGGGGGCTTTTGGCTTCAATATTACCTAATTATCTACAATTTTGTATACATGCATACGTCCGTATGCATGTATACAAAACCGGCCTCATATTAAAATATTAAACTTACACGCATCTTTACTTGACTTTACAGAAACTGTTTAGATATATTTGCTGTACAGGTTCTGTAAAACATTTTAGGCATTACAATTCATGAAAACTTCACCAGGTTACCAAACGTCCTTTCTTACAGCTCAAGATCACAAAGAGGCATTTAGACGTATAAAAAATTTCTTGGCCGGACGATTGATCGGAGCAACGCGGGAACGTGCTCTTCTAGAAGAAGTTTTGAAGTGCCTATTTTGTAAAAGTTACATTCAAACTCATTCAAATGAATTTAAATCTTCCAAAGACGCTTTGGAGCTTTCCCGACAATACCGAGAAGTGTTTTCCGAACTAAAGAAGAGGCTGCCTTTCGTTTTTAACAATGATGATGAGATTCAACTCGATCCGGTTAGCATTCAGGCCATTGATACAGAGTTGCAAGACGTTGTATTACTCGATAGTAAGCGAGATGTTTTTGGCGATCTTTATGAAGTTTTCATCGGTACAGGTATTCGTGAAGAAGAAGGACAATTTTTTACACCACAAAACGGGGTTGAGCTTCTTATATCAATAGTAAATCCGCAACCAGGCGAGCGGATTATAGACCCTGCTGCAGGTGCTGGCGGCTTCCTTAGCTCTTCCTTTAACCATCTTGTACAGCAGGGCACAACTCCACATAAAGCGAGTGCTAGCATATTTGGCGTCGAGAAAGATTGCTATTTGGCTAAATTGACTGCAACACGCCTTTCTATCCGATCACTTGAACAAAGCAAAATTTATTGCGGTGATTCGCTTTCTTGGACTGGTCAAAATGATGAAGAAATTCCGTTCGGGGGCGAGTTCGATGTTGTGTTGATGAATCCTCCATTTGGAAAGAATATCGTTTCCGTAAATAAGGAGGTTCAAAAGACTTATGATCTTGGATATGATTGGAAATACAATGCTCGTGAGAATAAGCATGAGCGAAACGGGCGACTGCTAAACAATGTTCCACC
This sequence comes from Larkinella sp. C7, assembly GCF_006149005.1. GTDB lineage: Bacteria > Bacteroidota > Bacteroidia > Cytophagales > Spirosomataceae > Larkinella. Next base: position 45 of record NZ_VBSL01000035.1, on the reverse strand, counting down.
ACAAGTTCTGTTTGTGGAAAAAGCATTATCGCTGCTGAAAGAAGG
>NZ_VBSL01000034.1 GCF_006149005.1 Larkinella sp. C7 | reverse complement strand
GCCACTGGGCAAGCAGGAGATGTTGAACAACCCGAACCTGAAACCGCAGAATCCGGGGTATCCGAACTAAAAGTGGGTAAATTCTTGTATAATACTGGAATAGCACAAAATAAAAAAGCCGAAATTGCAGTGAAAATGGTCTCACTTGTTCTGTTCGGAGTCAATGATTAGAATGAAGCTAAAAATGACGAGCCGTATTGGGATGTGGATGGCGGGATTGGCGTGCTTCTCCGGAAGTGTGCTGATTCAAAGCTGTGGTGGGGTAGAAAAACCGGCTGAAATCGAAGCGTTGGCGGATCAGCTTCCCGAAAAGGTGGATTACAACCTGCACGTGAAGCCGATTCTGTCCGACAAATGTTTTTTCTGCCACGGTCCCGACAAAGCCAGTCAGAAAGGCGGTCTGGAACTGGCAACCCGCGAAGGGGCAATGGCGGCTTTGAAAAAAGCGAAGAACAAGAAACACGCCATTGTGCCCGGCGATCTGTCGGAAAGTGAAGTGTATTACCGGCTGGTGACGACGGACGAAGACGAGATCATGCCACCGAAGTCGTCGAACCGCGTTCTGACCCCGTACGAAAAAGCCGTGCTCCTCAAATGGATTGAAGAAGGGGCCGAGTACAAACCGCACTGGGCGCTGCTCAAACCGGAAAAGGCGAAGTTGCCAACCGTGAAAGATACCCGCTGGCCCAAAAATCCGATCGACTATTTTACGCTGAGTAAAATGGAAGAGAAGGGCTTGAAACCGTCTCCCGAAGCCGACCGGGAAAATCTGCTCCGCCGGGTTACGCTGGATCTGACCGGTTTGCCACCTACCGTGGAAGAGCAGCAGGCTTTTCTGGCCGACCGTTCGCCGAATGCCTACGAAAAGGTGGTGGATCGCTTGCTGAAATCACCGCATTACGGGGAGAAAATGGCCGTCGACTGGCTGGATTTGTCCCGCTATGCCGACACCCACGGCTACACCGTCGATCGCTACCGGCCGATGTGGCCCTGGCGCGACTGGGTAATCAAGTCGTTTAACCAGAATCAGCGGTTCGATCAGTTTGTGACCTGGCAACTGGCGGGCGATTTGCTGCCCAATGCGACGCGGGAACAACGGCTGGCGACGGCGTTCAACCGCAATCATTCGCAGAACATGGAAGGCGGGATTATCAACGAAGAATTTCGGGTGGAATACGTCGCCGACCGCGCCAACACCGTCGGAACGGCCCTGATGGGACTGACGGTGGAATGCGCCCGCTGCCACGACCACAAGTTCGACCCGTTTTCACAGAAAGACTATTACAGCCTGTTCGCGTTTTTCAACAACGTGGACGAAGCCGGTCAAATCTCCTGGGACGATGCCATGCCGGTGCCGACAATGCTCCTGAGCCAGCCGAAACACGACAGCCTGCTAACGTTTCTGGATACCAAAATCAAGGCCACGGAAAGCGCGATCCGGCAGACGGCTCAGCAGGAACAACCGGCCTTTGAGCAATGGCAGTCCAAAACCGCATCGGTCCTTCCGTTCGATGCTCGGAAAGGATTGCAGGCTCATTTTACGTTCGATAAGCTGGCAAACGGCAAGTTTCTAAACGCCGTCAGCAAAAAAGACAGCGGCAAAGTGCTTGACCCGGTTTTGGTGCCGGGCAAACGTGGTAATGCGTTTCAGTCCAACGGCGACGATATTCTGACGCTGGGCGACGTCGGTATTTTCAACCGCTCGCAGCCGTTTTCCATTGGCGTCTGGATCAACATTCCCAAAGATGTTTCCAAGGCGGCTCTCGTTCACAAGGGCAACGGCGATATTCTGTACAATTTTCGGGGGTACTTCCTGAACCTGCGCGACGGCAAACCGGAGCTGCTGATGGCGCATACCTGGCCTTACAACAGCATTATCCGGCTTGGGAAACAGGTGTTGCCGAAAGAAAAATGGATTCAACTGACCATGACCTACGACGGTTCGAGCAAAGCGAACGGCTTGCGGCTGTTTGTGGATGGGAAAGAAACCGCACTGGTGACCGAAAAAGACAATCTCTACAAAGACATTCTCTTCAAGGGCAAGCAAACCGGGTTGATGGTGGGTGCGGACATGCGCGGCCCCGGTTTCAAGAAAGGGGCGCTGGACGAACTGGTGGTGTATAACCGTGCGTTGACAGCCCCGGAAGTGCAGGCGCTGGTTCAATCGACCCAAACCCTGCCCGCCGTGACAGGCGAACCGCTGAAGGACTATTATCTCAGCACGGTTTCAACGACCTACCAGCAGCAGCGCGACGAATTGCAGAAACTGCGGGCGGAGCGAAACCGGATTGCGGAGGAAATTCCGGAAATCATGGTGATGGAAGACATGAAAACACCCCGGCCAACCCACATTCTCAAACGGGGTGTGTACGATGCGCCCGGCGACCCGGTTCAGCCCGACGTGCCGGCCAGCGTGTTGCCGTTCCCGAAAGAATACCCGAGAAACCGGCTCGGTCTGGCGAAGTGGCTGCTGCATCCCGATAATCCGCTGACGGCCCGGGTGACCGTGAACCGCTACTGGCAAACCTACTTCGGAACGGGTCTGGTGAAGTCGGCCAACAACTTCGGCAATCAGGGCAATTTGCCCACGCATCCTGAATTGCTCGACTGGCTGGCGGTTCAGTTCCGGGAAGGCGCCGGGGGGGCGTCCCCTTGGAACGTGAAAGCCATGCAGAAACTGCTGGTGATGTCGGCGACCTACCGGCAATCATCGCGCGGGCGACCGGATTTGCAGCAGAAAGATCCCGAAAATACGTGGCTGGCCCGTGGCCCGATGTTTCGGTTGACCGCCGAAATGATCCGGGATAATGCCTTGGCTTCGAGTGGTTTATTGTCGGGAAATTTGGGCGGGGAAAGTGTGAAACCGTACCAGCCGGAAGGCTTGTGGGCGGTGAACAACACGACGTATGAGCAGGACAAAGGCGAGAAATTATACCGCCGGAGTCTGTACACGTTCTGGCGTCGGACCAATCCGCCCCCGTCGATGAACACCTTCGATGCGCCCTCGCGGAGTTATTGCGTGGTGCAGCGGCAGAAAACCAGTACGCCCTTGCAGGCATTGGTGCTGCTCAACGATCCGCAGTTTGTCGAAGCTGCCAAAGTGGTGGCGGCCCGGTCGATTGCGCCCGGCAAACCGCTGCCCGACCAGTTGACCCACCTGTTCCGGCTGTTGACCAGCCGAAAACCGGTCGAAAAAGAGCTAACGATTCTGACGAAACTATACCAGCAGGAATACCAGAAATTCCGGAAAAGTCCCGCCAAAATGCAGGGCTGGATTGACGCTGGCGAATACAAACTGACCCAAACAACCGAGAAACCAGCCCTCGCGGCCGGTGCCGTCGTCGCCAGTGCGGTGATGAACTCGGAAGCGTTTATTACGAAACATTAGAACAGTTTACGGTTTTCAGTTTACGGTGGCTGACGCAGGCTTGCTGACGCGCCTTAATTCGTGCGATAGCCCAAATGCGTCAGCCACCGTAAACTGAAAACCGTAAACTGAAAACCTGAAAAACATGAAAGAGAAACTCGCGCAGAGTCTGGCGGATACGTTTAACCGGCGGTCTTTTCTGAACAAAGCTTCCTGGGGCCTGGGCACGCTGGCGTTGGGGTCGTTGTTGCCCTCGCAGCTTTTCTCCAACCCCGCCGAACGCATCGAAACCGTGCCGAACCGCGCGCCGAAAGCCAAGCGGGTCGTGTATTTGTTTCAGAGCGGGGGGCCGTCGCAACTGGAGACGTTCGACTACAAACCGTATCTGGAAAAAATGCACGGCAAAGACCTGCCCGCGTCGGTGCGGAAAGGCCAGCGGCTGACGAGCATGAGCGCCCAGCAGTCGGCACTGCCGCTGGTGAGTTCGCCGTATAAGTTTGCCCAATACGGCAAAAGTGGCGCGTGGGCGAGCGAATTGATGCCATATACCGGCAAAGTGGCCGACGATCTGTGTTTCATCAAATCGATGTATACCGAGCAGATCAACCACGACCCGGCGCTGACGTTTTTTCAGACCGGAAATCAACTGGCCGGGCGGCCCAGCATTGGTTCGTGGGTGAGCTACGGGCTGGGATCGGCCAACGAAAATCTGCCCGCGTTCATCGTCATGGTGTCGAAAGATGCCCCGCAGGATCAGCCGTTGTATGCCCGGTTGTGGGGCAACGGTTTTCTGCCGTCGAAACACCAGGGCGTGCAGTTCCGCTCGGGCAACGATCCGGTTTTGTATCTGAGCAATCCGAACGGCTACAGTTCGGCGGATCGTCGGTCGATGCTCGACGCGCTGAAGGATCTGAACCAGGTGCAGGAGGAAATTTACGGCGACCCGGAAGTGTCGAACCACATTGCGCAGTATGAAATGGCATTTCGGATGCAGACGTCGGTGCCGGAAGTGAACGATTTATCCGACGAGCCGGATTGGGTGTTCGATCTGTACGGCGAATCGGCCCGGAATCCGGGGACGTATGCCGCCAACTGCCTGATGGCCCGTCGGTTACTGGAGCGGGATGTGAAATTTGTGCAGTTGTATCACCAGGGCTGGGATCAGCACGGGAACTTGCCCAAGAGCATCACCAAGCAGTGCAAAGCGACCGATCAGGCGTCGGCGGCACTGGTGCAGGACCTCAAGCAACGCGGTTTGCTGGACGACACGCTCGTGGTATGGGGCGGAGAATTTGGCCGCACGAACTACTCGCAGGGCAAACTGACGAAAGACAACTATGGCCGCGATCACCACCCGCGCTGCTTCACGATGTGGATGGCGGGGGGCGGTGTCAAACGCGGCATCACCTACGGCGAAACCGACGAATTTGGCTACAACATCATCAAAAACCCGGTCCACGTCCACGATTTTCAGGCGACCTTGCTCCACCTGTTGGGCGTCGATCACGAAAAACTGACCTACGAATTCCAGGGACGGCGGTTCCGGCTGACGGATGTGGAGGGGAAGTTGGTGAAGGGGATTTTGGCGTAAAAATCCGTTTTGTTTCGAACTCCAGGGGCTGTATTTCATAGACCAATAGGGTTTACTGATTTTTGAAAACCGCTAACGTGCGCTTACCAGGCGAAACAATGATGGGAAATCTGTTTAATTGAAAGAGCGTCTGAATTCCAGTGGCGAAAGGTTCGTTTTCGTTTTGAATAGTTTACTAAAGGATTGTGAGTGCTCAAACCCCAAAGCGTAAGCTACTTCCTGTACCGTCAAATTGGAAGTGGACAGCGTTTCTTTTGCTTTCTCAATCAGTTTATCGTGAATATATTGCTGGGCATTTTGCCCGATCAGCGACCGCATCATATCACTCAAATAACTGGGTGATACGTTTACCTGCTCTGCCAGATAGCTGACCGTAGGCAATCCTTGGTTTAAGGACGTTTTATTGGTAAAGTACTGATCCATAACTTCTTCCAGCTTTTGGAGAAGATCATGATTTACCGCCTTGCGCGTAATAAACTGACGGTTGTAAAAACGGTTCGCGTAGTTCAGCATCAATTCAATTTGAGAAATAACCACGTCCTGGCTAAAATCGTCGATCCGGCTGGACAGTTCTTTTTCGATCATTTTAAAGAGCTCAAAAACCGTGACTTTTTCTTCTTCGGAAAGATGCAACGTTTCCCGGGTTGAATACGAGAAGAAGCCATATTGCTTAATGGTTTTGGCCAGGGAATAGCCTAAAAAGAAATCCGGATGAATCAGCAGAGTATACTCGGAACACACGCTGATATCGTTGTCATGACTACCAATCACCTGGCCCGGCGAAGCGAATAACAAGCCACCTTCGTCAAAATCATAATAACTCTGGCCGTACTTTACTTTGCCGTGCAGTTTTGGTTTGTAAGCTATTTTATAAAAGCTCAGCACATGGTGGTGAGAAAGCCTGGATTCATCAACCTGTGTGTAGGTCCCATTGATCAAACTGACCAGCGGGTGTTGCGGTTTTAACAAGCCAAATGCCCGGTGCGCGTCGGTGAGCGACAGCATTTTTTTGGGGCTATTTTCTTCTTTGTTCATCTGTCAGGATATAAAAATGATAACCGATCATCAAGGATAACAATCGGTTATCATGGATTTTTATCAACCAAATTCGCTGTTGGCGGGTTCCTGGCCCAAGTTAACCCTGAGCCGACCTGGAAACGTTTTCCCAGGCTTCCCATGTGGCTAAGCGCTCTGCATAGGCCTTACGCACTCCAGGTAAATTGTGGCTGCCGAGGAAGAACCGTAGCGGAGGTTCCGGTGCATCAACCAGTTGGAAGAGAGCCGCTGGCGTTGCATTGGGATCTCCCCGTTCCAGACCCTTCAACATCCCAAAGAACTCCCCTTTAAAAGCAGCGTAAAGGTCGAGGCCTTGTGCAAATTTCAGCGATTCCGGGGTTCCGAACTCGGTGGCATAAGCGCCCGGTTCGATGATGGTTACGTTGATCCCGAACGATCTAACCTCCTCAGCCAGACTTTCGTGGATGGCTTCAAATGCCCATTTCGAAGAAGCATAGTAGCCAATCACTGGTAAGGTGACATGACCCAGATTGCTTGATGTGCCGAGGATATGACCGCCACCCTGCTTTCTCAATAGGGGCAGGGCCGCCTGAATAACGGAAACCGGACCAATGACATTGGTTTCATAAAGGGCACGAATATCGTCCGCACTGGCTTCCTCAATGGTGCCAACCAGGGAATAACCGGCATTATTTAACACAATATCAAGCCTGCCGAAGTGTGCGTGCGCCTGTTCTACGGCGGTTTTCGCCTGCTCAGGCTTTGTCACGTCAAGCTCGAGTGTCAGCACGTTTTCGCCATAGGTTTCTTTCAGGTCGGCAATACTTTCCAATTTCCGGGCGGTCGCCACCACCTGATCGCCACGCTTCAGGGCGGCATCGGCCCAAACGCGTCCAAACCCACGGGAAGCGCCCGTAATGAACCAGACTTTAGGAGATGTTACCGGGGTTGGTGCGGTTTGAAGACTTGCATTTTCATTCTGATGTAGCATGATATCCTTGATATTTAATGATGCGTCAAAGGTCAGGCTCAACGATGGGCTGTCTGTAGTCTAATTGAGGGGATGTGTAGTCAAAATGAGAAAAAGGTCGCGATACAAAAAGATTCAGCCATTCGTAACTCCCTCTCTGCAACCATCCAACCCAATTCGCCATCTTTGTCCATGAACCTGGCAATAGCATGACCGCGACCTCTCTACTTTCCGGCGCCCGCATGGCGTTCGTGACTTTATTCAGCCTGCTGGCGGCTTCCGGTCAGGCCCAGAACCAACCGGCTGATCCGGCTTTTCCCCGGCTTGACCAGGCCGTCAAACAACTCATGGATAGCGCGAACGTACCCGGTTTGTCGATGGCCTGGATTCAGAAGGGCCAGCTTGCTTATCGCCAAGCCTACGGTTTTACCAAAGCCGACTCAACCCAACGCGTGAACTCCAACACCGTCTTCGAAGCCGCTTCACTGACCAAGCCGCTCTTTGCGTATGCGGTTTTGCAACTGGTGGAAGAAGGGCGACTGGATCTGGATAAACCGCTGTTTGAATACCTGCCTTATCCCGATGTGGCCGACGATGAGCGGTATACGAAAATCACGGCCCGGCTGGTGTTGAGCCACCGCTCGGGCTTGCCGAACTGGCGTAAAAACCGGCGCTCCTCCCAACTGGCGATGCTTCGTTCTCCCGGCGAACGGTTTGGCTACTCTGGCGAAGGATTCGTCTATCTGCAAAAAGTCGTTGAAAAAATCACAGGCGAACCAATCAACGCGTTCATGGAAAACCGGGTCCTGAAACCGCTGGGGATGGCGCACAGCAGCTTTGTCTGGCAACCGGCCTTTGCTGCCAATTACGCCCAGCCACACAACGAGTCGGGCGAAGTAGAGCAAAAATACCAACCGGCGCAGGCCAATATGGCTTATTCCCTGCACACCACCGCTCCGGATTATGCCCGGTTTGTGCTGGCGCTTTTCAACGCAACGGGGCTAAAACCCGCCACGGTCGATCAGATGCTCAGCCCGCAAAGCCAGTTGCCCACCCGTTTTTCCGGCTCCGATACGCTGGCGGCTGGTTCGTATTGGGGGTTAGGGATTGGCCTGGAACAAACGCCCGCTGCAACCTATTTCTGGCACTGGGGCGATAATGGGGCCTTCAAATGCTTTATCATGGCGAACCGTACGCGCAAAGACGCGGTGGTCTATTTCGCCAATGGATCGAACGGTCTGGATTTTGCCGACGAGATCGTTCGCCAGACGGTGGGTGGCCAGCATCCGGCCTTTGCGTTTCTGGGAATCAACTGGCGGGCGCAGGCGGGTAAAACCGCCAAAAACCGTTGACCAGACCCCGCAATTCTCCAAACCAGGCCGAATGGGTGGCTAAAATGCGTACTTTTAGGACCGAAGAAACCCGTTTTTCCTACATTCGACCTGTCAATCAACTGAGTATGAAGAGCAAACTGGCCCTTCCGGCATTGGTATTCGTGCTGTGTAGCAGCTTTGGGACTTTCCTCCCAGATTCTGAGCAGAAGCCAATCAACCGGCCTCCCAACATCATTCTGATTCTGATCGATGACATGGGGGCGGCCGATGTGGGCTGCTACCGACCCAACTCTTCAGCCAGTTCCTTACCGCCTACGCCCCACATCGACCGGCTGGCCGCCGAGGGCATTCAATTTACGAACTACTACAGTGCGGCCCCCATTTGCTCGCCTTCCCGCGTGGGCCTGATGACCGGAAACGTACCCGGAAAATGGCGCATTACGTCATTTCTCGCGGACCGGAAACACAACCGCACCTGTGAGCAGGCCGATTTTCTGGACGCTTCGGCGCCATCGGTTGCCCGTGAACTCAAAGCAGCGGGCTATGTCACGGCACACTTCGGCAAATGGCACATGGGCGGGGGGCGCGATGTCGACAATGCGCCCGGAATCCGGCAATACGGTTTCGATGCGTACGCCAGCACCTGGGAAAGTCCCGACCCTGACCCGTTGCTGACGTCGACGGACTGGATCTGGGCGAAATCCGACAGTGTGAAACGCTGGAACCGAACGGCGTACTTCGTTGACAAAACGCTCGGTTTTCTGAAGCGGAATTCCGACAAACCCTGCTACATCAACCTCTGGCCCGATGACGTGCATACGCCCTGGGTGCCCGACGAAACGACCCTCAATGAGTTTCCGAAGGGAACCGAGAAACCGCGCGAATTCAAAACCGTTCTGGCCGAACTCGACCGACAGATTGGCCGGCTGATGGCCGGGTTGAAGGCCCTGGGCATGGATGAAAATACGCTCGTTGTGTTTACGAGCGACAATGGGGCCTTGCCCACTTTTCAGGGGAGTCGGTCGGGGCTGTTCCGGGGCAGCAAGCTCTCGCTGTATGAAGGGGGCATTCGAATGCCGTTTATCGTTCGCTATCCGGCCCGAACCCCCAAAGGCCGGGTTGATAATCTGTCGGTTTTGAGTGCGGTCGATCTGCTGCCCACGTTCGTGAGTCTGGCGGGCAAAAAAGGGCGAAACACCGGCGCTGACGGCGAAAACCGGGCCGGGGTTCTCCTGGGCAAACCGGCCGCTCGCAAGAACCCTCTTTTCTGGGAATATGGTCGCAATACCGAATCGTTCCGTTATCCGGCCGGTCGTGACAAAAGCCCGAATCTGGCCATGCGACAAGGCCACTGGAAACTGCTGGTCAATGCCGACGGTTCCGGCACCGAACTTTATGATCTGGCCACTGACCCTGCCGAACAAACGGACGTAGCGGCTCAGCACCCCAAGTTGGTGGATGAAATGCGCCCCAAACTAATGACCTGGCGGAACGGGCTGGCAAAAGAGTAAGGGGACAACGAACGAATTACTCTGATTTTCCCACATATCCTTTCCCCATCAACACCTGACCAGGCCGTTTTCCGTTGTGTTTGCCACCCTCAATCACCGGAATCCCATTGACCAGCACGTAGGAAAAACCGGTCGAATAGGCATGGGGAACATCGTAGGTCGATTGATCCGATACGGTTTTTTCGTCAAAAACCACGAGGTCGGCGGCATAACCGGGTTTCAAAATGCCCCGATCGTCGAGCTTGAACCGCTGGGCGGGGAGCGACGACATCCGCCGGACGGCTTCCTCCACCGGAATCACTTTTTTCTCGCGCACGTATCGTCCCAGCACCCGGGCGTTGGTGCCGTACCCGCGTGGGTGCGGCATGCCTGACTGAAACCGCGCCACGCCCGCATCCGAGGCAATCATCGTGTTGGGGTAGTGCATGATCGTGGCTACATCATCTTCCGACATCGTGTGGTACACCATCTGAATGCGTTTCATGGCGGTTTTGTCCATCAGTTCCAGCACCAGATCGGCTTCGGTTTCGGCGTTGTTTTTTCGGCCCAGTTTCTGGTTGATTTTGGTGATGCTCAGGCCGTTGAAGGTGGTGTCGGCGGGGTAATACGCCACTACAGCGTAGTCAAAATTTTTGCGGTCGTTTTTCTTCAAACCGGTGAGCATTTCCTTCCGGATTTTGGTGCGGGTTGCCGGGTCGCGAAACCGGACGAGCGTGGCCGAGTCGCCGTCGGCCAGCGCCCAGGAGGGAACGATGCTGGAAAGCGAGGTACTTGATGCGGTATACGGATATTGATCGACGGTTACATCAAGCCCCTCGCGCCGAGCGGCTTCCACCATTGCCACGGTTTCCACGCTCGACCCCCAGATCGGTTTGCTGGCGACTTTAAAGTGCGAAATCTCGACCGGAATCCCGGCTTCCCGGCCAATTTGAATGGCTTCTTCGATGGCTTTTTTGACGTCCTGCCCTTCGTTGCGCATGTGTGACGCGTAGACACCCCCGTAGCGCGACGCCATTTTGGCCAGATTGACGATTTCGGGCGTGCGGGCATAGGTGCCGGGCGTGTAGATCAAACCGGTCGAGATGCCGACGGCACCGTCTTTCATGGCTTGTTCCACGAGGGCTTCCATCTCGGTCTGCTCTTTCGCCGTCGGTTCGCGAAAGGCCATTTTCATCACTTTCAGCCGCACGGTATTGTGGCCGATCATGGACGCCAGGTTGGGCGAAAAACCGCCGATGCGCAGTGAATCGAAGAAGGTGCGCAGGTTGGTGGCCGAACCCCCGCAATTGCCGGTGACGAGCGTCGTAACGCCATCGTAGAGGAAATTCTCGGCACCGGGACGGTCCTGCAAACTGCCTTCCACGTGGGTGTGAACGTCGATAAAGCCGGGGGCCACGAGCTGGTTTTTGGCATCGATCACGGTTTTGCCCTCCGTGGCCGGAATTTTTCCAATGCGCGCGACTTTGCCGTTCTGGATGGCCACGTCGGCGTAGTACCACGGGTTGCCGGTGCCGTCGACCACACGGCCGTTTTTGATGACCAGATCGAACGATTGGCCGTAGGTGAACGTGCTGATGCAGAGGAAGTAAAGCAGGTGTTTCATGGATTAATCAGAGTCCCAAAGGGTGATGATCTGGTCAGAATGAAGACTTTTAAACACGTAAAAAAGCGTACTGTACTTGCTGCTGTCAGCGTAATCTACAATGAGTTTTCGCGGCACATCTTCCCATAATTCCTCCGCATCGGATTCTTCCGCCAGGGTATAATAGATGGATTTTTCGAACAGCATTCGGGCGTCCGAATTGCCCACTAATTTTGTATAGAATGGCCTGGAACCGTAGCCGATAAAGCGAGCATATTCCCCGTCGGCGCAGGGCCATTCCCAGTCCTGCCAGGTCACGAGGTGCGGGGTGGTTTTCTCCAGTTCGAGTGTTTTCTGGTCGGCCAGATCATCCAACTCGGCTTTGCTGAGTGCCGGGTGAAGGGACTTCAATTGCCGTTTCAATTCCGCCACATCGCCCTGACAGGTATAACTATCCCGTTCGTAAAGCCGACCGTTCGATAGACAATCCGGGCAAATAAAAGCAAGTTCGTCTTCACCAAAAAATCCAGTCGCGTCGAAACACGGTTTTTGCTGGTGGCACAGGTCGCAACGCGTCTCTTGATCGCTTACGCCAATCCAACGCGCCGGTTGATCGAAGTAGGTGAAGGTCATAACAGGCTGCCTTTTTGTGATGCCAGACACTAACTTAACAAACAAACGCCGGATTTGCCAGTGGAGGTGGTCTGCAAATGAAGTACTGCCCGATTACATCACGCCCGTTGGAACGTGGATTGAATGAATAGTGCAAGAGCCGAAAGGGAGAAAGCCGGTATCTCGCACCAGAGGGTATGGATTGACGGGTTTAATGTTGCTCCATTTATTGGAATAGTTACAAATTAGGTTCGTATTTTAGTCGAAAAAATAAGGATAGTTCAAAATGGGAATGAAGGCAATCCCGACATTTTTCCTAAATTGCAAGCTTACCAGTAGAAATCACCACGATGGGATTAAAAAGTTTGCTGCCCAATTCACTCAAAACCTCCCTAAAAAAGGTCATTCCAATCGAAATGATTGACCGGCTGGAGTTGCTGACCGGTGAACGCGACGCGTTGACGCCACCCTCCCGAATGATCTTCATCGGCGACGGTGATTTCAAGGCCGTTGGGGTAAAATCGGTTGATCACATCAAGGAACTGGTTGGCCTACATTCAACGGATAACGTTCTGGATGTTGGCAGTGGAATTGGCCGGGTTGCGATTCCCTTAACGGACTACATCTCCGCCCCGGGCAGCTACGACGGGATCGAGATCGTTAAAAACGGCGTGGATTGGTGTACGAAAGAAGTAACGAAGCGGTTTCCACATTTCCGCTTTCACCACCTGAATGTCTATAACAAGATGTATAACCCGCTCGGAACCATGCAGGGACACGAGCTGCGGTTTCCGTTCGAGTCTTCGACGTTCAGTCTGGTGATCCTGAATTCGGTGTTTACCCACATGCTCGAGAACGACTTTGAGCAGTATCTGGCCGAAATTTCGCGGGTCATGAAAAAAGGGGGGAGAGCTTACATAACCATGTTTTTGCTCAACAGTGAGTCGCGCAAAGCCAACGCGGAAGGTAAAAGCCTGTATGGCCGTCAGTTGACGCCATTCACGGAACGAACCATGGTGCATATTCAGGAACTGCCCGAAAGCATGATTGCCTTTGACGAAGTGTATGCCAAAGAGGCTTTTCAGAAAGCCGGCTTGACGATTCGTACGATCAATTACGGGAGCTGGGTTGGCCGCACCGGCACCATCGATTACCAGGATCTGCTGTATGTGGTGAAATAAAGCGCATCGGGGCTATTCCGGAAGGGGCAGCAGCACGCTGGCTTTTGTTCCGGCCAATTCGCCGGATTCCAGCCAGAACCGGGCGCCGATCGTCTCGGCGCGTTCCCGGATGTTGTGCAGCCCGGTGCCGCCTTCCACCGACGGGTTCAGCCCGATGCCGTCGTCCAATACCTGTACGGCCAGCCATTTGTCGTACCAGATCAGCTTGATGTGAGCCTGCCGCGCCTGGGCATGACGAAGAATGTTCGTGCACAGTTCCAGGCAGATGACGTACAGGTTAAACTTGACTTCCGGGCTGAGCGGCAGCTTACCGCCGGGATCATAGTTCAGCGAGAACGTCGTTTTTTCGACCAGATTCAGCTTTTTAACCAGACTTTTGAGCGATACCAGCAAATCCTGCTGGAGCAACTGTTCCGGCAGCAGGTTGCGCGACAGTTGATGAACCTGCGTGACGGCGTCGTTGAGCAGGTTCAGGCTGTTTTCGTACAGGGTTTTGTTGCGGGGTGATAAAATATCGGAGTCCATCGTCTGGAAGGTCATTTTGGTGGCACCGAGCAGACTGCTCACCCGGTCGTGGAGTTCGGTTGCCACGCGCTTGCGCTCAAGGGTCTGGCCTTTGATCAGCGCCATTTCAATCTCCCGGTTTTTGGTCCGCAACGCCAGGTTGGTTCGCCGGAGCCGCAGGCTATAATACAGCAGCAGAAACCCCAGCGAGCTAATGATGGCAATCCCAACGTACAACAGATTGCGGATGCGTTTCTGCGCCGACAGGCCCAGCCGGAGCTGGTCGATGTGTAGCTGCTTGATGGTGGCTTGCTGGGTGGCCTGTTTCTGAGCGGCAACGGTTTTCAGTTGCTGCGTTTCGAGCTGGTGTTTCAGGGCGTTGGTCTGGGCCCGCCGGCGGAATTCATTCGTTTTGAAGGTATTGTTAAGCCGGTCGATTTCAGCCTGTTTTGCCAGTGTCTGGTACCGCTGGTTTTGTAACAGCCGCTCCTGCCGGTAGGTCGTTTCGAGTCGTTCGCGGTCGAATTGGGCCTTGCTTCGCAGGCTTTCGGTCTGGTTGATGGCCAGTTGTTCTTCCCGTTTTTTGTCGTTATAAAGCCGCTGGTAAGCAAAGGCACTCTTCCAGTCCTGCTGGTGCTCATTGGCGCTCATCAGCACGGAATAGGCCGTTAGCATGGGCGCGTACACCTTCTGGTTCTTCGCCAGAGCCTCTTTCGCATTGGCAATGGCCTCGTCATACTGCTTGATACCGAGGTAAGAAACCGCCAGATCGGCCAGTGCGTCGGCCTGAGGAAGGGGCGCGTTGAGCTGCTCCCAATACGCCACCGACTGTTTCAGGTACGGAATTGCCTGGGTGAATTTCTGCTGGAGGTTATACACCAGCCCGATGTCGTTGGTCAGGTAAGCTTTGTTGGAGATCGACACCCTGGGCTGTTGGTTCAGAATGTCCCAGGCCCGGAGGGCGTGCATTTCAGCCTTCGCCAACTGCTGCTGCCCTTTGTAGGCATTGGCCAGAAGCCGATGGAGGTCGGACAGATGAATGGGGTCGATTTTTTTGTCTTTTTCAAACCAGGCAATGCTCTTCTGCAAATAGGCTACGGCTTCTCCATTTTCCCCAATTGAAGTACTGATGTGGCCGAGATTCCGGTAGATGCGCCAGAAATACAGGGCATACACCTCGGGAGCGGTTTCGATCAGCGACAGCAGGCGGTGGTTCAGTTTGATCGCCCGGGGGTAATCGGTTTTGACATCCCGGTAATACCGTTCGGTAAGCAGCAGCCCTTTAATCTGGTATTTGATATTCTTTTTCCGTTCGGCGAGGTGAATGAGGTGGTCGGCCACCAGCAGCGCACTGTCGCGGTGGGTCATGCCACTGTAGTGGACATACGCCATAAAATGCAGGTATTCCATCCGGGCGGTATCGACCGTGGGGGTGGGGCGCAGCCGGTCGAGGTTAAGCAGCCGGATTCGGGTGGTTTTCAACAAACTATCCACATAAGCCCGGTCCATACCTCGGTCGAAGTCAAAAGGCGGGGTGTAATAGGGCTGGGCCAGCAGGGAAGCGGATGAACCCAGCCAACTGATCAGCAAAACGACTCGTTGAAACCATCTCATAGACACCTTGAACACTCAAAACCCCCTTACCCTTATTTCACACGTGTTGCGACGATTGCATCGAAAACGCACCGGATTTAGTGACAAAAAATCACGGATACCGTTGATTTTTTGGACAGCAGGAAAAGTGGCCTTTGCATCGGTAATGAACTGATACACAAACTTAAAAGTAATACCTCTTCAGCTTTGAAACGAATCCCAAAACCCCCGATTTACTAAACGGTAATCACTACACGGCTTTGGTCCGGGTCGTGAACGGCATCCGCTGATGGCGGTTTTCCACATCCATTCAATTCACCCGCTCGAATGGGTCGGCGTTGTAGGTAATTTCTAGCGGTTCGTCTGATCGCAAAACCGCCGGGTTTAAAAGCTGGATTCGATTACCGGATGCGTCGTAGTTGTAATCGATTCCAGCTTGCAAAACCGCATCGCCAGCTTTGACCGTTATGGTCTTCTCATCAATACCGATTGTCGGCAAAAAAAAGGCTCCTTTTACCAGCGTATTGGCTGATTGATTTTTACCGGGCTTTATGAAAACTGTGTGAAACCGTGGCGCAGGTTGAGAAACCAGTAGCGTTCTTCTGAAGGGTGCGGGTTGGTGTGAAGGAAGCGAATCAGGCCCGACGAAAGGCGTTGGCCCCCCGGCCGAATAGGCGTGATTCAGAACCGTGACGCTGATCAACAGGGCATATACGAAGATGGTTTTCATAGGGAGGTTTCGAGAGAAGGCTTTTGGAATACAATGGGTTACGTGTTTTTTTGTTGTGTCGTCATTACGGGTCATTTCCCGGTCTCTTTTGCGGTCTATAATGGTCCAATTATTGAAGGAACGAATGTTTCTTACGTAATGCCGCATAAGTTTTACTAAGTACAATGATTGCAAACAACCAGATTGAGGAGTTTTTATAAAGATCTCCTGAATCTGGTTTAACGAGTAAGGATCGTATGAAATCGATAACGCTTTTCTTTTTATTAAGTTGCTATAGTTTCATTGTTAAATCGCAAACTATTCCGCAAAAAAATGTCATTCGCATTGGAGCAAGCCGGGTAGGTTTAGATGCACCAGACGCGCTCGGAACAAGGTATGAAATACACTATACAAGGCTGCTGGGTTTTTCCAGATTAAAATTCGAAGCTAAAGCAGGTATACTTAAAACAGAATACTATGAAACTATTCATCCCACTTTTTTAAATTCAAGAAAAAGAACAAGCTTGGATTTAGTTTTAAATTATAACCTTTTAAAAAGTTACAAACACGCTATTTATCCAGGATTTGGATTTTCAATTTGGCATCGGAAGGATCTTCTTTTGAACCAGGTTCAGTATGAAACGGATTCGAATGGAACAGTGTATGTTTCTTCGTTTACAACGAGAGGGTTTGATGAAATGAATATCGGCCCTTATTTTAGTTTACAATATGAGTATCGTGTGCTACCGAATCTTTCAATTTCAATTCAATCAGGCTTGAATTCTTTAGGGAAAGCTGGCTGGAATTCGAATTTAGGATTGTCGCTTGGCTATCATTTTTAATGATCTGTATTTCAAATCATATACCAATCTCCGTTTTCACTTATAGCACGCTTAGTAAGATCGCGAAAAGAAGACATCCCGTTCTTCGTTAGCTACTTTTGAGTTTTCGTCTCAATTGGATGAGCCTGAATTTTACGTTGTCATAAATTAAGCCTAAAACTAAGGCAGCCGCAGCAAAAATCAGGGCGTGAATTCCCACTTTTGAATATAAAATTCCCCCAATGATGCCACCGATAAAAAAGAAACTGATAATCGTCAGCCGAAGTTTTATTGACGACAGAAGTTTGTGCTTCTGTTCCTGCTCTTTGTAGAAGAACAATTGCGATAATTCTATGCCCAAGTCGGTAAAAAGTCCCGTTAAATGCGTTGTCCTAACGCTGGCATTCGAAATGGTGGTAACCAGGGAGTTTTGTAAGCCCATCGCAAAAAGCAAGCTATAGGCAATGGTGTTTGGATTTTTGATGAGTAAATCCTGTCCCAAAAAGCCGATACTAAACAGAATCAAACATTCTATCGAAGCGGGAACTACGTAAATATAATGATCATCTTTTTGTGAAATAATTTCAATGAGAAAACTGGAAACAAAAGAGCCCAGGAAAAAGAAAAATATATACAGGAAATAAACAAATCCCTGCCAAAAGTTAAGCTTAAAAACTTCTTCTACGAAAAACGCAAAATGACCGGTTACGTTCGTTGTCAATCGCTGAACGGCAAAAAAACCGGCTACGTTTACAATACCGGCGACAAGAGATAGTAACGAAGCAATTTTTAAATTATGGCTTATTGGTCCGTGCATTAGTCCGTAATAAACCCAATTTCCTTTTT
>NZ_VBSL01000033.1 GCF_006149005.1 Larkinella sp. C7 | reverse complement strand
CGTATGGCCGAAAAACACTTTACGAACGTGGCAAAAAAGAACTTTACCGGAGGACTCGGGGCGTTATTGGGTGACAGCCCGAAACAGGAAGACAAACCCGCAGCGGAAACGCCAGCCGCGCCCGCCCTGGCCACCGATGCCGAAACGCGGGCAACCTTCATTGTCAACGAAAGCGATCTAGAGAAACTTCGCTCCATTGCCTACTGGGACCGGCTGTTAATCAAAGATGTTCTTGCAATGGCGATATCAAAGCATATTGCCGAATACGAAGAGGTTAACGGACCCATCAAACCCGCCCCCAAAAAGGCGAAGTAAGGGCGTACTTTTCTCCTTGACCAGCAAAAAAAGACCTGGCTCTAACCGGCATTATCCCTCGCGCCCGCGTGCGCGTGTTAAGATTAAGATAATCCTAGTGCTGATAGTCAGATAGTTACACCCTCAAAAGTGCCAATAACTTAACTTCTGAGGTTAATAGTCTAACATATCAGGTTAAAAAAGTGATGGTAAAACTGTCCTGAAAGTTTAAAAAGATTGAATTATTAGTTTAATTTGGCAGTATCATTTTTAACCTGCTTGTTATGGCTGAAAAGTATGAGATCAGTTTAAAGTCGTACCCGACTCACAAAGACAATCCATTTGTCGAGTCAATGGTGATCAATACCCGAAAGAAGTTGGTAGCAGTATCGAATCCAAAGGATAAGGCTATCGTAAACCGGGTTACAGGTGAACTAGATGACGCCTATTTTATCGGGGTCAGGAAGGAGGTAGACACAGAGCAATTCGTTAAGATATTCATTAACCAAATGAACATCCTGTTCGAGTTGTCCAAGTCAGCACAAAGCGTTTTTGCTTACATCCTCCACATTGCCGACTACAGCGATAAAATCATAGTGGATCTGGACGAAGCAAAAGAACTGACCGGGTACAAGTCAAAAGCGGCAATCCTGGCAGGGCTTACGGAGCTACTGAAAAAGGAGTTTATTGCAAGGGGTCCGGCTTTCAACGTCTACTTTATGAATCCGCAGATATTCTATAAGGGTGATAGACTGGTATTGCTGACGGAGTACCGACGGAAACAGGCAAAGGCAATGCACAAACCTAGCGGCCGTCAGCAGATGAAAATATTTGATGACCTAATGGCAACACCTACCACCGATGAACAGCAACCAGGCGAAGAGGATTCCGATAGCTGACTTTCTACGCAGGATCGGGGCCACACAGGACACGGCAAAAAGCACCGATTCCGATAAATGGTTCTATTCCCCATTCCGGGAGGAAAGAAGCGCGTCGTTTAAGGTAAACATCGAAAAGAACGTCTGGAGTGATTACGGCGGGGCAGGCAAGCAAGGGGGCAACATTACGGATCTGGTAATGAAGCTCTACAATGTTGACTTTTCGGGGGCGTTGAAAGTACTGGACAAAGAAACGCCCGGCATTGACCGACTACCGAACCGACCTACTGAACAGCCTGCCGCCAACAGTCGACAAAACCGGATACTCAAAGTAGCTGAGATCAACAAAAAGCCGCTTATTACCTACCTTACCGACGTTCGTAGAATACCGATCGATCTTGCCCGGATCTATGCCGTTGAATGCACCTACACCAGCGACGACCGGCTTAGTCGGGGGCTTCGCCATTTCTACGCTATCGGGTTCAGAAACGACCAGGGGGGATATGAGCTGCGAAACCCGCAGTTTAAGGGCGGAACCAGCCCGAAGGGTATCACCACCATTCCGGGCGAAGATCGGCAATCAGTAAACGTTTTTGAAGGGTTTATCAGCTTCCTGTCGGCACTGGTATTGCTCAAAGGCAAAGACCGCCGATTTATCAATGATGTGATTGTATTGAACTCCCTGTCATTCGTTAATGATGAATTGATTTTAACGCTTCAGCGATACCGGACCGTTAACCTGTTTCTCGATAACGATGAAAGCGGCAAAAAGGCCGCTTCCTGTGTTCTTTCTTCCATTCCCTACGCTGTAGACTACTCGCCAAAGTACTACCCTCAGCACAAGGATTTCAACGACTTTTTAACCGCGCAACCGCATGAGTGACAGCGTAAAGATAGAGAAAAAGCCACCGATTTACAAGGTTCTCAGTGGCAACATAATCATGTTCCAGGACTACCAGTTAGACAGGGAGTCAATCAAGTGCGACGGGGCTATTTTGTTTGAACGTCTCATGTACGAATCTTTCAACTGCTACGTAAAAAATCCAGAGTCCGAAGGATTTTACTATCACTCCAAAGAAGACTTTGCAAACGAGTACGGGATAGGAAAGACCCGGTTTGATAAAATACTGGCCTACTTCACCGGGCTAGGGGTGATCCGTTCCCGAAACATGGGTTTCCCTCGGGTATTGCACTACAGCGTTGACTTCCTGCGGCTTACCTATCCCGATACGCTGAGGGAAATATACCGGGACAAAGGGAACCTTATAACGAAAAAGTCAAACGAGTTTGATGATGTCTACAACTACATCCACTACCGGAGCGAGAAAGCGAATGCAACCACCTCTACCGACTCAGAGCCAAAGGAGCACGTTATAACGGCTAAGTTCATACACTCATTCAGACAGGTATATTACAAGACCAAAGCTGATTGCAACCGACATATAAAAGCTACCGGTACCGGAACACCCGTAAAGCTAGCCCTTCCGAGAGACAGCACACAATCGGTTTGGCTTAACGTCTCAAACGCTCTGATTGAATTGATGGATGAGCGGGAGTGTAGTTACGGGGTTGTAGACATTGCTGCACAAATGTTTATAGCTGACTTCATAAACACACTGGCAGGCTTTAAATCTACTTTCATTGATCAATCCCCACTAATCGGACAATCTTTGAAGGAGGTATCAAATCCTATCAAATTCCTCCTTACCCCTGGGGATGACTGGGAGCTACCGATAA
Source organism: Larkinella sp. C7 (assembly GCF_006149005.1). GTDB lineage: Bacteria > Bacteroidota > Bacteroidia > Cytophagales > Spirosomataceae > Larkinella. The sequence continues at coordinate 16,878 of NZ_VBSL01000033.1, read as the reverse complement.
TGTCACCGTACATCAAAGCAGCCGTTAAGCACTTGGAGGAACTGCCATTTTGACCCCTCTACAGTTTGATGATTTCCGCCAACTGTAGAGGGGGTATTTTCATTCAGTAGCCCGGTATCTCTTTCCGTAGTGTCTCTACAGTTGTCCTTTATCCGCAAACTGTGTCGGCTGATTTCCGCCAACTGTAGCCGTTTACACCATATAGTATATTAAGTTAACTATTAAGTTGAACTAACTTTGCTAGTCAAGAAAGGGTGTTTGTCAACACCCGATACCGAAAAACGGAAAAGGTAAAAACAAAATGCCGTTACCAGTGACAACGCTATTTTTGCTAGTCAAAGAAGAAAGGACCGGGTAGGGGGGTAACGGATCAGCACTGACAAACGGTAAGGCAGAACCAACCAACAAGGCCCACGCCGAACGTGGCCAGCTCTGCTACTGAATAGCGTCCACTCCCAACGGACGGAAAAGCCCGGCAAGTTTATTGGAGTTAGTCACACACCAGGCGCGAACCTGACAAAACCTCACTTTCCCGCAGAGGTGCCGACTACCCCTGAAGAGTTTTTATTCCCGAACACCCGCACGATGCCGGGAACGTCCCACGTTTGAAACGCGCAACGCTTTGTATAAACTACAAATCAACAGCCCGGATTATGTACCAGGTACAAACGGCATACGCCCGCGCTGAGGACCGGAAATATATTTCTACCTACGTACTGAGATTAGAAATACGTTTCCAGTTACGTACCTGAGTGCAGCGGGTAGTATCTCTTACCCGTAAAAAGGGCAGCGTAAGGAATCCCAACGCCGGGAAGGTTTTTTCCCAGTCACAACGCAGGCGTCAGGAAGATTTTTCTTGGGTCATTACGCAGGCCCGCAGCAGCGGAATGGTTTAATCCACATTTTAGCCCCGTAGAGACACGAACGGTTAAAGATATATCAATAGTCAACTTTGATTAGATCGTTCGTCAGGCGCAAAGAATGCGGCATCTGTAGCGCAATAGGGGCGGGTAATATTCCTGGCAGTCTATCAGATACGACCGTTTGCCTAGTATTGTGCGTACTCGTGCAAAATTCCTAGGGGGGTACACCCTCCTTTCATATGTTCGATTCCGGGCTAAAAATCAAGTTTCACCATCAACGCCGGGCGTGCGAAGTGCTGCCGAAACGCCGCGAACGGCATACCAATACCCATTGAGCCTATGCCGAAGGTTTTCCGGGAGTCAAATACGCACGTATGACGCCCTAAAGAGTTTTGTCCCCCGATAAAAAACGCACACGAAGCGAATGAAGGTTTTTTTGGGGTCATACACGCGCAGGTGAAGCGGAAGGTTTTTTCACGGTCACAACGCCCGCAGGTGAGGGGAAAGGTTTTATGGGGGTCAATACACGCAGGCGAAGAGTTTTGTTCCCCCTACGCGGGCGCGAGGGTTGCCGATTTGAAGAGTTTTTGTACCCGATAAAAAAGGACGTGAATCGACCAGGCGGAACACCTGAAGAGTTTCCCCACCCGAACGCGCAGGCGCGTAGCTGAAGAGTTTTCTTACCCATAAAAAAAGGGCAGAAATCCCACACATCCGACACTATAAAACGCGCGTTGAGTTTTTGGAGTCCATAACACGGGCGCGCGTCTGAAGAGTTTTTCCACCCGGTAAAACGCGCGAAGCGGACATATCGGACACTATAAAACCCATCTATTGAGTTTTCCGTGTCCATAACGCGCGGGCGCGATAGGTCACTGATATTTACTTACTTTATTGAGTTTTGTCAGTCAGTCACGCGCAAGGCAGAGAAGCCGGGTTTAACCCTAACCATTGAGTTTCCGGAGTCAGTCACGCGAGGGGGTCGAAATAAAGGTTTTTTCCTAGTCATTACGCACGTATAGCAACCCCCCGAAGCGGGAGAACCTGAGAAAACCTGAGATGTTGGAAGGCAGAACGGAAATTCCCGTTTTGGTAGAACCTCACAAAACCTCACTTTTCAGGGGCAAATAGTGACAAATATTGACATTTCACCGGGCGGATGTTTACAAATGTTTACATTCTGAGGGGTGCCACGGTAGAACGGTGCTGACATTCGTAGACATTTCCAACGCGAATGATGAGGAATGATGAGATTTCAGGGGGCAGGAACCTAACAAAACCTAACATTTTTACAAAACCGATGGGGGGGGGTGTTGACTATTGTTGACCTTTCCGGGGTATAGACTTGACAAAACTTGACATTTCCGCAGTGTTGCAAATTGCAACGAAACCCGGCGATGTTAACAATTGTCAACATTTCAGGGGGAATTATCCAGACTCCCACCTCAGCAGCTACGCCGAAATGCTAACAAATGCTAACAATCCCCCAGGCGCGAACCTGACAAAACCTGACATTATAGAGAAAATCTATCAGATTTCTATTCTTATCAACTCCATTTATCAAGCCCCCCACCTTTGCGGGGCTTTTTTGTTGCCCTCCCGAGCCATGTAGTAAACGGGGATTTGGGCCGCGAATAATCACGTAACTTCCTGATAGCCATTTCACAAACGGGGGCAATGCTATTATTCCAGTCGGTAAATTTGGTAAATCCGGGCGGTGAAGCGACCTATCAATCAAACGGGTTAATTGAGGGTAAAAAATAACCTAACTTCCTGATAGCCATTAATCAAACGGTACAAAAGTTATTTTGAAGGGCGGTAAATTAGGGTTCGCAACTACATAACTAACTAACAATGAAAACATTAATTCCCCCCGGAGTAAGCAATCAGGTTGCTGAAGCGGGCAAACTCATTTCTGAACAAACCCGCAGCCTGCAAGCCCTTTTAGGTCCGGCACTGGACAATGTAGGTAAGGCACTGGCCAACTGGCACAGCCACACACTAAAGCAGGTGCATGACCTCTTACCAGGCGCGAACTTCGCCGGACCTCCGCAGGGGGTTGATCCTGCCGACATCTTCCCTTACGCAACAGCCAAAGTCAACCCCACCGATAACTGACTACACCCATGAACAAGCACGCAGGATATACAGAAATTAAACTTGAAGACGGCTCCGTAATACCTCTCAAATTCGGTATGTGGACTATGCGGGAAATCTGCAAGACGTGGAATACCGACCTGTCAGGCATGCAGGCGGTGGCCGACTCGCTGCTAAAGAAAGACCCGTTTACAGCGATGTTCGACATGATCGGACCCGCTGCACAGTACGGCGCGGTAGAAGCCGGGAAGGAAGACACCAGCCGCCCCAGTGAAATGACAATCAGCCGATGGATCGACAACACAGGTGGTATGATCGGTTCGCCGGTTGTGGGGCAGGTGATGGACGCTTTTGCAAATGCAATGGGTACGGATGCGGCCGCAGCGGTAGAGCAACCAGCAGGCAAAGGAGCAAAGCCGGGAAAGTAGCAAACGCCAGGCCCGCGTCCGACGGTTGGCAAAAGTCTTGGGCGGAAGTTGAATCGACGGCATACGGCAAGTTTCAGCTTACCCCTCAGCTTTTCTACGACCTGACGCCCTGGGAGTACTGGCGACACTATGACGGCTATAACGACAGAATTTGTGAGTTGTGGCGGATTGCCCGGTTTCAGTCTGCCGTAGTGCTGATGTCGGTTGCGGGTAAAAAAGCACCGTCGCCGGAAAAGCTGCTACCGCTACCGGGTGATCCTGGGTATGGGGATAAGCAAAAAGAGATTGCAGTCACGGGTGATCAATTCATTGACATTTTCTTAAAAACACACGGGGGCCGGTAATACCGGGTAAAAACTTGTCTACACAAACATTAAGCGTTGAGTTAGAAGCCAAACTAGGCAACTGGTCGAGCAACTTAGAGAAAGCGCAATCAAAGTTAGAGCAGTTTGCCGCCCGCGCTGAAAAAGCCGGGCAAACCCTGTCGGTATCGCTTTCCGCACCGTTGGGCTTTCTGGTTAAAAAGATGTCCGACGCCTTCGGGCAATCGGATTCAATGGCGCGGGGTCTGGCCACGCTGGAGAAGAACGCAGACACGCTACAAGCGCGGCTGGCTCACCTCAACGAAATAGCCAAAATGCCGGGTCTGAGTTTCGAGGGGGCGGTAGAGGGTGATATTAAACTTCGAACGGTTTTAGAGAGCATTTACGGGATTCAGGGCGCGGCCGAAAAGTCTTCTGAGATTATGAAGCAATTCGGCAATTCACTCGCGGTAGAGGGGAAGGGCAAAGAAGCGTTCGACCGGGTGTTACATGGGATTCAGCAGATGTCAAATACTGAATTTCCGTTAGGCGAAGACCTGAATATTATCACCGAAGCCGCAAGTAAAACCGTACCCATCCTGAAAGAAGCGTTTGGAACGTCCCGCGCTGAAGACCTCCGCAAAATGGGTATCACCTCCAAACAGGTGATGGAGACGATGTTGAAGGGCTTGGAGAAATTGCCCCGCGCGTCAGGAGGTTGGAAGAACGCGCTTGAAAACATGGGTACGGCCGCTAATAAGGCAATGGCTGATGTATTCGGCTCCATCGATAAAGTATTGGGCCTGACGGGGCTAATGGATCGTTTGTCGGGCATTATTACCAGTATGGCCGAACGCTTTCAAACCCTGTCGCCGAATGTGCAACGGGTGATTGCCGTTCTTGGGGGGTTGGCTATTGTTGTACCTCCGCTATTGGCGGGCCTGGGCTTTCTGACCAGTACGATCTTGCCCGCTATCGGGGCTGGTTTTGCTGCCGTATTTAGCCCTATCGGGTTGGTTGTGGCGGCTATTGCGCTGGCGGTGGCTGCTATTGTTATGCACTGGGATAAAGTCAAAGCCGCGCTGGTCAATTCGGGAGCCTGGGACAAGCTGAAGACCATCGTAAAAAGCGTACTGGGAATTGTCGTTTCAATCTTCGGGGTGTTTGCAAATCTGTTGCAAGGTGACTGGGGGGCGTTATGGGAGAGTTTTCTAAACATCCTGAAGAACTCCTGGAACCTGATACTGTCGTATGTTGCGCTAGGTTTGAACGGTATGAATAAGCTGATTTCAAAGGGTCTTCGGGCAATTGGCGCGAATAGCCTGGCCGACCCGTTCGACAAGGCATCAAAAACGATTGACGATTATTTAAAGAAACTCAAATACGACGTTCCAGACGCAACCGGCAAGGTTAAAAGCCTGTTTGACGGGCTTAACTTCGGGGGCAACCGGGATGATAAGATCCTCAAGACCGGGGGCGGTAGCGGAGGAAAAGGCAAGGGTAAAGAAGCTGACACCTGGGCGGAACGGATGCGGAAAGACCTGAAAGCGGTCGATGACCTGATTAAAGAGTTTGAAGCGAAGAATCCCGGCAAGATTGACCCGTCGCTGACCTTTATGAAGATGCAAAAAGGTTGGATTCAGGACCAATTAGGTATCAATGAGAAAACCGACCTACCCAGTAGCACCGATATTGGCCCGGTAAAATCAGCAGCCCAACGGTATTGGGAAGCTATTTCTAAGGGGTGGCTTACTCCGATGGAACGGGCGTTTAATGCCCGGAAAAGCGACGTAGGGCGGATGTTTTCGGATGTTCACGCATCGATTGCCGCGTCGATGAACTCGGTAACAGCCCGTTTAGCCGGGGGTATATCCTGGCCGGAAATCGAGGGGCGTCTAACAACGATGCTGGCAGGAACCAAAGACGCCGTTGCAAAATATCAGAAAATGGCCGGGGATCTGATGAGACTTCCGGAAGGTCAGCGGGCCGCAGCGTTGCAGTCCTGGGAAGACTTCAGCACAGGGGTTAGTGAGATACTAAAGCAGGGTATGCAATCGGCATTTGAAGGGGTTGGGGAAATGCTCGGACAGATGCTTACCAAATCGGCCGGTATTCAGGCGTTGCCGCAAATGTTGTTAGGCGTAATCGGTGGCATGGCAATTCAGTTGGGCAAACTCGCTATCGGGATCGGTATTGCGTCAGAAGCAATTAAGGCATCGTTTAAAAGCCTGGGAGGGGTTGGGGCTATTGCTGCCGGGGTTGCCCTGATTGCACTCGGTACGGTCGCAAAGGCCGGGGCCGCAAAGATCGGCAATAGCGCTCCCGCCCTGGCCAAAGGGGGGTTGGCGTTTGGGCCAACAATGGCAATGATCGGCGATAACCCCCGCGCCAATGTCGATCCGGAAGTAGTTGCCCCGCTGAGTAAGCTAAAAAGCGAACTGGGGGGATCTGTTGGCGGAAAGCAGTCTGTACAGGTATCTGGTGAGTTTTCCGCCCGAGGTAGTGAACTGGTGGCGGCAATCACTAACTATTTTGATGCTAATGAGGGCGAAACTCCTAGCTATTTTAATCGACGCAGGTAATAATCAGGGTAGGTAATGAAAGGGTTAGTTATGGGTTAGTTGGAGAAGGGGGCCGTTTTACGGTCTTTTTTCTTTTCTACTGAATCCCGTATTGTAGCTGTCCACCGGTATCTGATTGCAAATCTAAGGCTACCTTGTTGAGGGCGTTAAAGGAAACCATAAACGGCGACGTTTTTTGTCCCCGGTTCTCAATAGCTCCAAGATCCGAGTCGATACCCGGAACCAGAAAGCCGCCCGATAGTCTAATTTTCCCTTCGTTGGTCGATGCGTAAATCACATACTGACAGTTTGCGCCGGGGCATTTCCGTTTTGCCGTGGTGATGCTGCGGAGGGTGGCGTCTGATCGGTCGAGACTATACCCGGCACTCAGCAGGTAGGCACCGACCTTTTTGTACAACTCTTCATCCGGTAGCGAGGTGTTCAGAAAGATTACATTTGCTTTCTTTACCGGGGCTTGGTCACTTTGGGCGTAGGTGGTTTGAGCCAGAAGAAAGGCTAGGGCAACAGCAAGGGCTTTCATTGGTCGAGGTGTTGATTTGTTCGTAATGATAATCAATCTACCCCGCAGCGTTGCAATTTGAAACGCCGTATTTCGCAAACGGTAGCTACCTCAGCAATCCGCACCAAAGGCCCGCGCAAACAACGAAACGGCACTATTCCCGTCAATCTCAATTATCGGCGGGTATCTTTTGCCCGGTAAACCCTGTTTTACCTGCTTTTCCTCAACGTCACGGCACGATCTAATCAAAGTTAACCATTGTATCAACTCTTGGCTATCGTTCAACGTAGGCCAAATATGGGCGTTTTCTTCACAATCATCACCGACCGCAATCCGCATCACCTCAATAAGTGACTTTCCACGGTCCCGGTATATCCGAATTTCGGGGCCGGTGCTGAACTTCCGGTAGAGGATAACGACTGATCCGGGGTTGCATTTCGGGAACCTCTGATAGTGTTCTCCTATCCAGTCTTCAAGCCTATCTACAAACATTTCCGGGGATTCTATTTGTATAGCATCTTTGACCAGTTCGAGAGCCTTGCCGCAAACGGATTGTATGAACCGGTTGGGGTGATTGAGCCAGATACCCGCGATAGTTGCCCGCATCAAAATAGTATCAGTTTTTGGTTAACATAATATCAGACAAGATACGATTATTCCGGGGCGTTGAATTAAAATAATATGAGGATAATATGAGAAACCCGAAAAATCAGTATAAATATTCCGTGGATATTCCGTAAAGAACAGCGTAAAAACAGCGTGAGGGCATTTTGCTTAATAGGACGTTTCCGGCAATGGGTTAATTTAATGTAGATACAATAGTTAGTATAACAACTATTCGGCCCGCTGCCGCAAGGTAGTCTGTTCTATTGCCCCCCCCCAAAGCGAGAAATAACGGTTATTTAACGGTTATGAGTGCCATGCATTGAAATGTACGCCGGGGTTACAATTAACCATTTCTTGCCCGGTAAAAAGGGCAAGGCCCGGAAACGTTGAGTTTTTTCAGTCTCACACACGCGGGCGCGCGCGAGGGGCTACTACCTGGGTTCGACCTGATCTAAGCCAGGGTACGGTAAATTGTTACCGATCGATGCCGTAAAAGCGGTAAGAAGTTACCGCAGCGTTGAGTTTTTTGAGTCAGTCACGCGAGGGGTTTTGTTATGACTAACAATGTCTTATATTTGTAATACATAATATTACAAAAGAATGGCAAAGCAAACTAAGGTATCAAAGACCTACCGGCTACCCCCCGATACTATCGGACTAATTGAAAAGCTGGCTACCTTTTTCAACGAAAGCGGGGCCGAAGCCGTAGAAAGGGCTGTTAATCTACTGGAAAGAGAGAAAGAGATTGAAATTAAGCGGGAGTACGATCAACGGATGAGTCAGGTAAAGTCCGCAAAGTGAACGTACCCGTTTTACATATGATGAATAATTGCATTATTTTGTAATACATTGTTGTTTATTTGTCTTGCATTTATCAATTCAGGTAGTTATATTTGTTTCAAGATTAACAATCGGGAATATTCAGAAAAGGCGGTATAGTACCGAGGAGGTTGCCCGCTGGACCGTATGAAGCCCCAAAAACAGTAAACCCCTCCACAGATGCCCTAGGAAAGCCGGTGGAGGGGTCACAAGTCAAACACTTTAACTTATCATCAAAATGTCAACGGGACAAATGTACTCGGGGAAAGGGGAAACTACAACCCAAAGCCCAAAAAATGATTCATCGGTCATTAATCCGACCGTTCAATCAACCTTCACGCTGCCGGACTACTTCACGGCCCAATTTGCAACCCCTGAATTGACCCAACAACTCCGCTACGACTTTGAAGCGATGCGGGACGGATTTACGGACAACTCCCGCAACGAAGAGGATAATGCGCGAATCAACGCCATTTATGACGCGGTGATGCAGTTACTTGACTCGGTGACGAATCCGCAGCCGCTACCGGACGTTCAAATCAACTCCGACAAAATCCGGTTCTTTGACATCGCTAAGACCGTTTTTGCAAGCCAAACAGTGATTCAGTCCGACGGTATGCTTTTCGACCTTGTTTCTGATCCTGATAGTTTGGCGCAGGCTACTGAAAATATTGCCGCTTGGTATTCTGCCTGGGTTATTAATGTGGACAACAGCGCGGGCGACATTCCATCGAGCCACTACCTGTTTACTTCGCTGGTTGAGTTTCTTTCTCGGATGACGTTAGCGGTTTCTGATGTTCAGGCAGAAAAGGCGGTTAGTGAGTACTCAAAAAAAACGAAGATTGCCGCGCTTCAAAAGGAGCTTGCCGATAGCAATAAATACATTGGGAAGCTGGATGAGTTTGTCCTACTGATGCAGCAGTCTACAGATTTTATTGCGCAGCAGGAAGCCGAAATCAAACGGCTACGGGATCTTTACGAACCGGCAACACCAGCCACGGAAGGAGGTAAAGGTGAGTAATCTTGCTTACAATCAGGTTGCCGCCATTCTGGAGCAACAAGACGCCCTGGCTGAACTGGTGTTTGGCCCGCATGCACTACCGCCTACCGCAGCCGAAAAAGCCCTCAACGCCCTTACTTCGGAAATCGACCAATTTGCTGAAGACCTGGCCAACGGCAAGTTCTACTACGCAGCCGTGTAATAACAAAGTTATAACAAAGGGGGTGGGTACTTCATACCACCTCCTTACCCCTCTACTTTCTTCACTTCAAAACACCATTCAGCGATGAATACCCCTAATTATATCCAGCGTTCCAACAACCAGACCAGCGTTTTACTTCGCCCAATGTATGAGCAAATGGGTTTTGCCGCCCGTCACTTTCCGGGCTGGATCACGCCCCGCGTTCAAAAGTTAAACCTCACCGAAGGGAAGGACTTTCAAACGTTTATTCAGGACCGTCACACTCAGTACGTGGTTTCGGTCCCGGTTGCCCTGTCGATCCTGGCGACGGTCCCGGAAACCAAAGCCGGACCAATCAAACGCGAACTTTCCGAAGCCCTTACCGCCGACGCCCCGACGGAAGCCGAAAACGCGCCCGTAGAGACACCCGCGCCGGAAGAATTACCGATTGTGTCACCGGAGCCTAAAAAGCCCATAGCGGTCAGATTAACCGGGCCTATCGGGGTAATGCAGATTGAGGGGCGGGCGGCTGTTGAAGCTGAAGGGCTGTTTAACCTTTGGAACACCGAAGGGAAGACGCCGTTAAAACAGTGGTTCGCTTACCGGATTGCAAAACTCGGGCTTACTGCCGGGAAAAGCTACGTAGAGTACACCAAACCTGACGACACCCGGAAGAAACCCACACCCGGATACGTTGTCAGTATTGATGCGGCTATAGCCATAGCGGACACCGAAACAAAGGGCCGGGGCCGGATCGTAAGCGCATACCTGACCCGGTACCGTAAAGACTTGGCGAAACAGCGGTTATCAACCAAAGGCAAATTGTCGGATTTCATCGGATTGCAGCCGGTAAACGTAGCACCTGTTGAGCCGGAACCTACCGAGCCGACTAATGATCTACCGACGGATCAAAAGCCCGTACAATCGTCTCTTTTCGATGGGGCTACACAAACTGTGTACCCCTTGCCGGCCGATGTTACCCCCTCAGCGGATGAGACTTCAGAACCCGGATTATTTGCCCAAAATGGCAATAATTCAGAGAACGAGGTTTTGCAGGAAGATCCGAAAAGCCCGGACCCCATTGCCCCCCCATCCGGGGAAGCGGTCGAGGAACCTCAGCAACAGCCGGAGACGGAAAGGGACCAGGGGCCGAATATGTTTGATCTGATGGTAAAGTTTGCACAGGGGCTATTGCAGCAGGCACAGGGTATGGCGGACCTCTACCGGCAAACGCTGGCCACGTCGGGGACGGTCAGCGAACTGGTCAAGATCGAGCAACAGGCCGCACTGCGGAAGCTCGGGTTGTACCCTGGCAAAGCCGCCATTCCGTCTATGACGCTGCGGGATAAAATCAACTACGCAGTACAACGACGCCATGCTATCACCGGGGAAGCGCACGAAGACATATTTAAGGCGATTTACGCCCGGCTGGCCAACGATTACGGGTATAGTGTTCAGAGTTTCGAGCGCAAGAAAAATCAATCTAACCTCCAGCTTTGCGAGGAACTTGGAATTATAAGCATTGTCTATGACATCGTAAACAGCCCGGCATTCAATCGCTACCCCACGGCCAAACCAAAGGCCACGGAATGACACAATGAGAGGTTAGTTTTTGACTTTCGACGCAGCAAAGGCCCGGTAATATTCTACCGGGTTCTTTCTACCCATCCTGAGCAAAAAGTGCGTTTCCAGCGAGTTACCGCGTTCAATATCTCATTTTCCCCGCTTCTGCGGACAAATCAAAAGCCATGAAATCACACCAAACCTTACTACGGGCCTGCCGTTGGGCGGAGCGTAACGACAACAAAGTACTTGCCCTGTTCTACGTCGTTTTTGTGCTGATCCTGGCACTGTCGTTCATAGTGGCACCTCTTACCGGATCATGGAAACCATAGGCTACACAGGCGGATTCTTCGCCCTGGGGGTCATCCTGTCAATTCTTACCCTGACGGTGATCTACAGCAACCGACGCGCCAAAGACTTCGCTATTAAGGCAATCTGGCGGATGCTGCCTAATTACGTGGATCTGGTAATTTACGCGAACCTGGGGCCGGTTTACCTGACGCTAATCGAGGTAAGCACCGACGGCGAAGACCCGAATTACAGCCGCAACCCTCACCGCCGGTATATGCCGAAATTTGCCCTACTGGAAATTCAGTACAACCTAGCGAAGAAAAGCCATTTCCATAACCGGCATTGTCTGATCGGTTACGAATTGATTACCGAGATTCCCGAAATAGTAGAGGATGACGAAGAGGAACCCGCAGAGAAAGCACCCGACGTGTATTGGCATACGTTCAGCCTGCTATTCATGGACTTCTATTTACCCGCTACCGGGCCGTTTACGCCGTTCGACACCTCCGCTGCCACTGCCCGAAAAACGGATTATTAGTTATCATTACCCTTTGATATTCAGTGATTTATTCGTATTTTAAGGGTATGGGAATGATGGATAAAGCAGACAAGTATAACGGGCGTCTAACCCGCCCTTCACTGGACAAAAAGAAGGAAATTAAGGTGCCACCCATAACCGGGAAAGACAAGTATATGGTGACGGGGCGGGGGTTGTCAGGCCCGGTTTTTATCTACTTCAGCCCGGACCAGTTGGAAGCGAAACGAAAGAAGTACAGCGCAAAAGGGCAGCGATTGACAGGCCCGGTAAATGGCGAATAAACACGAACAGGTTATGAAGCTATTTGTAACACACTATGCGTCGGTAATTGTGATTAAGGCAAGGATAGGAACCTACGGGACCACCCGGTTAACGGTTGAGATAAACGGCAAGCCCTTTGCTGAGGGCGAAACCAGCAACAGAGGGCTAAAAGCATGGGTAGAAAGCCATGTGTTGTCAGCAAAAGCCCGAATCGACAGCGACCGGGCCGAAGCACTCCCCGCGTCGGACGTATTGTATGAATTAGGATTTAGGGACAAGTAAAACCAAACAAGCACCCATGATAAGAAACTTTCTTTCTCGGGGGAATGGCGAAACGCCGGACCCGGAGCCAACGACACCAGCCCTTATAGAAGAGACGCCGGTAGTGTCCGACCTGCCGACCAAAAAGGTAATTGAGCACCTGGGATCTGCTATCGAGATAAACGTTGAATTGAACGTGGCCACCGAAACGTATAACATTCTGAAAGATAGTCAGTCAGACAAAAAACACCGGCTAAGGGTACAACCTGCCGTTCCTGATCGGGAGGTTTACCACTATGTCCCCCCACGAGCCGGGAAGGTGATTAAAACCGAAACAGACTACTTTCATCACTGGTCCGTATTTGTTGGTAGCGAGTGCATTGCCAAATACAAAAGGGTCGAGACATCCGTGATGCTGGCCGACATCCGGAAAGCGATTAACCTGGCCAAGCTCTATATTGAAAAGGAGCGCAATTATTCCGGAGCCGACGTATTAAAGGAACTAGGTTTTTAATCAATCAAACACCCATTACACCCATGAGCTACATTAACTTGAAATTGATCGGAGAACTTGAAGAGGAAGCCGACCAGATGCGGACCATTGCTGAAACGCAGTCTTACGGATGGGAGAAAGACCGCCCGTTGGACAGTGTTACCTATATGGGGTTAATCAAAGCCAGCTTGCAGGGTCAGAACCTTTTTAAGCAACTTAAAAGCCTTCACGAGGTATGCACCGATTTTGCGGCCGGAAACTTTCAGAAGTACGAAGAGGAGTTTTACCAGGATGCCGACGAGGGGGAAGTTTACGACCCAATAGAAGACATCCGTTACCACTTTGCCCGCAACACCGTTTACAGCCTGCCGCCGACGATTGAGCAGTACGCCGACCTTATGGCGGTAGTCTCCCAATACGCCCGGATCAAGGCCACAAAGCGGGAAGGGTTCGCTAAGTTCTTCGGGAACATCCAGCGGGGCTACCTGGCCACCGACACCGACGGCACAGCGGTAATTGTCCCCACGGAAGAAATACCGGAATCGGTTTTGAATGAAATCGAGGTAAACCGGGAAATCAAAGAAATCGAGGTCGAATACTGCTTAGACAAATACAACGACTTTTACCAGTCCTGTACTTCGCTGATTGAGATTCACGCATGCAGCGCAAAGTACGACACCGAGAAAGAATCAGCACAGGGGTTGGCAGTAAACTTGCTGGGCTATTTCGAGGGCTGGAATGAGCCTACCGGGTTGGATCAATAGTTAATGGGTGTATTGCTGCAAAGGGTCGCGTTTCAGATGCGGCCCTTTTTTTTACGCTCACCCGGAAGGTTAAACGTAAATAAACATTAGTGATTGCTTGTAATGTAACGTTACATTACGTATCTTTAAGTGTTCAATTTAATAACCGCTATTTATGCTTCAAGGTATCATTAAGAAAACCCGCGCCGAAATTGAGCTGATAAAACGGCACCTCCGCGAAAACGAGGGAAAGCTCACCGAAGAGGAAACAAACCAACTCCTCGACAGATTAGGGCAGCGTATCGCCCTATTGTCACAACTCGAAGACGGCTAACGGTGTGGGGCGAAATGCCCCCGCATAAGTGAGGTGAAAGATTGAACAACCATAGCAGCAAAAAAACAAATCCAACACTTATTCCATCTAAAAATGATTAAGGAAAAAACATCAACCCAGGAGTTGCTCGACGCAATGGACGCGTCAATGGTGGAAACCAAGCGGACTCTTGACCTAAACGGGATCGCCTACGATCTCGGGGAGTGGGTCACAATCGCCGAATACGCCAAGCGATTTGGCATCGCAGACACCAGCAAGGTATCGAACTGGATTAGCCGGGGGACCATCCCCGCTAACAATGTAATTGAAGTACCCGAACTTAACGGGCTTCGATTAGTCAAGGCTGTACCGTATCGGTAAGCTTTAATCGCCATCCCCCCGGTGAAACAGAACTTTGACCCCCGACCTCAACGGTCGGGGGTTTTCTTTTTGGTGTGGGTGGGTGTATATGTATGGGTGATGGCAGTAGCCACAGGCAGACCCCGCCCGGGGCTAGCCGAAAAAATAGTTGAGAAAATCGACCCCAAAAACTCCGCTTTTCCTGATTTCCAACTATTTATTATAAACACCTTAAACCATTTTTACTATGGCTATCATACTTCCTTTTCAATGGGATTCCGGGAATCTCAAGCACATGATGGACAACCACGCCAACGGGCGTCCATACTACCCGCAGCAACTTGAAAGCGTGTTCAATGATCCTGCTGCTCACTTTACGACGGGGAGCCTTCATACCGGCAGCATGGAACAGCGCCTACGGGTCGTAGGATCTGATCATTCAGGTTCAGTCCTGCTGGTTAACCACATCATCAGAGACGGTCAGATTCGGGTGGTCACTTCGTTTCGTGGCCAGCAAAAAAGGGTCTGTTGCGCGATTACCGCATTCACTCTGCGTCAGTTGCCTCTACACACTCGACCGGAAGTATTGCACCAGGTTCAGCAGGATTTTAGTTCTGCTGAACCGACGCCCGTTTGTGGAGCCGCTGCACCTGCATAGCGTGAAACTCTTTCCCGGTTGAGGTTACAAACCCGTCACTGTTGAGTTGTTCGGCAATGTCAGCGTAAGTCTTTCCCTGGCTCCGCAGGTGGGCTACCATTGCTGACGCCCGCCGGTTGTTCTGGTTGTTCGCTGCTTTCCGCTTGATCGATGCAACCCCTTTAGCCTGGGCTTCACTGGTCAGGTTCTCGGGCTTACCTAGCACCGTACCCTGTTGTTGCTTTACGGCCAATGCCGATTTGGTCCGGCTACTGATCAATTCCCGTTCGTGTTGGGCCAACGTCGCAAAGATGCCGATTGTAAGCGTATTTGCATCCGGCATATCAACGCACAGGAAGTTAACACCCGAATCCCTCAGCGTGAAAATAAAGCCCGCATTCCGGCTTAATCGGTCGAGCTTCGCAATGATCAAAACCGCGTCGTTCTTTTTGGCCGCAGCAATAGCCAGTATCAATTGCTCCCGCTGGTTCTTCTTTCCGCTTTCTACTTCCGTAAACTCGGTAATGATTGGTGAGTCCCGAACGAAACCACGGACAGCCGCCCGTTGCCCGTCTAACCCGAGTCCTGAATCACCTTGCCCTTTGGTCGAAACCCGGTAGTAGGCTACGTACTTCTTTTGATCGGTCGAGGTTGCGGAGGTTAGTTTCTTTGCCATGACGGTAAAAGTGATTGCTGCGGTAGTGCTGATTGTACCCCTCAAAGGTATGCAAAAAGCCCAAATATAACAAATGTTAAACGACCGTTCAAGATATGTTATGTGTATGTATAGCATCCGTATATACATCACATGTATTGCAAATGTCTATACAATTAGGTATATTTAAGGGTACAAAGAAATCAACATAACTACTATGGAAGACAGCGCGTTAGTAATCCGACTCAGTAAGAAATCGAAGACCGCATTTTTGGCAATGTGTAAGGACCGTGAAATATCCATGTCTGACGCGGTGCGAGATTTTATTACCAATTCGGTAAGAAATTACAAACGACCAGCCGGTAAAAAGGCTAATGAAGTTAGCTAACAAGCTGTATGCCAACGAATTAGCGTATTTGGCTACTGGGGTTAGTCCTCAGCACCGTTCGGTAGTAGCTTTTTGCCTGCCTAAACGGATGAGCAAAGAACACCGTATTACTGTAGTTACCGAGTAATACCCGGAACACAGAGAACAGACCGTTACCCAATAAGCCGGTATTGCCCGGAAATCTCAATAATATCAGCACGCATGATAACAGGAAAAATATTGGCCGTTGCAAACCACAAGGGCGGGGTAGCCAAAACAACCAGTACGATAAACCTGGGGGCCGGACTTGCCCGGATGGGGAAACGGGTTCTACTGGTCGATCTTGACCCGCAGGCGAATCTAACGCAAAGTCTGGGGATTGCTCCCGAGGGCCCGCGCCCGAACATCTACGGAATGATCCGGGGCGTTTATCCGCTGGCCGTTGTTGAGGTAGCAAATAGATTGTCTGTCATTCCCTCTACGCTGGATCTGTCAGGGGCGGAAATCGAACTCAGCGGAGAAACCGGACGGGAGTACATTCTGAAAGAACTACTACAACCCGCCCGCAGCAACTACGACTTTATTCTGATCGATTGCCCGCCCTCCCTGGGGTTACTGACCCTGAACGCCCTGACCGCAGCCGACCAGGTGCTGATACCTGTACAGGCTCAATTCCTGGCCACGCAGGGACTCGCAAAACTAATTGAGGTAGTCGAAAAGATTCAGAAGCGATTGAACCAGGGGCTTACCGTCGGGGGCGTATTCCTGACTCAGTACGATAGTCGAAAGATCCTGAACAGGAACGTAGCTGAAGCAATTGAAACCCATTTTAAGGGGCGGGTATTCACTACCAAGATTCGGGACAACGTGGCACTCGCTGAAGCACCTACGCAGGGTTTAGACATCTTCCGGTATGATCCGAAGTCGAACGGAGCTGAAGACTATACCCGGCTTACTGAGGAACTTCTATAACATAAACAATACCGTATTACTTGTATTACTCGGTAATATCAATAACA
>NZ_VBSL01000032.1 GCF_006149005.1 Larkinella sp. C7 | reverse complement strand
TTTGGGACTGCAAAGTACCGCATTATTTTCCCCTTTGTCAAGACCCTAAAACAAAATAAATAGGTAACTTCTTTCAGACTGGCAGTAGACCCTTCGTTCTCAAGAAGTTACCTATTTAAAAAAAATGAAAATAGTTAGAGCCGCTGTATCAAATGGTTCTTTTTGCCTTTAGAAACGATCAAATACCGCTCCTGCAACCATTCCAGTTCGGACAAAACCGTGGTGTCATTTATCTTCTGCTTGTTGATACTAACGGCATTTTGAGCCAATGCCCGCCGGGCCTCGCCCTTGGAGGCATAGATTTCTCCCTGCGTGGTGACCGATAAAAGCTCGATAATGTCCTTACAGGCTTCCCAATCGGCTTGGGTGACCTGCGTTTGCGGAACACCTTCAAAGATGACGTCAAACTCATCAGCTTGAATCGTTCGCAGGGTATCGATCGTGGCCTTCCCGTATAATACGTCCGACGCCTTTACGGCCAGTTCATACCCGGTTTGGGAATGAACCCGGATGGTGACGTCTTCGGCAATCGCTTTCTGCAAAATCCGTAAATGTGGCGCTTCGGCGTGCTGCCGTTCCAGGGCTTCGATTTCTTCGCGGGATAAGAGCGTAAAAACGCGAATCAGTCGCGGACAATCGGCGTCGTTCGCATTGAGCCAGAACTGGTAGAACTGATAGGGCGAGGTCATGGCGGGATCGAGCCAGACGTTACCTCCCGCCGATTTCCCGAATTTGGTTCCATCGGCCTTCGTGATTAAGGGCGTGGTTAGCGCAAAAGCATGGTATTCCTCACGCCCTTCCTTGCGCCGGATCAGTTCGGTGCCGGTGGTGATGTTGCCCCATTGATCGGAACCGCCCATCTGAAGCCGGACGCCTTTGTTTTTGTAGAGCCAGTAGAAATCGTAGCCCTGTAGTAACTGATAAGAGAATTCCGTAAAGGAAAGACCGGTTTCCAGACGTTTTTTTACCGAGTCTTTGGCAACCATATAATTAACCGTCAGGTGGGTTCCGGCTTCCCGCAGAAAATCGAGAAAAGAGATGCCCCTGAACCAGTCGTAGTTGTTGACCATTTCGGCCGAATTGGCACTGCTGTCGAAGGTCAGAAACCGGGCCAGCTGCGCCCGAATCCCTTCCTGATTGTGTCGCAGGGTTTCTTCGGACAGGAAGTCGCGCTCGGTAGACCGGCCCGATGGATCTCCGATCATCCCGGTGGCCCCACCCACCAGGGCAAACGGTTTATGGCCGGCCCGCTGGAAATGCACCAGCAACATGATGGTGGCCAAATTGCCGATGTGCAAGGACGCAGCCGTAGGGTCAAAACCGATGTAACCGGCGGTGGATTCTTTGCGGAGTTGTTCGTCGGTGCCGGGCATCATATCCTGCAACATGCCCCGCCAGCGGAGTTCTTCAATAAAGTCGATCATTATCAATGGTGAATGAGTGAATGAGTGAATAGCTGACGCAGTCACCAAGAATGCCTCCATCAGCTATTCACTCTTCTATGGAATAAGGCCCGAAATCCTGTCATCCATTTCGGGGCAAAGATACAATTTCAGGGTAAAAGCAGCGAGGAGTCGCCGTAACTTAAAAACCGGTAGTCATTTTCCAGAGCGGCACTATATATAGTACGCCAGGCTTCACCGATGAAAGCAGCTACCAACAGAATTAGTGTGGAGCCGGGTTGGTGGAAATTGGTCACCAGTCCGTTGACCACCCGAAACCGGTAGCCCGGCAGGCAATAAATACCGGTATGGGCAACAACCTGATTTTGCTCCGTTTGCTGAAGGTGATCCAAAACCGCCCGGAACGCTTCATGCTTCTCCGGCAATTCATCTTCCGAAAACGAATAAGCATACTTCTGATCAAGCAGGAACGGTTCCGGTTCATTTTTGAGCAACCGCAGCCCGAACCAGTACAGGCTTTCCAGCGAGCGCATCGACGTCGTCCCAACCGAAATAACCGGCCCGGTATGAGCCACCAGAGTTTCCAGGTTCTGTCGGGAATACACCACCTGCTCGGTATGCATCGCATGTTGCCGAACGTCCGTGGTTTTAATCGGCTGAAACGTACCGGCGCCGACGTGGAGCGTCAGGTAATTGGTCTGGATGCCTTTTTGGACGAGTCGTTCGAATGTTTCCGGTGTAAAATGCAAACCCGCCGTTGGAGCTGCCACCGCGCCTTCGATTCGGGAATAAACGGTCTGGTACGTTTCTTTGTCGGCCTCGGTGACGTCGCGGTTCAGATATGGCGGCAACGGAATTTTGCCGGTTTCGTGGAGAATGGTGGCAAAGGATTCGTCGCCCGGCGTCCACTCAAACCGGATGTGCGATTGATCGGGATCGTGCCATTGCGCCCGTACTACTATGGTGTGGTCGCCAACCCGGATTTCCTTCGTCAGCACTTCGTCCGGTTTCCAGCGTTTCCGGTTGCCGATCATGCACTGCCAGATGCTCCGGTTTTTATCCTGCATGGCTTCCGAGACCAGCCGGTCGACGGGAACGGGATTAAGCAGAAACAGTTCAATAACCGCACCGGTCGACCGTTGAAAATGCAGCCGGGCCGGGATGACTTTCGTATCGTTGAAAACCAACAGGCTGTTTTGCGGTAGCAGATCCGGTAATTCAAAAAAAGACCGGTGCGTGATTTTTCCCTGACGGTATTCCAGCAATTTGGACTGATCGCGTTGCGCTAACGGAAACCGGGCGATGCGGTCGTCGGGAAGATCGTACTGAAAATCATTGAGTTGCAACTCCTCCATTTTAGTCTTCAGCAACAGGTTTCATCGCCAGGCGAATGGGCAGTGAAACAATCACGATCACAATAATTGCCGTGCAAGCGGGCAACAACCACTGGTGGCCGCTCAAATTGGTCGAACCCAGTTGCGTATTCAATTTACCGAGCACATACAACGCCAGTGCCATCACCGTGTTGACGGCAGCCATCAGACAGTGGAACCAATTGCGAAAAATCTCATTCAACTGGCTCCGGTGTTCGAGCCAAAGCTGTTGATTGGGAATGGGCAAAGCCGTACCGGACGCTTTTGGAAACAGTTTGGTGAGCGTGTTGATAAGCGTATTATTGATCAGAAAAATGGCGACGCAGCCGTAGAAGAGATAATCCCGGTTGATGAACACATCCGGGCGACTGTCGGGTGTGAAACTCACGGCGACATTGGTTTCAAGGGAAACGTAGGTATAAATCAGGAGGGTGCCGAAGCCCACCAGGGAGGCCAGGCGCCACAAACGAATGGCAAAATTGCTAATTTTCATGAAGTTGATCGATTCGCCTGACTACAGGCTTTGGGCCGCAAAGGTACGGGCTGGGGAGGTGTGTTCCCAATCCCGGCTTTAAAGTTCTTTGCCGAACTCTGCGTTCCTTTGCTCATCTTTGCGGAACAGCATTTCGTTATTCCATGAAAATTTACACCAAAACCGGTGACCGGGGCCAGACCTCGCTGATTGGTGGCCGTCGCGTCAGCAAGGCCCACCACCGGATCGATGCCTACGGAACGGTCGATGAACTGAACTCGGTGGTGGGCCTGGTGCGCGACCAGCCGGTGAATGAAAGCCGGAAAGACCTGCTGAAAGAAATTCAGGACCGGCTCTTTACGATCGGCTCCGAGCTGGCCACCGATCCCGAGAAAACCCTTAAAAAACCGCTGCCGGTGGTACTGGAAGCCGATGTCACCCTGCTCGAAAAAGCGATGGACGAGATGGATGCCGAACTGCCCGAACTCCGGGCGTTTGTGCTGCCGGGTGGCCATCAGTCGGTTTCGTTCTGCCACCTGGCCCGTACCGTTTGCCGACGGGCCGAACGGCTGGTGATTGCCCTGAACGACGAAAAACCGGTCGATCCCCTGGTGATTCAGTACCTCAACCGGCTGTCGGATTATTTATTCGTTTTGAGCCGAAAAATGACGCAGGAACTCGGCGTGGAAGAGGTGGTCTGGAAGCCGCGCGTGTAATCATACCGCCGTTTGTCAACGCAACCGAGGCTTCCGGTAAACCGCTAAAAAAATAATTAGCATAACAACTAATTTTTACTGGACACTTGCTGAAGTTTTCTATACATTTGCTGACTATCAACCCGCTGACGACTTTTTTAGTTGATCAGATTTGCCACCTACCAATATGACTACCGACTTAGTAAACATCGCACTAAGGAAAGCAGGACGCTCCCGGATTGAGGAGGTCGACTTCAACAACCTGCCGTTTGGCAAGCATTTTTCGGACCACATGTTTGTGGCGGATTACGCAGACGGACAATGGCAAAACCTACAGGTGGTGCCGTTCGACGATTTCACACTCAGCCCGGCCCTATCGTCTCTGCACTACGGTCAGTCGATTTTCGAAGGCATGAAAGCCTACAAGAATGAAGAGGGTGAAGTGTTGCTGTTCCGGCCGCTCGAAAACTGGAAACGCATGAACGAATCGGCCAAACGGATGTGCATGGCCACGATTCCGGAAGACGTGTTTATGGGTGGCCTGGAAGCTCTGCTGCGGGTCGATGCCGCGTGGGTTCCGACGACTACCGACAGCTCGCTCTACATCCGGCCTTACATGTTCGGTACGGATACCTTCCTGGGCGTGGCACCGTCGAAAACCTACCGGTTTTGCATTTTTACCTGTCCGGTTGGTGCCTATTATACCAAACCGCCGAAACTCAAAGTCGAAACGGAGTACATTCGCTCGGCACCAGGGGGCGTTGGATACGCCAAATGTGCGGGCAACTATGCCGGGTCGATGTATCCGACCCTGTTGGCGCAACAGGCAGGTTATGACCAGTTAATGTGGACGGATGCAACCGAGCACAAATACATCGAAGAATCCGGAACGATGAACATCATGTTTGTCATCGACGGCAAGCTGGTAACACCGGCGACCTCCGATTCAATTCTGAAGGGAGTAACCCGCGACAGCATCCTGAAGGTGGTCAAAAGCTGGGGAATTGAGGTCGAAGAACGGAAAGTTTCCATTCAGGAAGTGATCGAAGGCATTGAAAACGGTAGCCTGACCGAGGCATTTGGTGCCGGAACCGCCGTGGTGGTTTCGCCCTACTCGCTGATCGGGTACGAAGGCAAGGACTATATGCTGAGCGAAGTACCGAAAGAAAATTCGCTGGCCCACCGCATTTTTACCTACCTCAATGACCTGCGGACCGGCCGGAGTGAAGATACGTTTGGCTGGATGCACAAAGTGGTGTAACCACCTATCGTATACGGTTTTTGAAAACCCCGGCTTCTGCAAAGGAGTCGGGGTTTTCTATTTTACTTCATGACCAAATCTGCATCCTGCCTGGTGCGAAACCAGTCGACGAACCGCCGAATTCCGTCTTCTACCCGAACCGACGGCTGATAGTCAATTAGTTGAGTGGCTTTTCTGATGTCGGCATACGTTTGCTGCACATCGCCGGGTTGCATTGGCAGGCGGTTGATAAGGGCGGTTTTCCCCAAGGCCTGTTCGATCACACGAATCAGATTGGCCAGCGAAATCGGATCGGAACCGCCGATGTTCAGCACTTCGTAGCCTTTCAGATTTTTCAGGGACTGGATGATGCCGCTGACAATATCATCGACGTAGGTGTAATCCCGGGCCGTAGAACCGTCGCCGAAAACGTTGATGGCCTGTCCATTCAGAATGCTTTCCGTAAACTGGCTGATGGCCATTTCGGGGCGCTGGAGCGGGCCATAGACCGTAAAAAACCGCAGGCAAAAAATATCGAAACCGTACAGATTATGGAAGGTATGGCACAGCAGTTCGGCCGCCCGCTTGGAGGCTGCATAAGGCGACAAAGGACGATCGGCTGAATCGGTTTCGGTGAAAGGAACCTGTGGTGAATCGCCGTAAACCGATGAAGATGAAGCGAATACCATTTTCGTTACGCCAAACCGCTGCATGGCCTGCAACAAGGTCAGCGTACCGTTCACGTTCACGTCATAATACAACGCAGGATCCTGTACCGACGGGCGGACACCCGCCCGGGCGGCTAAATGAATCACCGCATCGAAAGCGTAGGTCTGAAATAAGGTATTCACCAGTTCCGAATCCCGGATGTCACCCTGATGAAAGTGGTACGCTGGAATGCTCAACGTTTGCTGAACATTTTTCCATTTGATATCAGGGGCATAATAGCTATCCAGGTTATCCAGACAGATAACCTGATGGCCTTCCTCCAGGAGTTGTTTGGCTAAATTTGAACCAATAAACCCCGCCCCGCCCGTCAGTAAGATGGTCATGAACTCAGATCCTTTGTTAAGGTAGATGATTGAAAACTATACACAAGCCCCGCCAGCGATACCACCGCCGTGATCATGTAAAACAACAGACTGACCGAAACCGCTGCATCGGCAGGCACATCGAGAGCCTCGGCACCCAGTAAAAACGTCAGTTCACGCGCTCCGGCCCCGCCAATCGTAAACGGAATGGTGGCGACAATGGATGAAACCAGAAACAATAGCACGTAGGCTTCCGGCTTTCCCGGGGCATCGACCGCCTGCAACAAGGTCAGAATCTGCACCATCTGAAGCCCCTGAACCAGACCGGACCAATCCACCGAGCGTTCAAAAGCCGGCGCAAACTGCGGCATGAATTGCTTCAAAAGCCGTTTGGCAGCAAAATGCGCCACCGGAATTCCGAGCAACCACAACCAGCCAATTTGAAATTCCAGCCACAGCGACACTTCCGGAACCAGCACCACAAAAACCGCCAGTGCATACAAAAGCGGCAGAAGACCAATCAACCGGTCGATCAGCGTGGCGCCCACCAGTACCTTAACCGATGTTCCGGTCAGACGGTTCAACAGGTATACTTTATAGCCATCTCCGCCAATACCGCCCGGCAAAAAAAGATTGTAATACATGCCGAGCCAGTACAATTTCAGGTTGGGCAACCGGCGCAACCGCAGCCCCACCTGCGCAAACAACACCCGCAAACGCTCGGCGGAGGCCACTTTCGACAGAATAAATAGCACCGTTGCCACCGCCAGCCAGCCTACCTGCGCCCTTGAGATGACGTCCCAGACCCGTTCCGGTTCAATCTTGCGGAAAACCAGCCACAACGACAAGGCCGACAAAGCAATTTTCAGGGCCGTTTTCAGGTACGTTGGCATCCGTCAAACCAGGGCTGATTTATAAATTCGCCGAATTTTGTACGGCTTTTTATCCTGTGATTCGTAATACGTCCGCATTTGCAGTTCGGTCATGATCCCAAACGTAATCAACTGAATACCCGCCAAAACCAGGATGGTGCCAAGAATCAGCAGCGGACGGCCCCAGATGTCGTTCCCCATCAGCTTCAGAATGAGCAGATACCCATTGATCAACAGCCCCACCATCAGTGAAATCAGGCCCCAGTTGCCGAAGAGGTGCATCGGTTTGCGGAGGTATTTTTTCATGAACAGCATCAGAATCAAATCGCTGACCACTTTCAGCGTCCGACCAAGACCGTATTTTGACTGACCGATCCGGCGCGGGTGGTGTTGCACGTCGGTCTGTGTCATTCGGGCACCTTCCAGCCGGGCCAACACGGGAATAAACCGGTGCAGCTCACCGTAGAGACCCAGGTTTTTGGCCAGATCGGACCGGAACACTTTCAGGGCGCAACCGTAATCTTTCAGATGGACGCCCGACGTCTGCCGGATGATCCAGTTGGCAATGCGGCTCGGCAGCTTGCGCAATAACGCTCCATCCTGCCGATTGGCCCGAATACCGGCCACCAGGTCATAGTCGCCTTCTTCGGCCAGCCTGACCATCATCGGAATGTCGGCGGGATCGTTTTGCAAATCGCCGTCCATCGTAATGATGTATTGACCCCGCGCCACATCGATGCCAGCGGCCAAAGCCAGACTCTGGCCGTAATTGGTTTGCAAATCCACCACCACCAGCCGGTCGTTGTGAACGGCTTTCAGTTCAGCCAGCGTACGATCGGAAGAGCCATCGTTGACGTAAACGATCTCAAAATCATAACCAATCAACGCCCGCTCGACCTGATCGATCATTGGAAAAATATTCCCTTCTTCATTGTAGACACAGATTACGACGGAAAGGTACGGTTGCATACAAAGTTATTTTCGGAGGAAGCTCCGGTACGAAAATCGGAACGGACTAAAACCGGACCAATTTGGCCGGATGTCTGTCGAACAAGTTAAATTCTGAAAGAGTTTGGTACGACTCCCGGCCTAAACTGACCGAATCGGCGATGTAAAGCGTATTGGGAAGCTTCTGATTGGTTTTCCGCAGAATTTCGCCCCGCACCACCTCGATGTGAAAACTGTTTACGTCGGTCTGCCCGTCGCTGCCGATGGTCTGTTTATAACCGTATAAGTTTTTGCCGAGCGACTGCCGGGCGATGCGTTCCGACGAATCTTTATACGCCTGACGGTGGGCCAGCCGGGGCGGAATCACCAGCCAGTTGAACCCGTTCCGAAACATCGCCAGAAAGGCAATCAGGATAATCAGCCGGTGTTCGGGTTGCCGGATGTAGTGGTAGACGATGAATGCCAGCACCCCAAACAGCACACTGCACTTCCACCACAAACCCGGTATGGCTTTCGTATCCGGATGGAAAAAAGGCACCCAGGCCCCGATGGTGACCACGATCAGTACAAAACCCATGAAGTACTCCCAGCCCCGGCGTCGCCAGTCGGTTGGGTCGGTTCGTTCGTAATAGACATAGGCAAAAACCGTGAAAAGCAGGGGCAGCAGCATGAGCAGATACCGGGCGTACACCTGCGGGGAAGACCAGTAAATCACAAAGTTTACCAGAAAAACGATGGCGTTGAACAGAATGAAAGGTTGTCCGGTAATCAGCGGTTTTTCACTGGGTTGACTTTCGGCGGTAGTTTGCCGGAACCGTTTGAAAACCCCTTTCCGAAACAGCAGAACCACCAGCAACATCCAGGGCGCGTAATGATAGAGCATCTCGAACGGAAAGGTGAGCATGTGGAGCAACGTCTCCTTGATGCCGAATTTCACCACCGTTCGCTTGGCACTTTCGTCGAACAAAACCGACACGATCTTATCCGGAGCAATGGCATTGCGGTCGAAATACGCCAGGTAGTAACTGCCGACAATGAGCAGAAAAAGGCCGATTCCGGCAAAATGAGCCGGGCTGAACAGCTTCCGGAATTGTTTGGTATACAGAAAATAGGCTCCCAGCGTCAGTCCCTGAAAAACCAGCGACGGCAGTCCTTTCATCATAAAACCCAGGGCCGTAATCAGGTAGGTGGTCAGAAACAAGGCCCAGTAGTTCCGTTTCCGGTCGAAATGATACACCAGAATGAAAGCCGTGTAGGTCAGCCACGAGAACGTGATGTCGATCAGGCCCAACATGGAATCATACAATAATATCCGGGTATTGGTCACGAGCATCAGCGCGGCTGCAAAGGCAATCCGGGAGCCGAGGTGTTTTTTGACAAGCCCGTAAATCGTCAGGCCATACAGCAACAGCGACACCACCATCGGGAAGCGTAGGGCAAACGACGAGTAATTGCCGAAGAGGTGGAAAGAGGCCGCAATCAGCCAGTTGTAGAGGGGCGGTTTATTAAAATACAATTCGCCGTTCAGGGTCGGCGTGAGGTAATCGCCCGACAAAATCATTTCCAGAGCCACCAGCGCCCGGCGGGGTTCGTCTGTTCCCGTATCCAGTGGCAGGTAGCCCAAGTACGAAAAAAGAGCAGGAATCAGCAACACTACCGTGAGCCATTGCCAGAAAACCGGTCGCTGGTAAAGAGGACTTTGCATTCCGCAAAGGTAGGGCGGATTTGGAATTTGCCGACACCAGCCAGCGGGAATAATAACCGGTCAACAAAAAAGCCCACGAGACGTGGGCTTTAAAAAATGCAAATCAGTCGGTTAGGAATGACCCAACTGCTCCTGCTCCGGCTTGTCCGTATCGCGGTTCCAGTCGGCACCCGGCACCCGGTCTTTGTTCCAGGTTGTACCAGCCAGATCGCCGTCTTCATCGCGGCTCAGCGCCTGGTCCGACACATCGGCCGAATTGAGGTTCGCGTCATTCTGAACCGGATTGGGTTCATCATCAATCGGCATAACGTCCTCGATTTCAACATCATTGGACTGATGCGATTCCGAGGGCAGTTCCACACCGGGCCGATCCGTTTTTGACAACTGGCTCAGTTCTGGTGCTACACCCATGGTGTTGCGCATCTGCTGAGCGGCATATGATTCCGTACTTTCTTTCCGTGCTTTGCTTGAAAGGCTCATAACGTGGTTGAGTTAATGGGTTAATACACTGGTTTGTGATCTGTCGATGTGCCGGTATGCGCCACATCCTCCTCTTTCTTTTCCTGATCGCGGGCAATTTTAGTTTGCTCCGACCCCGCATTCGTATCCGTTTTGTCCTGCTCTTTTGCTTCTTTCTGTGCTTCGGGGGTGGGAACCTCCTCCGCCGAGGCATAATCATCGGGACCGGAAGTGGTTACTTCCACCGTCGATGTATTGGTTTGTGAACTGGCGATGCTTTTCTGCCCTTCTTCCGTTACATCGTCTTTGGGATTGTTGTCATCCTGGTCGTTGAAGCGCAACACCCCATTGGCACTGTCCATGTCCGTGCTGCCGATTCCGCGCTCATTGCGCCCGTCTTCACCCCCGCGAACCGCTACGCCATCCTGCCCATTGGCCGAGTTTTCCTGGCCCGACCGGTTGCGGTTGTCTTTCGCGGCAATGTCTTCTTCGTTGATATCTTTATCCTTTTCCATACCGTTGAATCGATGGTTGTAAAGACCACGATTCTATAACAACCAAGACTGGAAAAGGTTATGAAAACCGAACGCAAACCCTCTTAAGCGGGACCGATCAAATCCCACAGATTACCGTATAAATCTTCAAAAACCGCCACTGTTCCGTACGCTTCTTTTGCCGGGTCGCGCACAAATACCACCTGATTGTCAACCAGTTGTTTGTAGTCCCGCCAGAAATCGTCGGTGTGCATGAATAAAAAAACCCGGCCACCGGTCTGGTTGCCAACCCGGCTTTTTTGTAATTCATTGGCGGCTTTCGCCAGCAACAACCGGCAGCCGGTCGAACCAGCCGGGGCTACCACGACCCAGCGTTTGGACTCCGACAAAACCGTGTCTTCGATGAGCGTGAAGTTTAATTTTTGGGTGTAAAACTGAATGGCTTCGTCGTAATCGTCGACGACCAGGGCGAGCTGCGTTATTTCCTGTTTCATGAGTTGATTGGTCTTTGGGAGTGAAGTTGCAAACATCT
Organism: Larkinella sp. C7; assembly: GCF_006149005.1. GTDB lineage: Bacteria > Bacteroidota > Bacteroidia > Cytophagales > Spirosomataceae > Larkinella. The sequence goes on along the minus strand of NZ_VBSL01000032.1, from coordinate 13,065 downwards.
CTCCTTTTACCGGCAAAACCGTCCTCTACCCTTCCATTTCTGCATTTCAAATAATCAGAATGTGGCTTGACATAAGCGGAGTAAGTCACGCGGGTACCTGAATGTAGCTTTGCGGTTTCAACAGTAAACAAATCCACTAGATGAATTACAAAGTATTTTTTATGGCGGCCCTGCTCCTTTCAGGCTGCTCGAAAGACCCCGCCGACGTGGAGGGGGGCGGGGGCGAAACGACCAACTGGGGGGATCAGCCCGCCTTGCCAGTGGTGAATGGCGAAGCCGCTTTTACGCTCAATGCCGCCGACGATTACGTGAACGTCATGGGAACGACCACCCCCCGGCTGCCGAACTTTCCGGCACTAAAGGTAAAACCGGGAATCGTACGGGGCTATGTGGCCGATTTGAGTGGAAAACCGCTGGAAGGAGCCTACATCGGCGTGCGCTCAACGGCGGTGGGCGGGTCGTATTCCGGGGCTTCCGACGAAACCGACGCCAATGGCTATTACGAAATTACCATTCCCTGGGGTGCCACCGACTTTTATGCCGCCGGGTACACCATCGATTACGGCGAAGGAAGAGCCGTCATGAGTTTACACGCGGCCGATGGTAAACTGGGGAGTTTCCCCTCCGTGGATGGCTTGGTGAAGAATTTCGTTCTGCTGTCCTACGGCGTTTACAACAAAGACCTGGTGAGCCAGAAACCCCGGGATCAGACCAACTACGCGGGCGGCTGTCTGTATATTTCCTACAATGTCGGAGACCCCACGAGCATTTTCGATCCGCCGAACTACCTGCCCGAAAACTCCGAAATTCAGGTGACCCTCACCCCCGACGGACCGGGACTCTACGGCACCAACAAGAAGTTCGTGATCAACAAAAAAATAAGTTTTCAGAACTCCAGTGTTCTCATTATGAACGTTCCCGTGGGTCGCTATACCCTGAGTACCAAAATGAAAGACGGAACCTCCCTCCTGATGAAAGCTGTGGGTCGCTACGCCGGTATTTACCCCTACTTTGGGTTGATTCCGGCCGAAGCGACCGGTTCGGCCAAACTGCTGTTTACACCCGATACGCAATCCGGCAATTCACTGACATTGCCCAACCGGGGGAACTGGGGTGCGATTTCAATTAAAGTAGACCGCCCCCAATAACCGGCCTCTGATCCCGACAAAGGCGTTTTGAAATGCTGTACTGACTTCACCGCCAGTACAGCATTTCCGCCGGGTCGATCAGCAACGTTCGGCTTTTTCCATCCGTGTCGATGACCATGACCTTGCCTTCGCCGGTTCCGGTGTTGTCGGTCGAGGTGAACACCACTTTGGCTCCGTTGGGCGAAAAGCGCGGTTCCAGGTCATTGGTACCGGCGGTTTTGCCGGTGGTTGACGACAAATCCACAATCCCCTTCGTTTTGACGTCCATCGTGTAAATCCGGGCGTCAAGCTGACGGCCCTGCTCATCCTGAAAACCGCTTTTGTCCAGGCTGTACAGGATTCTGAGTCCGTCGACGGAAAAAATCGGGCTGCTCATTCGGTTGCTCTTCGTCGTAAAAACCGTCGTCGTGTCCTTCCCTTCCAGCGTCATCAGCAGAATGCGGTTGTCGTATATACTGCCGGTCGAGGTGGTGCGAACCGCGATCCGTTTGGTGGCCGACGTCCAGGCGCATCCGGCAAAAAACCGCCCCGTAGGTGCCTGATACACCATCCGCAGACCCGTGCCGTCGGTGCGAACGGCGTACAGTTTGTCGTTTGACGGGTAGAGCAATTCCGTCCCGTCCGGCGACCAGCAAAACGACAGATCAAGCGGCATCAATCCCCGAACCGGCACGTTCGTCACCCGGCGCACATTGCTGCCATCGCGGTTCATCAGATACAGGTGGACATCGGTTTCGGCATTCGAAAGAAACGCGATTTGCATGCGATTGGGACTAAAAATGGGCCGCCAGTTGTTGCCGGAACTGGTGAGTTGAATGGCTTCACCGGTTCCGTTGGCGGTAAAAAGCTGGTACCGGTTTTCGACCCGCCGGACGTAGACGTACGAAAAGCTCGGAAACGCGTGGGTATTGAACGACCAAACCGCCCCGTTAACCGTATTGAAACCGTCCCGCACAATCACCTGCCAGGAATACGCCGTTCCGTACGATAAACCGGTCAGCACCAGCGAATCTGCTTTCAATCCGGTAAATTTCTGACTCAGTACCCCGCCTTTCAGGAGGTTGATTTCGTAGGTCAGCCCGTCGTTTTCCGGGTCGGTGGCTTTCCATTTGAGCGTCACCGTCGGTTTTTGCCAGACGTTGCCGCTGTCGGGGCTCACCCAGGCCGGGGCCGACGGGGCCTTGTTCGGGCCTTCGTAGAGCATCATCGTCACTTCGGTTCGAACGTTGGGCGTGGCCTCCACCGTCGTTACTTCTTCCCGGTACCCGGTTTTCGACGCCTGAACCGTATACCGGCCCACCGCCACCTGATCGAATTGGAACAAGCCGCTCGAATCGGTTTCGGCCGTTCGGCCCGATGGACTCAGCCGGATCAAAACCTGGCCCGCGAGTTTTCCGTTGGTGTTGTATTTCACCCGGCCATAGACGGAGCCCTGTTGGGTTGGCTCGACCAGCGTTTCTTCGTTGCATCCCCAGAGGCTAACCAGCAACAGGGCAAACAGGCTATAGAAGGTAAAGCGTTTCATTGGAAGAAAAGAGTAGAAAGTGAGGGTGTACCGTTGATGAGATGTTACGAAACCGGCCGAAATTTACCGGCGGGTGGGGCAGCTCAGGTAAAACGTCAGGCCGATGGAGCCGCGCAGGTAATAGTCGTAGTAACGGCCCGAGCGGGTTTCGTCCAGTTCGTCGGTCAGGGGTTGCTGGTAGTCCAGCGTGGTTCGAAAACCGACGGTTTTACTAAACGCATATTCGACGCCGACACCCCCGTTCAGCAGGGCGTACCGTTTTCCGTGAAGGGTGAAAGGCGATGCCTCCGACCGGGATAATACCAGACCAGCACCGGCGTACAGCAAAGGCGTGACTTTCCGAAACGGCAGGGCGCGGTAGATGAGATTGCCCTGTAGCGTCGTGAGCCGACACGTGATGGCCGGGTTGTTGGCAAGCGTTCCAAGGCCCCCATTCATCTGAAAACCCAGGTATTTATTCAGATACACATCAGCAGCCACCCCAAACCCGGTTTGAATTCCGCTGGTGGCAAAATCGCCCTTGTACCGCCAGACCGACCCGTAGGGATGAAACGAGATCATCGACGGTTCGGTGGTATTGCGGGCGCCGTAGACATCGCTTTCGCTCATCCTGGTTTTTTCGTGCTCATAATCCGCCAGCATTTTCTCCGATTTCTCCACCGCTTTTTCATCTACCGCCCAGAGGTTGTCGCGAATGCCTTCCAGCACCAACGATTGCACGGCTTTTTCGACAGCTTCGGTCACCGCCATCTGCGACGGTTCGTTGGTGGCATACCCGGTTTCAGCTTCCAGTAACCGCTTGAAACTCACGTACCGGAACAGCCCGCCATCGACAGCCTGTGACAGGATGGTTTTGGAGGTGTAGACGGTTTTCAGGATTTTCCCGGATTTGGTGGCTACTGCCCGCAGATACACCGTGACGCGATCCTGCCGGTACTGGCCCGAACCGCCCGCTCCGAAAAACCGCAGCCCCGCCCCGCCCGAAATCGTGTTGGCATCGTACGACACAATACCGCCTTCCAGAATAACCCCGGCAAACAACAGGGGGGGCAGATTGTCTGCTTCGTTTTTGTACTGCGCCATCCCCGACCGGATGATTTTACGTTCATTGAGCAGATTGCTGATGTTTTCGCGTTCGATGGGCACAAACCAGCCACTTTCTTCCAGCGCTTTCAACAGGATGTTGGTGGTTCCCTGCGAAACCGCCGTCGACCAGTTAGCCCCGGTTTCCGACGGTTTGTACTGCCCGGTCTGATCCCGGAATTTGTAGACGGCAGCCACGATTTTCTCCCGGGGCGCGGGCAGTTGGCGGAGTTCCGCCGTGATGGTGGTTTCTTCGCCCAACCGGGCCGACTGCGTTTTGGTGGGCTGGTTCAGGTAGGCACTGCATCCCGTCAGCAGTTGGAGGGCTGCCAGAACGACCAGTGCCATTCCTGTCTGTATGCGTATAAATCGGAACATGGTGATGAGGATTGAAGGATTGATGTCTGATTTTCAGGGGCATTAGAAGTAGGGAACGGTGATGTTGCTTTCACCACCTTTGCCATCGTTGACCCGAATGTTAATGCCGTCGGCCGAATTGGAGATCACCACCTGCATGTCGCCAAACTGAAACGTACCTTCTTTCAGGCCTTCTTCGCCGAATTGTTTTTCGATTAAATCGCGGGTGATGCGGCTCATCAGTTGCCGTTGCAGTGATTCGGTCATTTCTTCGACCGGTGAGCGTTTGAAGGAAGCCGCTCCGCCAGCGGTTTTGGTCGCGGCCGGATCTTTGAATTGATCCTGGGCCTGGGCCGAGCTGAGCAGCCATTGGTAATTGAAGGTGTTTCCGCCGAACGCGGGGTTCTTGGGCTGATACGTAAGCGACTGAGCCTGAACCGATTTTATGCTGATGAAGCCCGGCAACAAGCAGCAGATGACAACTAGCTTTTTCATATACCATTCAGAATGTGGTGCATTTCTGATTGTATATCAGCGGGAAGTACGAAAGGTTAACAGCCGAAAAGGAGAAAATAAGGGTAGCTACAACCCACGGGGCCGCAGAGCGGCAACGGCCTGGGCGGCATCGATTTCGAGGAGGTCATACCGCGCCTGCACGAACTGCTGCCAAACCGGCTGATCGTCGATACTGATTTGGATCAGATGACCCGAACCGGGCGAGGGAATTTCTTCGATGGTAATGATCACCTCATCGGCGGAATTCGCGGGAGAAACCGGACGACCCGGCAACGAATCGGCAACCGTCGGCTGGCTCGACCAGTTTTTAAAAAACAGATCATAAAAATCTTTGCCCACTTTGGTCCGCGAATTGTCCAGAATCAGGGTAGTGCTTTCGGAATCATCCATTGCGGTTTCCACCAGTTCTCCGGTTAAATCAGCCTGCTCGATTTCCGGTTCCTGCGAAAAACCCGCCAGGGGCAACCAAAGCAGCATGAGTAATGTCGAAATTCGGAAAACGTTTTTCATGGTTTAAAGCCGTTTCGGAGGATGAGTTGACTACCACCGGTTTGCTCGATCCGCATCGGAACGCCCGCAGCCGTGGCGCTCCCCTCCCGGATCAACTGGTTGCTGTTGCCCCGCTGCAACACCTCGAGCAGATCGCCATCCTGTTGAACAGCCCCCCACTGGAAGCGGTTTTGGTTTCCCTTTTGTGTGATGGAATACTGGTTGTCGTTCCCCGAAAGATCAAGATCCAGGCTGTTTTGAGCCCCCTGTTGCTGCACCCGAACCCGGTTGTTGTTTCCTGTTTCCCGGTATTGCAGCTCGTTCAATTGACCCGCCTGGATCAGAATCAGCTCCTGAGGGCCCCGGCTGCCGCTGGTCCTCTCCGCCAGCGGCTGGTTGAAAAACACCTCCGACTGGGCCGAAACCCCGCGCGAAAAACCGCTGAACAGAACGAAAAGAAGCCATTTCATGGAATTTGGAGTGTTGTGTTGTGAAGATAAAGAACCAGCCCGAAAACCGCTTCCGGGCTGGTTCAGTCCTTAATTTTGAGGTCCCTGCGTAATCGTAGCCGTGTTGTTGCTACCAAACTGGCCGAAGCGGACCATATTACCGTCTCCGCCCTGCGTCAGCGTCAGCGAGTTGCCATTGCCCCCCTGAATCGCTCCGGCTCCATTGTAGGGATGGGGTGCCGATTCCAGACCGGTGAGCGTATTGCCATTGCCATCCTGAAGAATCGTAGCCGTGTTGGACGACCCGTTTTGCAGCAAATCCAGCGCGTTGCTGCTGCCCGTCTGCGTGATCCCGGCCCGGTTCTGACTCCCGTAAGCCTGTTCGACCGCTGCGTGGTTGTCGTCGCCGGTTTGCGCAACATCGATCTCGTTAAAATGCCCCCCTACGATAGAGGCTCTGCCTACGTTCCCGTTTCCGGTTTGAGTCACCGAGGCCCGGTTGTTGTTCCCGAACATGGCCTGGGCGCTGCCCTCGTTGCCATCGCCAACCTGCGTTACACTAATTTCATTGTCCGACCCTTGCCCCCAATTGACGACCGCCCAGGCAAAGTTGCTGTTTCCCGTTTGAGTCGCGGTCGTCCGGTTGTTCTTCCCCTGATACCCCATCGAGAAGGCATAGCCCTCATTGTTGTTGCCGGTTTGGGTTACCGAAGACTGGTTTGGACCACTGCCATCGAAATCACCGGCCCCGCCCACATTGTTGTCGCCAACCTGCGTGATGATCGCTTCATTCTGCGATCCAGCACTATAAACATCCCTGAGATTGTAGAGGTAGACCTGATTTCCGTTCCCCGTTGTCGAAATGGTCCCCAGGTTGCTGTTGCCCGTCTGGTTGAAATCGACCTGATTTTGATCCCCATTGACAGAAATTGATCCGGCATTGCTGGTTCCCTGCTGATTGATGGAACCGTAGTCCGGGACGCCATTTCCGTTGCCGTTCTGGCTGATTGACAAGCTGTTCCCGTTTCCCTGTTGGGTAATCGGTGCGTTATTGCCATCGCCCGTCTGGCTGACCGACAACGTATTGGACTGAGCGAATGCAGCACCGGCGGCAATGACGGTGGCGAAGGATAAAATGAGCTTTTTCATGGTTTTTAAAGGATAAAAGTGAAGTAAGAAGTACTATTTTATTGTTTAATGATTCGAATAGGCTTCCGTATCCCGGCCTCCCCCTGACTAATCAGCAGGTACATACCGGGAGCCAGCGGAGAGAGATCGATTTCCGGAAGAAAACCGGCCTGGGTTACTTCACAGATGGTTTTACCCTGCAAATCAGTCAGCGTGTACGACTGAAACGGCAACGCGGGATGGAGAAACACCTTGCCCGTCGTCGGATTCGGATACAGGGTTACCGGTTTTACCTCGGCCGACAGAGGGGGCGAAACCGCAGCACTGGAAGCCTCCCGACTCCCGGCGGGGGTGTTCACGGCCCCGCAAGTGGTTCCCATCAGTTCCAGATTAAAAGACATATCCGAGCTGCCCGCATTGAACTGGTGAACTTCGGCCGTGATGACATTTTCGCCGTTCACAAACGCCGTTTTGGGCAAGGTTATCGTCTGCCAGATCGCTTCTTCCCCATCTCCCAAACCGGCCAAAGCCGTCGTCTTCGATGTAATGGCTCCGGTGGGCATGTTATTCCGAAGCACCTCATTCCCATTGACATACACCACCACGCCGTCGTCCCGCAACACCCGCATGTCAAACCCGTTATACACCGATGCGTCGGTCAGGGTGATCTTTTTTCGGAAATACGTCGTGATGTATTTGTTGGTGGCACTGGGACCGTAGCTGACAAAGTTGGGGGCCGTGGGTGACGTCGGGTCGCCAACTTCGCCGTAGCTCAGCCGGGTTGTGCCCTGTTTCCAGGAAGCATCGTTGTACGAAGCGGTGCGCCAAACGGTTCCCGGATCGGTCCCGTTATCGAGGTATTTCCAGGTAGCGCCACTCGCAATCAGCGTTTGGGAAGGCTGATTATCCTTGATGATCGTAAATTGATCCCGAACCTGACCGTCTTCTGCGATGAATTTGGCGTCGAGCCGTTTGCCTTCCACTTCCAGATACATCGACCCACCCACGGTTTCGATGGACGTTTGCATGGCGTTGTGGGGCCAGCCCTCCCGGGTTGTCGAACCCGGATCAATGCCTGCGCCACTTGCTCCGCAGACGACGTAAACGATGCCTTCGTTGACCGGAGCCGTTGAACTTTTGTAGTAATAACAGGAGTTGGGCGACCCGTCATACCGTCCGCTCGACTGGCCGTTGTTGAGAGCCGGGGCGTTGTGAAGCTCCGGATTGAACTCCGTTTCGGTGCCGGTATAGTTGCGAACCAGCCGCGACCGTTCGTAGACGTGGCTGTGGCCGTTCAGAACCAGATCCACCTTATACTGATCCAGAACCGGCAAAAGCCGCTGGCGGATGTCTCGCAGTTCGTTGGCCAGATTGGCCGGAGAGTCCGAGTCGTGCGAGCCTTTGGTATACGGCGGGTGGTGCCAGAAAACAATGGTCCATTGAATGGCGGGATTGTTCCTGATCGCTTCAAGATCTTTTTTCAGCCAGCTCATCTGCGGACCGTTGGCCCCAAAAATGGTCGTTCCCTGACCCGGTTCATACCCGAAAGAATCCAGGCTGATGATGTGGATGTTCCCGAAATTGAACGAATAGTATTCCTCTTTCCCGGAAGCCACCCCACCTGCTTCCGCATTCTTGAAATGCGACATCACGTCGAAATAGGCAATGCGGTGGTCGGTACGCTCGGTTTTCGTCAGGTTGTTGTTGGCATAATCGTGGTTACCAGGTGTGGCATACGCAGGCGTCTGCTTAATGATCCGATCATTCTTATACACATCGAACAGGTTTTTCTGGTATTCCGTATCCAAACCGCCCGGATAGGCATTGTCGCCCAGCCAGAACCACAAATCGACGTAGTTGCTGCCCACGTGGTTCATGAACGCATCCCGCACCTTGAGTTGCCGCTGGGTGCCTTCCCCAAAATCGCCCATCGCCCAGATGCGGGTTTTCTTGGCGGTTCCGGTGGTGGGAGCGGTAAAGAAAAAGTTGTCCGACGTGCCCTGCAAAACCAGTGTCGGCGTTTCAGCCGCACCAATTGAGTAATAGTATTTGGTATTGGGCGTCAGATTGGCCAGACTGACACTGTGGTCGGTAGCCTGGGCCGCTTCGTAAGTCACCTGAGTCAGACTGCTCGGCGAAGAGCCATACCGCACCATCCCCATCGAGGAGGAACTGGTTCGCCAGCGCAGGGTCATCCCGGTTGGCGTTCCCATTTGCAGGTACGGCCCCCGCACCAGTTGGGTGGGCGTCGTGGTTCCGCCAATTCCGACCAGTTCCAGGTTGAATGCCATGTCCGAGCTGCCCGAACTGAACTGGTGGACTTCGACGGCAAGGGTATTTTCTCCGTTGTTCAAGATGGTTTTGGGAAGCGTCACCTTCTTCCAGATGGCCTCTTCGCCATCGCCCAGGCTGGTAGACGCTGTGGTTTTCGACGTAATGGTACCCGCAGGCATGTTGTCACGCAGCACCTCCGCCCCGTTGATATACACCACAATGCCGTCGTCACGCAACACCCGCAACTCATAGCCATCCGGATACTGCGCTACATCGACCATGATTTTCTTGCGGAAATAGGTGGTGATGTACTTGCTGGTAGCACTCGGACCGTAGCTGACAAAATTGGGTGCCGTGGGCGACGTGGGATCACCAGTCTCACCGTAACTCAGGCGGGTAACGCCCTGTTTCCAGGTACCATCGCCGTAGCAAATCGAACGCCAGTCGGTTCCCTGATCGCTGCCATTGTCAAGATACTTCCAGGTGGCCCCCTGAGCCACCAGCATCGGCGAACTGCTTTGCGCCTTCACGCGGTTTTCCGTGGAGAGAAGCAGAAAAAGCCCGGTCAGGAATAGTAAGTACGTTTTCATACAGTCAGTTTTTAGAATTCGGATCAATTTTCTGACTGTATATCATCGAAGCGGTTGCGAGGTTAACAGGCGTTTCGGGAATAATTTGATGCTGGCTTCTGATAACCTCAACCCGGTCGGGCAGATATTCTATCAACCCAGAGGTAAATCCCCAAACAGCGCCGAACCCCTAAGATAAATCCAACTATTTCATTGATTTTGCAAGGATTTTGCTTACCTATGTCAACCCGGTGAGGACGTAAGCCCGGTTTTTATGGCAACTGATTTGGATACGCCCTGTGCACACTTTGATCAGGAAAATCTGGCGTTTTATGAGGCACTGCTGGCCGACCAGACCCAGGCCTGGGAGTGTCTGTATATCCGCTCCTACAGAGTTTTTATTCCGTATGCCAGTCAACGGAGTTCCATTTCGACGGACGATGCGCTGGATATATTACAGGATGGGCTGGCCGAATTTGCCTTGAAATTAAAAAATGGGAAGTACGTTTTTCAGGGAAAAGCCGTAACCGCCTACGTCTTCACCGTATGCAGGAACCGCTGGGTCAACTTCCTGAAAAAGAACCGAATTCGGAAGCTGGATGCCAGCACAGAGGCCGTTGCGGAGGAGGACGAGTTTGTTTGGAATGAACCCAATCCGTTTCTTTCTACCTACCTGGAAAAGTCGGGAGATGACATCCCGGAGAACGAAAACCGGGAGAATCCGGCGGAGCGGGATGCCGTTTGGGAAGATATTGAGACAGACTGGGAAGCCGTCGGGCGGGCATTTGCGGAAGTCGGCGAAGATTGCCGGACCATGTTGCACTGCTTCTACGTCGAAGAAAAGTCGCTGGGCGAGTGCGGAAGCCGCATCGGATTGCAGGAAAACTCCGCCAAAGTCAAGCGGTTCCGGTGTGCGCAGCGCATGAAGGCTTTGTATACGCAGTATAAAAGGGAGTAACATGGAGTTATCGGAAAAAGTACTCGAACAGATTGGCGCTTACCTGTCCGACCGCATGACATCCGCTGAGAAAGCGAATTTCGAAAACCGGATGCGGAACGACGAATCGCTCCGGCAGGAAGTAGCAACGCAACGCGAAATCAAGCAGGGGTTGGCTTTTCTGGCACAAAAACAGCGCTTCAAAACGCTGCACACGGATCTGGAAAAGCGGGGTTTATTGAAGGATGTGGCCTTAAAACCGGAAACCGATGAATCGCAGCCAGCGGAACCCCCCATCATTGCGCTACCCACCAGTCGGACTGAACTCCGCACGAACTGGTCTTATTTTTCGGCGGCTGCATCGGTCCTTCTTCTGGCGGGCCTGAGTTGGGCTTTATTTCAGAACTGGTCGGATAAACAGGCATTGATGGCTCAGAATGAAAAGTCGTTCGAGCTCTATTTCTCTCCGGTTCCCAAACCGCAGCCCGTCATACCGATCGATCCGGATCGGGTGGCCGCACCCGCGGAGTCGGCCCAGACCCGCTCCGATTCTGTCCGTCTGACCGAGGCCATCGATGCCTTGCAGCAAAGTGATACCCGGCTGGCTATCAACCAACTGACATCGATCAGCCAGGGGAAACCCGGCCACTGGAGTGCCTCCGCCCACTGGTATCTGGCACTGGCCTATCTGAAAGCCCAACAAAGGGAAGAAGCCCGGAAAGTGGCCCGGCAACTGGCCGGTCAAAACGGCCATCCCTACCAGGAAGAAGCGCGTGAACTGATCGAACACATTCAACAAAACCCATGAAAACCCGGTGGATACACGGTTTTTGGGGCCTGTTGATGTCCCTTCCGGCTGCGGCTCAAACGGAGATCAATCCGGGCCTGTTGCTCGATGATGCGGGATATGAAACGGCTCCGTATCAGGAAATTGTCACCAAAAAGAAATTGCCAGTCCGCATTTCCTACGAAGCCTACTGCCCGTCTGTACAGGCCCAGGGTAGCTACGGCACCTGCGTCGGGTTTGCCTGTGGCTACTACCTTCGCACCATCCTGGCAACCAAAGCAAAGCAGATTACCAACAAAACCGCCCTGGATCAACTCGCTTTTTCGCCCAGTTACCTCTACGAAAAGGCCAAATCGGAACGGGATTATGCCTGTTCGGAAGGAATCTACCTGTCGAAAGCCTTCGACATCCTGAAAAGTGTCGGGGTGGTGCCTTTCAAAAATTTTCCGTATCCGGCCTGCGGACAGAAAACCGCAGCCGTCGATGCCGTCGCGGCCCGGTTTCGGATCAATGGGTATGAGCGGCTTTTTGATGTTGAGGAAACGGACGACAAGAAAATTTACCGCCTGAAAAAAGCCCTGGCCGACGATGGCCCGGTGGTTATTGGCATGGTGGTTCCACCATCCTTCCTTTTTGCCGGGAAAGTCTGGAAACCCGCCCCTGGTGACGACCCGGCCAACAAGCGGCTCCACGGTCACGCCTTGTGCGTTATCGGCTACGACGACACCTTGCACGGCGGGGCTTTCCGGGTCGTAAACAGTTTTGGAAAAGGCTGGGCCGACCGGGGATTCTGCTGGATCAGCTACCGGGATCTGGTTCGTTTCACGCGGTACGGCTACAAGATCAACCCGCAAAAACCGGCGGTGCTGTAGACCCGTTTCAGCCCAATCAGGAAGTCGTGTATTTGCCTTCTTTCTTCAGCTTGCCCGGCATCGCTTTCCGCATTTTCTCCACTTTTGGCAACGACACATTTCGGATATAAGGCTGATTGGGGTGTAGTTTGCAGTAATTCTGGTGGTACGTTTCGGCAGGATAAAAGACCGAAAACGGCACCACCTCCGTCACCACTTTATTGGGATAATGCTTCGATTCGTTGACCTGCTGGATGGCTTCTTCAATGGCCTTTTTCTCGGCCGGGTTTCGGTAAAACGCAACGGATCGGTAATCGCGACCCACATCCGGCCCCTGGCGGTTGAGGGTTGTGGGATCGTGGCTGGAAAAAAACGCAGTGAGCAGATCGCGGTAACTGATGACGCTCGGGTCGTAATACACCTGGACGGTTTCGGCATGACCGGTTTCGTCCGTACCGACCTGCTCGTAGGTCGGATTTTTCAGGTTCCCACCCGAATAGCCCGAGATCACTTCCCGCACGCCCTTCAACTGGTCGAAGGCTTCTTCCTGCGCCCAGAAACAACCACCGGCAAAAGTAGCCACGGCTTCGCCCGGCTGGAGGGATGGCAATTTGGCAAAATTCGGGGTAGTACCCAGGAGTTGTGCCTGAGAACTAACCGTCCAGAGACAGAAAAATACACTTAAAAGCAGGCTGGTTTTCATGATCATAATGCGATTAAAGGGATTCACCGTAACGGTTTTACCCCAGTCAAAGAACAACGCAAACCGGCCCTGGTTTGTTGCTTTTTGAGGTTCAGGCTCCTGAACTTGGCCTTTCCTGAAAACAAAAACTCCCCGACCGGCCTGGCCAATCGGGGAGTCTGCAAAAATCATTCAGGAAATTAGTTCGGATACCCCGGATTCTGTGGTTTCAGGTTCGGGTTGTTCAACATCTCCTGCTTGCCCAGTGGC
>NZ_VBSL01000031.1 GCF_006149005.1 Larkinella sp. C7 | reverse complement strand
CGCTAGCGTTCATCCTGAGCCAGGATCAAACTCTCCATTGTAAATGATTTGTACTTATACTTTACGCAGAATCCTTACTTCTTACTTACTTGGTCAAGTTGTCAAAGAACGTGTTTTCCTCGCTTGGAAAACTGTTGCTGAACGCTTCCGTCCAGCCGTATCACTTATTTGGGACTGCAAAGATAGAGGTTTGTTTTACTTAGCGCAAGTCCTTTTTCGAAAAAAGTTGATTTACCACAACATTCTTTTTTGAATGCAATTCTATCTCCTTATTGATCATTTTAAATGTTATTCACTCGCCAAAAAAGGATACCGGAAGTCAGTTGGTGACACCAAAGTCTCCTTAATTGTCCGGGCTGAAACCCACCGCAGCAAGTTTAATAAGGAACCGGCTTTGTCGTTTGTCCCTGACGCCCGGGCCCCGCCAAAGGGCTGCTGGCCCACAACCGCCCCTGTGGGCTTGTCATTAATATAGAAATTACCGGCTGCATTCGACAGTTTTTTCGTGACCAATTCAACGGCATACCGATCTTTGGCGAAAACCGACCCCGTCAAGGCATACGGTGACGTTTGATCGACCAGTTCGATGGTTTGTTCAAAATTGTCAGGATGATAGAGATAAATGGTCAAAACCGGGCCGAATATTTCCTCACACATTGTTACATAGAGCGGATTGGCCGCGACCAACACCGTTGGTTCCACAAAAAAACCGTCGGTTTTATCCACATTTCCCCCCGCAATGATTTCGACAGTCGGATCAGCTTTCGCATCAGAAATGTATTTGCTGATCTTGTCGAAGGATTTTTCATCAATAACCGCATTGACGAAATTCCCGAAATCTTCGACACTCCCCATTTTGATGGCCTGCAAATCGGCGACAATGTACCCCCGGATCTCTTCCCAAAGGGTTGACGGAATATACGCCCGCGATGCTGCGGAGCACTTCTGTCCCTGATACTCGAAAGCCCCGCGAATCAGTCCGGTCGCTACGGCTTTCGGATCTGCCGATTCATGAACCAATACGAAGTCTTTTCCACCGGTTTCGCCTACGATTCGTGGATAGGATTTATACCGATGAATATTCTCGCCAATCTTTTTCCAGATGTGCTGGAATACACCCGTGCTACCGGTAAAATGTATTCCCGCAAAATCCGGGTGTTTGAAAATCACTTCCCCCGCCAATGGCCCATCCACGTAAATCAAATTGATGACACCATCGGGCAAACCGGCTTCTTTCAGCACTTCCATGATGACTTGCGCTGAATAAATTTGCTGGTAGGCCGGTTTCCAAACCACGGTATTCCCCAACAAAGCGGGCGCGGTGGGCAGATTACCGGCAATGGCGGTGAAGTTGAATGGCGTCAGCGCAAAAACGAAGCCTTCCAGCGGACGGTATTCCAGACGGTTCCATACACCAGCCGACGATTTGGGTTGCTGGCTGTAGATTTCCGTTGCGTAATGGACATTAAACCGTAGAAAATCAATCAGTTCACAAGCCGAATCAATCTCGGCTTGGTAAGCATTCTTCGACTGACCCAGCATGGTTGCTGCGTTAATTTTGTAGCGATACGGTCCAGCCAGCAGTTCAGCGGCTTTCAGAAAAATGCTGGCGCGGTGTTCCCACGACAGATTCGCCCACTCCTCTTTCGCATTTAGTGCCGCCGTAATAGCCTGTTCAACATGCGATTGATCTCCTTCATGAAAATGCGCCAGAATCTGGTGGCGGTTATGTGGAGCTACTAATTCCTTCTGAATGTCGGTCCGAACTTCGTCTGCACCGATGTACATCGGAATATCAACGGTTTTTGAAGAAGCCTCGGCGAGGGCGGCTTTTAACTTCGCGCGCTCGTCGGAACCGGGACGATACTCTTTAACCGGCTCATTTTGTGGAATCGGAACCTGAAAAAAGCCTACTGACATACGTTTGTTGATTTTTGAAGCTGCTAAACTAGATAATTGAATGTAACCGATTTAGGTTCCCCGTGGTTTATACCACAGTTTTTGTCATTTGTCGATTCAATTGTTCGCTTAACGGTTTGGGGTTTCGTAACTTGCGGCAATTTTTTAGCTCCTTACCATGAAGTTTTACAGTACGAATAATCCTTCTGTCCGGGTTTCGATGGAAGAAGCGTTGCTCCGCAGTTTGCCAGCAGACCGGGGCCTTTACATGCCGGAAATGATCCCAGCGATGGGCGCGGACTTTTTCAATTCCATTTCCGGTGGCTCGCTGGCCGATATTGGCTTTCAAATTAGCTCGGCGCTTTTTAAAGACTCTATTCCAGCCGTAAAACTGGAAGAACTGGTTCACCACGCTTTTCCATTCGATACGCCCGTGGTGGCGCTCGAAGACGGAAAAACGCACGTTCTGGAGTTGTTCCACGGGCCTTCGCTGGCTTTCAAAGACGTGGGCGCCCGCTACATGGCGGCCATGATGGGCTATTATCTGGAGAAATCGAACCGGGAAGTACATATCCTGGTCGCGACGTCCGGTGATACAGGTGGTGCCGTGGCCATGGGCTTTCTGGGTGTTCCCGGTATTAAAGTGACGATTCTGTATCCCACCGGTCGGGTCAGTGAGTTACAGGAAAAACAGTTGACGACCCTGGGGCAGAACATTACCGCCATCGAAGTCGACGGTTCGTTTGATGATTGTCAGGCGCTGGTAAAAACCGCCTTTACCGATTCCGAATTAAATCAGCAGTTTAGCCTGGCATCGGCCAATTCCATCAATATCTTCCGCCTGATTCCGCAAAGTTTTTACTACGTCCGGGCCTATGGACAGGTGAAGCATTTGGGAAAACCGGTGGTTTTCTCGACGCCCAGCGGCAATTTTGGTAATCTCAGTGCCGGAGCACTAGCCTACAAAATGGGACTTCCCGTTCAACAGTTCATTGCGTCGACGAACCTGAACTACGTGGTTCCGAAGTATTTGGAAACGGGCGTATACGAGCCAAAGCCGTCCGTCGAAACGATTTCGAACGCGATGGATGTGGGAAGTCCGAGCAATTTCGTGCGCCTTACCCACTTGTTCAACGATAATTTTGAAACGCTGAAACACGTTTTATCCGGTTACTTCTTTGATGATGAGCAGACCAAACAGGCCATGGCGGCTGTTTATCAACAATTTGGCTACGTCATGTGTCCACACACGGCGGTCGGTTACCTCGGTTTACAACGTTATCAACAAACCAACCCGGATGTGTGTGGAATAACGCTGGCTACGGCTCATCCGGCCAAGTTCAAAGAGCTCGTTGAGTCAGTTATCCACACCCCTGTGGATATTCCGGCGGCTTTGGAGGAATTGATGAGCCGACCGAAACATAGTTTTAAGATGAAGGCTGATTTTGCGCAGTTTAAAGATTTTCTTTTGCAAACCGCCTGAAAATCAAAAAGACCCGCCGAATGGCGGGTCTTTTTGATTAATTGATGGTATCTCCCCGCAAGGCCCGAAACCGCTTTCGGGCGTCGGCTCCAAAAATACTTCCCGGATATTTCTGCAAAAGCTGGTTGTAGAGTTCCATCGCTTTGGGTTTATCCTGCTTGTTTTCCTCGTACGTTTTGGCCGTCAAAAAGAGCGCATCGTCGCCCAGGACATCTTCTCCGTAGTTGGCCGAGATTTTTTCCAGATCCTGCAGGGCTTCATCGATCTTATTTTGTTTGATCAGCGTATTAGCCCGCAGCCACAAAATGTTGTCGGCCAGACTGTGGTCTTTGTACCGGGCATACATCTCATTCAGTTCGAGAGCCGCCGAATCGACTTTGTTCTGGAACAACATCAGTTCAATGGAAGCGTATTCTTTCATGGCGGTTTCGTTGCTATCTGAATCCATGCCGGTATTGTCCATGATGAGCAAACTGAGCGCCCCGGCATCGTTGGCAATTTCCCGGCTGGTGGCTTGTTTCAGAATGTCCAACACATCTTTCGACAGCTCAAATTCGCCTTTGTAATAGTGCAACCGGGCGTTCCGCAGCTTGGCTTCGTACCCCAGCAACTCTTCTTTCTGCGATTTTTCAACCTGTGAATACAGCAACGTGGCTTCCCAGGGTTCGCCTTTCAGGAGGTAAATATCGCCCATGTCGAGTTTGCACCGGTCGATAAACCCTTTTTCGTTTTTGCTGATTTCGGTGGCCAGTTGCAGAATGGTCAAAGCCGTGTCTTTTTCATCCAGGTAAAACGCGTACAGACTGGCGGTGCTGCGGAGGGCTTCAAGCGTCCGGTTGTTTTTGCCCAGTTCCTGAAACATCTTCTGGTAATCGGCAATGAGCTTCCGGATTTCCAGGTTATCCACCGGATAAGTGTTCTTCACCTGCTCCTCCCGGGCCTTGATCACCAGCCGCCGGGCAAACGGATAGAGCTGCCCCTGGGGATATTCCTTCGCTACGTACTCAAACATGGCCGCTGCGTTCTTATAATCTTTGTTCTGGAGTGCGACCGCTCCCAGGTCATAAACGCGCACACCGGTCAATTTTAAGCGTTTGTCGAGGGCACGTTCCTGAATGAATGCTTTATAAAACTCCTTCTTTTGCGTTAAGTACCAGACGAGCATCTCGGTATAGAACATCTCGTTCGGATTTTCCTGCACTTTCTTGTACAGAACCGTCTCCAGCATCTTCTGATCGGCGTCTTTCAGGTTGTCCTGTAAAATGGCCTGCACATTGTCACGATTACCCGGGATGAGTCCCCAGTGCAACAATTCGTCGATCATGTTTTCCTTTTGCCCGACAGCGCCATACAAGCGGGCCAGTTCACCGGCATAGGCCAGCGGTTCCCGACTTTGCTCGCGCCCTTTCTTCAGTACTTTGATGGCCCAGTTCTGTTTGCTTTGCTCGGCAAAATCCTGAGCCAGTTCCGGCAACCCGTTAATTGCATTTCCTGCAACGGCGATAGCTTTGTTAAAGTAAACGTCTGCTTTAGCTGAATCACTCCGGCTCTCTTCGAGAATGCCGGCCTGTAGAAACACATACGGATTTTTGTCGTCCGACTTCACCAGCTTCCTGACCACCTTTTCCGCTTCCGGTATTTTATTCAACTTGACCGAGCTCTCCACATAGCGGCTGATGATTTGCTTGCTGGCTCCGGGCTTCATCAATTTCTGGTAGATCGTATGCGCTTTTTCAAATTCGCCTTTTTTGAAATATTCATCCGCCAGGTCTGCTCCTTCCTGAGCAAATCCATTCAATGAGCCCACCAACAGTAGCATCATCAGGAGTCCTACTATCTTCTTCATTTTCTCTTTTTATTAATTAAAGAATAAAAGGATTTAAAGGATTGTTGCCTGTGGATATGTGGACAACTTCTTTATGCACATTTCTTCTGGAATCTTGTGGATAATAAAAATGACTTATCCACAACGTCAACACACTTATACACACATAAATAACTGATTGTCAATACGTTTATTATTTATCAACATTCTCGCACTGGAATAAACCGCCCTTTTAAACACATTTCCACAAGATATAGTATAAACATTTCCACATGTTGATGAAGGTAAGAATAAGTTGTGGAAAATAGCAGAGTTATACACTATCCACACTTTACTTTTTTCTTATCCACAGCCTAAGTCTGGTTGTCCACAGCAATTTTTGTACCCCGTCACATTTTATCCACACCCTTTATCCACTTTTCCACCTACTTTTCCACCGATAACTTGTGTTTTTTTAATTTCACATTGACCTTTCAAAAGGCGTCAATGTCTTCGCTAATATCAAAGTTGGCCTTGATGGGGATAAGTCCTTTGTTCCTGGTGAAGAAGAAGATGGGTTCGGGCAGGCGGTTTTCTGTCACATTCCCACTGTCCCACCGGCCGTTTCCGTTTTCATCGATGATGACCCGAAGCCGGTAACGACCCGGTTTTATGTTAACGAATCGATAGCTTGGGTTGTTTAGTTGCTTCTCGACCAGCTTGAAATTCTCATCCAGTAATTCCACAATAAATTGCTTTGCCGATGTATTTACCTGCCCCGCCAGGACGCCATATTTCTCGGGATCACGGATGGTATAGTTCAATTCCGTGCGTGCCGTT
Organism: Larkinella sp. C7; assembly: GCF_006149005.1. Taxonomy (GTDB): domain Bacteria; phylum Bacteroidota; class Bacteroidia; order Cytophagales; family Spirosomataceae; genus Larkinella. The sequence continues at coordinate 25,013 of NZ_VBSL01000031.1, read as the reverse complement.
GAGTCATTGAGGGCACTGATAAATGCTCCTCTTCCTAACCGGAAAATGAGGTTGTTCCGGGCGGTAGTCGATTTGGTCAGCACAAAACGGGTTTGATTATCTTCCCATCGGTAGTCCTGCGGGGTCAGTGGAATGCGGTTTGTGCTGTCACTAAAGAGCATCAATGAATCCGGGGTGATCTGTTTCATCGGTTTCGAAAACTCAAGCACGACTTCCAGGTTTCGATCACTGTCTCCGTTGTCGGCCGGCCTGGCCGTGATCGTTACCGGCTCCGGTGTTTCCCGGCGCGTGGAGGTTCGAAACTTGAATTTCTGGGTAAGCTCCGTCGTGTTTTTTAGCGAGTCCGTTACTGAAATCTTTACCCGAATTGTATCCGACGTTGCCTTCGCATTGAAGAAGGTCAGCTCCGTCGGTGTTCTGAAATACGATGGAATACTGTCCTCCGGATTGTTAAAACGTATGGAATACTTTTCAATCCCCCGGTCAAATACATAGGTGTATGTGTTGACCATCTGCTGCGTTCGGACCGATCGCGGAGGGGTGTTGTAAAACGAAAATAACTGCAAATTCAGGGTGTCGTTGTTGGCCGTCAGGTCAAGATCGCCTTTCAGAAAAGCTACTTTTTCCGTGTTTGGATTCAGGATAAAATTCAGGTTTTTGTCGTCGAACGCGAATAGTTTGTAGCGGCCATCTTTCACATTTTCCAATAAAAATACCCCGGAAGTATCGGTGCGCGTGAAGTAATACGGTTTGCTTTTGGTGGGTGTCAGCGTATCATTCGGAATGTAGAGTCCCACCAATGTATTCAAGGTGGGCTGGCCCGTTTGGATGTCAGTCACCCTCCCTCCTACCCTGAGCGAGTCGATGGTGCTGCCCGTACTGAAGACCAATTTAAGACTCAGGGCCGGGTTGTTTTCGGTCACGTCTTTCACGGCATCCGTGAAATTGAAGGTGTAGGTCGTACTATCCTTGAACGGTTTGTCAAATGAAAGCCGCAGACTGGTCGGCTTGATTTTGACTTTGAAAGGTGTTTCCGGCTCCGGCGTGATCAGAATTTTCTGGTTGGCATTCTCCACCCGGATGTATTCGTTAAAGAACACCTCGACGGTTTTCCCCTTAAAATTCTTCTGCTTGTTGATGGGTGTACTGGCCACCACTACGGGTGCCAGGGTGTCTTTTTTACCCCCAATCGGTGCGGCATATTGGGAGCATGAATTCAGAAAAACGACGATAATGGCGAATAGAGCGAGTGCTTGTTTCATTTTTGGCAATAAAAAACCCTGAACAGTTTCCTGATCAGGGTATGAAAAATGATTGATTATTGGGCCTGAGCGACGTAAATCAAGCTTGAATAATTTCCTCCATCCTGATAAGCTGCCCAATTAGAACGAATTCCATTCCAAAAACTTTCAAGATAGGCCGGCTTTCCGTCCCGGTTTTTCGTACTGAGCATATTCACATAGAACGCATCAAACACCATAGGCCGCTGTTCTTTCAGTTCAAAACCGTATCGTTTCAGCAACGTTTTCATGGTGTCGGGCGAAAAGTGGTAGAGGTGCCGGGGTACATCATAAGCCGCCCAGAACTGTTTGTAATGCCGGGCATCCCACGAATGGTAGTTTGGAACGGCAATCACCAGATGCCCTTTCGGGCGACTGTGGCTGCGAATCCACTCCAGGGTTTCCTGCAATTCATGAACGTGTTCCAGCACGTGCCACATCGTAATCACATCAAATGGCTCTGTGGTTTCAAGCTCAAAAATGGATTTTCCAAGCTCCGCTTGAGTCCGTTCTGCGGCTTGTCGTCGCGTATTGACATCCGGTTCGGTACCCCTGATTTTCCAGCCTGCTGCCTGACTGGCTGCCAGAAAATAGCCGGAGCCGCAGCCGATGTCCAGCAACTGGCCTTTCCGTGGAGACAGCCCCGTAATCAGTTTTACCTTTTGCTGAACGGTTATCGTCCGAACGGTATGGTAGAGTTGGCTGATGATTCCTTTCCGCGTATCACTGTGCGAAATGTATTCTTCTGATTGGTAATATCGCCCAATTTCTGCCTCTACCGGCCGTGGATTCGTCACCTTAAAACCGCATTCATCACAACGCTGGATAGCAAATTCGTTCTTCGAAACCAGAAAATCCGTACAAGTCATCCAGTTGGAAAAAGACTGATTTCCACAAACCGGGCATTCTACAAGGTGCTCAACCGTCATGATTACCGGCCTAAATAAATCATTAAGATAGAAATATCGGAAGCACTGACACCGCTGATGCGTGATGCCTGGCCAATGGTTTGGGGGCGAATCCGCTTCAACTTTTCACGTCCTTCGAACGACAAAGCGGAAAGCCGGTCGAAGTCAAAATCCGGACGAATAATCAGGCTTTCCAGCTTTTCCGTGCGTTCCACCAACATCCGCTCCTTCTCGATATAGCTTTCATATTTCACCAGAATAACAGCTTCTTCAACGGTTTCTTCATTGAACGCGTTGAGGTAATTCGCGACATTATCACCCAGCATGGTCAGCTCTTTGCGGTTAATTTCGGGTCGTCTCAACAGCGCGTAAGGCGATGTTTTTTCCCGAATCTGCGCACTTCCCAGCGAATCCAGCAGGGTGTTAATGGTTTCCGGTTGCACGCGCATCTGTCTCATTTCATCCAGAATGGCCGTTACGTTAGCCTGTTTGGTTTGCATGAGGTCGAACCGTTCCTGCGAAGCGAGGCCAATTTTATATCCTTTTTCGGTCAATCGCAGGTCGGCATTGTCCTGCCGAAGAATGGTTCGGTATTCGGCGCGGGACGTAAACATGCGATACGGTTCTTCCGTCCCTTTCGTAATCAGGTCATCGATCAGCACGCCAATGTAGGCTTCGGAACGTTTCAGCGTGAATTCGCCGAGTTCTTTTGCCGTATTGTGGGCGTTAATGCCGGCCATCAAACCCTGGCAGGCGGCTTCTTCATAACCGGTTGTTCCATTGATTTGACCGGCAAAAAACAGCCCATCGACCAACTGGGTTTCCAGCGTTTGCTTCAATTGGGTCGGTGGAAAGTAGTCATATTCGACCGCATAGCCGGGGCGAAACATTTTGGCATTCTCGAAACCCGGTATTTTTCGCAACGCTTTTATCTGTACATCTTCCGGCAAAGAAGTCGAAAAACCGTTGACGTACACCTCGACGGTGTCCCATCCTTCCGGTTCTACGAAAATCTGGTGGCGATCTTTGTCGGCAAACCGATTGATTTTGTCTTCCACGGATGGACAATATCGGGGGCCTAAACCCTTAATCCGGCCTGTAAACATGGGTGAGCGCTCAAAACCGGTCTTCAATATTTCATGAACTTCCGGGTTTGTATACGTGATCCAGCAGTGCCGTTGTTTGGTTAACGCCGGTGTATTCAGGTACGAAAACTTGCCTGGATTTTCATCGCCGGGTTGTTCTTCCATCAATGTATAATTCAAACTACGGCCATCGACCCGCGGTGGCGTCCCGGTTTTCATCCGGCCTGCTTCAAATCCGAGTTGTATGAGTTGTTCCGTTAAGCCGGTAGCCGATCGCTCGGCGGTCCGCCCACCCCCAAATGTTTTCTCACCAATGTAGATTTTTCCGTTCAGGAATGTTCCGTTTGTAAGTACAACGGAGTCCGCCAAAATTTCCATACCCATACTGGTTTTCACCCCGGTGACTCGTTTATCTTTTACGATGATTTCGGTCACCATGTCCTGCCAGAAATCTAGATTGGGTGTTTCTTCCATGGTTTTACGCCACTCAGCAGCAAAAACCATTCGGTCACTTTGACAACGTGGACTCCACATGGCGGGACCTTTGGAGCGATTAAGCATTCGGAATTGAATCATCGATTTATCGCTGATAATTCCCGATTGACCCCCTAACGCATCGATTTCACGAACGATTTGCCCTTTTGCTACACCGCCCATCGCCGGATTGCATGACATTTGAGCAATCGTTTGCATGTTCATTGTAATTAGTAAAACGGACGAACCCATCGTTGCGGCTGCTGTGGCAGCCTCACAACCAGCATGACCCGCTCCTACTACAATAACATCATACTTATTGAACATTGATTTGATATTTTACAATTTTGAAAAAATGTTCCACGTGGAAACATTTCACAACGCGACAAAAAAGAGATACAAAAATAGAAATAAAACAAGCGTAAAGAGAAGGATCGTTGAAATCAACGTACGTCGGGCTAAAAAGATTCAAAAGAAAAAAGGGGCCGAAGCCCCTTAACTTACTTTAACTTTTTGAGATACGAATCCACTTCACGTTTATAGAATGGTGAAAAATCGGGTGGAACTGAGCGCAACAATTCAACTTGTTTTTGCTTTTCCTTCACCAGTTGTTCGTATTGTGGAGGTGGTTTACGCATAACCGGCTTGGCCGATTCTGCTTTCCGTTGCATATCTTCCTCCTGCTCTTTGATCGCTTTTTCGGATTCAAGCAAGCGAATTAACATTTCCTGCTGCCGTTTGATGGTGTTCTGCGTGACGCGTTTGTTGACCAGATCAGTTTCCGTCTCGTCCATTTTGTTCATGATGTCATTCATTTCACCACCCAACTTCTTGCCCATTTCGGTGCCTTTTTGGGCGTCCTGAAGCTCTTTGAGCATTTTCCGCATCATAGCCTGTTCCGCAGCCAGACGCGAAAGTTCTTCCGACATGCCGCGTCCGCCTTTTCCTCCCTGCCCTTCTTTCATGAGTTTTTGCATCCGCTCATTCAATTGCTTTTGCATTTCACCCATCGACATGCTCTTGCCTTTGCCTTTTTTCTTGCCTTTTCCAGAACCAGAAGCCGACATTTGGCTCATTTGCTCCTGCATTTGCTTGAAAACATCACTGAGCATTAAGGCCAGATTGTTGATGGAAGTCATCGCAAATTGCTGCTTCGATGTAGCAACATTTAATCGACGTTCTCGAATGTATTTAACACTTTCATCCATGTATCCTTTCATGCTGTTCAATTCCCGGGTCACAAAAGACTGAATTTGCAGAACCCGATTGGCCAGTGCATACAGGCTGTCTTCAATGATTTTAGCGTCATCCTGGAGCTTTAATTGATCCTGAGCGAGTTTTACGAAGCGGGGATCCTGCAACGAAACCGCCTTGAAATCCTTCATGACGCGCTCCTGGTCAAATGACAATTGAATCAAGTTTTCAAGAATGTCGCGCAAATCATCCATGTTTTCCTGCGACTCTTCCATCTCGGCCGACTGCTGTTGTTGCTCCAATTGCTGGCTCAACTCCTTCATTTGCTTGGCGGCTTTCTTCTGCGATTTTGACGCTTTGTCGTTTTGTTTCTGCTCGAGTTGTTTCTGACTCTCTTTCTGCTCGTTGCTGATGTCCTGCTGTAGATCTTCACGCGTGTCTTTTTCCTGCGGATTTTTCATTTCCTCCGCCATTTTTTCGATCTCTTTCAGATCTTCGCGGGTCTTCTCAAACTCTTTGTTAAGTTCCTCCTGCTTCTTGCTCAGCTCCGCATTCTCGTCTTTCTTGGCGTTATCCTCTTTTTGGGAATCACTGTTCTGATCCTTCTTATCGCCATTCTCGTCTTTTTTCGACGGCTGATTTTCGTCTTTTTTCGATTGCGCTTTCTCGTCCTTCTTTGACTTTGCGTCGTCTTTTTTCGACTGGGCCTTGTCGTCTTTTTCTTTCTGAGCTTCCTGCTTCTCGGTTTCGTTCGCCAGTTTCTCCTGTTTTTCTGCCTGCTTCTCCAGATCTTTGATGGCATTTTCCATCTTCTGTTCCATCTGAAGCTGCTTGAAAAGCTCCAAAGCGCGCTCTAATTCCTTCTCCAGATTCTTCTCTTTATTCTTCAGCCGGTCGAGCATGTCGATCATTTTGTCGTCCTGCTTCTGCTCCAGCATCTTCTTCAGTTCTTCGTACAGCTTCTGCGTTTCCGGGTCCATCAGCTCGTTCATGAGCTTCTGAAGCTGCTCAAATTTCTGGAGCATTTCCGGATTCTGGTTGTTAAACCGTTCCTGGCGTTCGTTGTTGGTCTTGTTCTGTTCCTGCAGTTCTTTCAGTTCCTGCATCAGTTCTTCCCGTTTTTTCAGCAAATCTTCGGCTTGCTTTTTATCCTGAAAATCCAGATTCTTCTTCGTTTGCAGACGGTTTTCCAGCGCATTCAAATCCTTTTTGAGTTGCTGTGCTTTCGTCAGCGTTTTGCTGATCTGGTTTTCAGTTTTCTGGGCAGACTGCTCGGCGGCTTCTGCCAGCTTGGCCTGATCGGGAACGGCAAACTGAGCGAAGCTGGAACGGGCGCTTTTGTAGCCATTCACCACGTCATTATCCCAAACCTGAACGAAGTACTCAAGACGGTCGCCGGGTTGCATTCTGAGGCTATCGAGGCTCCATTGGTAGTAAAAGTTCTGGGTAGCCGCCGATCGGTTGAAAGGAACCGCGCGGGTTAGGAATTTATCCGGTGAATTTTGACCCGCCCGAATCACTTTGTACATCACTTTCAAGTTGGAAAAACCGTAGTCATCGGTGATGGTCCCCCCGAGCATGACATAATTATAGAAGGTCGTATCCTTGAAGTTCTCCAGCGAAACCTGCGGGAATTTGTCATTGACGACGTTCAATGTATACTGGATATTGTCCCGGCTAGCGGCTACTTTGTTCTTCAGGGAAATGGAATAGGTCGAAGATTTCTTCACCACGCGCGAAAATTCGAACTCATCCGACGATTGTTTGTCGGCCACCAGGCCCCTTGGCTCATTGCCAAACCGCACCAGAACCGAGTCGGTATTGGCCGCCGAAAACCGCCAGGTTACCTGTGTTCCTTCGGGGACGAGCAGATTACCAACGTTCGAAAGTTGCTCCGACGGTTTGTTGAGATAGGACGGATACACCAGACTAACGTCGAAAGCGAGCAACCCCGGACGATCCAGCACGACCAATTCGTAGCCCGGCGAATTGAATCCGACGGCTTCGAAACGGAACGGAATATCGCGTTGAACATTATCAAACGTGTATGTGAAAAGCCCTTTGCCGTCGCTGGTCAGTTTGAAGCGTGTGTTGTTCGAAACGAGATAGACGTCCTGTGGCAAGCTGTTTCCCTGAAGCTGTAACTCCAGCGTATAGTCTTCATTCCGAAATGCTTTGAGATTTTTGTTGCGCAATTGAAACTGAAATGGGGCTTCTTCCGCAAACTCCTGATCGTAGCTAATAATTCGCTTTGAAGTACTGGTCAAAAATGCCGGATACAGCAACAGCAAACCGCCGATAATAAAAGCCGGAATAATGGCAAATTTGATAAAACGGCGGTTTTGATTGATTTGAATCGCGTCGGCAAAACGGACAATCAGCAGTTGTTTCGACCGCTGATTGATGCTGGCTTCGAGCAAATCGCTTTGCTGACGCGTCAACGCCCGAAGTTGCAGGGTATTGAGCAGTTTATCCCCCACTTCCGGAAAAAACCGGCCGATCTGTTGGGCAGCTTCTTCGTTGGTCAGCGATTTTCCGATGCCGTACAGATGCACCAGCGGATTGATGATCCAGTAGTATAAAGCCAGCAGCAGAACCGTTAACGAACCGAAAAACAGCACACCGCGAACCGGCGAGCTAAACCGACCGAAAAACTCGGCCGTGTTCATCAGCAGATAGATCGATAGCGTAAAGGCAATGAAAAATATGGCACCTTTGGCAACCTGGTTGATGTAAAATTTCTTTCGGTATTCTTCAATACGCAGCAGCAGCGTTTGAATGGATTCTTGCATCTGCATCGGTCTAGTCTTAAAGGGTTGGCACTGCTCCGGTCATCACAACTCAATGATCCTAAAATGAAGATAATCAATTGAACCTTAACTTCCTTCTGATAACGAAAAAGATCGTTGTACAATTTTATCTGCTGGCTCGACTCACTGGTTTTCGGGCAAATCGAGGTAATCGTTGAAGTAGGTGATGACGTGAAGTTTTAGAAAATTCTCCTGCGTCAGCAAGTCAACGTATGGGACTTTCTGGACCAGTTTCCAATGGGGCCAGCCGTCCTGATCCGTTCCTGCCAGTTCGTAATACCCCGAAAAACTCAGGACTTTGCAGATGGCGATGTGCATCAAATCCTGTTTCTGTTCTTTCGTGAAAATCTGCGTTCCCCGGCCCAATTCCTGCACGCCGATCAGAAACAGCACGCTGTTTAAATCCGCCGGCCGTTTGCCAACGGCTTTTTCCAGATAGTCCAGCACCTGCTCCCACTCCTGTTCAATTTCCTGTGTAATCATTCTTCGTAAAAATTTATGGAGTTTGTTTACTCATTTTTATGACTTTTTCCACCCGCCTTCGTCACATAGGAAGAGAACAAAAGAGGAATGGATTCTGCACCTCGTTGCATCAAAATAATTTCAACAAACCAAGTTCGTGAAAATCATTGGAAAATTGGTTGCAGACGGTTTTCGGGATCTACTCAATCTGTTTTATCCCAACCCCTGTTTGCTGTGCCGCAATACGCTGCAGAGCCAGGAACAACTGGTCTGCACAGCCTGTCGTCTTGAACTTCCCGAAACCGGCCAGCACCGGGGTGAAGCACTGGTGTCGGGCCAACTCCGGTTTGCCGGAAAAGTGCCGGTGGAATTTGTGTATGCGTATCTCTATTTTAACAAGAGAGGAAAAACGCAGCGGCTGATTCACACCCTGAAATACCGCAACAACAAAGAAGTTGGAAGTTTACTCGGGCGTTGGTATGGCTATCAGCTAAAAACCGACATTCAATTAAATGATCAGATCGATCTCATTGTGGGCGTACCGCTGCATCCGGCCAAACTTCGGCAACGCGGTTATAACCAGAGCGACTGGTTTGCCCAAGGTTTGTCGGAAACGCTGGAAATACCGTGGAGTGATCGGGCGCTGGTACGCAATCTCTACACCATTAGCCAAACCGGAAAAGATCGAATTGAACGCTGGCAGAACGTCAATAACGTTTTCGGAATTGGCGATCCGGATTTGGTGGCGAATAAGCGGATTTTACTGGTCGATGATGTTCTGACTACCGGAGCCACTTTGGAGGCCTGTACGGCGACTTTATTGGCCGCCAACAGCCAATCAGTCGGGATTGTAACAATAGCGGCCACCCGATAGTCGGGCGGCCGCTGTAAGGGTCCAGGAAGTTAGTTCTTATTTGTTCCGTCCTCCGGCGATCATGGCACAACGGAAACCGATGGTGGCCGTTGCCGAATCCTGCGCCATGAACCGACGGGTACCCGGTGACAACCAGTAGGCTACATCAGACCACGAACCACCTTTATAAACCCGTAATTTATCGTTGATGATCGAGTTGCCGTTTTTTGTATCGTAGTTTTTCTCATCATCCTGATACCCATCCCGACGCAGCGGATTGAGATCGTTCATGTCTTGATACGACAACGGACGATAGACGTCATACACCCACTCGTTCACGTTTCCGGCCATGTTATACAAACCGAAGTCGTTGGGAGGATAGGTATAAATTTCAGCCGTGATAATAGCCGCATCGTTCGACTTTCCGGCAATACCGGCGTAGTCTCCACGCCCGCGTTTAAAGTTGGCCAGCATCTGGCCTTGTTTGCGGCCTTTCTTGGCGTTCCGAACAGACGAACCATCCCAGGGATAAATCCGTTGATTCGACTGGTTTTCGTCGATGTACTGCGTACCGATCATGGCTTTGGCAGCATATTCCCACTCCGCTTCGGAAGGCAGTCGATAATTCGGCAACACATTGCCGCTTTCCATCGAAGCAGTTGTTTGCGAATTTTTAGCGACTGCTACGGGTTGTTCGCCCTCAGCAACGGCCGGAGCCGCTTCTTCTTTCTTCTTGCGTTTCAGCGAAAATCCTTTTTTCTTGCCGCTGGCGGCACCTTTCTGGGCCAGGTTGGCATTGACGGCATCCGTCCGCCAGGTAGAATAATCCACGGCCTGTTCCCACGAAACCCCAACGACCGGATAATAGCGGAAACCGGGGAAACGCAGGTATTGCGTTACGTAGGGATCGTTATACGACAGCGGGTTTTTCCACACGTTCGTATCGGGCAGCGCGCGGCTGTAAATTTCTTCCGACGAATCGCGTTGAATCGCGTCGAGGTATTCCAGGTAGTGAATGTTGGCGATTTCGGTTTCGTCCATGTAGAACGACTGGATACTGACGGTCCGCTCGCGGTTGTCACGCGAATTCATGACATCTTCTTCGAGCGCACCCATCGTGAAACGGCCTCCTTCGATAAAGACGAGGTTCGGGCCGGCCGATTGTCCTCTGTACTTAGCTACCTGAAATCCGTTCTCCTTATTGTAGTTAATACCGGTGGCCGTACTTTCCTTCCCCGGCTTCACGCTGGTCGGGTGCTTGGACTTACACGCGCCTAACACTGCGGCAAAAGCCAGCAGATAGACCATCGAGCGTAACGGTTGTTTTCGATTCATTGTGATTAGGTAACTAATAGAAGTTCAAAATTACAGTTTGTCAGGGAAACTTTCACGATTACGAACAGCCGAATCCGAATTTCACGGCCATCACTCCACCATCTGGCTCAACACATCATCCATCTGATCGACTGCATTTACGTCTCGTTGCGTAAAAATCAATTTTCCTTTAAAGTCTTTTAATGAGCAGGTTGCCGAATTTTTCTTGACATAATCAATTACTTTGCCAAACTGCCCGGAGTTGAAGAAAGCGTCATTCCCAGAAGAAACGAAGGTTCCCTTCATGATATTATTTTTTAGTGTCAATTTTTCAAGCTGTAAACGCTCGGCTTTCCAGCGAACCATCACTAATTTGATCAGATTCTCGACTTCTTCCGGCATCGGGCCAAACCGGTCGGCGATAGATCGCTGAAAACTCGACAGTTCCGTCTGGTTTTGAATATTATCCAACTGATTATACAACGACAGACGCTCCGAGATATTGGCTACGTATCGTTCGGGAATCAACACTTGCAAATCCGTTTCGATGAGCGTGTCCGGCAGCAGACTTTTCAACGTTTCGTCATTGGGCATAAACAGGTTTTTGAACTCGGTTTCTTTCAGTTCCTGAACGGCTTCGTCCAGAATCTTATGGTACATTTCAAAACCGAGATCGTTGACAAAACCGCTCTGTTCGGCACCCAGCAGATTTCCGGCACCCCGGATGTCGAGGTCACGCATCGCAATTTTAAAGCCTTCGCCCAATTCGGAAAAATCCTCGAGTGTTTGCAGCCGCTTCCGGGCATCCGTCGTAATCACCGAAACCGGGGGCGTCATCAGATAACAGAACGCTTTTTTGTTGGAGCGCCCTACCCTGCCGCGCATCTGGTGCAGATCCGACAAACCAAACATGTGCGCCTGGTTGATGATGATGGTATTGGCATTCGGAATATCCAGACCGGATTCGATGATGTTCGTCGAGACCAGCACGTCATTTTCGCCTTCGATAAACCGGGTCATCACCCGCTCCAGCCGGTCGCCTTCCATCTGACCATGCGCCACCGATACGCGGGCGTCGGGCACCAGCCGCATGATCAGATTGGCCATCGACTCGATGTCGCTCACCCGGTTGTGAACAAAAAACACCTGACCACCCCGCCGAACTTCGTAGCTAACGGCGTCGCGGATGACGGCTTCACTAAACGTGTGAACTTCGGTCGTTACGGGCTGGCGGTTGGGCGGTGGCGTCGCAATCACCGAAAGATCGCGCGCACCCATGAGCGAAAAGTGCAGCGTTCGGGGAATTGGCGTTGCCGTCAGCGTCAGCACATCGACATCGACCCGCATTTCTTTCAGCCGATCCTTCGTTTTGACACCGAATTTTTGCTCTTCGTCAATAACCAGCAGCCCTAAATCCTTGAATTTGATGTCTTTATTCACGATCCGGTGCGTTCCGATCAGAATGCCGGTTTCGCCCGTAGCCACCCGTTTCAGCGTTTCCTTGATTTGTGCCGCCGTTCGAAATCGGTTGATGTATTCGATTTTGACCGGGAAATCGGCCAGCCGCTCGCGGAACGTGTTGTGGTGTTGCATGGCCAGAATCGTCGTCGGCACCAAAACCGCCACTTGTTTATTGTCCGTCACGGCTTTGAAAGCCGCCCGAATCGCCACTTCAGTCTTCCCAAAACCGACATCACCACACACCAGCCGATCCATCGGGTGACTCTGTTCCATATCGACTTTCACGTCTGCCGTGGCTTTGGCCTGATCGGGCGTATCCTCGTAAATAAACGACGATTCCAGCTCGGCTTGCAGAAAACTATCGGGCGAAAACGCAAAACCGGGGGCCTGACGGCGTTTGGCATACAACGCAATCAGTTCTTTGGCAATGTCTTTGACCTGCTTCTTGACCCGCGATTTTTTCAGATCCCACTCCTGCGAACCCAGTTTGCTCATCACCGGTGGCGTACCTTCCTTCCCCGTGTATTTAGCAATCTTGTGCAGGCTGTGAATGCTGACCAGCAAAATGTCGTTGTCGCGGTAAATGAGCCGGATCGCTTCCTGTTCACGACCGCCGACGTCCACTTTTTCCAGCCCCGCAAACCGCCCGATGCCGTGATCGACGTGCGTGACGTAATCGCCGGGTTGCAGCGTTTTCAGTTCCCGCAGTGTGAGGGCTTTCGACTTGGAAAATTTATCGCGAACGCGGTATTTGTAATACCGGTCAAAAATCTGGTGGTCGGTATAGCAGACGATTTTCGTCTGCTCGTCCACAAATCCTTCTTTTAGCGAAATGCCTAAGGCCTGAAATTTGAGAAACGGATCGAGTTCTTCAAAAATCGTTTTTAAGCGTTCGTGCTGTTTATACGACTCTGCCGCGATGATATTGGTGTACCCTTTCGACTGGTTTTCAGCCAGGTTTTCGACCAGTCGCTTGAAATCTTTATTGAACGACGGCTGGGCTTTGGAAGCGTAGGTAAGTTTGTCTTCGGATTTAAAATAAAACCGGCGGCCAAACTCCACCGTCCGAAATGGCTTGATCTGATTCAGAAAACCGCGCCGGGTTTCAAACAAGGTATTCGGATCGGAAACAACCTTAATTGCGCCCTTGGCACCTACGAGACTGGCCAGGCTCTCTTCGGCTTTTTCAAAACTTTTTTCAATGATTTCGAGTGTCAGCTCCACGTCTTTAAACCAAAGCGTGGCGCTTTCCGGAAAAAACTCCAGAAACGGCTCCCGGCTTTCGTGCGTCAGTTTGTTTTCAATGTTGGGAATAATGCTGATGCGGTTTACGGGATCGGTAGAAAGCTGACTTTCGGGATTGAACAACCGGATGCTTTCGATCTCATCGCCAAAGAGTTCGATTCGGTACGGAAACTCGCTGGCAAAGGAAAAAACGTCGATAATTCCCCCGCGAATGGAGAATTGACCAGCTTCGTATACAAAGTCGGTTTTTTCAAAATCATAACTGTTCAGCAGTTCATTGATGAAATTGGCGTCGAGTTTGTCACCGGTTTGGACAGACAGCGTATTGGCCCGCAGCGACCGTTTATTGATTACTTTTTCTGATAATGCTTCCGGATAGGTGACGACAATGGCATTCTCTTTGGCCTCCGAATTAAGTTTATTCAGCACTTCCGCCCGCATCAGCACGTTGGCATTCTCGATTTCCTCGTATTGATACGGTTTTTTATACGACATCGGAAAAAACAGAACTTCCTGACCCAGCAGGTTTTGCAGGTCATTGTAGAAGTACGAAGCTTCTTCCCGATCGCTTAAAATGAACAGAAACGTGGAGGGGTTGGTGCGGTAAATAGACGCAGCCAGCACGGCATCCAGGCTACCGGTGATGCCTTTCAGTTGAATGCGCGAAGGGTCTGTCGTGTGTGGCTGTCGGAATTGTTCACCAATGATTTTGATGAAACTATCTTCAGTATATAAAGTAATTAAATCGGCTACTTTCATAGAAACATAAAATGCCAAAAGCCGCAGGGAGCGAATTTTCCATGCGGCAAACAGCAACTGATTAACCGTCTGTAAGCGGTTTTGGTTGCAAAATTAAACGGTACGGTCGTACGCAAAATCTTCTTTATCCAACAGCGCAATAAACGCGTCGCCGGGCTGAAACAGAATTACCAGCTCGCGGGGCGTAACACCTTCTTCTTCCTCATCGACCCATTTCCAGTCTTCGGCGGCCACGTCCAGAACGTTCAGCAATTCTACCTTGCGGGCTTCATTTTTTTCCTGCGACAGAAAAGCATCCGAATGGGTAATATACAGCGCAATTTTGTCGTCATCCAGCCAGTCCAGATCGTTCAGTAATTCGTCGAGGGATTCCAGATTGAATTCAAAATAATCCGGGAATTTGAGTTCGCGGGCCATTTGCTCGTAAAATGCTTTGAACGTCTGGGCCTTCTGGCCGTCGATTCGGGCCACTCGAAAAGCCGCATACGGTTTTAAGTCTGAATCCGATTGAACGACTCTAAAATTTGCCATGAATAAGCGGAAGATGAGAAAGCAAAAATAGTCAATTCAGCGAAAACAAGGGCATTCGTAACGAAACGATATTGTTGAACATCAGTTCCGTAATGGTTGGATCCATGTAGCTGATCAAGGGGAATTCCGAAATGATTTCCATCACATCAAATTCCGTCTGCGCTTTCACCACGCACCACAGTTTCTGACGATCAAGTGACAAGGCATAGGACAGCAGTTTCCCGCTTTCCATCAACTCGTTTACTTTCAGTCGCTGGAGCGGGATTTTTACCGTAAATTCCTCCGTCATATCGACCGGGAGATCAAATTCTACCATAAACTGGCTCATAGCGGTGGTAGTTTTTAAGTGTACAATTCTCGAATGGTAGCACCGGACGTTGGCGAACCGGCAATCAACTGATTAACAATCTTTAGCTCATCTTCGTTGACCGAATGCGGAAAATTTGGATATAATTTCATCTTCACCTCCGCACCCATCGATCGAAACACACCTTCCGACTCAATCACGCGTTCTTTCGGGATATGCGGGTCGATGTCGCTGCAACCCAGAAAAACCGGTGTTTCTTCCAGTTCGCCTTCATACAGCCGGGGTGTTCCCGGAGGGCCGATCAAACCACCGCTCAAACCAAAGACGCCCCCGTATGGCATCGCGTTGCGGGCCACGTATTCCAGTGCCAGACAGGCGCCCTGCGAGAAACCGAGCCAGAAAATCTGGGGCGTTTTGAAATTATAATCGGATTGCAGCCGGGCGCGAATGCTGCTCAACACCTGAAGTGCCGATGACAAATGCGGTTCGTTTTGTTCGAGAGGGCTCAAAAACGAATAGGGATACCACGTATTCTGGCTGGCCTGGGGCGCAATAAAGGCAAATTCCTTGTCGTCGATGTGGCTCGACAACGACAAAATATCCCGCGCCGGTGCTCCCCGACCGTGGATCATTACCATGACTTTGGTGGCTTTTTCCAGCGGTTTCCCGGCGGTTACGAAATTATTCGGATTGTGTATCATAGCAACTTCTACGGATTACTCCGGTTTTGCCATGCCAATCGACAGGACTGAAATGACAAAACCGGATGGAAGAAAGCGATTATTTTACTTCAATTTTCGGTAAAGCCGCTTCGATTTTAGCGCGACGGGGTTCATACCACTCCGGCAATTTAAGCGTTTTACCCAATTCTGCAACCGGTTCATCGACCGAGAATCCCGGAGGATTGGTGGCGACTTCAAATAAAATACCGCCCGGTTCGCGGAAATAAATGCTGTGGAAATAATTCCGATCCTGAACGGGCGTCACCTGATACCCGGCTTCCAGAAGCTGATGCTGGAGAACGAGTTGCGATTCGTCCGTATCCGTCGAGAAAGCCACGTGGTGAACCGAGCCTCCGCCCTGTTGTCCCCGAACATCATTGGGCGAATGCTGAACGTCGACGTAATTGCCGGAACCGCCTTTGCCCGCCTGAAACCGGAACCGACCGGCTTCTTCCGATACCAACGTATGACCGAGTGATTCGGTTAATAATTTTACTGTGTCGTCGATCCGAAACTCGTTCAGCGTGACGGTGTGAAAACCTTTTACGGCGTGTTCGACGGGAATAAAACCGTTCGACCAGCCCGGCCTTTGATCAGCGTCATTGGCGACCAGTTCGATGCCCATGCCGTCGAAATCTTCAAACCGCAGATACGTTTCGTTAAACCGTTGCAGCGGTTCAGTATGCGCAATATTGAATTCATTCAACCGGTTGATCCAGTAGATCAACGATTCGGACGGAATAGAAAAGGCGGTGTAGGTCAGTTGTCCCCCACCCTTGCGTCCGCGGTGAATGTTTTTTCCGTACGGGAAAAAGGTCAGAATGCTACCCGGCGACCCGGTTTCGTCACCGTAATACAAGTGGTACACGTCCGGTGCATCGAAATTGATGGTTTTTTTTACCAGTCGTAAGCCCAAAATATGGGTGTAAAAATCAACATTGCGTTGGGCTTCTCCAGCGAGAGCAGTGACGTGGTGTAACCCATTGACGAGCGTTTCCATAATTGAATATCAGTTAATTAAAGCAATTCGTTTTGGTTTGCGTTTTTAAATGTTGTTACATTTAATGTATATACATTTAAAATAAGATTTGAGTTCACTGGTTTTAAATAAAAGTGTAAAGATGCCTTTTTTGTCAGCATGACCGCTTTTATGCATTACCTTTGCGTCGCTAATCTTAATAAGGGGTGCCTTAACACAACGGGCTGAGATTATACCCATTGAACCTGCACCGGGTAATGCCGGCGAAGGGAACGGATCTGCGGAACGGGTCAAAATGGCTCGACTGCACAATTAAATTTATCATCCAAACAACCAAAAGGTAGGTTGGCCCCTTGCCTATCGTAAACTTTTCATACAACATGAAAAAAGTTACGACCTATCTTGTTGGTGTGGCAGCGGTATTTTGTCTGTCATGCCTGCCCGCCTGGGCGCAATTCTCTATTTCGGGAACCGTCAACGATGCCGACGGTGGAACACTGCCCGGAGCCGCTGTTGCCGTCGAAAACACCTTCAAAGGCACTTATGCCGACGCCACTGGTGCTTTTCGCCTGACCAATCTCAAACCGGGGTTACTCCAGCTTCGCGTTTCTCTCCTGGGCTACGAGCCGGTTTTACAAGCCGTCGAACTAAATCAGGACACGCAAATTACTGTATCGCTCACCAAAACCGCCGTTGCCATCGATGAGGTCGTCGTTAGTGCCACGCGGGCCAATCAGAAGTCAGCGATTGCCTACACGAACGTTTCAGCGCGGGAACTCAACAAACAGAATCTGGGTCAGGACATTCCGTTGCTGCTCAATTTCACGCCATCGCTGGTTACGACCTCCGACGCGGGCGCGGGGGTGGGCTACACCGGGTTTCGGATTCGCGGATCGGATGCCACACGGATCAACGTGACGGTCAATGGCATACCGTACAACGACGCCGAATCGCAGGGGACGTTTTGGGTCAATATGCCCGATCTGGCGTCGTCTGTCAGCAGCATTCAGATTCAGCGGGGCGTCGGCACATCGACCAACGGCGCGGGCGCTTTTGGGGCTTCGGTCAATGTCCAAACCAACAGTTTTGAGAAAAATCCGTATGGCGAAGTGGATGTTTCGGGTGGTTCATTCAATACGTTGAAAACGACGGTTAAAGCCGGTTCCGGTTTGTTGAACAATCACTTTGTGGTAGATGCCCGGCTTTCCCGCATTGTTTCCGACGGTTTCGTCGATCGCGCGTCGTCCAATCTGAAGTCGTTTTACCTTTCGGGAGGCTGGTACGGCAAAAAAAGCTTTGTGCGGCTGAATGTCTTTTCCGGAACAGAAAAGACGTACCAATCCTGGAATGGTATTCCCGAAAGCTTGCTGAAAACCAATCGAACCTACAATTCCTACACCTACGACAACGAAGTAGATAATTATCAACAGGATCATTACCAGTTGATTAGCTCGCACGAACTGAGCCGAAACTGGCGATTGAACGCGTCGTTGCACTACACGCAGGGCCGCGGCTATTATGAGCAATACCGGGCTGATAACGACCTGGCCGACTACGGTTTGCCGTCGATCGTGATCCGTGATTCGACCATCAGCCGAACCGATTTGATCCGCCGTCGCTGGCTGGACAATGACTTTTACGGGGCGGTTTTTTCGCTGGATTACAACAGTTTCGGGAAGCTGACGGCCCACATCGGCGGGGGCTGGAATCAATACCGGGGCAAACATTACGGCGAGGTCATCTGGGCGCGGTTTGCCAGCACGGGCAACATCCGGCACCGGTATTACGACAATGATGCCACCAAAACCGATTTTAATCTGTACGGGAAGGCCTACTATCAGTTTACGTCAAAACTAAACGCTTTTGTCGATTTGCAGGTGCGGACGGTCGGTTACTCGTTTTTAGGCTTCGACAATCAACTACGAAATGTGCAGCAGGATGCTAATTTGAGCTTCTTTAACCCCAAGGCCGGTATTACGTACGCCCTGAACGACCGCAGCACGGTGTATGCATCCTACGGCGTTGGTCACCGGGAACCGAACCGCAATGACTATACACAATCGACACCGGCCAGCCGCCCGAAAGCCGAGACCTTGAATGACTGGGAAGCGGGCTACAAACTGCAAACCCAGCGGTTGGCTTTTTCGGCGAATGCGTATTACATGAAGTACAGGAATGAACTGGTATTGACCGGGCAGATCAATGATGTTGGGGCGTATAACCGTGTTAATATACCGAGCAGTTACCGTGCCGGGATCGAACTGGAAGCGGGAACGGCTCTGGCGAAAAACCTGCGCTGGAATGTCAACGCGACTTTCAGCCAGAATAAAGTCAAAACGTTTACGGAGTTTCTGGACAATTACGACACCGGCGAGCAGAGCGTGAATCAGTATACCGATACCGACATTGCCTTCGCGCCGAACACCATTGTAGGCTCGCAATTGCTGTATACGCCCGCGAAAGGGCTGGAAATCGGGTTGTTATCGAAATACGTCGGGAAGCAATACCTGGACAATACATCCAACGAAAACCGCCAACTGGAGGCCTATTTTGTGAACGATCTGCGGTTTATTTATACCGTGAAGCCTAAAGGGATGAATGAACTTTCGTTTTCGCTGTTGCTGAATAACGTCCTGAGTGAGTTATATGAGTCGAACGGCTACACGTTCAGCTACATTTCGGAAGGAAAAACCGTGACGGAAAACTTCTATTATCCGCAAGCCGGACGGAATTTTCTGGTGGGGGTTCGGATGAAGTTTTGATGGGAACGCGGATTGAACGGTTTTTTAAGGATTACAACAGATTTTTTATCCGTGAAAATCCGTTTAATCCGCGTTCCTCTTTATTACCCAATCGCCTGATTCAAATCCGCAATCAAATCGTCAACGTCCTCAATACCAACACTTAACCGAATCAACGTGTCTTTCAAGCCGTTCTTCGCCCGTTCTTCTTTCGGAATGCTGGCGTGCGTCATCGAAGCCGGATGCGTGCAAAGCGACTCGACGCCACCGAGCGATTCGCCCAGTGAAAAAACTTCAAAACTTTCCATCACTTTGATGGCTTCCGGTAGCGAATCACCGTGGAGTTCGAACGACACCATCCCGCCAAAACCGCGCATCTGCTTCTTCGCCAGTTCGTGCTGCGGATGGTTTTCCAGTCCCGGATAATTCACCTGACTCACTTTCGGATGCTGGTTCAGAAACCGGGCAACTTGCAGCGCATTTTCGCAGTGCCGCTGCATCCGGATGTGGAGCGTTTTGATTCCGCGCAAAACCAAAAAGCAATCTTGCGGCCCCGGAACGGCTCCGCACGCATTCTGGATAAATTCCAGCCGTTTCGCAATCTCATCGTCATTCAGAATGATCGCGCCCATCACCGTGTCGGAATGACCGCCGAGGTATTTCGTCACCGAGTGAAGCACGATGTCGGCGCCCTGATCCAGTGGATTTTGCAGGTAGGGCGACGCAAACGTATTATCGACCACCAGCAGCGTGTTTTTTGCTTTGGTAATCGCAGCAATGGCTTGAATATCAACGATTCGAAGCAGTGGATTGGTCGGCGTTTCGATCCAGACCATTTTGGTTTCGGGCGTAATGGCGGTTTCCAAAGCCGACGGATTCTCCAGTCCGATAAAGGTGAATTTGATGCCGTATTCCTGAAAAACCCGCACCATAATCCGGTACGTACCGCCATAGAGGTCGTTGCTGGCAATAATCTCATCGCCCGGTTTGAAAAGCTTCAGAATGGCGTCAGTGGCCGCCAGCCCGGATGCGTAGCAAATCCCGTGTTTGCCATTTTCCAGCGCGGCCAGGTTGTTTTGTAACACCGTTCGCGTCGGGTTTTGCGTCCGGGCGTATTCGTAGCCCTTATGCTTGCCGGGCGATTCCTGCACGTAGGTCGACGTTTGGTAAATCGGCGTCATGATGGCGCCCGTCGTGGGGTCCGGTTCAATGCCGGCGTGGATGGCTTTGGTTGCGAATTTCATACCCGAATGTAACACGGTTTTGGAAACCGTGCCAGTCATTGCCATGAAAAGCTGTAAGTTTGGTGTGTGAAGACGGTACTACTCAAAGCATTTTCGGGACCAGCACTGGCGGGATTGGTCCTGTCGGTGGCCCCCCTCCTGTTCAGTTCGGCGCTGACGTATCTGACGATTTCGAACGAAGAAACCATTGCTCAATTTAACGGCTGGGAATGGCTGCTTTTGACCATCGCCTGTTGCCTGACTTCCACATTTGCCCTGACGCCACCGACCTTTCTAGCGCTGATCTTTGGTTATTTTCTGGGCTGGAATGCCTTGTTGCCGCTTTTTGCGCTCAATATGGTTTGTATCTTGCTGGTCAACAAACTGGTAAGCTGGTTTGATCAGGACCGGTTTGTGCATTTCATCGAACAGAATCCCAAGGCTAAAAACGTCCTGGAACGCATCCGGGAACAGGAGTTGAAGGTGATATTTTTTACGAAACTATCACCGGTTTTGCCCTTTGCCGTCACGAATCTGGTGTTTGCGCTGTCGGGTGCACGGTTGAACAATATTTTGCTGGGCGGTTTTCTGGGTATGATTCCGCGAACCCTGATTGCGGTCTGGACGGCAAAGCAAGCCAAAGAAATCCGGACCTTAGTCGAAGACCCAAATGCCGGCAATGAAACACAGCTTCTCATCGGGGTTCTCCTGCTGGCGTCGGTTGTCGGATTGTTTGTCGTCCTGAATCGGGCCTTAAACCGTTAAAGAATCTTCCCTACGCGTTCGAGGAGTCGGTTGTGACCGGTTTTTAAAACCGTTAGTTCGTATGCGTGCAATCGTCGGCTCAAGGGTTCGATGTATGAAACCGGCAGCACCTGATCAAAATATCCGGCAAAAAAACGCACGCGTACCGGGTGATTATTCAAAATCTCGCTCAGTTTTCGATGATTGAACTGTAATTTCCGGAAATATACCCAGGCATTATGCACTGATTCCCGCTGTTCCGGCGTAGCAAGCGTACTTTCGGCGAACCGCAGGACACTGCGATTGATAAGCCCCAACGCTAAAAAAAGCAACCCAAACCGGTGAAAAAGCGGCATATGCTTCAGGAAATACCGAAAAAGCTGTCGACCCAGGCCGGTATTCGTTGCCATTTGATACCAGGGACTAATCGTGATGCCATCGGGTGCCAGCAAAATGAGTTCGGTGGTGTGTTTAGGAAAAGCCTCGGCGGTGGCCAGCGCAAAACGACCGCCCATGCTGAAGCCCAGCACAGCGAAGCGATCGATCTGGTATTGATGCAGAAAAGCCTGAATGATTTCCTGAAACCGTTGTTTGGTCAGCACATCGTCAGAAACCGGAGCGGGTTGGGAGCCGTGAAAAAAAAGATCGAAAGCATACACCGCAAACTGCCCTTCCAGTTGCTGCGCCAGCGGTTCGAAGGCCCGGTGATCCTGACCAATTCCGTGGAAAGCCAATAAGGGAACGGGGCCGTTTGACAGCTTGAAAACCGGGAGCATGGCCAAACATACAAGAAACGCACGAAAACGAAAGAATAATGTTCAATTCCATTAGTCACTGGCTTGAGCAGGCCGGTATTTTTCCCGGTGAAGATGAAATTGCGCTTTACACAAAAACGGCTCATTTTCGACGATTAGACAAGGGTACATGGCTGGTTAGACAGGGAATGCGTTCGGGTCGAATCTTTTTTGTGAACCAGGGAATTCTCCGGGTGTTTGTATCGAATGAAGAATCCGAGACAACACTCGGTTTTGTTCTGCCGCAGGAATTTGTTTCGGCGCTGCCGGCCATCTGGAACCAGTCTCCCGCTACATTTAGTGTCCAGGCGGTAACTAAAGCAGAAGTTTTGTATTGGGAAGCCGCCGAATTAACGGTATTGCGTCAAAATAACGCGTCGGCCGATGCCATAGAACGGATAGCCCTGCAACGGCTCATGCAGCAGAAAGAACAGCGGGAGTTAAGTTTACTAATTCAAACCCCTGAAGAACGGTATCTTGCTTTGATGTCGGAAAAACCGGCGGTCATTCAGCAGGTACCTTTGAAATATATTGCTTCTTACCTGGGAATTAAGCCTGAAAGTTTGAGTCGCCTTCGTAAAAAACTGCTTTCGAAAAACTAACCAACGTCAAATTTTGGCCTACGCCGAAAACCTACCTTTGCCATACAACTTACCACACCAAGCTGATGGCCTCATTTTCGTCGATTCCCCATTCAATCCTGCTGACACACAGTGTCTTAGTTGAAGCACCAGCGATGTCTGTCTTCCATTTATTACTGAACCTGGATCGCTGTTACCTCGATCTGTCAACCGGCCACAGGAAGTTTGACATTCTGAACGGCGGGCCGTTAAAGGTTAATAGTACAATTTTATGCGAAGAAGTGGCTGGTAATCAGGAAGTGTTTCATACGTATGTTGTGGAGCAACTAATTGAAAATCAGTTGCTGTACTACGTGTCGAAACCGTCCATCTCGTACGTGAACGGTCAGCGAAAAAGGCCCATTAAAAGTACAACATACGTGCAGTTTGAACTCGATGCCATTGCGGCCACCCAAACACGGGTTAGGGCAACGATCGTGATTCAATTTTCGAGTGGAGTAACAAAATTTCTGGCCCAACTCACGGGTACCCGAAAGCTTTGGCAAGCGCACGTTCGGGAGGAAACGGACAATTTAAAAAAAGTGGTTGAACGAAGTTTCCGACAGCCAGCTGGCTGTCGGAAACCAGTTTTGGTTAATCCTGCATCAGCAGGTACGATTTGATAAACCCGTCGAGATCACCGTTTAAAACGGCATCGGTATTGGACGTCTGATAACCGGTGCGGTGATCTTTCACCCGGCGGTCGTCGAGGACGTAACTGCGGATTTGCGAACCCCACTCGATTTTCTTCTTGCTGGCTTCGACTTCAGCCCGGGCTGCGTTGCGTTTCTCGACCTCGATCTGGTACAGTTTCGATTTCAACAGCCGCATCGCTACTTCCTTGTTCTGCAACTGGCTCCGCTCCTGCTGGCATTCGATGATCAAACCCGACGGTTTGTGGCGCAGCCGAACGGCGGTTTCCACCTTGTTGACGTTCTGACCACCCGCGCCACCCGACCGGAACGTATCCCAGTCGATGTCGGCCGGATTGACTTCAATTTCAATTGAATCGTCAATGAGCGGATACGCGTAAACGGAAGCAAACGACGTATGCCGCCGGGCGTTGGCGTCGTAGGGAGAAATCCGCACCAGCCGGTGAACGCCGTTCTCCGATTTCAGGAAACCGTAGGCCAGCGGTCCGTCCACTTCCAGCGTGGCCGACTTGATACCGGCTCCGTCGCCGGGCTGATAATCCACCTGTTTGACCTTATAGCCGTGTTTTTCCGACCACATCAGGTACATTCGGTAGAGCATATCGGCCCAGTCCTGGCTTTCGGTTCCGCCTGCGCCCGAGTTGATTTCCAATACTGCACTGAGTTGGTCTTCCTCATTGCTGAGCATTTTCTTCAGCTCCAGATCATCGAGCGCGGCTTTTACTTTTTCGCCCTCTGCGTCGACTTCTTCTTCCGTAACGTCGCCCGCTTCGTAAAATTCATAAAGCGTTTCGAGGTCGCCCACCAGGGCATCGACGTGCTCAAAACCGCCCGTCCAGCCTTTCAGGGCGCGGACCTGCTTCATGGTTTTTTCGGCACCTTCGGCATCCTGCCAAAACTCCGGTTGCGTCGTACGGTCTTCTAAATCAGCGAGTTGTTCTTTTTTGCTATCGTAGTCAAAGATACCCCCTCAGGGCCTCTACTCTGGCCCTCACGTCCTTTAATTGGTCGGTCGTCATATGCGTGAAAAAATAATTGAATGGTGAATGTCTCTGTAATTAGACTGCAAAGATAGCGGTTTGGAAATCTCTATCCGAACCCAACAAAAAAGCGGATGATTTCATCCGCTCGAAGATCTGTATACAAAACCGGTTAAATACCTTTTTGTTGGACGTCGGCTACGAGTTCGACCGGGACATCCAAAAGTTCGGCGATTTGCTCATTGGATAATAAATTTTTTCGAAGTGCAGAGAAAATCAACTTTCGCTGCGTCTGTTCCTTGCCGTCTTTTATTCCTTCCTCACGTCCTTTTTTATAAAGCCGGTCGATGGTGATGTCGAATCCGTGTGCCATGGTTTCTGCTTCTTCTGAAACGATTGAATTAAAATTACGGAGTTGCGACAAGATTTCCAACTGCCGGATGAATTTGCCTAACTGCAAATGGTCGGGCGCTACCTGATGTAAATTCAGTAAAATCTGGCTGATCATCTCACGCGGTTTTTCCTGCTGGAAATCCGCTAAGATCGTCAGAATCAGTTCTTCCGGTTTTTCGGAATTGATAAATTGCTGATATGGAATTTCGCTCAGATTGACGAGGGTGAAGTGATACCGCAAGGTCCCGGTTTCTAGCTGAACCGGCATTCGGGCGTGGCCTTCACCAATGTAAAAGACATATTGCCGAACCAGGATTTTGTACTTCCGCAGCATCATGGCGGCATATTCCAGCATCCGGTACACCATGTCCGGCGTGTCGGTGGTCTGAATCTCGATGTGCAGGATGTACGGATCCTGTTCCGGATCGACGACTTTCTTTATTGATACGTGAGTAAGTTTGTTATGTAAGGTCCTTTTGGT
>NZ_VBSL01000309.1 GCF_006149005.1 Larkinella sp. C7 | reverse complement strand
GGCCTCTAGTAGTGCCTGGTCATCAGGTCGAGAACGGTTTAGGGCTTCTCGGCTCCCTAATTCCTCAACCAGCTGCTCGATCGAGCGATAATTAGCATTAGCAGACCTTTTAGGACTAATCTTTCGGGCTAATTCTGCCAAATAAGGGATTACCAGATCAGTATCCCTATCAATTCCTCGATAAAAATCAATCATTGAACAAATTTATCATAAACCACCTTCAGGTCGGACAGGTCATCTTCGACAAAATAGCTTTCGCTATCAACTTCAGTATTTATTCGGTAACGATTAATCATTTGAC
>NZ_VBSL01000308.1 GCF_006149005.1 Larkinella sp. C7 | reverse complement strand
GCGGATGTATTGGGAGAAGCCATTCATAATCCACCAAAACGCAAATGAGACTAGGTCTATTAAGTAGGGAAAGAGTTCCTAAATTGGACTCTTTTCTTTTGAGAACTTCTTGTCTTCTTGAAAAATCAAGTTCCCAGTTTATTTTAATGATGAAGGAGAATCTATGAAATATATTGTCAACCATTCCCATAATCCAGCCTATAATGTTGCTCTAGAAGCTTATGCCTTTCGTGAGTTAGTTGATGAGGATGAACTTTTTATCCTCTGGATTAATGAGCCAGCCATTATCATCGGTCGACAT
>NZ_VBSL01000307.1 GCF_006149005.1 Larkinella sp. C7 | reverse complement strand
GGAATAATAATCGTTATCCTTATATCATTAAGATGCTATATAATGCACCTCTACAAAAACGGATTATCAGAAAAAAATTAATTGAACAAGTTGGACTTGATAGAAATAATTATTTTGGTTACCTCTCTTTAACGGATAATCAGTTCAACAAAGTTTTAGAAATGGGTGAAATAAATGAAAGCTTTATTATCAATTAAGCCAGAATTTGTTGAAGAAATAATTGAAGGAAGAAAAAAATTTGAATACAGAAAAAAAGTGTTCAAACGTTCAGACGTTTCGTCTATCGTAGTTTATGCAACTAA
>NZ_VBSL01000306.1 GCF_006149005.1 Larkinella sp. C7 | reverse complement strand
TCCAATTGTCTTACAAAACCTTGGGGTCATGTTAGCAGGTTGCCTGCTAGGCGGGAAAAAGGGGAGCCTATCTGTCCTTCTGCTCTTTTTAGTCGGCTTGGTCATCCCCGCTTTTTCTGGTTTTTCTACGACCATTAAAGTTTTGATTGGCCCGACAGCTGGCTATGTCTGGGCTTGGCTCTTTGTTCCTCTGCTGATTAGTTGGGGAGTCACCCATCTACCCAAAGGAG
Source organism: Larkinella sp. C7 (assembly GCF_006149005.1). Lineage (GTDB taxonomy): Bacteria > Bacteroidota > Bacteroidia > Cytophagales > Spirosomataceae > Larkinella. The sequence goes on along the minus strand of NZ_VBSL01000306.1, from coordinate 73 downwards.
GAGCGCTAGCCAGATTTATCGTCATCTGGCTAGCCGGAGTCCTCCTTGTTGACCTGCTAGGCGGGCTATATTT
>NZ_VBSL01000305.1 GCF_006149005.1 Larkinella sp. C7 | reverse complement strand
AGATTTTATCAGAGATGATACTAATACAGCAGCTTCTAAGGCTGAGCGAGATATTAGTAGTTTCTTGAAAACGATTGGCTTTTTGGGTATTAATTACGACATGAGCTTGCCTCGGGCCATCAAGATTTTGGGAGAAGATTATATCCTTGCTAAGAAAATAAAGTGCATTGAGGCTGACGACATCTGCTTGATGCAATATTCTATGTTCGGTCGGCCTTCCCTGAAAAAACTCATGAAAAAGTTGGCCTTTAATCGCCACAAGATTCTTCTGGTTCATGATATCGAAAGTCTGCGGGAGCAAAT
>NZ_VBSL01000304.1 GCF_006149005.1 Larkinella sp. C7 | reverse complement strand
AGGCTTCATTGAGGTTTACTTGACCCCAGAAAGGGTCCATAAATACCTGCCCAAACAGAAATTTTTACGAATTTTATTTGGGAGTCTGGTCGGTTTTATCTTTCCATCCTGTGAATGTGGGATTGTCCCCATCATCACCCGCTTTTTGGAAAAGAAGGTCCCCAGCTACACGGCAGTCCCTTTTTTGACAACGGCTCCCATCATCAATCCCATTGTCCTCTTTGCCACCTATTCGGCCTTTGGGAACTCCTTTTATCTGATGACGCTGCGCCTAATTGGAGCCCTCCTTGTTGCCATCTGCTT
>NZ_VBSL01000303.1 GCF_006149005.1 Larkinella sp. C7 | reverse complement strand
TGGTTTTGCAGGTGGTTTTGCTGGAGGCTTTCTTAAGGGTGCAATGACAGGTGATGATGCTGGAACTTTGGCAGAACCTGGTGCAGGTACTATTGCAGGTGCGCTTCTTTGTGGAGTTGGTCAAGGACTCGTGGCTGGTACAGCGACAGGTCTTGCTGGCTATAAATATTTAGATTTGTAAAATTCGACAAACAATACAATTAACTAATATGGAGGAATATATGAATTCTATAGCGTTTAATGATTTTGAAATTGTAGATAGTGAAAATCTTGTAGAAATTGGTGGTAGATTTAATGTCTGGGG
>NZ_VBSL01000302.1 GCF_006149005.1 Larkinella sp. C7 | reverse complement strand
AGAAGTCTGATTTTGAATATTGATGCTACCTGTTACTTGCTTTTCGTCTTTCTTGGCTTCTACCTGATGCTGACTTCCAGCAATACCGACTAGTTGACCATCATTTTCCAGGTAGTAAAGATGAACATTGTAAGTGCCTGTTTCATTCTTATGATCGGCTAATTTAACAGCCACCTTATAGGTGCCATCAGCCTGCTTATCCGCATCGTACCAAACAATATCATCTTGGTCATTTTTATCTGTCCAGACGGGAACTTTGACAGCCTTGAGGCCTTGACTATCAGCAACATTTGAAACTATAACA
>NZ_VBSL01000301.1 GCF_006149005.1 Larkinella sp. C7 | reverse complement strand
AATTCTTGGGCGGTATCGAAGATATGCCACGGATTCCAGACGTTATGTACGTTGTTGACCCACATAAGGAACAAATTGCTGTTAAGGAAGCTAAGAAACTTGGCATCCCAGTTGTGGCTATGGTTGATACCAACACTGACCCAGATGATATTGATGTTATCATCCCAGCCAACGATGACGCTATCCGTGCCGTTAAGTTGATTACTTCTAAATTGGCTGACGCTATCATCGAAGGTAAACAAGGGGAAGACAAGGCTGTCGAAGAAGAACTGGCAGAAGCTGCTTCAACGGAATCCCTTGAAGAA
>NZ_VBSL01000300.1 GCF_006149005.1 Larkinella sp. C7 | reverse complement strand
TCAATTACGAGGTGATATTATGAAAAAAAGGATTTATTGGAAGACAGTTTGGAATACCATGTTGCATTCAAAGGGCCGCTTTCTTTCCATTATGCTGTTGATGTTTCTAGGTTCTTTTACCTTTGTTGGCTTGAAGGTAACAAAGCCTAATATGCAAAAACTGGCCACTGACTATCTGCAGGCTCACCAGACGGCTGATTTATTTGTGACGGCCCATTATGGTTTTAGTCAGGCTGATCAAACTGAGTTAAAAAATATAAAGGGAGCTGACGTAGAATTTGGAAAAGTGTCAGATATGACGATTG
>NZ_VBSL01000030.1 GCF_006149005.1 Larkinella sp. C7 | reverse complement strand
TTCATCTTGTTGTTCGTATAGAACTTGACGATTTTCTCTTTTTCAGGGGCAATGGTGTGTATGTACGTTTTAATTTCATCGTACATCTCCTTGGTATCGACGGTAATGCTGTCGAACGATTCGTTCAGCATGTCGCGGAGGATGGACGAAGCCCGGTTCATCTCGCCAATAATCCGGTCGCGGGGTTTGGCGTCGCGCAGGAGGGCAATCCCTTTTTCCCACTTTTCGAGGGAATTGGTCAGATCGCGATCCAGTTCTTCAACGTCTTTACCCTGCGCCACGGTCCGGACGATTACCCCAAAATTTTGCGGTTTTATCGACGACATCAGGCGCATCAGGCGCGTACGTTCGGCTTTATCCGTAATTTTTTTGGACATATTGACCGTACTGGCAAAGGGCACCAATACCAGATACCGCCCTGCAATGGAGATATCACAGGATAAACGCGGCCCTTTGGTCGAGATGGGTTCTTTGACAACCTGCACCAGAATGGGTGCATTCTTACTCAATACCTTATCAATTTTCCCGAGCTTGTCGATCTCGGGTTCCAGCTTGAAATTGTTCAGCCGGCCGGTATTGGCCCGTTTGGCGATAACGTCTTTCGTGAATTTGTTAAGCGAGTTAATGTTGGAGCCTAAGTCCAAATAATGCAGGAATGCATCTTTTTCATAGCCAATGTCGACAAATGCCGCATTGAGGCCCGTCACTAATTTTTTAACTGTTCCTAAGTAAATATCGCCGACGGTAAAGCTGCTGTCCGACTCTTCAACGTGATATTCCAGCAGTCTTTTGTCTTGCAAAAGTGCTATCCGATCACCTTTCTGAGTCGAACTAATGACTAATTCGTTACTCACAAGATGAATATGCGGTTAAGAGGCCCGAAAATATATAAAAAGGCCGGGCAATCGGTTCGTCGGCATCCAGGTTAAAATCCTGTTGCACAAGCGAATAAGTCCTCCGATTGGCCGGCCCGTATGGTAAAATTCGCCCGAAAGCGATCTACCTATTTTTTCTTATGGCGATTCTTTCTCAGGCGCTTCTTCCGCTTGTGGGTAGCAATTTTGTGACGTTTTCTCTTCTTTCCGCAAGGCATAATGGTAATTATTTTTTTATGGTTAAAAATGGTTGAATGGCGGGATGGTTAAAAATGGTTATGTGGTTTACACGGTTGGATGGTTCTGATGGCTAAATTTTTAACCATCATAAGCACTTTTTAACCATTCAAACCTTTTTAGCCATTTAACCCTCTAATCCATTCAATTTTACAAATTCTTTTCCAGCTCTTTCACGGCCGCCTGAATCGTCGGGTCTTTCTCCCGCTCTTTCACTTTGGCCAGCAATTTTCGAGCCTCTTCTTTACGGCCCATTTCACCCAGGCTGATGGCCAGGTAGAACTGCGCCTTGGTATTGTCGGGATGACTGACCAAAATGGCCTGAAACCGCTCTACCGCCCGGTTATACTGGCCGGAGCGCATCGACAGCAGACCCATGTTAAACAAGGCCAGTTCATTCGTTGGGTCTTCCTTCAGGACATCCCGCAGCAGCATAATCCCCTGCATCGGCGTTTCGGTCGAAACATACGTCATCGCCATATTTGCCTTGGCAGCCAGCAGATTAGGGTTGCTGTCGAGTGCTTTCTGATAAAACTCCCGGGTCTTTTTCCCCAGGTTCGCCAGTTTCTGATTGTCGACGGCAAACCCGTAGGCTTCATAATACAAATCGCCGGTTCGGAGAATGTTGGCTTCCGTTGGAGCCAGCGTCACCAGTTGTTCGGCAATTCGGGCAGCACTGTCATAGCGACTCACTTTCCGATAGGCCTGAATCAGTTCATTCCCCACAACCGGTTTTTGTTTCTCCTCCGCCGATTCAAAACGGCGGCTCAACCGGTTCAGTTCCTTTTGCTGTTCGGGCGTCAGACTGGCCGTGTGCAGATCAGAACGATCCGTACGCAGCACCGCCGTATCCCGCACGGCCGTTTCCGGATCCGTCGTCTTTTCGTTGGTCAATTTCCGGTCTTCGTTACGAACCACTACATTGGGCAGGCTGTATAAGCCCGCCGTCAATAGGATACCAACACCGATGACTAGAAAAATAGATTTGTTCATGATAACAGACATGAAATAGCGGACAAGAGAGACGAGATTCTTTTCTCTTGTCTACTATTTCATCTCATTGGTCTGAGTGATTAAACAGAAACGTTTTCGTTCCGTTTAACCTGGGTTTTAACTTGCTCAACAAACACTTTGGCCGGTTTGAAGCTCGGGATAAAATGCTCATCAATGACCATCGCCGTGTTTTTGGAGATGTTCCGGGCCACTTTACGGGCTCTCTTTTTGTTGATAAAACTACCGAACCCTCTCACGTAGATGTTCTCATTCTTCGCCAGATTATTCTTGATCACGGTAAAGAATGTTTCAATGGTGTGTTGAACATCTGCCTTGTCGATTCCTGTCTTCTCGGCAATTTCTGCGATTACGTCTGCTTTCGTCACGTTCGTACTAAACTTTAAGGTTCAATCAGTTGTTGAAAAAAAAGCCTCTCCAAATTGGGAGCACAAAGGTAGATTTTTCCTGTTAGAGAAAAAACACTCTACCTTGTTTTTTCTTCTCAACAACACCAAGTTACGAATTGTTTTGGATTGGTTTTCAGACTCCGACGACACAAGAATCGATTTTGCCGCTACCCTGACGGGGTGGTATGCGCATCACAAACGGGATTTGCCGTGGCGTCACACCCGCAACCCCTATTTCATCTGGTTATCAGAGGTTATTCTGCAACAAACGCGCGTAATTCAGGGCCGGCCCTACTACGACCGCTTCGTGGCTGCTTACCCCACGGTTCAGTCGCTGGCCGACGCCGACGAGCGTGAGTTGCTGCGGCTCTGGCAGGGGCTGGGGTATTATTCCCGGGCCCGAAATATGCACAAAACCGCGAAATACATCGCCGGCGAATGCGCCGGCCGGTTTCCGGAATCGTATGCAGAACTCCTGAAACTGCCCGGAATCGGCACCTACACGGCGGCCGCCATTGCCTCGTTTGCGTTCGATGAAAAAGTGGCCGTCGTCGACGGAAACGTATACCGGGTGCTGGCCCGGGTGTTCGGCATCGAAGAAGACATTACGACGACAACCGCCAAAAAGACCTTCTCGACCCTGGCGAACCGGCTGATTCAGCAGTCTGACAGTCCGGCGACCTACAACCAGGCGATTATGGAATTCGGCGCGATTCAATGTACGCCGGTTTCGCCCGACTGCCTTTTGTGCCCCTTGCAGCAGCAATGTCGCGCCTATCTGACGGGCCGGCAACGAATGTTACCAGTCAAAAGTAAGAAAACCGCCGTCCGCGAACGGTTTTTTAACTACATTGTGATCCGTCAGGGCGACCGCATTGCGTTGAAAGAGCGAATCCAGAAAGACATCTGGCAGCATCTGTACGATTTTTGCCTGATTGAAACCGAAGAGCCGATGGAAGCGTTTCGGGAATTACCGGAAGGAAGTGTGCTGAACTGGGTATTGCAGGAAGGCATTCTGAAAGGATTATCCGACGAACGAACGCATGTTTTAACCCACCAAAAGATCCGGGCCCGGTTCTGGCTGGTGGAGGTGCCGGAGGGTCGAAAAGTGGAGTTGCCAGACGGGTTAACTTTTTGTAAACCGTCTGAAACAGAACGTTTACCAAAGCCAATTTTAGTCGTGGATTATTTGAAAAGTCTTCGTTTTTAGCTACTTTTACTTAGTAAATTAGCATCCATTCACCATTTTATTTACCGTTTTATGGCAAGCATGAACAAAGTGATTCTGATTGGCAATGTTGGTAACGATCCTGAAGTCCGCTACCTGGATGGAGGGTCAGTGGTTGCCAAATTTAGCGTTGCCACAAACGAACGCTACACCACCCGCACCGGAGAGCAAGTCGACCAAACTGAATGGTTTCGGGTCGAAGTTTGGAATGACCAGGCTAAAACCGTTGAAAAATACGTCCGCAAAGGCAACCAGATTTATGTGGAAGGCCGTCTGAAAACTGAAACCTATACCGACCGCGAAGGCAAGGAACGTTTCTCGCTGACGGTTCGGGCCACGACGTTTCAATTCCTGGGCGGTCCCCGTCAGGATGGCGCTGAAGGCGGTGGCGAGTCCTACGCCGAATCGGCTCCGGCGTCCCGGCCACAGGCAGCTCCCCAACCAGCACCCGCCCGGCAACCGGCCCCCCAGCCACAGGCGGCTCAACCGGCCCCGCGGCCCGCTCCGGCAGCCCGAAAACCGGAGCCTGTTCCCGACGATATGAATAACGCAGGTGACGACGATTTACCGTTCTAAGCCCGTGTTTTTGTTCACCTATACGCAACTTCATGGATAGCGATCCACTCTCGAGTAAGGTGCTCCTGGCCGATGCCTGGGGCACCTATCTTAGTTTTTACGGCCCTTATGCCGCCATTCTGATTGTGTTACTGGCCCTTGCCGCCATTGTTTCCGCTTCTGAAGCCGCCTTTTTTTCCCTTTCGTCCGACGACCGCGCCATTTGCCGCAGCAGCGATGACGTCGCCGAACGCCGGATCATGAATCTGCTCGACCGGCCCCGGCGGCTCCTGGCTTCTCTTCTCATTTTCAACAACTTATTAAACCTGGCGATTGTCGTGATCGTCACCTACCTCGTCTGGAAACTCACCCAGCTCGACCCGACCTCCGGCTGGGTGCTGGCCAGTTTGACGGCCGTGTTGACCCTGACGATTGTGTTGTTCGGCGAGATCATTCCGAAGGTGTACGCCAGCCAGAACAGCCTGTCGGTGGCCCGCCGGACGGCACCGCTGGTAGCCCTGGCCTCGACCCTCTTCCGGCCTTTATCAGTGTTGCTGGTCAGTTTGACGAGTGTGATCGATCAGCGAATCCGGCGACGGGGCTACAAGGTTTCGATGGTGGAACTCAACCAGGCCGTTGAGCTAACCAGCCGTGAATCAACCCATGAGGAGCGCGAACTGATCAAAGGCATTGTCAATTTCAGCAACCTGACGGCCAAGCAGGCCATGCGGGCCCGGGTCGACATTACAGCTTTCCGCGAAGATCTGACCTTTACGGAATTGATGGCTCAGATCAACCAGTCGGGCTATTCGCGGGTGCCGGTCTATAAAGAATCACTGGACGAAATTGAGGGCATTCTGTATCTCAAGGATTTATTGCCGCACCTGGATAGCGACGATTCCTTCCGCTGGCAGACGCTGATCCGCCCGGTTTTCTTTATTCCGGAAACCAAAAAAATTGACGACCTGCTCCAGGATTTTCAGAAACGCCGGGTACACATGGCGATTGTGGTGGATGAATACGGCGGTACCCGCGGCCTTATTACGCTGGAAGACATCATCGAAGAGATTTTTGGCGACATCAACGATGAGTTTGACGAAGAAGAGCCCATTCCGTTCCAGCGCGTCGATGACCGGACGATTCGGGTGGAAGGCAAAATCCTGTTGACGGACATTTGCCGGGTTCTACAGGTTGATATTACCTATTTTGACGAGGTCAAAGGCGAAAGCGAGTCACTGGGCGGTTTGTTGCTCGAATTGTTCACCCGCGTTCCCCAGACGGGACAGGAGGTTAGCTACGGCGAATTTACGTTTAAAGTTCTTTCGGCCGATGATAAGCGAATCCAACACGTTGAAATTGTCAGACAGGAAACACTCAGTTAATCAGCAAGGCAATCGCTCGTTCTGGCTATGAACCAACCCCCTTTACCGCCCGATCTGTTCATTTTCCAGTGTTTCGCCGGCCCCGATGCCGGCAAAACCATCGTCCTGACGCCCCATGTCCGTTTGCTGCTGGGCACCGGAATCCAAAGCAGCTACCGGCTCAATGATCCGTATGTCGCCGAACAACACCTGAGTCTTTTATTCGACGGTGTCCGAATCCAATTTCATACCGTTGATAACCAATACATTCGACTCAATGGCGTACCGGCTATGGCAGGTGAAATGGCGTTGGGAATCGACGCGCTGCAACTGGGAACGTCGCTCTGGCGGTTGTCGAAGCCAACGCCGTCGACCACATCCGAAAACCAGTTTGCTGAACCTTTCCAGCGGTTTTCCAATTTCGCCGGGATCGACCAGCTCGACAAGGATTTCAGCCTGAAAGCCATTTTCTCCCGAATCGGCGAAAAACGGACAGACGACGACATCGAGAACGCCTTCACCGTTGGAACCCGGGAAACCACGCCCCCCCTTTCAAAAATCGCGGCAAACTGGCCGCAGCCCTGGCTTTTTGCCCGAATGGCCAGTGCTTCCCTCCTCATTTTCTGGGGATTATACATCGGTGCCGCGCAGTTCAGCAACATCATTGTCATTCCCGGATTGCTTTTCATCGGCGCTTTTGCCGTTCCATTTGCGTGCCTGATTTTTTTCTGGGAGATGAACGCTCCCCAGAACGTTTCGCTTTACCAGACGGTGAAGCTGCTGTTCATGGGCGGCATTCTGTCCATTCTGATCTCCCTGCTGTTTTTCAGCAATGTCAGCTTTCTGTCCAGTTGGCTGGGCGCATCGAGTGCCGGGATTGTGGAGGAGACCGGGAAATTGCTGACGGTTTTGGCCCTGATGCGGAACAAACGAAAATACCCCTGGATTTTGAACGGCCTGCTGTTTGGCGCGGCCGTTGGAACCGGTTTTGCCGCTTTTGAATCAGCGGGATACGCCTTTGTGGCGCTGCTGGAATACGGTTCCGTCGATGTCGCACTCGGCAACATTGTCGTGCGGGGCATTCTGGCTCCATTCGGCCACATCATCTGGACGGCCATTACGGCGGCTGCCATCTGGCGGCTCAAACGTTTTGATAAGTTCCGGTGGGAATTGTTGCAGGAAAAGTCGTTCATCCGGTTATTTCTCCTCGTAGTTGTCATGCACATGCTCTGGAACGCCGGTTTCGATCTGCCGCTGCTGCCGTCCATTTTTGGTATTCAGTTCAAACACATCCTTTTGGGAGTGCTGGGTTGGGTCATTGTGCTGAGCCTGATTCAGGAAGGGTTGAAGCAGATCAAAAAAGCGCAGAAAGAAGGCAACAGCGGATTAATCACGTATTGACATTTCTACGGAATGCGGTTTTTATTAGCCTACCGCGAATTTGATTTCAGGAACCAGGGGCTACAAAATGATTCATCCCTCCAGAATTTGTTATATTTTATCTCTTTCACCGCGTTAAACCCCACCCTACAAAATGATTGGCTGAATGGCTCATCCGATTCAGTTGTCTTCTATTTTCACAAACCTATACCTATTCACAGATCCGATTGTAATTAACAAACAACCAGCGGATTAAAGTAGATATTCGTTTTCCAAATTTGTACTTTAGTAACACAACCTAAACGTTTTTACGCATGAAAAGGCGACTGTTACTACTGAGCTTCCTGACCAGTTTTTCTCTCGCATCCTTTGCCCAGCAGGATGATAAACCGGATTTAGCGGTGGTAAAAAAAATTCGGGAAGAGGGGCTAATGCGCTCTAAAGTCATGGAAACCGCCTTTTACCTGACGGACGTCAACGGTCCGCGCTTGCAGGGCCCCGGTTTTATGAAAGCCGCGAACTGGTCGAAAAACAAACTGGCAGAATGGGGGCTGCAAAACGCCAAACTCGAATCCTGGGGCGAATGGGGCAAAGGCTGGGAGATCGAGCGCAGCTACATCGCCATGACGGCCCCCTACTACAAAACCATCATCGCCGTGCCGAGAGCCTGGAGCGGGGGGACGGAAAAAATGCAGCAGGCCGAAGTACTGTACATCGACGAGTCGGACACGACGGCGCTGGAAGGCTACCGCAACAAGCTCAAAAATAAAGTCATTCTGCTCCACCAGCCGTTTGCCATCAGCCCTTCCTTTAACGCTGATGCCAAACGGTTTACCGAAAATGATCTGGAAAAAATGGCAAAAGACGAATCGGTCGCCCGCGATTCGTCCTACCGCAGCCTGATTGCGGCCATGCGAACCCGCAATGCGTTCAACCAGAAAATGCGCAAACTGGCGAAACAGGGCGGTGCGCTGGCCATTCTGAACACCAGCCAGCTCAGCAAAGACGGCACGTTGTTTGTCAGTGGCGATTTTGCCAATGCGGCCACCGGCATTGCCCACGACGAGTTGGCCGACCTGACGATTTCGGTAGAAGATTATCTGTCGCTGAGCCGGATGGCAAAAGCGGGCGTGCCGATCAAACTAGAACTGGATGTCAAAACCAAGTTCTATACGACCGACACCAAGGGCTACAACGTGATTGCCGAAATACCGGGGTCCGACCCCAAGCTGAAAGATGAAGTGGTGATGCTCGGCGCCCACCTCGATTCGTGGCATGCCGCCACGGGCGCGACCGACAATGCCGCCGGTTGTTCGGTGATGATGGAAGCCGTCCGGATTCTGAAAACACTGGGCCTGAAACCGCGTCGCACCATTCGGATTGCGCTCTGGAGTGGTGAAGAGCAAGGCTTACACGGTTCCAAGAATTACGTCACGAAACACTTTGTTGATCCGGCTACGAACAAACTCACCAAAGAAGGCGAGCAACTGGCCGCTTATTTCAACGTCGACAACGGAACCGGTAAGATCCGGGGAATTTACCTGCAAAACAACACCGCTGCGGGTCCGATTTTTGCCAAATGGCTGGAGCCTTTCCACGATTTGGGAGCCGCAACCATTGCGCCCAAAAGCAGCGGAGGAACCGACCACGTGTCGTTCGACCGCGCAGGACTGGCCGGTTTTGGCTTCATCCAGGATGGCATCGAATACAGCACCCGAACGCACCACACGAATATGGATACCTACGACCACCTGATTGCCGATGATCTGAAACAGGCCTCTACGATTGTTGCGTCGTTTGTGTACAATGCGGCCATGCGTGACCAGAAAATACCGTTGAAGAAGCCCGCTCTGGGCGATACGGGCCGTTGATATTTACAATTTGTCCCCAGCCCCCTTCAGGGAGCTACTGTAAACTTGCTGAAAGCCCCCTGGCGGGGGTTGGGGGCAATATCACAACCCGATTACGACGCTTTCTACCAGCAGAATCAGGAAGGCTGCGGCCGAAATGATCAACCCCCACTCTTTGATGCGCGTCAGCAACTGCCGACTTTCCACCTGACCTTGAAAGATCCCGATGAGGTGTTCGGCGATGTCGGCCGTGGCAAACAAACTGGCGATCTGAAGCAAATGCCAGGCATAGTCAAAACCGTCGATGCATTGTTGCCAAATGAGGGGTTGAACAAAGAAATAGATCAGTAAAATCCATTCTTTGATTCCAAACCGGGTTATTTGAAGCTGAACCCGGCCAGCAAGGTGGGTAAAAAGTTGTCTGAACATGTCTGGTCATACGGTTGGGTACATCAAATGTAGCAAACATCATGCTATTTTTCCAGACCTGAATCGCAAAAAAATCCAACTCCTTACCATCCATTTTTTCTTTTCTCTCCTGTCTACTGTCGATTGAATTACTTCTTTCCCGGCTGGTGCATCATCAGCGTTTCAATTTCTTCGGTTACCCGGGCCACCGGCATTTTTTCGGTCAAATAGTAATGCGGCCCATTCGGGTCGTCCTGCCAGGAATTGGTGCCGCCACGGATCAAAAACCGCCCTCGTTTCAATCCATAATACGGTTCGACACCCCGAACGGCCACCAAAACCGCCGTCTGATCCCAGCTCATGCGCCCGTCGTTGTCCTGCTTGGCTTTCGGCATACAGAGTGCAAAAACATCCTTCACCGGACTTTTTAGAGACGGATTGGCTACCAGACGCGGACCGGTTTTGATCTCTTTTCCGATCTCGAATCCACTGAAAATAACCGGCGTGGGCCAGTTGGCAAAGGCTTTTTCAGACGCCACCGAATCTTTGTAAACATTGAATTCCCGGCCTTTCGGAAACGTGCCGGCCATCGACACCAGCTCCTTTACTTTCTGCTTCACCAGTTCTTTTCCACCCAGTTTCGAAAACCGATCCGGTTTGGAATCCAGCAAATTGGCCATGTTGGTCAGAAAACCGACAGTCACGATGGTCACGCTACCGTTGGGCTGTTTGGCGAGAAGTTGTCGATACGTCGCCACGGCGTCGGGCGCGTCGTCACTCGAACGAATGGTGTGCGGATAAGTTGCCACGAGCATCTCGGGCCATTTCTGCCACGCGCCATCCACTACGCCCGGCCCTTTGGTGACGCCCGTTGGCAGGTTTGGCCGACCGAAGTAGGTATTCAAGACGTCGATGACGGGCACCACCAGGTCATGTTTATTGGACGCAATAACCGCCAGCGGGCGGGCTTCTCCCCGATCGGCCAGGGCGTGCAAAACCGCCATCGCACCCACGTCGTCGTAGTCGGGGCCGATGTCGGTATCCAGAATGATGGAAACGGGTGGTTTGGGGCGGTTTTGGGCGAAAGAAAGGGTGGCCAATGCCAGAACGCAAAGGGTTAGGAAGGGTTTCATGGAAACAGGGTTTACGGGCCAATTTCCGAAATTACACCCACAACCCCTCCCCGCGCACGAAGTTTTTGCGAAGGGACTCCAGTTCGGCTTCGGACGTCGTCAGAATACCCGCCTTTTGCAACTGCCGTAGCCGGTTTCGCTCCAGCGACGACAGATGGCCGTCGATGAGAATGGTGAAAATAAAAAGCCGTTCCAATCCGTGACGGACGGCATCGGGGCAAGTCGCCAGTTGCTCGGGAAGTGGTTCGGTTTTAGAAACATTTACCTGGTCGGCATCGATGGAAAACCGGGACATAACGGCTTCACGGAGCAACAGATGGGCGTAATTGTCGGGTCGGGCAGAAACCGCTGCGAACTGTAACAAGCCGGGGAGCAGTTGCCGAAAGGCCGGTTCACGGCCAAACTCCTCGACGAGTTCGTTGGTAAACTGCCGGATGGTCAACGGGGCCATCACCCGGAGTTGAGCCTGTTGCAGAATCCGGTAGGTGGCCCAGCTAATCCAGATGGCCGCGACCAGGGTGCTGGTTGAAACGGTCACGATGGGCGCAACGGCCCGCTCACTGCTTAACCGGAGAACCCATTGAACCAGACCGTTGCAGGCAAAAGCCAGTAACAAAACCGTTATCAAATACCCGGACAGCGTCCACGGCAGCAGGGGTCGCGGGCTCATGCGGAGCCGAAACAGGCCCCGCGGAGGACTGTTCTCGGCCAGTTGATTGATGTGACGGGTAAACGACAGATCATGAAAACGCGGAAACTGACACGTCATTTCAATGAGACGAACCGCCCCGGTGTAGACCAGCAGCAACGCATGCAGAACCAGGTAAAGTACCAAAACCGCAAACAGAACGCTGATCAGAGGCCAGTCGCCCAGGGCGGTATGGGTTTTTGCAAACCAACTCGCCCAGAGTGTGTGAGGCAGGTAAAAGACCCAGATACCGAACACCACCAGAGCCGATGATACCAGCATCGTGGCACCTTTGATCCGGTAGAGGGCGTGGCGCTCCGCGTTGTTGAGCACAAAAGGCTCATCGGAGGGATGTTCGGTATGCATGGCACGGGCCAGATAACGAAGTGTTGTCCGGCCAGCGGTGGCCTGGTCGAAATCGCCAGAGGAATCGGTTGAGTCGGACATGAAAATTAACAGCTTACTTCTACTATAACCGGATTAAGGGGTAAGCTGTTTGCATACCCAAGGACTTACACCGGATATTTCCACTCGCCCCGGTATTCGCGGCTCAGCAGTTTATTGGCTTCGACATCGCCTTTGATCACCTCTTTTTCCCCATCCCATTCCACACTACGACCCAGTTTATACGACAGCATCCCCAGCAGGGCCATGTTGGTAGAACGGTGGCCAATTTCGATGTCGCAGGTCGGCAGACTCTTCGTCTTGATGGCTTTCAGAAAATCGTCCCAGAGCTGGGCAATGTTCTGGTCGTCCGGTTTGTTCAGTTGCGCATCCTGGTGAATCACCGGTTTTTTCGAATCCGCCGGGTAGAACGTCCAGCCATCCATCCAGCCCATGTGAAAAGTACCTTCGGTTCCATAAAAATAGACGCCTACGGCCTGTTGCGGGTGCGTTTTCTCGGCATTGTTCCCGGCAAAGGTCCGGTGTTCCCAAACCGCCGTAAAATCTTCGAACTCAAAACTGGTCACCTGGTGGTCGGGAGCGTCGGTATTATCCTGTTTAATGGCCCGCCCACCGGTCGAAAAGACTTTTTTCGGGTATTTCTCTTCCGTCCACCACAAAATCTGGTCCATCCAGTGAATGCCCCAGTCGCCCAGCGTCCCGTTGGCGTAATCCAGGTAATTGCGGAAGCCGCGTGGGTGCATCGTGCGGTTGTAGGCCCGCAACGGCGCCGGACCGCACCAGAAATTCCAGTCCAGTTCTTTGGGGGCTTCCTCGTCGGCAACTTTCTGCCCCGCCCCACCGGCGTAATGCACGAAGGCACGCGCCATGCCAATTTTACCGGCTTTCCCCGATTTCAGGAACTCCATCCCGGAAACATTGTGCGGAGAAACCCGCCGGTGCGTTCCCACCTGGCAGACTTTGCCGGTTTGTCGGGCAGTTTTCACCATGGCCCGGCCTTCATTGATCGTATGGCCAACCGGTTTTTCCACATACACGTGAGCGCCCTGTTTCATGGCTTCGATGGCAATGAGCGGGTGCCAGTGATCGGGCGTGGCCACAATCACGATCTCGGGTTTTTCGCGGGACAGCATTTCCCGAAAATCCCGGTAGATTTTGGGTTTGTCGCTGGTCAGTTTGGAAAATTCTTCGGCGGTTTTTGTCAATTGCCGCTGGTCCACATCACACAGCGCCACCAGTTTCGACTGCCCGGACTGCATGGCACAGCGCAGGATGTTGTTGCCCCACCAGCCAGCACCCACCAGGGCCGTGCGGTAGGTCGATTGTTGCGCCAGTGTGATCAACGGACGAGTGACCACCGCAGCACTGGCAAGGGCCGATGTTTTCAAAAATTCAGAACGATTCATAACAATGCAGGGAAGAAATAGTCCTCGAAAACTACGCAATCTGTGAGGTAATCACAAACTTTCTAACCAAGGGCACGTACCTTTGTGAAATATGGTTTTCATCGTTAGAGGGTTAAAGGGTTATAAAGGGTTGAAGGGTTAGATGGTTATAAAGGGTTGGATGGCTCAGAATGACATTTACGACTGCATGGCTAAAGTCACCCAACCCTGTTTGACCAGCCAACCATGACAACCCTCCTAAGCCATTCAACCATCTAACCATGAAAACCCTCCTTAGCCATTCAACAATTTGTAACCATTCAAACCATTCCAGTAATTGTTATGGCCGTCGTTCCGTATAAAGACAAAAATACCAGCAAGCGCGAGCAGGTCGAGGAGATGTTCGACTCGATTTCGCCGAAATACGATTTACTCAATCACCTCCTCAGTGCCGGTATCGACATTGTGTGGCGGAAGAAGGCGATCCGGCTCCTGCAACCCGAGAAACCCAAAATGCTTCTCGACATTGCTACCGGCACGGGTGATTTTGCGATTGAAGCCCTGAAACTCAACCCCGACAAGATCATCGGAGTCGATATTTCGGAAGGCATGCTGTCATTTGGCCGGGAGAAAATCCGCAAACTCGGGCACGAGGATAAAATCGAACTCCGCTCCGGCGATTCGGAAAGATTACCGTTCGCAGACAATGTTTTCGACGCCGTCATCGTTTCGTTTGGTGTACGCAATTTTGAAAATCTACTCAAAGGGCTAACCGACATGCACCGCGTAACGCGGTCGGGCGGCACCTGCCTGGTGCTGGAGTTTTCGAAGCCGCGCAAATTTCCGTTCAAGCAATTTTTTAGTTTTTACACGAATCGTTTCCTGCCGTTGATTGGCCGGCTGGTGTCGAAAGACGCTTCGGCTTATACGTACCTGCCCGAGTCGATGCAGGCGTTTCCGGACGGCCCCGATTTTATCCGGGTTCTTGAACAGGCAGGCTTTACGCAAACACGATGGATACCACTCACATTTGGCATTTGTTCTATTTACACCGGAAAAAAAGTATAGCCCTCGGTTTGCTGTTGGCGATGCTGAGTCCGAATCTTCAGGCCCAGTCATCGATGAAATACCGCCGGATTCATTTGGAAGGGTACGACGACAAGACCATCCGGTACGGTTTTCTGTTTGCGGCTCCCGTCACCCGTTTCAACATCAAATACAGCGACGCCTACGTCAGTGCTGATTCGGCTCACCAACTTTATTCCCCCAGCAAAGTCGGTTTTCGGGTCGGTTTTGTCATGAATACCATCCTGAGCGAACATTTCGATGTGCGGGTGACGCCTGCGGTGTCGCTCTATTCCCGCTCGGTCGAATACAAGTATCCGGGTGGAACCGGCAAAAAAGAAGTGCGCGAATCGACCTGGCTGGAGTTTCCGGTTTTGCTGAAATACAAGTCCAAACGGCGGATGAACTCGCGGATGTACGTGGTGGGCGGAGGTTCGCTCGGAATCGAAACCAACGTGCGTCGGCGCGAGATGGCCGGTTCGAGCCGGTTGCTGACCAAAAACCGGGATCTGACGGTTGAATACGGGATTGGTTTTGAGCAGTTTTTCGAATTCTTCAAATTTGCCCCCGAAATCCGGTTTTCACACGGGCTGGTCAACCTCTTCGAACCGGTGCAGGGCAATGCGGCCAACATCGGCATTCAGAAACTGCGCACCCACACGGTCACGCTGTATCTGACCTTCGAATAAACCGGGTGCCGAGTGTGTCAACCAACGTCCCGAATGTGGATTCAAAAGTCCTGACGATGAATTGGTTGTAAAATAAGTTGATTTTTTTTAGTGGAATGCTTGCAGAATGCCTTTTAAAGCCACTATATTTGCACTCCCAAACGACGCGAATGAGTCGCCGGGGAAACACAAAAAAGGGAGTTTAGCTCAGCTGGTTCAGAGCATCTGCCTTACAAGCAGAGGGTCGGCGGTTCGAACCCGTCAACTCCCACACTGAAAATCAAGCACTTGCATTTATTTGTAAGTGCTTTTTTGTTTTGCTAACACTTGGTCATTTGATTTCGTCGGACTCTTGCTCGTCGTCCAGCCCTTGTCTAAGGTTCTGAAGCAGATAACATACATGGTCCAAAGGAAAACGTTGGTACTGTGCCGCGTGTAGATTTCGCACAACGGCCCCTTCTGGTCCATCAGCAATTGCGCTGTCGATTATCATAATGATGCGTTCCTGTAAAAGGAACGATGGCATCAGCAAAGGCTGCATGTGTCGGCCCAGAATCCGGGCGGCTGTTTGCTCCAGCGAAACGGACGTTTCCAGCAGGTCAGCGTGTTGATCGCAGAGATCTTCTTCAATAATCTCCAGGTAGTTTTTAAGTATAAAAATGTCCGTCAGGTCTTTTATCCGGTGTTCCGGCCGATCATCGTAAGCAATCAGTTTAAGCACTACCATGCCGGGCAGACTGCACACCCGAAACGTAAACTGATCATCCAGCCTGATTAGCTGCGTGCCATGTTCGTTCACTTCTGAAAAGCCGGTTACCGCCAGTCGGGCTACACCCTCTCCCCGATTGAGCAGAACGTGATTCGTTAACTCCATACCCCCAAAAGGGAGCAAATCAACATCCGTTTGCTCAGCGTATTTTAGCGTGTAAGGCATTCCCCGAACTTCGGCAAAATCTCCCTAGGCCAGCAACGTATCTTTTAATCGGTAATAGTCAGACTCCTGAGGAACCAGCACCGCCAGGTCCAGATCGCGTGTTGCCCGGGGCGCTTCCAATCCGTGGACGGCCATGGTCAGGTCGCGTGCCACAGCACCTACCAAATAAAAGTCGATCCCAGTCTGTTCACAGGCTTGCTCAAGGTGCGCAAAGATGGGCTTGAATTGCTGACGATGAAATCCAGTCAAGGAGACACTGTACATGTTTTTCATACATTTTTTGGGCCACTTCCGCATTGCGGGAATCCCGGCTGGTCAACAGGTCGGCTAAGTTGGCAAGCAGACTCAACATGGCAATTGAAGAGACGTTACAAGCTCTATTGACTCCTAACAAATTGCTCTGATTCAAGCGCTTTATTACCGAATTATTGACGTGCTTTGCTGCCTGAACTGAAATTCTGTGAAACCTGCCCTTTTTAGTGCGCTACTAGCCGGACCAGCTGCGTTTTTTCTTGTTTTATTTTTTGCTGACCTAAACCCAGGCCATCCCGAAGTTACCAGAATGGCTGCGGTGACCGTATGGGTGGCCATTTGGTGGCTTACCGAAGCAACCGACCTGGCCGTGACGGCCCTGCTGCCTTTCATCCTTATTCCGATCCTCGGCATAGCCGATTCGCAAACGGTGGCGGCCCAATATATGGATCAAACCATTTTTTTATTTATTGGGGGCGTGCTGCTCGCTTTTGCCATTGAACGCTGGAACCTGCATCAGCGGATTGCCTTGTCCATTTTATCGAAACTGGGCACCAACCCCGCCACCGTGCTTGCGGGCGTGATGGGCGCTACTTTTTTTATTTCGATGTGGGTGTCCAATACGGCTACCGTCATGATGATGCTCTCTGCGGTGCTGGGCATTATCATTCAGGTGGAAAAACACAACCTATCTACTTTTCAAAAAAATGCGATCGCCAAAGCCATGCTGCTGGGGCTTGCCTACGCTGCCTCCATTGGTGGCATGGCTACGCTGGTGGGAACAGCCACTAATCTTGCTTTCTACAAAATATATGTAGATGCTTACCAGGATGCCCACGACATGAACTTTGTCAGCTGGTTTGTGCTGGCTTTTCCTATTGCCGTAATCTTGTTGACCGCAGCGTTTTTTATTCTTAAGTTCTCCTTTCTACGCCATGCAAAACAAGTGGTTTTCGACCGCAGTTACTTCGTTGCCTCCCTACAGCAATTGGGCCAAATGGCTTTTGAAGAAAAGATCGTCTTTACGGTTTTTGTGATGACCGCCTACTTGTGGTTTGGCCGAAAGGATATTGATTTTGGATCTTTTCACATAAGCGGCTGGAGCCGTCTTTTAGGGGCACAGGCATCGTTTATTACGGATAGCACGGTGGCTATTGGAATGGCATTGTTGCTATTTCTAATCCCCTCGAAAAATGAGAAAGGAAAAATGCTGATGAGCTGGGAAGAAGCGAAGAAACTTCCGATCGGCATCATCCTCTTGTTGGGCAGTGGTTTCGCGCTGGCAAAAGGCTGCGATCAGTCGGGGCTAAGCTCCTGGCTGGCACAGGAACTGCTTTTTTTAAAGGATGCGTCCCCCCTTGTTGTTATCGCCGGCATTTGCGTCATCGTTTGTGTCATTAGCGAACTGGCTTCCAATGTTGCCTGCATCCAATTGGTGCTACCCATTTTGATAGCCATTCAAAAAGTAACCCACCTGCCCCCATTAATGCTGATGGTGCCCGCAGCGCTGGCTGCATCGCTCGGGTTTATGCTACCCGTAGCAACCCCACCCAATACGATCGTGTTTGGAAGTGGACGGATCCGTGCGGCTGATATGCGCAATGCAGGGTTGCTGCTCGACGTTGCAGGCATTGTTATCATCACAGCCGTATCAATGATGATCTGGCTAATCAGTTGGAAATAAAGACCGTGACTACACGAGGAATTTGTTGAATGGTAAGCGGATAAGCCCGGAATGTGACAACAAAAGGGCGGTTCGAACCCGTCAACTCCCATCCTTTTAATCAAGTACTGATCAGAAATGGTGCGCGCTTTTTTTGGGCCACGCATTATTGAAATCAAGCCGCCTTCCGCTGATACAGATCCTTTTGAAAATCGATACACGTAGAGCGAATGGTTTAACCAGTGCCTTTTAACCTCTATCGTTCCTTAGACGACAAAAATAAGCAAATATTTAATACTTGCAACTATGTTGCAAATAGGCTATTTTTGTAACCCGGCGGGTTTATTACAAGGCATCATCCAAAGATGAATCCATGATGAGCGACATTGAACAGCTCCTGCGTGAAAGGGATATTCGCCCTACTCCCATCCGGACTGGTGTCCTGACGCTGCTCAGGCAGTCCCGACGGGCCTACACGAACGCGGATCTGGAACGAGCCTTTGACCATTCGCTGGATCGCGTTAGTTTATACCGCAGCTTACTAACCCTGACCGAGGCCAACCTGATTCGGAAGCATATTGATGCCAGGGGAACCTGCTCCTACTTTTACGCACCCACCGATGGTTCCGTCCCCACGCCCAGCCTGGCCGATGACGGGGTATCCGCTGATTATCCGCACTTTAAATGTTCACACTGTGAGACCGTGGTTCCACTTCCCAAATTGCCTGAGGAGTATTTAGCTTTAGTCCGGCAATACCAACTTGACAATCTGCGCCTGTTGGCCGAAGGTACCTGCGACACGTGCCGGAAGCATCCATACTGACTGGCCTCATCGATTGACACTACTTAATGCTGCGGGCTACCGAGCTTACTAACGACGAAAGACATGGCGAAAGACGTAACTTTATTGACCGGTTTTCTGGGAGCGGGCAAAACGACCCTGCTCAATGCGCTGTTGGGCGACCGACCGCAGACCCGCTTTGCCCTAATTGAAAACGAGTTCGGTGAAGAAGGCATCGACGGCGGGTTGGTGGTGCGTCCCGACATAGACATGGTGGAACTGAGCAATGGCTGCCTGTGCTGCTCGCTCCGTAACGATCTGCTCGACGTCCTGGAAGCGCTCCAGGACCGGCGCGACAGTTTTGACGAGCTGATTATTGAAACTACAGGCATCGCCGATCCGGCGGGTGTGGCGGTTCCTTTCCTGATGCTGCCGAGGGTACTGCGTGATTTTCACCTCAAACGAGTGATCTGCTTAGTGGATGCCGAACTCATCGAAGACCAGTTGCGCGATACGGAGGAAGCCATTGGCCAGATTTCATTCAGCGACATTATCCTCATTAACAAGACCGACCGGGTATCGAACGCTTATCTCAATACGTTACAGGATCTACTGCGGGGGCTTAATCCGTTTGCCCACGTGTTGGTGGGCCACAAAGACAACTACCCAGTCCGCGAATTGATGGCCTTGGAGCGGGATACCGCCGAGACGGCTTCGGTGGCCACGCTGCGTCCCTTGCCAGCCCAGCCGGGTATGAGCCCGGTCCATGCCACAACGCAACCGCATTCGGTTGTTACATTCCCCAACAAGCATCATCACCATGCCCATTCCAATCTTGTTTCCCTCAGCTTTCGCTTTGCGGAACCAATCGATTTGACCCAGATCTATCACCGGCTCACAACCCTGCTCCTGTTCGAGGGAAAAGATATCTACCGCATCAAAGGCATCATTGCCGACCCGACCCGCAAAGAGCGCTGGATTGTTCAATCGGTGGGAAGAACATTAACCCTCACGGAAGGTGCTGACTGGCAACCCGGCGAGCCACGCATCAGCCGGGTGGTGTTCATTGGCAAACTACTGAAACCGGCTGGCTTCGAAAAGCTGCTGCGACACTGTTTCGCTAAAGATCCCCAGAGACCTGCATCGCGCCTGCCTCCAACGCCAAACCTATAAATCCATTACCCATTACGATGCCAGCCAAGGACTGGCCAATGGATCATCTGTTTATTGGAATGCACGGCCCCTTTCAGGTAATTCTTCGATATACCCATTGACTACTTTATTAAATCCTTCAATGCAACATAGTTGCAAAAAACTTCATGCGCTTTACAGAAACTGGTCGAAAAAATCTATATTTGCAACATAGTTGCATTTAGTACTCACAGCTTGTACACAAATGAAAAAACTGCCCGTAACGGTTCTCAGCGGCTTTCTGGGAGCCGGTAAAACCACCCTGCTCAACCATGTCCTGCACAATAAAGCCGGGCTTAAAGTGGCCGTCATCGTCAATGACATGAGTGAGGTCAACGTGGATGCGCAGCTCGTGAAAGACCAGCATACCTTGTCCCGAACCGAGGAGAAACTGGTTGAAATGTCCAATGGCTGCATCTGCTGTACGTTGCGGGAAGACCTGATGCTGGAAGTGGAAAAGCTGGCCCGCGAAAATCGCTTTGATTACCTGCTGATCGAATCGTCCGGTATCTCGGAGCCCCTGCCGGTGGCCCAGACGTTCAGCTTTGTGGATGAAGAGAAAGGCATCGATCTGTCCCGCTTTTCGCGTCTGGATACCTTGGTGACGGTGGTCGATGCCTTCAATTTTGGCCGTGATTTCGGGTCGGTAGATAACGTCTATCAGCGCGAGCTAAACGACGACCCGTCCGATACCCGCACCATCGTGAACCTGCTAACGGACCAAATCGAGTTTGCCAACGTCATTATTCTCAACAAAACGGACCTGCTCAGCCGGTACCAGGTGGGCGAACTAAAAGCCATCCTACAAAAGCTGAACCCCAAAGCCCGACTGCTGGAATCGGAATTCTCCCGGGTGGATTCGGCTCAGATTCTCAACACCGGCCTGTTCGATTTTGAAGCGTCATCGCAGTCGGCGGGCTGGATTCAGGAACTTCAGAATCACAAGAACGGCATGGCTCACACCCCCGAAACCGAAGCGTACGGCATTTCTTCGTTTGTCTTCCGCGACCGCCGACCTTTCCACCCGGTGCGGTTCTGGGCCTATCTGAGTGAACACTTTCCGGCGGGTATCATCCGCAGCAAGGGCCTGTTCTGGCTGGCATCCCGGCCGGACGATGCGCTGAATTTCAGCCAGGCCGGGGGGAGTTTGCGGGCCGAGAAAGCCGGGGTCTGGTGGGCGTCGATGCCCTTCGCCAGACGGACGCAGTACGGCGCCTTTCTGGAAAACCAGGAAAGCATCGAATCGCGCTGGCACAAACGCTTCGGCGACCGCCAAAACGAGCTGGTCATCATCGGGCAGGATCTGAAACAGGAACAGATCACGGCCGAATTACAGGACTGTCTGTGTACTGAACCCGAACTGCGGCATCTGGAAAAGAAGGGAACCTTTAAAGACCCGTTTCCGGTCTGGGAATAAGGGTCACTTTAATCGAACACACGCTGAAAGCGATACGGGCACTGGAAGGCCCGAAATACGATGCCGATCTGACCAACCCGCCAACCTGCTGCTGGGCAATGTCGATTTCAGTTTCGTCTGGCGCTCCGGTCGATCGCCGTTAAAAGAGACTTCTGAATGATAACATCCGTGCCCGATTCGCATGCTTACTTTTCCTGTCCCAACCACGCCAGCAACGCAGCACGTTCAGCCGTTGACGACAGGATCATGTGTTTTCCCTTCGACGGATATAATCGCTCCAATTCCGATGTAGAAACCGGCTGCCCGGCTCCGTTTACGACACCGGCCAGCCAGACGAAACGGGGCGCAAGGGCGGTTGCCAGATCGGGGAGATCATAGGTGTTGATGGCTCCGGCCACAACCGACGGTACGTACCGGGGCAGATACTGCTCCTGCTCGATCAGGGCACGATACGTGCCCAGCCCGTTAAGCAGCGCCAGCCGACCGATGGCCGGTGTCAGCAAGGTAGCGTGCAGAACATCAGGCACAAACGTTCCGACACCCACCGCCGAAATGGTCTTAGTGCCGGTTTTCCTCGTAATTAATTCGGTGAGCAACTGAATCTCTTCCATCCGAACGGCCACCAGACTTTTCCGGGTCAGGATGCCCGCAAACCACAGGTTCAGCGATGTGCTGTCAAGCTCCGAATCCCCACCGGGCAAATCCGCCTGGGCCATTTCCCCCGCTCCGCTCAGGTCAGGCAGCACCACGTCGTAACCGGCCTGTACCAGTTGCTCGGCCACACCGCCTTTTTGTGCGGCTCCGGCTTTGCCTTTCGAGTCGATGTAAAGCACGGTTTTACCAGTACCTTTTTCCGGTTTGAACCACAGAACCGGCAGGTAATACGCTCCCGGCCCTTTCACTAAATACCGCTCCAGATCGTACCCTTCACGCGAAAACTTACCCGAAAAAATCACTTCGCCCAACGTTGGCGGTGTATACCCCGTCAATTCAATTACGTGTTTGACAAGACTTTGCGATGGGTTACCAGCCATACTTTGGGGAACAACTGCCGACGCCCGCTTTTGGGTTAGCGAAAACAGGGTTTCGCCTTTCAGCGCGGTCCATACGTTGCCGGTCGGTGTCACGTTGAGCTCATCAGCCCGAAACGCCGGAATGTTTTCATCGGCACTGGAGCCGGGGTTGTTGAGGTGTTTCTGAAAAAAAGCGTACGTCGCTTCCCGGTTTTTTTGCGTGGAAGCATGAGGGGCATCGTCTTCGACCATGCCCAGATTCGACTCCGCACCGAGGGCTTTATACGCCTTTTTGGCTTCGTCGAACAGTTCGCGGGCACCGTCCATGCTGAACATATCGCGGGTAGTCGTTACCATCAGCGTCGGACGGGGAGCGCGCACTTCGACCAGATCACCCAAATCCAGCCCTTTCGCCAGCATCCCGGTCAGAATTTGTTCGGCGTCCTGTGGGCCGTTGGAGCGCAACAGTTTATCGTAGGTCGTCAGATAGCACTCCGGCGCAGCCGCCCGAATCCGGGGGTCCATCGCGGCCAGGTACGCACTTTGCGTGCCTCCCCCCGACCGGCCCGTTACGCCAATCCGGGTAGCATCAATTTCGGGGCGGGTCAGCAGATAGTCCACGGCCCGGATGCCATCCCAGACGAAATACATCGCCGGTGTTACGCCGGCCACAAAGGCCTGCGCGCCGGGATACGAATGTTCCAGCGTGGGTTTTAGTCCGGAAAAGCGTCTTCCTTCCGTTTTTTCGTATTGAATTCGTTCACCCTGTCCGATCGGGTCGAAAGCCAGAACCGCAAAGCCCTTCTTGACGTAATTGAGAATCATCTGCTGATAGACCCCGCTCCGAAAGGCTGGCGCACCATGCCCACTGCAAAATACAATGGCCGGCAGGTTTTCGCGTTTCCCCGTGGGCATGAACAAGGCCGCCGTTACGTAATACTTCGGCAGGGACTCGAAGTAAAGTTTCTCGACCGTAATGCCATCCCGTTCGAGTTTACCGGTTACGACCGGATTGAGGGGTGTTTTTTCGGGAAAAGCACCAAAAGCTTCCTGCAATTTTTGCCGAACCACGGTTTGCCGTTTCTGCCAGTCCTGCTGCGTTCTCAACGCCTGAACCACCTTTTTGCGCTGTTCCAGTTGCCCAAAGGCCCGTTCACACAGATGCCGGTAGAGCGCTCCCGGCTGACCATTGTAGTATTTCCAGTACGGCAATACAGCAAATTCGTCCTGTGCCTGTACGAACGTGGTCAGACCAAGGCTACTGCACAGCAAAATCAGGAAGGTGACTGGTTTCATCGATCTCATTTATTGATCCCTTGCTACAATTTCCAAAATGTTTATTCCCGCCAAAACCGTTGTTTTTTGTTCCAGCACGATGCGGTACACGACCCGGATCAGGAGTCGCTCAGGCAAAACGCCACGTATCGATCACCGGAGCGCGTGTTGAGTTTGCCCCCGCCACAGGCAATCACGATGTACTGTTTGCCATTGACCACGTAGGTACTTGGCGTGGCATACCCGGCGGCTGGCAGTTTCATTTCCCAAACCACCTGACCGGTCTGTTTGTCGAACGCCCGAAATTTCTCATCCCGACTGGCCGCAATGAACACCAGCCCGCCCGCTGTGACCAGGGGGCCTCCGTAGTTATCGGTTCCGGTTATCGGCACGCCTTTTTTCGTCAATTCGGGGTATTCGCCCAGTGGCACCTGCCAGCGGTGTTCGCCCGTGTTCAGGTCGATGGCCGTCAACGTTCCCCAGGGCGGACTGCTGACCGGATAGCCGTTGCGGTCATACCAGCGGTTGTAGCCCGTGTGCTGATACGGAATGACCGCTTTTTGCGATGAAACGACCGGTTTCTCTACGGTTTTGTTGAACAGAAAATCGACAACAGCGTCGCGCTCGGCCGGCGAGATGTGCGAGAACGAAGGCATCATGCCCCGCCCTTTCAGCAACACCTGCACCACCTGATCGCGCGAAAGCCGACTGCTCACCTGCACCAGCGACGGGTATGAGCCATCGTGGTTGCCTTTGCGGTCCGTTCCGTGGCAGGCCGAGCAATACAACTGGTACTGCGCGTTACCCGCCACGGCTTGCTGACCCGCGTTCGGCGACGGCTGCTGACGGGGAATGAGCGACGTATAAACCGGCACTTCTTTCGACGGTACGTACAGGATGCCTTCGGGATCGGTAGCCGCCCCACCCCACTGGGCACCGCCATCGGTTCCCGGAAAAAAAATCGTCATCTTACCCGTCAGCGGAACATACGGACCGGTATTGGCTTTCCGCAGCACGTCCACCAGCGAATCGCGGCTCGCGGCAAATGAATTGATTTCTTTTTCGGTAAAGGACTGACGGGCAAACGGGGCGGGTCGCTGCGGAATGGGCTGGGTCGGGCTCACCTGTTCACCGGAAACCGCTTCCTGGGGAAAGGGCGTTTCCTGGATCGGAAAAATGGGTTTGCCCGTGACGCGGTCGAACACAAACGTAAAGCCCTGCTTCGTTACCAGGGCCACCACGTCGATTTTTCGGGGCCGCCCGTCGGGGCCTTTTTGCGTGATGGTAAGCAGATTGGGGGGCGCGGGCGGATCACGGTCCCAGATGTCGTGATGGACAAGCTGATAGTGCCAGCGCTTCCTGCCCGTAGCAGCATCGATCGCCAATAAGCAATTGGCATACAAGTTATTACCTTTCCGATCACCTCCGTAAAAATCGTGAGCCGCCGAGCCGGTCGGTGCATAAAGAATGCCCCGCTCGCGGTCGATCGCCATCCCCATCCAGGGGTTAGCCGCCCCAATCCGTTGGCGCGGATTGGCCTGCGACCAGGTCTCGTAACCGGGTTCGCCTTGCATCGGAATCGTGTGGAACGTCCAGACCAGTTGGCCCGTCCGGGTATCGAACGCCCGAATATCGCCCAGCAAAGCCGTTTCGCTTTCCGAAAACCGGGCGCCGACGATGATGCGGTTTTTGTAGATCGTATTGGGCGTATTAGACACCACGTAGTTATCGGCACCGGGTCGCTCGATGCCGGTTTTCAGGTCGATCCGTCCGTGATCGCCGAAGCCATCGATGAGTTTCCCCGTTCGGGCATCCAGCGCGTGCAGCCACGAACCGGCTCCAAAGAAAATCCGTTGATCGGTTCCATCGGCCCAGTACGTAACCCCCCGGCTGGTGGTGCCGCCGTTATCCGTCAGGGCCGTTTTCCAGATGGGTTTACCTGTCGCGGCTTCCACCGCAAACGCCTGTGTATTCGCCGACACGCCGTACAGAACGCCATTGATGATGAGGGGATTGCATTGCATCTGGGTGCGATTGCGCAACGTATCGGCCCCACCCGACGCATACGTCCAGGCCACTTTTAACCGATTGACGTTGGTACGATTAATCTGGTCGAGTGGCGAGTAATGGCTCCGGGAACCATCGCCATTGTATTCGGGCCAGTCGGCCGTAACGTCTGCCAGTTGAAAAGCCAGCGCGGCACTAAACGCCAGACAGCCTCCCAGGGCCAGTAGTCTTTTCTGCATAGGATGGTTCAGGAAATAGGGCTATTTCGGGCAGGTTTTGGGGAGCAGATAGCCGCGTCACGTTCAAAACGGGTCCGTTAAGTCGATACGCGCTGCGGCTTGAGTCCCGGCAGATTATCGACATTCTGAACGACCGGTTTATTGGCAAAAGGGGCTATGCCGTATTTCATGGCTAAAAATAGTGCTGGATGGCTTTCGGATAATCAGCAAAGGCGAGTTCCGGCTCCGGAATTTCGGGATGCCACATCTTTTCCCACTCCAGGCTGTAATAGCCTGAATAACCGCCCGCTTTCAACGCATCGATCGCTTCCTGAAGCGGGGCTTCGCCTTTGCCAATAAACGTATAGGCGGGTTTTCCGGCCACCATGCGACCATCTTTGATGTGGGTATGACGGATGTATTTTTTGAGCGTCTGATACACCTCCGCCGGTGGCTCTTTGGTAATCGACCACATATTGAAAATATCCCAGATCAGCCCGACGTTGGGATGATCGGCCTTTTGCAGAATTTCGAGCAGGACGTTTTTCCAAATCACTTCGCCGTGCGACTCCAGCAGCACCGTTACGTTGGCATCTTTTGCGTACGTTCCCAGTTCCAGCAGGTTTTCGCTAATCAGATTGATGGTCTGCTGCCGATCCTGATCCTTGGGTAAATCGTTGGGGAAAACCCGAACATACGGACAGGCGAGTTGCCGGGCCAGGTCGATGAAGCGTTTGGCTTCGTCCATGTTGTTCTGCCGTTTGGCAGCATCCATCCAATGCAGATTGGCCGATGATCCTAAATTACAGATTTTAAGGTTATTATCTGCAAACAACCGGCGTGTTTCGGCAATGGACGTGCTGAACTCCGGGCGTTTGGGCAGGAACATCTCTTTTTCCAATCCCCGGATTTCAATGGCTTCGTACTTTTCGGCAACGGCGGTTTTGACGATTTTCGACAACGGCCAGGTTGGGCAACCCAATGTAGAAAATGCCAGGCGCGGTTTGGCTTTTTTGACCGTCAAGCCCAACGTGGCCGCCC
The DNA here is from genome assembly GCF_006149005.1 of Larkinella sp. C7. Classification (GTDB taxonomy): domain Bacteria; phylum Bacteroidota; class Bacteroidia; order Cytophagales; family Spirosomataceae; genus Larkinella. The sequence goes on along the minus strand of NZ_VBSL01000030.1, from coordinate 6,473 downwards.
CGGCGATCCCGACGGCGGTTTGTATAAATGTTCTGCGTGTAGTCTTCATTTGTAGGGAAGAAAAGGCCGTGGCTTTTTTACTTGCTCCTGTGATCCATTTGAAGCATTAATTCGGAGTGAGTGGGCCGTGGATGTCCCGGGGTGCCAGGCGCAGCGACCCGTCAGGAGCAGGCAGCGAGTTCGTCTACAAACGGAGTGAGGTGAATAGAGCAAGAGCTTTACATGTCATAGGGAGCATACGACTGCCTACAGACAAGTAAAGCCCTCACAACTACGTACAGGATCGTTGATAATTTTTAGCGCGTTCGGGATTTATCCTCAAACGCCTGCCCCATAGGTTCGGTTAAGCCAAAACCAAGGTGTTCATCCTTTCGGAACCGCTGACAGACAATCCGTAACAAGCAGCGGGTCGCAAGACGGCTCTTGTCTAGAATTGCACGACGCTCTCATACGCCTTCTTCGGCTGGCCGTTCTGGTCGAACAACAGCGGGTAATCTTTGCGACCCGGAACCGGGAAGTTATCCAGCCAGGAATACTTGTCGCTCAGGTTCCAGAACGTAACTCCCGTGATCTTGTCGCGGTGCTTGCGAAATACTTCGAAAAGCATTTTGTAATGAGCGGCCTGTTTGTCGTTCATCTCCGGCGTAAACTCACTTTTGTCGGTATCCTTTCTGGCCCGACGCTCGTGTTCTTTGGGATACACCGACACGTCGACCTCCGTGAACTGGATTTTGAGACCCAGGCTGGCAAATTTGGTAATGGACTCCTCCAGTTCCTGCGCGGTTGGCTCGTAAATGGACCAATGCGCCTGCAACCCCACCCCGTCGACGGGAACACCTTTGTCTTTGAGTTTCTTCAGCAACTGGTAAATCCGCTCCCGCTTCGAGGCATTTTCGGTATTATAGTCGTTATAGAACAGTTGCGCGGAGGGGTCGGCTTCGTGGGCGTACTGAAATGCCTTCTCGATGTAGTCCTCGCCGATGATCTCGTAGAATTTCGATGGGCGGTAAAGGCTCTTTCCCGTATCAGGAACCGCTTCGTTCACCACATCCCAGGCATAGATTTTTCCTTTATACCGGCCCATGACGTCGGTAATATGCCGTTTCAGACGGGCCAGCAACACCTCCCGGCTCACGGTTTTTCCCGTTGAGTCGGTGAAAAACCAGCGGGGCGTCTGGTTGTGCCAGCAGAGCGTATGCCCCCGCAGTTTGATGTTGTTCTGCCGGGCAAAGTCGGCGATGGCGTCGGCATCTTTCCAATTGTAGCGGTTTTCTTCGGGATGAATCGGACCCATCTTCATGGCGTTTTCGGGCGTCATGCTGTTGAACTGGGCTTTGATCAGCTCCGCATCCGGGCCGGGCTGCACCATGCGCGGGTTGACGGCCACGCCAATCGGGAAATAGTTTTTGTAATAATCCTTTAACCCTTTTTCAGGAGCCACAAAGCCGACCGACAAGGCAATCAACACATAAGAGCTTAGTTTACGCATGGTCAAAATAGGTTTACTTGTAAGCATCGATCGTTTTAATCGTTCCGTCCGGGTTGTGGGTCAGTTCGGTTACTTTCACATTCCGGAGGTGGGTCTTGCCGGAAAGTTGCACGTCGTGATAAAAGAGATACCATTTTTTATCAACCTGCACGATGGAATGGTGATTGGTCCAGCCCAGAACGGGTTTCAGCACCAGGCCTTTGTACGTAAACGGCCCATACGGATTGTCGCCGATGGCGTAGCAGAGATTGTGCGAGTCGCCGGTCGAATACGAGAAGTAATACTTGCCGTTGTATTGGTGGAGCCAGGCCGCTTCGAAAAACCGCTTGTCGTTGTCTTTTTCCAGAAACGGTTTTCCGTTTTCATCCAGAATCTGTACTTCCCGAACCGGCTCGGCGAAGCTTTTCATGTCATCACTCAGCCGGGCCATGCGGGGCAGGTAAGCCACTTCGTTTTTCTGTTTCAACGCCCCTTTCGGGTTGTATTGATTGTTGTCCCAGCGCTGCAACTGCCCGCCCCAGATGCCCCCAAAATACAGATACGCTTTGCCATCGGTATCCTGAAAAACCGTAGGATCGATGCTGTAGCTACCCTTGATGGGTTCCGGTTCGGCCTTGAACGGCCCGGTTGGGCTTTTGCTGGTCGCGACACCGATCCGAAAAACATCCTGTTTGTCTTTGGCAGGGAAATAGAGGTAATACGTTCCATTTTTGTAAGCCGCATCGGGCGCCCAGAGCTGGCGACCGGCCCAGGGAACATTTTCGAGGCTGAGCGCAATCCCATTGTCTTTAACCTTCCCCCCCATTTTATCCATCGACAGGATGTGGTAGTCGCGCATGGCAAAATGCCCCCCTTCGTCATCTTCTTTGACGTCTTTCGCATCGATGTCGTGCGAGGGATAGATGTAAATTTTGCCGTTAAAAACGTGCGCGGAAGGGTCAGCCGTGTAAATGTGCGATACCAATGGCTGCGAAATTGGATTTTTGCCCCCGTTGGTTTGCGCAAAGGTGGTCAGCGAGCAACCCATCAGGGCCGTCAGAAATAGCGTTGTGTAGGCTCGTTTCATCATATTCGTGTAAGGTTAAAAAATAAACTTCGGCATCCGGTTCTGAAACGCCCTTTTACTTGAACAGCACCTGCGAAAAACCAAACAGATCGTGCCGCCAGACCGGCCAGGTGTGTCCGCCCGCGTACTCACTATACTGGTATTTGATGCCCAGGTCGTCGAACTTTTTCATCATGACCTGGCAGTTCTGGTGCGCAATATCCTCTTTTCCGCCCATCGATATCCAGAGATTTTTGAGGTTGCTGTTGATCGTTGCGGCATTGGCTTTCATGAATTCGTACTGCGGGTCCGACAGCTTGGGATTGTTGGCAAACCAGCCCGAACTGAACACGCCCAGAGACGAAAACAGATCGGTATTCTTGATGCCCGCGTACAACGTTTGCAAACCGCCCATCGAGAGTCCGGCCAACGCCCGGTTTTTGGCGTCGGTGGCTACCCGGAAGTTGCCTTCGACAAACGGAATAGCGCCCTGTTTCAACTCGTTTTCAAAAGCGCGCAGGACGTTTTCGTTGAAACCGGCCAGACCGCCCGCGTTGGGCATGTTGCCATCCAGCATCACCACCACCATCGGTTTAGCCTTCTTTTCGGCAATCAGGTTGTCCAGAATCATACCCGTTCGGCCTTGCGTGGCCCAGCCGCGCTGGTCTTCGCCACCGCCGTGCAGCAGATACAAAACCGGGTATTTATCGGTTGACTGATCGTAGCCCGGCGGGGTATAAACGTACATTTCGCGCCAGCTGTTTGAGGCTTTTGACAGATACCGTTTGATCCGGATATCGCCGTGTGGCACGTCCTTCTGAGCGTAATAGCCCCCGTCCCGGTCCGGGATTTCAATGCCGCTCGCCATCCGACCCATGCCATAGAACGTTTCACTGGCCGGGTCAACCACCGCAACGCCATCGATCAGCAGGGAATAATAGTGAAAGCCCCGGCTGATAGAATCGGTCGTGACGGTCCAGAAACCGCTCGTGTCTTTTACCATCGCGTACTTTTTGCCCAAATCGATCTGCACCTGCTGGGCCTCCGGTGCTTTGACCCGAAAGACCACCCGGTTATCGGGCAAAATCTGCGGGTATTTCGCGGAACGGATGTTGGTCGAAGCCGGGGTACCCAGAATCGTAAATTTTGTCAAAGAGGCAACATCGACGGGTTTAAAAAGAAACTGGGAAAACATGTACAATCCGTTTTTCCAGACTTTGAAGTCGTGGACGCCCGGTTCGATGTAATACACGTGCGGAACCTGGTTTTCGTAAAGGTAATCGTGGGTGCGTTTGCTGAACGTGATCAGGCCATCGGCATCACCGCACGAAATCCAGAGCAGTTTCAACTGCTTTTTGGCTTCTTCCGGGTTAGGCACCAGCTCTTCCGGCTTTTTCGTGTTGGGGGCCGACGAGAAACCGCCCACCCAGGCAAACTGATCCAGATTCCCCAGGCCGAAGTTCAACGATTGCCCGCCCCCCATCGACAGCCCGGCAATGGCGCGGTGTTCGCGGTCTTTCAGAACGGAATATTTCTTCTCCACAAACGGAATCAGATCGGTCAGCAAGTCTTTCTCGAACGTCGCGAACGCTTCCACTTTGTCTTTGTCGAACACATTGCCAACGGCGCGGTCATCTTTCATGGCGCGCCCATTCGGCATCACCACGATCATCGGCTCCAGTTTGTTTTCCGCGTACAGATTATCCAGAATCACCTGCGGTTTGCCCCCCCGGAGCCATTCTTTTTCATCGCCCCCGATGCCGTGCAGCAGGTACAAAACCGGGTATTTCTTCTTTTTCGAATACCCCGGTGGCGTATAAATCAGGGCTTTGCGGTTCGTACCCACGGTTTTGGATTCGTACTGAACCGAATCCAGTTTGCCGGTGGCGATGCCCGTACGCACCTGATCGAAGCCTTTGGGCATTTCTTTGTCGATGGTCTGCGAATAAGCCACCGAGCCCATTAGCAGAGCAACCGTTACGGCTATATACGTCCCTGTCAGGAAGAAACTATTTTTCATGTGTTCGATGCATTTTTAAGAACCCTTTACTTTTGGATAGGAACACGGATTAGACGGATTGAACCGATCAAAACGGATTTTAATCTGCGCGAATCCGTTCAATCCGTCTAATCCGCGTTCCTATCCAAAAGTTTAAACACGTTTCATTTAAACAGCAACGGAGCCAGTTCGTGCAAACTGCGACGCCAGGTCAGAAACTCGTGGGCGGTTTTTTCGGAGACGTACGCAACCGCGTTGTAACCGGCTGCTTTCAAATCAGCGGTCGCCTTGTTCACCCGATCCGGATTTTCCTTGCTGCCGCAGCTCAGGAAGATCAGTTTGGCCTTCGACTTACCGTTCAGTTCTTCCGGCGTATAGGTGCCACCACTGAGGAGGGCATACGATCCAAAAACGTCCGGTTTATTGAGCGTAATGGCGTGGGTTTCCATGCCGCCCATCGATAGCCCGGCCATCGCCCGATTGTCCCTGTTGGCCAGGGTGCGGAAGTTGGCATCCACGTACGGGATCAGTTCGTCGACCAGAACCGTCTGGAAATGTTCAATTTTGAAATCCTTTATCCGGCCCCATTTCACCTCGTTGGTCATGCCGTAGGTCATCACAATGATAAAAGGCTTGATTTTACCTTCCGCAATCAGGTTGTCCATGATCAGATTGGCGCGGCCCTGGTTGCTCCAGGCGGTTTCGTCTTCGCCCCAGCCGTGTTGCAGGTAGAGCACCGGGTATTTTTTCGATTTCTCTTTTTCGTAGCCCGGTGGCGTATACACAAAGGCCCGGCGCGAAGTACTGGTGCTTTTGGACGGGAAAAGAATCTGCTGCACGTTGCCGTGGGGAACATCTTTCAGGGCGTAAAAGTCCTGATCGTGTGCCGGAATTTCAATACCGCTTTCCCACCGAACCGAACCGTAGTAATTCAAAGCGCCGGGATCGTTGAACGTGCCGCCATCGACGGTCAGGTGGTAATAATGGAATCCTTCGTCCATCGGTCCTTCCGTGGTGCCGGTCCAGAAACCGTCGTCTCCTTTGGCGAGTCTGGTTCCGCCCCGTCCGCCCAGCCCCAGGCTTACCCGTACGCTATCGGCCTTGGGTGCCTTGATCCGAAACCGGGCGTACCCCTGGGAGTTTACCTGCGGGTATTCCTGCCCCGGCTGGTTCAGGGTAGACGGTTTAAAATCCTCGGCCACCGCCGGTTGGGTGGCCTGCGAAAAACAGGTTGTGCTCGTTAAAGCGGCTGCGAACAAAACCGCTATCATCTTGTGTGTCATCTGGTTAGTAGTTTAGCGTATAATAGAGATAACAGGTATTACTTAAAAAGCTGAGGCAACGTGTTGGCCAGATAAAGTTTGCAGTTCATCCAGGTATGGCCGCCCGGCACGATGAGCGGCTCCACCTTCAGGCCTTTTTCCTTGAACATCGCAATATTTTGTTTCACCGGTTCATACAGAAAATCGTCGGTTCCAACACTGATCGTGAACAGCTTCAATTGCCCGTTCATCTGCCCGGCGTTGGGCGACCAGTCGGTGAAGTTCTTTTTGAACTCCTCCGTGGCGGTGTATGGCGCATACGAGCATACGTAGGCGAACTTGTCGGGATTGGTCAGTCCGATGTTCAGCGTCTGCCCCCCACCCACCGAAAAACCGGCCACCGCCCGGCTTTTGCTGTCTTTGTTGACGGGATAGTTCGCTTCGATAAATGGTACAATGTCATTCACCATATCCTTGGTAAAGTCAGGCATCGGTGCCGGGCGAACATTGCCGTACGGCATAACAATCAGCATCGGCTTGGCTTTTCCCTGCGCAATCAGGTTATCGGCAATCAGGTTGGCGCGGCCCACTTTGGTCCACGTTTCTTCGGTATCGGAGCCGCCGTGAATCAGGTACAAAACCGGGTATCTGGTTTTGCCGTTCGGATTGAAACCGGGC
>NZ_VBSL01000003.1 GCF_006149005.1 Larkinella sp. C7 | reverse complement strand
GGTGGCGCTCATGCCAGTCTACCGTTTACTCCGGTTTGTAAATTGGCCCGGCATCCTTATTTTTAATTGCCCTTAATTCAATTTGAACGAGCCAATAAATCCCGGTCAAACAACTACCGTTTTGCGTACGTAGAATAATTGACCGGGTTAATTGTCCAATAAAGCCGGGGTGAGTACTGACGACTTTTCAGAATCCAAAAACCATGTTTTTTGGGCTCCATTGAACGACAGCCAAAGTCCTGATTTTCAAAAATTATGTGATATTAAATTTGTACGTTTGTCGATGTCCAAGCCGTTGAAAAGAAAATTCGATGGGCGATTGAAAACTACAGCATCTTGCGTCCCCATGGCAATTGTGATTACCTAACCCCAGTGGCAGCCCTGGCCTGAACAGGCCCGCCAGATGCGTGACAAGTTAGTCCGAAGGTGACGACCATCGAAATGCCGGGAAAGTACAAAGTAACGAAGCGGTGTGCGCCAGTCTAATAAAATCCTAACTGTATCAAGTTTTTCAGGAATATCCAGATTTAGAAGAACTTTTATGCATTTTGAATTTGGTGCGACCGCCCGGTCGACCAGGGTGTAAATTAACGATTTGATGAGGAATTAGATGAATCAAAATTTACTCAATTCAGCCTTATGATGCGCAACAATCTATTAGCCCTGCTCACGATAATTATTTTATCCATTATCGTTATCCAAGCCTGTACTAAAGATGATCGCAGTTCGGCCATAGCTCCTCCATTAAGTACCCCCATTCAGCCCGGTACGACCAGCACTCCAGTCAGTAACCCAATTACCAATGATACGGCTGCACTTGGCCAGCTGCTGTTTTGGGACCCCATCCTGTCAGGCGGGAAAGACGTAGCCTGTGCCACCTGCCATCACCCCAATAATGGCTATACCGATGGATTGGACCTGTCACTGGGTCCCAATGCCGTGGGCTATGGGCAAAACCGCCGGTTTCTGCGGCCTAATGATGTGCCGTTAACGAAGCGAAATACGCAAACCCTACTCAATGCGGCCTTTAATGGCATGGATGGTAGCGGAAATTATGAGCCGTTGACTGCACCGATGTTTTGGGATTCGCGTATTCAAAGTCTGGAGAATCAGGTGACCAGCCCGATCTTGGGCTTTGAGGAGATGCGCGGCCATGCCTTTAGTGAAGCCGTTACGTTAGACAGTCTGGTGGCGCGGTTGACAACGATTGCGGAGTATCGACAACGGTTTCAGACTGTCTTTGGTAACAGCAAAGCCATTACTGCGGCAAACATCAGCAAAGCCATTGCGGCTTTCGAACGTACCTTAATTGCAATGAATTCACCCTTCGACCGCTACCAGAAAGGCGATAAAGCGGCCCTTACTGAACAACAAGTTCAGGGGATGCAGCTCTTTAAGGACGAAGGATGTCCCCTTTGCCATTCGGGACCGATGTTTTCCGACTACCAACTGCACGTGATGTCGGTGCCTGATAATACCCAATTGACCAGTTCTGACGCGGGTGCGGGGGGAACCTATGCGTTTCGGACTCCCTCGTTGCGAAACGTAGGACTGACAGCCCCATATATGCATAGCGGGGTTTTTCAGACTCTACAGGAGGTACTTAAGTTTTATGACGATATCGGCGAGCCTATTTCGCAAAATCCGCATGTGCCGGTTCAACAAATGGACGTAAAAATACAGCGAGTTGCCTTGCGCGACTTCGAGCAGGAGCAACTCATTTCGTTCCTAAAAGCCTTAACCGATCCTGGTTTTAATAAGACCATCCCGGTTCGTGTTCCCAGTGGTCTCAATCCGGGTGGGAGCATCCGGTAGTCTGGTTCAAGCACATTATTTTTCTAAGCTCGTTGTATTTCCGAGGTATGGGATGAATATGCTTTTCGGTTCAATTTATGGTGTAAGTCCTTTTACAAAAAGATAGTAACTGATTCACAATTGGAGAAATACAACTTCTTCAGCAATTCATCAATGGATATTTAGTCAAGAAAACCTCCGTTTTACCAACCAATAAATAAACCTCATATTTTCGTCCTTTCCTGCCCCTCCTTCGGCTTTCAATCAACCAAACCGAAGTTTTCATAAACATGCATCCTACCGCTCAGGCGACGTAAGGAATTCACAAAACTTTACCGAACCATGTCCACTTTCACATCGCTGAACATCAATGGGTTATCGCTAATCCTAAGCGCTTTTCCGCTGGTTGTGGTCACGTTCCGGAGAATGACCTCTTTGGTTTTGACGTAGGGGAATTTCTCCCGGTAGGAATGGTCGGTCATTTCCGGATTGAAATTGGCGAAAATGGCGGGGCCCTGGTAATTATCAGGATGCCGGGAGTCCTCTATTCGGAGATTTTCAATCGTAATGCGTTCCGGCATGTAACAGGTGTAGCCAAAATCATGCTGACCGGAGTTGAATCCGTTGATCAGAGCCGCACTGATGGGTTTGCCATCTGCCGGCACGAAAACACAGTTACGAATTACGAGTTCTCCCTGCCAGGTACTGCCGTAGTCGGAGCGCAGATTGACGATGCTTCTGCCACGGATGGTGCAGTTCTCCACCAGTAAGAGGCCACTGCCGATGGCATTGATTCCCATATGCCCCAGGGTCGAGTTGCGGATGGTGGCATTGGCAACCCCCTGGTGGGCATCAAACCGGGAAAGCGTACACTGGTCATACAACAGATTTTTGCAGAAGTTAGAACCCAGAATCCCCCAGTATCGGTTGTCGTTGATGTCATTGGTTTGGCTGCAATTCACAAAAGACACGTTCAGTGCGCGATTGGCCGAAAGGTCGTACGTACCCATCGTGACCGGCTTACCGGCCGCGCCAATGGTGCTGTAGGTCCGGTGTCCGGTCAGGATGGTGTTTTTAATCGTTACATAGGAACAGTCTCCGATGTTGATAAAACCGCCATAGGGCGCGCCGTGGTCTCCTTCGCCCGTCATGCGGTGTTCCAGCCCTTCCACCAGCACGTTGGACCGCCGGATGGCAATGTTTCGGTTGTAATAGGTATACTTCGATTCGGCTTTGTTGGCAATGGTGGTGAATCGTCCACCGGTAATCTTTAGCGGTTTCTCATCGATGGGCAGCGCGGTGATTTCCGTAATCTGGTCGAAATCCCAGATGATCGGAGCGTTCTTATCCACGTTGCCCTGTTTGTCGACCACAAAAATATCGGTCTGCGACGACCCGTTGTTTTGATTGAGCCCAAACCGAATGTATTGTTTTACATTCGAGTTGGTGACCGTAATCAGGCAGGGGCCCGGCAAAGACGCGTCGATTTTTTCCTGATTTCTCTTCAGCGAAGGTATCGTTTCCAGTTTAAACGGTTTAAGGTCTGAGCCAACCGTGAAAACAGACGCATTGCGATTTTCCACTGCCGTATCGTCAATGATAAACGCTGCCGTACCGAAATCAGTGTCCGTTCGGATGACCGCAGTGTGCTCTTTCCCCCCAATATAGTAGGTTGCGCCCTCATCGGCTTTCACCAAAAGACCGTGCAAATTGGCAAAGGCATGGGTGGCAGCGATCGCGTCGGAATCATCGATTTTGCCCTTGCCGCTGGCACCGAAGTTGCTGTAACGCACCAATCCGGCGGCTTTAAACCGGCGGACCTCCTTCGGAGACACATTCACGTGTACGGCTCCGTTTTCCGAATATACCCGGGTTTTCTCCTTTTGAGAGGTAATTACGACACGGTCCAGCGGGTCTTTACTTTGCCCATTTGCCACTAAGGCACTGCTAAAAAACAGGAACACCGGGAGTGCAAACTTCATCATGCGGTTTAGGATCATTGTCATTTATGTCAAAAAAAGTAACTTACAGGCACGCAGGCTGATAAGGCCGGCAAAAATGGACCAGGAATGCTACCGCACGGTGGCGGCCCCGTACCACAAAAGCGGCAACGGCTCATTTCTTACCCAACGTCAAGCAACGATCAGCCGCCGATCCGGTATCTTGAGACCCTCCAACGCGTCCCACAACACCAACTGGCCAGCCACCTCGGCGTAACGCCCGAATCACTCAGCCGCATTCGCAAACGGATCACCAAAGCCGCGAAACCGGTGTAGCCCGCTATTTCAGCAGCGAAATACCCAGGGTGGGTGACTAGTTGACCAGTTTGTGAATACGGACCAGCTCACTATTAAAACGTTGGGCTTCTTCCCAGGCAGGATCGTGACCCGATTTCTCGAAGAGGATGAACGCTTTCCGGGGCGCTTTTAGCCGGTCGTAGTACTGTTTGGCCAGGAGCCAGCCGGAAACCAGCGGAGGATGTGCTGGTGGTGGCAAGATAGAAAATCCGGGGTAAAAAACAGGACGAAGCAATCCAACGGAATGACCCATCCCGGGGTCAACGATAAACCCATGATCCGGTAATGGGTCAAATGGGAAAAAAAATGTAGTTTACGGTATGGTTCGCCTGGTTCTGTTCTTCGGCCTATTCGTACCATTGCTGACGGCGTGCAGCAGTGGCAAAACCGCACTTCATCAGGGCAATTTCGACCTCGCAGTCCAAAAAGCATCTCAGCGACTCAATCAGCCGCGCGGGCTCTTTAAACGGGGCTACGAAACAGCTCCTCAGGTGTTGAAAGAAGCCTTCCGACATGCATACGATCAACATCAAAACGTCATCCGACGGCTCTCTGCGGCCGCACCGACCGACCCCAACCAGCCCGTTTCCTTTCGCTGGGAGACGGTTTTTCAGGAATATACCCACCTGCAAACCCTGACCGACAACGCCCGGCGCGGCTTCGTTCGGCAATGTCCGGCCTGTGCGGAGTGGCTGGCGGCCTATCCCGCTTCGTACGTGGATCGGCAGAATGAAGTACGGGAATTGGCCGCGGCCGACCGGTACCAGGCTGCTGAGCAGGCCTTTACCTTCCGCGAAGAAAACCGTTTAGCGGCAAAAGAAGCTTACCAGCACTACCAGAAAGCGCTGAGCTGGGTACCCAACTACCGACAGGCCCGCGCCCAATCCGAAGCGGTTTTGCCTTTTGCCATCCTCCGCGTCGTTGTCGACCCCCTGCATCCGACCCGAGAAATTAGTACCAAGGAGAATCGAAAACTACAACAGCTTATCTTTCAACGCGTTGAACGCAACCCCAAACCATCCCCTTTTGCACTGCTTTACCTGCCCACTGAACAGGCAGGCGATGGTTTTCCGATTCATCAGGCCGTCCAGATGCAGGTGACCGGTTATTTGCCTTTCGCCGAAAATACATTTTCCTCTTCCACCACCATCTACAGCAATCAGGCGTATAAAGTAGGCGAGAAAAAAATCAACGACTCCACCAAAGTAGACATCATGGAGAAAGTCAGTGGCACGTTGACCACCCACCGGCTGGAAATTAGCGCCGGCCTTGATTTACGAATGTGGGCGTTGGATACGCAAACGGGAAACGTCTTGTGGGAGGAATCCTTTGGGGAAAACCGTCACTGGGTTACGGAATGGGAAACCTTTAGTGGTGACGATCGGGCGCTCAATGGGTCTTTACTTAAACGGGCCGACCCTTTCCCCCCCTCCCGCTGGCAACTCTACGATAGCATGCGCGACGAGCTGGCCGACGATGTCGCCCGGCGACTTCGATCAAAGTACGCAAAGGAGTAGGCATCCGCAGGGAAGCACTTCTCATAAAGTTGTAACGGAGTAGAAAAAATCACACACTCTCCGTTTTACAAACACTAACCAGACGCCATCTGGATTATTTTCGTATGAAATAGGTAACGCCTAACTCAGGGCGAACTGCCGATGCTCTGCTCAGGGGATAGTTCGAGAACTTTTGTGTTTCAGCCATCAGATCAAGCCGAAACTGATCACTTACCCTCGCACTGACGCCTGCACCCAATGAAAGCAAGTCGATTCCCCTTTCGACAGCCGGATAGGGAAAAGGAGTCGTCTGCAAATCAAAATGTACTCTCCCCATTTGATAGGATCCTTCAACGAAAGGAGCTATTCGGGAATTTGTTGCATACAGACGCACCATAGGTCCCAGGAGCCAGGAGCGAATGATGGGAAAAGTGGTAAAGCGATAATCCCGGTTGTACTTCCCTTTTAAGCCCACCGCCACCTGATTGAAGATAAAATAACCGCCATACCCCTGGAAACTTAACTCATACTGACGCGACGAACGTTCAGAAAAATAACCCAGTCGCCCACCGGTCAGCCAGGATTTTCTCCGAAAGGTCCGGGCGCGTTCCGGCTCATACCAGGAGGCTTGAGGCTGTGGCTGATTATAGGCCGTATAGTGTAATATGCCCAGTGACTTTACCTTACCAATCGAATATTTCAATCCGGCACGATAGCCCATAAAACTGCCGCTATGGGTAAAGCGGCTCTCGTAGCGTTCACTGTTGATCTGAATCGGTGACGTTGCCTGGCGGATATAGCCCAGGCCCAGATTATACGTAGCCACTACACCCAGGAATAAGCGTTGAGAAAGCCGAACATCAACCCCGAGTTGAGGGGCAAGGGCTAAGGTGAAAAGCCCAGTGGGTTGTGGTGTAAACCGGTTGGAGATGAATAAACGAAGCGTGTCCGGGCCTCTGATCACACTGGAACTCCCATACCCCCCATAAACAAACGTTGATTTAGCCCGTCGGTTGTAACGTCCTTGCAAATCAAGCCCGGCAGTTACGATAACCGGCCCCCAGGCGCGGGTATTGGCAATGAGCCCAATCGATGCGTATGAAAAGGCATCACCCCCACCTGAGCTTCCACCGCTCATCAGCGTTACCCGACCCGATGCATCTCTTAATGCGACACGATGAGACATTGAATAAGGTAAGCGCATGCGTCCCATGCCTACTTTAAGGCTCAGATGAGAAGTCATATTTCGTTCCAGATTGGCTTGCCACCAGGTGCCCGTGGGCGTCGTGAAGGTAAATTGGTTATCAGGTATGGCAGGCGTAGCGGTAAATTTACTGCGGGTATGGGCCACGCCCAATTGCAAACCAACCCGCCAATGCCCTGGTTGGGCAATGACCACAACGGGAACCACTAGGAACCACCAGCCTAGACAGGCTCCTTTCCAACTAATGTTGCTTATCTGTAGTCCGAAATAAGAAAAGTTTCTCATTTACAGCTTGGTTTACCCGGGAAATTGTCCTTCTTATGTAACCTACCTCTAAAGTTTCATTTCGTTTTACCATACTCTTATTATAGCAAAATATACTAATAAGATCATTGATAATCAATTTTCGATGGGAGGCAAGCGGCATTTCTTCCGCAATTCAGGAAACCCCTTTGCCAGTTCAGTCAGGATCAGGGTCAATTCATTCCGCTTCGTGTTTCATACGTTCTGGGCGTCAGCATCGCCGACTCGTGTAAGGCTTACACGCAAAAGGATCAACGCTTTTCAGACCCGACATCTACATCAGTAGGCTTTAAACAACAGGTTATCAGACCTTTATTTCAGAGCAAAGGCGATGTAATGACCCCCGATTTTCTGGCCTCTGCCCCCGCCAGCGGCAATTACCACGTACTGTTTCCCGTCAATTTCGTAGGTGATGGGTGTGGCAAAACCGCCCGCCGGAAGCTGGTATTCCCAGACCACCTTCCCGGTTTTTTTATCGAACGCCCGGATCTTTTCGTCCCGCGTACCGGCGATAAACACCAGCCCGCCCGCCGTGGAAAGCGGTCCGCCATAGCTGTCGGTTCCGGTGATGGGAATGCCCTTTTTCGTCAGTTCCGGGTATTCGCCCAACGGAACCCGCCAGAGATACTCCCCGGTATTGAGGTCGATGGCATTGAGCGTTCCCCAGGGTGGTTTGATGCCCGGATAGCCGTCCTGATCCGTAAACCGCTGCCAGACTTTACTCACGTAAGCCGGTACGTACGGAAAACCACCCGGGTTGGTGGCCGCCGGAGCCGGGGTACTGGCAACCGTCGCCGGGCCGTTTTCCCGGTTCAGCAAAAAGGCAACGATGGCATCACGGTCTTTTTCGGACAGGTGCTGGAACGAAGGCATCCGGCCGCTGCCGGTTTTCAGCAGGGTTTTGATTTCCTCCGCCGAGCGCTTTTTACCAATATCGACCAGCCCCGGCATTTCCGGCCCGCTACCCCGCCGGTCCTGCCCATGACAGGCCGCACAGTTGGCGGTATACAGGGCATTCCCCGCCGTTACCGGGTTTTTCTGCGCATTCAAGCTGGCCCGTTCCGTCATAACCAGTTCCCAGGGGTCTTCATTGACGTTCTGGTACAGGATTCCCTGCGGATCGATGGCGTTTCCGCCCCATTCGGCACCACCGCTGTAGCCAAACAGCAAGGTGCCGGTGGTGTTGGGGGGCGCAAATTTGTTGTCCGTTTTAATTTTCAAAAACCGCTCTTTCACGTAGGCATGCGCTTCCGGCGACAGATCGGTAAGATCGGCTTCGGTATACACCTGCCGGTTGAGCGGCAGCGGTTTCAGCGGGTATTTTTGCGTTGGATACGGGTGTTCGCCGGGCAAGCCGTTCGTGGGCACCTTGCGTTCTTCCACCGGAAACAGCGAGGTGCCCTTGTCCCGATCCAGCACATATACCAACCCGTCTTTCGTCGCCTGCACCACCGCATCGACGGTTTTTCCGTTGCGTTTCAACGTAATCAGGTTCGGCGGACTCGGGTGGTCGCGGTCCCACAGATCGTGGTGAATCGTCTGGTAATACCACTTCATTCTGCCGGTTTCGGCCTCCAGTGCCAGAATGCAATTGGCAAACAGATTCGCGCCTTTGCGGTCGCCCCCGTAGAAATCCGAAGCAGGAGAGCCGGTGCCGAAATAAACGACGCCCCGTTTCTCATCCAGCGAAAGCCCGCTCCAGTTGTTTGTGGCCCCGATTTTCTTATACGCATCCTTCGGCCAGGTGTCGTAGCCCACCTCACCGGGTTGCGGAATCGTATGAAAAACCCACTTCAATTTTCCGGTCACCACATCAAACGCCCGCACGTGGCCAGGTGCCGCATCGCCGGATTCGGATACGCTTGAACCCATCACGACCGTGTTTCGGTAAATAATTCCGGGCGACGTGGCCGTCACCGACAACTTGCTGACGTCATGATCCAGATTGGTCTGTAGCCCTTCGTGCAGATCCACCCGCCCATCGGTTCCGAAACTGGACACGATTTGCCCGCTTTCGGCATTGACGGCGTATAAACTCGACCCTACGGTGTACAAAATGCGTTTTTCGTTCCCGTTTTCCCAGTACATCACACCCCGGTTGGAGTTCAGCCGATCGTTTTTCGAGGGTTCAAATTTCCAGAGTTGTTCGCCCGTTCCGGCTTTCAGGGCAAACAGTTTCAGTTCGGGCGTGGTGCCATACAGAATGCCGTTGACGACAATCGGCTGGCATTGAATGGCGCGGCCCCGCTTCCGGGCGGGGTCATTCGGGTCCGGCTTTTCGGAGGCATCATACTGCCAGGCCACTTGCAAATTCCGGACGTTTTCGGTGTTGATCCGGGAGAGTGGCGAGTGCCGGTTGCCAGCTTTGTTCCCCCCGTAGGCAGGCCAGTCTTTACCGGTATCCGGGGCCGCCTTCCGTAGTTCCATACCCGATAGCAGGCAACTTCCCAGCAGCAAACCGGCCGTCACCACGTTGTGCATCCGAGTGTTGAATCCTTTCTTGAAAAGATTCATTTTTCTAATTTTCATTGATTTCGGTTTAGGAGCGTATTTGAACATCAGGGTCTCTCAGAGCGCCCATACCATCAAATTCTGTCCACGGGATTCTCTAATTTGGCCCCAATCATCTACAAATAATGCAAGAAAATAATACTATTTGTAAAAAAATCCATTTACTAAAAAAAGGGTCAAATTTTTAGCAAAGAGCAGAACAATGGGAGCGGCTTGTCGTTACTAAATAATAATTGGCAAAAATCGATTATTGCAAAACATACCACTTCATCCACGGTTTTTAGCGGCTTAAACCGTCATTTTAACCGCTGACACAAAATTATTTAGCAAGTTATTTATCGGAACTTTACCTTCGGCTTATTAACACATACCACAACCACATCATGAGTGTCGTCATTAAACCAACCGTTAGCAACATCATCAATCTCTGGTTCGGCGCAGATACGCCCATCCGTCAGTACAAGATCAAACTCAATCCCGATCTGTGGGGCGCTTGCCAGCAAACCAATCAGAACTTTACACTGACCCGCAATCAGCCCATCGAGCAATACCGGAAGTCCGACAAAGTTGCTTTTGCCAAAGCCGTTTTGATGGAATTAGAGCGGAATAAGCAGACACTGGCCACCAATCCCCGCTGTCTGAACTGACCGTGTCAGGGCTTATTGAAATACGTACCAGGTTTGACTTTTTGCAGGAATAGTAACCCGAAGCGTCAGTTTGCTTCCGTCCAGCGCCCGACTCGCAAACGCGCCGTCCTGCTGGCTGATGGAAACCCGGTTTTTCAAACCCGTGTAGTATAGATCGACCGTCAACGTTCTCGTAATCGGCTCATCCAGTGGATTGTATACCATCAGCAGGCCTTTTTCCTTACCGGCAGCATCGACGTGCAGAATGGCGTCGTAATCCCGCCCGTCGGGTCGGCGGAGGTGGATGAGGTCAGCGTCCAGAATGGGGCGGTGTTTCTTGTAAAAACCCACCCATTTTTTCACCACGGCTTTGGTTTCCGGCGCGTCGTACAACTGCGGTCCACGGTAACACGCCTGCACACCCGCCCCGAACAGATTGGCCATCCGCTGCTCATAATGCGGTAAATGGTCTTTCAGCGGTTCGATGGTAGCCGCCGGACCACCGCCGTGGTATTCGACCAGCGGCACGAACATCCAGCCCATCGACGGCGTTTTTTCCCAGGTACCGTCGTAGATGTTCTGCCGTTCGATAATCTCCTGGTATTCACGGGGCAGCGACCAGTTCGTTTCGCGATAGCCCATCGCAATCTTGTTGCTCCCCGCCAGAAAATACCAGTCGGGCACGTTCAGGTAAATGCCTTTCCCGCGACACCACTGGTAAAAATCGCGGATGCGGGCAAATTGTTTCCACTGCGAATCTTCCAGACCCACGTGGCCGGGGTGACTCGTGGAAGCGCAAATATCGCCCGGGTAAGAACCGTCGTGCTCCAGGATATCCATGCCGGTTTCTTTGTAAAAACGGTATAAATTTTCGAAATACCGCTGCCCCCAGGCACTTTCCAGACAGGGCGAATGACCGAAGGTGGGACTCATACCGGGCTTCGGCATCACCACGTCATTTTCTTGATCGATCGACCGGCTCGCCAGCAGGGAATACCCGCCAAGGGCAATTCCTTTCAAAGCGGCATAGTCCTTCAACGCCTTCATGCGCTGCCGGTTTTGCCGGGTCGAATCTTCGATGTTAAAACCGCTGCCGAACGTCAGAATGGCCATTTCGAAACCGGCTTCCGCGCACTGATCAACGGCTTTTTTCACGTCGGCATCGGCCGAACTGCGGATGTGCATCAGGATCGGATTTTCGGTCACCCAGGGCGCGATCGTGCGGTACATTTTCCGCTGCGCCAGCCCCCGGCGTTCCCGGTCTCCTGAGTCGTAGAGCAATTCCCAAAGCCGCATGCTTTCAAACGGCTGCCCGCGAGCGATCTTCTGCCCAACGCCCTGCCGGGGTTGGCAAACCAGCACCGACGGCGTTTTGAGGTTATAATTCACCTGCGTACGGTAGGTCGCGTCTTCCTGCCACTCGACACAGGCATTTTCGGACGCGTTGGGCGCCATCGACTGGAACGCAAAATCACTCTGGGCAAATATTGGGGGCAATTCCCAGCGCCGTTTGGCTTCCACGGAGCTTTCGGCTTCGGTTACGGCCAGGTGTTCGGTTCGGAGGTTGTTCAGTACAAAGCCTTCCTCGGATGCGGTTTCGACCGTCACCCACTTACTGAGCAGCGGCAAACCGTCGTACAGTTCGTAATGCACTTTCACGACCAGCCCCTTCAGAAAATCCAGGTCAGCCCCCGGATTCTGCGGGCCGCCGAGCAAGGTCAACTGTTCCATCCGGCAGCGGCCCGTCGATTGGGAAGCAGGCTGCTCCGAGGTATTGCCTTTCTGATCGGTTTTCCCGATCCGGATGCCTTTCGGAACAGAAGCCAGATCAAGCGTGCGAAGCGTTTTGTAACCAATACCGTCTTCCGATACCGACAAAAGCACTTTACCCAACGCCAGTTCGATGCGCAGATACCAGGATTTGGCCGGATCGAAGCCTTCGAAAAACTCTCCGTTATCGCCATTTTGTAAACCAAACTGCTGGTTGCCGGGCGAGAGATAGAATTTCAACGGCGGCCGATCCGCGAACGTGAGCGCCACACCCGGCCCGTAGTACACACTTTGATCCGTCCCCGAATTGAGTTTACAAATCACCACAGCGGTTTTTTCGGGTAGCGGTCGTTCCGCAAACAGCGTGCTGCTGGCCGGAATCTGAATTTCACCCGCTTTGCCTTCATTCGTAAACGACGCGGACTGATTGCCCGGCGACGCCACGATTTTCCAGTCGGGCGACAGACTCCGAAAATCGTCGTCCAGCAGTTTGGTGCGCCGGTCATCGGACGTCAGGCGGTTTTGGTTATTGCGAATGATGTCGTCCGTCGTTCCGTACGTAAACGTAACTTCCAGTCCCTTGGGGGGCCAGTCGGCTTTCTGCGTCGACCAGGCCGTCCGGCGGTTCCACTCCATCCGTTTTTTAATCGGAGACACCTCATACGTCAGCATTTTCAGGCTATACGGATCGGCTTTCATGGTTTTGAGCCAGCCCGTCAGCAGGTAATTCTGAATGGGCTGGCCGGTCAGCCCGCCCACTTTGATTTCGTGGCCGTTGATCCAGAGAATGGCTTCGGGCGACACCGACCGCAGCAGCGATTCCCCCGTCGTCAGGTTATCCAGACCGACCGAAGCGCCGTTGGGTTCGTGGGAAAAGGTTCGGGTAATGAGACCGTTGCTCAGGGCCAGAAAGCCGTCTTTGGTTTGATAAACCGCCGATTTTTGGGCTGGCGCAGCCAAAAGCCAGTCGGTTTTGCTCCGCAGTTCTTCGCTGGAATACACCGGCAAACGGGCAATGGATTGGGCGTGAAGCGCAGAAACAACACCCCACAGAAACACGATGGACAGGATGGGTCGGATAAAGGAATGGGTCATGGAACGCGATGCGAAACAGTCGGTAATGGGTACGTCTTTTCGGAAAATAAGCGAATTCCGACCGGTTTCCCGATCCCACCCGGGCTTTTTTTTATTCCCGGACGGGCAGACGCTACAGATTGGCAAAATTACTACGAATGCTTTCTTTCCGCGCGCTGTACTTTGTCTAAACCGAATCGCGGGCGGTTTTGGTCGGTTCGCTTCGTACCGCAGCCCAACCCGTCGGCAGACCTGTTTTCTTCGTCTTTGCCATGTCTAAACCAATCAAGATTCTGAACATCGTCGGTGCCCGGCCTAACTTCATGAAAGTGGCACCCCTCCACCGGGCCTTTCAACACTATCCGCAGGTTCGGTCGATCATCGTTCACACCGGACAGCATTATGACGCCAAAATGAGCGATGTCTTCTTCAGCCAGTTGGAACTTCCGAAACCCGATTATTTTCTGGGCGTTGGCGGAGGGTCGCACGCGCAGCAAACCGCCCGGATCATGCTGGAATTTGAAACCGTGATGGAAACGGAGCAGCCGGACCTGGTGCTGGTGGTGGGCGATGTCACCTCCACGATTGCCTGCGCGCTGGTGGCCGTCAAGATGCACGTTCCGGTGGTTCACGTAGAAGCGGGGTTGCGGAGCCGGGACCGGCGCATGCCCGAGGAAGTCAACCGCATCCTGACCGACAGCATTTCCGACCAATTGTTCATCACCGAGCAGGCCGGTCTGGACAATTTAAAACACGAAGGGGTCTGTGACGAGAAAGTGCATTTTGTGGGCAATGTCATGATCGACTCCCTGATGCATTACCGCCAGAAAGCCGCCGAAACCCAAACCGTTGAGAAGCTCGGTTTAAAACCGCAGGAGTACGTTCTGATGACGATGCACCGGCCCGCCAATGTCGACACGGAAGCCGGTTTACGGAGCATCCTGCAAATCATCGAAGATACCGCTCCCTACCGAAAAGTCCTGTTTCCCATCCACCCGCGGACGCTCCACAACCTGGAAAAATTCGGCCTGTCCTCCCGGCTTTCCGCCATTGCCAACCTGATGCTGATGGAACCGCAGGGGTATCTGGAATTTCTGAACCTGATGGAACACGCGGCCCTGATCGTGACGGATTCGGGCGGTATTCAGGAAGAAACGACCTACCTTCAGGTTCCCTGCCTGACCTTCCGCGACAGTACCGAACGACCCGTGACCGTCGAACTGGGAACCAATCAGTTGCTGGCGGATCTGAACCCGGAAACCGTTCACGGCAAAGTGCTGGAAATTCTGGAAGGCCATTCCAAGAAAGGGACGATTCCTCCGCTCTGGGATGGAAAGGCCGCCCACCGAATCGCCGAGATTCTGTTTGCCTGAAAAAAAACAGACCCGGCCCAAACAGGCCGGGTTGTTCCACTTTTCAAAGAGTTACCCTACCTCCATAGGATAACGCTGCAAGCTAGCCGGTTTCATCCGCGTGGACTATAGTAAATTTTCTATTTTACAGACAAATCAACATTCGTTCGCGCTGCCGAATTAATCTCTCTCCGCCCGACATTTGGCTTGTTTTCTACATAGCGCATTTTTAAAACCATTTTACTTACCGCGTAAAGTAGATGAACGAAATAGACCTCTACAGTTACAAGGTATTTAAAGCAATTTATTTACCACGTTAGCACTAGTAAAAGACAAAAACGAATAGCCCGCAAAAACATGATTGAGGCAATCTATACAGAAGAAAATGGGGAGTATTTACAAAATAATCCTACCTGGCACGTTGAAGATTCACCCTGGAAAGCAAAACAGATACTCAAAATAATAAACGCAAATCACATCTCCCCAAAATCCATTGCCGAAGTGGGTTGTGGAGCCGGCGAAATAGTAAATCAGTTGTATTTATCAATGCCCGGCGATATTCATTTTACCGGGTATGATATTTCAAGTGATGCCATCAATCTTGCTAAAAACCGGGAAAAAGACCGATTGATCTTTAAGCATGAAAACTTTCTGGAAACGACTACCCAGTATGATCTATTAATTATGATGGATGTTTTTGAGCATGTCAATGATTATTTAGGCTTTTTAAAACTGTGTAAAAATCGGGCAAAACATACCATTTTTCACATTCCGCTGGACCTTTCAGTTAGTGCCATTTTGAGAAATAAATTAATAGATGGGCGAAAGTCGGTCGGTCATTTGCATTATTTTATGAAAGAAACCGCTCTTGCCACCCTAGTTGATTCGGGATATGACGTTATTGATTTCTTTTATACCACCGGCTCCTTGGATTTACCCCTGAAGAACTTCCGCTCAAAGCTTGCGGTCCTTCCCCGTAAAATACTGTATGCCATCAATAAAGATATGGCCGCAAAATTAGTAGGCGGTTTTTCCTTATTAGTGCTGACCAAATAAAACCGGTGGTGCCCGTATCCGTCGGTCTTTCGTGCGGTATAGCGAAGACAGTTGCCAGACATTCCGGTGCTACGGTCGAATGGACATTGGGCTAGTTTTCTACACCGCCACCCTCTCCTGCTCACCTATATTTACAATACAGAGTCGGGGGTAGGTCTCCCAATCGGCTCCATCTATTTAGCTCACTACGCCGTGATTTTTTGGGGATTAACAGGTCGAATAACGTTGAATTGGCTACTTTGCCTGGCTGTCATTGTGGGTCTGGGAATACTGTCACCATCGGTCGCGCAGAAAGTGTCCGAATTGACAGACGAACAAATTCAGCAATTTATTCAGCAGGCCAAATCAAGCGGTCTTTCCGAATCCCAGATTGAACAGCTTGCCTTGTCGAGAGGATTTACCCAGGCCGATATTACGGCAGTACGCCAGCGAATCAGCAATGCGGCACCCAAAAAACCGACGGAACCGGTACGGGACCCGGACGCTCCCGGTCGCATCCAATCGCCCGAATCGCCCATTCCGCTGCCGACAGACAAACCGACACCACCCGCTCAATCCACTGCGAAGTCTCCCGATGCACCGGACACCCCGCCGGTTTTTGGCGCTTCTTTATTCAGCAACACGAACCTGACCTTCGAGCCGAATCTCCGAATTCCTACGCCCAAAAATTATCAGCTTGGCCCGGACGACGAACTGATCGTGGATATTTATGGGAACGCCCAGCAAACCTACCGGGCCAAAATCAACCCGGAGGGCACCATCCGGCTGGAAAATCTGAGCCCCATTTACGTTAGTGGCTTAACCGTTGAGCAGGCTGAACAACGGATTGTGGGGCGATTGCGCCAATTATACATGGGCTTGAATACGGCCGGGAGCGGAACACAAGCGCAGGTTTCGCTGGGGAACATCAGGAGCATCAAAATAACGCTGATCGGTCAGGTCGTAAAACCGGGAACCTATACGCTATCATCTCTGGGTACGGTTTTTAATGCCCTGTATGCGGCCGGGGGACCCGATCCTGATCGGGGTTCCTTCCGCGACATCCGCGTGTATCGGGCCAACCGCCAGATTCGGACCCTGGATGTGTACGATTTCCTCCTCGGGGCCGACCAAAAAGACAACATCCGTTTGCAGGATCAGGACATCGTTTATGTCAACCACTACGACACCCGGGTCCAACTGAATGGCGAAGTGAAACAGCCTGGTATTTATGAAGTTAAAAAGGGTGAAGTATTAAAAACCGTGCTGGCCTTTGCCGGCGGTTTCACCGATCGGGCGTACACGGCATCGCTGACGCTGCGCCGAAATACGGATAAAGAACTGGAGGTTGGGACCATCCCCGCCCTTAAAATCGATGCCTTCGTGCCCCAGCGCGGGGACCACTACGTAGTAGGCAGCATTACCGAACGTTACAGCAACCGGGTGACCATCCAGGGTGCCGTGTTTCGCCCCGGCACTTATGCCCTGCAAAACAACCCTACGCTTAAAAAGCTCATTGCCGCTGCCGAAGGGTTGCGGGAAGACGCTTTTCTGAATCGCGTTACCCTTCGCCGGCTGCGGAACAATCTCGATCCGGAATTGATTTCGGTTGACCTGGGCAAAGTGATGCGGGACGAAATAACCGACTTCCCCTTGCAGCGTGAAGATGAAATTACGGTTCTGGCCTACGGTGATCTGCGCGAAAAACGAACCGTTACCCTTCAGGGTGCCGTCAACAAACCCGGTTTATTCGATTACGCTGACAGCATGAGCGTTGCCAGCCTGGTGGTGCTGGCGGGCGGTTTTTCGGAAGGAGCGACGGCGTCGCGGATCGAAATAGCCCGGCGTCTGCGGAACGACACCACAGGTTTACCAAACAATCAGAATATCCGGATTTTTCAATTTAATCTGGATGAAAACCTTCGGCTCACCGATGCAGACGCCCGTTTTAGCCTCCATCCCTTCGATCAGGTCTTTGTCCGTACCTCTCCACGCTACGAGACGCAGAAAATGGTCACCATTACGGGCGAAGTTCGCTATCCCGGCCGGTATGCCATCCGGGACAAATCGGAACGGATTTCGGATTTGATTACCCGGGCAGGCGGGTTGCAACCGGAAGCCTTTTTAAAAGCGGCCCGATTTGTCCGGCAAGGCGAAATCATATCCATCAATATCCGCGAAATTCTGCAAAAACCAACCAAAAGCGGCAACCTGCTCCTGTTAACCGGAGATTCCATCACCATTCCCCGAAAGGTCGAGTTAGTTCGGATCCGGGGCGAGGTGCTGAATCAATCGACCGTCGATTATAATGCCACGAAATCATTTCGATCCTATATCGATGAATCCGGTGGTTTTACCTCAAAAGCGCAACGGAGAAAAGCCTATGTTGTGTATGCCAACGGGCAAATTCAGCGCACCAAGCGGTTTCTACTCTTCCGATCCTACCCGACTCCGGAACCGGGTATGGAATTGGTGGTACCCGCCAAACCCAAACGGGAAGACAGTAAATTATCGGCCCCGGAACGGGTTGCGGTGATGACCGGCGTAACTTCGTTAGCGGCTGTAGTTCTGACGATTATCCGACTATTCTGATGAAAGGCGAAGCCATCATAACCACCGCCAATCATGTTACGGCGCAGCCCGTTCGGGAAAACTACTGGTTGGGTTTATCGCCGGGGCGACTGGTTAAGCTGCTTTGGAAAAGACGCATTCGGCTCCTGCTGATCACGGCTTTTTTTGCCTTAACCGGCATTATCGTGTCTCTCCTGAAACGACCGGAATACATCTCCGAAGCCCGAATCATGCCGGAAATCAGCCAGGGTTCCGGCGACCTGATTAAAAGACTGGCAACCGTGGCCGGTTTTGCCGGACTGGAACTGGGCGAAACCGGGAGCGTCGATGCGGTCAGGCCCGACCTCTATCCCAAGGTTTTACAGAGTACGCCTTTCGTGCTGGCCTTGATGAACAAACGGGTGCCAACACAAGACGGGGGACAAACGAGTGTGGCCGCGATGCTGTCTGAAACCGATTCCTGGTTCGAAAAAAAATGGTTTTCATTCGATAAAAAAGCCGACAGCGTCCGGGCAAACGTAAGCCCCCAAACGATTCGGCTTACCCAGGATCAACAGGATTTGCTCGAGGATATTCAACAGCGGGTTTCGGCCCAAATGGATACCCGTTCCGGGGTCATTACGGTTTCGGCCCAAATGCCGGATCCCGTCGCGGTAGCCGCTGTTACGCAGATAACCCTGGATTATTTAACCCGTTATGTAAGCAATTACCGAACAGAAAAAGTCCGGCGTGACCTGGAATTTTACACCAATCGGGTGAAAGAAGCCAAACGACGATTCGAACGTGCCCAGTACAGTATGTTTCACTACAACGACCAGCACAAATACATGGTGGTTCAGACGGCGACCATGGAAAAGCAACGAATCGAAGCGGAATTGACCATTGCACAAGCGGTTTATACCGAACTGGCCAAGCAGTTCGAGCAGGCCAAAATCAAAGTACAGGAACAAACACCGGTTTTTAAAGTACTCGAACCGGCCACCATTCCTTTGAAGCGATCATCACCCCGGCGCACGAGCCTGGTACTCCTCTTTACCTTGACAGGCCTGGTTTTGGGTGGCCTGTACTGTACGGCGGTTGACCTCAATGCGTGGGGACACCTGCGCCGGAGTCTGAGCGATTGAACGCGCCATCCGGACCTAAAAAAGTAAAATTTGTAGACCGAACTGCGATGTTGCACCGTGTTTTACAGTCGTTGAGGGCGAGCGCATTCAGTCAGGCCAGTCAAATCCTGATTCAGTTCGTCAGTGTACCCATCCTGATTCACGCCTGGGGATTGGTTTACTACGGCGAGTGGCTCTTGTTGTTCACGATTCCGTCGTATCTGGGGCTGAGTGACGCCGGGCTGACGTCGGCGATTTCCAATGAATTACTCATTCAGGTAAGCAAAAAAGAGTACCCGAAAGCCGCGAGGCTCCTCGGCAATGGCATGACGTCGATCATCGGTTTTGGCGTCCTCGCTTCGGCTTTTCTGGCGGCCGCTCTTGAACTTTCCAATTTTACCATCTGGCTGAAAATCAACCAAATTCAGGCATCGGAAGCCCGTTTTATCCTCCTCATTCTGATGATCTACGTGATGCTCATTCTCCAGCAGGAATTGATGAGCACGGTTCCCCGGGCGGAAGGCGACAATGCGACGGGGCGCATCTGGACGACCATCACCCGCTTGCTGGAATTCGCGCTGGTGGTCATTCTCGTCACCGTAGGCTACCAGGCCCTGGCGGTCGCGCTGGGGTATCTGGTCGTTCGCGGACTGAGTTGGGGAGCCATGTTTTTCTATTACCGACACCGGTATCCGTGGGTGAGCCAGGTGAAGGTCGGTTTGTTTCCGCTGGCCGAAATCCGGCACCTGCTCAGTCCGTCACTGGCTTTTTTGGGATTTGCGCTGGCGAATTCCATGATCTTGCAGGGCAGCACCCTGCTGATCGGTTTTTTCATGACCCCGGTCCACGTTGTGATTTATACGGCCCTCCGCACGCTGAGCAATTTTATCAGACAGATCATGAACCTGCTCACCTCAGCCATCTGGCCGGAACTGACGCGGGCGTTGATTGCGAACGATTTTCCCAGAGCGATTATACTCCACCGCCGGGTTTGCCAGATCGCTTTCTGGACTTCGCTGGTGTTGCTGTTCATCCTGGAAACAACCGGCGGACCCATTCTATCGGTCTGGACCAAAGGTGCCGTTCAGCCCGTCCAACCGGTGTTCACCCTCCTTTTGCTGGCGACGCTGCCCTATAGTTTGTGGCTGACGAGTGCCACCATTGCGATTTCCGTCAACCGTCACCAAACCATTGCCCTGAATTTTGTATTGAGCAGTTTATGCACGCTGGTGGCGGCAACCTGGCTAATTCCCCGCTACGGATTATCGGGGATGGCCATTGGCTTATTGATTGGCGATTGCTTCATGCTTTTCCCGGTTTTTCGGAATAGTCTTCAGATTCTTCTGGAGGAGCGTATCGGGAAGTTAGTCCCGGCCATTGTGACCGATTTCGGGTGGATAAACAAACTTCAAAAACAACCAGGACGATGATTTTTAAAGATACAAAAACGATATGATTTGGGTTTATGCACTGACCAGTCTGGCCGTTTTGGTCGTGGGCTTTATCAATGCCCGGCATCTGGGGTCCAGTCAGATGATTCCGTTCAGAATAAGCGTGGCACTTCTCATCATTTATTGCGTACTAACGCCGGCTTACTTTTACGCAACAGGCCGGAAAACGATTGTTGGCGATCAGGGTTTATTTATGTTTACCGGAAAAGACATTACCGGTTATTATGAGAAAGGAATGCTGTTTCACCTCATTGCCAATGTCTTTTTCGTGTTTGGCTTTGCCTGGAAACGGTATTCGAATCCCATTGAAAAATTTGAAATAGAACCCCGGAACTATGCGGTTCTGCGTAGGAAAGTAATCTGGTTATACAGTTTTTTCTTTTCTATTGTTCTGATGGATCTTGTTTTCAGCGGGATCAATCCACTCGCTCTGTTAACCGGCGTTTCTGATGAGGAAATATTTGGCAATGAAAACTCGACCCGCTCATTCTACTTTCGGAATTGCGCCGACTGCGTGGTATCAACCCTCATCATTTATGCTTTTCTACAGGGGAAAGCGTGGAAATTAGCCCTTTTAATCATTCCAGCCTTCGTCTTGTTTGCAATAATGGGCTTTCGGTATCGAATGATCATTACCATATTGGGCATAATCATTGTTTCGATCGCGAATTCATCGTCCACTTTTAACATCCGAAAATGGCTTTTTATTGGTACCAGCGTAATGTATTTTATCTTTTTCATCACGTATAACCGCTGGAATTTTATTGCAGGTCAATTCAGTGAATTAACGTATGACCCATCGGAATTTAACTACGAACTATTTTTTGACCAAACGCATCAATCGTTGAATGATTACAATCTGATTCGGTATTATGAAGAAAACCGGGAACTGAAGCATGATTACGGCCTAACGATGTTTGGCTATATTTTCATTAAAGCAATACCAAAATTCTTTTTCAAAAATGGGGAAAAACCTTACCCTCCACCAGCATTGGCCATTGTAAACGACTCACTTGAATTCCCACCTTCATGGCCAAAAACGGGCGAAACCACCATGCATTATGGTGGATTTTATGGAGCATTTGGGTGGTTTGGCGCCATGATCATGCCTTTTTTATTAGGGTTTGCTATCCATTATTTTTCCAGTAAAAACCCATCCATTAATCCTGTAGGTTTTTTAAATCAAATCGTTATTTCGCTGGCCTTATTTATGTTTATCAGTCGAGGTTATCTTCCTCAGTTTTTAGATAATTTCGTTTACCTTTCGTTACCGGTTTGGTTACTAAGCAAGTCAATAAAAAAAGCTTCTCATGCAATTTACTAACGATGGTGTACACTAAACGGTACATGCTTAGCACACGAACCGATCAGATTAATGGAAACATCCCTGTAGTTCTGATTTATCATGAATCTGCTTATCAACGCTTTTAATCTCGCTTCGGCTGGTGGGCTCACGGTAGCACTGAACTTTCTAAAGAATATTCAGAAGCTGAAACGCGAAACCGACTCCATTCATGTAGTCGTTCCACAGGACTGTGGCTACGAAGCGCTGAAATCGGGTGGTTTACACATTCATTTTTTGCCTAAATCGTTGAATAGTTGGCTTACCCGTCCCTACATGGATGCCATCTGGTATCCGGACTTGGTAAAGCAGGTCAATCCGGATGTGATCTTCACGATGGGCAACTTCCCCTCGCCCGTACAGTGTAAACAAGTGGTGCTGCTGCATTTGTCACATCTCGCCTACCCGAATGACAAGGTCCTTTGGGAAAAATTAGGCCTTCAAATCCTCCTGAAAATCAAATTGCGTACCTGGGTTTTCAAACGACGACTTCGTTTTGTCGATGTTCTGCTCGTGCAGACGCAAACCATGAAAACCCGGATGAACCAACTTTATGCCCATTTGCCGCCGACCCGGCTTTTTCCGAATGCGTATACCTTGCTGAACAGCCGGACCCCCTACGAACTACCGACCAAAAGACAGCCCGGCCTGACGTATCTCCTGTGTCTGTCCCGGTATTATTTACACAAAAATCTCGAGATTCTCGTCGAGGTTGGCAGGTTGATCAAAGCAAAGCGCTTGCCTTACCGGATTTTTCTCACCATCGAAGCCCGGCAACATCCGAAAGCGGAACGGCTTTTGCAAGAGATTTTCAGCGAATCGCTGGAAGACATCCTTGTGCCAATTGGCAATGTACCCACCGATTGCATCGCGTCGGTTTATCAACAGGTTGACGGCTTACTGATGCCAACCTTGCTGGAATCTTTTTCGGCCACTTACGTCGATGCCATGCACTTTGGCGTTTCTATTTTCACCTCTCAACGTGATTTTGCCGAAGAAGTCTGTGGTGAAAGTGCCTATTATTTCGATCCGCTTTCGGCCCAAAGCATTGTCGACACAGTTCACGCCGGGTATTCGAACGAAACCCTGCGGCAACGCAAAATTACCGAGGGACGTCGACGCTCAACGACTTTACCCGACTGGCCGGAGGTCAGCCGAACGTGTTGGGAATTACTGGTATCTCTGGCCGAAAACGAGCAAATAAACGTAAAACAATGAACTGAATCCAAACTGTCCTCCGCTTGAAAACCATGATGCTGATCAAAACCCTCCGGCACTTTCGTCCGCTCGTTCTGCCCCTTATCGGAATAACCGCCTTTCTTTTTCTGGATGCCTGCCAGCCGTCCACCACCGAACCCATCGCATCCGGTTACGACTACCAACCCCTGGAAAAAGGCAATTACTGGATTTATGAAGTGACAGAACAGCAATTTGCCCTCAATGGCAGTTCAACGACCCAAACGTATCAGTTGCGGGAAACCATCACGCATTCGTACGCTGATGCAGCCAACGCCGACCCGACCGGCAGCGCCACCTTTCGCGTGGAACGCCACCGCCGATTGAACGACAGCCAGGCCTGGCAACCCGACTCCGTCAGCAGTATTCGGATTACTGACAGTCAGTTGATTAAAACCGAAAACAACCGTTCCTATGTCAAGCTGGTGTTTCCGCTCATCGACCTGTTTCAGTGGAATGGCAATGCCTTCAACACGGACGGAGAAGACCTCTACCAACTCAAAAATACCGCCAAACCGTTCAGCGTTCTGAGCAAACCGTTCCCTGAAACCGCCACCATCGTCCAGCAAAACGACTCGACGCTGGTGTCACAGGACAAGCGACTGGAAATCTACGCGCGCGGGGTTGGCTTGATCTATAAAGAAAAAGTACAATTGCAATTCTGCTCTTCAACGCCTTCGTGTGTTGGAAAAGCCCAGATTGATTACGGAATCCGGCAGTATTTTCGCCTGCGCGCCTACGGAAAATGAAACCGTGGTGTGCAGGTTTCGTTTCTCGCCCATAGAATGGATGTTTTTCTACAGGAACGCCCCTCTGCTTCTGACGATATTTGGTTTAGGTACCGGATCAAGAACCGTCAAGATGAATGCGAAACAACAAGTTCACGATTTCTGGAATGAGGCCTCCTGCGGTGAAGACTTATACCTGAAGGGGGAAACGCTTCGTCAGAAATACCATCAGCAGGCCAAAGAACGATACGCACTGGAACCGTATATTGCCGATTTCGCTGATTTTCAATCCTTTGCCAATCAACAGGTTCTGGAAATCGGGGTGGGTCTGGGGGCGGATCACCAGCAATTTGCAGAAGCCCACGCCAACCTGCACGGCTGCGACCTGACCGAACGGGCCATTGCGCACACCCGCGAACGATTGGCCTTGTTCAGTTTGCGCTCGGAACTGCGGGTCGCTGATGCCGAAAACCTTCCGTATGCTTCCAATACGTTTGATCTGGTGTATTCGTGGGGTGTTATCCACCACAGCCCGGATACCCAGCGGGTTGCGGATGAAATATTCCGGGTTTTGAAACCCGGAGGGCTGGCGAAAGTCATGATCTACCACAAACACAGTTGGGTGGGCTACCTGCTCTGGCTGCGGTATGCACTCGCCCGGGGGAAGCCCACAACCGATCTCGCAGCCATCTATGCCAATCACCTGGAAAGCCCCGGAACCAAAGCCTACAGCAAGGCCGAAGCACAGCAGTTATTCGCCCAGTTTCGGCAGGTTTCCATCAAAACCGTCTTGACCCACGCCGACTTGCTGAATTCGCAAGCCGGTCAGCGGCACCGGAGCGGGCTGCTCACCATCAGCCGCTGGCTGTATCCCCGCTGGCTGATCAGAACGTTTTTTCCGGGACATGGGCTGTATATGATGATTTCCGCCCTTAAATAAGCACTCAGATAAAGTCCGTTGATTGTTCAGGTTTATAGTTACCATTTAAATCATTGAATGCCAATACCGTATCTAGCTGATTACCACTATAAACCATGAACTTTAAACCGGTCTACTCCTAGTATGTGTGGCATTGCGGGCATCGTCAGTACTTCCATTCCGCCGTCCGTCGACCTCCAATCGACCATCCGCCACCGCGGGCCGGACGGGGAAGGTATTTTCAATGCACCGGGAATCCAACTGGCCCATACCCGTCTGGCCATCCTGGACCTGTCGCTCAATGGCAGGCAACCGATGCAAACCGCCGATGGTCGCTACGTCATTGTTTTTAACGGCGAAATCTACAATCACCTCACCCTTCGGGCGTCTCTGTCCGACCGCTATATCTTCCGGTCGTCGTCGGACACCGAAACGCTACTGTACGGTTTTGCAGCTTACGGAACGGCGGTTTTCAGAAAACTGAACGGAATTTTTGCCTGCGCCATTTTCGATACCGTCACGCGACAACTGGTGCTGGCCCGGGATCAGTTTGGCGTAAAACCGCTGTATTATTACCACAAAAACGGGTTGTTCCTCTTCAGTTCGGAACTAAAAACCATTGCGGCCTATCCCGGTATTGATAAAAGCATCGACTATCCGGCGCTCGTCAACTACCTGCATTTTCTGTACTCGCCCGGTATGCAGACGCCTTTCCAGCACGTCAGCAAGCTGTTACCGGGTCATTTGATTCAGTTGTCGATCGACGAACCCGCTTCGATCTGCCTCAAACGATATTACGACCTGCCTTTCCGGGGCACCTATTCCGAACAATCCGAATCCCAGTTGCTGGAAGAACTTGACGAGCGGCTTTTCTGTGCCGTAAAACGCCAGTTGCAATCCGATGTCCCCCTGGCTTTTTTTCTGTCCGGTGGCCTGGACTCCAGCCTGGTCATGGCGATGGCCAAACGGGCACATCCCAACGAGCGGCTGACCGGTTACACCATTCGCACGGCGTTCCGGAACGGGAAATTCGAGGGCTTTGAAAACGATTTGCCGTATGCCCGGCAGATGGCCGCCCACTTAAACGTCGATCTGGTGGAAGTGGATGCCAATGTAGACATCGTCCGCGATTTCGACCAGATGATTTACCACCTCGACGAGCCGCAGGCCGACACCGCCCCTTTTAACGTCCTGAATATCTGCCGGGAAGCCCGCAAAAACGGGCATACGGTTTTGCTGGGCGGAACAGCCGGAGACGATGTTTTTTCGGGTTACCGGCGTCATCAGGCCCTCAGTATGGAGCCGTTTCTGAACCGGATTCCGCTCGCCGTGGGCCGGTTGCTGAACCGCACCATCAGCCTCGGCACCAACGATGCGCCCCTGCTTCGTCGGCTTCGGAAATTAACGGCTGGTATGGGCCAGCCCCAACACGAACGAATGGCCGATTATTTTGCCCGCCTGCCCCTTGCCACCAACCATAACTTATTCGAAAGCACCATCGGAAAAACGCTGCACGGGCACCAGCCCAGCCATCAGTTACTGGCGGCTCTTGAGCGGATTCCTGACGAAAAAAACCTGCTCAACCAATTACTATTCTGGGAGTTATCGTATTTTCTGCCGGATCATAACCTGAACTACACCGACAAAATGAGCATGGCGGTCGGGGTCGAAACCCGCGTGCCATTTCTCGACACCGAGCTGGTGGAGTTCAGTACCAAGCTGCCGCCCTCGCTGAAAATGCACGGGCGAACCACCAAATACCTGCTTCGAAAAGTAGCCGAGCGGTATTTACCGCAATCCGTCATCTACCGCCCCAAAACCGGCTTCGGAACACCCCTGCGCGATTGGCTCCGCACCGGCCAGTTGAACGAAATGCTTCAGCGGTATCTCTCCGAAGAAAGTCTGCGGAAACGGGGTATTTTCGATCCGGTAGCCGTACACCAGCTAATTCGGGATAATCAAAATGGAAAGCTCGATGCGTCCTATTCCATCTGGGGATTGATGGCCATAGAGTCCTGGTTCCGCCAATTTGTAGACCTCAACGAATGAAACAACTTATTCTTCACCTGAAAACGGGGAACACCCTACTGGAAGACGTACCCGCCCCACAAATTCGACGCGGGCAGGTGCTCATTCAAACGCGCCGGACGCTGGTTTCGCTCGGCACCGAACGCATGTTGGTGGAATTTAGCCGGGGCAGCCTGATTTCGAAAGCCCGCCAGCAACCCGACCGGGTGAAGCAGGTGCTGGAGAAAATCCGTACCGACGGCCTGATTCCAACCCTGGAAACGGTTTTTAATAAACTGGATCAACCGCTGCCGCTGGGCTACTGCAACGTTGGCGAGGTGGTGGCGGTTGGGGAAGGCGTCACCGATTTAGCCATTGGCGACCGCGTTGCCTCCAATGGCCACCATGCCGAAGTGGTTTGCGTTCCGCGGAATCTGGTGGCGCGCGTGCCCGACCGTGTCAGCGACGACGAAGCGGTTTTTACCGTCATTGGTTCCATCGGTTTGCAGGGCGTCCGGCTGTTGAATCCAACGCTGGGCGAAACCGTGGTGGTCGTTGGCCTGGGGCTGATCGGGTTGCTCACGGCCGAACTGCTCCGGCTGAACGGATGCCGGGTGATCGGACTGGATGTAGACGAAAAAAAGCTGGAACTGGCCCGCAGCCGGGGGGTAATTGCCCTGAATCCGGCGGGTGGTACCGATGCCGTGAAAGCCGTTCTGGCGCTCACCCAGGGCGTTGGCGCGGATGGCGTCGCGATCACAGCTTCGGCCAAAAGTGACGAACTGATTTCGCAGGCCGCCCGCATGAGCCGCAAACGCGGACGCATTGTGCTCGTGGGTGTCATCGGCCTCAACCTGAGTCGCGCGGAGTTTTACGAGAAAGAATTGACGTTTCAGGTTTCCTGCTCCTATGGCCCCGGCCGGTACGACGACCTATACGAACAACAGGGTGCCGACTATCCCCTTCCGTTTGTCCGCTGGACGCAAAACCGCAACTTTCAAACCATTCTGCAACTGCTGGAAACGGGTCAACTGGACGTCAAACCGTTGATTACGGAGGTGGTTCCGTTCGGGAATTTTGACCGGATTTACCGCGAAATTTCCCACTCAGCATCCATTGCGTCGCTGCTGAGTTACCCGGAAAAACGGGATCTGAAACCGGTAATTCGATTGCGGGAAAGTCGGTACGAAGGCGCTGGAACGACGGTCGCGGGCCTGATTGGTGCCGGTAATTTCACGAGTGCCGTCCTGTTGCCCGCCCTGAAAGAAACCGGTGTCCCGCTAAAAACCATTGCCAGCGCCAACGGACTGAATGGGACGTTACTGGCCAAAAAATACGGTATTGCGCTCAGTACCACCGACTACCGGGAAGTGCTGGACGATCCGGAAATCAATCTGGTGGTCATCACCACCCGCCACCAGCAGCACGCCCGGATGACCCGCGAGGCTCTGCTGGCGGGCAAACACGTTTTTGTCGAGAAACCGCTCGCCATCTACGAAGACGAACTGGAGCAACTGGTGGAGGTGCATCAGCAAACCGACAAAACGGTTCTGGTGGGTTTCAACCGCCGGTTTTCGCCCCACGTGCAGAAAATGAAAACACTCCTGGGCGGTTTGGCATCCGGCGATGTTCCGATGAACGTCATCGCCACGATGAACGCGGGTTTTATTCCGGCCAGTTCCTGGGTGCATGATCGGGTCGTGGGCGGAGGACGAATCCCGGGCGAAGCCTGCCATTATGTCGATCTGATCACGTTTCTGACCGGCAGCCGGGTGGTGGCGGTTTGCATGAATGCGATGGGACGGCAAACCTCCGAAACGAGCGATTCGGCCTCCCTCCTGCTGCGGTACGAAAATGGCTCGACGGGCGTTATCAATTACTTCGCCAATGGCAGCAAAGCCTACGCCAAAGAACGGTTCGAGGTGTATTCGCAGGAACGGACGCTGGTTCTGGATAATTTCCGGACACTAAAAGGCTACGGTTTCAAAGGCTTTTCCGACTTGTCGACCCAACAGGATAAAGGCCACAAAGCGCAGTTTCAGCGACTGGTAGAGCAGGTGCGCACCGGCGGAGAACCGCTGATTCCCTTCAACGAACTGGTCAATACCACCCGCACGATGCTGGCCGCCCTCCAAAGTTTAAAAACCAGACAGTGGGTGGAAGTCGCCACCGGCGTTAGCGTGACTCAACCGACAGAACCGTCTCCTATTCTATGAAAAACTGGCGGCTTTATTGGAACACCATCCGGTATTTGCGGACGCGGCAACTGCTTTATCAGTTGGTAAACCGCTTGCGTTCAAAACCGTCACTGACCTTAAAAACCGTTCCGCCCGTTACTCATTTTCTGGCATTTACAGCCCCTGATAAACCGCAGCGTCTGACTGGACAAACGTTCACATTTCTGAATCAGTCCGTTTCGTTTCCAACGGAGGTCGACTGGAATTATACAAAAAACGGAAAGCTCTGGCTGTATAACCTCAATTACTTTGATTTTCTGAATCAACCCGGTCTGGACGTTGAGCAGGGTCTCCGTTTGATCCGGCAGTTTATGCGCCAGTCGACGGAGTTGAACGGCGGTCTGGACCCCTACCCGGTTTCGTTGCGCATCATCAACTGGATACGTTTCCTGTCGCATCACCAACTCCGGTTATCCGACATCGACATTCATCTCCAGGCGCAGGTTCGGCTGCTGCAAGGCCGGCTGGAATACCATCTTTCGGGAAATCATTTGCTGGAAAACGGGTTCGCTTTGCTGCTGGGGTCGTTGTATTTTCAGGATCGGCGCTTGTACACAAAAGCCATTCACCTCGTCCAATCAGAATTAACGAAACAACTTCTGCAAGATGGCGCGCATTACGAACGCAGCCCGATGTACCACCAGATTATCCTGGACCGGTTGCTCGACACTTGCCAGGCCCTGCAAAAAGACGACTGGCATGCCGATCGCGATGCCGACGGTTTTCTGCTGGAACGGGCCCGGCGGATGCTGGACTGGCTGGTGACGATCACCTTTTCAAACGGAGCAATCCCGCTGATGAACGATGCCGCCGACGAAATGGCACCCACCACCGCCCAGCTTCGCGCCAAAGCCGAACAAATCGGGATCAAACCGCAACGCACTGGTTTATCAGACAGCGGTTTTCGCCATTTCCTGACGCCGAAGTACGAAATCGTAGCCAACGTAGGCACCATCGGGCCGGCTCATCAGCCGGGTCACGCACACGCCGATGCCTTTCATTTTGAGCTTCAGGTCCACGGTCAGCCGGTTCTGGTGGATAGCGGCACGTCCACCTACGAAATCAATGCCCGGCGGCAATGGGAACGCAGCACGGCGGCCCACAATACCGTGCAGGTTTTCGATGCCGATTCGTCGGAAGTCTGGGGCGGTTTTCGCGTGGGACAGCGGGCAACGGTCACGGTCCTGGAAGAAACGCCCACCCTCATCCGGGCGCAACACGATGGGTTTCAGCACCTCGGCCTCCGTCACGAACGTCAGTGGGTCGTGGCTCCTGATCGATTGACGATCATGGACCGGATCGACGACGGGCCAACCGCCGTGGCCCGCTTTTATTTGGCACCGGGAGTTCGGCCGCTGGTGGTGAATCCGAATCGCCTGCGCTTCTCCTGGGGCAACATGGAGTGGCAAAATGCGCTCGAAGTTAGCCAGAAAGCCGTTCAGGTTACCCGGCAGTTCAACCAGCTAACGCCGACGCTGGTGATCGAGGTTCAGTTCAAAAAAACAGTACGGACGATAATTACCTGTGTGGAATGAAAATTGTCTATTTTTATCAGTACTTCTCAACGCCAAAGGGTTCCTGGGGAACCCGCGTGTACGATTTTGCCAAACAATGGACGGAAAAAGGCCATTCGGTCACCGTTGTCACCAGCATTTACGCGAAGTCGGATTTGAAGACCAGCCGCTGGACCGAGGAACAAATCATTGACGGCATCCGGGTGAAAATCCTGAACCTCCGCATCGATAACAAACAGTCTCCGCTTCGGCGCATCTGGACCTTCCTCGCCTTTTCAATCTGGTCGAGCTGGTATGCCCTGACGTTGCCCGCCGATGTCGTTGTGGCTTCTTCCGGTCCCATTACCGTGGGCATTCCCGGTTTGGTCGCCCGGTATTTGCGGGGGCGGAAGCTGGTTTTCGAAGCCCGGGATCTGTGGCCCGACACGGCCATTCTGATGGGCGCGTTGTCCAATCCGGTTCTCCAGAAACTGGCATACCGGTTTGAGCGGCTCTGCTACCGGGCCGCGCACCTGATCGTTGCCCTGTCGCCCGGTATTCAGCAGAACATTGCCCGGCGCTACGGTTTCAACCACAGCATTTCCATCCCCAACGCGACCAACCTGGATCTTTTCGGCACACCCATCGCCGACGTTCCGTTACCCGCGTCGTTGTCTGGTAAAAAAGTCGTCATTTACACGGGAAACATCGGCGCCGTCAATAATTCCACCCTGCTGTTCGAAACCGCCAAAGCCTTGCGTCAGCGAGCCGACATCGTGATGCTGCTCATTGGTGACGGACAACTGAAGCAGGAACTTCTGGCAAAACAGCAACAGGAGGCCTTACCCAATTTCTTTATTTATGATTTAATGCCTAAAAATGAATTGGTTGCCTACGTCCAGCAAGCCTGGTTAGCCATTGTTCCCCTCAAACGTGCGCCCCTGCTCGACACCTCTTCGCCAAACAAACTGATGGAAGCCCTGGCCGCCGGAACACCGGTCCTTCAGACCACCGATGGCTGGATAAAAACCTTTCTGGAAGAACACCAGTGCGGTTTCACGTTCAGTTCGGATGATCCGGCAGCCCTCGCGGCATTACTCATTTCATTGGCCGACGACCCCACCTGGCGTCCGGCCATGAGCCTGCGGGCATCGGCCGTCGCCCGGCGTCTGTTCGACAAGAACCAGTTAGCGACCGACTATTTAACCACTTTAACCAATGTCTGCCAATCCAAGCCCCACGCCACCGACCGCCTTACTGACCGGACACAATGGATTTCTGGGTAAATACCTGGCCCGAAGTTTGACAGAAACCGGATACCGGGTTTTAACGTTGGGACGAACCGAAGGCGCAATTCGCACCGATCTGGCAACCCAACAACCGGACCTGTCTGGAAATGCCATCAACCTGGTGGTTCACGCGGCCGGGAAAGCCCACAGCCTACCACGCAGTACGGAAGAATCCCAGGCTTTTTTCCAGGTGAACCGGGATGGCACCCGTCGGTTGCTGCAAGCGCTTGAACTGTTGAAAAACCGGCCCGACGCCTTCGTTCTCATCAGTACCGTGGCGGTCTATGGGTGCGAGACGGGGGAAAAGATAAGCGAAGAAGTAGCTTTGAGCGGGAAAACACCGTATGCCGAAAGCAAAATACAGGCCGAGGAAGTGGTGCAAACCTGGTGCGCGCAGCAGGGCGTCCGGTGCTGCATTCTGCGATTGCCCTTGGTTGTCGGTGCCGAAGCGCCCGGTAATTTAGGAAAAATGGAGCAGGCCATTCGGCGTGGGCGCTATGCCCACATCGGTGCCGGTTCGGCCCGACGAAGTATGGTGCGCGCCGACGATGTGGCCCGAATAATTCCGAAAGCCGCCCAGACCGGCGGAATCTACAACCTGACGGACGGTATTCATCCGTCCGTCAGGGAATTGGGGGACGCCCTGGCCCGGCAGATCGGCCCACGAAGGATTCCGACGGTTCCAATCGGTTTTGCCCGGATTTTGGCCCGACTGGGCGATGGCATCAACGGGATGATCGGGCGGAAGTTTCCCTTCGACTCAATTGCCTTAGAGAAAATGACGGGCTCCCTCACTTTTTCGGATCAGTTGGCCCGGGAAAAACTAGGCTGGCAACCGCGTTCGGTCCTCTCTTTTTTCGCTCCGGATTCGGACATTGACCGTAACTTTGTCCAACCCGCTGATAAACGGGAACAGACCTATTAACCATTTGGTATGAATCAAAAGCGACCACGGGTTTTACACATCAGCACGGCTCATCCTCCATACGATCCGCGCATCATGTATAAATATTTGCCCGTTTTAGCCGACCATTACGATGTTTTTTGCGCCATTCCCAATCCCGATCCGGCCGTTGCCCCGGCGGTACATTTTATCAGGTTGCCTTATTTCAAACGCGTCATCGTGCGGTTTTTGGTTACCTGTCCACTAATCTTCTGGAAAACAATTTGGCTTCGTCCGGCCCTGATTCACGTCTATTCGCCTGAATTTCTGCCTTTTGCCTACCTATACCGCGTCCTGGGCACCCGCGTCATTTACGAGGTTCAGGAGAATTTGCACAAAAAAATCCATTTGAAACGCCACAACCGGGGCTGGTTTCTGAAAGGAGGTTTTGCGTTTTTTGACCAGATGGCGTGTCGGCATTTTTCCCTGATTTTTACGGAGCATGGCTACCTGTCGACCTACACCAACCTCTCGAAACCGCACGCCGTGATCTACAATTATCCGCTGTTGTCTTTCCTCGATACCTACCGACGGCCGTATCGACGGCCATCCGATCCGGTCGAGTTTTTTTACATCGGCTGGCTGAGTTTTGAACGGTCGATTGTTACCCTGCTGGACGGTTTGGCCCTGGTTAAAACCACGCATCCTCATTTTAGAGTACACTTGTTTGGACATCGTTCTTTCACTGATCAGGACCTGGAAGCCCTTCCGGCTTATTCCATTGTGAAAGACAACCTGATTTTTTACGGCTACACCGATCAGGCCAAAGCGTTTGCCCAGGTTTCCAGGGCGGTGGCCGGACTGGCGCTGTTGAAGCCGATCGGAGATTATACGGAATCGTATACCACCAAAATGTTTGAATACATGGCCCTTGGCCTACCGGTTATTACCGCCAATTTTCCGTTGTATCGCCCCGTCGTCGAAGGCAATCAGTGCGGTTTTTGCATGAACCCAGCCGATCCGGAGGCCTTGGCCCTGCACCTGCGGTATCTGATCGATCATCCGCAGGAAGCGGAAGAAATGGGAAAGCGCGGACGGCAAGCTGCGGAGAAATTCTACAATTGGGCCAGTGAACAACCTAAACTACTGAATCTGTACCAGTTAGTCCTTTCACCCTCTGCATCATGAATGGAATTGTTTACGCTGGCGTAGCCCTCTTATTGTTTGGAGCCGAAGTGCTGTACCTTCGTCTGGCCACCCATTACCACATTGTCGATACGCCTAATCACCGCAGTTCGCACACCCAACTGACGGTGCGGGGTGGCGGCATCATTTTCTGGCTAGCGGCTTTTCTGGCTTTTGTGGTCACGGATTTCGCATCGCCGGTCTTTTTTGTGGGCCTGACTCTGGTGGCGCTGGTCAGTTTTCTGGACGACATCTCTTCCATTTCAACCCGCATCCGGTTTCTGATTCAACTGATCAGCCTGGGGCTGTTGCTGGAACAAACCGGCCTCTGGTCCGGACTAAGCTGGTGGATGGTGCCCGGACTCATCCTGGCCTGTGGCGTGTTGAATGCCTACAATTTTATGGATGGCATCAACGGCATAACGGTTTTTTATAGTGCCATCACCATAGCGACTCTGCTGGTTATCAATCAGTTTTACATACCTTTCACCGGGTCGGTGCTGCTTGTATTTTCACTCATCGGGCTCGTCATTTTTGCTTTTTTCAACGCCCGCCGACAGGCTCTGTGTTTTGCAGGAGATGTTGGCAGCGTGTCGATGGCATTCATCGTGATTTTTTTGCTCGTCAGTTTAATGCGCGAAAGCGGGCAGTTAACCTACGCATTGCTGCTGACGGTCTACGGCATCGACAGCGTCATGACCATTTTGTACCGTTTATGGCAGGGTGAAAACATTTTTCAGCCCCACAAACGGCATCTTTTTCAGTTACTGGTGCATCAGCTCCAGTGGCCGCACCTACGGGTTGCGGGTCTGTATGCTCTGACGCAGGCATTCATCAATGGATATGTGATCTGGCTCACCCGCCGGGATGCTCAAATGCAGTTTTGGGGCGGTTTTTTCCTGCTGATGGCGTTGACGCTGGCTTACATTGTCGTCAAAAACCGGTTGGTAGCGACGCGACATAAACCCGGTCAGGGCCGGGAAAAGTCCCAGGTTTTTCGGAGACTAAACTGAAAACCGGTGCTGTTGGGATACAATGCCCCGTGGTCGAGGGCAACCGACATCCTGGCTTGCATCCCATGCGCGAAAGCTGGGAAACCCAGCAGCAGCAGGGACGAAAACTGCCCGATGGTGGCAGGAAACGGATGCCCGTAGGTACCCAGATTCTGACTCACCGAGCATTTCAACTGAAATAGATACCGCTGCGACCAGTTACCAGACACGCCCAAGTGAAAAACTTTCACCCGGTTGTTGTTGCTAAAAAAGTAGTTTTCAACTCTTTGCGGGCGCGGCAAACCGGAGCGGGTACGGTCGGTAGGCGGAATGAACGGCGTGCCGATGGTATGCCCCCAATACGACCAGCCATCGATGTATTGTGAATGGTTGAAGTAATTGTCCGCACCGCGTTCCTTATCAAGATCCCCGAATTTGGCGCCCCCCTGGCTTTGGGTGTGGAGCAACTCCACCAGAACGGTCT
Source organism: Larkinella sp. C7 (assembly GCF_006149005.1). Lineage (GTDB taxonomy): Bacteria > Bacteroidota > Bacteroidia > Cytophagales > Spirosomataceae > Larkinella. The sequence goes on along the minus strand of NZ_VBSL01000003.1, from coordinate 641,572 downwards.
GAATCTGAAACCGGTAGCTCGCCGGGCGGTTATTTTTGAACCGGATGCCGTGCAAACCGTCCGTAACATTGGTCAGGTAAAACAACGAGCCGTCGTCGTAAATACTCTGGCGATACAATAGCAGGGAAAACCGTTTGGCGTTGATTTCAACCCCGATGTCGAGCGTCCCGAGGTGATTGCCCAGGCGGTTTCCGCGGTCGGCTTTGCTGAAGAGCGTGGTATCGATGTTGTCGCCCCGCGCAGCCAGCGAGGTACCCGTTATGGCATTGAGGTAATTCCTGAAACCCGTCGGAAACCGCCCGTTTTTGATCTGGTTTTCATTGGTAATTACCTCGCTCCTGCCTGCCCACTGCACCTGATGGTTGAAACCAGCGTAGAACCGAACCGGCCAGCCCGGTTTTCCCAGCCGACCATACAAGGCTTTCTGGTGTAAATAGGAATGCGTGACAGTTCCCTGGTTGCCAAACCAGCCGTGCGCATACAGACCGCGAAAGGCAACCACTCCTCTGGTAAAACCAATCGGCGTATAGTCCGCCAGGGAAAGCTGAATTTTAGGGATCGGCATCGCATTGCCGGACCAGATGTAAGGCCCCGTTCCCAGCGTTGAATCGGCCAGCCCAACGACTTCTTTCCGGCGCCCCACCAGTAATTCCAACCCCCAGAGCCGCCCTTTCACATAGGCTTCCGGTATCAGAACAGCCGACTTCCGGCTTGCATTCCCCACCACTTCCAGCCCGTAGCCCCAGCCAATCAACTTTCGTTTATTGTTGATTAAGTCAACCGGTTTGGTAATGTCGCGCAGATAGTTGGCCGAAATTCCAGCCCGGAGAGTTCCGAATGGCGAAGTCGTTGGCACGGTTCCATACTGGTTGGTACGCAGCCAGAACGGTGTTTGCTGCGCGGTGCTGGCCGAAAAAGCGGTTTCGGCAAACAAGCGAAGCTCTTTCTTTTCCAAATCCTGACGAAAAATCTCGGCAGTAGCTCCGCGCGCCGTTGAGTCTACCGTTTGCGCCCGCGCATCGAACGGGACCAGACCGGGCAGCATCAGCAGGAAAGGGATTCGGCAGGCTCTGATGAAGTCGATCATGGGTTGTTGAGGTTAAGCATTACCGGTTGATCATCACCCGCCCGGTCAGGTGCCGCCCATCGTCCCGAATAAACCGGAAAACATACAAACCATTGGGCAAAGCCACACCACCCTGATCCGTGCCATCCCAGTAAAATCCATTTTCGCCGATGCGAAGCGGTTGCCGGAGCGTTCGAACCACTTGCCCGTTCAGGTTCCGAATGACCAACTGCCCGTTGCCCGGCAGTTCCTTCCCGGTAAGCGTAAACTGAAACCGGGTATGCGCCCAAAACGGATTGGGTACGGGCCGGATCACCGACAGACCCTCCTCCAGTTTTACCCGAAAATTGATTTCATACGGACTCAACCCGGCTTTGTTGCCGCTGACATCGGTGGCCTGAACACGCAACGTGTAGACGCCTTCGGTCAGGTTCTGCGGGCGGTAGTGGAGTAAAAACCGGTTATTAGCGCTGGCAGGGGTCCAATTCACGTCGGAATTGCCAAGAACCACCCGTTCAAAACTGCATGTTTCGCAGGGTTTACGCAGCAGCAAATCGATGCCGAGCGTATCCCGGCGAATGCGGTACGGATCTTCATCCTGCACCATAACCTGAATAACCGGATTGGGCGAAACCAGCGCACCATCGGCAATCCGGGCTCCGTCGATGGTTACATCCAGCAACGGATTGAAGCGATCGGGCGGAAAACGCTGGCTCGAATCGGGCAAAACGACCGCGTACGAATCACCGGATTTTGAAACCGTAAACACCAGCACATTATTGGTTTCGTCTAACTCCTCCACCCGGTTTCCAGCATCCAGTGCCAGTTCGTGCTGCGTTGGGCCATCGGCATCCAGGTCGGGCCGAAAACTGTAATAAACCGTATCCCGAAAAGCTACTGCGGCTCTCGAAACGGTTTTATACGACCGAACCGAACCGTCGGACAGTCGCTTCTGAACCGTCAGGCTCAGGCGTTCCTGGGGGTGATAGCGTCCGGCATTGACCACAACCACCCGCAAACGGACGGAATCCGCGGCATTGTCGGTCCGGGAAACCCCCGAAGACTGCACCTGAAAATCGGCTTTGGGCAACGGAAACAGCCGGAGAGCCGGGTCACCCTGCAACACCATCTGGTTGGCATTGCCAATTTGCAGCGCATCTTTGGTCGTGGCCAACACCCGCCGGGTGGTTTCCTGGTGAATAACGCCAATCGGTTTTGAGAAGTAGGTGCTGTCCGTAAACAGCGTCTTGTAAAATTGCAGCGTGAACGTGTTGAGGGGCGTGGTAAATCCTTCGAAACAGTGCGCCAGAATGGCAATGGCTCCTTTGTCCGGCGTCAGCAGCCAATTGGTACTGAGCACATTACCCCCATAAAAAATATTCCCAAGTCCGCATCCATTGAAAAACATGAGTGGATACCGGCCCTTGTTGTTGTAGCCATACACCGGATCGGAAGCATACCCGATGTCGAGGTCGGCGACGGTGGGCGATGAATGGCCAAAAAAAGTGATCATCGCAACCCCTTTGTTGACCTTGTCGCTGATGTCGATGCGCTCGACGGGGGCATCGGTTGTTTTGGAGCGCGTGGTGACTTCCGAGCCTAAATACGGTTGCTGCACGAGGGCCTTCGCATCGTTCAGAATAGCCTTGAAACCAGCCAGTTCCGACTGCGAACGGCCTCCACTCAGGTGCAGAACTTCCTTGCGCCACGGCACGTTGGCCGCATTGCTTTCAAACTCTTTCACCTTGTTTCCGTAGTTCAGCACCTCCTGCGCCGAAAGTGTATTGAGCCGTCCCGTGGCCATAGCAGGCACGTTTTCCGGAAAACCGGCCAAACCGGCGGTCAACAGCACATCCGAACCGGGAACATTGCCGATGGTCGGAACCAGATCCAGGTAATACTGATTGGCATTCTTGCGGAACGGAAAATAGACCGACGAGCGACCTATCAAAAACAGGAACTTGCCGGGGCCGCCCGTCAGCATATAATCGGCAAACCGCCGAATGGCCAGCGGAGTGCGTTCGCCAAAGCTGAACTGGTTGAACAACTCCTTCATGGTCACCACGAGCGTATCGTACTGCCCGCCTTTCACCGTCGCCCGGTACGCTGCGTAGGCCCGTACCGGGTCCGTCACCTGGCCCACCGGTTTCATCAGAAGTTCGTGTGAAACAATCAGGAAATTCGGTTTAACCGGATCAAATTTGCGAAAAACCACCCGTTCCAACCGAACGGGCGTTACCACCCGGGTTGTCACCAGAAGTTGACGCGGAGACGTCGTGTTGGGAACGACTACCTGCCGGGTCGAACCTTCCTGCGGGCCGGTGAGGAGTCGGGCCGCGCCCGGGTCGGTGATGTCATAGATGACGGTACTGGCTGGGGCATCCGGCAGTTCGAGGTAAGAACGTCCGCCCGCTTTCGGTAGTAGCCGCAGCACTTGCTGCGGTCCATTTTTCAGGCTGATCATTTGCGGATACCGAATCCGCACGGTACTCACGGAATAGCGATCAAATTCGGCCGAACCGCGCGACACGGTGGTCAGCGTCAGGTCCGCCGAAGCATCACTTTTTACAGTAAAATCCGTGGATTGAAGCAGTGTTGAAAACCGGCTCGGCTGAAACCCACTGAATTTCAGGCTCCCCAACGCCCGGCCTGACGCACCGGCCGAGAAATCGACCAGATGTTGATAAGAGTCCCGGCCGTTCAGCAGCACTTCCAGCTCCGGTTTTTCGGCGGCCGAACTGACCCAGCCGGGGAGGTTGAAAAGCTGCGTATGCGGTTTGTTTTTCTGTTGCATCGGCCCCGTCCAGCCCTCCCCTGCTTCAAAATACACCTCATACTGGGTAATCAAGGGCACCGGACCCGTACTGGGATTGGTAGACATTTCATCTTTCAGCACCAGCAGTTGCTCAGCGAGGTGATACGATTCCGGCAGCAAACCGGCGGGTCGGGATTCCTGCGTGGTGACAACCCGTTTGCCCGGTTTTCCGTCGGAGCGCCAGGTCAAAAAATAAGCCGCCGTGTCGGAATACATGCTGTAGTACGGATGCGGCTGGGCGCTCATCGGTCGGTACAGCAAAGTATCCTGCAAACCGTCATTGCCTTCGCCTACAAATTCGAGGTAATCCGCCGTGTCGAGTTTCTGATCTGACTCGCCGGAAACCAGGATCGCCTGCTCGATTCCGCGCCGGAACAGTTGCAGGGTAGTGGGGTTAACGGACGCAACCGGGATGCCGGCCTTTGCCAGATCGGAGGTTGTCAGTCGGTAAACAGCCCTTTCCGTAACCGGGATTCGGAAATAAGACTGGCTGTGATTAATCCATTCGTTTCCGAAGCGGCCCGTTTGGGCATTCACCCCACCACAACAAACCCATACGAGCAAACCAACGATCAGTTTTCGCATAACATTGTCTGAAAATAAAGCATTGATTTCGCAGCATCGGCGGATGCAGGACGGGCTTACGGCAACACCTGTTCTTTGTGTGGCAGCAAAACCGGCCGATAAGGTTCCGGAATATAATCCCGCTCGGAAAACAGATCGCTCGCTAATGCCAGCACCGTGCAATCCGGCGAAAAATCGTACAATATCCGCCAGTCGGAAGGGAGTAGATGCAGGGCCTGATTCGGGCTATTCAATTGATAAACTGCATCCTGCCCTTCAGATTGAATAAATACGGATACCGATCCCGTCAGGCAGAACAAAATGCTGTGATTCTGCTGGTGGCGGTGTTGCCCCCGGCACTGGCCCACTGGCACCTTATAAATGAGGTAAGACCGCAGAAAGGATAATCCGGTCAACTCTTCCAGTTCAGCGATCTGGCTCCTAGACGTTTTTAAGGTGTATAACAGGGCCATGACAACGGATTTTTATGTCGGATAACCCACCCGGTTTCAAACCCTGAAAGGTTACGAAAACCGGAATGACCATTCCATGCGGAACAGATACAAATCAATCGAAGGAAACCGTCTTATTCTGTAGAAAATCATCCATTTCAAAAAGCCGGCGAAACCGCCTTTTGGGGAAAAGGCAGCAGGGTGACGAAAATCAGGAGAAAGGCGTCGTTCAAAATACGTTTTTTTCTACAAAATCCGACCCACAACCTGCTTATGTTTGGGAGGATTATCCCGGCTTTGCGCAATCTATGTTTACCCCCAAATGGAGCGAAACGGTCTGTAAACAGATTACTCCACGATCCGGTACGATGACGTTGATACCGCTTTTCCTGTGGACCGGTAGCACGTCGGCGTCCGCTGAACTGTCTATTGGCCAACCGGTTTTGCGACTCATCGGGCTTTTTTTCAGTTGGAATAATCTAATTTTTCCACCCGTTCTGGCGAGCCTGCTTGTGGCCGTTCTGGTGTGGTTTTTCCTGCGAATGCGCTACCGAAACCAGCATCAGCAACACCTGAGACTGGATCATGAAACCCAGGATCGCATCTTGCAGCAACAGAAATTAATCTCGGAGTTGCAGCAACACAATGACCAGTTAAAAATTTCCAAGGAGAATCTGCACCTGTCTATCTCCGAAAAAGACCGCTTTATTTCGATTTTGATCCACGATCTGCGGTCGCCTTTGCGGTATTTATACAAGAACACCGCATACTTATTCCGAAACTGGAAGCGGGATTCTCACGCTGAACTGGACGATCTGATCACAGAAATCAACAATTCGACCAAGCAGATTCATTTTCTGACGGAAGAAATGATGCAATGGATTTCGACCCAGGATCATGCCTATGGTGTCCAGATCAAGGAGTATTTATTGCCAGAACTCATCCGTGAACTGGAAGCGTTGTACAAGGAAAATATTCTACACCACGGCAATACGCTTCAACTCGACATCCCGCCCCGAATGAAGGTGAATACGGACAAATTGCTCCTGAAAACCATCCTGCGCAATCTGATCGACAATGCGAACAAAAACACGGACGACGGCACCATCCGGATTGAAGCCCGGCAGGCTTATCAAAAAGTGGTCATTACGGTATCGGACAGTGGCGTTGGCGTTTCGCCTTCACTCCTGCGAGACATTAACCGCTATTTTAGTACATCAGAACCCATGCCGGGTTTAAATACGCAGTTTGGCCACGAAATCATCCGGGATTTTGCCCGCTTACTCAAGGCGACCGTTTTTTACGAAACCCCCGAAAGTGGCGGCTTACGGGTTTCCTTAACGCTTTCCTGTTGAAAAAAAGCCTACGAAGAATCTTCATAGGCTTTCGAACTATTGCGAGATGTAAAGGTTGAATGTTAGCGTGATAAGGTCAGGGAGCGGGTGAATTTCCGCCCGTCGCTAAGCCGAATACTGTAGAAATACGTTCCGGTGGGCAGGTCTTTGTTGCGATCCCGCCCATCCCAGTCGTTTTGGTAGTCTTTCGATTCGTAAATAACGGTTCCGTTGCGATCAAAAATCGTTACCTCCGCAGCTAGTTTTCCGAGGTTGACAATCACGAATTTATCATTCGTACCATCCCCATTGGGCGAGAACCCTTCCGGAATCCGTAACTCGCCTTCCGCATCCGGGTTTGAACCGGAACACAAACTGGAAAGCGATTTGATGGTCAGATTTTCAAAGACCCCGCTGGCTTTGGCAACGTAGGTGTCGTAGTCAAACTCAGGTGTGTTTTTTTTGAGCACGACTTCACTTATGCCGGTGACCGGAAAGACTTTATCATCATTCCAAACCAGCGTTGTTCCGGCTTTTTCATCCGGATTGACGAGATCGAATTGCAGCGTCGCAATGGGAAGCCAACTCGTGGAAACGGGCGTCGCGTTCTGTTCCGAACCGCTGTAAATGATGTTCAATGAAACGATGCCGCTGGCATTCCGTTCGGCCGAACCATTCAGCGACAGAGGATTGTAGTTCAGGCTGGCATTTTCGCCCTGGCTGGTAAAATTCTGCTGATCGGCAATAACCGGTGTTTTGATCAGGTGAGCATCGTACAAAAAACGAAAGTTTGCATTGCCCATCAAAAAGGTGCTGCCTTCATCATGGGCCTTCACTTCCACCGCCACCAGCAACTTCTTTTGAGCGCAGTCCGCTTTTTTTAGTTGTAAACGCACATCAAATTTACCGTTTTGGGCCTCAGCCAGAAGCGAAGAGCAGAGCGCGAAAAGAAAGAAAAACCGTTTCATATCCATTGGTTTTACGGAAAATAGAATTCAAACTTCAAAGTTGGATCAAGGAAGGTCCGGTGGCCGAAACCGCTGAACCTTCCATTCATGTCAGTATGGCACTTTGGAATAGCGTCCACTATTTTTCTTCCACAACACGCTGTCGACAAAGTTTACACCGACATCCATGCTGAAGTCGCCATAGCCATACTGATCAAAAATACCGCTCTCGTCCTTCCACAGTTTAGGAAATCGGCTGCGGCATCGGGGTGCCAGACGATGGCCAACACCGCTAACAGAAATTGACCCGCAAGGAGGAAGATTTTTTTTATACTCATCAACGACTCACTACGACAAGTGCTATGACTTCAACTGGTTTTTCAACAATACATTTCATCAAAAACCGGCTCGGCCATGTTTCCGGCCCTTTCGGGATTAACATTCGTTAATGTAGACTTGGTATTGCAGAAAAAGTCACACTAAATATTTGTATGTATACACAATATTTTGCAGGTAAAAACGGCCCTATCCGTCAAGCTTAAAATGAGACCCACAACGGCTTTCCGGCTTACGGCGTTTTCAAAATCCGCTCCAGCATCTGTTTTCCGCCTTGGTTATCGGCATTCAGTTCAATCGATTTCCGGTACATCGCAATGGCTTCTTCTTTCCGGCCATTCCTGAACAGCGCTTCGCCGTAGCTGTCATACACATTCCAGCTTGCCGGAAACAGGGTCACATTGAGTTTAAAAATGCTGAGGGCTTCGGTTAGTTGCCCCCGGCCCATCATCCGATACGCCCAGTCGTTCAGATCGGCTTCAGATGGCTGGAAAGCCGCGTTCTTTGCTTTTTCTTCCTGAAATGCCGCCTGGGCCTGCTCAAAACCGCGTTTCCGCAACTGCATGTGGAGCGTGGTGATGGGATCGGATTTCGGGATTTCCGGGTTGTAAAAACCCGCCAGTTCATCGACAAATTCTTCCGGAGAAGAACCGGCCAGGTTGGTTAAAACAATGATCGCCAGGTCGTCTTCGGGATAAACAAACAAGGCCGAGCGGCCACCACCGGTGGTAATCATGGCCCGGTGGCGGGGTCGCGGTTTGGTTACCCAACCCATCGCCCACTGCGTCGGCGTTCCGTCCTTGTAGTTTCCCGGCGTCCAGAGGGTTGCGAGGGTGGTTGGGGTTCGGAAAAGTTTGCCCTGTTGCAGCGCCATGACCCAATGGGCCAGATCCTCCGCCGTGCTGTTCATGCCCGAAGCCGTCCGGCGGAAGGCCGGAAAAATTTCGTACGAATTGGTGACTTTGCCCTCCGGAAAGGCTTGTCCATCCATTCGGGTCACGTACCCGTACGACTGCGTTTTGTTGGGAATCACATCGCGGGAGTCGCCAAAACCGGTGTTGGGCATCCCTGCCACCTGAAACTGTCGCTCCCGGAAGACCTCCGCGAAGGGTTTCCCCCGGAACTGATCGATGATCTTCCCCAGTAAGGCGTAGTTTGTCTGGTTATACAGAAATTGCGTTCCGGTCGGAAAATCCATGGGCATGGCTTTCGTTTTCGCCCAGGCCGTTTCCTCATCCATCACCCGGCCCATCGGCGCAGACTCGATCACCCGGAGAATGTCCGGCAATCCGGAAACGTGCGTCAGCAGTTGCCGGATCGTGACGGGCTGCCAGCTGGCCGGCAGGTCGGCGAGGTAGCGCGATACCGGAGCCGCCAGGTCCACTTTCCCTTCTTCCACCAACTGCATAATGGCAACACCGGTAAAAGCTTTCGTGCAGGAATTGATCGAAAAAACGCTCTGGCTGGTCACCGGTGTCCCATACTGGAGATTACCGATCCCATACGATTGGAGCAGAACGAGTTTACCCCGCTGAACCACCGCCACCTGAAGACCGGGAATCCGGCGTTCCTGCATTTCGCGCCGGATCAGGGTTTCCACCTGGTCGGTTTGGGCCAGCGAGGCCGTGTTGATGAACAGGCTGATAAGTAGTAAAGTCATGACTGCCATCTGCCGAAGCCAGAGATCAAGTTTGTCGTTCATAGTTTTTGTTGTCTTTTCGTGGGGCGTATCGTTCAACGGTGCAAAGACCAGCGATCCGCCACTGCGTTGCGCGGGAAACTCCCGAAACGACCAAAGGTTACACGCAGATGCCCGTTTTTATGTCCAACGCCCGTGTATTCGGAGATGCCTTCAAGAAAGTGAAATAAAGGAGTCAACGCAGGTGTCAGGCAAACGAGTTTTTCCTAACTTCCCGGCTCGTGCTTTTCAAGACCCTATTCACATGGAAGACCAACTCTTAGGCCTGCACCACATCACAGCCATCGCCGGGAATGCCCAGCGGAATTTCAATTTTTATACGAAAATCCTCGGCCTCCGGTTTATTAAAAAAACCGTCAATTTCGACGATCCGAATACCTATCATTTCTACTTTGGCGACGAAGGAGGTTCGCCGGGAACCATCCTGACGTTCTTTCCGTGGGGAACCGTTCAGCCGGGCCGCAGAGGCACCGGAATGGCAACCGAAATCGGCTATTCCGTTCCCGAAGGAAGCCTGGAATTCTGGCAAAAGCGCTTCATGGATCACAACGTGATTTACAACAAACCGACGCAGCGATTCGGCGAAACCTACCTCCCCTTTCTCGACCCCGATGGCCTGAAACTCGAACTGATCGTTTCCAAAACCGCCGATGACCGGACACCGTGGGAGACGAACGACGTCAGCGCAGCCGTAGCCACGAAAGGATTTCACAACGTGACGCTGACGCTGGAAAACATCAAAGGCACCGCCGATATCTTAACCGATGTCTTTGGTTATCAGCTCATCGACCAGCACGTTAATCGCTACCGGTTTGCCACCGGTGCGGTCGACAATGCCAATCTGGTGGATCTGGTGGAGGTTCCGGGCGAAGCGCGCGGGCATGTGGCCGGTGGCACCATTCACTACGTCGCTTTCCGGGTTAAAGACGAAGCCGTTGAGAAACACTTTCAGGAAAAAATTGCCGCCAGGGGTTTGCAGGTTACCGATCAGATCGACCGGAATTATTTTCATTCCGTCTATTTCCGTGAACCGGGCGGAGTGCTGTTTGAAATCGCAACCGACAACCCCGGTTTTACAGTGGACGAACCGCTGAACGAATTGGGGATGCACCTCAAACTCCCCGCCCAGTATGAACCCCGCCGGGCGCAAATCGAGGGACAGTTGCCAGCTTTGCTATAAATACACCCTCACCATTTGCTGCCAGTATTCGGCCCGGTGTGCCCGGCCTTCCCAGACATACAAATCGTGCGGAATTTGCTTTTCGCCCAGTGAAAAGCTCAAGGCCCGGTTGTTGTCGAAGAAGGGATCCTGCTGACCGATGGCGATCAGGAAATGCATCCGGCGCAGCAACGCCAGCGTACCTTCGTCGTGGAGGTTGGGCAAAAAATGCGTGGGGGTGTTGAAGTAAATGGTTTCGTCGTAGTAGGAATCGAACAATCCGCGAAAGCTCTCCACCGGTGCCGACAAGTCATACCGCCCGCTCAGGGCGACCACTTTCCCGAACCAGGCAGGATGCCGAAGTGCAATGTTCACCGCGTGAAAAGCGCCAAAGCTACAGCCCAGGGCGATCATGAACGGCTGGGGGTTTTTCATCCGGGTGAAGGGCAACACTTCTTCCAGGATGTAATTTTCGTAGTGCAGATGGCGTTGTACACGCTCGTGCGGAGGAATCCACTTGCTGTATAAACTCTCGGCATCGATGCTATCGACGCAAAACAGTTGCAGATTGCCGCTTTCGAGTTTGTCGGCCAGCGCATCGACCAGGCCAATGTTTTCAAACTCGTAGAACCGCCCCCGCCGGGTCGGAAACACCAGTACCCGCGCGCCGGCATGACCAAACACTAAAAGCTCCATGTCGCGGTTCAGCCGGGGGCTAAACCATTTTTGGTATTCGCGATGCATACAACTCCTTTATTCGGCTGGCAAGATGCATCCTTTTTTAGTTACCGAACAGCTTTTTAGTTAAACAATTTGTTAAAAAATCTCAGGATGCTGCAACAACGTCTGTTGCCACAACGCATACCCTTTCCGGTTCAGGTGCAGACCGTCGCTATCGAACAGTTCCCAGCGCGGGCGCCCTCCCCCATCAAGCATCGGTGTGAAGACATCCACAAAGTGATAACCGGGCAGGGTTTCGATCTTCTGCTGAATCAGGTGATTGGCAAACCGGATGCGATCGATGATGTGCCAGCGGGCGGGGCTGGGCTTGATGGCCACAAAGGTAAACGGCGTTTCCGGCATGTATTGCTGCATTTTACTGGTCAGCGCGCAGAAGAACAGATACACTTCCTCCGGATGACGTCCATCGCCCAGATCGTTATCGCCGGCATAAAACACGATGGAACGCGGTTGGACCGGTAGTACCAGCCGTTCAAAAAACCAGCCACAGGCCGCCAGTGTCGAGCCACCAAAACCGATATTCAACACCTGTTCTTCGGAAAAATCGTGGTCCAGCGTTTTCCACAGGCGAATGGAGGAACTGCCGTAAAAAACCGTGCGGTTGGTAACTTCTGCGGTGGATCGAACCTTTTTTTCAAGTTGATGGACTTCTTCTTCGTACCAGAACATAGGGGTTTGGGAAATAGATACGCAAAAATACAGCTTTGAGCTGAACGTACCTACGGACTTCAGGCAATAGCCAGCCGAAAGTAAAAAGCCGCCCCCGGTTCAATTCCATCCTTCAACCCGATTTCTCCTCCCATTGTCTGAATAAATTCCCGGGATATGGCCAGGCCCAGGCCCGTGCCGCTCACCGAACCGTTCTGGCCGGGTGCGCGAAAATACCGGTCGAAAACCCGCGCCCGGTGTTCGGGGCGCAAACCGGGGCCGTAGTCCCGAACCACAAATTCCACCTGATTGCCAAGTTGTTGAGCCGAAATATGAACCACATTTTCTTCGGGACTGTGCCGGATGGCATTCGACAACAGGTTGACCAACACCCAGGTGGCTTTGTCGGGATCGGCTTTGATCGCGGGCAAATCCGAAAAACCCGACACCTCAAAGCGCACCTGCCGCTGCTGAGCCGCCACTTCCAGCGCGCGGGTCGCATACTGAACCAGATCCGACGGATTGACGGCCTTGATCGTCAGTTGAATCTGACCCGATTCCACCTGCGCCAGATTCAACAGCTCGCCGGTGATGTTCAACAACCGGTCGGCGTCGTTGCGAACGTGATCGACCAGTTGTTTTTGTTCTTCGTTCAACGCACCCACCCGCTGATCATCCAGCAGTTTCAAACTCATCTTGATGGCCGAAATCGGCGTTTTCAACTCGTGGGAAACCGTTGCGATGAAATTCGTTTTGGCCAGATCGCGCTCCTGGTAAGCGGTTATGTTTTCCAGCACAATCACCCAACCGGCGGCCACCGGCTGGTCTTCGCCGGTACGCGTCAGGGTGACGACGTGCGTCTGCCGGTTAAAATAGCTTTCTTTTCCTTCGTCGACAATTTTGAGTAAACCACCCGCTACCTGGGGTTCCTTCGCCGTTTCCACCAGATTCTGGAGCAGGGTCCGCAGCAGATCGTTGGTCAGGGCCGCATCCGGCGCGTATTTCCCGATTAGGTCGGCTTCCTGAACGCCCAGCAACCGGCAGGCAACGGGGTTCACAAACCGGATTGTCTTTTTCTCGTCCAGTCCGATAATCCCGTTTTCCATCAATTGAATAAGCGTATCGATGCGCTTCTTTTCAAACAGCACGTCGGCCAGTTTGGTGTGCTCATATTCGTCGAGTTTGTGCGCCATCGAATTGAACGCCCGCGCCAGATCACCAAATTCGTCGTTGGATTTAAAATGCAGTCGTTCCTCAAAATTTCGACTGGCCACTTCCTGAATACCGCGTGTCAGTTCGCGCAGTGGATTGGCGATGTAGCCGGGAAAATTGATGATGAACGAAAACAGAATCAGGAAACTGAAGGTGCCGGTGACAGCCAGCCAGATCAGCGCATCTTTGGCGGTTTGCTCGGCCACGGTATTTTTCCGAAACATGGCCTGCTGGTTGATGGCTCCCAGTTGAAGCAGGTTCTGTTGAATCCGGGCCACCGTCAGGGAGTCATTCCGACTTCCCGATTTCAAGCGGTCGAAGTCCACGCGCACAGATTCCACCAGTTCTTTTTCGCCTTCTTCCGTCAGATTGTTTTCCTGCCGACGCAAAGACGCTTCGAACGCCTTCATGGAATTGGGGTCTGAATTGCGCGTCAGCAACGCTTTCTGCATGCCGCCAACGAATTGAAGGGAGGTGTAATTATCCTTCAGAATGGCCCGGGCGTCGTCCGATAATTGGTTCAGGTAATACATTCCCAAACCGCCCAGCAACAGCATGACGGCAAACAAAAATCCGAGGGCCAGCGATAGTTTTAGTTTAATCGTCATGACAGAATAACTAAATCAATGTCCGATTCCGATAACATAGTAAGCAACCGATTGAACGCATGGGTCCGCAGAATCACCTGAAACAGGTTGAAACGCGGTTTGCCGATGCAGACCGTGGTAATCTTGCGCTTTTCGCACTCCTCGACCAGCGCATTAAAGATACTCGTGTTTTTTACCCGGATCACCTCAGCCCCCAATTCCGTCGCCAGTTTTAAATTATTGATCAAATGCCGTTGCACATCCAGCTTGATGCGGTTGGGATCTTCGGCAGGTGTCTGCACATACAGTACACACCACCGGGCCTGGTAATAAGCCGCCAGCCGGGCGGTTTTGCGTATCACCCGACGGGCCACGACGTGGTTGGTGCTGATGGACGCCATCAGCCGCTCGTGCCGAAACTGGGTGTTGACGGGCAGCGTGGTTTCCACTTTCCGTTCCACCGCTGTCACCACTTCCTTGAGCGCCAGTTCGCGAAGTTGCAGGATTTTTTCGGCCTGAAAGAAGTTTCGCAGGGCGGTTTCTACCTTGGCCGGCTCATAGATTTTCCCTTCTTTCAGGCGCGTAATCAGTTCGTCGGCTGGCAAATCGATGTTCACGACTTCGTCAGCTGCCTGCAACACCCGGTCGGGAACGCGCTCGGCGACCTCGATTCCGGTGATGTCGTGAACCTCGTCATACAGACTTTCGATGTGCTGAATGTTCACGGCGCTGACCACGTTGATACCCGCGTCGAGAATGTCGAGCACATCCTGCCACCGCTTTTCATTTTTCGAACCGGGAATGTTGGTGTGCGCCAGTTCGTCCACAATGACCAGTTCGGGATGTCCGTTCAGAATCGTTTGCAGATCCATTTCTTCCAGCTCGCGACCTTTGTAAAACACCTTCCGTCTTGGAATCATCGGCAAACCCGCGATCAGTGCCTGGGTTTCGGCCCGGTTGTGGGTTTCCACGTACCCGATTTTCACGTCGATTCCTCCCCGCAGCAAGGCGTGCGCTTCCTGCAACATGCGGTAGGTTTTGCCCACGCCCGCACTCATCCCGATGTAAATCTTGAATTTCCCCCGTCTCGACGCCTGGATGAGCCGGAGAAAGTGTTCGGCGGATTGATCGCGGTCGTTTTCCATTGTTTTCTGAGAGGATAGAGGATAGACAAGAGCGTAAAGACGCAATTTCCTCACTAAGAACTTTTGTCTTTACGCTCTTGTCTATCCTCTCACTTCTAATTAAAAACTAATTGCCACTGAGGTTGTCAACGCGTTATTTGTTCGTTTGGCCGGACCGGATGCGGTTTCAGCAAAAATGGCATCCTTGCTGTTGAAACCCCGGTATTCGATTCGCCAGACCGCATTTGGCAGAATCTGGTAGTCATAATTGACCGAATAGCCCCAGGTTTTAAAACCGTTGGGCCGTTCCGCCGATAGCGTATTGATAATCACTCCATTCGGATCATTATAATACTCAACCCGTCCGGCAACGTAGCTTTTTGAACTGGTGGCATACCGGGCAATGATCACCGGCGAATACCAGACGTATCGCTTCAGTATTCCCTCATCTACGAGCGGTTTTCGCTCGGCTCCGATGTCGAAGCCCAGTGTAAGTCCGAACTTGCCGGCTGGGTTGATGATGGCGTAG
Source organism: Larkinella sp. C7 (assembly GCF_006149005.1). Lineage (GTDB taxonomy): Bacteria > Bacteroidota > Bacteroidia > Cytophagales > Spirosomataceae > Larkinella. The sequence goes on along the minus strand of NZ_VBSL01000003.1, from coordinate 626,359 downwards.
ACGTTATTGAAAAACCGGGGCTGCTTCAACGAATCCGGGCGGTCGGCACCCAGAAACGAACTCCAGTTCAGGACCACTTTTGAACTCGGCTTAAACTGTACCTGCGTACTGAAAGCCGGTTTGGTATAGCCCGGCAAGCGATTGATCCGCTGCCAGCCGTTGAGCACCGACCCCAGCAGCGTCCATTTTCCGTTCGGCGTGTTATATGTCAGCTTGGCTCCGGCCAGGTAATACGGTGAGTTTTCGGCCAACATACTGCGTGTCAGCGTCCAGCAATCCCTGGAAACCGCACTTTCAAAACCAATGTGCGACGAAAAAACACCGGCATCGAGCCACAAATCGCGGTTTTTGCTGAGCTTCACGCCCGCATTCGCTTCGTAAATATTGCGGAGCAGCGGCTGTTCGGCGGCATAATTATACTGGGCATACGTCCCGACCTGGAGGGCCAGATTGGCACGAACCCGCTCATTCACATAAGCCGCCTTGAGGAACGCCAGGTTCACATTGACTTCCCGGTTTCGCTTGTGATTGTACAGAAAACCGGGTCGTTCCTGTGCCCTGGGCTGGTCCAGATCCTGAACGTAATACAGTTCGGCGTATCCGGAAAAAGTCAATTCTGAAACCGGTTTTGCCGTCGTATCTGCCGGTTGGATCAAATTCACTTTGGCGAATGACGGTCCACTGCAAAAGACCATCGTTAAAACCGTGGTCGTTACTAACAACTTTTTCATGTTTGAAGCGACTTTTTGATAGAGCCGCCGTTTTGTTGTACTCACTTTGTTACTTTTTACTTGAGAGCATTCAGCGCGATGTTTAACCGAAGCACATTTACTGTGGCCGGGCCAAAAAGCCCCCAAAGCGGCCCTTCGGTTTGGCTATCAACCAGTTGGTTCAGTTTTTCAACGGTAATCCCGCGTACTTTGGCAATGCGCGCCACCTGAATTTTGGCCGCTGCGGGCGACAGATCCGGGTCAAGACCGGAGCCGGAAGCCGTCACCAGTTCGGCCGGAATGTCGGCTTTCTGAACACCCGGATTATGCACCAGAAACGTATCGATCCGCGCCTGAACGGTTGTCAGATAGTCCGGATTACTCGGGCCTTTGTTGGAACCCGCCGAACCGGCGGCATTGTAATCCACTGCCGACGGGCGGCTGTTGAAATACCGGTCTTCGGTAAACGACTGGCCAATCCGGGAATATCCGACCACTTTTCCGTTGACAACAACGGTTTCACCCTGGCCACCGCCGGGTGCCAACCGGGAAAGACCGGCTACGAGCAAGGGATAAATGACCGTTAACAAAACCAGCATGACGAGGGTCAGTCGAATAGCCGGAGAGAGATGAGTTTTCATTTTTGTGTTTGATTAGACGAATAAACCGACTACTAAATCCAAAGCTTTGATGCCGATAAACGGCGCGACAAGTCCGCCAAAACCGTAGATGAACAGATTCCGCCGAAGCAGCGCACTGGCCCCGATCGGTTTGTATTCGACGCCCCGTAGCGCGAGCGGAATCAGCATCGGGATGATGATGGCGTTGAAAATAACCGCCGACAAAATGGCCGACTCCGCGCTGTGCAACCGCATGATGTTCAGGCTTTGCAGGGCCGGTATCGAAACCGTAAACAAGGCCGGAACGATGGCGAAATATTTGGCGACGTCGTTGGCAATCGAAAACGTCGTCAGCGTTCCACGGGTGATGAGCAACTGTTTGCCAATCTCCACGACCTCGATCAGCTTCGTCGGGTCGTTGTCCAGATCGACCATGTTCCCGGCTTCTTTGGCGGCTTGGGTTCCGCTGTTCATCGCCACGCCCACGTCGGCCTGGGCCAGGGCCGGGGCGTCGTTGGTTCCATCGCCCATCATGGCCACCAACTTACCGCCGGTTTGCTCGTTGCGGATGTAGTTCATTTTGTCCTCCGGTTTGGCTTCGGCGATGTAGTCATCGACCCCCGCCTTATCGGCGATAAACCTGGCCGTCAAGGGGTTATCACCCGTCACCATGACGGTTTTGACGCCCATTTTCCGCAACCGGTCGAAGCGTTCGGCAATGCCGGGTTTGATAATATCCTGCAACTCGATGACGCCCATGACGCTATCGTTTTGCGACACCACCAGGGGCGTTCCGCCGTTTGCCGCAATCTTTTTGGCCTGTTCTTCAATCTCTTCCGGAAACGCATGGCCCGCGCGTCTGACCATCGTCCGAATGGAATCCGTCGCGCCTTTGCGAATCCGAAGCAGGCCGTTGCTGCGATCCGGCAGGTCGATGCCCGACGAGCGGGTTTCAGCCGTAAACTTGATCAGCGTCGCGCCGGTGGTGCTCAGATTACGCGTGACATCGGTTCCGGCCAGTTCCACGATCGACTTCCCTTCCGGCGTTTCATCGGCCAGCGAACTCAGCGCACTTGACCGGATCATATCGGTTTTGGAGACGCCCGGCGCGGGATAAAAGTGGGTAGCCTTCCGGTTTCCAATCGTGATCGTCCCGGTTTTATCGAGCAGCAGTGTATCGATGTCACCCGCCGTTTCAACCGCCCGACCCGACTTCGCAATCACATTGGCCCGCAACGCCCGGTCCATCCCGGCAATCCCGATGGCCGACAGCAACCCGCCAATCGTCGTTGGAATCAGACAGACAAAAAGTGAAATCAGGGCGGCAATCGTGATCGGCGTGTTGGCGTAATCCGCAAACGGTTTCAGGGCGACGCAGACGATGATGAAGATCAGCGTAAAACCGGCCAGCAGAATCGTTAGGGCAATTTCGTTCGGTGTTTTCTGGCGACTGGCGCCTTCCACGAGTGCAATCATTTTGTCCAGAAACGATTCGCCCGGCTGGGTGGTCACCTGCACTTTGATCCGGTCGGAAAGCACTTTCGTACCACCGGTTACGGATGATTTATCCCCACCGGCTTCGCGAATCACCGGCGCCGATTCACCCGTGATGGCCGACTCATCGATGGTGGCCAGGCCTTCAATAATCTCGCCGTCGGACGGAATGATGTCGCCGGTTTCGCAGACAAACACGTCGCCCTTCACCAATTGTGACGACGGAATGGTCTGGACTTCATTGACCTTCATGTTTCCTACGGCGCGGATGACTTTGGCGGGGGTCTCCTGCCGGGTTTTCCGCAGCGATTCGGCCTGGGCTTTCCCCCGCGCTTCGGCAATGGCTTCGGCGAAGTTGGCAAACAGGACGGTGACGAGCAGAATCAGGGTGATGACCAGGTTGTAGCCCAGTGTTCCCTGCGACGTATCGCCCGACAGGGCAATGTAAGCCGTGACCAGCACCATGATCAGCATGCCGATTTCGACGGTAAACATGACCGGGTTCTTGATCAGAACCGCCGGATTTAATTTGATAAACGACTCCCGAATGGCTTTTCCAACGAGCTCGCGCTGAAAGAGGGAGGATTGTTTTGGCTGTGCCATAATGTTATCTTTGAAAAAAATGTCTTGTGTTATGACCGTTCATCAGGCTGCTATTGAATTGGCCGTTCAGGAAATTGGTTATGAGTCTGTTTATGATTACGCTGCTGAAAAGCTTCGGGACTCCTTATTGGCCGAGATAAAGATTAGTTTAGATGCCGTCGCCGTCTTTGAGAAGAAGTATGGGATGGATTATATCCGTTTCCGCTCGCAGTTTTTCGAATTGACTCAGTTTGCTTTGTTCGAACGGGAAGACGATAGTATGGACTGGTCTGCCGAACTGGAACAATTACGTTTACTCGAGAAACGTTTAGCACAACTGCTCCCCAATGCGATTTCCTGATATCTCCTCTTTCCATTCCATTATTAAGAATCAGGAAGTCGTTCAGGTAAAACTGCGCCCGGACCTGGTGCATTTTAAGCTTAAAATCACGTTTATCGACGATTCGATACTTCATGTTCGGGAGAATCATTTACCGGTTTCAAACTGGCATGAATATTCTTACCAGTGGCAAGACGATGTGAATCAGCTCATTCACAGATGGGACAACTCCCATGAACGTCACCTGCTGTCAGTCCCACCCCACCATCAGCACGTTGGTTCTGAAGAAAATATTCAGACTTCGGAACCGATGACGCTGGAAAAGGTGCTTGCGTATATTGCCAGTCAGCTATCACCGCAGTGAAAAATACTCCGCCAGAGGCCCCAGGGCCAGAGCCGGGAAGAACGACAGCGCGGTGATGATGAAAATGACCGCAAAAATCATTAATCCAAACGTGGCCGTATCGACCGGCAAGGTTCCCGAAGATTCGGGGACGTACTTCTTCTTCGCCAGCAAACCGGCAATCGCGACAGGACCGATGATGGGCAAAAACCGGCCCAGCAACAGCACAATTCCCGTTGAATAATTCCAGAAGAAGTTGTTATCGCCCAGCCCTTCGAAGCCCGACCCGTTGTTGGCGTTGGACGAGGTGAATTCGTACAGAATCTCCGAAAAACCGTGAAAACCGGGGTTGTTCAACCAGGCCGAGGGCTGAACGGCCCATTCTGCCGTGCCGTATCTCATAAAAATCCAGGCTCCCAACGCCGTTCCGCCTTTCACCAGCAACGCACTCATCAGGGCCACAATGGAGGCAATCTTGATCTCCCGTGCTTCGACCTTCCGGCCAAACAGTTCGGGCGTCCGGCCCACCATCAGTCCCGACACGAAAACCGCGATGATCAGGAAGTAGTAAAAGTTGAGCAAACCCGCCCCAGCACCACCGTAGAACGCGTTGACCATCATGCCCAGCAGTTGCATCGCGCCCGAAAGCGCCATCGAACTGTCGTGCATCGAATTGACCGAACCGGTGGAAATAATCGTGGTCAAGATGCTCCAGTAGCCTGACGCCAGAGCACCAAACCGAACTTCCTTGCCTTCCATCGCGCCCGTCAGTTGCGAGATGCCCATCCGGGCAATGGCCGGGTTGCCGCCCAGTTCCGAACTGATCGTGGGAATAAGCAGACCGAGCATCCCGATCGTCATGACGCTGTAGACGACCCAGGCGAATTTCCGGCGGTTGATGTAGAACCCCATTGCAAAAATCATCGCGACCGGAATCAGCACCTGCGCGATCATTTCGACCATGTTGGTCAGGTAATTGGGGTTTTCCAGTGGGTGCGCCGAGTTCGCGCCGAAATAGCCGCCCCCGTTGGTTCCCAGGTGCTTAATGGCGATCATAGCAGCCGCCGGTCCCCGCGAAACACCCACGGTGTCGCCCTGCAACGAAACGATGGTGTCTTTGCCATCAAACGAAGCCGGGGTGCCGTTGAACGCCAGAATCAGGGCGACAACCAGCGATCCGGGCAACAATAAGCGCGTGATGGCTTGCGTGAAGAGGACGTAAAAGTTGCCGACGGTTTCGACGCTTTTGGGCATGAAGGAGCGGAACAATAAAACCGCTGCGGCAATTCCGGTGGCCGCAGAAACAAACATCAGGAACAGGATGACACCGATCTGCGTCAGGTAGGTCAGGCCCGTCTCGCCCGAATAGTGCTGCAAGTCGCAGTTCACCAGGAAACTAATGGCAGTATTGAACGCCAGATCCGGGCTTTGCGACGGGTTGCCATCGGGATTGAGCGGGAGGCTCCCCTGATTCAGCAACATCACAAATGCGTACACCAGCCAGACGGCGTTGATCGTCAGCAGGGCTACCAGATTTTCTTTCCAGTTCATGTCCCGATGGGGGTCGATACCGCCCAACCGGTAAATCAAACGCTCCAGCGGAGCCATAAAGTCGAGCCCGGTGGGTTCTCCTTTGAACACCTTGGCAAGGTATTTTCCAAGCGGAATTGCCAGCAAGACGGTCAGTCCGTACATGACAATTACACCGATCCATTCCGTTAACATGGCTGTATGGGTTAAAATTTTTCCGGTTTAATCAGCACGTACAGCATGTACGCGAAAACCAGCAGTGCGACAATGAAAATGAGGGTAATCATGAGTGTGACGATTAGATTTTTTCAAACCATTCGATGGTTTTGTAAAAAATAACAAAGCTCAGGAGTGCGGTAACGATGAGCAAAAGAAGCGTAGCCATACATTGATTAGTTAGTGTTGCTAATCCGTTGGCAAAAAGGTGTCCGGGGGTTTGATAATTTAATTACCACAAGTCAACCATCTGTTATGCAGACACTTGCTATCTGTAAATAGTTTTGCAGCGAAGAATACAGAAAAACAAACCCTACCAAAATGGTATGATTGTTTTTCAGAACGGGAAAGATTAGCAGGCTGCGGAATCAGGGAAGGTCTATGGTCCGATAAACCTAAAATTGGTGAGGGGAATTGATAGTGGGTGGGAATCAATACGTCCTTTTATTCAGGTAAATCTTTCTCTCGTCGAGAGAAAGATTTACCTGAATAGAAGGACGTGTCAACCAAGGTGCTTACTTCTCGAACTGAAAAATCTGATCCATTAAAATCCACTTCTGGCCTTCTTTGGCCCAGGGCAGCGGTTCCTGAAATTTCCACATCAGTTCCTCCCACCGCTGAACGTGCGGGTTGACCGCATCCAGCGCGGCTTTCTTTTCGAAAGTAAAATCATCGTCTGTTTCCAGAATCATCACCATGCGGTTTCCGGTGCGGTAAATTTGCAGATCCAGAATGCCGGATGCCAGGTCATTCGCCCGGACTTCCGCCCAGCCGCGGCCTTTGGCGTGCCACTGTTCGTATTCGGCGATTAATTCGGGGTCATCTTTCAGGTCGAGGGCGAGGCAGAATCGTTGCATGGTTTTTAGATCAGGCTGTCCCCGGATTATATCCGGGGTTATTCATAACAAGCCCTTTGGGCTTTGTTGACAAAGTTATCAATCGTATTCATTTATTACCCATACATCCAAAGCCCTAGCCGAAATACTGCTTAAACGCCGTAATCGTTTGCTTTGCGGCTGCATCGGGGTCGGGCCAGGGGAAGGCTTCGGCAGAAACATAACCTTGATAATCAATAGTTTGCAAAGCAGTTGCAATGGCCGTCATCTCGGTATGCCCCAGGCCAATCGGCCGGCGGTTGCTGTCGGCAAAATGGACGTGGCCGATGTGTGAACCAGCCGACCGGATGCTGTCGGCCAGCGACACCTCTTCGATGTTCATGTGGAAGAGATCGGCCAGCAGCACCACACGCCGGGTTTCCAGCGATTTCAGGAAGGTAACGCCGGTTTCAAGCTGGTTGATCAGGTTGGTTTCGTAGCGGTTTAGCGGTTCGTAAATCAGGTTGACGCCTTGCTCCTCCGCTCGTTTTCCCAGAATGTTCAAACTCTGGGCCAGCCACGCCAGTGCCTGTTCTTTTTCGACGCCCGGAACCGCATTACCCTGCATCGACCCGATAATGGCCGGAGCGCCAAAACGGGCACCGAAGGTTATCAGGTCCGAAATGAACGCAACAGCTTTTGATCGAACCGTTGGATCGGGGTCGGTCAGCGTCAGGCCGTGCAACACTTTCCCGGCTCCGGTGCCGACGGCGGCAATGTCCAGCCCGAATTGATTGCTCAGCGCCATCAGCCGGTCAATGCTGACAGCATCCGCCGAAGGCGTGAACAGTTCGACGGCATCGAATCCCAGATCTGCGGCTTTGGCCATGCTGGTCGATAAATCGTGCCAGTAAATCCAGGGGCCGGTTTGGATCGAAGGAACCAGGGCAATGGTGACGCAGGATTTCATCAATTCACACTGTTATCAAAATCAACCATAATTTTCGTAATCGGCCCCGGATTTTCCGACCAGTCGGCCAGGGCAGCACCGGCTTCGTCCAGCGACACCACCCGGCTGATGACGGCATCGACCGGAAATTTACCCGCTTCCAGGTACGCAATCACATCCGGAAAATCGCCGAGACAGTTGCGGGAACCCAGAATCTCAATTTCTTTCCGGACAAACGTTCCGGTGTTGTAATCGACCGGTTTTTTGGCGTAGCCGATGTACACCACCCGACCAGTGTAGGCTACTTCCTCTACGGCCGCACGATACGTCATGGCATTGCCCACCGCTTCGATGATCACATCCGGGCCATCGCCGTCGGTGATGGCCATCAGAACCTCGTGCAAATCGACCTTTGTGGTGTTAATCGTATGAGCCGCCCCGGCCAGTTTGGCAATCCGCATTTTGGAATCGTCGATGTCGATGGCAATCACCTCGGCCCCGCGGTGGACCGAAGCCGCAATGGCGCCCATCCCGACGATGCCGCAACCGATCACGGCGACTTTCTCACCCGCCGAAACCCGCCCCCGCGCGGCCGCATGAAAACCGACCGTCAGCGGCTCGACCAACGCCAGCTCCCTGACCGACAAGGCCGAAGACGAATGCAGCTTCTGATACGGCACGCTGATAAACCGGGTCATGGCCCCCGGACGACGGACACCCATCGTTTTGTTATCCTGACAGGCATTCGGTCGGCCTTTCCGGCACGAAACGCAATGGCCGCAGTTCAAATAGGGATTGAGCGTCACTTTCATGCCCGGTTTGAATGCGTCGGGAACCCGATTGCCGGTTTCCAGAATGGTGGCTCCCACTTCATGGCCCAGCACATTCGGGTATTCCTGCAACTCGAACAACCCGCGAAAACCGTTCAGGTCGCCCCCGCAGAAGCCGACCATATTGACCTGTAAGAGAACCTCTTCCGGCCCAAAATCCGGTATTTCAATGGCCCGAACTTCCGTTTTTCCGGGTTCGACCAGCACCAGGGCGCGTTGATTAGTCATGTTGAAAAGTGGGCTTAGGAAGGTTGTTTTCCGGTTTTCCCTCAAACCATAGCTGGTTTTTAACCGGGGCCACCAGCGTTTCGATCCGGTGAAGAAGTTCATCGGGAATCGTCAACCCGAGTGCCCGGATGTTCTGTTCCAGTTGCCGCTGCTCCGACATGCCGACGATGGTCGTGGCAATCACCGGATGGCTGACTGCGTATTTCAAGGCCACATCGCTCAGCGCCAGCCCGTATTCCCGGCAAAGGGCCAGGAGTTTCGGCTGCAAATCTTTCACGGCTTGCGGGGAACTTTGCCAGGCCGGAATCGGTGCATCCGACAGAATCCGCTGCATGAGCGGGGCCGCGTTCAGCAAACCAAAGCCCTTTTCCAGCGAAAGCGGCACCAGTTCGTCGTTGATTTCGTCGGCGAGCAGCGTGTAATGGCCCCATGACAAGACGGTATCGGCCTCGACCTCACGGGCGACTTTTGCCAGATACCGAACCGGCAGACCCGAAAATCCGACGTAGCGGGCTTTCCCGCTTTCCTTTATTTTCTGCACCGCCGGAAACGCTTCCCGGATCACCTGATCGTGGTCGCCAAACTCGATGTCGTGGACGGTTAGCAAATCGACATAATCCGTTTGTAGCCGTTCCAGCGATTCGTCGATGCTGCGCAGGATGCGATCATACGAAAAATCGAACACGCCATTTCCGTAGCGACCGCATTTTGTGGCCAGAAAAACCGAATTCCGTTTCGTTTTCAGGGCTTTTCCCAGCCGGGTTTCGGCCAGGGTATCGCCGTAAAACGGGGCGACATCGAAAAAATTAATCCCGTGATCAATGGCCGCGTGAACGGCCCGAAACCCCTCTTCCTCGTTTGTTTCATCAAAAACATTGCCCAACGGCGACGCCCCGAAACTCAGAAGCGAGACGGTTAGATCAGTTTTACCCAGTTTACGATATTCCATAGTTACTTTTACGAACCGCTCTTCCCAACATTGGCGCTTATCTTAAAAGCGTCCAAAACGATCCGAATCCAGCTTCTGTAAGTCCTGAAAGCCCTCTTTCTACTTTTGTATCATCCGAAATGACTCCCATTCAGGCGGTTTTCATTCTCCTATTTTTATTTTAATCAAATGATTAAACTTTTTGATTAACGCATTTGTTTGTTAATTTTACAGAGTCTACATTTGAACCACTAATCAACAGGACAATGAAGTGCATCTCAGAATCAACCGAAGAACGCATCAAGGAAGCGGCCAAAACCGTGTTTCTTGAAAAGGGCTTTGATGGTACGACGACGCGGGATATTGCCAAAGCGGCTGGGATTAACAGTGCGTTGATGAATTATTATTTCCGCAGCAAAGAGAAGCTGTTTCAGTCGATTTTCAATGACATGTGTACGCTGATGTTCGAGGGCATGCTCGATCTGGTCAATCGGCCCATCAGTCTGCGCGATAAAATATCGAAACTGATGGATCACCAGTTTCAGATGATGATGCAGAATCCGAATCTGACCATCTTCATCATGAATGAACTGCACCGGAATCCGGAACGGCTGTATGCCACCGTCGGCATGGCCAAAAAGCTACCGGAGTCGATTTTCCACCAGCAGATTGAAGATGCCATTGCGCAGGGAATCATCACCCCGATCGATTCGCACCACATCATGACGATGATCATTGCCAACATCCAGTTTCTGTTCGTTTCCAAACCGATGACGATGCTGGCGCAGGGACTGGACGAGGCCGGTTTCAACGCTTTTGCCACCCGCCACATGGAATACGTCAAAGACATGATCTGCGAGTATCTTTTCAAACCCGAACTGAGCTCGTAATTTTTTTGTTCGCGCCTTAATCAGATGATTAAACCGGTCGATTTAATCACTCACAAAATCTTTTTTAATCAATGGCTTAACTACCCAATGACATGACACAGGCCAATTCTCATCTACAGGCGTTCAGGCACGACACCGTTTTTAAGGAAGAAATCAGTAAAGTATCCGATTTTAAGTTTGGACAAACCGTAGCGAATGTTTTCGACGACATGGTCAACCGCTCGGTTCCGTTCTACGAAGAAATTCAGCGAATGATCGGTGAACTGGCGGTCGATTATACCCAACCCGGCACTGATGTCTACGACCTCGGTTGTTCGACCGGCACGACGCTCATCAACATGAACCGCCTGATTCCCAACGACATTCGCTTCATCGGCATCGATGATTCGGCGGAGATGCTGAAAAAATGTGCGGTAAAACTCCAGGAACTCGGCATTTCCCGCCCCTATGAGCTTCTGGCTGGCGATATTCAGCAGGATGTTGCCATCAGCAATGCCTCGGTGGTGGTACTGTGTCTGACGCTCCAGTTCATCCGGCCGATTCACCGGCAGAAGGTTCTGAAGAAAATATTCGATGGGCTCGTGCCGGGGGGTGCGCTGATCCTGGTGGAAAAAATCCTCACGGAAGACCACCAGTTTAACCGCGACTACATCACTTATTACTACGACTACAAACGGCGGCAACACTACAGCGACCTGGAAATTTCCCAGAAACGGGAAGCCCTGGAAAACGTTCTGATTCCTTATAAACTGTCGGAAAACCGCCTTCTGTTGCAGGAGACGGGCTTTTCACACGTCGAAACCTTTTTTCAATGGTATAATTTCGCCGGCATCATTGCGGTTAAAAACCAGGCAGCGTCATGATCGGAATCGGAAACTTCTTCTTCAAATACCGGAATCTGATTTTTATTTTTCTGTATTTAGCCCTGTTTATTCCGTCGCCCCCGATTTTTTCGCCGGCGGTTTTTGGCCCCTCATTTTATGTCTGGCCCATCGGTTTGGGCCTGCTCATTACGGTCAGTGGTCAGCTCATTCGGGGCGCCACCATCGGGCTGGCGTACATCGTCCGGGGTGGAAAAGACAAAAAGGTCTACGCCGAAACGCTGGTGACGCAGGGGATCTTCAACCACTGCCGGAATCCGTTGTATGTGGGCAATGTCCTGATGCTGCTGGGCGTTGGCATTCTGGCCAATTCGCTGCTGTTCACGGGCGTTTTCATGCCGCTTTTTCTGTTCATTTACCAGGCCATCGTTATCGCCGAAGAGACTTTTCTGCGCAACAAATTCGGCACCGCGTTCGAGCAATATTCCCACCAGGTCAACCGCTGGATTCCGGACCTGCGCGGCATCGGGCGAACCTTTTCCAGCATGCAGTTCAACTGGGTGCGGTGGATGCTGAAAGAATACAATACCCAGTATGTCTGGCTTACCGGCATCACCCTCATTCTGTTTCTAAAGTACCCCGTTTTATTCCAGACCGATCACCGGTACACCCTGATGGGTTTTCTTCTGTCCTTTTGGCTGGTGTTGTACCTGTTCGTACGGTATTTGAAAAAATCCGGCCGGATGCAGGCCTAGCCCGATGTCGATACGATTTAAACCCGTTAAAAACCGCTCAAGGAAGCCCAAAACCGCTAATCAAGCGTTTTGATCAATTGATTAAATTTTCTGATTAAAATGTTTGCTTATCCCATTTCGGGACTTTACCTTTGACCTGTCATTCTACCAATACCATGAAATGTCTTACTGACTCAACCGAAGAACGCATCAAGGAAGCAGCCAAAATGGTGTTTCTTGAAAAGGGTTTTGATGGTACGACGACGCGGGATATTGCGCAGGCAGCGGGCATTAACAGTGCGCTGATGAACTATTATTTCCGCAGCAAAGAGAAGTTGTTTCAGTCGATTTTCAACGATGTATGTACGCTGATGTTCAAAGGCATGCTCGAACTGATCAACCAGCCCATCAGTCTGCGCGATAAAATATCGAAACTGATGGATCACCAGTTTCAGATGATGATGCAGAATCCGAATCTGACCATTTTCATCATGAATGAACTGCGCCTGAATCCGGAACGGCTTTACGGAACGATCGGGATGGCCAAACAGGTACCGGAATCGATTTTCCACCAGCAAATTGAAGATGCCATTGCGCAGGGGATCATCACCCCGATCGATTCGCACCATATTCTAACCATGATCATTGCCAACATCCAGTTTCTGTTTGTGTCCAAACCGATGACGATGCTGGCGCAGGGACTGGACGAGGCCGGTTTCAACGCTTTTGCCACCCGCCACATGGAATACGTCAAAGACATGATCTGCGAGTATCTTTTTAAACCTGAACCGGTTACCTGATATTTTTTTGCATCGAATTTAATCAATTGATTAAAACAAACAATTTAATCATCCGAAAATCCAGTTTTTAGTTCACCATCCGCTTTACTTACACTTTTTGATATGAAACGCACACCATGGTATCTCGGCCTGATACTCGCTTTCACCAGCACACTCACGCAGGCTCAGGACCTTACACTCCAGCAACTGATCGACAAGGCCCTCACCAGCAACCTCAGCGTGCAGTCGGCCCAGTTTGACGAAACCAAAACGGAAGCCCGCATTGCCGAAGTAAAAGCCGGGGCAAGACCTTCTGTCAACCTGACCGGTGATTACAAACGGTATCTAAAAATTCCGGGACAGGTCGTTCCCACATCGGCCTTCGGTGGCCCCGAGGGTTCATACCAAACCCTGGCATTCGGTCTTCCCTACAACCTTTCAACTTCGGTACAGGCTTCCCAGGCGTTGTATAACCCGTCGGTGATGATTGGGTTGAAAGCCGCCAAAACCAGCCGCGAAGTGTCGGCGCTGCAAACCCGGCAGGTGAAAGAAGACGTCGCCTATAACGTGGCCGCCACGTATTACAACCTGCAAACGACGGCCCAGCAAATGGCTTTTCTGCGCCGGAACATCGTTTCGTCCGACAAGATGATTCAGATTACCGATCTCCAGCGGCAGAATCAACTGGCGAAAGGCGTGGATGTCGACCGGTTGCGGTTGAGCAAAACGGCATCGGAAACGCAGATCGAATCGTTGCAGGCAACCTATAATCAACTGCTGAACCTGCTGAAATACCTGACCGGAACCCCGCAAAGCGAGCCGCTGGCGGTGCTGACCCAGATCGATGAAACAGCGCCGACGGTGACATTCGACGCGCCCGCCATCAACCGCACCGATCTGTTGCTCCTCGACCGTCAGAAAGCCCTCAACGCGTTGGATCTCCAAAACATCAAAGCCGGTTTTTTACCCACGGTTTCGGCTTACGGCGTCGCCAACAGTACGGTGTATGCCATCGGTGGAGATAATTCCTACCTCAAGAATGTGCCGGGGTATTGGGTGGGTCTGCAACTGAACTGGAACGTGTTCGACGGGCTGGCCCGCAAATCCAGAGTGACGCAGAAGAAACTCGACAACCAGAAACTCGAAACCCAACTCCAGCAAACCCGCGAGTCGATTACGATGGACGTGACCAACGCCCAAAACAAACTGCTGGTGGAACAACGGAATCTCACCACCAACCGCGCTCAGGTAACGCTCGCCGAAAAAATCTACACCCAAACGCAACTTCAATTTAAGGAGGGCACGGTGGGCATCAGCGAAGTCATCCAGACGGAAGACGAGCTGCGCAACGCCCAGAACACCTACCTCAGCACGCTGGTCGCCTTTCGGTCGGCCGAACTCGACTGGAAAAAAGCAACCGGAAATCTCATTGTCAATCCATAACACACAACCTGTTAACACCATGAAACGCATCATCATTGTACTGGTTCTCGTTGGCACCCTCGGGCTGACCGCCTGGACGCTCCTCGACAACAAAGAAAAAGTAGAAGCCAAAGTCTATAAACCCGACGCCGACCTGAAAGTGGGCGTGCGGACGGCCGTAGCCGAACTCCGCAACCTGTCGGAAGAAACCCTGTTTCTGGGTTCGTTTCTGCCCAACCGCGAAGTCGAAATCCGGCCCCAGGCCGGTGGCCAAATCACCCAGTTGCCGATTGAAGAAGGCCAACTGGTTGGCGCAAACCGCCTGATTGCCAAACTGGACGACGAACAGCTTCACTACCAGATCGAAGCCCTGCAAGTGACCCTGGAAGGGTATCAGAACGACGTTCGGCGGTATGACGCGCTGGTGAAAGGCGACGCCACCCCGGCCATCAACCTCGAACGGGCGCAACTGAACATCCGGGCCACCGAGGCACAGATCAAGCAACTCAGAAAACAGATTGCCAACACCACCGTCACCGCTCCTTTCTCGGGCATCGTAACCCAGAAAATGGTGGAAAAAGGGTCGGTCGTTTCCGTCGGCTCGCCGATTGCCAAAATCACCGATATTTCGTCGCTGAAACTGGTGGTCGATGTACCGGAAAAAGCCATTAACCAGTTCCGCGTTGGTCAGTCGCTGCCAATTGAAACCGAGGTGTATCCCAACGTCCGGTTTACGGGACGCGTCACGATGATCGGTGCTGAAGGCGATGCCGCTCACAACTACCCGGTTCAGATTACGGTGAACAACTCCGGTGCCAATCCGCTGAAAGCCGGGATGTACGGTTCCATTGCCAACCAGAACAAGCTGAAAACGCAAACGCTGGCCATTCCCCGTCAGGCCATTTTGGGTTCCGCCAAGGCTCCGCAGGTATACGTCATTGAAAACGGCAAAGCGGTTCTCAAAACGGTAGAAATTGGTGCGACCACCAACCAGTATTACGAAATCACAAAGGGTCTCAAAGCCGGCGATCAGGTGGTCACCAGCGGTCAGATCAACTTACAGAACGGCACGTTAGTCAATGCACAATGAGATTATTGAGTGATTTGTGATTGAGCGATTGAGTGAAAAATCACGCATTCGCTCCTCACTCAATCGCTCAATCACTAACTCACTCAATAAAAAAGTCTATGAACTTCTTCGAAACCATCATCAAGCGCCCCTCGATGATTATCGTGCTCTTCGCGATATTGACCATCGGCGGCATATTTTCCTACCGGATGTTGAGTTATGAGTTGTTGCCGGAATTTTCGGTACCCACCATCACCATCACCACGGTTTATCCCGGAGCGGCTCCATCGGAAGTCGAAACGGAAGTCAGCAAAAAGCTGGAAGACGCCATTTCCGGGCTCGATAACCTCGACGATGTAAAGGCCAATTCGTTCGAGAATGCCTCCGTTATTATCGTCGGTTTTAAACCCGGTACCGATGTCGATAAGGCGCTGGAAGACGCCCAGCGGGCCATCAACAAAATGGTGAGCGATTTGCCCGAGGATGTGGAAACCCCCTCGCTGTCGAAAATCTCGCCCAGCGATCAGCCCATCATGCAGTTGCTGGCGACTTCTTCCCTGCCGAACGAAGTATTCTATCAGCAGATGGAAGACAAATACCTGCCGGTGATGCAGCAAATCAAAGGTGTGGCTGAAATTACGATGGTGGGGGGCGAAAAACGGGAAATCCGCGTCAATGTCGATGACGACAAGCTGAATTACTACGGCTTATCGCTGCTGCAAGTCACGCAGGCTATTAACCAGGCCAACCTCGACTTCCCGACGGGAAAGGTAAAAAACACGTCGGAAAACATGACGCTGCGGCTGGCGGGCAAATTCAATTCGCTGGACGACATCCGGAAGCTGGTAATCGTGACGCCCAAAGACGGCAGCCCGATTCGGGTGGGTGATGTCGCCAACGTGACCGACGGTTTGACCGAGACCTCCAGCATCAGCCGCTACAACGGACAGAACGGGATCGGGTTGTTCATTAAGAAACAGTCCGACGCCAATGCGGTTGAGATCAGCCGGTTGATGCAGGAGAAACTGGCGCAGATCGAAAAAGACAACGCCAAAGACAAGGTTCATTTTGCAATTGCCTACGACAGCAGCGTGTTTACGCTCGAATCCGTGGAAGCCGTGACGCACGACTTGATTCTGGCCGTGGGGCTGGTGGCCGTGGTGATGCTGCTCTTCTTGCACAGCTTCCGGAACGCCTTCATCGTCATGGTGTCGGTACCGGCCTCGCTGGTGTCGGCGTTCCTGTTCATGTTCGTGATGGGCTATTCGCTCAATTTGATGACGCTGCTGGCCCTGTCGCTGGTAATCGGGATTCTGGTCGATGACTCGATTGTGGTGCTGGAAAACATCCAGCGACACCTGGAAATGGGCAAAGACCGCTGGCAAGCCACGCTCGACGGCATGAAAGAAATCGGGTTTGCCGCCGTTGCCATCACGCTCGTGATTGTGGTGGTGTTCGTGCCAATTACGTTCGTGGATTCGGTGATCGCCGACCTGCTCCGTCAGTTCTCGCTGACCGTCGCTTTTGCCACCATGACCAGTCTGGTCGCCAGTTTCACGCTGACGCCCTGGATGACGTCCCGAATGGCAAAACTGGAGCACCTGAATCCGAAAAATCCGTTCCAGGCATTTCTGCTCTGGTTTGAAAACGGGTTGACGGGCTTAACCAACTGGTACCACGGCAGCCTGAAATGGGTGCTGACCCACAAGCTGGCCTTCACCGGTATTCTGGTGGCACTGTTCGTTTTCACCGGCTGGGTGATGAGTCTGGGGATTATCGGGTCGCAGTTTGTGGCGCAGGGCGATCAGGGTAAATTCCTGCTAACGATGAAAGTCGACAAGAGTGCGTCGCTGCAACACAACAACCTGACTACCCGGCAGATTGAAGATTACCTCCGTAAAAAACCGGAAGTGGAAACCATTTTCGCCAACGTGGCCGGTGCCAGCACGGGCATGAACAGCACCGGACAAGGCGAAACCAACCGCAGTGAGTTGACCATTCAACTGGCGGAGGCTTCGGAACGGCCCGGTCACCAGCCTACGGAAGCGTACATGATTTCGCTGCGGAAAGAACTGGAACAGCGTTTTCCGGCCATCGAATTCAAATCCTCCGTAGTCGGTATGGTCAATTCCGGTACGGCTCCGATCGAGATTTTCCTGAGTGGCGACAACCTGGATCTTCTGTTGTCGGCAGCCAATGACCTGGGAAACCGCATTCGGAAAACCCCCGGTGCCAACGACGTCAACGTGTCCATCGAATCGGGAAACCCGGAGGTGCGTGTGGAAATCGACCGCGAGAAAATGGCCAAATTAGGGCTTGATATTCAAACCGTTGGAGCCACGTTACAGAACGCCTTCGCGGGGAACGATGACTCCAAATTCCGCGATGGCGGTGAAGATTACGACATCCGTGTGATGCTCGATGCCTTCGACCGGAAAAACCCGGACGATGTCAAAAACATCAATTTTGTCAGTCCACAGGCCGGTCGTACGGTTCGGTTGGCGGAGTTTGCCAACGTGAGCCTGAGCAATGGGCCTTCGCTGCTGGAACGCAAAAACCGCCGGTCGTCCGTGACGGTAACAGCCAACGTGTTAGGCACTGGTTCGGGAACGCTGACGGCTACGATTCAGGCCGATCTGGCGAAAAACCCACTACCCGCTGGCGTAGCGCTCAGTTGGGGTGGCGACGCCAAGAACCAGAGCGAAGGCTTCGGTTCGCTCGGAATCGCGATGCTGGCCGGTTTGATGCTGGTGTATTTTATCATGGTGCTGCTCTACGACAGCTTTATCTACCCGCTGGTGGTATTGACGTCGGTTCCGGTTGCGGTGGTGGGAGCCTTGCTGGCCCTGGCCCTGAGCTCGTCGGACATCGGTATTTTCGCCCTGCTGGGGATGCTGATGCTGATCGGTCTGGTGGTGAAGAACGCCATTCTGATCGTCGACTTTGCCAATCAGCAGAAGGCACAGGGTGTGCCGTACCGGCAGGCGATTCTGCACGCGGGAGAAGAACGGCTGCGCCCGATTCTGATGACGACCATCGCCATGGTGATCGGGATGATTCCGATTGCGATCGCCAGCGGAGCCGGTTCGGAGTGGAAAAACTCGCTGGCCTGGGTGTTGATCGGCGGGCTGACCAGTTCGATGATCCTGACGGTTTTTCTGGTTCCGATGGTTTATTACCTCGTCGACCGGACGCAGGAGTGGTTTTCAAACCGCTTCAGCAAAACCAAAGCGACCAAAGAGGTGGCCGAAACCGCTGTTTACTAATTGCATGACGATTGCCTGCACCGCTCCCAAGGGCGGTGCAAGCACTAAAAAATTGATTTCCTACTTTCCTTTTACAGTTATGATCGCTGAACAAATTGACAACCGCCTGCATGACCTGCTCGTCGGCATGGGCATCAACCAAACCGCGCTGACGGATCACACGAATTTCAGCAAGGATCTGGGGCTGGATTCGCTGGACATTACCGACCTGTTGCTACAGGTCGAAATCAATTTCGGCATTCGCATTCCGGACCAGGAATGGTGGAAGCTTGAAACGTTTGGGCAATTGAAAGAGTACCTGGCTCAGGAAACGCAATTCGACTAGACCCGGCTTGACCACACCATTTTAATTTACGTATAGACCATACCGTCGTCTACCTGTCGGCGATGAAAACCTATGAACATTCTCTTAACCGGTGGAGCGGGTTTTATTGGAACCCATCTCACTAAAAAACTGCTCGATGAAGGGCACATTGTCCTGGCGGTCGACAACTTTGGTTCCAATTACGACCCCGCTTTGAAACGCCGGAACGTGGCCTCTTTCGAAGGCCGACCGGGCTACTACCTGTTTGAAGGCGACATTCGGGAGTCCAGTTTTCTGCATTTGTTGTTCGGCACCTACGCCATCGACGTGGTGGTGCATCTGGCCGGACTGGCCGGAGTGCGCCCGTCGCTGCAACAACCGGCTTCTTATTTCGACACCAACGTAACCGGGACGGTAACGCTGCTGCAAACGATGCGGGATTTCAAGGTCAGCAAAATTGTGTTTGCCTCCTCGTCGTCGGTCTACGGCGAGCGCAACGAAATCCCGTTTCGGGAAACGGATCGTATCGAATCACTGGCTTCTCCCTACGCCATTTCCAAGCGAACCGGCGAGATGCTTCTTCAGAATTACCACCAGCTTTTCGGTCTGAACGCCTATTGCCTGCGGTTTTTTACGGTCTTTGGCCCCAACCAGCGGCCCGATATGGCGATTTCCCGGTTCATCCAGCGGTTGTTCGACGGCGAAAGGATTCAGCTTTTTGGCAACGGACAAAGCCTGCGCGACTATACCTACGTGAACGACATCGTAGCCGGTATTGTGCGGGCCATCGAACGGGTCAAGGGATTTGAAATCATCAACCTGGGCGGTGCCCGCCCCGTTGCCCTGATTGATCTGGTCCGAAAACTCGAACAGTATACCGGCCGCAAAGCCCGGCTCGATTACCGGCCCGAGCAGCCCGGCGACGTCAGCCAAACCGCTGCCGATCTGACCAAAGCTGCGCATTTGCTGGGCTACCAGCCGCGTGTTTCGCTGGAGGAAGGCTTGCAGCGCATGGTGAACTGGTTCCAGGCGGAACATACGTCGTTGCTGGAAGAAAAGTAAAGTACCACACCGTCTAGTCGATAGCCATGTCAACGGCGCCCGTCTTTAATTCCAATCCCTTTCACGCGCTCTACAGCCGCTCACTGGGCATCACCCGGTTCTGGAGTCTGATGGGAATCATTACGCTGGTGAAAGGCGTCTATGTCTATTTTGGCCCTGATCTGTTCACGGAAGAAGCCCAATACTGGCTCTGGTCGCGGCACCTGGACTGGGCCTATTACTCCAAACCGCCCCTGATCGCCTACGTCAACTCCCTCAGTTCGGATCTGTTCGGAATTTCGGCCCCGGTGGTCCGGCTGAATGCGGTTTTGTGCGGACTGGGAATTTCGTATTTCGTTTTCCGGCTGGGTGTCGAGCGTTTTCGCAGCCACCGGGTCGCGGTGCTGGGCGTGGTGTTGCTGAACGTCAGTCCGTTTTTTGTAACCGCAACGCTGTTTTTCACGACAGATTCGTTGCTGATGCTGGCCTGGGCCGGTGCCTTGCGGTATTTTCTGCGCTACGCCGATACGGGTCAGTCCGGCGACGGCTGGCGAACGGCCGCCTTTGTGGTTTTCGGGATGCTCGCCAAACCGACGATGGTGCTTTTCGGCTTCGTGGTGCTGGCGGGCAGTGGCCGGGATATCGCCTTGATTACCCGTCGGTTACTCGCCTTCGCACTACCGGTTTTGGTGGGCCTGCTGCCTTCCCTGATCTGGAACTACCAGCACGATTGGGTGACGTTCCGGCATATTTTCACGCTGGCGGGCGGCTCCGGGGCTTCTTTCCTTCATCGCAACGCCCTTGGTCAACTGCTGGAATTTGTGGGTGGTCAACTGGCCTACGGTTCGATTTTTATCGTCGTCGGCCTGCTGCTGGCCCGACCCTGGAAACTTCCGACGGTCGACCACGCCCGGCTTTTGCCGTTGTGGCTGGCGCCGGCACTGATTCTGTCGGGCTTTGCGGCTCTGTCGGTTCACAAGCGCGTGGAAGTCAACTGGCCGTCGGCCACGCTGGTGGCCTGGCCGCTGGTGGTTTCGTACCTGTTGCACCTGCGCTACCGCCGTTGGTCGGAAACGCCCCGGGTGGCCTGGCCCGTGGGGCTGTCGGCGGCTACGCTCCTGCTGATTCTGCAACCCGGCTGGCTCGATGCCGTTGCCGGACGCCCGGTTTTACCGGTCAAAGCCGATCCGCTGTACCGGCTGGCGGGCTGGCGGCAAATCGGCCAAACCGTCGACGAATTCGTCAAAAACCTGCCGCCGGGTCATTTTGCAATTGTGAGTGACAGTTACCACACGGCGTCCGAACTGGCATTTTACGTCGAAGGGCACCCGGATACCTATTGCCTGCCCAATGAAAACCGACGCATGAACCAGTTTGATTTCTGGCCACCGCCCCCCGTTTCGCAGCGGCAGAACGTCGTGTATGTGAGCGAAGATCCCCTGTCGCCGGACGCCCGGGCGCAGTTGGGGCCGGTGTTGCGGCAGGAGGTCTGGCCGGTATACTACCGAAACGTGCGTGTCCGGACCATGTACCTCTACCACGCGCAGGGGTATTATCCCAGAACCGTCAGAAAACCGGTACTGTATTGAGAATTAATACTGCCACAACGCAACTCACGGATTGGCTTCGTTGTTCAATAAACAAAAACATCCACCTTGCTTTTGCCCTTGCTTTTGCCCTTGGTATCCATCCGAACTCAAGCGTTAAGCGTGCTATTTGCTGAAAATTATACAAAATCATGGAAACGACCCTTTCTGTTTCCCCATCTGTCTCTTTTCCGTTCGAAGTGAAGTTGTCTTTTCAGCCCTTCGTTGCTTTTTTAAAGGCGCAACAGGAAAAAAATGCCACCAATACCGCTCTATCTAGTCTCTACGACCACCTCCTGGAGCAGTTTGAAAACATACCCACGGCAGAGGAAACACCGCTCGAAGAGATCCTCGGACCGGACCGGTTAGCGAACCTTTTTCAGTTGGCGTCGCTGGCGGTGATGCCGTTGTCTGCCACCGGTCAGAACATTGCCTACACCTTTGGTTTGCCCGTGCCGATGAAAATCCTGTACCAGTCGGCCCGGTTTACGCACCTGATCGAACAGTTTCCGGATTTGTTGTCGGAACTGCCCGAGGACATTTGCGCGGAAGACAAGCTCCGCTTTCTGTACCAGCTCGTTCTGGAAAAGTGCTACAAGGTACCGCCTGTCAAAAATGTGAACCCCAGCTTTCGGTTTCAAAAACACAAAAACGGACTCACCCGGTATTTTCGGATCGACATCAACAACACGTTCATTGAGCCGCATCTGAACCGTTCCCTGCCAGCCCTGCAATCGTCCTGGATTGATTTTGCCAACGGAACCGGCCCCTTGCCGGAGGCTGAAGAGCAGTTACCGCTTGGCGAATTTACGTCCGAAGGCTTTGCTTTTTTTGTGGTAGAAGACATTACGGAGGCCGAAACCGTTCAGCAGTTGCAGGCGGTTTTCACCCATTTGCATTCAGACGCCGAACCGGTTATTTACCGTCGTTTCGAAACCGCCCTGCGCAATCTGGTCGGCCAGACCGATCTCCAGATCAGCATCGTTCCGTTTTCGCAGGTGAACGGTTTTTACGTCCATCAACCGGAGGTGAGCGCGCGGAGCGTTTTCTTCCGGCATTCGAGCACGGTCATCGACGGCTACGATCCGGCCACGCAGGCCATCATTCACAACCTGATTCTGAATCCGGCTCCGCTCCTGTTTCCGGATCTGAAAGGACTGCCCGGCAACGAGCAACAGCTCCTGACAAAAAAAGGGATTCGCAGTTTCGCTTTTTACCCGGTCGTCAACGGAAACGAGATGCTGGGCGTACTGGAAATGGCCAGCCCGCATTCGACAGCGTTCGGAAACAACGTTCTGGAGACGATTCAGCGGGTGATTCCGCTCGTGCAGGAATTGCTGCGGTATCAACTGCATCAGTTCAAACAAAATCTGGAACGACTGATCAAAACCAAGTTTACGCCCCTGCAACCCGCCGTTGAATGGAAGTTTAATGAGGTGGCCTGGGAATACCTGCGGCTCGACAACAAGGAGTCGTTCAACAGCGAGGCTACGCAGGTACGGTTTCCGCAGGTCTATCCGCTCTATGGCGCGATCGACATCCGCAATTCGTCGAACGAACGCTACAGGGCTGTGCGCCAGGATTTCGCCGACCAGTTGACGGCCATTCAAACGCTGCTGGGTCAGGCCGATTTACCGGACGAACTGGCCGTGCCGAATCAGCTCCTGGCCAGGGCGTATTCCTGGCAAAACAAACTCACCACCGGGCTGAATCCGGAAGACGAGCTGGGAATTTCGGACTTCCTGGCGCTGGAAGTCAATCCGTATTTGCAACACCTGCGGCTGCATGATCCGCAACTGGAAACGCCGATCCAGCGGTATTTTAAGCGCACGAATGCCACCAACGGGCACTTCAATCAGGCGTTGCAGGTCTACGAGCGAAGCGTCGAATGGCTCAATACCGCCGTCAATACGTTTATCGAAAATGAGGAGAAACAGCTTCAGACCATTTATCCGCATTATTTCGAGCGCTACCGGACCGACGGAATGGAATATACGATCTACGTCGGCCAGTCCATTGCGCCCCAAACGCCCTTCGAACCGGATTTCCTGCGGCATCTGTATGCGTGGCAACTGAAGTCGATGGTGGAACTGGCCTCCCTGACCCACCTGCTGTTGCCCCGCCTGCCCCTGGCGTTGCAAACCACCCAACTGATTCTGGCCCATTCGCAGCCGGTAGACATCAGTTTCCGGCAGGACGAACACCGGTTCGACGTGGAAGGCTCCTACAGCATCCGGTATGAAGTATTGAAAAAGCGGATCGACAAGGCGTATATCGCCGGAACCGAGGAACGGCTGACACAGCCCAATACGATTGCGCTGGTGTATTCCAACCGCCGGGAAGTGGCAGATTATCTGCCATTTATCATGGCTTTGCAGGAGCAGAAGAAGCTGACATCCGAAATCGAATACCTCGATCTCGAACCGTTGCAGGGTGTTGCCCGGCTGAAAGCCATCCGTCTGCACCTCAACTACCCGGAACCGGCCTGTTAACGCTACGAACGTGAAAGACAACCAACCGGTGCGGGGCATTGAAACCATGTTTCGCACTACCTCGGCCAACCACGTCTACCTGAGCGACATTGCCGACAACAAAGCCAACATCCTCATTTCGGTCAACTCGATCATGGTCT
Organism: Larkinella sp. C7; assembly: GCF_006149005.1. Lineage (GTDB taxonomy): Bacteria > Bacteroidota > Bacteroidia > Cytophagales > Spirosomataceae > Larkinella. The sequence goes on along the minus strand of NZ_VBSL01000003.1, from coordinate 602,230 downwards.
CCGTCATTGTTTCGGTGCTGGCCCTTCGGATCGACGAAAACCCGACCCTGCTGGTGCCGATGGTGCTGATTCTGACCACCTCGCTGCTGACCATCGTCTTCGCCATTCTGGCCACCCGTCCCAACGTGACCAAAGGCACGTTCAAGCGGGAAGACATCAAAAGGAAGAAAGGCAACCTGCTCTTTTTCGGTAACTTTCACCGCATGAGTCTGGAAGACTTTGAATGGGGAATGAGCGAACTGATGAAGGACAGTCCCTACCTGTACGGTACCATGACCCGCGACATTTACTACCTCGGGCGCGTGCTCGCTAAAAAATACCGCCGGTTATGGATTGCCTACAACATCTTTATGTTTGGCTTCGGCATTTCGATTCTGGCCTTTTTGATCGTTTTTCTACGAACCATGCTCATTGCCGCCCTGAGTTATTGACCATCCCGGAATGGGTTTCGTCCAGGCGTTTGCAGAAGGCAATTTACGCGATTTCCGACCCAAAAAAGAAGCTTAAATAGCCCGGCCAATACGTTGCAAACGCATCTGATTGCTACTTTTGCGTCATGAAACGAACGCTTTACGCTCTCCTGTTGACCTTCATCAGCCTTCAGACGTTTGCCCATCTCGGCGGCATTTCCGGTACGGTTCTCGACCAGACGACCCGCTTGCCCCTGCGTGGTGTCGTCGTGCAACTCACCGGGTCGGGCAAAGGCACGGTGACAAATGAGTTGGGGCAATACCGTTTCACCGGGCTGGTGGCGGCTCCCTACAAAATCGAAATTTCGCACATCGGTTTTAAGTCACTGGTTCTCACGGTAAGCATCAAAGACGATGAAATGATCACGCTGAATACGGTTTTGAGCCGGTCCGCCATCGAGTTGCGGGAAATCGTCGTTTCTTCCCAGCAGGCGCATGACCAGCCGCTGATCAGCAGTCTCGACATCCGGATGCGGCCCATCACCAACTCGCAGGAAATTCTCCGAATGGTGCCGGGTTTGTTCATCGGCCAGCACGCGGGAGGTGGAAAAGCCGAGCAGATTTTTTTGCGGGGATTCGATATTGACCACGGCACCGACATTCGTCTGACGGTGGACGGGATGCCGGTCAACATGGTTTCGCACGCCCACGGACAGGGTTACGCGGATTTGCACTTCGTCATTCCGGAACTGATCGAAGGCGTCGATTTCAGAAAAGGCCCTTACAACGCAGAAAAAGGCAATTTTACGACGGCAGGCTGGGCCGATTTTCGTACACGCACCACACTCGACAAAAGTTTTGCCAAGCTGGAAGTCGGACAGTTCAACACATACCGGGCTGTCGCCGGGCTGGATCTGCTGGGCGAAAAGGGGCGTACCAAAAATCAGTCGGCTTATCTGGCGTCCGAATATTCGTATTCCGATTCGTACTTCGACCATCCGCAAAACTTCAAGCGGCTGAATGGGGTTGGCAAATACCACGGTCACCTGTCGGATCAGACCAACCTGACGCTGACGGGATCCACGTTCTGGAGCCGGTGGAACCATTCCGGCCAGATTCCCGACCGGGCGGTGGCGTCGGGCTTAGTCGGTTTTTTCGGCTCCGTCGACCCAACCGAAGGGGGCGAAACGAGCCGCACCAACGTCAATGCCGAGCTGGTGACGGTGACACCCAGCCAGTACACCATCAAAAACCAGGTCTTCTACAGCAACTACAACTTCGAGCTGTATTCCAACTTCACTTTTTTCCGGGACGATTCGCTCAACGGCGACCAGATCCGGCAGAAAGAACACCGGAATCTGTTTGGTTACAATGGCAGTGTTTCACGAACGGATTTTGTCGGCAAAACCCGGTTTGTGTCCACGGCGGGTCTCCAATACCGCCAGGATCTGACGCACCACACCGAACTTTCGCACACCCGCAACCGGACCGAAACCCTCGAACGGCGGCAATTTGGCAATATCAATGAACGGAATGCCAGTGCATACGTGGATGAACTCATTCAGTTTTCCGATCATTTCTCGCTCAATGCCGGGATGCGGTTTGATTATTTCCGGAGCCAATACGACGATTTGCTTCTGCCAGCGGACGGTTTGCAACGGGCGAATGCGGCCCTGGTTTCGCCCAAACTCAATCTGTATTACACGGTGAATCCCCGGCTTCAGGTCTATCTCAACACCGGAAAAGGATTTCACTCCAACGACACCCGCGTGGTGGTTCCGCAGAATGGCAGGGAAATTTTACCGCCGGCCTACGGTTCTGATTTAGGGGTCATTTTCAAACCGTTTCCCCGCTTGCTCATCAACGCGGCAGGCTGGTATTTATGGATGCAACAGGAGTTCGTGTATGTTGGGGACGAAGGCGTGGTGGAACCAAGCGGGAAGTCGCGCCGACACGGGGTCGATCTGTCGGTCCGCTACCAGTTGACCCACCACCTGTATGCCGACCTGGATCTGAATACCGCCAAACCCCGCGCCATCGGTGCAGAAGCGGGACAGCGTTACCTGCCACTGGCTCCGACGTTTACATCAACTGGGGGTTTAACGCTCCAGAATGCAGGGCGGTGGAGTGGTTCATGGCGGTATCGCTACCTGGGAAACCGGCCGGCCAACGAAGACAATTCCATTGTGGCCCAATCCTATTTTGTGACGGATTTACAGGTCAATTATACACGGCCCCGCTACCAGGTCGGATTGTCGGTACAGAACCTGCTCAATACGCGCTGGAAAGAAACGCAGTTTGCCACCGAAAGCCGCCTGCGTGGCGAAACCGCTCCGGTCAACGAAATTCACTTTACGCCCGGAACCCCCTTTTTCGCCCGCCTGAGCTGGACTTTTTTCTGGTAAAAAATCACTCCGCTAAACCCCTTTATCTACGCCAACTGGCCTGATATTTGCTATTTTTTTGCCATACCCACATGGGTTAGACAGAATTAACATACAGCCCGGCCAATCGAGTCGGGTTTTGTTTTGACTTTTAGTATACTTGCACAAACATACCCATTGATTGAGTTTTTTTGTAAAAAAGTGAGATGTACCTTTAAAAATAGTTGTGTGTATGACTAACTTATTCAGTAAAACGAGAGAAACCGTCATCGCGGGTCAATTCAAAAGCCACACCACCCTCTTTTCGATGACGCCATCGACCCGGTTCGAGCGGAGATGCCACATCCTGTACGAATCGTACAGCCGCTTTATCGACGATGGCGAAAAACTCCTCGCGGCCGATATTCTGAGCATCATGAAAGACGTGCTCGATGATGAAATCAAGGCCCTGAATACCCCGGCAATTTCCAATAAATAATCCAGGTCGGCGACAGGGGCGGTTTTCCGGAAAACCGTGTTCTACCCTTATCCCTGCGCAATCGATGGGAATAGAAAAGTTTTTTGATTATCGTGAATTTCACTCACCGTCCGGATTGACCGAATCACCCGGCAATCCGGACGGTTTACTTCGTTTTTTCAGTTGACCAGTCCGGCAAACGGTTTCTTTGTTTCGTTCAACCAGACCTTCTGACGTCTGGCTCTTCATCCAACCAAAACGAAACCATGAAAACCGTCTTTCTGCTGAGTGCCATTCTGATCGCCTTTCTGGCCTGTAACGACGCCGTTACGCCCAACACCCCACCCAAAACCTACGATTTTTCGGCTGTAGACAAATACCTTGAGGAGAACCTCGGCGTCTATCAGGATAGCGTACTGGTGCTGGTTTCTCAAAACGGGCAGGTGATTTACCAGAAAGAAGTGAACCTGACCACGGGGACAAACCGGCTGATTGCATCGGCCTCCAAATGGCTGTCGGGCGCGGTGATCATGAGTCTGGTCGACGAAAAGAAACTGGCGTTGACCGATACCGTTGGCAAATTCCTGCCCATTTTTACAAAATACGGCAAGGGTAACATCACCATCCGGCAGTTGTTTTCGCACACCTCCGGTTTTCCGGGCGACTCCCCCGAGAAGTTTGAATACCGGCGCGACCTGACCCTGGCGCAAGCCGTTGATTCGCTGGCGGTCTATACCAAACTGACCAACCCGCCCGGCAAAGCCTTCAATTACGGCAGTGCGAGCATGCACGTTGCCGGACGAATTGCCGAACTGGTTTCCGGCCAATCCTGGCAGGTGCTGTTCAATGAGAAAGTGGCGGTTCCCTGCGGGATGCAGGCGACGTATCTGCTGACAAGCCTGAAAAACCCGCTGATCGCCGGTGGTGCCCGAACCTCCGCCCGCGATTACCTGAATTTTCTGGAAATGATCAACCAGAAAGGGGTGTTCAGAGGCAAGCGGGTTTTGAGCGAGCAAGCCATCACGGAGATGCTCAGCGACCAAACCGCTGGTGCGACGATTCAGGGAACGCCCTACCCCACCAACCCGTATTCGCCCCATCCGACGACCGGCGTTCGCTACGGCATCGGAAACTGGCGGGATGTGGTGGATGCCTCCGGAAAGGCCCTCGAAACCAGCAGCCCCGGCCTGTTTGGCGCGCACCCCTGGCAGGATTCCAAAAACAACGTGACCGGTATTATTTTCACGCGCACCACGACCCGGCAAAGCGCCACCACGAGTTTAAAAATCAGGGAGATGATCCGGACTATTGTTGAGAAATAAAGGAAACCCCGGTTTTAAAACGGCAGCGCAGGCAAACGGACAGAAACCGTGGTACCCTGATGAGGCACGGACTGAATCTGAAGAACGCCCTGGTGCAGGCTGACAATCTTTTCCGCCAGTGTGAGTCCCAGACCAAACCCCTGAATACCGCCCACGTTACCGGCCCGCATCATCGGCAGAAACACATCGGACAACTGCGCTTCGGGAATGCCGATGCCCTGATCGATGACATCGATAACGACCCAGGAAGGCTGGTAGGTCACCTGAACCTGCACCGGCTGGTGGCTGGAATATTTACAGGCGTTGTCGATGATGTTGATCAGGGCCGTGCGGAGCAGGCTGTTGTTGCCGACTACCTTGATCACCGAACTGCTCTCCGTAAAAATATCGGTCAGTTGGAGTTCAATGGCCTGTTCGGGGTATTTTTCCTGGAAATAGGTAACGGTATCTAAAATGGTGTCTACCAGATTGATGTCTTCCAGCAGCCGCGACGGATTCAGTCCTTCCACTTCGGTTAACCGCAGCAGGGAGTTGGCCAGGTCAATGGCACCATCCAATCGAAACAGGGCTTTCTCGATGCTCTGGTGGGTGGCTTCCAGCGTCTGATCATAGGCCAAACTCGTTTCCAGCATGCCTTTGACCACCGTCAGGGGCGTCCGAATTTCGTGGGAAGCATAGCCGATAAAATGCTCGTGGCTCAACGCCAGTTGCTGCAACTGGCTCAACAGGTCGTTGAACGAACCGGCCAGATAGCTGGCTTCGTCGGGCTGGGGTTCGTGAATCAGCCGAAACGAGAAATCATTGACGGTAGCCGCGTTGATCTGGCGAATGAGCTGGTCGAACGGGTACATGGCCCGGCTGGCAAATAAAAAACCGGCCAGCACAATCACCACCAGCGAAAGGAAATTGCCGCCGATCAGGATGGCCACCAGATTCCGGCTGGTCTGCCGCCCGCTCAGGTCATAGGCCGTCACAATGGCAACGTAAACCTGATTTTGATGTCGGAACGAGAGCGCAACCCCTTCCTTCGGGGCCTCCCATTCCGGGCTTTTATAGGTAAAATACACTTCGTCGCGCCGGGCCTCCTCAAGCAATTCGGGCGGTGGCGGGTAATCGTCGGGGCCGGTCGAGGCATAGATCCGCTGGTTTTGGTCGTCAAAAAGCGTTTCGTGCTGCTCGGGTAAGGTCAGGTAGGTCGATTGCTGAAATTCGCTGCGGTTCAGAAAATAGGTTTGAGCCGCCAGGGCCCGGCGCTGCAACCGGGTCTTCATCAGCGAACTCCGGTAGGATTCGTAGGCCTGAAAAATAAACACGGAGAACAGAATGAGCAAAGCCGCCACCAGCAGACCAAACGCAATGGTTATTTTCTGCTTGATGCTCATGGTTCAGCGCCGATCATATACCCGACCCCAAAGACGGTATGCAAAAGCTTCGGTTCTACGGTGTCGATTTTCCGGCGCAGGTAGTTGATGTACACATCCACGACGTTGGTGTTGGTGTTAAAATGCACATCCCAGACATTTTCCTGAATGCTCACCCGGCTCACCACCCGCCCCTGATTGGCGAGCAGATACTCCAGCAGAGCATATTCGCGCGCCGTCAGGCTAATGCGCTGTCCCGCCCGCCAGACCTGGTGCGACTGCGTATCGAGTTCCAGATCCAAAAGTTGAAGCCGCTGGGGCAGCAACGGGCGGGGCGAATTCCGCCGGGCGAGGGCTTTCAGCCGAAAAAGCAGCTCTTTAAATGCGAACGGTTTGGTCAGGTAATCGTCGGCTCCCGATTCAAATCCCAGCACTTTGTTGTCCAGACTCCCCAGCGCCGTTAGCAGAATAACGGGAATGGCCGGCCAGTTCTGCTTTATATACCGGCACAGATCGTAGCCATTCATGCCGGGAATATTGACGTCCAGCACGACCACATCAAACCGGTGTTCGTTGACCAGACTCCGGCCAATAACGCCGTCGAACGCCATCGAAACCGAGATTCCTTCAGACTGCAATCCTTTCTGGATGAACTGCGCCAGTTCAACATCATCTTCTACAAGTAAGACATTCATAGGCTGTCTACCGTCTTTTTTAGGCTAAATGTAGCAACAAAGTAACCAATTCAGGGGGTTGGCCCGGACTCTAACCAAATTCTAATAAGTCACTAATCAGCCTTTAATGGAAGGGGTGGTTATTTTGAAAAGGAATTGTTGCGACCCGTACAGCCTGATTCTTATTTTGAAACGCACTATGATTCAACGTCATCTGCTTGCCTTTGTATTTTTGCTGGGAAGTTCTCCCCAGTTGTTTTCCCAGACGCTCACGCTGGAGGGAGCGGTTGAAGCCTCCTTTGCCCAATATCCCACGCTGGCGGCCCAGCGATCAGCACTGGAAGCCATCCGCGCCAACGTCCGGGTGGTCCGCGACAACCGACTGCCCAATGTCCGGCTGCACGATCAGATCAACATCGGAACGGCCAACGGGATTTCGGGCTCTTATTTTTCCCTGGGTCTGATCGTGCCGACCTCGGGCGGACGCCGGGCCGAAAACCGCCCGGATCTGGCGTCGGGCAATGTGGCGCTGGCCACCGCCGACTGGGAAATCTACAACTTTGGCCGGTTTTCGGCGGAAGACAAGCTCGTTCGCAGCGATGTCGCCGTCAGCGAAGCGAACCTCCAGCGCGAGCAGTTCGGATTGCGCCAGACGGTCATCAGCAGTTACCTCGATTTATACTGGACGGAGCAGAATCTGCTCATCGAAGAGCAGAACCTGGCCCGGGTCGATACCGTGCGCCGGATCATCGTCAACCTGGTTCGCAACGGCGTCAAGCCCGGCCTGGATTCTTCCCTGGCCAACGTCGCGCTTTCCCGCGCCCGGCTCGCCTACCTCCGGATGCAGGAAGAACGCCAGCGCGCGCGGGTTCAACTGGCCACGCTGACGGGTCGACCGGCCGAAGAGGTAAAAATCGATACCGCCTTCCGGGTGGGGCCTTTGCTGGTTCCGCTTTCAACTTCGCTCACCCCGCCGACGCATCCGCTCCTGCGGGTTCAGGAACGACTCGTCACCCGGCAAACCGCCGAAATCGACCTCATTCGAAAATCGGCGCTTCCGCGAATCTCGCTGCTGGCGGCCACCTGGGCGCGGGGTTCCAGTCTGGACGTCGAAAACAACTTTGGCCCGGTGGCGAAAGGGCTGGCCTATAGCCGCACGAACTACCTGCTCGGCATTGCCGGAACAGTCAATCTGATGGATTTCCGACGGGCCTCTCACCGCATCAAGCTCCAGCAATTCCGGATTGAGGAAGCCCGCAACCAGTTGGCCGTTGCGAAGCTGCAACTTCAGAATGCGGTGGGGATTGCCGACGCCCAGCTTTCCGTCGTCCAGAGCGAACTGACCGAACTCCCCTACACGCTGCGCTCGGCCCAGGATGCGTACAACCAGCGGTTTTCGCTCTACAACAATGGACTGGAAACCATTTTGAGCCTGACCGACGCCCTGACGCTGCTCACGGCGGTGGAGAAAGAAGCCGTGCAGACCCGCGCCCAGGCCGTACAACTCCGGTTGCAGCGCGCCCAGGCGACCGACAATTTTGAGGAATTCTATTCGCTGTTCCGGCGCTAACCCAACCTAAATTTTCTGCTTATGTCTTTATTAGCAACGTCGTTGAAACGCCCGATTGCGGTTTTGGTACTTGTTACCGGAGTCGTTGTGTTTTCGATTCTGTCGGCAATGCGGATTCCCATCGATATTTTCCCGCGCCTGAACTCCCCGACCATTTACGTGATCGAACCCTATGGCGGGATGTCACCGGCGCAGATGGAGGGTTTCTTTGCCACCCGGATGCAGGACCAGTTTCTGTACATCGGCGGTATTCGGGAAATTCAGAGCCGCAGTGTGCAGGGGCTAACCATCGTAAAGCTGGCTTTTTATGAAGGTTCCGACATGGCCCAGGCAGCCGCCGAAGTGGCCATCCAGGTAAACCGGGCCATGAAGTTCTTCCCGCCGGGCGCACTGCCCCCGCAGGTGGTGCGCTACGATGCGTCGTCGGTGCCGATCGGCGATCTGGTGTTTTCGAGTAAAACCCGTTCACTCGCGGAAATTCACGAACTGGCCGTAACGCGCATCCGACCCCTCTTTTCCACCGTGCCGGGCCTGACGGCTCCGCCCCCGATTGGAACCAACTCCCGCACGATTGTCATCAACCTGAACCCCGACAAAGTCCGGAGCCTGAACCTCTCGCCCGATGAAGTGGTGGAAGCGCTGGCGGCCAACAACGCCATGACACCTTCCGGCAACATCCGGATCGACAACACGACCTACATCACCACGCTGAATTCGCTGGAAGACCAGGTGGCCGATTTCAGCCGGATTCCGGTCGTGACGCAGGGACACCGCACCGTGTTTCTGGGCGACGTGGCCACCGTGCTCGACGGCTCGGACGTCACGGCCGGGTATGCGCTCGTCAACGGCAGCCGCTCGTCGTACATCCCGGTTGTTAAAACCGCCGATGCCTCGACCTGGGATGTGGTTACGCGGCTGAAGGCCAAACTGCCCGAAATGCGCGGTCTGCTCCCGGACGATATTGAGGTGAATTACGAATTCGATCAGTCTGTGTTTGTAATCAATGCCGTTGAAAGTCTGCTGTTTGAAGGCGGGCTTGGGGCTATTCTGACGGGTCTGATGGTGTTGCTCTTTCTGGGCGACTGGCGCTCGTCGGTCATCGTCATCATCACGATTCCGGTTTCCATCATTGCCGCCGTATTGGGATTAAGTCTGGCCGGACAAACGATCAACATCATGACGTTGTCGGGGCTGGCTTTGGCCATCGGGGTGCTGGTGGATCAGGCCACGGTGACGATTGAGAACATTCACCAGCATTTGGAAATGGGGAAAACCCGCAAGCAGGCGATTTTCGATGCCTGTAAGGAAGTTGCCCTGCCGTTATTGCTGATCCTGCTGTGTATTCTGGCGGTATTTGCCCCCTCGTTCATCATGACGGGCGTTCCCCGGGCCATGTTCCTGCCCCTGTCGCTGTCCATCGGTTTTGCCATGACGGTTTCCTATTTTCTGGCCCAGAGTCTGGTGCCGGTACTGGCCAACTGGCTCATGAAAGACCACGTTCACAAACCGGATCACGAAGCGAAAAAACCTGGCTTTTTCGAGCGGGTTCGTGTCGGTTTCGTGGGGCAGACGGGGCGGCTGCTTCGGCGCAACGGACTCATTCTCACCTTGTATTTCGTCGGCGTTCTGGCCCTGGCCGGCGTCGGTTTCGTATTGATCGGGAAAGACATGCTGCCCGTGACCAACTCCGGCCAGATGGTGATCCGGATGAAAACGCCCGACGGCACCCGGCTCGAACGCACCGAAGAACGCGTGGGTGAACTCCTGGCGCTGGTCGATGAGGTGTCGGGGGGAAACCTGGCGGTTTCGTCGGCTTACGTTGGGGTGGTGCCGACCAACTACGCCACCTCCAACCTCTATGTGAATACCAGCGGAACCAACGATGCGGTTATTAAAGTCGGACTGACCAAGGGCTTTCACACCAACATGCAGGACCTGAAAGAGCGCATCCGGCTGGCGGTTCAGGACCAGCTTCCCGACCTCACACTCTCATTCGAACCCGCCGATCTGACCGAAAAGCTCATGAGCGGGGGCGCCAGCACGCCCATCGAGGTGATGGTGGCCGGGCGTAACATGAAACAAATTGCGGGATATGCCAACCAGTTGGTCGACAGCCTGGCCGAGGTGCCGTATCTGCGCGACGTCCGCATTCTTCAGCCGCTGAAATTTCCGGTCATCAACATCACGCTCGACCGGCAGAAACTGGCCATGATGGGATTGAACCTCCAGCAAGCCGCCCGGTCCATTACCGCGTCTACTTCGTCAAGCCGGTATACCGAAAAAAACCAGTGGCTCGATAAACAGTCGGCGTACACCTACCAGGTGCAGGTACAGATTCCGGAATATGACATGCGCAACATGACGCAGTTGGAGTCAATTCCGCTGGTATCGGGTCAGACACGGCCTGTTCTGGGCGATGTCGCCACGTTTTCCATCGACACCCTGCCCGGCGAATATGACCGCATCGGCCCCCGCCGGTTCGTAACGGTTTCGGCCAATGTACACCACCGCGACCTGGGTACGGCCACGCAGGCCGTGGAAGCCACCATTGCCAAACTGGGCGAAACCCCGAATGGACTCATCACGGAGGTGAAAGGGATGTCGTCGCTGCTGACCGAAACGCTCGACAGCCTGCAACTGGGGTTGGGCATTGCGGTGCTGGTCATCTTTCTGCTGCTGGCGGCCAACTACCAATCCTTCAAGCTGTCGTTTGTGGTACTCAGCACCGTACCTGCCGTCATCGTGGGGTCCATTGGACTGCTGCTGTTGACGGGCAGTACGCTCAACCTGCAATCGTACATGGGCATCATTATGTCGACCGGTATTTCCGTCGCCAACGCCATTCTGATCGTCACCAATGCGGAGCGGCTGCGGTGGGAATACCGCAACGTGACGCGGGCCGCCATCGACAGCGTGGGCCTGCGACTCCGGCCTGTTCTGATGACCTCGTTTGCGATGGTGGCCGGTATGGTGCCCATGGCGATGGGTACGGGCGAGGCTGGGGAGCAGGTGGCTCCGCTGGGCCGGGCCGTGATTGGCGGACTGATCGCATCGACCCTGGCCGCGCTGTACATCGTGCCGCAGGTCTACGTCTGGTTGCAGCGAAACACAAATTATGTTGACCCATCCCTGTTGCCCGACGACACGACTGCCGATCATCCTGACGTTGAGACTCCCGATTTTGAACCCCAAACCGTTCATCCTTAAGCGTATGAAAATCATCGAATATAGTCGTCTGCTGGCCTTGCTGGGCCTTTGTACACTGAGTAGCTGTAACTCGTCGGACTCGGGGCAGACGGTTCTGAAAAAGAAGAAGACCACCAAACCCGTGGCCGAAACCCAATACCGCATTGGTGCCGTGTCGCGGCAGCCGGTGGGGCAAACCGTGCAACTGCCGGGCGAATTTCACCCCTACCAGGAAGTTACCATCTATCCCCGCGCTACGGGTTTTGTGGATCGGGTGCTGGTCGACCGGGGTTCGGCGGTTCGCAAGGGTCAGGTGCTGATGACGATCGATGCGCCTGAAACCGAAGAGCGGCTGGCGGCTACCCGTTCCAATTCGCTCAAGGCCCAGGCCCTGCTGGTGGCCAGTCGTGAGCACTACCGGCGGCTGGTGGCCAGTAACAAGGTCCCCGGTTCCGTATCGGCCCTGGATCTGGAAACCGCCCTGGCGCGGGTGCAGGCCGACAGTGCATCGTTGCTGGGCGAAGAAGCCAATTACCGCGCCATGGCCAAGCTCAAATCCTATCTGACCGTTGCGGCTCCGTTCGATGGGTTCATCACCGAGCGGAACGTTCACCCGGGGGCGTTGGTCGGAACCGGTGCGCGGCAAGACCGGCCCATGCTGGTGCTGCAACAGCAAAACCGCCTGCGGCTGGTTTTCGATGTTCCCGAGACCTACAGCAGCCAGCTTCGGAAAGGTGAAGCGCTGGCGTTTACGGTCAGTGCCATGCCGGGGAAGGTCTTCAAAGGAAAAATCAGCCGCCGGTCGGGTACGATGAATCAACAGTTCCGCTCCGAAACGGTGGAAATCGACGTAGACAACCAAAACCGCCAGCTTCAGCCCGGCATGTTTGCCGACATCAGCCTGTCGGCCACCGGAACGCCCGGTGCGCTGGCGGTTCCCACGTCGGCGGTTGTTGCCTCTACGGAGGGGCAATACGTCATCAAAGTTGAGGACGGCCGGGCCAAGCGCGTAGCGATTCGGCGGGGCCAGAAATCCGGCGACATGATTGAAATTTTTGGTGATTTACGCGACAACGACAAAGTCATTTTCAACGCCCGGGAAACCATCAAAGAGGGAACGGCGATTCAGTAGAATGAGTGGTCCGGCAATTTACCGGACCGACCTACGCCAGCGAATACGGTTTTGGTAAACCTTTTCAGGCCATGATCCTTTTTATCCTTTTAACCACACTGGCCGTAGGCATTTTTTGCTTCATGGTGGGGCAATATTGGGAACGAAAAAGGGATAAACGCCTGAAAAACAAAATCCACCTCGGAAATACCGGGATGGATGCCGGTTACCGCCGAATCAAGAAAGAGCTGGATCAGTTGCTGCAGCTTTATAAACAGGGTGCCCTGTCGGAAGAAGAGTATTTTCTTCGGACGGATGCGTTGATCGATGAACTGGCCCGTTTACTGGACGCCGGTTCAACGTCCAGTCGTCCGTGAGACGGCGTTCAAAATCCAGTCGTTATGCGCAACACGCATTTTATCATTTTACTATGTCTAGCCGTTCTGCTTTCATATGTATTTGACCTGTTGAGCCGCCGATACCGGATTCCGTCGGTGCTGTTGCTGCTCGGCACCGGAATGCTGCTTCGTCAACTGGCCGACTACACCGGTTTCCAGATCCCGTTGCAGAACCGGCTTCTCCCGGTTCTGGGTACGCTGGGATTGATTCTGATCGTGCTGGAAGGGGCGCTGGAACTGGAACTGTCGCCCGACCGGCTGCCCCTGGTTCGGCGGGCGTTTCGGGCCACCGTGCTCACCATCGTAGTTTCTACGCTTGCCATTGGCCTGTTTCTGAGCCAATGGCTTCAGCAACCGCTTGTCAACGGCATTCTGGCCGCCGTTCCCTTTTCGGTCATCAGCAGCGCCGTAGCCATTCCCAGCGTCCGGATCTTCCCGGCATTCAGCCGCGAGTTCGTTATCTACGAATCCTCGTTATCGGACATCATCGGGGTGATGGTTTTTAATTTTATCATCTACAACATTCCGGGGGGCTGGTGGTCGATGCTCGCCTTTGTGAAGGATACGGCCATCATGTGCGGATTGTCGGTGGTCTGCTGTTTTCTGTTGCTGTATCTCATCAGCAAGATCAGCCACCCGGTCAAATATTTCCCCATCGTTGCCTCGCTGGTGCTGTTCTACGCCATTGGCAAACTCTACCACCTTTCGTCCCTCCTGCTGGTACTGGTGTTCGGGCTGTTTATGAACAACACGGAATTATTCGTCCGGGGCCGTCTCAAGCGACTGCTCCACAACGAGTTGTTTGAACAGGAACTGACCCAGATCAAAAACCTGACCGGCGAAACCGCTTTTCTGGTCCGCACCTTTTTCTTCCTCCTGTTTGGCTACGTGACGGATTTGCCTTCGCTCTTCGACACAACGGCCCTGCTGGGCAGTCTGGGCCTGATTACGATCATTTTCAGTCTGCGGTTCTTTCTGTTCAGAACCCTGGGCGATCGACGCCTTTTTGCGGTGATCCCGGTTGCACCCCGGGGCCTGATTACGGTGCTGCTGTTTCTGAGCATTCCGGGATCGCTGCGTCTCAAAGGTCTTCCTCCCGGAATGCTCATGCTAACCGTTATTCTGTCGGTGCTGATGATGACCGGGGGCATGTTGCACTACCACTGGCAGACCGGGAAACCACTCGAACCGAAACTTTAAAAGATGCGTCAGGTTATACGAAGTACGATGGAACAACCCAACAAACTTCCCACCAAAACGCCGGGACCCGCCGATTACCTGGCCAACGAACGAACCTTTCTGGCCTGGATACGGACCAGCGTAGCCCTGATGGGCTTCGGGTTTGTCATTGTCAAATTTGCTCTTTTTATTCGCCAGCTCAGTGTTGCCCTCGGCGAAGGAACGGTTTTGCCTTCAAAAGGGTATTCGGCGGTTATCGGTGTGCTGATGGTAGCTCTGGGGGCCGTCCTGGCACTGCTGGCTTTCTTCCGGTACCGATCGGTCGAAAAACAACTCAACGAAAACGTTTTCTTCCCCTCGCAACGGCTTTCACTCCTGCTGACCCTGAGCATCGTGATCGGGGCGATTCTCCTGATACTGTATCTTTTACCCGGTATTTAACCCCGGCTGCCGTTCAAAACCGGGCAGTGTCCAGCGACGAGAACAACAGGTGCCGCAGAAAGGTCAACAAGGGATCTTTGCTTTCAATCCGGCCAGGCGGCTCAACCCCGAAATCGGTCAGCGCTGGCAGGTGTTGCATAAAAAACGCCTGATAATGAGCGGTTTCAATCAGGGAGCTGGCGCGCGACCGGGCGTAGGGATAGCCGGGACGGTATTCCAGAATGATGCCGGCAATGCGGCTGCATAAATCTTTGTACGGTTTGAACAGTTGCTCCCGGTTGTCTTCCGTCACATGGTGGGTCAGATACGCCTTGCTCGCTTCCTGAATCACGATGCTGTGCAAAGCCGGAATATCCATGTCGTCTACCGCTGTCGATATATGAAGTTGCGACAGGTCTTTCAGCAGCAGCAGCTTCAGAATCCGTTCCAGTTTCTCCCGCGAATCGGTCAGGTTGTTGGTCTGAAACAACACCTGATATTCCAGCCATTGCCAGTACCAGGCCACCAGATAGACCAGCAACCGGTGTTTGTTTTCAAAATACCGGTAAATACTGGACTCTTTGGTGCCGATCCTGTCCGCCAGCTTGCGGAAGGTCATCTCTTCAAACCCAATTTCGGCCATCAACTGAATGCCCTGCCGAACAATCCGGCGACCCAGTTCCGAGCCCTCCGGATCGCGCAGAAAAAGCTTCTCGTTCATCCGAACCACTACAGTATATTCCATTTAGCGCGTCTATTTACTGTGTAACAGAAAATAACTTCACAAAGAAACAAACTTTCAGGAATAAAAGTTATGTTTGCAAGAATGATAGTTTTACTATCAGTTAAGAAAGCAATTTTATGGCAACTATAAATTCATATCAACAACCTCCACCAACCCCCACCCAACGGCTTCTCCGGCTGCTCGGAACTGAAAAAAAAGACATTGGGTACATTTATCTCTATGCCCTGATTACGGGCTTAATCAGCCTTTCCCTGCCGCTCGGTATTCAGGCGGTTTTCAATCTGGTGTCCAGCGGGCTGGTTTTCAGTTCGGTTTATGTCCTGATCGGTCTAGTGGTGGTGGGTGTGCTGGCGGCCGGGCTGCTGGTGGTGGGTCAAATGACGCTGGTGGAAGTGCTGCAACAACGCATTTTTGCCAAAGCAGCTTTTGAGTTTGCCTACCGGCTCCCCCGAATTGAGCCCGAAGCACTCTCGGCTTACTACCCCCCCGAGCTAATGAACCGATTTTTCGATGTGCTGACGCTTCAGAAAGGATTGCCCAAATTATTGATTGACCTGACAGCGGCCGCCATGCAGATTTTGTTCGGGATCATCCTGCTGTCGTTTTACCACCCGGTTTTCCTCGGATTTGGGCTGTTCACCCTGCTGGTCATTTTAGGCGTTAGCTGGATCTACGGCCCCCGGGGCATTCGCACGAGCCTGGATGAATCCAAATACAAATACAAGGTGGTTAGTTGTCTGGAAGAATTCGCCCGCGATCTCCCCCGCTACCGCCACCAGAATGACCCGGAGCCAATCGACCGAATCGACGAATTGGTGGCTAATTATGTATCCAACCGCAATTCACACTTTAGCGTCCTGAAACGGTTCTTTTACAGCGCCATCGCCTTCCGGACGCTGATCACCGGTGGTCTGCTCATTCTGGGAACTTCGCTGGTCATCAGCCGGGAAATGACGCTGGGCCAGTTTGTAGCCGCCGAACTGGTGATCGTCCTGATTTCCGGATCGGTAGAGAAACTGATTTCGGGCATCGACACGGTTTTCGACATGCTGACCGCCGTCGAAAAAATTGCCAACGTAACGGATTTACCACTCGAAACCGAACCCGCGCCCCATGCTTAACTTATCCAACCAGCGGGTTGATGAGGCACTGTTCACCCATTACCCGCTCAAAACCCTCCGAACACTTCCCCAGCCCGACAGCGGTCGGCGGCTGGGTCGCTGGATGCTGGGCATGTTACTCGTAGGCCTGTGCGTCATGTTTCTGCCCTGGCAGCAGAACCTCAACGGCGAAGGAACCGTCACGGCACTGACGCCCCAGGATCGCCCGCAAACCATCCAGAACGCCATCGCCGGCCGGATTGAACGCTGGAAAATTCAGGAAGGCCAGTACGTTAAAAAAGGGGATACGATGCTGGTCATCTCCGAAATCAAAGACGAATATTTCGATCCCAGACTTCCCCAGCGGCTCGACGAACAACTCGACGCCAAACAAGGCAGTCTGGAAGCCACCGATGCCAAAATCTCCGCCCTCGACGGACAGATTACCGCCCTCAAAACCGGGTTACAGGTCAAACTGGCGTCGGCCCGGAACAAGATTCGCCAGAGCGAATTCAAAGTGACCAGCGACAGCACGGACCTGCTCGCCGAACGGAAGAATTACCAGATTGCCCTCGACCGGCTGGAGCGTTACGAGAAAGGTTACAAAAACGGTCTGTTTTCACTCACTGACCTCGAATCCCGGCGGCTGAAAGTGCAGCAGGACTACGCCAAGGTGATTGCGTGGGAGAACAAACTCAACGTCTCGCGGCAGGAACTGGTCAACGCCCGGCTCGACCTGAACACAATTCAGGCCGATTACCAGGAAAAAATTGCCAAAGCCCTCTCGGATCGCAGTTCGGCGGTTTCATACCGGGCTGAAGCCGACGGTGAGATTTCCAAAATCCGGAATAAAATCAGCAGTGTGGACGTTCGGCGGGGGCTCTATGTGGTGCGCGCTCCGCAGGATGGCTACGTGGTTCGCTCGTTGAAATTCGGGATTGGCGAGACCATCAAGGAAGGCGAATCCATTGCCAGTCTGCAACCCGCCAACCCCTCCATCGCCGTCGAACTCTACGTTCGGGCGATGGACGTGCCGCTGATTCAGCGCGGGCGCGAAGTCCGGATTCAGTTCGATGGCTGGCCAGCCATTCAGTTTTCAGGCTGGCCGACGGTGGCCGTCGGTACGTTCGGGGGTGAGGTGGCCGTGATCGATGCCGTCAGCAGTGTCAATGGCAAATACCGCCTGCTGGTGCGGCCCAAAGCCCGGCCCAGCGACCAGCCCTGGCCCAAACAGTTGCGCGTTGGCTCCGGTGTGTATGGCTGGGTGATGCTCGACGACGTACCGATCTGGTATGAAATCTGGCGGCAGCTGAACGGTTTTCCGCCCAGTTTGAAAGAAGAACCTAAAGAGGAAAAGAAGGCATGAAACGTCTCATCCTACTCTATGGGCTCTTGCTGGGTGGCGCGGTGTCCGGCACAACATTCGGGCAAACTCCGACGCCCTCCCCGGATACGACGGTTTTTTCGGCAGCCGATTTCTACCGGGTCGTTTCGCAGCACCACCCGATTGTCCGGCAGGCGGCTTTGCTGAATGAGGAAGCCCGGCAGGAAATCCGCCAGGCGCAGGGTGCGTTCGATCCGAAGCTGTTTTCGGCCTATGACCGCAAGGAATTCGGCAATAATCTGTATTACGACAAGTGGCAGTCCGGGTTGGCGGTACCGATTTTGCCGGGCGGCATCGACGTCAAGATGACCTACGACCGCAACCGGGGGGAGTATCTGAATCCGGAATACCTGGTGCCGTCTTCCGGATTGGCGGCTGTGGGTCTAAGCGTCCCGATCGGGCAGGGTTTGCTGATCGACGCCCGGCGCAATGCCTTGCGTCAGGCGCAGTTGGCGGTCAATCTGGCGGATGCCGATCGGTTGAAACTGATTAACAAAACGCTGTTCGATGCGGCCAAAACCTATTGGGACTGGTATATGACCTATCAGCAGTATCAGTTGATCCGGCAGGGATACCAACTGGCCGACACCCGGTTTCGGGCGATGCGGGAACGGGCCGCCCTGGGCGATGTCGCTCCCATCGATACCACTGAAGCCCTGATTACGGTGCAGGACCGGCTGGTGCAACTCCAACAGGCGGAAGTCGACTGGCAGAACGCCCGCTTGCGGCTGACGGCTTTTCTGTGGATCAGCGATGATGCGAATACCCCGCCCAAACCGGTTGACCTGCCCCTGGCGGTAGTGCCGCAGACCGCTCCGCTTGATCGGACCACCGAAGCCCAACTGCAAAACCTGCTGAGTCGGGCGGCAGAACAGCACCCTGAATTGCTGAGTCTGGCGGCCAAAGGGCAGCAGCTGGCGGTGGAAGAGCGGTTTCGGCGGTCGTTGCTGCAACCCCAGATCACACTGAATGCGAGTCTGTTGAGCCGTACACCTTTGCCGGGACTGGGTTACGATGGCCCCAGCTACTACGCTTTTCGGCCCGAAAACCACAAAATCGGTCTGGATTTGACGTTTCCGCTCTTCCTGCGCAAAGAGCGCGGCAAGCTTCGGCAGGTGCAGATCAAAAGCCAGCAGTTGAACCTCGAACGGCAGCAAACCGGCCGTGACATTGCCAACGATGTACAGGCCGCCTGGAACGAACTGAAAACGCTGGAGGGGCTGATTGCCGTTCAGCAACAGACGGTTACCAACCAGCAAACGTTGGTGCGGGCCGAGCAGCAGAAGTTCGACATCGGTGAAAGTTCGCTGTTTCTGATCAACAGCCGGGAAACCAAACTGATCGATTTGCAGGTCAAACTGGAAGAACTGCGGGCCAAATACCAGAAAGCCGTAGCCGCCCTTTGGTACGCAGCCGGAACCAACTCGGGATCGTTGTAATGATAGATCACGACGGGATTCATTAATTGCGGGTTTGATCAATTTTAGCCCTACAATATGATTCATCCCTACGGGATTGGCCAATCCCGTAGGGATGAATCATATTGTGGCACCCGGTTTCGACCGGGGGAAAGGTTGAAATGACCTTAAGATCAATCCCGTAGGGATGACTCATCTTGTAGCCCCCGGTTATCTACATGAAACGTGAACCTACCGCACATACCGGTTGAACTGCAATCCCTGCCCATACACGGCCGTGACCAGCAATGGGTCCACGCCTTCGCCGGAAAGCACCAGCGATTTCCGGGCGTCGCCGGTAATGCGCAAACCACTTTCGCGGGGCATGAGCGGTTGGAAATTTCCGTGTCCGTCACCCAGCAACACCAGCCCGAACGAAGCATCCTGGCGCCCCATGTTGACTTCGTTCGGGTAAAAATTGCCGGTCAATACCGCATCCAGCTTGCCATCGTGGTTCACATCCTGCGGAATAATTTCAAAAACCGGCGATTGCTGCGCCAGGCGCGGCAGGGGCGTTACTTTAAATTCGCCATTGCCCAGATTCTCGATATAAGCACTTTCCAGATCAGTAGCCTCCACCTGATAAGCTCCGTCGAGGTCGTCGCGGGTCAGTAACTCGTCAAACGTCACCTTCGCATAATCGGCATACCGCTGGTATTTACGCCGGAACTGAATCACCTGCTGGTTGAGCGCGTCGCGGGGAATGGCCGGATATTGAACGCCCTTGATGAAATACCCCATCAGCGGATCGAACGTGCCGTCTTTGTTAAAGTCTTTCGCGATCATCCTGATCGGCTCTTTCTCCGACGCCCGGTAAAGCGTATTCAGCCCTTCGTTGCCGGCCATGTAGTCCAGATCACCGTCGTTGTCGAAATCGCCCTGCGCGAGGGAATTCCACCAGCCGGTACAATGGGTGAATGACGGTCCGCCGTTGCGGTGAATGAGCGAATGAGTGAATGTTTTGCCAGTGCTATTTTTTAACAGAGTTAGGGGCATCCATTCGCCGGAGAGGAGCAGGTCGGGCCACTGGTCGTTGTTGGTGTCGGTCCAGAGGGCGGTGCAGACCAAACCGGCTTTCAGTAAATCGGGGCAAAGCTGGGCGGTGACGTCCGTAAACTTGCCTGAACCGTTTTTGGTGTCGTTGCGGAGCAGATAACTGCGGGCCGGAAGCGGGTACTGACCGGGAATCTGCCGCCCGCCGACGAACAGATCAAGATCGCCATCGCGATCGTAATCAGCCGCCACCACGCAGGAACCGCTGCCCGACACATCCGGCAAAGCAGTCGCCGGGGCCGGGCTGAAACCGCCTTTACCGTCGTTCACGTACAACCGATCCTGGTAAAAGAGTTTGTCGGACGCAGGCCGTTCAGCTCCTCCGCCCACTACGTACAAATCCAGGTCTTTGTCGCCATCAACATCGAACAACAGGGCGGCAGTATCGTCGTGATTGGGGTGAATCGGAAACGTTTTTTTGGTAAAACCGCCGGTCTGGGTCCGAATCAGAAAACAGGCTTCGCTGCCCCGGTAGGTGCCGCCCACAAAGCAATCGTCCAGACCATCGCCGTTGATGTCGCCGGAGGCCAGCGCAAAACCGGTGCGCGACAGCATTTTGTGCAAAGCCGCCGTCTGTTTGAAATCCACAAATCCCGAAGACCGGTGCTGAAAATCCAGCGAAATCTGATCCGTCACGTTCGCAAAAAACGGGTTGCCGGTTTTCGGAGTAGCTTCAATGACGCCTTTTTGGGCCTGACTGAACCGAAGCCTCAGGCGTTGGTTCGCCGGAATCCGGTACTGCTTTTCGGACGAGCCGCCCGGCCATTCCACCAGCAACGAATCGATCATCGCCGATTTTCCGAGTCCAAAATGCAACAGCGGCTCGACGGAGGACTGAAAACCGCGCACCACCGAGAGTTCGGCGTATTGCAGTTGTCCACCCGCCCAAAGCGTTACTTTGGTGCCAATGCCCTGCCGGTTTCCTGGTCGGCCTTCCAGATTGATGGATACATAGTGCGCCGGATTCTGCTGCTGCGCCCGGTTTTGGTAGACCAACGCTTCGGAATCAATGGTGTTGACGACCAGATCCAGATCGCCGTCGCCGTCCAGATCGGCATAAGCCGCGCCGTTGGAATACGACAGATCGGCCAGGCCCCAGGCCTTCGAGACATCTGTAAAGGCCAGATCACCAGCGTTTTGGTACGCGTAATTCGGCACCTTCACCTCCGGCACTTTCTGGATCAATTCCTCGCGTTTGTCCTTCTGAAACTCCGCCGTACCGAATCCGGAAAACTCCTCGGTAAACTGAATAAAATCGCGGTCGGTGACATCCCGGCGGTAGCCGTTGGTAATGTAGAGATCCTTGCGACCGTCGTTGTCATAATCGGCCATCAGCGCGGCCCAGCTCCAGTCGGTTTTGGCAACGCCCGCCAACAGCCCGATTTCACTGAACAGCGGCACCGTATTTTTCCCCGCTTCGCTCCTGTCAACGCCCAGATTCAGTTGCAGTGAATTGCGCATGTACTGCATCTGATACCGGTACGGTTCCGAAATGCTGAGTTCCTTGCGGTCGTAATCCTGCCCGGCCAGCATCGTTTTCTGCCGCGCGTTTTCTTCCGGCAACATGTCGAGCTGGAAAATATCGGGCAAACCGTCGTTGTTAAAATCGGCCACATCGACGCCCATGCCGTACAGGCTCGTATGCGCCGTGGCCTGTCGAATCACATTGGTAAAAGCGGGGTTCCGGGGGGCGGTTTTTCCCGTATTCAGATACAGAATGTCGCTGCTGATGAAGTCGTTTGAACAGTAAATATCGGGATACCCGTCTTTATTGAGGTCGCTGATGGCCAGGCCCAACCCCAGTCCTTCGTAGACAATACCGGCCTCGCGGGAAATATCCTTGAAAACCGGGTGGCCCTGCGGACCACCGCCGTCGTTGCGGTACAGTTTGCCGGTGCTGGGATACGAACCGTCGTTGATGGTGGGCCGCAAATAGTTTGGATTTTGCAGATCGGGGCCGGTATTGAGCAGATAGGCATCGAGATCGCCGTCGAGGTCGTAGTCGAAAAAGGCGGTTTGGGTTGTAAAGTTAGCATCCGCCAGACCGTAGGCTGCGGCCATTTCCCTGAAAACCGGGTGGCCATTCTGAACACCCTGATTGATGAACAGCAGGTTCTCCAAATGCGGCATGGCCGGGTGTTTGGCCACGCTGACGTAGATATCCAGCCAGCCATCGTCATTTACGTCGGCCATGGAAATACCGGTACACCAGCGGTTGGTGGTCAACCCGGCGGCTTCGGTAACATCTTCAAATTTCCAGTCGTGCGTCGTCGAATCGATGCGGTTCAGATACAGCTTGCAACTGACCTGATTGCCGCCGAAAAACACATCCGGTTTGCCGTCGTTATCCACATCGCCGACGCCGACGCCCCCGCCGTTGTAGAAATTGGTGAATGAAAACGCGTTTAACGAATCGGTGGGCTTCAGGGTATTGGCAAAGGAAATCCCGGTCTGACCGGTCGGCATTTGTTCAAAAAGCGTCGGCTCCGACTGTCGGCAGGCCGTACATCCGATGATCAGCAGAAGAAAAAGCCGGTATAAAAGAGAGGAAAAACGCATGGATTTCACGGGCAATAACGACGGGCTGAAAGCGAATAAAGCGAGGAGCAAGCGGTTATTTACCGTTGCCCCCCGCCTTCTATACTACTTCATCAGGTTAACTCTCAAAAATCAATACCCCGGGTTTTGATCAGTTGGCTCAATTTTCGGGTTATTGTCCACTTCCTGCTGCGGAATGGGCAGCAATTCGTGCTTATTTTTCTGGAAATACGTAAATGGCTCGGTTTTCAGTTTACCCGCCTTCCGCCAGCGCAGAATGTCGCGGTTGCGAATTTGCTCACCACTCAGTTCAACGCGTCGTTCGTGCATGATGGCCGCAAAAACCTGATCTTTCGTGCTCACCGGATAAGCCGCCGTCGGATAAGCTGGCATCGCCACACTCTTGCGGGCGCGAACCATGTTCAGGTATTTGACCGCTTCCGTGATGGACCCGATTTCGTTTTCTACCTCGGCCATCGCCAGCAGGGTTTCGGCATAGCGCATGATCCGCTGGTTGATGCCGCCGGTCAGAAACGTCTGATCGGTTTTATACATCAGCGAGAATTTCCGCCAGCTTACCTTCATCGTTTTGCCGTCGACCACCGACGAGTTACCGTTTTGGGCGGCATCCGTCAGCACGTTTTTGTCCAGATTGTACTTGTCACCGGTTACGTAAAACGATTTGGCAAACCGGGGATCGGTTCCGGTAGCGGTTTTCTCGAATTCATTCAACAGGCTGTTGGATGGAATCACGTTCCGCCAGCCGATGGCCGAATACTCCTGCGTCCGCACGGTTTCGGTGCCGGCGGTCGCACCGTTTCCGTCGGCATCCCAGTTGTAGTTTCCACCCGCCGGGAAGAAATTGATTTCGAAGATAGACTCCTTGTTGAACTCGGTTTCCTCGATAAAATTATCCGAAAACTCATCCACCAGACTGTACGTACCTGAGGTGATGACTTTTTGCAGTTCGACCTTCGCATTCGTATAATCAGCCTGTTGCAGATACACCCGGGCCAGCAGCATCTGAGCGGCTCCCTTGGTGGCCCGGCCCTGGTTGTCGGCATTGTAGGTGGCCGGCAGGGCTTCAGCGGCTGCTTTCAGGTCGGCGATGATAAAATCATACACCTCTTTTTCGGTCGAGCGGGGCAAAGAGCCTTCCACCGATGTCACGTAGCTTTTGTACAGTGGAACACCGCCCCACATCGTTACGAGGTCGAAGTATGACCAGGCACGCAGGAAGCGGGCTTCGGCCAGCAACCGGGCTTTGTCGGCCGCCGGGATGTCGGTCACTTTTTCCGACAAATCCAGCACGACGTTGGCCCGGTGAATCAGCCGGTAAAACCCCTGCCAAACCGCTCCCATGACGGAATTGCCGGTATCGTGGCTTCCGAGCAACAACTGGTTGCGGGGCGTTTCGAGTTGGCCGCCACCGGCAGCGACGTCGTCGCTGCGCAAGTCCTGGAGGAAAAACCACTCCCGCGAGGTGAGCGCATTGGCCTTCGCCATGGCATACACGGCGTTGACCGCACTGCTCAGTTCGGCGCCGTTTTTATAGAAGGTGTCGACCGTGACACCATTCGGGTTCAGTTTGTCCAAATCACTTTCCTGACAGCCTGCCATCAGACCCAGAAAAAGCACCCCGGATAAAAGAAATTTATTTTTCATCAGAATCTTTCGTTTAAATCTATTCACTGAAACATCGCCGGTTGGATCAGAAACCGATATTCAAACCGATCAGGAGCGTCCGGGGCTGCGGATACTGGCCGTAGTCGATCCCGTTTGTCAACAACTTGGTATTGTCACCCGCCGTTCCGTTGATCCCGATTTCCGGGTCCAGACCGCTGTATTTGGTAAAGGTCAGCAGGTTGGTCGACGAAACGTAGACCCGGGCTTTTGTCAACGTATTCATGGTGAGTTTACCCAGGATCGTTGCCGGAATGGTATAACCGATGCTGATGTTTTTCACCCGCATGTACGAACCGCTTTCGATAAAACGATCGGATGTCCGGCTGTTATTGTTCGGATCACCACTGATGGCCCGGGGCACATCGGTACCGGTGTTGGTCGGGGTCCAGGCATCCAGCACACCTTTCCCGGCGTTGAACAACCGCAGCATTCCTTCTTCAATCACTTTCGTTCCGTTGTAGATTTTATTCCCCTGAACGCCTTGCAGATAAACCGTTACGTCAAAGTTTTTGTAATTGGCTCCCAGATTGACTCCGTAGCTAAACTTCGGAATGTAACTACCCAGGTAGGTTCGGTCATTGGCATCGATAATTCCATCGCCATTGATGTCCTTAAACCGAATATCACCGGGAGAGGTGTGTTTGGTCGCATCGTATGCTTCCCGGGAGTCGGGACGGTTTTGACGGGGCGCATTGAATACCTCATCGACGGTCTGGAAAATACCGTCAACCTGCCAGCCATAGAACGATTGGATGGGCTGCCCAGCTTCGGTTTTTGTAATATCGAAACCACCAAAATCATCGTTTTTACCGGAATAGAGCGTGGCACTCGGCGTCGCCAGATTGGTGATCTGGTTACGAGTTACGTCCATATTGGCCGATACATTCCAGCGGAAATCACCTTCGTTCTGGCTATAGCCCACCTGGAACTCGTAACCCCAGTTTTTCATGCTCCCGATGTTGGCCAGTGGTGGAGACGAATACCCGATGGAATTGGGAATCGGGACATTCAGCAACAGTCCGTCGGTTTTCCGGTTGTATACTTCCGCCGTGAAGGTCAGTTTGTTGCTCAGCAGACCCAGATCGACCCCAACGTTGGTCATGGTCGTGGTTTCCCACTTCAGGTTTGTGTTGCCCAGAGCACTAAAATACGAACCCAGAACCTTGTTGGCACCAAAGACGTAGTTGGTGTTGTCGGCCGAAATCAGTGATTGCCAGGCGTAACTTCCGATGCCGTTGAAACCGGTCTGCCCGATGCTACCCCGGATTTTTAGTTCCGAGATGGCGGGAACCGATTTCATAAACGCTTCTTCGCTCACCCGCCAGCCCAGGGAAGCCGAAGGGAAGGTACCCCATTTGTTGCCCGGCGCAAAACGCGACGAACCATCCCGCCGAACCGAGGCACTGATCAGGTATTTACCGGCAAAATCGTAATTGACCCGGCCGATGTAGGAAATCAGGCTGCTTTCGTCGCGGGTACTCGTCACACCCGGATTGGAAATACCCTGCAACACATCGATGTCGTTGTTCGGGCGGAAACCGTTTCCGTTCAGATTTGAGCTCCGGAAGTTCTGTTTTTCAGCGACGGCGGTCACGTTGACGTAGTGTTTGCCAAACGTTTTGTCGAAGGTCAACTGGTTGGTCAGGATGGGTGAATAATAGGAAGAGCGATTGTCCTGAATTTCATTTTGGACCCGACTCTTATACCCATCGTTGTAAATCGGAAAGATGTTGGTACCGATATTGGTAACGACATCCGCTCCAAAGCTGAACCGGTATTTCAGGAAACTGGTGAATTTGATTTCCGTAAACAGGGTTCCCAGCAACTTGACGCGCTGCGTATAACTTTTATCCTGCAAGGCAATCCGAACCGGGTTGTCAGGGTCAGTCCCATCGGCCGCGGTTGGCGAACTGTAGCCGCCCACTTTCGTCGGATCAGAAACCGGCCAGTAGGGCAGATTCCGGATGGCCTGCATGATTGCCGTACGACCGCCACCGAATCCCTGCTCACCGCGCATCTTGTCGTAGGAGAACATCAACGTCTGACCAAACGTCAGGAACTTAGTCACCTGGTGATCTGAGTTCAGACGAACATTGGCCCGCTTGTAGTTGGTCCCGATCAGAATCCCTTCCTGATCGAAATACCCGGCGGAAGTAAAGAACCGGGATACATTGTTACCACCCGATACCGAGAGCTGGTGTTGCTGAATCGGTGCCGTACGGAGCAGTACATCCTGCCAGTTGGTGGCCGTTTGAGCAAAAGTCTGTGTTGCGCCCGTATAAATCGGTGTGTTCAGGTTGCTCAGGCGGCTGGGCATGGCAATCCCGGCATTGCCCAACAGTGCCGTGGCATATTGGGTATATTCCTGTGTATTAAGCAGATCGAGTTTTTTCCAGGCGCTCTGGGTCCCAAAATAGGTATCCAGACTCACGTGCAGTTTACCGTCTTTCGAGCCTTTTTTGGTCGAAATGATCACGACCCCGTTCGACGCCCGCGAACCGTAGATGGCCGCAGCACTGGCGTCTTTCAACACTTCCAATGATTCGATGTCTTTCGGGTCGAGGTTGTTCAGATCACCCGATGGCACGCCGTCGATCACATACAACGGCCCGGATGCGTAGTTGATGGAACCGACCCCCCGGATGCGCACGATCGGCGACTGGCCGGGGCTCCCGTTGTTGACGACCCGAACCCCCGGCACCCGGCCCTGCATGGCCGACTCGGCACTGATCACGGGCAAAGCCGTTAGTTCTTTGGGCGTTACAGACGAAACCGCGCCGGTTACCGAAGCCCGTTTCTGAGTTCCGTACCCTACAACGATCACCTCTTCCAGTGCCCGCTCATCCTGCACCAGCGACACATTCAGCATGGTCTGTCCGTTCACCTGCATTTCTTTGGACGCGTACCCGACAAAGCTGAAAACCAGCGTGGCATTGGCGGGGGCATTGATGGAAAATTCACCCTGCCCGTTGGTAGTGGTTCCCCGCGTCGATCCTTTGATCACCACACTCACGCCCGGCAATCCTTCGCCGGCAGCATCCGTCACTTTCCCGCGAATGTCTTCCAAAGCCCGCTCCGCCGAAAGAACCGAATATCCGATTCGCTCCAGCTTGGTGATGTTCAGGTCGGCCGACGTTACGGGTTCTGTACCGGTTTGTGGTTCGAAGACTTTCTTTTCAATCTGATTAATTTTTCGAAAAAACCGGGTACCTTTTTCTTTCGTTGCGACAATGACGTAGAAGTTGGACTGAATCTTCTCGAAAGTCAACCCTTTGTCCGACAGCAAATTCGTTAACGCTTCTTCCACCGTCCGATCCCGCCGGCCGGTCATCACCACCTTCGTATCGACCAGATCCGTCCGGTAGATAAACGAAACCCGGTAGTGCTTTTCCAGTTCCGACAAAGCCGCCTTGAGTGTAACCACCGGCGCGGCAATGTCTTTCTCCTGTTGTCTTACCCGCTGCCCGTTCGATGCAATCAGTTGAGCGTAGGTCGGCAGGGTTCCGACCACTAGCACTCCCCACAGAAACAAGACTATTTTTTTCATGCGTATATAGGTTATTCAATTAGAATATAGTTGGATTTTCGGGTAATTTTTAAGTCAAAGAGGCCGGAAAGCCCTTTCAGAATCGTGTCGGCATTTTGGCCCGGAATGGTGCCGGAAAACTTTTGTTGCAGCAAGTCCCGGTCCCGGATTTCGACCTCCAGACCGTAGGTATCTTTCAGAAGCTGGGCAATTTCGGCCAGGGTGGTTCCGTCAAAAATCAGCTTGCTGGTGCGCCAGGACGACTGGGCCACCGCATTGACGGGCTTTTTATAAAAGTCCTTTGTTTGCGTATCCGCGTAGAACATTTCCCCGGGCTTCATTTCCAGGTGGTTGCCGGGTTTATCAGAAACCCGCATCTCGATACGGCCTTCGTTCAGCACCACCTTCGTCCGTGATTTGCGGGTGTAGACATTGAAACGCGTCCCCAGCACTTCGACGTTCATCTGGCTGGGCAGATGCACCTGAAACCGCTGGTGATTTTGGGTGTGAACGACTTCGAAAAAAGCTTCCCCTTCTACCCAGACTTCGCGGGGGCGGTCGGCCTGCCAGTGGTCGGCAAAGCGGATGGAGGAGTTTCCGTTCATCGTCACGACCGACTGGTCGGGCAACACCACCCGGCGGGTCTGGCCGAAATCGGTATGCAGGGAAAGCAGTTCGGGGGTGGCGGTTTTGCGGTAGAAGAAGAGCGAGCCGGTGGCCAACAGGAGCACGCCAATGGTAGCCGCAGCCATCCAGGTCCAGCGCGGTCTCATTCGGCGAAAGGGGGATTCGGTCCGGGAGCTGGCTGCGTTGCGCTTCGTCGACTGGATCCGGCTAAACAACCGCTGGGCGTCGAGTCGCTCGGCGGCATTGAGCGGAATCGCAGCCGGTTCGGTCAGGTCAGCGTCGAGCAGTTGCTGCAACTGGCGTTGTCCGTTAACTGTTGCCAGATGCAACAAAACGATCCGAGCTTCCTCCGGAGTACACTCATTCCGTACGTACTTCTGTAGAAGTTGTGTATCCATTAAGTATTAATAGCGATTAGGAAATGTTCTATCCATTCCTAATTAGATACACATAAGCAGACCGGAAGTATTACTGATCGGAGAAAAAATATTAATTGAATAAAAGAAAAAGGAAAACCGGAAGAATTCCTTCCAGGTCGGCGTGTTTGTTGAGGTAGTCTTTTAAAAACCGGGTAGCCTGTGTAAATTGCGACTTAACGGTATTAACCGAGATGGATAATTGTCTGGCAACCTGCTCATTGTCCAGGCCACTGAACACCCGCAACCGGAACACTTTTTCCCGTTGGGGCGGTAGTTTCTGCATCCCTTGCTCCAGAATAGTCCCATATTCCTGCAATTGAAACGCGTCGCTGGTGGTATCTTCCCCGTTGAGTTCTTCCATTTCGGCAGAAAGATATTCCCAGATTGACTGGTGGTTGTCGCGAATCACGTTCAGGACGTGGTTCTTCATGGAAACCGACAGGAAGTTTTTAATGGAATACGACTCATTCAGGGTGTCGCGGTGGTCCCAGAGTTTGAGGAAGATGTCCTGAACGGCATCTTCGGCCAGGTCCGGATTCTTCAAAAACTTGATTCCAATCGCGAGCAGGTGTTTGTAATAGCGATAGAAAATTTCCTCAAAAGCATTTTCGTCACCCGTTTTTAACCGAAGGGTGATCTCCTTTTCAGCGTCTTGACCCAACCGGATGGGTAGTTTTCGAATCCGCATGAACTGACCTTTTGGCTATTTTCGATAAAAGAGATGGAATGCTTTGTAACCAATAGCTAAAGTAGGCATTAAAACCGTACTATTCCAATAAAAAATTCTCTTTAAGCCAAGTATATTGTCAATTTAACACTTATTTTTTCAAGAATAATTCAACTGGTAATTACTTAATCGAATAAGCAGGGGTGTGTCTGGAAACGGCACGCCGTGAATGGCATTAAGCCTGAACAGGGCTGGACTTCCTTCCCTCCTTCAAAGGTGGTTTTCAGGCAGAGGAAATCAGGAAGCTTGTCCGAACTGACGGAGCCTTCCTGATAGTCGTTTTGGGTTCCCCAGCGTTTCTCTCTACCGCTTCACCGTTGCAGCGGCCGGCGTTGCTTCCAGCACGCGAACCGGTCCCAGCAGCCCCGACGGCAACAGGGGCGAATCGGCCCGGTAAAAGGGCATGGTCGTGAACGTAATCTTGCTGGTCACAGCGGCTTGAGCCTCACCGATCAGGCGATTTACCCAGAGGTTCGTAACCTTAATCTGTACGGTATTGCGACCGGTTTTCAGCGCCTGCGTGATGTCGATGCGGAACGGTTTTTTCCAGACAGTACCCACGGTTTTGCCGTTAACAATCACCTCGGCGATGTTCTTCACTTCGCCCAGATCCAGGAAGTACGATGCGTTTTTCGTCACTTTCGGCACATCGAATGCGTTTTCGTAGGTCGCCGTACCGGAGAAGTATTTAACGCCCGGATCGGTATTTTCCGTTAACGACGCCAGTGTGTTGAACGTAGCCTGCGCGGGAGCGCCCCGCCCCTCCTGAAAGGCAACTTTCCAGGCACCCGCCACGCTGACAACGGGTGATTCCGTGACGGCGGGTTTGGTGTAAGAAGTTTCCGTCGCCTTGTCGCGGAAAACGATGAAATATGCTTGCCACGACTCGAATTGGAGCGGTACAATGGTACGTCCGTACTTGATCTGGTACGACACTTTTTCCGTTTTGCCCGTCTCGGGATTCCACAATTCCGGCACTTTGCCCGCTATCCGGAAGCTGACGGTGGCCGCGTTCGGGTTGTCGCTGCGGTTGTCGAGCCAGTAGAGGTCAACGTCGGCGGTTTGGCGGTGTACATAGAGAATGCGGGCCCTGGCTCCGGAAATGTCTACATCTTTCGGAACGTTCATCGCGCTTAACACCGCATCCACCGGTTTGGTCGAGACATTCGGATGGGTCCAGATCTGGTTCACCAGCGCGGTAAATTCCGCCGGGTTGTCGCTCAGACTCGGGGAACGCTCGGGCTTGACACCCGCCACGTGCATACCGGCTTTAACCAGTTCACCGAGTTTTTTCAACACGGGCAACGTCATGGTTCTTGCCGACGAATCCAGCACCATCAGGCGGTATGGCTGACCGCTTGGCGTCACCATCTTTCCGCCCTCCACCCGCAGCGCGCTCTTCACCACCGTGGCATTGGCAAAATCAAAGGCATAACCGTCCGGAATGGTGGGCAGTTTCTGGGTACATAGCTGGGTGATGTTGTTGTTCTCGCCATAATAATACAATACATCCACGACCGGTTTACCCTGCTGGAGCAGGAAGCAACTCCGGCCCAGGTACCTCATCCAGACGTTGGCCTGTTCGGCCCAGGTTTCCTGCCGGGTAAAGTATTGCCCGAAAGGCCCGAGCGAAAGGCCGGGCTTTTTATCATCCAGCGGCTGATGCACCGACGTGTGTACCACGAAGCGGTTTAATCCCGACGCCATTTCCAGATCGGCGGTGCGCTTCAGTTTCTCAGGATGCCAGCTAAACGCATTGCCAACGGAGGTCATCGACTCGGCAGCGACCAGATTCTGTCCATAAATATGCGCCACCGAAGCCGCTTCCCGAATGTCAGCTTCGCTGCGAACTTCTTCGTCGGCGCCACCGGCCAGACTACCCGGCGTCCACATGGCCGACATCGGTACCTCGGCTTTACGCTTCACGTCCATGCCGTCGGCTAAATAAATCCGGCCGCCTTCGTGCGACTCGGTATACCGTTTCATGCCCCGGGCTTTCAGCGCTTCGCCAATGACTTCGTAGTGGTTTTCGACGATCAGTTCACCGATGGTTTTCCGGAAATCCCACAGAAATTTCTCGCTGGCTTCGGCACTATTCACCACCCGGCCCGTCAGCACCGGAAGCCAGGGTTTGAGGTCGTATCCGCGTCGTTTCAGAAACTCGTCCGGCATGGCTTTGGTCCAGGTCATGTGACCCGCTTCGTAGCTATCCAGCACCATGTATTGCAGCCCCTGCGCGCCCAGCTGGCCCCCGGTGGCCTCTTTATACATATCCAGATAGGCATCGATGTATTTCCGAACGGCCACGTTGTCGAGCTTGTCCACTTCCAGTCCGGTGGCTTCCGGCGAAGCGGGGTGGTTGTTGCGGCCCGTCAGTGAATAGCCCAGTCGCATGACCACCCAGTCTCCACCGGCCGGAGGGGTCCAGTTCAGCGTTCCGTCGGTACTCATTTTGGCGGTCAGATCCACCACATCCTGGGTCGGAATGGCGTCGGCGTCGGTTTTTATGAGCGAGTGTGTACTTTCTTTCCACGGATAAAAACCGGCTTTTTCTTCAAACAGGTCCACACGGTCGGTGTTGTGCAGCACCAGTTCCGCCACCGGCACCCCCTCCGGTTTACCCGGAGCCGCACTTCCGCCCATCATGGCCGCAAACGGATTGCCCTGCGGTTCCAGGGTTTTAAACGTAACCCGGAAGTACTTGGCAGTGGTGGGCCGAATGTTCATCGTGTTCTGGGGAACCGTACTGCCCCGGATCACCACCACATCCCGGAAATTGACACCGTCGTCGCTTACTTTCAGCGTCCGGTTGTCGGGTGCCCCTCTGAATTCGGCCAATGCTCCCCCGCTGGTAGCGCCCACAATCGTAAACGCCTTGACCGTCTGCAGGCTGTCAAATGCATACTGAATCCACATGTCCTGACCCACTTCCATCGGTGGCAGCATCGTGGTTTTTGCCAGATCACCGTCGGTCAGGTCGGCGAGGCTGAACGTTCCGCCACTGGCGGTGATTTTTGGATTGAGCGAAGCCAACAATTTCTCAGCCGCAGGCAGGCGATAGGCGATAACCGCAGCATCGGCGTAATAGCTTTGCGGTTTTCCCGCCGAACCCCCGAGCATGGCGGCACCGAGCGGTACGTTCTGGAAATTGCCGGTGGTGTTCGGCGGTTGGGGAAGTTTCCCCGAAAAGGGCTGGCCACCCGGAACGCGGGTTTCCGTCCAGACGTATTTTTTCATGCCGTCGCTGGCGGGCACCCACGGGCCACCCGTCACGCTCCAGCCCGGCGAACCGGCAATGGCCATCTCCAACTGGAGTTTCTGGGCCAGATCGGTGGTGTGTTTGAAGGCGTCTTTCCAATCGGGGGTCATGAACACCAGTTTTTTAGGCGTTACAGCGGGCGTAAACAGACTGGCGTCGAAGTTTTGAAAACCGCCGATGCCGACGCGGCTCATCCACTCCAGGTCTTTGGTAATGCCTTCTTTGGTGATGTTGCCATTCATCCAGTGCCACCACACGCGGGGTTTGGCGGTATTGGGCGGGGTTTGAAAGCCTTTTTGGAGCGCTGAAGGCTGCGCAAACGCCAAAGCCGGGAGCAGCCAGGCCAGAACCGTCATTTTTTTCATAGAGATTGGTCGTTGGGTGATCAGGCGGTGAGCCATACGGACTCTTCCCGGTGCGAAAAGTCAACAAGGGTTCATTATTACTTGATCATTTCCAGGACTTTCGCTTTTTGCCCCGTTCCCTTCATTGATAGCGGTTTTGGCGAATCGCCCCCATTGCGTGGTGCAAACTGGCTCCCAGGTGCTTCAGAAACAGCGGTTCCGAAAAGCTGGCGCAGGCACAAAGTGCCCGGGAGTTTATCGAAAAAAATGGTCTCGTTGTTGACGACGACAACTGGCTGTTCGAACGAACGTTGTCGATTGGTTATTTTGCTCTGGTGAATATTGAAAAGGTGTGGCTAGGAACTGGACCAGCAGAATTTTGCAAAAAAGCTCGTGAGTTTGGGGCTGATCAGGAAACGGGCGGAACAGCGGGCTATTGGTCCTCACCGGCATCTGTATCAATTTGAGAAGGAAGCCTATGAGGAGGCCCTGAAACTGGGGATCGTGCATACCTACCAAGAGCGAATGCGCCGGGCGTACGTCCCTTCGCAGGTATGCCGACCGTTTTTTTACTTCAGACTTTTCAGGGTATTTTTCAAATCCTGCACTTCTCTGGACGTATTATCGAAGCGGTTAAACAGGGTGTTGGCGTTTTCAAACTCCTCATAAAAGGCGGTGTTGGCATCCCTATCCACTGATAATGCCGCCCCGTTGAGGGTGATGCCCGCAAACAGCCCTTTGCTGCGTGAATACGAATAGACTTCGGCTTCCAGTTTAGAATCCGTGCTGGCGGTTGAACTTCTTCCCATCGGCCCGGCCGCGACTGACAAATCACCGCCGAGCGTGAAACTCCCGCTGCTCATGTCGAGCAACGTCTTGCTGCTTTTAAAAACCAGCACTAAATCCACCGCCTGAACGCCGATCTGGAAGCCAAAGCTTCCGCCCGTTAAGGTTACAAAAACCGGGTCACTCCAGTCGCCCTGCTTATTCCTGACCAGCGCAATGCCTTTGCCCCTTTTCCCACCCACCACAAAACCGGCATTGATCAGTTTGGGAATAATGACAATTCCTTCCGAAAGGTCCAGAAGTTGCCGGGGTATGGCTTCCTTCATCTGGCTAAATTCCGTTACGATTGTATTGGCCGCTTCGAGTTTGGCGGACTCTTTCTGAGCGGGAGTTCCAGAATTCGGCTGGGCCATCGACGGGATCGATGCGATACTGAACCCACTCATCAAAACGGCGAGAACGGATGCTTTTAAATTCATGATGCTTTCAAGTGTAAAGTTTACGGTTTGCCTTGATCCTGAAACGGATTATCCGGCAACCGATCGGTGGTTGTATACAAAGAGATCCTTTTTTGTAGTCAACGAATCACAACCGGACGCTAGTACCCGGTTTTCTTTTTTAACGGAATTTAAGAACCGAAGTGAGGCCCACTGGTTGATGACCCGGCTGGACGGCAATGGGCAGGTCGGAAGAGAATCTTCGAATTGCTCGCTTATTGTGCAATTTTTAACGGCTTTCGTACTAAATTGGGCCGTTAACTGCCCTGTGGCTCCTAAACCGTCATGAAATCCGTTTTCTTATTCCTAATTCTTATCGTTTTCTCTTCTGCCAGCTTTTTTCAACGATCCCAAACGGGGTCGTCCAGGCAACCGCCCGGCACAGGCAAACCATTGCGCATTAAACAGGATGCCAAATCCGGTACGATTTCTGTTTTTCGAAGCGACGGCCAAAAGCCGATCGTGGTTCAGAATGCGAAGCCCGATTTCCGGCCTTACCTCCACCCCATCACCGCGCCCGATGGCAAAGGCATTCTGACCGAATACAGCCCCGGCCATCACAAGCACCAGACCGGTTTGTACTGGGGCTTTACCCGCGTCAATGGCCGGGATTATTTTCACCACCCGCAGGGCGACTACTGGCGCCGGGTTTCGGCCACGGTGACCAAAGCCACCGGAACCGACGTCAAATGGCAGACGGTGTATGATTTGCTGGACGAAAAAGGCGAAGCCGTTCTGCGGGAAACCCAGAACTGGACAATGCGCGAAAAAAACGGAAAATTTCTGCTGGATCTGGAATGGAAAGGCAAAGCCATCACCGATATTACGATTGGCAAATACGATTACGGCGGGCTGTTTCTGCGGATGCCCTGGCGCGAGGGCATCAAGGGCGAAGTGATTAATGCGGCCCGGCAACGCAACGAAAAAGCGGAAGGCCAGCGCGCCATGTGGGTCGATGCCGGGATGCAGGTGGAAGGCCGGACCGACCTGGCCCACATCGCCATTTTCGACCATCCGGAAAACAAAGGCTATCCCCAAACCTGGCGGGTCGACAACCAACTCGGCATTGGCCCCGCCCGCGCCCGAACCGGCGACTGGAAAATCGAAAAAGGTGATACGGAAACCATCCGCCATCAGGTCGTCGTTTACACCGGTGAACTGAACGATGTGGAACTGACCAAAACCTGGAGTGAGTTCAGCGGCAATACTTCCATGTATAATACCTCGACGTTGTGGGGCCTTGCTCAGAAAGAAGGTCTGGAAGCCAAATTCCTGACTCCGCAGGCAGCGGTCGAAAGCATGACGATGCCGGAAGGATACAAGGCCAACGTCTGGGCGTCGGAGCCGATGATGACCCAACCCATGGCCTTCTGCTGGGATGACCGCGGACGACTCTGGGTGGCCGAAAACCGCGATTACGAATCACGCGGACACGGTTTTTCCAAAGCCGGGAACAGCCGCATTCTGATTCTGGAAGACACCAACGGCGACGGCGTGGCGGATAAACAAAAGGTTTTTCTGGATAGCATCGCGTTTCCCTCAGCCATAGCCGTGGGGTTCGACGGCCTGTTTCTGGGTGCGCCCCCCAACCTGCTCTTTGTGCCGGATCGCAACGGCGACGATCGGGCCGATCAGAAAGACATTGAGGTTCGGCTGACGGGCTGGGGCATCCGCGACCGGCACGAAACGCTGAACAGCCTGCACTGGGGGCCGGACGGCTGGCTCTACGGTTTGCAGGGATTTGCCACCCCGTCGAAGGTTCGGAAACCGAACGGCAAGGGGAAACTGTATAAACACAACGATCCGTTTCCCGAAGACATTCTGGAGGGCGAAGGCGTCGACATCAACGGGGGCGTCTGGCGGTATCACCCCACCAAAGACCGGTTTGAGGTCGTGGCGCACGGCTTCAGCAATCCGTGGGGCATCGACTACGACGCGAAGGGCCAGCTTATTATGACGGCCTGCGTCATTCCGCACCTCTGGCACGTCGTTCCGGGCGGTATTTACCACCGGCAAGGCGGGCAGCATTTCAACCCGTACGTCTACAATGACATCAAAACCATCGCCGACCACAGCCACCGTTCAGCGCACGGCGGGGCGCGGGTGTACCAGTCCGATGCCTTTCCGGCCTCGCAGCAGGGCCGGATTTTCATGGCGAATATCCACGAGCACGCCATTCTGGCGGATGTGCTGGAACCCAAAGGATCGGGCTTCGTCGGGCATCACGGGGCCGATTTTTTGCAGGCCAACAACGCGCAGTGGGTGGGTTTCAGCATGGAAGTCGGACCGGATGGCGGGCTTTATGTGCTGGATTGGCACGATGCAGACATTTGTGGGAAAGAAGTTCTGAACAGCGAAACCGGTCGGATTTTCCGGATTATGCCCAAAAACTCATTGGCTGAAAACTGGACGGGGCGGTATTCGGACCTAACCAAAATGACCGATCAGCAGTTGGTCAATCTACAAACTGTTAAAAGCGACTGGCACGCCCGCCGGGCGCGGGTTATTCTACAAAACCGGGCCGCAAAGGGGAAACTCGACGGGCAAACCCACGCGCAACTTCGCCAGCTCTTCGAGACGAATGCCAACGCCGACTGGCGGCTCCGGGCCCTCTGGTCACTGCACATCACCGGCGGTTTTGATGAAAAAGCACTCACGAAAGTCCTGGACGACAAGGACGCCTACGTTCGGGCCTGGGCCGTTCAGTTGTTGTGCGAAGACAAGGCTCCATCAGCGGGTGTTCAGGACAAAATGGTTCGGATGGCCCGCGAAGACCCATCGGCAGTGGTACGGCTTTATCTGGCGTCGGCCCTGCAACGGGTTGACACGGAATCGCAGTGGAAAATCGCCGGGGAACTGATGGCCCACGGTGAAGACAAGAACGATCACAACCTGCCCAAAATGATCTGGTTCGGTTTTGAACCGCTCGTCAAATCAAATCCGGCCCGGGCGTTAGACCTCGCGGCCCGTTGCGAAATTCCGATGGTGGCCCGGTTTATTGCCCGTCGAATCGTGGATGCCGACCAAACGCCAACGTTGATTACGGCGCTCGGAAAATCGCCCAAAACGCAGGTGAGCCTGCTGGAAGGCATGCGCGACGGTCTGGAAGGACGCACGGATCTGGCAACCCCGGCCAACTGGAAAGCCGTTTACACTAAACTAAAAGCCAACCCTAAAACCGCCCCGCTCGCCCAGCAGGTGGCCCAGCAATTTGGCGATACGGAAACCGCCCGGAAGTCGCTGGTGACGCTGAAAGACCGGAAAGCGCCCCTCGACCAACGGCTCAAAGCCTTGAAATCCATTGCGGGCCAGCAGCGGCCCGAACTCATGGCCGAATTGCCCGCGTTGCTGAACGAGCCAACTCTGCGCAGCGAAACCATCCGGGCCATTGCCGGTTACGACCGCGAACCGCTGGGCGAACTGCTGCTGGCCCGGTATGCGGATTTCAGTCCCGCCGATAAACTTCAGGTGGTACAAACGATGTCGTCCCGCCCGAAATACGGCTGGCAACTGGCGCAGGCGTTGAAAAACAACAAGATTCCGAAACGGGATGTACCGACCTATGCCGCCCGGCAGTTGCTGCGGGTGGTGGGCAGCGGTTTTGTCGAAATCTGGGGACCGATCGAGCAGCACGG
Organism: Larkinella sp. C7; assembly: GCF_006149005.1. GTDB lineage: Bacteria > Bacteroidota > Bacteroidia > Cytophagales > Spirosomataceae > Larkinella. The sequence goes on along the minus strand of NZ_VBSL01000003.1, from coordinate 563,975 downwards.
TATCGACGAAAAAGCCTATAACCGCTACCAGAAATTGCTGAGTGACCGGGCATTGCTGAGTGCCAACACCGTTAAAGGTCGTCTGGTTTTTCAGCGAACCTGTGGTCCTTGCCACAAGATGTACGGCGAAGGCGGCAGCATTGGGCCGGATATTACGGGCTCAAACCGGGGCAATGTGGATTATCTGCTCAGCAATATTCTCAATCCGAGTGGCGAAATTCAGGACGACTACAAGATGGTGGTGGTGACGACCCGCGACGGGCGCACGTATTCCGGAAATGTGGCCGGCGAAAACGAACGGCAACTCACCCTGCGCGTGGTGGGTCAGGATGCGGTGGTCTTGAACAAATCCGATGTGCAATCGCGCGAAGTGACGCCCAATTCCATGATGCCCACCGGTTTGCTCGATGCCCTGACGGAAGATGAAGTCATCGACCTCGTGGCTTTCCTGCGGACGACCACGCCGGTGAAACAGGCGAAAAAGTAACGTCATCCAGGGGTCCTTCATGGGGTTTTCCAAACGAATGGTTCATTTTATCCCGAAGGGATCAAACAGCGCTGCGTCGGTAGGTAGCGATGGGCATTTCGACCGCTGCGTGCCTTTGGGTACGCGACCGATGTTGGGAATTGTTGCGTGCCCATAGGCACGCGGGGAACGCGGAACAACCTAGCTGGCTACCGACGCTGCGCTGTTCAGCCCCTGACGGGGCAAAATGCCCTGGTTACTAAAAGACGTTACCCGAAAAAAATAGATTACGCTTCGACCGCCTGTAGTTTTGTCAACTGGTTGGCAGCCGCCAGCATATCGACTTCGCGAAAGGGGGCCGCCATGAACTGAAAACCGATGGACAACCCGTTCTCGTCGGTGCCGTTCGGAATGGAAATAGCCGGGCAACCCACGACGTTGGCCTGCACCGTAAAGATGTCGGCCAGGTACATTTGCAGCGGATCGCTGGCTTTCTCCCCAATCCGGAATGCCGTTGTGGGCGTTACGGGGGAAGCGATCAGATCATAATGGGCAAACAGGGCGTCGGTTTCATCCTTGATCAACCGGCGAACCTGCTGGGCTTTGGTGTAATACGCGTCGTAGTAACTGGAACTGAGGGCAAAGGTGCCGAGGATAATCCGGCGACGGACCTCATCGCCAAAACCGTCGGTCCGGGATTTTTTGTAGAGTGACTCCAGATCCGTGACGTCGGGGCTGCGGTAGCCAAACCGGACGCCGTCGAAACGGGAAAGGTTGGAACTGGCCTCGGCGGTGGTCAGAATGTAATACGTAGGCAAAATGTGTTTCAACAGCGGAAAATCCACCGGTTCGACGGTGTGCCCCAGCTCGCGCAAACGATCCAGAGCTTCCTGCGTTTTCTGCCGAATGATGGGATCGACGCCTTCGCTTTCAACCCCTTCACGCAGGTAGCCAATCCGCAGGGTGCGGTTTATCGTCAGTTGCTGGCTATACGCCGGGATGTCATGCCGGCTCACGGTGCTGTCGAAGTCGTCGGCGCCGGCCATGATTTCCAGCAGCAAAGCCGCATCTTCGACGGTATGGGTAATCGGGCCGATGCAATCGAAGGACGACGCGTAGGCAATCAGCCCCCAGCGCGACACCCGGGCGTAGGTGGGTTTCAGCCCCACCGTGCCGCAAAAGGCCGAAGGCTGACGAACCGAACCGCCGGTATCGGACCCCAGCGACGCCAGACACAACCCCGCCTGAACCGCCACCGCCGAACCGCCCGACGAACCACCCGGCACCCGGTCGGGATCATCCGCATTCCGGACCGGCCCAAAGGCCGAATTCTCGTTGGACGAGCCCATGGCAAATTCGTCGCAGTTCTGACGGCCAATGATGATGACGTCCTCGTCGATGACCCGCTGCACGGCAGTGGCCGTAAACTGCGACACAAAACCGTCCAGAATCCGGCTCCCCGCCTGAACACCATGCTGGTTGTAACAGAGTACATCCTTGATGCCCAACACCATGCCGGCCAGCCGACCCGCCTTTCCCTCTTTCAATTTCGCATCTACTTCATCCGCCCGCTGCCGCGCTTCGTCGGCATACACTGCCACAAACGCATTCAGGTGCTGGTGGTCGTCAATTCGCTGGAGGTAATGCTCCACCAATTGGCGGCAGGTAATTGATCCAGTGGCCAGATCGCGCTGGATGTCAGAGAGGGAATCGTACGGTTTTACGGGCATAACAAAGTACGGCTGGTAGAAAAAAAGAGACAACAGAACGACCGTTCAGGCCGAGCTGTTGTCTGAATTTCTTTTGAAATGATAAAAAGGAACGTAAACCGGGTCGCCGGAGCGATATTAAATGATGAATGTAAAATGTAAAAGTAGATTGCATTCCGAAACTTTTACATTCATCATTTAGCATTTTACATTTAAGATTCCTTTACAGGGTACCATTCCTTATTTCACATTCGTATCGCGAAGTCCTTCTTCGATGTTTTCGCGAACGTCTTTGGTAGCGTCTTTAAATTCTTTAATGCCTTTGCCAAGGCCCTTCATCAGGTCAGGAATCCGTTTTGCACCGAAGAATAACAGGATCACCAGACCGATCAAAAGAAGTTCTGTTCCGCCGAGTGAGCCTAAAAATGCATAAATTGTGAGTAATGCCATGATAGTATGAGTTATGAGTGTATGCAGAAACTCTTTACAAAAGTAACGATTATTACGAAATTATTGTGTACTAAAAAAAACGATTTCACCCAATTTTAATCGATGACGCATGATTGCGCTCCCACTCGGTAAACCGGTTGATATCGTCGGATATGGAACTGACCAGCCACAGAATCAGGGCAATGTCGTCGGTCATGCCCAGCACCGGCAACACGTCCGGAATAAAGTCGAGTGGCGACACAAAATACACCAGCACCGCCACCATGCGCAGCAGCGTTTTTCCGGAAATGGCCCGGTATTCGCCTTTGGCATACGCCCGCACCATCCGGACCAGAATGTTGATCTGGTCTTTGGCCGCCGAATAACTGGCCCCTACGCCCAAAACGCGGGTTTTCTCGGCCACACGGTGCAACAAATCTAGCATACTCTTCCCACTTCGGGTATACCGGGACGCTTTTGCGGTGGAGCGCCGGAAGAAAAATGAACTCAGGATGGCCGTTAATAAGCGACGGTTTGCCATAGTTTGATGTTATCTAAAGTCCCTGGATAGCTGGACACCCTAATAACACATTTTCTACCCCAATTGTCTTATTCTGTAAAAAAAAGCTTCTATTTACAGTACCAGTGTCCCCCGGCTCTCCTATTTTTGTACCGTTCAAAACAGTTGTCAGTTAATAAACCATTAACTCTATGAAAATTACCGTAGTAGGTGCCGGGGCCGTCGGAGCGACCTGTGCCGATAACATCGCCCGACGTGAATTAGCCGAGGAGGTTGTGCTCCTGGACATCAAAGAGGGTCTTAGCGAAGGCAAAGGTTTAGACATGCTTCAGGCGTCTACGTTGTTGGACTGTGACGTCAAAATCACCGGTTCCTCCAATAATTACGAATTAACCGCCAATTCGGATGTTGTCGTGATTACATCGGGGATTCCGCGCAAGCCGGGAATGACCCGTGAAGACCTGATTGGTACCAACGCCAACATCGTGAAAGGCGTTACCGAAAATATCTTAAAACACTCTCCAGACGCTATTTTCGTCATCATTTCCAATCCTATGGACACGATGACGTACCTGGCGCTGAAGGCATCCGGACTCCCCAAAAACCGTATAATCGGATTAGGAGGAATTTTGGATTCGGCCCGTTTTAAAACGTATCTGTCGCTGGCGCTGAAGTGTTCGCCCAACGATTTGCAGGGCGTGGTGATCGGCGGACACGGCGATACGACCATGATTCCGCTGACGCGTCTGGCGACGTATTCGGGGGTTCCGGTCAGCCAGTTTCTGGATGCCGAAACGCTGCAAAAAGTAGCCGCCGACACGATGGTGGGCGGAGCGACGCTGACCAAACTGATCGGCACTTCGGCCTGGTATGCACCCGGAGCAGCCGGTGCGGCCCTGGTCGAAAGCATCGTTCGCGACCAGAAACGCGTCATTCCGTGCTGCGTTCTGCTGGAAGGCGAATACGGCCAGTCGGATATCTGCCTCGGTGTGCCGGTGGTCATCGGCCGCAATGGCTGGGAAAGCATCGTGGATTTCGACCTCAACGAAGACGAGCAGGCGGCTTTCAACAAGTCGGCCGACGCTGTTCGGAACATGAACGACATTCTGAAAACGCTGGACCTGTAAAAAATCCCGATAGTCGATATGAAAAAAGGACACCATCACGGGTGTCCTTTTTTCATATCGACTATCGACTTCTGCCAAACTCAGGATTTGATCGTTATTTCCAGGGTACGCCCGACGGCATTTCGCGGGCTTTTTCCCCAGGCTCCCAGGTCATAGGCTACATACACTTTATTATCGGTCTTCATCTCCTCGATGGCCATATAATGGGTGGTCATGACACCGGAGGTCATCCGGACCACGTTAGGCCAGGTTTTTCCATGATCCTGACTGAACGCCAGGTAGTTGCCATTCCAGGAATGCTCCGGGTACTTCCAGCACGCTTTCTGGGGGACGCGAATGCCGAATGCCGCCACCAGCAAGCCACTTCGAAGCTCAATCAGGTCAGGGTCCACCACCGCGCCCCGGAGTTCGTCAGGATTACCCTCATCAAGCGGTTTTCCTTTGGAGTCGGTTTTGTTTCGGAGCCAGTCGACCCAGAGTTCCGTTCGGTAAATATCCAGCCCGGCAAAAATCCGGGGCTGGTGGGGGCTCCAGGTGGCTCCGTTGTCATCCGAAAATGACTCCCGCAGTTCACGACCGGTCCGCATGAAACAGAGCAGTCGCCCGGCATTGGGTCCCTTGCTGATCCGGGCAATGACGGGTTCATCGAGTCCTTCCGTGCCGATGTCGGGGCCAACGGCGATGGTGGCGACCTGTTTCCAATGCTTTCCTTGATCGGTTGAACGCACCAGCAAAACCCGGGTCTTCATCATACTCGGCATGTACGTCGAAGGCGTCCGGTCTTCTTTGGTCCACCCGTAAAAAGTGGTCAGCAGATCCCCGTTGGGCATTTCCAGGATCCGGCGGTGCAGTCGCTGCGCTTCGTGCGGGTGGCCGCCGTCGTCTTTGGAAGCGTAAAAATCAGCGCCGGGCAGATCGAACGGAACATCCACGGGTCCTGTTAGCGTCTGCCAGTCATCCCGGGAGGTATACAGTTGGCCCAGCCCCTGCCCTTCTTTTTTTCCCGGTACAATGTACGTATCCAGCGCGACCAGCGTCCCGTCCTTCAATTGAATACCGCCCCCTTCCAGATTCACCCCATTTTCACCGGGCTTCAGCGGAATGTTCGTCCAGGTTTTGGCGTCATCGCGGGAAATGTACGTTCCCATTGCCCGTTCGTAGTGCATCCGGGGCGAGGGAAACGGTTTTTCCGGCAGTTGCGCCTGAACGATGATCGCGCCGGTTTTGGTCACCAGCATGAATGGCTGCAATCCTTTCGGGACAATCACCTTTTCTTCACCAAAGCTCAGCCGTAACCGACCGTCCGCTTCCACCATTTCCGGGACATTTTCGCCAGGCTCGGCCAGACGAACGGGTTCCGTTTCAGCAGCAGACCGTCCCCATTGCTTCGGCGTTAAAGCGGCCAGCAAAGCGGTTTTTTGCAGAAAATTCCTCCGCGATGAGCTTCCGGTAGCGTTTATTTCCATCGTGTTCGTGTTTCTAAAATGCTTTCATGGACAAAGTTAGATGCCACTCTCTCAGCGTTCTACTACTTTTATTTTCAATTGTGATATTATTCTTCTTTTTTGAATCAGGCCTGTACTGGATAGCTTTTGGGAAGCAGCTCACCAACAACTTTAACATTTCTTTAACCTTCTTTTACAGGCTCTTGACAGACGCCAGGGTAACGGTCTTTAGCTTTGCTGAAATCCTTGAAAACAAGAATAGCAATGACTAAACCCGTATACGTTTGCACTTTATTGATGCTTGTTTTTTGCGCTTCCTGTAAAGGAAAAGACAAAACTGACCTATCAACTGACCTATCAAAAGATACGATCAAATCCGAAACCAAAGACACAGTCACTTCCCGGGTGCCTAATAGTATGGTTCGGAATATAAAGCAAGCTAGAAACGGAGACATTTTGATTGCCTCATGGAAGGGTGTTTTTCGATACGATGGAAAATCATTTACCAATATAACAAGTAACATACCTTCGCCCAGCTTCTGGGATGTCCTGGAAGATCGAAAAGGAAATCTTTGGTTTGCTACCAGAGATTCAGGTGTCTATTATTACGATGGGAAATCCTTTCAGCATTTTACAACAAAGGATGGGCTTGCCAGTAATCAAGCTCTTCATATTTATGAAGATAAAACCGGTAATATTTGGTTCGGAGCAAGCCGTTACGATGGGAAATCCTTTCGAAATCTTACCACAAAAGATGGATTTCCCAGTAACAGTATTCGTTTACTCCTCGAAGACAAAACCGGCAAGCTTTGGTTTGGTGCACAAGGAGAAAACATGTTCGTTTATGATGGAAAAACATTTACCGTTTTAAAAAACAAAGATGGCAAGGCGTTTAACAACGTTTGGTCAATAATCGAAGATAAAAAAGGAAGCATTTGGTTTGGTGACGTTGATGGTCTTTGGCGCTATGACGGCAGAACCTTTACCAAGGTATCGCAGAGGGGGGCTTATGCAATAATCGAAGATAAAAAAGGAAACATCTGGACTACCGGTGAAGTGAATCCGCAGGTCTGGGCACTATCACGTTATGATGCAAAGTCCTTGTACGATAAAGTGCCCACTGTAACCGAAATAGTGTCAGGAGGACCAGCTCTTTTGGGGATTTTGGAGGCTAACGATGGAAGTATTTGGTTTGGCGGTCTGGGGGCCATGAGTGGCGTGTATCGTTATGATGGAAAGACCATCACGGACTTTAAAAGTAAAGAGGATCAGAAATAATGTGTCTTGCTGATTTTAAAATCATTTGTCAATTATTATCATTTCTGGAGTATGAACTACAAGTTATCAATCACTTACTTAGTTTTAAGTATTGCCCCTTTTTTCTTCGGTTGCGGTGGAACTGTAAAAGAGGATAATAAAAACAATGCATCCGTAAGCTCCGTATCCCGGGGACAAAAATATAGTATAGATACGACAGAAAGTGTTATAACATGGAAAGGTTCAATGCTATTTGATATTGACGAAGAACACGTAGGGTATATCCATCTATCAAAAGGAGAGTTGATGATTGAAAACGACCAGCTTATGGGTGGTACAGCTGAAATAGACATGCATTCAATAGAATATAAAGACAAGGCAAGTAAAAACACGCCTGTTAAACACTTAAAATCGCCTGACTATTTTGATGTCGAAAAATTCCCCGTTTCTACAATCGCCATTAGCAGGATTGAATCATTGAGAGGTCACACTATAGTTAAAGGTGATCTGACCATTAAAGGGGTCACACAACCGGTTACTTTTCCGGCCAGAATGGAAGTTCAGGATGGAATTGTAAAAGCGAATGGCAAGTTGATTATTGATCGGACAAATTGGGGTATCCGTTACAGATCAGGAAAGTTTTACGATAATTTAGCGGATCAAACGGTTTCGGATGATATCGAACTCCATATAAAGATCGTAGCACGAAAATAAACACCTGAATCCTTTTTTGCCGTCGCATCAAAAAGAGCGGTCTTTCGAGCCGCTCTTTTTGATTTTTATCCTTGGTCGCTTAAATGAAGACCTGGTATTGCAAAACGAGCTGACCACGCCGTCCCTGCGCGTCGAGCTGGCCGGTGGCCGGAAGCGCGATGTAGTACGGGCGGTTTTGATAGTCGAGCGTGATTTTGGAGTTGTGGCCCTTGATCAGCCAGTTCAGGCCGAGGTTATAAACACCCATGCTTTGGTTCACCCGGTCGTAGTTGCCAATTTGGGCCTGCGCGTAAGGCATCAGCGTTCCGTGGTTGCCCAGCAAATCCTGCCGGAACAGATACCCGACCTGCGAATAAATCACACTACCCGTCCCGAACATCGGAAACGCATTGCCCTGCGTCCCGCCCAATCCGCCAACCGACTGCGTGGTGCCGCTGGCGGGGTTCATGATGCCGTTGTAGCGCAGGTAATTTTTGCCGTAATCGAGGTTGAAATACCCGAGGTACGCACTGATGGCGGAACCCTTCGCGCGATTGACCGGCATGTCCAGAAAAGCTGCTACGGACCACAGATTCAGGTTCTGGTAAACCGTATCGGTCGCCGTGGCGCCGGTATGCCAGACGGCGTTTTTCTGCGAAATAAAACCGGCTTCGAGGTTGACAATTTTCTTTTTCCCTAAATACGTACCCGTCATGTAGCCCGGCGTCTGGTTGGCCTCTTTGTCGAAAAACTGGTACAGCAACAGGCCCTGAAACTGCTTGGTGTGGCCTTTCAGCGCAAAATTGGCGTTGGGCCCCAGCGCCGGAGGTGCCGCCCCGTTGGTCTGAATCGGGAACGGATCGCTGATGGCCACCCGGTAGTCGAACCGACCGACCTGACCCCGGGCGTACAGACTCAGTTTCCGGGCAAACTCGTCGGTTTGATCAACGGTTGCCTGGGCAAAAACCGGCACATCCATCGACAGGATCGAACTGACGCCGGGCTGCGTGAAGCGCGACAAGCCGTTCACAATGGTTAAACCGCCCCCGATTTTCAGGTAATCCCTATCCTTGAAAACCAGGTATTCTGCCACGGCATCGTGAAAAAATGCCTGCACTTTCCGGTTTGAAACCGTTCCGGTGGTGTTGAAAGCGGGAGATGCATTCAGAAAATTGAAGTTGTTCATCCCAAACTGAAAATACACCAGAACCCGGTCGTTGATTTGCCCGAATAGCTGAATCCGGGTCCGGCGCAAGCCAATATCGAACGTCTGGTCTTTGGGGTCACCGACAACCGTCGTGCCGGGGTTGCTCTGGTTAAGCCGCAACCAGGTCTGGTTCAGAAAAGTGACTTTAAAAAAATGGGAACCCGACTCGTTCAGGTTGTATTTCAACTCATTTTTCTCCGGTACCGGTTTGGGTGGGGCGGTTTTGGCCGAAACCAGCGAATCGGCGGATGGTTGGGCGAAAATCGAATGACTGCTTACAAAACAAAGAATAGCTAGTATTTTTCTCATCAGGAGGTGGTGTAAAGGATGTGAGAGCTGAGACAAGAGAGAAAAGACTCTTCTCTGTACTTGGTCTTTTCTCTCTTGTCTCAGCTCTCTTTTCCGAAAAAAACAAAGACCGAACCCCCAAAAGTAGGCGGTTCGGTCTTTAATTTCTGCTAAAATGTGATTTAATACGGCTGAAACCGTACTAAAATGCGTTTAACGCACCCACTCGCAGGCGGGTTCGCCCAGCAACGACTCCAGCCACTCCTGACCGGAATCGATGGGCGCTCCATCCGGCGCAGCCAGGACGGACGGGGCAGGCACCTCCGCTGGGTTCTGCTCATACTGTTGAATCAGGTGCAAGATCAGGCTATAGGAAGTGGCGCTTGTCTGGGCAGGTCTGTCCAGCGTTTTGATGCGCAACACCGACCGATGGGCCAGATCCCGAACCGCTCCGTTGGCCTCTTTGTTCTGGGCCAACGCGATGAGTTGTTCCGCTACCTTCAAACTAGTCATGTGGTTAATTTCTCCAACATAGCCTTTATCAAAGGGTCGTTTGTAAACCGCTTTAAGGAGCTGATCAAGAACCTCTTCCAAACCAAGTTGGGCCGGATCGAAGGCATTCTGGTGAACCAGCCGGGCGCAGCGTTCCGGATTGAGCATCATCCGCAATGTCATTGAAACAGCCGCTTCGGGTGGAGCCAGCGGATCGAATGTCATGCCCGTCCGGCGTTTGAACACCTCCCGCGAATTGGGACTGTACCGGAACGGCCTTGGTGGAATGGATTTTAACAGGAAGGGCGGTACTGACAAAACCTGTGGGTTAAGCGTAGACAGCAGGGCATCCAGCGCCCGGCGTTGTTCGCTCGCCGGAACCACCGACAGAACCGGTTGGCCATCGCCCCGCAACGCATTGGTATACGTTTGTCCACCCAGCACCTTGGCAGTCGCTTCGACCTGGTACCGGTGGAACAGATACATCGGCACAAAAACTTCTTCCAGCGTTGCCATCGGCGTTCCCGCCGGAATTTTCTTTTCGTTAAAATGATCCAGCGCCACCCGCCGAACCTCCATGGTGCGCTTCAGTTCATCGACCGCATTGCCGCCATTGTCCCACAAGTGCGTGGCCGGGTGGGCGCTGCTTTCGGGCCGGGCGTCCTGATCCGTCAGAAATGTCAGCCCTTTGGCGTGCATCTGCTGAACGATTTTGTTCAACTCCTGCTTCTCGTTGGTTCCCGCCGGAAAATCCTGGTAGCCCCAGATGATGCTCCATTTGTCGTAGTCGCCAATGCTCAGCGTGTAGGCATCCGACAGGTCGATGGCCGCGCCTTTCACTTTGGCCACCATCGTTGGATAATCCATCACCGACGCTCGATTTTGGGTGCTGGCAATGTAGTTGTGCGGCAGTCCCAGCGTATGCCCCACTTCGTGGGCGGCCAGTTGCCGCAGCCGGTTGAGCGACATCTGCATCATTTCGGATACGTGCGACGTATCGGTGTCGAAGTTGCCGACCAGTCCCTGCGCAATCAGGTAATCCTGCCGAACCCGCAGCGAGCCCAGCGTCACTTTTCCCTTGATGATTTCACCCGTTCGCGGGTCGATGATGCTCGCTCCGTAAGACCAGCCCCGCGTGGAGCGATGCACCCACTGAATCAGGTTGTAGCGAATGTCCATCGGATCGGCATCGGCCGGCAGCAATTTCACCTGAAACGCATCCTTGTACCCGGCGGCTTCAAACGCCTGATTCCACCAGGCCGTGCCTTCCATCAAGGCCGTGCGGATGGGCTCCGGGGTACCCGGATCGAGGTAATAGACAATAGGCTTAACGGCTTCGCTGACAGCCGCTTTCGGGTCTTTCTTTTCCAGCCGGTGCCGCGAAATATACCGCTTGATGATCGGCTGGCTGACGGGCGTTGCGTAATCGAAATATTCAATACCGCCGTAGCCGATGCGCGGATCGAACTCCCGGGCTTTATAACCCGCTTCCGGCAACTGAACGAAGGAATGGTGCTGCCGCATCGTTACGGCAGTTGGCGTCGGCACCACCGAGCGCAGGTACGCACCGGGCGTGTCGCCGGTCAGCGTAATGGTTACTTCAAACTCGGTATTTTGCGGAAACGATTTGGAATGCGGCAGGTACATCGCGCAACGGCTTGCATCGAGCCGGAAATTTCCCTGGCGGGTCTGGCTGATGGCCTGCACCGCTCCCACCGCATCGAGCATCAGAAACGGCGTCAGATCGACCAGCACCCGCCGACCCGTCGGACCGCTTTCCTCTTCGGCCACAATGTCAAATCCCCAGTGCACCGACTGCGCAAACGACTCTTCGACCGCCCGGCGTTCCAGAGCGTCGCTGGTGATGGCGCGGTATTGGTAATTCGGTTCGACCATCAGCACCTTGGGACCGGTGCGCTGAAATTTGACGATGTGTTCCTGGCCCAGCCGCCCCCGATCGAGACCGATGTCGTTGGAACCGATGCCCGACGCCAGGGTCGGGTAGTAGAGGAGTTCCGTATCGAACTTGTCGATTTCCAGCCAGATCTTCCCTTTTTTGGCATCCCAGTAAAACGTCATAAAACCGGGTTGCTTTTCCATGCCTGATGTATAGGAAGCAATGGTGGGCGGAGTGCCGGTCGAAGCGGTCTGGGCAACCGCCGAAGTAGTGAGGAAAATGGTTAATGCGAGGAGTAGTTTGTTCATAAAGTGCAGGTTCGTATTCTTGCACTAAATATAGAAAAGGGATGGCTCTGAACCCAGAACCACCCCTTTTTTTAACCACTTTATTCAAATACCGGCGATATTTCTCCTTTTTTTACTTCAATTCAAACGTCACTTTCACCTGTGCCGGTATCCGGATCGTCTGAGGAATATCGAGTAAGTTGCCGCCATAACCGACGCGTACAACTTCGTCCATCGCACTAAGTCCAAACCCTCGCTGCAAAACCGGGTCGGTTTCCTCCGTATCGCGCACACTCAAAACCGCGCCCAAGGTCCGTCCGGCTGCTTTGGCCAGAATGACCGCTTTTTCGCGGGCCACTTCAACAGCTTTTTCGAGCACCAGATTTTTGCTGGTCTCCTGTTTGGTCGAACGATAACCGGCCTGAAACCGGTTGAATCCGCCATTGATCAGCGCCAGTTGCAAATCCGGATACCGTTCCGGTTTATTCAACTCAAAAATGATTTGCTGATTGGTGATGACCTCCGGCTTCTGTTGGCCATTCTGGTAGATCGTCACGTCATTTTTCTGAACCTGCAGTAAGGTATACCGAATCTCTTTCTCGTCAATCTGGTAATCTTTCAGTAACTTCACTAGCCGTTTTTCGGCAGCCTGGTGTGCAACATACGCTTTCCGGGCGTCGGACGGGTCCGAAAATTGCAACGTGACCGTGATGCGAACCTGATCGGCCGGTAATTCAAGCTCCGCATCGCCCAACACCACAATCCGGTTTACGGGCAAGTCCGGCGTTTGTGCAACGGCCGAAGAAAAAAGACTCAACACGCTCAATACAAAAAAACTAAGTTTCCGCATGGTTATAAAAGATTACTTGTTGTTAACCGTTTTTGAATAAGTGATCATTTAGTTATTTTTGATTGCCCAAAACCATTCACACCTCACACTCGTTTTAAGATTCTCTGGATCAACCTGGTAATGCGTTATTTTATTCTTTTGATGTTCCTGGGCCTGATTGGTCTGCACGGTTGCAAGGTTCCTTCGGGAAAACCGGATGATCCGACTACGCCCGTCACCACCGTGTACAAAATCAAAGCCGGTGGCAATTACGCCGATCACAACGACTTTTCGTATACCGCCAAAACGACCTTGTCGTTCAGCGTCATTTTCGACAGTTCCGCCGTTTATACCAACAAAATCCCCGAAAACCAGCACGACATCAACAAACTATACGGTTTTTCGGACTGTAATGTTCAACACAACACCTCCAGCGCCCGGTTTGGCTGGAACTGGCGGGACAAAGCCCTCCGGATTTATGCCTATTGCTACCGCAACGGCGAACGCGTTTCGCAGGAACTCGGCACCGCTGAGCTTAACAAGCCTGCTGATTACCAGATTAGCATCGTCGGCGGCAACTATGTCTTCACCTTCAAAGGAAAGGAAACCACCATTGCGCGGGGCTGCAACATTGTGCAAAGCAATCAACGCTACCGGCTCTATCCCTATTTTGGTGGTGACGAACCGGCTCCCCACGACATAATCATTTCAATTACCGAAAAGTAATCATTCCAATCCCGGTATTTGCAGCAAACGGTTCGGATCCGGGCAGATCGCCAGGTACCGTTCCCGATCCGCCAGCGAACAAACACCCGGAAAGTCTCCCGTATGACCCCATAAATCGGTCATCAGTTGGAAGTGCAGGTGCGGAGGCCAGTCGCCGTTCTCCGGATACGGGCCAATTTCAGCGATTTTCTCCCCGGCCCTGACAGGCTTTCCTACCCTTAAACCCCGCAGCGACGAACGGCTGAGATGCCCGTAAAGCGCAAAAAGCGGTTTTTCATCCAGCCGGTGTTCGAGAATGATCGTAGGGCCGTAGTCGCCGAAATGATTGTTATCCTGAAAACTGTGTACCACGCCATCGAGCGGGGCAAAAACCGGCGTTCCGGCTTCGGCCCAGAGGTCGATTCCCAAATGGATGCAGCGGGATGCTTCAGCCTGGTTAAAGTGCGGACTGCGCCGGTAAATAACCCGGTGTTCGTTGTAACCGCCCACGCCCACCACGGCACCCTGTCGGCGAAGTTTCCCAAAAACGTAATCGGTAAAAACCGCCGTATTGGTGAGATCAATACCGTCCAGTTCAGGATTGTAGGCGGTAAAATCCAGAATCAGATACGGATCGGTGCGAAAATCGAAGGGCAGAATCATAGCGCAAAGTTGGTCAGTTTCGGCAATAACCGTACAACTTTTGGGAGATTCCAGCGTATCCTCTATATTTAATGTCCTGAATCCTGAAAAATACCCGATTTTCGTTCTCATACTCACTCATCAACCTAAACCACCGAATGCAAGCCACCGCATCCCCTGCCGCCACCTCCGCCAAACATCCTACGGGCCTGTATGTCCTGTTTTTCACCGAAATGTGGGAGCGGTTTAGCTACTACGGTATGCGGGCCATCCTGCTGCTCTTTTTGATCGACAACGTCCGGGGCGGCATGGGTCTCAGTGAAATGGAAGGAGCGGCCATCTATGGTTTGTACACGGCTTCGGGTTATCTCCTTTCACTCCCCGGTGGCTGGATTGCCGACAACATTCTGGGACAGCGAAAATCCATCTGGTACGGCGGTTTCGTCATCATGTTCGGGCATGTTCTGCTGGCCATTCCGGCCGGGAGTGCCTTGTTTTACATCGGTTTAGCCACGGTTGCCATCGGAACGGGTTTGCTGAAACCCAACATCAGCTCCATCGTTGGTGAACTCTATCCCGAAGGTGGTGCCCGGCGCGATGCGGCTTTTTCCATTTTCTACATGGGCATCAACATGGGCTCGTTTCTGGGAATCACCATCGTGGGTTATCTGGGACAGAAAGTGGGCTGGCACTACGGTTTTGGTGCAGCTGCTGTCGGCATGTTGTTCGGCCTGGTGGTGTTCCGGATTTTCGGTCAGAAATACCTCAGCGACTACGGAAACGTCCCGGTCAAAGCGGAAGCGTCTACCGATACGACCAACCAAAACCGCAGTCTGTTTTTTGTGGTGGGCCTTGCAGCCATCCTCACCCTTTTGCAGTTTACGGGCATTCTGGATCTGACCACCGCACAGGGCCTGGCCAAAGGAGCGGGGGTTATCATTACACTGACGGCGGTCGGCTATTTTCTGTTCATTCTGCTGGCGGGCGGATTGACACTCGTCGAGAAGAAGCGGGTGGGGGTTCTGTTCGTATTCTTCCTGGGTTCTGCCGTCTTTTGGGCGGGTTTTGAACAGCAGGGATCATCGCTCCAGATTTTCTCCGACCGCTATACGGATTTGAATCTTTTTGGCTGGCAAATGCCGTCGAGCTGGTTCCAGAATTTCAATCCGGCGTTCATTCTTATCTTCTCCCCGATTCTGGCCGCGCTCTGGATTTATCTGGGAAACCGCAACCAGAATCCGGCGCCCCACCTCAAGTTTGCCGTCGCGCTGCTTCTGCTGGGACTGGGGTATTTGGTGATGGTGGTAGCTTCTAAAATTGCCTTGACTGGCCAGCTTACCTCCCCCATCTTCCTGACATTTACCTATTTGTTCCATACGCTCGGCGAGCTTTGCCTGAGTCCGGTGGGGCTGAGTTCGTTCACCAAACTGGCTCCCAAACGCTACCTCAGTCAGTTGATGGGCATCTGGTTTGTGGGCACCTCATTGGGCAACCTGATCGCCGGTTTGTTTGCGGGCGGTTTCGACGAAGGGAACGTCCAGCAGATGCCCGAAATGTTCATGAGCGTCGTCTATTTCAGCTTCGGTTTCGCCCTGCTGATCCTGATTTTCTCCCGCCCCCTGAAGAAATGGATGGGTGGAATTCAGTAAAGAATGATGGATTAGGGATGATGAACAATGAATGGGCTGACGCGTACATTCATCGTTCATCATCCCTAATCCATCATTCCTTTTACCCCCCCGCTTTCTTCCCCTTATACCCCTTTGCCGTGAGCCAGGCCAGGACTTTGTCGCGGTGATCGCCCTGAATCAGGATCTCGCCGTCTTTGGCCGAGCCGCCGGAGCCGCATACGGTTTTTAGCTGTTTGGCCACTTCGGTCAGGTCGGCGTCGGTGCCGATGAAGTCCCGGACGGCCGTCACGACCTTCCCGCCCCCCTTGCGATCGAGCCAGATTTTTAGGTTCTGCTGTTCCGGTTTCAGCGTTTTCGCGTTGGAAGCGCCGGATTGGTACGCATAATTCGGGTCCGTCGAATAGACGATTCCGAAGCGGGATTTATCGTTGTTATTTTTCTTACTCATCGTTTTTTTAATCCTTTTTAGTTCGATCGCTACGCGACCGATAGAGGAAATAGAGCTATTTTTCTACAAACATTCGGTCGCTATGCGACCAAAAAGCGAGGACGAAACCGTCTACCGTATCACCAGCAAACTCGACGGCACCACCTGCACCGTTGCTGTGTCGGTGTCCAACAGCAACGGTTCTCCGTCGACATGGATCAACAGCGGCTCTGTTCCTTTCACCACCACCGACCGGGCGGGTCGCAACGTCAGGTAGTTCGACTGGTCGAGGTTTTTGTTAAATAGCCGCCATACCAGCAGGCCCACCGCGCTGCGGGGAAACGGTTTTAGCAGACAGACATCCAGCAACCCGTCAGCGACGTTGGCCTGGGGGGCAATCCAGGCATTGTTGCCAAACTGCCCGGCATTGGCCACAGTCAGGGAGAAGAGCGACTGCGGTTGCCCGTCAATTTCATAAGTCGCCGGCTGGTAGTTCCAGAACGCCCGGTAGGTGGTTCGGATGTAGGTGGGCAACCCCCGAATGGGCTGCCGGGCAAATTCCCGGGCCACATACGCATCGAAACCTATTCCCGTGGTGCAAAAAAAAGCGTGCTCATTGATCCGCCCGCTGTCGATCACCACCGGGCGGCCCTGAATGGCCCGTTCGATGGCTTTTTTCGGATTCAGCGGCAACTTCAAATGCCGCGCCAGCCCGTTTCCCGAACCCACCGGAACGATGCCCAGGGCGGTCTGCGTGTTCAAGAGTGCGCGGGCGGTTTCATTCATCGTGCCATCGCCCCCGATGATCACCACCCGGCGGATGCCCTGCCGGACGGCGTCGGTGGCCAATTCGGTGGCGTGTCCAGGATGCGTTGTAAAACGTGCTTCGGGTGTAAAACCAGCATTGACGGCTATTTTCAACAGAAATTCAATCCATTGCTGCTTTTTATGTACCGAAGCCGTCCCCGACAGGGGATTGACAATCGCCAGCAAAGTTGTTTGCGCCACGGTCAGGAAAAGAAAATAAACAGGATCAGGATGAACACGATGATAAAAATATAATACCAGCCATCCGAAAAGATGTAGGGCTTATATTCCTCGTAAAATTTGCGAATTTTATTCATTAGTATTGGGGAAATTATAGTTCATCAAAGTACGGGATAAAATGAAAAAACTAGTCGGCTTCTTTCTTTTTTTGTTCGTCATCACCGGTTCTCAGGCCCAGACGCCCGCCGACCGCAAAGCGATTCTGGCTATTCTGGATCGCCAAACCGCCGACTGGAATGCCGGTAATACCACGGCTTTCATGAACGGCTACTGGAAATCGGACTCGCTGACATTTATTGGCAAAGTGGGCATTACGTACGGCTACGAGGCTACGCTGAGCAATTACAAACGCCGGTATCCGGACCGGGCGGCCATGGGAACGCTGAAGTTTACCATTCTGAAACTGGAGTTCCAGGCCAGCAATGTGGCCTACGTAATCGGGAAATTTCACCTGACCCGCCCGAAAGTCGGCGATGCGGAAGGACATTTTACGTTACTTTGGCGAAAAATTAAGGGACAATGGGTGATCGTCAGCGACCATTCCAGCTAATCACGTTTTCGTTTTTATGACTCCTTTTGAATTAAACGCCGTTCACCGGCATGCCTTCCGCTTTTCGCAAGCCGACGTCGAAGCGTTTGCGCGCGTTACCGGCGACGATAACCCATTGCACCTCGATGCGGAGTTTGCCAGCCAGACACCCTTCAAACGACCCATTATTCACGGCATGCTGGGTGCCAGCGTGTTCACCAAAATCCTGGGAACGCAATTTCCCGGACATGGTTCGGTGTATTTGAAACAAACACTGGACTTTCTGCGCCCCATGTTTGTCGATACAGACTATGAAGCGGTTTTTACGGTGGTTTCCACCAATCCGGACAAACACATCGCGGAAGTATCGACCGACATTAAAGATGCCCAAACCGGCAAGCTAACGACGCGGGGCGTGGCGACCTTGATGTATAAGAAGTCCTGAATGCCGGATTCATTCCTCTCCAAAAACCAAACAAGCCCGACGAATCGCCGGGCTTGTTTGGTTTGGAGTAAGTTGTTGTTTACTCTTTTGCATTTTTCTGACCTTGCACTTCAGAGCGAATCTCCTGAGCCAGTGTCTTCAGATCCTGCATGCCTTTCCGTACGCGGGTACCGGCAGCCTGATTGCCTTTTTCGTAGAATTTCTCGAAATCGCCTTCCAAAGACATGACCAGATTTTTTATTTCATCGAAACGTGCCATAACAGTTCGTATGGGGGTTAAATAGTTGTGAAAAATGCCCTAAAACGCTCAAAAACCGCGTTTTTGACGAAATATACGCATTCTATGATTCAGCGCAAGAAAACCGTCAAAAAAAACGTTGGAAAAATCCAAATAAAGCACGTTTCCTTACTAAACGGTCATTCTGCCACCGTTTTTGCCACTTCTGAGGGCACCAGGGCAGAATCAATCAGGACCTGATGGGCATTTTCACGATAAAATCCCCGGTTTAGTTTTTCGGACACTTCACTGAAGGCTTTCAGCGTGTACTCAACATCTTCGAGCGAGTGGGCGGCTGTTGGAATGATCCGCAACATGATCACGCCCTTTGGAACCACCGGATAGACAACAATGGAACAGAAGACGCCCATGTTTTCGCGCAGGTCACGAACCAGCACCCCCGCTTCCTGAACACCGCCTTCGCTGTGCAGGAAAACCGGCGTCACCGGCGAGGTCGTATCCCCGATGTTGAGCCCGCGCGCCCGCAGACCGTCCTGCATCGCCCGTACGTTCTGCCACAGTTTTTCGCGGAGTTCCGGTTGGGTTTTGATGAGTTCGAGCCGCTTCATGGCCCCAACGACGTAGGGCATCGGCAAAGCTTTGGCATACGTTTGGGAACGCATGTTATACTTCAGGTACATAATGATATCGTGGTCACCGGCAATGAACGCGCCAATGGCCGCCATCGACTTGGCGAAGGTCGAGAAATACAGGTCGATGCCATCCTGACACCCCTGCAACTCACCCACACCAGCCCCCGTCGGCCCCATGGTTCCGAAACCGTGGGCGTCGTCGACCAGCAATTTAAAATCATATTTTTCCTTGAGAGCCACGATTTCTTTCAGAATGCCGACTTTACCCGACATGCCGAATACGCCTTCGGTAATGACCAGAATACCGCCCCCTTTTTCAGCGGCTTTTTTGGTGGCCCGTTGCAGGTTTTTCTCCAGACTATCGATATCGTTGTGATTGAACTTGTAGTATTCGCCCATCTTGGCCTTATGTAACCGAATACCATCGATCAGACACGCGTGACATTCGGCGTCATAGACGATCACATCCCGGTAATCGACCACGGCTTCGATGGCCGACATCACCCCCTGGTAGCCATAATTGAGCAGGAAAGAGTCTTCCTTGCCGACAAACTCCGCCAATTGTTTCTCCAGTTCTTCGTGCAGATCCGAATTACCCGACATCATCCGGGCACCCATCGGGTACGCAAGACCCCAATCCTTAGCCGCTTCCGCATCGATTTTCCGGACTTCGGGATGGTTGGCCAGACCCAAATAATTATTCAAACTCCAATTGAGCATCTTCCTCCCCCGAAACACCATGTGCGGCCCTAACTCGCCTTCCAGCTTGGGAAATGCAAAATAATGGTGCGCGTTATACTCCCGCGATGACGAACCGATGGGTCCGAGGTTGGTGCGTAATTTCTCAAATAAATCCACTTTATTGCGCTATTTACCGGTTTATAATGAGTTTGTTAACCACATTAGTACAAAAGTAAATTAAAATCTGTCAACCACAAAGCGGGGGTTGGTTTTAGAAATTACCGTCGGAAATTAGGAGCAGGCAGCGAGAAGTATATTTTTGCAGGGGCATTCCTGTTCGGTTATCTGCTGCAACAAGGCCCTTCTGCCACCGAAATCCGAATGACCAACGATTCACATTCAATGGCTAAAATTCAGAAATTACTCGTCGCCAACCGCGGTGAAATTGCCCTGCGAATCATGCGAACCGCCCGCGAAATGGGCATTCGAACCGTAGCCATCTACAGCGAAGCCGACCGCCAGTCGCTCCATGTCCGGTATGCCGACGAAGCCGTGTGTGTGGGGCCGCCCCCCTCCTCCGAGTCGTATCTGCGGGCCGATGCCATCATTGAAGCCTGCCGACAGACCGGCGCGGATGCCATTCACCCGGGCTACGGTTTTTTGTCGGAGAACGCCGGTTTTGCACGCGCCGTCCGCAACGCCGGGCTGATCTTTGTCGGGCCCTCACCGGAATCCATCGAAGTGATGGGCAGTAAGCTGGCGGCCAAAGCCGCCGTAGCTTACTATAATATCCCGATGGTTCCGGGCACGCCCGAAGCCATCACGGATCGCGACGACGCCCGGAAAACGGCCGCCCGGATCGGTTATCCGATTCTGATCAAAGCCAGTGCGGGCGGAGGAGGCAAAGGAATGCGGATCGTGGAAAATGATGAAGAGTTTGACGAAGGCATGAACCGCGCCGTCAGCGAAGCCACATCGGCCTTTGGCGACGGGTCGGTTTTTATCGAAAAATACGTTACGTCACCCCGGCACGTGGAAATTCAGGTGCTGGGCGATCAACACGGCAACATCATTCACCTCTTCGAGCGCGAATGTTCGGTTCAGCGTCGTCACCAGAAAGTGGTGGAAGAAGCACCATCGTCGGTGTTGATACCGGCCATTCGGGCCGAGATGGGGCGTTGCGCGGTCGAAGTGGCGCGGGCCTGTGGCTATTACGGGGCCGGAACGGTGGAATTTATCGTCGACGACCAACTGAATTTCTATTTTCTGGAAATGAACACCCGGCTTCAGGTCGAACACCCCGTGACGGAACAGATTACGGGCATCGATCTGGTGAAACAGATGATTTACATTGCCGAAGGTAAACCGTTGGAAATCAAGCAGGAAGATTTAAAAATCAACGGTCACGCCATCGAAATCCGCGTGTATGCCGAAGATCCGGCCAACAACTTTCTGCCCGATGTCGGAACGCTGGAAACCTACGTGCGCCCCCAAGGCAACGGCGTTCGGGTCGACGACGGTTTCGAACAGGGCATGGCCATTCCGATTTATTATGACCCCATGATTGCCAAACTGGTGACAACGGGCGCCACCCGCGCCGAAGCCATCGAGAAAATGATCCGCGCCATCGACGAATACCGCATTACGGGTGTGCAAACGACGCTGCCGTTTTGCCGGTTTGTGATGCAGCACGACGCCTTCCGGTCGGGGCAGTTCGACACCCATTTTGTCAACCATTATTTTACGCCCGATAAACTGACGCCCGAAACCAGTCTGGAAGAAACCCAACTGGCGGGGGTTTTGGCGGCCTGGCTGTTTCAGAACCGCCAGCCGAAAACCGCCCCGGAGGTTGCTGTCACCGAGCCGAAACGAAGTCAGTGGAAGGAACGTCGGTTGAGATAGACCAGACTTCGGAAATTTCAAATGTTAAATGATGAATGTTAAATGTAAAAGTATTTCGAGAGCGCTTAGCTATTTTTACATTTAACATTCATCATTTTACATTTAAAATTCTTTTCATTTCCTCTTCTGTTTCTAAAAAATCCGAACAATCGCCGGACAGGAAATGAAGTAATTACAACGGTTGTGTAACTTAGCGCAGAAAACTAATTCTTTTTCCAATAAACCCTATGAAAAACCTTTTGGTATTTTGCAGTGCAGTGCTTCTGTTGGGAGCCTGCTCAAAATCATCCATGACCGCGTCCAAATCGGCCTCATCGCCGAAAGCCGAGAAAGGCTGGGTCAGCCTTTTCGATGGAAAAACGTTCGACGGCTGGAAAGTGGGCAAAAATGCCGATTCCTTCAAAATCGAGGATGGAGCCATTGCCGTGAATGGTCCCGTTGGACACCTTTTCTACATGGGGCCGGTGAACGATCACAACTTCAAAAATTTCCAGTTCAAGGCGAAGGTGATGACCCTGCCCGGTTCCAATTCCGGGATGTATTTCCATACGCAGTATCAGGAAGAAAGCTGGCCTAAAAAAGGATTCGAGGTGCAGGTAAACAATTCACACACCGACTGGCGCCGGACCGCCAGCCTGTATGCCATTCAGGATGTGAAAGAGACGTATGTCAAAGACAATGAGTGGTATACCGAAGAAATCATGGTTCAGGGTAAAAAAGTGACCATCAAAATCAACGACAAGGTGGTCAACGAATACACCGAACCGGAAGGCGTCGACCGTCCCAAAGACATGGCCGACCGCAAAATCGGCAGCGGCACCTTCGCCCTGCAGGCCCACGATCCCAAGAGCAAGGTCTATTACAAGGATATTATGGTAAAAGTGTTGCCGGACTAAAAAGAATGATGAATGATGAACGACAGACTGGCGGAAGCACACAATCCATCGTTCATCATTCATAATTCATCATTTAAAAAACATCTTCCGCGCTTCCGGGTTTCTTAGGTATCAAATAACGAGAAACACCATGCATCATTTTGAAACCCTGACGGAAGCGATGGAAAGTCTGCGCGAGCGCGGCTACACGCACGATTTTGAGCCAAAACGCGATTATCTGGAAGAAAGTGGTTCTGGCTTAAAAATAAAAAGCGACGAAATTACCGTCGATGAATTTCACCGTTTTGAAGGCACCTCCGATCCCGGCGATGAAATGACCCTGTACGCCATTTCGACGGCCAACGGTATGAAAGGCGTTTTTGTGTCGCCCCAAGGCACTTATTCCAACGAGGTGACGCCCGAGTTGATGCAAAAATTTTCGCTTACCGAGCGGCCGGAAACCAATCTGGAAGGCTCCGTAAAGCCCATTCATGGGGTCGGACTGGGGTCAAACGGGCAGTAGACAGGAAGCCGTTTACACGATATACTTGCAATCGCCCCCCCGCGCAACGTATATTTGCTGACGACCCGGCGGCATTTATCATATTTTTTTAAAAATAGAGAGCAATCGCAACGGGCTCATCGTCAACTGCTAACTGTTTTTTGCTAATTTTGCGCTCTTTTGAGAGAGATGCTCTTTTCTTGACCGTATGAAGCTGTCCGAATTTAGGTTTGACTTACCCCAAAGTCTTGTTGCCTTGTATCCGCCCGAACGTGGGGAAGCGCGGCTGATGGTTGTTGACCGTAAAACGAAAACCATTGAACACAAACAGTTCTCCGACATCCTGTCCTATTTTGGAGACGGAGATGTGATGGTGATCAACAACACCAAGGTGTTCCCCGCACGGCTTTACGGTAATAAAGAAAAAACCGGTGCTAAAATTGAAGTTTTTCTGCTGCGCGAATTGAACCGTGAAATGCGGTTGTGGGACGTTCTGGTGGATCCGGCCCGGAAAATCCGGGTAGGGAACAAATTATATTTCGGTGATAGTGACCTGGTGGCGGAAGTAATCGACAACACGACTTCCCGTGGCCGAACCATCCGGTTTCTGTTTGAAGGCTCGCACGAAGAATTCATGAAAGCCATTGATGAACTGGGCGAAACACCGTTGCCCCGCGAAATCAAACGCAAAACCGAAGACTCCGACCGCGACCGGTACCAGACGATTTTCGCCCAGCATGTGGGCGCCGTGGCCGCTCCGACGGCCGGTTTGCACTTCACGAAAACCATCATGAAACGGATGGAAATCAAAGGCATCCACTTCGCACCGATTACGCTGCACGTGGGCCTGGGAACCTTCCGGACGGTCGACGTGGAAGATCTGACGAAACACAAAACCGACTCCGAGAACTACGCGATTACGGATTCGGCTGCGAGCATCGTCAACACGGCACTGGACAACAACCGGCGCGTCTGCGCCGTCGGAACCACCTCATTGAAAGCCATCGAGTCGTCGGTGTCGGCCAACGGTCGGCTGAAATCGGTCGAAGGCTGGACAGACCGGTTCATTTTTCCGCCCTACGATTTCAAAATCGCCAATGCCCTGCTGACCAATTTTCATCTGCCGGAATCCATTCTGATCATGATGACCAGCGCTTTTGGCGGATATGATCTGATTAAACAAGCCTACGATGTAGCCATCCAGGAGAAATATAAATTCTTCAGCTACGGCGACGCGATGTTGATTCTTTGATAGACCAGAGACGTGAGACAAGAGAGTAAAGACTTGACAGATAGGTCTTTATGCTCTTGTCTTTTTTCTTTATTCTCGTTCCATGCGTAACCATTACGTCATCATTGTCGCCGGAGGGAGTGGCAGCCGGATGGGCGTGAATATGCCGAAGCAGTTTCTGCCGATTGGCGGTTTGCCCATTCTGATGCACACCATCCGGCGGTTTCGTGTTTATTCTTCTGCTGTACACATTCTGGTGGTTTTACCGGCCGAACAGATTCCGGTTTGGGAAGACCTCTGCCGTCACTATCAATTTGACGAAGCGGTTTTAGTCATTCCGGGCGGAAAGACACGGTTTCAGTCGGTTCGGAACGGGCTGGAACAAATTCGGGCAGCCGACGGTCTGGTGGCCGTTCACGACGGCGTTCGTCCTTTTGTGACGCCAGAACTGATCCGTTCCGGTTTCGAAACCGCCGAACGAACGGGGAGCGCCGTTGCCTGTGTCCCCTTGAAAGATTCGGTTCGGCTGGTTCAGCCCGATGGCAGCAGCCAGGCCGTCGACCGGACGAGTTACCGGCTGATTCAGACGCCCCAAACGTTTCAACTGGCTCTTTTCAGAGACGCTTTCCGGGCCTCGGAACAGTCTTTTTTTACCGACTGCGCCAGTGTGGTGGAGTATGCCGGGTATCCGATTACGCTCATCGACGGTTCTTACGACAACATCAAGATCACAACGCCCGAAGATTTGGAGATTTCAGAACTGAAAATACGCTCAATGGCGTAGACTTGAGACGAAAGACAAGAGAGTAAAGACGCTCTTGTCCGGTTTCTCTCTATTCTCACTTCTCTACTCTTTATACTTTACCACCATGCGCCGACTCCCGCCCGATCACTACATTGCCGGCATTCGCGCTGGCGACCGACTGGTTCTCAGCCGTGCCATTACGCTGGTGGAGAGTCAGTTGGAGAGCGATCAGGCTTTGGCATTGGCAGTTTTGGAGCAGGTGTTGCCGCAAACGGGGCAGTCGGTGCGGATCGGGATTACGGGCGTGCCGGGCGTCGGCAAAAGTACCTTCATCGAAGCCTTTGGCAAGCACCTCACGGATTCCGGTAAAAAAGTGGCGGTTTTGGCCATCGACCCAACCAGTCAACGGTCGCACGGCAGCATTCTGGGCGACAAGACCCGCATGGAAACGCTGTCGATGGACCCACGGGCCTACATCCGTCCGACGCCTTCGGGCGGTTCGCTGGGCGGTGTCGCCAACAAAACCCGGGAGACGATGCTGCTCTGCGAAGCGGCTGGTTTTGAGGTAATTCTGATCGAAACCGTGGGCGTGGGGCAATCCGAGACGCTGGTACACGGCATGGTCGATTTCTTTCTGCTGCTCATGCTGGCCGGTGCGGGCGACGAACTGCAGGGCATGAAACGCGGCATCATGGAACTCGCCGACGCCATTGCGATCACCAAAGCCGACGGCGACAACGCAGCCGCAGCCGAACGCGCCCGACTCGACTACCAGAACGCCCTTCACCTCTTCCCGCCCGCTTCCACCAGTTGGACGCCACCGGTTTTGACCTGTTCAGCCCTCCAGAATCAGGGAATTGCCGACCTCTGGACTATCATCACCGATCATCAAACGCGGCTCACCCAAAACGGCCACCGCGACCAAAACCGGCAACAGCAGAACCTCGACTGGCTGCACAGCACCATCCGCCAGCAGTTGGAAAACCGGTTTTACAACCAGCCGGGGCTGCGTGAACGACTGGCCGACGTGGAAGATGCCGTTCGGAAAGGGGCGGTTTTGCCACTGCAAGGCGCCCGGCTGCTGTTGGATCAACCTTGACTACGCATTCGATTTCCCTCCAAACGTCAGCTTCAAGCCAAAGTCTTTGCCTTTGGAAACATCCGTCAGCGTGATCCGGTTTCCGGCAGCACTCCAGGTTTGCTGAACCGGAGTACCGTATTTTTGGGTGAAATAGGCCGTCAATTCCTTCAGATGCGTATCGACCGACGTCCGGTTATTGAGATAAATGTCGACGTCGATGCGGATGACTTTTTTATCTTTATCCAGAAAATACTGAATATCCGTCGATTCCAGATTCGGATAGTCGAGGGTGTAGCCAACGTGGGCAGCATCTTCTTCGAAAGGCTCCAGCGTTTCCTTTTCTTTCACCACGGACACGGCATCGCCCAGGTTGACGCCCCGAAACAGCCCGTCTTCCGGCCCCACAAGCTTTTCCAGCCAGTCGCTCACCGGCACTTCCAGTTGCGAATCGGCCCGGTTCGGGAGAATTTCGGAGGTATCGGCCGGGGTGGTTGCCTCCGACGTTTGTTGTTGACTCTGACAGGCGTTTAAAGAAAGCACTGTCGCCAACAGCGCACTGTAGATAAACGTTTTTTTCATAGAATTCAGGTTGTGATTCATCAAAGGGAAGAGAGAAAAGACAAGAGAATAGAGACCCCGCAAAAGGAGCATCCGCTTTCTTTATTCTTTTGTCTCTCTTCTTTCCTCGTTTTCCTAATTACGATGACGCTCCGCGTGAACGACCACCGCCGAAAAAGCCGCTGCGGCCACCAGATGGGCGGCTGATTCGCGAGCTGGTTATGGTGCTGCCGACCCGGTTGGCGCGTTCGTAGGTCTGCGGACTGTTGTAGACGCCGGAGCGGTATTGTTGTTCGTTGGAAAACCGGGGCGTCGTCGACCGGCCAAGCATGTAGCCCAGACTGCCCCAGAGCAAGACGCTGGACAAACCGCTGCCGTGGTGGTAGGTCGATGGGTTGTTAAAATACCGGCTCGTCGACGAATCGGACTGTACCAGCCGCTTGGCCGCCTGAACGCTCAGGGTGTCGCGATGACCATCGGCGTAATTGACAATGGCACCGGCCTGTTTCGGATCGACCTGAACCTCATCCGTAATTTTGAAATTACCCGGACTGGTTTCGGTGATATACGTCCGAACGCCTTTTCCGAACTGGTCCGAAGACTCCACCCGGTCGGATTGTTCCGTTTCCGAGTCATTGGAACCACCACAACTTTGCAAAAGCACCGTGCCGTTCAGCAATGCAATGCTCAGAGTGGTGCTGAGGGTGATGTCTTTCACCCGGCGTAAAATGCTGTGTTTTCGAAATGGTGTCATGAGCTGGAAAGCGCTATCGTATAGACGAAACTACGGAGAAGGCCGGGTGGTTGCAAGAAGTTACCGGATGAAAGGAAAAAAGAATGTAAGAGGCTCCTTTTCTGAATTATGAACAGAACCCGAACCATCAGCTCGTAAATTTGATGGGAGTTGCCGTATTTTTGTGAATCATGCCTGACCGCGACGCCCTGATTGAACACCTACTCCACCGGATTTCGGCCCTTCAGTCGGAAAACAATCCGTTTTTTCCACCGGGACTTTTGCCTTCTTACCGGCGAAACCCGCTGCTGATGGGCTACAACCGACCGGATACCAACGTGTTTTTTACGGCCATTACGGTGTTTACCCTGCAACAGATCCGGCCGAAGCTCGCAGCGGTTTCTCAGGAAAAAGTGGACGGCATCGTTCAAGAAGCCATTCAGCACTATCCTGATTTTCAGAACAAAGACGGTTTAAAAACCTACAATTTTTACAAAACACCGAAACGAGGACAACCGTCGGGACACTTTCCCAACGGGCACCTGCTCCACCGCATCGACCACTTCCGGCTGCCCGACGATGCCGACGATACGGCGATGGTCTACCTCACCAGCAATCCGTCGCGCGAGGATTTGCTTTGGCTGAAACACAAACTGACGGAACACGCCAACCTGGCAACCCGGCAAGTGGAAGACACCTACGCCGATTATGTCAACCTCCGGGCCTATTCGACCTGGTTTGGTAAAAATATGCCCGTTGAGTTCGACGCGAGTGTGTTGTGCAACCTGCTTTTCTGCATTTTTCAATACCAGTTGCCGCTCAACCAGCACGATGACGACAGCCTGGCATTCATCCGGTCGGTCATCGAAACGGGGCGGTACCGGCAGGAGCCGTTCCGGTGTTCGCATTCGTATCCGCGCGCCACGCTCATTCTGTACCACGTAGCCGGTTTGCTGGCGGCTTTTCGACCGGAATCGCTGGAGTCGATTCGAGAACCGCTCATTCGGGATGCCTACCAGATGCTGGAAGACGGTTTGCCGGTGATGGATCAGGTCATTGTCTCGACTTCCCTACTGCAACTGGGCGAAAAACCGCCCCGCATCGACGTTCAGACCATTCCCGAAACCGACATCCGGGATTATTCCTTTTTCATTGCCGGGATGTTGACGGCCTCCCAAAACCCGCTTCTCAACCGCATGGCGCAATCCCGGCTGGTTCGGATGGACTGGACCTGTGAAGCGCATTCGCTGGCGTTGCTCATCGAGTATCTGGTCTATTCGGGCGGGAAGGCCTGACGAGCAACCGGCCGGGCGTCTGATCAGACGCCCGGCCGGTTGCTCGTATTGCGATCAAATAAGCCCGCTTACCAGCCCGGATTTTGCTTGATGGCCGGGTTCTGGGCCAGGGTGTTCAGCGGTATGGGCCACAAATAGTGCTTGGTTTCGTCGAAAACCGGGTTGGCCCAATCCGTTCCCTGATACACATCGATGTAGGTTTTTTTGGAGACCGGATCAACGGCGGTTTTGATGTTGGCCTTTGGATAGCGGGCAATCGCGGCAGCGTCCCAGCGGATTCCCAGCGTCGGAATGAGCAGTTTTTTGCCCTGTTTCCAGCGTTTGAGGTCATTGTAGCGGAAGCCTTCCATGAACAGTTCGATGCGCCGTTCCCGCCGGATTTCGGCAATCAGCGGAGAGATTCCGTCCGCCGTGTAACGCGGGTCGACGGGCACTTTTCCCATTTCCAGGTGCGCCATGCCCACACGGTCGCGCAGTTTGTTGAT
Organism: Larkinella sp. C7; assembly: GCF_006149005.1. Lineage (GTDB taxonomy): Bacteria > Bacteroidota > Bacteroidia > Cytophagales > Spirosomataceae > Larkinella. The sequence goes on along the minus strand of NZ_VBSL01000003.1, from coordinate 534,945 downwards.
GCTGAGGTCGAGGTCGGCCTGGGTGATTTTCCCCAGTTCGGCCTGGGCTTCGGCGTAGTTCAGCAAGGCTTCGGCAAAACGCAGAATAATGGCGGGCGATTCGGCAGTATCGAACGCTTTTCCGATCATGTCATCCGCATTGTAATGCTTGATGATGTGGTAGCCCGTCGTCGACACATACCCGCCTTCCATGCCCTGAATTCGGGGATACGGACGCCCGTCGGCCAAATGGTATTTGTATTTGGCTGCGTCTTCCGGGTGCAAGACGGTCTGGCGCAGACGCGGGTCCCGGTTTTCGAAAACGTCTTCAATTTTATCGTCGCCTTTGTAGAGCGGAGAGAGCGTGATGGGCAGCCCATCCGTACAGAGATAGTCTTCCACCAGGCTTTTGGTGGCTCCCCCGGCGTATTCAAAATACGACTGCACGTGGTTGGTAAACACCCCCAACTGGTATTTCCGCCAGTACATCACTTCCGGATTGCCCGCCAGATTCAGCACGCGGTGGTAGGCGTTGTAGTCGGTTTGCGGGTTGCCCGTGCTATACAACCGGTACGGGCCTTTGTCCATTAATTCTTTCGACGCATTGGCCGCTTCCTGGAGCCATTTGGTGGGGTCGGTGCCGCCGTGGTATTTGCGCCAGGTGCCTTCGAACAAACAAACCCGCGACTTCACCAGCAACGCACACCAGCGGTTCAGACGACCCGGCGCGTTGCCGTCGCCCCAGCTATCGGGCAGTTTAGTAGAAGCAAAATTGAGGTCTTCCAGCACTTTGTTCATCACCTCTTCGCGGGGTGTTCGGGCGGCATTCAGTTCGGGGGAGTCTACGTTGAGTTCTTTGTCCACAAACGGCGCATCCCCAAATTTCGACACTTTCTCGGCGTAAAACCACCCTCTAAAAAGCCGGGCCTCGGCAATGTAGCGGTCTTTAATCGCCTGAGCAACCGCAGCTTTGTCATAATTGGCCAAACCGACGTTGATGGCCCGCACGAAATTCCAGCCTTTGTAGCCAAACTGCTGGGGGTCGGTCGGAATGGTGTGTTTTCCGGAGCGCACCTGCTGGAAAAGATTGTGCCGGGCATGTCGGGGTGCCATGTTGTCGGCAAATTCATCCTGGAACCAGATGCTCGCCCAGTGGCTGTCGAAGCCGTTGTAATGACCGTGTAAAATCGGGACGTTGTCGTCGTTCCGCGCCAGGTCATACAGGCTGTTGTTGTAGACCCGCAGGTCATTTTCGGTGTTCCAGAACGTCTGGTTCGTGATGCGATCCAGTGGATATCGTTCAAGAAACTCGTCATTGCAACCGCTGAACAGAAAGGCGGCAACCACGAAAAAGCCGGATAAAATGCTATATTTTTTCATATTGATCGTCGTTTATCGGTCATTAAAAGGAAACATTGAGCCCCAGCGTAGAAATGCGCTGCATCGGATATTCGATGGCGGCTGACTGAATCGTCTCGGGATCGAGCGGTTTCCGCATTTTGGTGTATTCCCACAAGTTCATGCCCGTTGCAAAAATCTGGGCCCTCCCAACGCCGATTTTCTTCATCAGGCCCTGGGGTAAATCGTAGCTCAACGTGATGTTTTTCAGACGGACGTAGGCTGCACTTTGCAAATACCGCGACTGCACCTGCACGTTCTTTTTGTCATTGGTCGAAATGTGTGCCGCCGGAAAATACGCATCCCGGTTGTCTTCCGTCCAGGTGTCGGTGATGTAGTATTTCTCAACGTGTCCGGCGTTGTAGGGAAAAAACCAGGTCCAGTTGTCGGACGTTGGCCAGTGGTCTTTTTTGCCAATGCCCTGGAAGAACAGCGTCAGCCGAACGCCCTTGTAACCAATCCCGCCGTTGAGCCCGAACGAATACCGGGGCGTGGTGTTCCCGATCACTTTTCGGTCGCCGGGATCACCGAGTGTATTCTTTCCAAATGTGATGTTGCCGTCGCCGTTCAGATCCTGGTAGCGAATGTCGCCCGGACGCCAGTTGGCCCCGATGTTGGTCTGCTTGGGAGCCTGTGCTACCTCGTCCGTTGTCTGGAAAATACCGGCGGTTTCAAAGCCCCAGATTTCGCCCAGCTTCTGACCGACGTAGTAAATGTTGCTGTTGTTGGGCAGGGCGCCGGTGGGGTTATTGAACCGGGTAATCTCCGCCGTCCAGTCCGACAACGCCAGCGTAACATCGTAGCTCCAGTCGCTTTTGAACTTATCCCGCCAGGTCAGCGACAACTCCCAGCCGTTGGTCCGCAGATCGGCCGCATTTTCTTTCGGGGCCGCGGTTCCCAGAATCGCCGGGTACGACACATCCATCAGCATGTCTTTCGTGTCGCGGGTATACACGTCCAGGGACGCATCCAGCCGTCCGCGTAGCATCGTCACATCCAGACCGATGTTCTTGGAGATAACGGTTTCCCACGTCAGCGACGGGCTGACCAGGCCGGCCGCCGACACAAACGGAATCAGGGCATTGGTAAACATGTACGGCGACTGTCCGGTCCCCATCGTGGCCACATACGGGTAGTAGTTGGTGCCCAGCAACTGATTACCCAGCGTTCCGTATGAAGCGCGCAGTTTCAGGTTGTCGAGCCAGCTTCCGGTTCCGGCCATGAATTTTTCGTTGCTGATCCGCCAGCCCGCCGACACGGAGGGAAAAAAGCCAAACCGGCTGTCTTTCGGAAACCGGGAGGTGCCGTCGTAGCGCCCATTGAATTCGATCAGGTATTTCTCTTTGTAATTGTAATTCAGCCGGTAAAAAGCACCCCGCAAGGCTACGTGCGACTTGCTGCCGAAGGTCTGCTGCGTTCCCGTCGTCGCATTCAGATCAATAACCTGGGGCGTAATCAGGGCCCGGGCCTGCGCTCCGGTGTAGCGGTTGATCCCCCGTTCCTGGTTAAAGCCGACCATCGTCGTCAGGTTGTGATTGGTCGGCAACGGGACTTTGTATTCGGCATACGCGTTGAAGACGTAATACTGGTTGTATTCATTCTCGTTCCGAATCCAGTCGTCACCGCTAAAACCGTTGCTGAGCAGGTTGGCCGCCAGCAGGTTGGCATCCACAATGTCGACCTTGCTCTGTACGTCCTGGTAGTTGCGGCTAAAAATGTTGTAGGAAAAATCGGACCGGATTTTGAGGCCCCGCAAAGGCGTCAGGGTGACGCCCTGGGTCAGCCAGAGATCGTTGTTGGTGAAGGTCGTCCGTCCGCCGTCGAGCAGATACGGAAAGAAGTTGGTCCCTCCGAAATACTTCCCGATGTAGGGTGCGTATTTCTCACGGTCGCCCGGCGTGATGTAATACTCCAGATCGGGAAATTGGATGGCCGCAATGGGGTTGACCCGCGCCAGCGAGTTGATGTTGACGTCCCAGTTGTAGAAGTGCGGTTTGTCGCTGTTTTGGGAGTTGAAGATCACCTTGCTGTCCAGTTTCAGCCACTCGTTGACTTCAAAATCCGCCTTCATCAACATATTGTAGCGTTTGAACTTCTCGTTGTTGTAGCGCAGATACCCGTCTTTGGAAAAGTAGCCGAGCGACACCAGGTACCGCGCCTTGTCCGTACCGCCCGAAACCGACAGATCGTGCTGGCTGGTAGGCGCATAATCGGTCATGATGCTGTTCTGGTAATCATTGTAGCCATAAAACCGGAGAACGCCGTTGACCACTTTCCACTGGGGTGCCGTGGCCGGATTTTCCGAAAAGGCTTTCGTTCCGGCCACCATGTCGTCATCGTAGGCGGGAACCCCGCTTGAACGAATGTTGGCCTGGTTCCGGGCCTGCACAAACTGGTAGGGATCGGTGACGACATCCATGTTAAAAATGGGTTTTGCCAGCGAAAACTGCGTGTTCAGCGAGACATTGATCTTGCCGCTTTTCCCGCTTTTGGTCGTCACCAGCACCACCCCGAAGGCCGCCCGCGCGCCATAAACGGCGGCCGCAGACGCATCTTTCAATACACTGATGCTCTCGATGTCGTTGGGGTTGACCCGGTTCAGGTCCATCGGAACGTTGTCGACCAGGATGAGGGGAGAACCGCCGTTGATCGACTCGTAGCCCCGGATGTTGAAGGTGATGGGCTGGGCCGGGTCGCCATTGCGAACGCCAATGTTCAGGTTGGGAATCACGCCCTGCAACCCCTCACCCACCGAGGCAATCGGCCGGTTTTGAAGCCGTTTGCTGTCGGCAATCCCGACAGCTCCGGTCAGGTTCACTTTTTCCTGCGTACCATACCCCACGACAACCACTTCTTCCAGGGCTTTGGTATCGACTTCCAGGGCAATGTCGAGGGTCGAGCGCCCTCCCACGGCAATTTCCTGTTTGAGGTATCCAATGAAACTCACCACCAGGGTAGCGTTGGCACCGGGCAGTTTGAGGGTGTATTTCCCCGCATTGTCCGTTGTGGTGCCTTGCGTCGTGCCTTTAATCACCACACTGACACCCGGCAGGGCTTCCCCGGTTTCAGTCGCTGTGATGCGCCCCGAAATAGTCTGACTCCTGGCTTCGTTTGCCAAACAAGCCAGTCCGAAAATACCGATAAACAGTATCACGCGCCTGGCCTGACTACTCAATTGTAGAAGCTTGTTCATAAAAAATGGAGATTAGAGATGGTAAAGTGAACGAAATAAAAAAGCTAAGGAGACTTAAAATGAACCAAAAGAATGGTAAAACGACCGAAATAAACCGCTAAAGAATCTGACTACCCGAAACAGGATTTTTCACGCAATAAAATAAAATTTACCCAATGCGCTACTTATTTATTTCATACAACATCAAAGTAAAACCTAATTTAAACCTACTGAATCGGAGCTATATAAATCCGTCGATGCAAAGATTGCCTCCCTTCCTGCTGCCCGTCCACATTTTTTGAATAATTTGCCAGGCGTTGGCTCTATCCGAAACCGGATACCAGCATCCGGTCCGGCTGGCTTCGTCCGACAAAGACCTGCCGGTTTTCCATTTATTCATTCTACAACCTAGTCCGAATTCTGTATGAAAAAAGTTTTGCGCGTGATGACAAAGTTCCTCATGATGGGGTGTGTGGCGATTAGTTCCTGCCAGGGTCTCGAAGGACCCGAGGGACCGCAGGGGCCGCAAGGGGTAGCCGGAGCAACCGGCCCGAAAGGCGATAAGGGAGACACGGGAGCAAAAGGGGCAGACGGCAGTTCGAACGTGCAACAGATCAATTATACCGCCCGCAACCATGAAGGAATGACCGATTTACTGTTGCCGTTGCCCCAGGCCATCAACCGGGACATTGTTGACCGGAGCGTGTTTTATGTCTACGTCAAACAATCGGTTCCGAAAGCCAACAACGAAGAAGACTCCTTCTGGTTTTCCATTCCGGGCGAAACCATCAAAGGCAATGCCTATACGCATTTTGTTTTTCCCGGCAATAGCCAGACACTGGCTGCGGTTTTTCTGCGTCGAACCTCCGACTTCCAGACCGGGAACGAGCACTTTGAAGCTATTCGCGTGGTGATTGTGACGGCCGACAAACAGAGCAACGGCCGAAAAGCCGCCATCGATTACACCAATTACGAAGAAGTCCGGAAAGCGTACGATTTGCCGGAGTGAAAGGGTGGTAGTCGGTAATTACCCCAACTCCGCCAGCAAATCATCCGGCAGCAGGGGCAGGTACGGCGTCAGGGGTTCGGTGGAGGTGAAAGCCGACAAGCGGAGCAGCCGACTGCCCGCAGCATCGTATTGTAACTCGACGTAAAACAAATCCAGGGCGTAGAGGAGGTAGATATTCGTTTCCTCGTAGCGATTGGCCAGCACCGAACCCCGGAACCACAATTGTTCCTGCTGGTGTCCGTGGGGGAGTCTCAGAAAATCTTCTAGCTTCATCAAGGTCAATTGCACGTTGGGCTAAATATCTGTATTTTTCTCGCCTATACAAGTCTTTTGTCAAAAAAACCGTTCCTAAACCTCTTTTTATGCGATTCAAATTTCGTTACGCAGCCGCGATCGGATGTCTCCTGATGGCGCTGCAAACCTGGGCCGATGTCCATTTGCCCAAGATTTTCGGTTCTCATATGGTGTTGCAGCGCCGGAAACCCGTCCCGGTTTGGGGCTGGTCCGACCCGAACGAGAAGATAACGGTCCAGTTCAATAATCAGACCAAAACTACGAAGGCCGACAAATCCGGAAAATGGATGGTCCGGCTGGACCCAACCGAAGCCGGTGGCCCTTTCGCCCTGTCGGTGGCCGGGAAAAAGAATACCGTGGCCTTCGACGACGTGCTGGTGGGCGAAGTCTGGATTTGCTCGGGGCAGTCGAACATGGAATGGGTGGTCAAATCTTCGACCAATGCCGCCCAGGAAATTCAGGAAGCCAACTATCCGCTCATCCGCCATTTCAAGGTGCCGCACGACCTGAGCCTGTCGCCGAAAGACGATGTGCTGGGTGGAACCTGGCAACCTGCCACGCCCGAAACCGTCGGTAATTTTACGGCGGTCGGTTACTTTTTCGCCCGCGAATTGCTGAAAGAACTCAACAACGTACCCATCGGTTTGCTCAACACCTCCTGGGGCGGCACCCAGTCCGAGTCGTGGACCAGCCGGGAAGCGATGGACAGTTTCGAGGAGTTCAAACCCGTTGTCGCCACCATGCCGAAGACGCTCGAAGAGTTTGCCAGCAAACGGCTGGAGCAGTTGCAGAATCAGGTCAAGTCGGCACAGGGTGATTTGCCCGGTGCGGCCGACGTTCAGCAGTGGTCGGGAGCGGATTTCAACGATGCCAACTGGCAGACGCTGCGGTTACCCGACCTGTTCGACCGGAAAGCCCTTCCCGGTTTCGACGGTGTGGTGTGGTTCCGGCGCGAAATGACCGTTCCGGCCGAACTGGCAGGCAAAGAAATGACCTTGACGCTGGGACCGGTTTTCGATGCCGATGAAACCTACCTCAACGGTGTCAAAGTGGGAACTACGACGCAGACGGGTCAGGCCCGAACGTATACCGTTCCGGGCGGCACGTTAAAACCGGGTCGGAACGTCATCGCTGTTCGCGTGGACGACCAGAACGGAACGGGCGGTTTTACGGCCAAAGAAGACCAGTTTAAACTGTCGGGCAATGGACAGGAAATTTCACTGGTCGGCGACTGGAAATACCGCATTGCCGATTACAACCGGAATCCGGCACTGGTGAACCCGAACATGACCGGCACGATTTTGTACAACGCCATGATTCACCCGCTGATTCCCTACGCCATCCAGGGCGCGATCTGGTACCAGGGCGAGTCGAACGCCGGGCGGGCTTACCAGTACCGCAAGACCTTTCCGCTCATGATTACCGACTGGCGAACCCGCTGGGGCCAGGGCGATTTCCCGTTTCTGTTCGTGCAACTCGCCAGTTTCAACGCGGCCAACGGTACCAGTGCCACCGGCAGCACCTGGGGTGAACTCCGTGAAGCCCAAACCATGACGCTGGCTCTGCCCAACACCGGCATGGCCGTGACCTCCGACATTGGCGAGAGCAAGGACATTCACCCAAAAAACAAACAGGACGTGGGCAAACGACTGGCCCTGAATGCCTTAAAAACCGTTTACGGTCAGAACCGCGTGTATTCGGGACCGGTTTTCAAAGCGATGGAAGTAACCGGCAACAAAGCCGTGCTGACGTTCGACCACGTGGGCGGAGGGCTGCAATCGTCCGACAAATACGGGTATCTGAAAGGGTTTGAAGTGGCCGGAGCCGACCAGAAGTTTCACTGGGCCAAAGCCGAAATTCAGGGCGACAAAGTCATCGTGTTCTCCAGCGAAGTCGCAACGCCCGTTTCGGTGCATTACGGCTGGGCCGACGACAATGGCGAAGTCAATCTCTACAACAAAGAGGGGCTTCCGGCGGTGCCGTTCCGAACCGATACCTGGCCGGGAAAAACGGAAGCCGGACGGTTTAAGTAAGGATTGGTTTAGGGAGTCTGTCGCCAGTTGGGCAACTCATCGCGGGTGATGACGTCTTTGTCGGTATAGACCGCCTTGAGTTGTTCCACCGGTTGTTTTTTGATGAAATCGACACCAGTCCAGACGGAAAACCACGACCACCAGGTGCCCAAACTCCGGATCTGATCCGGGTTCGGCAGATTGCCGGTTTCGGACAAAGTGACCAGTTTTTTGCCGGAAAAAGCCCCCTGCGCATGGGTCCAGTTGCCACTCAGCGACGCCGTTGGGTCGGTGTAAATATCGAGCCCGACCACATCGACGTACGAATCGCCGGGATACCAGTCCGGGTGGATCGAGTCGGTGGCGGTATACACCCAGATCAGGTTGTGCAACTGGTGATGGTTCGTCAGTCGGTCATGCAGCAGCCGCCACAGTTCCTTGAATGGCCCGGCACCCCTGGCTCCCCACCAGAACCAGCCGCCGGATGCTTCGTGCAGTGGTCGCCACAACACGGGAATGTCGGCGGTCTGAAACTTTTTGAGTTCACCGGCAATCGCGTCGATGTCCCGGATCAAAAGCTGGTACCGTTCGCCCTGCGGATCGGCCAGGGTGGCCGCCAGATCAAAGGTTGTCGCCCGGGTGTAAAAACCGCTCCACCAGAGCTTATCGGGCGCCTGATCGATCAAATCGGCGGGGGCGTTCCAGTGCCAGAGCAGGCTGATGATGCCGTGCCCCTCCCCTTTCCGCGCCCAGGCCAGGCACGCTTCGCTGGACCGCTGGGGAGTGGCTCCGTGCAGAACCCGGCTCGGCGAATAGTCCATCAGGTCGAAGGAACCGATGGCCGGTTCCTTGCCGGTTTTTTCCAGAATATACTCGACATCGTCCTGCTGCCCCGCAATCACTTTGCTGCCATACTGATCGACCAGATACGAAAACAAGGCTTTGGTTGAAGCCGTCGCCTGCGGATCAACAAGGGTTTTGGACGGTTTCAACGGCAATCCGACGGTCGTCGGTGTCAGTTGCAGGTAATCGATACTGAAATACCCCCAGCCCCGGAAAATAGTTACGGTGTTTCGCCCTTCGCGCACCTGGAATTTACCGGTTTTTGCCAGACCAAAACCGCCATTCTGCGTGAGCGTATTGCTGGCCTTTTCGTCATTTACCTGGAAATCAACCGCTTTATCACCGGAAGGCGCTGAATACCCGATGGACAATTCATACATGCCCGCCGTGGCATTAAACATCAGTGTTAGTTTATCAGTGGCATCATCGAAACCGGTTACGTAGCCGGTTCCCGAAAAACCGGGTAGCGATTTGGCAATTTCCACCCCGGACAGTTGGCCGGATTCCGCTTCGATCTGAATGATTTTCGGCGCAGTTTGGACAGGGACAGGCTCCGGTTTAGACGCCGGGGCACAGCCTAACAAACCGATTAGTAAAAGTGATAGCATCCGTTTGCGTAAACTCAGCATGAGGCAATAACGTAGAGTTCGGCGGGTTATAACATGGTTCATCCCTCCGGGATTTTTGGATTCAATAAATCCGGGAGGGATGAACCCTATTGTAGCCCCCGGTTGAAACCGGGGGTTAGATGAATGAGGTGTTTCTAAAATCCCGTAGGGACGGCCGATAGAATACCCAGAAACTAGTAAGTACGTTATTTAATCAGCATCAGGTCATCGAAATAGAAGGTTTCATCCTTCGCATCCGGCCCCTGAATCCGAAAACCGACCTGCGTCAGCTTCTTGCCCGCCGACCAGAAATCCACATCCGAGAGTTTGATTTTGAAATACGTCCAGACCCCGGCTTTCACGTCGATCTTGTTTTTGTCGTCAAAACCGCCAAAACCGGCTTTGCTGGCGTCGGTAGTCAGGTAGAGCGAATAGTCGGCGGAAGCGCCTTTGATCCAGCCTGAGACGTAGGTATAATCGGCGGAATAGGAAATGGCCGAAGCCGACCAGTTGGCAAAGGCGATCAGGTGCCAGTTGCCTTTCTGGAAGTTTTTGCCAACCGACGCCGTGCCTGATTTAAATTCTTTGGTCGAAACCGCCCCCGCATCTCCCCAGGAACCGTCCTGAAAACCAGCCCCGTAGGCATCTCCAAAAATCATATACGCCTTGTCCACATTGACCAGTTCCTGGGTCGTTCGCAACAGGCCCGTGCTGTTGGTAATATCCAGCGTGGCCCGGTTCACCGTCGTTGCCGGCATTTTAACGACCAGCTTCTTTTTTTCCTTCGAAACGATGGTAGCCGCATCCGGCGTACCAGTCAATTTAACCGAGGTAACATCGTCCAGGTTGTTGCCCGTAATCGTAATTTCCGAGTCCCTGGTAAAGTTATAATTGGAAACTTCCGATACCGTCGGATAGGCCAGCACCCGGAACGGCACCGAAACCGTCCGGCCTTCGCTGTTCGTGAAAATAACGTTCTGTACGCCACCCACCACTTCGTCCGGCACCCGGAAAATGAGTGCCTGGTCGGTGTTTAGGGTGGGCTGAAAACCGGCGGGAACGTTGTCTTTTTCAAACACAATACTCCGCAAATCGCCCAAGCCGGAACCGGTCAGCGTGATGACCGTTCCGCCAGCCGCCGAGTCGGGGGCCAGTTTGGTGGCAACGGGATTTCCCGCCGTATACTGCGGTCGGCCGTCGGTATCTTCTTCGCAGGCGGTCATCGTGAGGCCCGTCAACAGGGTCACGAACGACAGGCCCGCCAGGTGTTTAAATCGATTGAATGTCATTGGAAATGGTTACGTTTAGAAGATAGATGATAGATGTGAGACAAGAGACTATTGACTTTCCTCTCTTGTCTCACATCTCACATCTCTTGTCTAGTTATAATAAGGTACCGGATCTTTACCCAACTCGGGGTCCTGAACAATCTCACCAGCCGGAATCGGCAGGTACATCTTGTCTTCGGTAAAGGTGGTGATGTAACTGGCACCGGTTACCGTTCCACGGTTTTGCTTTTCGATCATCGCTTTCGCTTTGGCAAAACCCTGGCGTTGAATGTCATACCAGTAGTCGCCCTCGAAGGCAAACTCAACCCGGCGTTCGTGCAGGATCTGGTCCAGCGTCAGCGACGTCCGGGGCGACAGACCCGCCCGCGTCCGAACGGCATTCACGGCCTGCAAGGCTTTGGCATCGGAGGTGGAAGCTGCTCCAGCCAGCGTGGCTTCGGCATAAATCAGCAGAATGTCGGCGTAGCGCAACAGCACCACGTTATTGCCCGAATTCTGGCCCAAAACCGGCTCACCACCGAAACTTTTTCCGGGACCGGCAAAGTATTTAACGATGTTGGAACGGGTCGGGCTCAGACTTCCGCCGTCTGCTGCGGGCTGGATCGTGTCGTATTTGAACCCATTGGCCATGAATTCATTGTATTTTGGGGCGTTGACGCGCTGCGGTTTCCAGTTGGGATTGGTCCAGCCGTGTTCCATCACCGACCATTTCCGGCGCAGATCACCAAACTCATATTCTTTTAGCAAGTCCAGTGACGGAATGTACATCTCCCAGGCATCGGCTTCGGCCGTCCGCAGAGCGCTGGCACCACGATCCGGATTTTTCAGGTTGCCGGTTCCCCAGGGGTCCTGGGCCAACTGGTGCTGAATCGAGAATAGGGCTTCCGGGTTGTTGTTCATGCTCATTTTGGTGAACATGCCCGTGTAATCGCTCACCAGGCTGTATTTCCCGGAATTGATCACCTCCTCGGCCTTCGTTTTGGCATTTGCGTAGTCTTTGTTGTACAGATACAACTTGGCCATCATGCCTTTGGCGACATTTTTCGTCAGCCGACCGGGCACGTCGGATTCGGGCAAACCGGCTTCGGCCAGTTGCAGTTCTTCCAGCGCAAACCGCAGCACATCTTTCTGCAAATACCGGGGAATGTTGAAATTACCCGACAGGGCCGTGGCACCCGGATCGGTAATGATCGGCGCAGCACCCCAGGTCCGGGCGATGTAGAAATACAGTGTTCCGCGAATAAAATGGCATTCCGCAATGGCCGGATCGAGGTAGGAAGCCCCACCTCCGGCGGCTTTTTTCTCCTCGAACGTCTTGATCATCACGTTGGAATACCCAATGATTTTATAAAACGCACCCCAGGCGGCACCAATTCGCTCGGAGGCTGAGGAAACCGTGAAGTTCAGGTACTCGACGTCGGTGTAGGTAAACATATTACCGGACATCACATCGCCGATGGCATCCTGCGCCCGGCTTTCGTAATTCCGCCAGGGCAAACCACTGTAGAGCGTGCTGGTTGCGGCCCGCACTTCTTCCGCATTGTTGTAATAATTTCCGGTGGTCGTCCCCGAGAGCGAAGGCCGCTCGATAAAGTCCTCCTTGCAGGAAGCCAGGAGCATCGCCGAAATGGCCAGGGCGTATATGGATTTTCGTTTCATGACTTTTTCTATTGAGTGGTTGAGCGAATTAGCGATTGAGTGAAAAGTGCATAAACCATGTTTCATTCGCTCAATCACGAATGCGCTCAATGATTTAGAATTGTACATTCGCACCGATCGTAAACGTCCGGGGGTTCGGGTAGTGGCCCATATCTACGTTCATGAGCTTGATGCTGTTGTTGAACGAGCCGATTTCGGGGTCGTAACCGGAGTAATTCGTGAACGTTTTGAGGTTCTGGATCGACCCGTAAATCCGCAGGTTCGTCATTTTCACCTTGCTCAACAGCGTTCTCGGAAGCCGGTAACCCAGTGTGATGTTCTGAATCCGCCAGTACGACGCATCTTCCACATAGCGATCCGACATGGCCGTGTTGTTCTTGTTGGTGACCGTAAACCGGGGCAGTGCGCCGTCGGTGTTGGTTTCGGTATAGCGGTCCGTTACGGTTCGCATCTGGTTCGACCACGCATTGTTCAGCCCTTCCAATTGCCAGCGAAGGAAGTTATACGCTTTGGCACCCTGGCTTCCCTGGAGGAACAGCGAGAAGTCAAAATCGCCGTAGTTGAGCGAGTTGGTCAAACCCCAGGTGAATTTCGGGAGCGGACTGCCGATAAAGGTGTAATCCTGCGCGTCGATTTTGCCGTCGCCGTTGATGTCCTTGTAGCGAATGTCGCCCAGCCAGGTTTCGTTCTGGTTCACCTTGTAGCCAAACTGCGGCAGGCTCTTGTCCAGATCTTCCTGCGTGCGGAACAGCCCATCCGTCACCAGCCCCCAGAACGAACCCACCGGATTGCCAGGCGTCGTGTGCGTGATCAGGTAGTTGTTGTAGTACACTTTTCCATCCAGCGCCGAAGCCGCACTGGCCGCCCGGTCGTAGGTGTTATTGAATTGCGTGAACACCAGGTTGGTTTTCCAGGTAAAGTCGCCTTTCTTGATGTTCGTGGTCGTAATCCCGATGTCGATCCCGGTGTTGGTCATCTGCCCCGCATTGCCCAACGGCGCTTTCAGGTCGTCCCACTGGTCGCCCACGCCAATCAGGTTGGGGCCGGTCAGGAAGATGATCATGTCGGACGTCACTTTTTTATAGACGTCGATGGTCGCGTCGATCCGGCCGTTCAGGAAACCGAGGTCAACCCCAACGTTGGTGGTTTTGACAGATTCCCATTTCAGGTTCGGGTTCGGAATCCCGTTGATCATGTTCGAGGAACCGAAGCCCACCGGACCGGAGAAGAACTGTACCGCTCCTACATACGCCGGATTGGGCGCTCCACTCGGGAAATTCTGGTTTCCCACAGTTCCGTAACCGGCTCGCACTTTCATGAAATTCAGCACGTTAGCCACGTTTCCTTTCATGAATTTCTCGTTCGAAACCGTCCAGCCTGCCGACACCCCCGGAAAATTCCCCCAGCGGTTGTTCGGGCCGAAGTTGGACGAACCGTCGGCGCGGAAACTGGCCGACAGCGAATACCGGTCGTCGTAGGTATAGTTGGCGCGGGCAAACCAGGATTCCATTGCCCAGTGGCCTTTGCCACCGCTCAGGCCCCAGGTCGTCTGGTCGGCACTGCCGGTGTTGAGGTCAAAAATGTTGGCCTGCAAATCCACTTTCGTGCCCGACATCGACTGGTAATACGACGATTGCGCCTGATGTCCCACGGTAGCCTGAATCCCGTGTTTGCCGATGTACTTGTTATAATTCAGGTAGTTGGTGATCGAATAGTAGTAGCTATCCGAGCGCGAATCGATCAGTTTGCTCCGAAACGATGTGCCGCCCACATTCCCGGCTTTCTGAAAAGCAACGTTGTTGTCCTGACCCAGAGAATACGAAAGTTCGTTCCGCAAGGTCAGGTCTTTCATCAGTTGCAGTTCGGCATACAGACTCCCGAATACGTTGTTCGAGGTCTTGGTGTTACCCCGGTACTGGCTGTTTCCGACCAGATTGGAGTTGCTGTACTGCACACCGCCGACGGTTTGACCACCGCCCCACGAACCGTCCAGGTTTTTTACGGGAACCAGCGGGCTGGTCACCGCGCCCCACCAGATGGTGCCTTCAGCAGCATCGGCCAGTGATACATTCTGAATGCTGCGGGACACGTTGGCGCTCAGGCCCACTTTGGCCCAGCTTTTCAACTGCGTGTCGAGGCTAAACCGGCTCGAATACCGTTTGAAATCCGAACCCAGCAGAATCCCCTTGTTGTCGAAGTAGTTGAGTGACAGGTAGTACGTTGTTTTCTCGCGTCCGCCCGAAAAACTCAACTGCTGGTTGTTGATCGTTCCGCGCTGGAACATGGCGTCCTGCCAGTCAGTGCCTCTGCCTAGCAAATCCGGGTTTCTGAACTCGTCCGAAACCGGGTTTCCGATGATCGGCAGCACTTCATTCTGATAACGGGCAAAATCCCGCAAATCCATCAGGTCCAGCCGCCGGGCCACTTCCGAAACACCGGTGTACATCTCATAATTGATCTTGCCTTCGCCCGACTTGCCTTTTTTGGTGGTCACCAGAATCACGCCGTTGGCGGCCTGAGAACCGTAAATGGCCTGCGCCGACGCATCTTTCAGGACGTCGATGCTCTCAATATCGTTGGGATTCAGCATCGCCATAACGCTGTTCCCGGTTTGTCCATCGCCCCCGCCCAAACCGGCGTAGCCCGTGCTGTTCGATGTGTTCCCCCCGACAAACGGTACACCGTCGATCACGAACAGGGGGTCGTTGCTGTTGATGGACGTTACCCCGCGTACTTTCACCGAAACGCCACCGCCCGGTTGGCCGCCGTTGCTGGTTACCGTTACCCCGGCTGCTTTGCCTTGTAGTAACTGGTCGATCCCGGCCGCCGGAATGTCTTTCAGCTCGGTGGCTTTGATGGTCGTAATGGACGAGGTAACGTCGGAGCGTTTGGCCGTTCCGTAGCCGATCACCACCACTTCATCCAGCGACTGGTCGTTGGCGAGCAGCGTAATGGTCAGGTTGGTCCGGTTGCCGATCGTTACTTCCTGCGTTTTCATGCCGATGAACGAGATCACGAGCACGTTGGCACCCGCCGGGGTGTTGATCGTAAACCGCCCTTCGGCGTCCGTCGTGGTGCCCTGCGTGGTGCCTTTAACAGACACCGTTGCGCCGGGAAGCGTATTGCCTTTGTCGTCGGAAACCACCCCTTTGATGAGGGCGTTGACATCGGATTTTCCGACGGTTGCATTCTTCAGTGATGCCATCACCACCCGGTTTTTCGCCGGTTCGGCAACGGTACTGATTCGGGTCTGTGCGTGAACTGATGTCCAGTAGCTCAAGACCAAAACCCCCGAAAGCACATGTTTTATCATAGTAAGTAAAATAAAGGGACAAAAAAGCAGCACCTCTCCAAAAAGCTGAGCTTGAGAGTAGTGCGTATTCAATCGGATAAAAGTGAAAATTCAGACCCTTGGCAACTCGGGTGCCCGGTCAGTCAAGTGAAGTTAGTTCGGCATGACCTACAAAATAAAAAGGATGGGTTTAGGTATACTTATCAGACTATAAAACCGCCAGTGTGTTCCTCACCAGTTTCTGCATCGGCAGCGAAATCATGACCGAGGTTCCCTTTCCGGGTTCGCTTTGCCACATCACCTGACCGCCGAGGTACGCAATCCGGGATTTGATATTTGCAATGCCATTGCCTTTCGACGGATTGTTTTCAAAATCGCCACCCCGTCCGTCATCGTCCACACTAATGAGAACCGCTTCATCATTGGTCATCACCTGTACGGTAATCGTCTCGGCTTCAGCGTGTTTCAAGGCGTTGTTCAGCAATTCCTGCACGACCCGGTAAATCATCACCGAAGCTTCGTCGCCCAGATCGGGTACTTCGCCGTAATGTTCCAGTGTCAGCGCGGTTTCGTTCACCAGATTTAACTTCTGCACCAGGTCTTCGAGGGCCGGGATCAGGCCAAAATTCGAGAGCGCATACGGCCGCAAATCACTGGAAATCAATCGCGTTTCCGTGCAGGCTTCGTCCAGAAACTGGTTCAGTGGTTCCTTCACCGACCGGGGCAACAGTTCCTGATGAGCCTCCACAAAGAGTTTGATTCGCGAGAGCTGAATGCCCAGTCCGTCGTGCAAATCCCGCGCAATCCGGCTCCGTTCGCCCTCCTGCCCCTCGATCATGGCCTGCAACGACTTCAGTTCCAGATCCCGGATCTGTTGCTGCGCAATAACGGTCTGCTGGTGCGAAATCAGTTTCTGCTGACGTCGCAGAAACACCAGAGCACCCACCCCCAGCACACTGATTAATAACCCGCCAGCCAACATCGAATTCAGGATGTGCTGGTGTCGGCTTTGCTCCTCAACCAACTGTTTTTCAACCGCCAGTGTCTTCACCTGACTGTCCAGTTCCTGCAACCGGATGCTTTTGGTCTGCTCGGAATAGTAGAACTGGTTCGTAAAATCCAGCGTCTTCAACGACGACCGATAGGCATTTTTGAAGTCGCCCTGGTGCGAATAACTATCGGCGGCATGCCGGGACAATTCCCGCAGCATGGACACGTTTTTCTCCGACTCGGCCAATTTGTAACTCTTCTGATAGGTAGCAATGGCGGCTTCCGGGCGGTTTTTGAATTGCTCGACCAACCCCAGATAAAAGTAGTTCAGGGCAATCATCCAATTGGTCTTCAACTGCCGGGCCATCTCCAGACTCCGGATGGCGAAGTACTGCGCCGAGTCCGGCTCTTTGTTCCGCAAATAGCTGTTGGCCAGCAGATTCATGGCAAAAGCCCGTGAATAATCCTGCTTGTATTGGGCACTCATCCGCTCGGTTTCCCGCAATTCGGTGATCAATTTCTTGGGAATCAACTCGTTTTTCTGCGCCAGATTCGCAAACGCCAGGCGGCATTCGATGATCTTCGGGTGGTTTTGTTGCCGCTTGAAATACTGCAGTGCTTTTCCCAGATACTGCTCCGCGTAGGGCTGCATAAACAGATCCTGCGAATAGTAGTCGCCAATGGCAATGTGGACGTTGTAATACCCCAGCGAATCGCCCTGCAGGTGGTAGTATTTCATCCCGTTGAAATTGGCATCAAGTGTATACTTGTTGTAACCGTATTGCTGGTGGTAGAGCCATCCCAACTCTTCATAGGATTTGGCGGCTTTTCCGTACTGCTTCTCCTGCACCCATTGCCGGATCTGGTCTTTCAGGCTGACAATGGCCGAAGAATCCGATTGCGCCTGTACGTTCTGTCCCAGGCCCAGAAGCCCCAGGAGCAACACCGCACCCAGGCATCGTTGTCGGACTAGCTTACGCACCAGAAAGACCATTGTTGAGTTTGTTAAATTCTATAAAACAGATGAATTGCTCCCTTTATTGTCAGTAAATCTCAAACCGTCTGTCAATCAATACACTGCATTTCCATGGCGGTTTTGATCAGCAAGGCGGTATTGGGAACGCTGAATTTCATGAGCAGACTGCTGCGGTGAAATTCGATGGCTTTGACACTGACGAACAGTTGCGTGGCCATTTGCTGCGTCGTCAACCCCTGGGAAATGAGCGTCAGTACTTCCGATTCGCGGGGCGTCAGGTTGGGTTTCAGGCCCGTTCCGCTGCCCGATTTACGGTTTCGGGGCTCGTCATGCAGCAGAATATTCGTAATAATTTCGTTGAAATACGGTTTTTCGCGGTGAACCGTCCGAATCGCCTGTAACAGCTCAGCCTTGGTCGTATTTTTCAGTAAATACCCTTTTGCCCCTTTTTTCACTACGCGCTTGATCAGACTGGCGTCGTCGTGCATCGTCAGGGCGATCACTTTCGTGGCCGGAAACGTACGCGTGATGTGTTCGCAAAGGGCCAGCCCATCTTCCACCTGCGGAAAGGAAATATCCAGCAAAATGACGTCGATCGGCGCATGATTCAACTGTTCTATCACCGACGACACATCAAAGCAGCGCGCCGTCACTTCAATTTCCGAAGACCCCGAAATCAGCGACTCAATCCCTTCAACAAACACATTGTGGTCATCGGCAATCAGTACTCGTATCATCAATTCGTATGCGTTAACCCGGATGGGCACTCGATGTCTCCGTTGGGGAGTAAACCGGCTGTCGGTGTAACAACGGAACCACATTTTTAATTTAACCCTTTACTGTTTCGATTGTACGAAACGGATAAATTGAATATTGTTTAGCAAAAATAGGACAAAGGAGGTAGGTTATAAAATAGGGGAAACCCCCGTTTTTAGAAAATTAGGGAAAACCCTAGTAAACTGCTTCGAATCTGCTTTCAAGCTATGGCCTCATTTCAGCCTGTTATCAATAAATCGCCACTAGTTACAAGTTACGGTTTCACTATCGTTTCAAAACCCGCCAAGTTTGTATCGGCCAAACAGAAAAGCCGCCGGGGACGCTGAAAACCGAACAGAGTAGGCACACCATCACACCATAATTTACGATCATGAAAAAGCAAATTGCCAAATTGACACTGAAAACCGATCAGATCATTGCCTTATCCAAAACGCAGGCTTCTAACGTCATGGGCGGCCGGCCGAAAGACAAAACGATTGGCGGATGCACCACGGCGGGGTATTGCCCAACGGAACTGTAATCCCTCCGCACACGCTTCCAGGAAGCAAAACCAATACCTACCAATCTCCGGACTCAGCAGCCTTTCTAACCCAGGGCTGTTGAGTCTTCTTTTCTTTGATAAACCCGGCCTGCGGCCTTCGCTTGTCTTTCAACTCCTTGTTATTATGAAATTGGGTCTTCTTGAATTCGGAACCGGATGCGTCAGTCCGATGGATATGGTTGAAAATGTACTGGACTATGCGCAGCAGGCCGAAGAACTGGGCTACACCCGGTTTTGGCTGGGCGAGCATTACGGCACCCCGACGGCCTATCACAACCCCGAAGTGCTGCTGCCGATCATCGCCGGCCTGACGGATCGCATCAAAGTTGGCGTGGCGGGGCTGCTGATGGCGTTCCACAATCCGTACCGCGTGGCGGCTTCGTTCAAGGTCCTCAACAACCTGTTTCCCAACCGCATCGACCTGGGTGTGGCCGGCGGAGGGCTTCCTCCCGAAATCGGGATGCTTCTGGCTCCGGATCTTGATTTGTCCAGTTCTGCCCCTAAAGTGGAACGGTTTGTCGGGAACTGCCGGGCCTTGTACGACTATCTCTATGCGGAGGAAAACGCCAGCCTGATTGCGCCCGTCGGCGGGTATCTGCCCACCTACTGGTCGCTGAGCGCGGGCCTGAAAAACCCGGCGGTTCTGGCCAGCCAGCCGACGTCTCTTTGCAAGTCCCTGTTTCATACCGAAATCACGGATCACAAACGGGATGCGGAGAAAATTCAGGAATACCGGGCATTTTTTTACGAAAAACACGGCCGGAAGCCGGAAATCAATCTTGCCGTGGCCGGTGTCTGCGCCGAAACGGGAGCGAAAGCCCGCCAGATCCGGGAAGCCCTGGAACGCCCGGTCAGCATTCACAATGAATTGATTGGCTCACCGGCTTACATCCTGGATGAAGTGGCGAGGTTGCAGGAAATCTACGGCGTGGAGGAATTCATTTTCCTGAACCTGGCGGAAAAAACCGGTCATAAAAAGGATGGAATCGAAAGACTGGCCCAGGCCCTGCCGCAGTATGCTGAGGCAGCCAGCAACGTTTTTGCCATTTCCTACTAGTTATCAATAAATCCCGACCAGTTACAAGTTCCGATTTCACAATCGTTTCAAAACCCGCCAAGTTTGCATCGGCCAAACCAAAAAAGCCGCCGGGGACGCTGAAAACCGCAACAGAGTAGGCACATCAATCACACCAGTTCAAAACAACAAATCATGAAAAAGCAAGTTTCAAAAATCACGTTGAAGACCGACAAAATCATCTCTCTGTCGAAAAACCAGGCCCTGAATGTCATCGGTGGTCGCTCACACCAAACCGCTTCGGCTTGTACCAGCAAAATTTGCGAACCGTAAGCAAAACCGGCTTGCGATACGCCAGATTGGAGAATAGATCCGATTCTTCTTTCACAAGTTGAATCGTGAAGCGGAACGAAGGGGTGTAAAAGCTCCTTCGTTCTTCCCGTATTACCAGTACCACACCATACACACACGCTATACTTTCTGGTCATGAAGACGACTGCTTTCGAAACCGCTTTTGTTCGGGTTCCCCTTGCCGGTTTTGCCGCCATCGACAATCCGGACTGGGCCAAGCTTAGCCAGCAACTACAGAATCCGGCTTTCCTCGAAGCGTTATACATTGCCTCGCCCGCTTTGTACGTAGAAGCCATTCAGTTCGATTTCAGCCGTCAGCCCGACGAAAAATCCCGGCGGGTACTGTATTCATTGATCAAATATTTGTCCCGCTACGCCACCCGCTGCACACCTTTCGGGTTGTTCGGCGGTTTTGCCACCACACCCATTGAGGCCACCAACTCGAACATCCGTATAGCGGATACCGTTAGCCTGAAACGGGTCGTTCGGCTCGACATGAATTACCTCTGCGCGCTGGCGCAGGATCTGGAAAAACACCCCGATGTGAAGCCATATCTCCGGTTTTTTCCGAATTCGAGCCTATACGAAATCAATGACCAATACCGCTATGTCACGTATCGGTATGACAAGGGACAGCGGGTTCACCACCTGAGCAGCGCCGAAAAAAGCGCATATCTCGCTGCGGTTCTGGAGCAAAGCCGGGCGGGCGTCCGGGCCGAAAGCCTGTCTACGGTTTTAATCAGCGACGAAATCAGTGAAGACGATGCCCGGGATTTCGTTGAATCGGTGATTGATGCCCAGTTGCTGGTGAGCGAACTGGAGCCGTCGCTGACGGGTGAAAATTTTTTGGTACAAATTCTGACCATTCTGCAAACGATTGGCAGCCAGCATCCTTCTGACGAGATCGCGCGAATTGTGGCGTTGTTGCAGGAGGTTACCGTTGATCTGAAAACCCTCGAAAGTGGGGAGCACGAGACTTCAATCGACCTGTTAAGCCAGGTAGAGCACAAACTGAGCCACCTGTCCACCCCGTTCGACCGGAAAGTCCTCTTCCAGATCGACACCTATTTACCCACGCTCTCCGGCCCGTTGAACCGGGGACTTCTCAATAAATTAGTCGCCAAAATTCCAACGCTCCTCAAACTGACTCCCACCAGTGAGGGAGCGTTGGATGACTTCAGAAACCGCTTTACCGAAAAATACGAAGGCGAAGAAATCCCGCTGGTCGTAGCCCTCGACCCGGAAATCGGCATTGGTTTTCCGGCCGATCAGGAACCCTTCGACGATTCCCCGCTGGTGGACGGTGTGACGGCTGGCGCATCGGCCAAAGCCAGGAAGACCTGGACGGTGGCTCCCGAACAGGCATTTCTGTTCCGGAAAGTAGCGGAAGCCCAGCTTCACCGCACCGCCCGGATTGCCATTACGGAAGAGGATCTGTTGGCCATCGAACCCGCCCGGCCCAACCTGCCGCCCACAAATGCCGCCATGTTTTCAGTCATTCGCGAGAACGGGCGGGAAATGCTGGTGCTCAATAGTTTTGGCGGCACCACCGGCACATCATTGCTGGGCCGTTTTGGTCATACCGATCCCACCATTCTGGATTTGATTCAGCAGATCAGCGACGCCGAGGATGCGATCCGGCCCGACGTGATTTTTGCCGACATCATTCACCTGCCCGAAGCCCGAACCGGCAACATCATCATCCGCCCCCAACTGAAAAACTACCAGATTCCGTACCTAGGCAAAGCGTCGGTCGACGCTGAACACCAGATTCCGGTGACGGATTTGATGATTCGGGTGGTGGGAAACCGCGTGGTGTTACGGTCGAAGTCGCTCAACAAAGTCATTGTTCCCCAGCTTTCCAACGCCCATCATTACGCCCAGACCAATTCGCTGGATGTCTATCATTTTCTGTGCGCCTTGCAAAACCAGGCCATTCGGCCGTGGCTGGGTCTGTCGATGGGGCCGGTCAATTCAGTATTTGTCTACATTCCCCGCATTGTGCTGGACAACATCGTTCTGTCGGAAGCCCGCTGGAATTGCCGCGCGCAGCAGGTCAAACCCCTGGTGACGGCTTTTAAAAAAGCCGACTGGTCGCGTCTGAAAACCGAGATTGACCGCTGGCGCGACCAGTACGGCATTCCCCGGCACATCTGTTTGCTGGACTACGACAACGAATTATACGTGGATCTGGAAAATCGGTGGCTGGCCGAAACGTTTGTCAATGAGATCAAATCGCAGGACCAGTTTCAAATCAAGGAGTTTCTGTTCCGCGCCGACAACGCCGTTACGCACTCTCTCGCGGGCTGGCACACGAATCAGTTTGTGGTGGCTTTTAAAAACGAGCCGGATGTTCCCCGAATGGATATTCCCCGAATGGATGTTCCCCGAATGGTGGCAAAACTATCCGCTGACAAACCGAAGCTGGACGTTTCCCGCAAATTCTTCGCCGGTTCCGAATGGCTCTATTACAAGATTTATACCGGCATCAAAACCGCCGATGCGATCCTGACGACGGTGTTGCATCCGCTGGCCGAACGGTTTACCGAGCGCGGCTGGACCGACCAATTTTTCTTTATCCGTTATGGCGATCCGCAGTTTCACATCCGATTCCGCTTCCACATCCTGAATCCGGTTTTTCTGGGGACGATCATTCAGGAATTGCACGATGCGCTGGCACCCTATGTGGCTACGAACGTGATCACCGCCATTAAAAACGATACGTACAACCGCGAACTGGAACGCTACGGGCGTAATTCCATCGACGCCGTGGAGAACTATTTTCACCGGGACAGTCAAACGATTCTGAACTTCCTGAGCTTGATCGAAGGAGCGGAAGGCGAAGAATGCCGGTGGCGGTTTGGCATGAAACTCATCGACACGATGCTGGACGAGATCGGTTTCGACCTGAAACAGAAACTGGATTTTGTGGACGAAAAGGCCGCTCAATTCGGTCAGGAATTTGGCTACAACTCGGTATTGAAAAAGCAACTGGATACGCGGTTTAAGGAAATCGAAACTGCCATCATGGAACTGTGGGCTGAAACCAACGAGGATCACCGGTTTTTCTACGACCTGAACCAACAACATCGGGAAACATTACGGCCCTTTATCCAGACCATTCTTCAACTGAAAGAACAGAATCAACTGGAAATTCCCCTGACATCGTTGTTGGGCAGTCTGATTCACATGACAACCAACCGGTTGTTCCGCACCCGGCAGCGGTTTGTCGAATATTCGCTCTACTACCATCTCCACAAGTACTATCGGACCACGTATGGCCGCACGGTACTGGCTAAGAAAAACACCCTCGTCGAAGCAGTTTTTTGATCTGGAAAACGACATGAATCTGACAATATTTCTGAGTGATGCCCCCGTTTGCAGACCCGCCCGACAGTCTGACTATTCGCTCATTCACTCATTCACTCATTCACTCATTATTTTCAGATGAAAAACGTTTTGAGAACCATTCTGGGCGGCAAAATGAGCCCCTACGCGCTGGTAGACCGGTTTCCGCACCTCGATCAGAGCGCCGGAATGGATTGCGGCCCCACCTGTCTGGCGATGATTTTCAGGCATTACGGCGCGCAGGATGTCCGGCACCAACTGACCAAACTGGCCGAAATCAACACCGAAGGAAGCAGTTTGTACGACCTGATGGAAATTTCGGAAAGCTTCGGTTTTAAGGCAGAAGGCTATGAGCTGGATTACTCCTATTTACAGAAGATTCAACTGCCCTGCATCGCCCATTACGAGGGTCAGCATTTTGTCGTGGTGTATGAAGCCACCGACGAATACGTACGCGTGGCCGATCCGGCTTTTGGCAAGGCCCGGTACGAAAAAGACGAATTTTGCAACAAGTTCAGCGGTATTGTGCTGGAGTTAAAACCGACTGAGAAGTTTTTCGAAAACACGGAACTGGAGGAAGTTGCCAACGAACACAAGGCGAAAAAGGCGTCGGTTTTCCGGCAGTTGTATTTCCCGATTCTGAAAGAAGGCAAGCGTGTGCTGGCCGAAATTTTCCTGTTTTCGCTGGTGCTCGAACTGGTCGGGCTGGTGTTGCCACTGTTCACACAAACCATGCTCGACAACGTGTTGATCAACCAGAACAAAAAGCTGCTGGTCGGGATTCTGGCGGGGTTGATGCTGGTTTTTGTCGTGCAGGTCGTGCTGACCTACGGGCGCAGTATGCTGATGATGCACTACCGGTTTCGCTTCGAAACCGAATTCATGGGCAAATTTTTCGAACGGCTCATCTCACTGAAACAGAAGTATTACGACAGCCGCAAGCGCGAAGAATTCATGTCGCGGTTTCAGGAGGGCATCGGTATCCGGGCGCTGACCAACCCGATCATCATCCAGCAATTTCTGGATGTGTTTTTCATGCTGATTTACTTCCCGATTCTCTTCGGTTTCAACACGCAACTCGCCACCATCGCGCTGGTGTGTTTCGTGGCCTACGGGTTGACGACGGTTTATTTCATCCCGATCATTAAAAACCTGCGGTCGAAAGTCTATCACAAAAATCAGGCGTCACTGGGCGGTTTTCTGGATACGGTTCTGGGCATCAAAACCGTCAAACTGCTGTCGCTGGAAAAATACAAACTCGTTCGCTGGAAACAGCTTCACCGCGAGTCCATCAACTCGGTGATGGCCGACGAGGAAAAGCAGATTCTGATCAACTCGATGCAGCGGCTGATTTTCATTTTCAGCCAGATCGCGGTGTATTGGGTCGGTTCGTACCAGATTTTTACGGGCGAACTGACGATTGGGCAATACATGGCGTTCACAGCCATTTTCATGATTCTGATGAACTCGATCAACAGCGTCAGCATGCTCTGGATGATGGTGACGCAGCTCAGTGTCAGCTTCGGAAAAGTCAACGAGATTTTTCTGGAAGACGAAGAATCCGCGAATGTTCAGGAGCAGGTTTCCCGGTTTTCGGGTAAATCCATTCGCTTCAACAACGTTTCGTTCCGCTACCAGCAGAAAGACGCGAAGTACGTGTTGAAAAACCTGAACTGCGAAATCCGGCAGGGCGAGCGCATCGGAATTGTCGGACGAAACGGCACGGGAAAATCCACCTTCGTCAAATTGCTGATGAACCTTTATCCCGACTACGAAGGTCAGATTTTTTGCGATGATACCGAACTGCGGAAAATTCATCCGAAAACACTCCGTAAACACGTACATCTGTTTCCGCAGGACACCTACGTTTTCAACGATACCATCAAGGAAAACATCCGTTGCGCCAACCTGTCGGCTTCGATGGAGCAAATCGCGGAAGCCGCCCAACTCGCGGATTTGCACCAGTTTGTCAAATCGAATCACCTGGGCTACAACCACATGATCGGCAGTTTTGGCAGCAATCTCTCCGGCGGGCAGGTTTTGAAGATCGGTTTTGCCCGGCTTTTCGTGGCCGATCAACCCGACATCATCATTCTCGATGAAGCCAGCAGCGCACTGGATGTGGAAACGGAACGCCGGATTCTGGACAACATTTACGAGCGGTTTAAAGGTAAGACCATCATTTCCATTGCGCACCGGCTGCACACGCTCAAAAACGTGGACCGGATTCTGGTTTTCGACGGCGGCACCATCGCCGAACAGGGCAACCACGGCGAACTGATTGATAAACAAGGCATTTACTACGATTTCATCAAAACGTATATCGACTATTAAACCATGCACCCGTTGTTAGCTGATCTGGAAATTACCCAGTTCGAGAATTTATACCACGTCGATGATGCGCCCATTGCCGACGTTCGCCAGCGGATTCTGAGTCGTTTGGGCTGGTTTGCCGTCCTGCTGGCTGTGGTCGGTGGCGCGATGGGTTTTGCGATTCAGTTTCCGGACATGATTGCCGTGCCGTTCGTGGTCAAATCCGAAGTGGCCGAAGAAATGTACCGGTTTCCTTCGACGATTTACGTGGAAAAAACCTTCGTCAAACCGGGCCAGACGGTGGCCGCCGGAGCGCCTTTGCTGGAAGTGAGCGCCCCGGATGTGGCCGCGCTGGTGGCCGATTTCTCCGCAGCCAACACGGCGGTGGGTCAATACGAGAAATACCGGACGGTTTCGGCCAGCAAAGAACAGCAGATCATTGAGTTGACGATGGCGCAGATTCGGGAAGACATCCGGCTGAAAGAAACGCAGATCGAAGTGCAAAAAACGAAGTGGGCGTCGGAACTGGTGAAACTGAAGTTTGAGCAGGAAGACGCACAGCGGATTTTCAACATCAACCAGGCGTTGTACCGCACCGGCGACATCAGCAAAAACGACCTGAATGCTTATGAGGCCACGTGGTTGCGGGCGCAATCGGCCTACCAGTCGGGAACGCAGAATTTCGGGCAGGAAGAACGAACGTTGCGCCAGCAGATCGAAAGCAAAAGGCTGGAAATGGTAAGCCTGGAAAAGCAGTTGACCAAAAAAGATACCGACTTCCGGGGCGAAGGCGCGCAGCTCCGCAGTTCGCGGGATGCGATGCAAAAACGCATTGAAGGGCGGTTTGGCCCATTTGAAATTACCGCCAACAACCATTTGATTCTGAAAGCCGAGCGTGCCGGTACGGTTTCGTTTGTCTTCGACGGCGAGAAGGAAGCGGCTGCCAGTGCGATTGTCCTCAAACTGATTTACAGGGAAGCGCCACTGTACGCGTATACGCAGGTGAACTCGTCGCGCATCGGGCAGGTGAAAGTCGGACAACCGGTGATTCTGAAACTGGATGCCTTTCCGGTGTACGAATGGGGAACCGTCCGCGGCCGGGTGAGCCAGGTTTCGATTACGCCCGATGAGAAGGGGCTTTTCAACGTTCAGGTGCAACTCACCGATTATCAGCGACTCGACAAGCGCATCCAGATTGGTATGCAGGGCAATTGCAACATCATTTTCGACGAAAGAACGCTGTATGAGTACACGTTCCGAAATTTCAAAAAAGTAGCCACCGAACTCACGGACTAATTACCAGCCATGAACGCACTGTTGACCGATACCCAAACCCGGATTGAAACGGAGCTCCACCGACTTTACGATACCGTTGCCGCCGAACCGGTGGCCGAAAACCCGTCGCTGCTGTCGGGGCAGGTCGGCTACGCCATTTTTGAAGCGTATTACCAGCGGCAGTTCGGATTAACCGACAACAGCCGGATCTGGGAACGACTCAGTACGGGCATCGACGCCATTCAATCGGGGGCTGTCGATCACACGTTTGCGGGCGGTATTTCCGGCATTGCCTGGGGTTTTCTGCACCTCCACAACCACGGTTTTCTGGCCGACAGTCAGGATGATCCGCAGGAAATTGTGTCCGCCCTTGACGAACCGCTTTTTTTGCTTTCGATGGACGACCTGAGCAAAGGCCGTTTCGATTACTTACACGCCGGTTTAGGAGCTTGTCTGTATTTCCTGGAACGGCCCCGTACGCCCGAAATCGTGTATTATTTGAAGGAAATCGTTGCCCAACTGGATAAAATAGCCATCAAAAAGAACGACGGATCGATCACCTGGCACTTTCGAAATTTTAACAACCCCGCCGATGAGTCGGTATCCTACAACCCGGGGTTGTCGCACGGCACGGCCAGTATCGTTGCTCTCCTGAGTCTGCTGCACCAGCATGGCTACGCCCGGCCGCAAGGCAGCCGCCTGATCGAAGGCGGTTTGCAGTGGCTGTGGAGCGTCCGCAACACGGGCCACCAAGCCGTATTTCCCAGACAATTACTGGATGATCAAACCCGGGAGGAATTCAGCCGGCTGGCGTGGTGTTACGGCGATCCGGGCATCGCGCACACGTTTCAACTGGCGGGTGAAATCTTCGGGAATACCCGCTGGAAACAGATCGCGGAACAGACGATGCTAAAAGCCGCCGTCCGTCGCAGCCGGAAGGAAACACTGGTGTCCGACACGGGTTTCTGCCACGGCTCAAGTGGACTCGGCCACCTGTTTTCCAAATTTGCGCATTGGTATCCGAACCCGGTTTTCGACGAAACCGCCCGGTACTGGCTGGATGCCACCTTGAACCAGGCCCTGCCCTCCCCGGAAATCGACGGGTTGTCGTCCGTTACGCCCCTGCCCAATCGCGGAGAACGCTGTTTGCTGGAAGGCGATGCCAGCGTAGGAATGGTTTTGTTATCACAGCTCGGCGCGAATCCGGCCTGGGAGCGGTTTTTACTGATGCGGTGATTTTCATTGGTTAAGCAGGTAACTGAAAAATAGAAAAACCGGCTACATCATTGATCTTATCCTTTATCTTCGTGGATGAAAACCAGATGAAGGGATACCTACTCAATGATTCAACCCAACCGCTTTCGAACACCGCTGCTCATTTCGGGACTTTTCGCCGTCGCAGTCGTGTCCTGCATGAAAATGAGCCCAACCGGGTCGTCCAAAACCGCCAGCACACCGCTGGTCGTTCAGGAAGATCCGGCGACCGCCCGCACCCGGGCGAAGGAAATCCGGGACAACACCGCCATCAAGCTGGCCGATGGACTCAAAGTCGACCTCTGGGCGTCGGATTCGCTGGCGCCCGATCCGGTTTCCATGTCCATCGACGACCAGGGGCGGGTGTATCTGACCCGAACCAACCGCCAGAAAAACTCCGAATTCGACATTCGCGGCCACCGCGACTGGATGACGCCGTCCATCGCCCTGCAATCCGTTGAAGAACGGCGGGCGTTTCTGCGTAGCACCTTCGCACCCGAAAAAAGCAAGGAAAACGAATGGCTGAAAGACCTGAACGGCGACGGCAGCCACGACTGGAAAGATCTGGCCGTTGAAAAAGACGAAGTCTGGCGGCTGGAAGACACCACCGGCGACGGCATTGCCGACAAAGCAACCCGGATTCTGAACGATTTCTTCGAAGAAGTTTCCGATGTAGCCGGGGGTTTGCTGATTCGGGCCGAAGACGCGTTTGTGGCCATTGCCCCGGATTTGTGGCGGCTGAAAGACACCAACGGCGACGGTATGCTGGATCAGAAAACGTCGATCAGCCACGGCTACGGCGTTCACATCGGTTTTGGCGGCCACGGCATGTCGAATCCGATTGAAGGACCGGATGGCAAAATTTACTGGAACATCGGCGACATCGGTGCCAACATCACCACCGCCGAAGGCGTCAACCACAAACGCCCCAACGAGGGAATCATCGCCCGATCCAACCCGGACGGTTCTGATTTCGAAGTGTTTGCGGGCGGTTTGCGCAATACCCACGAATTTGTCTTTGACGAATACGGCAACCTGATCAGTTCCGACAACGACGGCGATCACCCCGGCGAAAGCGAGCGGCTGGTGCACGTTGTCGAAGGCTCGGACGCAGGCTGGCGGTCCAACTGGCAGTATGGCAAATACACTGATCCGAAGAACAACAGTTACAAGGTCTGGATGGACGAGAAACTGTATACGCCCCGCTGGGAAGGTCAGGCGGCTTACATCATCCCGCCCATCCAGAACTTCCACAACGGCCCGACCGGCATGGTCTACAACCCCGGCACCGCCCTGGGTTCGGCGTGGAAAAACAAATTTTTTCTGGTGGAATTCGTGGGCAATCCGGCCCGGTCGCCCATCTGGTCGTTTGGCCTGAAACCAAAAGGGGCGTCGTTTGTGCTCGATGGCGAGAAAAATATTCTGAACGGGATTCTGCCAACCGGTATCCGGTTCGGCCCCGATGGCGCTTTGTACATCGCCGACTGGATCAACGGCTGGGACGCCAAAAACTACGGACGGGTCTGGAAACTGGATGTAACCGACGACAAAAACGATCTGAAAGCCCTACGCGCTGAAACAAAACGCCTGATGGTGTTGAATTACGGGACGCAAACGGACGACATGCTGTTGTCACTCCTGTCGAACCCCGACATGCGCATCCGGCAGAAATCGCAGTTTGAACTGGTCAAACGCGGAGCCAAAGGAGCCGTTGTGTTGCAGAAAGCCGTGGCGCAAACCGGCAACCAACTGGCCCGGATTCACGGCATCTGGGGCCTGGGGCAACTGGAACGGCAGGACAAATCCTACACGGCTTCCCTCCTACCGTTGCTGAAAGATGCGGATCTCGAAATCGTGGCCCAAACCGCCAAAGTTCTCGGTGACGCGGCTGCGCCGGAAGCCGGGCCGCTGCTGATTCCCTTGCTGACGAGCCAAAACCCGCGCGTAAAATTCTTCGGCGCTCAGGCATTGGGACGCATCAAATACCAGCCCGCCGTCGAACCGCTGCTGGATCTGATCAAGGCCAACAACGACGAGGATGTGTATCTGCGTCACGCTGCGGTTTTGGCCCTGTCGCGCATCGGGCAGGTTGAACCGATGGTGGCGCTGGCCAGCAATCCCAACAAATCCCTGCGCCTGGCTGCGGTGTTGGTGCTGCGCCGGTTGAGCAGCGAAAAAGTTGCGCTGTTTTTGCAGGACAAAGACGAATACATCGCGACGGAAGCCGCCCGCGCCATCAACGACGATTTATCCATCGAAAAGGCGTTACCGGCCCTGGCGGCAACGTTGAAAGACACCCGGTTTACCTCCGAACCGCTCCTGCGCCGGGCCATCAACGCGGCCCTGCGGGTGGGTACCGACGAACAACTGAACACCCTGATTGCCTTTGCCAAACGCAAAGACGTGGACAAGGAACTGCGGGCCGAAGCCCTGGCGACCCTCGGAACCTGGGCCAAACCGTCCCCGCTGGACCGCGTCGACGGACGCTACCGGGGTGTTGTTGAGCGCAATCCGGCGCTGGTGAAAGCCAAAATCCAGGAGCAGGCCGATGTCTTTTTGCAGGAAACCGACCCCACGGTTTTGGTGGCGATTTCGCAGATGGTGAGTAATTTAGGCATCACCGACAAAGCCGCCAGCCTGGCCAAAATCATGGACGAAAGTCAATCCGCCGAGGTTCGGTCGGCCATGCTGACGGCTTTGCACCAGTTGAAATATCCGGCGATTGAGACGGTGATCAGAAAGGGCATGAACGATTCGGATGCGGATGTTCGCACCACGGCCCTGGGTTTGGTCAGTGGCCTGAATCTGTCACCGGAAGCATTAGCGGACGTATCGAAGGCGATTTTTGAGAAGGGAACCGTTCGGGAACAGCAGCAAATGCTGCGGGTTCTGGGCGGTATGCCGGTGGCGAAAACCGAGCCGATTCTGGCCGGTGTCATCGATAAAATGGTCAGCAAGCAACTACCGGCCAGCCTGGCCCTGGAACTCGGTGAAGCCGTGGACTCCACCAAATCAGCGGCCCTGATTGCCAAACTGGCTCCGCTGCGGGGAACCGGAACCGGCGTTGCGGAATACCAGGATGCGCTGTTTGGCGGAAATGCACAGGCGGGTCGCCGAATTTTCAACACCAACTCCACGGCGCAATGCGTTCGCTGTCATGCCATTGGCGGACAGGGCGGAGCTGTCGGACCGTCGCTGACGGGCATTGGTGATGTGCTGACCCGGGAGCAGATTCTGCAGGCGCTCATCGAACCGAGTGCCCGACTGGCCCCCGGTTTCGGCATGGTTTCGCTGACGCTGAAGGATGGACAAACCGTCAGTGGTGTTCTCAACGCCGAAAACGCGCACGAGCTGGTTCTGAAAACGTCCGAAGCCGAACCGCTGAAGGTGCCCGTTGCCCGGATCGATAAACGGGAAAACCTGCCCTCCAGCATGCCGCCGATGGGCTACATTCTGTCCAAACGGGAAATCCGCGATGTAGTCGAGTTTCTGGCGACCTTAAAGAAATAACGGAACGGGTCCACACGGTTTTACGGTTTTTTCAGCAAATCGTCGAGCGTGTGGACCTCTCCATTTTTGACGACGCTCACCACATTCCAGGCATCCCGGATGGTGGTGAGCGGATCGCCGGTAACAATCACCAGATCAGCCAGTTTCCCCGGCTCCAGCGACCCCAGATCTTTGCTTACGCCCACCGCTTCGGCCGCCCAGAGTGTTGCCGAACGCAGGGCTTCGAAGGGCGTCAGACCCGCATCGACAAACGTCTGAAGTTCCGTGTGCAGGCTCATCGCGTACGGTACAAACGGGCTGTCGGTTCCCGTCGTGACGTGTGCCCCCGCAGCCACCAGGGCCTTTATCGTGTTTTGCAGGTTCCGAAAATTAGTCAGGTAGCCCGGATTGATTCGGATAATCTGCGACGCCCCGGCCTGGAGCGAGGTCGTAAACCGTTCCGAATAAAACGCCTTGTACTGCCGGTTTTCAAAGAACGCGGGGTCTTTGCCCGCCATCACGTAAAAACCGCCCTGGAGCGAAGCCGTCGGCGTGATGTTCATGCCCGACTTCGCCAGCAATTGAATCACATCCTGGTAACTCCGATTCATGCCCGTGATTTTGGGCGAATACCCCCGCCGACTGGTTCCGCCAATGTGCTCGACAGCATCGACTTCGTAGCTCATGGCCGGATAGATTTCGTGCGATGAAACCGGCATGCCGTGGGCGTGGGCAAAGGCCGTGATGCGCTTCTGCATGGGGTCCGGCATCCGGACGTAGGTTTTGATGAGGTCGAAATTCAGCCGAACGGCGCGGTTCAGTTCCAGTTCCAGTTGCGCCCCCGACGCAATGCTGGTGGCTAATCCGTAGTAAATCCGGCTCCCATCGGTGAGACCGCCGGTAAAAAACTGGCGTGGTCCGATGCGCCGACCGCTGGCCCAGGCTTCTTTTCGTTCCAGCGCGTCATACGGGTCGGCTCCCGTTTCCCGCAGTGACGTGATCCCGTAGGACAGCCACAAACGGCCCTGCGGTTCGCCGTTCATGGCACTCTGGTGGGTGTGCATTTCGAACAAACCCGGAATAACGGTTTTGTCGGACGCGTCGATCAGTTTACCCGTCCGACCCGCCTGATGGGGAACAATCGCCTTGATCCGGCTGCCTTCGATCAGAATATCCACATTTTTGCGATACGCAGCCGTGCGTCCGTCGAACACCTGCCCGGCATGGATGACCGTCTGGCCCACCGGTTTTTTGATTTGCCAGGTAAAGTGCATCGGAATGGTTTCAATGCGCCCACCGGCCAGAAACACCTGCTTGAGTGTGTCGGTAGCCAGATAAATGATACGCTGCGAATCCCCCGCCCAACTGGGTGAATCGGCCAGTTCATTGGTGAGTCGTTTGGCCGGACCCGTAAAATTCCCCAGCGCATCGACCGGACTGACCCACAGCAAACCGTCGAGGATGTAGGCCATGAACTGGCCGTTTGGCGACCAGGCTGGGCCATTTTTCCCGCGCGTCCCCAGCGACCGATCCGAAACGGGCGACACGTGCCGGTCGCTGTTGCCGTCGGCTTTCCCGTCGATGGTGACCAGTAAGATTTCGGTGACGCCTTCCCGGTAACGCGACGAATAGACATCCAGCGCCGACAAGGCGATGGTCTTGCCCGTTGGTGACCAGCTCGGCTGGCTCGGCACAAAAACCGATTCGTGGTATTTTTCAACCTGCCCGGTTCGAACGTCCACGAGGTTCAAAGTCCCCCGCCCCCAGACGTTGCGCGGGTCACCCTCATAAAAAGCAATCCGGCTACCGTCCGGCGACCAGGCCGGAAAGTTGAGGTCGTCGGACAAATCCACCAGCCGACGGTCTTCACCGGTTTTCAGGTCGCGCACCCAGAGATCCATGTTGCCCTGCCGGTCGGACGTAAAAGCCAGTTTCGTTCCGTCGGGCGACCAGGCCGGATCGGCTTCGACGTAGACATCGCTGGTCAAGGCTTTGGGCTGCGGAACGCCATTTGTCAACAGCCACAAATCCCCCAGGGCGGCAAAAACGATCTGTTTGCCATCGGGCGAAACCGTCGGCCCTTTGATTCCCCGAACGGGTTGCGGAGTGGGCTGGTCAAAATTGTAGCGTTTGCGCTGGTACGTTGTGCGGGCCAGCGAAACCGTCGCCTGAAAGGCAATCTCCCTGGCCGGGGCCTGTTTCAGGCTTTGCTTTTTCAGTTTGCCGTCGGCGGTGTAGAGATAGTCGGTCGCGGAGGCCCAGCTAATCCGGAACGGGAACACGTCTTCGGCGGCTGGAGTCAGAATCTGGCTGTTGCCCGTGGTCACATTCACCACGGCCAGACCGCTCTGGTTGCGGGTCAGGATGTTGTAAAAAACCTGCGAGCCGTCGGGTTGCCAGGCGGGGGCGGCCAGTTTGGCCGGACTGGCCGTCAGCAGGTGTTCTTTGCCCGTTTCATCGATCCGGTAAAGTCCCGGCGAATCGGTTCGTTCGGAGACAAAAGCCACCTGCCGGCCGTCGGGCGAAAAAGCCGGGTTGTAGTCGTTGGCCGAGTTGCGGGTGAGTTGGGTCAACGCACCGGTTTCGAGGGTCAGTTGCCAGATGTCGTAGTTGCCGCTTCGGTCGGACGAAAACACGAGGTGTTTGCCATCAGGCGACCAATGCGGTTCCCGGTCGTCGAACACCCCGAAAGTCAACTGTTTTTTACCCGAACCGTCTTTGTTCACCATCCAGAGGTGGTAGATGCCATCCCAGAAGGCGTGAAACACAATCCAGTTTCCATCCGGCGACCAGGCAGGTTGACGGCAATCGCCCAGGGCATCGGTAACGGGCCGCGCCGTGCCGCCGGTAGCGGGCAAAACCCAGATCGTTCCCTGTAGATCGACGGCGATGGTTTTCTGATCGGGCGAAAGCACGGCGGCCATGTTGGTTCCTTCGGTCACCGTAATTTTCAGCGAATCGGCAGCGGTTCCGGCCCAGACAGCGGGCATTGAAAAAGCACTCACCACCAGCAATAGCCAGACAGAGCGCCTGCATAAGTAGGTATTCTTCATAAGCAAAAACGAAAAAAGGAGTATGCCCGTTGACCGGACGAACAGGAACAAGCGTATTTTAGTATGCAGGAAAGTCGGTAAAATTCAAGCTGGGACGACGGAAGAAAATAGTTCGGGCAACACGCCGATAGATGAGTAATGCCTTCATCGTCAGATTAATATTAGCGCAATAAATCCATACTTGGTAGCGACTTTTGGATAAAGTTTGAAAATTATATTTTGAACGATAAAAAATTATATTTTGATCAATAAAACATAAAACATATAATATTTTGAATAATACGGTATTTTATTGAACTATAAGTAGTATTATAACAAAAATAACAAATTATCTACCGAACCCTATTGACACTTTAAAACTTGCTTCTATATTTGAGTCATCATTACGGAATAATACAATCCGGTTCTTACCCCGTCTGCTTGATTCTGGCCGCACTTGAAGAGAGCAAGTATCAATTATCAGTCATACAATACAAAGAATTTTCTCCGGTAGACTCACCCGTCCACCGGTGGTAAACGTTTGGAACTGATTTCGCCCATTCACCCCGTTCGAATGGAAGCGAACGATCGATAAATACACCACACACCAACTGACGGCCTTTGCTGGTTGCCGCGACCAGCTTGGGAAAACTATTGCCTTTCAAAATCACCGGAATACCCCCTAGTGCCCTATCCAGGAATAAACCAGTTCAACTTTAACTCCTTTCCAACGATGAAAAAAGTACCTTTACTCTGTGTATTGCTTTTTATCTCGTGCCTCTCGAGTCCGCTCTGGGCTCAAACCCGGATTATAAAAGGCGTCGTTACCTCCGGTGAAGACAGTTCCCCGCTTCCTGGCGTCAACGTGGTGCTCAAAGGGACCACCACCGGGGTTTCGACCAACCCCGAAGGAGCCTATTCCTTCGCCATTCCGACCAATCTGGACAAAGATGCCGCGCTGGTTTTCTCGTTCATCGGCATGGTTACGCAGGAAGTCCCGATTGGCAACCAGAGCCTCATTTCAGTCGCCCTCAAACACGAAGCCCTTTCCCTCAGCGAGGTGGTGGTCAGCGCATTAGGCTTTAAAGAAAACGCCGACAAACTCGGCGCTACGGCCGCCAAAATCGATGCGAAAGACATTGTCCGTTCCGGCGAAACCGGGGTAATCAACAGCATGGCCGGCAAAGCCGCAGGGGTGCAGGTGACCCGCTCCGCCGGCGATCCGGGCGCAGGTTCCTACATCCAGATTCGGGGGCAGAACACCATTACCGGCTCCACCCAGCCACTGGTGATTGTCGACGGCATTCCGGTCAGCAACTCCACCCTCGGCGACGGCGTGGCCGGGGTTTCCCAGCAATCCCGTCTAAACGACATCAACCCCGACGACATTGCCTCCATGCAGGTTCTGAAGGGCGCGTCGGCCGCGGCACTCTGGGGATCGCGGGCGGCCAACGGCGTGATTGTGATTACGACCAAAAAAGGAGCCAACAGCAATAAGGTCAACGTGTCGCTCAGTTCGACGGTTTCGTTCGACGAGCCGAACCGCCTGCACCCGATGCAGAGCACGTATGGACAGGGCGCGGGGGGCGTCTACAGCCCCACGGGATCGTTTACCTGGGGCGACCGGATTGCCGACCGGTCGGGAGCCGCCGACGAACTGAATAAGACCGGCCAACGGTTTGAAGCGGAAAATGGCGTGACGTATTATCCGATTCTCAAGAAAAACGCGAAGGAAACGTTCAACGACATCCGCAAAGATCAGGTGTTCCGGACGGGAACCTACCTCGATAACAATGTGAACATCAGTGGGGGAAACGACAAAGGAAACTTCTACCTGAGCATCGGTGATCTGCGTCAGAAAGGCATCCTGAACGGACAAAGTGACTACAAGCGGACGTCGGTTCGGTTCAATACCGAACGGCGGTTCAACGACGTCATCAAAGCCACCACCAACGCTACCTACGCCCGAACGACCTCAAACCGGGTGCAGCGCAGCAATAGCGTCGCCGGCTTGTACATCGGGATGCTTCGGACCCCACCCGATTACGACAACCGGGGGTACAAAGGGAATTATTACGCGACGCCAACGGCCAGCCCGATTCCGAACCGGCAACGCTCCTTCCGAAATTACCTCGGCGCATCGGCCAACCCCGTCTACAACGATCCGTTGTGGGCGATCAACGAAATGACCAACACCACGGAAGTAGACCGGTTTATTCTGAGTTCCGAACTCCTGATTACGCCAGCCAAATGGTTCGACATCACCGCCCGGGGCGGTCTGGATAGTTACACGGATCTGCGGATTACCAACGCGCCGGTGTCTTCCGCCGTAAACAGCGGCCTGGGGAGTTTCGAGGAACAGATGCTCAAGGAAACCGAGATGAACCTGGATGTGATTGGCCGGGTTTTCAAGGATTTTGGCAAGGACATCACCAGCACGCTGATCGTTGGTTTCAACATCAAC
Organism: Larkinella sp. C7; assembly: GCF_006149005.1. Classification (GTDB taxonomy): domain Bacteria; phylum Bacteroidota; class Bacteroidia; order Cytophagales; family Spirosomataceae; genus Larkinella. The sequence continues at coordinate 497,565 of NZ_VBSL01000003.1, read as the reverse complement.
GACCGGAAATACCTGAGCCTGGGCGGCACGCTGAACACTTTCATCATTCCGGACGCTCCCCCAAACTTTAGCAATGCCCTGGCAACCAACCGGGTTCCGTACAACACCTCGACCCACCGCAGGACCGCCCGCCTGTATTCATCCCTGAACCTGGGTTTTTACGACCAGGTGTTCCTGAACATGTCGCTGGCGGGTGAAGCCGGTTCCACGTTCGGAAGCGAGTCGCAATCGACCTTCTACTATCCCTCAGCCGATGTCGCCTGGCAGTTTACCAAGCTGCCGCTGCTGGCGGGAAACAACGTGTTGTCGTTCGGCAAACTGCGGGCATCGTACGGAACGGTGGGGGTTCAGCCGGATGCCTACCGGAACACCACGACATTTGTCAATGCCTCCTTCGGGAGCTGGGGCGGCCCCGTCAGCGGCACCGGCTACGGCAATGGCGCCTTTGTCCGCAGCAACCGGCAGGGCGACCCCAACCTGCGTCCCGAACGGAAAACCGAGTGGGAACTGGGCACCGACCTGCGCTTTCTGAACGACAAACTTTCCGTCGGTTTTACGTATTACCAGAACAAGATTGTCGACCTGCTGCTGGATGTAGCCGCGGCCGGTTCCACCGGTTTTACGCAGAAATACACCAACGCCGGGAGCATGCAGAACAAGGGTCTGGAACTGGAACTGAACTACAACATCCTGAACCGCAACGCGTTTAGCTGGAATATCTTTGCCAACTGGAGCCGCAACATCAACGAAGTGATCGACCTGGCCGGTACCGACAACATCACCCTGGGCGGTTTCAGCAGTACCTCCAGTACGGTAGCCAAAGTGGGTTACGCGATGTCGTCGCTGTATGGCGGGGTGTATCAACGGACGGAAAACGGCTCGCTGGCACTCAACGCCAACGGTTTTCCGCAAATCGCGTCGTCGTTTGGCGTTCTCGGTAACCCCAATCCCGACTGGCGCGGAGGGTTTGGTACGAATCTGTCTTACAAAGGCGTTTCCCTGAATGTGCTTTTCGAAACCTCGCAGGGCGGTGACTTTTACAACGGAACGCGCGGGGTGATGTATCATTTCGGCACCCACGAAGACGTGGGAACGGATGTGACGCTGACCCAGGATCTGAAAAATTATTCGGGGAAAGTGGTAGCCGCCGGAACGACGGTTCGGGGTAAAATTCAGGATTTTGGAGCCGGGCCGGTGCTGCTCGATGAAGCCTACTACACCTCCATTGGCGGTGGCTTCAGCACGCTGGTCGAGCAGTTCATCAGCGACGGTAGCTGGACGCGGCTGCGGGAAGTTTCACTGGGCTACTCCCTCCATTCGGCCAAATTCCGGCAGAAAACCCGGCTGCAATCCATCGACTTTACGGTCACAGGCCGCAACCCGGTTTTGTGGACAAAGGTGGTGGGAATCGACCCCGAAACCGGCCTGAACGGAACGGGCAACTCGCGCGGGCAGGACTATTTTAACAGCCCCAACACGCGCTCGCTGCTGTTCAGCGTGAAGATCAATTACTGATCGTCCGTGATTTCCTTACGCAGTTTTCCCTTTTCATTCATCTCAACCCGGAAGAAAATGAAGCGAATTTATAAACCGGTTTCCGTTTTTGCCTTTCTGTTCAGCCTCCAGATCGTCTCCTGCAAATCGATTGTCGACGGGCTGAACGTCGACCCCAACAACCCGACCAGCGCCCCCGCCACGCTGGTATTCACCGGTGCCCAACTGGGTAATATTGCCACCCAGGAAGGCATGGCCAGCCGCCTGACCACCATCTGGAGCGGCTACACGACCGGCGCCGACCGCCAGTGGCGGGATTACTTCAACTACAACGTAACCGCCGGGGTCTACGATTCCGACTGGAACCTCGTCTTTCAGGCTACCAACGCCAACGCCCTCATTGCCATTGAGAAAGCCGCCGAGCTGGGCAACCGGAAAATGATCGGGATTGCCAAGATTCTGCGCGCCAACGCCCTGGCAACGGGTACCGAACTGTGGGGGGACATTCCGTTCGACGAAGCTGGCGACATTGTCAAATTCCCCAACCCCAGATTCCAGCCTCAGGCCGAGGTCTACACCAAGCTCATTGCGCTGGTCGACGAAGCCATTGCCGACCTGGATGCGGGCATCGGAACCGTGGGGGCCGAGGACGTTCATTTTGGCGGAGACGCCACCAAATGGAAGCAGGTCGCCTTTACGCTCAAAGCCCGGCTGCTCACGGATACGAAACAGTACGATGCGGCCTACAAGGCAGCCCTGAGCGGCATCAGCACCTTCGCCAACTCGCTGTATGCTCCCCATGGAACCACGACGAGCGTGAACGAAAACCACTATTTTTCCTTTCTGACCAACCAGCGTCTCGGAGATATTTACGCCGTCGGTGCCTACAATGTGAGCCTCATGAATCCGACCAGTGCCGCTTACCGGGGCAATGCCAAAACCGTTGAAACCGCCCGGTTCCGGTTTTATTACCTGGAAAACGGCGTCAACACCCCCGGACGGATCGAACCCAACACGTCCAGCACAGCAACCGCCAGCGGTTTTTTTGCCCGGAATGCCAGTTTCCCGATGATTACGTTCCAGGAAAACAGCCTGACACTGGCCGAAATGGCACTCCGTTCCGGGAAAGGTTTTGCGGTGGCTCTTGACCACCTGAACAAATACCGGGCTTTTCTGAACACGGGTGGCTACATCAGTTCCACCTACCTAACGGCCGGAACCTACAAATACGAACCGTATGTGGCGGCTGACTTTGCCGCCGGTGGCCTTGAAAACAGTGACGGCATTACGGCCGACAACGCCCTGCTCCGGGAGATTTTGCAGGAACGCTACGTCTCGTTTTACGGTCAGCACATCGGCTGGAACGACGAACGCCGGACCCGCAGCGAAGCGTATGGCATCAAGCTGACGCCCAATAACGGCACCCAGCTACCGGGGCGGTTTATCTACTCCCAGAACGAACTGAACTCGAACCCCAACAGCCCGAATCCGGTGCCGGGCACGTTCGATGCTTTGTCCATTTATAAATAATCGACCCTCCTTTTTTATCCTAACGAAAATGAATAAACCAATTCTAACACTCGCCTTCGCCTTTCTGCTGAGTGTTCCGGCCGTTCTGGCCCAGTCGGTTCCGACGGCGGCCCTGAAACAGATGAAAGCCCGCAGCGTGGGACCCGCCGTGATGGGTGGGCGAATTACGGCCATCGATGCCCACGTCAGCAATCCCGATCTGATCTACGTCGGTGCGGCTTCCGGGGGCGTCTGGAAAAGCGAAAACGCTGGCGGCACCTGGACCCCGGTTTTTGACGACCAGCCCACCCTGAACATCGGCTCCGTGGCCATTCAGCAAAGCAATCCCAACGTGGTATGGGTCGGCACGGGCGAAGGCAACCCCCGCAATTCCGTCAACATGGGGGGCGGCATTTTCAAAAGCATCGACGGGGGGCTGACCTGGAAAGCAATGGGGCTCGAAAAAACCATCAACATCCACCGGATCATCATCGACCCCATGAACCCGGACGTCGTGTATGCGGGCGTCATCGGTTTTCCGTTTGGCGAACATCCGGAGCGCGGGGTCTTTAAAACCACCAACGGCGGTCAGACCTGGGAAAAGATTCTGTATACGAACGAAAAATCCGGCGTGGCCGAAATGGTGATGGACCCCGCCAACCCGAGCAAACTGGTGGTCGCCATGTGGCAGCACCGCCGGACGCCCTGGGATTTTACGTCCGGTGGCCCCGGTTCGGGTTTGTACATTACCTACGACGGCGGCAAAACCTGGAAGAAAAAAGGCGAAGCCGACGGACTGCCCAAAGGCGATTTCGGTCGGCTGGGGCTGGCCATCAGCCGGAGTTCGCCGAACAAAATCTACGCCCTGGTTGAAGCCAAAAAGAACGGCCTGTATCGCTCCGACGATGGCGGTGAAAAGTGGACGCTCGTGACCGACGATCCCGCTGTTGCCACCGATCGCCCGTTTTACTACAATGAGATTTACGTAGACCCGAAGGTGGAAACCCGGCTCTACAAACTCAGCGCACCACTCTCGGTCAGCGAAGACGGCGGCAAGTCGTTCAAACCGCTGGCCACGCCCGATCAGGTCCACTCCGATCACCACGCGTTCTGGATCCATCCCGAAAACCCCAACCTGATCATCGAAGGCAACGACGGTGGTCTGGCGATCAGCCGCGACCACGGCAAATCCTGGACGAATCCTGAAGCCATTCCGGTGGGTCAGTTTTACCACATCAACGTCGACAACGAAATTCCGTACAATATTTACGGCGGTTTGCAGGACAACGGTTCCTGGACCGGACCGGCCTATACATTTCATACGGGCGGCATTCGGAACAGCCACTGGCAGGCACTGATTCTGGCGGACGGCTTCGACGTCATTCCCGACCCCGAAGATTCCCGGTACGGATACGCCATGTCGCAGGGCGGCAACATCGTACGCTACGACAAAGTAACCGGTGGTGCCGCCTTTGTGAAACCGATCATTGGCGATATGAACACGCGGTTGCGGTTTAACTGGAACACTGGTTTTGCGCTGGACCCGTTCGACAAAAAGACGATTTATGCGGGAAGCCAGTTTCTGCACAAGTCGACGGATAAAGGCATGACCTGGGAAACCGTCTCACCCGACCTGACGCTCAACGATCCGGCGCACCAGAAGCAGGACGACAGCGGTGGGCTGACCATCGATGCCACGCAGGCCGAAAACCACAACACGGTGTTGACCATCGCGCCCAGCACCCTCCAGCAGGGCGTGATCTGGGTGGGAACAGATGATGGCAACGTGCAACTGACCCGCGACGGCGGCAAGACCTGGACCAACCTCAGCAGCCGGATTCCGGGTTTGCCCAAAGAAGCCTGGATTCCGCAGATTACGGCTTCGCGCCACAAAGCCGGGGAAGCGTTTGTGGTCGCCAACCTCTACCGCATGGGCAGCGACCTGGCTCCCTACATTTACCGCACCACGGACTTCGGACAAACCTGGACCCGCATCATGAGCGAGAAAGAGGCCAAAGGGTACGCCCTCTGTTTTTTGCAGGACCCGACCGAACCCCGGTTGATGTTTGCCGGAACGGAACACGGGTTGTGGGTCAGCATCGACGAGGGGAAAACCTGGGCGCAGTGGGACAACGGGATGCCCGCAGCCACGCCAACGATGGATCTGGCGATTCAGGAACGGGAAGCCGATCTGGTGATCGGAACGTTCGGGCGTTCGCTGTATGTGCTCGACAACATTCGTCCCCTGCGAAAACTGGCCGCTACGGGTGGAAAAATACTGGAACAACCGCTCGTTGCGTTTGAACCCGCACCGGCCTATCAGGCGACCTACCGGGGTCCGCAGGGCTACGGAAAAGACGCCGAAGACCTGTATCAGGCCACAAACCGCCCCGCCGGAGCCACGCTGGATCTGTATCTGAAACCCAAAACCGCCATCGCCAAAGTTGCGGAGCCGGTAGAAACGGCGAAAAAGTCTAAAAAACCGGCGGCTGTGACCGTTCAGACGACGGCACCTGCTCCGGTTCTGGCCAGTGTTCCGAAAGCCGACTCGATCGTGGTGAACTTCTACAACGAAGCCAACAAGCTGGTTCGGACGCTCAAACAGGCGCCGGACACGACGCTGGGCCTGCAACGCATCGGCTGGAATCTGACTGAAACCGCCGTCAACCTGCCGAGCATGCCGGGACCCCGGCGCGGGGGCGGAGCGTCGGGCGGCAGTCCGGCCTTGCCGGGTCGCTACAAGGTGGTTTTTGCATATGCGGGGGCCAAAGACTCGACACTCCTGACCATCCTTCCCGACCCGCGCGTGCCTTACAACAAGGAAGCCGCGCTGGCCCGGCAGGGGTTGCAAAACCGGCTGAACAAAACGATTGCGCAGTTGACGGAAATCACCAACCGGATTCAGGAAGCGACCGACGCAACCGAAGCCGTGAAGTCGCGGCTGAAACAGAAAAAAGGCAAGGAATTTGACGAACTGCGCAAAGCGACGCTCTCGATTCAGGATTCGCTGAAAACCGCCCGGGAAGGCATTGTGGGCAAACGAAGCGACCGGCAGGGCTTCGGTCGGGTGTATATGGTAACCCCGGTTTTGAAGATTCAGGAAGCGAGTTCGTACATCAGCCGCCGAACCGATCCACCAACGAAAACGGAAACCCTGCTGGTGGATCAGGCCGAGATGCTCAGCAACGAGACCATCACGAAAGTGAACGCGTTCTTCAGCAAACAGTGGGCCGACTACTACAAAAAAGTGCAGGCAACACCCCTGGAGTTCATCAAGGAATACCCGCCCATCGCCGGTACGCCCGAGTAAAAAACCGTATGATATTCAGACCCTGTCCCCCGATGAACCCGCTTCGTCGGGGGACTTTTTTTAGCATCGAGCCTCTTTTCTTCCGGTTGTATCCGTACTTTTACCCCCTGGCCGCTTGCTACACCCCAGTTTATACAACCCGGCACATGGATATTTTTAACCACGTTTTTGACCCGTAGACAGCCGCAGCCGGTCCAATTTCGATCAAGCAGAAACCACCATGCTGTCTTTTCGACACGAACTCTTTATGGAAGTGGCCCGGCTGCTGAGCTTCACCAAAGCCAGCCAGACGTTGTTCATCAGCCAATCGGCCCTGAGCAAGCACGTCAAGGCGCTGGAGTTTTTCTATAAAATTGCCCTCTTCGAGCGGCACGGCAACACCATCAGTCTGACCCGCGCGGGCCAGATTCTGTACGGTAAACTACTGGAAGCGGGGGCTTTGCAAAACGAACTGCACCAGGAACTCCAGCTTGTCAACGAAAATTTCCAGCCGCCCACCACGCTCGCCATCGGCGCCAGCACCACCATTACCCTGTATGTATTGCCCCCGGTTTTGTCGGCGTATCTGCGGAAACATCCTGCGATCCGGATCAATGTCCTGAACCGCAATTCGGACAACATTCAGAAGGCCCTGCTCGAACACGAGATCGACGTGGGCATTGTGGAAAGCCTGACCCGCGTGACCACGCTGACGTACGTTCCCTTCATGACCGATGAAGTGCTGGCGGTTTGCTCCCGAAACAGTCCGCTGCGCGAACAAACCCTCACCGTTCAGGACCTGCCCGCCATTCCGCTGGCGTTGCGCGAAAGCGGTTCGGGCACGCTGGCCGTGGTGGAAAAAGCGTTGAGCCGGAAAGGAATTCGGCTGTCGGACCTGCGCATTCTGATTCGGCTGGGCGGAACGGAAGCGCTGAAAAACTTCGTGCTGGCCGACACCTGCCTGGCCTTCATGCCCAAACGGGCGATTGTCCGGGAACTGGCGGTGGGTGACCTGGTTGAAGTTCCGATCCGGGATCTGACGGTTCAGCGGACGTTTCATTTCATTCAGCGGAAAGGTACTGAAAACAACCGGCTGGTAAACGAGTTTATTCGTTTTACGCAACGCCATTATTCCCCGGTGGAATAACCCATCTCAAAACGTCGTTTGCTTCATCCGGGACCGGCTTTCAACTTGCAGAAAAGTTAGCCCATCATGCAAACCGTCACCACTTCATCGCTTCTCCATCACCTGCAGTGTTCGAACTGCGGCCATTCCTTTGATCCGCTGCCGGGCCAGACTCTATCCGTTTGTTGCCAGGCCCCGCTCCTGTGCCGGTATGATCTTGCCGAAAACCGCTTTTCGAAAAGGGAGTTGTCAGCCGGAGTCCAATCCCTCTGGCGGTATGAAAAACTGTTACCGGTTTTTCAGGCGCAAAACCGGGTCAGTCTGGGCGAAGGGTGGACACCCCTGTTGCCCCTTCCCCGTCTGGCGGCCGACTACGGCTTGCAACATCTGACGCTGAAAGACGAGGGCCTGAATCCAACGGGCTCATTCAAAGCCCGGGGGTTGTGTCTCGCCATTTCGAAGGCGAAGGAAAACGGCGAAGAAGCCTGCATCATTCCGACGGCGGGCAATGCGGGCGTTGCGATGGCGGCCTACTGCGCCCGGGCGGGGCTGGAAGCGGTGGTGGTGATGCCGCGCCACACACCCGACGCCTTCAAGGAAGAGTGTCTGGCCTACCACGCGCGGCTGATTCTGGTGGATGGACTGATCAACGACTGTGCCGCTAAAGTACAGGAACTGAACCAGAAAGGCGGTTATTTCGACGTTTCGACCCTGAAAGAACCGTATCGGCTGGAAGGCAAAAAAACGATGGGCTATGAAATTGCCGAGCAGTTGGCCTGGCAATTGCCTGACGTCATCCTGTATCCGACGGGCGGAGGAACCGGCCTGATCGGCATCTGGAAGGCTTTTCACGAAATGAAGGCGCTGGGCTGGCTCTCCGAACACCAGCAGTTTCCGCGGATGGTGGCGGTTCAGGCCGAAAACTGCCGCCCGGTTGTCGATACATTTCACGGAAAACAGGCGAATAGCAAACAGTACATCGGGCAACCGACCCTGGCAAACGGCCTGGCCGTACCGCGTCCGATTGGCGAACCGCTGATGCTGACGGTCTTACGGGAATCCGGCGGAACGGCCCTGGCGGTTTCGGAGGATGACATGATTGAAGGCGTGAGCGAACTGAGTCGCCGGGAAGGCATTTTTGTGGCTCCCGAAGGTGGGGCGCTCTGGGCCGCCACGAAGCAATTGCTTCGGCAGGGCTGGATTCGACCGGAGGAGCAGGTGCTGTTGCTGAACACCGGCTCGGGGCAGAAATACCTGGATAATCTGAAAGGAAAATGGCGGTCGTAAAGCGATAGTAATTGGTAAATATTAAATGTAAAATGATGAATGCTAAATGTAAAAGTGAAGAGCGCAAAGCTACTTTTACATTTAGCGTTTAGCATTTTACATTTAAAATTTTCGATCCCTTTACTGAAACCGGTATTTGGCAGGCAAATTACCCCGGTTGGCAGAACTATTTTTGAGCCAGCGCGGAGTTCTTCCAATTTTGATGCAAGTTTAAAACCAGACTGTTTGCATCATGAAAAAGCTCCTCTTCTTCGTTTTCCTGCTCTCCCTCCCCCCGGTTTTTGGACAGCCCAAAGGCCCCATCAAAGACCAGGCCTACCGGCAGGCCATCCAGCGGGCCGAACACTTTGTCGATTCGTTGCGAAAACGGCAGGACATTCCGGGACTCTCGGTGGCGGTCGGCACGGGCGGCCAAATTCTGTGGGCGGAAGGCTTCGGTTTGGCCGATCTGGAAGCGCGGTTGCCCGTGACGATCGACACAAAATTTCGCATGGGTTCGGTCTCGAAATCCATCACTTCGCTCGCGGTGGGAAAACTGGTGGAGGATGGCAAACTGGATCTCGACGCGCCCGTTCAGCAGTATGTGCCGACTTTTCCGGCGAAAAAATACCCCTTCACCAGCCGACACCTGGCAACGCACACCGCCGGTATCCGGCATTACCGGAACAGCGATCCACTGGCTTGCCCCAAACGGTATGCCACGGTGCAGGAAGGCTTGTCGATCTTTGATCAGGATAGTCTTTTGTTCAAACCGGGGACGGCCTATAACTACTCGACCTACGGTTATTCGCTGCTGAGTGCGGTGATCGAAGGCGCGAGCCAGACGGATTATTTGGCGTACATGCAGACGGCGGTTTTCAACCCGCTGGCGATGACCAGCACCGGTGCCGATTACAGCGACAGCATCGTGACCAACCGGGTGCGGTTTTACGAACACCGGAACAAGAAGCTGGTTCATGCTGCGGCCGTAGACAACAGCTACAAATGGGCCGGTGGCGGGCTTCTGTCGACGCCCGTCGATCTGGTGAAACTGGGCGCAGGACTGATCCGGAATACTTTGCTTCGGAAAGAAACGGTGGCCTTGCTCTTTGCTCCGCAACACCTGCTGGATGGAAAAAACACGCAGTACGGTCTGGGCTGGCGCAATGGCACCGACCAGCAGAACCGGAAGCTCATTCACCACGGCGGACTGATCGACGGCGGCCGGACGTTTCTGCTGCTGTATCCGGAAAACGATCTGATTGTAGCCATTACCGCGAATATGAGTGGTGTCAGCATCAATCTGCCCGAAGCCGAAGCCATTGCGGGGTATTTTTTCGCCACAAAGCGATGAGAAAGTCAACGGTTATTCTCCTGCACGCGGGCTACTGGCTCCTCTACGCGGTGGTGGTTTCGTTGCTTTTTGTACTATCCAACGAGACGCCCGAATTGGCTTTCAGGGAGTGGGAGGACTGGCTGACCATCCTGGCGATTTCGCTGCTAACCGGATCAATCAGTTTCTACGCGTTTTATTCGTGGCTGGTTCCCCGTTATCTGACGACCCAGAAGATTCAGAAATTCATCCGTTGGGGGCTGGTGGTTACGATTGCCATCACCGGGGGAATTATAGCGTTAATTGCGGTGGCCCTTTCGGTTCTGCTTTCGGTGGTCTTTGAAAACTTTTTCCTCATCAGGCTCTCCGTGAGTGATCTGCAAATCCTGTTTATCATCCTCTCGTTAATTGCTCTGGTCAACGGCATTCTGGGCACAACCATCCGGGGTTTCATTACCTGGTATACCGACATTCATATCCGGGAAACACTGGCGAACAAGACGTTACGCACCGAACTGGCTTTACTGAAAGCCCAGATCAACCCCCATTTTCTGTTCAATACCCTGAACAACATCGACATCCTGATCGAACACGACGCGCCCAGGGCCTCGCTGTATCTCAATAAACTCTCTGGTCTGCTGCGGTTTGTGTTGTATGAAACCCAGGCCGACCTGATTCCGTTGACGCAGGAACTGGACTACATCCGAAAGTACATCGACTTGCAGAAAATCCGAACCACCAATGAACACTTTGTGAAACTGCAAATCGACGGCCCAACCGACGGCCTGCTCATTGCGCCGATGCTTTTTGTGCCGTACCTTGAAAATGCGTTCAAGTATGCGACCAACAAGAAGGTCAGCGACGCGATCTGCATTCAGATTTCGATTGACGAAACGCAGATCCGGTTCCAGTGCGTCAACGTCATCGACCCCGGCAAAACCGGGTTGGATACGCCCGGCGGTCTGGGCAATGACCTGATCCGGCAGCGGTTAAGCCTGCTATACCAGGATCACTATACGTTGACGATTCAGGCGACGGAAAATGAATACCGCGTTACCCTGTTGTTACCCGTAAAAGCGCATGAACTGTCTGCTCATTGAAGATGAACCCCTGGCGATGCTGCGGCTCAAAGCGTACGTGCAACGAGTGCCGTTTCTAACCCTTAGCCATGCCGTCGACAATGGACTGGAGGCCATTCCGATCCTGCAACGGGAACCCATCGATCTGGTCTTTCTGGATATTGAAATGGACGGTTTTTCGGGAATCCAGTTGCTGGAAGCCCTGCCAAAACGCCCCGCCGTAATTCTGACCACGGCTTTCGATCATTACGCACTCAAGGCCTTTGACTTGCAAGTCGTTGATTACCTGCTAAAACCGTATACATTCGACCGGTTTTTGCAGGCCGTCACCCGCGCACAGGAGGGATTGAAAACCGCCCCAATCGAAAACCACCCGCCGTTTCTGTTTGTCAAAACCGAATACCGGCTCCAGAAACTGGCCTTTGATGACATTCTGTACATTGAAGGCATGCGCGACTACCGGCGCATTCACCTGCGGACCGGGAAAATCATGACGCTGGAAACCTTCAGCGATCTGGAGCGACACCTGCCCCGACACCGGTTTTGCCGGGTGCATAAATCCTGGCTCGTCGCCCTCGACAAGATCGAATCCATCGAACGCGACCGCATCACCATTGAGCAGGCCCTCATTCCGGTTTCGGATACCTACCGCGACCGGTTTTATCAGCTCATTGGGCGGGCAACGGGGTAAACCGGTTTTCGCATCCGGTTTACCCCCTGCAACTTACCGGCGAATCAGGAGCCGTCTGCTGCGAACCTTCGTTCCCTGCCGCAACACCACGAAATAGAATCCTTTTGCACCCAACAGATGCACTCTTTGCCGCTGAAGGCCGGTGCCTTTCAGGGTCTTGCTATACCACGACCGGCCCAGTTCATCGACCACCGACAACTCACTTTCGGTGGTCGTTTCGGTATAAAAACGCACCTCGAACTCCCCCTGAGCGGGGTTTGGCGTTACGAACAGCCCTTCCGCGCCGATACTTTCATCTTCTGCCGACACCACGCTCAACCGCGCTGCGGGCGCACAGCTCAGCGGTTTGAGCGATCCTTTCAGGGTATACGTGCTGTTCTTTACACTGGCACTCATCTGAAAAGTCTGCCCGGTTTTCACGACATCGGGCGTGGTGAATTGGTAGACGTGGGCACCATTGCCTTTACCAGCCGTCAGCAGATCCTGCCGGAACATATCCGCTTTCGCGGTACCGATCGAGAGGCCGTTGGCAAAAAACTCGACGGTCAGCGGTTCGTTGGGTTTCCGGCGATCCCAGACCCACCCCCGAATCGTGCCGCACTCCACTTTATCCAGAAACCCTTCAAAATCGCCGGTTACGGGGGTAGCCGGTTGCTCAACGATCAGCGAAACCGTCGTTGCGGTCGTGTTCACGCCGTCGCTGGCCACATAACTCAGGCTCCAGGTTCCGGTGGCGGTGGGCGTTCCGCTCAGGGTTCGCGTATCGGCCGCAAAGCCTAGACCGCCGGGCAAACCCGTCAGCGTGTAGGTCAGCGAAGGGGAATCCGGATCGGTAAAAACCGGCAGGGTGACCGAAAAAGCAACAGAAACGGTCGCCAGCAGGGGAGCCACGGAAACCGGCGGCAAAGGGGGCTGGTTGACTCTGGGGCAGGTCAGCGATTTAGGCGATTCCTTCAAGGTGTAGGTGCTATTTCGCACGATGGCACTGATCGAAACCGTCTGCCCGGTTTTGGCCTCGTTGGGTGTAGTGAATTGGTAAACGTGATAGCCGTTGCCTTTGCCGGCCGTCAGTAAATCCTGCCGGAAAATGTTGGCATCCGTCGTCCCAATCGGCTGCCCGTTGGCAAAAAACTCGACGGTCAGCGGCTCGTTGGGCCGGTTACGATCCCAGACCCACCCCCGAATCGTCCCGCATTCCACCTTGTCCAGATAGCCCTCAAAATTCCCGGTTACGGGAGACGACGATTGGGCTTCCACCACAAGGGAGACGGTCATGACCGTCGTGTTCGCGCCATCGCTGGCGGCATAGGTCAGGCTGCGGGTTCCGGTGGTAGTGGGCATTCCGCCCAGGGTTCGCGTAGCGGCATCGAAGCTCAAACCGGCGGGCAGACCCGTCAGTGTGTAGGTCAGCACCGGCGAATCCGGGTCGTAGAAGGTCGGCAAAATGGTGCTAAAAGGTGCATTGACCGTCGCAGACAGGGGCGCAACCACGGGAGCCGCCGGAGCCTGGGCGTCAGCAGAAAGGGGCACCTTTGCTTCACAGATCAAACGCTTCGGCGAATCCCTCAGCACATACGACGTTCCGTGAATCCGGACGCTGATTTGATGCGGTTTGTTGTCTTTCACGGTTTCAGGAACCGCAAAAATGTAACTATGGCTTCCGTTTCCTTTCCCGTTGTCTTTCAAATCCTGCCGATAAATACCGGCAATTGTGGTCCCGATCACCTGCTGCCCGTCCAGGATGTCGACCGAAACCGGCGTGTTGGGTTCGGTCTTATCCCAGGCCCAGCCCCGGATAAAACCGCAATCGATCTGTCCCAGATACCCTTCGTAATTGCCGGGAAGCGCATTGGCCGCAAACACACTGACGGACGTTGAAGCCGAAGACGCGCTTTCGCATCCGGCAGCCTGGCGGCACTTCGCACTGTAGCCGGCCGTTTCGGTGGGTTTGATCACCACGACCGTACCGGTTTGTCCGGTATTCCACACGACGGTATGGTCACAGCCGCTGGCCGTCAGCACCACCGACTGGCCGTTGGTCACCTCCGTCAGACTGGCCTCGACGGATGGAGCCGCCGGTGGGGTCGGGCAACTGTTCGCTCCAATCTGGAGGAAGGCGGTATGCGTAAAACCGTTCCCGGTCACGATTTTCAGCCGGTAATAGGCCCGGGAAGCGCTGTTCGAATGCGTGAACTGGTAGGGTTCATTCGGGCTGTTTCCCGCTGCCAGACCCACATAACTGAAACTGGTGCCGTTGGTGCTGTGTTCCACCTCGACTTTCTGAACCCCTTCGGCCTGTTGAAAAGACCAGCTGAGTTTCTTGCTGTTTCCGATAGCTTCTCCCTGAAAATAAGCCAGTTGAATGCCGGTCGTCTCCTCCGGGAAGAGGGCAAAATAGTCATCCAGAAAAGCCACCCGGTTTTCGATCCAGGTGTTCACCTTCGGAAAATCATCCGGTCTGACGGTTCCCGGCCACTTCATGCCTTCACGCGCATACGCGCCTTCGGAAGTCAACAGATTGAAATTGCCCGAAATCGTTGTTTTCAGGGCTTGTAGCGACAGCGTCGTTTGTCGTAAAGCAAACCACCTTTTCCGCATTTTACTTTTAAAACCGTTGGGGTCCAGGGCTAATAAGCGGTCAAAAAGGCCATTGCTATTGATCCGCCGGGTCTCTTCGGATCGGGAACCCGTGGGCGTATAACCGAAGGTGCCATCCAGATCCCAGGGAATTAAAAAGTAAGGTTCGTTCTCTTTATAACGGGCGACAAACTGGTTATTTCCCCAGTGATCGGTGGCGTAAATCAGGTTTAAAAAAATGAAATAATCGATCAGATTATCGACTTTAAACTTTTCAGAAAGCTTGGCCCGGAACTCATTCGCGGGCGACTTCACAGCGTAATTCAAGAGGTCATACAGGTTGTTCCAATACGGATCCGGATAATCCATTTCGAAGAGATCCCACACCTCCGCATCAGGATTGGTCGGCGGAGCGGGCAGGGCATTAAATGCCGTTGCTTCCGATGCACCGGCGGTTTTATACAACTCCCCTTTTATCTCACCCTTGGAACCCGTCTTTTTTAATTTAAGCTGTTTTCGATCCAGATCTTCGGCAAGCATATAAATACCGGCGTAGGAATCGTTGATAAAAACATCGCAGTAGTTGGTGCGAATGGCAGAATTAGCATCCGGTTCTTTGTCTATATAATAGAGCTTATGCAGGTTGAGCCAAAGTTTTTGCGATGCCGCATTGTGGAGTCGCAACGGCTCGTTATACATCGCCATCAAGAGCCATTTACTGTCTTCCCGCAGGTTTAACAGCGATTTTTCCAGATCGTCATCGCCATTCGGGTCTTTCCAGAGATTGATATTATATTGCTTTTTCGGAAAAAGGCGCGACGCATTTCCTCTGATTCGAATGCCCATTGAAGCCGAAAACAGAGGATCATTTCCGTTGGTAAGGGTAAAGTTTCCCTTGGTTCGGGCGTCGGTGTTACTAATCGCCTGCTTCCCGACTGTGCTCAGTTTAATAAGCGGTAAATTCGTAAAAAACAGGGTGTATTCGGCATTGCCATTCTTTATTTTATACGCTTGACCGACCTCAAAAGAAGTAACCGTCTGGGTAAAAGTATAGTCTTTATCAAACCGAATAACCGGCTGCGATTGACCGGCAGGAAATACCGGTGTCCTGTGACAAATAATCAACTTCAGACCCGCATCGACCTGGTAACGTTCCGGGGAAATTATAACCGATTGTGCCTGACCAAAGGAAACCGATAAAACAAAAAACAGGAAAACAGTGATAATCGGGAAAAGACGGGAGAGGACGGAAATGTGCTTCATAGTGTCGGTGGAAGTTACTATTAGACTGAAATCAGTAACACAAATAACAGGAATTTTTATCAAATTTTATTCCAATTTATTCGCCTTATTAGCCTAATTTTGACCGCATTCTAACTTTTTGGATAGTTAGCGATCAGCACCAATGAACACCGGAGCCGAGGTCTCCTATTTTTACGTTCGGATCTTCACAGACCGTTATGCCCCAACGGTCTGGAACCCGCCCAAAACCGGCAATAAAATCGCATCCTTCAGGTTTAGTTAGTATTTTCCGACGGTTTTTGTCTTTTCTGAAAAAAGCACGAAGCGCAATACTTTCTCGATTTATGAAACCACTCTTCCGGCTAGGTATTGCCCTCGTTGTCCTGCTCACCCTGTCCTCCGTGGTCTGGCTGACCGTCCGGGAAGATCGCGTCGATTTTAACACGCAAATCAAACCGCTGCTCAACAAAAATTGCATTGCCTGCCACGGAGGTGTCAAGAAAGCGTCTAATTTTAGTCTCCTCTTCGAACACGAAGCCCTCGCAGCCGCCAAATCCGGCAAACACGCCATTGTTCCCGGCAATGCCGACGCCAGCGAGCTGATTCGCCGGCTCACGCTCACCGACCCGGACGAACGGATGCCGCTGGAAGCGCCCCCGCTGAAAGAGGAAGAAATTGAATTGCTCCGCGACTGGATCGATCAGGGGGCCGAATGGGGCAACCACTGGGCGTATCAACCCATTGAGAAACCGGAAGTACCCCAAATCGGAACGTTCTGGTCGAGACTCGGACTGGTTGAAAACGATGAGGTAAAGTGGGCGAAAAACGAAATCGACCACTTTGTGCTGGCTAAAATTTCGCAGGATAAAGAGCAGGTTCCCGCTCTGAAACCGTCTCCCGAAGCCGACCGCGCCACACTCATCCGCCGGGTGTCGCTCGATCTGACCGGCCTGCCGCCGACGGAGCAGGAAGTAGCTGACTTTCTGAAGGATACTTCACCGAATGCCTACGAAAAAATGGTGGATCGCACGCTGAAATCCCCGGCTTACGGCGAACGCTGGACCGGCATGTGGCTCGATCTGGCCCGCTATGCCGACACCAAAGGTTACGAGGCCGATCTGGCACGGCCCATGTGGCGGTATCGCGACTGGCTCATCAAAGCTTTCAACGAAGACAAACCGTTCGACCAGTTTACCATCGAACAACTGGCGGGCGATTTGTTACCGGACCCCACCGGAAAAACCGGCAATAACGAATCGGTAATTGATAATCCGTTGATTGCGACTGCTTTTCACCGCAACACGATGACCAACGACGAAGGTGGAACGCAGGATGAAGAGTTTCGCGTGGCTGCGGTTCTGGACCGGGTCAACACGACCTGGGATGTCTGGCAGGGCACCACCTTTGGCTGCGTGCAGTGCCACAGCCACCCCTACGATCCGTTTACGCACGAGGAGTATTACAAATACCTGGCGTTTTTCAACAACACCCGCGACGAAGACGTGCCCAGCGATACGCCGACTTTGCGGTTTTACAAGGAAGCCGATTCCATCAAAGTGCAGGAATTAAACGCCTGGGTCAGTCAACACGCGACGAATCCGCAGCAGATAAAAACCGCCAATCGACTCACGCGGCTCACCGAACCCAAAGTCAATTCGCACAGTTTCGATCAATACGTCAAGGCGTCGCTGATGGGTGCGATGTATACCGCCATTCAGGACGGCGGTTCGGCCCGGATCAAAAACATGGACCTGAACGGAAAAAACCGCCTGATTCTGGCGTGGGGCACCAAGGCCGAAAAGGCCGTGATGACCATTCGTCAGGACAGCGTGAACGGGCCGGTTCTGACCCAACAGCCGGTTCCAAAAACCGGAAGTCCGTGGAGAGACACCACGCTGGTCTTCGCGCTGCCCAAAGTGTCGGGGCGGCATCACCTGTTCCTGACGCTCAGCAGTCCGAAAAACCCGAAAGAATGGGTGATGGTCAAGTGGGTCTCGGTGCAGCCCGCCCTGCCGGGCCAGCCGGAAACCGCCCTGGGCGAGATGGATCACAAACTGACCGAAATTCTGAATGCCAAAGCCGAACTGGTTCCGGTGATGCAGGAGGGCGTTGGCGATCAGGTGCGGGAAACCTTCGTTTTCGAGCGCGGGAACTGGCTGGTAAAGGGGAAGAAAGTGCGTGCCGACGTGCCGAAATCGCTACCCCCGATGTCCGCCGATTTGCCCCGAAACCGCCTGGGGCTGGCCCGCTGGATGGTGAGTCGTCAGCACCCGCTGACGGCGCGGGTGGCCGTCAACCGCTTCTGGGAGCAGTTGTTCGGAACCGGGATTGTCGAAACCGTCGAGGACATCGGCACGCAGGGCATACCTCCCTCCCACCGCGAGTTGCTCGACTGGCTGGCCGTGGAGTTCATGGAAACCGATCACTGGAGCGTCAAGAAACTGCTCCGGCGCATCGTTCTTTCCGCCACGTATCGCCAACGATCCAGCGTTTCGCCCGAAGCCCTGGCCCTGGACCCCTGGAACAAAATGCTGATGCGGGGGCCCCGCGTTCGGCTGACGGCGGAGCAGGTGCGCGATCAGGCGCTGGCAACCACCGGGTTACTGAGCAAAAAGCAGTTTGGCCCCAGCGTCATGCCCATCCAGCCCGACGGCATCTGGCAATCGCCCTACAGCCCGGAAAGCTGGAAACTGAGTCAGGGTGAAGACCGCTACCGCCGGGCCTTGTATACCTACTGGAAACGGACGGCACCGTATCCCTCGATGATTACCTTCGACAGTCCCAGCCGGGAATTCTGCCAGTTGCGCCGGTTGCGCACCAACACGCCCCTGCAGGCGCTGGTGACGCTCAACGACCCGGTGTATGTGGAAGCCGCCCAGCATCTGGCCGACTGGATGCGGTACCAGGGAAAAACACCGGAACAGCAGATTCAGGCCGGTTTTCAGCGCATCATGCTCCGCCCTCTTTCCCCTGCCAAACTGGCCGTGCTGACGCAGTTGTACCGCACAACAAAAACGCACTACCAGCAGCAGCCCGAAGAAGCCCGGAAGTTGCTGGCCTGCACCGACGGCACCCCCGAACTGGCGGCTTTGGCAGTCACGGCCAACACGATGCTGAATCTGGATGAGGTGGTGACGAAAGAGTGAGAACAGACGTGAGAGCAAAGACAAGAGAGTAAAGAGAAGAGAGCAAAGACAAGAGAGTAAAGACCGAAGATCAGGGATGCTTCGATAGTCTCTATTCTCTTGTCTCTGCTCTTTTCTCTTGTCTCTACTCTTTCATCTTTTTCGATTCAACAGCACCTGCTCCACTTCCTCCTTGTAATTTCGCCCGACGGGAATCTGATTGCCGTTCACCACCAACCGGTTCCGTTCAATCCGGGAGATTCTCGAAACAGCCACGATAAACGATTTGTGGATCCGCAGAAACCGGTTTTTCGGGAAAATGTCATGCATGAATTTGATGGAGCCTTTCAGGACGATTTTGCCGGTATTGGTGTAAATGATGGCGTAATCTTTCAAACCCTGGATGTGGGTCACCTCGTCAAAATTCAGCTTGATCCGTTGCACCCCGCTT
The DNA here is from genome assembly GCF_006149005.1 of Larkinella sp. C7. Lineage (GTDB taxonomy): Bacteria > Bacteroidota > Bacteroidia > Cytophagales > Spirosomataceae > Larkinella. The sequence goes on along the minus strand of NZ_VBSL01000003.1, from coordinate 478,383 downwards.
TTCACAAAAACCGAACCCGGCGGGGCTTCTGCCGGGTTTTCTTCAATATTAGCGTTTTGGTCTTTCAGGGCCAGAAAGTCCCGGATTTTTTCCATCGCCAGCAAAAACCGGGGGTACGAAATGGGTTTCAGCAGAAAGTCGATGACGCCCAACTCGAAGCCTTCGAACGCGTAGTCGCGGTAGGCCGTCGTAAAAACCGTGATGGGCGGGTGGGGCAAGGCCGCATCGGCGATCCGGTTCAGAAACTCGATGCCGTTCATTTCGGGCATTTCAATATCCAGAAACAGCACATCGGCTTCGTGGTTTTTAAAGTACGCCAGCGCGGCCCGGGCCGTGTCGAAGGGGTGGATCGATCCGACGAAAGGCAACCGGCGAAGGTAATCTTCCAGAATGCCGCGCGCCAGCGGCTCATCGTCGATCACTACACAGTTCAGCATAAGGCGTTGTCAATCAATTCACAACCCGGTTCAGGGTATAGCTCAAATACGAATCACCAACCCTGAAATTTCGTTCCTGATCCAGCACGAACAACACATTCTCATCGCCTTTCAACAGATAAACCGATACCGCCGGTTTATCCGAATCCAGTTGAAACACAACCGCGTCCGGGTCGGTTTTCGTGCCGTGTACCAGCGCCCATTTTCCCTCCCGAGCCGCCGACCGGTCTAAGGTTCCGCGGAGTTTGTAGGTGGTTGGCTGGCCGGTTTTCGGATTCTGGAACAGGGTGAGGCTCCATTTTACTTTCGTACAGTCCGGACCAACGGTCACCTTCCAGTCTTTCGCAATTTCAGCGCAGGGAAACCGGCCATCGAACCGTCCGTACACCCCCGGTCCGCTGTCCACCGGGCTGCGAACACGCGCTTTGGTCGGCACGTTGGTGGCCCGAGTCTCCTGAGCAATGACGCGGTTGGGCTGGCCTGCAAAGCCAAGCAGAAACAACAATAAAACTTTGATTTTCATACCCTTAACGATCATTTCCTGTTTAGTGTATAACTCCAGCCCGCGTGTCCGATCATCAACTTTCCCTCCTGATCCAGCAAGTGAAGCAGCCTGTCATCCAGCTTTATCAGAGAGATGGGAGCACCGGGCGCGGCCGATGTCAACCGGTACAGCTCCCGGTTTTTGCTATCCTTCACCAGGCTCCATTGGCCCTCTTTCACGCCACGGGTTCCGTCATTCATAAGGGCCTGCGTCGAGGGTTTCGACATTCCGAATGCGTAGCTGAGTTTGTAAAACGTGGGTGCCTGATTGCGCGGATCCCGCTGAAGAGCCAGGTTCCATTGGATCATTTCACAGTCGGCCGTAGCCGGAATCGACAACCACATTCGGGGCATCCCGTCGCAGGGGGTAGTGGCGAAATAAACCGCCGGTTCCGGTGAGGTCGCCTGCATAAAACCGGCCGCCAGTACGAGCAGAATACTCTTTTTCAGGGTTTTCATCAGAAATGTGTTTCCGTTTATTTTCACTATTCAGATCCTCTTACAGTCAATTCCCAGACATCATTGCTATACACAAATTCAGGCTGGCGGGTGTTGGGGCCACCGTATTTACCGCCCGTCATGTAGATTTTTCCGCGATGGACACAGGCGGCAATGCCTCCGCGCGGGGACCAGGGCGCATCCTCTTCCTGCCAGTTTTTGCCATCTCCGCTGACGAGTACGTTACTGGTAAATTGTCCGTTGCGGTTGCAGCCCAGCAGCCAGATCCGGTCGTCCAGCACCACGGCAGTATACCCAAAAATCGCAACACCCTTTTTAATCTCGGGCGTGACCAGTTTCCAATTCAGGCCGTCGTCGGAAGACCAGACATCATTATTCAGCAGATATAATTTGTTTTTTAACTGAACCACCTGACTGCCGCTGCGTTGGCCAAACGGCAGGTTATCCTTGACTTTTTTCCAGACAATACCGTCGGCCGAATTCCAGCAATCGGCAAACCGGGTTTGGCTGTCTTCTCCACCGATGATCCAGAGTTTGTGCTGAAACACAAACGGGTGGTAGAAAAACCGCCGGGGCAAATTGCTCTGCCGGGCCAGCGCTGGTCCGGCAATCCGACTCCAATGCTTTAGGTCCTTAGTCTGGTAAATCACCGGCTGAAAGGCATAGTTTTCGATGTTTCCCTCAAAATGACCCAGGCCAATGATGGTGTTGTTAAACTGGACATAATCCAGAAAAGCCAGGTTCTGAATCGCGTTCGGCAGGGGGGATTTTTGCCAGTTTCTTCCCGTAACCGAAAACCAGGTTCCGTCGGGGTGGAAAACCCACAGCGTATCATGGTGGCTGAATAGCTGGAAGTTATAGCTCTTTTTCCAGGGTCCGCTTTCCAGCGTTTGCGTCCACGAATGGTTTCGCCCGGTTCGATCCGAATCGTCACCGGATCGATCAGAGGTGCCGGACGGAATGCCCAGCTCCAGCAAAAAAGCCAGCAGGATATACTGAATCTGCGTGTTCATGACTTTTGACATTTAATGACTCCAAACCACCCCTGCAAGGTGTTCGAAAATCCTGTTCATACGCTTGCAGAAAATACAATACGCAGTGATGCCTTGTAGCTCTCCGGTCCATCTTCGGTGTGAAACGTGTACCGACCGGGGTACAGCAGTTCCAGTCGTTTGCGAAGGTTGGCCAGACCAATGCCGCCTTTTTCGGCTTTTGGACTGGCCGCCGGTTTGCTGTTCTCCACCGTAAATTGCACTTCGGACTGATTGACGTACAGCGTGCTGTGCAAACGAGCGTTTGCGGCCTGTTTGCCCACACCGTGTTTGATGGCATTTTCGACCAGGGGCAACAGCAACAGCGGGGCGATTTCCTGACCGTCGGTGTTGCCGTCGATTTTCAGGCTGATATCCGAATAATCACGGTACCGGATGCGTTCCAGATTGATGTAACTCTGCAAATAGCTGATTTCCTTTTCCAGCGGCACGTAGGCGTTGTCGCTGTCATAAAGCATGTATTCCATCATTTCAGACAGTTTCAGCACCATTTCCGGGGCCAGCTCGGATTTCTTGAGCGTCAGGGCGTACAGATTATTCAGGATGTTGAACAGAAAATGCGGGTTCACCTGCGACCGCAGAAAGTTGACCTCGGCCTGTAGTTTCTCGACCGCGATCCGCTGCAACATCCGTTGCTGTTCATACCAGTCGATGCTCAGTTTCAGCGCCACCATAAGGCCCAGATACCAGAGTGTACTGAAAAAATTGTAGGACAGCGTTTCCACCCAATTGCTGTTGCGCATCGGCCCGAGCACGTAGCCGTAGAGGTAATAGTCGAAAAGCCCCTGAAAAATCAGGTAGCCGAGGATGGAGAGCAACACCATCGAGAAATACCGGGCATAGCGTTTTTTCAGCAAATAGCGGGGCAGGAAATAGTGCAGGTTCAGATACGCGATTCCAATCAGCATCCCGATGCGGACCACGACGCAAAGGGCAAAATACGACAGACTGGCTTTGTAGATCAGGTACCTTTTTTCGTAGAGAAAAAAACCGGTAATCAGGATCCAGTACCCCGTATGAACCAGCGCATATTTCACCGGAACCGTTCGGTTGGAAAGCGGTATCCTGATGGATCGTTCCAGAAAGTCCATGATAAAAAACGGTTATTGACGTGAGACCGCCGGGTGGTAGTCGACTGTAAATGAATACAAAAGGCGAGTAGATTAAAAATTATATCGACCAACGACCCAAAAAGTAGAGGAAAGGATTGGAGCCTGCGGTTTATCTACTTTCCCGGTCGTTGCTCTACTATTTTTTAGAATGACGAATTTATCGGGTTGGTTTGTGGCAGAGTCCCAAAAAATCATCACAACTCCGGTTTTCCTTTATCCGAAAAGACCATGAAAAAGCTGCATTTCCCCGTATTTATTCCCCTTCTTTTCAGCGTTTTGAACGCGTTCAGTCAAACGGCCCAGGTGGGTGGCCCCTGCGAAGGCTGCGAAGCGATTTACGAAAATCCGGTGCCGCTTGAAAAACTCGAAAGTGTTGTCAAACTCCCCGACGCGAGCTGGGAGGGCAAAAAACCGCTGGGAATTAACGGAACGGTTTACAAAGCTGACGGCAAAACCCCGGCTCCGGGGGTCATTCTGTACGTTTACCATACTGACGAAACCGGTCATTATCCAAAAAAAGGAAATGAAAAAGGATGGGCAAAACGTCACGGGTACCTTCGCGGCTGGATGCGCACCGACGAAAAAGGGACTTACAAATTTGTCACGCTCCGGCCTGCTCCCTATCCTGGAGCCACTGACCCGGCGCATATCCATATCTTTCTGAAAGAACCGGGCCTGAACGAGTATTACATCGACGAATTTCTGTTTTCCGATGATCCGCTGTTAACGGCCGAAAAACGCCAAAAGCTCGAAAACCGGGGCGGCAGCGGTATCGTAAAACTGGTTGATGTCGGTAACATGTACAAAGGCGAACGTAACATCTACCTCGGAAAAAACATCCCGAACTATCCGGTGACTCCCTAATCACCGACTGGCTTTCTTCGTTTTCAAAACGGGTTCCGGGGCTTTCAGCAAAGGCTGGAGTTTGGCCGCAAACTGCCGGTAGCCTTCCGCATTGGGATGCAACCCATCACTGAAAAGCGCTTCGTCGATTTTACCGTCCGGTTTCAGGAAAACCAGACCGGGCTGGGCAAACTGAATGTTGGCTTCCCCGGCCATCTGCGCCAGTTCCTCGTTGAGAACCGTGAGTCGTTTTTCCTCATTCCGGCGCGGCAAAATCCCGATCAGTAGAATGTCGGCTGTGGGTTGCCGTACTTTGATGGCCTGCACCAGAAACTTCAGACCGGCGGTGATCTCCGCATCCGAGTTGTGCTGCAGGTTATTCGTCCCGATCATCAGCACCACCTGGGCGGCCGAATAGCCATCCAGTTCGCCGTGGTATACCCGCCACAGCACATTTTCAATGCGATCCCAGCCGTAGCCCATGTTCTGAACCCCCAGCGGTTCCAACACGCCTTTCCAGGAGTCAGCACCTGCCGCACGGGGCGCTAGGGGTTCACCACCCCAATAGTGCGTGATGGAGTTGCCCAGATAAACGATTCGGGGCGGGTGGGTTTTCAGCCGGGCCAGAATTTCGTGGTGTCGGGTCTGCCAGTCGTAAATCCGGGAATCGCGGGACTGGGTGCGCGGTTTCGTGGTCGAAACCGTTCCGGACGGTTCATTGAGAATACTGCGCAGACTGCGCTCGTAGGCTTCGGCGTATTGCTGCATACCCAGATCAGACGGATGCGTGCCGTCCACCATTGCGTCAGAATCCAGGTTGATTTGTGATTTAGTCAACAGATACAACTGACCGAAGCCTTCTCCTTTCAACTGCGTGAAGGCCCTGCGCATCACCTCATTGACGTCCGTGTAATATTTCCGGCGGAGCGGACTGACGCCCCCGTCGGTGTAGCCCGCGTGTTCGACCAGTAAGATGGGCGTCGTCGGCTGCTTGCTCCGCAGGTTTTTAACGGCGTCCACAATGAGCGTATAAACGTCTTCCAGCTTGCTGGCCACCAGGTTGGGCAGGCAATCCAGGATGTAGATTTTGGCCTCGATCTGCGCCACCCGGTCTACTACTTCTTTCTCCAGCCGACCGTTGCCGGAAAAGGCCAGATTGATCAGGGGCCGGTCCATTTTACGCCCTAAAATAGACGTCCAGGCCATACCGGCCCGCGAGGCACAACCGCCCTGCGCAATGGAGGTTCCGTAGACCACGATGGGTTTATCGACCCGTACGGGCAGGGGCGTGAGCGTGACGCCTTTCGGAACACCGATTTCGAGCCACTGAACGGAATTGTAAAGCGGCAGATACAGGCGGTATTCGCGGCCTTTCTGGTGGTAGGCATCATTCGGTTCCAGGTTGGCAAACTGATACTGGATCGTATCGCCAAACGCATATTTTCCGTTGCACCACAGCCAGTCGCCGTCGCTGTTACCAGCATACAGATCGACGCCACTGACGCCGGTTGCGGGCATATGCGGCATGCTCTGTTTTCCCTTGACAATGTAGCGAACCGTGATCCGGTCGGTGCTGGCCCGGAAGCGGATCATCAGCCCGGCAGCATTTCGCGACAAATCCCAGACGGCCTTCCGAACACTTTTTTCGGCTTCAGCGGGTAAGCGGTCGTAGGGACTCTGGATGTCTTTTCCCCGCCAGGCCTGTCCTTCAATGACCGGAAAATCGGATTGGGCGGGGTTCCACCAGACGTAATCGACCGGCGTTTGGGCCAAACCCTTAACGCCAGGCAGGGAAGCAAACAAGCAAACGAAAAGAAGCCATTTTTTCATAAAAGGTCGGGGTGTGCGCCAAGGCAACGGAAGGGTGAAATCTTCCAAAAATACGCAGGAAGTTGACAAAATAAACACCCCGACCCCAGTTATGATACAGCGACCGGCTACGGTCCGACGCTTCCGCCAACCCTCGTCACCATACTGCTCGTGGTGAAGGTGGTGGATTGCGTTCCCAGCGTGTAGGTTCCGCTCGTATACAACCCGTTCACGTTGGTACCACCGGCTACGCTCCCGCCCGAATACACCTTGTACGACTGCCCGGTTTTTAGTTTCGGACTTGAAAACAGCATCGTCGTGTAGGTTTTCGGAATCAGGAAGGTCAACACTTCGGCGCCCTCGCCCGACTGAATGTGCATCAACTGGTTGGCCGTTCCTCCGCCCAGCAAAACCGAAGGCTGGGTGCTGACACTCGCCGTTGGCGTACTCGTTGCACCGGCCACACCGACCGCAATACCGCCGGTTATTTTGAACGTATTCCGGTCACAGTCAAACCCTTCTTCGGGAGCAGAAGCACCCACCGATACGGTTTTGCCACCCGTGATGGTGATTTTCCCGTTCGAGTCGATACCGTCATTCGAGCTGCTGTAGGCATATACCGTGCCGCCGTTGATGTAGATGAACGTTCCGGCATTGATGCCATCGTCCTTCGTTTTGGCAATGATGTTTCCGTTATTGATCGTCAGCACACTCTTGCTCTCAATCCCCTCTCCGGCCGATGAGTTGATCGTAATGGTACCGCCGTTGATGGTTAGATACGGATCAATCGTTGTGTCGGTGTCGTACGAAGCCGCGATGCCTTTATCCACCACATTGATCGTGAACGTGCCACCGTTGATGACGATGTAGCCTTCTTCGCACTGTATTCCATCGCCCTGCGTGGTCATGGTAACCGTGCCGCCGTCGGCAATAAAGGCGTCATTGGTATGAATTCCGTCGGATGCGGCACTGGTGACGGTAATGGTTCCGCTGATCAGCCGGATGTAATCGTCGCTGGCAATCGCGTGTTTGTAATTCCCTTTCAGGCTCAGGCTTCCGTTGCCGCTGAAGATCATCTGCCCTTCACTGAACAGTGTCGCTTTCATGTCTTCCGTTCCGCTGGCCGCATACGTTGCGCCGTCCGTCAGCGAGTTGGTGGTATTGTCGGCCAGCACAATGAAGGCTCTTTTCTCCGACTGGATGTTGATGGCGGGGCCGTCGGCATTCGTGATGTTGACGCCGTTCAGCGTCAGTTTGAATTTCTTATCGGAGTAAATTTTGACCGACCCGTTCGTTGTCGTTCCGGCCAGCACAAAGTCGACGCCCGTCGCAGTGGAGGTGATGACCACATCGCCGTTGGTTTGCTCAATCGATACGCCATTGCCCGCCAGGGGATTGGAAATGCTGGCCGTCGTGCCAAACGTGACGCTAACGGTGGACGGAAACGTCGAGTTCGCCAGCAAATCATCGGCATTGGCAGCCTTGTCGGTATTGCCTTCCGGGGTGGCGGAGGAGGTAGTCGTACTATCGATGGCAACGGAGCTGCCGGTGGTGGTGGTTCCGGAAGTGCCGGTTCCGGTGGGCGTCAGGTCATCGCTTTCTTTGGAGCAGGCCAGCAGCAGGGCCATCAATACAAGTTTGGAACCCAGGCCGACGACGCGTTTTACAGAGGGTATCTCTAAAATTCCTTTTAAAATGGGTTGGTGTCTCATTCGTGTGATTGTGTAGTGGAATACTCACTACCAACCGTTACGCGGATCGTTTCCCAAACGTTGCCACAACGAACACTTTTGAGGTGAACAGGCCGAATGTGTCGGTTTTATCGACACAAGTTATTACACAGGGTTTATCAGAGTTAATCAAAGAACCCTCTGTGTAACCGCCGGGCGGCCCCGTCTGATTTCCTCTGATAAACCCTGTGTAACAACGCTCAAACTCACAATCCGTAGTAATCCAGCAAGTACACCAACGCCGTCATCGAAGCTGCTCCCAGTTCCAGTTCCCGCTTGTTGATCGCTTCAAAATTGTCGGTTCCCGTGTGGTGAAAATCGAAATACCGCTGGGAATCCGGCTTGAAACCGAACAAAACCGTCCCCAGTTGCGCCAGGGGACCGATGTCTGCCCCTCCCGAACCCGCACCGATTTCGTGCAGTCCGTAGGGCGCAAATAGGGGTTTCCAGGGCATGACTTTGGCCCGTTGCTGGGCCGTTCCGACGATGCCGAAACCCCGGGGTGTAAAACCGCCGTTGTCGGACTCGACGGCGGCAATGTGTTTCTCGTTGTTCTTTTTGGCGTAATCCGCATAGCCGACTCCGCCCCGCAATCCGTTTTCCTCGTTCATGAACATCACCGCCCGAAGCGTTCGTTTGGGTTTAATTCCCAGCGCCTTGAAAGTCCGCAACACGTCGATGGACTGCACACAGCCCGAGCCGTCGTCGTGCGCACCCTGGGCCAGATCCCAGGAATCCAGGTGGCCGCCCACGACGATGATTTCATCCGGTTTTTCCGAGCCTTTAATTTCCCCCACAACGTTGTAGGATTTGGCGTCGGGCAGGGTTTCACAATTCTGTTTAAAATAAAACGTCAGGTTTGCATTCTCTTTCAGCGACTTACTGAGCAACTCGGCTCCGTTGGTGCTGATGGCTGCCGTCGGAATTAGCGGCACCCCCGTCGCGTAGCGCATCCCGCCCGTGTGCGGATTATCGTCCAGTACAGTGGTCATCGAACGAACAATGGCCCCCACTGCGCCGAGTTTTCCGGCTTCGTTAGCACCGTTGGCCCGTTGCTCAACCGCCCCGGCGTAGGCTTCGAAGGTATTCAGTTTGGTCGGGTCCATCGGGCGGTTGTAAAACACGATCTTGCCTTTCACCTTTTCCGGTCCCAGATCCCGCAATTCCTGAAAGCTCTTTACCTCAATCACCTGGGCTTCAACGCCTTTCGGAGCCGTGGCTACCGAACCGCCCAGAGCCGCAACCGGTACGGTTATTTTTTGTTTCCCATTCCGGATATACGCCACTTCTTTGGCCCCGCGAACCCAGTGCGGCACCATCACTTCCTGCAAAAACACCCGGTCGAATCCCTCTTTTTCCATCAGTTGCTTCGACCAGTCGACGGCTTTCTGTGCGCCTTCCGAACCGCTCAGGCGCGGACCAATCTTCTGGGTCAATTCACGCAGCCATTCGTACGACGGGCTATTGGTCAGGATTTCGTTGTAGATTTTGCGAATCGTAACGGAGTCGGTCGACTGCGCATGAACACCGGTTGCGAACAGGCAAAAAGCAAGGAGTAGTTTTTTCATCTCGGATCGGGGTATCTCCTAAAAAAAGAAAACCCGGCCTGATTTCCAAAGCCGGGTTAAAAGTTATGCAATTCGTCCAATTGGTTATCCGGGAATTGCTATTCGGTTGACTTTTTAGGAACGGTTTTTAATAACTTCCTCATCACGGTTTCTACCACCTGCTGGTAAGAGCGCGTTCGCGTCTTGTTGTACGATTCCAACTCTTCCACGATCGCAGGCAGGTAAATAAATTTTCGATCTTCTATGTAATGGGTTTTTAACCGTTGCGCATCGGCATGATTGCCAAGGTTTTGAGCGATTACTATCTCCCCGGCCCGTACAAAGTGTTCGTATAAACAGGCCTTCCAACGGGTATAGCCTTGGTTGGCCATATCACTCTTAATGGGTATGAAAAGGGTTTCGGTTCCATTAATGAGTTCCTGGGGGAGCTGGTCGATAGCAGGGTTGACAAAAGAATGACCAAACTCATGGGTACTGAGTTCTAACAGGTGTTTTCTGTCGTCAAAGCCCATATCTAAATTGGATTCATTACTAAAACTTTGAAGTCCAAAAGGACCAAAAACATGAAAAATTGGGGTTTTATCCTCTAAAGTATAGCTGACTCCAAATCCCATACCCGTAGGAATGGTAAGGCTCGGTACTAAGGTGTACCGATCAAAACGTTGCCCATAGAAATCTTCCAGTGCGGGAATGAACCGTTTATCCGGCAGGCCCTTTTCCACCTGAGCCAAAGCGTTTGCATACTTGCTTTGACTCTTCCGGAAGTAGGTATCAAAATCTACTTCCCGATAGAGTTGGTTCATCGCTTCAATAAAAAGAGCAACGTTCTTTCTGGCTTCTTCCGGGTCTCTTTTTGCGGAAAACCGGAGATAAGCACTTGCTCTTATCTCGTCTTTCAGTTTGGCATGGGGAAAATCATCCAGTTGGATCAACAGATGAATTAAATAATCCAGCCAAATGTTCTCGGCAAAAGCAACCACAACAGCCAGGTGTTTGCTGGTCTCGTAGGTTTTGTATTGTCGATATAGACTAAGCCCGTAGCCATACCAGTCTCTTTTTCGGATCGCGCGTCCTCGCAAATAGGTATCGTTATTTTCCAACTGACGGCCTTCATAGCCCAGGAAGTACGCAAATCCCAACAGCTCCACATTCCGATTGGTGTGTATTTGAATGGTGGGAACGGGGCGGTCAGGGACCCTCTCGGACTGCTGACCAAAAACAAAGGGCGACCAGAAGAAGGCCGCCAGAAAGAACACGAACTTTTGCATGACTGAAGATTGAACCGTGAAGCACAAATCAACTCAGTCCAGCGTCGTCATGCGCTCGGAAACGGTTTTCCGGACGTCCGGAATCATGTTTCCGGACGTTAGGTCCCTAACATAAAGCCCATAAGGCGGTTGACTATCCTTATTTTTTTACCAGCAGGAAGTGTGAGGGCGCTTGTCCGGTGTGGTGTTTAAATACCTGATTGAACGTTGATTTCGAATTAAATCCCGCTTCAAGGGCCAGGGCTAATAAGGTTTTGTGGTGTTCTGCCGGATCGTTCAGTTTTTGAATGATGGCTTCCACTCGAAAGCCATTGACAAAATGAGTGAAGTTCGTAGCACACCGGGTATTGATCAGATACGACACATACCGGGGCGGTAGCTGGAGCCGTTTGGCCACGTCATCCACTGTCAATTTCGATTGCGTGTAGAGGGCGTCCTGCCGGAACAGCGTCTGCAACCGTTCTAATTGTTTCGTATCGTCATAGTGTAGAAATTCTGGCTTTTCCGGCGATTTTACAGTAGGGAGAACAGGCAGGGTGAAAAAGGCGGGATTGGCATACCCGATATAGCCGAAGGCAAACAGAAACAGGGTCAGCACGATTTCCAGACCCGCAAAAACCGGCCATTTCAACAGTACCCCAGCGGCCCAGATAACCGTCGTAAGCAGTAGAAAACAAAACAGGCTATACAGTTTCATGAACAGACCGAATGACAACCGGAATGCGTGCTCTTTTAACGATCGGTGAAAAAAGATCAGTTTCCGACCGTAAAACCAGAGGGCGATGGCGGTGCCAAAAATCGGCAGGAGTTCCGTAACGAGAAACCAGCCTGGATTATCGAGCAGCGAAGGCAATGACGCCCCGGTGGAACGGCGGTAGAAACTCCAGCCAGACCGCACGAGTACTTCCACACCCGCAGGCAAGAAAAAGAGCCAGTCTTTTTGCCGAAAGGCATACCCAGGCGTCGTTGTTAATTGGGCAAAGAACCAGACCGACGGGGGCAGTAACAGGTACGATTGCAGATTCCAAAACGGAATAGAATCAGGCGAACTATGATACCGCACCTGCATACCCCAGGCGTTAAGCAGTTCGAGCGCAAGGACATAAAGAATCAGGCCCAGGAACAGGTTCGACCGTTCCTGGCGCAATCCTTTCACCACCAATGCCAAACTGAGCAGTAACCCTTGCCCGGAGGCCAGAAGAAAGGCAATCGCTTTCCCGGTTTCCATCACATATGAATCGCCCGGTTATCCGTCGCAGCCAGACAGGCTTCCTTGATGGCTTCCGTATAGGTCGGGTGGGCGTGTGAAATCCGGGCGATGTCCTCCGCCGAGGCCCGGTATTCCATTGCTACGACGCATTCGGCAATCATGTCGGCCGCGCGGGCACCGATGATGTGCATGCCCAGAATTTCGTCGGTTTGCTTGTCGGCCAATACTTTCACCAGACCGTCTACATCCATCGAAGCACGGGCGCGACCCAGGGCTTTATACGGAAACGAGCCCACTTTATAGGCCTTGCCTTCCTGCTTCAATTCTTCTTCGGTGAAGCCCACACTGGCGACTTCCGGCCAGGTATAGACCACGCCCGGAATCAGGCGGTAATTGATGTGCGGTTTTTGTCCGGCCAGGGTTTCGGCTACGAACACACCTTCTTCTTCGGCCTTATGCGCCAGCATCGCCCCCCGAATGACGTCACCGATGGCGTAAATGTTCGGGACTTTGGTTTGCAGATGGTCGTTCACTTCGATGCGCCCCCGGTTGTCGGCGGCTAATCCGGCGGCTTCAAGGTTCAGGCCGTCGGTATACGGACGGCGGCCCACCGAAACCAGGCAATAATCGCCTTCGAGCGTAATCTGTTCCCCTTTGGGCGTATCGGCTTTTACGATCACACCTTCACCGGTATTTTCAACGCTGGTAACTTTATGGCTGAAGTAGAAATCGGCACCCAGCTTTTTGACGGCTTTTTGCAGTTCTTTCCCCATCGTTTTGTCCATCGTCGGAATCATCGAATCGGCGAACTCCACGAACGACACTTTCGAACCGATGCGGGCATACACCGAACCCAGTTCGGCCCCAATTACCCCCGCCCCGATCACGATGAGGTGTTTCGGCACTTCCTGCAACGTCAGGGCTTCGGTCGAACTGATGATGCGCTTTTTGTCGATCTGCATCGACGGAAACGAAGTCGGTTTGGAACCGGTCGCAATGATAAAATTCTTTCCGGTAATCTGCTCTTCGCTGCCATCGTCTTTCTTGACTTTCAGCGTACTGGCATCGACAAACGACCCGAATCCCTGATGAACCGTGATCTTGTTTTTCTTCATCAGAAACGAAATTCCGGTCACATTGGCTTCCACGACACCGGCCTTCCGCTTGATCATCTGGGGCAGATCAACCTGCAGATCCGCCAGTTTAATCCCGTGTTCGGCGAAGGTGTGAGCGGCATTGTAGAAATGCTCCGAAGAGTCGAGCAGGGCTTTCGACGGGATACAGCCGACGTTGAGGCACGTACCGCCCAGTGTCTTGTATTTTTCCACGATGGCCGTTTTCATACCCAACTGGGCGCAGCGAATCGCGGCCACATAGCCGCCCGGCCCGGAGCCAATGACGATGACGTCGTATTGCATAAATTTACAGATCTATTTGCAGGAATATTATCTCTATACAAATGTAGGACGGAGTGTAAACCGCTCTGCCAACGAGCATATTCTGGCTCGAAAGGCGGTTTTACAATCCGTCCTACTGGTATTCTTATACGCCCAGTAAAATCCGCGCCGGGTCTTCCAGCAACTGTTTTACGCGAACGAGGAAGCTCACAGAGTCTTTGCCGTCAATGATGCGGTGATCGTACGAGAGGGCCACGTACATGATCGGGCGCACTACGATTTCGCCATTGACCACCACGGCCCGTTCCACGATGTTGTGCATGCCCAAAATCGCCGACTGGGGGGCATTGATGATCGGCGTCGACAACATCGAGCCGAAAATACCGCCGTTGGTGATCGTGAACGTACCACCGGTCATCTGCTCGATCGTCAGCTTGTTATCCCGGGCCAGACCAGCCAGCCGGATAATTTCCTTCTCAATACCGGCAAAATCCATGCTCTCGGCGTTCCGGATCACCGGCACCACCAGACCACGTTCCGTCGAAACCGCGATGGAAATATCACAGTAATCGTTGTAGACAATCGAATCACCGTCGATGGTGGCATTCACATTCGGGAAGTCCTGCAAGGCAATGCAAATCGCTTTGGTGAAGAACGACATGAAGCCCAGACCAACCGCGTTTTTGTCCTTGAACTTATCCTTGTATTTAGCCCGCAAATCCATGATCGGCTTCATGTCGACCTCGTTGAAGGTCGTCAGCATGGCCGTTTCATTTTTCACGGCCACCAACCGGCGGGCGATGGTTTTCCGCAACGAACTCATGCGTTCGCGCCGTTGTCCCCGGTTTCCACCAGCGGGGGCGGGAGCCGAAGCGGCCGGAGCCGGTGCGGGTTTGGGGGCTGGAGCGGCCGCCGGTTGCGGAGCGGGTGCTGGGGCAGCCGGTTTTTCGGCTTTCACCGCATCTTCCTTCATAATCCGGCCACCGATACCGGTGCCGTTGACTTCTTTCGGGTCGATGCCTTTTTCGGCCAGTATCTTGGCGGCCACCGGCGACGGGTGATTGGCCGCGTAGCCATCGGCCGGAGCGGCTGCAGGCTGGGCGGCTGGCTGAGATGCCGGAGCAGGTGCAGGTTGGGCAGCGGGTTGAGCAACGGCGGCTCCCACTTCAATCCGGCAGATCACGGCACCAATGGCCAGGGTGGCACCAGCTTCGGCCACAATCCGGAGGGTTCCGGCGGCTTCGGACGGTAATTCAAACGTAGCCTTATCGGATTCGAGTTCGCAAAGAACCTCGTCCAAAGCGACTTGATCACCGTCTTTTTTATTCCAGGAAGCAATCGTCACTTCCGTGATCGACTCGCCAACCGGAGGCACTTTCATTTCAATGCTTTTCGAGGCTGCGGCAGCAGCGGGTTCAGGAGCCGGTTGGGAGGCAGGTTCCGGTTTAGGCGCTTCGGGCTGCGGAGCCGGAGCCGCTTGTTCAGCCGGTTTGGGGGCCGGAGCTTCCGCTTTGGGAGCCGCCGGAGCCGCGCCATTGGACGCCCCCGCAGCTTCGATGGTACACAAAACCGCACCGATGGGCAACACATCGCCTTCCTGCGCCATGATGTGCAACACACCGTCGGCTTCGGCCGGAAACTCAAACGATGCCTTATCCGATTCCAGTTCACACAACACTTCGTCTCTCTTCACCGAATCGCCCTCTTTCTTATGCCATGCCCCAACGGTTACTTCCGTAATGGACTCCCCAACCGGGGGTACTTTCATTTCTATTGCCATTTTCTCTTAGTTTTCAGTTGTCAGTTACCCGCGATTGGGAACCGTAAACTCTTATTCAAACGCCCGGCGGATGATGTCGGCCTGTTCCTGAGCGTGGACTTTGGAATACCCGGTTGCGGGCGACGCGCTGTTTTTCCGCGTAATACCGCGCAGTTTCAAATCCAGGGCCGAACGCAGCAAGAAGGTCCAGGCCCCCATGTTCGACGGTTCTTCCTGTACCCAAACCAGTTCAGCGGTTTTGCTGTATTCAGCCAGGATCGCGTCCAGTTGCTTCTGCGGGAACGGATGCAATTGTTCCAGCCGAATGATGGCCACATCTTCCCGCTTATCCGCCTGCTGTTTTTCGAGCAATTCGTAATAAATTTTACCGGTACAGAGCAGAATCCGTTTCACTTTCTTGCCCGTGGCAAAACCGTCGGGCAGCACTTCCTTGAAACTCCCCTTGGTAAGATCTTCCAGGGGCGAAACTACTTGCGGGTGGCGCAATAATGATTTGGGTGACATCACGACCAGCGGTTTCCGGAACGGCCAGGTCAACTGACGGCGCATCAGGTGGAAGAAGTTAGCCGGCGTGGTCACGTTAGCCACCACCATGTTGTATTCCGCCGAAAGTTGCAGATAGCGTTCCGGGCGGGCGTTGGAGTGTTCCGGTCCCTGACCTTCGTAGCCGTGCGGCAACAACATTACCAGACCATTCATCAATCCCCATTTCGATTCACCAGACGATATAAACTGGTCGATGATCACCTGGGCACCGTTGGAGAAATCACCAAACTGGGCCTCCCAGATCACCAGCGCATGGGGTGTGGCCATGGCATAGCCAAACTCGAAGCCCAGCACACCGTATTCCGACAACAGGGAGTTGTAAATCTGCATTTTCTGCTGCCCATCCTGAATGTGATCCAGCAAGCTATACGACTGGTTGGTTTCTGAATCGTGCAGAACGGCATGGCGGTGCGAAAATGTTCCGCGCTGCACATCCTGACCACTCAAACGAACCACCTTGTTTTCAAGCAGAATGGACCCGTAGGCCAGCAATTCCGCCGTACCCCAGTTGACCTGCTTATTCTCAAAAACCATCTGCCGACGGTCTTTCAGGAGTTTATCGATTTGCTTGAGCGGTTTGAAACCGGTCGGAATTGTGACGAGGGCGTTGCCAATTTTTTCGAGCGTCTCCATCGGCACACCCGTTTCGGGCGACCGTTCGAAATCCTCCGGCGTACTCACCCGCAATTCGGCCCACTCCCGATCCAACCGCAGCGGTTTGTACGGAATTTCGGCCTTTTGCTTCACCATATCGAGCCGATCCTGCAATTCTTTTTTGAACTCAACATCCATGTTAGACGCCAGTTCTGCATCGACCTCGCCCCGTTCAATCAGGCTTTTGTTATAAATTTCGCGCGGATTGGCGTGTTTTTCGATGATGTTATACATCGTTGGCTGCGTAAACTTGGGCTCGTCCGATTCGTTGTGCCCGTAGCGTCGGTAACAGACCATGTCGATAATGACATCCCGGTTGAATTTTTCCCGGAATTCGACCGCCAGCTTGGCACAGAAAACCACCGCTTCCGGATCGTCGCCGTTGACGTGAAAAACCGGCGCATCGATGATTTTGGCAACATCCGAGCAATAAATCGATGACCGCGCATCTTCAAAATCAGTCGTAAAACCAACCTGGTTGTTGATCACAAAATGGAGCGTTCCACCGGTTTGGTAACCGGCCAGTTTCGCCATCTGGGTCACTTCATACACAATGCCCTGACCCGCCACAGCCGCATCACCGTGGATCAGGATCGGCATAATCTTGTCGAAATTGCCCGCGTATTCTTCATCGGCCTGCGCCCGTACGAACCCTTCGATGATCGGATTAACCGCTTCCAGGTGCGACGGATTCGGGGCCAGTTTCAGGCTGATCTGCTTGCCCGTCGACGATTCGATCAGGCTCGAATAGCCCAGGTGGTATTTTACGTCACCGTCGCCAAACACCTGGTCGGGAACGTTGCCTTCAAAACCGCTGAAAACGCTTTCGTAGGATTTGCCCAGGATATTGACGAGCACGTTCAGACGGCCCCGGTGCGCCATCCCGATCATGACCTCTTCAACACCCAGTTCTGACGCGTAGTTGATGATGGCGTCCAAAGCCGGAATGGTGGTTTCTCCCCCTTCAAGCGAGAACCGTTTCTGGCCTAAATATTTGGTATGCAGGAAGTTCTCAAAAACCGTTGCTTCATTCAGTTTTTTCAGAATCCGTTTTTTCTCCTCAATCGTTGGGTCAAAAACCAGCGCTTCTTTCTCGATTTTGTTCCGAAGCCAGTTCTTGACGTCAATCTCGCGGATGTACATATACTCGAAACCGATGGTTCCGGCATAAATTTTCTCCAGCGATTCCATGATTTTCCGCAGCGAACTCGGCCCGATTCCCAGCAGTGTCCCGGCATCAAAAACCGTGTCGAGGTCGGCTTCGGTCAGGGCATAATCTTCCAGGCCAATCCGCGGACTGCGGTCTTTCCGGCTCCGGATGGGGTTGGTTTTGGCCAAAAGGTGCCCGCGCGAGCGATAGGCCTTTATCAGACTGGCTACCGATACTTCCTTTTCTGCGTGTTTGGTGTCAATGACCGGTTTTGCAGTCGTTTGGTCGGCGTTGCTGTGGCCGTTGCCATTTCCATTTTCGCCATACGATTGGGAAAATTCAAAACCTTCAAAAAATTTTTGCCAGCTTCCATCCACTGAGCCGGGGTCTTGTTTATAAGCCCGGTATAAATCGTCGATGTAGGCTGCTTCTGAGTTAGCTATATACGAGAATCTGTCCATAATTCGGGATCACCCATGTTCGAATGGCAAAGTTAAACGATCAAATAGAAAGATGTCTTCTATTTATTCAATTCTTTATGAATAGATAGGCAGTTTTGTTTTGGTAACAAGAGCCGCTCGAAATAAGTTAAAAAAAAGGAAGAAAGCAGGAAACGAAGCCCGGATAAAGGGGCCTCTAACGGCCGCCTGATCCACGCTTCGATTCCTGCTTTCTTCCTTTTTTCTTTTTCCTGCTTATACCAGATTATTCTTGAAGGCGTAGGCCACCATCCCCGCCGTGTTTTTCGTACCGGTTTTTTCCAGAATCCGCAGGCGGTGGCCTTCGACCGTGCGCGGACTGAGGAAGATTTTCTCACTGATTTCGGCCGTCGACAGCCCCTCGCAAATCAGTTTAAGCACTTCTTTTTCGCGCTCCGACAGCAGCACCTTGCTATTATAGAGTGTCGAGGTGGAGGTTTGCTTGATGACGGTGGTGGGTTTGTTCACCATTTTCCGGTGCATGACCTTGGAAACGAAGTCGTTCAGGTACACGCCGTCGTCCATCACCCGGTGAACGGCCTTTTCCACTTCGTCCAGATCCGCATCTTTGAGGACGTATCCGCTCACGCCTTTTTCGAGCAGGTGGAGCACAAACCGATCTTCATCGTGCATGGTCAGCATGATGATTTTGACGTCGGGGTGGTTTTCCCGGATGTATTCAGTGGTGGCAATGCCATCCATCACCGGCATTTCCAGATCGAGCAACACCACGTCGGGCATTCGGCGGGTCAATTTGTCAATCAATTCCTGTCCGTTGCTGGCTTCGAGCACCAATTCAAAATCAGGCACCTGGCTCAACACGGAAGCCATTCCTTTCCGGAATAAATTATGATCGTCAGCTAACGCAATCTTGATCTTTTTCATGGTTAGGGTTATGGTTAAAGGTGGTTGAAATAGCGGGATGGTTAAAAATGGTTAATTGGCAAGCCATGCTTTTAACCATTTTAACCATCCAACCATTTCAACCATCTATTCTATACCGCTTCCACTTCAACCTCTACTTCCGGCTTCAAATTTTTAACCTGGATGTGTATCCGGGAACCGCGGCCTTCTTCCACGTCGAACGTAACATGTCCGTCGATGACGTTCAGGCGGCTTTCGATATTTCGCAGACCCAGCCCGCGCTTTTTGTCTTTCAGAATTTCGTCCAGATCAAACCCGCGCCCGTCGTCGATCACCGACAGCAAAATTCCGGTGGGCTGGCAGTGCAGATCGATGATTATATTCTCGGCATTGGCGTGCTTGATGGCATTGTTGATCAATTCCTGCGCAATGCGAAACAACGTCAGATCCAGTTGCGGAAGCAAGGTCGGCATTTTATCCGAACACGACAACTCGACGTGGACTTCGCCGTTGCTGGCTTTTTCGGCCAGTTCTTCGAGGGCCGAAACGAGGCCGAAACGTTCAAGGGTGGTGGGCACCAGGTCGCGGCTGATGCGCCGGACGTTGGCAATGGTTTCGTCGAGAAGCGAGCGGGTTTTCTGCACCAATACCGTCGAACCGGGGTCATTGTGTTCAACGGTTCGGCCCAATTGATTCAGGCTCAACTTGGTGACCGACAACATCGTACCGATCTCGTCGTGCAAATCCTGCGCAATCCGACGACGTTCGTGTTCCTGCGCCTGAAGGGTGGCAGCCAGGAGACCTTTGCGGTATTTCTCCTGCCATTCCTTCAGAATCAGTTGCTGACGGATTTGTTTTTGTTGGTAATAGGCGACAAATACGATGATGAAAATCGCCATCACCAGCAAAACGGCCGTTCCTACGGCAATATATAATTTCATGTCCTCGTTCACAGCGAGCCCGAAGCGAAGTGCGTTCCCATACACGGGGAATGATTAAACCAATTTGCGAAATATAAAACTCTGGCACCAGAACCGCAAGAACGATGTATTAAACGGTCAGCCGGTCCGTCACCCGAAATTCCCGTCGGCGGAGCCAGAAACTGACCAGCAGGACCAGGTAGAAAAAAGCCGAGAACGTTCGGACAATGGTAATGTATAAATAGTAACTGCCGTTTGAACTCAGGTCTCCCAACGTCACCTTGACGAACAGAAAAACAAACAGCGTGCCAGCCGCGTGGACAATGGCCCCGGCGCTCACCCAGAACATGGAATGAATCAATAAATTCTGGATCTGCATCTTTGTCAGGATGTAATGAAAATACAGCAGTGCATACAAAATCATGATGATTCGTTGAACACCGAGGGCAACACCGGCAATGTTGGTCCAGCTAAAGTCGTACAGAAATACCAGTACATACACGACAAAACCGCTTATGATCAGCGTCCGGTTTCGGCGGGATTTTAGCTCGATCCAGTACGCTGCGGCAAAGCCGCTCATCTCAACGAGCGAATTTAAATTGTATAAATATGTGTTATTATGGCGATAGGCCGCATCGTGGATCTGGATCAAACTGATTACGAATGAAAAAACTAACATTCGTAATAGCCATCGATTTGACTTGTCCAGAAAAAAATAATTCACCAGACCTGTTCCGATGGCTAGCAAGAGGAACAGATCTGGTAAAAATGAATCCGGGTACTTGAGTATTAACTTGACGTAAGGATGATCAATCATCGTTTCAACAGACTTCTATTTCCCTACGGATTACACTCCGGCGGACATATCGGCCCGTCGGCCAACTGCCCTTCCCGACCAGACGGCATATCTTTCATTCCGGCTTCGGCAGGAACGGTCAGTTCCAGAATTTCCCGGCCACTTTTGTCGATCCCCACCAACACAACGCGCGGCACCAGGTGTTCATTTCCGTTGACGGTTTCCCGGCGTTTGGCGTGATAAACCCGGATCCCGATGCAGCCCGGCTGGGCCAGAATCTGCTGCAAATTATCGCTGCCAAAAAACTCGGAGCGAACCGTGTCGGCCTGCGGAATCTGCTGCTGTTTTTTGCGTTCCTGGTAAGCGCCTTTGAACTGATCGGCTTCATCCTTGGAAATAAAGCGTCCCGCACCGGGGTTTATATTACTCATGATAAAAAGAGGTTTTAATGGACTTGTGATGTTTCAAATCATTTCCCAAAGTTGCACAGGCTTGTTGTGGAAAGCAATCAGCTTTGAGTGAACGGAAAACGATGGAACGACTCTTTCTGGTGGTTTTCTATCTTCCGACCCTGCTTCTTAATGGGTTATAAACCAGGAAACTCAGGTATAATTTTCTTTATCGTATTTGCTAACCCAAAAACCGATAGTTGAGAAAAGGCAAAAAACCATATACATCCCTTGATTTACATTCCAGTATAAATTAAATAGATCAGATTCCGTATTGCTGGAAAGTGCGTAATTAGCGAAAAGATATACAAAAAAAGTACCAGTAAATTGAATAATTAGTCCACTGCTGATCCAAAAAATCGAATGTTTCAAGATATTTTTAACATTCATATCCTGGATTAATTGATTAAAATATATGAGAACCACTAACAATGCGTAAGCTCTGGATAGCGTTAGTATTCCGGCGGACAATTCACTATTTTCCCAGAAAAACAGACTGAGAAATAGTGTAATTGCAGCCCCAATAGTAACAATTCGTTTAACAACAGGCTTATGTATTTCGAAAGAGAAAAGTAATGCAACGAATATTATTTCAGCAAATGCTGATGAATTATACAGAAATAGGTTATTTATTTTTTTTATAGCATAAATATTAGAAGTAAAGTCTCTACCAATTATAATAAAGAAATATAAAGGCAAAAACCTCACTCCTTTTCTCAAAAATTTTAAATGAGAAATACCAATTGTAAAAGGAAGGAAGCTGATTAGCTCGGCAATTAAGTCTATAGGGTGATTGACAAAAATATCGTATAACCTTTGGAGCATTTGCTCTTTAAATGTTTAACACTTAGCAATGTTGTGGACACGGTACACCATCCGCCAGCGCATCACCATCTCCCCGATCTTTCAATCCTTCGGTATCTTCGAAAATATCGGAACCGTCGGCGCGGACACCCACCAACACCAGCCGGGGTTTGAGTTCGCCTTTGTCTTTGGTGGTGGGGTCGCCATCGGCATCTTCGTAGCGTTTGCCATAATACACCCGAATGCCGACACAATCCTTGCGACCCATCAGTTTGTTGATGCGGTTAATGCCGAAAAACTCCGCTTTCGTAACTTCTTCGGGCTTGAGTCCCAGCTTCTCTTCTTCGTGAACACGGTGCAGGCGGGTACGGCCTTTGGCGTCGGCAGCCGTAATGAAGGAGCCAACATCGCCGTGAAATTTGTCGGAGGGTTTACGCGGTTCTTGCATGGTAGAGCAGATTAATTTGCTTTACCAAGTTAAAATGAATTCGATTGGGATGGGTGGAGGGCCGGGAAAATCAGGTATAAATACGTAACCATTCAGGGAATATCCCGTACTTTTCCGGGTTTTGTCACCATCTGGTAAAAAAAAGTATTTCTTCTTCCCCGTTCCTGTATTTCTTCTCTACCATTCTTATTATCTTCCCTGCACATTTGCAGAGAGTTGGTGCGTCCTGTCTCCGATAGGATGAGCTGATTTTCTCATCTCATAGGTTAGGTTTGGAAAAGGCCAGGACGTTGTCCAGGCTTTTTTTTTAAGGAAAAAGGGAGTGAAGACTTGACGAATGATTTAAAAATCATTCGTCAAGTCTTCACTCCCCGGGTCTCAACCAATCTTTTTGGCTATTTCAGCAGATTCAATAGATACTGTCCATAGCCGCTCTTCACCAGCGGTTGGGCAATGGCTTTTAGTTGTTCCGCGTCGATGTAGCCCATCCGGTAGGCCACCTCCTCAATCGAACCGATTTTCATCCCCTGCCGCTCTTCGATGACCTGCACAAACTGACCCGCCTGCATCAGCGATACGAACGTGCCCGTGTCCAGCCACGCCGTCCCCCGATCCAGAATTCCCACTTTCAGCTTCTGACGCTCCAGATACACCTTGTTGACATCCGTGATCTCGTATTCGCCCCGCGGACTGGGGGCCAGTTCTTTGGCGATCTTGACCACCTCATTGTCATAAAAATACAAGCCCGGCACGGCGTAGTTCGACTTCGGCTGTTCCGGTTTTTCTTCGATCGACAACGCCTTGTTCTCCGCATCGAACTCCACCACCCCATACCGCTCGGGATCGTTCACCTTGTAGGCAAACACCACCCCACCGTCGGGATCGTTGTTAGCCTGCAGCAACTTCGACAGCCCCGAACCGTAGAATATGTTGTCGCCCAGAATCAGCGCCACCTTGTCATCGCCGATAAACTCCTCGCCGATCACAAAAGCCTGTGCCAGCCCGTTCGGCAGCGGTTGCTCGGCATAGGCGAACGAACAACCTACCTGCGAGCCATCCCCCAGCAGTTTTTTGAAGTGCGGCAGATCGTGCGGAGTGGAGATGATCAGAATTTCGCGGATACCCGCCAGCAGCAGAATCGACAACGGATAATAGATCATCGGTTTGTCGTAAACCGGCATGAGTTGCTTGCTGACGGCCAGCGTCAACGGGTGCAGTCGCGTACCGGAGCCCCCGGCCAGAATGATGCCTTTCATAGTTTTAATGAGTGAATGAGCGAATGAGCGAATGAGTGAATAAACAGGACAAGGATCCCTCTCTTTTATTCACTCATTCGCTCATTCACTCATTCACAATTGATTATCGGTTTTCGTACATGGAATCGTAATACTTCTGGTAAGCCCCCGAGGTGACGTTTTCGAGCCAGTCCTGGTTGGCGAGAAACCAGTCGACGGTTTTTTCCAGGCCTTCTTCAAATTGCAGCGAAGGTTCCCAGCCCAGCTCGTTCATCAGCTTGTGGGCGTCGATGGCGTAGCGCAGGTCATGGCCGGCGCGGTCGGTCACGTAGGTGATCAACTGGGCGGAGGTGCCTTCGGCCTGGCCCAGTTTGCGATCCATGATGCTGCACAACAGATGAACCAGATCGATGTTTTTCCACTCGTTGAAACCGCCGATGTTGTAGGTTTCCCCGGTTTTGCCGTTGTGGTAAATCGTGTCGATGGCCCGCGCGTGGTCGATGACGTACAACCAGTCCCGCACATTCTCGCCTTTGCCATAGACCGGCAACGGTTTGTTGGTCTGGATGTTATGGATCATCAACGGGATGAGCTTCTCGGGGAAGTGATTGGGGCCGTAGTTGTTGGAGCAGTTCGACAGCACGATGGGCAGGCCGTAGGTATTGCCATAGGCGCGCACGAAGTGATCCGAAGCCGCTTTGGACGCCGAATAGGGCGACTGCGGATCGTAGGAGGTGGTTTCGGTGAAAAAATCTTCGGGATTGTGCAGCGATCCGTAGACCTCATCGGTCGAGACGTGATAGAAGCGTTTGCCGGTGAAGTCGGCCTTCCAGCTATTTTTGGCCGCATTCAGCAGGTTGACGGTTCCCACGACGTTGGTCAGCACGAATGCCATCGGGTCGGTAATCGACCGGTCGACGTGCGATTCGGCCGCTAGGTGGATAACCCCATCGAATTGATGATCCTGAAACAGTTGCTCCAGAAACGATGCCTCCGTAATATCTCCTTTGACGAAGGTATAATTCGGCGCATTTTCAATGTCCGTGAGGTTGGCGAGATTACCGGCATAAGTCAGTTTATCCAGATTAACAATCTGATAATCTGGATATTTTGTCACAAACAGCCGAACGACGTGTGAACCAATGAAGCCGGCTCCGCCGGTAATCAGAATCTTTTTAGACATACGTTTTTACTCCGAAACGATTGAGTTTTTCAATTGCAAATTTTGTTCCCAGCGCCACGCGTCCTGTAGCCCTTCGGCCAGGGTTTTTTCGGCGCGCCAGCCCATCACATTATTGACTTTATCGACCTGTGCGTAGATTTTCTCCACATCGCCCGGACGGCGCGGACCAATCGAATAATTCAGCTTGATGTTGTTCACTTTTTCAAACGTCTGGATCAGTTCCAGAACGGTTTGCCCGTTGCCCGTCCCTACGTTAAAAACATCGTAATAACTGGTTTCCTCCCGCGAATCGAGCAACCGCAGCGCCTGAACGTGCGCTTTAGCCAGATCGACCACGTGAATGTAATCCCGGATGCAAGTCCCGTCGACGGTGTTATAATCCCCCCCGTGAACCGTCAGTTTCTCGCGAATACCGGCGGCTGTCTGGGTAATAAACGGCACCAGATTGCCCGGCACACCCAACGGCAATTCGCCGATCAGCCCGGACGGATGCGCGCCCATCGGGTTGAAATACCGCAGCGCAATCGATTTGACAGGCACGCCCGCCTTGACGGTGTCCCGGATGATGTCTTCGCAAATGGCCTTGGTATTGCCGTAGGGCGACTGCGCCGGTAGCCGGGGGGTTTCCTCCGTCACGGGCAGGTGTTCGGGTTGCCCATACACCGTACACGACGATGAAAAAACCAGGTTCGGAACGCCATACCGCTGCATGGTTTCCAGTAACAACAAAGTTGAGTCGAGGTTGTTGCGGTAATACATCAGCGGTTTTGCCACCGATTCGCCAACTGCCTTGTGAGCCGCGAAGTGAATCACCCCCCGAAAATTCTCTTTTTCAAAGATTGCGTCGAGCGCTTCGGCATCGTTGCAATCCGCTTCGTAAAACGGAACATCGTGGTTCAGAATCTGGCGCAGGCCCGCCAGTGCCGAGCGATTCGAGTTGGAAAAATTGTCGATAATGACGGGTTCGAATCCCGCGTTCAGCAGTTCTACGACCGTGTGCGAACCAATAAAACCGGCTCCGCCAGTGACTAAGATTTTCATGAGGGCAATTGCATTTAAGGCGTTATTTCAAACGTTGAGTACGGTATTGAATAGAGCAAAAAACCTGCCGCTATGGTTGAATGATTCGGATTGCGGCCCACGCCGGACAAGAAAATCATTTTTTGTAAAATCGTGTTAAGAATTCGGATACAGCCTGTTTCTTGCGGGGCAAAAGTATAAAATTCAGTAGGTTTCTAAAAATAAGTTTTTATCTTCGGGTTATAGCGTTGCAGCACCGGCCCGGTAAAACCCCGGACCGCAACCCATTGGAGTGGCATGATAAACGACAACGAAATAAAAGCCCTGATTTCTTTGCTGGACGATGAAGACCAGGAAATCACCGAACACGTTGAACAAAAAATCCGCGAATTGGGCGGCCAGTTGATCCCATATTTGGAAAGTGAATGGGAAGATAGTTTTAGTCCTATTCATCAGAAGAAAATTGAGGAGTTAATTCACGATTTGCAGTACCAGTCCGTTCTGGACCGAATTAGACTCTGGAAAGAAACCGGTGGAATCGACCTGCTGGAGGGATTATGGATTGTGGCTACGTATCAATACCCGGATTTGTCGCTCGATAAAATCCGGCTTGAAATCAAGCAACTCTACCTGGATGTGTGGCTGGAAGGCAAGTCCGAAATGCACCCCATCGACCAGATCAAAACCTTAAATACCGTTTTTTTTAACAAACTGAAATTTGCCGCCAACACCAAA
This sequence comes from Larkinella sp. C7, assembly GCF_006149005.1. Classification (GTDB taxonomy): domain Bacteria; phylum Bacteroidota; class Bacteroidia; order Cytophagales; family Spirosomataceae; genus Larkinella. The sequence continues at coordinate 451,892 of NZ_VBSL01000003.1, read as the reverse complement.
CATTTTCATTCCCCTTCCAATTCAATGATCAATGTGGTGCTGGAAAGCAGACGCGGCAACCCCATTTCACTGTGTGTCATTTACATGCTGATCGCCCAGCAACTTGATTTGCCCGTCTACGGCGTGAACCTGCCCAGTTTGTTTGTGCTGACGTATAAAAAGGACCATACGCAGTTTTACATCAACGTCTTTAACCGCGGGCTGGTGTTCTCAAAGTCGGACATCGATCACTACATCGGGCAGTTGAACCTCAAACCCGCCGACACCTACTACCAGCCCTGCACGAACCTGGATATTATCCGGCGCGTATTGCGGAATCTGATGCTGGCGTTCGAGAAAATTGGTGATACCGGTCGCGTGAAGGAAGTTGAGCAATTGCTGGATGCGGTTTACGATGAAGATGCTACCCCGCCCTTGTCGGATTATACGAATAAGTGACGAATAGCCTCTTCTTACGTCTTAGTTGAGAAAAGCTCGTCCAAACGTAATCATGAAGAAATTCGAATATCAGATTCTGGAAGTCGAAGCAACCGGTTTTTGGAGCGGTGGCAAGATTGATAGCCAGGAATTGACGACCAGACTGAATGAATTGGGTGAAGAAGGTTGGGAACTTACGTCTTCTTTTGCGACCAATAAATACGAAGGCCAGTCACGCGCTGCCATTCTAATTCTGAAACGCGAATTGGTTGAACCGGTCTAAAACGCTATGGCCAACATTCCCGGCCCGGTTTCGAAATAATGAATGGTTAACGCCCGCACATCGTCGGGCAGGCGCACGTGGCCCGTCAGAAGCCCCGCGCCGTCGGCAAACGGGTCGATGTGCAGGTGTTCGCGAAACGTGAGCTGGCGTTTGCCGTAGAGCTTGTAAAGGGCCTCCTTGGCGCACCAGTACACCGCCAGCCGGTGCAGATCGCCGTTGGCGTGGCTGATTTCTGCGTCGGACAACACGCGCGGCACCACCCGGATGAACTGCTCCCGAAACGGCTCGATGTCAATGCCTACGGTTTTGGTATGGTGCAACACCGCAGCCGCCCACCCGGAGGTATGCGAAATCGAAACATGCGCAGCCAGGCCAATCAGATGCGGTTTTCCGTATTCGTCCTTGTACAACCCTGAATAGGTCCAGTGTGCCTGAACCAGCGCCCGAACCGCTGCCCGACAGGCCAGCCACTCCACGCGCTGCGCCGGGTGTGTGATCTCGACCAGTTCCAGTTGCTCGGGCATCGTCAGCGTCAGCAGCGCGCGCAGTTCGTCTTCACTTTCTTCAATTTTCCACAACACCGCCGTACAGTCGGCCCCCAGTCGATGGGTTTGATAAACGGACATACATTAAATTTAGAATGTAATGATAAATGGAAAATTTCAAATCCTAAATGGAAAAGTATTCGTCCGGCATTCACTTTTCCATTCGACATTCATCATTTTACATTTATCATTCAATATTTTCCCTTTATCATTGCAGAAACTATAGCAATGCAAGTCCATAAAATTGACACTTTTGCCGGCCACCGCGACTGCGTGTATACGCTGGATGCCGGGGCCTCGCCGACCGAGTTTTTTTCGGCCGGGGCCGATGGGCTGGTGGTTCGCTGGCAGTTGGACAAACCGGATCTGGGTTCGCTCCTGGCCCGCATTCCGGCTTCCGTCTATGCCCTGGCGTTCGATCCGGAACGGAAACAGCTCTGGGTGGGGCAAAATTACGACGGTATTCACATCATCGATCCCATTCAGAAACAGGAAGTTCGCTCGGCCCAGATCACCCCGGCGGCTATCTTCGACATCAAAATCAGCGAAGGAACGGCCTGGATTGCCTTGTCCGATGGCGTTCTGGTGGTGATGGACGTGGCGGAGTTTGTCGTTAAAAAACACCTGAAAGTAAGCGATAAAAGCGCGCGGGCCATTGCCATCAATCCGAAAACCCGGGAGGTGGCCGTGGGCTACAGCGACAACGGCATCCGGATTTTTGACCAGGATGGCCTGACGCTCAAATACGTCATTCCGGCGCATACAAACTCCGTTTTTACCGTTCAATATTCGCCCGACGGGCGGTATCTGCTCTCGGCGGGGCGCGACGCCCACCTGAAAATCTGGGATGTTACCGACCGATACAGCCAAAAAAATGATATTGCGGCCCATTTATTCGCCGTCAATCACATCTGCTACAGTCCGGATGGCGCGTTATTTGCTACAGCCAGCATGGATAAAGCCATCAAAGTGTGGGATGCGGAGACATTCCGGCTGCTGAAAGTCATCGACCGGGCCCGACACGCCGGACACGGGACGTCGATCAACAAATTACTCTGGAGTCCGTATCAGCACCAACTCATTTCGGCCAGCGACGACCGCCTGATCTCCGTCTGGGAAATTACCCGCTAGGTAAATGATTTGGTTACTTTTCGGATTTTTGACAAATTTCAAACTAAAAAATTGATATTTTCGGTCGGATAACTTTACTTTTAGCAGACAAGCGACCATTTGTCACCATTAACCCTTTCAGTTATGAAAATTACGCCCATCGAGATACGGCAGCATACATTTGAAAAAAAGGGATTCGGCGGCTACCGCCCCGACGAAGTCGATGCCTTTCTGGCGTCACTTTCGCAGGAATGGGAACGCGTTACGAGTGAAGGGAAAATGCTGAAGATGCAGCTCGAACTGGCCGAAAAAGAACTCAGCAAGTTCAAAGACATCGAAATGACGTTATTCAAAACGTTGAAAACCGCCGACGACACCAGCACCCAAATTACCGATCAGGCCAACAAAGCCGCTGAAAAATACCTCGGCGAATCGAAACAGAAAGCCGATGAAATCCTGGCCGATGCCCGCAAACGTTCAACGCTGATGGTGCAGGACGCCGAAAACCAGGCCCGGTTTATCAAAGAAAATATCCTGAACGACCTGAAGTCGATGGAACACGACTTCAAGGCGATGGAGAAATACAAAGAAGGGCTCATCAAACAAATTCGCACGCTGGCGGGCAATGCCATCGAAAGCGTCGACCGGTTTGAGAAGAAATTCAACCAGCAGTCATTACAGGCCAAAATCGATGAAGTAACCGCTCAACACACCGAAGATGAGCCGGTGGCAACCACCGAAGCCGAAACTCATCCTTCCGATACGGAATTGGTAGACCCGGAAACGCTGCACGTCGAAACCACGGACGATGCGCTGCAACACGCGGCTGAAGCGACCGAAACACCAGCCGACGAAGCCATTGAAGATCCCGTTGCCGCCCAGGGCGACGAAGCCGCCGAAGCCGGATTGCCCGCTACCGAGCCCATTGCCGAGAAAGAATCCGAAGATGAAGAGACCACCGAGCCCCAGGCCGTTCACGAGGATTCGGATTCGGGCGAAAAGAAAAAAAGCTCCGGATCATTCTTTGATCAGATTTAACACAAAGCGGACGTCGAGTCCGCTTTTTTGTTCTACTTTTGGGCGAAAATCTAACCGGTTGGAAAGACGGCAAAAACCGTCTGGCCCCTCTTTATGGGAACTATTGCGCTCGAAGGTCTCGAATTTTTCGCCTATCACGGCTTCTACGACGAAGAACAGAAGATTGGCAACAAGTACTCGGTCGATATCACGGTCGTGGCCGATCTGTCCGAAGCCGCCCGCGTCGACAAGCTGAGCACCACCGTCAACTACGGCGAATTGTACCGCATCGCCCACGAAGCCATGCAGCGCCCCGCCCGGCTGCTGGAACACATTTCCCACAACATCATCACCGAAATCCGCAAACGCTACCCCAACGTCGATTCGGTCGAAGTGAGCGTCTCCAAATTCAATCCACCCATCGGGGGCGTTTGCCACCGGGCGAAGATCACGCTACGCGGCTAAATGCTATCGTCAGCAAAGAGAAAACCGCTCATTCAACTGGTTTGAACCGGCTGCTCAAATTGGGTTTTTATTAGAGGTGCCCCTGGCGTGTCAGCCGAAGTCATGACTGACGGGGATTTATTAACTGAAACCCTTTCTCCATTTTTGAGCGATTGCGATAGCGGTTTCTAACATGCCAGGTTGCCATTTTTCCGCTAACCAGTCAGAACCAGCCAGATTTGAAGATGCCAGCAATTGTCGGGCATGCTGATAATCATTCGCAGATTCTAATATCGTAGCTAATTGTCGCTGTTGGGCAAATAACTCAGCATCCTCAACTGGTAGTTCATTGATTACAATCGGTTCACCGGGCAAAAATGTATTGAGTTTAGAAGGCAACCCGTTGCTTTTACCTTTTACAATCGCCTTCATTTGCCTGAAGTCTCTGGCAAAACCCTGACGCGCCTGCTCTGTACGCAGACCACTACCTACCTGCTCTAAAACCACATATTTCAGGTTGGGGCACTGATCAATAGCCTTTTCTAACCAGCCAAATAACTCCGTGGGGACTGCTTCGTCGTGTGTATCGCGCCTGACAGTTCGTCCGGGCTCACTCGTTGCAGGCTCCCAACTTCCTCCAGAAAGATGGATTTCTCGTACCCGGTCAAGTGGGTATAGTCTGAGCAATTGCTCATAACCTAATCTAAAATTGTGGCTCTGGCAGTAGAGGTTGTGTAAATCTAAAATCAGAAAGCCATTTACAGGATAAATTAGTTGGTGCAGAAAATCACCTTGTCGTTTTACATCGTCCAAAGAATAGGCAAACGCCAAGTTTTCCAGCCCTACAGGACAGCGAGCTGCCTCCTGAATCCGTTTTAGCCGGTCTTTCCCTATCGAAAGCGTTGAAGAATTTAGCGGCACACTCAAAGGCGCACCGGTATGAAAATCCGCGCCCGTCATGAAACCAAAATGTTCGGTGACGTGGTCAAAACGGTAGTGGGATGACAAAATTTTCAGGTGCTTAAGCCAAGCCTGCTGATCAGCCGTCCAATGTCCCGAAAATAACGAGAAGAATACACCATGCCCCACTAACCGTCCTGCGTCGCTGTAGATTCGCAGTAATTGGTCAAACCAATCGGGTAGCTTGTTCGTCCGATAGAGCGTATCAAATGCCCATTCAATGGCATCGACTTGCTCAGCTTCCAATAAAGGCAAGCTGGCCTGCAATATGTTTGCATCTAAATTGCAGGCCAGTGCTGAATGGAGATTTGCCATACCTGGTCCCTTTCTTACCCTAAGCCGCATCCCGGACAATCATACGGCTGGCGCTTTTCGGGTTCTTTTTTCTTGGGCTTTACATCATCCAAACCACAAGATGAACTGACCGTTGAAACCGTTATGGCAACGGCAATGGTCTGAAGCAAGACTTTAGAAATCTTCATCGGCTCTTATCGTCAGCGTGCAAGCCTTCGCTGATCAATTCAGATGAGTTCATTTGGTATCAAAGGGTTGGAATGAAGTTGCAATTACTTCTGCAATCATGTTCTGGTTGGATTCCTGCAATTTATTTAAAAAAAAGTACCACGAGCGCTTGATTTATTCGCGTTGGAACTTCTATCTTTGCGAACACCAACTTAGTGCGTTAAGTTGTCATAGACACGGGTTGAAAGACAGGAGATATCAGACCGGTTTCTCCAATGATGATCGAGCTAGGTCTCTATTCTTTCTTCTAACTTCTTTGCTCTGAAAATGAAAACAAACCTCCGCTGGCTGATTGTCTTTCTGCTTTTCATCGCAACCGGTCTGAGTTTTCTGGATCGGCAGGTGCTTTCCATCGCGATTCTGAAGATTCAGGAAGAGTTCAAGATCACGGATGTGCAATACGGCATGATCAATACCAGCTTCCTGATCAGCTACGCGGTCATGTTTACGCTGGGAGGCTGGCTCATCGACCGGATTGGCGGGAAAATGGGATTGGCTCTTTCGGTCGGCCTGTGGTCGATTGCCAACAGTTTGCACGCCGTGATGACCAGTTTCACGCAGTTGCTGACGTTCCGGTTTTTGCTCGGCATGGGCGAAGGCGGCTGTTTTCCCGGCGCGGCCTGGACGGTTTACCGCTGGTTTGACAAAAAAGAGCGCGCACTGGCCAACGGCATCGCCATTGGCGGTTCGGCCATCGGAGCCGTCGTGGCTCCTCCACTAACGATCTGGTTATCGACGCATTACGGCTGGCGGGGCGGTTTTCTGATTCCCGGTTTGATCGGGATTGCCTGGGTCGTTATCTGGCTGCTGATTCCCTGGAAGAAAGAAAATCTGATTACCGAATCGCCGACGCTTCCTGAAAAAAAGGAAACCGTATCGTTTCTGGAATTGCTCAGAAACCGCCCGACCTGGGTGTTTATCCTGGTGCGTTTTCTGCTCGACCCGGTTTTTTACTTCATGATGTTCTGGATTCCGAAATACCTAAGTTCGGTACGGAACGTGTCTTTTGAGCGAATTGGCAGCCTTTTCTGGATACCTTTTCTGGCCCTGGGCCTTTCCAACATCATCGGCGGCTGGCTTTCGGGGCAACTCATTGCCCGTGGCTACTCCGTAAACAAGGCCCGGAAAACCGTCATGGGCATCGCAGCCGGATTAACCCTTTTGACCCCGGCCATCGAATGGGTGTCGTCGGTGGAAGTGGCGATTGCGCTGATGGCGTTATTCATGTTTGCCCATGGTTTCTGGATCACCAACTACATCACGTCGATTTCCGACATGTTCGGCCAGAAAGCGACCTCGACGGTGGTGGGTTTATCGGGAACGGCGGGGGCGGTTTCGGGTCTGTTGCTCAATCCGTTGATGGGTGTCGTGATTCAGCAATACTCCTACCGCCCGCTCTGGATCGCATCAGGACTATTATATCCCCTGGCATTCATACTGTTTATCTGGCTGATTCCCAGGATTAAACCGTTGTTCGGAGAGTCTCAACCGGCTCCCGTTGTTCCGGAAGGCATTCGGGCGGAATAATGAAATTTCACCGGGCCGTTTTACAATAAACGCCTTTTGATGCTTGCCCTGCTTCGCAACGAAAACCGTGCGATTTCTACAATTTGCCAAAATCAACTTAGTGCGTTAACTAAATAGAAAGAAGATACAACTTAGCAACTATGGAAAACGAATCGCTCAACCACGTGGCTTCCGTACAGACGGGTTTTGAAAAACGAAACAAAACGCGCCCCCGGATCGGGGTCTTTGGCGTAGGCTATTTCAAATACTGGGGTCAGTTTGATGGCTTGCTGGATGACTTACTGAAAAAACAGGCGGTTTTTATCGACCGCATCGAAGCCCTCGATAGCGTGGACATTGTCGATTTTGGACTGGTTGATGACGTGACGAAAGCCTACGAGATCGTCCCGAAACTCCAGGCCGCCAACCTGGATTTGATTTTCTGCGACATGCTGACCTACGCCACTTCCAGCACATTCGGCGTCATTATCAAAAGCATCGATACCCCGATCGTGCTCGTCGCCCTGCAACCCGATAAAGCGATGGATTACAGCCGGGCCTCCACTTATCTGCAACTCTACAATGACGACATCTGTGCCTTGCCGGAATTTGCCGGTGTGGCCGTTCGGATGGGTAAAAAAGTGCCGCAAATGGTGATCGGTACGCTGTATGACGATCCGGCTGCGGAAGCTGAAATTGCAGAGTATTGCCGGATTGCCGCCGTTCTGCACGACCTCAAAACGGCCAAAATCGGGCACATCGGCCACCCCATCGAGGCTATGCTCGACATGCATTCCGACTCGACGATGCTGACGGCGCACTTCGGTGCACACATTGTGCAGTGTGAAGCCCACGAAATCGTTACGCAGTATCAGCAGGCCACGGAAGAAGAGATTGAAGTTGTCCAGGATCGGATTCTGGCTTTTTTCGACACGCCTGACCCGGTTTCGGACCCCATTTCTGAAAAACTGCGGGACTCGGATCTGCGCATTGCCGCCCAGGTGACGGTGGCCCTCGAAAAATTTGTCAAGGCGAAAAAACTGGACGGACTGGCCTATTACTACGACGGCCCCGATGGCAGCGACACGCGGGTGGTGATGTCGAACCTGATTGTGGGGAATTCACTGCTCCAGGGCGCGGGCTTCCCGATGTGTGGCGAGTCGGACCTGAAAACCTGCATTGCCATGCTAATCATGGAACGGCTGGGCATCGGCGGCAGTTTCGCGGAGTTTCACCCGGTCGATTTCAAGGAAGATTTTGTGCTGGTGGGTCACGACGGACCGCACAACATCACCATCGCCGACGGCCAGCCCATTCTGCGGAGCCTGAAAAAATACCACGGCAAACCCGGTTTTGGCGCGGGCGTCGAGTTCAAGATCAAACAGGGACCGATTACGATGCTGAGCATCAACTCGACGTACGAGGGAAAAATGAAGTTCATCATTGCCGAAGGCGAATCGCTCGCCGGACCCATTCCGCCGACGGGAAACACCAACACACGCGGTTTTTTCAAACCGGATGTCCGGACGTTCCTGAAACGCTGGATCAAAGAAGGCCCCACGCACCATTTTGCGCTGGGCGTCGGCCACCACGCCGAAACGATCCAAAAAATTGCCGATTACCTCAAAATCGAATCCGTCATTATCAATTGATAACATCCGGTAAATCAGCGTACTAAACCCTCTTCCTATGAATCCTAATCTCTTCCATCGTCTGCGACTGCTGCTGGTCAGCGTGTTCGCTATTGTGGTCGTCAGTAGCGTTGCCCTGGCCCAGTCGGGCAAGGTAACCATTGGTGGCAAAATAACCGCCGAAGAAGACGGTCAGCCGTTGATTGGCGCCACCGTTACGGAAAAAGGCACGACCAACGGAACGACATCCGACACCGAAGGCGCTTTCAGACTGTCGGTGTCGCCCAGTGCCACGGTTGTCGTTAGTTTCATTGGCTATACGCCCCAGGAAATAGCGGTCAAAAACCGGTCGTCCATCAACATCACGCTGAAAACCGATCAGCAGCAATTGCAGGATGTGGTGGTGGTGGGTTACGGAACCCAGCGGAAAAAGGATCTGACGGGTTCCATCGTCAACCTGTCCAGCAAGGACCTCGTCCCGGTTCCATCGGCCACGAGCGTCGATCAGATGATGCAGGGGAAAGTCGCGGGGGTACAGATTACGCAAACCTCGGGCGCACCGGGCGGGAACGTCAACGTCGTCATCCGGGGGATCAGCTCGATCACCGGCGGAAATTCACCCCTGTACGTGGTCGACGGCTACGCCATCGGAACGGGCGGTGGTGGCTCCGATCTGAGCAGTTTCAGCTCCAGTTCCTATTCAGCCAGCAACATTGCCAGCAGCAGCGGAACCAACCGGATCAACCCACTCAGCACGATCAACCCGTCCGACATCGAATCCATTCAGGTCCTGAAAGATGCCTCGGCCACCGCCATTTACGGTTCCCGGGGAGCCAACGGGGTGGTGATCATTACGACCAAGCGCGGCAAGCAGGGCAAAACCACGATTAACTTCGAACACTCGACCGGGATTCAGCAACTGGCCAAAAAACTGGACCTGCTGACGCCCCGCGAGTATGCCGAATACGTGGCCGAAGGGCGCGACAACGCCTGGGTGTTTGCCGGCGGAAAAGCCACAGACCCCAACAACCTCCGCAGCACGGCCACGCAGGTAAAACCAGGTTTCCGGACGCCGGACCAGTTTGCCAACTCCGGGTATGGCACCGACTGGCAGGACATTATCTTCCAGCAGGGTCTGGTGCAGAACTACCAACTGGCCGCCAGCGGTACCAGCAAAGACGTCAGCTATTACGTCTCCGGCGGTTATTTCGACCAGAAGGGCATCATCATCGGCTCCGATTTCAAGAAGTTCACCCTCCGTACCAACATCGACGCCCAACTGACTCCGCGTCTGAAACTGGGCGCGTCGTTTTCGGGCGCGCATTCGTACGGTGATTTTGCCCGCGCCGAAGGTCACCTGCAACACCGGGGGCTGATTTCGGCGGCTTTGGCCAGCGATCCGACCATTCCGGTTTATGATGCGAACGGTAATTACTACTCCGAGTTTTCCGACCCGACGGGCATCCCGGTCGAACACCCGCTGATCATTGCGGCTGAGTTCACCGATAAACGGAACAATACCAACGTTTTCACCAACAATTACCTGCAATACGAAATTGCGAACGGCCTGATCTTCAAAACATCGGTGGGGGTCAATTATTCCAACAACATCACCCGCCTGTGGAAATCGTCGAAAGTGGGGCTGGCCACCAGCCGGACCGGCGCGGCTACGGCCGGGGTGACAGAAAGCAAGAGCCTGAACTGGCTCAACGAGAACACCCTGAATTACCGGCACCGGTTTGGCGAAAAACACGATCTCGATGCGCTGGTCGGTTATACCGTTCAGAAAAATACGGATGATATTCTGCAAGCGGGGGCGTCCGATTTCCCGACCGATGATGTACCGTATCTGGCCGCCGGGGCGGTTACGTCCGGAACGAATTACAAAAGTGAATGGTCGATGATGTCGTGGCTGGCCCGCGTCAATTACACGCTGGCCGGAAAATATATGTTTACGGCTACGATCCGGCAGGATGGCAGTTCGCGGTTTGGCCGTGAAAACCGCTGGGGGACATTTCCCTCCTTTTCGGCGGCTTACCGCCTGTCCGACGAATCGTTCATGAAGCCGGTCAGCTTCATCAGCGATCTGAAAATCCGGGCGAGCTACGGGATTTCCGGAAACAACCTGATTCCGAATTACGCCAGCCAGGGCCTGCTGGGCATCTCGCGGAACATTTCCAACGGTCAGGTCATTTCGGGGGTGGTGCCCAGCAGTCTGGCCAATACGGTTTTGACCTGGGAACAATCGGTGCAAACCAACATCGGTCTTGATCTCTCGTTGTTCCAGAACCGCCTGTCGTTTATCGTGGATGCCTACCGAACCCACAAAAAAGACCTTCTGCTGAACGTGATTCTACCCGCAGCCTCCGGTTTCAGCAGTTCTCTGCAAAACATTGGCGAAGTGGAGAACAAAGGGATTGAGCTGACGATCAATTCCGAAAACATCCGCAAAGGCGCTTTCCAGTGGAGTACGGACTTTAACATCAGCTGGAACCGCAACAAGGTGCTGGCCCTCAACTCCGAAACCGCCCGGATTCAAACGTCTGATTATCAGGTAGCGCAGGTGGGTTACCCCATTTCCAGCTTCCGGCTGCTCAACATTCTGGGTGTATTCCAGACGCAGGAAGAAGTGAACGCCAGTCCGAAACAACACCCCCGGGTACAGCCCGGCGATTACCGGTATCAGGACGCCGACGGCAATGGAACCATCACCCAGAACGACCGGACCATCGTGGGTAATCCCTGGCCGGATTTCACCTGGGGCCTGGGCAACCGCTTCACCTACAAAGGCTTGACCCTGAACATCAGCGTGAACGGTTCGCAGGGGAACGAGATCTATTTTCAGGGGGGTGAAGTGTCGCTGAACGGTGCCGGGGTGCAGAATCAACTGGGCATCATGGCCGATCGCTGGAAATCACCGACGGACCCCGGAGCGGGAACGATGTCGCGCGCCATTCGGAACGACTACGCCTTCGGATTCAGCGCCGGTACGACCAAGTATCTGTTCGACGGCTCGTTTGTCCGCATCCGGAACGTCAATCTGGCCTACGCGCTTCCCCAAACGGTGGTGAGCAAGCTGAAGTTACAGGCGCTCTCGGTCTATGTCGACGCGACGAACCTCTACACCTTTACCAAGTACCCCGGTTATGACCCCGAAGGAAGCACGACGGGCGACAACATTGCCCGCAGTGGGATCGACTTTTTTGCGTATCCCAACCCCCGGACGTACACGATCGGCTTGCGGGTAACCTTCTAATCCTGTTTCCAGATACTGCCATGAAAAAGAACCTATTAGTCTTCCTGCTCCTGCTCGTTACGGCCACCTCCTGCAAGGATTTCCTGGCCCTGACGCCTGAATACCAGATCAGTGACCAAACGTTTTACAAAAATCAAAACGATTTCGAGACAGCGCTGACGGGCGTCTACAGCACCTTTCGCGGTCTGTTCAACACCAGCAACGTGATGTATCTCGCGGACCTGACGACGGACAACACCGAGATCCAGTGGTCGTCGCCCTCGGTCAACGAGATGCAGCTCGACCAGAATGCCGTGGTTTCGACCAACACGAACATTCAGGCGGCCTGGAACACGTGTTTATACACCATCTCCCGCAGCAATGCGATCATCAACCGCATCGACGGTGTGAACTTCGACCAGACCATCAAAGACCGCATCAAGGGAGAAGCCCAGTTCCTGCGGGCTTACAGCTATTTTTACCTTGTCAGACTGTTCGGGAATGTGCCGCTCATCAGCCAGGAGTTCAGCAGCCCGGCGGAGGTGGCGGCTGCCGATCTGGCCCTGAAACCAGCCGCGCAGGTGTACGAAGTCATCCTGGCGGATCTGGCAAGCGCCGAAACACTGTTGCCGGCTACACTCAATTCCGACCGGACGAAGGCATCCCGCCCGACGGTCAAAGCCCTGCTGGGAAAAGTCTACCTGACGCTGAAAAACTACGACCTGGCCGCAACCAAACTCAAAGAAGTGATCGACGCCAAAACGTATTCGCTGGTGCCCGATTACCGGACGCTGTTTACGAACGGCAACAACAACCTGGCCGAGTCGATTTTCGAAATTGAATACGTCGCGGGGCGCAGCATGGGCAACAACTATTCGGCCCTGTTTACCCCAGCCATTACCAGCATGGCAATTTTTCCGGGCAACCTGCAAGGCTCCGGGCGCATTGTGCCGACGCTGGATTTGATCAGAGCCTACGAAACCGGTGATGCCCGCAAAGCCATCTCGGTCAACGATTCGGTTTTGCTGATCAATGGCCGGAAATCCTACAGCCGTCATGGTCTGAAATTCGTGGACTTCAAAGCCATCGACCTGTCCGACGGCACCATTACATTCACCCAACTCCGGTATGCCGATGTGCTGCTGATGTATGCAGAAGTATTGAACGAACAGGGTAAAACCGCCGAGGCACTGCCCTTTATCAATCAGGTGCGGACGCGGGCGAAATTGCCGGCCTTAACCGGTCTGACCCAGGCCGGACTGCGGACGGCTATCGAAAAAGAACGCCGGGTCGAGTTCCTGTACGAAGGCCAGCGCTGGTTCGATCTGGTGCGGACGGGCCGGGCACAAACCGTGCTGAACGCCCATTACGCCAGCCTGAATCTGTCCTTTAAAGTGGACGATTTCGAGCTAATTTTCCCGATTCCGCAGAACGAAGTCGACCTGAACCCGACGCTCATCAAGCAGAATCCGGGGTATTGATGCTAACTATTACAGAGAGTTAATCAGAGAGGATCAGAGTTAAAAAGAGAAAAACTTTGATAAACTCTGATCCTCTCTGGTTAACTCTGTGTAACAACTCATTCAAAACATGCGCCTAGCGATCTTACTAACCCTCCTCCTGTTCGGCTTCATTCCCACGGAAACCCCGAATCTCGACAATTCGACCTTGCGCGGAAAACCGTTCAACAACATCACGCTGGAAGCCTCACTCAAGCCTTTCAAGAAAAACGACAAGGCGTATATTCAGCAGGTGGCGACGGAACTCTTTACCCAGTGGCAGTCGCTTCTGCGGCATACCGACACGGTTTCGGTGATGCTCTGGACGTCGGACGGGTCGGAGATCCTGGACTACAAAGGCGACCTGAAACAGCCGCTGGAGTGGGCGCGGTACATCGGCAATCCCAACACGCAGCACGAAGTCGGGTCGGGGCCGAAGGAATTGTCGCTTCACGAACGGGCCTACCTGTACATGGAAAACCCGCCCCGGTTTACCTACGGCGATTTGAAATTCATCATCCAGACGTTGAAAGAAACCGGGCAAAAAATAACCGGCAAACCCGTGATGATTGGGGCCACGTTCGACCCCGGACCGGAATTTGCCAAGTCGGAGTTCAAGTACAAAAAACACCCGGAAATTCTGGGCGGCAATGCGATGGGCCACAAAACGATGGTCAGTTGTTATTCAACACTCAATGCGGACTCCGACTCCTACGCCGGTTTTCCGAAAGGCATTCCGGCCAATACGCCGTTCGGCACGTTTTTAGGTCGCCAGAGTCAGCACTTTCTGACCGATCTGGGCTACGATTACATCTGGCTCAGCAACGGTTTTGGCTTTGGCGTCGAAGGCTGGTCGTCCACGGGTGCGACGTTTACGGGCAAAGCATTTTTGCCGGAAAAACTGGCGACTACGAAAGAACTGATTGCCGGTTTCTGGAACCTGTTTCGGAAAGAATGCCCGAACTTCCAGATCCAGACGCGCGGCACGAACCTCTCCACCGGCGCGGATCTGGCGCGTGACGGCGTCGATCTGAAACAGATTTATGGTGGAAAATACAACATGCTGCCGCCACCCAATTCGCCCTGGGCGGCTCTGGATGGTGATTTTGGGCTGGAAATGGTCGGGTACATGTCGCGTATGGCCGAACTGCCCGACGAGCGGTATCTGTTCCGGTATTACACCCACGATCCGTGGTGGGTCAACAGCCCGTGGCTGGATCGGTACGGGCAGGAACCGCACGACATTTACCTGCCGCTCTCGGTGGCCCGCATCAACGCCAAAGGCGAAATCCGGCTGCCGACGCACCTGAATTTTCTGACTGCCGACAACTCTTACGGCGAAATGCCCGCGCAGGTGCCCGACGAGGTGACGCCCCACATTCTGAAAGCCCGCTACGATTCGCCGACGGCGCCGGGGCCGCTGGTGTGGGTTTATCCGTTCGAGGAATACCACACCTGGGCCTACAAACAACCGGATCGACTGCCGGAAATCTACTACGGCGACTGGCTCATCCGGCAAGCCATCAACAACGGTTTTCCGCTTAACACGATCATCTCGACCACTTCTTTCCAGAAAGTCGTTACCGAAAAACCGGCCTATTTTGATGAGTCGGTTCTGGTGTCCATCGTGCCGGAAGCCGGTTCGTCGCTCGAAAAAAAGCTGATCGATTTTGTGCAGAACGGTGGTAAACTCCTCGTTTACGGACCCGCCGACCACGCCGGAGCGGCTTTTCTAACCCTGCTGAATCTTCAGAATACGAAGGCGCTCGAAGGCGAATTTCAGGTTAAATCAAGCATCACACTGGATCAACTGACCAAACCGTACCCCGACAAGATCGTTCACCAGGCGTTGTTTTCGGGGGGCGGGGTCGCTACGCAGGTCAAAAACAAAACCGATGCCGGAACCAGAGTGCTGGCAAAAATGACCCAGACCGGCAGCGAACGCGACGTGGTTTGGGTGCGCGAAAACCAGGCGTGGAAAGGCGGAAAAGTGGCCTACGTGCGCGGTACCAATTCGAGCAAGTTTACGGGCGGAAAACTGTTGACCCCCGACAATCCCGAGGAGCTGTTCACGGGCCCGTTGCTGATGCGGTATGTGCTGAACGAATTTGGGATCGACTACCGCGTTGACAAGCGGAACCCGGCGGTAAAAAACCCGGTATTGACCATTTCACGCAGCAGCAACGGTTTTATGTTCTCCGGCTATTGCCCGAACACGACCATCACCCACCGGTTTAAGCTGCCGCAGGGCGCACCCATCCTGACGGGTTACGAAACCGAACTGGCCAATGGCCATTCCGTGTATGCGATGCCCAAAGCCTGGCACCGCGAAAGCCGCTTTTTTGTCGATCAGGCCGAGGGCATGGTTTCGTGTCAGGAGATGACGTCGGGCGTACAACACATGAAACGCTGCGTGCGGTTGACAGGTCTGAAAAATGCCACGGTGCGGATTTACCCGGACGACGAAGTAACGGAACAAGGTCTGAATGTCTACACGAATGCCAGTTATCCCTGGAAAAAAGGAAAAACCGCCTTCAAATCCGGCGATAAAAAGTACGGCAAACACTACGTCGTTGAAAACGTAAGCGGTGATTTAGTCGCATTCTGGTAGGCTGGTCGGGATTTGCAATCCGGATTCACTTATTCCTAAACCCTTAACTACTTCCTCCCGATGAAATTCACCTCCTGCCTGCTGGGGATTGGGCTTTTCGTTTCACTGGTTTCCTGCAACAAAACCGCATCCGAAACCGAAGCGATCAGCTATTCGACCTTAAAAGAAGGCTTCAAAAATCCGCCCATTCAGGCCCGGCCCAAAGTCTACTGGTGGTGGCTGAACGGTTACGTCGATACCCTCCGGTTGAAGGAAGAGTTACTTGCCATCAAAAACGCCGGAATGGGGGGTGTCGATCTGTTCGAAATCGGCCTGCCGCCCGCCAGCGACCCCAACCAGCTCATTCCCGCCGGGCCAGCTTTCATGAGCGAGGAGTCGGTCAAAAACATCCAACTGGCGATTCGGGAAGCGGGCAAGCTGGACCTGGAAGTGGGTCTGAATCTGGCCAGTAGCTGGAACGCCGGTGGCAGTTGGGTTCAGCCCCAACACGCGGCAAAAACCATTTACTTCTCCAAAACGACGGTACAAGGCGCGGGCGAGCAGGCTATCAAATTGCCCTTTCCAGCCATTACACCCGACAAAAAAGGAAACCCAAGACCCATCCCATACGGAGCCGATGGCAAACCGGCTTACCACGAGGAAGTGGCCGTCATTGCCCTGCCCGCCGGTCAGACGTCCCAGCTGGATACCTCGAAAGTGATCAACGTGTCGGCCTATTTCGATGCCAAAACCGAACAACTGACCTGGAAAGCTCCGGCGGGTGCTTGGGACGTTTACCGGTATGTCTGCTCCAATTCCGGCGAGCAGTTGATCCGCCCCACGCCCAATTCGGTCGGCCCGATCATTGACCACTTCGACTCCACGGCGACGCGGATGCACGTGATGTATTTCATCGACCGACTGAAACCCGGGATCGGCGACTTCAGCAAATCAGCGTTAAAAAACTTGTATCTAGCCAGTTACGAAGCCAAGGAGTTTACCTGGACGCCCACCTTACCGGCGGCTTTCCGCAACCTTCACGGCTACGACCTCTATAAATTTCTGCCCGCGATCTACAACAAGGAATGGTATCAGCCGGAAGTGGCCAACAATTTTCAGTTCGATTTTAACAAAACCCTGTCTGAACTGATGATCAACAACCACTACCGGAAAGCCAAAGAAATCTGCAACAGCCACGGCTTACAAATCATTTCGGAATCGGGCGGACCGGGGCACCTACACCACATCCCGGTCGAATCGCTGAAGGCACTCGGGGCGCTGGATGTGCCGCGCGGGGAATACTGGTACAACCGCGAATTTTTCATGGAAAACGACAAGGACAGTCTGGTGGACAAGATCTGGCTCGTGAAAGAGATTGCAGCCGCTTCGCACATATACAAACGCGGGATCGTTGAAGAAGAGTCGTTTACGAGTTACTGGGACTGGCAGGAAGGCCCGTCGGATCTAAAAGTCATCGCCGACCGCGCGTTCTGCGAGGGCATGAACCGGCTGGTGATTCACGGTTTTCCGCACAATCCGGCGGAAATGGGTCATCCGGGCATCGCCTATTTTGCCGGTACGCACTACAACGACCGAACGACGTACTGGCCGAAAGTCAAACCGTTCAACGACTACCTGAGCCGGATTTCATACATCTTGCAAAAAACCGCTTTCGTTGCCGATGTGCTGCATTATTACGGCGACAACGTCCCGAACCTGATTCCGCCCAAAAACACCTGGTTTTCGGTTGGGCCGGGCTACGATTACGAAGTCGTAAACACGGAAGTGCTGATGCGGGATCTGACCGTCGAAAACGGCGAGTGGGTGCTGCCGGGCGTCGGCCGCTACAAGGTGTTGAGCATCGGAACGGAAGGGCGAATTCCGGCTGATGTTCGGGCAAAACTGAAAAAGCTGGCGGAACAGGGCGGCCGTTTGGTCGATCAAAAACCGGCACTGCCCGCCCTGACCGAGCTAAAAATCATGCCGGATTTCAGCTACGCCGACCAGAAAACCGACCAGCGCGAAACGCCACTGGATCACATTCACTACCGAAATGGCGAGGTAGATTTTTACCTGATCCGCAACACCACGAATCAGTGGGTTTCCCGCACCTGTTTTTTCCGTCAGGCGGACAGAACGCCCGAAATCTGGGACCCGCTCTCCGGCGAAATCGCGCCGGTGTCGGTGTATAAGCAGGCGGATGGGCGCATTCAACTGCCGGTTTCACTGCCGCCGTACGGAACGTATTTTGTCGTCTTTTCCAAAGAACCCGTACTGGCTCACTACAACGAAGTGACGGGTTCTGAGCCCCATCCACCGCATCTGGCGTTTACGCCCAACGGCCTGGCGTTTTTGCAGGCGGGGGCTTTCGAGGTAAAAAAAGAGTCCGGTTTTGAGCAAATTGACAACACCCAACCCGCCACAACACTCACAGGCCCGTGGCAACTCCGCTTTCCCAAGGGCTGGGGAGCGCCCGAATCCGCGACGTTTCCGAAACTCATTTCCTGGACCGAATCCGATCAGAAAGGCATCCGGTATTTTTCAGGAACCGGCACCTATCAAACATTTTTTTCGTACAAACCCGCTTCCAATATCGCTCAGAATCAGCGGATTTACCTCGACCTGGGACGGTTGGCGAAAGTTGGTGAAGTCTGGCTAAACGATAAACCGCTGGGCATTGTCTGGACGCCCCCCTACCGCTTTGATATTACCGAGGTGGTCAAAACCGGTGAAAACACGCTAAAAGTCGAAGTGGCCAACACCTGGTCGAACCGGCTGACGGGCGACGCGCTCACCGGCGAAAAGTTCACCAAAACCAATATCACCAAAGCCAACAAAAACCTGGTTCCGTGGGGCGAATTGCCCCTGATCGAGTCAGGTTTGCTGGGGCCGGTAACGATTCAGACGGTCAAAACCATTCGCTAACAGCATGAAAATCCTACTCTTCCTCTGTGCCTTAAGTCTGATAACCTTCCCGCTAAAGGGGCAGCATGCCACGCGCCAATCCATCCGGGAAGGCTTCAAAAACCCGCCCCCGCAGGCCCGGCCCAAAACCTACTGGTGGTGGCTGAACGGCAACGTCGATACGACCCGGTTAAAGGAAGAACTGAGGGCCATGAAAACCGCCGGGATCGGGGGCATGGACATCTTTGAAATTGGCGTTCCGGCTTACAACAACCCTAACGGCATGGTGAAGGCTGGACCGGCTTTTATGGGGACCGAATCGCTGAAAGCCATCGAAATCGCCATTCGGGAAGCGACCCGATTAAACCTGGAAGTCGGTCTGAATCTGGCCAGTAGCTGGAACGCGGGTGGTAGCTGGACATCGCCCCAACACGCGGCCAAGTCGATTTATGTTTCGAAGCTGACGGTGGATGGGGCCGCGCAAAAACCGATTAAACTTCCCTTTCCGGTCATTGCCAAAACCGATGCCAAAGGCAAACCGCTGCTCATCGAATTTGGCGCGGATGGCAAGCCGGTTTTTCACCAAGAAATCGCCGTGGTCGCCCTGCCGGTCCGTGACAAAGCTGGCTTTCTGGACACCACCCAAATCATTCCGCTTTCCGGGTATTTCGACGCCAGAAGTGAAACGTTGAACTGGTCGGTTCCACCCGGAAAATGGGAAATCCACCGCTACGTTTGTTCCAATTCGGGCGAGCCGTTAAAACTGCCCAGTCCCAACTCCACCGGCCCCATTATCGACCATTTTGATTCGACGGCCACCCGCGCCCATTTTCAGTATTTTATCGACCGACTGAAACCGATCTTCGGGGATTTTTCAAAAACCGCCCTGAAGACCTTGTATCTGGCGAGTTATGAAGCCACCGGTTTTGTCTGGACGCCTTCGTTACCGAATAAATTCCGCCAGCTAAACGGCTACTCGATCGATAAATTTCTGCCGGTATTGTTCGACAAGACGCTGTTCAGTCCGGAACGAACCGCTCATTTTCAGCAGGATTATAACCGGACGTTATCCGAACTGATGATCCAGAATCATTACCGGAAAGCCAAAGAAATTGCGAATCAGTATGGCCTGCAAATCGCGTCGGAAGCGGGCGGCCCCGGCCCTCCGCTGCACAACGTGCCGGTCGAAACGTTGAAGGCGCTGGGGTCGCTGGATGTGCCGCGCGGGGAGTTCTGGAGCCGGTATCACTATTACGACGCCGACAGTGTGGACATCATGTGGCTGGTGAAGGAAGTGGCCGCTGCGGCCCATATCTACAAACGCCGGATGGTGGAAGAGGAATCCTTCACGAGTTTTCACCACTGGCAGGAAGGGCCGTTCGACCTGAAATCCATTGCCGACCGTGCTTTTTGCGAAGGCATGAATCGCGTTGTTATTCACGGCTTTAGCCACAATCCGGAAGGCACCGGTTTTCCCGGTATCGTCTACGGGGCCGGCACGCACTTCAACACCAAACAGACGTGGTGGTCGAAAGTAAAACCGTTTACGGATTACCTCGGCCGGATTTCGCACGTATTGCAAAACACGGATTTCGTGGCCGATGTGGTGTATTATTACGGCGATAAAGTCCCGAATTTTGTGCCGCCCAAAAACACCCGGTTTTCGGTAGGGCCGGGCTACGATTACGAGATTATCAACACGGATATTCTGCTCAATGATCTGACCGTAAAAAACGGAAAACTGGCGCTATCGAATGGCGCAACGTTCAGCGTGCTGGCGTTGGGCGACGTGGAAAATCTATCGCCAAAAATCCGGGCCAAACTCCGGGCGCTGGCGAAAAAAGGTGCGGTGATCAGTGGAAAGGATTTTTCCGGCGAAACCGCTTTGACTTTGCTTAAAAAACGTACCATTGGCCCGGATTTCAGTGCTATCAATGCATCATCAAGTGCCTTTGATTTCATTCATTACCGCCACCAGACTACGGATTATTACCTGATTCGAAACACGACCAATCAGCCTCTTTCGGCCAACGTTTCATTTCGGCAAACGGGTAAAACACCGGAAATCTGGCACCCGGTTACGGGCGAAATCGTGCCGGTTTCTGTTTTTAAGCAGGAAAAACAACAGCTCCGGTTGCCATTGAGTTTACCGGCGTATGGCTCCTGTTTTATCGTATTCAATACGTCCGTTTCCAAACCGCCGTATACCGGTTTTGCTTCGGTTGATCCGCTGCCGCTGTTTGAATACACACCCAACGGTTTGCGGTTTTTGCAACCGGGAACGGTCGAACTGGCAGAGGCTAAAGCCGCCATGAAGCGGATCAACACTGACATCAGAACGCAGGAACTAACGGGAGCCTGGCGGCTTGGTTTTGCAAAAAACTGGGGAGCGCCGGAGTCGGTCACGTTGCCAAAACTCATCTCCTGGACGGAATCCGACCAACCCGGCATCCGGTATTTTTCGGGCATCGGCACCTACGAGAAAACCTTTCAATTTTCCCCGGCTTTTGATTCGTCACGAAACGAGCGGGTCATTTTAAATCTGGGAAAATTGTCGGAACTAGCGGATGTTTGGCTGAACGGTCAGCATCTGGGCATCACTTGGGCCGAACCGCACCGTTTTGACATTACGAATTTTGTAAAAACCGGTGAGAATACGCTGAAAGTCGAGGTGGCCAACACCTGGTCGAACCGGCTGACGGGCGACGCCATCACCGGCGAAAAATTTACGAACACCAACATGGCCATTGGGTACAAAGGAACGCCCTGGAAACAGGTACCTTTAATTGAATCCGGATTACTGGGGCCGGTTACGATCCAAACCATCAAAACACAAGCCGTAAAATGAGAAAAGTGACGGGTTTTCTTTTCGCTCTCCTACTGAGTTTCGCCGGTGTTTCTAAAGCGCAAAACCCGGCTATCGCCGATCCGGCGACGTATTTAGCCGATTTACAAAAGGAAATGGTGATCGAGTGGCCGAAAAACCGGACGATCAATCTGGTCTTCCACGGCCATTCGGTACCCGCCGGATACTGGCACAACCATGAAGTCCACACGCTGGAATCATATCCGAACCTGGTGCTGGCAAAACTGAAAGAACGTTATCCGTATGCCGTGATCAATGTGATCGTAACGGCGATCGGTGGCGAAAATTCAGTGAAGGGCCAGGAGCGGTTTGAACGGGATGTGCTGGTGCATAAACCGGATGTTCTGTTTATTGACTACGCCCTGAACGACCGGGGAGCCGGATTGGAAAAGGCGAAAGAAGCCTGGGAGAAAATGATCCAGTCGGCGCTTTCCAAAAATATAAAAATCATTTTACTGACGCCTTCACCCGATCAGCGGGTCGATATGCTGGCCGCCGGAAATCCGCTGGAACAGCACACCCAGCAGATTATAAAACTGGCTGAAACGCACCACATCGGTCTGGCCGATTCGTATGCCCAATTCAAAAAAGTGGCTGCGAAAGGTGATTTAGTCAAGTACATGTCGCACGTCAATCACCCCAATCTGGAAGGGCATCAACTGATTGCCAACGAACTGGTCAAATGGTTTATGAAGTGATCGGTTTGGCGGGCCGGTAGTCGTGTTCGGGGCTGGCAATGACGGCGAATTTGTATTTATCACCGTGGTAATAGGAGCGTTCAATTTCAACCACTTTCTCGCCCGTACAGATCACCGCACTGTCGAGCACAAAAGCGGGAGTGGGTTTACTGATCTCAAAATTATTGGTATTGGGCTGCATAATCGTCACGCCCAACGTTTGCTGCACTTCGTTGATTTTCAGGTGGTAGCTATTTTCGTAAACTTTGAAATACGAAATTTCCGTCGGCATTTTATTGATCTTCGGACACAAGGTAAGCGAAATGTATTTCACTTCATCCTTGATCAATAAATCATCCGCATAGCGGAGTTGGTGCAGTTTTAAAACCGGACCGTCGATGATAAAATGCCGCCCGTTTATTTCGGAAGAAATTCCATCGTCCAGAATGGTTTTTTCCAGAACGATATTTTTAGGCGTAAAACCTTCCGCAATTAAACTGTCGTGAAAGCCACGCCGGGTTGCATAGATGGACCCCAGCGTGCGGATTAAATGGTGGTCGTCGGTGCGGTTTAATACGTACGTTCCCTTGCCTTTTATTCGCTTCGCCCAGCCTTTCGATTCAATTTCAAGCAGGGCTTTCCGCGCCGTTGTATTGCTGATACTAAAATATTTAATCAACTCATTTTCGGACGGAATCTGATCCCCCGGCTGCAACTCGCCGGTTTTAATTTTCTCGATAATGCTATCGCTGATTGCAATGAATTTTGATTTCATTTCTGCTGGTAACTATAAAAACTATTCACTGCCCGATTGCTGAGAAGGAGACTCTGCCCTAAAAAGTAGTGTTTCACGACCGAAATTACGGTAGTCTTGCCCAAAGTGCAAAATGTCCGGTTATCTATTGCAACAGAACGGTCCGGTTTGGAGCCGGTCGCATAAAAAAAGCGCCATCTTCCAGGGAAGCGGGCGCTTGTCAATTCGATCGGAATTGGATTATGCCGATACGACCTGTTGCTTCAGGTCGTCGAACGAAATTTCAAAATGCGAAGCATCGTAAATACATTCGCCGTTCTGAATCAACAGAACCTGAGGGGATTGATGATCGACTCCGAACTCCTCGGCCACCTGGCCCGACACGGAACGGAATGCAATCAGGTCCAAATAATACGGTTTAATGCCAGCCGAATCGCTCCAGTTGCGTTCCATTCGGCTTAAAGCCGTCGAACTGATGGAGCAGCGGGTGCTGTGTTTGAAAATCAAAACCGGCTGTTCGGCCGACTCTTGTTTGATTTGGGCTAATTGGGCGTTGTCTTGCAGTTTGTTCCAGTTCATGATGCTTGTTCACACGTAACTACGTGCTTATAAGCCCTATTGGGTCGGAAAAGTTTCTTTCGGAATCAGTGAATCTTTAATTTTTCCATCATTTCGTTCGACACTTCGTCTGCGTAGGCCCCATAAGCGCTGACCAACGTTCCTTTCATGCCATCGGTCGACTCGATCACGTACAGAATCGAACTGTCGTCCGGGTTGCTCATGCCTTCGAAACGGAACACGTCCACAATGTGAAACTGCTCGGGCCGAAGCTGGACATTCGGCGTATGGCAAATCAGGCAGTCGTCGGCAATATTAAAGTCGTGCGTGTAGCCTTTTTTAGTGAGGTCGTCGAGGGCTTCGACGAGGGTATCGTACGATTGCATGGGCTGATGAGTTAAAATATACCGATTGAGTTTGTAGTTTTACAGATCGAACCAACGAACATCCGCTTGCTTTCTGCACTGTATACGACCTCCATCCGACTTTATCAGGCCGCGCTTCAGGTTGCGGCCCGGTTTCACCCCAAAGCCCGGCTGGCGGTGGAGGGGCGACGTGGATGGCTGGAACAAATAAACACAAAATTGGCTGATAATACAGCACCGATTGCCTGGTTTCATGCGGCTTCGCTGGGTGAATTTGAGCAGGGACGACCGGTGATGGAGGCTTTTCGGCAACAGTATCCCCGGTATAAAATCCTGCTGACGTTCTTCTCGCCGTCGGGTTATGAGGTTCGGAAAAATTACGCGGGGGCTGATTATATCGTTTATCTTCCCTTCGATACGGCCGCCAACGCCCGGCAGTTTGTCGAGCGCGTCAACCCGGCGATTGCGTTTTTTATCAAGTATGAATTCTGGTATCACTACCTGCGGGAACTGAAAGCCCGGCAGATTCCGATTTTTTCGTTTTCGGCGATTTTCCGGCCCGACCAGATCTTTTTCAAACCCTACGGCGGTTTTTATCGCTCCTTTTTGCGGTTTTTCAACCACATTCTGGTGCAGAATCAGGAGTCGGTCGATCTGTTGAAAAGGATCGGCGTGACCAACGTGACGCTGGCGGGCGACACGCGATTCGACCGGGTGAAACAGGTGGCCGATGCCAAAAAGGACATTCCGGTGGCCCGGCTGTTCAAAGCCGATACGCCCCTGCTGGTGGTTGGTAGCGCGTGGCAGGCCGATATAGATGTGCTGATTCCGTTTTTGAACCGCTTCGAAAAACCGCTGAAAGTCATCATTGCGCCCCACGAAATTCACGACGACGAAATCGAACGCTGGCGCAGCCAGCTCCCCGGCCAAACCCTCCGGTTTTCGGAAGCGCAATTTCTTAACCATCAAACCATTAAACCCTTTAGCACTTTGATCATCGACAACGTCGGTATGCTTTCGTCGCTTTACCAGTATGGCGACTTTGCGTACATCGGTGGCGCATTTGGGAAGGGGTTGCATAACATTCTGGAAGCCGCGACCTTCCGGATGCCACTGTTTTTCGGGCCAAACTACGGCAAGTTTCAGGAAGCGGTGGATCTGGTGAAGGCGGGGGCAGCTTTTCCGGTTTCCAACTCCGCTGAACTGGAGACGGTTTTTCGACGGCTTTATGAGGATTCTTCAGCGGCTTCCGCTATCTCCGGTGACTACGTTACTCTGAATACCGGTGCTACGTCTAAAGTGATGGAAATTGTAGCAAAGGTTGTTACACAGAGTTAATCAGGGATTATCAGAGGAAATCAGAGGATACTTTTGAATCAAATTTCTCAGAAAGTATTGCAGTGTTCGATCGAGGTTCACCGGGCCGGATGGATTTATTGGTGGAAAGGGAAGTTGTCGTGGAACTCAAAACCGTTGAACAATTAACGGATGTGCATCTTGCCCAGATCCTGACTTACCTAAAATTGGGCCATTTTCACTTAGGTTTACTAATCAATTTTCACGTTACTTTGTTAAAATATGGAGTGCGTCGAGTAGTCAATCCAGCCTTTAAACCTCTGATCGACTCTGATAATCCCTGATTAACCCTGTGTAACAATTCCAAAAATAACCTTGCAAAACGGCTTAATCCTACGCTCCACCGGCTCCTGGTACGAAGTCCGCAACAACGACGGACACATCTACCGCGCCCGGCTGAAAGGCAAATTCAAGATTCAGGGCCTGAAGGTCACTAATCCGATTGCCGTGGGCGACCGCGTGCGCTTCGACCTGGAAGATGAACTCGAAAATACCGTGGTCATCACCGACATCGAGCCCCGCGACAATTACATCATCCGTAAATCCGTCCACAAAACCGGCCACGGACACATTCTGGCCGCCAACCTCGATCAGGCGGTTTTGATCGTCACGCTGGCCTTTCCCCGAACGTCGCTGGGTTTCATCGACCGGTTTCTGGTCACCTCCGAATCGTTCCGCATTCCGACCACGCTGGTTTTCAACAAAGCTGATATTCTGAAAGACGAGGCCCTGGACTACCAGCGCGAAATCATCGACTTATACGAAAACATTGGCTATCGCTGTCTGGAAACTTCGGCCACCGAAGGCGAAAACGTCGACGTGTTCCGGCATCTGCTGAACCAGAAAATCAGCCTGCTGGCGGGTCATTCGGGCGTTGGAAAATCCTCTTTGGTCAATGCCGTCGCCCCCGACCTGCACCTCCGTACCAGCGAGGTGTCGACTTTTGCCAACAAGGGCGTTCACACCACAACCTTCGCCGAGATGTTCGAGATTGCGCCCGACACCTACATCATCGACACGCCCGGTATCAAGGAGTTGGGATTGGCCGATATGGCGAAAGAAGAAATCAGCCACTATTTCCCCGAAATGCGCGACCGCCTGAATCAGTGCCGGTTTCACAACTGCCTGCACATCAACGAACCGGGTTGCGCCATCAAGGCAGCCGTCGGTACCGAAGAAATTGCCGAAAGCCGCTACTGGAGCTACCTGGGGATGGTTTCGGGAGATGACAACCGAAGATGAGTTAAGAATTAAGAGTGATGAGTTAAGAGTTGGCTGACGCATGATTTAAGCCAGTCTTGTTGTAATTCTTAACTCATCACTCTTAACTCTTGAGGGCTTTTTTAACTTTTTCGTAAAAGACGGGGACTTTCGTTCGGGGGTCGCTTTTGCCTAGTGTTTCGATGGGGAGATAGCCCCGGTAGCCCGATTGTCGGACAATCTGCATGATTTTGGACAAGTCAGTCACGGTTTCCTGTCCGTTGACAAACAGGTTTTCCTTGATCTGCCACGTTGCCGCATGGGGTGCGACACTGGCAATCTGCGCATACGGATCACCGATTTTAAAGCTGCCAATATCCAGATTAACCGCCAGCCAGTCCGAGTTCACCCGTTTGACGATGTCGAGAACATGATCCGCTGTCTGAATAAAATCCGCATGATTTTGCAGGACAATGATTATGCCCTGCCGGGATGCAAACTCGACACATTCCTGAAGCGCGTCCACAACCCAGGTCGTGACTTCCTCGCGGTTATACCCGGCTTTGAGTTCCTTGCCAACTCCCGAGAAAACCCGCAAGACGGGCGCGCCGAACCGGGCGGCAAAGCCCACCCATTTTTTGACCAGCTCGATTTCGGCTTTCCGGCGGGTTGGATCGGGTAAGGTAAAGTCGTTCCGAACACCGGTCCCGCTGATGTCGAGGCCCAGCCGAAACGCTTTTCGCTTGATCTCGTAAAGATAACTATCGTCTGGTAAAGCCGGGTAGCCGGGGAAGTAATAGGCAGTCGGATCAACCGCGTCGAAGCCCAGTTCCGCACAAAAAGTCAGCACCTGTTCCAGCGTCATCTGCCCGCTCATCAGCGGCTCATTGAACGAGTAGAGATTGCAACTGAGTCGAACCCGTTCCGGTGTGCCCGCTACCAAAGGAGTTGCCAGAGGTGCTTCACCAACCAGAAGCGGCAGACCCACAACGGCGGTTTTGAGAAAATTTCTGCGCCCCGATTGCGGCTTCTCCATCCATCGTTCATCATTCATAACTCATCGTTCAATTGGTGATCGCTGCCAGCAAATCCGCCTGCGTGATGATGTGAACCTGCTGGTTTTCGTCACGCACCAGCAACGCCTTGTTGTCGCGGTCAATGAGTGACGACAGCACATCGACGGTGTTGTCGAGCGCCACAAACTTGAACGGTTTGTCCATCACCTCGCCGACAGTGAGGTCTTTCACGGCGGGGTCTTCAATGAGTTTGCTCAGAATGGTCGAGTCGGTGAGGCTGCCGACGATGTCGCCGTTGGTTTCCGTCACCGGAATCTGCGAAATGCTGTGTTGGTTCAACAGCCGGATGGCGTCGCCCACTTTCAATTCCCGGTCGACGGTCGTCAACACGCCCTTTCCGTTTTTGCTGCGGACAATGTCGCGGGC
This sequence comes from Larkinella sp. C7, assembly GCF_006149005.1. Taxonomy (GTDB): domain Bacteria; phylum Bacteroidota; class Bacteroidia; order Cytophagales; family Spirosomataceae; genus Larkinella. Next base: position 424,011 of record NZ_VBSL01000003.1, on the reverse strand, counting down.
CGTCGAAAACTCACGGGATTCCAGAAAACCGTGGTCCTTCATCCAGGTATCGTTGTAGATTTTGCCGAGGTAGCGCGTGCCGTGGTCGGGCAGCAGAATAATCAGCACATCGTCGTCGGTCAGGTGTTCCCGCGCCCATTCCAATGCCCCGTGCACCGCCGAACCGGTCGACCAGCCAACAAAAAGCCCTTCCTCCTTCGACAACCGCCGGGCCATAATGGCCGCGTCTTTGTCGGTCACTTTCACGAAATGGTCGATCAGGCTGAAATCGACGTTTTGCGGCAAAATGTCCTCGCCGATGCCTTCCGTCAGATACGGATACACCTCGCGCTGGTCGAAAATGCCGGTTTCCTTGTATTTTTTGAACACCGAGCCGTAGGTATCGATGCCGACGGTCACCACATTCGGATTCTGTTCTTTCAGAAATTTGGCGGTTCCGCAAATCGTACCGCCCGTTCCGACGCCCGCGGCAAAGTGTGTGATTTTGCCTTCGGTATCGCGCCAGATTTCGGGACCGGTGGTGTCGTAATGGGCCGCCGTGTTCGAGAGGTTGTCGTATTGGTTGGGGTAAATCGAGTTCGGAATTTCGCGGTTCAGGCGTTTGGCCACGGAGTAGTACGAGCGCGGATCGTCGGGCTCCACGTTGGTCGGGCACACCACCACATCGGCGCCCACCGCCCGCAGAATGTCGATTTTCTCCTTCGACTGTTTATCGGCCATCGTGAAAATGCACTTATAGCCCTTCGCAATGGCCGCCAGCGCCAGCCCGAAACCGGTATTACCGCTCGTGCCTTCGATGATGGTGCCGCCCGGCTGGATGATTCCGGCCTTCTCCGCGTCCTCGATCATCCGAACGGCGATGCGGTCTTTCACCGAGTTGCCGGGATTGAAATACTCGACTTTCGCCAGAACCGTCCCCCGGATGCCTTTGGTCACCTTATTCAGCTTCACCAGGGGCGTGTCGCCGATGGTATCTATGATGGAGTTGTAGTATTTCATGGTTTTGTGGTGTTGTTGTACGACGCCAGAAAAGTAACGATTTGTTTATGAAAATGGTCAAACGAACGGGATTGTTTCGCGAGTTCGTCGAAATCGGCTTTTTCAGCAACGGTCTGCGCGACTTCCTCTATTTTCCATTGTTTTGCTTTCTTGTCTCCATAAACAAACGCCTTTAAATCATCCTGATGTCTTTTTTCAAGACTATTATTGGCAGGTCTTTTTCCAGCATCCAGTCTGTATTTTTGATAAGCCAACCAATGTTCGATTGCCTGAATAGGCACATAAAGCTTAATCTGGTGACCGTATTTCTTCAAGATTGACTTAACGGCATTCTCAAGTTTTTTTAACTCTGCTGTATGATCGCTTTGTTCGGGTGTCTGATCGGGTCGGTCTAAATCAACGCCAATTAAGCACAAAACAGCACCATCCTGAAAAGCACTTTGCCCTAACTTGGCAGCTTCGGTATAGACTTTGGATTTACTTGGTTGTTTTTTCAGCAGGTCAATTTTACTTCTTTTAACTTGCAATCCAAGTGACGAAGTCATGCGCTGGAGGTAAACCGGAATAAACTTGTATTCGGAATATCCCTCAGCGATCAAAGCATACTTTAGTGATTTCATAGTTCTTCGGTGGGAACTCCTCCTAATAATCCATACATCCAGTTTTTGCCTAGATCATCTGTAAAATCGATTTCTTCTAATCCTTCTTGTCTACTACGCTCATGCGAAGGATCAATAATATCACTTTTTAAATTGTGGACATACGTTGCTCCTTCTTCATCTTTATTAAAGACAAAAACCGCTTCGGGCATAGATGTAAATTCGTTCAATACATTTTCGTTATGCGTTGTCAGAATAATCTGAATGTCTTTTTCATCAGCCAAACGAAAAATGAAATTCATGATTTCATGAATCCGACGCGGGTGAATACCTTTTTCGGGTTCTTCGAGGAGGAGAAGTTTGGGTGGATTGGGTTGATGAATAATACAGAGCAAGGCAAGAAAATAAAGAACTCCTTCCGAGACCTCATTTGCCCAAAAGCCATTTTCCTCTTTATCAAAAAATCTAAGTCCAATTAAACTTTCGTTACCTGTCTTTACTGGAGGTGTCGTGAAATATGAAATTTCAGGAATGCATTTTGACAAATCACCTTGAATATTCTTTGCGACCTTTTTTAGATTATTTTCCAGATAGAAATAAAAAGAAATAAGATTGGAGCAATCAGCTAATAAATGAACTTCATCTGCTGAAAATTTAACTGGCTGGACAAGCTTTAACGGATCTGGCCTAAAAACTTTAGTTGACATATAGTCAAAGAATTCCCTTCTATCCCCTCCAAAAGTTTGAATATCTGATTTCTCATCGTGCTCATCAACAAACCAATCGTCATTTTTTGGGTCTACATAAATAAAGTCATCACCAACTTTTACTTCTAAAACCTGAACATAATGATATTTTTCTCTCCCTTCCTTTCCATAAGTCTGGGCCATATACTCATCTGGGTTAGGAACAAAAACGAATTCATATTTTATATTTACCCTCTTATGTTTATACGAAACAGACTCTAATTCTGTGATCTTTTGAGAACCTAAACCGCCGAGTGAAAAAAACTCCAGGGCCTTCAAAAAATTCGTCTTCCCCGAATTATTCGGGCCAATCAACAGATTAACTTTCTGAAGATCGAGCGTAACGTCTTTCAGGCTTTTGAAATTCTGGATAGAAACGCGCTTTAGCATATTCGTATGAGCTAAACCGTTGAAACGGTTTTTATTGAACGGGTTGATTTTGGTCTACACCCACGACTGAAGTCATGGGCTGTATTTTTTCTTCACTCTTTCACTTCCTGACACAACTCCACCAACACGCCGTTCGTTTCTTTCGGGTGCAGGAAGCAAACCAGCTTGTTGTCGGCACCCCGTTTGGGGGTTTCGTTCAGGGGCGTAAATCCTTCGGTTTTCAGTCGCTCAATTTCGGCGTAAATGTCCGAGACTTCGAAAGCGATGTGGTGGATGCCTTCGCCCTTTTTTTCCAGAAACTTCGCAATCGGGCTGTCGGGGCGGGTGGCTTCCAGGAGTTCGATCTTGGTCTGGTTTACTTTGAAAAACGAGGTCGTCACCCCCTCCGACTCCACGGCTTCGGCCTTATACGGTTTTTTGCCCAACAACTTCGTAAACAAGGCATTGGAAGCCGTCAGGCTCTTCACCGCAATCCCGATATGCTCTACATTCGTCAACATGCCCTGATTACCTCTGATGTTCTCTGATTAGCTCTGTGTAACAACTCGCCCCAAGTTAAAAGTTATTCCACAGAGTTTATCAGAGAACATCAGAGGTAATCAGAGAATTGAAGAGAAACTTTTCTTTTCCGTACACGGTTTTTACCTTAGCGTCCAACTACTCCGTAAGATTATGGTTTCGGTAACTGATAAAGCCAAAGATAAAATTGTTGAACTCCGCCAGAAAGATGGCCTGAACGATAACTATGCCATCCGCGTGGCGGTGCAGGGCGGGGGCTGCTCCGGTCTGATGTACGATCTGCAATTCGATACGGCGCAGCAACCCAACGACCACATCGTCGAAGACAAAGGCATTAAAATTTACGTCGACCGGAAGAGCTTGCTCTATCTGGCCGGCACCGAGCTGGATTTTTCCGACGGACTGAACGGCAAAGGATTCCAGTTCAAAAACCCCAACGCCAGCCGGACCTGCGGTTGCGGAGAAAGCTTCTCCGTCTAAACAGCGACTGACGCGATTCTTGATTAGGTTTGTTAAAGGCACCGTCGGCTTCCACGCGGTGCCTTTTTTTAGGGCTTTGGCGGAAACAACACGGGAATGTTATACTTGATCGATACGGGTTTTCCCAGAACGGTTCCCGGTTTCCAGCGCGCCATGTTTCGTACCAAACGGACGGCTTCCTCGTCACAGCCGTAGCCAATCCCTCTCAATACCCGAACACTCGAATCCGGAATAGAACCTAACGAATCGATGAGGAAATTGACCAGGACGCGGCCTTTGATTCCGTTTTGGCGAGCCTCCTGCGGATACCGTGTATTTTTCCTAAAATAAGGCTCTATGCCTCCCGGATACTCAGGACTCGTCTCAACCGGCCCGAATGTCCTGTCTTTTGCATCCTTAATTTTGACTTCCACCCTTTGCTGCTGCCCATACGCACTTCCGATCAGCCCCCAAAATCCGAGAATCAGCACCAATTTTTTCATTGCTATCGTATATCGGTTAATTTGCCACAAAATACTCAAAAATGGCTCCAAAATCCGTCAACTCCTCCCGCACTACGCTCACTGAGCTGATGATTCCTTCCTACGCCAACTTCGGTGGTAAAATTCACGGCGGTATTCTGCTGTCTCTGATGGACAAAGTGGCCTTTGCCTGCGCTTCCAAACATTCGAGGGCTTACTGCGTGACGGTTTCGGTGGATGGCGTCGATTTCAAGCAGGCCGTTGAAGTGGGGGAACTCGTTTCGCTGATGGCATCGGTCAATTACGTGGGCCGGACGTCAATGGTCATTGGCATCAAAGTGATTGCCGAAAACGTCCGCATCGGAACCGTCAAACACACCAATACGTCGTACATCACGATGGTTGCCACCGACGACAACAACAAGCCGACCGAAGTGCCACCCCTCCTGCTCGAAAATCCGGAAGACATCCGGCGGTTTATGGAAGCGATGAAACGAAAAGAACTCAAGGAGAATTTCAGGGAAAGCTTCAACAAAGAAAAATCCCGGATGCGCGTCGAAGACGGCAATCTGGACATCCTGAAAAACGAACGCTGTGTTATTAAGAGTTATGAGTGAAGAGTTAAAAGTTGGCTGACGCATGCTTCACTCATAACTCTTAACTCTCAATTCTTAACTCTCAATTCTTAACTCTCAATTCTTAACTCTCAATTCTTAACTCTCAATTCTTAACTCTCAATTCTTAACTCTCAATTCTTAACTCTCAATTCTTAACTCTCAATTCTTAACTCTCAATTCTTAACTCTCAATTCTTAACTCTCAATTCTTAACTCTCAATTCTTAACTCTCAATTCTTAACTCTCAATTCTTAACTCTCAATTCTTAACTCTCAATTCTTAACTCTCAATTCTTAACTCTCAATTCTTAACTCTCAATTCTTAACTCTCAATTCTTAACTCTCAATTCTTAACTCTCAATTCTTAACTCTCAATTCTTAACTCTCAATTCTTAACTCTCAATTCTTAACTCTCAATTCTTAACTCTCAATTCTTAACTCTCAATTCTTAACTCTCAATTCTTAACTCTCAATTCTTAACTCTCAATTCTTAACTCTCAATTCTTAACTCTCAATTCTTAACTCTCAATTCTTAACTCTCAATTCTTAACTCTCAATTCTTAACTCTCAATTCTTAACTCTCAATTCTTAACTCTCAATTCTTAACTCTCAATTCTTAACTCTCAATTCTTAACTCTCAATTCGCCAGGCGGAGCGATTGCCAGGCGACCATCTGCCACTGCGGGCCTTTCTTGACGTAAACATCCGTGTAGCGCAGTTTGGTGTTGATGGTTTGCCCGTTGTTGGCAGCCTTGATTTGACAAATACCGCTCACTACCGCCGTATTGCCATACAGTAGCACTTTGCTCTCCAGCATTTCGATCGCATCGTAGCTTTGTTTCCCGTCTCGGATCGATTGGATGAACGACTGTTTGGTATCCTGATTGCCGTTGGAATGGTTGTAAATCAGATCGTCGCCCAGCACTTTTTCCAGAACCGCGTAGTTTTTCGTGACTTGTGCCTCAAAGCGCTGTTTCTCAATGGCCAGAACCGCTTTTTCACCCGGGGAGGATTGGGCATAGGCAAAGGAAGAGATCAATACCCCGCAAAAAAATAGGAAGGATTTCATAGAAAGAAGAGTTTGGTTTAGGAAGAAGTAGGGTCCGACGAATGCCCCCTTCATGCGGCCAGTCGGTCAGAATATTTCCCGGGCAATTTTAACGATATTATCCGATTTTCCCATCGTGTAAAAATGGAGTCCCGGCACCCCGGCTTTCGTCAGTTCGCGGCACTGCTGAATGCACCACTCGATGCCGACCTGCCGGGCCTGCTTGTCGTCCTCACAGGCTTCCACGGCTTGCACAAAATCGGCCGGCATTTCGAGGTGAAACAGCCGGGGCAACACCTGCAACTGTTTGCGCGTGCTCAGCGGTTTCAGGCCCGGAATGATCGGAACCGTAATGCCCGCTTCCCGACAACGCCGGACAAAATCAAAATATTTCTGGTTGTCGAAAAACATCTGCGTCACAATGTAATCGGCCCCTTTGTCGATTTTCAGTTTCAGGTACCTGAAATCGGTATCGTGGTCGATCGCTTCGAAGTGTTTTTCGGGATAAGCCGCCACACCAATGCAAAAATTGCTGGGGGTCATGGCGTGCGAACCTTCGTGCAAGTACACGCCCCGGTTCATATTGGCCACCTGCGTCACCAGTTCACTGGCGTAGGCATAGCCATTCGTTTTGGGCTTGAAGGTATCGAACGGTTTGGCCGGATCGCCCCGCAAAACCAGCACGTTGTCGATGCCCAGGTAATGCAGATCGATCAGAAAATCTTCGGTTTCTTCCTTCGTAAAACCGCCACAAAGCACGTGCGGCACCGGATCGACCCCAAATTTGTGCATAATGGCCGAACAGATGCCCACCGTTCCGGGGCGTTTTCGGGTGATGATTTTTTTAACCGTTCCGTCGGGTTCGACCCGTTCGATGTACTCCTCGCGGTGGTACGTCACGTCGATAAACGGAGGGTTGAACTCCATCAGTGGCTCGATATTGTCTAAGAGATTTTTAAGATTGTCGCCTTTGATCGGTGGGATAACTTCAATTGAAAAGATCGTCTTTCCGTTCGCCTGACGGATGTGATCAGAAACTTTAGCCATGTGCTTTTATCTGGAACAGTAGAACGATACCGGTCACCCGGCACCGACAATAAACCCGGCAAGGCTGTAGTTACCACCCAGACTTGCGTTGGCACAAAAGTACGGGAAAAATCGGAGATAACCGGCTTATAGCTGAACCAAACCCCATCGGATGGCTTCAAGCACCATACCGACGCGGGTTTTCACCTGCATTTTCAGAAAAACCGACTCCCGGTAGCCATCGACGGTTCGGGCACTAACGCACATTTTGTCGGCAATTTCGACGTACGTCAGCTCGCTGCACGCCAATTTTAGAAACGTGAGTTCGCGGTCGTTGAGGTTAAAAAGGGCGGCCGGGGGTCCGTTTTCGGAGGGATTCAGGCTCCGGACGAGTTGGGTGGTCATGAACTCGGAATAATGATAGCCTTTAGTGCGCAGGTCGTCGAGCGCCAGACGCAGTTCGGCGGGTCGGCAACCTTTGAGGAGATAGCCCCGAACGCCATTCCGAATCATCCGCACGATGTTCTCTTCGCGGTCCATCATTGAGAGGGCCAGCACTTTACAGGTCGGGCAATGTTCTTTCAAATACGCTGCGGTTTCAAAACCGTCCATCTCGGGCATGTTGATGTCCAGCAAAACGATGTCAGGACAGTTGCCCTGACCAAGGTGCCGGATCAGATCACGGCCATTTTCGGCCACAATGCATACTTCGTAGTTGTCGAATTTCTGAATCAGGTCAGCCAGGGCCTGAGCCAGCAGGCGGTGGTCATCGACAATAGCAATGGAGGTTTTTAAGGCGATAGAGGTTTCCACAGAGATAGCGTTTAGTCAACGGCCTGAAATTAAGGCAAATCCGCACTCCATGCAAATCGTCTTAACCAATTATCAGACCGTATTTTTACTTATCGTTCAACGGTCGGTGGCTATCCGTCCGGCGATTAGGTTTCAACGTGAACCATTTTGCCGTTAACTAAAATCTTTGCCCGGTTATTCAAACGAAACCGCCCTCAATACGCCCAGCCGCTGGCCAACAACCCCAAATAAGCGGGCGATTTTACGGGAATTTTCCGACTAAATACGGGAATTTCCCCCTCTTCGTTTCTTCGATTCTGTCCCCTCAACCTCCTTCTTGTTCGTTGATAGCGGCCCAGGGGTACAACTACCTACCGTACCACCGATTCCCCGGTAAAATTCAGTTACGTTCTGAAGCCAACACAACCTCTCCTCCAAGCCAACGAAAAACCGGTTGATTGACCAAAAATGCGGTTCTACGCTCGAAAAAAGTCACCAGATAATAAATTAGCGTTACATTAACTCTATTCTCAGACTAACTTGCAGCTCTTGCAGTTTTTGTCCGAGTTCTACTTAGTTCGATTCTTTTTTTCAATTCCTAACCATTTTTACGCATGAATACCAGACGTTTTACACTCCAATCCCTGCTGGCACTGCTGGTGGTCAGTACGCTGATTTTTGGCGTTACGAGTTGCTTCCAGCAGATTCAGGATCACCAGTTCCCGAATCCGACTACGTTCTCAGCCGTTCAAGGCCCGCCAGTAGCCGCCAACCTGAGTTCGCCGATTGGCATGGCGGAAGATAACAAAGGCTATCTGTGGGTTACCGAAGCCGGCAGCGGAACCGCCAGCCCCGCCAGTGGCCGGGTTTCAGTCATCACACCGGGAGGTACCTTTACCGCCATCACCGGTTTTCTCTCCGCCGAAAGCCCGGAAGGCTCGCCCGAAGGGCTCAACCACCTGGCCTATAGAGATGGCAAGCTGTACATTTTGCACGGCGTCGATGATGCGCTATACATTGCCGATGTTTCGTCGTTCGTTCCGGGCGTGACGCCCTCCCTTTCGGCCAGTTCATTGACCAAAATTGATATTGGAACGTTTGTTCGCAATGCGCATCCAAATGCTCCCGACCCGAAAGATTCGAACCCTTATAATTTGACCTTTGGACCGGATGGCGATCTGTTTATTACCGATGCTGGTGGAAACGCCATCGTACGTCGGGACAAGGATACCGGAGACTTGAGTATCTACGCGATTTTCCCGGATGTGCCGAATCCTATTTTTGACCCGCTAAATCCAGTAACCGGCCCTCCGACCATCGACCCCGTACCGACCGGGATTGTCTTCAACGGAACCGACTTCCTCGTTACCACCCTGGTGGGCTATCCTTTTCCGGCCAATCTTTCAACCATTTACAAAGTAAGTGCCATGGGTACCGCTCCGATTACCCCAGTCGCTTATAAAACCAAATTCTCGGCCCTGACCGACATCGCGCTGACGTCGGGAGGCAAAGCGCTGGTGACGGAATTCGGATTTTCAACCACTCCCCGGGTTGCCAACGGCGATGTGGATGGTGACAGTCCTGGTGGAACCCTGTTCTCTGGCGCTGCTCCGTATGTAACTCCAGTTGATGTGCTGGTAAGTAATAAAGCGGATACGTATTATGTGTTGTATTATGGTCCCGGCATCATTTTTAAATTTACCGGCGGCAACTAGGTTAAAGGCATTCTTCAAACAAAAGCGGCAATCCCGGATGATGGGATTGCCGCTTTTGTTTGGTAGAGATTACTCCGAACAGCACGGGTTTACAACGTCAGCAGCACGCCCGCCGACGCATAATTGATCCAGGTAAAGGTGTAAATTTCGTCCGTATCGGCTCCGCCCTCGACGACCCGATAGCCCAGTTTAAAACCCAGTTTCGGGCTGGCTTTGTAGACCGCTCCCAGAAAAACATCTTCGGCCCGACCCGCCTTTGCCCCCAGCGCGTCGCCCTCCAGCAGCACGCTCCAGCGGTTGCCGGGCGAATAGGCCGCGTAGAAATTCAGCAAGGGCACAAAGCCCACGTTGTCATAATTGGCCTTGCTCACTTCATTTTCAAACCGCGTGTCGGCATCCCGGATTTTGGCCGTAAAACCTGCGCCCACCCGCCAGCGATCGTTGGCAACAAAATCGTAGCGGTAGGTAAGCCGATACGAGTTGAATTTGTAGTAGGCCGTCGTCGGTTGGTTGGCCGGAAACAGGACGTTGTTAAAAGTAACATCCTGATCGAAATTTCCCTGATAACGAACGGTCAGGGGCGCATACAAAGCCGAAATCGTGTGCCGGTTGGCAATCGTATATCCCAATCGGACGCGGTAAAAAACCTGGGGTTCTGCGCTTAGCTGCTTCGCTAAATCAACCAGCGTGCCGCCCTGATTGGGAATCCGCACGTCGGTGTAATTCGTTCCGAGGACCAGCCCCGATTCAAGATCAACTCGTAACTGAGCCTTCAAGGGCAACGTCATCAGCAGCAATAAAACCGGGGCAAGCGCCCGCGAAAAAGAAAGAAAGTTCATAGCGTTGAGCATGTGGATACAAGCTAAACCCTTCACGAACCAAATGGTTTTGTCGATTTATACGGGCGTCGGTTCGTTTCGGTTCAGTGCGTCCCCAACCAGGCGGGACGCTGCCCGAACGCCAATGGTGAACCCAAAATAAGGCCCGAAGGCCAACCCGGCCGGGAAACTGGTAACGTACAAACCCGGTACGCTGCTCTGAAAAGCCTCGTCCAGCACCGGAAAACCGTTGCTGACAGCCAGCTCGTCCAGCAGCGACTCATCCAGAAAGGGCAACCGCCGAATGTCGACCTGGTAGCCCGTTGCGGCAATAACCGTATCCACTTCCAGTTCTTCGCCCGAATCCAGGGTTATGCCTAAACCATCCGGTTTTTCGGTCACGGCCGTCACCTGCGTCCGGGGATGGAGGCCAACTTCCGGCTGGAAAATCCGGTCAGCGAGCCAGGGTTCCAGCTTTAACCGCCCCTCCGTCCACAGATTCAGGCGATGAATTTCCTGCTCCTCGGCCGACAGGTTCCGGAACCAGCCGGGCTGATCGACCATGCCTTCGACCAGCGTTTCGACCCACGACCAGTCCGATGGAATGAATTGGGGTGTATCGTGCCGGTAACTAAGATCGATCCGGGCGGCACCGGCTTCGCGCAGGAGGGCCGCCCACTCGAACCCACTCTGGCGACCACCCACGATCAGCACCCGTTTACCCTCATAACCAGCCATATCCACCGCATCGCGGGTGTGTCGGAGCCGGTCCGAAGGAATCAGGTTCGACAACGGGGCCGGAACATGGCTGTAGGAATAAAATCCGGTCGCAATTACCACCTGCCGGGCTTCCACCGTCGAGCCGTCGTCCAGCACCGCCCGAAAATGGCCGTTGTCCCGACTCAGTTGCGTCACATAGGCCGTCTGCACCGGAATTTCCGTTCTTTCCAGAAACCAGTCCGTATACGCCAGATAGCATTCCCGCGAGAGCGGTTTTTCCGGCTTGGGCGATTCTCCACGTTCGGCCAGAAACCGTTCGATGGTCCACTGCCCGTCGGGGTCCAGGTGCCATTCGACACCCGAGCGCAGCAGCATTCCGGCGGGCATGTGCCGTTTCCAGAATTCCATCGGGTGCCCAATCACCCGGAAATCGTGCTGCCGGTTTTGCAGATAGGATGCCAGGCCCAGCCCAAACGGGCCGGCCCCAATGATCAGGGTTTCAGGAGAAGGGTTCATCATGATTCAAAGAGGTCGCAGGGTTTTGGGGGATGCGTCAGCGCGTCAGACGGTACAGCAGCAAAGCCGCCCGCTGAATCAGAAACGGGTATTCTTTCAGGTTGATGTTTTCCTCGATGCTGTGCGCGCCTTTTCCCGACGCGCCAAGTCCGTCCAGACACGGCAGGTATTCCGCGACGAACGAAACGTCCCCCGCTCCCCGCGACCCCGGATCGCCCGCCAGCACCGGCCCCAGGCCCATATCGCGGCTGATCTGATCCACCACTTTCCGCAGGTTTTCGTTCTTTTCCGACGGTTCCATCGCCGGAATGCCGTCCTGAAACGTGATCGTCGCTTTGGTCAGTGGCAGGCTTTTTTCCACAATGTCGCGCATCCGGGCGCGGGCACTTTCTTTCTGTTTTTCTGAAATAAACCGCAGATCCCCTTTCACCAGCGCCGACGGGGCTACAATGTTGGTTTTTCCGGTGGTTTCGCCTTGGGCGGATTTGTTGTCATACCGCACTTCCGAACCGCCGATCATCAATCCCGGATTGAATGTCAGGTATTGCTCCTGCCCCAGCGTGCGCCGAAATTCGTTCAGAATCCGGGCGGTTTCAAAAATGGCACCGTAGCCCAGATCACTGAAAATCCGCGATGAATGCCCCGTTCGGGCCACCACCTTGAGCGTCCAGCTACTCGAACCGCGTCGACCGGTGGTGACGTGGGTCAGTCCCTGCGCTCCTTCGAACGCCAGGGCCAGGTCGCATTTTCTGGCCCGTTCGATGAAATCGCGCCTGCTTTCGGGGCCGCCACTGCTTTCTTCGTCGCCCGTAAAATAAGCCGTTATCGACACGTCGTCCAGCAATTTCTGGGCGTGCAATGCTTTTAATGCCGCCAGAATGAGCACGTTACCGCCTTTGATGTCGTTGGCACCCTGACCCGTAGCCGTCGAATCGTTCACCCGCGTAAAGGGATCGAAGGGAAGACTTTTTTCAAAAACCGTATCCAGGTGCCCGATCAGAAACAGCTTTTTTCCGCGTTTGCCCTGCCGGGTAGCCACCAGATGCCCGGCGCGGTTGAGGGAATCGGGCAGCGTTATCCATTCGGTTTTGAAGCCCAGCTTTTCAAATTCATCGGCCAGCAGTTTGCCGTTTTCCCGGACACCTTCCAGATTGAGCGTTCCGCTGTTGATGTTGACGGTTTTTTCCAGAAACTTCTCCGTTTCGGGATGAATTTGCCGGACGGTTTCGATCACTTTTTTTTCAACGGGCGAAAGCGATTGGCCCCAAACACCTTGGGCAATGCCCAGCAGCAGGAGTGCCTTGATGTAGAATTTTGTCATGATAGAGAATCATCAGGTTGATTCTCAAATTTAGCAGAAAATTTCAGACCTGCTGCGAACTGGCAACGGGTTGCGGAGCACAGACGACACGCGGGGCGACAACGGTTTGCCGGGCGTGCCGTCCCAGGTTTTTCAGCATGTTGACGTGCGAACCCAGCGCATCCAACAACGAGGTTTTCTGGTAATATGGAAGTCCGAATTCCTGGGCCGTGGCCTGCACGATGGGCGCAATGGCCGGGTAATGCACGTGGCCGATCGACGGAAACAAGTGGTGTTCGATCTGGTAATTCAACCCGCCGATGAACCAGGACAAAACCCGGGAAACCGAGAAATTGGCGGTGCTTTCCAGTTGGTGAATGGCCCAGGCATTTTCAATATTGCCCTGGTCGTTCCGAATCGGCGAGTGAACTTCCTCAATGATGTGCGCCAACTGAAAAATAACGCTCAGAACGAAGCCCGCGACAAAGTTCATCAGCAGAAAACCGAGCGCCCATTGTCCGAACGTGATGTCGGTTAATACGAGCGGCAGTACGCCGACAAAAACCACGTAAAACAGCTTGCCCGCCAGCAAAATCAGGATTTCGCGCGATGAAAACGGCTTGGTCAGTTTCGATTTGGATTTCCGGTTGAACTCCCCGATCTGCTTAAAATCTTTTACCAGAAAGGAGAAGGTCATCAAACCGTACAGCAAAAAGGCGTAAATGTGCTGGTAGCGGTGCATTTTTTGCAGGCGTTGCTGGTCGCACAGCCGCAGAAACGGTTTTCCCGTAATGTCGCTGTCCAACTGGTCGATGTTGGTGTAGGTATGGTGCAGGGTATTGTGCTGAACTTTCCAGTTGTAGACGTTGCCGCCGAGCAGATACAGACTGCCGCTGAACAGATGATTGACCCAGGGTGAGGTTGAAAACGAACCGTGGTTGGCGTCGTGCATGACCGACATGCCTACCCCGGCAATCCCGATTCCCATGATGCCCGACAGGATGAGCATGGCCCAGGCTGGAAATAAATTGGTCAGAATCAGGATGTAAGGAACCAGATACAGGCTGAGCATAAAAATCGCTTTACCCACCATCGGCGAACCACCCGCTTTGCAAATGGCGTTTTCCTGGAAGTACTGCTCAATTCTCGTACGGAGTACCGGAAAAAAAGTAGACTTGTCTTTGTTCAGAAATTTTACGTTTGTAGTCGTCATGTTTAACTTCCTGGGTTACTAGGTACCTGTCAACCGGTTATCCACTGACGACTGTATCGCTCCCCTGCTTCTAAATTGTGCGTTTTGCTGCTTTTGCTAACAATGTATATCTTATAACGATGAAAACCGTATTTTATACTGTGTCTATGATATATATATATTAATACCCCTTCCGGTTTCGTCCTCCGTTCGGTTCACCCAATGCGTTCAATCGCTGCCTGTATGATAAAATAGCATACGAATCGGGTATTAAAACAGAACCGATCTTCAACTATTTGCTTTTCCTTTGCAGTGGAAATGAAAGCGGGACGATTGCCCCCGACAAAATATGGAAACACTCGTATGCACCACGCCCGGCCAGTTTGAATACCGTTCCGGCGTAAAACCGGAACTGACCCCGGGCCACGCCATCGTAAAAATTCAGCGCATCGGCATCTGCGGAACCGACCTGCACGCCTTTGAAGGAACGCAACCGTTTTTCGAATACCCCCGGATTCTGGGTCACGAACTGGCGGGAGAACTGGTCGATTTCGACGATGCGCCCGGTTTTCAGAAAGGCGAACGGATTACGTTCATGCCCTATTTCTACTGCGGAACCTGCGTGGCCTGCCGCGTGGGAAAAACCAATTGCTGCGCCCAGCTTCGGGTTTCGGGCGTTCACATCGACGGCGGCATGGTCGAATACCTGAGCGTTCCGAGTTATTCGCTGATTCACGGTGACGGCCTGAGCCTGGACGAACTGGCCCTGGCCGAACCGCTGTCCATCGGTGCCCACGGCATTCGCCGGGCGGATGTGCAGCCCGGTGAGTTTGTGCTGGTGGTGGGTGCCGGGCCGATCGGTCTGGGGGTCATGGAGTTTGCGCGCATCGCGGGTGGTCAGGTCATTGCGATGGATGTCAACGAATCCCGGCTGGCATTTTGCCGGGAGAAACTCCGGGTGCCCTACACGATCGACGCCCGCTCGGCCGATGTGGCTGAACAACTCCGCGAAATGACCAACGGCGACATGCCGACCGTGATCGTCGACGCCACCGGCAACCGGACGGCCATCAACAATGCTTTCCCATATATGGCCCACGGCGGGCGGTATGTCCTGGTCGGTTTGCAACGGGGCGAGGTCTGTCTGAGCCATCCGGAATTTCACAAACGCGAAGCCACGTTGATGAGCAGCCGGAATGCCACCCGGCAGGATTTCGAACACGTTCTGGCCTGTCAGAAAAAAGGGCTGATCGATCCGGTTACCTACATTACGCACCGGGTTCAGTTTGGTCAGGTCAGGGACGAATTCGCCAGTTGGCTGGATCCGGCCAACGGCGTGATCAAAGCGATGGTAGAACTCAACAACTGATCCGGCAGCGTTTGCAGCCTAACAAGCCGGTTTTTGCGGAAAAACAATAGGGTTCCCGCGCTGAATTTGGTATCTTGCTTTTACATATGAAAGACATTAAAGACCGTTCGCGCAGGCTTCGATTCTACCGAAAAATTCACGGTGTATTGGGCGGAACCCTCTTCTTCTTTTTCTTAATCATTGCGGTAACGGGGCTGCTGCTGGGTTGGAAAAAACATTCCGGCGGGGTATTGCTGGCCAAATCGTATAAAGGTATTTCGGCCGATCCGAAAACCTGGCTGCCCGTCGATTCGCTCCAGAAAATTGCGTTCAACACCCTGCGGGACTCGGTTTCCGCCGAACTGTCGACGGAACTGGACCGGATCGACATTCGTCCCCAGAAAGGCATGGTGAAATTCGTTTTTGCCGATCACTACGCGGGCATTCAACTGGATTGCACCACCGGCCAGGTCTTACACATCGAAACCCGCCGGTCTGATTTCATCGAAAAACTGCACGACGGTTCCTACCTCGACGCCCTGGTCAAACTGGATGAACAACCGTTCAAACTCCTCTACACCAGCGTCATGGGTATCGCGCTGATCCTGTTTTCAGTCACCGGTTTTTACCTCTACTACGGCCCGAAACGGATTCGCCAGGAGAAGCTGACGCGGTCAGCCAAAGCGGTGATTCAGTAACGGTTTTCGGTATACGGTTTTCAGTTTACGGTGGCTGACGCATGCTACCCAGCGCATTCAGGGAAACGCGTCATGAAGCGCGCGTCAGCCACCGTAAACTGAAAACCGTATACCGAAAACCGCCCTAAAACCTCGCCCGGAGCGAAACGATGACGTTCCGGCCCGGGGCCACGATTCCCGAGCTGTAGGGACGATACCGCTGATCGGTGAAGTTTTCCACGCCCGCGTTGATCGACAACAGATCCGTGAGTTGGTAGTGCGCCTTGAAATTCAGGGTGTACCAGCCCGGTGAATATGGTTTTCCGTCGGCGTCGATGGCGTACATGTAATCCTTGCCCTGCTCTTCCTGCGCCAATTCTCCATTCGTCACCTTGTCGTTGTACATCCCGTAGAGTTCCAGCCGCAGTTTTTTGGCCGTGTAGCTCAGCCGCGTGACGCCAAACCAGGGAGCCGCGTGACGCAGCGGGCTGGTGGTGCCGTCGTCCAGTTCTTCGTCACCCTTCTGGTAGGTAAAGTGCGACGACAGGCCGAACCCGGCGGGGAGCTTGATTTCCAAACCTGCCTGAATCCCGTAGACCGTCGCTTTGGCCGCATTCTGAATCGCCTGAACCTGACTCAATTCGCCATTGTACTGAATGCTGTCCCGACCGTTCAGCGTGAAATTCCGCCGAACCAGCGCGTTGTCCAGATAGGTGTAATAGGCCGTCAGGTCGGCTTTCACCCGGTTTCCAAAGACTTTGGCAACACCCACTTCCGCATTGTAGGCATACTCCGCCTTGAGATTCGGATTGGGAATGACCACCGAACCCGGCTCCGATTCAAACACCTTTCCGACATCATCGACGTTGGGCGAGCGAAAACCGGTGGACAAATTCGCACTCAAACTCCAGGTGCTGGCCGGGTGATAAACCATTCCCGCGCTGCCGGTCAGGGCGCCGTTGTTGAGTTTGGCGGTGGTAAACGGGAACGGGTAAAACGTGGTTTCGAACTTCGAATTCAGGACAAACTGGTTGTAACGGGCTCCGGCCTGAAACGTCACTTTGTCGCTGGCTTTCAGTTGGTACGTCAGGTAAGCCGCATACGACGCCCAGTTCGATTTGGGGTATCGCGGGGCACCCGGCACGGACACATTCGTGACAATATCCAGATTGGTAGCGGTCGAAACCACATCGTTGTAGATCGCTTCCAGCCCGTAAAACAGCTTCTGCTTGTCGTTCAGTTGCTTGCTGAAATCGACACTACCCGAAAATGCATTCACTTTTTCGAGCGTCGTCCGCCGTTCCGAGTCGTTCAGATCGCGGTCGATGCGGCTTTCTTCGAAAAACTGGTGGGCCAGCCGGATGCTCATCTGGTCGTACAATCCTCCGCTTGCGGTATTCGTAATCGTCAGGTTGTTCATCATCCATTCCTGCGGGCCGTAGTTCCATTCCGCACTGCGCGGCAGATTCCGGCGGTAGCGCAAAAGCCGGTCGTAGCGCGCGTAGTTGGACGTAGTCGAATACTGAAAACCGTAGTTGAAATCCCAGCGGTCGTTCGGTTTGAACCGAATTTTCTGCATCAGATTGATCTGCGAATAGCCCGTCGGACGCTGCACCCGCTGATCCTGGTTCTGAATCACCCGGTCTTCGCTGTCGATCCGCTCAACGTATTCCTTGCGCAGGTATTCGTCCGGCCCGTGCGAACCCATGCGCAAATCGCCGAAATTGTTGTGGGAAATGCTGGTGGCAATTCCCCACTTTTTCCAGCCGACACTGACGTCGGCGTGGCCCGTCAGCTCGCTGTTGGCCGACGAATACCGCCCCACCGCCGAACCCGACACCAGCGGTTTTGCACTGTCCGACAATTTGGGCATCAACGTGTAGAAACTCATCACACCCCCAATCGCATCACTGCCGTACATAACCGAACCCGGCCCGAAAACCACCTCCGTATTTTCGATGGAAAACGGATCGAGCGAAATCACATTCTGCAGGTTCCCACTCCGAAAAATAGCGGTGTTCATCCGCACGCCATCGACCGTAATCAGCAGACGATTGGTCGAAAAACCGCGAATCATCGGGCTTCCTCCGCCCTGCTGGCTTTTCTGGATGAACACTTCGCCGGATTGGCCCAGCAAATCGGCGGCTGTCTGCGGATTCTGAAACGCCACGTCTTTGGCCGAGATCGTCGTAATTTTGACCGGCACATCCCGGCTCGACTGATGCCAGCGGTTGGCCGTCACCACCACCTGATCCAGCGACAGCGACGACGGTTTGAGATACAGCGACAACCCTGCTTTCGCCAGTTCGTCGTAACTGACGGTTTGGGTCTGGTAGCCAACGGATCGGATTTCGATCCGGTCAGCGCCTTTAAAAGCGGTGATGTCTACCTTGCCTTTGGCCCCCGATAGGAGCAAAACCGTCGGATCCTGGCTCGAAAGCGTCACCAGTTCGAGCGGCCGGGAATCTTCCCGGTCTTTGATGGCAATCACCTGGGCGTAGCTTTCCGCGTAGCCCCCGAGCAACGCCCAGAGAATTATAGTTTTTTTCATAGCTTACCGGTTAGGAAGACACGAAAGACCGGAGAAGAGAGACAACCCTTTGATCATCAAGGGCGTGCTCTTTTGTCTTTGTTCTCTTGTCTTCGGCATTCGTTTCACATTCATTCAGACACACGCATTCAAAGCTGACGGGAAATGGTCAGCCCGGAAATCAAACGTACACGATGTGAAACGACCGTTCAGGCGGAAGCTGCGGAGGGCTGAGTGCCACGTAGAGGGCAAACTGGTTGATAAAACCGCCGACCCTCTGTTCAGGAAACCAGTTGGTCGGGGGAGATATCCAGGAAAGCAGTTCCTGACAGAAAAGCGGTTGTAAAAAGGGGGAGGCTTCGGTCGATTCTTCTTCCTGCTGCGCGTCTTTTTCGAGCGCTTCCAGCGACGCCAGTTGCCGGTTCAGGCGGGTTTCTTCTTTGTCCCACCAGCACTCGTAAAATACACTGTCGCCGACCACCGTCGTTGCGACCAGGTCATACATCTGCCCCTGGTATTCGAATTCGCGGTCGTGTTCCCAGCGCAGGGCGGTTTTGATTTCGGAAACCGCCAGTTTCAGCGTCACCCGCTGCGATTCCGTACGGCCCTCTTCCAGACGGTTTTCCACGTCTTTCCTGACCCGGTATTTTTGGGATTGCAGGAGCGTATAGGTTCCCCAGAAAGGCAAACCCAGCGTCATCAGGAGCAGTATGAGTATCGACGTCCTCAATCCGGCCAATGGGTAAAAGTTAGAGCAAGCGGAACACGGGTTGGTTTCAAACGAAAAAACAGGAACCAGCTAACCGGAACTTGCGTCCCGATTAGCTGGTGGTGGGCAGGGTTCGTTAGTCAGTTTACAAACTCTTGACGGTTTTGGTCTTCAGAATCGACTCCAGTTCGCCCAGGTGCTGATTCAGTTCGGCCGACAGTTCTTCGTACACTTTATACGAGCCATCGGTCGGTTTGGCATCCCCGGTTTCAACGCTCCGCCACAACGACGCCAGGCGGTTGTTGAGCTTGATCGGGAAGTTCAGCGGATCCTGACCACTCTGGTTGCGAATCTGATACAGGTTTTCTTCCACGACGCTCAGTTGTTCGATGATCTTTTTGTTGGCCGGGCTGTTGGTTTTGCCCAGTTTTTCTTTCAAATCCCGAATCTGAACCACCGCGTCATTGGCCTTGCTGGTCTGGTCACGGAGTTTGATGGCCAACTGAAACTGTTCCTGAACATCGGCATCGGTTACGCCCTTCAAACGCGGATCGAGCTTGATTTCAAACGGTTGCGTGAGGGTTTTGCCAGCAGTCGTGAGCCGAATCTGGTATTTTCCCGAAGGAGCCAGCGGTCCCATCGTGGGCCGCGCACTCCAGACAATCATCCCCTTGAACTCGGTGGCTCCCGGATACCGCATGTCCCACTCGAAGCGGTTCAGACCGGCATTTTTCGTTGGCGGTTTTACGCGTGGAGCGCGTGGGTTGTCCTCTTCCATCTCAGCCGCCGGTGCTTTTTCACCTCCGGCCGGTGCATCGACGCTTTCAAAACTGCGAACCAGATTGCCTTTCGAATCCAGAATTTCAATTTTCACCTTGTCGGACGGTTTCGCCAGGTAGTACTGGAAAACCGCATTCTGAACGCGACGGACGGCACTATACGGTTTGAAAAAATGCACGTCGGCTTTGGCAACTTCGGGCGAAAACTCCCGAATCGGTGCCACATCGTCCAGCACATACATCGAACGACCGTGGGTACCGATCACCAGGTCTTTTTCGGTTACGATCAGATCGGAGATTTGGGTGTCGGGCAAACCCAGTTGCATCGGCTGCCAGTTGTCGCCGTCGTTGAACGACACATACACACCGTGTTCCGTACCGGCATACAGCAAACCGGGCTTCGTAAGGTCTTCCCGAACCGTGTGGGCGTAATGCCCCGCACCAATGCCGGTCACGATTTTTTTCCAGGTTTTTCCGTAATCATCCGTTTTCCAGAGATACGGCGCGCGGTCGTCCATCTGATACCGTTTGGCAGCAATGTAGGCCGTTCCGGGCTTGTGCCGTGAGGCATCGATGATGCTGATCCGGGTGTGTTTCGGCAAATCTTTCGGCGTAATGTTCTGCCAGGTTTTGCCGTGATCGCGGGTGATGTGTACCAGACCATCGTCGGAACCGGCCCAGATCGTGTTGACATCATGGAACGAAGGCGCGAGCGCAAAAACCGTCGCGTAGATTTCCGGGCCGTTCATGTCCATCGTAATGACCCCGCCACTTTTTCCGAGGGAGGCCGTATCGGCCAGCGTCAGGTCCGGGCTGATTTTCTGCCACGACTGTCCTTCGTTGGTCGACATCCAGACGTGTTGCGAACAAACGTACAGGCGGTTCGGATCGACCGGCGAGAACACGATGGGGTACGTCCACTGCCAGCGTTCGGGCAACGCACTGGAGGGTTCGCCGGAGAAAAACCGGGGATACACCTGCACATCCCGCACCTGACCGGTGGCCCGGTTATAGCGGGTCAGCAACGCGCCCTGGCTACCGGCGTAGAAAATGTCCGGGTTTTTCGGGTCCTGGGCAATGTAGCCACTTTCCCCTCCCCCAACGTCGTAATACCGCTCCGATTTCTTGAGTGAATTGGACCGGGCCTGCATGTGATTCCAGCCTTCGCTGGCCACGGCCACAGTCGAGTTATCCTGCTGGGCACCCGCCACGTGGTACGGAAAATCATTGGTCACCGTGATGTGGTACAACTGCGCCGTCGGGAAGTTTTCGTCCGTCCAGGTTTTGCCGCCGTTGACCGAAACCGTTCCTCCGCCGTCGTTGGACGACACCATCCGCATCGGGTCAGTCGGGTCGATCCACAGATCGTGGTTGTCACCGTGGGGCACCGTAATCGTTTTGTCAAATTTCACCCCGCCGTCCGACGATTTGAAGAAACCGACATTCAGGCAGTATACGCCGTCTTTGTCTTTCGGATCGGCGTAGATGCGCGAGTAGTAGAACGCCCGCTGACGCAGTTTCCGCTCGGAGTTGACGTATTTCCAGGTCATCCCGGCATCGTCCGACCGGTACACCCCGCCGTCGTTGGCTTCCACAATGGCCCAGACGCGGTTGGGATCGACCGGCGAAACCGTCACGCCAATTTTACCGACCGGCCCTTTGGGCATCCCCGGTTTGTTGGTCAGTTCGGTCCAGGTGTCGCCCCCGTCCGTCGATTTGAACAACCCGCAGGCACCACCGCCCCCCCACATTTTGTAGGGCGTGCGATACACCTGCCAGATCGACGCGTAGATCACTTTCGGATTCGTGGGGTCGATGATGAGGTCGGCCGCACCGGCTTTGTCGCCTTTATACAGGACTTTTTTCCAGGTCGTACCGCCATCGGTTGTCCGGAAAACGCCCCGCTCTTCGTTCGGGCCGTAGGGGTGGCCCAGAGCCGCTACGTAAACCGTATTCGGGTCGGTGGGATGCACGCGAACCCGGGCAATGGCCTGCGTATTTTTCAGACCAATGTTCTTCCAGGTTTTGCCCGCGTCGGTGGTTTTGTAAACGCCATCACCCTGCATGATGTTGCCCCGGAACTGGGTTTCGCCGGTTCCGATGTAGACCACATCCGGGTTGGTTTCCGAAACGGCCACCGCCCCCACCGAGGAACTTTGCAGTTGACCATCGGTAACGGGTGCCCAGGTATTCCCGCCATCGACGGTTTTCCATAAGCCACCACCAACTGCGCCAAAATAGTATTCCTGTTTGCGCGAGGAACTCCCCGAAGACCCCAGGGAGCGCCCCCCCCGGTTAGGGCCAATGTTGCGCCAGGTCATTCCTTTAAAATGCAGGGAGTCGGTCGCCAGCACGGGCGAAGACGACTGAGCCGCGGCCGGCTCGGTCAGCAGAAGCCCCCCTAAAGCCGTCAGAATGAGACAGTGGTGTAATTTCATAGACTGTTTTTCAAAAAAGTATGTAGGGTTAATTTAACGCTTCATCAGGAGATCAGGATGGGTTATTTATCGAGCGTCCAATTCCGGGCCGATTCTCTAGCGGTAGCCTTCATTCTGATCCAGATTCTTATTGGAATCGATGTCTGCCAGGGGAATCGGGAAAACCTGCCGGCCCGCGTTCGTCAGCGTAATCGGCGGACCGTTTTTCCGGGCCACGGCCACCAGTTTGGTCAGGGCCTGGTTGGTCCGGACCAGATCAAAGAAGCGGTGGCCTTCAAACGCCAGCTCAATTTTCCGTTCCTGCCAGATGGCCTGCAAGGTCGGCTGCAAACCGGTGACCGTTGAAGCAGCCAGCCCGGCCCGCGTCCTGATGCGGTTCAGATCGGCCAAAGCACCGGTCAGATCCCCGGTCTGGGCCAGGGCTTCCGCCCGGTTCAGATACACCTCGGCAATCCGTAAAATATGAACGTTATCGATGTTACCGGCTTTCTGGTATTTCGTCGAGTAATACACGCCGACCACATTGTCACGGGCCGTCATTTTGCCCCGCACATCGTTCGGATTGGCAATCAGTTCAGCATAGAAACCTTCGTGAATGGCAATGTCGCCCCGGCCACCCAGGCTGGAAGGGAAATACCAGTTGCGAAGACCGCTCTGGTCCGTCGAACCAAACGCCAGTTCGAAGATGGATTCGGTGGAAAAAGCGCCCGAGAAAATCGATTCGTAGGAACCCAGCAGCGCATATTTGCTGTCGTTGATGACCAGGTTGGCATACTCGATCACTTTCTGTGGCTTGTTGGTATACAGATACAGGCGGGAAAGCAGCGCCCGGGCAGTTCCCTTCACGGCCTGCGAACGGGTGGTTGTGATGTTCGCGTGCGTTTCCGGCAATAGCTCAAGCGACTTCAGAAGATCGCTTTCGACCTGCGCATAGGACTCCACCAGCGTAGCCCGGCTCGGAAACAACGAATCGTCGACCTGTTTGGAAGGCTTCAGCACCAGCGGAATGCCCATCGTCCCTACCACACCCGGCACACCCCCATATGACCGGGTCAGATCAAAAAACGTCAGGCCCCGGATAAAATACGCCTGCCCCAGAATGGCGTTCTTGGTGGCATCCGGAATATCCGTCAGGGTCGGAACGGCTTCGATCAGCGTGTTGGCGATGTTGACCGCGCGGTAGGCCCGGGTCCACATGGCGGCATTTTCGCGGTTGGCCGGTGCGGTCACGTAGGTGTCCATTTCCCGGTAAAAATCCCAGGTTCCTACGCTCTGTGAAATGTCGGCTGCGACATCGCCCATCAGGACGAAGTTTCGCCCGTAATAGTTGCCGTCCTGGAGCTGGTTATACATCCCGGCCATGGCCGCCGTGGCACCTTTCAGGTTGGTAACGGCCACGCTTTCCGACACCTCGGCCTGCGGTTCCTGATCCAGCACATCACAGGCCGTCAATACACTGCACAAAGCAGTGGTCAGAAGAATATGATTCAGTCTTTTCATGGCGTCAATTTTAAATGGGTACATCCTATCAGTAGCGGTTGAGAACGGTTAAAAACTCACGTTGATACCAGCCATATACACCCGCGGTTGCGGCATTGTGTAGAACTCGATGCCCTGCGTGAGGTTGGTAGCCGCCGTTCCGGTCAGCTCCGGATCCAAACCGGTGTACTTCGTAAACGTCAGGACATTCTGACCGGACACGTAAACCCGCGCACTCGACAGCTTGATTTTGCTCAGCAGCGTAGCCGGCAGGCTGTAGCCGATCGAAAGGTTTTTCAGACGCATGTATGAACCATCTTCCAGAAAGCGCGAAGGGCGCAGGTTGCCGGAATAGTTTTCCGCCGTCATTTTCGGGATCATCGTTTCATCACCCGGTTTTTGCCAGCGATCCAGTTGGCTCGTCATGAAGTTGGTGTTCCGCGTACCTCCGTGTTCCTGGAAGAAGCGGTTCCAGTGCAACTGCATGTTTCCATAAGAATACTGGAAGAAGAACATCAGGTCGAAACCTTTGTAAGCCAGTGTGTTGGTGATCCCGCCGAAAAAGTCCGGGTTGGCGTTGCCCACGATCTTGCGATCGACGTTGGCGTCAAACTTGCCATCTGCATTCACATCGGTAAAGATGGGGGCTCCCGTTTCCCGGTTGACGCCGGTTTGCTCGTGGAAATAGAACGAATACATGGAGTAACCCTCTTCGTAGCGGTAAATATCCCGGTTGTAGACGGTGAACGGCGCGGCCAGCTTGGTCAGGCGGTTTCTGTTTGTGGCAATGTTAAAGTTCACATTCCAGTCGAGCTTATCCGCTCCACCGCGCATGACGTCGGCATTGATGCCCAGTTCGACCCCACTGTTCTGCACCGAACCGTAGTTCTGCACCAGCGTATTGAAACCGGACGTCCGGGGGACCGGAACGGCCAGCAACAGATCCCGCGTATTCTTGACGTAATAGTCGGCGGTGATTTTCAGACGGTTTTTCAGCAAACCCACATCAAGCCCAACGTTGGTTTGCTCCGTGGTTTCCCATTTCAGATTGGGGTTGGCCAACTGCACGGGTGCCGTTCCCGGCAAGTTCACGTAAGCCGAAGAACCGGACACATCGCCCAGGTCGTTCAGGTTGCCACCCCAGAGGCCCAGGGATTGAAAATTCGTAATCCCGCTCTGGTTCCCCGTAAAACCGTAGCTGGCCCGGAGTTTCAGGACATTGATTGCCGACACCGATTTCATGAACGACTCCTCGGAGAGCAGCCAGCCCACGGCCACCGACGGGAACGTTCCCCAGCGATTGGCCACCCCGAACCGGGAAGAACCATCGCGCCGGACATTCACCGTTGCCAGGTATTTGTTTTTGTAGTCGTATACAAACCGGCCAAATACCGAAGCGATTCCCCAACTGGAGCCTTCAGACGTACCGGTTTGAACAGCCGCCGAGATGATTTTGCGGAAGTCGTTGCTGGGAAACTGCTGGCCCGTAGCCGACGTCCGGCTGAAAACCGATTCCTGAACCGACGTTCCCACCAGCGCATTGATCGAGTGGTTGCCGAAACTCCGCTGAAACGTCAACACGTTCTCCTGCACCCAGTTATCATCCCGCGTGTTGACAGAACGGGCCGAGCCGTTGACTGCAGCACCGTTGTTCAGAAACGTGTCGTCGTAAAGATCTTCCTGGATGTTGCTGTAGTCCAGACTGAAGCTGGACCGCAGACTCAGACCCGGTATGATATCGTATTGGGCGTATACATTGGCCAGAAACCGGTTGGTCGACATCGTGATGTCGTTGTGTTCAACAGCCGCCAGTGGGCTTTCGAAGGTTCCGAACTTGGTATATGATCCATTGGCCTGGTAGAAAGGCAGGTTGGGCGGCAGAAAGAAGGAGCCTTCCAGCGCACCGGAAATGTTGTCGTCGTTCCGGACCCGGTTCCGGAAGTTGCGGGAGAACAGAACGCTGGTTCCGACTTTCACTTTGTTGATGGGCGTAAAGTCGAGGTTGACCCGACCGCTCGTCCGTTTGAAATCCGAGCCTTTGATGACGGCTTCCTGAAAGAAGTTGTTGACCGAAACCAGGTACTGGATTTTGTCGGTACCACCCGTAATCGACAGGTCGTGGTTGCGCAGGAGTCCGTTCTGAAAAACCGGCTCTCTCCAGTCGGTGTTGATGGTTCCGGCCGGGTTGGCATACGGAGCCTTCTGCCCGTTGTTGACCGACGCTTCGTTGATCAGCGTTTCGAAGGTCGTTCCGTCGACCACGGCGGGTTTACGCCACAGGTTCTGCGTACCGATGTAGGTACCGAAGCTGATTTTCGCTTTTTTGTTGGCACCGCGTTTGGTGGTAATCAGCACGACGCCATTGGCCGCCCGCGCGCCGTAAATCGCGGTGGCAGAGGCATCTTTCAGAATTTCCATGGAGGCAATATCAGCCGGGTTGATGTCGGCGATGGGGTTGGTAGTGCTTCCGCCCAGGCCAATCGCCGAAAGGCTCCCCGACTGAATCGGAATACCGTCGACGACGTAGAGCGGATCGCTGGAGCCATTGATGGAAGTCGTTCCCCGTACCCGGACCATCATGCCGCCCCCGGGCGTACCGGAGTTGGCGCTCACCTGCACCCCGGCGGCCCGGCCCTGCAGGAGTTGGTCGCTGCTCGGTGCCGGAATGTTTTCGATGGCTTTGCCGCTCACCGACGCAATGGAACCCGTGATGGTTTTCTGGGCCTGCGTTCCGTACCCGGTCACAATCACTTCCGATAAGATCTTGGTATCGGTCACCAGGGCCACATCGATTTTCGACTGGTTTCCGATGACCACTTCTTTATTCTGGAATCCAATGGACGAAAAAACCAACGTTCCGCCTTTGGTACTGATGCTGAGCTGATAGGCCCCATTGGCATCGGTGGTCGTGCCGATCGAAGTGCCTTTCAGCACCACATTCACGCCCGGTATGCCGGTATTTTCTTCCTGGCTGTTCACGATTCCTTTCAGGATGCGGTCCTGCGCATGCAGCAGATGGGCGGAAAAAATAAGAATAAGAACAGTAGCAATTTGCTTCATTTGATGAGTTGATTTTGGGTTACACAAACTCCGGTGGAGGTGGGCAACGGACGTAGCAGCCTTCCCGGATTTACTAGTCCGGTGATTGGGGTCGATTCATTTCCGTTTGCAAACAGGTTACGCTCTCGCCGGACACACGTGGCACACAGGCCAGCGTACCGGGCAGGCAGATCGGACGCCGTAGACGAGTCGGTATTCGTGTATTTGAAAAACCAGCGGCTGTTAGTGTGCCGGCCTGGCAGCGGTATGTAAGAAAGTAGTAGCCATGATAACTTGTGGTTAGAAATGGGAAACTCCGTCTGAATTGGTTCCAAACGGCTACTTTTCTTGCTTGACTGGAAGGGAATAAACAGAGTTGGCGGATGAAGCAAACCCTGAGAATGTGCTTGGAGAGCTACGAAGAATATTCTTTGGCAAATTTAGGAAAAAGCCAATTTTAATACAAAGAAAAAGATCAATAATATTTTCTTTTATTTCAACTTGAAACAGTGTTTTTTATTGTTAAAACAAAATTTAGCTTATTATTTTCTCCACCCATTGTCAAATAGACGGAATATATTGTACATCGAAACAATTGGATTGGTGAGCAGATATATTGGTTTTTCCCTGAATATCCAAAACAAAGCAAACCGAATTTTGCACTATTCTTTTATATTGTTTTTTCTATCTGCGAAAATCATTACTTGTCAAAATTAAAATACTATTAAACTTGACATCGGTTGGATTGCTTCTAATATTTGGGAGGAGTTTACGAAATATTTACAAGGCTTACCACCCGCTACCCGCTTCCAGCCGCACTCGAAGCCTGTAGCGAAACCAGCAGTTGAAATAACAACTGTATCGGGTTGTCATTGACAATCCAGATCATTCATCATTGCGTATTGTAACGGGTTTTTACAACCTGAACGGTTTTTCTGTGTGCATTGCCATTCTGGAAGGGGAGTTGCAGGAAGGCACGGAAAAACGGTTTGGGGTCTGTAGCAAAAAACCTGAAGATCTTGCTTGATTGGTATACCGGCCCGACTGTCTCCGACCGACGTGTTATGTGCGGCCTGACCCGGCGTGTTCGGAGCAGTCGTTGCCCGGTGTTTTACCAGAAAATACGTCCCACAGATGTCGTGCTCTTGGGCCTATGCCCGACTTGTACGGCCCTGCACAACTCTTATCTTTCGTTCATGAAAAATCATTTATCAGCATCTTTTTTGGGCAATCGGGCCTCAGCCGCCGTTGCGTGGGTCGTGCTGGGTTTGCTCCTGAGCCCCGACCTGGCCGTGGCCCAGCGAAAAGCCAAAACCGCTTCCCCCTCCCCCGCCGTTTCTCCACTTTCGGAAAGCCTTTTCAACGGCTTGCGGTGGCGTAACATCGGGCCGTTCCGGGGTGGGCGCTCCCTGGCGGCAGCCGGTCACGTCGACCAACCCCTTACTTACTACTTCGGAACTACCGGCGGTGGCGTCTGGAAAACCGTCGATGGCGGGGCCAACTGGCTTTCGATTTCCGACAGCACATTCAAATCCAGTTCGGTCGGTGCGATTGTTGTCGCCCCCTCCGATCCGAATATTATTTACGTCGGCATGGGCGAATCCGACATTCGCAGCAACATTTCGTACGGCGACGGCGTCTACAAATCGACCGATGCCGGCAAGACCTGGAAACACATGGGCCTGAAGATGGCCGACGCCATTGGTAACATCGAAGTCCATCCCCAAAACCCTGACATTGCCTACGTTGCGGCTCTGGGCAATCCGTTTGCACCCAACAAGGAACGCGGTGTTTTCCGGACGACCGACGGCGGCAAATCCTGGAAACACATTCTGGCCAAAAACGACAGCACGGGTGCCGCCGTGGTGGAACTCGACCCCAACAATCCGTCGATCGTTTACGCGTCGATGTGGCAGGCCTACCGCAATAGCTACATGATGAGCAGCGGTGGACCGGGTTGCGGTTTATACAAATCGACCGACGGCGGTGACACCTGGATCAGCCTGCACGACAAACCGGGTATGCCCAAAGGTCTGCTCGGAAAAATTGGCATCACGGTTTCGCCGGTCAACTCCAACCGCCTGTATGCGATGGTCGAAAATGCCAAAGGCGGTTTGTACCGTTCCGACGATGCGGGCATGACCTGGCAACTGATCAACGAAGACAAAAACCTGTGGCAACGCCCCTGGTATTACATGATGCTGGCGGCCGACCCGCAGAACGAAAACGGCCTGATCATCCTGAACGTGAATGCCTTAAAGTCGTACGATGGCGGTAAAACCTTCTCCCGGATTCCGGTTCACCACGGCGATACGCACGACATCTGGTGGAATCCGAAGAACCCGCAAAACTTCATCATTGCCGACGACGGCGGGGCTGAAGTGACCTACAACGGCGGGGCAACGTTCTCCGACATCGACATCCCGACGGCGCAGTTTTACCACGTTTCGCTCGATAACGACTTTCCGTATAACCTCTACGGTGCGCAGCAGGACAATTCGGCGATCCGGATTGCCAGCCGCACGACGGATTTCTCAATCGGTGCCGGAGCCTGGTATCAGGTGGCTGGTGGCGAGTCGGGCTACATTACGTCCGACCCCAACAATCCCGAAGTGACGTTCGGGGGAAGTTACGACGGTTTGATCACCCGCTACGACAAGGCGACCGATCAGAACCAGCGCATCAACGTCTACCCGGACTACAGCATGGGTGCGCCTTCCGCCGACCGGAAATACCGGTTTCAGTGGACGTTCCCGATTGTCTTTTCTCCGCACGACCCCAAAGCCCTGTATGTGACCTCGCAACACGTTCACCGCAGCTACGATTATGGACACACCTGGGAAGACCTCAGCCCGGATTTGACGCGCAACGACCCGAAAACGCAGGGTGATACGGGCGGGCCGATCACGAAAGACAATACCGGTGCCGAGACGTTTCCGACGGTTTTCACCTTTGCCGAATCGCCCATCGAGAAAAACGTATTCTGGGCAGGCTCCGACGACGGGTTGATGCACATCAGCCGCGACGGTGCCAAAAGCTGGCAGAAAATTACCCCGCCGACTTCGCAACTACCGGAATGGGCCATCATGAGCATGATTCACCCGTCCGAGCACACGACCGGTAAGGCGTATCTGGCGGCCAAACGCTACATGTCGGGCGACCGGAAACCGTATCTGTTCAAGACAACGGATTACGGCAAAACCTGGACGGCAATCACGGCGGGCATTCCGGCGGACGAATATTGCCATGTGGTTCGGGAAGATCCCAACAAAGCCGGTCTGTTGTATGCCGGTACTGAACGCGGTGTGTACGTGTCGTTCAACGATGGAACTTCCTGGCAGAAGCTGAATCTGAACCTGCCCATCACACCCATCCGCGACCTCCAGATTCACAAACGGGAGAAGGACCTGGTGGTGGCCACGCACGGCCGATCGTTCTGGATCATGGACGACATTACGCCCCTGCACGAGATCGCCGATCAGCAGGCCAAGGGAACGTTAGCGGGCAAATCGATCCATTTGTTCAAACCGCGCCCGGCCTACCGGATGGACGGCGGAACCGAAAACCTGCGCAGCGGTCCCTCGCTGGACGAAGGCGAAAACGCGCCCAACGGTGTTCTGGTGCGGTATTACCTGAAAAACAAACCAGCCAAAGAACTGAAGTTACTCTTCATGACCACGGCGGGAGACACGATCATCACGTATTCCAATACCAAAGACAAAAAGGGAGCCCCACTGAAAATCGCAAAGGAATTTTACGACGATGCGACGGCGAAAAGACCGGGAACGGCCCCGGCTTTAGCAGGCATGAACGCCTTTGTGTGGGACATGCGGTATCCGGATGTAACCCCGGTCGATGGCATCAACGTGATGTGGACCGGCCGTGGAACGGGCGCCAAAGTGGTGCCGGGACAATACAAAGTCCGGCTTTTGCTGGGTGATTCGCTGGTGGCCGAACAACCGTTCGAAATCCTGAAAGACCCCCGCCTGAAACTGACGGATGCGGATTACAAAGCGCAGTTTGACCTGTTGTCGAAGATTAACAACAAGCTGTCGGAAACACACAAGGGCATCAACCAGATTCGCCAGATCCGGAATCAGGTGAGCGGTTACATGAAGGACGTAAAAGACCCGGCGGTGGCGGCAAAATTCAAGAAAGTGACGCAGCCCATGCTCGAAACGCTGGACAAACTGGAGTCGGAGCTGATGCAGCCCAAATCAAAAGCGCAGCAGGATGCACTGGCGTATCCCATCCGGTTGAATGACAAACTGGCGGGCGTTAGTTCGGTCGTTTCGTCGGCTGATACCAAACCAACCAAATCGTCTTACACGGTTTATGAAGCCCTGGAAAAACAGGTCGACGGTTCGCTAACCAAACTGAAAGACATTATTAATCAGCAGGTTCCGGAGTTCAATCGACTGGTAACCGAGCAACGCATCCCGGCCATTACGCCATAATGATTTTGTGCGATGTGAGAAGAAAGACGGGAAAGAAAAGACCAGTTTTCCTATCTTTCACGACTTTCTTCTTTTTTCACACTTGTTTTAAAGCGGTTTCCTGACAAAACGCCCCCATTTCTCCTCTCTTGAGGTCGCCTGGCGACCCGTAAGTTCCGATTCTGACCAAGATTTGTTCACCGGAAATCATTCGTTTTATTGGATTTCTTCCTCAGGCATTTCCTGGCGAAAACCGCCTGAACGAACTCAAAAAACCAGTACCAGATCCTCTTTGTCCTGTTTCCGTTGAAACCGTTTGCTTTCTCCAGGAAGGACTTACCCAACGGTTTTGCATTCGCTTTGTCTACTCGATTACCCTCTCTTTACCGGCATTTTGACACGTTTTGCCGGGTCCTGCCCAATACGTCTAGAAAAAATTTCTGTCAGTCGGTAAGACCGAAAGCGAATTCAGATTATATTCCTGACAATTAAAATAAAATCAGCAATATTAATTGAGTTTTATCCATTATATAAGTTAAAATCGTTTATTATTTAGATTTGTAAAGAAAATTATCAAAAACATCTTGTCCTCTTTTTACGCTCGAACGACTTCATCAACAACCCTTTTTCAGCTTTCTGAGACCACACGTACATGAAGCGAGACACTATTTTACTGATCGGAGCCAACGGACAAATCGGTACGGCTCTGCTCCCCAGTCTGCAGGACTGTTTCGGAATCGACTCCGTGATAGCGTCGGATTTACGAATGCCGACCCTGCCGCAGGGGCCGTTTGAAATCCTGGATGCCACGCAACCGGACGAGCTGGCCCGGTTGGTCCGAAAATATAACATTACCCAGATTTACCACCTGGCTGCCGTTCTCTCGGCCAAAGGCGAATCCGACCCGATCAGTGCCTGGAACCTGAACATGCAAACCCTGCTGAACGTCTTTGAAGTAGGCCGGACCTATCAACTCGACAAAGTGTTCGTTCCCAGTTCCATTGCGGCTTTCGGCGATCATTCTCCCAAATACGAAACACCGCAAACCGCCTACATGGACCCCTCGACGGTGTACGGCATCAGCAAAGTGGCCGCCGAAAACTGGTCGATGTATTACCACAAACGATACGGGCTAGACATTCGCTCTCTGCGCTACCCCGGCGTCATCAGCTACCAGTCCATGCCCGGCGGAGGAACCACGGATTATGCCGTCGACATTTACCACAAGGCGGTTCAACACTTGCCGTTTGAGTGTTTTCTGGCCGAAAACACCCGGTTGCCTATGATCTATATGGACGATGCGATTCGGGCCACGATGGAACTGATGGAAGCGGATGCGGATCGGGTTCGGGTTCGGACGTCGTATAACCTGACCGGCATGAGTTTTACGCCCGCCGAACTGACGGCGTCCATTCAAACGTATTTTCCGGATTTTGTTGCCCGTTATAAACCGGATTTTCGGCAGGAAATCGCCGATTCGTGGCCCAAAACCATCGATGATTCGGCGGCCCGGCACGACTGGGGCTGGCAACCACACTACGATCTGCCCGCCATGACCCGCGAAATGATTGCCCAACTCACCCAAATTTACGATCCACAATCCCAATTGAACTAATATGATCCCTTACGAAACCACCCGCGAATCCTTTCAGCAGGAACTGGATGCCATCAAGGAAGCCGGTCTTTACAAGTCCGAGCGAATTATTGTCTCCCCGCAGTCGGCGATTATTGCCGTGAAAGACGGACAAAAAGTGTTGAATTTCTGTGCCAATAATTACCTGGGACTTTCCTCCCACCCCGACGTGATCGAAGCCGCTCACCAGGCCCTTGAGAGCCACGGTTTCGGCATGTCGTCGGTGCGGTTTATCTGCGGAACCCAGGACATTCACAAGGAACTGGAGCAAAAAACCGCCGAGTTCGTCGGTGCGGAAGACTGCATTTTATACGCGGCTGCCTTCGACGCCAACGGGGGCGTTTTTGAACCCTTGCTGAACGAAGAAGACGCCATCATCTCGGACGAGCTCAACCACGCGTCGATCATCGACGGAATCCGGTTGTGCAAGGCCAAACGGTTCCGGTATAAACACAACGACATGGCCGATCTGGAAGCTCAGCTACAGGCCGCATCCTCGTCACGCCGTAAACTGATTGTTACCGATGGCGCTTTTTCGATGGACGGAACCATTGCCCAACTGGATAAAATCTGCGATCTGGCCGACCAATATGGTGCCATGACGATGATCGACGAATGCCACGCCAGCGGTTTTCTGGGCCGGACGGGCCGTGGCACCGCCGAATACCGCAACGTTCTGGGGCGAATCGACATCATCACCGGCACCTACGGAAAAGCACTCGGCGGAGCTTCCGGCGGTTTTACGGCAGCCCGGAAAGAAATCGTCGAACTGCTCCGCCAGCGGTCGCGGCCTTATCTGTTTTCCAACACGCTGGCGCCATCGATTGTCGGCGCGTCGCTGAAGGTGCTGGAGTTGCTGAATGCATCGACGCACCTGCGGGACAAACTGGAAACCAACACCAGGTATTTCCGGGAAGCGATGACTGCGGCCGACTTCGACATCATCCCCGGCGAACACCCGATTGTCCCGATCATGCTCTACGACGCACCGCTGGCGCAGGAGTTTGCCGCCCGGTTGCTGAAAGAAGGCATCTACGTCATCGGTTTCTTCTACCCGGTTGTTCCCAAGGGCAAAGCCCGGATTCGGGTTCAGATTTCGGCGGGTCATGAGCCGGAGCACCTGGAAAAAGCGGTGGCCGCCTTCACCAAAATTGGTCAGGAACTGGGCGTGATTCCCGCCTGATCGAATTCATTCCCCTATCATACAGCCTGCGGCCGGTCGGAACATACCGGGTAGGGGGATTTGTGTTCATGTCATTGCGTTGCGTTTCGGCAGAAAGAATACAACCCACTGTAAATCAATGACAAAAGAAAGCAAAACCGTTATCCAGGCCATTGCGCTGGGATTGGTCAGTAACCTGTTCCTCTCCGTTGGACTGATTGTCAACAGTCTGATGGCTTTTTCCGGTTCACACTGGGCCTGGACGGCTTCCCTCCGGTATTGGCTCCTGCTTCCTTTTCTGTTGATCATCGTTGCCGGTAACCGTCAGTTAAAACCGCTGCTGGTGGCCATGAAACAGATGCCCGGCACGTTTCTGATCTGGGGCAACATCGGCTTCGGCATTTTCTACGCCTTTCTGACATTTGCCTCGCTTTTCGCACCCGGCTGGCTCGTAGCGGCCGGTTTTGAAATCACCATTCTGGCGGGTTTACTGCTGGCACCGTTCATTTATTCGGATCACCGGGCCATCATTCCCCGAAAAGCCCTGCTGCTTTCGGCCCTGCTCGTGGTCAGCATTGCGGTGATGCAGCTTGAGAAAATGAAATCTTTCCACCTGGGTGATTCAACCCTGATTAGCCTGGGCTTAACGCTGGTGGCCGCCTTCCTGTGGCCGCTCGGTAACCGCAAACTGATGCTGGATCTGGAACACCGAAACATTCACCTGAGCGCCTGGCAACGTGTTCTGGGCATGTGTCTGGGGAGTCTGCCGGTGTTGATCCTCCTGGCGATGTACGGTTTTTACGAATCCGGCCCGCCGGCCAAAGTGCAGGTGTTTTCGTCTTTGATGGCCGCCCTTTTTTCGGGGGTTCTGGGCAGCGTTTTATTCTTCAAAGCCATTCAACTGGTTCGGAAAAACCCCACGGCCCTGGCCACGGTCGAAGCGACGCAGGTCACCACCATCTTCTTTACGCTGATCGGTGAGATCCTTTTCAAAGGCGTCGGCTGGCCCGGTTTTTACGGCAATCTGGGTTTTCTCATCATGCTGCTCGGGCTGGGTTACTACGTCTTTCTGTCGGTCAAAAGCAACAAATCCAAAAAAATCCTGCAACCGGATCACGCTCTCTAACATTCCTGTACGGTTTTACCTACCCCGCCCAACGACAGAGCGGGGTAGGCGTCGTTGCCTTTATTGCCAGGTATTGGTAAATGTCACCGATTATTTGTTCGGATTCCCCTGTTGTTAACTCGCGTTCCTGCCCGCCGAATTTCCTGCCTAGTTTTACGCCATCGTTACGTTCTCCACACCATTTACTTTTGAACATCATGAAAAAATCTACGTTTATTCACCTCGTTCTGGGGTGCTGGCTCAGCCTGATTGGCACTTTTTCGGTTCAGGCCCAGCCCATTTCCCTTAAAAGCTTCCCGGGCGGCATTACCGAAATCATTCAGTACAATGGCGCCATTTATTTCAGCGCCAACGACGGCATCAACGGAGCCGAACTCTGGAAAAGTGACGGAACAGCCGCCGGAACCGTGTTGCTGAAAGACATCAATCCCGGCGCGGCCAGTTCGTCACCCGTGCGCATGATCGTGGTCAACAACACCCTGTTTTTTGCGGCCAATAACGGCACCAACGGCCAGGAACTGTGGAAAAGCAACGGAACAGCCGCCGGGACCGTGCTGGTGAAAGACATTCGCAGCGGTGGCTACGAGTCGATTCCAGCCTGGATGACCGATGTCAACGGTACGCTGTTTTTCCGGGCCAACAATGGCACCCATGGCAGTGAAATCTGGAAAAGCGACGGCACCGAAGCCGGAACGGTGTTGGTCAAAGACATCAACTACGGAGTCGCTGATGGCGACCCGCAGTACCTGGTCAACGTCAATGGAACGCTTTTTTTTAAAGCGAACAACGGCACCAACGGTTCCGAACTCTGGAAAAGCGACGGCACCTCCTTCGGTACGGTTCTGGTGAAAGATATTTATGCCGGTGCCAGTGGGTCCAACATTGCTTACTCGGCCAACATCAACGGCACCCTGTATTTTGCGGCCTGGACTTCGGCCACGGGCAGCGAACTCTGGAAAAGCGACGGCACAGCCGCCGGAACCGTGCTGGTGAAAGACATCCATCCCGGCCCCTCTCCTTCCGAAGTCTCCTTTCTGACCAACCTGAACGGTGTCGCTTATTTTAAAGCCTATGAACCGAATGCCGGGATCGAACTCTGGAAAAGCAATGGTTCGGCCCCCGGAACCACGCTGCTGAAAGACATTTTTCCCGGCGCACCAGGCGAAGCCAACGGCGTACCGGGTTTTCTGACGGTGGTCAACAACCAGATCTTCTTTACTGCCAATACATCAGGAAAGGGTCGGGAACTGTGGAAAACCGACGGCACGACGGCCGGAACCGTGCTGGTGAAAGACATCAACCCCGGTCAGGAAGCATCGGATGCAACCAGTTTCGCCGATATGGGCGGAGTGCTGTACATGAGTGCCAAAACCGCCACAACCGGTTTCGAACTCTGGAAAAGCGATGGCACCGAAGCCGGTACGCTCCCGATTGCCGACATCAATCCCGGCGTTCCCGATTCATCACCGTATGAATTAACGCCCCTCAATGGTGTGCTGTATTTTGCCGCTACGGGTTCAAACGGCACCAAGCAATTGTTCCGTCTCAATCCCTGCGCCAGTCCGCCCGCGCCGAACCTGGCTTCCGGTGGTCAAAACAAGGTAACCGTTACTCAAAATACCCCGGCGGTGGTTCTCACGGCGTCCAACTGTTCGGGACAATTGAACTGGAGCGGACCAAACAATGCGACCGGCACAGGCACCATCACCGTTCCGACCTCGGTCACCGGCACGTTCGTTTACACCGCCCAGTGCGTCGTCAGCGGCTGCATCAGCCCGCCGTCCAGCGCCACGGTCATCGTTCAGCCCGCCGTCAACAACCCCGGTCCCGGGCCGGTGGTAACGGGTAATTTCGAAGGGTATCTCGACAAGGTAGAGTGCGGTACGATGCGGGGCTGGGTTTGGGATAAAAACCTGCCAAATACAGTCATGAAAGTCGAATTCTTCGCCAATGGCAATTCCATCGGCACCATCGACGCCAACATTTTCCGGCAGGATCTGAAGGATTCGGGCAAAGGCAACGGGATTCACGCCTATAGTTTCCCAACCCCGGCAAGTATAAAAAACGGGCAAACCTACTCGATCAGCGCCAAGGTCTTCAACAGCAATTACGTGCTGAAATGGGCACCCAAAAACCTGAGCTGCCCGAACGGAAGCCGGATTGCTACCGAATCAGCCGAAACGCAAAAACCGCTCGACGTGGTCGTACTCGGCAATCCGATCCAGGGTGATCAGCTTACTTTCGAAGTCCGGGGGGCGGAAGGCGAACCTTTGCGGTGGCTGCTAACCGACGTGCAGGGCCGGGTGCTGGCCGAAAAAGAGGTTGTTCAGGCCGCTGCGGTGGAGCACCAAACGCTTTCCGTTCCTGCTACCGCTCCGGGAGTCCTTCTGCTCCGGGTTGCCAGCGCCCGCCAAGCCCAAACCATTAAAATACTGAAGGTTCAATAATTCTATCAGCAGTTGATACCGATCCGTCATAAAAACAAACCTGAAAGGCTTAACCCATTGCCCCGGGTATAACCCGGGGCAATGGGTTACCGGACCAAGGCGAGACTAAAGATGGTAAAATCAGATGACCAACTTCTTTAGTGAGCCGCCTGCAAAGCTTCCAGCGCCCCGGCCAGATACACCAGTGGAGCGTTCCAGTTGATTGCAATTTCGTTGGACGCGTAGGAACAGGACGCGTCGATAAACATCTCATCCGCCGACGTGGCCGTGTAGCCTTCGCATTTATCCTGTTTGGGTGCATTGCCATTGGGACCGCCCGACAACAGGCCCGGAACCGGGGCTTCGATGCCATCAGCTACCGAGGGCCGGTGGTGCGGATTCATCACCGGCTTGTCACCAAAACCGGTGACGAAGCAATAACCGGTGGCGTTCCGCCCCAGCAAATAATCGAAGTTGGTCAGGGCATTGCGCAGGTATTTTTTGTCGTTCGTCAAGCGATACGCCTGAACCAGCGCAATACCCTGATTGGCCGCGACCGCGCTGCTCCCCCAGATGTAATCCTGTGCCGACTTGCCCATGACCGTTTGGTACGCCTGCTGGTCAACGCCCTGAATCAGTTCATCGGCAAAACCGGTCAGCCGCTTTTTTAGTTGCGGGAGGTCTTTCTGACCCAGTGGCGTCAGGCTTTTTTCGAACCGGGCCAGGGTGTAATACCCCAGCAGCCGAACCTGCGCCCAGGAAGGCAACGGCATTTTTTCGTCCGGAAACAGGTTCACCGTCGTATAATAGGCGTCGTTCTTCGTGGTTACGTACAATTCGGCGGCCGCCCAGATCCACTCGTCGCTGGCGTCGCGGTCGCCATATTCGCCGGTCACCACATCCGGGTCAAACGCTTCATTCATCGCATTCTGGCGGTAGTATAGATTCGGGTTTTTCCTGGCCCACTCCCACGCCCGAACGGCAGCCGTCACGCAGGAATCCGATAAACCAAGCATTTCCCGGCTCAACGGTTTGAAAATCCGCCCGGCCTGCGCCATCACAGCCGCAAAATCGAGAGCAGCCGTCACGCTTTTCTGAACGACGTACCGTTCCTTCGTGGCTTTGTCGGGCATCACCATGCCGTCGAACCGGGCATTGGTCAGTTTGTGGTAGACCCCGCCATCGGCCGGGTCCTGCATGGTCAGCATCCAGCGGAGGTTCCAGAGTGACTCGTCCAGAAGGTCCGGTATCTTGTTCTGGCTTTCGGGAATTGCGGTTTTGAAGGTCTGGCAAAACTGGGGAAAGTCTTCGTAAAGGGCCAGCAGCGTTCCCGTCGTGATGCCCGAATTGACAATGTATTTGTTGTAATCTCCGGCATCATACCACCCGCCCGGCGACGACAAGACCGTACCCGCCGGACGCCCTTCCGAAACCGCCGACGGATGCACCAGCACCTGGGTATCTTCCCTCACATGACCCGCCGGACGGCGCCACTGTCCGGCGTATCGGGCGGGCAAATCCGTCGAAACCCGCTGGTAATAAAAGCCTTTCAGCGAACCGGTGGCCACGGCGCGGTGAACGTTGGGTTTGATTTCGAAAGGATAGGAATGCCCCAGACCGGGAAT
This sequence comes from Larkinella sp. C7, assembly GCF_006149005.1. GTDB lineage: Bacteria > Bacteroidota > Bacteroidia > Cytophagales > Spirosomataceae > Larkinella. Next base: position 384,668 of record NZ_VBSL01000003.1, on the reverse strand, counting down.
CAGGACGACAAACGTACCGGTGGTTTTCAGTGCGGAGAAATCCGCCGACCGGGCGGTTTTTCCCGAAATGGCATTTTGGCGGGCTTTGCTCAGCGTGCCTTTAAAAACCGTTTTCTTCAAATCCGGCGTGGTAATCCGGAATTCTCCCGAAGCATCGCCAACGACTACAGCGACTTTGGCGGCAGTCGGGTAAAAACCGACCTGATTCAGGCGGATGTTGGTAGAAAGCGGCTGGGTTTGGGCAAAACCGGCGTTCAGCACCAGCAAAAAAGACAGTAAAAAAGAAAGTTGGGCAGGTTTGGGGAATCGCATGGACGTAGATTTTAGTCAAATCTACAACGATTCCGGGCGTTTAGGGTTTCTTCAGGTCCAAAATTGGATGAAAAAGCAGGCTGTGAACCCGATTCTTATCTATTCTTTAAACCGCCCCTACATAGTCTTTCAAATGACACCGGAGCGTTCGCAGCGATTGCATGATGTGGTATTCGACGGTTCGTTCCGGAATGCAAAGCTGAAGCGAAATTTCACGAACGGAGTGGTTTTCCATCCGGTTCAGCCGGAAGATCTGCCGGGTTTTGTCGGGCAGATGCGCAATGCCCAGTTCAAGAGCCTTGGTTAGATCGTCGTAAGCCAGCAAATTTTCGGTATGGCAATCGTGGTCGGACAGGCTGGCAATCTTGAAATTTTCGTATTTCTGCCGGATCAGCACAGCTTTGATCTGATTCAGTATTTTGTATTTGACCGCTCCGAATAAATAATTCTTCAGATCATCGATCTGAATGGTTTGTCGCCGTTCCCACAAATCCACGAAAAGATCCTGAATCAGCTCTTCAGCGTTCTCCTGCGAGTACAATTTTTTCCGGGCTACGGCAAAAAGCGGATGCCAATACTTGCGGTAAATCGCCTGAAAAGCCTCTTCGTCCCCAGTTTGGAAGAGTTTTACCAAAACGGCATCACATAAAACCGAGTAGTCCATAGAAGATAGCGATAGTGGGTCTGCCTTGACGTTTTTGTGGAGAACACTCCCCGAAAAGAATAAATTATTATTCTAAGATTCCCATTTTATGCCTACACGCTATCCTGTACTTACCTGTGTTTACGTACCCGTAAAGTAGGCCACAATAAGTCAACTCTTAGATTAGTCCTATTTTAACCCCGCACGCCTTGAAGGGCTGTCCGTGGCTTACGTTTACCTATAACAAAACAAAGAATTTTTAGAAATTATCCACACAATAATATAAATATTTAATTATTTAACAGTACGATTTGCGGTTTATCTTCTCAGGATTGACGTACCGGTATAGTCAATTCCTTTCCCTATACTGACGATTCCGGATTTGTGACTGAGAATGCAAACGAATCACAAAAACTTTTTGGAACTGCTCCAGCGCTACATGGATGGCGTCTGCTCATCTGAGGAAAAACAGATGATGGACTACTGGTATAGCTTGCTGGATCAGGATCAGGAAGAAAAAACCGGTAAGCTCTCCAGACAACAACTGGAAGAACGGTTATGGACAAAAATTCAGCACCGAGTTCAGCGGGAAAATGAATCCGAAAATCACACAATCCATTTCAAATGGTGGCAGCACGATGGATAATGTGCCATGGCCCAGGACCTATCTTTTTTCACTAAACCCAAGACTGATGCGTAAAATTCTCTACCGATGCTCCCGAAAGTGGCCGAACCGATCCTGATCGGCACTGCCATGATTTGAGGTTAGCCCGTCTGGGCAACCACCCCGCTGCCACACAATCAGGCAGCGTGTAAACCGCAAAAAAAGTATCCATTGTTCTACTTCCTTAACAAAAAAGCAATGAAAAAACGCTTACAATTCATACCCATACCGGGTACTTTCATTCGGGCTTCGTTCCTGCTGTGCCTGCTGATGCTGGCCGTAACGAGTCTGTATGCGAATGAAAATGTCCCGCTCGACCGGACCGTTACCGGCACCGTTAAAGATGAAAAAGGTGAAGGTCTGCCGGGTGTCAGCGTCGTGCTGAAAGGCTCCACCAAAGGAACCTCTACCAACGCCGATGGCAGCTACCGTCTGGATGTTCCGGAAAACAACGCGACCCTGATTTTCTCCTTTGTGGGGTATCTGTCGCAGGAAGTGGCCGTCGGCAACCGGACCCGGGTCGATGTGCAACTTTCCGTAGGCGACCGCTCCCTCGATGAAGTGGTCGTGGTGGGGTACGGTTCGCAGCGGAAACAGGATATTACCTCCGCCGTATCGGTCATCAACATGAAAGACATCGGCGAACAGCCTGCTAACAACATGAACCAGATGTTGCAGGGCCGGGCCGCCGGGGTCGTTGTGAAGCAGAAAAGCGGAACACCCGGCGGCACCTTCGAGGTGCGCGTACGGGGGGTGGGTTCGCTGGGTGCGGGCAGTAATCCCCTGTATGTTGTCGACGGATTTGCCGTTGGAACGGACATTGGACCGAACCTGAACCCCAACGATATTGAAAGCATATCGGTGTTGAAAGATGCCGCATCGACGGCCATTTACGGAGCCCGGGGATCGAATGGGGTGGTTTTGATTACGACCAAAAATGCCAAAGAGGGAAAAACCAATATCAATTTTTCACTGGATTACGGGATTCAGACCCTGCCCGACTCCCGGCGGGTGAAAATGCTGAATGGCGTAGAATTTGCCCAGTTTAAAAAGGAAATCTTTGAAGATCAGATTCGTATCCTGCAGAAACGGGAGCCAACACTGGAAGAAGTGCCGATCGGTTTCCGCTATCCGGAACAGACGAAATACTCAACCGACTGGTATGGCCTGATCCTGAACAACAACGCGCCCTACACCGATGCCAACCTGACGATTTCCTCCGGTCAGGGTCCCCTCAAGGCACTGTTGTCGGTCGGCTATTACAAGGAAGATGGCGTCGTGAAGAAAACGGATTACGACCGGATCTCGGTGCGCTCCAACCTGGGCGGACAGGTCAACAAGTTCATCAATGTAGGTTTGAACATCAACGGAACCTATACCCGGCAAAACCAGGCGAACACGAATGGCCGGAGTGCCTTGCTGGGCGGTGCGCTGCTGATGGACCCGCGGGATACACCCTACAATGCCGACGGGAGTCTAAAACCGTATAGCAACGGCGTCGATGGTGTTTTTGGCTTTCCGAACCCGCTGTATGTGCTGGAAAACGTACTTCGCAGAAGAAGCATTGCCGACCTGCTGACCAACGCGTTTGTCGAGGTATCGTTTCTGAAAAATTTCAAGTTCAGAACCTCGGCCAACGTCAAACTGAATAACAACACGTACAAGGAATATATTCCGTCCACCATTGGCCTTTCCGTAGCATCCGGTACGGCTGGCGCCCCTCCGCGGATTGCCACCTCAACCAATACGACCGAAGAACTGGTCAACTACTCGCTGGATCAGTTGCTTACGTATAACCCCCAAATTGGCGATCAGCATTCCCTTGACTTTCTGGTCGGCTATACGGCTCAGCAGGAGCGGGTGCGCGGGTTTTCCGGCACCGGAAATACGTTCCCCGATGACCTGGTTCCCTACCTGGGCGCGGCCTCCATCCGGTCTTCCAATTCGTACGAATTCGGCTGGGTCAACCTGGCCGCACTGGCCCGGGCCAACTACTCGTTCAAAGACAAATACCTGTTCTCGGCTTCGTTTCGCCGGGAAGGTAGCTCACGGTTTGGGGCGAAAAACAAGTACGGAACCTTCCCGGCCGCTTCGATCGGCTGGCGGGTAACGGAGGAATCGTTCATGCCGAAAACCGACTGGTTAACCGACCTGAAACTGCGCGCCAGCTTTGGGGTGACGGGAAACAACGACATCGGTAACTACCCGAGCCTGGCGTTCGTAGGAGCCAATAACTACATTTTGGGCAACTCCTTCGCAGCCGGTAAAGTGGTAAGTTCGTTTGCCAACTCCGAACTGAAGTGGGAAAAATCGAACCAGTTGGACATCGGGATGGACCTGGCCCTGTTTAACAACAAGCTGACGTTGAATCTCGAATACTACAAGAAGATTACCAACGACATGCTGCTGCCGATCTCGATTCCGGCCGTATCCGGTTTTACCACCAGTTTGGCCAACATCGGGAAAGTACAGAACAAAGGGGTTGAAATCGGGGCTGATTTCCGGACCAACATCGGGGCGGTTAATTTCCGCACCAATGCCAACATTACGTTCAACCGCAGTAAAATCCTGGAGATCAAAGGCGCGAACGACATGCTCTGGTATGGTGGTTTCTACGGTGGCTACAACGTTCAGAAAGTGGGCCGCCCCATCGGGATGATTTATGGCTACCGGAAGTTGGGCATCTTCAACACGCAGGCCGAAATCGACGCAGCACCGAAACAGGATGGGGCCATTCCGGGCGCCATGAAGTTCTTCGATGCCACCGGCGATGGCGTGATTTCTTACGACACCCAGGACATGGTGGAAATCGGCAACCCGAATCCGGCCTTCAACTGGGCCTGGACCGTGGCAGCAGACTACAAACGGTTTGACGTGAACGTTCTCTTTGTCGGTGCCCACGACTTCGATGTGTATCGGAATATCGAGGCTTCGACCATGAACATGGACGGCGTTTTCAACGTGCTCGACAAAGCGAAAGATCGCTGGCGGTCACCCGAAAATCCGGGTTCTAACCCGAACGCGAAAAACTCGCAGGGTGGTACCAGTTACTTCAAATGGTCGCGGGAGAGCAGCGAACGGTATGTTTACGACGGCAGCTATGTCTGGCTGAAAACCGTCACGCTGGGTTACACCCTGCCCAAAGTCAAATCGGTGCTGAGCGACGCCCGGATTTTCGTGACGGCGAACAACCTGTTCCTGTTTACCAAATACCCTGGTAACAACCCGGATGCCGGGGTTCGGGGCGGAACCGAACTCAACAACGACGATGAGTCGTATCCGATTCCGAGAACGTTTGCCGCTGGTCTCAAACTGAACTTTTAATTGACACAGACATGAAAAAAATAACGGTTATAGGTACAATTCTGCTTAGCATAGCCCAGTTTTCGTGCTCGGATGATATGCTGGTAACGACCGATCCCACCCGGATTGGTGCCGACCTTTTTTACAAAGACGAAACACAGTTGCAACAGGCCCTGAATGGCGTATACGGTCAATTACAGACCATTACCAGTACGGCCTACATCTTTCAGGAATTTCCGTCCGACAACACCACCCTCGACTTCAACCCGCTCGATCGCGGGGGCGCGGCTGGCTGGGAAGCCTTCGAGTTTTCGACCGTCAACCAGGGAAATGGTGAAATTTCCAACGTCTGGAACCAGTACTATTCCATGATGTACAACATCAACTATGCGCTGGAGAAAATCGCGGGAAGTACAGTCGATGCCGCCATCAAAGCCCCCATCGAAGGCCAGTTGAAGTTTATCAGAGCCTACGGCTACTTCAATCTGGTGCAGTATTTTGGCGATGTCGTGCTGGTTACCCAGACACTGGCCAACCCGGATGCAGCCTTTGATCTGACGCGTTCTCCGCAGGCCGAAGTCTGGGCGCAGATTGAAAAAGACCTGAAAGAAGCCGTTGCGGTTCTACCGGCGACCTACCCGGCGGCTCAACTGGGGCGGGTGACAAAAGGGGCTGCCCTGAGTCTGTTGGGCAAATCGTATCTGACCCAAAAGAAATACGCCGATGCCGTCACGACACTGAAACAGGTGACCGGTTACACGTTAAACCCGCTGTATGCCGACAATTTCAATCCGGCCCGAAAAAACGGTCCTGAATCCATTTTCGAGATTCAGTACCAGGGCGGAAATGACCTCGGCGAGTGGAGCAACTTTGCCTATGTCTTTGCCCCCCGGCTGTCGGCTGGTGCTGTGACCGGTTTTGCCAATACGCCCCCCTCAGGTCGGAACATTCCGACCAACGACATGATTGCAGCCTACGAAACCGGCGACTTGCGCAAAGATGTTTCGCTGAAAACCAGCTACACCTTGAATGGCACCGTGGTTCCAATCCCGTACGTCATCAAGTTTACGCATCCCCACACGATTACGGGCCGGACAGACAACAACTGGCCGGTGTTGCGGTATGCCGACGTGCTGCTGATGCTGGCCGAGTCGATCAACGAAGCCACCGGACCTTCGGCGGAAGCGTTCGATTACCTGAACCAGGTGCGCAAACGGGCGGGTCTGGCGGCCAAAACCGGTCTGGACAAAGTAGCCCTCCGCGATGCGATCATGAAAGAGCGCCGGGTGGAACTGGCGTTTGAAAACCACCGCTGGTTCGATTTGCGGAGAACGAAAACGCCCGCCGAACTGACCGCCTTCATGAACGCTTATGGTGCGAAAGAAAAAGCAAAACCGACGGTCGACCGGGGCGGTATTGCGTTCAACGCGCTGGATTATGTGTTTGCCGACAACGAGTATTACCTCCCGATTCCGGCCCCACAAATTCTGATCAGCAGCAAACTGACTCAAAATCCGGGGTACTAAAGGAAAGTGCAGGATAGTTAATCGTAAAAAATGCACCTTATTGGACGGAATACTGTTAAAGTAGGATTGATCCGTGCAGTAAGGTGCATTTCCTATAAAACCCTCAACTAATCCCTATTACAAAGTGACCATTTTGACAGAATCCTTTTGGCTTTGGCAATTTCTGGGTCGTCTGCATCCGCTGATCGTCCACTTTCCGGTTGGTTTGCTCTGCGTGGCCCTGTTGCTGGAAATCATTGGCTGGTCCCGCAAGTCCAACGACCTGCGGTCCGGTATTACGGCCCTGGTCTGGATCGGTGCCATCAGTTCGGTAGTGGCCGCGGTCTTTGGGCTCATTTTGATTAACCAGGAAGAATACGGCGGAGACACCGTCACCATCCACCAGTGGTCGGGCCTCACGACCATGGCCCTGGCCCTTGTCACCGGGTTTGCGCTCCGTTCGGGTCGGCTGGCGTTGTACCGGAGCCTGCTGTTTCTGACGGTTTTCGGCGTTAGCATTGCCGGCCATTACGGCGCCTTGCTGACCCACGGCGAAGACTATTTGACCAGCGTTTTGCCCTTCGGCAAGGACGCGAAAGCGCCCTCGACGACGGATCCGAATCTGGCCTTCATCAGCAACACCAATCAACCGCTCACCGACAAGCAGATCGAGGACCTGAACCTGGAAGTCCGGTCGATTCTCGCCCACAATTGCTACAGTTGCCACAGTGCGACCAAAACCAAAGGAGAACTGCGGCTGGATAAGAAAGAATTGCTCTTCAAAGGGGGCGAAAACGGCGTTATTCTGAAAGCCGGTCACCCCGAAGACAGCGACATGATCCGGCGGGTCAAGCTCCCGGCGGGTCACGACGACGCCATGCCCACCAAAGGCAAGCGACTGACGGACAAAGAAATAGCGATTCTTGAATTCTGGATCAAACAAGGCGCACCCTGGCCCAGCGGTGCCGAAAAAAGCATTTACCGCGTGGCCGCTCTGGAACCCCGCATGCCCGCGATTCCGGCCGCTACCGGCGATCTGACCAACCCGGTCGACCGGTTTGTCAACGTCTATTTCCAGAAGAATAAAGTGGCCTGGAAAACCGTCGTCGACGACCGCACCTACCTGCGCCGGGTATATCTGGACGTAGTGGGATTACTGCCAACACCCGACAAAATTGCCTCCTTCACGGCGGATACCCGCCCGAACAAGCGGGAAATTCTGGTGACCGAACTGCTGAACCGCAACGAAGACTACGCCCAGCACTGGCTCACGTTCTGGAATGATGCGCTGCGCAATGACTACTCCGGAACCGGTTACATCACCAAAGGACGCTTCGACATTACGAAGTGGCTCTACAATTCCCTCAAAACGAATAAACCGTACAACCAGTTTGTACGCGAGCTGATCAGCCCGACCGAAGAATCGGCCGGCTTTATCAAAGGCATCAAATGGCGCGGAACGATCAACTCGAGCCAGAGCACTGAAATGCAGGCCGCCCAGAACGTGTCGCAGGTGTTGCTGGGCCTGAACCTGAAGTGCGCTTCGTGCCACGACAGTTTCATCAGCGACTGGAAATTGGCCGACGCCTATGCCTTCGCCAACGTGTTCTCCGATACGACACTGGAAATTCACCGCTGCGACAAACCGACGGGCAAAATGGCCGGCACGGGCATTCTGTTCAAAGAACTGGGAACCATCAACGGAAAAGCCCCCACCGAACAACGGCTCCGCGAACTGGCCGAGTTTATGGTGCAACCGAAAGATGGTCGGCTCTACCGGACGCTCGTGAACCGGATTTGGGCGCAGTTGATGGGCCGCGGTCTGGTCGAACCGGTCGATATGATGGACAACGAACCCTGGAGTCAGGATTTGCTGGACTGGCTGGCGTCTGATTTTGCGGCCAATGGCTACGACATCAAGCGGTTGATGACCACCATACTGACCTCGAAAACCTACCAGTTGCCATCCATCAGCGTGAAAGATCCGGCCCTGCTCACCGCTCCGACCTTCGTGTTCGAAGGCATGGTGCGCCGTCGGCTGTCGGCCGAGCAGTTTGCCGACGCCGTCAGCATTGCCTTCAACCCGGTTTACGGGGATTCTTCCCTGGCTACCAAGCTTTTACCGGAAACCATCAAGCAGGAAATTCCCTTCCCGCGGGCGTCGCTGGTGAAGAACGACCCCTTCCTGACCGCTTTGGGACGACCCAACCGCGAAACCGTCAGCACCAGCCGAACCTCGCAGGCCAACCTGCTGCAGGCCCTGGAGTTGACCAACGGGGCCAAGTTCAACGACGCCCTGAAAAAAGGCGCGCAGATCTGGAAAGCCAAATATCCGTCGTCGGACCAGATCGTTAAAGAACTATACCGAAACGCCCTGGGGCGCGAACCACAACCGAAAGAACTGGCGGTTGCCGAAAAAATTGTGGGTAAAACCCCGAGCATCGAAGGCATCCAGGATCTGGTCTGGGCCATTAGCTTACACCCTGAATTTCAGTTAATTAATTGATCAATACGACCATGAAGAATAGTTGGAACAGACGGGAATTTCTGCAACGCGCCAGTGCGGCAACCATGGCAGCTCTGGCGGCAGGCGCTCCCATGGCAAGCCTCCTGTCAGGCTGTAAAACCAAGAAAATCGGCCAGACCGACGGAACCGCCGACACGGTTATCCTGCTTTGGATGGCTGGTGGCATGGCCCACACCGAAACATTCGACCCGAAGCGGTATACGCCTTACGAAAAAGACATGGAAGGCAACCGGGTGCTAAGCACGTTCAAATCGGTTCCTACGGTTTTGGACGGTATTCATTTTTCGGAAGGACTTCAATCCATTGGCAAGGTGATGGACAAAGGGACGCTGATTCGCTCGTATGTTTCGGCCGACCTGGGACACATTCTGCACTCGCGTCACCAGTACCACTGGCATACCTGCTACGAACCGCCCCAAACCGTGGCGGCTCCGCACATTGGCTCCTGGATTGCCAAGGAACTGGGGCCTAAAAACCCGGTGATTCCGGCCTTTATCGACATCGGCCAGCGGTTTACGGTGGGTGAAGCGGAAGAACTGAAGGCGTTTCATACCGCCGGTTTTCTGGGAAATGAGTTCGGTCCGTTCTTCATTCCCGACCCCAGCCAGGGACTGGAAAGCGTTCGACCACCGGTGGGGATGAACGCCAGCCGGTTCGAGCGTCGCAACCAGCTCTACAACGACCTGGTGAGCAACAGCCCGATTGGGGAGTTTGGCAGTGATTACCAGAAAGAATCGCTCAAACGGTCGATGGAACAGGCGTATATGTTGCTGAATTCGCCGGAAGCCAAGGCGTTCGACCTCAGCACCGAGCCGAAGGAAAGTTATGACATTTACAACACGGGCAAGTTTGGGCTGGGGTGTCTGCTGGCGCGTCGGCTGACGGAACAAGGAGCCCGGTTTATCAGTGTAACCACTGAATACGAACCGTTTAAAGGATTCGATACGCACGAAAACGGCCACACCCGGATGGTCGATATGAAAAAGTTGATCGATGGTCCCATTGCTCAACTTATCAAGGATCTGGACAAAACCGGGCATCTGGACCGGACGATGGTAATTCTGGCCAGCGAGTTCAGCCGTGATATGATGGTGGAAGGCCGCCCCGGCGAAAAAGTGAAGGAGCAGGTCAACCAGCCGGATATTCTCTCCGACATGAAATTTTACGGGATGCACCGCCATTTTACCGACGGGGCCTCCGTGCTCATGTTTGGTGGCGGCATCAAAAAAGGGTTTGTATACGGAAAAACCGCCGACGAACGGCCCTGCAAAAGCATCGAGAATCCGGTCAAAATCGATGGCATTCACCAGACCATCTACCACGCCCTGGGCATTGCACCGGATACCCAGTACGAAATCGAAAAACGACCGTTCTACACGACCCCCGACGGAAAAGGGAAAGCCGTCATGGAGTTACTCGCCTGATACCCGGCGTTCTTTTACGCGAATCCTGAGGCTTCGGGATTCGCGTAAAAAATCCCTTCAGCTAAAAAAACAGGCTTTTTTACTCAAAACAGTAGAGTAAAGGATAGTCATTGGCCTGTCTTTTTGTTAATTGAACTAATTTTATAAATACTTGCAATTTGCTCATTCAATTTATTGGATGATAGTGATTTTTCCGCGTCATTTAATCACGCTATGTCAAGACCATCCTTATAACCTGAAATGTACATTCAACCACTTACTACCATGTCCTAATCAAAACCCGTTAGAAAAACCCATGATCCGGAATCGCAGTGGTTTCAGCGACCGGACCGATGCCAGACAAACGTAATTTTTTGAACCCTGGGACTTTGAGACCCCTAAACCTTCCAACATCTCTATTATGAAAAAATGCATTACCTCATTGGGCAATTCCCAACGCTATGCAAAACAGCTCCTGGTACCGTGCCTGTTTGCCAGCTTATTCACCACGCCCGCCTGGGCTAATCCCGACGGCAACAAGCATGGCCCGGAAAGCCGGTCGACGATAAACCGGGACGTTCTTCTGGCCGATGTTACCGGTACGGTAACCGATGAAGCCGGCACCGGTTTACCGGGTGTCAACGTCGTGGTAAAAGGTTCCAGCTCCGGAACGACCACCGATGCCGAAGGCCGGTTTAAAATCTCCGTACCCAACGAAAGAGCCGTTCTGGTGTTCAGTTCGGTGGGGTATCTGAAACAGGAAATCACCGTTGGAAGCCAGACCAGCCTGACCATTAAACTGGTTCCGGATGATCAGACACTGTCGGAAGTCGTTGTCGTGGGCTACGGTAGCCAGTTGAAAAAAGAAGTAACCGGTGCCGTTCAGACCGTTACGGCCAAAGAATTGAAGGACATTCCGGTTTCGCAGGTGACCCAAAAATTGCAGGGTCGTCTGGCGGGGGTTCAGATCAACCAGGCCACCGGTAAACCGGGGCAGGGAATGTCGGTTCGGATTCGGGGCCAATTGTCGGTTTCGGCCGGTAGCGAACCCCTGTATGTGGTCGACGGCTTCCCCATTACCGGGAGTATTGGTGCCATCAACCCGGATGAAATTGAAGATATTTCCGTTCTGAAAGACGCGTCATCGACTTCGCTATACGGTTCGCGGGCGGCCAACGGCGTGGTGCTGATCACAACCAAACGCGGAAAAGTCGGCCAGACCAACATCAGCTTCAACGCTTTTGCCGGCGTGCAGCAGGTGCCGGAACGGGGTCGGATCAAAATGCTGAATGCCGTTGAATTTGCGCAGTTCAAAAAGGAATTCTACGAAGACATGAACCAAGCGGTTCCGGTTGAATTCCAGAACCCTTCGCAATATGAAGGCAAAGACAACGACTGGTACGGTGCCTTGCTGCGGACCGCACCCGTTCAGAGCTACAACCTTACCATTACGTCCAATACGGAAAAATCCAGAACCGCCATTGTGGGTGGGATTTTCAACCAGGAAGGGGTCGTTCTGAATAACAAGTACCTGCGGTATTCGCTGCGGATGAATACGGATTACGACATCTCCCAGAAAGTACGCGTCGGGTTCAACATCGCTCCGCAGTACGTTTTTGACAACACGCCCCGCACCGATGGTGACCGCGGAACCGGGATTCTGTTCAACGCCCTGCACACCTGGCCGGTGATGCCCATTCGGGATGCCAACGGCGAACTGACCAAGTTCAACCAGTTTCCGGGCAGCACGGGGAACATCTTTGCCTATCCGAACTGGGTACGCGCTGCGGAAGAGCTGGTCAACGAAACCAAACAGACCAAGTTGCTGAGCAATGCGTATGTTCAGTACAGCCCGATCAAAGGGTTGAACCTGAAATCGACCATCAACATCGAATATGAAAACAACAAGTTCTTCTTCTTCAACCCGTCGACGGCCACCAGCGCCATCAACGTACCGATTCCGACCACGGCGGTTTCGATCCGGCAAAGCCTGGAAAACATCGGCTGGCTGAACGAAAACACGGCGACGTATTCGCGGGCGTTCGGCGATCATAACTTCGAGGTGCTGGGTGGTTTTACCAATCAGCGCTACCGTCAGGAATTCTCCCGGATCCAGGCCGACACCTACGCGGATGACCGGCTGCCAACGATCCAGGGCGCGCTCAACATCAACCGGGGCGGCACCCAAAACGGGATCAACGAATGGACGCTGACCTCGCTGCTGTCGCGGTTGAACTACAACTACAAAGGCAAATACCTGTTTACAGCCGCGATCCGTCGGGATGGTTCGTCGCGATTCGGTGCAAACAACCGCTGGGGTACGTTCCCATCCGTTTCGGCGGGATGGGTCATTTCGGATGAAGACTTCCTGAAAAGCACCCCACAAATTTCGTTTGCCAAACTGCGGGCCAGCTACGGGGTAATCGGGAACAACAACATCGGTAACTACACCCAGTATGCCCTGGTCAACAACACCGTCAACGCCGTATTTGGCAATACCGTTGCTACCGGTGCCGTCGTTACCTCACTGGCAAACGCAAATCTGGGCTGGGAAACCACCAAGCAGTTGGATTTAGGGCTGGACCTGGGCCTGTTCAACGACCGGATTCAGTTTACGTATGACTACTATCAGAAGAACACCACCAACCTGCTGTACAGCGTTCAGATTCCGCAGGAAGCCGGCTTCGGGAACTTCTTTGACAACATTGGTGAAATTAAATTCTGGGGTCACGAATTTGCGCTGAACACCCGCAACACCGAGGGCAAACTGAAATGGACGACCAACGCCAACATCTCCTTCAACCGCAATGAGGTTGTCGCCCTGGCTCCGGGCATCGACCGGGTCTATGGAACCTTCCACATTACGCAGGTGGGGCAACCCTTCGGTCAGTTCTATGGACTGCAAAAAGAAGGATTTTACCGGAGTGCCGAAGAACTCGCCAATTCGCCGATCATTCCGGGCCGCTCGGCCATCGGAACCATCAAAATGAAAGACGTCAATGGCGATGGGGTTATTACCTACGGTGGTGATGCCGACGACCGGACCATCATCGGTACGCCGTTCCCGAAATTCACCTACGGTATTGTCAACAACCTGACCTATGGCAACTGGGATCTGGCGGTCGTTGGTTCCGGCTCGTATGGCAATCAGCTTTGGATTCGTCACCTCTACAGCACGGCCAACCTGGACGGTGTTTTCAACATGGTAGCGGGTGTGAAAGACCGTTTCCGGGTTAAAAATGTGACGAATGCCGCTGGTCAGGGCGTGGCTACAACCGTGATCACGGAAGGAAACGGCATGTTTGGCGCGACGAACAATGGCGGGAACTTCACCGGAGTTGAACGCGACTGGAACAGTTCGCACTTCCTGGCCGATGCCTCGTTCTTCACGATCAAGAACATCACGCTGGGCTACAACATGGGCGCGGTCAATAAATTTTTCAAATCCGCCCGGATCTATGCCTCCGTTCAGCAGGTGTATGTCTTCACGAAATACTGGGGTGGCCCAAACCCGGAAACCAGTGCGCAGGGGGATGGCAACGGCGATGGCGGAAACCTCAGCCAGGGTGTCGATCTTTCGAACTACCCGGTTCCGCGTACCTATACACTGGGTGTTAACCTGAATTTTTAAAAGACAAAATTCAGATCAACTTTCGACCATCTTTATCGCCTTTACCGGAATGAAAAAAACAATCATACTCTTTGGTCTTCTGGGGCTTCTATCGACGGGCTGCCAGGACGATTTTCTATCGGTCGTTCCCGAAACAAGTCTGAGTTCGGCCACCTTCTTCAAATCACAGGCCGATTTTCAGCAGGCTGTTAATGCGGCCTACGTGCCGCTGCGGCAAATCAACAACGAACGGGCCTGGGTGTTGGAAGAAATGCACTCCGACAACACGTATTACGCCCGGAATATCCTGTTTGGCGCGGTGGACAATACCGAAAACGTGGCCGACTTCGCGATCCCAACGGCCAATGGCGTGACTGCCAATGACAACGTACTCCAGATTTACCGGCTTTATTTTCAGATCGTTGCCCGCGCCAACCAGATTCTGACCCTGATCGATGGTGTGGAATTCGATGCGGCCGTTAAAAAGAATCTGAAAGGACAGGCGCTGTTTCTGAGATCGTACGCGTATTTTGAACTGGCCCGCCTGTTTGGGAAAGTGCCGCTGCATTTAACGCCGGTTACGAACCGCGAAGAAGCCGCCCTGCCCCTGGCTACGACCGACCAGCTCTACGCCCAGGTGGAAAAAGATGCGACGGAAGCCGGGAGCCTGCTGCCGAACAAAGCCACTCAGGAAGCCGGCCGGGCCACTTCCGGAGCGGCCAAAACGGTTCTGGCCAACCTCTACATCGTTCAGAAGAAATGGGCACAAGCCGAAACCGTGCTGCGGGATGTTGTCACCAACGGTGGTTACGCCCTCGTTCCGGATTATGCCAACACCGTTTCTACGACCACGGCCAACAAGAATAACTCGGAGTCGATCTTTGAAGTGCAGTATATGGAAGGAGCTTCGGGTTTCAATGGCAACCAAATTTACCGCTTTATTCCTGCGCCCATTACGATCGCCGAGTTGGCTCCGATAACCGGCACCTCGAATCCACAGGCGATTTCGGGCGAAAACAACAACATTCCGACCCCCGACCTCATTGCGGCTTACGAAACCGGCGACAAACGGAAGGATCTTTCCATCGGTTATGTTACCCTGAGCCAGAGTGCCCGCGAAAACAAGGTGTATCCGTACATCAAAAAGTACGCAAAAACGCATTCGGTTCACAACAACACCGGCCAGAACTGGCCCGTTTACCGGTACGCTGAAGTGATCCTGTTTATGGCAGAAGTATTGAACGAACAGGGGAAAACCGCCGAAGCGGCTCCCTTCCTGAACCAGATCCGGACGCGGGCGGGGCTCCCCGCAACCACAGCCGCTAACCAGACGGCCATGCGGGAAGCTATTTTCAAGGAACGCCGGGTCGAACTGGCGTTTGAAAACAAACGCTGGTTCGATCTGGTCCGGACGGGCCGGGTGAAAGAAATCATCGGTGCGTATGGCGCCCGGGTGAAAGCCAATCCGCTGGATTATTATTTTCCGAAAGGGGCCGTTCCTCCGCCAAATGCCTTCACGGTTTTGGACGATTACTATCCCCTTCCGGCCGTTGAAGCGGCTTTGACTCCGCACTTTTAAGATTGGTTATTCTGCCGGTTTCGCTTCTGAAACCGGCAGAATAGTTCATCGTACGCTTGACCTGAATGTTGTTGGTGCTTTCTTTTTTATTCAATCAGTAAGAAGGCTTTTCTTTTACCTTATTACACCACGGCTTAGCCACCGGGGAATACGTTCAACGCCAAACCCGAAATAATTCGGAGCCGCGAGGCCCATTTTATCAAGTCATCAGTACCGTATAGAATTGAACCATCTCGAAGAACTGATACCCTACTCAACGGCTTTGCCCGACGTCCGGGTCGACAAGCATTTTTTTACTGTATAAACCCTAATTACTTATGTTTTCTACGTACAGATCGGTCAAGTTAATGCTATCGGTCTCGGCACTTGCTTTAGTAGGCGCTTCGTGGGTCGGTTTAAACTACCCGGAAACGAACCGGCAGGGGGCCGAAAGTCCGAAGGTCGACAAACTAAAACTACTGCCCGGTTTCAAGGCAGAACATTTGTACAGCCCTTCCGAAAATAACCAGGGTTCCTGGGTTTCGATGACATTCGACGACAAAGGTCGTATGATCACTTCCGATCAATATGGTGGACTTTTCCGGCTTAAAATTCCGGCAATCGGTTCCGGTTCGACCAAACCAACTGTCGAAAAACTCAGCGTTGGCAAGGATACATTAGGAATGGGTTACGCGCAGGGGCTGCTGTATGCGTTCAATAGCCTCTATGTCATGGTGAACAACCGGTCGAATCCCCGGTTTCCCAAATCGAGCGGTTTATACCGCCTGCAGGATACCGACAACGACGATCAGTTCGACAAGGTAACCTTGCTGAGAGAATTGAAAGGGGAAGGCGAACACGGTCCGCACAGCATCGTGTTGTCACCCGATAAAAAATCGCTGATTGTGGTGGCGGGTAACCACACCGACGTACCACCGATGGACGCGTATCGGCTTCCTTCCAACTGGAAAGAGGACAATCTGTTTCCGCTCATCAAAGACCCACGCGGCCACGCAAACGACCGGATGGCCCCCGGCGGCTGGGTCGCTACAACCGACCCCGAAGGGAAGCGCTGGGAACTGCTCGGAGCCGGTTTCCGGAACGAGTTCGATGTTGCCTTCAACGAAGCAGGCGATATGTTTACCTATGATTCGGACATGGAGTGGGATTTTGGCACGCCCTGGTACCGCCCGACCCGGATCTGCCACGTTCCCAGTGGGGCCGAATTTGGCTGGCGCACCGGGAACAGCAAATGGTTACCCGGCAATCCGGACAACTTACCACCCTTGCTGAACATTGGGCAGGGTTCGCCGACCAACGTGTTCTACGGAGCGAATGCGAAGTTTCCCCAAAAATACCGCCAGTCCCTGTATGCGTTCGACTGGAGTTTCGGAATCATCTATTCCATCCATCTGAAACCGAAAGGTGCAACCTACGAGGGCGAACGGGAAGAATTTATCTCGGGTTCACCGCTCCCGCTCACGGATGGCTCGATTGGCCCCGACGGTGCCATGTATTTTTTGGTGGGCGGTCGCCGGCTGGAGTCCGATCTGTACCGGGTTTATTACAACGGTTCTGAATCTACTTCAACCACCCCGCTAACAACAACCATTACGGCTGAGCATAAACTCCGGACCAGTCTGGAACAATACCACCTGGAGCCCAACCCGGCAGCACTGGCAGCCGCCTGGCCCCACCTGAGCCACCCTGACCGGTTTGTTCGCTATGCGGCCCGGATTGCGGTCGAACACCAGCCCGTTGCACAATGGCAGGATAAGGCACTGAGCGAAACCAATCCGCAACGGGCCACACAAGCCATTGTTGCCCTGGCCCGGCAAGGCAGTGAATCTGCCAAAAGTGGAGCCATCAATACCTTGCTGAAAATTAACTTCGCTCAGCTTCCGGAGTCGCAGCAATTTGATGTTCTGCGGGCCTTTGAATTGATTTTCCTGCGGATGGGTGCTCCGGCCGATGCCGACAAAGCCAAAGTCATTGCGTATCTGAATCCTCATTATCCGGCCAAAACCGCGTTGATGAACCGGGGTTTGAGTAAGGTATTGATCTACCTGGAAGCGCCGGGCGTAGTTGCCAAAACCCTGGCGTTGATGGACAAAAAAGACGAGCCCGGTATGGCCGACCTCAATCTGACCCCTGCGACGGCCTCTTCGGACCTCATTCTGCGCAACCCCCAGTACGGACTGGATATTGCCAAAATGCTGGAAAAAGTACCACCGCTGCAACAGACCTATTATGCCGTCATGTTGAGCCGCCAGGAAACCGGCTGGACACCTGAACTGCGGAACAAATACTTTACGTGGTTTGGCAATGCCTTCAAATACCAGGGCGGTCGCAGCTATGTAGGCTTTATCGACCGGGCCCGGAAACTGGCGCTGGCACATGTTCCCAAAGATCAGTTTGAGAAATACAACAAAATGTCGGGAGCGGATTTGCTAACGACGAACGGAAATGATCTGGCAATGGGCTACGCTCCCAAGGGACCGGGTCGGCGCTGGCAGCTCGACGACGCCGTTGCGGCTGTTGGAACGGAATTGACGGGACGTAACTTCGAAGAAGGCAAAAAAATCTACGGGGCCGTTCTGTGCAGCCGGTGCCATTCGATTCAGGGTTCGGGCGGTGACATCGGCCCGGATCTGACGCAACTCGGCACCCGGTTTTCGAACAAGGACATGCTGGAAGCGATCATCAACCCAAATAAAGCGGTTTCCGATCAGTATGCGTCCACGATCTATTACCTGAAAAACGGACAGTCGGTACTGGGTCGGCAGCTTTCGGAAGACAAGACAAGCTACACCATTTCGCAGAATCCGTTTGCGCCGGATCAAACCCGGAAAATTCTGAAGAAAGACGTAACCTCCACCAAGTATTCCACCGAATCGGTCATGTTACCGGGTCTGATCAACAGCCTGAACCCCGAGGAACTGAAAGACTTGATGGCGTATCTGAAAGCCGGTGGCAATCCCGAAAATCCCGTCTACAAGGGCGGAACCGGAGCCGCAAAAGGAGATAAGTAACCGCTTAACGCCCCTCGATCCTGATGCATCGGGACCGAGGGGCATTATTCTTTCAAGTGTAAAAATTAAAAATGCGATGTTGAAAAAAGCAAAGTATAAATTCCTTCCAGTTGGATTTCTCCTGGCGGCCGTCCTAACCGGCGGTTTGACCACCGGCTGCGTAGGGCAAACGAAGAAAGAAAAGAAAGAGGGTTTCGTAAAAATATTCGACGGAAAATCCCTGAAAGGCTGGGATGGCGACCCGGTTTACTGGAAAGCTGAAAACGGCAATCTGGTGGGTGAAATCACGCCAACCACCCTTCTGAAAACCAACTCCTTCATCATCTGGAAAGGTGGCCAACCGGCAGACTTTGAACTGAAAGGCGAGTTTAACATCACCGAAAGTGGCAACTCCGGCATCAATTACCGCAGTGAACAACTGACCGACATTCCGTTTGCCCTCCGGGGCTATCAGGCCGACATCGACGGTGCCAACCGCTACACCGGTCAGAATTACGAAGAACGCAAACGGACAACGCTGGCGTATCGCGGTCAAAAAACCACCATCAAACCGTATACCGGTCCCGCAACCCCGGAAGGAATTCGGTCCAACGTCAGCAAAAATGCCTGGAATGGCCTGACCGTAACCGGTTCACTGGGTAGTTCCGACTCCTTGAAGACTTTAATTAAGAAGGAAGACTGGAACACGTTTCACCTGATTGTGAAAGGAAATAAGCTGCAGCATTACGTCAACGGGGTTTTGATGAGCGAAGTGACGGACGAAGATACCGTCAACGGAGCCACCAAAGGTCTGCTGGGTGTCCAGGTACACGTCGGGCCGCCCATGAAGGTGCAATACCGCAACCTGATGCTGAAGCAGTTGTAGATTTTATGGTATTCGGTTTACGGTTTACGGTTTACGGTGGCTAACGCATGCTTTTCTCTCGCGTCAGCCACCGTAAACCGTAAACTGTAAACCGTAAACAATTTGTAATTTTGACATCACCAAACTGGCATAAAAAACTTTCTCATCCGGCCCAATGGGGAGGCATCGAAACCGCCGTGCTCGACAACGGCGCCGGACGAGGCACCCGAATCGCCTGGATCAATACCGGCACGGGACTCCGTTACAAAGTGGTGATCGACCGGGCAATGGACATCGCCGACGCGTTTTACAACCAGCACGGTCTGGCCTGGCTGAGTCATTCCGGGATCACCCCCCCGCAACCGTTTTCGGACAAAGGCATCGACTGGCTCCGCACGTTCAACGGCGGACTGCTCACCACCTGCGGCCTTACGCACGTGGGCGGTCCCGAATCGGATGCCTACGGCGAACGCGGCCTGCACGGTGAAATCAGCAACATTCCCGCCGAAATTGTCTCCATCATTCAGCCCGACCCCGCCCTGGGGAAGCTGGACATGAGCATAACGGGCATCATCCGGCAGACCCGGGTTTTCGGCCCCAGTCTCGAACTCCGGCGCACGATTTCGGGCACGCTCGGCCAGCCGACGATCCGGATTCACGACGAAGTGATCAACCGGGCCAACACCCCGGCCCCGCACATGCTGCTGTACCATTTCAACTTCGGCTGGCCGCTGGTCGATGAAGGAACGGAACTGGTGTGGCAGGGGCCGTGGCAACCCCGCCACCCGGATCAGGAATACAAAATTTTCGTAGCAGGAAACGACTTCAAAAAATGCCCGGCCCCGCTGGACGACCACAGCGGTTTTGGTGAGGAAGTCGCCATCATCGACCCCATGCCGGACGCCGACGGCTGGTGTACCGCCGGGCTCTACAACGCCCAACTCGGTTTTGCCCTGTCGATGCGGTTTCAGAAGGCGCAATTGCCCTGGCTGACCAACTGGCAACACTGGGGTGCGGGCGAATACGTAACGGGCATCGAACCGGGAACCCACGCGCCCATGGGACAGGCCAAAGCCCGGGAATTGAACGAACTGATCTTTCTGGCACCGGGCGAAAGCCGCCAGTATGAAGTCGAACTGTCCATTTTGACCGAACCGGACCCCATCACGCGTTTTTTAGGAAAATAAGTTTAGGTAGATTAAAAAGTGACCCTTTCATGGAAACAACCGAAAAAGTGAGTGTAGCTCAAAAAGCATTAGAACAGGGACAAGGCATTCTGCGGCTGGCTCCGACCTGGGTGCCCCGCTCCTTCTGCG
Source organism: Larkinella sp. C7 (assembly GCF_006149005.1). Classification (GTDB taxonomy): domain Bacteria; phylum Bacteroidota; class Bacteroidia; order Cytophagales; family Spirosomataceae; genus Larkinella. The sequence continues at coordinate 363,951 of NZ_VBSL01000003.1, read as the reverse complement.
TACCCGGACGCCGGATCAAGTTGCACCCCGATGATTATTACGTGCTGGGCGGTGAACGTGGTGGCATCGACGAACGCTGGCTGTCTTCGACAACCCCCGCCAAAAATGGCCCGCTGACCGGCGAAAACGAAGGCTTGAGCCAGGTGGTGTATTCGGATGGAACCACCGAAGAGAAAATCTTGCTGAAAGACGCCATCGACGAGCTGAAAGGCGAATTGATCGGCGACCGGCTGTGGGACGAATACGGTGCGTGGCCGATGTATTCCAAGTTTTTCGATAACATGGGGCCACTCCCCCACCACCTCCACCACAACGACGAGCAGGCTGCGCTGATCGGTCAGTTGGGCAAACCGGAGGCCTATTATTTCCCCCCGCAACTGAACAACCACGGCGGTGATTTTCCGTATACATTCATCGGTATTGCCCCCGGCACCAGCAAGGAGCAGATCAAGGAATGCCTCCAGAACTTCACCAAAGGCGATAATAAAATCACGAATTATTCGATGGCCTACCGGCTCGAACCGGGAACCGGCTGGGATGTTCCGCCCGGACTGCTCCACGCACCGGGCAGTTTGTGTACCTACGAACCGCAGAAAGCATCGGACGTTTTCGCGATGTATCAGTCGCTGGTCAACGAAGCCATCATTCCGGAAGAACTGCTCTGGAACGGCACCCCGAAAGACCGCATCGGCGACTACGACCAACTGATGGAAGCCATCGACTGGGACCTGAACGTCGATCCGCAGATGATGGCCAACCGGTATATGGTTCCGAAACCGGTGAAAGATACCGCCGAAATGGAAGCCGAAGGCTACCGCGAAGTCTGGGTTTGCTACAAATCGGACGCATTCAGTGCCAAGGAATTGACGGTGTTTCCGGGCCAAACCGTGACCATCAAAGACAGCGCGGCTTATGGCATTATCGTGATGCAGGGACACGGTAAAATGGGCGTTTGGGACATCGAAACCCCGGCCCTGATCCGCTACGGCCAATTGACCAACGACGAATTTTTTATCAGCGAAAAAGCGGCTACAGAAGGTGTTACGATTGTTAACCCCTCATCAACCGACCCCATCGTCATGCTGAAACACTTCGGCCCGGCGAATCCTGATTTAGTTTTATAAGTTTCTAAACCCAACTTTATTCATGAGCACGAATAATTATCCTAAACTCCACAACGCCACCTGGCCTGGTGTTGTCGGAAAAGGACCGGATTCTGAACCACTGATTCCAATCGACACGATGCTTGAACTGACAGCGGCTGCGGAAGTAGACGGGGTAAAGTTCGATGGCGTCGATGTCGGTCTTTTCGATCCCAGCATCGACATCAATGACCCGAAAGAAGGTGCCAAAAAACTAGCTGATAAAGTAGCCGCACACGGTCTGGTGATCGGTTCGCTGGTGGCTCCCATCTGGGGAGGCCCGGTTTTGGGTACGAAAGAAGACCGCGCCGTTTTTGTTGATATGGTTCGCAAAGCCTGCCAATACGGTCAATACCTGAAAGAAATCGGCATTCGGCCCTACGGCGTCATTCGCATCGACTCCGCCAGCTCACCCGAAGCCTGGGCGGCCGATCCGGTTGGAAACACCAAAATCATTGCCGAAACGTTCCGCGAAGCCTGCGATGTAGCGGCCGAATACGGCGAAAAACTGGCCGCCGAGGGTGAAATTTGCTGGGGTGGTATGCACAGCTGGCGGGCCATGCTCGACACGCTCGAAGCCGTTGACCGGCCAAACATGGGCTTTCAGGCGGATATGTCACACACCTTCCTGTACCTGTTAGGCTATAACAGCCCGCAGGACCGGATTTTGCCCGCCGATTTTGAGTGGAGCGACCGGGCCACGCTGGAAGAAGGTCTGAAAAAACTGACCAACGCCCTGCGCCCCTGGACCATCGACTTCCACGTTGCGCAAAACGACGGAACCGTTCACGGAACCGGCTCGCACGACAAAACCGGTCGTCACTGTCTGGCCACCGACCCCAACGGCAAACTCGACATCGCCCACGACGCGGGCTACTGGCTGCGCGACGATACCGGCCAACTGACCAAGGCCTTCAAACACATCTGCTGGGACGGTTGTATGTTCCCGAATGAGGTTATGTATAAACAACAGACCTGGAACGACATCCTCGCGGCTTTGATCAAAGTCCGTAATCAGCACGGCTGGAGTGAATAAAAAAGTTTAAGGTTTAAAGTTTGAGGTTTAAAGTTTGCTCATGCCTGTGTTTTAGCGGACTTTAAACCTAGGCTTTAAACCTTAAACGCTACACCTTAAATCATTAACGTTTAAATGGCAACGAAAAAAGAACTCAGAATTGGATTGATCGGGACCGGTTTCATGGGCCGGACGCACTCCAATGGTTATAATCGCGTACCCAATTTTTTTCCTGAACTGGAATACAAGCCGGTTTTGAAAGCGGTTTGCTCGCGCAACGCCGAAAAAGTGCAGGCTTTTGCCGATCAGTGGGGCTACGAATCCATCGAAACGGACTGGAAAGCCCTGATTGCCCGGGACGATATCGATGCCGTGGACATCTGTACCCCGAACGACACGCACGCCGAAATCGCCATTGCTGCGGCTGCTGCCGGGAAAATGATCCTGTGTGAAAAACCGCTTGCCCGCAGCCTGGCTGAAGGCGAGAAAATGGTGGAAGCCGTTGACAAAGCGGGCGTTGCCAACACGGTTTGGTACAATTACCGCCGTCTGCCGGCGGTTTCACTGGCGAAGCAGATTGTGGCTTCCGGGAAACTGGGCCGGATTTTCCACTACCGCGCCAACTTTTTGCAGGACTGGACCATCAATGCCGACGTTCCGCAGGGCGGCACCGGCACCTGGCGCATGGACCTGGAAGCCGCGGGTTCGGGCGTAACGGGTGATTTGCTGGCGCACTGCATCGACACGGCCATGTGGATCAACGGCGGCATCACGGATGTGTCGGCGGTGACCGAGACGTTTGTGAAAGAGCGGATGCACGCCCTGACCGGGAAAGTGCAACCGGTCGGCATCGACGACGCCTGTATTTTTCACTGCCACTTCGAAAACGGTTCGCTGGGTTTGTTTGAATCGACCCGCTATGCCCGTGGCCATAAGGCGTTGTATACGCTTGAAATCAACGGTGAGCACGCGTCGATCCGCTGGGATCTGCACGACCTGAACCGCCTGGAATACTTTGATCACTCCGACGAGTCGATTGTGCGCGGCTGGCGTTCCATCCACGTCACGGACGGCGACCAACCCTACATGGACAAGTGGTGGGTTCCGGGTCTGGGCATTGGCTACGAACACGGTTTTGTGCACCAGGTAGCCGATTTCCTGAAAAGTCTGGAAACCGGTGAGCCCTGCAATCCTACGTTCAAAGACGCGCTGGAAACCCAGAAAGTGTGCGAAGCGGTGATCAATTCCGCCAAATCGCGAAGCTGGCAGGATACCGGCGTTGAATGGACGGAGAAATAACACGTATTTATAACAGCCCCCGGTTTTAACCGGGGGACCAATCACCGAATCATACCGTACAAACCAAACCGTTTTAACGGTTTCCGAATCATACCGGAAAACCGTTAAAACGGTTTTGATTTAGCCATTGTTTATCCCTCATTCCCACGGTTTAAACCGTGGGCTGTTCGTTATGAATCCCGATTACATTCTCACTGTACGCGGATTGACCAAAACCTTTTCGGGTGTCAAAGCGCTGGATCAGGTGCAGTTGGACCTGCGCAAAGGCGAGGTTCATGCGCTGATGGGCGAAAATGGAGCCGGGAAATCCACCTTCATGAAGATTCTGATTGGGCTTCATACACCCGATTCCGGGGAAATCATCTTCGAAGGCAGTGTCCTGAAAGCCAGCGATGTGAACGAGATTCTGAAAAAAGGAATCTCCATGATTCACCAGGAAATCCTGATCGTTCCGGAACTGACCGTTGCCCAGAACATCTTTCTGGGCCGGGAGTCGAACCGGGGCTTCTTTAGCTGGATCGACGAAAAAAAACTGAATCAAAAAGCCGGTATTCTGCTGGAGCAGATGGGCGTCACGATTTCGCCCACAACTCCCATGAAATACCTGAGCGTTGCCGAAATGCAAATGGTGGAAATCGCCAAAGCCATTTCCAACGACGCCAAAGTGATTATCATGGACGAGCCGACCTCCGCGCTGTCCGACAAAGAAGTGGCTACCCTCTTCGGCATCATCCGGGATCTGAAGAAAAAAGGCGTCGCCATCATTTACATCTCCCACAAAATGGACGAAATATTTGAAATCTCCGACACCATTACGGTTTTGCGGGATGGCAAATACATCGACACCAAACCGGCCGCCGAACTGGACACGCCGACGCTGATCAAACTGATGGTGGGCCGGGAAATTGACAGCCTGTTTCCGGTTTCGGTTGTGCAGAAAGGTGCTGAAATTCTGTCAGTTAAAAACCTCAGCCGGGCTGGAAAGTTTTCTGATATTACGTTTGCGGTTCACGCCGGGGAAGTGCTGGGTATCGCCGGTTTGATGGGCGCGGGCCGCACCGAAATTGCCCGTGCCATTTTTGGCCTGGACTCCGTTGACAGTGGTGAAGTATATTTAAAAGGAAAACAACTTATTATCAAGACTCCACAGGATGCCATTCGATCCGGTATTGGGTATGTTAGCGAAGATCGGAAAAAACTGGGGTTTATTCCCGGCATGTCGGTGAAGCACAACATGACGCTGGCGAGTCTGCCGAACCACGCCAAAGGCCTGTTTATTCAGGACAAAAGCGAGACGGCAACGACGGCCCAAATGATCGCCGACCTGCGGATCAAAACCGCCGGGGCGGATCAAAAAGTAACGTTTCTGAGTGGTGGAAACCAGCAGAAAGTTGTGATCGGAAAGGTATTACTGGCGTCACCGGACCTGGTTATTCTGGATGAACCGACGCGCGGAATCGACGTGGGGGCCAAATTTGAAATTTATAAACTCATTAATCGGCTGGTTTCCGACGGCATTGCCGTGATCATGATTTCGTCCGAATTACCCGAAATTCTGGGCCTGAGTGACCGAATTCTGGTGCTGTCGAAAGGAAAACAAACCGCTTTATTAACCAAGGCGGAAGCGACGCAGGAGACCATCATGCAGTACGCCGTGCATTGAATCATTACGCATCCTAAACCCGAATGGAAAACCCTGTTCAAACCGACCGAAAACCGGTTGGGATATCGACCAAAAACCGCATCCGGGGCATCGGCCAATACGGCATTTTCATTGCCTTTATCCTGATTTGCCTGGTTCTTTCGGTCGTCACGCCCAAGTTTCTGACGGTTTCCAACCTGACGATCGTCGTCACGCAGGTGTCGATCAACGCCTTGCTGGCCTTTGGCGTTACGTTTGTGATCATTACGGGCGGCATTGATTTGTCCATCGGTTCGACCGTGGCCGTTACGAGTGTGGTAGCCGCGTCCTTCGCCCACCCGGACACGTATCCCGTTGTCGTACCCATTCTGACCGGTTTAGCCGCTGGTTTGATCCTCGGTGCTTTCAACGGTTTGGTCATTACCAAAAGCAAGGTTCCGCCGTTTATCGTCACGCTGGGAACGATGACCATCGGCCGTGGGCTGGCGCTGATTCTGAGCAAAGGTCGCCCGGTGTCCAACCTCTCCGATTCCTTTAATTTCATCGGCGGAGGGCAACTGCTGGGCATTCCGACCCCGATTCTCATCCTGATTGTGTTCTTTATCCTCTGTTCGGTGGTGCTCAAAAAAACCGTTTTAGGCCGGTACATGTACGCAGTTGGTGGCAATGAACAGGCCGCTCAGGCATCGGGCATTCAACTGAATAAAGTCAAAATGGTGGTATACACGCTCTGCGGAGGACTCGCGGCTCTGGCCGGTATCTTGCTGACGTCGCGCATTACTACGGGGCAGCCCAACGCCGGTGTCGGTTTCGAACTGGACGCGATTGCGGCCGCCATCATCGGCGGAACCAGTACCTCGGGTGGAACCGGCACCATGACCGGAACGCTGATCGGGGCGTTGCTGATCGGCGTCATCAGCAACGGGCTGGATTTGATGAATGTTACCTCGTATTACCAGCAGGTCGTGATGGGCGTTATCATCATCGGAGCCGTGGTTCTGGACAGTTTGAATCAACCGAAAAGCTAATAGTTTAAAATCCCGGAGGGGTTCAATGTTAATAACCAATTGAAAAAGTTCATGTTCAAAACCCCGGCAGGGACGTACTGAAGGCAAGTCCATTTTTAGGACGCCCCCGCCGGGGCTGTGAGATTTATGGAAAACGTTCTATTGACATTGAACCCCGCCGGGGTCTAAACTGAATCAGTTTAACAGAAATCAACTTTACAAACCTTCCAGGGAATAGGAACAATAAAACAAGATGAAACAAATTACCTTCTTTTCTATTTTTGTTATCTTCTTCACTACCAGCCTGCTAACCGGTTGCAACCAATCTTCATCGGGCGAAAAAACCGGCGAAACCGGCGCTAAAAAACTGACCGTGGGCGTGACGATGCTCAGCATGCAGAACGAGTTCATCGTCAATGTCAGCGACGAGATTGAGAAGAAAGCGCAGGAATCGGATGTGGAGTTGATCACCGTCGACGCCGAGCGTTCGGCTTTGAAACAGATCGAGCAGGTGGAGAGCTTCATTGCGCAGAAAGTCGATGTGATCATCATGAATCCCTGCGAAGTGGAAGCCAGTTCGCCCGCCGTGACGAAGGCGTTGGCCGCGAACATTCCCATCATCAATGTCAACTCCGAAACCACCGCCAAACCGTCGGCATTCATCGGTTCCGACGACGTGGAATCGGCCCGGATTGCGATGAAATTTATCGCCGAAAAACTGGGTGGAAAAGGCAATGTGGTGATGATGCACGGCTACATGGGCCAGGCTGCTCAGATCAAACGCGAACAGGGCGCGCGGGAAATTCTGAAACAGTATCCAAACCTGAAACTGATTGCCCACCAGACCGGCGAATGGGACCGCGCCAAAGCCATGTCACTGATGGAAAACTGGATTCAATCGTACGGCACGACCATCAACGCGGTTTTTGCCCAGAACGATGAAATGGGCATGGGCGCCGTCAAGGCATTAACCGACGCCGGATTGAAAGACAAAGTGATCGTGGTCAGTATCGATGCCATTCCCGATGCGTTGCAGGCTGTCAAGAAAGGAACACTGGATGCGACGGTTTTTCAGAATGCCGAACAGCAGGGCGCCAAAGCCATCGAAACCGCCATCAAAATTGCGAAAGGGGAAGCGTATGAGAAGGAAACGTTGATTCCATTCCAGTTGGTAACCAAAGAGAACTTGGCTAAATTTATGAAATAATATCACTATGGCACCAAATTGTATCATCTATTGTTACATTATTTCACGAAATTGGACGCGTTTTTAGCGTAACACCAACGCTTTACATCTTCCTAAACCAGTAGGATTCTTCAACTACTACCGAACTAATTTATTTCCTATGCTTAAGCAGTCCTTTTATTTGATCGGTGTTTTGGCAAGTGTTCTCGGGGTGATCCAGGCCTGCAATACGGGTTCAACGCATGGCGTTGAGGACGAAAAATTGCCGGATGTCGTCAGTTATAATTTCGATATTCGCCCCATTTTATCGGACAAATGCCTGGCCTGCCACGGCCCGGATGCCAACAAACGGGAAGCCGGCTTGCGGCTTGATGTCGCCGAAAGTGCCTTCAAGGCCCTGGCTGAAAACCCGTCGGCCCACGCCCTGGTAGCCGGGAAACCCGAATTATCGGCGGCTTTTCTGCGCATCACTACGCAGGACACGTCCCTGCTGATGCCGCCACCGTCGTCGAACCTGAAGCTCTCCACCCGCGAAATCAACCTGATCGAAAAGTGGATCAAGCAGGGAGCGAAATACGAAAAACACTGGGCGTTTGTAGCCCCTAAAAAACCGGCCATTCCGGAAGTTGACCAGACCGACTGGCCCAAAAATGAGATCGATCATTTCATCCTCCACAAGCAGGAACAGAAGGGATTGGCGCCCAATGAAGAGGCTGATAAAGAACGGTTACTGAAACGGTTGAGCCTGGATTTGACCGGTTTGCCGCCGTCGCTGCCCCTGATGGATCAGTTTCTGGCCGACAACAGTCCGAATGCCTACGAAAAAGCCGTCGATCAGTTGCTGAAAAATCCGGCCTACGGCGAGAAAATGGCCCTGCACTGGCTCGATCTGGCCCGCTACGCCGATTCGCATGGTTATCAGGATGATGGCTACCGGACGCAGTGGCCCTGGCGCGATTGGGTGATCCACGCGTTCAACAAAAACATGCATTACAACGATTTCGTCACCTGGCAATTGGCCGGGGATCTGTTGCCCAATGCCTCGAAAGAGCAACTGCTGGCGACCGGTTTTAACCGGAATCATAAAATCACCGAAGAAGGCGGGGTTATTCCGGAAGAATACCGGATCATGTACGTCACCGACCGGACCGATCTGTTCGGAAAAGGACTCATGGGCGTGACGATGGAATGTGCGCACTGCCACGACCATAAATATGACCCCTTCTCCCAGAAAGAATACTACCAGCTTTTTGCGTTCTTTAATAACGTGAAAGAAGTGGGGATCGAGTCGGTGATTGGTGGCCCCGAAACCTACGCCAAGAAACCATTGATGGAAATCAGTGATGACGAAGTCAAAAACATCCTGACGTTTGTCAACAAACCGGATACCAACCGCCTGATTGTGTCGGTCATGGGCGATATGGACCCCGATACAATGCGCAAAACGTACATCCTCAAACGGGGTGTCTACGACGCGCCGGGCGATGAAGTGGAACCCGGAACGCCGTCGTCCATTCTGCCTTTCAACAAAAACTATCCTAAAAACCGCCTGGGCCTTTCGCAATGGCTGTTCGACAAAAAGAATCCGCTGACGGCCCGCGTGTATGTCAACCTGCTGTGGCAGGAATTCTTCGGGAAAGGCATCGTGAAAACCTCCAGCGATTTCGGGATGCAGGGCGATCTGCCGTCGCATCCGGAATTGCTGGACTGGCTGGCCGTCGATTTTATGGAACACAACTGGGACATCAAACGGCTGGTGAAACAGATGGTGACGTCGGCTACCTACCGCCAGTCGGCGGTGGTGACGCCCGAAAAGTTGAAAAACGACCCTGATAATGTCTTGCTGGCGCGTGGCCCCCGCTACCGGATTCCCGCCGAATTTATCAAAGACCTGGTGTTGTCGAGCAGCGGTTTGCTGAACAAGAAAATTGGTGGCCCCAGCGTAAAACCGTATCAGCCACCCGGCTTGTGGGAAGGCGCGACCTCGGGCCGCGGGCTGCTGTCGACCTACAACCAGGATCACGGGCCGAGTCTGTACCGCCGGGGCATGTACACGCTCATCAAGCGAACCGTCCCGCCCCCATCGATGGCTATTTTCGACGCCAGCAACCGGGATTTGTGTGAGGTGAAACGGCTGAAAACCAACACGCCTTTGCAGGCTTTGGTGATGATGAACGACCCCACGGTGCTGGAAGCCTCCCGCGTGCTGGCGGCCAACCTGCTGCAGGAAAACAGCGCGTCAAAGGATAAAATCAGCAAGGCTTTCCGCCTGATTGTGGGTCGAAAACCGAAAGAAAAGGAAATCGACATGCTGACGGCCTATTACGAAAAAGGGCTGAAGGAAATTAAAAAACCGGTCGCGGAAAAGGCCCTTGCGGTGGGCGAATATCCGATTCCGGAGAAAGTGGACAAGACGAAACTGGCCGCGATGATGCGGGTGATTTCGACAATTTATAACCTGGAAGAAACCATTACAAAGACGTAGTGATCATGGAAAAGGAAATCTTAGAACACGGCTTTAATTTCAACCGGCGTCGCTTCTTATCCCGATTGAGTTTAGGACTGGGCAGTGCGGCTTTAGGATCGCTGATGATCCCCGATCTGTTTGGCGGCAATAATACGGATGAAGAAGGGCTTACGCCCGGCATCCCGCATTTTGCACCCAAAGCCAAACGCGTTATTTACCTGTTCCAGAATGGCGCACCGTCGCAGCAGGAATTGTTTGATTACAAACCCAAGCTCCGGGAAATGCTGGGGCAGGAAATTCCGCCGTCGGTGCGGGGAACGCAGCGGCTGACCGGGATGACGGCCAACCAGGCGTCGTTTCCGCTGGTGGGTTCGTTCGTCAATTTCAAGCAGTATGGGCAGTCGCGGGCGTGGGTGAGCGATTTGTTTCCGTATACGGCTAAAATCGTGGATGATCTGTGCATTGTGAAATCCATGTACACGGAAGCCATCAACCACGATCCGGCGCTCACGTTTTTGCAAACCGGTTCGCAGCAGGGCAACCGCCCGAGCATGGGCTCGTGGCTGAGCTACGGACTGGGCAATGAAAACAAAAACCTGCCGAATTTTACGGTGCTGCTGTCACGCGGCATCGGCAACGGGCAGGGGGTGTATTCCAAGCTGTGGTCGAACGGTTTTCTGGATTCGATTCACCAGGGGGTGCAGTTCAGCAAGGGCGAAGATCCGGTGCTATACCTGCGCGATCCGGAAGGCATGGACCGGCACGCGCGCCGGGATATGCTGGACAATCTGGCGGAACTCAACGATCTGGCGTACCAGGAGTTTGGCGATCCCGAAATTACGGCCAAGGTGAAACAATACGAAATGGCGTACCGGATGCAAACCGCTGTGCCGGAAGTGATGGACCTGTCGAAAGAGCCGGACGACATCATCAAGCTCTACGGCCCGGACTGTCTGGTGCCCGGCACGTTTGCCGCCAACTGCCTGCTGGCCCGGAAGTTGTCCGAAAACGGCGTGCGGTTTGTGCAGTTGTATCATCAGGGCTGGGATCAGCACGGCAACCTGCCGTTCGAAATTGCCAAGCAGGCCAAGGACGTCGATCAGGCGTCGGCGGCTCTGGTGACCGACCTCAAACAACGTGGTTTGCTGGACGAAACGCTGGTGATCTGGGGCGGTGAATTTGGGCGAACCAGCTACACGCAGGGCAAGCTGACGGCCGACAACTACGGCCGCGACCACCACCCGCGCTGCTTCACGATCTGGATGGCCGGGGGCGGTATCAAACCCGGAATGGTGTACGGCGAAACGGATGAACTGGGCTATAACATCGCGCAGAATCCGGTTCACGTCCACGATTTTCAGGCGACGGTTTTGCACCAGTTGGGCCTGAATCACGAAAAATTGATTTTCAAGCACCTGGGCCGCCGGTACCGTTTGACGGATGTTTCCGGCAAAGTGGTCCGGGATATTCTGGCCTGATCAGTACCCTACTATTCCTAACCCACTGGATTCCTTGTTGTGATGACTAAAAAGGTCAAAAGTCTGGCCGAGCAGGCGTTGTTTGCTTCAGCCATTTTTATTCTGTTTCTTCTGCTTTTCGAGAGTAAAATTGTGGTGCCGACCTGGGTGCAGCCCATCGGGCGGATGCACCCGCTTTTCCTCCATTTCCCCATCGTTATCCTGTTGCTGGCGATGGCGATGGAACTGTTTCGGTTCAACGCTTCCTATGCCGCTAACGAATTTTACCGCGGTTTTTTATCCAACTTGCTCCTAGTTGGCGTCCTATCGGCCGGTATTACGGTCATCATGGGTCTGTTTCTGTCCAAAGAAGACGGTTATTCCGGGGAAGTGTTGCAGTGGCACAAATGGTCGGGCATCGGCCTGTTCTACCTCTCCTGCCTGATTTACTGGAGCCGCAACCGGGATTGGTACCAGGCCACGGTGGCCCGATCGGGGGCCATTCTGGCCGTTGTTTTCCTGATTGGCGCGGGGCATTACGGGGCGGTTTTAACGCACGGCGACAACTTCATTACCGGCCCGATCAGCAACCCGAGCGTTGAACCGGTGGCACTCGATCAGGCGCTGGTATTCGATCACGTCATTCAACCCATTTTTCAGCAAAAGTGCATCAGTTGCCACAATCCCGAGAAGCTGAAAGGCGAACTGAACATGGCCGACGTCGATGCCCTGCTGAAAGGCGGCAAATCCGGCAAACTGTTCAAAGCCGGTTTTCCCGACCAGAGCCTGTTGCTCCAGCGTATTCACCTGCCGCTGGAAGAGAAAAAACACATGCCGCCGACGGGTAAAACACAGTTGACGGCCGACGAAATGACGCTGCTGGCCCTCTGGGTGAAAAGCAAACCGGATTTCAAGAAAAGGGTCATCGATTTACCGCCCACCGATTCATTACGGCGCATTGCTGCCACCCTGCTCAAACCCGCCGAACAGCAGGAAGTGGTCTATGAATTCGATGCGGCTGATGAAGAGACGGTTCAGAAACTCAACAACGATTACCGGACGATTGCTCCCCTGGCCCGGGAGTCACCGGCCCTGGCGGTCAACCTCTACAACCGGAACACCTATTCCGTGGATAAACTGAAGGAACTGAGTGACATCAAACAACAGGTGGTTTCGCTGAGCCTGAACAAACTACCGGTGAAAGATGCGGATCTGAAAACGATTGCCCAGTTTGAAAACCTGCAAAAGCTGGATTTGAATTTCACCGACATCACCGGCAAAGACCTGAAAGAACTGGCGGCCCTGAAGCACCTCAACACCCTGACCTTGTCGGGCACCAAAGTGACTTACGCCGACTTGCAGAAACAGATCGGCGATTTCAAAAGCCTGAAAACCGTCTCGCTCTGGGAAACCAAACTGTCGGGTCCGGAGATTCAGCAATTGCAGAAAGCCAATCGAAACATCGCGTTTATTGCCGGGTTTAAAGACGACGGCAAAAACCCGATTACGCTGAACCCACCGCAGATTAAAAACAGTTCGACGATCTTCGATAAACCAACGGCCCTGCAACTGAAGCACCCGATCAAAGGCGTTGAGATTCGCTTCACCACCGATGGCACCGAGCCCGACAGCGTCAACTCACCGGTTTTCAACAACCAGACGGTGCTAACGGACCGGGCAACCATCAAGGCCCGGGCGTTCAAAGATGGCTGGTTTGGCAGCAGTACGGCCACCTTCGATTTTTACAAAAGTGCCTACAAACCCGACAGTGTCAATCTGTTGCTGCCGCTCAACCGCGTTCACCAGGCCGAGGGAGCCAAATCGCTGTTTGACCACAAGCTCGGTACGTTCAACGCCAACAGCCCGGCCTGGGCCAACAACTGGACGGGCGTCCGCAACAACGACATGGTGCTGGTGGCCGAATATAAAAAACCGGTCACGGTTTCCTCCGTGGCCCTGCGCATCATGGTGGAAGAAGCCACCGGTATTTTTCCGCCGGGCACCGTCGAAATCTGGGGGGGCGACAGCCGCGACAAGATGAAACTGCTTACGACGGTAAAGCCGAAAATGCCCGTCAAAGGCGAAACGCCCTCGATCCCGAATGTAACCTGCACCTTCAAACCGCAACCGCTGGCCTACATCAAAGTGGTCGCCAAACCGTGTACGCTGCCGGAATGGCACGGCGGCAAAGGCAAACCGGGGCTGGTGCTGGTGGATGAGATGTTTGTGAATTGAAAACAGGCCAGTAGAGACACGCACATTTTCAAGTGTTTAGAACCGCATGTTAATGGGTAATGGCATATGGATCAGAAGAAACACCCCTTCAATCGACCCGCAGAACTTGTTGTATGGCAACAGTTTCTGTCTGGCGATACCGTGGCTTTTGCCTATCTGATGTCTTCTCATTTTCAGGTTCTGTTTCGGTATGGCAGTAAATTTTCGAAAGACAAGGAGTTTGTCAAGGACTGCATCCAGGACCTGTTTCTGATCATTTGGGAACGTCGTGACCGACTCAGTGCGGAGGTTGCGGTGAAGCCCTACCTGATGGCCTCGCTCCGTCGGCTGATGAACCGCAGCGGACAATCCCGAACTGGTTTATCGACTGAAATTCCCAGCGAAAACCAGGAGGGCTTTGACATTGAATATTCGGTTGAAGAGGAGTACATCGAACAGGAAAGCGTCCGGGTCGTTACCCAACGTTTCAAAAAGCTGCTGGATGAACTTCCCAAACGGCAGAAGGAAGTTATTTATCTAAAATTCTTTCAGGAAATGGACCGTAACCAGATTTCGGAGGTGATGGACATTTCTCCCCAAACGGTATCCAATCTGCTTCAGATTGCCATCAGACAACTAAAGGAATACTGGAAAGTCGAATTCTTAACGCTGCTTCTGGTCCATTTTTACGCATAACCGGACCAGGCCAATTGGCAACATTCTATTTTTTTTCAAAATAATTCTACTTCTTTTGGTATCGCGGCTGTGATTTCGTCTATCGTAGGGTATAGAAGATGCACAGGCAGGTATGAATCAATTCAAAAGTTACGAAACCGGCGATTTTGTCTGGGATCCTTTTTTCCGGCAGTGGGTTCTTTCGCCCACCAGCGAGACGGATTTCTTCTGGCATCAATGGATGCAGGAAAACCCGGACCGCGCCGACCGGATTCACGAAGCCCGAGCCGTTGTGCTGTCTCTTCAGGTAAACGAACCTGCGTTGCCGGCGCACGAAATTGAACAGGTTGTCAAATCGACGATTTCCAGAATACATCAACCGACCTCAGCAATCCCGGAGTATCAGCAACGCCCTTTACCGGTTTATAAACGCCGTTGGTTTCAGGTGGCCGCATCGGTCAGTGTTGTTTTGCTGGCTGCGTGGCTGACACACTCCTATTTCCGTTCCGGGCAGCCATCCACCCGGCTGGATGCGCCCTTCGCGATTGCCAACAATCAGACATCGGCCATTACCGATACCGCGAATACATCATCCCAACCGGTCGTGATCCACCTCGAAGATGGCAGTACCGTTACCCTCGCGCCCGCCAGCCGGATTCACTACGCCAAAAACTTTTCAACCCCCAAACGGGAAGTCTACCTCAACGGAGAAGCTTTTTTTGAAGTCGCCAAAGATCCGGCCCATCCTTTTTTGGTTTATGCAAATGGACTGGTTACCAAAGTCTTAGGAACCAGTTTTACGGTGAAAGCCTACGAAAGTTCGCGGGAAGTTATCGTTGAAGTGAAAACCGGACGCGTTTCGGTATTTGCCCAGTCGGACCCCAAAGCCAGGGAAAAAGCCATCAACCGCGAGCTGGACGGGGTCGTTCTTTCTCCCAATCAAAAAATTGTGTACAAAACGGACGAGGTACGAATGCGAAAGACCCTGGTGGAAAAACCCGTGTTGCTCAAGACCGTTGTTCAGCCTTCGTTCCACTTTGAAGACAAACCCGCGAACGAAGTTTTCGCTGCGCTCGAAAAAGCCTACGGTGTTCCGATCATTTATGACAGAGACCTGATGATGGACTGCCCTTTAACGGCTTCCCTGGACAGTATGGCATTATATGATCAGCTAACCATCATCTGTAAAGCCATAGAGGCTCGGTATGAGCTGGTGGAAGGGCAAATTGTTATTCACGGCAAGGGATGTAAAACGAATTAAAGCGTACCTGTCAAGCGGGTTTATAAACTGGCTGAATTCTTTTTCTGATCGAAATAACCTAAACCCTTAAAACTTTATGCGGTATGATGACCCCAAAAACCTGCAATCTGAAAAGGTGCCGGGCTGAGTTCGTTCGGTCCGGTTAAATCCCAACGCTTCCCTGCAAAACCGCTTTTAATGCTACTCCCCGAAAAAGGGAGCGAGGAAAACTATTGCCTGTTTAAACTCCTATACCCTTAACTTTTATGAAAAAACCCATACAGATTCAACCGTTCGTCTGTCGAATCTTCTGCCGAACCCTGGGTCTCACTGCGATTCAGACCCTGTTCGCTTTTTGCTTTGCCGGACTGGGCTACGCCAGCGACGGCGTAGCCCAGTCGCTTCTTAATCAGAAAATCACGGTCAGGGCGCAGGAAATGGAGATAAAAAAGGTACTGAGCCAGGTGGAACGGCAGATAGACGTCCGCTTTGTGTTTAGCTCGAAGCTGATTCAATCCAGCCGAAAAATCACCCTTTCTGCCGAGAACAAACCGCTTCAGCAGGTATTGGACCACATCCTGAGCCCGCTGGGATTGCAGTATGAACTGACCGGAAAAGTCATTATTATCAGACGCGAAGAAGCGGCACCGGTACAACTCCCGCCGGTGGGACAGGTAGCCCCCAAGCGTACGGTTTCCGGAAAAGTGCTCGATGAAACCGGGAAAGGATTACCCGGTGTCAGTGTCGTTGTGAAGGGAACGCAGCGGGGTACGATTACGAACGGAGAGGGCGACTTTCAGATGGAAACGGAAGACAATGCCACCCTCGTTTTTAGCTTCGTTGGCTACAAGAGCCAGGAAATGACCGTGGGCAACCAGAGCACCTTTTCCATTGCACTTGCTCCGGAAGACCGGGCGCTGGAAGAAATCGTGGTGGTAGGCTACGGAACGCAGAAACAGCGGGAAGTTACCGGTTCCATCGCATCACTGCCTGCGGCCCAACTGGAAGACCAGCCGGTGGGTCAGTTGGCTCAGAAGCTTCAGGGACGAATCGCCGGTGTGCAGATCAACCAGGCTTCGGGCACACCCGGCAGCGGAATGGCCATCCGGATTCGCGGGGCGGCTTCCATCAATGCCGGAAACACGCCCCTGTATGTGGTCGACGGGTTTCCGATTGTGGGCGGGATCAACAACATCAACCCCAACGAAATCGAAAACTTCTCCGTCCTGAAAGGCGCTTCGGCGGCTGCTTTATACGGATCGCGGGCGGCCAACGGGGTGATTCTGATTACCACGAAACAGGCCAAAGAAGGCCGGACCACCATCCAGTTCAGCGCCACCTACGGCATTGCCCAGGTTCCGCAGCGGGGGCGGGCCAAGCTCATGAATGCGAAGGAGTTTTTACAGGACCGGAAAGAAATTTTTGAAGACAAAATTAAATACGAAGGCTACACCGGCGGTATCCCGGAGCTGTATCAGAACCCCGAAGCCTACACCGGAAAAAGCACCGACTGGTATAACGAACTCTTGCAGACGGGCGGGCAGAACAGCTATAACCTTTCCATTTTATCAAACAAAAACAATTTCAGTTCGGCCACCACCCTGGGCTATTACAAAGAGAAAGGGGTGGTCTTGAACACCAACTACGAGCGGTTTTCCCTGCGGTCCAACAATCAGTACAAGATCAACGATTTTGCCCGGGTCGGCATCAACATTGCCCCAACCTATCAGCGCAGTCTGAATCAGGAAACCGACGGTTTTTACAGCACGCTCTATTCGGCCATCATTACGCCCCCCATCTTTTCGCCCGATGACAAAAACCCCGACGGTTCTGTCAAACTCAGTTTTACCGGACCGGGGCTTTTCACGTTTCCGAACTGGAAAAAAACCTTGCTGGAAACCACCAACCGGACCAACTCAACCCGGATTTTGAGCAATGCCTACGCCGAAATCGACTTTCTGAAGAATTTCCGGTTCAAAAGCTCCCTCTCGCTGGATCTGGAAAGCCGCAAACAGCGCATTTTCAACCCGTCGACGGCGGGCGGCATTTTTTCGCCCCCACCCAAGCTGGCCACCGGATCGTACGAAACGAATGAATATACCTCGTGGCTGACCGAGAATACCCTCAATTACAGCAAATCCTTTGCGACAGACCACCATGTCGAAGCCCTTGTGGGGTATTCGGCCCAGCAGTTCCGGCAGGAAACCAACCGGCTCACGGGCACCAGCTTTCCAGACGATGCCGTTACCTGGATCGACGCGGCTGCCATCAAAAATGGGAACAGCAACTCAACGGAATGGTCGTTGCTCTCGATGTTTAGCCGTGTGAATTACAACTACAAAGGAAAATACCTGTTGGCCGCTTCCATTCGCCGGGATGGTTCCTCCCGGTTTGGGTCGGCAAACCGCTGGGGTTCTTTCCCCTCCATATCGGCGGGCTGGATTATTTCGGACGAAAGTTTTGCTCAAAAATGGAGCAGCGTGAGCTACCTGAAATTACGGGCCGAATACGGAGATGCCGGTAATTTTAACATTGGGAATTACAGCCAGTTTGGCAACATCGTCTCCACCAACTACCTATTCGGAAATGCCCTCGTGCAGGGACGAAGCCCCAACACGATTGGCAATACGAGCCTGACCTGGGAAACCACCACCGGAATGGACATTGGCCTGGATGTGGGGCTGCTAAACGACCGGATTTCGTTAACGGCGGATTATTACAACAAAAGAACCAAAAACATGCTGTATCAGGTGGATATTCCGACGGGTACCGGTTTTTCCAACATCCAGGACAACATTGGCGAATTTCATTTCTGGGGGTATGAATTTGGCGCCACCACCCGGAATCTGGTCGGTACGCTGAAATGGAGCAGCGATTTCAATATTTCTTTCAACCGCAACAAGGTTATCAAGTTAGGAACCAATGACACGCCCATCGGAGGCATCGGCAACTATTCCAGTACGATCTGGAAAACGGAAGTGGGCCATCCGATCGGGCAGTTCTACGGCTATTTATTCGATGGCATCTACAAAACGCAGGAAGAGTTTGATTCACAGCCCAAACACAGCACCTCCAAGGTGGGCACCATGCGCATGAAAGACATCAACGGCGACGGGATCATCAACACCCTGGATAAAACGTACATCGGCAACCCCAATCCGAAATTTGTGTATGGCATCAACAATACGTTTGCCTACAAAAATCTGGATCTGAATGTTGTGATTTCGGGGGCCTACGGCGGAAAAATGTACTATGCACTGGCGGAATGGACCGAAACGCTGGAAGGCATTTTCAATGTCGAAACGTACATGAAAGACCGCTGGCGGTCGCCCGAAAACCCCGGTGCCGGTATTGTCGGCCGTTCGCTGTCGGGAACCACCGAATTTCCGCGCAATGTGCAGGACCGTCTGGCGCTCGATGCCTCGTATCTGACCGTAAAAAACATCACGCTGGGCTACACCCTGCCGAAAGTATCGCGCTACATCACCAAATCCCGGATTTTTCTGAGTGTGCAACAGGCGCTGGTTTTGACCAAATACAAAGGAGCTAATCCGGAAGCCAGTTTCAACGGTTTGAGCGGCCTGAGCGAAGGGGTCGACATCAGCCCGTATCCGGTTCCCCGGACGTTTGCGCT
Organism: Larkinella sp. C7; assembly: GCF_006149005.1. Classification (GTDB taxonomy): domain Bacteria; phylum Bacteroidota; class Bacteroidia; order Cytophagales; family Spirosomataceae; genus Larkinella. The sequence continues at coordinate 344,973 of NZ_VBSL01000003.1, read as the reverse complement.
GGGTCTGAATTTGAATTTTTAATCGTATCGAAAATCAAAGACATGAAAAAGCTCCTGTATATATCGTTTTTAACGACCTTGCTCCTGACGGGCTGTTCCGAAGATTTTCTGGAACGCGTGCCGGAAAGCTCCGTAACGTCCGGTAATTTTTACCAGACCGAAGCCCAGTTCGAACAGGCCATGGTGGGTGCCTATGCGGCAGTCCGGGACGCCAAAGGATCGATTGCCGCCTGGTGCATGGGCGAGATGCGTTCCGACAACACGCACCTTGAGTTCAACAACACCAACCGTGGCCCGGCCTATATCGAGCGGGAATACACTGATTTTTTTCTGGATGATGTCACCAGTACGCTGGTCGCCGACAAGTATAACCGGTGTTACGTCGGCATTGCCCGCGCCAACAGCATCATCGACTACCTGCCCGGGGCGGGGCTGAGCCAGCAGGTAGCCGACCGGCTGACGGGTCAGGCCCGGTTTCTGCGGGCGTTGTTTTACTTTGATCTGGTGCGGTATTTTGGCGGGGTTCCGCTATACCTGAAAGCGGTCTCAGGAGCCGGTGATGCCTATCTTCCGCGTTCGTCCGTGGAGGAGGTGTATAAAGTCATTGTCGACGACCTGAAAGATGCCATTGCCAAACTACCGGCACCGGCGTTTCCGCAAACAGGACGCGCCACGCAGGCAGCGGCTAAAATGCTGCTGGCCGATGTGTATCTGACGCAGAAGAATTTTGCCCTGGCCGAAACCGAATTAAAGGGCATTACCCCGATGGGCTTTGCGCTTCTGCCCGACTATGCCTCGGTTTTCAGCTTATCGAATAAAAACAGCCGGGAGTCGCTGTTCGAGATTCAGTATCAACAGGGCAATCAGGGTCAAAACAGCAACTTTCTGTATCCTTTTCTGCCCCTGGCTTCGGACGTCAGCAAGATCACCGGCATCACCTCCCAAAATCGCCAGGGGGGTGGCTGGAACGTTCCGACTTTCGAGATGATCGGCACCTACGAACCCGGCGACAAGCGGCTGGAAGCGTCGATTGGCATTGCGGAGGGCACCGGCGTGGTGGGCGACATGGCCATTGAAACCCTGAAAAGCCCGGTTGGCTACGTCAAACCGGCGGGTAAAAGGGCGTATCCGTACATCAAAAAGTACCTCCACCCCCACAGTCTGGAGCAGAATACTGACGACAATTTTCCGATTTATCGTTATTCCGATGTGCTCCTGGGGCTGGCCGAAGCCCTCAATGAACAAAATAAAGGTGCCGAGGCTCTGACCTATCTAAACCCGGTTCGGGTTCGGGCGGGTCTGGCCCCGTCGACGCAAACCGGTCAGGCAGCTTTGCGGGACCTGATCGCCCACGAACGGCGTGTTGAATTGGCCTTTGAAAACAAACGGTGGCTGGATTTGGTCCGCACCGGTAAAGCCATCGAGGTGATGAACAAGAACGGGGAGTACATCAAGGCGTTTCATGCCGGCGAATCGTATCTGCCCGGTACCAGTTACAATGTAACCCAGAACCGTTTGCTGTTCCCGATACCGAATCGCGAAATATTGATCGGTAAGCTGCAACAAAATCCGGGTTATTAACGCGGGATGTGGGTAAAAAACAAGATGAACCTGTTTTATAAATGAGACGCTCCAGGGCGGTTTGCTTATAAAACAGGTCTTTTAAATTTTAGTCCAATTTTAGTCAGTCCAGACGTTACAATGAAAAGGCTTTCTTATTTGCTGTTCATGGTGGCAGGTAGTGCAGGTGCTTTCCAATCCTGCTCTACGGGCTTGACGAGCGGGTCAGCGGAGGAGAAATTACCGGAAACCGTCAGCTATAACTTTGACATTCGGCCTATTCTGTCGGATAAATGCCTGGCCTGCCACGGGCCGGATGCCAACAAGCGGGAGGCCGGTCTGCGGCTCGATGTCGCCGAAAGCGCCTTCAAAGCCCTCGCTGAAAACCCGACGGCCCACGCGCTGGTGGCCGGGAAGCCCGAACTGTCGGAGGCTTTTCTGCGGATCACCACGCAGGATACGTCCCTGCTGATGCCACCACCGTCGTCTAACCTGAAGCTCTCCACCCGCGAAATCAACCTGATTGAAAAGTGGATCAAACAGGGCGCAAAGTACGAAAAACACTGGGCGTTTGTGGCTCCCCAAAAAGCGGCCCTGCCGCCCATCGATCAGACGGCGTGGCCACGGAATGAGATCGATTATTTTATTCTCCACAAACAGGAGCAGAAAGGCCTGGCCCCCAACGAAGAATCCGACAAGGAACGCCTGCTCAAGCGCGTCAGTCTGGACCTGACCGGATTACCGCCCACCTTGTCGATGATGGATCAGTTTTTGGCCGACAACAGTCCGAAGGCCTACGAAAAAGTGGTCGATCAGTTGCTGAAAAGTCCGGCCTATGGCGAGAAAATGGCGCTGCACTGGCTGGATCTGGCCCGGTATGCCGACTCCTACGGCTACCAGATGGATAATTTCCGGACGCAGTGGCCGTGGCGGGATTGGGTCATTCATGCCTTCAACCAGAACATGCCCTACGACCGGTTTGTCACCTGGCAACTGGCGGGCGACCTCCTGCCGGTATCGCCCGGTGGCTCCTCCAATAAGGAACAGCTCCTGGCGACCGGTTTTAACCGCAACCATAAAATCACCGAAGAAGGTGCTGTCGACGAAGAAGAATACCGGGTTACCTACGTGACCGACCGCAACGACACCTTTGGCAAAGGGCTGCTGGGGATCACGCTGGAATGTGCGCATTGCCACGACCACAAGTATGACCCCTTCTCGCAGAAAGAATATTATCAGCTCTTCGCCTTTTTCAACAACGTCGATGAAATGCGCCCCAAATACACGGCCATCGACCCCGCCGTTGGCAAACCGGAATCCTATGCCAAAAAACCGCTGATGGAAATCAGTAACGACGATGTAAAGAGCCTGTTGAAGTTCATCAACAAACCGGACACCAGCCGCCTGATTGTATCCGTCATGGGTGATCTGGATACGCTTCGCAAAACGTACATTCTGAAAAGGGGTGTTTTCGATGCCTACGGCGACGAAGTGCAGCCCGGTACCCCCATATCCATTCTGCCGTTCAACAAAAAATATCCCCAAAACCGCCTTGGACTGGCCCAGTGGCTGTTCGACAAAAAGAATCCGCTGACGGCCCGCGTCTACGTCAATCGCATCTGGCAGGAATTCTTCGGGCGGGGCATCGTCAAAACCGCCGGGGACTTCGGGATGCAGGGCGAGCTTCCCTCCCATCCGGAACTGCTGGACTGGCTGGCCGTCGACTTTATGCAGCACGGCTGGAACATCAAACGGCTGGTCAGGCAGATCGTTACGTCGGCCACCTACCGCCAGTCGATTGTCGTTAGCCCCGAAAAGCTGCGGGCCGATCCGGAGAACGTGTTGCTGGCCCGGGCACCGCGCTACCACATGCAGGCCGAACTGGTGAAAGATCTGGTGCTGGCGAGCAGCGGTCTGCTGAACCGGGCCATCGGTGGACCCAGTGTAAAACCGTATCAACCGCCCGGTTTGTGGGAAAGTGCCACCGCCGGGGGCGACGGCATGTTGTCGACCTATAACCAGGATCACGGTCCGGCTTTGTACCGGCGTGGTATGTACACGTTCATCAAGCGAACCGTTCCGCCCCCCTCCATGGCCATCTTCGATGCCAGCAACCGCGACCAATGCGAAGTAGGGCGGAGCAAAACCAACACGCCTTTGCAGGCGCTGGTGATGATGAACGACCCCACGGTTTTGGAAGCTTCGCGGGTGCTGGCGGCCCGTTTGTTGCAGGAAAAAACCGGGATGGAAACCAAAATCGGCCAGGCCTTCCGGCTGATTGTCAATCGAAAACCGACCCAACCGGAACTGAGCGTACTGGTGACCTATTTCGGAGAGGAAATGCAGACGATAAAAACGACGGAGATTGAAAAAGTGCTGGCCGTCGGGGAATATCCAGTTCCCGAAAAAATCGACAAAAAGCGGCTGGCGGCCCTGATGCGCGTGGTATCGATGATTTACAACCTGGAAGAATCCATTACTAAATCCTGACCGTCATGGAAAAAGAACTGCTGGACCATTTGATGACCTTCAACCGGCGACGGTTTTTCTCGAAACTGAGTTTGGGCCTGGGCAGTGCTGCGCTGGGTTCGCTGCTGATACCGGATCTGTTTAGCAAAAACAGCGATTCCGACGACCCTGATTTCATTCCCGGAACCCCGCATTTTGCGCCAAAAGCCAAGCGGGTCATTTATTTATTCCAGAATGGCGCACCCTCTCAGCTCGAAACGTTCGACTACAAACCCAAGTTGCGGGAGTTGTTCGGCAAAGACCTCCCGCCGTCGGTGCGGGGTGGGCAGCGACTCACCGGTTTTACCGCCACCCAGACCTCCCTGCCCCTGGCCGGATCGTTCGTCGATTTCAAGCAGTATGGGCAGTCGCGGGCGTGGGTGAGCGATCTGTTGCCGCACATGGCCAACATTGTGGATGATCTGTGCATCGTGAAATCGATGCACACCGAAGCCATCAACCACGATCCGGCCATCACGTTTTTTCAGACCGGTGCTCAGCAGGGCAACCGCCCGAGCATGGGCTCGTGGCTGAGCTACGGACTGGGCAATGAAAACAAAAACCTGCCCAATTTTACGGTGTTGATTTCCCGGGGAAAAGGCAACAGTCAGGGGGTGTATTCCAAACTGTGGTCGAACGGTTTTCTGGATTCGATTCACCAGGGCGTGCAGTTCAGCAAAGGCGAAGATCCGGTCCTGTACCTGCGCGACCCGGAAGGCATGGACCGCCAGTCGCGCCGGAAAATGCTCGACCGCTTGGCGGAAATGAACCAGCTGGCCTACGAGGAGGTGCATGATCCGGAGATCAATGCCAAAATCAAGCAGTACGAAATGGCGTACCGGATGCAAACCGCCGTGCCGGAAATTACGGACCTGTCGAAAGAACCGGATGATATTATCAAACTCTACGGCTCAGACTGTCTGATTCCCGGAACCTTTGCCGCCAACTGCCTGCTGGCCCGAAAGTTGTCCGAAAACGGCGTGCGGTTTGTGCAGTTATACCACCAGGGCTGGGATCAGCACGTCAATCTGCCCGAAGAGATTACCGGCCAGACCAAAGATGTCGATCAGGCATCGGCGGCTTTGGTGACCGACCTCAAACAACGCGGACTGCTCGACGAAACGCTGGTGATCTGGGGCGGTGAATTTGGCCGCACCTGCTTTAGCCAGGGCAAACTGACGAAAGAGAAATACGGCCGCGACCACCACCCGCGCAGCTTCACGATCTGGATGGCTGGGGGCGGCATTAAACCCGGTATGGTGTACGGCGAAACCGACGAATTCGGCTACAACACCATTGCGAACCCCGTTCACGTCCACGATTTTCAGGCCACGGTATTGCACCAGTTGGGTTTGAATCACGAGAAGCTGGTTTTCAAACACCTCGGCCGCCGGTACCGGCTAACGGATGTTTCGGGTAAAGTGGTCCGTGATATTCTGGCTTAGCGAAATCTACACCAATACTATTGTAGGCTACTGGTCGATTTTCAAACAATGACTACTTAACTATTTGATCGTTAACACAATTAATTTGCTATAATCGAAGGCGTTAGAATACGGTTTCACAAAATACCAGGGACAAACCACCAACGCCCGCCCGGCTGAAAAACCGGCTCGATTTTGACAAACACAAACAATCCGGGCCACTTGTCAATCTGACAAATGGCCCGGACTTTATTCGATTGCCGTTTACGACGGTGGTTCAGTCCACAAACTGACGGCGGAGTTTGTCACTGGCGTCCCGCAGACCGGCGGCCCAGTTGGGACCGGTTCCTTCAGCAAACAGGTCGTTGCCGGGAATGCCCAGCCGCCAGCGCACCGTTTTGTTGTTCTCGGGGTTGCGTCCTTCTTCGCGCAGGTAAATATCGGCGGCAACGATGTCATTCCGGAAACGCATCACCCGGCGCAGTTCGCTTTCCACCTGGTTTACCAGTTCGGGCGTTTCGTCGAAGCCGACGGTTTGCAAATCAATTTTGATGTTATCAACAGAATATTCCATGAGATTTCGATGGTTGGTTAACGTTTTGTACTGAATTAGAACCGGTAAAGGGCCGTGATCATCACCGGACTGCGGCTGTTGAGCAATTTGACCTCATCCATTAAATATACCTCGCCACCGTGGCGCAGCGTCAATAAAGCCGCCTGATCGATCAAGGAAGCATCCCCTTCGTTTTCATTTTCGTGGATGGTGGCCGTCAGGGTTTCTTCGTTGAAATGCCCCCAGGCTTGGGCATCGTGCCGAACAAACAGAGCCTCGATTCGACCCGTTACAGCGGCTTCCAGGATCTGGCGGAGATCACGCGAGACCAACTCACTTCCGCTGTTGTTCTGGTATTGTCTGATCCGTTGCAGACGCGGCCCCTCAAAGTAATCGCCCAGCTGTTCATTGGCCATCTGATGCAATTCATCAATCTGAACGTGATCAAAATTGCCCGTCAATCCGCCTTCGTGTAAATACGGATACGAGTTGACCTGCCGGTAGATGGGTTGGTAATAGGCAACCGATGCCAGCAGCAGCGGAATGGTCTGGGTGCCGTTAAGCTTCATCATGGCCTCGTCGACGAGCCGGAAATAATCGGCCAGCAGATGGTCTTTGTCTTTGTTGTCAGTATCGTCACTCGCATACATCGCCGTCATGCCGCCTGCCCCTTTCGTGCGTCCCTGCAATTCCTGCTCAAAATCGTAGTATTTCGTTACCTCTTCCATACCGGACGGCATTGCATCTCCGGTTTCAACAACGGTAATCGCGTACTGATCGGCCTGATAGAGCACTACGCCGTTTTTCCCAAGTTGCAGCAGGAAGTATTGCCGGGAAGGCTGCACGTACGACAGCAGGGGTCTTACCCAAAACTGCGGGCCAATTTTATGGAAATCGTCCAGCGGTACCGGACTGTCAAATGTAAAAAAGTGGTCGGAGCTGCGAAAAACCGCCAGGCCCTCGGAGCGGTGCCGCCAGAATTGCGGATCATCCAGGAGCGCATCCAGCGGTAGCATCAATGCATCGATCTCGTTGCCCGGGAGCGCCTGCGCTTCAAGTTCAAGCCGAATGGCCTGAAGGTGGTTTTTGAACGCAATGCTGTCCTGACCTTCCAATACTTCCTTACCCCGGCGGTGGGTCGGAATAAAAATCGAAATCGAATGCTCGTGAGCATGATCAGCCAGTTCAAGCAGGGCTTCTTTGTTAAAATCTAAGGACGTCATCGCGTGAATAGGATTAAAAACCGGGGCGGTGGTAGATAGGCAGAAACCGCATCGAACCCGGTCAGGTTAATAAGAACTCTAAAAAGTAAACCCGCCGGTTATGACAATGTTGGGTATACTTTTAGAATGGGATCGATTTTTTAACCCTAAACAGCGTCAGTGAGGGGGATAGGCAGGTTTTATTTTTTTATCAATTACTTACTCCACAATCCAGCGGCTCAACGTATTATACCGCCCCTCCAGCACGATTTTGTAAAAACCGGTGGGCAATTTAGAGACGTCGATCACGGCTTTTTCGGCTTTGACGGGGAGTTCGTCCATCAGCAAATACCGGTCGCGCTGGCCCTCTTCGAAATGGTTGGTGGTCGTGAGCCAGATTTTGACATGGCCTTCCGGGTCGGCGGCTTTCCAGCTCAGGGCGATTTTCCCGGCTTCTTTTTTCGCCGTCGGATGGGTCAGCGACAGCTTGCCGGTGAGCGGAATACCGTCAATCTCAAAGGTTTGTTCTTTCGGAATGGAAACCTGCAGGTGCCGGGCCAGCGTCGGCATGATGTCGACAATACCGGGGGTCGAATGTCGGAAATACGGATTCAGGTTTTTGGCGTTCGTCACCATCCACGTACTCCGCTCCCGCTCCGACTGCCCGCCGTGGTTTTTGCCGGTATCCGCGCTCCGGCCGTGGTCGGTTGTGATGAACACCTGCCAGTCTTCGCCAAACGTTTTCTGCCGGTACTGCACGGCTTTCCACAACCGCCCCATCTGGTCGTCCATCATCCGGATGGCCGCATGGAACCGCTCACCATCGCCGTACCGGTGGCCCATGTCATCTGTGTATTCCAGGTATACCCACGACAGATCCGGACTTTCCTGCCGGATGTAAGCCGCGGCTTCGTTCACCACTTTTTCGTCAATCTGGTGGATGTACAGCTTGTCTTTGTCGTGCGGAAAATGGAGCGTGTCCAGCTCAAAACCGTCGAACGAATAGTCGAGACGCAGGTGGCCCGTGGCCGGAAGTCCTTCACCCACCAGTTTAGTGCGGTTGTCGAGCCAGGTCGAGAAAACGGCGGTTTTTTTCTGGGGATATTGCGATTCAAAAAACCGGAAGATCGTCCAGTACTGATAATTCGGGTCCTTGATGTCGTTGTCCCAGACGTTGTGTTTGTTGACCCACGTCCCCGTCAGCAGGCTGTTGTAACCCACCGCCGAAATCGTCGGCGTCTGCGAATACGTCCCTTTCTGTCCACCAACGTATGCCCGGACATAACCGCCTTCCCGGGCAATCGCGTCCAGATTCGGTTTGGCAATCTTCTCGATTACATCCGCCGAAATACCGTCGACAATGACAAACAACGCCTTTCTTTTATCCGACTGGCCCCGGCAGAGCGACATAGATAAGAAACTGAAGAAAAGAAGGAACGGGATTCTAACAGGGTGCATGGTGATTACGAACAGTAAAAAGGTCAATAATGATGGGGAAAGTAGGTATTCGTGACCGAGCCATCGGCGAACAGTTCCAGGATGGCGTAACCGGGCGGAGTTTCCTGGTAATAATTCGGTGCGGCTGATTCGGCATCGCCTTTACCCCACCAAAAACCGCTCACGGCTCCGTTGCAGCAGTAATGAACACCGTTGTAAACCGCGTGGTCGAGCAGGTGCTGATGGCCACTCAGGCACACTTTCACCTTGTCGCGGTGCTGGTAAAAGAGCGCTTTCAGGGCTTTGAAATCCGAATGTCCACCGCCGACGAGGTAAGGCGTCACGCCCAGAATCGGGTAGTGCGACAGGAGCAAAACCGGCGTGCGGGCCGGGAGTTGGGCCAGTTCGTTTTTCAGCCAGTCCATCTGCTCGGTGTCCAGCGATACATTGGCGTTGTTGCCGTCGAGGATGATGAAATGCCAGCCTTTGCGCGAAAAGCTGTAATAACGGCCCGGCATGCCCAGTCGCTTCACCACGTAATTTTTGCCGTACATCGCATCGTCCGGCGTCGGAGCCGCCCACCACGGATCATGGTTACCGATGCAACTGAATACCTCAAACGACTGAATGGTTTTCCGGCAGTCATCCCAGATCGCCCACTGCGCCAGCATCTGCTCGCGGGTTACGTCCTTGTAATCAGCCGCGTGGATGGAGTCTCCGCCGTTCAGGAAGAAGTCGACCTTGTGCTTTTTGACGTCTTCCAGGCATTTCCGAAACCGCTCAGGGGCGCGGTCGCCCTCGCGGATGTGCACATCGGTGATGTGCGCCACCGTCAGCGTTGGCTTTTGGGGGCGCGGTTTTGTCAGTTCCGGGCTGGTCAGCGCGACCAGCCCGGTTTGTTTGAGCCAAAGGCGTCGATTCATAGCACGTTGATTACCAGCCAAAAATCTGCTTGAGCGCCGGGTTCAGCAACACCTGCTGCTGCGGCACGGGCCGGTAATAATATTTGGGATCGTCGAATTTCCGGGGCGTCGTTTCGGTCACCATCGTACCGCCGTTCGCGCCGTTTTTCAAATATACCGTCACATCGTCGGTGCTGCTGCCGGTTTTGTAATAAATCAGCGTCAAGCCCAGCGAATTTTTCTCTTTCTTGTCCTCCGTCGGAATCGACACGCTCTTGTCGATCAGGATGATGTCCTCCACGCCGTCGCCGGTCAGGTCGTATTTGCCCAGGCCGGGGAAGTACATGCCTTCGGGAATCGTGGTCAGCAATTTACCGGCTTTCCAGCGCATGAGGTCATCGTAGCGCGAATTTTCGAAGGCAAACTCCACGCGCCGTTCGCGCCGGATTTCGAGCAGAACGCCCCGGTTGGCCCCGCTCAGGTTCGGGTATTTCTGCCCCATGAACGGATCGGGCGTGGCATTGGCTTTGGCCAGGTCGAGGTTGGGCAATCCGGCCCGCTTCCGCAACAGGTTCACCGACTGGTCGAGATCGGCCTGGGTCAGTTTGCCGAGTTCGGCCTGCGCTTCGGCGTAAATCAGCAGGGCTTCGGCGTAACGGTACACCGGGAAGTCGACACTGTTGACGGTATTGGTATTCGTATTGTTGATGAACCCTTTCAACTGGTGGTAGCCCGTAAAGTTCTTGTTCAGCCGCTGGATGTAGGGCTGCGCGTCGGGCTGGCGCACCCAGCCGGGATAGGCCACGGTTTGCATCAGACGCGGGTCGCGGTTCTGAAACTCCTTCACAAAACCGAATTGCTGGTAGCCGGTCTGGCCCGAAAAATACGAACCGTCCTTCATCAGGTAGGTCTGCACCAGGTCGCGGGCGGGTGCCTGCTCGTAATCCCCGAAAACCGTCCCGTTGACGCCCCCACTCCGTTTTTTATCCACATCGTAGGCATTCGTCAGGATCACTTCCGGGTTGGTCAGCAGGTTCTGGCTCGAGAACAGGGCCGCATAATCCTCGTTCGGTTTTCCGGTATTGTAAATGGAAAACTTCTTCGACGCCATGATTTCAGCGGAAACCGTCGCGGCCGTTTCCAGGAACGCATTGGCCGTGGCTTGCAGGTTCAGTTCGTCGTGGTATTTGCGGTAGGTGCCTTCGTAGAGCGCCACCCGGGCCTGCAACAGCTTGGCGGCCCATTTGCCGGGCGTGCCGGTCGGTACGTTTTCGCGCACATTGGCAGCCGCAAAGGCCAGATCGGCCATCACGCTGTCCACCACCATCGTGCGGGCGTCGCGCGGTTTGTACAAAGCCGGATCGTCGGGGTTTAGCGATCCCGAATACCAGGGCACGTCGGAATACCGCTTCACCTTGTCGAAATAAAACTCCGCCCGGTAATACCGCGCCAGGCCCGCGTAATGGTTCCGAACCGCCGGAGCGACGTTGGCTTTTCGGTAGTTGTCCAGAAAATAGTTGATGTTCCTCAACCGCCCCCAACTCCAACCGCCGGTGATGTTCTGGGCGGTGGGCGTGCCGGTCATGATGGTTTTGACCTCCACGGCACCGGTCGTGGCGGCATTGTCGGTGTTCTGGTCGTTCAGATAGGATTCCGTGCCGGGCAGCGAAAGCAGGCCATTCGTGTACAGCGCCAGGTCTTCTTCGGTATTGAAAAATGCTTCCGGCGCGATGGACGTTTGCGGATACCGGTCCAGAAAATCGTCGTTGCAGGCGGTGGCCCCGATCAGCAGGCCGGAAAGCAGGAGATAGAAAGTCTTTTTCATGATTTCGAGCGAGTTAGAGAGCCATTACAATTCGAAGTTGAGGCCCACGGCCATTTTCCGCTGGAACGGATAGGCCCAGCCATTCCCGGTGTTGATCGCTTCGGGGTCGGTATATTTCTTGATTTTCGAGAATTCGAAGAGGTTCTCACCGCTGGCAAACACCCGCACGCGGTTGACCTTGATCCGGCGGGTCAGTGCCGAGGGGAGCGTGTACCCGATGGTCACGTTCTTGATGCGCACGTAAGCCGCACTGAGCAGGTACTTGGTTTGGGGAATATCCAGCCCGGCCGCCCCTCCTCCATTATAATTGTGATCCGCCAGCCAGGATTGTAAAACCGGGAATTCGGCATCGGTATTGGCATCGGCCAGTCCCGCCTGGATATACGAAGCCGAGTGTTTCGCCCGGTCGGCCGCCGGTTCGGCCGTAGCCCGGTAGAAGTCGAGGTTCCAGGGGTAAATATTGGCGTACGGCTGCTGATAGGGTCCCCAGTACAGGTAATGGCTCGGGTAGTAATCGGCTTTGCCGACGCCCTGCAGGAAAACCGCTACGTCAAACCCGTGCCAGTTGGCGTTCAAATTCAGCCCCAGCCGGTAACGGGGCGTCGAGTTACCGATGATCGACAAATCTTTGGGGTCTTTGGCCGACAGGCCCTTCTCAATCTTCCCGTCGCCGTTCAAATCCCGGTACCGGGGCCAGCCCGGCACAATCGACAACGCCCCCCAGGGGATGATGGCCGTCTGGTCGATCTGCTTGATTTCGTCTTCCGTCCGGAAAAAACCGTCGTTGGTCAGGCCCCAGATTTCGCCCAGTTCCTGGCCCACCCGGTAGCCCGAGAACAGTTCCTGCTCGTTTTTAAACTTGGTGATGAACGAGCGCGAATCGGACAGAATAAATTTGGCGTCGAACGTAAGCGGTTTGGCCCCCACCGCGTACGAATCCCGGTAATTCAGCGTCAGTTCCCAGCCTTTGGTTTGCAGGTCGGCGGCATTCTGACTGGGCACCGTCGTGCCGAGCACGGCTGGCAATTCCTGCCCCGCCGTCAGCATCCCTTTCGTATTCCGGATGTAGTAATCGAATGAAAGCAGCACCTTTTCTTTCAGCAGGCCCACATCCGCCCCGAAGTTCAGGGTCGACACCCGCTCCCAGGTGTAATTGCGCGGGTCGATCCGAAGCGAGGGAGCACTGGTAATGACGGTTTGCTTGTTGCCATTGATCAGATAACCCGACAGGTCGGTGGGCAGCGTCTGGATGTAATTAAAGTTCCCGACACTCTGGTTGCCCAGGTCGCCGTACGAAGCCCGCAGTTTGAGCGTCGGCACGTAGGGCAGCATCCCGTTCAGGAAGGGTTCGGCGCTGGCCACCCAGGCCCCCGAAACCGAGGGGAAGAAGCCCCAGCGGTTGTTCGACGGAAACCGGGATGATCCATCGTACCGCCCATTGGCTTCCAGGATATACCGCTCTTTAAAGGTGTAGTTTAACCGGCCAAACAGGCTGCGGGTGGCAAACGACTGGTACGACGGGCGGATGAAGGCATCGCCGGTGGTCAGACCGATGTAGGGCAAGGAGGACGAAATGAGCACGTTTTTCTCGGCTTCCACCGAAGCGTACACGTAACTTTCCTGGTTGTAGCCCGCCAGCGCCGTCAGGGCGTGGCTCCCCAGCGTTTTCGAATAATTGGCGTAGAGGTTATACACGGTGTTGGTCAGCGTGCCGTTGCGCTCGATCACGTAGCCATTGCCGCCCTCCTGCCGGATGTCGCCGGGGCCGAACCCGATGCTGAATTTGCGCGAATCCCAGTTGTATTTCCACTGCTCGCGTTTGAAACTCGCGTCGCCGGTAATCTGCAAGGCGTTATCCAGAAACGACGCCACAGCCCGCGTGATGTTCTGAAACCCGAACATGGTTTCGGTATTTTTTCCGCCGTCGGTTAGCCGGGCCGCCAGCCGTCCGGCTGCGGTATTGGCCCAGGTGCCATCCGGGTTTTTGGCCACATCGGTGGGTTGCAGAAAGTACGTATCGATGATGGAAGCCGTCGGGTCCGCGCGCTCCGTCTGGTAAATGGTTCCGTTGTTATCGACTTTCAGCCATTTCAGGGGCGTAAAATTGAAGCGTCCCCGGAGCGTGTACCGATTCCAGTAATCATCGGTCAGCTTGTTGAGGCCATTTTCCTTGTTGTAATCCGCCGACAGGTAATAGCCAATCGGCATCTTGTCGGCACCGGCGCTGCCCGACATCGAAACGCTGTGGTTCTGCGACAGGCTCGACCGGTGGTAAAAGTAATCGTACCAGTTGTTGCTGCCCATGTAGGCCCATTTCGTCGGGTCGGCAGGATTCAGGCGCACGTCTTCCAGGGCCGGGTTTTCGGAGCGTTCCTTGGCCCAGCGGTAATGCTCATCGGAATAATTGACGTAATCCCAGGGCGTGTTGTCGGTAGCCGTTTCCAGCACACGGGAATAAATATACGGATCGGTGACCGGCTGCGGCAGCACGGTCGATTTGCCCCAGGAGAAGAAATTGTTGTACACCACCGACTGCCGTCCCTGCCCCCCCTGTTTAGTGGTGATCAGTACGACCCCAAAAGCCGCCCGTGCACCATAGATCGAAGCCGAGGCCGCATCGCGCAGCACCGAAAACGAGGCAATATCCGACGGGTTCAGGCGCAACAGGTCATCGTTATTGGCCGACGGAATTCCATCGATCACGATCAGCGGCTGCCCTCCGTTGATGGACGTAAAGCCCCGGATGTTGATGCTCGGAATCGTGCCGGGCCGCCCCCCGCCGTAGGTAATGTTCAGGCCCGGACTAATGCCCTGCAAGCCCTGCAAGACGTTGGCGACCGGCCGGTTTTCAATTGCCCTCCCGGCAATCTGATCGACGGCTCCGGTGATGTTGATTTTCTTTTGAGTCCCATAGCCCACCACCACGACTTCCTGCAGGTTAGCGGCATCCTGCGCCAGGTTGAGGTCGATCGTCGTGCGTCCGTTGACCGGTTCTTCCAGGCCGAGATAACCAATAAACGACACCGCCAGCACGGCGTTTGCGGGTACATTGCTGAGGGTGTACCGGCCCTGCCCATCGGTCGTGACGCCCTTTTGGGTGCCTTTAATGACAATGTTAACGCCCGGCAGGGCTTCCCGGCCGGTTCCGCCGGTGATCAAACCGCTGACGGTAATACCTTGCGCCAGGACCAGTCCCTTCGTCAACAGGACGAACCCCCAGACGATTCCCCAGACGGGGGCAGAAGGCAACCCCTTAAATAAAACACGTGATAGATTTCTCATCATACACAACAGTTAACAGTGGAAGAGAAGAGATTGAAAATCAACTTTTTCATGGAAAGACCCGGTCAAGTCAGGTTGATGCAAAGGTAGAGTTCAGCGTCTCCAATGAAGGGTAATCCAGTGTTACAAAATTGTTAATTTTGTTTGAATATTCATTCAATTTATTTAAAATTTACAGATTGATTTTTCCCGTATATTTGGGACTTTTTAGTTCATAGATTGACCGATCAGCAGTAGAATGGGAAGAAAAAGCCTCAAAGACACCCGGCAGCAGGAAATCATCCAAATGTTTTATCAGGTTGCCAAGAAGGAAGGGCTGGAGAACACCTCAATTGCCAAGATTGCGGGTATGATGTCGATCAATCCCAGTCTGATCATGCACTATTTTCAGACGCGGGACGATTTGATCAGCGGGTTGATCGATTTTATGCTGGCCAAATACCAGTTTATTTTCGACATCACGACGCCACAGCACGACGACAATCCGGAAGCGGTTTTACTGAAAGTCGTCGACCGGTTATTCTCCAAAGACTGGAATCAGTTATTCGACGACGGCCTGTTTTACAGTTGTTATTCGCTGACGTTTCGGAATGCGGTGATTCAGGAGAAGTATAAAACGATGCTGGATTCGCTGCGGCACAAACTGGCCCGGCTGATTCAGGATTGCGCCAGTGCCGACGCTTACCAAACCGCCGACGCTTACCAGACCGCTGATCTGGTTTTTATCCTCGTCGACGGGGCGTATTATTATTTGAGTCTGGTTAGCGATCAAAGCGAATACGAGCAAAAACTCAGTCAGTACAAGCAACAGGCTCTCGCTTTGCTTGATCCGTCAAAAACGCTGAACGGACCGGTTGTTCTGGTAGATCGCCCATAATCCAATCAGCAGCCAGGACACGTTGACAACGATACTTTGGCTATCATGTGTGTGCAAAGAACTGACAATGAGCCCTACTGCGCCCAGAATATTCAACAGGTGGTACACTAATTTATCTGCACGCAGTAATTTGAGAGTAAGCAGTAAGTAGGCCAGTAAGTAGCACAAAACGCCCAGCCACCCGGCCAGTTCGATCCAGAAAAACGCCATCGGAGTGTAAAGTCAGTCACGGTATAAACGGCTTGAATGTACAAATTATTCGCCGTTCAAACCTGATTAATCTGCTTCTAATGGCCCCAAACCCCTGAAACCGGTTTTTTATTCCGCCAGATAATTCCCGATACCGACCACGACCGTCGAAAAGACCACGGTGGCAATCCCGAGGGTAATGGTGCGCATGGTCTGCCGGTTGGCCCCCCGCCACTCGTGCAGATACAGCCCCCAGAAGCTGCTGAAGGCAATGATGAACGCCATGTGCAGGGTCCAGCCCGAAAACCGGTATTCGCCCATTTTGCTGTCGCCCATGCCGTAAAAGAAGAATTGCAGGTACCACGTCACCCCGGCCATGGCGCAGAAAATGATGTTCCGCACAGCGGGTGCCGTTACATTGCCGTAATCCGTATACGTCTTATTCTTGATATTGAGGTAGATACACCAGATGGCGTTGGTGGTCAAGCCGCCCAGCAGGATGAATACGAGGGGTGCATTGTTCATGTACAGCGGGTCGGCACCGTTCTGCACCGCCAGTTCGGCAATGGGTTGGCCGGCCGTTAGTCCGAACGAAAAACAGGCACTCATGATGCCCGAGAAAACCGCCACGAGAACGCCCTTTTTGAGATCAAATTCGGCGATGGTTTCTTTTTTCTGGTCATCCGTCATCGACTTTTCTTTCATCATGCCGGCAATACCGCAAATCGAAATCCCCAGTACGCAGACCGCTAAACCCAGAATGATGACCTGGCCGGACAGCGTGCTCATCAGCGTGCCGAATTGCCCCTGCCAGATGGGTGGAACGACGGTTCCGAAAACCGCACAGAGTCCCAACACCACGGCCATGCCGAGCGACAGGCCCAGGTACCGCATCGTCAGGCCGAACGTCAACCCGCCAAATCCCCAGAGTACACCCCAGAAATACGACCACCAGACGGTTTCGGATGGGGCTTCGGCCAGTACGTCAAACAGATCCGGGACGGTGAGCAGGCCGAAAATCAGCGGAGCAAACACCCAGGAAAAAATACCGCCCACGAGCCAGTAACTTTCCCAGGACCAGCCCTGTACTTTTTTATACGGTAGATAGAAACTGCCGGAAGCAAACCCTCCGAGCGCGTGCAAGACTACTCCCCAAATGACGGCCATGTATAGTGATTTTTCAACAAATCTGTGTAGTTTCCGGAGAAAGACCTTCCTGCGCTCTCCTGAATTCATAAAGCGAAAAGTTGGCCCGGTCTAACGATACAGCCCCTGAACTATTTTTTTAGAAGACCGTACAGAGCAGGAGACCACGGTATAGTTAGCTCGTTCTAAGTCAATACTTTTGCACCGTAGAATACTATTTCATCATAGGTTAGTAGGATAAGCCCGCTAGATTTCTAATGGGCTTATTTTGTTTTTTATGCCTTCAGCGCTTTCCTCTCCCCTTTCTTTCAACTTTTTTCTAACCACAAGGCTCAACATCGTGTTGGCCCCTCATGAACAACTTCGAAGGAAAAAACATCCTGATTGTCGGCGCATCGTCCGGCATTGGTCAGGCAACCGCCCAACGGGTTCAGGCGGCAGGGGCCACGGTTTTTACGGCCGGTCGGCGACAACCCGAAGGCATTCAATCTACCCACCTGACCTGGGACGCCACCCAACCCGGTGAGTCCGACCTGAGTGGTTTACCCGACACCCTACACGGGCTGGTGTATGCGCCCGGCTCTATCCGGCTGGCCCCGTTTGGCCGACTGACCCTCGATCACTTCCAGGAAGATTTCGCGCTGAACGTGCTGGGAGCCATTGCCATCCTGAAAACCGTCATGCCCGCGCTGCTTCAGTCCAAGTCGGCCAGTGTGGTGCTGTTCAGCACGGTAGCGGCCCAACTCGGCTTCGGGCTGCACTCGTCGGTCAGCGTGTCGAAGTCGGCGGTTGAAGGCCTGACGAAATCCCTGGCGGCCGAATATGCTCCGCACCACATCCGGTTCAACACCGTGGCCCCCTCCCTCACCGATACGCCCCTGGCACAAGCCGCCGGGCTGGTCTCGCCCAACCGGCTCGAAGCGGCTGGCAAACGGCATCCGCTGGGTCGCATCGGCACCTCGGCCGACATCGCCGGTATGGTCACATTTCTGCTGTCGGAGGAGTCCGGCTGGGTCACGGGGCAGATTCTGGGCGTCGATGGCGGAATGAGTACGCTCAAATAAGCAAACCGCTTTCAATCCTGCGCTTATTCCAGTTAATTTGTATAGATTTCATCAGCCTATACAAATGAGAAAATTACGCTATGGCATCGGGCTTCTTGGCCTGATGCTGACCCACCTGGCCTGGTCACAGACGAAACTCGTGGAAACCGTCACCCGCAAAGAGGGCGAACTGATTATTCCGTACCAGAAGTACGTGTTACCCAACGGATTGACGCTGGTCATTCACGAAGACCATTCCGATCCGATTGTCCACGTCGATGTTACTTACCACGTCGGGTCGGCGCGGGAAGAAATCGGCAAGTCGGGGTTTGCCCACTTTTTCGAGCACATGATGTTTCAGGGCTCCGACCACGTGGCCGATGATGAGCATTTTAAGCTCGTGACCGAAGCCGGCGGCACCCTGAACGGGACCACCAACGGCGACCGCACCAACTATTTCGAAACCGTCCCCAGCAACCAGTTGGAGCGCGCGCTCTGGCTCGAAGCCGACCGGATGGGCTTTCTGCTGGATGCCGTGACCCAGAAAAAATTCGAAATCCAACGGGCGACCGTGAAGAACGAACGCGGTCAGAATTATGACAACCGCCCGTACGGTTTGTCCTATGAGTATACCGCCAAGAACCTGTATCCCTACGGCCACCCGTATTCCTGGCTCACCATCGGTTACATCGAAGACCTGAACCGGGTGAATGTCAATGACCTGAAGAACTTCTTCCTGCGCTGGTACGGCCCCAACAATGCGGTTTTGACCATCGGTGGCGATGTGGACCCCAAACAGGTGGTGCAACTGACGGAGAAGTATTTCGGCAGCATTCCGAAAGGCCCGGAAGTGACCAAAACCATTGTGCCGCCGGTGGTGGTCGATAAAGACCGCTATGTATCCTACGAAGACAACATCCGGTTCCCGATGCTGCGGATTACGTATCCGACCGTGGCGCGTTTCCATCCGGACGAAGCACCCCTGGACGCGCTGGCTCAGATTCTGGGCGGTGGCAAAAGTTCGCTGTTCTACAAAAACCTGGTCAAAACCGAAAAAGCGGTTCAGGCCAACGTCGGCCACCCGGCCAATGAGTTAGCCGGTGAGTTTACGTTTACGGTGCTGCCTTTCCCGAACGTCCGGCTGGACAGCGCGGAAACGATCGTCCGGAAATCGTTGGCCGAATTCGAAGCCCGTGGGGTCACCGACGACGACCTCGCCCAGTTTAAAGCCACCCGCGAAGCCGAAATTATTGATTATCTGTCCAGTGTTTCCGGCAAAGTTTCGCAACTGGCCTCTTTCCAGACCTTTACCGGATCGCCCAATTACCTGCCGACCGAACTGAAACGCTATCAGGCCCTCACGAAAGCCGACATCATGCGGGTCTACAACCAGTATATCAAGGGCAAAAATGCCGTTATTCTGACGGTTTATCCCAAAGATAAAAAGGAGATTGTAGCGCATCCCGACAACTACACGATTGCGACGGAAGGCTACAAGGCCCCGGATTACGGCTACGACGGCCTGAAATACGTCAAGGCGAAAGACTCGTTCGACCGCAGCAAAAAACCGGCTGCCGGTGCCAGCCCAACCCTGAAAGTGCCGCCGTTCTGGTCCGACAAACTGCCGAACGGCCTGAAAATGATCGGGACTAAAAACGACGAAATTCCGACGGTTACCCTGCTGTTTTCGGTAAAAGGCGGTCACACGCTGTCGGCCAAAGACCCTTCCAAAGCCGGGATTGCCCAGCTTACGGCGGCATTGATGAACGAAGCGACGCAGAATTTCAGCAACGAAGAAATCAACGCGAAGCTCGAAAAACTGGGCAGCAGCATCCAGATTTACGCCAGCACGGAAGAAATTCAGGTGTCGGTTTCGTCGCTGACCAAAAACCTGGACGCGACGCTGGCGCTGGTGGAAGAAAAAATGTTCCGCCCCAAGTTTGCCACGGAAGACTTTGTCCGGCTGAAAAAACAACAGCTCGAACTGATCTCGAACCAGAGTACGCAGCCGGTGGTGATTGCCAACAAAGCCTACAGCCGCCTGCTCTACGGCGCGGACAACATCCGGGCGATTCCGACCAGCGGGACGATCAAAACCGTTGAAAATATTTCGCTGGACGACGTGAAAGCGTTCTATCAGCAGAACTTCTCGCCCTCCGTCACAAACCTCGTCATCGTGGGTGACGTCGAAAAAACCACCATTCTGCCGAAGCTCGACTTTCTGAAAAAATGGGCTGCCAAACCGGTCGTTTTACCCAAAGCGCCCGTTGCCAAAAAAATCGACAAAACCCGTATCTACCTGATTGACAAAGACAAAGCCGCTCAATCGGAAATCCGGATCGGTTATTTGACGGATTTGCCATACGATGCCACGGGCGAGTATTACAAAGCCGGACTGGCCAACTACATCCTCGGCGGTGCGTTCAACAGCCGGATCAACATGAACCTGCGCGAAGACAAAGGCTGGACGTATGGTGCCCGCTCGTCGTTCGGCAGCACCAAAACGCCCGGCCCTTTCACGGCTCAGGCCGGGGTGAAAGCAGCCGCTACGGATAGCTCGGTGGTCGAATTTGTCAAGGAACTGACAAACTACGGCAAAACCGGGATTACGGAAGACGAACTGGCCTTCCTGAAAAGTTCGGTCGGCCAGCGGGACGCCCTGCGGTACGAAACCTCGTTCCAGAAGGCGCTTTTCCTGAACCAGATCATCGACTACGATCTGCCGGGCAACTTCGTGGAGCAGCAGAGTCAGATTCTGCAAAAAATGACGAAGAAAGAAATCGACGCCATCGCCAAAAAACGCCTGCCTGTCAACAACCTGATCATCACGGTCGTGGGCGACAAATCGGCCGTCAAACCGGGTTTACAGCGATTGGGCTACGAAATTGTTGAACTTGACAAGGAAGGGAATCCGGCCGTGGCCGAAGGCACAACCACACCAGCCGCGCTGGGTGGTGCGTCGTCGACCAATCCGAAGAAATAAATCCGGAATTGAAAATACAATTACGCCAAAAGCCACTCCGGGGAGTGGCTTTTGGCGTAAATAGCGATTGCTTGGGTTGATTCAGAACGCCCGGTATAAAAACCGCAACTATTAATTGGTGCTGCTCTTGCATGTTACCAATTTGTTTTTAACTTTGGATCACAAAGTACTTTTAGTAAAAACAACAATTAGATGCTGTTCGGAATACTGCTGAGATACACTCATCCAGTGCGGCAATGTTCGGAAGGGCTATGGTCAACCTTTTTTAAAAGCGGAGAAACAAATCGTATTCATTTTAAACTACTGTGTCATGAAAGATGAAATTCTATCAAATCTCGACAACCCCGGACAGCTTGAGAGATTGTATAGAGCCGACAAACCAACGTTTAAGCGCGCATTCAAAGCGCTCTATCCCGAACTAAAAGACAACACCCTGCTTACCTTCTGGAACGAACGAATCAATTTCGCGAGTGAAGACATTTCCTGGGGGTCGCGGAAAGACCTGATGGTTGTCTTTGTCGCTTCTCTTGTGGCCGGTGGCATCGCCAAGTTACCGGTACTTTTATCCATCGATGAAGAATATTTTTACACCCGAAACATCGGTTTTATCATTTTTCCGGTCCTGGCGGCCTACTTTGCCTGGAAGAATAAATTATCGATGGGTAAGCTTATTTTTATAGCGATCTCAATCCTCGTAGCTATACTTTTTATCAATTTTCTACCCGACGTTAAAAGAAGCGACACCCTGGATTTAGCGTGTATTCACGTTGTTTTATTTCTATGGTCACTACTCGGTTTTGCCTTTGTCGGAGAGACGGGTACTGCCGACGAGAAACGGCTTAACTATTTGAGGTACAACGGCGACCTGATCGTCATGACCACCCTCATCCTGATCGCCGGTGGCATCATGACCGGTTTAACCATCGGCCTTTTCAAATTGATCGGTTTTGAGATTGAAAAACTTTATTTCGATTACTTCGGCATTTTCGGGCTTTCTGCGGCTCCCATCATAGGCACGTATCTCACCCAGACCAATCCGCAATTAGTCGGTAAAGTTTCACCGGTGATCGCTAAAATATTCAGTCCGCTGGTCGTTGTCATGCTGGTTATTTATCTCGTAGCCATCGTTTATTCCGGCAAAGATCCCTACAACGACCGGGAGTTTTTACTGCTGTTCAATGCGTTATTGGTTGGCGTTATGGCCATCATCTTTTTTTCCGTCGCAGAAACATCGAAAACCACAAAAAGCCAGTTGGAAATCTGGATACTTTTCCTGCTATCGGCCATCACAATCGTGGTAAATGGCATTGCGTTATCGGCCATCCTGTTCCGGATTTCAGAATGGGGCATCACGCCCAACCGGACCGCCGTGCTGGGCAGTAATGTTTTAATTTTAATCCATCTTCTGCTGGTAACCACGCAACTTTTCAGGGTCCTTTCCAGGAAGACAACGATAGCCAGCGTCGGAAAAGCCACCGCCTTCTACCTGCCCGTTTACGCCCTGTGGACCATTATTGTTACCTTCCTGTTTCCGGTTTTGTTTGGGTTTAAATAGCGTATTGCCCCGTATTCATCACGACCTGTCTCATCAGCGGTTCGAAATCAGGCACCGCTCACTCAGCCCGAATGAGCGGTGCCTGAAAAAAAATCAGAAATAGTTTGCACTTTATATACCGATCGGTATATTTGCAGCATGAAATTTACCCCGCGATCGGAAGCCACCCGCCAATTCATCATTGAAACTGCCGCCGGTATTTTCAACAAGAAGGGGTATGCAGGCACGTCGCTATCGGATCTGACCTCGGCTACGCGGCTGACGAAGGGCAGCATTTACGGAAATTTCGAGAACAAAGAAGATGTTGCCCTGGCGGTTTTCAATTTCAATGCCGCCCGCCGGAACAAGCTGGTTCGGGCCCGACTCAGCCGGGCTGTTCGTCCGAAAGAAAAGCTGCTGGCCTTTATCGATCTGTTCAGTCGGGAAGAAATTCAGCAATTTCCGGAAGGCGGTTGTCCGCTGCTGAATGCGGGCGTTGAAGCCGATGATACGCACGAACCCCTACGGCAACGCGTAGCGGAAGAACTGATCGAAACGCAGACCGAACTGGCTTCCATCGTTCAAATGGGCATTCAGGCAACCGAGTTTCAGGCGGATACGGATGCCGAAAAAGTGGCCGTTACGCTGGTTGCGCTCATTCAGGGCGGTATTTTCATCGCCCGGACGACCCAAAATCCGTTTTATCTGGATACGGTGCTGGAAACCGCCCGGAAAATGGTGGCCGACATCGAAATAAAATCATCACCTTAATTTTTTTTGAGTCCATATATACCGATCGGTATATATCAGTTATCCAATCAATTCACAGTCTATTTTACAACCATGAAAACGCAGAACAACACGGTTTTAATTACGGGCGGCAGTGCCGGGATCGGTTTTGAAATCGCCAAATTATTCGCTCAACGTGGCAATCAGGTCATCATCACCGGCCGGAATGCCGAACGACTGCAACAGGCCGCAGCGCAACTGGACAACACCACGGCCATCGTCTCCGACGTCAGCAATCCGGCGGATGTCGATCAGTTGGTGAAACGCTTGAACAAAGATTTCCCAACCCTGAATCTGGTCATCAACAACGCCGGCCGGGCATTCTATTATTCTTTGTCCGAAGATGGCATTCAGGCGAGCGACAAAGCCGGGGAGGAAATGACGACGAACTACCTTTCCATCATCAGCCTGACGGAAAAGCTATTGCCACTCCTGAAAAAACAAAGCGAGGCCGCGCTGGTCAATGTCTCGTCCATTGTCGCTTTTGTTCCCGGCCACACCACAGCCACTTACTCGGCCAGCAAAGCTGCCTTGCACGCCTACACACAAGCGATGCGGTATACGCTGGCGAAAGATACGGCCATCAAAGTGTTTGAATTGATGCCGCCATTGGTCAATACCGATTTCTCGCAGGAAATTGGCGGCATCAACGGCATCTCACCCACGGTCGTAGCCCAGGACCTGCTGACGGCCCTGGAAACAGACACCTACGAAATCCATGTCGGCAACACCGCAACGCTCTACAAACTCTTCCTCTCCTCACCCGAAGAAGCCTTTCTGGCGTTGAATACCGGTCGATAAAAGCAGATTTTTCCAGCCTTCGCAGGCTATTCAGCGCCTTTTTTTATGCCTATCTTTGGGCAATGGCGTTGAATCGGCCGCCTTACTGCTATGGAAAAACCGTTGGTCAATGGCTCGTATCTGTTGGAAAAATTTCAGGGGAAAGGGGGCTGGACGTATGCCGCCCTGCCCGA
This sequence comes from Larkinella sp. C7, assembly GCF_006149005.1. GTDB lineage: Bacteria > Bacteroidota > Bacteroidia > Cytophagales > Spirosomataceae > Larkinella. The sequence goes on along the minus strand of NZ_VBSL01000003.1, from coordinate 320,745 downwards.
TGTGAAACCGGATAAAAAAGCGTATTTCAACTGGGTAAAGGTGAACGGCACGATCGACGGCTACGCGATCCAAAACTACAGCCTGATGCCGATGGGCAATGGCCAGTTGTTCCTGGCAGTGAAGGCCGAAATCAGGAAGCAGATCGGGAAGAAAGCGGGCGATTGGGTGGAGGTGGTGTTGTATCCCGCTCAGGCTCCGGTCGATACACCAAAAGACCTGCTGCTCTGCCTGGAAGACGAACCAGCCGCCCATCAAACGTTTTTAAGCTACACGAAAGCCGAGCAAAAAGCATACATTGACTGGATCGATTCGGCCAAAAGCGAAGAAACCAAAATTGACCGCCTGGCCGAAACCATCAACCGGTTGCTGAGGAAGCAAAAGTTCTCGGAGAAGTGAAAGGCGGTATTCGGTTTACCGTATTCGATTTAAAGTTTACGGTGCATCAGTCCCGGCGGGGAACCACACCGTAAGCTTTAAACCGAATACGGTAAACCGTAAACTTAAATCTTAACCGCCTGTCGGGCCAGCAATTTCCAGTCGCCTTTCTGCTTGACCCAAACCAGCAAAACCGAGAGTTTGACCGTTCCGGCCACGCCCTTGTTGTTGGTCGTTCCCGACAGTTTGTGCCGGACCCAGGCGGTGTTATCCACGATGGAAATGCTCTGATCGGCCAGGTCAATCGTCACAAAATCAGACTCTTTGCTCACCAGGGCTTTGACAAAGGCGGTTTTGTCTTCCAGCAATCCATTGGAGTGTCCGTACGTCAGTTGATCGGTGACGAGGGATTCGAGCGTGGCCTGATCGGCATCGATAATGCCTTTCCGCAGCTTCTCAACGGCTTGCTCGACGGCCTGTTTCTCGTCTTTTTTACCGGGCTCGGTGGCCATCAGGTTGCCGGTTAGCAACAACAATACAAGCAGGCATTTCAGGGTTTTCATGGTAGTAAAAGTAAGGGTAACTCGTTAGGAATAAGACAATAGAATAAAGAAGTGAGACAAAAGAGTAAAGAAGTGAGACAGGAAATCTGAGACGGAAAACGGGTGACCAATCTCCGGTGTCTGTTCTCACTTCCTGACGCTCTTGTCTTATACACCCAGCAAAACATATTCTTTCCCCGGTTCCGTCGCCAGGTCGTAGAGATAGACGCCGTTGGCGGGGGTTTCGGGTTTGGTCGTTTGGTAACGGTTTTCCGGCTGCTGAAAAAACGCATTCGGATTGGTGCCTTTGGCGGTTTGAAGCCGGGTTTTCCCATCGCTCTTCAGCGCACTCGTTACCCGCAGCCGGCAGTTGCCACCCAGCGCCGAGCGAACGGCCACGCGCGTCAATTTGCCGTTTTTCCAGCTCATATCGAGTTCATAACCGCCCCGCGTCTTCATTCCTTTCACCTCGCCAGTGGCCCAGGCATCGGGTCGGGCGGGCAGCAGGTTGAGCAAACCGTCGTGGCTCTGCACCAGCATTTCACCAATGCCCGATGTGCCGCCAAAATTCCCGTCGATCTGGAACGGCGGGTGCGCACAAAACAGGTTGGGATACGTGCCGCCCCCTTTGGCGTAATCGGTGCCTTCGACGCCCGTCAGTTTCAGCAGTTCGCGCAGGAGTTTGTAGGCATGGTTGCCGTCGTGCAGCCGCGCCCAGAAGTTGATTTTCCAGGACTTGCTCCAGCCCGTTCCGCCATCGCCCCGGATTTCGAGGGTTTTGCGGGCCGCATCGGCAAACTGGGGCGTGGTCAGCGGAGAAATTTCGCGACCCGGATGCAGTGCATACAGGTGCGAAACGTGGCGGTGCTGCGGATCTTCGTCCTGCCAGTCTTTGTACCACTCCTGCAAATTGCCGCTTTTTCCGATCTGCAACGGAAACATTTTACTTTTTTTATCGGACAATGTTTTCCGAAAATCCGCATCAATTCCCAGTTGCGACGAAGCCTGAATGACGTTCGAAAACACATCCCAAATTAACCCCATGTCCATCGTGGTGGCTACGGAAACGGATTGCTTGACGCCTTTATCCGTGATAAATACGTTTTCCGGCGATGTGGACGGTGCCGTTACCAGACGTCCCTGCGGGTCTGCCACCAGCCAGTCGAGGCAGAACAGGGCCGCATCCTTCATCAGTGGGTAGGCATAGGTTTGCAGGTATTTTTTGTCACCGGTAAACAGGTAATGGTCGTAAAGATGCTGGCTCAGCCAGGCACCACCCACCGCCCAGTTGGCCCACGACGGACTGCCCTTGCCCTTGTCGCCGACGGGATTCGACGCGCCCCAGATGTCGGAATTGTGGTGAACCGTCCAGCCCCGGGCGTTGTAAAAGTTCTTCGTGGTTTCACGACCGGTTTTTGCCATGTAACCAATCCAGGTCAGCAAGGGCGTGTGCAGTTCCGACAGGTTGACCATTTCCGCCGGCCAGTAATTCATTTCGGCGTTGATGTTGGTCGTGTAGTTGCTGCTCCAGGGTGGACGAACCATCGGATTCCAGAGTCCCTGGAGGTTGGCTGGTGGTCCGCCGGGGCGGGAACTGGAAATGAGTAAATACCGCCCGAATTGAAAATACAGCGTTTCCAGTTCCGGGTCGGCACCGCCTTCGGCATACCGCTTCAGCCGTTCGTCCATCGGCAGATTAACCGCCGATGCGGTTTCCAGCGTAAAACTGGTGCGGTTAAAATACCGTTGATAATCAACCAAATGAGCCTTCCGAAGCGCATCAACGGTTTTGGTGAGTGCTTTTTTCAGGTAGCCGTCCGCCAGTTGTTTTTCATCCCGCCCTTCCCGATCGGGGCATTTGTCAAAACCGTTGAAACTGGTAGCCGCCGTCAGCAGCAAAACCGCTTCCGTCGCATTTTGAATGCGAATACCCGCCGTATCGGTCGAAACCGTGCCATCCGTCGAGCGAACTTTCACCCGCCAGTCGAAACGCATGCCTTTGCAGCCTGCAGAATCGCCGTAAATAACCGGTTTCGGATTGTAGTTGACGTAATTCGGATCCGCGTGGGCGGGGGCTTTTCCGCGAATAACCAGTTCGTCGCGCCCCTGTGCTGATTTCGTAACCGGATGCGGACTTCGGGCGGCTGCCGTTAGCGTCAGGGCTCCTTTCTTATCCGCCGTCAGGCGCACAACCACGACCTGATCGGGCGCGGAGACGAAGATTTCGCGGGTATAATTGACACCATTTACCCGAAACCGGGTGGTTGTCGTGGCATTTTTTATATTCAGATCGCGGTAGTAATCCGTAGGTTGTCCCGAAAAATCCTGTTTCAGTAACAGATCACCCAGCGGTTGGTAGGCTTCCGTATAGAGCCCCTGCATGTGCTGCGTCAGTTTGGCAGCGGCTTCATAATCTTCCCGGAAAAGGGCTTCCCGAATTTCGGGTAAATACTTGGCAACACCGGGATTGGGATTGCGGTTGACCGGCCCGCCCGACCAGAGCGACGATTCGTTCAACTGAATCAGTTCGTCACCGGCGCGGCCAAAAACCATCGCCCCCAGCCGACCGTTGCCCACCGGCAGGGCTTCGTTCCAGTTGCGGGCGGGCTGACGATACCAGATTGCCGGCGGATTCTGGGCAAATACGGCATGAATAATCAGCCACAGTAAACCAGTCCAGATAAATCTTCGATTGATTAGGGAATACAGTCTTCTAAAAAAAAGAATGAAAAAGAACATGTGTTTGAAAGCGAATGAAAGCTGCAAATTACGACACGAACCGGACTTTACAGCCGTTTCAAGCGATTACCAATGGAAGTGTGGAAGCACGTCCGTTCTCATAACACAAACAAGCACTGACTATCAATGCGTTATTCAATAAAATTGCATTTCCTCGCTGAAAACCCTTAGCCGGGACCATTTATCGTTGGAAACAGGAAGCCCGGTCGGTGCTTCGGGTAGCTTTTTCGGTTTCTCTAGGCCTTGTTGTACACTTTCAAAACCGATTCGCGCAACATCTTTCCGGCGCCAAAGGTCACAAAATCAATCAGTTCGGCAATGTCTTCAGGTTTTACCCAATTGGCCGGATCGGCATTGGGCATGGCTTTGCGGTTGGTCGGCGTGTCGATGGTACTCGGCACCAGAACCGTCGAGATAATATTCTTGTCTTTGCCGGCGGCATTGAGGATTTCGGACAACTGGATAACCAGCGATTTCGAGAGGGCATAGGCCACCATACTCTTCCCGGCCGACGGAACCAGGGCCGGGCGGGCACCAATCAGCACAAACCGTCCGCCCTGCGCCTGCTGGCTCATCTGCTCAAAAACCGGGCGGGCCACCTGGTAGGTTGTCTGAAAATTCAGCCGGAACAGGTGATCGATGGCGGCAAAATCGGTGTCCGTGATCGACCCCATCGCAAAACCGCCCACCAGCAGGATGGCCGCATCGATGCCACCGTGTTCGGCCACCACCTTCTGAACCAGAGCCCGACAACCCGCTTCGTCGGTCAGGTCCAGTTCGTGCGTCACCAGATTGGGCTGCGCGTCGAGCGTGTGTCCGCCCGGTTCGAGGGTGGCAATAACGGTATGGCCACTGTTTAGCAACTGTTGGGTAATGGAGCGGCCCAGACCACCGGCTCCTCCGGTCAATAATACGGTTGACATAGGGTGTTATGTTGATCAGGCTAAAAATCAAATGTAAGGAATGGAACGGGCCTATTCCAAAACAAAACCGGATTGAATTACATTTGAATAAATGAGTCGTCCCTAAACACGCTATGAAAATAGTCCGTCTTTTTTTGCCACTGATCCTGGTTGGTGTACTCTCGGTTGCTTTTCGGCAGGACCGCCCGACCGAAGCACCCGACGAACACCGGTTTCGGAAAGTGGAACTCACCGGCAACCTCCGCGACCTGATCGAACTGGACATTGCCCCGAATGGCGATGTGTACTACATCGGCCATCGTGGTGAGCTGTATGTTCACCGGGTTGCCACCAAAAAAAACAAACTGCTTGGAAAAATCGACCCGCAACCGTCGGAAGCTACGCTGCAATCCATTGCCCTCGATCCGGGATTTATGCAAAACCGGCACCTGTATTTGTACTATGCCCCGAAAACCCGCAAGAACGTCAACGTGCTGTCGCGCTTCACGCTCCGGGGAGATTCGCTCGATCTGAGTTCGGAGAAGATGATGCTGGAAGTTCCCGATTCGTGGGAATGCTGCCACTCGGGCGGAGGCATGACGTTCGATCAACACGGAAACCTGTACATTACCACCGGCGACAACACCAATCCGTTCGGCACCAATTTTGCCCCGCTCGACGAACGGCCCGGCCGGGAACTCTTCGATGCCCAGCGTTCGGCGGGCAATACGCACGATTTACGCGGGAAGATTCTCCGGATTCATCCTGAACCCGATGGCACCTACACCATTCCGAAAGGCAATCTGTTTGCCGATTCCAAAGACACACTGACAAGGCCCGAAATTTACGTCATGGGCTGCCGGAATCCGTTTAAAGTGACCGTCGATCAGGACACGGATTTTGTATACTGGAGCGAAATCGGCCCCGATGCCAGCGACACTGAGTCGCGCGGACCCCGGGGCTACGACGAACTGAATCAGGCCCGCAAAGCCGGTAACCACGGCTGGCCGTTGTTTATCGGCAACAACGAACCGTATGCCAAGGTGGATTTCACGAAAGATTCCGTCCTGTTTCAGTTCGATCCGCAACATCCGATCAACACCTCGGTGAACAACACCGGTTTGCGGGATTTGCCACCGGCGCAACCGGCTTTTCTGGCGTATCCTTACGACGTGTCGACCGAACACCCGGAATTAGGCTCCGGCGGACGAACGCTCGTGGCCGGACCGATTTACTATTTTGATCCCAAGAACCCCTCCCCCATCAAATTCCCGGCCTATTTTGACCGCAAGCTGTTTCTGGGCGAATGGATGCGGAACTGGATGAAAACCGTGTCGTTCGATGACCAGAAAAACCTGAAAGCCATCGAATCGTTCATGCCTTCCACAGCTTTTCGCAAGCCGATTGCCATGCGATTCGGACCGGATGGCGCCATCTACCTCATCGAATTTGGGGCCTTGTGGGGTGGAAACAGCGATTCGCGCCTGGTCCGGATTGAATACATTGCCGGCAACCGTCCGCCGGTGGCAAAGCTGGAGAAAACAACCGAGGCCGGGGCCGTACCGTTGCCGGTTCGGTTTTCGGCCAAAAACTCGCTGGACTACGACAAAGACGACCAACTCGCCTACCGCTGGTTCATCAACGGAAAACCGCTCAGCCAGACATCCGCCGACCTTTCCTATACATTTCGGAAACCGGGCAACTACCGCGTCAAACTGGTGGTCAGCGACCGGGTGGGGCTGCGTTCGGAAACCGAAACCGTGGTGAGTGCGGGCAACAATCCGCCCAAAGTAACCATTGAACTGGCCGAACCGGGGCGGCTGTATGGTCCGGCGGTTTCGTACCGGACGAAGGTGGAAGACGCGGAAGATGGCCGCGTCGATCCGGCCCGGATTCAGGTAAAACTGACGTATTTGCCCACCCGAAAAACCGTTTCGCTTTCGGAAAAAGGGGAACTAAAATTGCCCAACCAACGCGGCTACACCTGGATCGAGGAGAACGACTGCAAAGCCTGCCACGCGTTGAACGACAAATCCGTCGGGCCGAGTTTTCGGGAAATTGCGGTGAAGTACCAGCCCAAAAAAACCGATCCGGCGCTCATTGAGCAACTCAGTAAAAAGATTCTGAAAGGCGGTTCCGGCGTATGGGGGCCAACCAACATGAGCGCCCATCCGCAGCTTTCGGATGAGGTAACGTCAGAAATGGTGCGATATATCCTGTCGTTGTCAGACAAAAAGACCGAGAAAAAAGTCCCGGCGGAGGGCAAATTTGCTACCGATCCGGCCGCCCAGGGAACGTATGTGCTGACGGCCACCTACACCGACAAAGGCCATAAAACCGCCCGCCCGCTGACCCGCCAGTCGACGGTGGTGCTGCGCCCACCCGTGCTGACGGCCCAGGATTTTGATGCCCATTATGAACTTCAGCGCAGTGACATTATGTACGACATTCATAAAGCGGGCTGGGTGATGATGCGCCAGTTCGATTTAACCGGCATTTACGCCATCGACTTCACGCTCGCGACCGAAACCAAAGGCACCAGCATCGAAATCCGGCTCGACAGCCCTGCCGGTGAACTGGTGGGTGAAATGGATGCACCCGCCACCGGAAAGCGGAGGGAATGGGTCGAGAAAACCCTGCCCATCAAACCGGTGACGGGTGAACACGATGTCTACATTGTTTTCCGTAACCGTCTGACCGTCGTTGACTTGATGGAAGTGAAAGCGGTTCGGTTCAGGAAGGATGCACCGTAATCACAATCGACTTCGACGTGGGTGTCAGGCTTCCTTCGGCAAACTGATCGATGGGCAGCAGCACGTTGGTTTCCGGGAAATAAGCCGCCGTACAGCCGCGCGGAATGTTGTAGGGAACCACGATAAACCGCTCGGCGGTACGGATTTTTCCGTCATACCGGCTTTGCAGATTCACCACCTGCTGCGGTTTCAAGCCCCGGTTTGCGATGTCGTCGACGTGCATGAACACCACCCGCCGTTCGTTGTGAATGCCCCGGTAGCGGTCATCCCGGCCATACACCGTCGTGTTGAACTGGTCGTGGCTGCGAATCGTCATCAACAGCAGTTCGTCGGGTTGCAAGGCGATTTGGCTGGGGACATTGATCGAGAAGTGCGCCTTGCCATCTTTGGTTGGAAATTTCCGTTCGCGGGGGCCGTTGGGCAGGTAAAAACCGCCCGGTTTCCGGACACGCTCGTTGTAGTTGTCAAAACCGGGAACGACTTTTTCGATCAGGTCGCGGATGTAATCATAATTGGCAATCAATTGGTCCCAATCGACGGTGTTCGGGCGATTCCGGAAAACCGCCCTGGCCAGTTCCGCCACAATCGCCGGTTCACTTTTTAAGTGCTTCGAAACCGGTTCCAGGGTGCCATGCGACTGTTGAACCACGCCGGTGGTGGCTTCGGTCGTCACAAACTGATCACCCGAAGCCTGCGCATCCCGGTCGGAACGCGCCAGACACGGCAGGATCAGGGCCGTTTCGCCATGAACCAAGTGGCTGCGGTTTAGCTTGGTAGACACCTGAACGGTGAGTCGGCAGCGTTGCAGGGCCTCGGCGGTGTAGTTCGTATCGGAAACCGCCATCAGAAAATTGCCACCCATCCCGAAAAACACTTTGGCGTCTCCCTCGTGCATGGCTTTCACGGCTTCGACTACGCTAAAACCGTGTTCGCGCGGGGGTTCAAAGCCAAAGACGGTTTTCAGTTTGTCCAGAAACTCCGGTTTCGGTCGCTCCCAGATGCCCATCGTCCGGTCGCCCTGCACATTGCTGTGTCCGCGAATGGGAGCCGCTCCCCCGCCTTCAATGCCAATGCTTCCCTTAAGCAACAGCACGTTGATCACTTCGTTGATGGTCTGAACGGAATTGCGGTGCTGCGTCAACCCCATCGCCCAGCAAATGATGATCTTCTTTTTGTGTTTGAGAATATCGACCGTCTGCTGAATCTCCGCCAGCGACAACCCGGTTTGGCCCACCAGTTCGCTCAGTTCATAGTGCGCCAGACTGCTGATAAAAGCCTGATAATCTGCCGTATATTCCTCAATAAAAGCGTGATCAATGACTTTACCCGGTGTTTTCTTCTCCTCTTCCAGCAGCAGTTTACAGATGGCTTTCAGAAAAGCCAGGTCCGAGTTGATCCGGATTTGCAGATACAGGTCGGTCAGTTTCTGTCCACCCAACACCATGTCCCGAACACTTTGCGGAAACTGGAAGGCCAGCAAACCGGTTTCCACCAGCGGATTGACGGCGATGATCGTGGCCCCGTTGCGCTTGGCCTGTTCGAGGGGCGTCAACATGCGGGGGGCGTTGGTGCCGGGATTCTGGCCCATGATCATGATCACTTCCGCTTTTTCCAGGTCTTCGTAGACAATCGACGCTTTGCCCAGCCCGAGGGTTTCGGCCAGTGCGACGGAGGTCGATTCGTGACACATGTTGGAGCAATCCGGCATGTTGTTGGTGCCATATTGCCGGACAAACAACTGGTACAGGAAAGCCGCTTCGTTGCTGGTTCGGCCCGAGGTATAAAAAACCGCTTCGTCCGGCGAATCGAGCGCATTGAGGTGGTCGGCAATGAGTTGAAAGGCATCGTTCCAGGCGATGGGTTCGTAGTGCGTCTGCCCTTTCCGAATCACCAGCGGCTGCGTCAACCGCCCCTGCTGTCCGAGCCAGAAATCATCCTTTTGCAGCAAGTCCGCCACCGAATACCGCTGAAACAGAACCGGCGAGGCTGTGTGCTTCGTCATTATTTCGTCGGCAACGGCTTTGGCACCACTTTCGCAATACTCCGCAATGGATGAACGGTCATCGTCGGGATCGGGCCAGGCGCAACTCGGGCAATCGTAGCCGTCTTTCTGATTGAGCTGATACAGCGCTTTCCAGCCGCGCACCAGTTCCGTCTGGCGAAAAACGTGTCGAAAAGATTCGGTTACAGCGGTCAGCCCGGCGGCCGTATCCTTCGGTTTGGTAATTTTCAGATCGGTTAAGGTATCAGGAGCAAGTTTCATAACGGGCTTTCTTTGCGGTAGCGTGAAAACAAAAGTACGATTCCGGTGAAACTTTCCTTCAACGCTCCTGCTGCAAAGTCTTTATGTCAGCAATAAGTTGCTGCATCTCTAGTTCAAGTGTCCCATTATAAATGCCGCGGATGCGTTTTTGTTTATCGACCAGTAAAAAATGTTCGGTGTGCAGAAATTGGGTACTGTCTTTGCTGAACCCCAATTCTTCTTCGGCAAAGTAGGATTGCCGCGCTAGTTGGTAAATCTCGGATTTTCGGCCCGTCAGCAAATGCCAGGTTTTCGATTGAATCCGGTTGGCTTCGCTGTATTTTTTCAACCGTGCAACCGTATCGATCCAGGGCGTCACGCTGTAGGAAAGCAAAACCAGGTTTTGGTCATTCGGGAACGCCTTTTCGACCATCTTCAGGTGTTTGGTCATCTTAGGGCAGATGACTCCGCAGGAAGTAAAGAAAAAATCGGCGACGTGAATTTTACCTTCAATATCCTTCTGGCTGATGGTCACGCCGTTTTGATCTTTGAATGAAAAGTCGGCGATGGTATGGGGGATTTTTTCAGCCACACTGCCTGCCGATTCCAGAAAGACGGGTGTAAAATCCGGGGTGTTGTAATACGGTAATCCGGGGTTGGTTTCCGGCGGGTTACAGCCAAAACAGACTGCCAGAAACAGCCAGAAGCTAGTTCTTAAATACGCTGTCGGCCACATTGACGCAGTTTTTTGTTCCGAGTAACCCATACCTTCTTCCTTCGCTGATGATGTAATTGGCTTTTACCTTACCGTTATCATAAAACGCTTTTTGACGCCCCTCTTCGTAACCCTGTTTATACGTCATTTCTTTCAGGAGCAATCCCGACTCCGACCATTCTTTACAAACCCCGTGGTATTCGCCATTTTCAAAATGGTAGTCCAGTTTCTTACGGCCGTTGGGCCACCAGGCAACATAGTCCCCGTTTTTTTTTCCGTTCCTGAAAAACCGTCTTTCCATCAATTTCCCGGACTCATAAAACCGTTTCCATTCGCCGTGTTCGACGCCATTCCGGAAACCGACAATTTCCGCCGTGTCTTTTTTGTTCTGCCACAAGGTGTAGACGATGCCGGTAAACGGTCGGTTGTCGGCGAAAGCCACGCCATTTTGTGCCTGAATTTTTACGTCCGCAGCGTTAACGACCGGCATCTGTTCCGACTCGTTTGAGTCGGAACATGCGACCAGCAGGGCCAGAAGTGCCAGAATTTTATTTGGAAAATGTACCCGCCGTGCCATAATAGCCACTTCCGTTGATGTATGGGTCCGACGCCGTGATGTGGTAATGGTAAATACCGTTGGGATAATCAGCCGTTGCGTGCGTGTGGCCGTGATACGCATCCAGCGACGAACTGGCAACCAAAGCGCCATTCTCTTCCGGTCCGTAAACCGGAAAACCGTCCAATAAAAAGCCCAGCAGGGAAGATTTGGTGGCTTTCACGGTGGTCAGGTATTTCGGTTCGACGTGGTAGTGGTATTCGCTCGTGGGAGCCGGGTGGCCCCACCACTGATCGAAAGAGACAATTTCGCCGGAGAGCGGCTGGTTGGGACCGGCGTATTGGTTAAAAAAAGGAACCCCATTGAGCGAAACACCGATAGCCCCCAGGTTGGTGGCCGAATGCGTGGATGCCACTTTCGGATTCAGCGGTATCTTAAACGTAAAATTCTGCGTCGCAATGGAGTTGGGGTTTTTGGAAAACGTGTTATCGCCGAAGGTTTTGCCCGAAAACGTTTCGTACAAACTGTTCGTGGTGGCATAATAAACACTTTTGTGGTCGGGTGTTCCGGTCGTTTTGATGGTTACATACGTTCCGTCAGTCGTGATGCTGGTGGCTCCATAGATTTTTTTATACACCTCCGGAACGCCCGCGCCAACGGTGGTCGTCGTGCTGCTGGTGCCGGTTGTTGTGCCCGTAGAAGGCGACGCTTCGTCTTCACGATTATGGCAGGCGGAAAGGGTAAGGCCCAGGGCCGAGAAAAAAGCGCAGAACAGGAGTCGATTCATGGTGGTTGGTGGTTAATTTTACCGTTAGACGATGCCACCAACGGAATTCCTACGGCCTGTGCGGAAAATTTTCTGGCGGCCCTCCGACACCCGGCCGGGGTGGTTGATGCCGACCGAACAAACCTGCCAGGTCGTCTGCCAACGCCCGAAAATCGGCTTGCTGATCGGGGCGACACAAGGCTTTGATTTGCTCAAAATGCCGGAAATTTAATTCCGCCTGTGCTTTCTGGTTGTCGGCAATTTGTTGGCTCAAAACCGTTTGCCGGGCCGAGTCGGAGGTTGTGGCCGCCAACAGACCGTAATACCGCTGGTGCAGTTGTTTCATCTGTTCAGTCAGCCTGTTTACCTGTTTCCGGTGCTCTTCGATCAGTTTTTGGTAAGCCTGTTGCTGATTCGGGTCGAGACGAAGCCGTGCGATGATGATTCTGGCGGGTTCTTCCCGACCCTGGGGGCCGTTTGGCCGACCGGAATGCGGACCTCCGCCCGGACTAAACACCAGAAAGCCAATGGTTGCCAGATTGAGCAGGATCAGTCCGGCAACTGCAAAAGTCAGCAATTTTGTCCGCTCCATCTTTTAATAGAGTTGATTGCCTGTCGGGAAAAGATTCAGCTCCGTGGCAACGTGGGTTAAATCTGTGGATTGGGAGGGCGCAGCATTTGACGGCCAATCTACCACCCGCCAGTTGAGCAGGATCAGCAAGGCGAAAGTGGCGACGGTCAGCCACACGGTTACGGGCGAGACATACACCGGCGGGGCACCCGATGGTAGCCGATTACGGATTTTGGCAAACAGAAAAGCCCCAGGTTCTGCCCGCTGCATTCCATCCGTACTGTTCAGTATATCGTTAATCCATTGCTCTTTTTTAGGTTCCATAGCGGTTGAGACGACAAGTATAATCGATTCCTGCGGGTTACGATAAAGATTTGTTACTTACCTTATTCTGCATCAATAGTGCCAACGAGTCGGGTTGGATTTAACCGCCCTCATTTATGGATTTGTAAACGCGGGCCAATTGTTTCTTCAGATTTTCGGTTGCCCGCTGCAAAAGCGATTCCACCGCCCCCACGCTGGTGGTCAGGATGGCTGCGGTTTCGATGTTACTCAGCCCTTCCACTTTTGTGAGCAGGTAAGCGGTTTTTTGTTTGTCGGGAAGGGTATCGATGGCCCGGAAAAGCCGGGCCGCGTTCTCCTGGTTTTCGAGTGCAATACCGGGATGAAAAAAGTCGGTGGGCTGGTGCAGCACTTCGCCCGATTGGGTGTCGAACAGGCTCGTGAAGAAAGCAAAGCGTTTTTGCCGTTTCCGGTGTTTCAGAAAATCAAGCGACTTATTGACGGCAATGCGGTATAGCCAGGTCGTTACGCTGGCATCGCCTTTGAACGTATGGGACGAAAGAAATACTTCCAGAAATACATCCTGCATAATTTCTTCGGCGTCTTCGCGGTTGCGCACATAGCCCAGCACCAGGTTGTACACCCGGTTTTTAGTCTGCTCATAAAAGCGCCGGAAATCCGTTTCGTTGCCTTCCCGGATGCCCTGAATTGCTAAAAATAGATCATGTCCTTCGTTCATTCCTGGCTGCTATCCAAGGTATTGTTATAAGAGCCCCACCTGTTCAATCAATTCCAGAAAAGGTTTCTTTTGGCTTTTGCTGATCGGTAGTTGATGGTTTCCAACCGATACTACATTGTTCTGGATGAAATTGATTTTATACAGGTTGACGAGGTATGAACGATGAATCCGCAGGAACTGCTGGGTAGGCAGTACTTCCATGAGTCGGGAAAAGGACTGTAATACAACATACTTGGCGGTATCCGTATAGATTCGGAGGTATTCACCCAACCCTTCGACAAACAGAATATCGTCGAAATTAAGTCGAACCAGTTTATAATCCGATTTGACAAAGATAAAAGGCATCTGAGCCCGGTGGCGCTGACCAACGCCCAGACTCATCGTATTTTTTGCCAATAGCTGCCCAATCTGCTGACTCAGGTGTTTCGGCTGGATTTCGCTGGACAAAAAACCGGACGCCCCCAATACGAAGGCATCGGCGGCTACGGCCCGATTGGAACTGCATACGAGAAAGGGAGGGCAGAAATCCAGCTTCTGGATAAACAAGAAATCGTTGATTTCCAATTGGCTGACCACCAGAAATGCCAGATGATAATCGTCTTCCCGGAGCCGCTGTTCCAATTGCTTTATTTCGCTGACAACCCGAATCAGCGGTTTCTCCGACAAACCGGGCAGCCCTTGTTTGAGCCAGCGACCAGCGTCAAAAGTATCTTCATAAATCAGACAATGGAGCGATTCAAAGGCGTTGGTCGTCATGTTCCGTTAGCTGAAACGATAGGTCCGTTTACTGAACGATTCGGTGTTTTGGTTGAATCGTCCGAAGGTTTTCTCTATTAGACGTCGTCTTTACTGCAGATGTCACTTAAATGCCAACTTCTTTATGAAACTCAAAAAAAGCGTTGCCATTAGCGAAAACGGCTTTGTTTTTAACGCGTCGCGGGGGGATTCGTTCTCGACAAACCCGACTGGCACCCAGATTCTCAACTGGCTCCGGGAAGGTCAAACGGATACCGAAATGAAGGCGCTGCTTCTGGAAAAATACGAAATCGACGAAGCGACCTGTGAGAAAGACCTGTATGACTTCATCAAAATGCTGAACCAACAAAACCTGATCGAAGCATGAAAAAGATACCCCTCACCATCGCGGTCACGGGCCTCAACAATTCCGACAATCCCGGCCCCGGCATTCCCGTCATCCGCAGTCTGCGCGAAAGCCGTCACCTCGCCGTCCGGATTATCGGGCTCTCTTACGAAAACCTCGAACCAGGCGTTTACATGGACGGCATGGTTGACATGGTTTACGCCATTCCGTATCCGTCGCTGGGCCACGAGACCCTGCTCTCGCGGCTGGCCTACATCCACGAACAGGAACAACTTGATTTGATTATTCCCAATTTTGATGCGGAATTGTTCAGTTTTATCAAAATCAGCGATCGGCTGACGCGGATGGGCATTCGGACTTTGCTGCCCACGCAGGAGCAGTTCGATGCCCGGCTCAAAGGTAAATTGGTTGAATTTGGCGAACGCTTTCACATCGACGTTCCGAAAAGTTTGACGGTTTTCAACACCGACGAACTGGCGCAGGCACTCAGTGAATTTAGCTACCCGGTGGTAGTAAAAGGCAAATTTTACGAAGCCTACGTCGCCCAAACTGCCGAACAGGCCCACGGTTACTTCCATAAACTGGCGACCAAATGGGGCACCCCGATCATTCTCCAGCAATTCATAAAAGGCCAGGAGTACAACATCACCGCCCTCGGCGACGGAAAAGGGCGACTTATGGGCGCCGTAGCGATGCGAAAAACCTACATAACGGCCACGGGCAAAGGATGGGCCGGTGTTTCGATCGACGATGAAAATCTGCTTGACATGGCCCGTGAGGTGGTTACGCAAACCCGCTGGGGTGGCGGTCTGGAGCTTGAACTGATGAAGGAAGACAGCTCCGGCAACGTCTACCTGATCGAAATTAATCCCCGTTTTCCGGCCTGGGTTTATCTGGCAACGGCCTGCGGGCAAAACCACCCCGAAATGCTGGTGCGGCTGGCCCTGGGCCAGGACGTGGACCCGCAGCAAGACTATGAAGCGGGCAAAATGTTCGTTCGATATTCCTGGGATATGATCTGCGACCTGAGCCGCTTTCAGGAAATCGCCACCACGGGCGAAGTGGCCATCCGTCCGCTGGAACTGGCGTAAACCATTCACTCAATCACTCATTAAAAATGGAAACCTTGCAAAAATTAAAATACGAACGCCCGGTCATTAAGCAACTTAATGCGGGTATTACCAATAAATTCGGAGCGCAAACCGGCTTTATTCCCCATACACACATCGATGGTCTGGCTGTGAAGGACCTGACGGCCCGGTTCGGCTCTCCGCTGTTTGTGATTTCAGAACGCACCATCCGCCAGACGTATCAGGAAGCTTACAATGCGTTCGCCAACCGCTATCCGAATGTGCAGTTTGCCTGGTCCTATAAGACCAATTACATGAACGCCGTTTGCCGCGTTTTTCACCAGGAAGGTTCCTGGGCCGAAGTGGTATCACGCTTTGAATATGAAAAAGCACTGGGCAACGGCGTGCCCGGCGACAAGATCCTATTTAACGGTCCCGACAAAACCGCTGACGACCACCGAGTGGCGGTGTTGAATAATTCGCCGATCCACATTGACCATTTCGACGAACTGTACGGATTAATCGAGGTCAGTACCAAACTCGGCAAACGTCCGAAAGTAGCGATCCGTGTGAACATGGACACGGGCGTTCTGCCCATGTGGGATCGCTTCGGCTTCAACTACGAAAATGGCCAGGCGTGGGATGCCATTACCAAAATCATCCAGACCGACAAAATGGATCTGGTGGGCTTGCATTGCCACATTGGCACTTTTATGCTGACCACCAGCGCCTATGCGGTAGCGGCTTCGAAAATGGCCGACCTCGCCCTGAATATCAAACGGCAGTTCGGTTTAGACATTCAGTACCTCGACATGGGCGGTGGATTTGCCTCAAGAAATACGCTGAAAGGCGCTTATCTGAGCGGAACCGACATTACGCCCTCTTTTCACGAGTATGCCGAACAGATCTGCACGACGCTCATTAAAGCCGGTTTCCGGTCGGAAGAATTGCCATTGCTGATTCTGGAAACAGGCCGGGCTTTAATCGACGATGCGGGCTATCTGCTCGGTACTGTACTGGCCAACAAGCGGTTGTCGGACGGTCGGCGGGCTACCATCATGGATTTTGGGGTCAATTTGCTCTTTACGTCATTCTGGTATGAACACGCCGTTTCGCCCGCCCAGGACTGCAGTCAGTATGCCGAAGATGCGGTTTTGTATGGACCACTTTGCATGAACATCGACGTTGTGCGCGAGAATGTAAAACTCCCACCCCTGAACAAAGGCGATCAGATGGTTGTACACCGGGTCGGGGCCTATAACATGACGCAGTGGATGCAGTTTATCGCCCTTCGCCCCAACATCGTGCTCATCGATCAGGACGGCCAGCCACACCTCATCCGCAAACACGAAACGGTGGCAGACCTCACCCAGTTGGAATCGACCCCAACCCACCTGGAATCGTTCGATTTATAAGTTTCTTCAATCCTTTTTATCTATGAAAAATACCGTCACAACCCTCTTTACGGGGGTCCTGAATAGCTATGCGCAATTGTTTTTTACGCAGAGCAAAGTAACGGGTGTGCTGGTGCTGCTGGCATCGTTCACGAACCCATCCGTGGGCCTGTGGGGGCTGACGGGGGCGGTAGTTTGCAACCTCCTGGGGCTCTTGATCCGAACCCATCCGGCCCTGCTGAAACAGGGCATGATGGGCTACAATGGTGTGCTGGTTTCGCTGGGGCTGGCATCGGCCCTTCAGGTAAACGGGGCTTTTCTTGGATTATTCGGGGTCGCTTGTCTGTTGACGGTAGGGCTGTCCATCGCCTTTTTTCATCAAATGAGCCAAATAAACCTCCCCTCGCTGAGCATGGCCTTTGTGAGCGTTTACTGGATCGTCATGCTGGCCTCAACCGGTTTTTCGGAACTGCATCTCCAGCCGGTTTCCACCGACCAGTCGGCCCAGTGGTACGGTTTTGTTCAATACGGGCCGTTGCCCGACTGGATACGGTTCTACCTGCAATCGCTGGGTGGTATTTTGTTTCAGGGGAATGTCGTGGCCGGCTTGCTGGTGGTCCTGGGCATGCTGTGGGCTTCCCGCATCAGTTTTACGTTATCGGTTTTGGGTTTTCTGACGGGATACGGTTTTTTCAGCAGCCTCGGTGGTAACCCCGTTCACATCAGCGACCATTTTATCGGCTTCAATTTCGTCCTGACAGCCCTTGCACTGGGCGGATTTATGTACATTCCCAACTGGCGTACCTACGGGCTGGTTGTACTGGTAATGCCAGTGGTCGTGTTGCTGATCGTTGCAGGCACCAACCTGTTCGGCAAGGCGGATTTGCCCGTTTTATCGCTGCCGTTTGTGATGATTGTCCCGCTGGTGATGTATGCTCTGCGCAAGGGTGGCCTGGTTCCGGAAATGGTGGAAGTGACCCATCAGCACGATGCACCGGAGATCAATCTGTATTCGTTTCGAAACTACCGGCAACGGTTCGGGAAATCTACCTACCTGGAAATTGGCCTTCCTTTTTTCGGAGAATGGACTGTTTATCAAGGCTATAACGGAAAATACACCCACAAAGACGCCTACCGGTTTGCCTGGGACTTTGTGATCCGGGATGTCGCCGAAAAATCCTTCCGGACCACCGGCCTCACCCCCGATGATTACTATGGTTACAACATGCCGGTGGTAGCGCCGGCTTCGGGCTATGTCGTGACCATCGTAGACGGTATCGAAGACAACCCCATCGGCAACATGAACATGAAGGAAAACTGGGGCAACGCGATAGTCATCAAACACGCCGATTACCTGTATTCCAAGATTGCGCACCTGAAAAAAGACAGTTTCACCGTGCGGCCGGGCGATTATGTACGCAAGGGCGATGTCGTAGGCATCCTGGGTAATTCGGGTCGTTCGCCAGAGCCACACATCCATTTTCAGGTACAGGCAACACCCGACGTGGGCGCACCGACGATTCAGTATCCGATTACCTACTACCTGCTGAGAAACCATCCCGAAATCCGCCTGAAAAGTTACGATGTGCCGCAGGAGAACGAGACGATAGCCAACATCCGGACGACCCCGCTGCTCCGCGAAAGTTTCGGATTTGTGCCCGGCCAGGTGCTGCAATTTCAGGGAGAATCGGAGACCGAACGCTTTGCGGAGGAATGGGTAGTGGGCACAACAAGCCAGAACCAAGCTTATCTGCACTGCGCGGGCACCGGTTCGACGGCCTTTTTTGTCAATGACGGAACGATGTTCTATTTCTCATCATACAGTGGTCCGCGCCACACGCTCTTGTACTATTTCTACCTGGCGGCCTATAAAGTGATGCTGGGATTTTACAGGAATACCACCATCGACGATGAGATTCCGCTCCATCAGATTGATCAGGGCCCGGGGCGTTTGGTGCAGGATTTTCTAGCTCCCTTTGCCATTTACCGCCATTACCCCTACCGGCTGACCTACGGACAGATGGATCATTACATCCGGCCTAAAATGATAAAGATCCAATCTTCTGTGAAAAGGGAAGTACTGGGCAAATCGGTGAAACTGTACCATTTCGAGATGCTGCTCGAAAACAAAACCATTGCCCAATTCACCATTCGTCATCAGAACCGCACGTTGGTTGTCCGCCAGATTTTGCCGTTTACCGATTCTACCGACGTTTTACCCGCTCCTGTTTTAATCGAGGAAACCGTATGAAAAAAGCTGCCGTGTTGATTACCACCATCCTTTTGGGGGTGGTGATACAGGATGGGTTTGCCCAGAACAAACCGGATTACCTCAGTATTGAAGCCCAGATACAGGAAACCTACGCACAACGGAACTGGTGGAAAGTATTGAAAATAAGCCAATTATCGATCAACAACCAAATCGACTATCTGGCGTTACGCCAGCGTGCCGGGATTGCCAGCTTTTTACGGGGCGATTTCGGCCAAAGTATCGTGCATCTGAACGCAGCGCGTCACTTCGATCACCGCGATTCGGTTGCACAAGTTTATCTCTACTACAATTTGCTGTATGATGGTCGCCCTGCCGAAGCCGTTGCCCGTGCCGATGCGTTTCCGACGGTTGTGCAACAACGCCTGGGGTTTCGCGCCCGACAGTTCATTACCTCCCTGAACCTGGAAAGTGGAATCAAGGTCAGTTCGGTTCCGGATCAGGTCGGAAATGCCACTTATCTGACGATTGGCCTGGAGCACCGCCTTAGTCCGTTTATGCACCTATACCAATCGCTTAGTCGACTTTCGCAAGGCTACGGCACTGATATCCATCTCATTCAGCTCCAGTATTTTATTCGTACGGACTTGCGTCTATCGCCCGGTTGGCTCGTTTCACCCGCCTTTCATCGGTTTTCAGTCACGGGTACCGGCACTGCCATGACCGGCCTTCAACAGCGCGGTACGGTTTTTCACCTCAATCTGACCCGAAGCGGCAACGAATGGAAAGTCTTTCCGTTGCTGACGTATTCGCAAATCAGCAATGGCGGCACCCCATCGCCTGATCAGGGACCACCACCAGGAGGGGGAATTCCGAACAAAGAAAGCCAGTGGCAAATCGGGCTGGGTGGAGAATATGCCATTCATCGGGTACGGTTTCAAGGGAGTTATGAGCTTCAGAATAAATCACTCACAAGCACCTGGAATCCACTTTGGAGCCTGAATGCGGTTTTTACGAGTTCGCCGAAGTTTAGCATCAAGGCGGGCTACGGTTATTTCCAAACCACTAATTTTCTGGAATCGACCACGGCCATTTACAACAACGTACCAGATCCGACCCGCGACAAAACCACCCTGCTGTTCAACGTTGGTGTCGGCAAACGCACGTCATTGTATTTGCTCGGCCAATACGAACGGAAAGGATCGAATATCCTGAATCAAAATTACCACTACCTGACCGTTACGGGCGGTTTTATCATTCCATTTTAATCTCTGTTTAAATTACCTAACACGATGAAAACCACGCAAAAAATCGCTGCCATCCTTATTTTTTGTGCCATTTCTCTGGCATCACTACACGCCCAAACGCTAAATGCTTTCAAGGAAAGCTATACACTGGAAACCAAAAAAGAGTACAAACAAGCCATCGCAGCTCTGAAGAAAACGAACGACAATTCGTATGAAATTAACCTGCGGCAAGGCTGGCTCCACTACCTCGCCGGTTTATTACCCGAATCGGTTACCTACTACGAAAAGGCGATCATGCAGCGACCAACTTCCATTGAAGCCCGGCTGGGCTACGCGCTGCCTGCCTCGAGCCTTAACCACTGGGACCTGGTAACGGAACAATATCAGGCGATTTTAAAACTCGACCCTAACCATACCCTTACCAATTATCGAATGGGGCTGGTGTTTTATTACCGCAAGGAATACAAAACCGCCGAGGTCTATTTTCAGAAGGTCCTCAAACTGTATCCCTTCGATCATGACAGCCTGCTCATGCTGGGCTGGACCAAATACATGCTGGGACAAGCGAACGAAGCCCGCGGACTGTTCAACCGGGCTTTGCTCAATACGCCCACCGACTCCTCGGCCGTGCAGGGGCTGGCGGCCCTGAAGCAGTAGGTATCGGAATCATCACGGCCCACGGTTCTGACCGTGGGCCACCCAAGCCAAGCCATTCAATTTCAGGAATATACAACATTCTTCACCAGCGTATAGTTGTTAAACCGGTTTTCCCGGACAAAACCGAGCAGCGTCATTCCGGCTTCATTTGCCAGTTCCACGGCCAGACTCGACGGGGCACCCACGGCGGCCAGCAGCGGAACACCCGCCATCCAGCATTTCTGCACCAGTTCGAACGCAACGCGCCCGCTGACCAGTACCCCAAACCGGCTTAGTGGCAACCAGCCCTGCCAGAAAGCCGCACCGATGAGTTTGTCCAGCGCGTTGTGCCGCCCGATGTCTTCCCGAACCAGCAGCAACTGCCCGGTTTCATCGAACAAAGCCGCTGCGTGTAGTCCTCCCGTGCAAGCAAACGTCCGCTGGGCCGCCCGCAGTTTTTCCGGTAAACGGTGAATAATTTCCGAATCTACCCGAAAATCGGCAGAAAGGGGGGTCTTACAAGCGGTTTGGACCGCTTCAATGGACGCTTTTCCGCAAATCCCGCAACTGGAAGCCGTATAACTGTGTCGTTCGAGCCGCTGCCAGTCGATTTTGACGTCCGGCTGCAGTTCAACGCGAAGAACATTGCCTTTTTTCTCCGAATCGGTAACACAATGTCGGACGGAAATGATTTGGGAAGGCGTAAAAAGTATATTTTCAGTAAATAAAAAGCCCAGGGCCAGTTCTTCATCGTGGCCTGGCGTCCGCATCGTGACGGCTACGCTGCGCTGCTGGCGGTCGTCGGGCGGGCCAAACCCCAGGCGGATTTCCAGTGGTTCTTCCACCGCCAGCAGGTCGCTGTGCTCCTGAGGTTCATGGTTTTGACTGATTTTCTGGATTTTGACGGGTGTTACGGCCAACATGCGGTTTTATATTCTTTATTTAAAAAACCCAATTAACAGAAAAGAGTTTAAACGTGCTAAATTGGCGGATTGTCGTCTCCAAAGCCTGAGTTGACAGACAGAAAATTCATTTTTCAGGCACAAAATAGGACAGTACATGAAAGTAAGGCTGTCGGAAGCGTTTATCTTTGGGTATAATTTGGTTAAAACCGCTTTTTAGTACAGAATTAAGGCTCTGAAGTTTCAATCGCGTCGGCGTTCCGACATCAATTCGATATGCTCAGTACGAACAAAACACGGCAGGCGAACGAGTTTCGTCATGTAAGCTACTTGTGGGACGAAGCCAAAGCCGCCCAACTGGCCGGTGACGAAGTAGCCCTCCTCATCTATCGTTCTAACCTTTTAGGTGCCGACCTCCGGCTGACCAACTACGGTGGCGGGAACACCTCCTGCAAAGTGATGGCCAAAGACCCGCTGACGGGCAACGATACGGAAGTGATGTGGATCAAAGGTTCTGGCGGAGACATTGGTACACTCAAAAAAAGTGGTTTGGCGGCACTTTACGTCGATCGGTTGCGGAGTCTGAAAAACGTCTACCGGGGTATTGAGTTTGAAGATGAGATGGTGGAACTGTTCAACCACTGCATTTTCGATTTGTCCTCCAAAGCGCCTTCAATCGATACGCCCCTGCACGGTTTTCTGCCTTTTGCCCACATCGACCACCTGCACCCGGATGCGGCCATTGCGATTGCGGCTGCCAAAGACGGCAAAAAAATTACGCAGGAACTGTTCGATGGCACCATCGGCTGGGTCGAGTGGCAACGTCCCGGTTTTGACCTGGGTCTGAAACTGGCCGAATGCCTGGAGCAGAATCCGGGTATCCGGGGCATCATGCTGGGCTCACACGGCTTGTTCACCTGGGGTGACACGGCCTACGAAAGCTACATCAATACGCTGGAAGTTATTGAAAAATGCGCGGAATATCTGGAAGAAAACTACGGCAAAACCCGTCCGGTTTTTGGTGGTGCCAAAATTGAAAGCCTCGAAAAAGACGCCCGGCTGAAGCAGGCGGCCACGCTGGCCCCGGTTCTGCGCGGTTTCTGCTCCAACCATACGCCGATGGTCGGCCATTTTACGGACGACGAGCGTGTGCTGGAATTCATCAACTCCAATGATCTGGACCGGCTGGCTCCGCTCGGAACCTCCTGCCCCGACCACTTCCTGCGGACCAAAATCAGCCCGCTGGTGCTTGACCTGAAACCGGACGAGGATGTGACGGATACCGCAACGATTCAGGAAAAACTGGCTCCGGCGTATGAAGCCTACCGGGCGATGTACCAGACGTATTACGAAACCTGCAAACACCCGAACAGCCCCGCCATCCGCGATAAAAATCCGGTCGTGATCCTGTGGCCGGGTGTGGGCCTCTTTACGTTTGCCAAAGACAAACAAACCGCCCGCGTGGCGGCCGAGTTTTATACCAACGCCATCAACGTGATGAAGGGGGCGGAAGCCATTTCGGAATACACCTCGTTGCCGCGTCAGGAAGCGTTCGACATTGAATACTGGCTGCTGGAAGAAGCGAAATTGCAGCGGATGCCGAAGCCAAAACCCTTGTCGGGCAAAATTGCGCTGATCACCGGCAGTGCGGGTGGAATCGGAAAAGCCATTGCCAAGCGGTTTGTCGCCGAAGGCGCGGTGGTGGTCATCAACGACAACGATCCGGAACGGTTGAAAGGCGCGGATGAGGAATTCCGCCAGCAATACGGCCGGGATACGCACACCTCCGCAACACTCGACGTAACCAGTGCCGAAACCATCAGCAAGGCCTTTGAAGCGGCTGCGCTGGCGTTTGGCGGGGTGGATATTGTGGTAAACTGCGCCGGTCTGTCGATCTCGAAACCGATTGAAGAGCATACCGAAAAAGACTGGGATCTGCTGTATGACGTCCTGGTAAAAGGCCAGTTTCTGGTCACCCAGAAGGGCGTCGAGATCATGCGGAAGCAGAAACTGGGGGGCGACGTCATCAACATCGCCAGCAAAAACGGTCTGGTTTCCGGCCCGAACAATGCCGGTTATGGTTCGGCGAAAGCGGCCCAATTGCACCTGAGCCGACTCAATGCCGCCGAACTCGGCAAAGACCACATTCGCGTCAATGTCGTGAACCCGGATGCGGTGATTTCCGACAGTAAAATCTGGGCGGGTGCCTGGGCCGAAGGCCGGGCGAAAGCCTACGGCGTAACGGTAGCCGAACTGCCAGCTTACTACGCGAAACGGACCTTGCTGAACGAAATCATTCTGCCGGACGATATTGCGAATGCCTGTTTCGCGTTCGTCGGCGGTTTATTGAGTAAATCGACCGGCAACGTGCTGAACGTCGATGGTGGTGTGGCGATGGCATTTGTGAGATAATGTATGTTGTTGTTACACAGAGCTAATCAGAGAACATCAGAGGCAACCAGAGTTTTTTTCTGATAAACTCCAATACGCTCTGATTAACTCTGTGTAACAACAGCCTTAAACCCTTACCCTGACATGCAACTCGAAGCGTATAAAATAGCCGATCATAACCAGAAGGCACTGGAAGCGCACCAGCGCAAGCTATCCTACTGGACGGATGAAATTGCAAACGCCGAACCCATCATCCAGAAGCTGATCGATTTTCAGATTGCTATTCCGAGTTGGGCGCTCGGCACCGGCGGCACCCGGTTCGGGCGTTTTCCGGGCGGTGGAGAACCGCGTTCGCTGGAAGAAAAAATTGCCGATGTGGGCCTATTGCACGCTCTCAACCAATCGAGCGGGGCGATTTCGCTGCACATTCCGTGGGACATTCCGACGGACGGCGAAGCCATCAAAAGTCTGGCGGCCAGCTTCGGTCTGCGGTTTGATGCCATGAACTCCAACACGTTTCAGGACCAGCCGAACCAGGAGCATAGCTACAAATTTGGTTCCTTACAGCACGTCGACCGGGCGGTTCGACAACAGGCCATCGACCACAACATCGACGTGATTAAACACGGGGTGGCGCTGGGCTCCAATTCGCTGACAGTCTGGTTATCAGACGGCTCCTGTTTTCCGGGGCAATTGAATTTCCGGAAAGCGTTTGAACGCACGCAGGAAAGTTTGCAGGAAATCTACACAGCTTTGCCCGACGACTGGAAGGTCTTCGTTGAATACAAAGCCTTTGAACCCAATTTCTATTCGATGACCGTCGGCGACTGGGGTTCGTCATTGCTGTTTGCCACTAAACTCGGACCGAAAGCCTACACGCTGGTCGATCTGGGTCACCACCTGCCGAATGCCAACATCGAGCAAATCGTTTCGCTGCTGCTGATGGAAGGCAAATTGGGCGGTTTTCACTTCAACGACTCCAAATACGGCGACGATGATTTGACGGTTGGCAGCATTCGCCCCTATCAGTTATTTCTGATTTTCAACGAATTGATCGAAGGTATGGACGCCAAAGGCATGAATCACGCGACCGATCTGGGTTGGATGATCGACGCCAGCCACAACGTCAAAGATCCGCTGGAAGATTTGCTGCAATCGGTCGAAGCCATTCAATTAGCCTATGCACAGGCGCTGCTGGTCGATCGGTCGGCCCTGGAAGAAGCCCGCGACGCCAACGATGTGGTGCGGGCGCAGGAGATTTTGCAGGAAGCCTACCGCACCGACGTCCGGCCCCTGGTGGCCGAAGCCCGTCGGCGCGCCGGTGGAGCTTTGCACCCCCTGGCTCTCTTCCGACAATTGAACATCCGTCAGCAACTCATCGGCGAACGCGGCCTGAAAACCATCGCCACAGGACTTTAAATTCAATTGTGAATGAGTGAATGAGCGAATGAGTGAATAACCTGCCGGATTCATGGTACTTTATTCGCTCATTCGCTCATTCACTCATTCACTCATTCAAAAAATGAAAACGCCCGTTATTGCCATTTTCGACGTCGGGAAGACGAATAAGAAGCTGTTTCTGTTTAACGAACGGTATGAAATCGTGTGGGAGCGATCGGAACCGTTTGACGAAATCGTGGACGACGATGGCGATCCGTGCGAAGACGTTGCCCGGCTCACGGCCTGGGTGCAAACCCTGCTGCGGGACGTCTTGCAGTTACCCGAGTTCGACATCCGGGCGTTGAATTTTTCGACCTACGGAGCCAGTTTCGTCCATCTAGACGAGGAAAGTCGCCCCATCGGCTATCTCTATAATTACCTGAAACCGTATCCGGCCACCATCCGGCAGAAGTTCTACAGTACGTACGGTGACGAAACGACGCTGGCGATGCAAACCGCTTCCCCGGCTTTGGACAGCCTGAATTCGGGCCTGATGCTTTACCGGATCAAGTATGACAAACCGAAGTTGTTCCGCCGGATCTGGTATTCGCTGCATTTACCCCAGTACCTGAGTTACCTGTTTACCGGACAGGTGCTGACGGACGTCACCAGCATCGGTTGCCACACGATGCTGTGGGATTTCAACAAAAACCAGTACCACGACTGGGTCATCGCCGAGCAACTGGACAAACTTTTTGGCCCTATTTTCACATCGGACAGTGTGCTAAACGCCATCTGGCTAAACCACCCGCTCAAGGTAGGCGTTGGTTTGCACGACAGTTCGGCGGCTTTAATTCCCTATCTGGCCTCTTTTCAGGAACCGTTCGTGCTGATTTCGACCGGAACCTGGTCGATCAGCCTGAATCCGTTCAATACCATTCCGCTGACGGCGGAAGAATTGCAGTACGATTGTCTGTGTTACCTGCATTACCAGGGCCAGCCGATCAAGGCGTCGCGTCTGTTTGCCGGCTATGAACACGAACAGCAGACCAAACGAATTGCGGCCCATTTCCAGACACCGGTCGATCAGTACAAGCAGGTCGATTATGATTCGGATCTGATTCAGTATTTGCGGGAGTCGCGCCCCAATTCCGACAACCGGTTTGAGGGCGTCAAAGCTCCTCCGCTCCAGGAATCGTTGTTCCGGCACCGTGATTTGTCGGTTTTCCGGTCCTACGAAGAAGCCTACCACCAGTTGATGCTCGATATTGTGTCGCAGCAGTTGATCTCGACCAACCTGGTGCTGGAAAACTCGCCGGTCAAGCGCATTTTTGTGGATGGCGGATTCAGCAAGAACCCGATTTACATGAATTTGCTGGCATCCGCTTTCCCCCATACCGAAGTGTTTGCTGCTTCGATGGCCCAGGCGACGGCGCTGGGGTCGGCCCTGGCGATTCACCACCACTGGAATACCAAACCGTTGCCGGGTGACACCATTGAGTTAAAACATTACTCGGCTACCGGCCGGTATGCGGTTTAGGCACTGCGGAGTCTTGGAAACCCTAAAAGCCTTTCTGAACACCCTCACACCCCTTCGTCCCGAAACCTGGCAAAGGGTGGAACCGCTTTTTTCAGAAATCCGGTTGCCGAAAGGCCAGTATTTTCTGGAAGAGGGACGCAAAGCCACGCAAATTGGCTTTCTAACGGAAGGCATTATCCGGGCCTTTTACCGGAATCGGGACGGTACGGAATACAACAAACATTTTTTCGTCCCGGATTCCTTCGCGGGTGGTTATGCGTCACTGATTACCGGCAAACCAAACCAAATCTGGCAGCAGGCCCTAACCAACTGCCGCTTGCTGGTAGCCGATTTTGCGGCCCTCTCGGCCCTTTATGACGGCGCTCCCGATCTCGAACGGGCGGCCCGGATGCTGGCGGAACGGTTTTTTGTTCAGAAAGAAGAACGGGAAATTGAACTCGTTTTGCTGGATGCCCAAACCCGCTATGCACTCTTTCAGCAACATTATCCCGGACTCGAACAACGCATTCCGCAATACCACATTGCTTCCTATCTGGCCGTCACCCCGACGCAGTTAAGCCGCATCCGGCGAAAAATAGCGCAGCGCTGATTTCTTTACCTATGTCATTTTTTTTTCATTTCGTGTCCGATAGTTTTGGCGGCAAAAGATACGACAGTAAACTCTCCTTCAGGCGTTTACCGTCAACTGACAGCCTATTCTATGAAAGTCACGAACAATACGATTCTGCTGACCGGCGGCACTTCGGGCATTGGGTATGAACTGGTCAGGCGGTTTTATGAACTCGGCAACCGGCTGATTGTGGTTTCCAGTGATCCGGGCAAGTTAACCAACCTTCGCAGTCAATTTCCAGACATCGACACCATTCCCTGCAATCTCGCGGATGCGACGCAGGTCAAGGCCCTGATCCGGCAATGCCTGGAGGATTATCCGGACATCAATGTACTGATCAATAATGCAGGGGTTCAATACCCGTACGATTGGCAAACCGAATCGGATGGTTATCAGAAAATCAGCAACGAAATCACGATTAACCTGACCAGCCCTTTACAATTAGCCTACGGCCTTCTGCCGGTTTTGTTGAAACACCCCGAGGCCGCTCTGGTGACGGTGTCATCCGGTTTGATTTATGCGCCTAAAAAATCAGCGCCGGTCTATTGCGGAACCAAAGCCGCTATCCATACGACCACGAAAGCCCTGCGGTATCAGCTTGCGAAAACCGGCATAAACGTTTTCGAAATTATTCCGGCGCTGGTCGATACGCCCATGACGGCCGGCCGGGGAAAGGGGAAAATAACGCCCCAACAACTGGTGGATGAGTTCATTCGCCACTTTCGGAAGAACCACTTCGAAAGCCGGATCGGGAAAACCAAACTGCTCCGGCTGCTCCAGCGGCTCTCGCCCGCATTGGCCGACCGGCTGATGAAGAATGGGTAGCTTTTACCATTCATCCTCCTTATCGACCGCATCCTCAAAAAATACAAAACTTTTTCCGGAAAAATTTGGTTGACATATCAACCTATTATAAGTTTGCACCATGATCACGCAAGAAGAAACCAGTATACGGGAAAAGATATTCAATCAGATGGGGGGATTTGTGGTATTTAACGTGAACCACTTTTTACACCAGGTTGCCAAAAAAGCGAATCGGGATCTGGCCAAAGCCGGTTTTACACTCCAGTATGAACAGCTTCCGGTACTTTTTGTCGTCAACTTTGCTCCGGATGGCTTGCTTTCGCAGCAGGACATTGCCAATGCCTTGCAGAAAGACAAATCGGGCATTCAACGCTCTATTCGCACCTTGGAACGCGATGGTTACCTCCGAATTACCCCGGACAGCATCGATCGGCGCAAAAACCTGATTCAGTTGACCCCGGCTGGCAAGATGATTATCGATCAGATTATCGAAGCGGCCAAAAGGCAGGACGAAGAAGTGCGAAGCCAGCTTGATCCGGAAGAGGTCGATACGTTGCTCAAACTCCTTCGGAAGTTGACGGCTTTGGTTGAAAGTTGATTTTTTATTTACCCATATTGTTGACATATCAACAGTAGACCTATCAACAATATAAGTTTTTCTTAGTTTATTACCAATCATGAAAAAAATAGTTGTTCTGCTTGTATCCCTCTCAATAACCGCTTCGCTGCCCGGTTGGGCACAGACAAGCTGGTCGCTGAAAAAATGTATCGATTACGGTCTTCAGCATTTTGGAACCGTGAAAATTGCCAGCTATCAGGTTGAAACCGCCAATCAACAGGCCCGGCAGGCGTTGGGGCTTTATTTACCGCAGGTATCGGGTTCTGCGTCATTCACGGATAACGTCAAGTTGCAAACATCCGTCATACCGGCGGGTCCGCTTACGCCGGAACCGATTCGGGTTGTCTTTGGCCAGAAATACCAGAACAATGTGGTAGCCCAGGCCACTCAGCCTATTTATGACCGGGCTCTGTTGCTGGGGTTGAAGGCGAATAAGCCCAACCAGCAACTGGCCGAACTCAACAACCGGCAAACTCGTGAGGACGTTATTTACAACATCACGAGCAACTACTACCAGGTTTTTATTTCCCAGCAACAGATCGCCCTCTTGAAAGACAACCTGGAGCGGACGCAGCAGGTGCTGAACATTCTGAAACTGCAACGCGATAACGGCGTGATTCAACCCGTGGATTATACGAATACGGAAGTGAGTTACAACAACACCCGTTCGCAATTGTCGCTGGCTGAAAACGATGTAAACCTGGCCCTGAACCGTCTGAAATACCAAATGGGCTTATCGCAGGATCAGCCGCTGACGCTATCGGATTCGTTGCTGATGAGGGTGGCGCCCGTGGTGGAACAAACCCAGTTCGACGCCAAAAATCTGGTGACGTTTCAGCAAGCCGAGACGAACCTGGCCCTGCAACGATTGCAACTCCAGCGAATCCGGGCCGGTTATATGCCCAGTTTAAATTTCACGGCCAATTACGGTACGCTGAACTTTGCGAATCAATTCAGCAATGCCTTTAAGAATTTTATCGGGTATGGCAGCATCGGGTTGCGATTGAACGTGCCGATTTTCGACGGATTCCAGCGCGATGCGCAGGTGCAGCAGGCTAAATTGACCGTATTGACCCAGGAAGAGCAACAGCGGCTGAACAGCTCGGCCTATCAGCTTCAGTTCAGCAATGCCCAGTCGCAAATTCAGAAAGCGAAACTGAACGCCGAAAACGACGAACGAACCGTGAAGCTGGCGCAGGAGGTTTATAACATCACGACCTTACAATACAAGCAGGGAACCAAACCGCTGACGGATCTGATCAATGCCGACAATTCGTACCGGCAGGCCCAGTCGAACTACATCAATTCGCTCATTAATTTCTACCAGGCCCGACTCGATCTGGAACAATCGCAGGGCACGTTGTTAACCTTTTATAACCAGCTCTAAAAATAGTTTAGTGTTCAGGATTTATAGATTAAAGTTAAAACACTGAAAATCAACTACAAATCATAAATTCTAAACCGATCAACTACACTATACAACCGAACAAAATGAAAAAGACCACCATCATCGTCATCGTCGCTCTCTTGGCCATTACGTCACTCATCGGCTTCCGGCTGGCTTCCAACAAGAAGAAAATCGATGAAAAAAACCAGATGCCGACCAACACCAACACCGCCATTCCGGTGACCGTTGCACCGGTTGCAGAAGGAACCGTCAGCCAGCAACTGGTCAAAACCGGCAATCTGATCCCGTTCAAGGAAGCCGACATTACGGCCACCACCGCCGGCAAAGTGACGCAGGTCAATTTTGATCTGGGTTCTTCGATCCGGCAGGGCGCGACGCTGGTGCAACTCGACAACAAACTGAAAGAACTGTCGCTGGAAGCCACCCGACTGAACATCGAAAAGCTGAAAAAAGACGTGACGCGGTATACCACCCTGCTGGCGGGCAATGCAACCACCGAAATTCAGTTGAATGAGACAAAATATAACTACGAAAACGCCGTCAATCAGGCCGAGCAGATTCAGAAGCAGATTGCGGATGCCAACGTGAAAGCGCCGATCAGCGGCCGGATTGTGAAGAAAAACATCGAACCGGGCGAATACATCACCGTCGGGACGGTGTTGGGAACGGTGTTGGACGTGGCCCGGCTGAAAGTACAGGTGCCGGTCAACGAAAGTGACGTGTACCGGTTGCGCGAAGGCCAGACGGTTCGCGTGTCGGCGGATGTGTTTCCGGGAAAAACGTTCAGCGGCCGCATTTCATACATCGCTCCGCAGGGGACCGAGGAACACAATTACCCGGTTGAGATTACCATCGACAACGCCGGTGGACTGAAAGCCGGAACGTTTGTCAACGTTGATTTCTCGCAGAAATCCAACCAGAAAGCCCTGCAAATTCCGCGCATGGCCCTGGTCGAGAGCATCAAGAATCCGTACGTATACATCATCAACGGCAATGCCGTGCAGAAACGCGTTATCAAAGTGGGCCGGGAATTCGACAATTCCATCGAAGTGCTGGAGGGGTTATCGGCTGGCGATCAGGTGGTAACGACGGGTCAACTGAACCTGAGCGACGGCAAAACCGTACAGATCACCCAATAACCGTACCTACGGCTTAAACGATTCAAACCATGTCCATATCCGAAATAGCGGTCAAACGGCCGTTGCTGGTAATCACCATCTTTATTGTACTCATCCTGTTTGGGGCACTGAGTTACAAGCAACTGTCTTACAACCTGTTGCCGAAGTTCGAAGCCAACGTCATCAGCGTGGCCACGACCTACCGCGGAGCCTCCGCCGATGAGGTGGAAACCAACGTGACCAAGCGCATTGAAGACGCGCTATCGTCGCTGGAAGGGCTGGATCGCATGACCTCAACCTCGCAGGAAGGGGCCTCCATTGTGATTATTCAGCTTAAAAACGGCATCAGCACCACCCTGGCCCAGCAGGATGCCCAGCGGAAAGTGGAGCAGATTGTCAACCTGTTGCCCGACGAAGCCGACCGCCCGATTCTGAACAAATTCTCGACCGATGAAATCCCGGTTTTGCGGATGGGGGTTACGGCCGATATGTCACCGACGGCGCTGTACGACCTAATCGATAATGACATCAAACCGCAGTTGTCAAACGTTTCCGGCGTGGGCCAGGTCAACGTCATCGGCGGCAACGAACGCGAAATTCAGGTGAACGTCAACCCGGAAAAACTTCGTGCCTACGGTGTGTCGATTGGCCAGGTTTCACAGGCCATCAACGCGGCCAATACCAGTTATCCGGCCGGTCAGTTGGAAACGCGCGAGTCCCAGTATTCGATTCGTTTTGATGCTTCCGTCGAAACGACCAACCGCCTGCGCGAGTTGATCATTGTCCGCAAAACCAACGGCAGCCAGGTGTTGCTCAAGGATCTGGCCGAAGTGGTGGACGCAACCACCAAACCGACCGCCATCAACCACATCAATGCCCTGCCGGCCATCGGGTTGCAAATTCAGAAACAGTCGGATGCCAATGCCGTATCGGTCAGCCAGTTGACGCAGGTCAAGCTGACGCAACTGGAAAAACAATACAGCAAGTTCAAGTTGAAATTCAACATTGCCTCCGATCAGTCGATCTACACCCTGGCGTCGGCCAATGCCGTCGTCTTTGACATGGGACTGGCGATTCTGATTGTGTCGGTGGTCATGCTGCTCTTCCTGCACAGTTTCCGGTCGGCCATGTTCGTGCTGGTGGCCCTGCCATCGTCGATGATTCCGACCTTTGCGCTCATGTACATCATGGGTTTTTCACTGAACCTGATGACGCTGATGGCCTTGTCGCTGGTAGTCGGTATTCTGGTCGATGACTCGATTGTGGTGTTGGAAAACATCAACCGACACCTCGAAATGGGCAAAGACAAACGGACGGCGGCTTTGGACGGACGGAGTGAAATTGGTTTCACCGCTTTAGCGATTACGCTGGTGGACGTCGTGGTGTTCGTGCCATTGGCCATGACCGGCGGTTTGATCGGGAACATCCTGCGGGAATTTGCCCTGGTGGTGGTTTTCTCGACGCTGATGAGTTTGCTGGTCTCCTTTACGCTGACGCCTTTGCTGGCATCGCGCTTTGGCAAGATCGAAGTCCTGAGCAAAAGCTCTTTGTGGGGACGTCTGAACCTCGGTTTCGAAAGCCTGATCGACCGGCTGACGGCCGCTTATGGTCGGATTCTGGTCTGGGTGCTGGGCCACAAACGCTATGTATTCATCGGTATTTTTGCCTTGCTGGTGGGTTCCATTGCCTTAGTGCCGGCCGGTTTTATCGGTGGTGCCTTTATGCCGGCCAGTGATCAGGGTGAAATGAGCATCCAGATTGAACTCGCACCGACGGCTTCCATTTATCAGAGCAATGCCGTAGCGCAGCGGGCGGAGCAAATTATTATGAAACACCCCGAAGTGACCAATGTGTTCACCAATGTGGGGTATACCAGCAGCGGGATTGCTACCTCCTCGAACAGCAACATTGCCGATCTGAACGTGAAACTGATCGATAAAAAACTGCGCACCATATCGACTGAGGGCTTCGGTCAATTGCTGAAAGAAGAAGTTGGCAAAATTCCGGGCGTGAAAGTAACGGTTGTTCCGGTGGGTCTTGTGGGAGCTTCGCAGGCACCGATTCAGATTGCCGTGAAAGGAACGAACCTGGCCGATATCCGGAAAGCCGCTGCACAGGTGAAGGAAGTGACGCAATCGGTGCCGGGCACACAGGATGTGAAGTATTCGGTGAAAGACCCAAAACCGGAAGTAACGGTCAATCTCGACCGCGATAAAATGGCCCAGTTGGGGATCAATGCCTCTGAGGTTGGGATCGAGTTGCAAAATGCCTTCCGGGGTAATGACCTGTCGAAATTCAAGCAAAAAGGGAATGAGTATGATATTCTCATCAGCCTGGATCAGTTCGATCGCACCAAGCCGGAGGACATCAGCCGGTTGACATTTGTCAACAACCAGGGCAAAACGTTTGAACTCTCGCAATTCGCTCAGGTGCAGGAGCAAATCGGGGAAAGCGTGCTGGAACGCATCGACCGGCTTTCTTCGGTAACGGTTAATGCCCAGGTGGTGGGTCGTCCGGTGGGAACCGTTGGGACGGATATTCAAACCAAAATGGCGAACGTGAAACTGCCGGAAGGCGTTTCGATTCAGTATCTGGGTCAGTTGCAGCAACAATCCGACGCGTTTGGTAGCCTCGGACTGGCGTTGATGATTGCCATTCTGCTGGTGTATTTCATCATGGTGGCACTCTACGAAAGCGTGGTCTATCCGTTCGTCGTGTTGTTCTCCATTCCGGTGGCCCTGGTGGGAGCCTTGCTGGCGCTGGCGCTGACGATGGAAAGTCTGACGGTTTTCTCGATTGTCGGGATGATCATGCTGCTCGGTCTGGTGGCCAAAAACGCCATTCTGATCGTTGACTTTACGAACCAGTTGAAAGCCGAAGGGCACGATGTGGTCGATGCCCTGATCGAAGCCGGGAAAGAGCGGTTGCGCCCGATTCTGATGACGACGCTGGCGATGATTCTGGGGATGCTGCCGATTGCGCTGGCGAGTGGTGCCGGTGCCGAAACCAAAAACGGGATGGCCTGGGTCATCATCGGCGGTCTGACGTCGTCGCTGATTTTGACGTTGCTGATCGTTCCGTCGATGTATCTGGTGGTCGATCGGATTATCGCCCGGTTTACCGGAAAGAAAGTAAAACCGAAAAAACCGCAGGAACTGGAAGTGGCGCAGGCGATTGATTGACAAGCAGTTTGAATTAACCGGGGAGGGCCCTGGAAGGGCGGTCTGTCAATAGACAACATACATCAGCGCGTGGTAGCTCCGGAGCGGTCTATAAACATCTTCAGACCGCTCCTCCGGAGCTACACGCGCTGATGTTGTTGTCTATTGACAGGACAGGCTTCCGGCCTTTGCTCAAACAACTTCTGAGTTTTTTCAAAGCAAGTACAGAAGAAAGGAGCACTTGTCGGGTGCTCCTTTTTGGTTAAAAAGTCTTTTCTCTTTACTCTCACTTCTTGCATCGTTGAAATCAATCCTTGCGCACGGTGCTTGACCCCGATATATTGGTTTTTACCTCGGGAGTACCCCGATACCGCACGCTGCTGGCGCCACTGGCTTTTACTTCGAGCAGTTTCGACACCCGGACGCGGGCCGTGCTGGCTCCCGACAAATCCAGTTCGGCTTCATCAACCGGATAATCAAAGGCTTCTACTTTGCTGGCTCCCGACAACTCGCCGATCAGCAGCCCACTCGCTCCCCTGAGATCGAGGTCTGATGCGCCCGACAGGTCGATGTTGGTCCGGTCGGCATCGATGTCGACCGTTGAACGGGATGCACCCGTCAGCCGGATATCGAAATCCCGCAGGCCCTGAAAACCGCTGATGTCGGAACGCGAGGCACCGGAAAAATCGACGCCCCGCAGGCTTGGCATCGTAATCGTGATGTTCATGTCGTAACGCCGGTGCCGCGACGAGCCATTGCGATAGCGGGCGTACAGCGTACCGGCGCGGGTGTAGATGTCGAGATCATCCAGATCCCGGCTGTTGCCGCGGGCTTCGATGCTAAAGTTGCTGCCTTGTTCGACGCTGATGGTAAAGGCACTGCCCATGTCGAGCCGGTCGAAGTTGGTCAGGCCAAACGAGCGGTCGTCCTCTTCATAAGGGCCGACGTGTTCAAAGTCGCAGGAGGTCAGCGACACCAGGGCGAAAAGAAAAAAAGCGGAAAGAATGGTGGATAATTTCATGGTTGTCATAGCGATTTGTGAATGTATTTGCTGTTGTATACGGCTATGACCCGCGTCGGAATCGCTCCCCCTACGCGGTTTTGAAAAAAAGTTTTTTGTAGAAAAGAAAATGGGGATGATGGATGGAAAAACCGCTTATCAGCCTGAACTTTGGGAGTTTCTCTTGAACAAGTTCCCATCCAGACGGCCTTTCAGGACTTTAAATCGGCAAGTAAAACAACAAAGACGATGAACTACAAACTGGTTATTTTCGATTTCGATGGCACGCTGGCCGATTCCTTTCCTTATTTTTTGAAAACGGTAAATGTGCTGGCGGAGACCTACCATTTTCCACCCATCGATCCTGAAAATGTCGATCAGCTCCGGGGCATGGATGCCCGTCAGTTGATGAAAAACACCCGGCTGCCCGCCTGGAAAATACCGCTCATTGCCAATGCCTTTATTCGCCAGATGGGCAAAGACATTGCGCAAATTCCGTTGTTTGAAGGTATTCCCGATCTGTTAAAGCAGTTGTCGAATCAGGGCGTCCGGCTCGCCATTGTCAGTTCGAATTCGGAAGAGAATATCCGACGGGTGCTGGGCCCCGAAACCGCAGCCCTCATTACGCACTACGGCTGTGGCAGTTCGCTGTTCGGGAAACAGCACAAATTCCGAAAAGCCCTGGCAAAAGTTGGCGTACAGCCCGGCGAAGCGCTTTGTGTCGGCGATGAAATTCGGGACATGGAAGCTGCGAAAGGAGCCGGTATTGCCTTCGGTGGCGTTGCCTGGGGCTACACCCGCGCCGATGTACTGGAAGCCTACGCCGATAGTACGGTTTTTTATACCGTACAGGACATCGTCAAAACCGTGGTCTCAGCCGGGTAAGGGGCAGGGTGTTACGCTCCTTTTTTTCTCCTCTTTTTCCGCCTGCCAGTTCGTCAGAATCGAAAAAGGCCAAAACATAGTAGACACAATGGCTTTATGCCAATTCGGTTTGCCAGGCGTGCGCAATGCTTTTCCGCAATACCAGGCCAGGACAACGAGGGATATAAACCATGCCAATGCCATATCGTTGGTAATTTATGGGTCGTTAAAGGTAGTAAAAAAGTTCATAGGATGAACGCTTCTGCAAACATCAACTACTCAGCTGTTTAGCAGACCATTTTGAATCCTGTCTTCGTTACATCCCATACAGATAAGCGGTTCTTAACTTTACTTTTACCGGTTTTCCCGCCAGTTTACCCGGCACCCATTTGGGCATGGTTCTGAATGCCTCCAGTGCTGCCTCATCACACCCATAGCCCAAACCTTGGGTTACTTTAAAGTTGCCGGGCGTTCCATCTTCATGAATAACAAATTCTAAAAAAACTTTGCCCTGAATCTTATTCTTACGGGCTTCTTTTGGGTAATGATGATTTCCATCCACCAGTTTCATCAGCGCTTTCATTCCACCCGAAAACTGAGGCATTTGATCCACTTTGGTATACACACTATCCGTTGAAACATGCGCATCAACGGTCTGGGCATTAGCTACACTGATCGCAGCAACCAGGATTAGAGCAGATAAATAGAGTGATCCTATCATAGAATTTAAGGTAATAGCTTATACCTCTGCAATATATAAGTAAACTTTATATATTGCAGAAATACAGGTTGGAATCCAATGGGAATTCTTCTATTAAATTCTACGACAAAGCTTAAAGAATCTTCAATTGGTTACAAAAACTCACTCCAGCACCTCCACCCAGCCCTTGCACTGCGTCCCCCGCTGCGTCGTCAGCAGGTAATAATACAAGCCGCCCGGTGCCTCATCTCCCCAGTTGTTCGTGTAATTTTCACTGCGGTAAATCAGTTTGCCCCAGCGGTTAAAAATCTCCAGCTTTGCTCCCGTGAATCCCACGTTGAACACATCGTTTTTCCCGTCGTTGTTGGCCGTTACGACGTTCGGAACCTCACTCATGTTCTCGATAATAACCGGTAGATTGAGTGCCAGACTGCACCCGTTTTTGGAAGCCGTCACAGTAATTTCATACTGCCCGGATTGCGGATATTGATACGGCTCGGGCGAATTAGTCCGCAACGTGTCACCATTGCCCATGATCCACTCCAGGCCGGTGGCACCCGTCGTTTTGTTGACCAGTTCCACTTTCATGGGCCGTCCGCATTCCGAACTGAGCCGCACCTCGGCAACGGGCCGGAAGGAATCATCGGTGGTAATGGTCACATTTTTGGTGGTCGAACACCCATTTTCGTTCGTGATCTTTACGGAATAGGTGGTGGTTTGGGTGGGATTCACCACCGGGTTGCTCACCGTCGCCGTGGTCATTCCCTGCGTGGGCGTCCAGGCGTAGGTGGCTCCCCCTTCCGCCAGCAGTTGAACCGGCTGTCCCGGACAAATCGTAGTGTCTTTGCTGACCTTGAAATTGGTGGGAAAGACTTTAATCACCTTTTTGGCAACATCGACCCGCTTGCAGGTCAGCCGGTTGTAGGCCGTCAGCGTAACCGTGTATTCGCCCGGTTTATCAAACGTATGGCTCACCTGCGCCGGGTTGGTTGAGGTGCCGGTGTCGCCAAAATCCCAAGCGTAGGTAATGCCGCCTTCACTGGTGTTGACGAAATTGAGCGTCAACGGCGTACAACCCTGAATGACGTCTTTCTGCGTTCCCTGATAGGCATCGAAGGTGGCTTTCAGCCGGTCGATGTCGAATTTGAAAGCCGCATTGTTGCAGTTGGGGCTTTTGTTGGTTTGTGACCAGACCTGGGCCGTCGCCGGAAAAGACGTTCCTCCACAGGCACAGGCCGCGTGGTAGATCACCCCACTTTTATCGAACCGGCTGGTTCCGCCATCGACGTGATCACCGCGCCCAGCCGGGTTTTGACTACCGAAATAGGTGGCATACAAAAGCGATTTCCCGCCCTGCTCCAGCAACGCCAGCCAGAAATTGCTGCCATCGGTCGTCCGTCGGAAGGCATCCGCTGTGACGGGCAACCCACGCGTGCTGCTGTTGACGTTGGCACTCCGGATATTCACATTGCCGCCCCAGCCCGACAAATAAATATTGCCGCATTCGTTCACCAGAAAAGCCGTCGGTGAAATATCCGGCCCCACCCGGCCGGAACCGATGACGGTTGAAAAGACGGTTTTTGACAGCGTGGGGTCAAGCGCGTGAATGAACTGCCCGCTCCGGGCGTTTTGATACACACTGTCCGTCACCGCGTACGTTCCCCGGGTTAGGCCAAAAACGTGCGGATTTTCCTGCGGGTCGAGGTCGATGAGGTAAGCGGCATCGTCGGCGTTGGTGCCCAGGTAGGTGCTACGGTCGAGCTGGTTGTTGGTAAATTTGACCAGAAAACCGTCTTCCTGACCGCCAATGGCCGGTTTGAAGGCACCGGCCATACCCGGCAAATCTGCGCTACGAGTGGTCCCAACGGCATACAGCGACCCCGACGCGCCGATTCGCAACGCGTAAGCGACATCGTAACCACTTCCGCCAAAATACGTACTCCAACGCAACTGGCTTAAATCCGGACTCAGTTGCAGCAAAACCGCATCGGCCGGGCCGTTGAGTTTGGGTTGCGGAGCGTTGGCCGTTACCGGGAAATCAGCGGAAAACGACACCGTGGCCACGTAGACATTGTCGTTTTTATCGACCATGATTTCTCCCCGCAGGTCGTCGCCGTAATTGTAGATACCCAGGTATTGATCGGCCACATTGATGCCATCGTTGGCCGAACCGCCGACGTACGTACTGCTTTTCAGGGTCCGGCCGTCGGTGCCGAGGTTGGCTAAAAACAAATCGGTTCCGGTTCGGAAGTAGATGGTTCCGAAAAGACTGCCCGGTTCGGGCAACCCATTCCCGATGGGAATATACCCCGTACCACCCGCAAATTTCCGGCTGTAGGCTGAAGCCGTTGTCGGGAAATTCGCCGATGAGGTAACGCCGTAAATCAGCAGTTCGTTTTTACTGTTCACAATCAGACTGTTAGGCGTTTCTCCGGTCGATCCACCCAGGTAGGTTGCATACAACAGCTGTTTCCCGTCCGGGCTGAATTTCATGATGGCCACATCCATTTCGGCTCCATACCGGGTTTGAAACGCGCCGGTGGTCGGCACAAAACTGGTCCCGTACACGGTTCCGGCCGTGTAGAGGTTGCCGTCGTTGTCGTAGGTGGCCGTGTGCCCCCAGTTGTCGCTGACCGAACCGGAATAGGTTGAAAAGATCAGGGTCGGATCGATGGTGAGCGGTTGCTGTTTGTCGTAGCCATTGGGAAAACGAAACGTGGCGGTTTTATCTTCCAGCACCCAATCGGCCGGGACCTCCGTGGTTTTGTTGTTTTTTTCGGTAAACGAATACGGTTTTTCTTCCCGAAAGGGCAAAAGGCTGGTTTCAATAACCAGTTGTCCCTTTTCCGAACGAACCGACGACGCTCCGTCATACCGCAACCGGATCACCGACGGATCGGCACCCGGTTTTACCAGAAACTCGTATTTCATCGTCTGGTAATAGGCAAACAGCCGCAGGTCGATTCCGGGATAAATATCGTGGTAGATGATTTCGCCAAAAGCCGGAACGGCACTCGCCCAGCGGTTGGAGTCATTCCCCAAAAAATAATTCAGATGTTCGGAAACGCGGTTTTTGCTTTCAATTTGGGCCGTGGGCAGGCTGTTTTGCAGTTGTACATCCACGCCGTGGGCATTCACCAGCGGTTCGGCGCGTTCGGGGGGCGCTGCCGTTCGGGCTGCAGGCTGGTTAACAGGCCCCGCGTGAAGCCGATCCAGGGTTTCGGTATCGTAAAAAACGTAGTGGAGCGACTGCTTTTTCAGGAACAAAAAACCGCCCGGTAATTCGGCCCGGAACAGCACTTCCGGCGACCACTGGCCCTTGTTCTGCACAAACCGTACGGCCCCACCCGGAGCCTCAGCAAAAGCGGAAGAGAGCAGTCCCAAAAGCACGAAAAACAAAGCGAAAGTAAACGTTCTGCACATAGACCGGCGACATCAGTAAAGAATTTCAAGATAATCATTTTAGAGGAAAGAGCCGCGACGGCGGACCGTTGAGACCAGAGAGGAAAGACACCTTCTATCCTACTCAAAATACCAATTCTCTATTCTCTTGTCTAACTTCTTTTGTCTCAATTACCATGACTCCATAACGACGCGAAGAGTTGCAACTGTATGTTCCTGAAAGGCTGTTTTGAGGGACAATTTAGCCCATCAGCAAGCCTGGAAAGAATTACTTCCAGCGGCTGATGTCGATGACGTTGGGGCAGAAATCGTATTCGTCGGGCTGGTTGGAGCCGATCAAGACGAGTTGGTCGGAAAGCAACCGGACGCGCTCGCGGTACCAGGCGACGCCCTGTTTGTCGAGGTTGGACGTGGGTTCGTCCAGCATCACGATGGCGGCTTCGGAGTAAAACGCCAGGCCCAGTTTGACGCGTTGTTTCATGCCCGACGAAAACGCTTTGATTTCCTTGTTCCGGGCGTGGCTCAGATACATCAGTTCGCAAAGCTGGTCGGGCGTAAGCTGGTTTTTAAACGGTTTGAAGGCCTGGTGGAACGTCAGCAATTCGAGGAGCGTCAATTCTTCAATCAGTTCGAGGTACGGAGCCGCTACCACCAGGTGGCGGAACCAGTCGTCAATGTCGACCGGTTTTTCCTGAACCGTATAGTGGATGCTACCTTCCGAAGCGGGCAAAACGCCGGCGAGGGTCTGGAGCAGGGTTGATTTTCCACTGCCGTTCGGGCCGACAAAGGTGTAGCTGTTTCCGGCCCGCATCGTCAGATCAACGTTCCGGAAAATCCACTCGCGCCGGAAGCGCTTGCTGAGTCGTTCGGTGGTAATTTGCATATATTTCAAACAAAAAAATAACGAATGTTAAATATTGAATAACGAATAACGAAATCCGGGTAAAGGCTTCGATATTCAGTATTCAATATTCAGTGTTCGTTATTCAATTCTCCTTACTCTCCCACTTCCCGCCCCGATGGGCCTTTCATGATGCCGCGTTCGGAGTTGCGAATGAAGTTGACGATTTCGTCGCGTTCGTCGGAAGGAGGCAATTCCAGGTCGATGCGGGTGAGCGCTTCGGCGTTGTTCAAGCCACGCAGGTAGACATACCGGTAAATTTCCTGAATCTGGTTGATTTGCTCGTTGGTATAGCCGCGCCGACGCAGCCCCACGGAGTTGATCCCGGCATAGGTGATCGGTTCGCGGGCCGCTTTGGAAAAGGGCGGAACGTCTTTCCGAACCAGCGAACCACCCGAAATGAAGGAATGAATCCCGATTTTAGCGAACTGGTGTACGGCACTGAACGCGCTGATGATCGCCCAGTCGCCGAGTTGAACGTGGCCCGCCATCTGGACGGTATTGCCAATGAGACAGTGGTTCCCAATCCGGCAATCGTGCGCGACGTGCGCATAGGCCATGATCAGGCAATCGCTGCCAATTTCGGTTCGGCGGTGTTCTTCGGTTCCCCGGCTCACCGTAGCGTACTCCCGAATGGTGGTATTATCGCCCACGAAGGTGAGCGTATATTCGCCTTTGAATTTCAAATCCTGGGGAATGGCCGAAATGACGACCCCCGGATAAATGCGACAGTTTTTGCCGATGCGGGCGCCCTCATTAATAACGGCATGGGAGCCGATCCATGTTCCTTCACCGATTTCGACATCTTTATGGATGATTGCAAATGGCTCGATAACAACGTTTTGAGCAATTTTAGAATCAGGATGGATGTATGCAAGTGGTTGAATCATTCAACTTTGTGGTTTAACGTTTTCGGTTTAACGTCTTCCGTTTAAAGCGGGGCGTTGGAATGGAACGCGTCCTTAAACGTTGAAATTCAAACCTTAAACCTATTTTTTCTTAACAAGACTGGCGATCATTTCGGCTTCGCAGACAAGTTGCCCGGCGACGTA
The DNA here is from genome assembly GCF_006149005.1 of Larkinella sp. C7. Taxonomy (GTDB): domain Bacteria; phylum Bacteroidota; class Bacteroidia; order Cytophagales; family Spirosomataceae; genus Larkinella. Next base: position 278,052 of record NZ_VBSL01000003.1, on the reverse strand, counting down.
TCCCCGGCCGGACATTTTGACGATCCCCCGCTTCATGGGCGAGATAAATTCACAACGAAAAATCAGCGTATCGCCCGGAACGACATTCCGGCGAAAACGGCAGTTTTCGATACCGATCAGGTAGGGCCAGTAGTTCTCCGGATCCGGAACGGTGCTCAGCACCAGAATTCCGCCGGTTTGGGCCATCGACTCGAGTTGCAATACACCCGGCATCACCGGATTTCCCGGAAAATGCCCCATGAAATATTGCTCATTCATGGTTACATTCTTCACGCCAACGACGCTGGTTTCGTCCAGAGCGATGATTTTGTCGATCATCTGGAACGGGTAGCGGTGCGGGAGCAGGCTGGCGATTTTGTGAAAATCATACACCGGCGGTTGAGTCGGGTCGTAGGCCGGGCTCGTGTTCGCGGCATTTTTCTGCATCAACTTCTTGATCTTTTTGGCAAAAGCCACATTGGCCGCGTGGCCGGGCCGGGCCGCCAGAATCTGCGCCTTGATGGGCCGCCCCACCAGGGCCAGGTCGCCGACGAGGTCGAGCAGTTTATGGCGGGCCATTTCATTGGGGTAATGCAGATCGAGGTTATTCAGGATTCCCTCCTTCTTATTGACGCTAACTTTCGGTTTGTTCAACAGGTCAGCCAGGTAATCCAGCTCGCCCTCGCGCACATCCCGATCGACAATAACGATGGCGTTGGTCAGATCACCGCCCTTGATCAGGTTCTGTTTGTAGAGCATTTCCAGTTCGTGCAGAAACACAAAGGTTCGGCACATCGCGATCTGCGACGAAAACTGGCTGATGTCATTTAGAAACGCGTGCTGGCTCGTGATGACCCGCGAGTTGTAGTCCACCATGACGGTGAGCCGATAGTCGTTGAGCGGTAAAGCAGCAATTTCAATGTCTTTTTCGGAATTCTTGTAATGAACGTATTCGTTGATTTCGAAGTAGTTACGGTACGCATTCTGTTCTTCAATTCCGGCATCCTGCAAGGCTTCGATGAACTTGATCGAGCTGCCGTCCATGATGGGCGGTTCGGGGCCGTCGAGCTGAATCAGAATGTTGTCGAGTTGCAACCCGACCAGCGAGGCCAGGGCATGTTCGACGGTATGAATCCGCGCGCCGTTCTGCTCCAGGGTGGTGCCGCGGGACAGATCGACCACATTATCGACATCCGCATCGACAATCGGCTGACCCGGCAAATCGACGCGTTGAAATTTGTAACCGTGATGGGCGGGTGCGGGCAGGAACGTCATCGTTGCCGTAACGCCTGTATGCAACCCCACACCTGAGACCGATACCGATTTTTGAATTGTTTGCTGTTTGGTATTCATTCCGTAAGCTTCTGACCAGAAGACTATTATCGTCACTTCATAACGGCTATTCCGTAGGAAACCGTTCGTTTGTAACTACTGATTGTTTAGTTTATTTTCTAACACCCCGATGCGTTTTTCGAGTGACGGCAGCCGTTGAAAAACAAGGGCCGATCGCAAGCTGTCTTTGACATCGAAAGCGGGCATGCCATTGAGCGACAATCCCTCTTCTTTCACGGACTTGGTAACGCCCGACCGACCGCCCACTTTCGTGCGGTTGGCTAGGACAATGTGACCGGTGATACCGCTTTGTCCGCCAATGACGCAGTTTTCGCCAATTTTAGCGGAACCGGCAATGCCACACTGGGCCGCAATAACCGTGTTTCGGCCAATTTCAACGTTGTGTCCCACCTGAATCAGGTTGTCCAGCTTGACGCCTTTCCGGATGATGGTGGAACCCACCGTGGCGCAATCGATGGTGGTGTTGGCCCCAATGCTAACGTTGTCTTCAATGATGACGTTGCCCAACTGCGGAATCGCCCGGTAGCTTCCGTCGGGTTCGGGGGCAAACCCAAACCCTTCGCTGCCAATCACCGCATTCGGTTTAATGACGCACTGCTGACCAATTACCGTATTGTCGATGATCCTTGCACCGGCATGAATGATCGTGTTGTCTCCGATGGTAACGTTGTTACCAATATAGGCCTGTGGGTATATTTTGACATTGCTGCCAATCAGGCAATTTTCTCCAATGTACGAAAAAGCCCCGCGGTAGACCCGGTCACCGATCCGGCTGGTTTCGGCCATAAAGGAAGGTTGCTCCACGCCAATTTTTTCTGTGGGCTGGAGCCGGTTTACGTGCTCCAGTAACTTGGTAAAAGCGGAATAGGAGTTATCTACGAAAATTAAGGTTGCCTGAACGGGTTGCCGGGGTTGAAAAGACTGATTGACAATGACGGCTGACGCGGCTGTTGTATACAGATACTGTTCGTATTTCAGATTCGCTAAAAAAGAGATGCTGCCTTCCTTACCCTCTTCAATTTTGGACAGTTGACTGATTTTCAGAGATTCATTCCCATCAACTGTACCGCCGAGCAGGGCAGCAATCTGCTTCACTGTAAATTCCATAGAGTTGACGTCGTCGTCGTTGGGGCTATGTAAGACTCGGATATTTGTGCCGCTAAGGTAGAGAACAAATTGAACTATACCAACCGAACCGGTTGCTGGGTCAGGTTTTTCGCCCAGCAGAGGTAGTATCGCCTGACCATATTGGTCAGGGCTTTAATACCGGGCAGATCGGACGCATCGGCAATGTCAATAATACGATCATCTTTCAGCTTGATATTTATATTATCGATAGACGGTAAATAGGCTGAATTAGTGGCAACGCCTTCGACCAGAAAATAGGACAATTCGTCCTGCTGAATTCCGGCTTCCAGCAATTGCTGCTCAATTTCACGTACCAGATCCCCGGCAAAAGGCTGATCCGACAGAATGATTTTAAACAGCCGCCGGTCGAGCAGCATCTGGCACAGCGTAGACAAAACCCGGTCGGGATGTCGGCTCCAGAATTTGACCGACGTCCAGATGTCGTAATCGTCCAGTTGCGTAAACGCGTTCAAATAGTCCGGATTCTGTTGAAAGTCTTCCATCGTGATCGGTTTTGACAGAAACGTGTGCAGGGCGGGGGTCGTAAAAACCGCCGTTTCGCGGTCCTGACCCGACCCGGTTTGTGTAAGCAAAAACCGCGCCCGTCGGATAATCTGCACCAGCATCGATTCGGCGCAGAGCGACGTTTTGTGCAGATACACCTGCCAGTACATGAGCCGCCGGGAACTCAGAAAGTTTTCGATGCTCAGAATCCCCTTGGCTTCCACCACCAGATGGTCGTCGACGAGGTCGAGCATTTTGATGATGCGATCCGCGCCGATGGTTCCTTCGGCCACGCCCGTGTAGAAACAATCGCGGTTGAGGTAATCCATCCGATCCATGTCCAACTGACTGGAAATCAACTGGTGGAAAAACGGCCGGGGATAGGTTCCCTCAAACATCTGAATGGCAATCGACAGGCCACCGTTGAATTGCCGGTTCAGGTCTTCCATCAGCAGCAACGACAGGCGCTCGTGCGGAATGCCTTGCAGGATGGTGTATTCCAGGACGTGGGAAAACGGCCCGTGGCCAATGTCGTGCAGCAGAATGGCGATTTGGGCGGCATCGCATTCCGGTTCCGAAATCCGGTGGCCTTTGCCGCGCAGGGTCTGGATGGCCTGCCCCATCAGGTGCATGGCGCCCAGGGCGTGGTGAAACCGGGTGTGCAAGGCCCCGGGATACACCAGTTCCGACAGTCCCAGTTGCTTGATCCGCCGGAGCCGCTGAAAATACGGGTGTTCGACCAGATCGAACGTCAACTCGTTCGGGATGGTAATAAACCCGTAGACGGGGTCATTCAGGATCTTTTTTTTGTTCTGGGAAGCCAACTGGAATGGGACCGGTTTTCAGACAAATATACGCCAAAATGGAGTAGAGTGTTGCACAACGCCAGCGAGACCATCCAATTGGGCGACTTTTGTGGTTACGATTTGAAGCGGAAGTCGATTTTTGTATATTTGCAGACGCTTTGCCCCAGGGTCGGAGCCCCGGTTTTCCGGTGCGGGCCTATAGCTCATTCGGTTAGAGCAACTGACTCATAATCAGTAGGTGCTTGGTTCGATTCCAAGTGGGCCCACGAAACAAGTCAAAAAGTGCCCATACGCGCCGTATGGGCACTTTTTTTATTCCTAATTCCATTCCTAATCTCTTTTTCAACCCCTTTCATTCCTAATTCATTCCTAATGGGAAACGTCCAAGACTTTTTCAAAAAGGTTATTATCAAAGACGATTACGTGAAGACTGACGGCACGTCAGCACTGTACATCTATGTCGCTATCAATGGCTCTAAGGTTCGAATTCCATTAAAGCTTGCATGGCCACCCAATTATTTCGACAAGGCAGCAGGGAAGCTTTTGCCTCGATCAAAAGACGATAAGGATTATGCCGATTTAAACATGATGATTGAAACCTAAATGGGGAAAATCAACGAAATTTTTAAGACGTTCCGATTGGCAGGGAGAGATTTGAGTATTGAGATACTGGAGCGAGAGTACTACAATTTTAGGAAGCGGAATTGCTTTTTGCAATATATAGACATGGAGTCAAAAGAGCGATATAAGCGAAAGAAAATCGAAAAGGCTACCTACGACTGCAACCAGGTTGCACTCAACAAATTAAATGCGTTCTGGGTAAGTGAATGCAACAGAAAAAACCAGAACGCTGTGGTAACTGAAGAAAATCGGTTTCCAGTCCCCCTCCCCTTCAGTCAGCTTTCCGTGAAGTTGCTGGAAAACTATGTAGCCTACTGCAAAAATCTATACGGAAACTCCCCGATCACCATATCAAAGAATTTGCGTGACTTCAAAACGTACATCAATCGGGCACAAAATGACAAGCATGTTTTCGACAACCCCTTCAATAAATTCAAATATAAAGCGACTGAACCTCTCCCGAATGCTCATACTGAAGATGAGTTAGTGGCCCTTCTCAAATTATTGAATCACCCTGTTACAACTGAGTCCTGGAAAAAGGTTTTACAACATTACTTATACAGTTGCTTTACGGGTCTACGAATCTCTGACATTCTGGCTGTCGGCCATAGCAATATCCAGGATGGTTGGTTGGTCCTAAAACCTCATAAAACCCGTCGCTGGGACAAGACGGTACGGATTCCACTTCATCCCATCTGCCAGAAATTTATCACGTCCACGACCGGAAAATTATTTAAAACTTTTTCAGAGCAATACATCAACCGGATTTTGAAGGAAATTGGAAAATACCTGAATATTCCATTTGAACCTTCCACTCATACAGCCAGGCACACGTTCGGAACCATTTTTATTGAACTGGGTGGCGATGTCGTAACCCTGAAAGATTATATGGGCCATTCTGACATTGGAACGACCATGAAATACGTCCACATCAGCGAGAAGCGGAAGAAAGAAAAGATCAACGTGTTTGATAAACTGTTTGCTAAGCCAGACAAGGATGGCAAAAAGAAAAGAGGGACTTAAACGATTTTCCTATAAAACAGAACATTCTTTGGTTGGTGAGCCGCTGCACCTGGTTGATACCGACCAGGTCCGGCGCTCGAGCGACCGCCGGTGGATGCTTTGCGAGGAAACCACCCAAAGATTGTTCTGTTTTTCTCACACCCGCCACAAGTCCACTTCCCCCGGAATGACCCCGCCTTTCGATCCCAGCTCCATTTTGAGCGACCCCACCAGGTAATGCACGCCCTGGAGTGGTTTTGTAACTAAAAATTGAGAACAAAAGCTAATTCGATTTAAATATTTTGTTAATACGATTTTGTATTGAAAAAATACCAATAGGAAAAATCCAAAGTAATAAAAATTCTGGTACTGATTCGCCAAATTGTGAGATCTTATTGTTTTCAACGCTTTTTAAGTACTTGGCTACAAAATATGCACAGTAAATAAAACTGAATACATAAAGCATTTGCAATCTATTAATAATAATATCAATGGATATATAAGATAATTTGTCAGGGGTAATAAAATAAGAACCAACTACTATTGATGCGAATAGTATCATGAGTACGGGTATAAATAGACTGACTTTAAACATTAACAATTCTAGTTTATGGGATGCGTTCGACTCTCTAAACAAGTTACTGCCAACTACCCAGAACCACGTAGATAAACATAGTAATATCCAAACTCCTGCTAAGCCGGTAATGGAAGCCCCTAGAAAAGGGTCTTCGAATGGAATAAAATTAATGAGTAGTATTGGGACATAAGTGGCTAGAAATATTTGCCAGTGTTTTATCTTCAGAACAAAACCCATGATTAACAATGCTGAAATATATTATATAAGTATCTTTATATTAAGGAAATAAGTACAGAACGGTTAGAATGATCGTCGAGGCAAATCATTAAATAAAATTATATTCTCCTGTTATCCATTTACCCTTAAAAACAGTATTAACCACATTGTAATCCGGAAATATTAGAAAAATGCAGATGACACTCACTTTATCATTAAAGGTTATTGCAAAATAAAAATAGCTTTCTGAAGGAAGTTGCTTAATCCCAAAATTCTCAATATTCTTCGATCCTACTATCTTGATTGAACTAATGTCAGAAAGAGATCGATAAATACTGAGGGTGTCATTTGTTATCGTAATCCAGCCGTCAGAAATCGTGACCATCTTGTTCTTATCTTTTCGGTAATAGTCTATATGAAGCGGCAGAAATGAAATATGCAAAGGTTATGGCAGAAGAGTGAAGTTGAAGGTAATATACCGTTCCGATTATGCCAAATATGATCAACAATACATACCTAACAGCCTTGATATGATTGCCTAAGGTTTGCTTAAATATCATCTGTCTAAGTATTATATAAGTGCATTTATGTTTGGCTGACCCTACTATTTATCATGAAAATCGGGTATAAATTCTTTACCTCCAGCAGAGTTAAAGTTTTTGATAAACTTCTCTAATACCTCGAACGGAATAACATGCTTAAAAGAAGTGTACTGAATTGTCTTAGTACCATCATTCCTAAAGAGTTCAGACAAAAGAATACGTTCAGTCAGTAAATGTTCCCATAGCTCCCAGCAAAGGCCATCGCGGTCTACATCACTAGAAACGATTATCTCAAATGATCTACTTTCAACTTCGAAAATCTGCAACATATTCTGTTGCATAATGTAGCGTTAAGATAATTAGTACGCAAATATCATACTATTTCTATCATTCCGTCCCTTCTATTTTATAGATATTAATTCTCAAAACGCTGCTTAATAGCCTGCATAATCGGCTCAGGCAACGCTTCCAGCAGTTTCGCCGACGTGCTGCAGATCAGTTTCCCCCACGCCGGATTGTAAAACGCGTTCCGGCTTTTGCGGCTCCGGCCCGAATCCCGGAGTTGGGCGTGCTGCCGCATACTGGCCCGGATTCCCCAGGCGATGCGGTTGATCGCCCGGCTGTCGGGAATGATCGCCCGGCGTTTGGCATCACTGAGGTAGCCGGGAACGTACTGAAAATTCTCCACCCCAATCTGTTGAACAAAGTCTTCCATCACCGCGATGGGCGGCATTTAGCTTGCGCATGTCTTTGAACCGCCCGTAGCCCGCAAAGCCAATCGAAAATTCGGCGTACAGGTCTTTGGCCAGCACCGCCGTTTGCAGGTGCTGCGACCGGAGCAGATCACCCATCAGCACAAAACCGGCATCCTGCACCCGGCGCTGCATCACCTGCAACGCTTCCTGCACGATACCGGCCACCACGTCGCCGGCGATCCGCTCAAACTCGTCCTGGGTCAGTTGAATCGGGAGCATTAGAAGTCCGCGGCCGACCGCGATGAAGCCAGCACCACGAGTCAGCTGGCGATTATTGAGGCTCCGGTCGAGGATTACACCACCCCAATGCAGCAGGCCGTATAATCGCGATGATCATTAATGGAACGGTTTTGAGGTTCGGAATAGCAGTCGCGCCCTGAAACGACCGGCCTCCCTGAATGTACGGGCCTCTCTCATGGCGGAAGTGATGAGAAAGATTGCAGCCTACGTCCTGATCGATGAGAAACCCGTTGTGTCTTCCGGACCCAGCGGAACCGGTCTTGAGGTAGGAATTGCGTTTATGACCCTGCATCGGGACAGCTACAAAAAGGTGCTGGCTTTACTGCTGGAACTCGCCAGGGATGATAAGGAGAATGCAACGCATCGGCAGATTCGGGCGATTATGGAACAGGGGTAAATTGATCTGTATTCGTGACAGCTTCAGTACCCTGATTTGCAAAGAGACCCTTTCTTAAACTGATTCATCCGTCAAGCGGTAAAGTCCAGTAAACCGACGTTTTATAAGTCGTCAACCGGACTTGATTTCGGACTTTAATTTGCAGAACGAGTTGTTTTTCACTATTGAACACCAAAGCTCTATACTTCAAATCTTCAGCCAATTGTTACCTAATCCCAGGTTTTATGGAATTCATAAATCTTGCAGGGGCTCGTAATAGACAAAAATCTAGCAACGCCTATTTATTAAGATGATTCTCCTGACTGATGGGAACTTTACTTTTCAGGTGGACCTCAATCTCTGGCTTAACGTCGGCCAACGCCTTAATGAAACTCATCTTGTCGATTGGTGAAATAAGAACACTATCGTATTGATTGTAGATTAGTTCGATTCGATCAAGCGAGAGTGCAGGTGAACTAATAGGATTACGGGTTTCGACGATCTTCCTGATGGAATCAATTTTAAGTGACTTATTAAAGAATAATCCGGATTTGATTTGTATGGTATGGCCGTCAATTGTATAGGAAGTCGTCATAAACAGATGCCCAATAAAAAGGGCGATGATCATGATAATACCGACTCCTTCCCAGATTCCTTTGTAAACCATTAAACTTCCAATACCAATAAACAGGATTGAAAATGGGATCATTAGCTCAAGTCCGATTTTGGATTTTTGTGCTGTCATTAGTACCAATTTTAGAATCGTCCAATACTTAATAAGGAGCTAGGAGGAATAAGCTGCAAAACAATATCCTGCGCCCAGGTCTAGGTGACTCAAATTTACTTTTTTCGAGCAGGGGAACAAATCATTTAAGTCAATATAAACCTCCGTTTCGCAACTGATGAATGCGCTGAACACCCCTGACGGTCGGCCAAGGTGCGGCAATGAGTGATTTTATTGTATAATTTTTGCCGGGGGCACCTCGCTCGGGCCATTGGCCATGTTCCATCAATATGTCGGGCAATTCAGTGTATAACGGTCAATCAGGAGCAAATCCGGCTGCTGGGGTCTTTTTACATAATCAACTTTGTAGACACGGCCTTCCGCTTCGTGGAGATAGTGAACCTTTACATCGGCGGTGTCTCCATTCTGGTCCTTACTTTGGTATTCAGTCAGCAAATTGGCATCCGACTTGCCATTGAACGGATAAATAGCTGGAATCGGATTGGCTTTGGTGATGTCAAATTTGTAGTCATAGACCAGATAGCTACTTCCGGCATAATAAGGCCCTTCGACGAATTTGATCACGTTTCCGTTCGATACCGTATATGTTTGGGAATAGGCATCGTAACGACGTTCGACCACGAACCCATTTTCGTAGGTTACTTTCGGGTCGATCACAAGCCCATCGCTCGTCAGTTGTAAGGTTCTGACCAGCGTGTCGGGTTTCGGTCGAACGGGCAAATCCTGGATAGTGGTTACGATAATCTTGCCGGGTTCATAGCTGTATTCATTGTAAAAGGTGGCCCCTGAAAAGGCACGCGGGGTTTGGTTAACGGTTCTTTTAACCCGGCCCTGCGAATCGTACTCATAGGTTGTAATAGCGTCAGGCCCACCGACAGCATACGAATCGTCACCGATCTTGATGATGCCCAGCACCGGCCAGGTATACAGCCGCCCGGTTACAACCTGACCAATTGTAACAGTTTCACCGGGTGCCAATTTGTAATAATCGAGGCCGTCCAGAAATTCAGTAACCTGACAGGAGTCGGATGACGGAATCACATGGTCCTGAACCGAGCAGGCACCAAGCAGGAGAACAAACCACAGGGGTAAGATAAACCGAAGCGATTTTGGCATGGCTTGAACAGATTATAGGTTTAGAAGGGGACGTATTCTAACTAAAGGATGAAGACACAGTTGTTACAGGAAAGGTTGGAAACCGTAAGATAAAATTGCGACACCGAGTCTATCCGAAAATAAGGAAGGCTGAACAAAAAATGCTCTGGCGAAGGCCGAAGAAACCGCCTTTTCAGTCGGATTACTTTGTAAAGTGCTGGCTGCCAGCAAAAGTAGCTATTGTGCTTATGGAACGGGATAACCTTTATACAAGCGATTCATGATCAACCCACGACAACGGCGATTGATTACGATCTTCCTGTATGGTTCAATATTTTGCAAAGCCAAAAAAAGAGAGGTGGCCATTGCGGAACACCTCTCTTTCTAAACTTCAAAAATTGATTAATTCTGCACAGCCAACGGGTTGTACAAAATTTCATCTTCGGGAATCTGAAGGGTCATCTTGGCTACCGGTAAACTGGACTTGGTAACATGGTTGTCAGAGCTGGCTCTGTCCACAGGGATATTCCAGCGCTTGTTGTTGTAGAACTCGCGGCCGCCTTCACCCCATAGTTCGATGCGGGTTTGTAGCTGCACCATTTGTAAAGTGGTGAGCCCCTGCATCGCAGGATAAGTAGCCGTAGTTAGCGGTGTCATTCCTGTTTTGGTACGGGCCGCCAACAGCCTGTCGAGCGTTGCTTTGGCCGCAGCTTCTGTAGCTGGCGACATCGCTTCCGCTTCCGCTTTCATAAGCAGTACTTCCGAAGAACGCATGTAAAACGCCGTTGAAGCGCCCACATCAATTTTGTTGTTGCTGTTCAATCCGTGGGTAGCTGCAAATTTTAGGTTCGTGTAAGAAGGGATAAAGGCAACCGTGTTGTTTGGCGGATAGGTATAGTTGCCAAGTGGTGCCAGCGAAAAGGCATCTTTACGGAAATCATTGGGTGCTATTTTTTCATACAGTCGGTTATCAATCCGCTTGTAAGCCCTTTCCAGTCCTCCGTTACCTCTACCGTAGGGATTCATGTAAGCGGTAAAGTACGTGTTGGCAGCACCAAGCGGGAAACCTAAAATGACCTCCGGATTTTGCGCATTATTGAGAAAGCCATTGGTTTCCGGCCTGATTTCGGGAGCTGCTGCGGTGCCTATGTTCTTACCTCCGTACTGTACCTGGCTCAGCAGCGTGGGATACTTTGCCAGAATCTCATTGCACGCACTGATCGCAGTAGCCCAGTCCCCCGTCCAGATCGATACACGTGCCAGCAGGAAATTGGCCACAGCCAGATCGATATCGGTTATATCAGCCGTATAGCCAACCCCAGCCTCTTTGAACAAGGCAATGGCACGGTTCAGGTCGCTTTTGATAAAGGCATACGTTTCTACAGCAGAGGAACGAGGCTTGTTTTCCTGAGTGGGTTGAAACCGGTCATACAACGGAAGGCCAAGTTTGTCCTTTCCGCCCTGCAGGAAGGCGTCCTGATAATTTTCCATTAGGTAGTTGTACCCATAGGCTCTGGCAAACAATCCTCTGGCTTTACATTCCTTCAGAAAGTTGTTGCTGGCCACGGTTTCATCCGGAAGATAATTGAGCATCTGGTTAGCAGTAGTAATACAAAACCAGCCATACCTCCAGTAATTAGCATTCTTTGCGTTGGCAGATCCAATGAAGTCACCGAGCTGATATTCGATTGAACCGAAGAGTACGTTCAGCCCTTCCTGATCGCCCAGAATGATATCATTTCCTTCAATAGAACGATTGACATCCAGTCCCTGACTGGAATAATACATGTCCGCAACGCCCGCACCTGTGGCACCTGCGTTGTTGAACAGCAGGGGCATGGCGTTGGCCATTCCACCCATGACGATCCGGATCTTGGCCTCGTCACCCGACGCCAGAAGTTCGGCTATTTGCTTGTCGGTAATGCTGTGGGGGGGCTCCACTTCCAGCTTATCGGCACACCCAGAAAATAGCAGCATACCCGAAACTGCCAAACCCGTTATCCATTTATTTAGAATACTCATCTTTCGACTGATTAAAAGTTAAAATTAATACCCACCGAAAAGGTGCTCATAGGCAGATACACGGCTGCCCCTACTTCCATTCCACCGACCAGCGACATGCGCGGATCAATACCTGAGTGAGCCGTCAACATGGTCAGGTTGTCGCCGGATGCATACACCCGTATACTTTTTGTATTCAACTTGTCCAGGATAGCGCCACTAAGCGTATACCCCAGGGTGAGGTTTTTGATATTCAGATAAGAAGCGCTGAATAGAGCCTGATCGGTATACTGCCACGGCCCAAAGGTAGACCCGCCCGTATAGAACGTATCTCCATAAAATGCCATCGGGAATTTGGCGTCTCTGTTCTCAGGTGTCCAGGTATTTCCCAATACTTCCTTCGATAATGCGTTCCCTATGTTCCCCGATCTGTACAGGTGGTTGGCATATTCCACACTCAGGAATTTACCCCCCAGTTGGTAGGCCAGGATAGCGGTGAAGTCGAACCCTTTATACTGAAAGCTTGTAGAAAAGCCACCAATAATTTTGGGAATTGCACTACCCATTTCATACCGGTTGGCCAGCGTGTAATTAGTTGTGCTCACAATGTCTCCCACGCTGCTATCCGTAAAGCGCCCTGCATCCTGGTCTTGCTGCGTAACGGTGTGATGGAACAAGGGCAACCCTGTGCTCTGATCCACTCCTGCGTACTTGTAGAGATAAAGGTTGTAGTAATCCTTATTTTCACCACGCAGGTACATGATCTGGCCGGCGGTGTTAGCACCGCCATTGGCAATTCCCCATCCATCGATGAAGCCTGTAAAGTTTCCGCCCAGTGATGGCGAACCTACACTTTTGGGAAATTTAGTCAGAATGGTGCGGTAGTGGGTACCGTTCAATCCAATGCTCCAGTTGATATTTTTGTTTTGGATGAGTTTGATGTCCAAGGCAATTTCCACACCGCGGTTGACAATTTCAGCGTTGTTCAGGGTGAGTGAAGCTTGTCCCATTGAAGCGGCAAGAGGCTGTGCAAACACGGAGTTTACCGTCTTCTTGTTGTATACATCGATGGTTCCACTCAATCTCCTGTTCAAAAGGGTGAAATCGATACCGGCATCAAAGGTATGCGTGTTTTCCCAGGTTAATTTATCATTTACGGCAGCACCTTGCTGAAGTGTGTACGTTGCAGGAACACCTGTTCCAGCCGTTGAGTTTGTGTAAACTGCACCGTAGCTCCAGGTCTGATAACCCGAATAGTTGCTGATACCGCTCTGGTTACCGATAACCCCATAGCTGGCCCGTAGTTTCAGTTCGTTGATGACGTCACTGAATCTCTGCATGAATTTTTCCTGAGAAATACGCCATCCACCACCAACAGACCAGAAGGTTCCCCAGCGATTCTCGTTGAATCGGAATTTGGACGAACCGTCTCTGCGCAGCGAGCCTTCCACAAAATACTTGTCTTCATAGTTGTACACCGCCCGTCCAAAATAGCTATCCATGGTCGTGATGTCTCCACCATAACCCGGAACACCAAACGGTGCGCCCGCTGTATTGTACCGGCTGGTAAAGTTACCGGCGCCGGTAAACCCATTGATCAGCGAATACGCGGAGGCAAAGTTCACCAGATCACTTTTAAATTGGTAGAATTCATGGGCAGCCAGTGCCGTAACGGAGTGGCGACCAAATTCTTTACCCCAGTTAAGCAACTGTTGCGTGTTGAAAACGCCGGTGTTCGTATAATACTTTCCAATCGCACCTATACCCACGACAGCTCCCGTCTCAGGCGTACCGTAACGCGTCCGCTCTTCCGTAAAGCGGTCATACGAAATGTTGTTTGTAAAGCTGAAATTCTTGAGGAAATTCACCGTGAAATACCCTTTAAGGTTCAAGTCGTGCGATTCCCTACGATCGATATCTTTATCCAACAGGTCGATCAGGTTGGTTGCATAAAGCGGTTGGCTGGTGGTTCCGTTCGGAAAATTGGGCTGAACGCCAAGGGGCGAGTAGGTATCATTCGCATTATCAGATACCATGTCGGTGCCGTTCGGATTTTTACGGATGTTTCCCTGAAGGTCTCTGGCGAACAACGGTACGAGTTGATTCTGCCCATTCACCCACCTAAACGCGTTTTGCTGCACGGTTCCGGGGTTACGTCCGAAACGGGTAGCCGGAGATTGGGTATTCCGCATACTGTAACCCAGATTTGTTCCTACTTTCAGCCAGTTGGTGAGTTGCGCATTCACATTTGTACGTGCGTTGTAACGCTTGAATGTCGACCCTCTGATATAAGAAGGATCTTCCAGCATGCCCACAGAAACAAAATAATCCATTTTATCGGAGCCACCGCTTGCCGATACCGTATGCTCCTGACGGAACATTTTTTCGAAGAAGTAATCCTTGTACGATCCGGCTTCCCAAAGTGGTCTTGCATTCGGATTCAACTTGCCCGTAGTCGGGTCAATCAGGTACGCACCCGACATGGTCGCACTGGCATTGGCCCCGCTACCGGTGGTGGTATACACTGCGCCCGGCACGTCATAGGCCATGTAGTTCCCCAATAGGTTCATGGCAAAGTTGGTCTTTGATCCGGTGTAATCGAATAAATGGGCACTGGCAAACAAACCGGCCGCTTCATGAGACATGTTGGGATTGGCGACATTCGTCGTGAATTTACCGTCGGTAGATGATCCGCCGTTCACACCGTAGCGTGCAGAGTTGTAGATGGCCAGCCAGGCATGTTCATAAATGTCTTTGGCATTATCCATGAGATCAAACCGCAATCCACCCAGATAATTAAATCCAGCCCGAGTTTGTACCGAAATATTCGGTTTGCCTTTTGTTCCTTTTTTAGTCGTCACGAGCAAAACCCCATTTGCTCCACGCGAACCGTAAACGGCCGTGGAAGCAGCATCTTTCAGCACGCTGATGCTTTCAATGTCCTTTGGATTGATGGAAGACAGGGCATTGGGGTATTCAGTGGGCACCCCATCGATCACGATCAGGGCATTGGAGCTGTTCTGGCTGGTAGAGCCCGCTCCGCGTAAACGAATACCCATGTCCAGACCGGGCTGGCCATCAATGGAAGCGACCTGAATCCCGGGGACCACCCCTTCAAGGGCTCTGGTAACCGTGGAGTTTGCCTGCACAGAAATGATTTTAGAATCAACCTGTGATACGGCACCAGTAAGCGTGCTTCGCTTGGCGGTACCGTACCCGATCACGACTACTTCGCTAAGCTGATTGTCTGCCGCAGCCAGCTTAATGTCAATAATTTTCCTGTTGCCCACAACGGTTTCCTGGGTGGTGTATCCGATAAAGGAGAATACCAGGGTGGAATTTACACTAGGAACATTTGGGATGGTAAAAACACCATCGGAATTGGTGACAGTGCCAGTCGTTGTCTCTTTAACGATCACACTCACCCCGGGCAACGTGGCCCCTGAGGCATCGGTTACCTTTCCGGAAACCTGTACCTGTGCATAAAGGCCCAGGCTAAAAAACAGGTTGCACAGCAGGAATAAGGATCCTTTTCTTTTGATCGTAATGATTTTGAGCATACCGGAATAAGAGTAAAGGTGAATAATAAAATGAAAAAAAATTAATCTAAGAAAAATGTAAATAAAAAATAAAAATAAAGAACTTGTGTTAAAAATAATATTATTTCAATATAAATTCATGTTCATCTAAGCAATTTATATGAACAAATTGATATGAAATCGACAACACATCCTGAAAAACACGTTCTACTTTCTTCCAATCGTGCGATCCATAACCGCGCGGGCGGCCCCGCTTTGACCGGACCGCTTTTAGGAAAGACCTCAGCAACCTCCCTGTCTTAATCTTTGAACGATCCAGTAATTGGAGCATGGTTACTTTTCCGCAAATTGATTAGCTGTTCGAAAATACATTCTATGGATCCTCTTCTTTTGAAAGTTAAAAAAACAGAAACTGATTCTTTCAGTGTCAATTATTTCAAATATAATGGCCCATTTCCGGGCTTGTGGCATTACCATTCCGAATACGAATTAACGCTAATCGTTAAAAGCTCTGGAACCCGATTCGTCGGAGATCATATTGATCGATATAATGAAAACGATCTGATTTTTATTGGAAAGAATTTAGCGCATACCTGGAAATCCGATAGTTCTAAAGAAAAACCTCAGTCGTCAGAAGCGCTTGTAATCCATTTTAAAAAAGATTTTTTAGGAAATTCTTTTTTTAAAACACCAGAATTATATGCGATAGAACAGTTCCTGCAACTATCCCAGCGAGGAATCAAAATAATGGGTAAAACCCAGACCGAAGTTATCGATCAAATGTATCAGATTCAGACTTTAAGCGGTGTTCATAAATTAATCAAATTGTTGCAAATTCTTTGCTTGTTAGCTGATTCTAAAGAGTTAACCTTATTGTCCAGCGAGGGATACAACTTAAATATCAATGAAAAAACGAATGATCGATTAAATAAGGTTCTTGCCTACATCATGAATAATTTCAAATCATCTATTCGATTAATTGATGCTGCAGATATTGCCAATATGAGTCCAACGGCTTTCTCTAGGTATTTTAAACAACGAATGCAAAAACCATTTTCACAATTTGTAAATGAACTGAAAGTTGGCTATGCCTGCAAACTCTTAATGCTGCATAAATTTAGTATACAGCAGATTTGTTTTGAATGCGGCTTTCAAAATGTCTCAAACTTTAACAAACAATTTAAAAGCTTTACCGAACTGTCACCTAAACAATTCCAGCTTAAGCATAGATCTATGTACTTTCAGGCTTCACTATACCAGCTTCAGGAAAACAATTTTACTGATAAGGATACGACTTAGAGAAAATCATAAATAATCCTCCGAACGTATTCAAAAAAACATTCCGGATAAATTTACTCGAAGCAGAGTCAATATGACTATTAAGCCACTTGGTTCTTCAGCGGTTCTCCGTTTATCATTCTCAATACTTCTTCGGCGGCAAATTGCTGAAGAATCGGAATGCTGCGTTGGCTATACCAGGCCGTATGTGAGGTAAGTATCGCATTGGGTGCCTGAAGGATTGGATGAGATTCCGGAAGCGGTTCCTGTTCAAATACATCGATACCGGCGCCACCGATTTTGTTTTCTTTCAATGCCTGAGCTAGGTCAATCGTGTTGATCAATCCCCCCCGGGACGTATTGATTAAAACCGCATTCGACTTCATTTTCAATAACGTTTCCCGGTTCATGAGATGATGGGTTTTGTCGTTAAGCGGCAGATGCAGGGAGAGAATATCCGAATTAGCCAGGGCTTCCTCAAAGGTTATTTTCTGGACACCCAATGCCTGCATTTCTTCGTCGCTCACAAATGGATCAAATGCCGCCAGTTTAAAATGGAACGCTGCGGCTTTTTGAAGGACAACCCGGGCAATCCGTCCGAATCCCAGCGTCGTAAACAAGGCATCTTTACAGGCCGGAACCGTACCGGGCGGAATGATTTTCCAAACACCCTCCCGAACCCGTTGATCCGTCGATACTAATTGCCGGTGGAGCGCCATCGCCAAGGCCATCGCGTGATCAGACACTTCATCGATGCAATAATCCGGGACGTTGCAAACCGGTATTTGTCTTTGCCTGGCTGCCGCCAGATGGAGATTATCAACACCAATACCGTAGCGTACAATGAGCCGACAATGATCCAGGTTTCGGATGACGGTTTCCGTAATGGGTGCCCATTGGACGATCAGGGCAAAAGCATCTTTGGTGGCTGCTAATAACTCGGCTTCGTTTTTACATTGGGCGTCGATAAGCTCATAGCCCGATTGTTCCAACACCGCTTTTTCCGGGTTGATGTTGGAAAAGCCGTGATCCGTAATAACAATTTTCTTCGTGCTGCTAGTCATAAAAATTCAAGGGCGACAGGTTAGGAATGGGAAAAGACGGATGGAGAAAGAAGGTTAAAAAAGAATAACCGATTTAACGTGAGCCCCCTTTGCCATCATCATATCGGTAAAGGCCGTAACCCCGTCATCCAGTGAGTAATAGTGTACCCATGACGTCACGTCTACTTTCCCGGAAGCGATTAACGCCAGCGATGCTTTGATTTCCTGCTGCGTGGCCGCGTAGGTGCCGATGATTTGTTTTTCGGCTAAAATAATGTCGTACGAAAAAAAGGACTGAGCGTTTTCATAAAGACCGATGAGCACAATTGCCCCGCCGGGCCGAATGACTTTCAGGGCCTGCTGGTTGGTTTGCGATGTCCCCACGGCATCGACAACCAGATCAATTCCTTCCTGATCAGTCAATTGATTAATCGCAGCCACCAGGTCTTCCTCCGAGGAATTGATGGTGGCCGTAGCCCCTAATTTCTGCGCAATGGAAAGCCGTTCATTCCGCAGGTCGGCTACGTATACCACTACGCCAGGCAGGGATTGAAATGCCTGCTGTGTCACCAGTCCGATGGGTCCGGCACCGATCAACAAAACTTTTTTAGGATTTAAGTGCCGGGTCAGGTTCACGATATGAATCCCATTGGCCAGCGGCTCGGTCATGCAGGCGGCTTGCGGGGTCACGTTCGCAGGCATCGGCACCAGGCAGTGGGCCGGTACGTTCACGTACTCCCCAAAGCTCCCTCCCCGATGCATCCCAAAGATTTGCCGGTTTTTGCATAAGTTTGTTAATCCCCGTTTACAGGGATCACAGGCTCCACAGGACACTACGCTATTACTGGCCACCCGATCGCCTTTCGTAAAGCCTGTTACGTCGGAACCAATATCTTCAACAATTCCACAAAATTCATGGCCCATAATTAAAGGCGGGACACGGCGGGGGCTTTGGTTTTTAAAGGTTTCCAGCTCACTCCCGCAGATACCACAAGCCAGTACTTTCAGCAAGACCTCATCCTCGGAAAAAGAAGGTAATGGCCTTTCTGCAATCGTGAGTTTGTTAAACTCGGGATAAAAAAGTGCTTTCATAGGTAGCTGACTTTCAGAATTGAGCTACTGCTCTTATTGGGGAGCCGTCACGGCCTTGTAAGTTGAGCGGAAACCCCATGAAGGTAAATTCATCCGGAACCTGATCCAGGTTCGTCAGACTTTCCACAATGACGATTTCTTTTTTCAGCAGGATGTGATGCACTTCGTACCAGTCGCGGCTGGGCGTTGGCGTGTCCATGCCCAGCATCCGGATATTCCGGTCGGCCAGATACGTGCTGGCTTCCTGCGTCAGCGAGGGGAAATTTTCGAAGAAATCATCCTTCCCGAAGTTTTTGTACCAACCCGTGTCGTAGATGATTTTAGCCTCCGGAACCAGCAGATGTTCATACGGTAAAAAATCATCAACGGTAATTTCTTCCCGGGCTTCTTTGGGTATTCTCAGCACGTGCACCTTCCCGTAAAACCAGTGTAAAGGCATCTGATCCAGCGTTTTGCCATCATCCAGAAAGTGGTACATCGCGTCCAGGTGCGTTCCCTGATGCGACCCCATCACGATTTGCGTAATGTTGTATTTCAACGTTCGGGTCGTTCCGTGCGGAACAATGCTCAGCTTGGGGTCCGACGGAAACGTTTGCTGCCCGTGGACCAGGGGATGAGATAGATCGACAAGTTTCATCGTTTTATTTAGCTAAATAGCCGCCATCAACCAATAAGTCGCTGCCGGTCATGAAGGAAGAATCGTCACTGGCCAGAAAGGCGGCTGCCGCGGCTACTTCTTCGGGCCGTCCCTGCCGGTTCAGCAGGTGCATGGCCGAAGCCCGCCGATCTTCTTCGTCGATGTTCAAACCCAGTTTTTCGCAAGAATTGATAAAGGCGCTGGTGTAGATGTAGCCCGGGCAAAGGGTGTTCACCCGAATGCCAAACGGCGCCAGATCCTGCGCCCAGCATTTGGTGAGTCCCCGAATGGCGAACTTGGTGGCGTTGTACGTAGCAAAGTTGGCTTGCCCGACAAAGCCGCTCACCGATGAAAAATTGATGATACTGCCACCACCGTTCTTTTTCATTTGCGGCACGATGTATTTGGTCATCAGCGACGTACCGCCAATGTTGACCGCATTGATCTGCTGCCACTCGTCTGCCGTGGCTTCTACCCCTTTGAAGATAAACCGGGCTGCGGTATTGATGAGCACATGAGCGGGGCCAACCTCGTTTTCAATGGCCGCGCAGGTTTCCGCCACGGCAACTTCATCGCTGATATCAAGTTGCCAGAAATGGGCATCCAGATCTGAGGCTTTATGCTTCGTATCGGGCTGAAGATCAACCAGAACAACCACACAGCCCTCTTCGGTCATTCGGGTGGCGGTGGCATAACCCAGATCACCCAGACCACCGGTAATGACTATAACTTTGTCTTTTAATCCTCTCATCATTTCATCCAATTCATTCTAGTACGTTGATCACTCGACCTTTAGCTCGTACTGACCCGAACCTAGTTCCAGCAGAGCCGTATCCGCTTCGCTTTTATAATTCCGGACGATTTTCCCATTTTTATAAATTTTTGAACGGGTCGTCGCTGGCAGATAAACGGTTGCGCGGGTGTTAACGGGAATTTCCACCTGAAAGGTTGACAGGCCACCGGTCCTGGTCCAGCCGGATTTGATCCAGCCGTACGGCGAATGGAAACGGGCCCTGGCCCAGGTCAGATCGCCCACGGGCTGGGGACGAATTTTCAGGTGCTTAAACGCGACGGATTTTTCTTCCTGAGCAATACCGGCAATGCCCTCGTAAAACCACTCCAGAATATGTCCCATGGCCAGTTGATTCTGCGAGGCTTTGCCGTCCCAGGTTTCGACCAGTGCCGTTGCTCCTTTTTTCAGCAGATAACCATATCCCGGCACGTCGTCGCGATTGGTCATGGTAAACAGCGTTTCGGGGTGGCCATTTTCGTAGAGCGCCTTGATCAGGTACCGGTTGCCAACGTCCCCAGCAGTCAGACGGTAGGCGTCAATAGCCTGAATGTTTGTTACCAGATTATGGAGCACGTCATTTCGATACCGTTCCTCCACCAGACCCAGGCTGAGCGGCATTGCCATCGCGGTTTGGCTACCGGTCGCATAGATTTTCTTATCCGGGTTGAAAAACTTTATATTAAAGGCGGTTTTGATGGTTTCGGCCAGATTGCGGTAGCGGGCGGCATCGTTCGGTTTTCCGATCAACTCCGCCATCCTGCTTAAGGCCATTATCGCATGGTAATAATAGGTCGTAGCGGTGATTCCGGTGGGTGTCACTTTCCCAATATCCAGCCAGTCGCCCAACCCATACAGCAGCAGGTTGTCCGTCGCCCGGCGTTCCAGAAAATCCGCGTACCGCGTCATCATCCGGTACGTTTTGCGAACCACCGACGTATCCCCGTAAAACTGATACAAAAACCAGGAATCCAGGATCGCCGTTGTGCCCCATTCGGGCGAATCAACAAAAGGGCCTTCGAATTTTACATATTCAGGGGCAATGTCGGGAACCAGACCATTTTCGTGCTGCGCGTCGGCCATGTTCTGAATCAGGCTGCGGTATAGGTTGTACCCATTGTACGTATAATTGATCGCCGTACGCATAAAATTCTGCTCACCCTGCCAGCTAAGTTTTTCCCGCTGGGGGTTATCGGTGATGTAGCTTTGCAGATTGCTTTTTATCGCCCAGTCCGTCATCGTATAGATCCGGTTAAACAAGGCATTCGAACACGCAAACGTACCATTTCGCGGAGCGGCATTGCGGTTGTGAAGCACAGTCAGCTCCGTAACCAGCGGCAGTTGACCACCCTCCGCTTTGTTGGCCCTTACCCCTTCGACCTGAACGTACCGAACGGCAAAATAGGAAAACCGGGGTTGCCAGGTTTCTTCGCTGTCGCCTTTTAGCGTATACGAATACGAATGGGGTGTCACGCCATCCGCCTGGTTGACGGTACCGTCCGCGTGCAGCAACTCGGCCGGCGTCATTTTCAGGGTCTGTCCTGCTTTCCCTTTTACGCTGATGCGGGGAATTCCCGAACAGTTCTGGCTGAAATCATACACGACGGTATGGGGTCCGACCACCGTCATTTTCGTCGCGGTTAATGAATCCAGCAACCGGACGGGGTAATCGATTTCGGGTAATAGTTTACCGGTTGGCGCAGTCACTAAAACCGCATCATTCCAGGTCTTATCCGAAAAAGCAGCCGTATTCCAGCCTTTCTGCTCCAGGCGGGCGTCATAATCCTCCCCGCCATAGATGGTGTTGAACGTAATGGGCGACGGGGCTGCTTTCCAGCTTTGGTCAGAAATGATGTGTTCCGTGCTGCCATCGGTGTACGTAATTTTCAGCAAGGCAATCAGTTTGGGATTACCGAAGGTGCCCGTTCCTTTCACATACCGCTCCTGCGAAATGGAGTAGAAACCGTTGCCCAGCACAACTCCAATCGCATTGTTTCCGGGACGTAGCTGGCCGGTAATATCGTAGGTATTATACAGCACGGTTTTATCATAACTGGTCCAGCCGGGCGACAAAAAAGCGTTCCCAATCCGTCGGCCATTGATGCTAGCCTCGTAATGACCTAAACCGCTGATAAACAGAAGCGCATTTTTCACCTTCCTGACCGTTGTAAAATCTTTACGGAGTAACGGAGACCGGGCGTTTTTAAAAATCCGGGGATCGCCCGCCTTCATTTTCAGGTGAACGAAGGGTACAACCCGCCCGGATTCGGGCATGTCTTCGTAGCCGATCCAACGGGCATTTTTCCAGTCCGCCGGGGTTAACAGGCCCGTTGTGAACTGCTGCGGGCGGCTCCAGACCGACGGTTGATGATCCGAATCCCACACGCGCACTTTCCAGAAATACGTCTGCGCCGACCGAAGCGGTTTTCCCGAATACCGAACCTGAATGCTACGGTCACTTTTCACCACATCGGTATCGAATACATCAAATTGGCCAGCCATTAACTTCGCTTTCGACGAAGCAATAACCACCTGATACGCCGACTGCCTGACCGCTTCCTTTGGTGATTGCATTTCCCAGGAAAAAAACAGATCGCCGGGGTTAATACCGACCGGATTAGCCCGGTTATCGCACAACGCGGCCACCACCCGTATCTGCGCTTTGACGGTATGACCGACGATAAGCAGGAAAACGACCAGTGCGGTTAAATTCACCGTTTTATCTTGCTTCATAAGGTTACGCTAAACGAATAACTACCGGATGGCACTTGTAAAGCAGTGCCTGCTTCCGAGGTTTCAGTAATCCGAATATCGGTTGATCCAGCGATAGGTTGCCCGTTTTCGCGAATGTTTTTTCCGGTTGGCAGGAACACGGTAGCCGTGGTATTCGCCGGAATCTGAACGGCTAACTGGAACGTGCCGGTATCGACTTTCCAGTCAACGGCAATTTTTCCGGCAATGGAATGATAAGACCCTTTGGCCCAGGTCAGGCTGCCTCCCAAACGCGGTTTAATGGTAAAATGCTTGTAACCAGCCGAATCGGCATTAATGCCCAGGATGCTTCGGTACATCCATTCACCGACGGCGCCGATGGCGTAATGATTGAATGAATTCATGCCTACGTTCTGAAAACCGCGTCCCTTTACGTAGCCGTCCCAGCGTTCCCAAATCGTGGTTGCTCCCTGATCAATGGAGTAAATCCAGGAAGGAAACCGGCGGCTTTCCAGTAATTTATAAGCCACGTCGGCGTAGCCATATTCCGACAACTGATTCATCAACCGGATCGTCGATTGAATACCGGTCGAGATCCGGTAATCATAAGCTTTGATGGCCTGAACCATGTGGGCTGCGGCCTGTTTCTGCAACTTTTCGGGCACCAGATCAAACTCCAGCGCGAGGGCGTAGGCCGCTTGCGTATTACCGGCAATGGTACCGTCATCGGTCATGTATTCTTTGATAAACCGTGACTTTATCGCCGTTGCCAGCGAGTCATAAAACACATAGTCCCGCTGATGACCAAGCAGCCTGGCAACCTTTGCGACGGTTCGGGTTGAATGGCCAAAAAAGGCCGTTGAATAAATGTCATTATCCACTTTACCCCCCTCCTTCGGATAGTCGTCCGCAATAATGGTATTTCCGTTCAGCCAGTCGCCATACATATTCCCGCGCTCATTTTTCCACAACAGATCCGGATTGGTGTCCAGGATGTGCCGGATGTAGGCTTTCATCGACGCATACTGGCGGGCTAAGATGGCCGTATCGCCGTAGTTCTCATACATTCGCCAGGGGACCAGGACCCCCGCATCGCTCCAGCCGGGGGCGTTGCAATAGCGATTCCACTTATCGACCTGGGGCGTGTAATCCGGGTAACGTCCGTCGGCTCGTTGGCAATCGGCAATATCCCGCACCCACTTCGTGAAAAACGCACTCATGTCCAGATTGAAAATGGACGTCTGGGCAAACACCTGGGCATCACCCATCCATCCCGCCCGCTCATCCCGCTGGGGGCAGTCGGTTGGCACCGAATGCATGTTTCCCTGCTGGGTCCATAAAATATTGGTCCACAACTTATTAAGATCGGGCGACGAACTTTCAAATGCACCGGCCAACGGCGCAGCCGACGCAACCACTTTCCCCGTTACGTTGGTAAGTTGAGGTTCCCGGGTAAGGCCGGAAATCTCAACGTATCGAAAGCCATGATACGTAAAGCGAGGTTCATAGTCAACAGAATTTTCTAACCCGGGTGTATATACGTCTATTTGTTTGGCGGCTCGCAGGTTGCTGACGTAGAGTTGGCCATTTTCGTCCAGCACTTCGCCGTGCCGGAACGTAATGGGTTGCATTGGATTGTACGGAATTGTCAGGTTTACCCACCCCGCTATATTTTGCCCCAGGTCAAAAATGTACGTTCCTTCCTTCACCTTGACCACCTTTACCGGCCTGATCTCCTGGATCACTTTAATCGGCTCATTAAGCTGGGCGTTGAGTATTTTTGAGACGGTTTTATCAACGGTAGCTGGTTTCCACCCGGCGTCGTCAAAATCCGGCTCCGTCCACCTGGCGGGCAACCGTTTCGCATCAAAATTTTCGCCGTCGAAGAGGGAGGCTGTCTGGATTGGGCCATTTTCCAACAGCTTCCAGCTAGCATCGGTTACAATCTGCGTTCGGGTACCGTCGTCGAACAGCAACTCCAATTGCCCGATCAACCGCCGGTCGAATCCATACGCCCCCCGGTCAGGATGGGAAAAAAGACCGCCCGCATACCAGCCATCTGCCAGCATCGCCCCGATCACGTTGACGCCCTTTTTCAGGGATTTCGTGACGTCATACGTTTGGTATTGAACGCGTTCGTGGTAATCGGTCCATTCGGGGGCCAGAACCTGATTTCCGGCTTTTTTGCCGTTCAGGGTCATCTCATACATGCCCAAAGCGCTCGCGTAGAGGGTGGCCTGCTTCACTTCTTTCGTTACCGTGAAAGTCTTCCTTAACAACGGCGATGCGGGGATGGACGATTTAAAGGGCTTGCGATTAGCCGAACTGCCGGTGTAGGCGCCATCCGTCAATTTGGCCGGGTTCCAGTTCTCCGCTGAAAAGGCCGGATAGGTAGCGTACGGAACGGAGGCAGCGACCGGTTTTTTCAGCGCCATATTTTCGGAACGGGCATTGATGGCTTCTAATTCGGCGATGGCGTAGGCGTACTTCCCCTCGTCCGTTTTTCGGAGTTTATTAACGACTACCCGGACGTACCGACCGGTTGCGGACGCAATCGGTTTGCTGTACGGTTCCAGCCCTCTCTGCTCGTAATCCCGGGTACTTTCGTCGGCAACAACCATTGGCTTTTTAAAGTCAGCCGTGGCCGATACCAAAATCTTGAAACGTTTGGGAAATAAGTAGCCGCTGGGCTGAAGTTTATACGCTACGGGATAGAGTTTAATTTGACGAATTTCCTGTTGCGAACCTAAATCAACATCGACCCATTGATTGCCTGCATTCTCCGTAGCGCCAGAACCTGACTGGAAGCTATGCCAGATGTCGAATTTTGCGTCGGCAGGTACATTTTCTTCCGGCGCTCCAATCCAGTGTGCCTGCCAGTCCTCTCTACTGAGCAGACCCATCGACCAGCTGGCGATGGCACTCCACGCACTAACCTTCTTCCCGGCGTCCCAAACGCGGACTTTCCAAAAGTATTTGGTCCGGGTAGGCAGCTTGTTCCCGGTGTACCGCACTTGATTGGCACTATTGGATTCAACTTTTTTTGAGTCCCATACATTCGCTACACCTTTTACCAGGGACAGGGAGTCCGCACTAATCAAGATCTGATAGGCAGACTGAGACTGTGCTCGCTTTGTAGAAACCAATTCCCAACTCAAACGGGGCTGTTTGACGTCAATCCCAATCGGATTTACTAAATACTCGGTCCGCAGATTACTAATTTTCAAATCATTATTTTGGTTGTCACCGTATGCTAAAAAGGTAGACAGCAGCGCCAGAATAATAAACCCTAGAATCTTCATTGGTAAAGCTTGAAAGTAGTGAATAGCCAAACAGTGTTAAAAGTCGAAAATGGATTGCAGCTAATCAGGGTATCTCTCACATTTAATATGTATTAATTTCTATAAAAAACGTATAATTTTTGCAATGTAAACTTAGTGCTTTGGAGCACTAAAGAATACCAGTTTATTAGCAGAAAATGATGCTTTTATGCCATTTATTCAGCCTTTATTACCAATTCTAGCTAACGATAAGTAGTTTTATAGGCGATGTACCACTCAAAGTGGTGATTGTCAGCCCACCTTCTCAAATGGATTTTCGAAGCAAATCTGAACGTGTATTGGCCGATTCTGCGAATCCTGATGGGGCTGCCCGGGTAATTTTGTTGATCGACGTTTGCTATCTAAACCCATCTTCATAATCCATGATCTATTTAAGAACCGCCCTGCTTCTGCTCTGGGCCAGCCTGAGCCTTCAAGCCAAAGATTATCCAGCGTCGTTTTTTGGCATCTATTCGGATGGCGCTACGCTCAACACGCGTTCCATTCAGTACGCTATCGATTATATTCATTCCAATGGGGGCGGTCGGCTGGTGTTCTACGTCGGACGGTATCTGACGGGGTCGATTCATTTGAAATCGAACGTAACGCTGCACCTGGAAGAAGGAGCCGTGCTCATGGGATCACTCAATCCTTTCGATTACGATCGACACGTCTGGACGGCGCTGGTGTTCGGCGAAAATCAGCAAAATATTGCCATTACCGGTAAAGGGGTAATCGACGGGCAGGGGCGTCAATTAGCCCGTAATGTCGTGAATGTGATTCAGAAAGGTCTCGTCAAAGACTTGTTCCGCTATGATCGTCCCGAGGCCGAAGCGCGCGCCGTGATTATATACTTCAAGGGATGTCAGCGGGTAAAACTTCAAACCGTAACGTTACGGAATGCCGCGAGTTGGGTGCAGATTTACGATCAGTGCCGCAACGTGCAGTTGGCCGGCATTACGGTCGATAGCAAAGCCTACTGGAACAACGACGGCATCGACATTGTGGATTCGGACAGTGTCAGCGTTACCGACTCCTACATCGATTCAGCCGATGATGGTATTTGTCTGAAATCGCACGAAGCCTCGCAGGTTTGTCAGAATGTATACGTCCGCAATTGTACCATCCGGTCGAGTGCCAATGCGATCAAATTTGGTACGGCCAGCTATGGAGGTTTTCGAAACATCAAAATGGTACAGAACAAAGTCTACGATACCTACCGCTCCGCTATTGCCCTGGAAGCGGTGGATGGTGGTTTTGTCGAGAACGTAGTGATTGACAGTTTACAGGCTATCAATACCGGAAACGCCATTTTTCTGCGAATCGGCGAGCGGGTGAAGGGGAAAAAAGGCCGTCTTGAAAACGTTCGGCTGACGAACATCCGGGTCGAGGTGCCCGCTACGAAACCCGACGCCGGTTATGAATATGAAGGCCCAATCGAAGACATGCCCCGAAATGTATCGCCCTCATCGATTGTGGGTATGCCCGATGCCTTTGTTAACGATGTGACGTTGAAAAACGTGGAGATTATTTACGCCGGCGGGGGTTCTTCGATGGTGGCAAACGTACCGCTCACGGCGCTCGACAAAGTACCCGAAAAGCCGACGGCTTACCCGGATTTTTCCATGTTTGGCGAACTGCCGGCCTGGGGTTTTTACATCCGCCATGCGCAGAATATCCGGTTCGATAACGTCAAACTAACTTGTTTGAAAAAAGACTACCGTCCCGCCGTGGTGCTCGATGATGTGAAGCAGGCTAACCTAACCCCCATGCTTATCACTGACCCCGACCGAAAAAAACCGCCTGTCTATTCCGCCCATTCCACCGGCCTGACCTTGCCGGGACGCTGATCTTTATCCGTTGGCGAGGCTATCGAAACTTTTGTTCCAATCGTTTTTTTGTCGTCCCGTCCGCGTCGGGACGACAAAAAATACCTAATATGGCTCGAGTATGAATTACAAATGGATTTCCAATGCCTTCATTTTTTTGCTGTTGTTTTTGGGAGCAAAGGCATTTTCTCAGAAAGCAGTACAAATCAGGGTCGAATGGAAAGAAGGTTCGTCGCCATCCGGTACGGTTCAGTTGCAGCACGGTGTTTTGCGTAAAATCGAAGGGTCGGCCGGAAAAGGGAAGATCAAAGCCAGTGCCTTTCAGCTGGGGTCAGGCAGTCGCCCGGGCATTCTGATAACGATTGACAGTGCCCGGACCGAATACGGGACCGGAGCCACCGTCGTGTCAATCAAAACGGCTAAAAATCCGTTCTCCTTTTTTCTTCGGGACGTCACCCCCACCTCCCCCATTTATCTACCGGATTATGGCGTCGTGGTGTTGAATGCTGCGGATAGACGGTCTTATCAGGAGGTAGAGACCGCCGTACGTTCCAGAAAAACAATGACCAAACTGCAACGGATTGAAACCGAGCGGGAGGTTTCCTTTTCCTCGGTCGAGAAGAAGGTCCGGAACATGACCGTGCCTACCTGGCTGGGGACCAGCCGGGATTTTAGAATTTTTGAGATTGTCGAAAACCTCCCGGACGCATCCCAGGGAGAAGCCAGCATTATTTCACCCAAACGGTCGTCGACCGCCTTGCGACTGGCCGAGACCAAAAATGAACCGGTCCATTATCTATACACCTATGGCCGGGGCGTTGGCGTAAAGGACAATGTCTCGCGCCGGTTGGAACAGGGTACGTTGCCGATTTTACACTCCACGCTGACCGACGACGATATGGTTTACAAATCGACCACGTTTGTATCCCTGGAAAAATCACCCCTTTCGGAGTTGAAAGGAACCGATTTTCTGGTGGCCGACAGTTTCAGTGGCGGTCACATGTTCACCAAAGAGCAGCAGGAACTGGTGAAGACCAAATCGGAGAAAGCCCTGAATCCGGACGAGGAAACCGTTTTGTTTTTCCGGGTTGAGGCCGTGAATAGCGGATCTGTGCCCCGTTATGCCTGGTTCAAGACGCCACGACCGGGCACCATGTGGTGGCAGAAATTTCCGTATCGTTTCGAAGCAAAGACCGGCTTTTCAGCTTATTCGGAAAACCGGGTTTTTTGTATTTCCAAACTGAACGGAAAACCGCTGCCCGGTGAGGAAATTTCTATTTTGCTGCAACCCGGTGAAAAAGCGCTGTTTGATTTTTTCATTCCCCACAGTCCCGTTTCCCAGGAACGGGCTGCGCAACTGGCGATGCTGACCTTTGAGCAGCGTTACGCTGAAAGCCGGGATTTCTGGCTCGCCAAATTAGGGAAAGCTGCGCAAATCCACGTCCCCGAAAAGCGGATCAACGAAATGATCCAGGCCGGATTGCTTCATCTTGACCTGATTACGTACGGCAATGAGCCCAACGCTACGCTTGCTGCAAACATTGGCGTCTATTCACCCATCGGAACGGAAAGTGCGCCAATCATTCAGTTTTATGCTTCTATGGGCTGGACCGAGGTGGCAAAGAGGTCGTTGGCTTATTTTCTTGACAAGCAGCACGAAGACGGTTTTATCCAGAATTTCAATGGGTATATGGTCGAAACCGGGGCGGCTTTATGGAGCATGGGCGAATACTTCCGGTATACCAACGACCGGGAATGGGTCGGGACCATCAAAGCAAAACTCCTTAAATCCTGTGATTACCTGATTGCCTGGCGTAACCGGAACAAGCAGGAAGAGCTGCGCGGGCGGGGGTATGGGATGATCGAAGGAAAAGTAGCGGACCCCGAAGATCATTTTCATCAGTTCATGCTCAATGGCTATGCCTACCTCGGCATGAGCCGCTGTGCCGAAATGCTGGCCGGTATGGACCCTTCCCAATCTGAGCGGCTCCGAAAGGAAGCGGATGCCTGGAAAGCAGATATCCGCCAGTCGTTTTTTACTTCGGTGGCGATGTCGCCGGTGGTTCCCCTGGGCGATGGTACCTGGTGTCCCACGGCTCCGCCCTGGACGGAAGGGGCCGGTTTGAGAGGGATGTACCAGAAACGTGAGACTTTCTGGTCGCATGGTACATTTACGGCACCGGATGGGATGCTTGGTCCCATGCACCTGATTTTTTGCGAAGTACTCGACCCTCATGAGCCAGCGGCAAAAGCGCTACTGAACTACCACAGCGAGCTTTTCTACCAGGAAAATTCAGCGTTTAGTCAACCGTATTACAGCCGCCATAACTGGATGCAGGCGAAACTGGGAATGACCAAACCTTTTTTAAGTACCTACTATCATACGTTTGCGGCCCACGCTGACCGGGAAACCTACACCTTCTGGGAGCATTTATTCAAGGTCAGTCCGCATAAGACGCACGAAGAAGCGTGGTTCCTGATGGAAACGCGCTGGATGCTCTATCTGGAAGAGGGTTCCAGCCTCCGACTGTTCAATACGGTACCGCGCCACTGGCTGGAGCAGGGCAAAAAAATAACGCTGAGTAATGTCCGGAGCTATTTTGGTCCGATTTCGACCAATGTAACTTCGGAAGTCGAAAAGGGGTACATTACCGCTACCGTGAGCTGCCCGGATCCTCGTAAACCGAAAGAAGTGCTGATCCGGATCCCACATCCCGCCGGTAAAAAGCCCGTGAAGGTAACCGGAGGGATTTATCACGAACAGTCGGAAACCGTCTCAATAAAAGACTTTTCGGGCCAGACCGAAATCCGGCTCGACTACTGATGAGCTGGTACTGCGATGAAAAGGCACTGGCGTTGAACCTATTTAATAAAAAGCCCGATTCCTATCTTTCTTCAGCATTCGGTAGTTGTATTATGGTACTCTGATGACCGTGATGTTTTGCGTGGGCGGATTTACGTTCCGGTTACCACCTTCCGGGTTTGTGCCTTCCTGGTTGGGTAAGCTAACTGTAACGATACATCTCCCGGGTCGATACAAATCGGTTCATGGCTGGAGCCATTCTAGTTTTTTTCAAATGCCTCCACTGTCGGCCTGACCCAATTTCCCTGCATCGGAATGGGTTTACCTCAATTCCTGGTGCCGACCAAACCAACATCGGCTCTGACTGCTGGGGTCAGAGCCGATGTTACCCACCCACCAGGTGTTTAAGGAATAAGTACCTTCACCGTTCGCGTCTGTTGGCCGCTGATGACCTGCAGCAGCAACAGGCCCGCCCGGCGAGCGCCAAATACCAGCGTCTGGTGTTCGACCGCCTGGGTCTGACCGATAACCCGTTCCGTCACCAGTTGTCCCTTTGGATCAAACAAGACCAACCGCAGCGGCTGGCCCTGTCCTCCCCGCACTTCCACCACGACCTGTTCCCGACTCACCGGATTGCCCAGCACCGTCACCTGTAGTTGAGGGTCTTCTTCGGCTGATAAGCGCGCCGGGGCATTGCATTGGAATGCCTTCGGCGAACCTTTCAGCTGATACGTTGATCCCAGCACCCGGGCAAACACCTGAGTTCCGTTGGCCATACTGGACGGCGGGGTGAAATTGTAGGCATGGGCACCATTTCCTTTGCCCGCATCCTTCAGGTCTTGCCGGAAAATACTGCCCACGGTGCTGCCTAACACCGTCACATTCCCCGGACTGGGTTCAAGGTAAAACTCGACCGTCAGTGGGGTATTGGGCTTGTTGCGGTCCCACACCCAACCCCGGATGCCCCCGCAATCCAGCTTGTCGAGAAACCCCTCAAAGCTGCCCGTCACCGGATCGGACGAAGCTGGATTCACTACCAGAGAAATAGTCAGGCGGCTCGAAGAACCTTGCCCATCCGTAGCTTCATAAAACAGGGTGTAACTGCCCGCTTCAAGCGGAGTTCCATCCAGCAGTCGATTTGCGGCTGTGAAGTGGAGCGGAACGGGCAAGCCCGTCAGCGTATAAGTCAAGGCGCTCCCTTCCGGATCAGTAAAGGCAGGCAGGGTGACCGCCAAGGCCGTGTTGACCGTAGCCACCAGAGGGGAAACCACCGGAACCAACGGGGGGTGATTGACCGGGGGCTCACTAGAGGGACAGGTCAGCGATTTGGGTGCCTGTTTGAGGACATACGCACTGCCCAGCACCCTGGCACTGATCGAAACCGCCCGACCGGTTTTGACCGATGCCGGTGTCGGGAAGGAATAAACGTGGTAGCCATTGCCTTTCCCGGCTTCCTTCAGGTCCTGCCGGAAGATGTCGGCCCGCACCGATCCGATCGACTGCCCATCGGCCAGGAATTCGACGGTAAGCGCGTCATGGGGTTTATTGCGGTCCCACACCCAGCCCCGGATCGATTCACACTCCACTTTGTCGAGGTAGCCCTCGAAGTTTCCCGCCACCGGCGCAGTGGATGATGGATTTACTGTCAGCTGAATCTGGATGCTGACACGGGCATTTTGGGCATCAGTGGACTGATAATTCAGCGTCCAACTGCCCGCTTCAGTGGGTGTGCCGGTGATGGTACGGGTTTCCGCATTAAACTGAAGGGACGTTGGCAAACCTGTCAACCCATAGGTGAGCGGTTCGCCCTCCGGATCGGAGAAAACCGGCAGCGTGGCCGAAAAAGACACCTCAACCTGAGCTATCAGCGGAGAAATCGAGGCCGGGGGCAGTGGGGGTTGGTTTCCCTCCGGATTGGCGGTCTGGCAGCGAATGGTTTTGGGGCCGTCTTTCAGCGCAAAGCCGTTACCCGTCACCCGAGCCCAGAGGCTGTGTGATGCCCCGTCTTTGAGCGCTTCTGGAATGGCCCAGCGAAAGGCGTGTTTACCATTGCCCTTGCCAGCCTCGGCCAGATCGGGCCGAAGCTGGTCGGCCATCAGGGTGGTAATGACGGAGGTTCCCTCCAGGATATCGACGGAAATAGCAGTATTGGGCTGGTTGCGATCCCAGACCCAACCCCGGAACGAGGAGCAATCAGCTCCGTAGACAAAGCCTTCGAATGAACCTGTAACGACGCGGCTCGAGACCACGACGGTGGCACTCCCAGGTTCACTCATGCATCCGTTGAGGACACAAGTCGCCTGATAGACGAAACTTCCCGGAGTGACGGTGGGCACGGAAATCGGACCGGTCCCGGTGGTGCCATCAGGTCCGTCCCAGGCGAGTATTCCGGTACAATTACTGGCTGTGAGGGTGATGGCGGGGTCTCCCTGGGTGACGGTGGTACTGATCAGATTGGGGCGCTCAGGCGCAGCAGTATTTCCAGACACCATTACCCAGGCCGTGGCCGAACAACCATTGCCTGAGGTTAACGTCACCGAATACGTCCCCGCCGTGGTCACGGCAATGGTGGGCGTGGTTGCTCCGTTCGACCACAAAACCGCTCCGCTCCCCACGGCGGATAAGCTCACGCTCGGACTGGCGCAGGATAAAACCGGATTGGACGGACTGATGCTCACCGTTGGCGCGCTCGTATTGCCGGTGATGGTCACACTGGCCGTGGCCGAACAACCATTGCCCGCTGTGACGGTGACCGAATACGTCCCCGCCGTGGTCACGGTTCGAACCGCATTGGTCGAATTATTTTCCCAACGGTAAGTCCCTCCCCCGCTGGCGGTCAAACTCACCGTTGGACTGGCACAGGTCAAGGTCGCACTTGAAGGTGAAATGGTCGCGGTGGGCACGGGGTTTACCACCACGTTCCGGGTACTGGAGTTGGCACAGCCATTCACAGTTACTGTGTACATAATTGCTCCCCCATTACCGGCATTGGAAGGCGAAAAGGTGGTTCCTGAAACACCGGGACCACTGAAGATGCCGCCAGCGGTTGTTGGGATTAATGTAACGGGAGTGACATCGGCGCAGTAGGAAGTACCAAGTCCGGAAAAGGCCGCGTTGGGTAGCGGGTTCACCGTAAGCAACACCGTAGCCGATTTACTTACACCCGCGTTATTGACTGTTAACGTAAAGGCTTGGGGACTGGTTGAACTACCGATGGTAATGTTCTCCGAAAAAGCAGGATTCGTACTGGTCCCCTGACGAGTAACATCTATTCCATTCGTGAGGGTGTAGGCATAACTACCCGTGATATTACCAACGGTAGCGGTAAAGGTAGTGACTGCACCCACACACACCGAGGCTGACGGGGAGCCAAAGCCGCTAAGTGTTAGCGGGGCCGGCGAACTGGTAAGCCGGGCAATTCGATTGCAAGTCGTTCCGTTGTATCGGACAAACGTTCCTCCCATCAGAATATCGCCATCCGGCTGAAGGACTAAACTAAAGAGTTCATTATTTGCTCCTGAACCGGGATCAAAGTCTGTATCCAGGCTCCCATTGGCATTGATCCGCGCAATACAGCTGCGGAAAATTTCATCATATCTGGTAAAGGCGCCACCAATCAGAATTTTGCCGTTCCCCTGCACGGTCATGCATTGAACCCGGGCGTTGACGCCCGCGTTGGGGTCAAAATCCGTGTCCAGGCTGCCATCGGTGTTGAGTCGGACCATGCCATTGCGAGTCGTCCCATTGAATTGGGTAAACTGCCCCCCAACCAACGCTTTTCCGCTCTCCAGAACGGCTACACTAAACACTATATTATCGGCGCCTGAACCGGGGTCAAAACTTGTATCCAACGTTCCATCAGCGTTGAGCCGGGCAACCCGACCACGAGACGTTCTGTTGTAATGGCTAAAAATTCCTCCGATCAGGATCTTGTCAGTCCCAAGCAGGGCTATACTTTCAACGTTACTATTTGGACCAAAACCGCCGGGATTAAAGTCTGTGTCCAAACTTCCATCGGTATGAAGTCGCGTGAAAAAGAAGCGGGTTTCTCCGCCGTATCCCGTAAATCCGCCACCGATCAGGATTTTACCAGTCCCTTGCAGGGCTAAACTGCGAATTTCACCATTTGGTCCTGCTCCAGGGTCAAAGCTTTTATCAAGAATCCCATCGGCATTAAGTCGGGCAATTCGGTTGCGCGTTATTCCATTGTACTGGGTGAAATTTCCCCCGATCAGAATTTTACCGTTTCCCTGTAAGGCAACAACACGAACGGACCCATCGGCTCCTGAACCCGGGTCAAAGCTTGTATCCAACGTTCCATCAGCGTTGAGCCGGGCAATACCATTGCGCGTTGTCCCATTGTATTGGGTGAAATCTCCCCCGATCAGAATTTTACCGTTTCCGAGTAGGACAACACTACGAACGGCCCCATTGGCTCCCGAGCCAGAACTAAATTCCTGGTCAATATATTGAGCCAACGAGGCATTACTCACTAGTAAAAAAACGCATGCCCACCAGTAGGACAGGCTGGTCTGCCCCAAAAAAGCGCTGAGCCTAAACAAAGTAAAAGGTTGTTTCATCGATTAATAAAATTAAGAAAGCTAAAGGGTACGAAAACTGTAATAAACGTGGGATGTCGCTGGCCCGAATGGATCCGTGTCGCTGGCGACTCAATGAGCCGATACACGAGCTTTTTACGGTTGCGGGCACCAAATCACTTGTCAAATCGGCTGTCAAAAACGGCCAACCGTATCAGGAGAAAAAACCGGGTACTACATTGAGAAATGCCCTAAAATCGCTCGTCGAGACAGTCAAAAAGGAGGAAAATTGCAGGTCCATGCGCCACTTGCCTTCGGGTGTAAACGATCGTTTGAAAATAACCTTGCAAGTCTACAGGATGGACAAAAAAGGTTACACAATGGGCGGCCGACGGCGGTAGCCCCTGTTCCGACGGGCTGAAATGACCCCCAGAAACGGCAGGCTCATCCGTAATCGCCCGAATATCCTAGAATGCGCCAGCAAATCGGCTGATCGAACCGGGTGAATAGCCGGAACTGGATGGTTAGCTAGCCACGGGCACCAGGCCATGCTCCAGCATGATGGCTTTCAACCGGCCCATATCCGGCGGACCACCGGCCTTTAATACCCCCAGAATGTCTTTGAAGTAATTGGCTGTGAACACGCCGGGATTGGCATAGGCCAGGATTTCTACCGTCTCATTGGTGTTGTTAGTGAAGCTGTGAATCCGGCCTCTTTTAATAAAGCAATGATCACCGGGCCGGAGTTGCATGATTTGGTCATCCACCATCAGCGTGAGTGATCCTTTTAAGCCGTACAGGGTTTCATCGAAATTGTCATGATAGTGTGCAGCCGGAACTTTTGCATTGGGATGAATTATCACTTTAAACAATGTAAACTGGGCGTTGGTGTCGGCCGCATCCAAACAAAAATGGATTTCCAGACCATTACCCAGACTGATTACTTCACAAGGTTTCATATGTTATTTTTTAACGATAGGACAAAGCAACTTACCGGGAGTCGCTAAAAAATTGATCCGGATCAAGAAATTTCACAAGGGCCGGTTTCTTTTTCGAATGCGGCTGAGCGTTTCGGGGGTTACGCCTAAATAACTGGCGATGTGGTATTGGGGTAAGCGGTTGATCCAGTGGGGGGATTCTTTCAGAATTCGGCGGTATTTTTCGTCCGGCGTTTCCGTTGTCATGTTGCTGAGCCTGTTTTTAAGCCAGGCCACGGTGCGCCCCCGGTTGATAATCTGGTAAAGCGCATAGTCCGGAATCGTTCGGGTGGCATATTCCCAGTTTTCCCGGTTGAGATAAATCAACTGGCAATCTTCCAGCGCCTGCATGCTCATGGTTGAGGGAGTGCGGTTGATGAAGCTATCCATTTCGCCACACCACCATCCTTCTTCGGCAAAAAATAGGGTTCGTTCGGTTCCTTCCGGGGTGTTGTGGTATTGTCTGAGGCAGCCTTTCAAGACAAATGCCAGGTGTTTGACCACGGAATCCTGTATAAAGAGCAATTCATTTTTAGGAACAAATCGCTCCTGAAAAAGCAGAATGAATTTCTGGAACTCTTCTTGGGGAAAATGGTGCCTTTCCTGTAACGTTTTAAGCAGTAGGTGAGGGTCCATAGGGAAATGATGAAACTTCGGCTAACGGGTCGGGATAGATCATCGACCGATTTTTGATTTGAAGGATGGATTATACAGGATGAGTTTGCCGTTTTGCCGCACACTGAACCAGCCTGGACACCCTTCATGCCAGGTTATCTCAGGCCAGCGACAGTCACCTGGAAGCCTCTGCCGTTACGGGCAAGAGGCTTTCTTGTGGAAGATGGGCAAGTGACGAAAGAACGTCCACTTGAATTGAGCGATTACGGTAATTTGATATGCATATCATAGTCGGCGGCTTCCTGGAGCACTGCCTGAATGATCTGGCCATCGACTGATTGGGCAAAGGCGTCCTCCCGCATGGCATCCACACCAAACTTCTCGAAAAACGATAAAAATCCCTTCGGACTGTGAATGTTCATCCACCGGCAGGGACCATCGCCGGCATTTTTGAACGTGTGCAAGGTGTTCGCCGGAACATCGATCGATTCGCCTGGTTGAACCAGAACCGTCTTACCATCCAGCATAAATTCCATTTTCCCTTCCAGTACATAAAACAGTTCCGAGTAACCCGCATGATAATGGGGCGGAGGGCCGGGCACATTGGGAGGAGTTAGCCCTTCGATCATATCAAAGTTGCCCGAAGGATTATGCAGGGTCATTTGATGGCCCAGGCACACGAGTTGTTTATTCATGATTAATGTTTATTATGAGATTACTGTCTCACAAATGTAAGAATGCGATTAGCGCATTTGCAAATTTTATGAGATATTTGTCTCATGAAAAAGGAAAAATTTACGACCGGCCGGATTAAGCAGAAACTAGCGACGCGCAACCGAATTCTGGAGACTGCTCAGCATATGCTGGAAACCGGGACGCTGGTTTCCCTGGAGGAGGTTGCTAAGGCAATGAACATCTCGCGGGCGACCATCTACCGCTACTACTCTGATGTGGATCTTTTGTATACTGAAGCGGCCCTGTCACTGCGGGTGAAGCAGCCAGCTGACTTCATGGCGGACACCCAATCGATGGGCCTGCCAGAATCACTGCTTTACGTGCAAGGATATTTTAATGCCCATGCCCAGCTCCACGAAACGACTTTACGCAAGTATCTGAGTGTGGTGCTGAATGAGTCGATCCAGGCGGGTTCTTCGGGGCCCTTACGCGGAGCTCGGCGACCAGCGGCTCTGGAAGCGATACTTCAGCCTTACATCAAGCAGATCGGAGTAGAAAACTACAATCGGCTCAAACAGATCATTACGGTACTCTCTGGCATCGAACCATTGATAGCCAACAAGGATGTCAATGGTTTAAGTAATGAAGCTTCTCAGGAGTTGCTACAGTGGGCACTAACCATGATCCTGAAGGGTATGGGGGTGGATGGGCACTCACTGGATCAAAGTCATTCCAGGGAGTAGTTGAATGACTGGAAAACCGGTCGTTAAAATTGACAAACCTTGGTCAGGTTTTCCAGTCGCCATTGCTGATCGCTATTTAAAAGATTGGGGTCCCATCCCCTGATTTTATTCCTTAGTTGATGGGCTTTACGGAAGGCAGCAGAGATACAGATTTTTAACCTGAAAATTAATTCATTCCAATAAACCGGACACCTACCTAGGCGTTTAAAGCGACAAGATACTTTTGGTGTTTTACTTCTGTACATTGGTGGTAATCGTTTGTAATACAGTCTGCAGTGCATCGCGGTGCCCCCTATCCCGGTTGCGACTGTTGGATTAGGTCAAGAAGGGCTGTGGAGCATGGCAGGGTACTGCCTGGGGAAAACGCGGGGCCCGCAGCCGCGGACGGTGCCCGAGCGGGCGTTCATGAAACGGTGTATCAACGCGTATTTAGCTTGAAGTTTTCGTACTTTGGCTACGATAAAGATGATTATGCACCATAGATTGTAACCATCAGCACACACGATCATTCATGTCTGGTAACAACCCATCGCCTGCTTCACAACTTACACCTGACGAGCAAGACAAGCTCCGGGAATTAACCACTCAGAGCTGGAACCTCGAATTAGCCATCTCCGGCGTTGCGATGTTCGCCATCCTCCAGTTGCCCGATCTGCTGGAGTCGGCCTTCAGCTACCTCCGGTATAATTACATGACCCACACCGATGGCGCAGCGGTTATGTTGCCGTCGCTGGCCTACAGCCTGATTCGGGCCACCTGTCACGTCTTGTTTGCGGCTTTTCTGGCCAATTTTGTGATGCGGGCGTTTTGGGTGGGTCTGGTAGGCCTGCTGGCCGTTTTTCCGTCAGGCATTCACTACGACCGTATTCCGTTCTCTACGCCTTATGCGCAAAAACGCCTTGCCGACGAGCTTGGCCCACTGGACCGCTATATTCTCTGGCTCGACAAACGCTGCAACATCGTGTTTGCCCTCGCTTTTCAATTCGTGTTCCTGCTGGTGGTGGTAGCCCTACTCTACGTACTGGGGTTACTGATCTACCTGGTTGTTCAACCCAACGTACCCGCCAACGTCTGGTTCGGGGTCAAAATTGCTTTAGGCACGCTGGTTGCCGTGTTTTACCTGGCCATTTTTTTGTTAAATCACAAGAAGGTGAAACAAACCCCCAGGGGCATGCAACTCAACTACCGGGTTATGAAGTTGGGGCAATTGATAATGCTGGGCATGTATAAACACACTTCCTATGTTACCAATACTTTTTACAGCAATATCCGGCCCGGCAAGTTATTTCAGACGGCAGCGGTTTTCATGTTGGTATTTTTTGTAGTGTTCTTCCTTGAATACTTTAACGATATCTCACGTACCAGCGGGCGGATGACACTTTTCAACAGCCGACATCTTTACTCGACCCGAATTGATAGTCTCTACATCGAACCCACGGTCTATGACAACCAGCGCCCCGAGGGTGCGTTTATTGGTGTGGCTTCCATCCAGTCAGACGTGATTCGGGAACCGTACTTACGCTTGTTCATTGCCTATCCCAAATCGCTCGACAAGCTGTTCAGGCAGGTTGCGCCCGAACCAGTCTGGAGCGATACGCTGTCGAGGCAAGCGCGTCGGCAGCAGTATGCCATCTGGAGCAACCAGCAGATCAACCGGCTGATTCGCATCTCCGTCAACGATTCAGTCTGTGCCCAGCCTAACCTGCTGTTTACCCAAGCCGGAATCCAGGAGCAACGCGGCTGGCAAACCGTATTGGTGCCGGGCAATCTTAAAACAGGCCGCAACCTGCTGCGCGTGGCCCTGCAGGATCCCCGGAAAAAAGAAGCCGATGAACTGGTGATGATTCCATTCTGGTATGTACCTGAACCCTAACCTACCCACCCTTCATTACTGCTTCGCACGCAAATGGCCTCTCCTTACTCAACAAGCGGGGCTATTTATGTAGAAAATAAAACATACCGTTTTGTGTCTCTGGTGGTTGTCATTTCTTGCCTTGCCCCTTTTCAATAGCTTGTTTTTCCTTCATGATTCGTGCCCGTTTAGAAATGAGGTAGGGAAAGCTATGGTGACTAGATCAAAATTTGCGCACCTTGACCTTCGTAAACTTCGCACGATGGATCAATGGGGCATCAATCCATAGCTGGATAAAGGATTGACCTTGGTTTATAAGTTAGTTTGCTTTACTATCTTTATCGTTTTACCCAAACACAGTTATGACTAAACAGCGAATCTGTTTTACCGGGGGGTCAGGGAAGGCCGGTAAGCACGTCATTGCCTACTTACTGGAGCAAGGCCATACCGTGATGAATGTTGACCTGAGTCCGTTGCAGCACCCGGGAGTCACCAATTTGATAGCCGACATGACCGATTCGGGTCAAATGTTTAATGCGCTCAGTGCCTATGCCAGCTTCGACGAGTTGGAGCCAGGTACGGGCATACCCCAATTTGATGCCGTCGTTCATTTTGCCGCCGTACCCCGCATATTACTCAAACCCGATAACGAAACCTTTCGGGTCAATACCCTGGGGACCTACAATGTGATTGAAGCCGCGGTTAAACTGGGGATTCGAAAAATTATTATTGCTTCCTCGGAGACCACCTATGGCATCTGCTTTTCGGATGGGCAAACCAACCCGAAAGTCTTGCCCCTGGAAGAGGATTATGATGTAGATCCTATGGATAGCTACGGTTTATCAAAGGTGGTCAATGAACAAACGGCCCGCAGCTTTCAGCGACGCTCGGGCGCGGATGTGTATGCCCTTCGGATCGGCAATGTAATTGAACCCCACGAATACGAGGAACTGTTCCCCTACTATCTGACTCACCCTGAAGTACGACGCCGTAACGCTTTTTGTTATATTGATGCGCGGGACCTGGGCCAGATTGTCGACTTATGTTTGCAAAAAGATGGGCTGGGCTACCAAGTGTTCAATGCCGGAAACGATCACAATGGGGCTCTTCTTTCCAGTAAAAAACTGGCGGAACAATTCTTTCCTGGCGTGCCTTTCCGTCGGGGAATGGAAGAGCATGAAGCCCTGTTTTCCAATCGCAAAATCCGGGAAGTGCTGGGTTTTAAGGAACAGCATAAC
Source organism: Larkinella sp. C7 (assembly GCF_006149005.1). Classification (GTDB taxonomy): domain Bacteria; phylum Bacteroidota; class Bacteroidia; order Cytophagales; family Spirosomataceae; genus Larkinella. The sequence continues at coordinate 236,431 of NZ_VBSL01000003.1, read as the reverse complement.
TGGCGGAAGTACGTGAAATGAGGCAAGGTTTTCTGGAAGGGAAGGTGGTGATTGATTTCGGCTGTCCCTCGCTGGAAGTGCGGACGATGGAGAAATTGCCCTTCAAGCCCGATCCACGCGGTGGAGGAAGCGGTTTATTTCTGAACTGACCCGACCGGCCGGTAAAATTCAGCAACAGTTCGTGCCTTTTGGCAGTTAGCGGGGTAGTCTGTCTGATCGCTAACCCCATATCCTATGAATCGTTCCTTTACGCTGGTCCTTCTCCTTTTGGTACTCTGCAGCGCCTGCCTGAATGACCACATCACCGCCCCCATTGCCATTAAACTGGAAAGTTACCCCATTCCCGGAGAGACGTTTTTTCCGGAAGGCATTGCCTATGATGCCCACCAGGGCGTCTTTTACACCGGCAGCATTGGCAATGGTGATATTCTGAAAGTTGACGTCCAGACCGGAAACATCGCTTTGTTTGCGTCCGGTTCTGCCCAGGGCCGACCGACCTGCAATGGCCTGAAACTGGATGCCAAAGGGCGTCTGTGGGTCTGCGGGGGGACTCAGAACAAAATCCAGGTGCTGAATCCGGATGGCTCACTCCTTAAAAATTGGGATTTGACGGCTTTTTCGGCAACCGGGTTTATCAATGACTGCATTCTGGATGACCAGTACGTGTATTTCACCGACTCGTGGAATCAGCAGGTCTACCGGACCAGCGTAGCCGCCAGCCAGCCGGGCGAGATCGAGCGGTGGCTGACGTTTACCGACGCCCAGATTCCATACGCTTCAACGGGCGTCAACGCCAACGGCATCGAAATGACTCCGGACGGCCAGTACCTGATTCTGGTCATCTCGCCGGTGGGCAAATTATACCGGATCGGTATCGCCGACAAAAGCATTGCCGAAATTCAGTTATCCACGCCGGTAACGGCGGGTGATGGGTTGTGGCTGGAGCAAAACACACTGTATGTCTCCCGCAACGCCCTCAACCAGCTTTTCCCGGTTACGCTCAGCAGCGATTATTTGCAGGGCACCGTCGGTACGGGTTTTGGCGATAATCTGCTGTTTAATACCACGATGGCGAAAGCGGGGCCGTATTTTCTGGTTGTCAACGGCCAGCTCAACCGGCGAATGGGGCCAACACCCCCCGTTTTGCCGTTTACCGTATCGCGGGTTCTTATCCCTTAGCGATCGGAGTCACATTGTAAAATTGACAGGGCCTGACGGGATCGGTGCCGTTGACAAAGAGCGACGGTAGCCGCAACTAAAAATCGGCGCTGTAAACGAAAATAGCATCATCATCAATATTGAGAGTATGAACGGCCCGAAAAGTCACACGAACGAACAGATTATTTTTCAATGACCTCGGTTTTCATCAGCGATTCGTCGCGTGGCTGCATCAGTTCCTGTATCTCGCCTTTGGTCAGCTCCGGGTCGATCCAACGCCGTTAACCAACAAAGGTGCCAGTCGCGGTTTTATGCCTATTCCGGCAGCCGAGGGGTTCGTGCCAAATTTCCGGTTGGTCAATAAAAAAAGGCCGTTCGTACCGCCAAACCGCCCGGTAGTCAAATCCATTTTCTTCCCGCCCAACAACCCCTTACATTCGACCGAAAACCGGTTTAATAGAACCGGTTGGCCCAGTCAGAAATTATTCATCGTATGACCTATCGTAGGCGCTGGAGCAGGCTCCCTCTGTGGGGGGTAGTGATACTGCTTGTCAATCAGAGTGTAGGAAACACCGCACCGGTCCCCCGAAAACCGGAACCCATTCAACAGCGGCTGCAACAGCATTCCGAAGCCCTCGTGACAGCGGAAAAGAACGATGATCTGGATGTTTTTCTTAGCTATTACGCCACGAACGCCATCGTCATGCCGGAGTACCAGCTTACCCGAACGGGTTTACGGGAAATACGTGAATTTTATCAGGAACTCTTTCAGCGGCAACACATCAGGACTTTGCAGCAGAAGGCCGATGAATGGATCTGGCTCACTGACAGCACCATTGTTGAACTGGGTACCTTCCGGAAACAATTCATCGACCCGGCGTTGGGCGACAGCCTCCAGACGCACCGTGGCCAATACTGGCACATCTGGCGCGCTCAGTCGGATGGAACGATTAAACTTCAGGGCGTAGCCTACGGTTTTTTTCACCCGGTAACCCATCCGAAACGGCTGGTCGTCGCTACCGGGAAACAGCCGGACGAACCAGAAATCCACACCATTCGGACACCGTCTGTCGAATTACAGGCCTACAATGCGCTCATGGAAAAGGGGGTGCAGACCCGAAACGGTGCGCTGCGTTCGTCGTTTTTTGCGGAAGATGGCAGCTTCAAACCGTATGCGGAGGAACTGGTGACAGGCATGCTCCGAATCAAACCGTACCTCATCGCCTACAGTAACCGGGGTGTTGTAACGATCGACTCGGTCAGTTGTTACACCTACGCGTCTGAAGCTTTCGAACGGTATACGCTGGAATACGATATGTTTAAAGTAAAATGGCACCGGGCCAACGTAGCCGGTCGCACCGAGGGCAAGGGCATCCGGATCTGGAAACGACAACCGGATCAGTCGCTCAGACTTTACCGTGAAATTGGCACCCACAATTACCTCGAACCCTGAAAACGCCGTGAAAAGCCTGTCGAGAACCGTTTTCCTGCTTGGATTATGGCTCCAACTTCCCACCTGTGCCCAAACCGCCTGGCACCATAAAGAATACCAGCAAAGCTATTTTCAGGGCCTTCGCTATGGCCTGTTTACGCCCCGGAATTACCAACGGGGCAAGGTATACCCGCTCATCGTTTACCTGCACGGCAGCCGGGATACGGTTTCGCGGGACAATATCTGGTACCAGGCATCGATTCAAAACGAACACCCCTGCTTTGTGTTGACCCCCAAATGCGAAGAGCCCGAACAAGGCTGGGGCAATACCTGGACCGACACCCATACGGCAGCAATGCGTAAGACGCTTGCGCTGGTCGATTCACTGGTGAAGCACTATGGGATCGACAAATCCCGCCTGTATCTGTATGGAATCTCGATGGGCGGTTTTGGCGTCTTTTCCGTTCTGGCTAAGGAGCCCGGCAAGTTTGCCGCAGCGTATGCCGTTTGTGGGGGCTCCAACGAGTCCGTTGCATCCAGAATTAAAACGCCCCTCTGGATTTTTCACGGTGCGGACGACGATGTCGTGCCCGTGCGTTTATCAAGAGACATTTACAGGGAAATGGTTCGGCAGGGAAAAAAAACCGTGCGCTACACGGAATATCCCGGCGTGAAGCACAACAGCTGGGAAAACGTAGCGCAGGAGAAAAGCCTGCCGACGTGGCTGTTTCTTCAACAGAAAAGCAAAACCGGTCCGGAGCCCGATCCGGCAGAAAACCCAAGCCAACGGCCTCAGGACAACGGTGTACGCGTTTCCTGGACGAATCCGACGCAGCGTGCCGACCGGACCGTCTGGTACTATAAACTATTCCGGGATAAAACCCTGCTAACGGAATTACCGGGCGATGCCACGGATTTCGTAGACACCTCCGTCAAAAGCAGAACGTTCCACCAGTATTCGCTGACCGCCGTAAGTTACTTTTTTATAGAATCGAAACCTTCCATAGCCGTTTTACGAAAATAAACCGGTCGTCTGATCAACCAGCCGATCACCCGCGTATAAATCCGGTAGTCGGCTTCGTCCGGGACCGAATGGATTGTAATGCCGTTGCCACCCGTGTGCGGCAACGCAAAATAGTTATACGAGGCTGAAGCCCGGTGTCATGGTGGTCTGCCAGAAGCTCCAGACCCTGTTCGTTCCATTCCCGCTCGTCGGTAAAGTAATGAGCGGTGGCGGCTCTGAGCCGGTTGTGGACTTGCTACATTTGACTGGAGACCTTTCTTTAGCAAATTGGGGGCCAACACCAATTGAAGACAGAAGCTGAACTTGTTGCCAGATTGGTTCGGCTGTCCGTTGTTTAATGAACTTGGCTGGAAGAGATCCAGAGAAATCTCGCCAGGGGCCGAATGCTCACTAAATTAAATCCCTCCTATTTTTTGGTAGTTAACCATTCGGAAGCCAGTTCCAAAAATACAAACGTAAAAGCGATTGCTATGCTAGCCATAAATTACCGCGGCCCACAACGGGTTCGTGTCAGCCACAAACCCATGCCCGAAATCAAGCATCCCGAAGATGCGATTGTGCGGGTTACCCGCTCCTGTATCTGCGGTTCTGATTTGCACCTCTACAATGGCAATGTGCCGGATACGCGGGTCGGCATGACCTTCGGCCACGAATTTATCGGCATTGTCGAAGAAATTGGTTCGGAAGTGCACAAAGTAAAAGTCGGTGATCACGTTCTGGTGCCGTTTAACATTGCCTGTGGCAAGTGCCATTTTTGCCGGCAGGGACTCTTCGGAAACTGCCATGAATCGAACACACAGGCGACAGCGGTGGGTGGTATTTTTGGCTACTCTCACACCGGCGGTGGATATGATGGCGGGCAGGCCGAATTTGTCCGGGTACCCTATGCCAACGTGGGGCCAACCGTCATTCCAACGGGGATGGACCCGGATGATGCCGTTATGCTGACCGATGTGGTGCCAACGGGCTATCAGGCTGCCGAGATGGCGGGGATTCAACCCGGTGATACGGTGGTCGTTTTTGGTGCCGGTCCGGTAGGCATCATGGCCGCCCGGTGTTGCTGGTTGTTTGGGGCAGGTCGGGTCATTGTCCTGGATCAATATGAGTATCGGCTGGAGTTTGTTCGCAATTACGCCAATTGCGAAGTCTACAACTTTAAAGAAATGGACGATCCGGTCGTTTTCATCAAGAAAATAACCGACTGGATGGGGGCCGATGTGGTGATCGATGCGGTTGGCGCGGAAGCGGCCGGAAGTGCCCTGCAAACCATTACGGGGCGAAAAACCCTGCTACAGGCGGGTTCGGCTACGGCGCTGCACTGGGCCATTAACTCCGTCAAAAAAGGCGGAATTGTGTCTATTGTAGGTGTCTATGGCCCCACGGACAACCTGGTTCCGATTGGCAACGTCGTTAACAAAGGCCTGACGCTGCGAGCCAATCAGGCTTCGGTCAAACGTCTGTTGCCAAGGCTCATCGAGCACGTCCAGAATGGAATTTTAAACCCCAAAGCGCTGATCACCCACCGCATTCCGCTGGAAGAAGCCGCCGACGCTTATCGCATGTTTTCCAGTAAGCTCGACAATTGCATCAAACCCGTTCTTATTCCACCATCCGCCAGAATGTAAAATTCCTATGGAAACTAAAACCAACGATTTACCGGCTATCGCCCAGGACTATTCGCACATCAAAGGCTGGGGCATCGATGCCGATCCAAAAAACGATCCGACGTATCCTATTCGAAACCGCATAGACGGCATCGATGGACTGGACGAATACAGGGGCAACACCTGGGAGCGACCTACCCAGCAACCGGTGGACATGGAAGTGCTGCGTTCCATCGAACGGCCGACAATCAGTGCGGTTTTTGGTACGTCGACACCGCCTTCCGGATTGAGTGGGGCCATCCGCCGGTATGCCTTCAAATACAGTGAGTCCGAATACGGTCACTGGCTCCCGCTGCTGCTGGCCGACCGCGTCAATATGGTGGAGGGCATCATCGATGATTTCAAACGGGGGCATATTCCCAATATTTTTGCCGAAAGAGGCTGGAAAGCGGAGTGGAAACACGACCCGCAGGGCCTAACCAAAAAAGTACTCATCGGAACAGCGGTCACCGTGGCGGTTTTTATGTTTCTTCGAAGAAAGAAATAAGGAAACCGCTAAGTTCGCCTATTCGAAAAGTCGATCAGAAACCGGTCGGGTTCTGATCGACTTTGATGTACCTTATTCAGATGGAGTCGAAAAGAGCCGGTTTGTTTTTACCTGTTTTATTCAGGAGTGGATGGCAACTATGGTGAACATTGGCACCTGCGGTTTCCCGCGCCCCAAAACCGAATACGCCCAACTCCTGTCGTGCGTAGAAGTGCAACAGACGTTCTACCAACCACCCCGGATTTCAACGCTGGAGAACTGGCAGCGACAACTGCCGCCCGAATTCGAATTCACCATCAAAGCCTGGCAGCTCATTACCCACGAAGCCCGAAGTCCGACGTATAAGCGGTTGAAAAAAAACCTTTCGGAAGAAGAACGCCCGCAGGCTGGTTCGTTCAAACCGTCGGATGTCGTTCAACAGGCCTGGCAAGTCACTCTCGCCTGTGCCAACGCCCTGAAAGCCAAAACCGTCCTGTTTCAATGCCCCGCCAGTTTCAAACCGACCCGGGAAAATGTGGCGAATCTGGAAAGCTTCTTTTCCGGCATCGACCGCCAGCAACTCAATCTGGCGTGGGAACCCCGGGGTGCGTGGGATCGTCAGCTCGTGAAAGACCTCTGCCACAGTCTGCAACTCTGGCACGTTGTCGATCCATTTACCACCCAAACCGTTACTCCCGAACAGTGTTACTTCCGGCTGCACGGACGCCAGGGCTGGCGGTATCAATACGAAGAGCAGGAGCTGTCCGACTTGCTGGAACTGCTGCCCGAAAACCAGCCAGCTTATGTCTTTTTCAACAATATACACATGCTGCAGGACGCCCTGCGCTTCAAAAAGCTTTTCGAAAACCGGTAGCTTGCCCCAGCCGGGCGGTCCTTAGAACCGGTTACCCGTTGCCAGCACCTACGCTGGCGGTAAATTCCTCGAATTCAGTAAGCCCGCCGGTACGGTCAGTTCACCGGTTTTTGGGTCGATCAGCCCATTGCGTTCCTCTTCGATGTTGGTAGCCTGCGTATAAATATCACCGGCAATGGCGTGTTGTCGCAATTCGCGTTTGAAGAGCCCGATGCGTTCCGCCCGTTCGCTGGCGTCGTTGGGACCACCATAGTCGGCAAAACCAAAACCGCCCCACTCACTGATCACCAACGGTACCTGTCGCCGGTAGAAAAACGGATCGCCAACCACCAGTGGAAAAGCGGCTACGCCAGTTAGCTCGCCCGCGGCCAGTCGGTCGAGCAACGCCCGCCAGTGGGCCAGATCGGGTGTATACAGGTGCGCGGTCAGCAAATCCGATTTCAGCCGTCCTTCGAAAGACACATGCTGCCAGCCATCGTTGTCAACGACCAGAAACTGGGGATGCGCCAGTTGCATATAGTGGTACATATCCACGATATACCGGCGCGTATCCGGGTTGGTCGCAATGTCCTGAGCGCCCCAGTCTTCGTTATACAGACTCCAGATAACCACCGAGGGGTGCGTGCCGATCAGGGCCACCATCCGCAGCAATTCGGCCCGGTGGTTTTCCCGACTTCGAACCGTGGAGACGTGCGGGCTGGGTACTTCCACCCACAACAGCAAACCCAATTCATCGGCCAGGTTATAAATCCGGGGATCAATTCCGGCAATATGCACCCGTACCAGGTTGCATCCCAGGGCTTTCATGGCCCGCATGTGCCGTTGCATTTCCTCAAAGGTGGCTGTGCCGGGCTGATAGAGAATACCATCCAGGTAAATCGGTTCATTGTTCAGGTACACATAACGCCCCCGGGCTTCTATTTTCCGCAGGCCGAAGTGCGTTTCAATTTGGGCGGTATACCCTTCCTGATCGATCAGTTGGGCAACGAGTTTGTAGCGGATGGGATTTTCGGGTGACCAAAGCTGGGCATCTTCCAGATCCAGCACGACCCGCTGCTGCTTTTGCCCGGCGTCTAAGCGCAAGGGATAGTCCGAACTGCTCAGGGGTGTGGCCGATCCCGGGGCAAAAGACTGCAACCGCAATACGTAGTCGCCCGGATCATGAATCCGGGTGGTCAGGCTGAAGCGCACGAGCCGGTCTTCCACAATGCTAACCACGCCAACGCGGGACCGCAGCCGATTGCGCTCGACAGTTTCCAGCCATATGCTCCGGACGGCTCCGGTGTAGGTTTGGTACCAAATACCGCCCCGCTTGTAGACGTGGGACTCCTGTTTGCCCCGCGGAATTTCGGCATCCATGGTGTCGGCAATGCGAACCGTGAGCCGATTCTCCGGGCGCAGGTAGCTTTCAGGCAATTCATACGAGAACGACGTGTATTCTCCGAAATGTACCTCTTCATCTTCGATGGTCCGGAGCGGATAGCCGTTGAGCCAGACCCGGGTTTCGTAGCCACAAGCCCCGAAGGTGAGTTGAATCATCGACCGGGCGGCTGATTCACTGCGGGAAGGCGCGGTAAATTCCCGTTCATACCAGGCCACTACCTTGTCTTTCCAGGCCGTTGTCCCGGTTTGATCTTTTGCCTGTGCCAGATGGGCTTCAATGGCACCGGGCCAGTGGGCGGTCCCTTCAAACGAATGGCCTAAAAACCATCGTTCCTGTATGCCCCGATCGTCAGGATCGACTAAAAACCGCCATTCGCCATCGAGTAGCATGAAATCATTGGACCGTAAAACGGCTCTCGGCAGTTGATTGACCGGTTCGGCACTTTCGGATTGGCTCGCTGAAAAACCGGTGTTGGGATGCTTAAACTCCATATAAAACGTGAAATGGTGAAAACCGTCTTTGTCCGCGTGGATCGCGGACAAAGACGGTTTTAAGGCTTCACACAAGGCGTTCGCTGTGTGTTTATTAGGTTCAGGCTTACGATTTTAAAGGCAATCGCTGGCAGAATCAATAGATTGGGGCTTCTCCCTGGTTCGCTTCGTCGTCCACCTGTTTGGTCAGCAACGCACCAAGTTTGGTGGCATTCAGGCTATCCATTTTCGCCGTTGGGCCCTGGTTGACCGTGATATGAAAAACGTGCTGCAGATTCAGGATATGCAGCGTTCTGCTTGTCGCATCCCATACGGCTTTTTCCCATACCCCCGGTACGGGCTGGGGTCCGGCTTGCAGCTCGTCGCTGTCTTTCAATTGAGCAGATGCCAATTGGCCCGGAGCCGCGTGGATCTGAATCGAATCGTTCGGAGCACCCGCTACGGCGCTGTTTCCGGCTGTCGAAGTATCCCCAACTCCGCCAACCGGACTTTCAGCACCGGTTCCCTGGGGCTCCGGGCCCGTAAAGGGTTGTTTCCCGCTGCGACGATCCAGGGATTCGGGTTGATACAGGCGTCTAAAATAAAAATCGGCATGGAAAACCGACTCAAACGGCCGGTCGGTGGTGGTCGAAAGTACCACCAGTTTTTTATTGTTCAGGACGACTTCACAGGTACTCTCGGTTTCCTTCCAGATCAGGGGGGCGTCTTCCGCCAGGTTGAACATGGCTTTGAGCGACGCTTCACTGATGTAATAACACGGCATATTGTATTTGTAGTGCTCGCTCAACAGCCGGGAACCACTCACCTGGCGTCCTAATGTATTTGAAGCATGGCGCGCCCCACCTCCGCTATCGATATCGGCGGTGCCGGAACCTCCTCCTCCACAAGCCAGAAGGCCCAGGAGGAATATTGAAATCCAATAACTTTTCATTGATTCCTATTTTATTAAAATCGTTAACCGCCACCCTGAAAACGGGCTAATTCCCCCAACAAATCAGATTAACCCGGTTTTAGTGAAACTGCGCCTGGAAAAGGTTGATGAAAATCGTCTTCTAAAATGAGGTTCCGGTCCGGTAAGACGCATGTCCATTCCGGCGACGACACCAGCATCCTGAAAAGCCGCAGGCCGAATCCTCATTCTTTTAGTTTTTCCGGTAACTCACTTCAAAGGATATGGGTTTTCATGAGTAGCCATTGAAAAACGACAGACATACGCGACGCGGTAGCGAAGGCACAATGCAGGGCACGGCTCCCGTAATGACAAGAAATCAAAACGGTTGCAGAAGCAGAGCGGCCCTTCGCCCGCCCCCCGGTCGGCCCAATCAGCGCGAAATGGTTCCCAACGATAAGTTTGATGTTTATGATTGGTGATGGCAATAACCGTAGCCAGCTAGTGGCTGCGGTTATTCTTTTTTGCATGCTGCTTCGGGGTGGTTCGGACGGGGTGGACATAACCAAAAACCGCTGACAAAGAGCGGAAACCGTACGGTAATATCACTACCATCAGCCTTTTATGGCCTCCTGAAGCGAGTCGATACCCGCCAATTTCTTAAACAGTGTCAGGGCCTGAGCGACCACCTGATCCATATTATAATACCGGTACGTTCCCAGCCGCCCGACAAAATGAACCCCCGGCTGCCCGTCGGCCAATTGCTTGTACTGACGGTAAAGCGCAGCGTTCTCCGGTCTGGGAATTGGGTAGTAAGGATCGCCCTCATCCTGGGGGTATTCAAACGTAATGCTTGTTTTAGGGTGTTCCTGACCGGTAAGTTTCTTATACTCCGTAATGCGGGTATAAGCATGATCATTGGGGTAATTAACAACGCCAACAGGCTGGTAGTTAGCCACTTCTAATGTCTGGTGATCGAAGCGCAGCGACCGGTAGGGAAGCTTGCCGTAACAGCAGTCAAAATACTCATCGATTGGCCCCGTATAGATCAATTCGTCGAAGGAAAGTTGCCGGTTAATTTCTTTGAAATCCGTACTGAGCAACAGGTGAATGTTTGGATGATCGACCATTTTCTCAAACATTTTCGTGTAGCCATGCAAGGGCATACATTGAAACTGATCCGTAAAGTAGCGATCGTCCTGATTGGTACGGGTTGGGATGCGGGCAGTCACCATTTTGTCAAGTTGGGAAGGATCAACGCCCCATTGCTTGCGCGTATAGCCCCGAAAGAATTTTTCGTATAAATCCCGCCCTACCTGGCTAACGACAACATCCTCGGCCGTCTGAATGTCGGCAACGGGCTCGCCAACGCTGTCAAAGTAGGCCATCAACTGCTCGGACGTAAATGAATAGCCATACAGTTTATTGACCGTATCCAGGTTGATGGGAATGGGTAACAGTTGACCGTCTACAGCAGCCAACACCCGGTGTTCATAAGGGCGCCATGACGTAAATTGAGATAAATAAGTGTAGACCTCAGGCGAATTGGTATGGAAGATGTGAGGGCCATACTGGTGAATCAAAATGCCGTCTTCATTCAGACAGTCAAAAGCGTTTCCGCCGATATGGGGCCGTTTGTCGATGAGCAAAATGCGTTTGTCCAACTGCGTCGCCAGACGTTCGGCCAATACACTACCGGCAAAACCCGCCCCGACAATAACATAATCGTAATGCATAAATTGAAAAAGTGAAGTGGTAAGCAATCCATTAAAACGAAATAAAACAGGGTCAACACACTTGCGCTACCGTTTGCCACCAGCCTAAACCGGGGGGAACCAATGCTCCTGGATTCTGTCCTGTGGCCAGGCGTTGTATCAAATTGGCTAGTGGAGTCGTTTGCAGATGACCCGATTGCACGTCGAAAGCCCCTGGTTCATAATGACCTTCCTGGCGGGTCAACAGACAATGCCAGTCATACGAACCTAAAAGAGCCCAAGCGGTAACTGCCCGTACGTCAACGCCGACTTTTCGGACTTCCTCGGTTTGCTGCCAGACATCCAGGAGCCAGCGCATCTGCTCATCGACGGTGCAACCCAGGTGGGCTTCGGTAACGGCGATGGGAATCCCATAGCGCTCCCAGGTCTGCTTTAGCAAACCACTCAAGCCGATGCGTCGCTCCGGTGCCGCCCGAACCACCTCCGTGTCCACGTAGCGGTGTCGGCCATTACCGCCCCACAGGTGAGCCGGATACGACCAAAGCTGCTCATCCAGATAGCGCTCACTGGTAATGTAATGGTTCACCCCAATCAGGGAAGGCGGACTGGGGTTATCGCTAAAAAAGGCCAGATCTTTCTGGTCAATGCCCACCCAGCGGAAATAATCCCAGAGCGGATGTTGCTCCGTAACCTGTCCGCATAATAAATCCCAGGTTAGCCACCGGCGGTGATTTTCCCATTCCGCCTGACCGCTTAACTGAAGCGTACTATGTACCTGCCCCAGATCATCGGTTTGGATTAACTGGGCATCAGACCTCACTTGCCGAATCTGCTGCATACTCAGAACGGTGGCCTTGCATTGGCGAAGCAAAATTTCGACAAACGCCCGGTCATTGGTCTTATGTGGAAACCAGTGACCGTTTAAGCCGGAAAAGCGAGCGGTCGTCAGGGGCTCGTTTACGGGGGTGAAGGCATCGACCCAGGGATATCGCTCTGCTACCTGCCGCGCATAGCGGGGCAGTTGCTGCTCAAAATTTGAGCCGGTAAAGGTAGCATAACGCGGGCCACAGCCGTGATGGACCAGGCCAACGATGGGCCGGATCTGAAGCTGCTGCAACATTCCCAGGCGCTCATCCGCCCATCGCCAATCGGGCTGGTCGATTCGCTCGGAGGCCGTACGTTCCCAAAGTACCGGGTATCGCAGGGTTTTCAGGCCCAATTCTGCTATCTGAATGAGGTCATCAGAACGGTGATGATGCCCGTTCCGTAGGAGCTGATCCTGGTAGCAATTGCCCACCCGGTTAACGGTACACTCTATCCCGCCCCAGAGTGCTAACGGCTGCAGCGCCGAATCTATCGGCACTGCGGATCCGGGTTGCCCGCTCATAGGGACAGCATTGGCTGCGTGGTCGGAGAGTCAACGTCCTCGGCCCTTAATTGTTCCTCCATCAATCCCAACATCGCCTGCCAGGTTTGTTGCCAGGACTGTTGCCGTAACTGGACATCAACGCCCGACCAGTCAGGTTTGGGATGGTTTTGCAAAATTCTGCCAATCGATTCTTCAAACGTCAACACGGAATCGGCAATCCAGACGGGACCGCTGCCACCGTAGGTTGTGACCACATCCCGAATCGGTGTTGAAACAACCGGGAGTCCCCCGGCCAGATACTCCGGCGTTTTCGTCGGACTGATAAAACGAGTGGCTTCGTTGAGTGCAAAGGGCAGCATTCCTACTTCCCAGTTACTAAAATAAGCCGGTAACTCATCGTACGATTTCATACCCAGGTAATGCAGATTCGGAGCATGGGGCAGGGTAGCCGGATCAATCTTGACGACAGGCCCCAATAGGATGAGCTGCCAGGTGGGCTGACGTTGAGCAAGTTCCCTTAATAGAGAGAGATCGACTCGTTCGTCAATTACACCGCTGTAACCAATGCGCGGATGAGCTAACGCCTGCTGATCGGCTGGATCGGGCAAGCCCTTACGGGCTTTGGCAAAGTGAGCAAAGTCGACACTGCTGGGAAATGCGTGGACGGATGGATTTAGCATCTTCTTGGCTTCAAATAGGCTATGACCGCCCGTAAAGACCAGATCCGCCCGTTTCAACAACTGCTTTTCCTGCTCCCGAAGCTGGAGCGAAGCCCCCTGAAAGGCGGACAGTTCATCCATGCAATCGTAAAGCGTAAGCCGGGGCTTCAGATGATCGGTAAAAGCCAGTGCCAATGGTGTATAATACCACGTAGTATAATCCGTCATACCGTGCTGGATCAGCAAACCATTCAACCATTGGCGTTGCTGATCTATTTCCGCTTCAGGCCCGGTAGTCGGCAACAAATGAGGAGTAAGAATGTGGAGCTGCGGGGTAATCGAACGGACTTCCAGCCAGTTATTATCATCTCTGACAGGTTCCTCCCAAAACCAGACCCGAAAGTGCTGACTTGCCCGGCTCAGCAGGTGTTGAGGGCGTTGGTAGACAAAGTTCCAACGCAAATGCGAAAAACAAAGTAAATCCTGTAACTGATAAGCGGATGGGATTGATATTTCCTGTTCTGATACTCGTAATTGGGACAAAGGTTCAGAACCCGCTTTGATCCCGGCCAGTGTTGGATGAATAGACATAGTGTGCTGATTTAATGATCATTGATCGACCTCGGCGCATCCCCGGCGGATTTGGACCCGTTGGCAAGAATCCCAGTTCATTGATGTAACCCACTTTCACGCGTGTGCGCCGGTTTCGCGGTCTCACAAATGAGGAGATGGTCCTATCGATAATTTGCGGCCGGACCTTTCCCTTATTTCCAGGCAACTATCCGTGAACATCCGCAGAAGAGCTGGTTTGCTTCAGTATAACAATCACTTGACTGATGGCTCCATTTTATTTGTTAATCGCCGATGATCAAATCGATATCGGTAAGCTCCTGCAGCTTACCGTCAGGATGGTCTACAAGGATCAGGTTCACCTAAGAATTGCGCTCACCGTTCCCGATTTGAAGGACTGCATGGCCAGCACCAAGTACCGGCCGGATGTGCTGTTGCTGGATTATCACCTGCGGCCCTTACCTGAAAAGGCTCCCAATGTCCTCCGCTGGATGCAGTCCCAGGACCATCTTCAAGGGTTACCGGTTGTGGTATGGTCCTCGCTGCCCGACGGGCCCGAAGCAGATCAGTGTCGACAACTGGGTGCTCAGCGATTTGTAACCAAAATGGATGCGATGAGCGATATGGTTCAGTTTGTCAAAAGCTTGGTCGAAGACCGAGTTTCTAATGAGTCATTTTAGACGACATTCGTTCCGGGATGCAGGAAAAACCGTAGAAAATTCGGAGGTCACGCTACGACTTGCCTTCATCTCCATTATCATTACCAGTCTTGCCAAATAAAATTCTAAACCATACGCTCAGTTACCTTGTTTATCTTACAACTGCGACAGCTTGTCGTTCTCTTTCGCCTGGTCGCCCAATAGGGATGTATCACTTCCGGATCGAACCGCTCAACCGGATGTTGAACCATAACGAAATCCGTATGGAATCCTTGGCCTTTAACCACCTTCAATCGCTGATTGATTTGTCTGCCTACTTAGCAGCGCGCCGGGAAGCGGTTTTAAACACCTGGCGGACGGCCTGTCAGACCGATCCGGCGTTCAATACGACTGCCGGACTGAGCCGCGAGGACTTTAATAATAAAGTTCCTTTCATGCTCAATGAATTTGAACGGCGACTACGCCAACAGCCTCTGGAAGTGGATGTTGGGCTGCTGGCCGAAGAACACGGCTTACACCGCTGGCAGAAGGGCTACGTTTTGCACGAACTACTGAGCGAGGTTCAGCACATGAACCGGATTTTGCTGGAAGAATACCGACAGTACTGGCTCTTAAATCCGGTAGCCTATCCCGAACCGATTGTCCAATCTTATGAGCATTTAGCTTGGTTTACTACTCTGTGTATGAAAGGCAGCATCGAGCAGTACACCGAATTGCAGCGTATTGCCGCCAGCAGCCGGGCGCAAACGTTGGAAAAAACCCTGGAAGAGCTCAATGAACTCATACGCCAGCGGGGCGATCTGCTGCGCACAACTTCTCATGATCTGCGTGGTAGTTTCGGGGTAATTCAAGGTTCTGCTTCGTTTTTGGAGCTAATGGATGCCGATGAATCCGAACGGAAAGAGATGGTTACGATGCTCAATCGCAACCTGACGACCGTCCGCAATATGGTCGTTCAACTCATGGATCTGGCCAGGCTGGAGGCAGGTCAGGAGCCGGTTGCCATCAATGCTTTCAATGCGGGTGAATTGCTGCATTCGATAGTGATCTGCTATCAATCCCTGGCTCAGGAAAAGGGACTGGTGCTGAAATCAGATGGCCCTACGGAGTTGATGGTTGAAAGTGACCCCATACTGATGCAGCGCATCGTGCAGAATCTGGTGCTGAATGCCCTGAAGCACACCGACTCAGGCTGGGTGTCGGTTTCCTGGTCAAGTGAGGATCAATACCGCTGGATTATCAGTATCCAGGATTCGGGTCCTGGTCTACCCCGCCAACAAGCCGATACACTTGCCCAGGTGTTGTCTCCCGATTCAGAATCAACAGCATCTACTGGCTTTGCCAGTCTCCCGGCCAAGGCCCGGGAAGCAACCACGGTTCTGGCCTCCAAAGCAGGTCAAGGGGAAGGAATTGGCCTTTCGATTGTCAAAAGGTTGTGTGAGTTGCTGGGAGCCAGCCTGGAGACCGAAACAAAAACGGGCTGGGGGACATTGTTCCGGATCCGCATGCTGGTTCACAGCAATGATCGCTGAAGAACTTACAGCCCCTAAAGTCAACCCACAGAAGTTCAATGGATCAGTCGAAAGTGCGACGCATCCTAAACCATTGATAATCAAAGCGAGTCACGGCCCTGATTATTTATGCTCTATTCCTGAGACTAATTCCCTTCGCGGACAGGAAAGAAAACTGAATACCAGGCAGAGGCTGAAAGGAAAAAGCGATTGCCGACACTTTAGCCGTGGGAACCAATCCGTTCTGGTTTCAGTCGATGCAAAATAGGCAAAGCGAGTTTTTATCGGTGCCTGCGATCGTAGCCTGGTCCATTTTCCCGCGTCAGAAGGGATCTCCCCAGTCCAAACCGGCGGATAGGCCCATTCCCTAAAATAAAATCTTACTTCTGGTCCGGCTACGTATAGCAGTGAACGGTTGTTCTGGAATTAGTTAATAAATGAACGCTTTTACCCAGACGTTTTTGGGCTTCGTCGCGTTGTTTCTGATGCCGTCCGAACGTAAAGATTCGCGCACCGTATGAACCCAGTTAGATGGCACTGGCCCGACTGATTCCGGTTTATGCCGCCCGCGATAACAATTCGTTTACCATTCAGCGATTCGCCAGCCGTGTGTGTTTGCGGCTCCGGAGCGTTCGTTTGTAGGTATAAATCAGGAATAAAAGAATGGGAGATCAGACCTGATCTCCCGGATTCCATTCCACCCGAAGCCGTTGATTTCCCTGAACCCGGTAATCATAATACTGACCCGTTTTTTCGACTGGCTTAAGTGCTGAACCGCCCGGATTATCCTCGTCGAAGAGTTGCACGGTTGGCAGCTTCCGGTTTTTGGGCAACAACCGAACCCGGCACTGGCAGTCGGCCGTACCCGCCAGCCGGATCACGGCGTAGCCGCTACGTTTGCCCGTCAGCCGGTACTCCGCCTGGTAAATAGGATAGTCTGAAAAAACCACGACTGGCATATCGGCAAACTCCTTGTAGGCATAGGTAGTCAGAATATAGGCCAGAGCTCCTCCGTACACTTCCTGACCTACTTCACCGGCCTGGGTCCAGCCCGTCGAAATATCTTCCAGCGGCATGGGCAGGTCCCGAATAATCCGCCCCTCACGGGGCTGTTCACAAACCATCTCCGCAGGTAATTCCGATGGATAATAATACCGCCCCCGGTGCAGGAGGTATTTTATATATTCGGAATACAACAAGCGGATGGAATCGGGCACATCCCTGCCAACCTCTTTGAGGTAATTCAGCATGGTGGCAAAAATTTCGGCTTCTTCATAAGCCGCCAGGTAGGGCGCATCTTTCAGCGGAGCTACGCCCATGAACGTGCTGCGGGTCTTCCCAAAGCCAAAATTGCCTTCCCAAATCCACATGCGGGCGATCACGTTGGCAATGCTGAGTCGGCTCAGATCGAAATAGAGTCGGTTACCGGTAATTTTCCAGAGTTTGGCCAGCGTCAGCGAACTCATCACGGTGATGTTCGTCTGATACAACAGTTCAAAGCCTTTGCCCCGCAACCGATCGGCCGAGGCTATGGCTTCATCCAGAAACCGCGGTTCTTTGGTCAGTTCGTAAGCCTGAAGCATCACATGGGTATACAACCCGGCCACATCCAGTTCACCCCCTTTTCCTTCATTCGTTTCGGCCTTTACGATTTCCAGCGTTCGAATATCATAAAACACCGGCCAGTCATACTTGAACGCATGAGCAGCCTTTATTGCAAACTCCAGCGAGCGAAACAACAGCTCTTTGGCTTCGGTGTCGCCCTTTTCGGCGAGCCGCCCCAGGTTCATCAGCGTATGCAGCAGGTACCAGGAGTCGATTTTATTTGAATCCTGTTCCTCATTGCGGTTCTCGTCTTTAAAAGCTTCGCCCGGTAACCAGCGCATGATGACCTCATGCTGGTTATCATAGAAAGAAGGTAAATTTTTTTGGAGCTGTCCAGCCAGAGGAATCGGTTTCCCCAACCATTCCTGGTACTCCCAAAGCGGTACCAGAATGGCCAGTTGTACCATGCTTTCGGGCGGTTTTCGGGTTGCATCGACGTAGGCATTGAGGTAGTACTGCTTCTGAATCCGGCGTCCGCAGTGCGAGGATTCAGTCAGGGCCTGAATTGTTCGTTCAGCGATTTTCGGCCAATCAAAATAATCGGTTTCGGGTTTAGGCAAGTGTTTGTAAAGGCAGGCCATTGCCTCCAGAAATTGGTCAGCGGCTTCAAATTCGCTTTGCGGAACCGATTCGCTGCAATACATGAAAGCATCCGACAGCACAATTTCTTTCCCGGCTTCCAACGGTTTTTCGGAAGAAGGCAGTGCAAAACCGGCTTCCGGCCATTGCACTTTAACGGAGTTGGACGGTTCCGTCTGGGTGACCTGGCAGTAGTCGTTGAGCGCCGTAAAGTTCTGAAAGTATAAGATCGACCCTTCTGCAGGCTGGGTGATTGACAGGTAAGTCATCCCAGAGGTCGGTCCGTTCTGCGTGACATACACCATTCCTTCAGTTGTTAAGGGGTCATAATCAGTATCCAATAGATACAAATCCCGGGGAAAAGCCTGTACTGTGAAGGGCTGTTTGGGCTTCAGAGAGGTGGTATAACGAAGCAGGGGTTGATGCGGAAGCGGCCGCTCGATCACCACCCGGAAAACGCCGATCGCGCCCTGCACCCGGTATTCGACTAGCGTGTCCGTCGCCCGAAGGTGTTTATAGCCCTGAATTCCCTGCGGATCGAAGCACGTCCGAATCGCAAGTTTACCCGCCTTCCCCCACTCCCCGATCAGCCAGAGGGAATTGGCCGTCAGGCCGATTTTTAGAGTGCCCGGTTCGAATGGCAAAGGAACGGCATCCCAACGGGTAGCCTGATTAAGTTGCTGGCCGAGTCCATTTACCCACTGTGAGGTTTCTTCGGTTTTTGTAAAAGTTTGCCAATAGGTGGGACTGTTGTAAGATTTTGTTTGCATGGTTCCTTTAGGTTTAAACCTGCTATTTTTCATACTAACCCCTATACGTCAAAATGTCCCGCTTTTTTACCAAAAAGTAAGGGAACGGAATCTTTCGGGTTGTGTGATGGTCATTATTCAGATCTTCATACGACCATTGTCTCACTCCGAAAAACATTATCGAACTGACCGGCTTCTACTACCAATTAACGTAGGAACTATACGTATGAGTTTTATAGATGAATTACTCGACTGCCCGATGGGAATCACTTATCTATCGGGGGCCAACAATTACACCTGGCTGAATTTTGCGAACGGAAGAAAAACATTGATCAGTAAACCACTGCGTTATTTTGAAACCCGATTAGACCAGTTTATTCGAGTTCATAAAACCGCCCTGATCAATCCTCAGTTCGTTCGGGACTGGATAGCGCCTGCGCGCTCGAAAATGGCAGGAACAGTCCGCATGAATTGCGGCACGGTTTTACCGGTGGGCCGTCGCCGGTGGCGCCAGTTCATTGACCATGTATCGGCTTCTGCGGAGGAGCCGGTTGAAACAAAGCCTGGAAAAAACGATCCTTCCGTGATTATTGTCACCGATAGCCAAACCAAAGCATCTTGGGTACGGAAAGGCTTTCAAAGCAAGTTTGCGAACTGTCTGGTAAACCAGTTGAATCGGGGCGAGGTTATACCGGATTTGCTACTTTCATTGCCTGATGATCAGCTCCCGGCCTTGATTTTACTTGATGCGTGTTCGTCAACGACGGATCGAATGAACACCTTGCGATCGTTGAAAGAAACGCCCCGGCTGGCTTCTATTCCCACCCTATTGCTGGTACCCAGAAACACCCCGGAAACCGTTAATCTGGCGTATGCCGGATGGGCAAACTCAGTCGTAACGGTTTTGGAAGACCAAGCTATTTTTACTCGGACGATGGCCCAGTTAGGCCATTTCTGGTTTCATCTGGCGGCCTTACCATCCCGAAATTGACCGAGCTTACAGGCAGTTGATCGCGGGTCTTTTCTCCCGCTATTGCCAGGATTTGCCCATTGAATTCCGGTATAGTTACCCAGTATCAGCAGGTCGGTCGAACTGATCGCAGAGAATAAATCTTTTGAACGTAAATGTATGCGTGTATGAACAGAGAACCGTCAAATCGGGATCGCAGCCTTCGCAACGCCAGAATACTGGTTGTTGAAGACAACCCGGATCAAGGAATCGTTATTCGAAAGGCATTACAACAGACTTTCCCCGATGCCCAGCTCGTGCAGGTCGGTACGCCGGAACAGGCAATATCCTACCTGGAAGAATTGAAGGATTGTGAGTGGAATATACCCCAGTTGATTATCCAGGATTTATACATGCCGCAACGGGAAGATGGATGGCAAATATTGGACGCAATCCGGCATTTCCCTATGCCGATTTGTACGATTCCAGTCATTATGCTGAGTTCTTCCGATCATCCCGACGATATTCGGGAAGCTTACGAGCGGGGAAGCTCTTGCTATGTCGTAAAACCGTTTGCCTTTGACCAATGGCTGGAACGTTTCGACGGCTTGCGACAATACTGGTGGAACACCGCTAGCCTGCCCACCGTTCGCTATTCTTTTTAACGGCCGGTCCAGGAAAATCCGGATTAAAAAACTTAATGCGCGTGGTGGGGTAGCGGTTCTTTTTCCGTACTCACTTTCAACTGCCGGATTTCGCCCTGCTCCCAGGCGTTGGCCCCCGGCTGAACTCTGGGCATCGGAATATCCGCCCGGTTCCGGTTTTTCTCCGCGGTAGAAATCTGAAACCGTTCATCCCGCCGACGGAGCAGGCTGTCGGCCAACTGGCCTTCTTTGGTAAACCCCATCATTACCAGCGGATGGCCCAGCGGGAGCTTCAAATCCCGATCCGTATGCCAGGTATGGAAGGTTTTTCCGTAGGTTGAAACCAGTTTTTCCATCAATTCGTGTTCGGCAACCAAGGGCAAACCGGGAGCAATCAGGCTTCCTGATTTCACCTCGTGGTGGTGGCTGTGCCAGAGTTTCTTTTCTTCGTCGGGCAGGGTTTTGAACAGACGCTCAGACACGATGTATTCGACGCCCATCATTTTGGCGTCCTTGCCGTTGCCGTCGAAAATTATGCATTGAACGACGTCTTCATTCAGTTGGGTGCAGTAATGATGGGCTTCCATTTGCCCCTTTATATTCCCGCTGTAAAAATGAAAACCATCCAGATACATGCTCATAGCCTGGAGCGGAGCTTTGTTTTGCAACAAATCCGCACCGGTTTCAAGTACTTCGGTTTTGGTGGTTTTGTCGTCCCCTGGCGACTCGACATTGGACGAGGTATTTTTTCCACCACAGCCCGTCAAGCAGATGAGCAGAACCCAGACCAGGGTTGAATATCCGTGTTTATACATTGTCAGAGGTTAATTTGGCCCCCAGGTACTCCCGGTTGAGTCGGGTGATGTGATCCAGTGAGATGGATGCCGGGCATTCGACCGAGCACGCTCCCGTGAACGAGCAGGCTCCGAATCCTTCTGCATCCATCTGGGCTACCATTCGCTCGGCCCGGAGATGGCGCTCGGGCTGCCCCTGGGGCAGAACCGCAAACCGGGATACCTGGGCCGCCGTGAACAGCATCGCCGACGCATTTTTACAGGCCGCAACGCAGGCCCCACAGGCAATACAGGCGGCCGCGTCCATCGACTGTTCCTGTTTCCCGCGCGCAATCAGAATTTCGTTGGCGTCGGGGGCCGCCCCGGTATTGACGGAGATATACCCACCCGCCTGAACGATGCGATCAAAAGCCGACCGATCAACCACCAGATCCTTGACAACCGGAAAGGCCCGGGCCCGCCAGGGTTCCACTACAATCGTGCTGCCGTCCTCAAAACTACGCATGTGTAACAGACAAGTCGCCCCGCCGGTCTGAGGCCCGTGAGCCCGGCCATTGATGAACATGGCGCACGAGCCGCAAATGCCTTCCCGGCAATCGTGGTCAAACACAACCGGATCTTCGCCCCGGTGGAGCAAATCCTGGTTCAGCACGTCGAACATCTCCAGAAACGACATATCCGGGGACAGATCGGTTACCTGATAGTCTACGAGTTTGCCGGGCGTTTGGCTATTTTTCTGCCGCCAGACCTTTAAGGTTACATTCATCACATACGGTTTTCTGATCAACACCTTGTGGTACAAACACTGAAAAGCGGGCGAGTAAACTACAAGCTATCATCAGCTTATCTGGCACCGTCTGGTGAACAATGGAGAAATAAGGTCGCTTAAAAAAGTGAGGATTTGGACACCTGCTTATCCAAACATCGGTTGCCCACATGCTTATCGATCACGGTTTTAGAATGGTCATCGGCGAGATTGCTCCCGAGGTTGACAAAACTCCGGCTTACCTGGCTGACCCCGCACGCCTTCTTTCAGACAATGCTCCACCACTTTTTTAAAATCGGATCGCCAGCGGCCAAAATTGTCATTGCCGTAAAGAACCGGAATATTCAAATGCAACCTGACCTCACCGCCGAAAACCAGACCTTTCTAAAGAAAATAGTTGGGGTGATTTCCCGGTACTTCACCCACTAACCTATCGCTATTACGAATTCTAAGCTGCTGCCGGATGGACTTAGGTTTGATCCCAAACAATCAGATAATGGATGCAGACGGTACTTTAGAGGCAATCTATCTCTATCTTTCAGCCGTAAAAAGTTTTCGTATAATCCACTCGACCAATGGCCTCTGGTTTTTTTGCAATTTTAGATGATATCGCTGCCTTAATGGATGATGTTGCTTTAGCAACAAAAATAGCCACTCGCAAAACCGCCGGTATACTGGGTGATGACCTGGCGGTAAACGCAGAAAAGGCGACGGGATTCCTGGCCGACAGAGAATTGCCCATCCTGTGGTCTATTACGAAAGGCTCATTCATCAATAAACTCATTATTGTTCCGATTGCCCTGCTGCTGAATGCATTCTTTCCGGTCGCCATCACCTTCATCCTGCTGCTGGGCGGTTGTTACCTGGCCTATGAAGGGGGCGAAAAAATAATCGACTACTTTGGTAAGGAAAAGGCACCCAAACAGCAGGCAATCTCGGATAGCCCGCAAGTCACTCCTCCTGTCGACCAGGAAAAAGTCAAAGTAAAATCCGCCATAACGACGGATTTTATCCTTTCCGTAGAAATTGTCATCATTGCGCTGGGGTCGGTTGCCGGACAACCCTCCATGATACAAATTTTGACGGTGTCCGTGGTGGCCCTGCTGGCGACGGTTGGCGTCTATGGCCTGGTAGCGCTCATTGTCCGAATGGATGATGCTGGCTACAAGTTGATCAAACGGTCGAACCATACGGGTTTCCTGTCAAAACTGGGCCATGTGCTGGTTGGCGCTCTACCAATTATCGTCCGGATTTTAAGCGTGGTGGGGACGTTGGCTCTTCTGCTGGTTGCGGGCGGAATATTTGTGCACAACATCCACTACCTGCACACCTTATTTCCGGGCCTTCCGGCCATCCTGAAAGAATTTGGGGTTGGTTTGGTGGTCGGATTAATACTGGCCGGCGTTGTTGCCGTTTTCAAGTCGCTTCGGCGTTCTTCTAACAAAGGATAAACTCAATCGGCGTCTACGGTTTGTCGGTTTTGTGCCGGGGCACCCATACAAAGGCTCATGCGTTTACTCTTTTAACGCCTTTGATGCGCCGGAAGGACGTTTCTGGGGCGTCGTGGTAGGCCCGAAAATGGTGATTTTTCCATTTTTCACCTCCATGCGGTCGATACAAACCACTCGCTCACCCCCGGTTTTGGCCGTTCTGGCGTGGTATACGCAAAACATTTCCCGACCGTCCGGCGAGTAGGCTATGCTGTTGTGCCCGGTGCCCGTAACCGAACCTCCCTGGTCGGTATTTTTCTGCAATACCGGATTGTTAGCCGCTTTTTTGAAGGGACCCAAGGGGGAGTTGGAGGTGGCATAACCAATGGCGTAAAACTGACCGCCGAAATGGTTGGCCGAATACATCATGTAATACGTATCGTCCTTTTTAAACGTGACGGAACCCTCCGTCCAGCGACGGTTGACTTCGCGGGCCGTAACCGAGCGACTTTCCCATTCGGCCTGCTTGTCGTTGAGCTGAACCGGGGGCCGCAGCAACAAAACCGGTTCGCCAACGACACCGGAAAAATCCGCTTTGAGCTCGACCCCATACACCCAGCTTTCTTCAATCTCCTCATACCACCCTTTTTTCCGGGCCAAATCGGCCACTTCGCTCTCGACCGGGTGTTTATAGCAGCAACGCGAATAATAGAGATAGACTTTTCCATTCGGGTCAAAAAACACATTGGCATCGATGATGGGATACCCCGGATCAAAAATAGGCTGGTCGGCCAGATCGATGAAAGGCCCCGTAGGCTTGTCGGCAACGGCCACGCCGATCCGGAAATTTTCCACTTCCCGGGTGGGGTTTACCTTCCATTGCGCACTGTAAAACAGATAATATTTCCCCTTCACTTCGTAAACCTCAGGGGCCCAGTACGCCCCGCCCCAACTGGCTTTGGGATCACTCCAGCCATTTTTGTTCGTGTGAAAATACACCTGTCCCTCGGCTTTCCAGGAAACCATATCGTTTGACGAATAAGCGGCAAACCCCTTCTCCGCTCCACCGCCCGTGCCGTACATATAATAGGTACCCTGGGTGTATAAAATGTAAGGATCTCCAAATTGGATCGGCAGGGGATTGGAAAAAGTAGCTTTTGCCGGGCCATCGACCGGGGCCTTCTGTGCCCGCACAGCGCGTAAAAAGGGGGTACTGAAAAAAAGGAGCAGGAGGAGTACGGGTTTCATGGAATTGATCTTTTGACACAAGCCAGAACTTGATGAACGATGACCGGATTGTGCATTTCTTCGTGCAAACCGGAAAGCACGAAGGTAAACGGTAAATCTAACATTCCATAAACGCCCCGTTAGCTTTGGGCCCAGACAGCCTGTGTGCGGAGCAAACTATCTGGCTGCCCGGAGCGTATGTATTGACGACTCCGCGTGTTGTTGTCAGCTCAAAAAGGAACCAATTTATCCATTTGCGTCAGCACTAAAAATGACAGCCGACCAGCGAACCCGATTTTCCAAAATTGCTACGTTCAGTAAAAAGTATATCTACGAATAGTAACATATCGAAAAAGTGTTCTTATTTGATGGTGAGGGTAATTCAAAGGTGTGAATGAAACAGATTGACAGTCACTTGATCCTGTTGTGGTTGATTTGGGGATGGTTGTTCAATCCCTGTTCTTTCGTGCTTGCGCAACCTCATAAACTGCCCGCGCCCGCGTTCATCACCGACCGGCAAGGGCTGCCTCAGGCGTTTGTACCGTCCATTGTGCAGGACCAAAAGGGATTTATCTGGATGGCGACCCGCGACGGTCTGGCCCGCTACGATGGCAGTCAGTTCAAAGTGTTTCAGCCTGATCCGAACCGGCGCCCTTCCCTTTCATTTGCCGGAATTACCAAACTGAAAGTGGATCCCAACGGAAAGATCTGGATTGCCTCAGAGCGCCAGGATCTCGACGTATTCGATCCGGTTACCGAACAGTTTACCAACTTTTCGCAGCAACCGGCTTTTGTAAAACTGTTTGGAAAAAACGGGATCGGCGACTTCTGTTTCGACCGCCGGGGCGAGCGGCTATGGGTCGTCCGCTCCAACACCGGTTTGGTCTCGTTCAACCTGCGTACGCAAAAAGCTACCTTGTTTCGTCACCAGCCCAACCAGCCCAACTCCCTTTCCTCCGATGTGATTGGCTTCGTTCAGTCGACGCCGGAGGATGATCTGTGGGTTTTTACCAGCAAGGGAATTGATTATTTTGACCACCGTTCGCAGTCCTTTCTTCGGCATGTCTACCAACCCGGCAAAGCCAGCTGGATGCCCGAAGCGTATTTGAACGGGTTATACCTGCGGCCCAATGGCGACCTCGTCGTTGCCTTTCACCACCATATTACAGTTTTCGAGACGGCTACGCACCAGGCCCGCAGCTATCCGATTCCGCCTTTGGAAAATGAACTGTTCAATACCTACTTCGCTGCCGATCAGAAGGGAACGATTTACTTTGCCCGGGACAATAAGTTATTTTGCTTTACCGATGCCGAAGGCCCCCGCTTGCTCCGTTCCGGGAACGAGAATGGACCCATTAATTACCGCAGTATCTTCATCGACCAATCGAATGTGTTGTGGCTCGGGACTGCGGGCAACGGTATTCAGAAGTATGACTTACGGCTCAGTCCGTTTCAAACCGCAACCTACCAAACCGGTTTTGTGAAGGATTTGCTGAACAACGGATGGCTTTCTTTACCACCCGATCAGATCCCCCCGCTCGACCCGTCTTTGTCCAACTACAACTTTCGCCATACCTTCGATGGACAGGGGCGGCTCTGGTACAATGTCGGAAGTTCTGATCTGTACCGGGTTGATCTCAAGACCCGGAAATCCGAAAAAATCCCCTTTCCCGTCCGTTTTAAAAACATTGCCATCGGCGAACGGCTCTGCCCGCTGACCACCGACCGCCAGGGGCAGGTGTGGGCGTTTCTGGATTCCACGGCGTATCGGTATGACGAATCACCAGGGCGGTGGACCCGTTTTCCATATGCCATCCGGAAAACGACCTTGATGTTCACCGTCGATGATCAGGCCTTGTGGCTGGCAACACCGAGCGAAGGACTGGTTCGGGTCGACCGCAAAACCGGTCGACTAACCAGCTATAAAAACGATCCCGACAACCCAAACTCCCTGAGCAGCAACAATCTGTTATGCCTGGCCACCGACCCTGACCGACCCGATCGGCTCTGGATCGGCACCTTCGGCAGCGGAGCCTGTCTATTCGACAAAAAAACCGGTTTGAGCCAACGGTTGTCCGTAGCCAACGGTCTGCCCAACAACGTCATTTACTCCGTCATTCCCGATCAAAAAGGGCAGGTCTGGGTGGGGACGAACAAAGGGATTTGTAAAATTCAACGCCGGACCCTGGCGACCCAGACCTACACGACCGAAGATGGTATCCTGGCCGACGAGTTCAACCGCTACCATTTTCTGCATCTGCCGAATGACCGCATCCTGATGGGTGGTCTGGAAGGCATTACGGCGTTCTATCCGGGCCACATCCGCCCGGATTCGTTTCAGCCCGCAACCGAGATCACCACCCTTTCCATCAACAATAAACCGGTCGTTCCGGGCCCGGATTCTCCTCTCGGCGAGTTACCCGTTCAGGCCATCCACGAGCTGCGTTTACCCGACAACCAGAACTTCCTGACCATCGGGTTTGCGGCTTTGCAGTTCAACAAACCCGACAAAAACCGGTACCGCTATCAACTGGTGGGCCTGGAACCCACCTGGGTTGAAAGCCAGCGGCCCGAAGCGGTTTTTACAGATTTAAGGCCCGGCACCTATACCCTGCGCCTGAACGCAACCAATTTGACCGGTGTCTGGAGTCCGAAAATTCGAACCCTGCGCATTGTCATTCATCCGCCCTGGTGGGCCACCTGGTGGGCGTATACTTTCTACACCATCGCCGGGGTCGGAATTGCCTACGGTCTGTTTCGGAATTACGTCAACCGGCTCAAAATGCAGCAATCGATAGCGCTGAAAGAACACGAAGCCGCGAAACTCCGGGAACTGGATGAAATGAAAACCCGGTTTTTTGCCAACGTCACCCACGAGTTCCGAACGCCCCTGACACTGATCCTGTCGCCCGCCGAACAGTTGCTGCAACAGCCCCTTGAACCCGGAATTCAGCGCCGGGTTTCGATCATGGAGACCCAGGCGCGTCACCTGCTGCGGCTCATCAACCAGTTGATGGACTTTTCCAAACTGGAAGCCAACCTCATGACCGTCAACGAGTCGCTGGGGGACATAGGCCAGTGTGTTGATCAGTGGCTGTTGCCGTTTCGGGAACAGGCGTCAGCACTGGGCATCGATCTGGTCTTCGAAAATGCGTTGCGGTCCCATTATTGGTTCGATTCGGACAAGCTCGAACCGATCGTCTATAACCTGGTGTCGAATGCCCTGAAGTTTACGCCGGAAGGGGGGCAGGTGCGGGTTCAAATTCACCCCCTGCAAGGAACGCAGCAAGAGGTTGAACTCGTGGTAAGTGATACGGGGATTGGCATTCCACCCGCCAGTTTGCCATTGATCTTTGATCGGTATTATCAGGTAGAAGCGAGACCGGAATCCCCTCCAAACCGACCCTTGGGAACGGGCATCGGGCTATCGTTGGTCAAAGAACTGGTGGAGAGCCAGCAGGGGCAGATCACGGTGGAGAGCCGGGAAGGACTGGGCACGCTCTTCCGGGTCTGGTTGCCGGTTCGAATGGCGCAACCGACCGAAAAGGGCCGATTGGCCGATGAGGGGCAGTTGATACCGTCCAATGAAAACGGGAAGGACGAACCGGTTCGAATTTTGGTCGTAGAAGACCATGTCGAACTGGCGCAGTTTATCACCGAGAGCCTGTCTGCCGGGTATGAAGTGGATCAGGCCCGCAACGGACAGGAAGGGTTGAATCTGGCCCTTGAACGAATGCCGGATGTCGTCATCAGTGATGTGATGATGCCGGTGATGGATGGCTATACGCTGTGTAACCACCTGAAAAGCGACCTGCGGACCCACCACATTCCGGTGGTGCTGCTAACGGCAAAGGTCGCCTATGCGGATCGGATCGAAGGCTTGACGCGGGGAGCGGATGAATACCTGACCAAACCGTTTCATGTACAGGAGTTGCAGTTGCGGGTGCGGAATCTGCTCGAAAACCAGCGTCGGCTGCGGGAGCAACTACAGGCCGGGTTGACGCATCCCGCCCCCCCGCAACCGGTTCAGGCCCCGGTATCCGTCGATCCGTTGCTGGCCGGCATCACCCAACTCATTGAAACCAATCTGGACAACACGGCATTTCGGGTCGAAGACATCGAGAAGTATACGAACCTGAGCCGGATGAGCCTGTACCGCAAGATGAAAGCAGTGACGGGGGTGACGCCCGGTGATTTCATTCGGGTACACCGGCTGAAGCGATCGGTTCAGTTGCTGGAAGAGGGAAGAGCCGTATCGGAAACCGCCTACCTGGTGGGCTTTGACTCCCCCGCGCATTTCACCAAGATGTTTCGGCAACACTACCAGGTGACCCCGAGGGAGTATCAGGCAAAGGTCAAACTGGACTAGCCAAGGCACGCTGAAGCCACACCGCCCCCCCACATTTTTACGGATTGGATAAGCGCACTTCTCATGGTGGCAAACCGACCAGACCGTTGCCACAATTCTACCAAAAACGATCGCAATTATCCCAACTTTAACCCCATGAGCATGATTTTTGGGGATCAATGTCCATTTTTTGATCCGTGGGAAGATTGTTATAGGAATTGGGAAAATTGCGATAGTCAGTTTGTGAATCGAAGACTACGTTTGGGCCATTTCCGACCCGGCACCTAAACCGCCCGGGGTATACTTATGAAAACAAAGCTACCCTTCCCTGGACCGATTGGTCTTTTCGTCACCTGTACTCTGCTGCTTTTCAGTGTTCTGACGGCTTCCGCTCAGATCAAGTACGTAACCCCAACCGGCAACGGTACGCAAGACGGCGATAGTTGGACAAATGCCTATCCCGCATCCCAATTACAGGCCGTGCTGTCCCAATCACCTGCCAGTACCACCGTGTTGGTGGGGGCTGGACTCTACAAGCCAACGGCCACGACCGACCGAACGCAATCGTTTTCCATTGCTTCGGGCGTACAGGTGTACGGGGGGTATACCGCCGGAACCGATGTCCGCACGACGAATCCATCCAGTACCACCTTATCGGGTGACATCGACAATAACTCTACGCTGGATGATGGCAACAGCTATCACGTCGTTCAATTTAAAAATGCCAGCGCCCAGACCCGGCTCGATGGCATAACCATTACGGGTGGCTATGCCAATAACCTGGACGGCAATCGATCGGGAGGAGGGATGGTCAATGACGGCAGTGGTTCGGGCAACCAGAGTAACCCGACATTGAACCAGTGTACGTTTATTCAGAACTTCGCGTACGAAGGTGGTGCCCTGTACAACAATGGGAGAGAAGGAGGAGTCAGTAGCCCCATCCTGACAGACTGCCGGTTTATTCAGAATTTAAGCGGTGTCTATAGTTTCGCCAATGACGGAGGAACCACGAGTCCCAGCCTGACCAATTGTAGTTTTTCTCAAAACCGGGGCGCATTCAGGACCTATGTTGACGATGGCGGAACTTCCAACCCCATCCTGACGAATTGTAGTTTTACCCAGAATACCTTTTATGCGCTAAGGACAGAATCCGCTTCCGATGCGGATGAAACCGGGAATTTGTCGGTTAGCCATCCCAGAATAACCAATTGCAGTTTCATCGAGAACACGGAAGGGACTGCCGTCGACAACAACAGTCAAAACGGTTTGCTGGAGCCGGTCTTTACCAATTGCCGCTTCATCCGCAACGAAGGAAGCCGGGGTGGAGCGGTGGAAAACGATGCCAATACACAGGGCAATCTTCAATTGACCATGCTCAATTGCATTTTTATCGGCAACCAGGCCGACCTCGGAGGAGCCATTTTTAATGACCTCTTTGGACGAACAAGTGATGGCACGTCGGCTTTGAATCGTTCGATGCTGATCAATTGTAGCTTCTACCAGAATACGTCTACCGAGAATCAAGGTAACGTCATCTATAATGAGGGAGGCATCGATACGGATGGTGGAGGTACTTCGACGGTTCGTTCGATTCACAGCCTGATCAACTGCATCCTGTGGGATAACGGCGGGGCAACTGCTTTTTTTAACGCGGTTGAAGAGGGTGTAAATTTATCACTCACGGTTGCCCACAGCCTGATCGAAACCGGGGCGACCGGTTTTATGGATAGTGGCGACAACCGGGTTGGTCAGGATCCGAAATTCACCGATGCGGCCAGTGATGACCTGAGCCTGACGGCCTGCTCGCCCGCTATCAATGCCGGAACGAACAGCGCTACGGCCCTTAACGGTGTTACCACGGATCTGGCCGGCAATTCCCGGTTTTTCAACGACGGCCCCATCGATCTTGGGGCGTATGAGTTCCAGGGCTCTCCGCTGGCCGCACTCCTGCTTACTTCCAACGTTTCCACCCAACCGGTTTTTCAGAACACCCCGGGCGTCGCCCTTTCCATCACCGGTTGCACCACTGGCACCCTCAACTGGACCGGCCCCAACGGCACCAGCGGTACCGGAACCGCCATCGCCGTGCCCACCTCCGCCACCGGTACGCTGGTCTACTCGGCCACCTGCACCACTGGCAGTTGTTCCGCTACGGCGTCCACTACGATAACGGTTTCGCCCCCACTCATTACCGGCTCCTTCGACGGTTTTGTCTACGGTGCTGACTGTGCCACCTTCCGAGGATGGGCCTGGGACCGCAACAAACCCAACTCCCCCGTCCCCGTCGACATCCTCGACGGACCCAACGTCATTGCTTCCCTCTCCGCCGACGTCTTCCGACAAGACCTGCAATCCGCCGGAAAAGGCAACGGACGACACGCCTTCTTCTTCAACATCCCTGACAATCTGAAAGATGGCTTGTCCCACAATCTCTCCGCCCGCGTCAGCGGCAGCAGTTTCATCCTGAAGGATTCCCCCAAAGCCCTCATCTGTCAGGGAACCGGATCGCCCGCCAACAAAGCCCCCGTGCCCCCCTCGCCAACCATCCTCATCGCGCCCCTGGTGGCCCAGGTCGGCGTGCCCTTCTCCGGTACGCTCGTCGCCTTCACCGATCCCGAAGCCCAACCCCTCACCTACCAGCTCACCGGATTGCCCGACGGTTTGTCGATCAGCATGACCAGCCGGGTGATCTCGGGCACACCGACGCAAGCAGGCACCTTCGTGCTGACCTATTCGGCCAGCGATGGCGTGCTGACCAATTCCGTCAGTTTTCCGCTGACCATCAACCCCGCTTCCACCACGACCGTGACGGGCAGCTTCGAGGGCTATCTCGACAAGCTCGACTGTGGCGGCATCCGCGGCTGGGTCTGGGACCGCAACAAGCCCAACACCCCGCTCACGGTGGAATTCTATCTGGAGGGATCGGGAACGGTTCTGGGCAGTACGCTGGCCAACATCTACCGCCAAGATCTGAAAGACGCCGGGAAGGGCAACGGAGCGCATGCCTACAACTTCACGCCACCGGGCAGTGTGACCAACGGGACGCTGATTCGGGCGCGGGTGCTGGGCAGCACCTATGACCTGAAAGGCGCCCCGAAGGCCTACCAGTGTGCCCCGGCCCGGTTGTCGGCCGAAACCGCTTCGCAGCTTGCGGTAACGGTGTTGGGCAACCCGGTTTCGGATCAGGTGGTGGTCGAAATCCGGGGGGCGGAAGGCCAGCCGCTCCGGTTGCAACTGACGGATGCCGGGGGGCGGCTGATCGGCCAGCGGCACATTGACGCGGCAAAACCGGTAGAGCGGCCGACGGTATCGGTTCAGGGACAACCGGCAGGCTTACTGTTCTTACAGGTCAGTAGTGGCCTGAAACAGGTCAGTCTGAAAATCCTGAAGCAGTAAATAGGATAAGCGATCAGATCGGTAAAGGAACGGGTCACTGTTCGATGCCAGAGCCCGACAGCCCGTTCCCATTGATCAAAACCAATAACTATCGTATCATGAAAAACGCTTTATGGATGCCGTTTAATCGCCGGTGGCTGCCGGTACTGTTCCTCTTCGTAAGCACCTGTCTGCGTGCGCAGGTTGCCAACGTTTTCGATAAAACCATCGGCGGAAATGATTTTGACGAGGCCCGAATCATTCTTCCAACTGAAGGCGGGTTTCTTCTCGGCGGATCTTCCTCATCGGGGATCGGTGGTGATAAATCCGTCAACAATCTGGGGGCCTCGGATATTTGGATTGTCAAAATCGACGCCGATGGGAACAAGCTCTGGGATAAAGCCTACGGAGGAAGCGGTTATGATAATTTAAATACCATCGTGGCAACACCCGATGGCGGTTTTCTGCTGGGAGGAGGATCTGATTCCAACAAAGGGGGGGACAAATCGGAGGATGGACGGGGATACGGTGATTTCTGGGTCCTTAAGATCGACGCGAATGGGAACAAAAGCTGGGAAAAAACTTTTGGGGGCGAATTTCCGGAGGAGATTTCGGGTATTGCGGTTCTTCCGGACCATGCAGGGTATCTGTTAACAGGCACCTCCAGTTCTTCCCCCCATCTGGACCGAACGGCTCCTTTGAAAGGAGAAGGAGACTACTGGGTGATCCGGATCGATCTGGATGGAAATAAACTATGGGATAAAAGCTACGGCGGTCCTGCCTTTCAGGCGGTGTCAGGGATTGTTCCGACCTCAGACGGCCAGTTCGTGCTGGTGGGTTTGTCGTGGTCCAACGCGGGTGGCGACAAAACCGAAAACGTGCGCGGGACCAATACGGATTTTAGTGATTACTGGCTGGTCAAAATAGACGAAGATGGGACGAAAATCTGGGATAAAACCATCGGCGGGGACCGCGAAGACACGCCAGCGTCCGGGGTCGCTACGGCTGATGGCGGGGTGGTGGTGACCGGGGTTTCCTATTCCAACCAGGGTTTTGAAAAATCGGAGAATTCTTTCGGTTCTTCCGACTACTGGGTCGTCAGTGTCGATGCGAATGGAAACAAACGCTGGGACAAAACCCTGGGAGGGGCCAGTCAGGAAAACGGGCTCAACATCATCAAAACCGCCGATGACGGTTTTCTGGCCGGTGGCATGTCCCAATCGAACCGGAATGCGATCAAGTCGGAAAATAGCCGGGGAGACTGGGACTACTGGGTTGTTAAACTGGGCTCAGACGGTGCCTGGGTGTGGGATAAAACCCTGGGGGGGGCCGATGAGGACATTCTGTTCAGCGCTTGCCAAAGCGCCATCGGCAATTTTTATCTGCTGGGCCGATCCTATTCCAACGCCAGTGGGGATAAAACGGAAAATTCGAAAGGACTTACGGATTTCTGGTTAGTGGCTGTAAAGGAATCGGCCTGCACCACGCCAACCCTGACGTATACCTCCAATGGAACCGCGTCTCCCCTTGTGCAAAACACGCCGGGCGTCCTGCTTACGATGGAGGGTTGCGAAACCGGTCAGATCGCCTGGACGGGGCCGGATGGCCAGCGGGGAACCGGCCCCTTCATTCCGGTGCCGACGGCGGTAACCGGTCTCAGGACGTATTCGGTCACCTGTAGCCGGGGCAGTTGCCAGGCCACCATTACCCCGGCTCTGGAGATCGTTCACCCATCGGCGACGGGCTCGTTCGACGGCTATGTCTACGGTGCCGATTGCGGTACATTTCGGGGCTGGGCCTGGGATGGCAACAAACCCAATACGCCCGTTTCCGTCGAGATTCTGGATGGCCCCAATGTGATCGGGATGCTGACTGCCGGCGAATTTCGGCAGGATCTGCTCACGGCGGGCAAAGGAAATGGCCACCATGCGTTCATTTTTTCAATTCCGGAACAAATAAAAGACCGTAACCCACACAGTTTGTCGGCCCGCGTTCGGGGCAGTAGTTTCATCCTGAAGGGTTCGCCGAAAGCACTCACTTGTCGGACGGGTCGCGAACCGGAAAATAAGCCCCCGGTGCCCCCGACCCCAACCATTTTAATTACGCCCATCACGGCGCAGGTGGATGTCCCGTTCTCGGGAACCCTGGCGGCCTTTACGGACCCGGAAGGGGAAGATCTGCTTTTTTACACCCTGGATAATTTACCCGCCGGACTGGATTTCGACCCCTTCGACCGGATCATCAGCGGCACCCCCAAAGTGGCCGGAACGTTTGTATTGTCGTACCAGGCTTCCGATGATGCCCGAAACACGAACAGTGTCAGTTTCGTGTTTACGGTTCTGCCAACATCGGCGACCGCGGTAACAGGGAGTTTCGACGGCTATCTGGACAAGGTCGAGTGCGGCACCATCCGGGGCTGGGTCTGGGATCGGAACAAACCCAATACGCCACTGACCGTAGAATTTTACACGGGGGACACGGTTTTGGGCAGCACGGTGGCCAATATCTACCGCGACGATCTGAAAAATGCGGGCAAGGGCAACGGCGCTCATGCCTACAGTTTCACGGTACCGGCCGAGTTAAAAGACAACACGTCGCGGTTGGTGTATGGACGGGTACAGGGCAGCACCTATGTGTTGAAAGATTCGGGCAAACCGCTGCGTTGTCCTTCGGCGGCCCGGATGTCGGCCGAAACCGCTTCGCAGCTTGCGGTGACGGTGTTGGGCAACCCGGTTTCGGATCAGGTGGTGGTCGAAATCCGGGGGGCGGAAGGCCAGCCGCTCCGGTTGCAACTGACGGATGCCGGGGGGCGGCTGGTCGGCCAGCGACACATTGACGCGGCCCGGGTGGTTGAGTGGCAGCATTTACCGGTTCGTCAGCAACCGGCGGGGCTCCTGCTGTTACGCGTAACGAACGGATTGAAAAGCGTGGCAATCAAAGTGGTTAAGCACTAGCAGCGAAACGAACCATCAGCCGATGCAGCGACCGATCAGCCATTGTTTTCGCAGCGTCAGGATGAGTTGGTTGTACTCTTGCAGCAATAACGGTTTGGTCACAAACCCGTTTGCTCCCAATTCCAGAGCCCGCTGCTGATCGATGGTCTGGTTGGAGGTCGTCAGGATGACAACCGGCAGGCTATCATACTTTGGCTCCTTTCGAATCAGCGCCAGGGCTTCCAGGCCACCCATAACGGGCATGTTCAAATCTAACAACACCAGGGCGGGCAACAACTCGACCGCTGCCAGGGCATCCAGAAGTTCAACCCCATTCATGATGCTGTTAATCCGACACTCAGGGCTGTGGTGGCCAAAGACGTGCTGAATTAAAAACTGATCGTCTTCATCATCATCAACCACAAAAACACAGGGGGTTTCACAAACAGGATATTTCAAGGGCTATCGTTTAAATCTTGAGCAGCTACATAACTCTTTCCAGAGGGCAAAAATTCCCTGCCAGGGTAAGAAATCGTTCAGGATATAACCAGAATTCCCTTGGATTGTTCCCTCAATAACCGTTCCCAAAAAGCCGTATACTCGAACTGCGGGTTTTATCAAACACTTGGGCAGCCCTTCAGTTATGTTCTGATAAAAACCTACGAAAAGGAAAGCATGGAAACAAAGGGGCCAATTGTATTAATCGATGATGACGAAGATGATCACGAAATTTTAGTACCAATTCTTCAGCAGACCGCCCCCCATAATCCGGTTGTGGTTTTTACCCGGGGGCAAGACGCCATTGATTTTCTGCGTACCACGGACCAACGCCCTTTTCTGATCATCTCGGAAGTGACTATGCATACCATGACGGGCCTGGAGCTTCGGCGACAGATCGAGCAGGACAATGGCTTGCGCAAGCGGGCCATTCCTTTTATCTTTTTTACTCACCCGGTTTACAAGCATCTCGTCGAAGAGGCTTACGACCTGACTATTCAGGGTTTCTTCGAAAAAAAGAGCAATATGGCCGACATCACTACGCAACTGCAAGCCATTATCGACTACTGGTCAAACTGTCTGCACCCCAACCGGTTTGCCTCCCGGGACCTTTGAACCGGGTTGAATACAATTAGTCCCCCACAATCCCACCTGGATTTCCACGGCTGCCGCAGGAGACTTACGCGCCAATGTGCCGGGTGAAGCGCTCCGCTACTACGGATTCATCTAAACCCGCACCAGTGACGGGCGATGGTCAAATACCGGTCCGGTCCGCCTGTGAATGGCGCGGCCAGACCGGTATTTTTTTACAGAGCAATTTGCTAATCAGGAACAGTTGAAATAGAAAGTTGCAAATTAAACGATAAATTCTGCAAATTTTTTATCAAAAAAATGCTTTACAATGATCGTATTTTGCTATTAGGATGCGGAATCTGAATGTATTTTCGAATACCGCACCGACTACGCACCCTTCAACCCTGCCCGTATGAACCGCCGTCCGTTTCTCCGTCAGCGCCTGCGCGCTTCGATGAGAATTCCAGCCGACTTGCCCCCATTGCGCCTTAATGCGGTTCTCCACCAGTTTGAATCCGCCGATTTGTAGTGAACCAATAACCTAATTGACCCAATACCTTAAACCAATCAATCCATCCAGTATGAAGCGATCTATACGTTCTCTGATTTTGCAGTATGGCCGACCGATCGGTTGGCTGTGCCCCCTTCTCGGCCTTTGCCTGGCAACCGGGTCGGTGGTGGCGGCCCCGGCGGGAAGCGGCCCGTTGATCCACAGGTCGTCTGCCGCGGAGGAAACCATCACCGGCTCCGTGACCGACGAAACCGGCAAAGGACTCCCCGGCGTCAGCATTCAGGTGAAAGGCACCACGCGCGGCACCACAACCGACGCCGACGGAAAATACCGGATTGCCGTCGATCAGGGGGCAACGCTCGTCTTCTCGTTTATCGGTTATACCCTACAGGAAATTGTGGTGGGCGCGCAAACAACCATCAATGTGACCATGGCCCCCGACATGCAGGCCCTCAGCGAAGTCGTGGTGGTGGGGTACGGTACCCAGAAAAAAGTCAACCTGACGGGTTCGGTGGCCACGGTAACGGCCAAAAGCATCGAAAGCCGGCCGGTTACCAACGTTTCGTCGTCCCTCGCGGGTCTGGCGCCCGGGGTCTTTGTGCGGCAGTCGTCCGGAAAACCGGGTGCCGATGGTGCCACCATCCGGATTCGGGGAACCGGTACGCTCAACAACAGCGACGCGCTCGTCATCATCGACGGGGTGCAGGGCTCGATGGACGCCGTCAACCCGAACGACATCGAATCCATGTCGATCCTGAAAGATGCGGCTTCCGCTTCCATCTACGGATCTTTGGCCGCCAACGGCGTGATTCTGATCACGACGAAAAAAGGATCAGCCAAGAAAACGACCGTTACCTATACCGGCATCCTGTCGTCGGCCCGCCCGAGCAACGTCCCCGAATTCATTTCAGACTACGTTCGTTACATGCGGTTATTCAACGAAAGCAACCGGAACGTGGGTGTGGCAGAGGTGTATTCGGCCAACACGATCCAGACCTGGGAAAAAGCCAACAAAGACCCCAACGGCATCAGCGCGGGGGGCGTTCCCAACTATGTGGCCTATCCCAACACCGACTGGGCCAGTTGGGTATTCCGGAATGAAATTGTCCAGAACCACAACATTGCCGTCAGTGGCGGGGGCGAAAAATCGTTGTACAACATGTCGCTTGGCTACCTCGACAACCGGGGCGTGATGCAGAATACGGGCATCAAACGCTTCCAGCTTCGGGCCAACATCGAGTCAAAAGTTGCGAAGTTCCTCACCCTGGGGGCGCAAACATTTGCCTCGACGCAATCGGCCGGGAAAGCCAATACCGATCTGGCCTTTCAATATTTGTGGCAAACCAATCCCGGTATTTATCCCTACTACAACGGGAAATACGGTTTTCCGGTAGCCGTGGAGGAACCGACCACGGTCAACAACATCTTCTCGTATCTGGACGGCACCGGCGGGCTCGACCGCACCACGCGGTTCAATACCACCCTCTATGGCATCATAACCCTGGCCAAAGGGCTTACGCTGGAGCCGAAAGTCAACTACCAGACGCGGTTCAACGAAGGCAATTCCTACGCGCTGGCCGGGCCAGCCGAACGCTGGGATTTCTCGACCAACACCCTGAAAGTGCAGTTGACCCCCGCCGACCAGTTGACGACCGGTTATTCGTTCAACCGGGATTACCTGCTGACGCTGGACAACGTGCTGCGCTACAGCACGACGTTCGGGAGCGACCATGATTTTGGTGCCCTGGTCGGTTACAACCAATTCAACTTCCGGTATTACGATTTCAATGCCTCGAAACGCGGTTTGATCGACTACTCCACGACCACGCTGGGATCGGCGGGTGAAACCTCGAACACGGCGGGTGGCCAGGAATATAACCGCGCCATGCGTTCGTATTTCGGTCGGGTCAACTACGCGTACCAGTCGAAATACCTGTTTGAAGCCAATTTGCGGTACGACGGTTCGTCGCGTTTTGCACCGGAAAGCCGCTGGGGTGTCTTCCCCTCGTTCTCGGCCGGCTGGCGGCTCTCGGAAGAACCGTTCCTGCGCGGGCTGAACGAAAAAATTCAGGGCCTGAAACTGCGGGCATCCTGGGGTAAACTCGGGAACAACGGCGCGAACAATAACGTCATCTATGCCGCTGGGGCATCGGGCGATTACGACTACCAGGCGGTTTACGGCAAAGTCCCCTACTCATTCAACGGCGTTGCCACCACGGGGCTGGTGCAGGCCAAATACGCCAATCCGCTGCTGCTCTGGGAATCGACGAGCGTTACCGACATCGGTCTGGAAGGTGCCTTGTTCAAGGGCCGGATGAATTTCGAACTGGACTGGTACCACAAACTGACCGACGGTATTTTGACGACCCCGCCCATTTTCCTCACCGCCGGAACGAAAGCGGCTCCCACCCAGAACACGGCGGGCGTGCTCAACAAAGGGCTGGAGTTGACGCTGGGCTGGCGCGACAAAATTGGCGAAGTCGATTTTTCGGTGAGTGGCAACGTGGCGTATAACATCAACCGGGTGACGAATTACCGGGGTTCCCTGGTCGAAGGGTACACGACCGATGCCGCCGGTAATCAGGTGTATTCGTCCAACATTGGCCAGGTGTCGAGCGGGGGAGATACCCGCATTCTGGAAGGTCATCCGATCAATGAATATTACCTCCTGGATGTGTACAAGGGCGACGGCAGCCATTCCAATTCCGACGGAACGGTTAACATCAACGGCGGACCAACCGACGGCATGAT
This sequence comes from Larkinella sp. C7, assembly GCF_006149005.1. GTDB lineage: Bacteria > Bacteroidota > Bacteroidia > Cytophagales > Spirosomataceae > Larkinella. The sequence goes on along the minus strand of NZ_VBSL01000003.1, from coordinate 196,834 downwards.
CCGGACGCCCGAAGACCTGGCGTGGGTGCAGGCGATGATGGCCAAGGGGTATAAGTTCCAGCCGGTCGGCACGATCGGAAAAGGGCAATTGTACTACGGGGACCTGATTTATGCCGATGTCAACGGCGACGGCACCTACGGTAACAATTTCGACAAGCGGTTTTCGGGCGTAAGCAGCACCCCCCAATTTATCATGGGTCTTTCGCTCAGTGCATCCTGGCGCGGGTTCGATTTTTCGATGCTCTGGGCGGGTAGTGCCGGCATGAAATACCTGTATAACCAGACGGGGATCAACGGAACGCGTACGACGCTGACCAATTCGATCGGCACCCGGATCGCCGACGACCACTATTATTATAACGACGCCAACCCGAGCGACCCGGCCAACAACATCGGCGGCAAATTTCCGCGCCTGAAATACAACTCGGATAGTCAGACGAATATTCCCAGCAGCTACTGGTTGTATGACGCTTCCTACATCAAGCTGAAAAACCTGCAGATCGGCTACACGATTCCGACGGCCTGGGGTGCTAAAATCGGCATGAGCCGCGCCCGGGTGTTTTTGTCGGGCGAGAATGTCTTCATGATCACCAAGTATCCGGGTCTCGATCCGGAAGTGGGGGCCAACGTCTCCTACCCGACCATGAAACAGTATGCCGTGGGCCTGAACGTAACGTTTTAATCGACACCCTCCAAGACTATGAACTTCCTTCGATTGATAAAAACTATTGGCTATTCGGGCATCAACAAAACGGGCCTGGGCCTGATGATGGTGCTTAGCCTCGGCAGTTGCGAAAACGACCTGCTGGACACAACGCCCTACGGCTCGATCAGCTCGGCCAACATGTGGACGAGTGATAACCTGACCGACCTCGGCGTCACCGGGGTGTATAATGCCCTGCGCCTGGGCATCCAGACCGGGGGAGCGTCCGACCGGGAATTGTACCAGATGGACGGCATGGGATTTACTTCCTCGAGCCGCGGGGGCAACGACATGATCAATGCCACCTCAACCACGTCGAGCGGGCGGTTTCTGAACACCTGGAAAGAACTCTACGAAGGCGTCCACCGTGCCAACGACGCCATTGCCAACATCGGGACCAAGTCGCCCTCGGCGGCTGAAAAAAAGGCGCGGCTGATTGCGGAGTGTAAATTCCTGCGGGCGTATTTCTACCTCCGCCTGAACCAGCTCTATAAGGGCGTTCCGGTGTACCTCGAACCCGTTACCGTTCCCGAAATGAACCGTCCCCGCGAAACAGAAGCAAAGGTATGGGAAGTGGTGATTCAGGATTTGACCGATGCCATCAACGAACCGAACCTGCCGGCCAAATACGTGGCCAAGGCGGCTAATTATGGACACGTGACGAAGGGCGCGGCCTATGCGCTGCGGGGCAAAGCGTACCTCTACCAGAAAAAATACGCCGAAGCCGCGGCCGATTTTGCCAAAGTGAAAGAAGCCGGGTACAAACTCTTTGCCGACTACAGCAAACTCTTCAAGGAAGTCAACGAGCAGTCGGACGAAATGATTTTCTCGATCCAGCATACGGGCGTCGACACCTACGGTTCCACCACCCAGTGGTATTGCGGAACGCGTTCGTCGTTCGGTTCGTGCTGGAACAACTACTACGTTTCGACTTCGGTGGTGGACCTGTATGAAAACAAGGACGGTTCCAAATTCAACTGGGACGCCATCATTCCCGGCTACAGCAGCATGCCTGCCGATAAGCGCGAGGTGTTCTTTTACCGGAACGGACTGACCGCAGCCGAAATCACCACCGGCACCAACAAGGGCCTCAACATGGCCCTGTATTTGCCGAACGGCAACGAGGAGCGGATTGCGAAAGCCTACCAGAACCGCGACCCCCGCCTGCTCAGCAACGTGATTGTACCTTATGCGACCTACCTGGGCCGTCCGCAGAACGGCGCCGATCAGGTGTATACCAACCGCTGGCCATCGCGCAGCGAAACGCCCCCGGTGCTCGACTTATTCACCGATTCGCGGAGTCAGTTCTTTTACCTGCACCGCAAGTTCGTCTACGAAGGCTCGACCGAGTTGCTGAACCGCCAGTTTGGCCCGATCGACTTTCCGCTCATCCGCTACGCCGACGTACTACTGATGTGGGCCGAAGCGCTCAACGAGCAGAACAAAACGACGGAAGCCGTGGCGCTGGTGAACGAAGTACGCGCCCGCGCCGGGGTTGGTTTGCTGAATTCCTCGGCAGCCACGACGGTAGCCGGACAAGCCGATCTGCGTGAACGAATCCGCAACGAACGCCGGGTTGAGTTTGTCAACGAAGGCGTCAACTATTTCGACGAACTCCGCTGGGGATCGCTGAAAGACAAGGTGTTTACGCCGGGCAGCGGGGTGAACCAGATCTGGGGCAGCATCACCATTCCGTATACCTGGAAAGACAACATCACCGTCTGGCCCATTCCGCAAACGGAAATTGAAATGAATCCCAAACTGATCCAGAATCCCGGCTGGTAATCAATACCGTGAGAAAATCATCTTTCTTGCTTTCTCAAGTGGTCTTGTGCTACTAGTAGCACAAGACCACTCTCGTTTCTCAAAAGTAACAGGGATTGACTCATTTGTGACAGCCTTTTCTGGCGTTGATGCCGACCTTTGATTCATTCAAACAGAAACAAAAATCAAACGTCATACGCCATGAAAACGCTCATCAAATCCCTGCTCGTTGCCTTTACCCTGACCGCCGTAACCGTCTCGGCTTCCGTGGCTGACACCAACAAGCCCGCTGGAAAACCCAAAACCGCAGCCGCCTTCAAAAGCAGCATGTACAAAACGATGGAAGGCAAAATCCAGATTGCCCTGCAAAAAGAAACCGGCGGAACGGTGTTCGTTCGACTGACCAACAGCGCGGGCAAGGAGTTCTTCGTGCAGCAGTTCGGCAAACGCCAGGAAGCAGCCCGGGTGCGTCTGGATGTCAGTGCGTTACCCGACGGCGTCTATCAGGTCGCCATCAGCAACGGGGTCGAAACCACCACGCAGGAATTAACGCTGGCCACAAGCCCGCAGACCCAGGCGGCTTCCCGACTCGTCGCTATCAACTAAGCATGAACCCTACCTCCATAGACGGGAAAAGCCGACTCCGATTGGGTCGGTTTTTTCACGTTCGGGCAAAATTCCGGGCCGTACGCTCGCTATTCCCACATTTTCAGATCCCACACACCGGCTTGTCAGGTTAGCATGATAAAAAGAGAATAACTCCCTATTCACGCAACATTCACAGCTCATTTGAAAATGAAGAATCTACGTTTCGCTTCTGTGCTGGCCGGTCTGGCCGGATTAGCCTTCGCAAGTTCCTGCACCAAGGACCATCTCATTGATGCCAAAATTCCCGAAACCAACAAAGAACCCACGTCGGCCAGCATTCAGGGCAACGTCTTCGAACCCGCTTTGGTCGACGCCACCGACGCTCGCGTGGCACAACTGAAACTCCCCGCCGGTTTTAGCATCGCCAAGTTTGCCGACCAGCTCGGCAAACCCCGGATGCTGACCGTCAGTTCGTCGGGAAATGTGTACGTCACCAGCCGCGAAGCGGGGACGGTTACCCTTTTGCGCGATACCACGGGCGATGGAAAGGCCGATCTGAAACAGGTGGTCGCTACCATCAAAGCCGTGCATGGCCTTACCATTCACATGGATAAGATGTATCTGGTGACGGTGAAAGAAGTGTACCGGGCCGATCTGAATCCGGATGGCACGCTGGGTACACCGCAGCAACTCATCAACAACCTGCCCGACGGCGGTCAGCACCCGAACCGGACCATTGGCTTTGGTCCCGACGGTTTGATGTATATCACCGTTGGCAGTACCTGCAATGCCTGTGCCGAACCCAATGCTGAACACGCTACCATTCTGCGGGCCAATGCCGACGGCTCCAACCGCATCATTTATGCCAGCGGCTTGCGCAATACCATCGGTTTTGGCTGGCATCCCGAAACCAAAGAACTTTACGGTTTTGACCACGGCATTGACTGGCTCGGCGACGAACAACAGAAGGAAGAGCTGAACCAGATCAAACAGGGTGCTTTCTACGGCTGGCCGTACATTTACGGGGATGGCAACTACAATCCGCATCCCCGGCCGATGGGCGATACCACCTACGCACAAATCCTGGCCAAAACGACCTTACCGACACTCTCCTATGAGGCCCACGCGGCTCCCCTGGGTATGGTGTTCTACACGGGCGGCATCAACAGCTTCCCAGCGGACTATCAAAATGATGCCTTTGTGACAATGCGTGGCTCCTGGAACCGTTCACAACCGTCTGGTTATAAGGTGGTAAGAATCCACTTTGAAAATGGAAAACCGACCCGCATCGATGATTTCGTAACGGGTTTTCTGGTTAACAGCAACCAGGCGCAGTTTGGCCGCCCGGTCGGGATTGCAACGATGCCGGACGGCTCACTCCTGTTCACGGATGACAACAACGGGGTCATTTACCGGGTGATTTACAAGCCATAGAGCAAAAATCGGGTCGTTTTTATCTCAAAATTGCTCATCGAAATGGTATAAAGAAGTGATATCAAGACCACTTCTTTATACCATTCTTTTTATCTATTTACGAGGCATCGTAGGGAGCTGACGCGAAGAAAGCAAGATTCTATACCGGGTTTCCGTTTGAAGTTTCAGCCGGTCATACACCACATAATGGCTTGCTGAATTTTATGTAACTTCACCGACTCCGGAAGACAGGAATAGGCATATCCCAAAGCAAAATGAGGACCAATAAACCAGCAACTGTGTACGCACGAATTAAAACCACTCATAAACTACGAAATCCGCAGAAAAATCATCAACAAGCGACTTAACGCATTTTAATGGACATTCCGTCAAAACAAACCCGGGGTAGTAATGGTTAGATGCTGAAGATGTTTTTAAAATTTGTTCATTCATCAATTTATTCATTGAAACTATCCTGGCAAATCGCTACCAGACTGTTAATTACTGATGCAACCAACTTTTTCGCCTGAAGAAATCAACCGAATAAATGCGTTAAAAGCGTACCATATCCTTGATACGTTACCCGATAGTGATTACGATGCCATTACCGACCTGGCATCCCAAATCTGTAAAACGCCCATTTCCCTGATTAGCCTGATTGATGACAAAAGGCAGTGGTTTAAATCCAACCACGGGCTCGATGTCCGGGAAACACCGCGTGAACTGGCGTTTTGCACCTACGCCCTGCAAAATCCCCTGGAAACTTTTATCGTAACCGATTCCAGAAAAGATGAACGCTTCGTGGGCAATCCTCTGGTTACCGGTGAACCGCACGTCATTTTTTACGCGGGGGTCCCTCTCGTAGAGTCAAACGGTTATGCCCTCGGCTCGCTGTGTGTCATCGATCACGAACCGAAAGTGCTGGATGAACACCAACTGGGCGCGTTGAAGATGCTGGCGAAACAGGTGGTGAACCTGCTGGAGTTGAGAAAAGCGAACCATGAACTGAGGCAAAACGAAGAGCGTTTTCAAGTGCTGGTCAGCAACCTGGAGGAACAGGTTTACGAACGCACCCGCGAACTGGAAGAGGTTAACAAGGAATTGGCAGCTTCCAACAGAGAACTGCTGAAATCCAACGAGCGGTTGCTCCAATCGAACAATAGCCTGCAGGAGTTTGCGTATGTGGCGTCCCACGATCTGAAAGAACCGCTGCGCAAAATTCAGTCCTTCAGCAGCATGCTATCGGATCAGTACGGTTCGGTGCTGGAACCTGCCGGTCTGGACTTGTTGAACCGCATGAAGATGGCGGGCGAACGGATGTCTACGTTGATCACGGATCTGCTGAACCTCTCCCGTTTGTCGACCCAGCGGGAGGTCGACATTCCCGTTTCGCTCACGGCGCTGGTGAATCTGGTGGTGACGGACCTGGATGGTGTTATCTCGGAATTGGATGCAAAAGTCGACCTTGATCCGCTGCCGGTGGTGCTTGGCGATTCCCGTCAACTCCGGCAACTTTTCCAGAACCTGCTCAGCAATGCGCTCAAATTCCACAAGCCGTCAGCTCCCCCGCAAATCCAGATCAAAGCCCGCTGGATCGCCGGAGAAAATCTGCCGGATGGCGTTCAGACGCGTGGAAAAGCAATCGCCTATCATTGCATTGATGTTATCGACAATGGCATTGGTTTCGATGTCCGGTATGCGGAGCGAATTTTCCAGGTTTTTCAACGCCTTCATGGCCGGAAAGACTATGCCGGCACCGGAATTGGCCTGGCCATTTGTGATAAGGTGATCAAAAATCACGGCGGAGCCATTGTGGCCACCAGTCAGGTGGGTCAGGGAGCTACGTTCAGCGTTTTTTTACCCGTTTGAGTTTCCCATCGAGGGGCCTCCTGCAACCGGCCGAATCGTTACCAGGCTTAATCCTTCCACATTATAGACTCACTTTCAGCCATTTCAAAGTTTGCATCCCCCCGTAGGCCACCAGCAGACCAAGGAATGACCCAACACCACCCCAACCAATATCGGCCCAGCTAAAGTGCCGGTGTGGCATCGCGATCTGTCCCGCTTCCGCAATGGCAGCAATACCGGTGAGACCCACCAGGGTTGCCAACCACCAAACCGAAGACTTCTGTAAACGAAAGAGCCAGACACCCGTGATCAGCCCTAAAAAGACGAAGGGAACCGCCGTGCGTAAATCGCCATTGGCCCGGGCGTCGGTCCAGTTCGCAATCCAATCCGGAACAAACCAGACCAACCCCATATCCGGATTCGGAACCCAACTCAAGTAAAACACCAGGCCAATGCCAAGCGCAACCAATAGAAAGACAACCCGCATACGTTCAAATGAAATTTACGATGAATGTAGGCGGTATATTTTACTTTTCCATTCCCGGTGCATCGCGAATTGGTCCAGTCAAAGAAAAGGCTGGTAAAGTACCATCGGTTTTGGATGGGAACACGGATTGAACGGATCGAGCGGATTTACACAGATTAAACTAAAAATCCGTTTTTTGATCCGTTTCATCCGCCCAATCCGCGTTCCCATTTTCGTTACAGGTGATGTCACTCTTCCAGCACCTTCGCCAGCACCTGTTGAATTTCGTGATTCTCGTGCGAATGCTCCATTTTCCCCAACCGCCCGTTCAGTTCTTTCAGCACTTTTTTGGAGTCATTTGAACCAATGGCACCGATGCGTTGAACGGCATACGGCATGATTTTTGGAAGTTTGGCTTTCTCGGCCATCTGCAACAGCCGTTTGGCATCCACAATGGCCAGCGGTTCGGCGGCATACCACACCATCAGCGGCAGGTTAGGATCGTCTTTATCCTCGGTTTTCTGAACCAGGGCTTCCAGCACGTTCCACCGCTGCGCCGGTTCCAGACGCAGCATCGCCGAGGTCAGGTAAAGTCGTACCAGGGCCGAATTGTCATTCTGGGCCAGGGCCGCAAAGCGCTTCAGGGTTTCCGGCGATACGGTTTTGTCTTCCGCCAGGAGTTGAATCGCCCAGCTCCGGACGTATTCGCTCTCGTTGGCAAGCAGGTCTGCCAGCTCTTTTTCGGTCAGCCCCTTCGTTACGTGCAACGCCCACAGCGCCCGGAGTTTCCGGGTCGCATCGGGATTTTTAGCCAGTATTTCCTTCAGGGCTTTGTGGACCTTCTTGTTGGGGCCGCGCTCCTGCAAAATCGTACGTGCCTGTCTGACATACCACTCATTCGGATTGAGCTGCTGATTCACCAGTTCCAGATCCGACGCTTTTGACAGATCGACCTGCACCCATTTGTCATTTTCGTGGGTAATCTTGAAAATCCGGCCCATTGTTTTGTTGTGCACATCCGGGTTTGCACTGTGACACTGGTTCTTATCGTACCAGTCGATGGCAAAAACCGAACCGCTGGGGTCGTATTTCATATTCAGCCATTGTGACCACGAATCGTTCATGGCCAGAAAATCCGGTTTGTGTTTCACCAGGTAGCCCGATCCGGACCGGGTCGGATGATCCTGGTTTAGCCGGGCCCCGTTGATGTTGTTCATAAAAATATCGTTGCGGTATTCCTGCGGCCAGCTATGGCCGAGGTAGATCATGGCCCCGGCATGGGCGTGCCCCCCTCCCGCTGCTGCCGACCGGAAATTACCGGCATGAGGTCCCCGTTTGCCCAGCCAGTGCACGTGATCGGCGTGGGTTTTGATATCGTCGTAGGTATACGGGTTGAAATGTTTGCCGGCCTGCCGGAAATACCGCCCGCCCTGAATCATGTGATACATGTGCGGAATGACGCAGGCCGTGATGAAGGCATGGCCGTAGTCGTTGAAGTCGATACCCCAGGGATTGCTGGTTCCTTCGGCAAACAGTTCAAACTGGTGGTTGGTCGGATGATACCGCCAGACCCCGGCGTTCAGTTTGGTCCGCTCCGAATCCGGTGCACCCGGTTTTCCGACGTTAGAATGCGTAAACACGCCGTGGTTGCCATACAGCCAGCCATCGGGTCCCCAGCGCAGGCTGTTGAGGGTTTCGTGGGTATCCTGCGTGCCCCAGCCGTCGAGCAGTTTCTGGGCCGGGCCGGTTGGTTTATCGGTTTTGAAATCCGCCGGAATAAACAGCAGATAAGGAGCCGCCCCCAGCCACACACCCCCCATACCCACTTCCATCCCGCTGACGAGGTTCAGTCCTTCGGCAAAAACTTTTTTCTTATCCAGCGTTCCGTCGCCGTTGGTGTCTTCAAAAATCAGGATGCGGTCACGGCCCTGGCCTTCGGGTGCCGGAATCGGATACGTGTGTGATTCGACCACCCAAAGCCGCCCCCGCCAGTCGATGGTGAAACAAATGGGTTTGATGATGTCGGGTTCAGAAGCCGCCAGCGTAATCTTAAATCCTTTCGGCAGGGTCATCACCTTAGCGGCTTCCGTACCGGAAAGGCCGGCGTGGAGGACGGGATCGAGGGGCGGCAGAATGATGATGTCCTTCTGATCCAGCTCGTTTGGGAAGTTGGGGCGGGTGGGATAAAACAGAAATTCATCAAAATTGATGTGTGCCCACTTGTCGTTCGGAATGTACGGAATCTGGGAAATACCGGTTTCGTTGTCGATGATCCGAATGAAAATATCCTGGTTCAGATATGGTTGCAGATCCACAACGGCGGGTTGAAGCGTGGCCCGACCCTGTCCGGTAATGTGGTAAATGACCTGGTTGGTCCCCGCCTGAACGAGTTCGACGCGTGTATCCTGCAACGCCCCGCCCGACACCCGGAAAGCCGCAAACGGCTGGGTCACTTTAAACGGTACGGAAGTCAGCGTCCCGGTTTGTTTGAAGTTCACCGTTCCCCCGCTGCTCAGGAAATATTTCCCTTCAAAACCGATGTTCATTTCCTTTTCATGTACCGGCGACGGATCGGCGTTCACGAGCGGGTTGGCAAACGCGTCGCCCGTAGCCGTCCAGTCTTTCAGCGTTCCCGTCTCGAAGTTCAGGTTGAGCGGCTGGCCGTCTTTCATCGGCACCTGCCCGGCAATGGTGGCGTCCGAAATCACGCCCTCCACCACCTCGATGGCCCCCACCATCCCGGCGGCCCGGTGGCCCGGAACGGAACAATAATACGTATCATTCTGACCAGCCGTAAATACGATGCTGGTGCTGGACCCTTTTTCGAGGATCGTCTTGCTTTTCAGCTTGAGTTTTTCCAGCGCAATGTCGTGCGTCATGGTCTCCCCGTTGGTGATCGTAATGCGAACCCGGTCGCCTTTGTTGGCCCGTAAAGTGGGATTTCGCGCGCCGTTCTTACTGAAAAAACCGGTCATGTTCGCTTCCAGGGCATAATCGCGGTCAATCTTCGTGGTGTCCTGAATGGATGGGTGGGGAGAAATTCGTGCCGTTGGATCCGTTTGGGTTATGGCAAGAATGGCAAAAACGAAAGGGATGAACAACAGGAGTTTGTACATGGGAACAAATCATAAGGGTCTAGGAATCTATACGTTAAAATTAGGAGAAAATCCAATGTCTCCAACGTTCTGTCTACACCAAATTTAGGCCCGTTGAAACAAAATCAGCCTGTTGACTTCCTCTGTAACCAAACAGAATCTATGAAGCCCAACAACAGGAATGAAAAAATATATAGAAATAATCTTATTTTCGTTAATTGGTAGAGAACATGGGCACGGTGTTTCCCGCAAAATTTAATCTATACAGGATATGAAATGGTCATTTGTTATTCAGCAAAAAATGAAGGCAGCGCTCCTTCTGAGCGGAATCATGGTATTGATTATCCTGAGCACATTTCTTTCCCGCAGCAACATCAATGACATCGATAAATCCTTCTCTTCCATCTACCAGGACCGGCTTGTTCCGGCAGTCGATATGGTTCATTTAATCGAAAATCTGTACATCAAACGGCTTTTGGTGGAGAAGCATCTCATGGCAACAACGACCTCCACCCCGGCCGAAATCAAAGCCCAACTTAAAACACAAAACCAGTCGATCGATTCACTCATCCGGAATTATGAAAAGACCTTTCTGATTACGGAAGAAGCCAAAAGCCTGCACACTTTTAAAAACCGGGTTAGTGACTATGCGATACTCGAAAACCGTATTCTTCACCTGAGCGAATCCGGAAATAAAGAAGCGGGCAGTGAATTATTCAACGGCAAAGGCTCCCAAACGTTTCAACGGGCCATTGCGTGCCTGAATGAACTAACACAAATTCAATATACTGAGGGTCAGAGTCTTGTTAAGGAATCAAAAACAGAATCCTCACAATTCAACCTCATCTCATCTCTCCAGATTGCCGTCGCTATTGTGATCGGTTTGCTGATCCTGGGCCTGATTCATAATTCTAAAATCATCCAGCAGGACCGGCAACCTTTTCATTTAAATTAGTTACAATCGGTTTTATATACAAACAATAACACCCTAGTCTAAAAAAATAAACCGCCCCTGGCAAGCGTATATCTTTTCAAAAAAAGTAACTTCCCCGGCAAAATTACCTCGAACAAATCCTGCGAACGAAAGTTGTGATCAATGTTGAGGAACGCATTTTTTTCTGTCACAATGATCAAATTGGGGTTTTATGTACTGGGAGCCGTACTGCTACTGGCTTGTGGAGGAGATCATACGTCATCCGGTGCACCCTCAACCCCTTCTTCCGAAAGACGCCAGGCAAAGACTAAACCCGCCGAAAAACCGCCGACTCCGGCTCAACAACTGGCGCTTTATCTCAACAAATTTCAATTTTATAATGGCCAGCGGGCAAACCAGTTCGAGGCTCACCACTATTGCAGTACGCTCAGCGAAGACCTGACGCAATGCGCCATTTTTGACGGCAGCGGAACGAATGCCAAATTGATGGGCGTGGAATACGTCATTTCGGAGCGCCTGTTTAAAACCCTGCCGGACGATGAAAAAAAACTCTGGCACAGCTACCGCTACGACGTGAAAAGCGGGATGCTGGTGGCCCCCGGTTTAAGCCCAAAGGCCGAACACGATCTGATGAGCACGCTGGTTACGCGGTATGGCAAAACCTGGCAACTGTGGCACACCGAGCAGGACTCGACGCTCCCCTTCGGCGGCCCGGCGCTGGTGATGGACTTTACGAGGGACGGCCAGATCGACCCCGGCCTGCTGCAAACCCGTGATCAACGTTTGCATGTTTCGTCGGCCGAAAAGCGGCAATTGCGGTCTGACATCCTGGGACGCCCGCCCGTTTCGGGGGCCGACGCCTGGCAAAACGGCCCCGGCATCCAGCTTCCGGCGCTTACCCGACGAAATTACCCCCATCTTCAAAAAGATACCCTCCGGTAATTTTTTTCTTCTTTACTTTGTCGGGGACTGCGTTTCTGACGCATCGCCTGACCATCTATTCCTACGCATGGCGGATTGAGTTCCGCCCAACAGAATGAATCTTGGCATTGAAATTGGCGGTACTAAACTGCAACTCGTAGCGGGTGAAGCAACCACCCTTCGGCACCATTTCCGGTTTACGGTCGATAAGTCCCGCGGGGCCACCGGTATTTTAGCCCACATCGACGACACCCTAAAGCAACTTTCCGAACCCATTCAAACCATTGGCGTCGGGTTCGGCGGCCCGGTCGACACCCAAACCGGTCGGATCGCTACTTCCCACCAGATTGAAGGCTGGGCCGGTTTTGGCCTGGGCGAGTGGCTGCGGCAGCGGACAGCGGCCCCGCGGATTCGGGTGGAAAACGACGCCAATGTGGCGGCCCTCGGTGAGGCCCTGCACGGCGCCGGGCGCACCTTCCGACAGGTTTTCTACGTAACACTCGGTAGTGGTGTTGGGGGTGGCCTGGTGATCGACGGGCAAATTTACCACGGAATGCCACCGGGCGAAACCGAAATCGGTCACCTTCGGCTCGATAAAACCGGCACCACCCTGGAGTCGGTCTGCTCCGGCTGGGCTGTCGACCGCGAAATCCGCGAAGCGCTGACCAATCTGCCATCAGACTCGATTCTAAGGCAAGTGGTTGGTCCGGCCCAAACGGGTGAAGCCCGGTTTTTACGGGAAGCATTCGACCGGGGCGACCCGACGGCCCAGCGAATCTTCGGGCGACTGGCCGACGATCTGGCGTTTGGGCTCTCGCACGTCGTGCATCTGTTGCATCCGGACGTCATCGTGCTGGGCGGTGGCCTGTCGCTGACCGGTGAACCGCTGCGGTCGGCGGTCGAGAAACGATTGCCGGCCTACCTGATGGGTGCTTTTCAACCCGGCCCGGCGGTTCGGCTGGCGGAATTGGGCGAAAATACCGTGCCGATTGGCGCGTTGAGTTTATAAATGAATAACCGGACGTTCGTTCGGTTCGACCACCCTCTACTATTTCAATCTTATACTTGGTATGCAAACGTATTTTGAACAGTATCTTGTTCACCACCAGGCGGCCATCGACTCCATTCCGGTCGGGCGCGTGGAGCGCATCGTCAAACTGCTGAAAACCTGCTGGGAAGAAGACCGCCAGTTTTTCGTTTTTGGCAACGGCGGCAGTGCGGCCAATGCTTCCCATTTCATTACGGATCTGGGAAAAGGCGCTTCTGACCGGCTCGGCAAGCGGTTTCGCTGCCTGTCGCTGAACGACAATACCGCCTGGATCACGGCCCTCGGCAACGATTATTCCTACGATGACGTGTTTGTAGGGCAGTTGCAAAATTACGCCCGCCCCGGTGATCTGGTGTTGACGATGAGTGTCAGCGGCAGTTCGCCCAACCTGGTGAAAGCCGTTCAGTGGGCCAATGAGCACGAACTCACGACGGTGGCCCTCGTCGGCGGCAAACGCGGCACCCTCGCCGACCTCGCCCACGAAGTGATCGCCATCGACTCGGTTCACTACGGCCGCGTGGAAGACGCCCACATGACGATCTGCCACATGCTGTGTTACGCGTTTATGGAGAACTCCATTTGAGTTATGAGTTATGAGTTAAGAATGAAGAGATATAGATTGCATTGCGTCAACCAACCGCGTGAACGGCCCCGTTTTCATTCTTAACTCATAACTCTTAACTGTATCTGTCATTCCGCCACGGGTAAGCCGTATTAGAATAACCGCGTTCTTCCCAGAAACCCAGGCGATTACCGGCCATAAACTCGATTCGTTTGATCCATTTGGAGCCTTTCCAGGCGTAAAGCTGGGGTGTAATCATGCGAACCGGCCCGCCGTGTTCGAGGGGAAGCGGCTCACCCTCAACGGTATGAACCAGCAGGACGTCGGATTTGAGGGCTTCTTCCAGTGCGATGTTGGTCGAATACCCATCAAAACCGTAGCACATGACGTGCGTGGCGGTTTCTTTCGGCATCACCAGCGCAGCCAGATCCGCAAACCGGACGCCCACCCACGGCACATCCAGCTTCGACCAGGTCGTTACGCAGTGAAAATCACTTACATCCTCCGTTTGGGGCAACGCCATGAAATCTGCCCATTTCAGCCGAACCGGCTGTTCAACTTCCCCATCGATGGCCAACTGCCACTTGTCCAGCGGAATGTTTGGTTGGTAGCCCAGGTCGAGAACCGGCCATTTTTTCGTAACCGTCTGGCTTTTTGGTATCTTCGGCATCCCGTGGCGGTTCGGCGGACCAGACCCCAGCGGTTTTTCGTCGGTCATCGACGGGGTATTCTGAATGGCTTCCTCAAACCGGCGTTTCAGCTTCATGCGGGCGTCGATGATGCGGTCGAGTTTATCAGCATTCGGGGCGGTTTCGTTCGGCTCCATGCGTTTTTAGTTTGATGAATAACGGCCCGTATGCCGTTCTGGTTTATAGACAAAAAAAGCAACTGAAACCATCATGGAGCCGTTAAGCCGCCGACAACACGGTTTTTTGCTGCTGATTCTGGTCCCGCTTCTGGCAACGATCGCGTCGCACGTCGTTTTTTACCGGCATTTTCCGTGGCAGTCGGCGTATCGTTTTCCGACTGCTTACTTTCTGACGGTTGCCACGGTCATGCTGTCGTGCTGGTCGGTCAATATACTGATTTTTCGGCATTTCGACCGCCGTATGCCATTTTCCTACAACCCTGCCCGACGCATCGGGCGGCAATTTGTGGTGGGCGGTTTGGCCACGCTGCTGACGTTTTCGGTTGTTTTCCCTTGCGCCATCCGGCTGTATTCCGGTTTCTGGCCCAATTCGGTTCAACTTACGTCCGGTATTTTTGTCTGCCTCACCATCGCCACGCTGGTCAATGGCGGCTACGTCGGGCTGTATCTGCTTCAGGCATTCCGGCTCGAAAAACAGTCGGCGACGGAAGCCATCAACCTCGAATTAAACCACTTGCAGCCGCCTGTTCAACCGGTTTGGGATTCCGTCCTTTTGATCGACGCCGGTTCCCGCCAGTTCAGGTTGCGCCCCGGCGAAATCGCCTATTTCTTCTCGACACAGGGCGTGGTTCTGCTGGTCAAAACCGATGGGCAGCAACTGACCACGAATTACAACGCCTTTTCCCGGCTGGAAAGTTTACTCCCTGAAGGCCATTTTTTCCAGTTGAACCGCCAGTTTATCGTGTCGCTGTCGGCCATCCGAGCGGTGCAGGACGACAGCAACCGCAAGCTCCGGGTGACGCTGGCCCCGGCTTTGCACCGGAACCAGCCCGAAGAAACCGTAACGGTCAGCCGCTACCGGAACGCGGAGTTTAAGAAGTGGCTGCAACAGGTGGCCGCTGGTTGACCCCTCATCCCCGGTTTCCGTACCATTCGTTGAATTGGATTCGAAAACCGTTCCAAAAACCGTCTTTGCGGCCTTGTTTTGCAACATCCAACGACATAGCTGTCAACAACAATGGTACGCAATCTTTCACACCTTTCCGACAATCCGCCCCTCTGGCTGAGCCTCTGTTTTGGCGGAATTCTGATTATCACCTTAGCGGTTTTCTATACCGCTCTTCGCAAAGCCGCTCCGACCAGGGCTGGTCTTATCTTGATGAGTATGATCCTCTGGCTGATGGTTTTGCTGGTGCTGGCCCAACGTCAGTTTTTCCTGAACATCGACGCTGTGCCGCCCCGGTTCCTGCTCATGATTGGCCCACCGCTGCTGATCATCCTGGGGTTGTTTCTCACGAAACCCGGACGCATTTTTCTGGATCAGTTGCCACTTCCAACGCTGACGCACCTGAACACGATCCGGATTCCGGTGGAGTTGACTTTGTACGGTTTATTCGTTTCCCAGCAAATTCCGGAAGTCATGACGTTCGAGGGACGAAATTTTGATATCCTGGCGGGCGTCACCGCGCCATTGGCCGGTTACTGGGCTTCAAAAAACCGACCAGCCGACTACCGGAAATTGCTGTTCTGGAACTTCCTGGCTTTGGTTCTCCTGATCAATATTGTCGGTCATGCCATCGCATCCGCCCCCACTCCCTTTCAGCAACTGGCCTTCGATCAACCCAACGTTGGCGTATTGAAATTTCCGTTTGTCGGGTTGCCCGGCCTGGTGGTTCCGGTGGTTTTGTTCGGGCATCTGGTTTCGATCCGGCAATTGATCAGAAAAATGAAGAAGGCATCACCCATCATTGCCTTTTAAACCGGCCAAAAATGCCGTTAGGCATGACCACTTTGAAGAAAAGATGGTCTCGATCAGAAATGCCGTTAGGCATGGCCATTTTGTAGCAGAAGCCTGGAAGAAAAACGTACAAGTTCCGTAGGAACGGCCCATTTAATGCGCTAGTCAAATGAATCGTTCCTACGGAACTTACTACTTGGAACGCAGCAATTTCTACAAAATGGTCATGCCTAATGGCATTTCTGATCGGTTCAGACAACAAATCACTATTATCTACAAAATGGTCATGCCTAACGGCATTTTTGGCTGGTTCAGATAACAAAGACTATTTCATTTCTGACCGGTTTAAACGGCATTGACGGGCGTTTTAAACCGGCCTCTCTCCGATTTTCACACCGTTTTTTTCCGGTTTTCGATGAAAACCGCCGTCCCGATAAACGCGATGATCAACAGTGAACACACCAGATCGACCACTTTACCGACGCGGATCGAAACCGGATCAAATTTGAAAACGATCGTATGTTTTCCGGCCGGAACGCGCATCGCCCGCAACACGTAATTCGCCCGCAGGTGCGGCACCTCCTTGCCATCGATGGTGGCCTGCCACTCACCGCGAACGTTGTAATAGATTTCGGAGAAAACCGCCAACTGCTCGGTGGTCGCGTTGCTTTCGTAGATCAGTTCATTCGGTTTGTAACTGGTCAGGCGAATCGAATTGGCGGCCGAATCGGGCTGGATTTTCAAGCCGGTCAACTGTTCGGCAAACCGCTGATCGACCACGGCAGCTTTGGCGGTATTCAGGCTGTCGAGGGCTTGCATTTCCTCGTTGGCATTCGGCACCAGCCGGTAAGTCTCCACAAACCAGGCATTGCCCAGCGCCCCCGGATTCCGTTGCGCCACCGGCGGCCCCGGCGCCTGCTGTGGGTTAGCGGATTGAAGCTGCGTAATGAAATACTTCGTATTCAGCATGTTGATGACATTCATCGCATTGGGTGCCGTTTGGGGTTCCCGCAAATTCCGGTAAAGCTGAAACTCTGCCAGCTCCTGGTACCGGCGCAGTTTGGCCGCGTGATAGCCTCCCAGCGACTTGTGGAAATACGACGCTTTGGCGTCGCTCATGAAGCTGGCGGTCAGGTCGAGCACCCGGAAATCGAGGGCTTTGTCGGCCAGAATCTGCTCGTCGGCGGCTGTTGGCGTAATCGTCTCCTGAATCGCCTGTTTGCTCACAAAATCATCGTTGTTGAAATACCGCTTGTCGACGTTGAACAAATCAAAAATCATCAGCGCCAGCAAAACCGGGTAGAAAACAAGGGGTTTGATGCGGTTCCGAACGAACAGCCAGATCAGGCCACCGACCAGCAAAATCAGAATGGCCGACCGGAAAGCGTCGGAACGCAGCATGCCGATGCGGTCGTCGATCATCGCGGCAACAACCTGTTCGGCCAGCGGTTTACTTTGCAGACCCTGTTCCAGATTGTTCAGCATCATCTCGTCGTTGTTGCCCCGGAAGCTTTGAAAAACCGTGGGTGCCAGCGCCATCAGCAGCGAAAAACCGGCCGTTGCGCCCAAACTGATCAGCAGCGGGCGGTTGAGTTGAGCCGCCGAATATTTTTTATCGACAATCTCTTTCAGGGCCAGAATGCCGAGCAGCACCAGCGGCAACTGCGCCAGCGTGAGCGTCATCGTGACCGCCCGAAACTTGTTGAAAGCCGGGAAGTAATCGAAAAAGGCGTAGTTGAAAGCCGGAAAGTTTTTGCCCCAGGCCCAGGCAATGTACAGAAAAGCGATGCCAAGCGCCCACCATTTCAGCCGACCGGGAACAATCAGCAAACCGAGTACGAACAGGAAAATAACGATGGCCCCCGCATAGGCCGGGCCGCTCTGGCTATACAGATTTCCGTGATACATCGGCAATTGCTGCACAAACTGTTGAGCATTGCCCGGATCGACGCCGATGCCGGTCATTTTTTTGTAAGTCTCCGAGTCCGTCGTGAGCGAACTGACGGATGGGCCACCGGCATAATTGGGAATGAGCAGCGTAAACGTTTCGCCAATGCCGTAGCTGTACTGAAACGCGTAGTCTTTCCCCAAACCGTCTTCGGGCGTCGTGGCTGCAGCCGCCGGCGCACCGGGTTCTGCTTTGGGTGTTATGGTCAGTTCGGATTTCCCACGCGTCGTAACGGTCACGTAATCAGCGGCATTCCAGAGCCGGGTGGTGTGCGTCCCAACGGCGAGAACAGCCGCAACACCCAGTGCCGACAACGCCAGCAGGAGTTGGCGGATTCGCCCTTCCCGGATGGCGACCACGCTCTCGATCAGGACATAGATGATGATGCCAAAGGCCAGATAATACGTGATCTGCACGTGGTTGGCGTAGAGTTCGAGGCCCAGAAACAAAGCCGCCAGCGCGGCCCCGGTGAGGTATCGACCCCGCAAAGCCAGAATGACGCCCCCCAGTATCCCCGGCGCGTAGGCCAGGGCCAGGATTTTTGAAACGTGACCCGCTTCCAGACTCAACAAGGTGTAGGACGCAAAACTATACGCAATGGCTCCCAGGGCCGACAACCAGACGTTGACGCCCAACGCCAGCATGAGCACAAAACCGCCCACCATCATCAGCCAGATGTAGTTGGCCGGGTCGGGAAGCAGTAAATTGATGTATTGACCGAGTTTGTGGGTCAGGCTGGTGGGATAATCGCCGGAAATCATATAAGCGGGCATTCCACCGAACATGCTGTTGGTCCACCACGCCCATTCGCCGGTTTGTTTGTGGTACTCGACCACTTCGCGACCGGCCGCAACGGACTGAATGATATCGTGTTGATTCAATCGTTTGCCCTTTAAAACGGGCGAGCAATACAGGACGGCCAGAACCGCAAACCCAATGACGGCGACTAAGTGAGGAAGAAAGCGTTTGAAATTCATACAATCGTTAGGAATACGAAGCGCAGCGCAGCGATGAAATAACGAGTAAAGAAACGCTTTTTTCCAACACGGCGGAAACTCCGCCCGTCACTTTTTCAGTTCTTTGAGGTCTGCCAGGGTGCCTTTGATGCGGTTTACGATCCGGCTGTCGTCCAGGGCGCTGTTGCCATCCGGGCTGATCAGCTTACTCCGGAATTCAATTAGATAATTCGTATTCTTCTTGTCAAACAACGCCTTCAGAGCGACGTTGTCGAATTTTCCGGGTTTGAGCGTCACCGGAAAAACCACGGGCGTAACGGCCTGCGCTTTGATGAGGATGGGTTCCGGCTGGCTTCCTTCCGCAACGACATCGCCGTCGATGCTGACAATATAGTGGGTATCTTTAAAATTCAGAGGGAATTTGTTCCGGTTTCCAATCTCCACTTTCGCAGCCAGATCCGTCTGTTTAAAGCTAATTTTACCAAAATCAATAGCCGTTACTTTAATGGTGGGAAGGTAAAGCGTCGGCAGCTTCTTTTCGGTTTTGACTGAAAACGACCGCTGTCCCAAAACCGGCACGTCCAGATCGAAGGTTGATCGAATCGTGTAAACCGTACTATCGACGTTTTGCTGGTCCAATTGCTCGAGAATGTTCATAAACCGCTTGTAGAGCAGTTTGACCGGAAGCGTAACCAGGGTGCTATCGCCAGCTTCCAGTTCGACGGTTTTGCGGTAGCTGTCTTTCATGACCAGCGCCGTGTCGATATAGACTTCGTAATCGACGCGTTTTGCCTTAAAACCGACCGGCAACGGATTGTCGATCAGGACCTTCATGCTCATCATAAGCTGGTCATCGTCGATGTCGGTAATCAGAAAAGAGGCCAGTTCCAGCCGGGGGACTAACACGGTTCCGTGGGGTTCATCAGCCGCCCGTTTCTGCTGACGCTGGTACCAGATATAAGCGCCGATGAAGCCGATCAGTAGCAGTCCCAGTGCAATAAGCCATCCTTTTTTCATTCTATTGAGTTACTTGTCGGGTACTAAACCGTCCTACTATGAGACTGTTTACCAAGTATTCACTATTTTTATGGAAGCAAGAAATTACGAATTTTCGATGGTCACAGGTACAGAGAAGAAAGTATACACCTTCGAGGAGTACGAAGCACTGGAAAGAGAAGAAGGAATTCGGTATGAATTCTTTGATGGCGAAGTCTTTGCGATGGCCGGAACGACCAAAAGGCATAACGCAATCGTTCAATCGTTTGCCCGGATTTTGTACCCCTTCGCCCGGAAAAGCGGCTGTTCCATCTTTACAGAAAGCATCAAGCAAAAACTAAAGACCGGCGAAAGATACGTTTATCCGGACGTGATCTACACCTGCGAGCCCGCCGATCTGGCCGATGATTCAGAGACGGTTGTGCAATCGCCCAGCTTGTTGATCGAAGTATTTTCCGAGTCTTCACAACGGTTCGACATCCAGGATAAACGACTTGAATACTTTAAAATTCCGTCTTTACAATACTATTTGCTCGTGTCTCAAAAGCACTACGGCGTTGAACTCTATGAACGCTCCGCCGATTTCTGGAAATACACGATTTATGACGGTCTGAACGCCAAAATCGCGTTGGAGAAACTGGGGGTTACAATGACGCTGGCAGAGATCTACGAAGGTATCTGAATCTTTATCATTTCATCTTCACCACCGTCACCCCGGCCCCGCCCCGGTCGGCGTGTTCGTCCTGCATGGAAACGACCTGCGGAAAGGTTCGCAGGTGATTGCGCACCAGCGTTCGCAGAATACCATCGCCTTTGCCGTGTACGATCCGGAGTTCGGCGTAACCCAGCATCAGGCCGTTGTTGATAAAATTATCCAGTTCCACCATCGCTTCCTCGCCCCGCTGCCCCCGAATGTCGAGGTTGAAGCTGAAGTTCATCATCTTCTCGTTCAGGTCGATTCCCTGCATTTTGGGCCGGGCGGTTTCCCCAACGGCTTCGCGATAGACTTTCCGGCTGACTTTCTCCAGCCGGTTGAGTTTGATCGTTGATTTCAGGTCGCCAATCCGGATTTCGACGTCTTTTCCGCGCAACGCCAGCACCTCGCCAATCGTCGATTGCCCTTTGATCTGCACGAAACTGCCCACGGCGATGGCCCCCGATTCGGGCAAAAACTCCTCCGGTTCGACCTTTTCCGGTTTTTTACGGACTTCCTCCACCAGCGTTTCCGGCTTCAGTTCTTTTTTGTCGAACTGCTCCAGTTCCTGCCGAACCAGCCGCGTCATATCCCGCTCGGCCTTGTTTTCCTTGATTTCGCGGATGGTATTTTCAATCCGCTGATTGGCCTCCGCCACCAGCGCTTTGGCTTTTTGCTTGGCTTCGTTCAGGAGCCGTTTCTGGTCGTTGTCGAGCCGGGTTTTGAGGGCGTTGGTTTCGGCCAGTTGCTGGGCCAGTTTGCGCTGATTGATCCCGACTTCCATGTTTTTTTCGGCAAACACCCGCTTCTCGATGTCCAGCTCTTTCAGCAGTTTTTCGAGGTTCACCTGCTGCGAGCCCAGCTTTTCTTTGGCCCGGTCGATCAGCGGTTTGGGCAGGCCGATTTTCGAGGCAATTTCGAACGCAAACGAACTGCCGGGTCGGCCAATTTCGAGTTCATACAGCGGTTCGAGGTGTTCGCCGTCAAACCGCATCGCGCCATTGACCAGTCCCGTGGTTTTGTCGGCAAAGAGTTTCAGGTTGGTGTAGTGCGTGTTCACAACGCCGTAAGCACCCGATTTGGTGAGTTCTTCCAGAATGGCTTCGGCAATGGCCCCACCCAGCCCGGGTTCGGTTCCGGTACCAAACTCATCGATCAGAAACAGCGTTTTGCGGTTTGCAAAGGTCACGAACGCCTTCATGCTGGTCAGGTGCGAGCTGTAGGTACTGAGGTCGTTTTCAAGCGATTGCTCGTCGCCAATATCGATGAACAGATTCTGGAAAACACCCGCCGTGGAGCCCTCGATCACCGGAATCAGCAAACCGCTCTGGATCATGTATTGCAGCAAGCCAATCGTTTTGAGTGCCACCGACTTCCCGCCCGCGTTGGGTCCCGAAATAATCAGAATCCGCTGGCCCGAATCGAGCAGCAGGTTCAACGGAACCACTTTTTTACCCTGTTTCTGAAACGACAGATGCAGCAGCGGGTGCCGCGCCTGGAGCCAGTCGACCAGCGGCTGGTTGACCAGTTTTGGCATCCCGGCGTCGATTTGCAGGGCAAATTTGGCTTTCGCCCGGATGAAGTCGATCAACCCCAGAAAGGTGGTTGCGCGTTGTAATTCAGGCAGGTAGGGACGAAGCAGGGCAGTCAGCTCGCGCAGGATGCGGGCCACTTCGCGCCGTTCTTCGTACTCCATTTCGCGGATTTCGTTGTTGGCATCGAAGACCTCCGCCGGTTCGATAAAAACCGTCTGCCCCGTGGCCGACTCGTCGTGGATAAAGCCCTTCAACCGCCGTTTGTGTTCTGCCGAAATCGGAATCACGACGCGACCATTGCGGATCGTGAGCGAAATATCATCCGGCATCCAGCCCTGCTGGCGGGCGTTTCGCATAATTCCATCCAGTTTTTTGCGCAAGCCAGCCTGTTCGCTGATGATCCGCCGGCGAATGGTAGCGAGTTCGGGCGAGGCATTGTCGCGGACGTGGCCCCGGTCGTCGATGACGCGCTCGATGGCTTCGGTCAGCTTTTTGTCCACCGTAATGGCGTCAGCGAGTTCGTTCAGATACGGGTAAACTTCTTTTTCTTTTCCGGCCAGAAACCGCAGGCACAACTGGATGGTCCGAAGTGTCAGTTTCAGGTCGAAGAACTCCTCTTCGGTGAGCATCATGCCCTCAATCCGGACTTTGGCGAGCTGCGGGCGAATGTCGAGATAGTTGGACGACGGAAATTCCGGTTCATACTGCACGATGGTCTTGAACTCGGCCACCTGCCGGAGCATTTTATCGATCAGTTGGAAATTGTCGGAAAACCGGATTTTATCAACATACGACTGCCCCAGCGGGCTGATACAAGCCTGCCGCAGCAAGTCGCGGATTTTATCGAAACCTAATTTTTGTTCAAATGAATCGGGGTATAGCATCTACTTATCTTTGAAAATGTACCCACGGTGTAAGGAATGTCACGGACGAAAGTCCGTGGGTACGTTAAAATAACACCAGAGATGGCCAAGCGGTTCTTTTAAAACGGCTTCCAATACCTTCTCCCAATCAGAAAAGGTATTTTTCTCCCTAAAAGCCGTAAAACTACGCAGTGAAAGTCAATTCCCGATTTTTTACCTTGTCCACTCGTTTAAAACTACCCTTAACACTCTGTGAATCATGAATAAACCACTGCGCATTCTTTCCATCGACGGGGGCGGGACCCGGGGTCTTATTCCGGCTACGATTCTGCAATGCATCCAGCAGGATACCGGCAAAAAACCGCTGGACTTATTTGATTTATTTATTGGGACGTCAACCGGCGGTATTATCAGCATTGGACTTTTCTTTGGTCTTGAGACCGGCCAATTGGTTGATTTGTACCTTAACAAAGCGGAGGAAATTTTTGATGATAGCTGGTTCGATGACGTGAGGGACGGTTTCGGCAAAAAACTCGGTTCCGATTATTCCAATGATAATCTGAAAAAGATTTTAAAGAATCTGTTTGCAGATACAACCCTGAAGCAAGTCCATGAAAAACACAATCCCAGCTTAGGAGAGGGCGAATTACGGAAGATTTTGATGGTTCCCAGCTTTGATCTGAATCCGACGGTCAAGGTTGGTGACGACATGAAACCTACTAATTTCCGGGCCATTGTCTTCAATTCGTTTTTGAAGCGCTATGAAAAAGACACTTTGGTTGATCTGGCTTTGCGGACTTCGGCCGGACCGACTTACTTCCCTATTTATGAAAAACAATACATTGACGGCGGGGTGGCGCTGAATCATCCGGCGATGGCGGCTGTGGCTTTTGCCATCAATGATAATGAATTCGGCCCCGACGATGGAGAAACGCCCGATTACTGTTACCCGGACGGATTAAGAAAGGGTCTGGGATTGGAATTAAGCGAGCTGCGGGTTCTGTCGATCAGTTGTGGTACATCCAACAAGAATTTTGTTCCAAAAAACGATATCAAAACCGGCGATTGGGGTGAAATTCAATGGGTAAAGTACCTGCCCGATCTGCTGACGGAATCCAATGTACAAGTTTCGGAATACTATGTCAGTCAGGTACTTACAAAAAAAAGGTACAAACGACTGGCTCCCACCTTCGATGATCCGGACATTGCCGATTTAAAACCAATTTTTAACAAAATAATTGGCCTGGATGAAGTAAAAAAAGACGTTCTGGAAGGCATGCAGGAATGTGCCAAGCGGTATTATACAAAACACAAAGACGCCATTCTGGCCTTTGTAAATCAGGAATAAGCCCGGCAAATTCTTTTGAAACGAGACAACTTTCAATAAGTTGCCCCATCTTGCACCCATGAATTCGTTTAAATTGATCGAATGCCCCCGCGATGCCATGCAGGGCCTTCCCGGTTTTATTCCGACAGCCGACAAAATACGGTATCTGAACGCGCTGCTGCGGGTGGGATTCGACACGCTTGATTTTGGCAGTTTTGTGTCCCCCAAAGCCA
The DNA here is from genome assembly GCF_006149005.1 of Larkinella sp. C7. Lineage (GTDB taxonomy): Bacteria > Bacteroidota > Bacteroidia > Cytophagales > Spirosomataceae > Larkinella. The sequence continues at coordinate 172,334 of NZ_VBSL01000003.1, read as the reverse complement.
TTCCGCAGATGCGCGACACGGCGGAGGTGCTGGCCGGTCTGGACCTGAGCGGAACCAAAACGAAGTTACTCGCCATCATCGCCAACGTACGCGGGGCGGAGCAAGCGGTTTCGTTTCCCGACATTCAGTACCTCGGTTTTCCGCTGTCGGTCTCCGAAACGTTTCAACTCCGCAACACCAACAAAACCATCGAACAGGCGTTTGCGGAGGTAGAAGCCATTCAGCACCTATGCGCTGCCCACCAAAAGCAGTTGGTCGTTTATCTGTCGATGGGTTTTGGCAATCCGTATGGTGACCCGTACAACCCCGAGCTGATTGGACAATTTACTGAACGGCTGATCCAGACCGGCATCGAAATCATCGCACCGTCCGATACCGTCGGTTCGTCGACACCCGAAAGCATTGAGACCCTGTTCCGGTATTTGCTGGCCACGTTTCCGGCCATCGAGTTCGGCGCCCACCTGCACGCCCGCCCGGAGCAGGTCACCGAAAAAGTGAAGGCCGCTCTGCGGGCGGGAGTTCGGCGCATCGACGGGGCCTTGCACGGCCTGGGCGGCTGCCCGATGGCGTCGGATGACCTGACCGGTAATCTGCCGACGGAGCACATCGTCTATTTACTTGAAAAAGAAGGAGTTGAAACCGGAATAGATCAAAATCGCCTGACCGAAGCACTGGTTTTATCCTCCGAAATTCTCAATACCCACGAACCGCCGGGCGGCCCCGTTTAGTGCGCAGATACGTTACAGAAAAACCGCCTGCACCTCGTTCTTGACGGCTTTGAGACCGGCCACCGTGGGCTGGCTATTCTTCTGAATCACGATGTCAAAAATCTTCTTCGACAACTCCAGGGCGGGCGATTCGGGCGAAACTTGCCCGGCGGCTTCGTTGATGAGCATAATCACCTCATTCATGGCGTTCTGCACCTCTTCCCAAACGGCCTGACTCATATAAATCTGCTGGGAGACGTTGTGATTGTATTCTTCCCGGATTTCGCGCAGCAGCAGTTGTTGCAGATCCAGCGCCACCGGGGCCTCAGCGCTCAGCCGCAACAGCAGGTTGGCGGGGGTGATGCGTTCCAGAAACAGGGCCATCCGTTCGTAGGCCTGGAGCCGCAACGGGGTTACCTCGCTGGTATACCGGTTTTTCAGATCGACGCGCTGCTTTTCGGCTTCGCGCTCAAGCATCAGTTTGACGGTTACATACATTCCGTATAAAACCAGACCGGCCGGAACCAGCAATTTTACTAAATCAGGGACAAAATCCATACGTAATTTTCAAGCGTCTTTGATCGACTTTCCATTATCCACCACCAGCGCCGGTCCCGCAGGCAGCGTTGCCAGGCCGGTGGCGAAAGCCACACACTGAAAACTGGCAATGGGTGGCTATATTGTGGGGTAAAGTTTGTAAATTTCAGTCAGCAAACGGAATTTTTACTTAGTATGTTTATTGAAAGCATCAAAAATCCGGTTCGTTTGACACCACAAGCCATTGATCAGATTCAGGAGACGTTCCGGGCCAACAAAATCCCGGATACCTATGGGTTGCGGGTTGGCATTCGGGGCGGAGGCTGTGGTTCATCGTGGGTCCTGGGTTTCGACCAGCCCGGCCAGGCGGATGAGGTATTCGACATTGATACCATTCGGGTAATTATCGACAAAAAACACCTGCTTTACGTGTTGGGGGTAGAAGTCGGGTATGAGAATACGGAAGACGAACGCGGTTTCACCATTCAGAAACCGGAGCCGACGGTAGCCGAACCCCAGTAATTGATGCGGGGAGTATGCCAGAAATTTTGGCATGATTTTGGGGTTATATCAGGCAGGGAAAGCCTTTTCATCCATTTTTGTTGTGAGTATACTCAACAAGCATATCTTCCTGATTCTATCGATTCTGGCACTCGGGCTGTCAGTTTTCTTCTATTCCGTGCTGGAAAGGGGCGCAATCAGTGCGGCCCATGAACAGTATTTGCAGACGACTCAGGAACGGATCAAAAATGAACTGAACACCAGTTCGGAAGAGCTCCAGGCCGTCAGCGAATTGCTTCGGGAGAAAGCGCCACCCACCTTTGCCGGCCTGAGCCGGGAAACAAAATATCCGTATTACGTCTTCCGCAACAGGCAGCTCCTCTACTGGTCCGACTACCGTTTTATCCCTGATTATCAACAACTAAAGAGCATTCTATACCCCCGGCTGATGTCATTTCCGCAGGGCAAATACCTGGTCAGTCGGCAGTTTGTCAAGCAGGGTACGGATTCGCTGGAGGTGTTTTCGCTTGTCAATGTCTACCGGCATTACCAGACTGAAAATGGTTACCTGCGCTCGGGATACAACCCGGATCTGTTTTCGCTGACACCGCAGGAAATCTCGGTGGAAAAAAGCAGCATTTACGAAAGCATGTATGACCAGACGCCGGTGTTTCTGTTTTCGGTCATTCCTCCGCAAATGGAGGGCTATCAAAACCAGACTTCACCCGTCAACACGGTCATTCTGGCCCTGTTGTCGGTCTTTTTCATGGGCATTTACCTCGTTCGCCGAACCCTGAATTTACGTCGAAGCCGGCATTATGGGGCGGGTTTTGTCATTCTGGCCCTGTATCTGATCGTTCTTCGGGCGGTGATGCTGTATTTCGGCGTTCCTTTTTTGTTCTTTGAAACCGATCTGTTCAATCCCGGCTATTTCGGTTCGTCGGTGGTGGCACCTTCTCTGGGCGATCAATTGCTGAACTGCATCGTGATGGTCATTCTGGCCCTGTATCTGGCCAGCACCTTTTACCGCACCCGCTCCTACTACTGGCTTCTGCGCCAGTCGGATGGGTTAAAAGCCCTCGTTTCGACGATCACGGTTGTTCTCAGTTATAGCGTATTTTACGGATGTTTCCACGAACTGAATACGATCTACGAGAAGTCCGGTTTTACGCTCGATATTACGCTCAGTCTTTCCTTTTCCAGCTTAAAAATGGCCTGCCTGCTGGTTTTTATCGGCATATCGACGGTTTTTTTTCTGCTTCAGTATGTTTTTTCCAGTCTGTTCATCCGCCTGAATTTAACCCTGTGGCGGGGCCTGCTCTGGTTCCTGGTAGGCACCCTTCTGTCGGTCTTGCTTTTCTGGCAGGACTCCATGCCAATGCCCTGGATTTTAGCGATCCAGGGGGTGTATTTTATGGTGCTGTATGTGAGTCGTTTTCCGCGCGCGCTGTATTCATTCCGGTATAAAACCACCCTCTACCTGTTTTTTACGGCTTTTGTCTGCGCGACCGTAGCAACCTATGTCGTTTACAATCAGGGCCTGAAAAAAGATCTCGTCAACAAACGGAAATTTGGCGAACAGTTGCTGGTCGAAAACGATGCATTTGGCGAATTTCTGCTCAACAAGTCACGAACTGCCATCACGCAGGACGCCGAAATTCGGCGGGTCATGGCCAGTGACACCCTGCTGCTGCGCGAACGCATCCAGCAGCGGGTCAAGAATGTTCACCTGGATAGGTATTTTGAACGGTATTCGATCGATGTTCTGATTTTCAACTCAGGCAATCCATTCCCGGGTAATCCGCAGGCAGAAACCCATTATCGGAATTATGCCGAGCGTTTCCGGCGGGATCAATACCGAACCCAATACCCCGGTATTTATTTCATCAACGATGCCGGCAATAACTTTATCAAGCAATACGTCCAGTTTTTCGACTTCAAACTGGGTGAAAACCGGGTGGGGCATGTCGTGCTCGATCTGAAATTAACCCGAAATCAGTCCGGGCGACTGGATCCCAACCTGCTGACTGACAAAAAATTCATGCAGGCCCCCGAAACACAAATTTACAATTATGCCATTTACAGCCCCGGAAAGCGAATGCTGTACAATTCCGGGGAATACAACTACGACCGGAAGTTACCGGCATCCCTGCTGGGTGACCGTGTTTTGTTCGACCAGGGCGTATCACACGAAAACTACAAACACGTTGGTTTGCGGGATGAAAGCGGCCGGATTGTCGTCATCTCATCCCGAAACTACCCGATTCGCAACCTCTTTTCCAATTTCTCCTTTCTCTACCTGGTTCTGATTCTGTATATCCTGATTCTGATCCTGATCTATTCCATCCGGTTTGGCTTCTCCCGGTTTTACATCAATTACTCGACTAAAACGCAACTCTACCTCAACGCAGCCTTCTTTTTGCCGCTGGTGCTCGTTGTCGCCATTACGTTTGGCGTAATTAGTTCCAATTATGATGCGTATCAACAAACCACGTACCTGACCAATGCCAAGAACATCAGCTCCAATTTCCGGGGCGACTGGACCAGCTTTTTGCAGGGAACCACCAGCAAGGCGTATCTCGAGGAGGAACTGAAGAAAATCACGCAGGATGACGATATCGACATCAGTATTTTCGACAAAAGCGGAACCCTCTTCTGCTCGACCCAGCCGCTGGTCTACGAAAGTGGTCATTTATCGAAACGGATCAATCCGGAAGCGTATATTCACCTGGCTGAAGGGAAAGAAAACCAGGTTTTGCTGACCGAGTCGCTGGGAACGAAGCAATACCGCACGGCGTATGCCAGCATCAAATCCTACGATGGAGAGTTGCTGGGCATGTTGGGCGTATCGCATTTCAATTCCGAACCCGAACTCGAACACCAAATGATCGACGTCGTTTCTACGGCGCTGAGCGTGTTTACGGGTCTGTTCATGGTCTTCCTGCTCGTTTCTTACTGGGCTTCCAACGTTTTGACCAAACCGCTCAAAATCATCACGCAGAAAATCCGCAAAACCAACCTCGACCGGTTTAACGAGCCGCTGGACTGGAAATCGGACGATGAAATCGGGTTGCTGATTGGCGAATACAACCGGATGCTGGTGAAATTGGAAGAGAAAAAGCAGGCCCTATCACAAAGTGAGAAACAGTCGGCCTGGCGGGAAATGGCCAAGCAGGTTGCCCACGAAATCAAGAATCCGCTGACGCCGATGAAGCTGACGCTGCAGCACCTGCAACGCACGCTGCAATCCGACAGTCCGACGGCCCGGCGGGTGTTGCAACGAACGCTGGAGACGCTGCTCGACCAGATCGACAACCTGAGTGACATCGCTACGTCGTTCTCCGACTTTGCCAAAATGCCTTTACCCAAAAATGAGTTGTTTGAAATCACCTCAGTGATCAATAAAGCCGCCGACCTGTATGCCGACGATGGCAAAATCACGTTGATCCGGGACATTTCCCCGTATCCGGTGATGGTTATGGGCGATCGGCAATTGATTGGCCGCATTCTTACCAATCTGATTATCAACAGTGTACAATCCGTTTCGGCCGACCGGAAGCCGGTTATTAAACTACGGCTAACGGTTACCGACGATCACATCAATATTGAAATCAGTGACAACGGGGCAGGGGTTCCCGAAGCCATTCGCAGTAAAATTTTCCTACCCAACTTCAGCACAAAAGAGGGCGGCTCCGGCCTGGGGCTGGCCATTGCCAAACGCGGGATCGAACACGCCGGTGGCAGCATCTGGTTTGAAACCGCAACCGGAGAAGGAACCACCTTTTTCATCAGTTTACCACACATTCCGCCCATCGGTACGGGCAGTGGACTGAAAGGCGAAAGCATCGGGCTCAATTAACAACGCTGAAGGCAAAGCGAAAAACCGCCTTTAGTTTTTCTCACTCGGAACGTCATCGTCAATCGTAACGTGCTTCCAGTTCTCACCCGAACGGATCCGGTTCAGTTGGGTGTGTGTGATGCCAAACTGCTTGGCGATCATTTTCAGGCGGTTCTTCTCATTCTTCAATAACTTTTTGATCATCTTCACCTTCGACTCGGTCAGTTTATAATTCCGGGTCCGGCGCGGAATTTCGCGGTTCAGGATGTTCGGGCTGGTGCGGTTGTGTTCAATCATTTCCTCTTTCGTTACCCACTTCAGGTTCTGAAAATGATTGTTTTTCTTGTCGTGGTCGAGGTGAATGACGTACTTCTGCTCCGGGCTTTCGCGGTTCAGAAACAGTTCGGCGATCAACTTGTGAAAATACCGGTTGATCGTTTTGCCGCCGGTACGGATGTTGAGTGAACGATAACCCTGAATGATCGATCCATTGATGAGCGTGCCATCCTTCGGATCGTTTTGAAAACTCTTCAGTCGGCCGTAATTCGAAACTTCATAGCGGGGCGGGTTTTCAACTCCCTCAAAGTTGATCGCCACCCATTTCTCATTCCAGTAATTGCTGGTCCTTTTCTCGGGCATGTTTAGGCTAATTCGGTTAGTCATCGGGTATGTTTGTTGAATGAACAATTAACAAAATAAACGGGGAAGCCGGGAATGAAATATGGTTAAAAGTGTCAATAATTCATTGAAATAGACAAGTTGAGAACAATTTAGTAAAACTTAATCGTTCCCACAAATTTTATTTTGTTTAACATTTTTCAATTTTTGTTAAACAAATATAGGCACAATTTTTGGCATAGCAAGTCGATCAGAAAAGTAACAATAGAGATGAAGTGGCCGGAATGGTATATACGCAGTAGGGCCGGATTAGGATTTGAAATAGAAACTAAACTGCTGTCCCGATAGTTTTCTGGGAAGAGTCGAATAAAAAATGTAGTAATGAAAAGCAAAACATTAGTCATTGGGGCTTCCGAAAACCCGGAGCGCTATGCCAACAAGGCCGCCAATCGCCTGGTGCAGCATGGCCACGCCGTCGAATTACTCGGTCTGCGGTCGGGAACGGTTCGGGGTAATCCCATTCAGACCGGGCAACCGGAATTGAAAGATATTGATACCGTTACCCTCTACGTTTCGCCCAAAAACCAGACGGGCTTCTACGAATACATCAAAGAGTTGAAACCCCGGCGGGTGATTTTTAATCCGGGAACGGAGAACCCGGCTTTTGAGAAAGACCTGCAACAGCAGGGCATCGAACCCATCGAAGCCTGTACGCTGGTAATGCTGGCCACCGGGCAGTACTAGGAGTTATGAGTTAAGAATTAAGAGTTCACTTTTAACTCTTGATTCTTAACTCTTAACTCATATAATTCTCTCTCACCACTTTATCAGCGCGGAGGCCCAGGTGAAACCGCTGCCGAAAGCCGCCAGACAAACCACGTCGCCGGGTTGAATGCGGCCCTGTTCCCAGGCTTCGGTCAGAGCAATGGGGATAGATGCGGCTGTGGTGTTGCCATACCGCTGAATGTTGTTGTAAACTTTCTCGGCGGGCAGCTTCAGTTGCTGGCGAACGTAGTCCGAAATGCGGATATTGGCCTGGTGGGGCACCAGCAGCGCAATGTCTTCGGGGCCATAACCGTTCGCTTTTAGCGCTTCATTGATCACTTCCGCAAACCGCACCGTGGCGTGTTTGAAAACCGCGTTGCCGTTCATGACGACATCAAAACCGCCTTCGTCGACCATCTCTTTGGTGGCCGCGCGCGAAGGTCGGCTGCTGCCCGGATCCCGAACGTAGAGGTCTTCGGCATAACGTCCATCCGCGTGCAGGTGGGTCGACAGAACGCGGTGTTCCGGATCGTCGGTGGCCTGCAAAACGGCGGCTCCGGCGCCATCCCCAAAAATGACGGCCACACCCCGGCCCTGGTTGCTTTTGTTGATCCAGGTCGATTGAATTTCGGAACCCACCACCAGCACCTTTTTGTACATGCCGGTTTTGATGAACTGATCGGCAATGGACAGGGCATACACAAAGCCCGAACACTGGTTGCGGATGTCGATGACGCCGATGCCCTCCAGCCCCAATTCACGCTGCATCAGGAAACCTGAGCCGGGGAAGAAATAATCGGGCGTGATTGTCGCAAAGACAATCAATTCAATGTCAGTCGTTTGCAAACCCGCCCGGTCGATGGCCATGCGGGAAGCAGCCGCAGCCATGCTGGCGTTGGTGTCTTTTCCGTAGGTAAAATACCGCCGTTGCTCAATCCCGGTGCGTTCCCGAATCCACGCGTCCGACGTATCCATGTATTGCGTCAGATCCTGGTTCGTGACGACGTTTTCGGGAACGTAAAATCCCAGACCGGTGATGGTGGAATAGGTCATAGAAAGGAAATGGGAGGCTGACTACACGCCCTGAATCGAAAACGTGTATTCTTCCATAATCAGATTGGCGAGCAGCTGGCGACAGGCCGTATCGACCGTTTCTTTCGCTTTTTCCTCCGACTCCGCTTCGACTTCCAGGCGGATGTGTTTGCCAATCCGGACATCTCCCACCGAATCGATGTGGAGGTTGTGCAGTCCCAGTTTTACGGCTTTGCCCTGTGGATCCAGAATTTCCTTCTGGGGCATTATGTCAATTTCAGCAACGTATTTCATGTTTGAAGCAGATCAGCAGTGCGGAATTTAGGGGTTAAAATTCAATCCGTCACGGCTTGTTTTTAGCAAAGTATGAGATCAAAATGTATAAAGCGATCACCAGCGGTACGGCTGCGAAGTGCAAAAATAACAACAGAAACGCTGATCCGATCAGAAAACTGAATTTTATGCGGTTTTCACGCCAGCCGAAGGATTTGAATTTGAACGCCAGCAAGGGCAATTCGGCCACCATCATGAACGAGAAAACAATCAGGAGAAACAGCGTGATGGGGTTTTGCCACAGAAAAGCAAATTGCGGCTGGTAGTGAGCCATGAGCGGAAATGCCGCAATGAAGATGGTGTTGGCCGGAACCGGCAAACCAATAAACTGGTCGGACTGGCGGGTGTCGATGTTGAAATTGGCGAGTCGCAAGGCGGCTAAAACCGCAATGGTGAAGGCCAGATACGACCAGTTTCCGAATCCCAGCGACCACAGGGCCTGGTAAACCATCGTCGCCGGCAAAACGCCGAACGTAACGACGTCGGCCAGCGAATCCAGTTCTTTCCCAAACGGCCCCGACGCATGAACCAGCCGGGCCACAAAACCGTCGCCAAAATCGAGCACACCAGCCAGTAGAATAAGCCAGGCCGCCGTGTCGGAATGGCCGCGCAGGGTCATTACCAAACCGATGCAACCGCACAGCAGGTTGCCGCAGGTCATGGCATTGGGCAGGTGGCGAAGCAATTTCGTAATGGATGTGATGGCTAAGTGAAACACGCTCGTCCGAAAACGATGGTGTAAAGCTACACGAGAGAGTTGTCAACTCAAATTTTGGCCGAAAGAAAAACGAATCGGTGTGCGCGGTTTTCAGAAACCGGTCACATCGATATTTTGCTGATGCCTTCCTGCCGACTGTTCTGGTAGAACGAAATCTGAAGGATCAGCCGGTGGGCAATCTGCTGTAGGGCTTCCTCGGTGAGAAATCCCTGGTGGGCCGTCAGCAACACCCGTGGGTGCGTCCGCAAGCGGTTTAGCAGGTCGTCGGTGATGGGCTGGCCGGAAAAATCCCGGTGAAACCACTTCTTCTCATTCACATACACATCAGCCGCATATCCGGCCAACGCATTGGCATCCAGCGCATCCAGAACCGCTGCGGTATCGACCAGCCCACCCCGGCTGGAGTTGACCACAATGGCCGTCGGTTTCAGTTGCGACAGAGCCGGTGCGTTCAGAAGCTGCCGGGTTTGGGCGTTCAGCGGGCAATGCAGCGAGATCACATCGGATTCGGCCAGGAGCGTTGGCAGGGCAACGTAGCGGACGCCCGCGTTGAGCAGCGGCTGATTCGGTTTGATATCGAACGCGAGCACCCGACAGCCAAATCCCAGCATGATCTGGCAAAAAGCCTGACCAATGTGCCCCGTGCCGATTACGCCAACGGTTTTTCCGTGTAAATCCTGTCCCGTGAACCCATTGATCGAAAAATTGCCCTGCAAAACCCGCTCGTGTGCCTGCGGAATGTGCCGAACCAGCCCCATCAGCAGCGCAACGGCATGTTCGGCAACGGAATAGGGCGAATAGCCCGGCACGTGTAAAACCGTTATGCCCAGTTCGTCAGCGGCTTCCAGATCGACATTGTCCAGCCCCACGCAACGCATGGCCACCAACTGAATGCCCAGCGATCGGAGCGATTCTAAAACCGGTTTGCTCAAATCATCTTCCACAAACGCGCAAACCGCTTCGTAACCGCTGGCCAGGTGACTGGTTTGTTCGGTCAGAATCTCGTCGATAAACGTGATGGTATGGTGCGCCTGGTACCGGATAAACCAGTCCCGTTCGTAAGCGGCTGTACTGAAAAAGGCAATTTTCATAGCTCCTGGATTTTATGCAAAAGTACGGTAATTAGCCTGGATGCCGCATGACTTTCATCACTTCGACCAATGACCCTGATTGCCAAAATCCCGGTTTGTGAGCAAAGTCGTTCGCCTAGCCCAACAACCGGACGGGCTGCGATTCACGCCGACAAAGCGGCAAAATCCTCGTCCGACAACACAATCCGGTCGGCGGCCAGATTCTCGTTCAGGTGATCGAGTGAGCTGGTTCCGGGAATCAGCAGGATGTTGGACGACCGTTTCAGTAACCACGCCAGGGCGATTTGCGCCGTTGTGGCCTCGTGTTTTTCCGCGATTTCCCGAATTTTGGCGGCCAGTTTCTTTGGCCCGGACGCCAGTGGATACCAGGGAATGAACGCCATGCCGCGTTGAATGGTGTAATCCAGAACCGCTTCCCACTTCCGGTTGCCGAGGTTATACAGGTTCTGGACCGATACGATCGGCAACACTTTCTCGGCGCGCTCAATCTCCTTGATGCCCACCTCGGACAAACCGACATGGCGAATTTTCCCCGCCTGAACGGCTTCCACGACCGGGCCGAGGGTTTCTTCAACCGGGATGTCGGGGTCAAACCGGTGAAGTTGCCAGAGGTCGATGCGCTCCAGTTTCAGCCGCTGCAGGCTGCCGTCAATCGCCTGCCGGATGTGATCCGGGTCGCCGTTGGTCACCCACTGATTGGGGCCGGTTCGGTCAAAACCGCCTTTGGTAGCAATGATCAGTCCTTGTTGATACGGATGCAGGGCATCGGCAATCAGTTTTTCATTGGTATGCGGGCCGTAGGAATCCGCCGTATCGATAAAATTCACGCCCGACTCCACCGCTTTCTGCAAAACCGCCTTCGCCGTTTCGCGGTTCTGCGCATCGCCCCACACCCCAAAACCGGTCAGTTGCATGCCGCCGTAGCCCAACCGGTTGATTTCCAGATCGCCCCCCAGTCTGAAAGTTAATGCTGTTTGTTCTGTTGTGTTGCTCATGGTATGGTTTGTTGATTCATTCCACCACAACACAAGATCAATCCGGTTCGCGTTCCAATTCAGGGCGAAAAATTAGTCTGTGACCCTTCCAACCAAACGACAAAACCGGGAGTCCGTCTATCTGATATGACCTCAATTTTCCCCGATCCAATGAAAAATACCCTACTCTCGACCCTGTTTATCTTCCTATTTCTCACCGGTTGCCTAACAGACCCTTCGGTCGAACCCGAGCCCGTCACCGTGTGCCCACCACCAGCCGTCATCCTGAGCCGTGACAGCATTGCGAGTGGAAGTTACCTCGGTCTGACGATCAACGATGAGGCTGAAAAAGCGTATGCCGGGCTTCAAACCCTCCGGCAAACCACGGGCATTACCTTTTTAAACGTCGTCAGCAATAACACGTCGGACCTTGCGCAGTTGCGTGAACGCCTTCCTCTCTACCAATACATTTTGCTGGATCAGAACCAGGGAACCGACTCCGGTGTTCAGATCACCATCGAAGCCGATCAGGTTAAAAGCATTTATCTGAACAGTGGCAGACAGCTCTCGCAGTGGCCTGCGAACTTACAAGCGGCCTCTTCTATCCGGCTCGGAGACGCCACGGGTTCGCTGTATACCAAACTTGTCAAAATCAGAGCGGTGCGTGCGTATGCCAATAAATTTGAGCGCATCTCACTCCTGACAAAAAATCTCGCTGCGGCCTATGATCCAGCCATGCGCCAATCGCCACAGTGGTATTTCACGTATAATCCCGGCGCTGGCCTGATGGACGAAGTTCAGGTACATTTCAAAGACGGTAAGATCAGCTACATTTCCACGATTCGCTACAAAATGGATTGAAAGGCGGTTTTGTGGTAAAAGTCAGCCGCCTGATCGAGAGCGTATTTTCCGATCAGGCGGCTGACTTTTTACCTGACAAATTTCAACACTTCTGCCACAAACCGGTCGGTTTCCGATATAAACGGCTCGTGGTAGGATTGGTCGAAGGTAACAAACGTCGGCGCGGTTTTCGTCAGCAAATCCCGGGTTTCGTAGCCAATTTCGATGGGAACAACGCCATCTTTTTTGCCCCAGAACAAGGCCACCGGAATCTGGATGTTTTTCAGAAACGCGCTCCGGTCATACCCCCGGATGGTCGTTTCGCCGTATTCCGAATACGCTTTCGGATGCGAGAACTGGGCCAGAGCGGTGTTGGGTGAGGCAAATAAATAATTGATGACAAACTTCTTATCGTCGTAAATCGAAACCGGATTGCCGTCCAGGTCGAGCATTCGTTTGTAAAGCTCGGGCCACTCATAGGTTCCCAGATTCTCGGCGGTTACGGGCCGGGCCTGAACGTACTGCTCGATGGCAGTATTGTTCTGCCGACGGGCTTCACGCAGTACCCACTCCCGCATCTGCACCAGCCAGCGGTAGGTCGAAAATGTACCGTTAACCGCGATCAACCCGCTGACCAGCTTCTGGTTATCGTTTGTCGTCAGAAATTGCCACGCCAGTTCCACGCCGAAACTATGCGCCACCAGATAAATTTGGGTGTTGGGATATTGCTCTTTCAAAAGCTTCACAACGTAATATGCATCTTCGCCGAACTGCTCGTAAGTCAACGTTTTCACATCCACTTTTCCCGACGACGACCCGGCAATCCGCTGGTCCCAATAGGCCACGGCCACATCGTTTTCCAGTCCTTTGAGGTAATGACGGTAACACATGGCGCAGTCGCCGGGACCGCCGTGCAGAAACAGAACCAGTTTGTTCGACGCCAGATTGCCGCGCACCCAGATGGGCATATCCGCGCCTTTGTGCCGTAAATAAAGCGTTCGGTCGGTCGTCGTTGCGTCGTCTTTTTCGCAGGCAATGAGCGAAACCGCCACCAATAGGAACAGGTATTTATAGAGCGTTTTCATTTGTTTTTCAAGGGTTTGCGAATACCACATTCGATTCCAAAGCGCATCAAAGTCGACGCGTTGTAGGGCCGTTGCTGCATCAGATTCAGTTTGGCATACCAGGCGAGTGAGCGGTTTTTCCGGATCGACAGATCGCGCCCGAAACCGACCGAAACCGTTGGCAGATAAGCTCCGCGACCGGCCATTTTCACCCGCCGAAAACCGCCGTTTTCATCGACCTCGAAGGTTTTTCCCGCCAGAAAATACCGGAAATACGAGTTGGAAAGCCCGACTTCAAAGGTGCCACCCCGCCGACCCGTCCGCTGGTAAGCCAGTTCGGGCGAAAGGATGAGCCCCACGTGGTTGTCGGGGTGATTGTAAACCGCCAGTCCGGGTGTCAACAGGAATTCTTTCCGCGCCGAATTGCGGGCTTTGATGCGGGAAATGAGCGGGTATTCGTAGGCCACTTTTAGCCCGTAATGGGTGACGGTTTCGCCGAAATAAGCCACCCGCAGTTGCTGGGCGCTGGCTTCCGGGCCGGGCAGGGCGACAAAAACCGCCAGCAGCAGGAGCCCGGTTCTGGTGTAATGTTTCATGTTCATGGTATGGTGTTGTTTATCAAGCTGTAAAGGTCGCTGATCGGATGCAGATGCAAGGTGTCAGAAGATGCGAAAAAACGATCAGAAGGCGACAGAAAACGCCAAACGAGTCCTACCTTTGACGGGCTATTTTAAAAACCAGACCGATTATGCACCTGACCAGAGCAGACCTAGAAACCACCGAACGAATCAAACGTCTGAATATCATCAACTCCGTTACCGGCATCAAACCGGCCAACCTCATCGGATCGGTTTCGAACGAAGGGCAATCCAATCTGGCCATTTTTAGTTCGGTGATTCATTTGGGGAGCAATCCCGCCCTGCTGGGGTTCATCCTGCGGCCCGACCGGGAAGCGGGGCAGCATACCTACGAAAACATTCTCGAAAATGGTTTTTACACCATCAACCACGTTCACGAATCGTTTGCGGAACAGGCCCATTACACCTCCGCAAAATTCAAACGCGACGAGTCGGAGTTTGACAAATGCCGCTTTACGGAAGAATACCTTTCCGGTTTTAAAGCGCCTTTTGTGAAAGAAAGCAAGTTGAAACTGGGTATGAAGTTTTTGCAGGGCATTCCGATTGAAGCCAACAATACAATGCTGATCATCGGCGAAATCGAGCATCTGATCGTGCCGGACGAAGCCGTCGATGAGCAGGGACATATTGATCTGAGCCACGTTGACGATGTGGGCATTTCGGGCTTGAACAGCTATTATAAACTGGAAAAAATCGCCCAGTTTCCGTATGCCCGCCCGCAGTCGCTGCCCAATTTCGCCGGAGAAACTGACTAAATGAAAAAGCAGGATTTACCCACAAAAATCTGTGTGGTTTGTGGAAGACCGTTTAGCTGGCGAAAAAAATGGGAAACCGTCTGGAGCGAGGTGAAATATTGCAGTGAACGATGCCGACGAAACAAAAATACCGTGTTATAAGTCGCTGCGCATTCAACCGTTCCAGACCACATCGGCGGTATTGGCCCGGTTTCTTCGCGTTATCCACCACTCCACAAAAACCAGATTCGGCACCCAGCATAACCAGGCTACGACCGGGAATGCCACCGAAAACGGCAGGTGAAAAACCGCTAGCTCGACGGGTAAGATGATCCGCAGTGTCACCGCTGATAGGGTGGCGGCATAACTGCGAAACATCCATTCCTGATGGCTGCGGATCTGGCCCCGACGGATGGCCTGATAGGCGCGGAACGTCGTGTAAAACCAGGCAATTGCCAAACCGGCAAAACCCACAGCCGCCACCCAGCCCGTGCTGGCAAACCAGGCTGCGCAGAATGCGGCCACGCTCGCTACCAGGATGCTGAACACGTAGAGTTTTCCCAGTCGCCGGTGTAACCCCACCCGGCGCTGGCGGAGTTGGCGGGAGAATTGAAACGGCCCCAGACTCAGCGCAACAGCACCCAGACCAACGTGGGTGAAGAAGACCGTTCGCCAGAACAGGTTGCCCAGCGGTTTGTTGTTGAGAAAACCGGGTTGGTAGCCCGGCAGAAAATAGGCCAGGGCATAGATTGCCACGCCGAAAATCAGGAAATACCCTAACCCGGTGGCGACCTTGCTAAAGAGCCTTTTCAGGAGCATTGTGTTTTCGAAAATTACGGGTGGCAGGTTCAGATTGCAAATCTTGATCAGCCGCCCATGTGCGAATCGTTGTTGATGTACTCGAATTTATGGTTCCAGACCAAGGCAATCTGCGTAGCGCGCTGGCGAGTTAACTCGGCATTCGTTCCCTCGAAATGCTCCGTGAGCGTTTCCGAAAACAGCGTCAGCCACCGCTCAAAATGGTCGAGCGTCAGCGTATGTTGCTGGTTGATGAGCAGATGGGGACGAAACGGATGACCGTGATAGGCGTCGTTGCCCAGAATGATGTTTTCCCAGAAGGCGTACATCTTGGGTAAATGCTTCGCCCAGTCGACGTGGGCGACATCGGTAAAAATGGGGCCGATGAAGTCGTCGGCCTGTACTTTCTCATAAAATGAATCCACCAAAAACCGGATGGCTTCCGGTGAATCCAGCGTTCGTTTGCTCATCAACTCCCGGTTTTATACGTTACTACGTTGAGAACACATTTTCGTAGACTTCCGGTTTAAACCCGAGTGCAATAATCTGATTTTCTGCTTCGATCAGCGGTCGGCGAATCACCGATGGCCTGTCGATCATCAGCGCGATGGCGTCTTCCATCCGGGTCGGTTTTTCGGCCTCGGGCAGTTTTTTCCAGGTCGTTCCGGCGCGGTTCACCAGTTCTTCCCACGGTTTTTGCGTCAGCCAGTGTTCAATCGTTTTCCGGTCGATGCCCTGTTTTTTGTAGTCGTGAAACTGGTACGCAATGCCGTGTTCAGCCAGCCAGACGCGGGCTTTTTTCACGGTATCGCAATTCGGAATGGCGTAGAGGGTGTACATGAATGGCGTTTATGAGCCGCAAAAGTAGCGAATTTGCGGGTTGTAATCAGCGGTTTTTGTAGAGTAGTTTGGCGCCGGATTTCTCTTTTAAGTTCAACTCAGCTAGCCACCGCAACGGGGTTTCCCCGCACAGAAACGATTCCTTTATCATGAAATTTGTTCATTCTTCTTATCACCAACCAGCGGTGATATTTTTTTTTAATATCCTCTTCTGCTAATCAAACGAAACGTTTCATCAGGATAAACCAATTCCGTACAAACCAACTTTCAACCTTGAAAAATATTCTATTGATCCTGCTCCTGGGCGTTACTGTTCTGACCAAAGCCCAAACAACCGCCGACGCTTTTTTGCCCGGTGACCTCCTGCCCGACGCCCCCGAACTGGCCCCACGCGGCCCCCACGCCGTCGGTGTTCGAACCTTAAAACTCATTCACACGGCGCAGGTCGATGTGCTGCATACCAAAGAAGGCAAGAGTCCGCTGTATGACCGGCCCTTAACCGTGGAAGTCTGGTATCCCGCCAAAATACCGGCGGGGAAACCGCAACTCGTCACCTACGAAGACGCGCTGGGCCGCGCCAACGATCCCAAACGCCCGCTGGTGCCGTTCACCTTTGGCGGCCGGGCCTTGCGCGAAGCCGAACCGGATGGATCTCAAGGAGCATTTCCGCTGGTTATTGTGTCGCACGGATATCCGGGTTCGCGGCTGCTGCTGACGTACTTGACGGAAAATCTGGCATCCAAAGGCTACGTCGTGGTCGCCATTGGCCACACCGAATCGACGTATCAGGATCTGGCCGGTTTTCCGAGCACCCTGCTCAACCGCTCGCTTGACGACCTGTTTGTGCTGAATGAAATGGCGCGGCTGAGTACCAAAACCGCTAAAAGCTTTCTGAGCGGTTTGGTCGATACCAACAATACCGCCCTAATCGGCTATTCGATGGGTGGCTACGGCGCACTCAACGTGATGGGTGCCGGGTATAGCGCCCAGGCCGTCAAATTCTTCGGTCAGTTGGCGGGGGGCAGCACGGCCCTGCAAACCCGCACCCTGAGCGATCCCGGCTACAAAGCCACGATTGATCCGCGCATCAAAGCCACGGTGGCGTTTGCGCCCTGGGGGATGGAACGGGGTGTCTGGGATGCTGAAGGACTGGCGGGCCTGACCGGGCCGACGCTGTTTGTCGCCGGCAGCAAAGACGACGTTTCGGGCTACGAGAAAGGCATCAAAGCCATTTACGACGGCGCCGTCAACGCCGACCGGTATTTGCTGACCTACGTCAACGCCCGGCACAACGTGGCCCCCAACCCGCCCCCGGCGGCTACGCTGAAGCCCGGTCAGCCGCTCGACGATTACCAGCATTTTTCGGAACCGGCCTGGAACGAACGCCGGATCAACAACATCAACCAGCATTTTGTCACCGCCTTTCTGGGCATTCACCTCAAGAAACTCGACTACGCGAAGTACCTGGATCTGCCGGAAACCGCCACGACCGAGCCGTGGGCGGGTTTTAAACCCCGGACGTCGGTGGGGCTGGAAATGCGGCACGCCAAGCCGTAATGAAGTTGCAATCCACGATAGATTAGGGCTTTGAATGAATTATTTCGTACTTTCGATGGTTCTGAGATAGCTAATTCACGTGCTCATGATTGAAAGACCCCTGACAGACTGGTTGCCTCTGACGATGAAAGAAGTCGAAAAAAGAGGCTGGGATGAAGTTGATATTGTGCTTGTTTCAGGGGATGCTTATGTAGACCACCCGGCTTTTGGAACCGCTGTGATTGGCCGCATCATGGAAAGTGAGGGCTTTCGGGTTGCTATCATTGCCCAACCCAACTGGAAAGACGACCTGCGCGATTTCCGGAAGTTTGGCAAGCCCAAATACTTCTTTGGCGTGACGGCGGGTTGTATGGATTCGATGGTCAACCACTATACGGCCAACAAACGCCTGCGCTCCAATGACTCCTACACGCCCGGCGGTGAAGCGGGTTTCCGGCCCGACTATGCCACCATTGTGTATACCAAAATCCTGAAAGAAATTTACCCCGATGTGCCGGTTTTGCTCGGCGGCATCGAGGCTTCGCTGCGTCGGGTGACGCATTACGACTACTGGCAGGACAAACTGATGCCGTCGATTCTGGTGGATGCCGGGGCCGATATGCTGGTGTACGGTATGGGCGAGCAACCGCTCCGCGAAATTCTCAAACTGGCGCGGCAGGGTGTGCCGTTTTCGTTGATGCGGAACATTAATCAGGTGGCTTTTCTGCACGATGCCAGCACCGAACTGCGCGATTACAATGAGTGGAGTTCGGTTGAACTCGCAAGTCACGAGGTCTGTCTGGAAGATAAAATCAAGTACGCGGCCAACTTCAAAATTGTGGAGGTGGAGTCGAACAAGTGGCAGGCCAACCGGATTCTTCAGAAAGTCGGCGATCAGATTCTGGTGATCAATCCGCCGTTCAAGACAATGGAAGAAGCCGAAATCGACCAGTCGTTCGATTTACCCTACACCCGCCTGCCACACCCGAAATACAAAAAACGGGGACCGATTCCGTCCTATGAGATGATCAAGTTTTCGGTCAACATGCACCGGGGTTGTTTTGGCGGTTGTAGTTTCTGCACCATTTCGGCGCACCAGGGGAAGTTCGTTGCTTCCCGCAGCGAAAAGTCGGTTCTGAAAGAAGTCGAAGAAATTACGAAGCATCCCGAATTCAAAGGGTACATCTCGGATCTGGGCGGGCCATCGGCCAATATGTATAAGATGAAGGGCAAAGACGAATCGATCTGCGCCCGGTGCCAAAGCCCGAGTTGCATTCACCCGGTAATTTGCTCTAACCTCGATACGTCGCACAAGCCGATGACGGAGCTGTATCGCAAAGTCGACGCCCACCCCGCTATCAAAAAGGCGTTTGTGGGTTCGGGCGTACGCTACGATTTACTGGTCGATGATTTCAACAAAAACAATCAGGATGGCAACCACGACGAATACATGGAGCAACTCGTTACGCGCCACGTGTCGGGTCGGCTGAAGGTCGCGCCCGAGCATACGTCGGACGACACGCTGCGGGTGATGCGAAAACCGTCGTTCAAATACTTCAGGCTCTTTAAGGAGAAATACGACAAGATTCAGG
Organism: Larkinella sp. C7; assembly: GCF_006149005.1. Taxonomy (GTDB): domain Bacteria; phylum Bacteroidota; class Bacteroidia; order Cytophagales; family Spirosomataceae; genus Larkinella. The sequence goes on along the minus strand of NZ_VBSL01000003.1, from coordinate 153,178 downwards.
AAAAATTCAACCTCAAGCAGCCGCTGATTCCGTACTTCATTTCGTCACACCCCGGCTGTGAAGAACAGGATATGGCCAACCTAGCCGCCGAAACCAAAGACCTCGGCTTCCAACTCGAACAGGTTCAGGACTTTACGCCCACACCGATGACGGTGGCCGAAGTTATCTATTACTCCGGCGTTCATCCGTACACGCTGAAACCGGTGAAAACCGCCAAGACCCGGGAGGAAAAGAAGAACCAGAATAACTATTTCTTCTGGTACAAACCCGAATACAAAAACTGGATTCGCGACCGGCTGACCAAGCTCAACCGCCCGGATTTGCTCGAACGGCTTTTGGGAAGTGCCAAAAAGGAAAGTACCAATCGGTATACGGGGAATTACAACGGCCGCAAACGCAAGTAAATGGGTTTATTCGTCGGGTGATCCCGAAAACCGACCTAGCCTAAAGGCCATTCTTGCAGCGGTTTTATTCATTCGATCACCATTTTACCCCGAAGGGGTTTTGTGTCAATTGCTACGCAAGCCCAGTCAATGGTGTAAGCCCCGGCAGGGGCGGCCTTAAACACCGAAATAGCCATTAGAACGCCCCTCCTGGGGCTGAACGAAGAACAAGCCGGTCTCTATTGACAGAAAAACCCTCCGGGGTAAGCCTTTCCATTGGTTTTTCTGCTAAAGGTCTTGTCTTAAATGAGTTACCTCAAATCGACGCTGTGGTCGTTGGGAAAATCTTCGCCACTCCAGATTTTCTGTGCACTCCATTTGACCGGCGCATCGGCCCAAAACGGGTCGGAATCGGGCAAGCCAAGGGGCAGGAAAAGAGCGGTGCAAAGGTAGGGACTGCCCTGGTTGTTGTAAACGTCGGCAATGTCGGGCTGTGAACCATACAAACCGAGGGTCAGCCAGCCGTTGCGATAGGTAGAAGGACTCTCCAGCGTTTTTTTCAGCACTGCCGTCAGGGCACCGCGCACCTGGGCCGGTTTGAGTTGTTCCGGCAGGGCTTGGCGCCAGGCCATGTCGGCGAGGTGATGAAAAGCCGCTCCCCGGTAAATGATCGAACGGCCCGTCGCGGGAAAGGTGCCATCCGTGTTGATCAATCGCTCCTGAATCACGGCATAGCGCTCATTGCGCTTCTTTATTTTCAGCGTCATGTCTTTGTATGACCCGTTCTTACCATTAATAATCCCGGAAATCGCAGCCAGATAGGGCTGCATGACGTAGCTGTTGTAGTAGTCGAACGCAAAGTGCGTGCCGTCGGAATACATCCCATCCCCCACATACCACTGCTCCAGTTGTTGCAGGGCATAATCGATGCGCATGGGGTCCCATTCGTAGCCGTACTTGCAAAAAAAAGCTTCGGTCATCGCCGAAAACAGCAGCCAGTTCGAGAGACCGGGGCGGTACCGGCGGGTCGTTTTAAATCCGTTGACCAGGCGGTTTCGGGTGGTTGCATCCAGGTTTTCCCAGAGCCAGGGCGCCCTTACGAACGCAAAAGCCAGAAAGGAGGCATCGACCAGTTGCTGGGCGGCCACATCGAACCGCATGTAATCGTTCTTCGTCGAATCCAGTGCGTTCGACAGCCCCTGCAGCGTCCACTGCCGGTATTGGTTGCGCAGCGCCACCTCTTCCGGTGTTCCGCCTTCGAGTTGCAGCCAGGGCGCGATGCCGCTCAACACCCGACCCAACACTTCCAGATACTGCACCTGAACCCGCTGCGCCTTGTTGTCGACCCGTTGGGAAGTGATCTGGGGCATCACGATGCGGAGGCTGTCGTGCGCCAGACTCCGCAAAACCGGGCGAACCATCTTATCCATTTCGGCCAGCCAAAGCTGACGATCAGTCAGCAACGGAGCTTTTTTAACAGCGGTTTTCTTCTGCGCAAAACCGGGATTAGCCAGCGTCATCAGCAGACCGATCACTACATAGATTGCGGTATTTCTTTTCATACGGTATGCCGGGTTTAGGGTAATCTGCGGGTTGAATTTGGCGAAAAATACAAAAAAAAGACCTGCAAGGTTTTTGAAACCTCACAGGTCTTTTGCTCAGCATTATTTCTACGATTAACCCAGTTTCACTTTCAGATTCTGATCCAGTGCTTCCAGGAAATCTTCGGTGTTGAGGTAGTGTTCACCAGCGACGAGTTTGGTGCCGCTCGGGAATGCCGACAAGGCCAGATCTTTCGTCATTTTTCCGCTTTCAACGGTTTCGACGCACACTTCTTCCAGCGCCAGGCTGAAGTCGATCAGCGCCTGGTTGCCGTCCAGTTTACCCCGGAAAGCCAGACCGCGCGTCCAGGCAAAAATCGAGGCAATCGGGTTGGTCGAAGTCGGGTTGCCTTTCTGGTGTTCGCGATAGTGGCGCGTAACCGTCCCGTGAGCCGCTTCCGCTTCCATCGTTTTGCCGTCGGGCGTCACCAGTACGGACGTCATCAAACCGAGTGAACCGAAACCTTGGGCCACAGTATCCGACTGAACGTCACCGTCGTAGTTTTTACACGCCCACACAAAGTTACCTTCCCACTTCAGAGCCGATGCCACCATGTCGTCGATCAGGCGGTGTTCGTAGTGAACGCCTTTCGCCTTGAATTCGGCTTCGTAAATTTCCTGGAAAATATCCTTGAAACGACCGTCGTATTTTTTCAGGATCGTGTTTTTAGTCGACAGGTACAGCGGCCAGTTTTTCTGCAACGCCATGTTGAAACACGCATGGGCAAAACCCCGGATGGATTCATCCACGTTATACATACCCATGGCCACACCCGGCCCCTGGAACTGGTACACTTCGTATTCCTGAACGGTGCCGTCTTCGCCTTCGAACTTCATCGTCAGCTTGCCTTTGCCCGGCACCAGAAAATCCGTCGCCCGGTATTGGTCACCAAACGCGTGCCGACCAACGATGATCGGGGCCGTCCAGTTGGTGACCAGACGCGGCACGTTTTTGATCACGATGGGTTCGCGGAAAACCGTACCGTCCAGAATGTTCCGGATGGTGCCGTTCGGCGATTTCCACATTTGTTTCAGATTGAATTCTTTGACACGGTCTTCGTCGGGCGTGATGGTGGCGCATTTGATACCGACACCGTATTCTTTGATGGCATTGGCGGCATCGATCGTTACCTGGTCGTTGGTCTCATCGCGGTATTCTACGCCCAGATCGTAGTATTTAATGTCAACATCGATGTAGGGTAGGATGAGTTTGTCTTTGATAAACTTCCAGATTATTCGGGTCATTTCGTCACCATCCAGTTCGACAACCGGATTTGCCACTTTAATTTTCTCCATTGGTTTTCTATCAATCAAGTGAAACGATACAGGAAATCAGCCGCAAAGGTAACAATTCTGCCAATACCGGGAAATGAAAGCGGAGGAATAGAATGGGGAACTGAGCAGACGGACTCAATAACAAAAAGAGTTACCAAAGCCAGCGAATTGGATAGCCAGTGGTAAATCCGTTATTGGCAATCATCAAAGTCGTCCAGCGGCTTATCAAAATCGGGCGACATTTCGAATTGCCCCCTGGCACTACCAAAAACCGGCCTTTTCTCAGGCGGGTTCGCTTGGGTTTGCTTCGCTATTAGAAAATCAATAAAATACTCTACCTCAGTCTGATAAGGAGCAGATAGCGTTTGCAGCTTTTTATATACCTCCCAATAGTTCAGCATAGAAAACCCGAAAAATCATTTCGTATTTTATCCAGAAGCCGATGCGTGTTTGCGATTCAATACTAAAAGCAGTCAATTCGAGCAACCGTATTCATAACGATAGTAGATGGGCTGCTCCAACTCTTTATTCGTGAGTTTATCCAATTTACGGATCAAAACCTGCGCGGGATAACCTGCTGAATTGTAGTCATACGTATACCTGACTTCTACATGTCCCACCAATACACTCCCGTCATGGGTTAACCAGGTTTCTTTAAGACGGTTATTACGTTTTTTTCCAAATGAATAAAAACCGGCCGGAAAGCCTTTAAAATCAGCATAAGAAATGTCTACAGGCGGTGTCTTTTTAGTGTCGTAGTCAATAGTAATCCGGGTTAATGGTTTATTTTTATTGTATTCCTTCTCCATATACTTTTTTTGTTCAATCAAAACTTCGTTTCCCTTCTCATCATAAGTGCTCTCCCAGTATATATCGTAAAGATCGGTGGGCGTCGAAGATTTATAGTTACCTTCTATTACATCAATTTGTTTACCATCAACAAGCGAACTGCTTAAGCTACACCTTCCCTGCGAACAATTGTACCTATCAATTCGCTTTTTAGGATCATCATACTCAAATTTCCACTCTAATTCTCCGTTTTTAACCATGCTTTTTATCCGTCCCTGATTATCGTATTCGTAAGTATGATGTTCCAGTAACCTATCCGGTGTATCGTAAAATGGCGTATAATTGACGTAAACCTTTTCTTCGATCAACAAATCATCGGTATTGTAGAGATAAATTATCTTCTTGGTATTGTAAAGAAAAGTTTCATCTTGAAATAATTCTTCTTTCCGTTGCACCAGCCGACAGTACTGATCAAAGTAATGCGTTATTTTCGTTTCATTGGTGTAGTTGCCATTTGCTTGACGAACGGAAGATGTTCGCAGCGTTGAGCCAATATTAGTTGGCAAAACAAATTCCCCTTTCTGACAACCCAGTGTGAACAAGAGTAATAGGGTGAAACAAAATAAAGGCTTCATAAAAGAACATTTTTTATGAACACACCGGTTATCTGATCGTAAATATGTAACCGTTTGTCCGTATATTTAACAGGTTTTTACTCTAATTGTAGAATAAAATTTGGCCTAAATTATGAAAAACTTTACAAAAATCATGATTTTGCTGGCATTAGTTCCCTCGCTGCTGGTAGCACAATCAAAAAAAGCCAAGGCGCCCGACAAACTGGAACGCCTGAAACAGGAAGCCGTCGCCGACATCGACAAGCGGAAAGACCAGGCACAGCAGATCAACGACATGCTGTTCAGCTTTTCGGAACTGGGTTTTCAGGAAGAAGAGACGTTCAAGTACCTGACGACCTTGCTCGAAAAAGAAGGATTTAAGGTACAGAAAGGGATTGCCAACATGCCGACGGCCTGGATTGCGACCTGGGGAAGCGGCAAACCCGTCATCGCCATCGGTTCCGACGTCGACTGCATTCCGAAAGCCAGCCAGAAACCGGGGGTGGCCTACCACGATCCGCTGGTCGAAGGCGCACCGGGCCACGGCGAAGGCCACAATTCCGGTCAGGCACTGAACATCGTTGCGGCCCTGGCCGTCAAGCAACTGATGGAACGCGAGAAAATACCGGGTACGCTGATGCTGTGGCCGGGAGTGGCCGAGGAGTTGGTGGGTGCCAAAGCCTTCTACGTCCGCGACGGTTATTTCAAAGATGTGGATGCCTGCATTTTTACACACGTCGGCAACAACCTCGGCGTTTCGCACGGCGATGCGGGTAACAATGGGATCGTGTCGGTCAAATTTACCTTCGAAGGCCAGGCCGCCCACGCAGCCGGCGCGCCCTGGCGGGGCAAAAGTGCGCTGGATGCCGTCGAACTGATGAACATCGGCTGGAACTTCCGGCGCGAACACCTCGAACTGACCCAACGGTCGCACTACGTCATTTCCGACGGCGGTGACCAGCCCAACGTGGTGCCCTCGAAAGCCGCTGTCTGGTATTATTTCCGCGAACGGACGTACCCCAAAATCAAGAAACTTTACGAAACCGGCGTCAAAATTGCGGAAGGTGCAGCTTTGATGACGGATACCAAGTTTACCTACGAAATTCTGGGCTCGGCCTGGCCAGGGCACTTCAACAAACCGATTGCCGAAGCCATGGACGCCAACATCCGGAAAGTAGGGCTGCCGGTTTGGTCGGAGGAAGACCAGATGCTGGCCAAAGCGTCGCAGAAGGAATTGCAGGCCCCAAAAGTGGAAGGGCTGGCGATGAAACTGGACAGCATGAAATCGCCCTCGGCACCAACCGCCATGATGGGCGGGCAGGTGATGACATCCATGGGTGGCGGTTCCGACGACATTGCCGACATTTCGTGGTCGTTGCCGACGGTCGTGTTGCGGTATCCGTCCAACATTCCGGGGCTGCCGGGCCACCACTGGTCAAACGCCATTTCGATGGCAACCCCGATTGCCCACAAAGGCGTCGTAGCCGGTGCCAAAGCGGAAGCCATGACGCTGCTGGACATGTTGCTGAAACCCGAAATTATCAAAAACGCCTGGGACTATTACACCAAAGAACAGACGAAAGAGATCAAATACACACCCCTAATCTCGCCCAAAGAGTACCCGGCAGTGTATCTGAACAGGGAGATCATGACGAAATTCAAGCCGGAATTGAAGAAATATTACTACGATCCGACCAAATACAAAACCTATCTGGAGCAGTTGGGCATCAAGTACCCCACCCTGCGCGACGACCAGCGAGCGGAATTGATGAAGGAAAAAGAATCGAAAGGAAAGTAACCGGCAATGACGGAAATCGATTTACTAGGGTATGCCCTGAACCAGTTTGCGGGAATGGATGAGGAAGCCTTTGCCTTGTCCATTCCTTACTGGCAAAAGAAACACTACCGGAAAGGCGAGTTTTACAATGAGTACAAGAATGTCTGCAAACACCTCGGCTTCATTCTGGACGGGGTTTTCAGAACGTATTATGTGAATGAAGAAACCGCCGAAGAAAAAAACGTTTTCTTCTTTACGCAGAACCAGATCGTCGTTTCCTACAAGAGTTTTGTCAACCAGACGCCCTGCAATTATTACACGGAGTCGATGGTCGATTCCACCATTCTGTACATTCACATCAACCACGTGAACCAGCTCTACGCGCAATCGCAACCGTGGGAGCATTTTGGAAGGCTGGTGGCCGAGCGGGCCTTTAACCTGGCCATGGAACGTGCCGAGGATTTTCTGTTTAAAACCCCGGAACAACGGTATCTGGAACTGATTGAACAGCACCCCGATCTCTACAACGCCATCCCGCTCTACCACATTTCTTCGTACCTCGGGATTCAGGGGCCGTCGCTGAGCCGCATCCGCAAAAGAATGGCCGGGCGTTGACAACGAGGTAATTCCTTCATCAACTTTTAAAAAAGTGCGTAAAAATCTGCGTATAAATCACTGATTACGAATCGATTCAGTGCGTATTGGAAATCAAAGCGCGGTTTTTTATGCGAGACACAGGGGACGCATCCGGGTCAGGAATAAAGTAATCGTGTTCGTCTACCCATTCCGCCGATTGAACAATACCAGCCGTTATACCCATCCCAACGGCAATTAAACCGCTAAGCATACTCAAGATACCACTACCAGCGATAGAAGCCAGAACGAAAAAGAGGGCCAGGGCGGCCAGAGCAAAGGTTGGTTTTCTCATGGCAATAAGCAGGGTTGGTAGTGTGAATGTCCGTCTCTCGGCTTTCTATAAGGTTGGACGAAGGAAGTTGGAAGAAGTCACGTGTTCCGGTAAAAATTTTGGGTGATTGCTCCAAAAAGTTTTTTCGCCCGTTTTTGCTTTCTTAACCCGGGTTAAAAAGATTGGTCGCGATCCTGCCGAATTTTGTCCTGTTCAAATCGCTGAACGACAAACGAAAAAATACCTTCTAAACGATACGATCATGAAAGCCAGTAAAACCAAAACCGTCCTGTTTATTACCGGAGCCTTCGTCGCCAACAGTGGCTGGGATGAATGGAAAGCCTATTTCGAAAGCAAAGGCTACAAAACCCTTGCCCCGGCCTGGCCCTACAAAAACGGCACGGCAGCCGAACTGAGAAACCGCCAGCCAAACGACACCGACCTGGCCGCCCTGACCCTGGGCGAACTCGTTGATCACTATGCAGCTATCGCCAAAAGCCTGCCCGAAAAACCGATCATTATCGGACACTCGCTGGGTGGTTTGATCACACAGATTCTGGTGAACAGCGATCTGGCGGCAGCCGCCGTCGCCATTCACTCCGTGCCCCCACAAGGCGTGTTTCCCTACGAATTTTCGTTTCTGAAAGCCGGCTGGAAAGCCCTCGGGTTGTTTACCTCGCTCAAGAAAACCTACCTGATGTCTTTCAAGGACTGGCAATACGCTTTCGTGAACAACATGCCGCTGGCCGAGCAACAAAAGGCGTACGACGAAAACACGATTCCGGAATCGAAAACCGTTGCCCGCGGGGGGCTGACCAGTGCCGCCAAAGTAGATTTTGCCAAACCGCACGTTCCCCTCCTGCTCACTTCCGGCGAGATCGACAACATCATCCCGGCCCATTTAAACTACCGGAATTTCAACGCGTATAAGGGGAACGGTTCGGTGCTGGATTACAAGGAATTTCCGGGACGCAACCACTACGTGCTGGGACAACCGACCTGGAAGGAAGACGCCGATTATATCCTGAACTGGCTCGCGAAACACGCCTGATCGTCTGCTGTCCGCTGCCGCTTCTCATCAGGTACCGACGCAGTCTACATTGTTGTTGAACGATAGTTCGACAGACTTTTTTTAGGAATTTGTCAAATAAATCAGTTAATTCTGTTGTGATACGATAGCTGATAAGATAGTATTGCTGAATAGAACACGTTTAGGTATTGAAAAAAGAAAAATTTTCGGCATGGAACAACTGGATGAAATCGACAAAAAACTGCTGCGGCTTTTGCAGGAAGACGCAAAGCTGACCACCAAAGAACTGGCGTCGCAACTGGGCCTGACCCTCTCACCGGTTTACGAACGGATCAAACGGCTGGAAGGTCTTGGTTTTATCAAACAGTATGTGGCGGTTTTGGATAAAAACCTGCTGGGCCAGCCGATTACCACGTTTTGCCAGGTGTCGATGCGGTATCACGACAAGGCTTTCATCAACAAGTTTGAAGAAGAAATTAAGAAGCTGGTTGAAGTGCAGGAGTGTTACCACATGGCCGGGCAGGTCGACTTCCTGCTGAAAATTCACGTCGGCAGTTTAGACGAGTACCACAACTTCGTAAAATACAAACTATCTGAAATTGAGAACATTGGCACCTTGAACAGCACGTTTGTGCTGAAAGAAATCAAACGCAACCTGGGCTATCCGATTCATTGAGTGCCAATGCGGGGCAATGACCAGCCTTTCCGGATGGCCAGCAGACGAATCAGGGTAATGGTTCCGGCGGAAAGCAGGAAATTAAGGGTTGGGTCGAGTTCCAGCGTATGGCCGATCAGGTAAATGATGGCACCGGCCAAGCAGGCGGTGGCATAAATCTGCCGGTCGAAAATCAGGGGCAAATCATTCACCAGCGTATCCCGCAAAACGCCCCCGAAAAGTGCCGAAATCATACCCAGCAGAATGGCGGCCCAGTTGTTGACGTCCAGACTCAGGGCTTTTTGCATCCCGAAAATGGTGTAAATGCCGATGCCCAGTGTATCGAAGAACAGCAAGGCGTTGCGAAGTTTCCCGAGCCACCACCGACGGCCTAAAACCGCAACGCCGACGCTGCCCATGATCACGATCAGGTAATTCGGGTCCCTGATCCAGGGAATGGGATAGGCTCCCATGACCACATCGCGCAGGGTGCCGCCACCGGTAGCGGTCAGGAAGCCGATAAAAAAGATCCCGAATAAATCATGGTACATTTTTTTGCTCAACGCCGACAGGGCGCCCGAAATGGCGAAAACACTCGTCCCGACTAAGTCGATGAAATACCCGGTTGTCATGTTTCAAAGGAAACACTTTTCTGGCATATCCTGCGAAATTTATCCGGTTTCAGTGTCGATCAAACGTGTGTCTCAACGATTATTGCTCCGGCAAAAAAACCGCTGGATGGGTTTTACAATGAGGTATTCAGCCAGACGACTTTCTGTTCCGATTGATGCTCCTGCCCGATAATGTCCCGGTAGAGTTCGGGTCGGCGGGCCAGTTTGTAGCGATAACCACCCGCCCGCGTCAGCTTTTCCGGGGTGCAAAGCGCCATCGCCAGATCATTGCCGAGCGTCCGGCATTCGGCCAGCACATCGCCAAAGGGGTCGATAATCATCGAGCAGCCGTTTTTGAGCTGATCGTCGTCCATGCCAATCGGGTTGGAAAAAACCACGTAAATGCCGTTGTCGTAGGCCCGGGCCGGGAGCCACTTCATCAACCAGGCGCGGCCTTTCATGCCATCAAATTCCAGCCGCAGCGAGGTTGGATCCTGCTCCCGGTTTTCCCAGAGCACCGGATCGACAAACCCGGCGCCGGGGCGGGTCGAGGGCGTGCCCATCGTGACGTGCGGCATGAAAATGATGTCGGCCCCCAGCAGAGTCGTAGCCCGGACGTTCTCGATGATGTTGTTATCGTAACAGATCAAAATGCCGCATTTCCAGCCCTTGATCTCAAAAACGACGTATTGATCACCGGGCAACACATGCGGATTGATGAAGGGATGGAGTTTGCGGTATTTGGCCATCAGCCCGTTTTCATCGACGCATACGTACGGTTTATACAGGCGGTTTTGGTCGTCTTTTTCGAACAAACCGGCCAGAACCACAATCTGGTGTTCGCGGGCAATTTCGGTCAGCGCCCGAACGCTGTCGCCGTCGGGTACGAGCTCGGCCAGTTCCAGCATTTGCTCCCGCGACAAGTGCCGGGCGTGGGTATAACCGGTGATCGAGCACTCGTGAAAAGCGATGACGTCGGCTCCCTGTTGGGCTGCCTGCGCGGCTAACTGACGGATAATCGAAAGGTTGTAGGCTTTATCAGCGTTGCGGTGTTCAAACTGGGCGGTGGCAATACGAAGTGGTTCCATCCCGTAAAAGTAAAACGAGAATCCAGTTTCGGCTAATGAATACCGCCCCGGTTTATCAGAGTTCAAGAAATAACCGTTCGGTTGGTGGCCCCGTTAGGGGCTTCACAGCGCAGCGTCGGTAGTAAAAAGGACCGCATACCCAGCGTGCCGTGAGGTACGCGACCACCGTCTTGCTAAAATAGTTGCGTACCTGACGGCACGCGGAAACGTCACAAAACCGTGTTGACTACCGACGCTGCGCTGTTCAATCCCTCCGGGATTTTAGACTTCCCTCATTAACTCGTTAAATCACACGAAGATCGAATCAACAAAATCCCGGAAGGTTCTGTCCCCTTCACCCCAATCCAACGACAAATTCCTACGGTCTGGCCGCTTCCTGCACCAGCTTCTGCTGCAACCACGCCAGATTAAACCGGTAATGAATGCTGCTGCTGATCAGGTGAATCAGATTATCAGGGGTTTGCGTAAGGGCCAGATAACCGCGTGGTTCGGCATTCGTTGCGTTCATTTCAAAGGCCCCCGTCCAGGCTCCGCCGTTGAGGTAGCGGTATTTCCCGTCGGTTAACAGCTTTTTCACCGGCCAGGTTTTTCCTTCGTCAAAGGAAAGAGCCGCGTACATGCCGTAGCCTTTGAACGGTTTTCCGCTCGCGTCGGTAAATACCATGCCTTTCTTGGTTTCGTCGGGTTCTTCGGGGTGGTGTGTAAACGCAATCAGCATCAGCGGTCCTTCGTTCAGCCGGTAGAAAATCAGCCGCTGTCCGCCCGCAATCGGCGGAAATTCGGAGGGCGAATACGTCCAGGTTTTGCCCATGTCCTTCGAAAGACTCATCGGCATTTTCGCTACGCCGTCGGCCCCGGAAACGTTGTCGTTGCGGCCAAACGCCATCAAGCTGCCGTCTTTCAACTGCGCTACCCCCGCGTGAATCCCGGCAATCAGTCCGCCGGAAGCCCCGGTTTTATAATCCGGTTTTTGCGGGTCAGTATACGGCGCTACCCAGGTTTTACCGCCATCCTTGCTGACGTGCACCGCCGTCCCGCCCGACGAACTGGGGTCGGCATCACAGGCCTGCACCAGCCAGCCCTCTTTCGTCTGAAACAGCCCGGCTATCACCTGATGCCGCTTTTCGTGCTCCGGGGCCACCAGTTGCGGGGCCGACCAGGTCGCGCCGTTGTCGCGGCTGATGCGCAGAACCATCGCCAGATTCTGCCAGTCTCCGCTGGCTTCGACGCCGTTCATGTGGTAGATTGTCCCCTTGCCGTCGTGAAAAAGCGAGCTGCCCGTCATGTTGCGATCCGGCACTTTGAAAAATTCGGAGGGTGCATCCCAGCGTTGCTGTCCGGCGCGTAAGCGACTGGCCACCACGGTCATTTCACGCCCGGATTCTTTCTCGGTCGAGAACCAGATCGCCAGCAGATCGCCGTTCGGACACCAGCTCAGGGCGGGTTGGTGGTTGTGCGAATAATACGTCACCCTGGCATCACAAGCCGGTTTGTTGGCGTAGCGAATCGGTTCCAGAAAAACCGGCTGCGAAGGCGACACGGTTTTCCACGAAAACGGTTTTTGGGAAACGTTCTGCGCGTTGGCTTTGGCCGGAAGAGCCGGAAGCGGCTGACCAACCGGTTTTTCGGCCTGCACCACCCGAAAGCCCACCAGCCAGTGTTTGTCGTCGGGAATCATGCCCAGGCGGTTGGTCGCCCGCAGGTAGTTCATCGGGGTGCCGTGGCTTCCTCCGCGCGTCACCCGAAACAAACCGGCTGCCCGGCCCACCGGGTCGCGCTGTTCGGCGGCTTCGTAGGGGCCATACCAGTCCGAGCACCACTCTTCGACATTGCCGTGCAGATCCTGCAAGCCCCATTGATTCGCCGGATTCTGGCCCACTTTCAACGACACCACCACCGGCGTCCGGTCAGTTTTCTGGCTTTTCTGGTAGCTGCTGGGTAAAAACCGGCCCGTCGAAAAGTCGGTAACGGTTCCGGCATGACAGGCGTATTCCCACTCGGCCTCAGTGGGTAACCGATACGGTTTGCCTTCTTTTTTGCTCAGCCAATCGCAGAAAGCCGCCGCTTCGGCGTAGTTTACAAACACCACCGCTTCGTCATCTTCTTTAGAAAAACCGGCTTTGCCCCGCAGCTTTTTGTGTTCGGGGTCGAAGGCTTCGTATTGTGCATTCGTTACCTCGGTGGCCGCCATCCGGAACGGTTTGCTGATCGTCACCCGGTGCACCGGTGCTTCATCAGCGTTTTCGCCTTCGCCCTCCGACCCCCTATAATACCGCCCGGCGGGAATGGTCACCAGCTTCATGCCGACGGAGTTGATTTCCTGGGCAAAAACGGTTTTTGAAAACAGAAGGCAGAGGAGAATGAGACGGCTTGGTTTCATACGGACTTAATACTTTGTGAAATAATGCTTCATTCAACGCCTGGAAAGTACCGTCAGGCACCGCATCCGGATCGTAAAGATAGAAGGTCAAGCAAGTTTTTGCTCCGTTAGGGGCTCGACAGCGCAGCGTCGGTAGATAGGTAGAAAAAGGCAAATTTCCGGTTCCATCGTGCCGATAGGTACGAAACAATTGGTCTCTACAAGGTAGGTCGGCTGCCAACGCTGCGCTGTTGAGCCCCTAACGGGGCAAAAATAGCTCGGTTTTTTCAAGCTTCTGACAAACCGGAATGACTAGCTCGATGGGAACACGGATTGAACGGATCAAAACGGATTTTCACAGATTTTAATCCGTTCAATCCGCGTTTCTATCCGATCAATTTCCCCACGAAAACCGGCTCGATTCCCAATTCCAGTTGGAGTTGATTGGCCGTTTCGACCAGGGCATCCATGTCGCGCTGCAAGGCCGGCGTCAGGGGATCGACGTCCCGGCGGGTATACAGCGAAATGGGTAATCCGCGTTTTTGCAGGGTATATTTGGCAATGGTCGGATAGGCCGTATGAACCAGGTCCATACAATCTACGAAAAACTGCTGCACCCGCTTGACATCATCCTGACGCGCCAAGTTATTGTAGTTGTTGGCCAGCCACACGACCAGTTCCGGAAATTCATTACCCTGAATGCACGACAAACCTGCCGCTCCGGCCCGCAACGACGAAACTGCATTGACCATGTAGGCATCGTACAAACCGAACTGATACCCGGCACCAACGGCAATCCGCCGGGCCACTTCGGCATCATCCAGGCAGGTGTCTTTGTGGTAAATAAGCCGTCCGGTGGGCATCAAGTCTTTCAATATATCGCTGCTGATCAACCGCTTGTAGGGAACCGGGCATTCGTAGAAACCCAGTGGAATGTTTTCGGTCAGGGCGATCAGTTCGTGCATCCGTTCCAGAAAAACCGCATCCGATTCGTCGGCATCGGCAATCAGGCTGGTGATCACGATCACGGCCTGAACACCGGTATCGTAAATCCGTTTGACGAAGTCGGCCTGCTGGGCGATGGGTCCACCAAACGTGCCCGTAGCGACCACCGGAACCCGCCCGGCGGTTTGGTCCACAACCAGTTTGGTGACGGCCAGCCGTTCATCTTCCGTCAGTTCATACATCTCGCTGGATAAACAGTTGGCAAACAGGCCCGCAGCACCCGCTTCGATGTAAAATTCGGTCAATTGGGCCAGCGTCGTCCCATCGACGGCACCGGTTTCCTGAAAAGGAGTAAGCATGACGGGGATGAACCCACGGGGTAACGACCCGACTGAAGGAGTGGATGGCATGGTTAGAGGAAAGAAGGTAAAAAATATCAGTACCCTGCCCACCGCCCTTCGAAAAGGGCGGTGGAGGACGGGTTTATTAAGGGTCAGGGTTTAAAAACAGTTAGATTCTTCAATCGGGTAATAGCTACTCCGTAATGACGCTATTGTTGGGCTTTAATTCCGGAACGGGTTCGAGCTTTTTGCCCCGGATGCGGGTGAGCAGCAAGCCGACCAGAAAAATCGTCAGCGTTCCAATCACCATGACCATGTTCAGGTGGAAAGTGCTGCGGAGAGCCGCGTATTCGTCGGGAATCTGGGGCGAAAACGTCATCCAGACAATCACCAGCACGCCGACCAAAGTGGCCGTCAGGGCTTCGGCATTCTGGGTTTGCCGGGAAATCATGCCCAGTAAAAACAGACCCAACATGCCGCCGGCAAAAATACCGGACAGTTGCCACCAGATGTCCAGCACGCTTTTGACGCCAATCATGGCAATGCCGGCTATCATGCCCAGCACCCCGAAAACCGTAGTGGCAATGTATAACAACCGCAGTGATTGCCCGTCCGTCATCTTCGGGTTCAAATACCGCTGGTAAATATCGACCGAAAAAACCGTGGCCGACGCGTTCATGCTTGAACTGATGGTGCTCATGGCCGCCGACAGAATGGCCGCGACGATCAGACCGACCAGCCCGGCCGGCACCTTGTTCACCATGAAATGCGGCATCACTTTATCGCCATATTCCGCCGGACTCAGGGTGGCCGCCAGTTGCCGGATGGCTTCGGGACTGCCGTCGGGCAAGCGTTCGCCCGCAACCTGCATCCGGATGGCGTCGAGCAGTTCCGGATTGGTTTGATAATAGGCGTAGAGACACGAGCCGAGCACAAAAAACATCAGCGAAACCGGCACATACAGGTAAACACACAGCCAGATGGAACGCGCGGCTTCCTTGATCGAGGTGGTGGTGTGATACCGCTGAACGTAGTTCTGATCCATCCCGAAGTTGTTCAGGTTCATGAAAAACCCGTACAGAAAAATCACCCAGAATGTTGACTGCGAGAAGTTTGGCGCGAAACTGCCCAGACTAAATTTATCGTCGACCTTCCCGATTTCAATAATCCTGTCGACCCCGCCCGGCATGCCGTCGACCACCAGATACAGAATGATCAGCGCGCCGGCGGTTTTGATGACGCCCTGCACCACTTCCGTCCAGATCACCGCTTCCATGCCCCCCATCACCGTATAGAGAATGATGCAGATGCCAACCACAATCATAATCGTCGCCATCGGATACCCCGTCAACGCCTGCAAACTGAGGGCAATGCCGAAGAAAATGGACCCCATGCGGGCGAGTTGGGTCAGCAAAAAACAGACAACGGCGTAGGTGCGCGCCCAGGCTCCAAACCGGTGTTCGAGGTGCGTGTAGGCCGACACCTCGCCGGTATTGCGGTAGAACGGAATAAAATACCGGGCCGCTACCCAGGCCGACAGCGGCATCGCCAGACTAAAAACGAACGAATTCCAGTTGCTGCCGAAGGCTTTGCCCGGTACGCCCAGAAAGGTATTGCTGCTGAGAAAGGTCGCGTAAATCGACATGCCGATGGCCCAGCCCGGAATCTTCCCGGAGGCTTTCGTAAATTGATCGGCACTCTTGTTGTTGCGGGAAAAATAAACCCCAACGGCAATCATCCCGACCAGATACGCTACAATGACCAGCAAATCGACAACGGGAAGGGTTTTCATTGGGTTTCGATCGGACACCGGTTTTCAAGCCGGAATGATTACGATAAATTATAAGAATTATTTTTTATTCTTTACCAAAAATAAGTGCTTCTTGATTAGCTTGCGGAGGCACTTTTATGACTGCGCTGGTATTTTATTTAATTTTACTGGCAAAAGTACGCGATAAAGTGGTAATACCGATATGGGGATTTTTCCAATTAATGTACGAATTTATCATATTCGAGTAAATCCTGAATGAAACCGCAATTTCACAAAGTACCCCTGAATGCCCAGGATTCGTTCAGCATCCGGCACGAAGTCAAAGCCAGTTTCGGGAACATCTGGCATTACCATCCCGAACTGGAATTGCACTACGTGATTCGGGGCGAGGGCGTCCGGTTTATTGGGGATAATGTCAGTAATTTTTCGGCGGGCGAAATGCTGCTGGTGGGCGAAAACCTGCCGCACACCTGGCGGTGTAACGAAGCGTATTTTCGGGAAGACCCCCATCTGCCGGTCGAAGCGATTGTGATGCAGTTCCGGCCCGATTGCCTGGGTCGCGACTTTCTGAATCTGACCGAAACCCAGCCCATCCGGCGGCTCTACGAAAAGGCGCTGCGGGGCTTGCTGATCAAGGGCGAAACCAGCGAAAAAGTGGCGGCTTTGCTGCACAGCGCGGTGGAAGCCCAGCCCCTGCAACGCCTGATCGTGCTGCTGTCGATCCTGGACGTGCTGTCCCATTCCGCTGATCTGGAGACCATTACGTCGGAGCGGGCATTCTACCAGTCGAACGAACTGGAAACCGTTCGGCTCAACAAGGTCTACAGTTATACCTTGTCGAATTACGCCAAAGACATCGGCCTCGAAGAAATCGCGTCGGTAGCCAGCTTGAGTGTGACGTCGTTCTGCCGGTATTTTAAACTGATGACGCACAAAACCTACCACGAATTTCTGACAGAGATTCGGGTTAGTCACGCGTGTCGGGCGCTGGTCGAAAACAAATTGAGTGCGGAGGCCATCTGTTTTGAAAGCGGTTTTAACAATCTGTCGAATTTTTACCGGCATTTCAAGCGCGTCAAAGGCATTACGCCCCTCGAATACAAACGAAATTACCTTCAGTGAGTGGTACACAGGTTAGTGTTTTGGGTATATAGTTTACGATTCCCGGTAGCTGACACACGCGACAGGAACCCGTCAGCCACCGAAAACCTTGACCTGTAAACCGTAAACCCTTTTCCATGAACTTCCGGATCGGCTGGCTTTTTTTTGGCATAGGCATTCAGGCCTGCGCTCCCAAACCACGCACCACCATGACTTTTACGGAACACCAACTGACGTTCGACACCAAAGGACACACGATTCACAACAACCAGGCTTTTTCGCCCACCGACGAGTGGCTGGTGTATGACACCCGGAACCAGGACGGCGGCATTGGCGGCACGGCAGCCATCGAAATGGTGAACGTCAAAACCGGCGAAATCCGGCGGCTTTACCAGACAACCAACCAAACCGAATTTGGTCCCGGCGTGGGCGCGGCCACCTTTTCGCCGACGCAAAACCGGGTGCTGTTTATCCACGGCATCCGGAATGCCAATCAGCAGAAACCGTATGATTTCGACCGCCGGACGGGCGTAGCCATCGACATCGACCAGCCCGGCAAACCGATTTTTCTGGACGCCCGCAACGTCAAACCGCCCTTCACGCCGGGGGCCTTACGGGGTGGTACGCACGCGCACTACTGGAGTGCCGACGGGCAGTGGATCAGCTTTACCTACAACGATCACCCCATGAATGTACTGAGCAAAACCAATCCGGCGGTGAAGGATTTGCGCGTAGTGGGCGTGATGGCTCCGTTCGGCAAGGTGAGCGTGCCCGACGACGGTTCGCTGGAAAACAATCCGGGTGAACTGTTTTCGGTGGTGGTAACGAAGGCCACCGAAGCCCCCAAACCGGGCAGTGACGAGATCGACAAGGCCTTTGACGAAGGCTGGATTGGCAGCAACGGCTATCTGAAACCGGATGGAACCCGGCAGAAGCGGGCGATTGCGTTTCAGGGCAATGTGCGGAACAAGGAAGGAAAAACCGTTACGGAAATTTTTGTGGCCGACCTGCCCGACGACCTGACGCAAGCCGCTGAGGGTCAGCCGCTGGAAGGCACCGAAACCACCCGCCCGAATCCGCCGAAGGGCGTCCAGCAACGCCGGATCACATTCACGGAACACGGCGCGGAAGGCCCCCGCCACTGGCTCCGGACCCCGCCCGACGGTTCGGTGATCGGTTTTCTGGCGAAAGACCCCAGCGGTACGATTCAGATTTTTGGGGTGTCGCCCAACGGCGGCCCAATCCGGCAACTGACCCGCCAGCCGTTTTCCATCCAGACCACCTTCAATTTCAGCCCCGACGGCCGCTGGCTGGCCTATGCCGCCGACAACAGCGTGTTCATCACGGATCTGCAAACCGGCGACTTCCGGCGATTGACGCCCCGCTCGTCGGACGACGCCAAACCCTGGAACGGCATCATCTGGTCGAACCAGGGCGATCAGATTGCCTACAACCGGTATGTGACGACGGAAAAAGGGCGGTTTTTGCAGGTCTTTTTGTTGAAATAGCTTGGGTATTCAAAAAATACCGTGTTTTTTTTGACCGAAAAATAATGCGTGGTTATGGCTGTCGAAGATCAACCCTTTGTGTGTCCGACCTGTGCCTGGCGCGGCACGGAAAATGAGTTAGACTGCGACTATTCCCTGTTTGGCGAGTATACCGAGAAAACCTGTCCAAAATGCAGCACCGTTCTCCAGACGATTCGCAACTACCTGACAGCGGAAGAGGCTCAGCAACAAGCGGATGCCGGGAATGTCTGGCTACAACAGGCGATCAGTTACCGGTCTCTCATCGAGCAATCCCAATTGAAATCCATTGACCAATTCCCCGATCTGGCGGATCGATCCGAACTTGAATTGGTCTGGGAATGTGTCAACATTCCGGAAGAAGGGCGGCAGGAGTCCGTTTGGATCATCATTCGATTGGCGAGCGGTGAGCCGATCTGGCGGGAGCGTTCGTATTATGGAAACCAGGCTCGTTTTTTTGAAATGAAAGAATTACTCACCCTGAAATACGGGGACCGTTTAAAATCGTTTGAACGCGACCGCAGCGATTTTTTGTATACCTCTTTGTACTGGTATGGCGATTAGAGACGGACGGTTTTCGGGGTACTTACTTTTTTGTTACCAAGTCAGTTTCTGATTAAAAAAAAATTCTACATTTACCGTCAAATCAGTACTAAATCAGGCTACGTAATCGCACGCGTTTTTTCAATCGTATGCGGGCATCGTTAGCTGATTTTATTAACCCTCCCGGTCAGGTCCGAAAGCGAGTGAGCCAAACCTGCCATGAAACAGGTTCTCCGGCCTTCGTGCTCCAGTCCGTTTCATTTATCGTCGAAACGTGTGTTGATTGAAATCCGTAGTTGGTTCCTGCCATTCGGCAGGTCGGAGGTTGCTTGTGCCCTACGGAAATTGCCCGAGTCCGATTCCTACGATTTTGAATATTCATTTACTGATTTACTGTCCACCAAACTTCTTCCTCCCGATGACTATTTATCTACACGTTTCGATGGCCCGCAGGCACCTGATTCGGGCCGTATTCATTTGTCAACTGGTTCTGGCCACTGCCGTTGCCGCTGTGCAGGCCCAGCCTCCCCTACGCTGGGATAAAACCTTCGGCGGGAGCAGTTCTGACGGGACTCCCGGGGTAGTCCGTACAGCCGACGGCGGGTTTCTATTGGGGGGTAGTTCTTCTTCCAATACCAGTGGCGACAAATCGGAGAATAGCCGGGGAGGCCTGGATTACTGGGTGATCCGGATGGACGCCCAGGGCAACAAGCTCTGGGATAAAACCTTCGGGGGGAGCGAATGGGATGACCTCAATGCGATCGTCCCGACGACCGATGGTGGTTTCCTGCTCTGCGGTTCTTCGCGCTCCGGACCGAGTGACGATAAAACGGAGGGCAGCCGGGGTGATCTGGACTACTGGGTGGTTCGGATTGACGCCGAGGGGAATAAGCTCTGGGATAAAACTTACGGGGGAGATGGCTACGATGATCTGACTGCCGCAGTCCTGACGACCGATGACGGTTTTCTGCTGGGCGGGTCTTCGCGCTCCGGGCAGAGTGGCGATAAAACGGAAGACAGCCGGGGAAATCAGGATTACTGGGTGGTTCGGATTGACGCCGGGGGCAACAGGCTTTGGGATAAAACCCTCGGAGGTGGAGAGATCGACTATTTAACGGCTTTGGCCACCACGTCCGATGACGGTTTTCTGGTGGCCGGTTATTCGTTTTCCGGGGACGATGGTGACAAAACCGAAGGGAACAAAGGCGGGGGCGATTACTGGGTGATCAAACTCGATGAGGATGGCAACATCCTGTGGGATAAAGCCATTGGCGGCAGTGAAACCGACTACCTGAGTGCAGTGCTGGCAACCCCCGACGGAGGGTTTTTCCTGGCCGGGGCTTCCGGTTCAAACACGAGTGGCGATAAAACAGAAGATGGCCGGGGTGATCAGGATTACTGGGTGGTCAAACTGGATGCTGACCGGGCGGTCGAATGGGATAAAACCCTCGGAGGAGATGGTTACGATGGTTTGTTCAGTGCATTGCTCACGGCGGATAACGGTTTTCTGGTGGGGGGCTACTCCTACTCCGGAGAGAATGGCGACAAGTCTGAAGAAAACAAAGGGGATGTGGATTACTGGGTGATCAAACTCGATGAGGAAGGCAACATCCTGTGGGATAAAACCCTCGGAGGAACGGGGGCAGATTACCTGTCAGCGATGACCACGACCCTGGACGGCGGTTTTTTGCTGGCAGGACGATCAGACTCGAATGCTGGTGGAGATAAGTCCGACAATAGCCGGGGCGATTTTGATTATTGGGTGGTTAAACTGAAGGAGTGCGAGGTCGTGCCGTCTTCCCTGACCATTACTTCAAATGTTGTCAACCAACCGCTTTTCCAAAATACCCCCTCCGTTTTGCTGACCGTATCGGGCTGTGAGGGCGGCACTGTTGCCTGGGCAGGTCCGGGCGGTTCATCCGGGACAGGCGTAAGCATCCCCGTGCCCACGTCGGCCACCGGTACGCTGGTCTATTCGGCGACTTGTACGGGTGAACTTTGCCCTACCGCACCCGGCTCGGCTACGATCACCGTCAGCCCGCCCCTGGTGGCGGGCAGCTTCGACGGGTATATTTACGGGGCCGATTGCAACACCTTCCGGGGCTGGGCCTGGGACCGGAACAAACCCAATACGGTTCAGTCCGTCGATATCCTCGACGGCCCCAACGTCGTCGTCACCATCCCGGCCAACGAGTTTCGGCAGGATCTGAAAGATGCCGGCAAAGGCAATGGCATTCACGCCTTCCGCTGGAACATCCCGGCCGGACTTAAAGACGGCCAGGTGCATTTTCTCTCGGCGCGGGTTGCAGGCAGCAGCTTTATTTTGAAAGATTCTCCCAAGGCCCTGGTTTGTGAAGGAGGAACGTCTTCCCCACCGAACAAACAACCGGTGCCACCAGCGATTTCGCCCCTGGTAGCCCAACAAAATGTGGCTTTCACCACCACGCTCCCGGCTTTTACCGATCCCGAAAACAGCACACTGAGCCACGGACTGGTGAGCTTACCAACGGGTCTGAGCTTCAGCAGTGCAACCCGGCAAATCAGCGGGACACCCACGCAGAGCGGTTTGTTCGTGTTGACCTACTCGGCCACCGATGACAAAGGCGCCACCAACTCGGTAAGCTTCAATCTGACGGTCAATCCGGCGGCCACCACTCCGGTGACGGGCAGTTTCGAAGGGTATCTGGATAAGGTAGAATGCGGAACGATCCGGGGCTGGGTCTGGGACCGCAACAAACCCAACACGCCGGTTACGGTGGAGTTTTATCATACCAACACCCTGGAAGTGTATGGGAGTGTGGTCGCCAGTATCTACCGGGTGGATTTGCTGAATGCGGGCAAGGGCAACGGCGCTCATGCCTACAGTTTTGAAGTACCAGTCGGGTTGAAAGACAATACGACCCGGTTGATCAGTGCGCGGGTATCGGGCAGCACCTATGTGTTGAAGGATTCGGGCAAACCGTTAACGTGTCCGTCGGCAAGCCGGTTGTCGGCCGAAAGCAACCGGGAGTTCCAGGTCACGGTTTTGGGCAACCCGTTGAGCCACGATGCCGTAGAGGTAGAGATCCGGGGGGCGGAAGGCGAGCCGGTGCGGCTGGCGTTGACCGACGTGACCGGTCGGCTGGTAACGGAACAATTGATTGAAAAAGCGGGAGTTGTCGAGCGGCAGGCCGTAGCGGTCGGCAAAAACGCTTCCGGGATGCTCTTCCTGCGGGCAAGCAGCGGTTCGCGCTCTGTAACGTTGAAACTCCTGAGAAACTAACGAAGCACCGACGGCCCGAACCCCGGCATCAAAGGAACTGACCGATCTTCCGAAGGTTCTCGGTGGCGAAACCGCTGTTGAGGAGATAGCGATTGGTTTTTATGGCTGTTCAGGATTTGAAATCCTGAACAGCAACCATTTCAAATCCTGACCAGCAACCGGGTTTGGGAGGCTTAACAAAAAACACGTCCGGGAGGTTGATGCATTGACGCTCCATCCGTCCGAAACACCGGCGAAAGGAGCGGGTAATATGGCTGATGTACATACCCCCCAGCAGCGGAGATACTATGGTTCAAAAGCATATTCTTCCAACTCGTCTTTCTCAAGTTTGTAGAACTGATTTCCTTTCAAAGAATTAAATAAAAAATCAGCGATATCTACATCACTCGTCTTACGTTTTGTGGTAATACCTATCCATTCGATTTCATGCCAAAGATGATCTAATTCAGAATCAAATCTTTTAAAATTCAACCTCTTAACACCACAACGATCAGGATCAAACCAAAGCTTATCAATAAACACGACTTGCATTAAATCCCTGATTTGGCGAATGGTTAAATTATTCTTATTCTCAAAAACAACTCGATGACGTAACTTATTATTACCCGCATCTCGATACATATATTCCATTTCAATTTTATTCATTGCATGAATATATTTTGGTAGTGATAAGAAAGAAACTCTTCGGCTGGTTCAAACTTATTAGGCAATTTTATAAATTGATTGTGGTATCTCTCAAAATATTCACTCTGCCATCCAGAATTTCCACTAAAAATCCTTGAAGATATTTGAATTTTATATTCTGGAGTAATTGACAATAATCCACAATCGAATGCCTTATCATGTAAAGCATTTAAAGCTAAGCCATTACGTGGATTAAGACGATTTTTATCATCCATACTCCAAGGCTTTATATGACTGGCAATCAACAAATTTTTCTCGCTAATACCGGTTATGCAACATCTATTCTCATAGGCAGACATTACCAATTGGCGAAATAAACTTTGATTCGCCCTCACAGCAATAGTTTGCATTCTGGTTCTTCCTTCAGGTATTACAAAATCATCAGTAACAGTCTCCAACTTTACAGCTACATCCCCAAAATCAATTGTATTTCCTAAAAGGCTTTCGCTTTCTGCAAAAAGAGTATCCCAATTATTACTAAATTCAGCCCATACAAGTTGATCTAGCTTACTGGAATTTGAGGCCCCTTTTTTACCTTGAGAGGTTATTTTAGGATCAAGGCTTGCAATATTAACTAATTTATAAGCAACTGAACCGGGAGTTCTTCCTAGACGAGAAGCTAGCTTAATAACATCCTTATTTTTTTGGTGCAATAATCCAAATGTTAGTTTTGAATAAAGGTTAATAACCAAAAGTAACTCATTTCGGGTCCACAAACGCTGATCTTCTCTCATGCAATCCCTGGTTATTTTATAGAGTAAAAAGCAACCTTTTCATCTTAATGAGGGACTCAAATATAGGAGAAAAATCAATTTTTCAGCTATTTTTTCAAGTTCTTCGCTGCCGAATAAAAACAATTTACATTCCTTTATAGATTGGATACAAACGTACCAACATTATCCTTACTGCGAGTTCGGTAATTGAAAATTGACTACTGCCTTCAACAAAAGAATTCCTCGCCCTCTCCCAACCTTTTCCCCACCAAAAGCGTCTTACTACCAAAACCAGTACATCCATGAAGACGCTATCTTTGATTGTTGGCCTGCTGATGGTGGCCTGCCAGCCCAGCCCCTGGGACCATGAAGTGACCGTCAGTTCCGACTGCGCGGCTTATGCCGAATGGAAAAAAGCCGCCGACCTGCGCGAGGTGCCGGGGATAGTGGTCAACGAAGCGGAGACCTCCCAAACCAGCACGTGGATCTACATCCGAACCAGCGACAGCACGCGCTATTTCGCCTGCAACCTGCCGACCTCGGTGCAGAAAACCGGTACGAAAGTCGTTTTCAACGCCGACGAGTTTGCGCCCCCGCCGAACGTCCGGCTGGCCGGTATTCCCGTTAAACTGACCAAACTGCGGACAGCCCCCTGAAACGGCGCGGTCCGGAGTTGGAAAAGGGCGCACTGATCGGCCCGAAGAAGAAGAATTTCACAGCCGTTGAAGTGAGTACGCCTGGTGCGGTTTTACAATTTTTCCCGGATGAGTTTCAATACCTCGTCCGGTTTAGACGGCAGCGGTGCATCACGTTTGACGACTTTTCCGTCGCGGCCCAGCAGCCCGGCCGCCGGAATGTATTCGGCCCGGAGTGTTCCGATCAGATTGCCAATCTGGTCTTCGTCCACAAAAACGTGCAGGCCCTTGGGCTTGTTTTTAGCCACCCACTCCCGCCAGAGTTCCATCGAATTTTCACTGCTGCACACATAGACAAACAGCACATCACGGCTGCCAAGCTGATCCTGAATGGCCCGGGCCGCGAGGGCTTCCTGCCGCGACGGTTCCACCTCAGTCGACCACGCCAGCACGTAAACCAACCGCCCCAGCGCCTGTTTCTGGAATTGTTCGAGCAGATCTTTCCCGTAGCGGCTGGACCGCATCAGGGTCACCCCCGACAATACCTCGACCGGCTCATCGACCTGATTGGTAAACTTTTCTGCCACCTCCCGCACCGTCGCACTGTCTTTGACCTCCAGCCGATACAACTCTTCCAGCGAAAGCCGGTAGCGCGGATCGGTTACCTGGGGCATGATGTGCTGGTATAAAAGCTGCTGGTTTTTCAACTCAATTTCGGGCAGAATGGACGCCAGAAAATGGGCTTTCAGGTAATCCATTCCGGTGGTGTCCACAATTTTCCGGTATTGCGACATCTCCGTTTCATACACCAGCAGCTTCGCCAGTGTGTCCTGGTGGCGTTGTAAAATCCGCTGCAACATCGGCATATCCCGGCTAACGGCGGTTTTCCCGGCTTTCAGCTCGTCTACCCGCGTCCGCTCCGTGGCCGACAGGTCCCGGATATATCGGTCCACGAGCGTGGCAAATGTGCCCACCGGAACGCCACGACCGGCCTGATCAGCAATCCGCGAATTGGCGTATGCCGCAAACCGTTCCATCGCCGTCGTCCGCTGAACCGTCAGAAACAGATCGTCGGCGGGTCGCAGACTGACGCCGGAGGGCAAGCTTGTTTCCAGGCGCGTGTCCTGCTCGGCCAGCGCCCGGTCATAGAGGTAGGTAGACACTTCATATTTGATGCCCGACCGGATGTACTGATCCAGCAGCGGCAACACCTCGTGGGTCTGGCGGTATTTTTCGTAAGTTGCAATAAACTCATTTGTCAGAATCTTCCGACTGTCGTCTGCCGACCGCCCATCGACTCGTTTCGCCAACTGGCGGTTATCGACTTTGGGTTTGTTTTTAAATTCGAACGCCTTATACCGGGTCAGTTGGTTGTTCACCTGGGCGTTGGTGCCGCTAAACCGGAAAGGTGCTTCGGACAAGAACAGGGAGTCGGCATCGAGCGCAATTTCGATGGTGCCGGCCGAACCCAGAAAGGCGGTTGAAATCTGGCCAAAATTGAAATACAGTTCTTCGTATGGATACACCAGCGGCAGCGTCACCTGAAACGAGCCATCGGGCGCGAGCGGGGCCGGGCGCGCCATTTCGCGGTTAGCCTGCAGGATGTTGTTCCGCGAAACCGTCACGTTGGGGCTTTGGCGGTACAGTTGAATCGTCAGGTTTTTGATCCGGCCCTTCACCGTCACGGAATCGGATTTGAATTGGGCGTAAACGGTTGGAAATTGGCCGAAAAAGAAGGTCAAAAGAAGGCAGAAAGCCGGGAATAGTCTATAACGTCGCGTTGGCATGGAAGCAATGGCTCAAATCCAGAAAAGATACAAGTTAAACTGCCAATTGCACACTACCAAACGTTCCGGGCTTGCCGGGCTATTTCACTTTGATTCCGTGGTACGTTTCCATCTCCCGGTAATCTTTCCGCAACGGATGGCCTACCCAGTCGGTGGGGAGCAGAATCCGGCGCAAATCGGGGTGGCCGTCGAAATGAATCCCGACCAGATCGTAAATTTCGCGCTCGTGCCAGTCGGCGGTTCGCCAGACGCTGCTGACCGTCGGAACCACCGGCAGCGGTTCGCCTTCGGCAGTGCGCGCCAACACGACTTTCAGCGTCAGGTTATGTTCGTAGGGGATCGAGGTGAGGTTGTAGACAACTTCCATCGTGTTGACCTGCAGACCGTTATCGATTCCGGTCATGCAGGCCAGAAAGTCAAAAAAAAGCCGGTCATCGTCGCGCAAAAACCGGCAAATTTCGGCAATCTGCGTTGACTCCACCACGAGGAAAGGCTGCGGATTGGCGGTATTGGTTTGCAGAATTCCGTCGGTTCCAAATTGAGCCAGCAACAGTTCAGATAATTCGGAAAAATTCATTCCGCAAGTTAGCGAATTGAGACGATCGTTATCTCATCGGCCTCGAATTTCGAGCCCCAGCCGCATTCGACGGTTTTCTTCCGGTCCGTAAATTTATAGACGATGGTACCCTGCTTCTGTTGTTCCTTGCCCACAAAGTTTTCCACCAGGGCAACGGATTCAGCATCGGGTGCATACCGGATAATCTTCTGCGGATCGTTCCAGTTCAGGGCCACATGCGCCTGACAACCGTCATACGCCAGTCCGTTGGGATACAGCATGACCTCCGACCGGAGTTCGGGGCCGGAAGTGGAATCGTCTTCGGTGCAGGCTGCGAAGCACAGCACCATCAGGGTGCTCAGGATCGTTTTCATACGTGTTAGCATTTGTTAAACGATATGACCCTTTAATCCTTTAATTGGTTGGAGTACATTCGACTCTTTTCAACAAAAGTTACTTCACGGCTTCCATTTCGTCGGCTTCCATCGCCAACAGGGCCGTCGGTGCCGGTTCGTCCCGCAGGCTGCTGTTGCGGATTTTTTCCTGCAATTTCAGAAAACCGCCAATCAGGGCTTCGGGGCGCGGTGGACAGCCCGGCACATACACATCGACGGGAATGATCCGGTCCACGCCCTTCACGACGTGGTAACCGTGCTGCCAGTAGGGCCCTCCGCAGTTGGAACACGACCCCATCGAAATCACGTAACGCGGTTCGGGCATTTGTTCGTAGAGACGCCGGATGCGGTCGGCCATCTTGAACGTCACGGTGCCGGACACGATCATGACGTCCGACTGCCGGGGCGAAGGCCGGGGGAAAATTCCGAACCGCTCCAGGTCGTAGCCCGACGCGAAGGTTTGCATCATTTCGATGGCGCAGCAGGCCAGCCCGAAGCCCATTGGCCACAGCGACGAAAGCCGCGCCCAGTTCAGGAGGTCTTCGGCCGTGGTCAGCAACACCCCACCTTCGCCGGATTTGAATCGTTGATCGAGTAAACCGCTCATTTTTTAACTGTATACGGTTTACGGTTTTCAGTTTACGGTAAATTGTCAAGTACTGAACCGTAAACTGAAAACCGTAAACCGATCAACTATTTTTATATTTCTGATTCACTTTTTCGTACAGCGAAACCGGTACGGCGGTTTTCATTTCCGGCACTTTCGGTTCCGGTTTCACCCAATCCAGAAAGCCCTTGGCCCAGACATACGCCAGCCCCAAGGCCAGAAGAGCCACAAAGATGACCATTTCCGCCAGCGAAAGCCAGCCCCACAAGCCGTTCGTTTCTTCGATCAAGGCCTTTTTTCCAAAAACCGTAGCCCACGGAAACAAAAAAACCAGTTCGACGTCGAACAAAACAAAAATAAGGGCGACCACGTAAAACCGGACGTTAAACTGCACATTGGCATTGCCAACCGGTTCTTCGCCGGACTCGTAGGTGGTTTGCTTTTCGATGTTGGGGCGGTTGGGACGCAACAGACTCCCAACAAACAAAACCAGCCCAACGAACGCCAGGCCGGTAATGATGAACAATAGAATGATTCCGAAGTCGGATAACATGCGACGTTATTTCATGTACGTTCCAAAAATGTGGTCCCACAAGGGCGACGAAACGCCGTAATTCTTTTCGTGGCTCTTGTAGTGGTGAACCGAGTGATTGATCCACAGCCACTTAAAGAAATTCTTGGGTGGAGCGTAGGCATGAACGATGAAATGCACGAACAAATAGCCCGAATAGCCGACCAGAAAACCGGGAAAAAACGCGTAAGAAGCTTCGCCCAGCAACAGAAAAAGAACGCCAAACAACGCAGACGCTACGAATACGGCCGCAGCCGGGGGCATCGCCAGCCGGGTTTTGTCTTTCGGATACTCGTGGTGAATGCCGTGGAAGGTATACTGAATTTTAGCCTTCGTTGGCGTGTCGGTTTCCATGTGGAATACGCCCCGGTGAACGGCGTATTCGACCAGCGTAAAAACGGTGATGCCCGCAAAAAACAGGAAAGTAATCCAGAGAGCCGACATTTCCGTATACGCAAAAGCGTACCAGCAGAAGAGTGTGGACGTTACCAGGTAAATCGTGATCGGAACCGCAATGTGGGTACGTGACAATCGTTCAAGAATGGGGTTCTCAAACAACGGCTTGGTGCCACTATTTTTAGGTCTGGTTTTGGTTATCGTTTGTTCCATACTGTGATAGAATTAAATGCCGCCAAAACGTGGGGAACGCCGGGGCGCGGGTGTGTAAACTGCAAATTTAAACTACTTTTCAACAGATGGTCAAACAAGTTGACCATTTATTATTTTGTGATTAACTGGTCTTCTACTTTCTTCTGGATGGCTTCCATATTGCCTTTCGGGAGTTTGGGTTTGATAATCAGCCGCAGCGATTGGTCGTCGCTGAGGTAATTCCACGCCCAGTTGACCAGAATGAGCAACCGGTTCTTAACGCCAACAATGGCCATAAGGTGCACAAAAAGCCAGACCATCCACGCAAAAACGCCCTGAAAGCTCCAAAAAGGCAGATCAACGACCGCTTTTCCGCGACCAATTGTCGCCATCGTTCCCAAATCCTTATAGGTAAACGGTTCCATCGGTTGATCCTTACCCATCCGCACCAGATTTTTTGCGAGGTGTTTGCCCTGCTGAATCGCCGGTTGCGCAATTTGCGGGTGGCCGTTCGGGTATTTTTCTTCCGTCATCAACGCCATGTCGCCCAGAGCAAAAATATCCGTGAATCCCTGCACCTGACTGAACCGGTTGACGAGCAAACGCCCCCCACGGCCCATCGCTTCGGTTGGCAACCCGTTCAACGGATTGGCTTTTACGCCAGCCGCCCAAACCAGGTTGTTCGTCCGAATCGTGGACCCGTCGGCCATGTGAACCAGCCGACCGTCGAAATCCTGAACGCGGGTATTGAGTTTAACGATGACACCCAACTTTTCGAGGTACTGCTGTGATTTCACCTGCGACTCGACCGACATCGGCCCCAGCAGTTCCGCCCCGGACTCGATCAGGTAAATCTGCATCATCCTGAAATCCAGTTCCGGGTAATCGCTCGGCAGAACGGTTTTCCGCATCTCCGCAAAGGTTCCGCATAACTCGACACCCGTAGGCCCTCCGCCCACTACGACCACATTCAAAAAACCTTCTTTTTCATCTAAGGTATCGACGGAAAGGGCATCTTCAAAATTTTGCAGCACCCGGTTTCGAAGCGCAATTGCCTCAGAGACCGACTTCATCGGCAACGCGCGCTCGATGATGTTCTTCATACCGAAAAAATTGGTATCGGCTCCGGTGGCCACGACAAGATAGTCGTAGTCGATGGGTCCTAAGTCGGTATCGACGGTTTTGGTATCAGGATGAACCGCCGTCACGGTGGTGACGCGGATGTGAACGTTCTTACAATTTTGAAAAACCGCCCGCAAGGGAAAGAGGATGGAGCTGGCTTCCAGTCCCGAGGTCGCCACCTGGTAATAGAGCGGCTGAAATTCGTGGAAATTATGCTTGTTGATCAGAACGACCTGAAATTCTTTGCGGCTGGAAAGTTTGCGCGCCAGTTGCAAGCCGCCGAACCCTGCTCCCACAATCACTACGCGTTTGCGGTCGGTACGTGGAATATTTGGGTTCATACGTCGTGGAATTAAAGCTGTTGACAGAATAACTGCAATCGTTTCCGTAAGGTTTCAACCGCTTACGCGAATCGGTCGATTTTCGCCGAATCCGCTTTCGAACGGTTCTGGCCTCACGATTTCACTTCCACCGCTTTGCTTTCCACAACCGGCTTCGCTTTTCCGCGCTCAAACGTCAGGTCGATCCGGCCCAGGTAAATCCCGGCGAACCCCACCTGATTGATCAAAACCGGGAGTCCGTCCTGGCTCAGCACGTTGACGGGTGCTTCCAGAAACGTATGCGTATGCCCACCAATGATCAAATCAATATTCCTGCTTTTGGAGGCAAAAACCCGGTCCGATACGGCTTTGTCGTTGTATTGGTAGCCCAGGTGCGACAGACAGATCACGTAATCGCAGTTGAGGTCGTTCCGCAGTTTCGCGGCCATGTCGTTGCCGGTTTCGATGGGGTTCAGATACCGCGTTTCCCGGAATAACTCCTTCGGTATCAACCCTTCCGGTTTGATACCCACGCCAAAGACACCGATTTTCAAACCGTCTTTTTTGAAAACCCGGTACGGTTCCGTGCGGCCGTCCATCGCCGTGTTTTTAAAATCATAGTTGGCAATCAGAAACGGAAATTTCGCTTTTCCGAACTGCGTCACCATGTTGTCCATGCCTCCGTCGAAGTCGTGGTTGCCGATGGTGCTCGCGTCGTAGCGCATCTGGTTCATGGCCTGCACTTCGGGTTCGCCCTTGTACAGATTGAAATAGGGCGTTCCCTGAAACAGATCCCCCGCGTCGAACAGCAGTACATTGGACTGTTCGCTCCGAATCTGGTTGATCAGCGTGGCCCGGCGGACAATACCGCCCCGCCCGGCATTGCGGCCCCCATCCATCGGAAACGGTTCCAGTCGGCTGTGTACGTCGTTGGTGTGCAGAATCGTCAGTTGGGTCAGTTTCGGTTTGGCCAGGGCTTCCGGGGCAAAACCGCCCACCACGGCAGCCGCACCGAACAGCTTCAGAAACTGGCGTCTATTGGATTGAAATGCGTCCATCGGTTGTCGGGTTTAGGGGTTGACCGGATTTGCCAAGCTGGCGGAAATACTCAATGAAAACGTCCCGGATGGGAACGTTGAAATTCTTCCGGGCTACGGCATCTTTCAGAAACGCCGTTCCTCCACCCCGGTCGGCCACGTAATCGCTCATCAAAACCGTGTAGTTCTGGTTGGGGTCGAACTTCTTCCCGTTCGTAAAGGCAATGTCGGTCAGGATGTTATTCTTGATCACCACCCGAACGCCACCCACCACCAGCGATTTTTCATCGATTTCGCTGCCCACGAAAAACTCGAAAAATTCCCGCAGCATGGAGCCTTTCAGCGTCAGCATCACCAGTTGGTTGTCGAACGGCATCACTTCGTAAATGCTGCCAATCCGGATCGGCCCCTGGGGCAATCCCGTCCGAATTCCGCCGTAATTCAGATGCGAACAATCGGCGGCTTGTCCCAGCTTCTGCTGTGCAACCTGCAACATGGCGTCGGTGAGTAGGTTGTTGAGGGCACATTCAGGTTTGGAGCGGTTCAAAGGCACCGCCGACTGCACCAGCACCTCGTTCATGGTTTGATCCATCTGCTGCTTGTAGGGTTGCAGAAAACGGGCCATGCTGCTATCAGCCGGTGCCGCCAGCGAGTCGACCTGAATGCGTTTATAGCCCTGATCGGTCAGGTGATAGCCCGTCTGACATGCCGTGGTCAGCACGACCAGCAGCGGAAAAAAACGGAAGGTTGAAAAGCGCATCATAGGGTTATTCCTGAGTTTTCTGAGCGGTTTCGACCAGGGGTCGGGCACCGAAATATTGCAATTCATACGCAAAATTCAACCACCCCTGCGACCGGCGGATGAGCATCGTCTGCCATTCCCGCGTGGTAAACAGGGTGTGCCAGGGGCCGTAGGCAAACCGGTATTTCAACGGCATGTTGAAGCCGGGCGCATCGGCAATCCAGCGGTGCTGCACTTCGATAAAGTCGCCCTTTTCGGTCACCTTGTATTCGAGAACGGGCGGGGCGGCATAGTTCAGAAACTGATCGAAGATGGGGCGCAGGTCCTTTTCGGTTTCCCGGCACAAAATATCGATGATCTGTTTGGTCGTCACCAGCGAGTGTTTCCGCTCCAGCGCCACTTTCCGCAGCGCCATAAACCAGACGTTGTCGTCGTCGACCACACACCGCAGGGAATGCAGCAACCACGCTCCCTTGTAATAAATATCCGTATCCTTGTGCTGGAAGTTGACGCCCCGCGGCCCCATTAATGGAAATTTGTTTTTAATCAGCGGTTTTTGCGTCATCAAATACTTGATTGCCTGCGGGGGGCCGTGGGTGTTTTCCACATAAATTGATTCCATGTAGGTGGCAAACGATTCGTGAATCCACATTTCGGCGGGATCGGAAACACTCAGGCTGTTGCCAAAATATTCATGTGCACTTTCGTGAATCAGGATGAAATCGAAGCCGAAAGGGTTGTTCTGGTATTTATTTCCGTAGCCAATGGCGCTCTGGTGTTCCATGCCCCAATACGGTGTTTCGACCACCGAATAACCATCACGCCAGTAGGGATAATGCCCGAAATACCATTCGTAACAATCGAGCATCCCGATCACCTGTTCGAAGTGTTTTTTGGCTTTTTCTTCGTTGTAGCGCAGTACGTGATAGTTCAGGTCCAGGTATTGGTAATCCCGGCTCCGGTATTGCTCCTGAATCGTGACGTAATCGCCCAGATTGAAGGTGACGTTGTAGGTATTGATGGAATACGAAACCGCCCACACGAACTCGGTCTGGTTGTCGCCCACCTCGCGCTCTTCCTGAAGCCTGCCGTTCGAGACGGCTTTCAGGCCCCGGGGTACGCGGAAAGTCATCTGCATCGACTCGGGTTCGTCGGACAGGTGATCCTTGCAGGGCCACCACGAACTGGCGCCCAGCCCCTCGCAGGACACGCCCACCCAATCGTTACCGGTGCTGTCTTTGCTCCAGGAAAAACCGCCATCCCAGGGCGGATTTACGGCTTCACGGGGCTTTCCGTGGTAGGCTATTTTTATTTCTTCAACGTTATCCTTTTCCTGGGCCGCCTTCATCGTCACAAAAATGGCGTTGCCTTCGCGGGTATACCGCAGGGATTGGCCGCCCTGCGTAATCGCATCGATGGTCAGGTTTTCGAACAAGTCAATCTGCATCCGTTTGAAGGGCGTTCGCACCCGGTACCGGATGGTGTTGCTCCCCGCAATGCTTTTTGTCGCCGGATCGACGGATAAATTGAGGTCATAAAAAAGGACATTGTAACAGGTGCGTTCCGGACGAAGCGAGCCCCGCAGTGAATCCTGCCGGGTAAAGATATCAGGCGTAATCCGTTCAGGTTCAGAAAGTTGCTTCGGTTGTTGAGCAAAAAGAGGAAATACGTACCAAAAGGCCAGCAGGCCCACTACCCATTGTTTCATGTAAAGAAGCTGCAAATTGTATACAATGATAGCAAATTATTGCCCGCCAACCAGTATTGCACCCGAAGGTTCGCTATGAATTCAGACCCGTTCCTTCTTATCTTTAAGAAAACAAAAAAGCCCTCCATATTTTCAGCGTTATGACCAAACCCCGCATCGCCGATTTTCAGGACGTTAGTCGGTTTCACCTCGTTGAATCGTTCTCCGTCGACGACATGAAAGTGTTTCTGCTGCGCGAACTGGGCCTGAACCCGTCTGCGGAAAAAAAACCGGCCCGGCTAACCGTCAAGTCCGCCCTTTTCTTTCTGAGTATGGCGGGATTTGGCGGCATTTTCGGCTTTCTGCTGGCGAAAACCGCCGGAACGGTTCCGTGGTGGCACATTCCCGCAGCATTGGCCGGACTGCTGGTGCTCCTGCCTATTCACGAAGGCATTCACGCGCTGGTTTTCAAGGTGCTGGGCGCACCCGAGGTGGGCTTCGGGTATTCCATCAAAAGCCTGATTGTGTATGCCTACGCGCAGCGGTTTGTGATGACACTCCGGGAAAATGCGCTGGTGGCCGTCATGCCCTTTCTGGTCATTACCACGGCTTTGGTGCTGGCGTGGATCGCCTGGCCGTCGTGGGGTGTGATCTGGGGAATGGTCCTTCTGATGCACACGCTGGCCTGCATCGGCGACTACGTGCTGGTGCGGTATTCCATTAAAAACCGCCACCGTACGATGTTTACCTACGACGATCTGGACGAGCGGAGATCGTATTTTTACGAAAGAACCGACGAACCGGCCGTACTACAGTAACATTGAAAGGTTCACTTCCAGCCCCGGCAAAACCGACTGGCCCGAAAGGGTTTCCGTAAACCATCGGGATTCCGGTGCTTCATCCGGGCGGTAGATGGTGGTTTGTTTCACCAGTTCGCCTGACGCAGTTTTTCGGGCTGCAGCACCCGGATGGTGCCCGTTGAAGCGATTTCGAGCAAACCATCCTGCCGGAACTCGCTCAGGGTGCGAATCAGGGTTTCGGTGGCCGTGCCGACAATGGCGGCCAGGTTGTCCCGCGAAAGCTGAATAACGCCTTCCGGATCTTGCCGGTAAAGGTTCAGGAGCGCATCCGCTACCCGGCGCCGGATGGAATTGTAGGCCATGTGCAGCAACTGCTCCTCGCGCTCGCCAACGTGTCCTGCCAGCATTTTAATGAACTGTCCGCTCACCGTGGAATTCGCCAGGAGCAATTGCTGAAAATCTTCTTTCGGAATGTAAACCAGTTCCGAATCCTCCAGCGTTACGGCAGAGTCGCCGTAATCCCGGTTTTCGAGCAGGGCGAGATACCCGAAAAAGTCGCCCGACTGGTAGAGTCCGGTGATAAATTCTTTCCCGTCGGTGTTGGTGCGAACGGTTTTGACCTTCCCCGATTTCAGAAAATACAGGCGCGTTGGCGTATCGCCTTCCGTATAGACAAACTGCTTTTTCCGCATCGGATGGGCTTTTCGATCTACCGACAGGCTCTCCAGATTTCCTGCGTGCCGGGCATCGTTCAGAAACTGGTCGAGACCGTCCTGCTGCAGGTTGTAGGCAGGCCCGACGTTGCGGAAGCGGTTTAACCGGCCTTCAATCGCACTGAGCAGTTCCGACTCCTCGAAGGGCTTGGTCAGGTAATCATCAGCGCCCAGTTCCATGCCCTTTCGAAACTCCGTCCGCTCGGTTTTGGCGGTCAGAAAGATAAACGGAACACCAGCCAACTGGGGGTTTTTGTTGAAAATATGCAAAACGCCATACCCATCCAATACGGGCATCATGATGTCGCAGATCACCAGATCCGGCTTGTCGGTCAGGGCTTTTTCTACCCCCACCTTCCCGTTTTCGGCCGTGTGAACGGCATAACCGGCCAATTCCAGAATTTCGGCAGTATTTTCGCGAATGGCGTCGTTGTCTTCAATCAAGAGAATGGTTTTCATACGGAATAAATAACGTTACGGACGTGCCCTGATTCAACTCACTTTTTAAGGATACCTGCCCCCCCATCAACTCCACGTAACGCCCCACGATGTGCAGACCCAGCCCGGTGCCCGATATATCGGTTACATTTTGAGCCCGGAAAAACCGTTCAAAGAGGTGTTCCTGGTCTTCTTTGGAAATCCCCACACCCTGATCTTCCACGGCCAGCCTCATCTGTCCATTTGCACAGGCAACCCGTAGGGTTACCGTCGATCCCGGCCCGGAATACTTAACGGCGTTGGAAAGGAGATTCACCATAATTTTACGCAGCAGAGACGGGTCGATCCATACCGAAATCGGGCACGACAGCTCGGTGTGGATCGTTTGTCCGGGTTTCAACAGACTTTGCATATCGGCCACGGTTTCGCCAACCAGTTGGGAAACCACCACTTCAACGGGGTGAGCAACGACTTTTCCCTCCTCCAGTTTATCGACGGACAAAAACTCTTCGAGGATGTCGTTCAGGTGATTGACCGACGCCCGGATGCGGTCGAGGTGTTTCTGCCGGTTGCTTTGGTGTTCACTGCTGGCGTAACGTTCGATCAAGGCCGCCGAGGTCAGCACTACCGTCAGTGGAGTCCGGAATTCGTGGGAAGCCATCGAAACGAAGCGCGATTTCAATTCGCCCAGTTCCCGCTCCACCACCAGAGCCTTCGCCAGTTCATCTTTTGAGTGTTCCAACTGTTCCAGCGTGGTCATGAGCGCCTGGGTGCGGTCGGCCACTTTGTGTTCCAGGTCGGCGTTGAGCCGCTCGATGTGGTCGCGGTGGGCCAGCAATTGCCGTTCGGCTTCTTTCTTAAACGTAATGTCAATAATATAGGCAACGGCGTGCAATTCGTCTTCCAGCCGGAAGTAACTGAGGCTGATTTCAACCGGAAACACCGAACCGTCTTTTCGCTGGGCGTGCAGATCGCGGTTGTGGCCCATCGCCCGCACCTGCGGATTTTCGTTGAAAGATTGCCGGAGTTTTTCGTGGTAACTGCTCACTTTCCGCGGAACCAGCTGCTCGATGGTCAGGGCCATCAGTTCATTCGGAGCATACCCAAACAACTGTTCCGCCAGTTGGTTGGCCGACACAATCTGGCCCTGCTGGTTGCAAACGATGATGCCAATGGTGGCATTGGAAAAGATACCCTGATACCGCCGGACGCTGTTTTCCAGCTCGCGCTCAGCCTGGTGCAACGGCTCCTGGTCGATGAGCTGAACGAGCGCGTAGGGCCGGTCATACACGACAAAAGTGCTGATAATGAGATGCCCCCAGAACATCTGCCCGTTTTGCCGCCCAATCGGTGTTCGTTCTTCGTAATGCCCATCGCGCAGGAGTTGCTCGATCAGACGATTGCGGTCTTCGTCCGGCAAAGGCTGCGTCCGGATGGAACGGGAACGAACCGGATCGGCCAGCAAAGCCTGCTCCGAAGCAAAGCCCAGCATCTGAACACCCGCCGGGTTGACATGGACAAAGTGTTTCTCGCTCAGGTCGTAGATGCCGAAAAAATCGTCACTTTTTTCAAAAAGTAGATTGATTAAGGCCTCAGAGTATAGATTAACTAACATAGGATGCGGCTATACTGCGGTAAAGTCTCCATCGGCACCGGCCGGACTGAACGAATGCACATACGAAGTTACTAAATAGATTTTCTAAGTTACTCTATTCGGTCTACAATACCCTATATACGTAGCACATTTCAAAGAATGATCATCAATTTAATGTAAAGACGGCGACTTCCACCTCATCGGATTACCCCGCCAAGAATCATGGCTGCTCCTAACCAACATCAGTCTTTTTGGCCAGCCGAATTACCACATTTGTACCCAGGAGGACAACGGCCTCGGTTGACGAACGAATGTGGTAACGCAAGCAAATGAACTTTAAAGATCCATACCCCGTGCAGACGCCCGCCCGCCTGGCGGTTTTGCTCCTCTTTATGCCCTCGGAGCGAACCGACCGCGTGCAGCAGGCGTGGCTACGAACCCTGGCCGATTCACTACAACACCAATTGTCCAGCCAGGTGCAGGTTCTGAGAATGGATGAACTCGCCCACCAGGATGTTTTTCGAAGTTTCGATATCACCCAGACGCCCTCTTTCGTGCTGGTGCAACGGGGCGTTGAACTCTGGCGGCAGGTGGGAATGCCGCAGGAAGATTTGTCGGCGTTGCTGTCGGAACGCCTGGTTGCGGCAAGCGCCCAGATCTTCAAGGCCTAACAGCAACCGCTCATGTTGGCAGGAGCGCGGAATGCAGCGTCAGAAACCCGGCATACCGCAGCTTTTTTTGATTGTCTGCATGGCCGTAACACGTTGATGCAGTAGAAGAAAGGTGTAGTTTCTAGTCACCCGGCAGAGTTGTGTAGTCGATTTCCGAAATCGCCAGGGTGTACCAGGTAAAATCGCCGGTTTTTAGTTTCCAGGTTACGTCCGACTGCACAGGAATCCGGATCCCGCCCGCCCGTTCCTGATGATCCCGCAGGGCAATCGACCAGGTTTCGAGCCGGTAGGTGCCATCAAATTCCCCATAGCGCCGGGCTTCGAACTGGATGACATCGCCCGCCGGGTTGAAGGTAAACACCCCGGATGCAGTCATTCCGCCCTGGTGCATCGTCGCCCGGGCCGATGTGTCGCTCAGCCCCTCCCACTGGATATAGTTGCTCAAGGCAGCCGTTGGGAACCAGACGGTTTCGGCCAGATACCGCAGCATCGTTCCCTGATCGATTTCGGCTCCCTCCGCATCCGCAACCGGAACCAGAGCCAGTGCCTTGATCCGCATGTTTCCCCGCCCGTGCCGGTACTGATCCCGGCCCACCAGAAAGAACAAAGGTGCAGCCTCGATGCGGGCCAGCCAGACAAAACCGGGTTGAGAAACCGTAAAAACCTGCTCGGCCTCGACGGGCATCCAGCTCCCACCCGGCTTGGTCCGCATCCGCCCGATCTGCTTCAGCTGAACGGTTTGAATCCGGTTTTTTCCAACGACACCAGCCCGTTTTAACCACTTCTGAACAACAGGTGGCAGCGGAGTCAATGACTCGGCAGTGATCACCGGCGTCTTCGCGGCCCCGGATTCGGCAATCAAACCCCGGACCTCCGCCTTTCCATTCGCATTGAAATCCCAATCCGCATAGGCCACCAGACTAACGGCCAGAATAAGCACATTGAGCCCGGTTCCGGCTTTGGCATCCGGCCAGTAGAGAACAATGAGGAGTTGAGACAGCCCAATCCCCAGCAACGCAACCAGCCACCAACGGCTCTGGCTGGTTAACAAACTGATGGCTGCCGTGAGCAACACCAGACCCGTCAAAAGCCAGAGCGCACCCGCTACTTTGGCGGCTTTTTCAGACAACGGCAGGACGGTTGTCGCACGAAAGGCGTTGACGGTCATGAGGTGCCATTCTTTCACGAATCCAATCCCGTGAATCAGACCATGAAGACCCAGAATACCCGCAAAAACGAACCTGAATAGTGGACTCATGGGATTTGGAACTGTTTAGTTTTTGATCAGGTAGTTGACAGGGGCTGGCAGAGAGGGGTCAGAATGGCCGACCCGAGACGTCGGGGATTCGGAAGATCCGGTGCGCCTTTTGCCGCCACCCGGCCTTGGGGACTCGAAGTGTTCAAATCCGGTACATCTCCACAAAATAGCACTATAACGACCTGTCTTCCGATGACTTAGCTCATCCCACAGGATGATGACAGTTACTGTGGATCCTGTCAGCAGTCAATTCCTGTTAAAACCGTTTGCCCTAGTTTTGGGCTTTCTGTATCCCGGAATACCTCCTGATTGATTCCATGAAACGACTACTGGCTTATTTTCTCACCACCTGCGCGATCTCATGGCTGTGCTGGTCACCCTACTGGTTGCCTTTTTTTCCGGAAGCCTGGAAAACATCCGCGTTCCTCCATTATCTGGGTTTGCTGGGGCCCTTGCTTTCCGCCGTGATCTGGACAAAAACGGAAAATTCCAGCCGGGGTCTCCGCGCCCTTTTCACGAGCCTGCTTGTTCCGCGCAAACCGGCTTTTTATGGCTTACTCGGCGCCCTGCTGCCGTTTTTGATTCTTTTCACTGCCGTGGGTATCAGTACCCACGGAGCAATTCAAACCGTCGACTGGCGGGGGCTCTGGCATTCGCACGAACTGGCCACCATTTCACCCATTCCGTTTGTAGCATTAAACCTCTTCGTCGTGGGTTTTGGCGAAGAAACCGGGTGGCGCGGCTATGCCCTGCCGCGCCTGCAACAACGGTTTTCTGCCCTAACGTCGTCACTTCTCATCACGGCAGGATGGGCACTGTGGCACTGGCCGCTGTTTTTTTATGTCCGCTCCGGCTATCATTCGATGGATGGGGCCGGCATTGTCGGCTGGCTGATCAGCCTGTTGACGGGCTCCATTCTTTTTACCTGGCTTTTCAACAGCAGTCGGGGAAGCCTATTGGCCTGTGCCTTATTTCACGCGACGATGGACATCGCTTTCATGGCCGATTTAGGCCGCCCCGACGTGATGACTTATGTCGGAATGGCCGTAACGCTCTGGGGCGTTGGTATTCTCCTGGTATGGAAACCCACCAATTTATCCCGTCAGCCCCGCGTAAAAACCCTTGAACAGTAATTAGCGGCTGATCCATCTCAGCAGCCGTTCCACATCGTCTTTGTGGAACAACTCCGTGCCAGGGTTCATCGTGGCTGCCGTTCCGCAGGCTACCCCCAGCCGCAGCATCTCTTCGTAGGAGTAGCCTTGTGACAATGCGAAAACCATTCCGCCCACCATGCTATCCCCTGCGCCGACGGTGGTTTGCTTTTTAACTGTGGGGGCCGGAACCCGGAAGCTCCCGCGCCGGTGTTCCCGGCGGTTTTCTTTCGTCACCAGCAAAGCCCCCGCTGGTCCCAGTGAAACGGCCATAAGCTCGCACCCACCCTGTTCTATCACCGAACGGGCGGCTTCTTCCACTTCCTCCAGTTCCAGTTTGTCAACGCCGACGAGGGAGGCCAGTTCGCCCAGATTGGGTTTCAGCAAAAAAGTCCCTTCCTGAATTGCCCGTTTTAAGGGTTCGCCGGACGTATCGAGAACCAGCCGGATGTTGCGTTCCTTCGCCAGTTGGGCAATGGCGGCACAGTAGTCTGGTGGCAAACCCGGCGGCAAACTGCCACTGACCACCAGGTAGTCGATCGGTTCGGAAAAATCGCGCAAGCTGTTCAGCATCTGTTCGCCCTCGGCTGCCGACCAGGTGGGTCCCGGTAAGCTAAACCGGAACTGTTGTCCGGTCGACGTCTCCAGAACGACGAAGCTCTGCCGGGTCCAGCCCGCCATCGGCATCACCCGGTAATCGATCCCTTGTTCGGCTACCAGTTGTTCCAGCCATTGACCGGTGGCGCCACCCGCCGGAAAAACCGCCAGGGATTTTGTGCCCAGACGAAGCAGGGCTTTGGAGACGTTGATGCCACCCCCACCGGGATCGTAGCGGGCGGTTTCACAGCGCAGCTTGTGTTCGGGCACCAGACGGTCGATGGTGGTGCTGGCATCTACGGCGGGATTCAGCGTCAGTGTGAGAATCATCCTCTTATATGGAAAAGCAACCCGTTTCGGGGACTACCGGACTATCCGGTGCGCTCCGAAACGGGTTGCGTAAGGTACGATGTATGGGTGAATTACCGCGCCA
Organism: Larkinella sp. C7; assembly: GCF_006149005.1. Lineage (GTDB taxonomy): Bacteria > Bacteroidota > Bacteroidia > Cytophagales > Spirosomataceae > Larkinella. The sequence goes on along the minus strand of NZ_VBSL01000003.1, from coordinate 111,501 downwards.
GATAACCGCCGTCGACCGGATAATACGACCCCGTTACGAACGAGGCTTTGTCTGACGACAGCCAGATCACCAGTTCCGCCACTTCTTCCGACCGACCCAACCGACCGATGGGGTGCAGGTCGACCAACATCGTTTTGACTTCCGGCGGCAACACGCCCAGCAAAGGCGTATCGATGTAGGCCGGGCCAACCGAATTGATCCGGATTCCACGGGCGGCATACTCGATGGCAGCCGTTTGGGTCAGCCCCAGTACCCCGTGTTTGGCGGCTACGTAGCCCGGCGACTGCGCCGTTCCGACCTGCCCCAGAATGGACGCCATGTTGACGATGGACCCGGTTTTATTCTGCTTCAGCATCGCTTCCAGTTCGTATTTCAAACAATAGAAAACGCTGTTGAGGTTAACGTTGATGATTTTCTGCCAGCCTTCCAGCGAGTAATCCGCCGTCAGGTTCAGTTCTCCGCCGATGCCCGCATTGTTGCAGGCCATATCCAGCCCGCCAAACGCGGAGACGGTTTCCGAGACGAGTGCTTCACACTGCGCCGGATCGCCGACATCGGCCTTGAAAAACCGGGCAACGCCCCCGTCGGCGGTAATCTGGTCAACCACTTGCTGCCCCCGTGTTTCGTTGACATCCGACACCATCACACTGGCACCGTGCTGGCTATACAAAACCGCGATTGCCTGGCCAATGCCCGAAGCCGCCCCGGTTACCAGAGCCACTTTTCCATTTAAGTCTTTATCCATGTTCCCATTCAATTAAAAAAATGCCCTTAAGCGCGCATGATCAAGACCGGTATGTCGGCATGATTCAGCACATCTTCGGCCACGCTGCCCTGAATCCAGTGGCGAATGCCGGTATAGCCGTGGGTGTAGAGCACGATCAGATCGGCTTTTACGTCCGCGGCATAATCCAGAATGCCCTCCGGAATGGACCGGTACGGCCATATCTGAAATTTAAAATGATCGATGCCTTTGCTCAGCGCGTATTCGTCCATCCATTCCCGGATGCCTTCGGGTTGCCGGCCGTCGGTGGGCGTCAGCACATACACAAACTGACGAAGGCCCTGATCCGTTAGCTGAAACGGATACGGATGGCGCTCCTTCAGCTTGTCATCCACATCGATGGCACAGACAATGTTCCGGGGCTGAAAGTGTTCGATGGGATGTTTGATCACCAAAACCGGGCAGTTGGCGTGCCGGACAATCAACTCGGCGTTCGACCCTTCCAGCCACTCCGTCAAACCCGTGGCCCCTTTGGAAGCTAAAACGATCAGATCGGCCGGTTGTTCAGTAATGTTCCGAATCAGGCCATCGAGGCTGCTGCCCAGTTTTGTTTTGATGGTAACGTCCGCGTATTTCGGATTGGCCGCCAGCTTTTCCAGGGCTTCCTCGGCTTCTTTCCGGGCTTCGCCGTAGTTCTCCGTGACCATCAGCGACAGTTCCTGGGTGTAGTCCATGGCGGGCTGCGGAATCAGTTGGTAAAGAACAGTATGAAGGAGGATAATTTCGGCCCGGTAGGTTCGGGCCAGCCCCACGGCTACATCCAGTGCATAGTCGGTCATGGGGCTTAAATCCGTGGGAACCAGTATCGTTTTCATCGTGAACATCAATTAGTTTGATGGCTCAAAGCACATTGAAAACAAGCAATCTTCCCATGACGGAGCGCAGCCGGTTTGTTGAGAAAAGTCACCCGTTCAGGCCGGATTCACAGGTTGGCCGGGCAGCCACACCATCGCCTTTGTCCAGCCATCGGGGTAACAGCCGATCGACAGCGAACCGTGGTTCAGATCAACCAGTTTTTTTACAATCGCCAGCCCCAACCCGAAGCCCTGTTGCTCAAACTCCTCCCGGTCAAACTGCGTATACGGGGCAATTTGAGTCACGTGCTCCGGTTTAAACATCCGGCCTTTATTACCTACGGCGAGCCGGTATTCGTCACCTTCCAGATACCCCGTGATGGTAATACCGGCCTGATCCGAAAACTTGATGGCGTTATCGATCAGTTCGTCCAGAATAAGGGTCAGATTTTCCTCCGAAATTTGCAGTGTCGCTTCCTCCACATCGACCCGCCAAGTGACTTGTTGCTCCTGCCGGTTTTCCACCAGCCGGATTTGCTCTTTCACCCGGTCGGGCTGCAAGGTGGTCGTTCCCGTCGTAAAATACGTATAGGCGCTGTGTGACGGGTCGACGTGCTGGAGGATTCCAATCCGTTGAACATTGTCCAGCGACCTTTTCAGCCGCAGTCCGCACACGCGGATCGTCTCCAGCATCGACACCGCATCGACATCGTCGAACTCGTCCAGGTGATTTGCCAGCAGGGTCGACATGCCAATAATGCCGTTGAGGGTAGTGTTGTATTCATGTCCGGCGGCCCGCGCCATCTTGAGGTGCTGTTCGGCCAGTTGGGCCTGCAGGCTGGCTTTTCGCAGGGCCTCGCGTTGCAGGCGGTTTTCGACAGCCAGCAGCAGGCTTTCGCCCGTAAACGGTTTGGTCAGGTAATCATCTGCGCCCAGGGCCATCCCCCGGCGCACGTCTTTCAGATCGGTCTTCGCCGTCAAGAACATAAATGGAACACTGGTTAAAGATCGGTTGCTGCGGATGGTTTCCAGCACCTGATACCCGTCCATGCGTGGCATCAGAACATCGCAGAGGATCAGATCCGGTCGTTCCAGAATGGCCAGGGTTACGCCCTGTTTTATGTCGGGAGCGGTTTCCACTTCAAAGCCGTTCAGCCGCAACCATTCGGCTACATTTTCACGAATTTGCTCTTCGTCTTCAATAATCAGTATTTGTGTCGGCATAAAAATTGGTAAAATAGAGAAAGGTTTTTTACGGACAAAGGGAAATCCTTGTCTGATTTTGAGAGCAAAAAGAAGATATAAATCAACAATTTAACGACGTATAAAGGTGTATTTATTAAACAAAACTACGTCTTGCTCCGGCCTTTTTACATGACCTGATCTATGTAACGATATGACAAAAATCAGTAACATACCTTTCGTAAATCATAAAAATCCAGCCTTTTTTCAGGCAGAAAGCCCGTCGGTTTTTCACCCGGGTGTCGGGCCCGACCTTCCGCAGCATACCGGTAAGCAGCATCAGTGTACTGCCTGAGTAACGTCATAGCGGACAGGAGGCCCATCCACTAGTTTGCATCCGCATTTTATAACCCCTTAACGGATATGAACACGTGGGTACTTCCTTTTAGCCAGATCAACAACGGAATGATTGCCAAAGTGGGCGGTAAAAATGCCTCGCTCGGCGAAATGTTTAACGGACTGCGGTTTTACGGCGTCCGGATTCCCGACGGCTTTGCCCTCACCACCGATGCCTACTACGAATTTCTGCATCACAATGAATTGCGGATGCCCATTCAGGCGTTGGTCAACGAACTGGACACCCGGACGTTTTCCAACCTTCACTACATCGGCCACCAGATCCGGTGCCTGATCCGGAAAGCCGATTTTCCGCCGGTTCTTGCCGAAGCCATCAAAAAAGCGTTCATCGACCTGAAGCACCATTTTCCGAACCCGATTCAGGTGGCGGTTCGCAGCAGCGCCACCGCCGAAGATCTGGTTACGGCCAGTTTTGCCGGTCAGCACGAATCGTTCCTCAACATCCAGACCGAAGAGCAGTTGCTGCACGCCTGCCAGGCCTGTTACGCGTCCCTGTTTACGGATCGGGCCATCAAATACCGGCATGACAACGGTTTTGACCACCTGAAAGTGGCCCTTTCCGTGGGCGTTCAGAAAATGGTGCGCTCCGATCAGGCGTCGGCCGGCGTCTGTTTTACAGTAGACCCCGACACCAGCCACGAAAACCTGATGCTGATCACGGGAAGTTGGGGATTGGGCGAGAATGTGGTGCTGGGCAATGTCAACCCCGATGAATTCTATGTCTTCAAACCCTCGATTGCCAAAAGGCCCAACGCCATCGTCAGCCGGAAAGTGGGCGAAAAATCGGTCACGATGGTGTATGCCGATACGCCCGAAGCCAGTCAGCCGACGATCAACACCGATACCCCCCCGGAGCGCCGGGCTGCCTTCGTCCTGACGGATACCGAGGTGAACCAGCTCGCCAGTTGGTCGCGGATCATTGAAGAACATTACCGCAAACCGATGGACATCGAGTGGGCCAAAGACGGCATCGACCAGCAACTATACATTGTGCAGGCCCGGCCCATTACCGCCTTCGGATCATCGACGCTGCAACTCACTGAATACCGCCTGCAGGCACCGGGCAAAACCCTCACGCAGGGCAAAGGCATCGGCCACCGGATCGTTACGGGAACTGCCCGGGTGGTGGCGTCGCCCAAAGACGTGCCAGCCACCATCGGCGCGTCGGACATTCTGGTCACCGACATCACCACACCCGACTGGGACCCAATTCTCAAAAAAGTCTCCGCCATCATTACCAACCGGGGTGGCCGGACGAGCCACGCGGCCATTGTGGCCCGCGAAGTGGGCGCGCTGGCGGTGGTCGGCACCAACAACGGCACGCAGGTCATTGCGGACGGGGCTACCATCACGGTTTCCTGCGTCGACGCCCAGGACGGTTTTGTGTATGAAGGCGCGCTGCCCTTTACGCAGGAAACCATCGATCTGACGGAACTGCCCAAACCCCGCACCCAGTGTAACCTGATTTTGGGCGACCCTTCGCAGGCGCTGCGGCTGTCGCAACTCCCCAGCCAGGGCGTGGGACTCATGCGGCTGGAATTCATCATCACCAACGCGATTGGCATTCACCCGATGGCGCTGGCCCGCTTCGACCAACTGACGGACGAAACCGTGAAGCAGGAAATTACGCAGCTCACCCACCACTATACCGACAAAAAAGAATTTTTTGTGGACAAACTGGCCCAGGCCGTGGCACTGGTGGCGGCCAGTTTTTACCCCCGGCCGGTGATCGTTCGCATGAGTGATTTCAAAACCAACGAGTATGCTAACCTGCTGGGTGGTTGTGATTTCGAGCCTAAAGAAGAAAATCCGATGCTGGGCTGGCGCGGGGCGAGTCGCTACTACGATCCGCGATACCGCGACGGGTTTCGGCTGGAATGTGACGCCATGCGCCGGGTGCGCAACCAGATGGGGTTCACCAATGTGAAACTGATGATTCCGTTCTGCCGAACGGTGGAAGAAGGCAAACGGGTGCTTCAGGTAATGGATGAGTACGGTTTGGCCCGGCACGAAAATGGGCTGGAAGTGTATGTGATGGCCGAAATTCCCAGCAACATCATCCAGGCCGAAGCCTTTGCCGAACTCTTCGACGGCTTTTCGATTGGTTCCAACGACCTGACCCAACTGGCGCTGGGTGTCGACCGCGATTCGTCGACGGTGCAGGGGCTTTTTGACGAAAACAACCCCACGGTACGGACACTGATTGCCATGCTCATCCGGAAGGCCCACCATGCCGCCTGCCCCGTGGGCATCTGCGGACAAGGCCCCAGCGACAACCCTGCCTTTGCCCGTTTCCTGACCGAAGAAGGCATCGATAGCATTTCGCTCACGCCCGACGCTTTTCTGCGCGGACTCACGACCATTCACGAAGCCGAAATCCTGCTGGCGCTGGATGCATTGTAACGGGAGGAGGACTTAAAAAACGTGAATATAAAATTCCAACTGGTGCCCAACCCGTTCCTCCAAAAAAAGATTGCATCCCGGTGATTGCCTGCCATTTGAGGCTGCATGGAATGCTCTCTCCTGGCGAACCAGGTCAGGCTACGGATTAAAAAGATGAGCCCGATCCGCGTCTGGATCGGGCTCATCTTTTTAATAGGGTTTGTTTGTGCCTTGTATGAGCCACATTTTGGCATAGTGGTGATCCTTACTTTGGCCGGCAGGAATAAAGTTGGTACTGCCCAACCGGCTTACGGCTTCCGTGTAATTTGCGATGTATTTGGGATCCAGGTTGGGCGTAGGGTACATGTAACGGATCGGCAGTGCCGGGCCGAACTGTGCCACCGGCCCCGTCTTTAGTGTGGGATAGCCCGTTCGTCGCCAGTCGAACCAGGATTGGATGCTGAACCAGGACGAGATCCATTTTTGCTCCAGAATCCGTTCCTGCTTGTTGCCAGCGCTGGCGTAGCTCACTCCTGGTTGCGCATAATACGTTTCAAAGTTGAATGAGGTGGCCGCCAGCGCCCCTTCTTTGTCCATCGACGCCTGAACGGCTTTTTTATAGTGACCTTCCGCGTCAGTGACCCCAAATCCGCCCAATAAGGCTGCTTCAGCCAGAATAAACTCAACCTCGGGGTAATTCATAAAATTCATCGCCACGTAGGGGTCGGTATTTTTACGGTATCGGTCATGGATGAACGAAATGTAGGGATTCTGTTCGTTGGGATAAACCGACACGTCATTCCCCTTGTTGTAGACGATCCCCTGCGTAATGGGAAGACCAACTGGCAAACCTACGTACAGGTTGGTATCTGCACTGGAGGCCACACTCGGCACATAGACGACGGAATACGTTTCGCCAAAGAGGTTCGTGACCGTCCTGGTGGTTACCTGGGTCACATTTGCATCCCATTTTCTCCGCACCGGATTGGCCCAGCGCTGCAACCTCGGATCTTTCAGTTGAAGCAACTTGTCGACGAGTGGTTTTGCCGGTTTTGTCAGCCAGTTGAAGGTAGCCGATGCCAGCGGGCCACCGGGTTGGGCGTTGTCTGAATTGGTACCCAGAAAAGCGAGGGTTGCATCATCGGACTTACTGGTAAATGCTCCGGCGGCTGCTTCCTTAAACTCGGTTTCAAGGTTGATACCCAATGCCGCTATTTCCGCCTTTTTATCCGCCAGGCGAAGGGCGTAACGCAGACGCAACGAATTGGCAAACTTTCTCCACTTCGCGGCATCGCCCTTGTACATCACATCAGAAGTTGCGCTCACCACATCCTTGGGCGTCAGGTTTTGAAGCAGCTCGTTCGCTTGTTTCAGGTCGGTGAGAATGCCCTTGTAGACATCGGCCTGTTTGTCATATTTTGGAAAAAACGCTCCGGTGCTGGCCTTCAGTGCCTCGCTGTACGGGATGTCGCCATAGAGGTCGGTCAGCAACCCGAAGAGCATGGCTTTCATGGTCAGTCCGATGCCCTGGAACAGTTTGTTGTCATCCCGCACGCCATTGTCATAAATGATCTGCACATTTCGCAGGATATCGTAGTAGCTGCCCCAGCCTTCCTGACCCCACGCATACTGGTTCGTTTCTGCGGCTCCTTCGTTTGTTCCCGCCTGCATATACTGCATGGCAGCTGCAATTTTGGAACTGTTCTTCCCCAGACCAAAGACGAGCTTTCCGCTATTGACCAGTGAATAGGTGAGGACGTAGTTCGACGACACATTTTCAGGACTGTTGGGATTTTTGTTAACCTCGGTAAGATCCTCACAGGCGGATAGCCATAGACCCATCATCGCCAGCAGGAGAATTCTCAATGTTTTTATCGTTTTCATGTTCACTTCCAATTAAAAGTCCACGTTCAATTTAGCCCCGAACGAACCCGTGAAAGGCAATACGTTGTAGTACTCCACCCCCTGCGTCCAGCCCACACCGTTGGGTCTGAAAGCCCGTTCGGGATCAAGTCCCTTAATGCCCGCTGCCGTCCACATGAAGAGGTTGTTGGCGACGAACCCCACCGATGCATTCTGCAAATGCAGACGGTTTACAAAGCTTTTGGGAAGGCGGTAGGTTATGGAAATTTCCCGCACTTTCACGTAGGTGGCACTGTACATGTTCTTTTCGGCAAACGGACGGTTGGCGTAGCGGTAGGCACTGAAAGGATCGAGCCATTTACTACCCGGGCCTCCCAGGTTTTCGGTATAAACCGTATTCCCGTTTGCATCTTTGGTGGCCAGTACGCCGGGATTAAGGCTGGCATCCTGCACCCTTCGGCTTGCTTCCACACTTCCTTCCGGCCAGGCAAACCCGTGGTATTCGGCATTGCGGCCACCCACCCAGCTACCCAGGTATTTATCGGGATTTTCCTTGATCTGTTCGGCCAGGCTGCGGTTCGGATCGTAGCTTTCACCCGTCAGGGTTTCTTCCAACTGTCCATTGTTGCCCAGGAACATCATCGTATTGGAGTAGAATGACCCGCCCAGGCGCCAGTCGACATTGGCGAACAGCGTTATATTTTTGTACGTGATCGACGGCTGAACGCCCATCAGGAACTTGTGGTTAAAGTTTCCGATCTTTTTCAGGTTGTTCACATCGTTGTCAGTCTGGTAAAGTCCTCCATTGGTCACGATCGGGTAGCCGTAGTACGGAGAATTGGTATCTTTCACCCGCAGGATCGGTGCGGCATAGATATCACCCACCTGGCCTCCTTCATAAGTCCGCACTTCGGCACCCGAGTAGGACACAAACGAGAAGTACTTGATCCCGTCCGCCAGTCTGGTGATATAGGTGCGGTTCCGGGTCAATGTAAAATTCATATCCCAGGTAAAGTTCTCGGTTTTGACCGGCGTCGTGTACAGGGCCAGTTCGAAGCCTTTGCTTTCCACCAGTCCGGCATTGATCTGCTTGGTGTTCGCACCGGATTCGATCGGTGTCACGATCGACAGTACCTGGTTTTTATTCCCTCGCTGATAGAAGGTTGCATCCAGTCCCAGGCGGTTGTTCAGGAACTTCAGGTCTACACCGATTTCGCCGGAAGTCGCGATCTCAGGTTTCAGATCCGGGTTGGTGAGCGTTCCACCCATGTACATACTCTTGGCAGCGCCCCAGTCGAGGGCGGTCTGGTAGATACGGCTGTAAGCGTAAGGGGCCACATCGTTACCCACCTGCGCGTAGCCCGCCCGGACTTTGGCAAAGCTGACCCAACGAGGCATGGTGAACATTTCCGAAGCAATAACGCTCAGCGAAGCGGATGGATAAAAATAGGAATTGTTCCCTTTCGGCAGGGTACTGGTCCAGTCGTTACGCGCGGTCAGATCGAGGTAGACCATATCTTTGAACCCAATGGAGGCTGATCCATACACGCCGTAAAGTTTCTTCCGGTTCAGCAGGCTGTTATAGGAAACCGCTCCCGGAGCGCCATTGGAGATGTTGTAAACCCCGGGCACCACCAGGGCGGTTGCCGAGGTCGCCAGGCTCCGTCCATATTGCTCCAGCCGGTTCAATCCGGCCAGTGCGTTCAGGCTCCAGGCTTCGCCAATGTTTTTCTTGTAGCTCAGGATCAGGTCAAGGTTGGTTTCCTTGTTGTAGTTGTTTGAAACCTGGTAGGCGCCATTCACAGCCTCGAAGTTGTTGTAGGCCTTTTTCGCTTCCAGAATCTCGGTGTACGAGTCACGCGAGTACCGGCCGATGATCGAGAACTCCTTCGTGATGTCGTAGTCGAGTTGGATTTTGCTCACAACCCGGTCACGTTTAAAGCCGGTGGGATTTTCGTACACCAGGTAGAAAGGGTTATTTTGCTTGTCTTTGTACTTTCGCTGCGCAATGCCTTCCTGGCCGGGAAGCCAATAGTCGCGCAGGTCATTGATGTTTACCTGAGAACCAGTCTCGTAGACGCTCCGTACGACGTCATTGCGGCTTTGATCGATGATCGGCCGGTTGTCGGAACCCGATTCGGTGAGGTTCACATTCACCGAAGCCCGCAGCTTGTCGGTCAGGTTATAGGTGGTATTCAGGGCGATCGTCAGGCGGGACAGATCCGTGTTCGGGATGATGCCGGTATTCTTCATATTCCCGAGCGACAGCCTGAAGTTTCCTTTGTCGTAGTTACCATTGACCGAAACGTTGTTCGTGTTGGTGATGCCGGTTTGGAAAAAATCCCGGAAACGGTTGGGATAAGAAACCAGGGGTACTTTTTGTCCGTTGCTGTTCCACAACGCCCATTGCTCCCCTTTGTCAAGTGCAGCCCCCCAGCTTTCATTTTCCGGCTCTTCCAGAATGTGCGCCCCCGTCTTGCCCGATCCAAATTTGTTTTGAACCGCCACATACTGCAAAGGCACATCCGCCACCACCGAGGTGTTCAGAGACACACCAATCCCCCTTTTACCACCCGTGCCGGATTTTGTCGTGATCAGAACCACTCCGTTGCCGGCTCGTGAACCATACAGGGCAGCGGCACTGGGTCCTTTCAGGATGGACACATTGGCAATGTCATTCGGGTTGATGTCGGAAATGGGGTTACCCATGTCAGCGCCTGCAAAACCGTTGGAAAGCTTGTTGGCCACAGGAACTCCGTCGATGACAAACAGCGGCTGGTTGTCGCCATTCAGCGAGTTGGCACCGCGGATGATCATGCTCACCGAAGATCCAACGCCCCCGCCCATCTGCGAAATCTGGACACCGGCGATCTTGCCGGCCATGGCGTTCAACACGTTATTTTGAGGGGTTTGCGTAATGGACGTTCCTTCAATTGTGCCCACGGAGTAGCCAAGAGACCTTTTATCGCGCTTGATACCGAGGGCCGTCACAACAGCTTCCTGCAGGGTGTTGACACTTTCGACCATTACCACGTCAATCACGCTGCGATTACTGACCGCAACCTCCTGTGTCTGGTACCCAATATAGGAAAAGGTCAACACGGCGGCCTCGCCGGTGACGTCCAGGGAAAACCTCCCCGTAGCATCGGTGGTTGTTCCAGACTGTGACCCTTTCAGGATGACGTTCACGCCCGGTATTCCCGCCTTGTCTCCACTGGAAGTAACAACGCCTGTCACCGTTTTTGTCGGTGCCGTACGCGCTTCGAACACCGGAATGGTCACTGCCCCTGATTCATGGGGCGCGTTGCTGATCTTTTTGAAAAGCAGGATTTGTTTTCCTTTCACCTCATACCCGGTCTGCAAAGGGCTAAGCAGTTTGGTCAGCACATCACTCAACCGCTCGTGACGGGCAGAAATGTTCACTTCCAGAGACGACGGAATTTCGCCGGGGTTGTACACAAAACGGGCGTCCGACCGGGTTTCGAGCGCAGAAAGCACCTTTTTTAAGGTCATGCCCTCCATTTGAAGGCTTATTCTTTTCTCAAGGATTTCTTGTCCACGCGCATCGGCGCCTGCAAAAGAGAGGCTGGAAAAGACCAGGGCGATACAAAGCTGGAGTACCGATAGTTTCATAATAGTGCGCCATAGGGTTTTGAAACGCTGGGTTTGGTTCATATTTTTAACTGTTTTACAACACTTGCTAATGGGGCAAAGACCGCTGTTTACCCGGATCAAGGCTTGTCAACGGAAGAGGTTAAAGGGGTTTAGGAGCGAATGATGGTTGCGACATCGTTTGTTTTTTGTAGATCAGGTTTTATTCATAAGGGTAAGGCAGGGTTTCGTGAATGGATTAGGGCTTCTGAGGCAGTTATTGATCGGTTTCTATGATCACCCTGCCTTCTTCAATGTGATAGGTGCCTTTGATAATGCGGCAGATGAGATGCAATTCGTCATGCAGGCTCATTTCTGAAAATGTGGCAGTCAGCCGATATCCGTACAGCTTTTCAGGCTCGTATTCTATATCGATCCCATAAGCCTTTTCAAGGGCATTAAAAACGTCTGTTACGGGTGTTTCGTCGAACGAAAACCGGGGCGGGTGATACAGGTTAGCCAGCCCTTGAATCCTTGATTTTGTAAACCTGTCCTTATTCTGACTAAAGGTAACCTGCTCATTGGGCGATAGAACCAGTCCCCCCGGGCGGGTTGCCATCTTGTTCATTTTTTCCAGGTCTTTTTTAATAAATACGGTAACCTTGCCCGTGAGCACGCTTACCGAAGCCTGTTTTTCCCGCTCATAGGCCACTACGCGAAAAGAAGTACCTAAGACTCTGGTACTTAGATGGTTTGAATAAACAAAAAAAGGATGAGCCGGATCTTTCACGACATCAAAGAAGGCCTCGCCATCGAGATAAACGACGCGTCTGGGCTCTTTTTCCAAAGCCGAACTGAACGAGAGCCGACTGCCTGGCTGCAAAATCACGGTACTCTTGTCGCCCAGCAACACCGTCATCGGCCGGTCCGTGTGATTGGTCCGTTCCACACGAATTTCCGACGGTGATGACGTTGTGGAGATGGTTTTAAAAGAAGCACCCAACGGAAACTTGTGCAACCCCCAGCCAAGTCCGGCTACCACCAGAACGGCAGCCGCCACCCTCGCCCACACCAGATACATCCGCCTGCCAGTCGGCTGGCCCGTTTCCAGGTTACTGCTGAGCTTTCCAAGCGTGCCTTCCACGATTGTGTCGAGTTCATCGTCGGAAAGCGTTGGTCGTTTTTCATCCATCGCCAGCAAAAGCGCCCTGGCCGCCTGCACCATTTCCGACCGGTCCGGATTGCCAGCCAGCCAGTGGTGCCAGAAAGCGGTCGCCTGGGCGTCACCGTTCAGAACCCATGCCCTGAACAGAGGGTCAGTCATAAAATCTTCGACGATAAACTTGCGGTAATCGGTCATAGAAATAGGCTTCAATGAGGAGATGCAGGAGATGCGTCTCCCATACCAGATTATTGTATTATTTTTTTATTATTTATGAAGAAGAGCCTTTCCTAGCGTATAAACAGGGCTAGAAAGGCGAAGAGGCTGATAGAAACCGTCTTGATACGGTCCCGCAGATTCATGAAAGCCAATTGAATCAGGTTCGATACCGTTTGGGGAGAAATGGCCATAACCTGCGCTATTTCATCCCGGCTGAGTTCCTGATAGTATTTTAAATAGATCACCTCGCGTTGACGCTTGGGGAGGAGGTTGAGCAGGTATCCCATTTTTCGGGTACGTTCCGCCAGACTTTCTTCTTCAATGAGCCACCATTCCGGGGAAAATTCAACGTGTAACCCGCCATCTTCGGCATCCGCGCTTTCATGATGGAAAAGTGGGAGCTTGTGAGCCTCCCGGTATATTTTGCGACGAAGTGACGAAAAAAGATAGGCTTTGACGTTGTCGGGGCTCGACAGCGTTAGTTTCCGGTTCCAGATTTCGATGAACAATTCCTGGATGCAATCCTTGAGGAATTCTTCATCCCGGTTAAATTTTTGCCCGTAATTCAGCAAAGACCGATAGTGGATCCGCATGAGAGATCCCAACGCCTGCTCACTGCCCAGCACAAGATCTTTCCAGAGCTGGGAATCTCTCGATCGGTTGGTTTCAGGCAGATTGGACATGGTTTCGGGTTTAGCTGATTTTAGCGGGTCAGAAGGGAGTGGTTCCCCCGGGAAAGCATGTGGTTATTTATCGTTTCAATATTAGGAAAAGTACTAAAGAAATGGCGCTGCATCAACATCTTTGTATTAAGAAAAAGTGAACCCCTGCGATCAGAGTAGAGGCCCACTTTTTATCTTCTGGTTAGCAACCTGACAAAAAAAGGATCAAATCAATTCAAAACCCGCTTACATTCAGCGTTCATTATTTAAAAATTTACATTCACGTCCCTTTTCTTCACCAAAAAAGCAGGAGTCATCGACCCCTGCTTTTCCATCAATCCATCCTAGCTTACTTTTCTTACGCTTCGTCAAAGAAGGGTTTCTCCGCTGATTCCCGGCCAACCGGCTCCGGATCATACAGAGCCAGCAGCGGAACGGGCGGGCGGAAGGCCAGCCGACGCGTCAGGCTGCGGTTCCAGACCGCGTCCATCAGCGTTTTCCGGTGCGGAACGGTTACTAATAAATCGACGGAATGGGTGGTCAGGTAGGTGTTGATGCCGTGTTCCACTTCATCGTCCAGAATAAAATACGGTCCGGTTTCCACCGAATCGAATACCTGCGCGAGCCGCTGGTTATAGTCATCAAACGCTTCGCCGGCCAGCTTCGGCGTCTGGCTGTTCACGATGGACAAGGCCGTCAAACGCGCGCTTTTCCGCGTCACCAGTTCGTTGAGCGGTTCTAAACAGGGCACATGCTGCAGGGTGCTGGAGTCGGTAGCCAGCACCACCTCCCGAACGGGTCGGATGGCGGTCGTGTGGGGCACCACCAGCACATTGGTTTTGGCGTGCCGGACCAGCCCGGTGGCCACACTTCCCAAAACCGTCATGAATCCGGAACCACTGGCCCCCACCACCACATAGTCGAACGTTTCCTGCTCCAGAGCCGCTTCCACCGCCCCGATGGGACTTCCGGGGGCGGTTCGAATCTGGTAGGAATGAAACGGCGGGTGATAGTTGGCCATCAGTTCCGACAGCATTTCCTGCAGGCTGCGGTAGGCATTTTGTTCGGCCTCTTCCATCAGAAACGTTGTTCCGTACATGGTATCGGATTCGAGCGGATACGCGTGCAGCAGACAGAATTCGGCGGCTGTGTCGTCAAACAGGGCCTGGGCGAAGTGAATCGCCTTTTTTGATGCTTCCGAGAAGTCGGTTAGCAACAGTATCTTTTTCATAACCAGGGAATAAGGGTTTTCTTTTTTCCTGCAATTTCAATGCCGCTAACCCCCCCCTTGGTGGATTTTCGGCACAGCAGGGCCTTAAAACTACCAATTTTATACAATCGCCAAAACCGGCACGTCGGATTGCCGCGCCATCTGCTGGGTGTTGCTTTCCAGAATGGAAAACAGAAACCGGTTGTGGGATTTAGGCAACATCATGACCAGATCCGCGCGGTTCGCCTGCGTAAATTCCAGAATGGTTTGGGTCAAATCGTCTCCGCCAACAACCGTTACCGTGTGCGGACGATGCCGGAGCAGATCCCGAACGGCTTCCGCAGCCTCCTGAATGGCGGGATCGGCGGGTTTGTCGCTGACACCGAGGATGTTCAGAAACGCATCGAACCGGGTGGCAAACCGCAGAACACCATCCAGCGCCAGGGCATCGACCGGTTTTCCGAAATCAATCGCCACGACAATGTTTTTAAACGGCACAAAATGGGCCGCTGGCGGAACCAGCAGCAAAGGCACCAGCGTGTGCAGAATCATTTCCGTCGCCTGACTCCCGAAATACCGCGCACCGGGCGAGTTGGCACCGGCGGTTCCCATTACCAGCAAATCTGCTTTTTGCTCTTTTACCACTGCGTTGATGGTTTCCAGCGTCGAGCCTTCCCGGGCCGTGACCGAGATCGTCAGCCGTCCGCCCGCAGCGGCTTGCATCTTGTCCCGCAACCGGTAGAGTTTCCGCCGGGCGCTCACTTTATTTTTTTCCTCCATCGGCGTAAACACGGCCTGTAAAGCCGGAATGCGTAGCGGATGGTGGTAGACGTTCAGCAGAACCAGCCGGGCCTTGAGAAGCGTGGCAAGCTGGAGGGCAAAGTCCGACGCGGGCTTGGCACTTTTGGAAAAATCAGTCGCTAAAACAATGGTTTTCATCGGTAAAAGTAGGGTTGTAGTGGGAACACGCAGAAACTGCCTTTGCCCCGTTTAGTGGATGACAATATCTTTTTCGGCCCAGTAATGCCGTTTTCCATCCCACCAGTCCAGAATAACGTGCCAGAGTCCGCTGCTCAGTTGCTGCGTTGAAACCACCTGCCGGGGCCGTTGATTCGGCTGAACCACCAGATGAACTTCTTCGCTGTGATCAAATCGTTTCTGAAAAATCACTTCCGCTTTCCGGAAGGAGACGGGCAACACAAAGGCCAGTTGATTTTGGGCGGGTTCAAAAGTCATGGCGGTATGGGACGGTTTAGGGCTGGATAAGAACTTTCGTTCAATCTGTCGCAAAGCTAAAAGCCCCGTTTCGGTAACGCCCTGATATTCATTCGACCGAATGCTGATATAAATCACCTCGCCCGCCTATAATTATTAGGACTTCCCAGGCTGCTACGCCCTTCCTTTGGTACCGGTTACCGCAGCGATCCCGTCTCTTGATACCGCAACCGATGAATCTAAAAACACTTTGGGTTATCCTGGTTCTCCTGACCGCCCGGTTTCCGACCGTGGTGGGTCAAACCCTTCCCGAATGGCAAAATCTGCTGTATCGGTCGGGGCTGGACACCACCGGGGTTCGGATGGATAGCACCACCCTGAGTCGGCTGGCGTATGAACTGGCCTACGGAAACCGCCCCAACCGGCTGAGTTACTGGAACCTGCCGGAACAGATCGATTCGGCCCGCGTCAATCAGGTGGTTGAGCAGATTCGGCAGAAAACACCGGACTGGGTGGCCCAATGGCACTCACTGGAGCCGGTTTTCGAGCCCTACCGCCGACTGCGGGCGGGGTTAGACTCCCTGATGTTTTTCGGTGGCGATTCGATTCCGCGCTGGCACGAGATCAAAACCGCCCTGAACAATTACCGCTGGCTGAATCGGGTGGCTTCCGACCTCGTGGTGGTGGTCAACATTCCTTCCGCAACGCTCCGGGTTTTGAATCGTCAGGGAAACGAAGTGCTCCAGTCGCGGGTGATTGTCGGTGCCCCCCGCACCCCGACACCCCTTTTCGGCGCGCAACTCACCCGAATCATTACGTACCCGTACTGGAATGTGCCCCGGTCGATTGCCGTCAAGGAATTTTTACCGAAAATCAAACGCAATCCGGCGGGGTTTCTGGATGCGATGAAACTACAGGTGCTCGATGCAAAGGGCCGGATCGTTGCGCCCGAATCCGTGAACTGGACGGCGCTTTCGGCCCAAAATTTTCCGTATCGTCTGCGCCAGTCTACCGGTTGCGATAACGCGCTGGGTGTGATGAAATTCGATGTGAACAGTCCGTTTGATATTTACCTGCACGACACCAACCACCGGGAGTTGTTCAGCAACAGTCGGCGGTTTTTGAGCCACGGCTGCATCCGGGTGGCCAAACCGGTCGAACTCGCGAATCTGCTTCTGGGGTCGCCGTATTTCAAACCGGCTTTTCTGGAAAGCCCTCAGGTCAATCTTCCCTCCCGAACCGTTTCCTTACCCGGCCCGGTTCCGGTCCTTATTCAGTACCAAACCGTCGATGTAAACTCGGCCAGCACGCTGGTTTTTTATCCGGATGTGTACGGCTGGCAAACCGTAAAACGCTAAATCCGATGTTAACCGAACTTACCAACGAAGTAATCGACTCCATGCTGGTCAATCAGTACATTGGCCGCATTGGTTGTGCCGCCGACGATCGAATTCTGATCGAACCCATCATGTATTATTACGATGGCCACGCCATCCTGGGTCTCACCCGCGAAGGCACCAAAACCCAGTTGCTGCGCAAAAATCCGCACGTCGCTTTCGAAATCGACGAAATGATCAGCCCGGGTATTTGGAACAGCGTGGTAATCGAAGGCTTATTCGAAGAATTGCAGGGTGATGACCGCGATTATGCGCTGTATCTGCTCGAACACCGAAAAATTCCGGTTTTTGCCGGTGAAAAAATGGGGTATCCCGGCGAAAAAGAACCCGTTGATCAAAACGTCGTCTACCCGGTGGTCTACCGGATTCAGATCCAGAGCAAAACCGGCCGGTGTTATACCCACTCGCTAACCTGACGACGATCAGCCGGTTACCTCTCATCCGTCATTCTCTTTTTTCCGATTCCGAAAGAGTTTTATACCGGTTTACACGCTCCTTCACCTATCAAGACGATGAGACGGATTATTGCAGTAGGGATTATGCTCGGCCTGTTGCTGGTCGGCTGCGCGGGGGCCTCGGCCCAGACCGTCCGGGGTAGTATCGGCTTTTTTCAAATGGGCTACCTCAATGCCCCGCGTTCCGGTGCCGTCGCCCAAACCTTCGCTCCCGACTGGTTTCCCACGCTCCATAACCATTTTATCTACAGCGGAGGGGAAGGGTGGTTACGCCGAAACCGGTTGATGGCCGGGTTCAGTGCGTCGGCTCTGACGGCCCGCAGCGTTTCTGTTCAGCAAACCCGCGTCGAACGCGTGGCCGGTCTGGGGCAACTCAAGCTGGGCTACGTGCTGTTCGACAACCGGCGGTGTCTGCTTTATTCGTCTTTTAGCCAGGGGCTTTCGTCATCCGTCATCAGCGTCAACCAAACGGGTTCTGAGCCGGTGGTGTGGATGCTACCCAGCCATTCCACCGATCTGGCGGTTCATTTCAACCAATTGATCGCACGCAATCCGTCCGACAATCCGGATGAAGTCCGGGGCCTTTGGCTGGGGTTACGCGTCGGGTACCTGGTCAGTACCAAGTCGGCCCACTGGGTGCAGATTCCGGAAGGTGTGCAGCACCAGTTCAAGCCGGCGTATGCCCTCAACGGCCTGTATGTAACCCTGTCCATCGGCGGGGGCCGATTCCGTTATCCTCACGCTTTGTAACCGATCTCCCAAACCGCTATGTTTTTCTCCCTCACCTTTTTCTGGACGGCCTATACCGTCGCCAACCTCCTGTTCCTCTTCGCCATCTGGGGGAGTAAACACTGGCCCCGGACCACCCGGCTGTTTTTCCTGCTCCTGTTTGGCTGGGCAGCCTGGTTCAATGCGTCGATGGCCTTGATTTCCCCTTCGGTGTATCAGGATTATGCCGACACGGCCATTCCGCTGTATCGCTGGTTTATCATGGGACCGTTTGTAACCATCATCAGACCCATGATCCTGGTGATTGCCGCCGGTCAGGCCCTGATTGCCGGGTCGATGCTTCTGAAAGGAAAGCTTTTTAAACTGGGTTGCTGGGATGGGCTGGTTTTCGGGCTGGCCATTGCGCCACTGGGGCTGTATGCGGCTTTTCCGGCTACGGTTTTGATGGCCATTGCCTTTTACCGGCTGCAAAAAAACCACGACGATACGTATTTGTGGGAGACCAGAAACGAAAAACCGGGGAGCAGGACGAACAGAAAATCCTTTTCAACCCGGCATGCGGCCTCCTGATTCCGCCAGCGCTGTCAGCGGCTCCACTCTTCAAACGCCTAAACCGTCTGCGAAAACAGCCGCGTCTGGGGCTGGGCCTGGTTGAGCCGTGCATCGAACGCCATGCAGATATTCCGCAGGAACGGGCGACCTTCGGACAGCACCCGCAAGCCTTCCGCGTTGAAATCGATCAACCCGTCGAACCGGAACGACTCCAGCCGGTCGCACAACACCGCCCACTCGTCCTCCGTCCAGCTATCCCAGGTCCACCGGGTTTCGCCCTGACACATGATGTTCAGAATCTGTCGGCGCAAAAACTGGTCCTGCTGACTGAGCACATGGCCGCGCAGCAGCGGCAGTTCGCCCGCCCGGACCCGGCTGAGATACGCATCCAGATCTTTTTCATTCTGGGCAAACGCCGACCACACATCGCCGATGGAGGAGGTTCCGAGGCCGATCAGGGCGCGGGTCCGGGTGGTCGTATAGCCCATGAAATTCCGGTGCAGCGTCCCGGTTTGCAGGGCTTTGAACAAGGCATCGTGCGGCAGGGCAAAATGGTCGATGCCGATTTCGACGTACCCCGCCTGTTCCAGCAACGCCCGCCCGGTTTCGTAAAGAATCCGTTTCTGCGCACCCGACGGCAGGTCTTCGTCCCGAAAACCACGTTGCCCGTTGCCTTTGATCCAGGGAACGTGCGCGTAGGAATAAAACGCAATGCGGTCGGGCCGCAGCATCAGGGTTTTGTAGAAGGTATCGGTAATGGAATCCGGTGTCTGAAACGGCAGTCCAAACACGATGTCGTGGCTAATCGATTGGTAGCCCATCTGTCTGGCCCAGGTCGTCACCTGCTGCACATTTTCGAACGGCTGAAGCCGGTGAATGGCCTTTTGCACCACCGGGTCGTAATCCTGAACGCCAAAGCTGACCCGTCGGAAACCGAACTGATAGAGTACCCGAAGATGTTGGCAGGTCGTATTGTTCGGATGGCCTTCCCAGCCGTAATCCGGTGATTCGGTGGGTGTTGCCCGTTCGAAAATACCCGTCAGCAACCGTTCCAGTTGGTCGGGGGCAAAAAAGCTGGGCGTTCCTCCCCCCAGGTGCAGTTCGGCCAGGCGCGGACGTTCCGGCAGCAAATCGCAATAGAGATTCCATTCGGATAAAACCGCATCGATGTACGGTTCTTCGACGCCGTGGTTGCGGGTGATGCGCTTGTTGCAGCCGCAAAACGTACACAGGCTTTCACAATACGGCAGGTGAATATACAGACTCAAACCGGTCGTTTTGTTGCTGATCGAAACCGCTTGTCTGAGATTTTGCACCCAGGCGGTTTCGCTGAACGTGGTTTCGTCCCAGAACGGCACGGTCGGATAACTCGTGTAGCGCGGGCCGGGAACGTCGTATTTCTGAATAAGAGACTGCATACGATCTGGAGATTGGAGCACCAAAATTGGTGGAGATTCGCACGCCATACCCTGACCGGTATCACTCGGTTTGCTGACGCTCGTCAGGGTTTAACGACCTGTTCCGACCCAATTTGCCAAGAAAAATATGGTATGCGTACAGCAACGATTTCAGCGACTACCTGTTACCACTGCGGCAACGACTGTGCAGAGCACAACCTTGAATACGATGAAAAACCGTTCTGCTGCGAAGGCTGCCAAACGGTCTACAGCATTCTGAATCAAAACCAGTTATGTCAATACTATTCGATTGAACAGGAAGGAACCGGTGTTCGGCCCGGCAATCCCCTTAAAACGGAAAATACCCCTAAAAACCGGCTCGAATTTCTGGACCATCCCGCCATTGTTGCCCAACTGCTGGAATTTTCCAGTGCGTCGGTCGCCCGGGTTACTTTTTACGTTCCGACCATCCATTGCAGTTCCTGTCTATGGCTGCTCGAACACCTCTACCGCATCCATCCGGGCATTCAGCAGTCGCGGGTGGATTTTCTCAAAAAGCAGGTTCACCTGACCTACCGGCCCGATCAGCTCACGCTCCGGCAGGTGGTCGAGCTGCTCGCGTCGATTGGCTACGAGCCGCTGATCAGCCTGAACGATGTCGTTAAAGAACAGCAAAAACCGTCGTACCGCCCGCTGCTCTACCGGCTGGCCCTGGCGGGTTTCTGTTCGGGCAACATCATGCTGTTCAGCTTCCCCGAATACCTCGGTCTCGACGATCCATCGTTCAAACACCTCTTCGGTCTGCTCAATATTGTGCTGGCCATTCCGGTCGTCTTTTACTCGGCATCGGGCTATTTCGAATCGGTCTGGACGAGTCTGAGAAAAGGCATTATCAACATCGACTTTCCCATTTTGCTCGGGATTCTGGTCGCGTTTTTCCGGGGCACCTACGAGGTTCTGTTTCTCAACGGTGCCGGTTATTTCGATTCGCTGACGGGCCTGATTTTCTTTCTGTTGTGCGGCAAATGGTTCCAGCAGCGCACCCACGAATTTCTGTCGTTCGAACGGGATTACAAATCGTATTTTCCGCTGGCGGTAACGGTTTTAAAACCGGACGGCGAAACCGCCATTCCCGTAGCCGAACTCCGCAAAGGCGACCGCATCCGGGTGCGTAACCACGAACTGATTCCCGCCGACGGGCTGCTCTACAAAGGAGAAGCCCGGGTCGATTACAGCTTCGTGACGGGTGAATCGGAGCCGGAAGCCCAGAAACCGGGGGCGTTGCTGTATGCCGGTGGCAAGCAGATTGGCGAAGCCATTGAACTGGAAGTGGTGCGGGAGGTATCGCAAAGTTACCTGACCCAACTCTGGAACAACGACGCATTCCGCAAGGGCGACACCTCCCGAATGCGCACCTTTGCTGATGCCATCGGGAAATATTTTACCCTGACCGTCATTGCGTTAGCCACAATCGTGGGCTTATACTGGTACACGCACGACCCCGCGCGGGCCATCAATGCCTTTACGGCGGTTCTGATCATTGCCTGTCCGTGTGCGCTGTCGCTGTCGTATCCGTTCGCGCTGGGGAATGGAATCCGGAAGCTGAGCCAGCAGAAATTGTACCTCAAAAACGCGGACGTCATCGAGCACATGGCCGATTGTGACACCGTGGTTTTCGATAAAACCGGTACGCTGACGGAGACAGTGAGTGAAAGTGTGATTGAGCGAATGCGTGAAGACAAACACAGGAGCGTGGCGGAGGAGTTTTCGGTTGCTTTGACGGATTTCGAACGGGCGCTGGTGGTCTCGCTGGTGCGGCAGTCGGCTCACCCGCTCAGTCGGAAACTGGCCGCTCATCTGGCCGACGTTCAACCGCTGGTGGTGGAGGATTTTACGGAAATACCGGGTCGCGGATTACACGGGTTCGTGGATGGCTGGGAAGTCAAAATCGGCTCCGCTTCGTTTGTAAATCCGCAGTCGGTGTCGTCAATAACCGCGAAAGAAACCCCAGCCGATTCAGCCGGAGCGCGTGTCCATATGGCCATCGAGCAGCAATACCGGGGCTGTTTCCGGTTTCCGAACCAATACCGTCCCGGCCTTGATGCGATGCTCGATTCGCTGAAATCCACGCACCAACTGTATCTGCTTTCGGGCGATACGGACACGGCCCGGCCCGAACTGGCGCGCTGGTTTGCCCCGGATCACATGACGTTCAACTGCCAGCCGCAGCAAAAGCTCGACATGGTCCGGCACCTGCAAAACCAGGGCCACCGCGTGCTGATGGTGGGTGACGGCCTGAACGATGCCGGGGCGCTGAAACAGGCCGACGTCGGCATTGCCGTCACGGAAGACACCGTTCAGTTTACACCCGCCAGCGACGCCATTCTGGAAGCCACTTCCTTGCGAAAACTGCCCGAACTGCTGACGTACAGCCGCTTCGGCATGCGCCTGATCCGGTTTAGTTTTGTGGTTTCGCTGCTGTATAATTTCATTGGCCTCTCCTACGCGCTGACGGGCAATCTGTCGCCGGTTGTGGCCGCCATTCTGATGCCCGTTAGTTCCGCGACGATGTTGTTGATTGGGACGTTGGGAATGCGGTGGAAAGAGCTGTAAGGGCCATTCGGTTAATCCTATCTGAAGAGGGAAAGATGAAAATATACATTCTGCTCGCTCACCCGGACAGCGATACCTTTAACGGAAGAATTGCTGATGCCTACGAAAACGAGGCACGACGCAAAGGACACGAGGTTAGAAGGCAAAATCTGGGCGAGATGCACTTTGACCCCATTCTCTGGAAAGGCTATAAAACGATTCAGGAACTGGAACCCGATTTGAAACAGGCTCAGGAAAATATTATATGGTGTGCGAAGTGGGTTATTATTTATCCCATCTGGTGGGGTTCTGTTCCGGCTCTTTTCAAAGGATTTCTGGACCGAACCTTGTATTCTGGTTTTGCTTATAAGTATCACACGGATGATCCATTCTGGGATAAACTTTTGAAGGGCCGGTCGGCCCACGTCATCACCACCTGCGATGCTCCCTGGTGGTGGATTTGGTGGCAATACAGAAACAGCGATATCAATACGGTCCGGAGAGCAACCTTAGAATTCTGCGGCATTTCTCCGGTTAGACTCACCCGGATTGG
Organism: Larkinella sp. C7; assembly: GCF_006149005.1. Classification (GTDB taxonomy): domain Bacteria; phylum Bacteroidota; class Bacteroidia; order Cytophagales; family Spirosomataceae; genus Larkinella. The sequence continues at coordinate 88,345 of NZ_VBSL01000003.1, read as the reverse complement.
CCGGATGAAGTATCTGAACGATCAGGACCGATTAGACTGGCTTGCCAGGATTGTAAAGGCCGTAAACTAAAAGCCTCCGCCAATTTCTGTAGAGCTTTCTAAAATAGATTCACCCCAACTCAACCCTGGTATCGGCTGAATTGGGGTGAATGTGTTAGGAGAAATTCTGTCACATATACGCTTCGTCGCGCCCGCGCCGGAGCTTCACGATGCCCAGTTTATTCATCAATAAAATCAGCGGATAAGCCGGGTCGAATTCGTGCCAGCGGAAACCGCCGAAGTTAGCCCGCCCGCCGTACCGGTGGTGGTTGTTGTGGTAGGATTCGCCCATCATCAGAAAGTCGAACGGCAACAGGTTTTTGGCCGTATCGTCCACTTTGAAGTTGATGTAGCCGTAGCGGTGGGCGCACCAGTTGATGATGGCGCCATGCACCGGTCCCATGAAAAAATGGAACGGCAGCAGCAGAAATAGCCAGGGTGAGGTCGCAAACTGGATGTAAAACAGGACGTAGAACGTTCCCCAGGCCACCCGCACCGGCCAGCGATCCCCGAACCATTCCATCCACGGCCAGTTGGGCACACCCTTTTTGAACTTCGCCGGAATGGTGTCGCGGTTGTTGAGGATGTCGTTGTAAAACTGCCGGGTTTTCCACATCATATCCATCATGTTCTTGGAATACTTCGGCGAATGCGGGTCTTCTTCCGTATCGGCGTAGGCGTGGTGAAGCCGGTGCATAATACCGTACGCGCGTGGACTCAAAAACGACGATCCCTGGCTAATGAACGTCACCACGTAAAAAAACTTCTCCCAGCCCTTGCTCATCGTAAACATCTGGTGGGCGGCATAGCGGTGGAGAAAGAGGGTCTGCATCAGGACCGACAGGTACCAATGCGCGAGAAAAAAAGCGAGAATGATCATTCGAAACAAGATTCTGGTGTAATGCGCCAAAAGTAGTTCCTGCCACGTAGCGCGGGCCTAACACGGGTCAGCCGACCGGATGAGTTTTGTCAGCCCGCCCGGTTTACCTGAATTCTATCACCCCCCTGCCTGACGAACCTCATACATTGCCCACCGGATAAGCCGCACTTTTGACCCGGCAAACGCTCACGAATATGGACATTATCTTCTTCATGATTGGCATTAGTCTGCTGCTGGCACTGGGATTTTTCGGGGCTTTTCTCTGGTCAATGAAAACCGGCCAGCAGGACGACCTGTACACCCCCTCGATGCGGATGCTGCTCGACGACAACGAACCAACTACTACCTCCTCCATAGATACCCCCGCATAACTGCTCGTTACCACTATGAATGTCTCGCAAAAACCGCCTGTTACGATTTCGCCTGAACACCCCCGACCGGGGAACGGAGCTACTCCCGCCGTGGAGCACTTCGAGTATGACAACCGCATTGTCCGGGATTTCGCCGTTGCCACCATCATCTGGGGCGTCGTCGGCATGCTGGTCGGCGTCCTGGTTGCCAGCCAGTTGTTCGCTCCGGCGGCCAACCTCGGCAACCAGTATACGACCTTCGGACGGATTCGGCCGCTGCACACCAACGCGGTTATTTTCGCCTTCGTCGGCAATGCCATCTTTATGGGTGTTTATTACTCGCTGCAACGGCTTTGCAAAGCCCGGATGTTCAGCGATTTGCTCAGTAAAATCCACTTCTGGGGCTGGCAGGCCATCATCGTAGCCGCAGCCATTACGCTGCCGCTGGGTCTGACCACGTCGCACGAATACGCCGAACTCGAATGGCCGATCGACATTGCCATTACGCTGATCTGGGTGGTTTTCGGGATCAACATGTTTGGCACGATCATCAAACGCCGGGAGCGCCACCTATACGTCGCCATCTGGTTTTACATTGCCACGTTCGTGACCGTCGCCGTTCTGCACATCGTCAACTCGTACCAGATGCCGGTCAGTCTGTTCAAAAGTTATTACGTCTACGCCGGGGTGCAGGATGCGCTCGTGCAGTGGTGGTATGGTCACAATGCGGTGGCATTTTTCCTGACCACGCCGTTTCTGGGGCTGATGTATTACTTCCTGCCCAAGATGGCAAACCGCCCGGTATATTCCTACAAGCTGTCGATTCTGCACTTCTGGGCACTGATTTTCATCTACATCTGGGCCGGTCCTCACCACTTGCTCTATTCATCGCTGCCCGACTGGGCGCAATCGCTGGGGGTGGTTTTCTCCATCATGCTCATTGCCCCGTCCTGGGGTGGGATGATCAACGGGTTGCTGACGCTGCGCGGAGCCTGGGACAAGGTTCGGGAAGATACCATCCTGAAATTCATGGTCGTCGGAATTACCGCTTACGGAATGGCCACCTTCGAAGGGCCCATGCTGTCGCTCAAGAACGTCAACGCCATTGCGCACTTTACCGACTGGATCGTAGCCCACGTACACGTCGGGGCCCTGGGCTGGAACGGTTTTCTGACCTTCGCGATCCTGTACTGGCTGATTCCGCGCATGTATAAAACGCCCCTGTATTCCAAAAAACTGCTGAGCATCCACTTCTGGATCGGTACACTGGGAATCCTGTTCTACGCCATTCCAATGTACATTTCGGGGTTCACACAGGGCATGATGTGGAAGGAGTTTACACCGGAAGGCACCCTGCGCTACCCGAACTTCCTGGAAACCACCATTCAACTGCTGCCCATGCACCAGATGCGGGCGTTGGGTGGCACCCTCTACCTGCTGGGTGCGATTCTGATGGCCTATAACCTGTTCAAAACGATGGCGGCCGGGAAACTGGTGGTCAACGAAGCCGCCGAAGCGCCTGCCCTGGAGCAAGCCTATGTGCCGACGGGAAACGATACCTACTGGCACCGCTGGCTGGAGCGCAAGCCCATACCGCTGCTGGTTGCTTCGCTGGTGGTGATTCTGATCGGTTCGATGGTAGAATTGATTCCGACGTTCATGGTGGAGTCCAATGTGCCGACGATTTCGGCCGTGCAACCGTATAGCGCCCTCGAAGTGCAGGGCCGCGACCTCTACATCCGCGAGGGCTGCGTCAACTGCCACAGCCAGATGGTTCGGCCTTTCCGCAGCGAAACCGAACGCTACGGGGAGTATTCCAAAGCGGGCGAATTTGTGTATGACCACCCGTTCCTGTGGGGTAGCAAACGCACCGGGCCAGATCTGCACCGCGAAGGCGGCAAATACCCCGATTCCTGGCATTACCACCACATGCGCGACCCAACGTCGATGTCGCCGGGGTCGATCATGCCCGCCTATCCCTGGCTGCTGGATCAGAAACTCGACATTTCGAATACGTCAGATAAGCTGAGAACGCTGGAGAAGGTGGGAGTTCCCTACGACGATGCCACGATCAGCTACGCCAATGAAGATTTGCAAAAACAGGCGCAGCAAGTCAGTGACCGCCTGGCGAAAGATGGCATCAAAGTCGACGCCGACCGCGAAATCGTCGCCCTGATTGCCTACCTACAGCGGCTCGGCACGGACATCAAGAAAATGGAAAACGCAAGCAAATGAATTAAGAGTGAAGAGTTAAGAATTATGAGTTGGCTGACGCATATGAACTCTTCACTCTTAATTCTTAACTCATAACTCTTCACTCCCAAGATCATGTTCAAGCAATTCATCTCCAAAATTCCCGGCGCGGACATCTATATGGTCGGCTCGTTTATCACCTTCCTCGCTTTTTTCATTCTCGTCGGTTTATACCTGGTTTTGGTGGATAAAACGTACATCCGCCAGATGAGCCAGATGCCCCTCGATGAATCGTCAACCGATTAACCACCTTCCTCTTTCCATGAATTCATTCATTTTACTCAATGGTGGGCTGCTGGGCCAGGAACCGGCAAAATCCATCTGGGACATTTCATCCGGTCAGGATCTGTTGCTGGTTACCGTCGCTCTTTTTCTGCTGGTGGGCATGGTAGCCGTCGGAGCCGTAGCCCTGAACCTGGTGTTCCTCCTCAAAAAAATAATAGAGCCAGACGCCCAAACCGTTGCCAAACCGGTCGACACACGCTCCTGGTGGCAACGGATGGCGGGGCTGCACGAACTGAATCAGGAAAAAAACCTGACCATGGAACACGCGTACGACGGCATTGCCGAACTCGACAATCCGACGCCCCCCTGGTTTATGGGGTTGTTCTACGGAACCATTGTGGCGGGTGTCATCTACCTGCTCGTCTACCACGTCTTTAACCCAGGCGACATCATGGTGCAGGAATATACCCAGGAAATGGCCGTTGCCGATAAACAGCGGGAGGATTACATCAAAAAAGTAGCCGGTTCCATCAACGAAAATACCGTTACGGTCTTGAAAGATGCGAAGGGAATCGACGCCGGGAAAGCACTGTTCACCCAAAACTGCGTGGCCTGCCATGGCACCAATGCCGAAGGCAAAGTGGGCCCCAATCTGACCGATGCCTACTGGCTGCACGGCGGTGACGTCAAGGCGGTTTTTCACATCATTACCGAAGGCGTTCCCGAAAAAGGGATGATGTCCTGGAAAAAACAATTGAATCCGCTCCAGGTGCAGCAAGTCGCCAGTTATATCCTGTCGCTGCAAGGCACAAACCCCGCCGGAGCGAAAGAACCGCAGGGCCAAAAAGTAGCCACCGGCGACCCCGTTGCAACCCGCTAACTCAACACACCCATGAAATCCAACGTAGCACTTCCCCCCTCCGACTTCCGCGATACGCTGCCGACCGCCGATGCCTCTGGCGGTCGGCGGTGGTTGTATCCGCGTGAAACCACGGGGCGTTTTACCCGCTGGCGGACGGCGGTGGCGGTGGTGCTGCTGATCGTGCTGTTTGCCGGGCCGTTTGTGTGGATCGACGGACATCCGCTGTTCCTGTTCAACGTCCTCGAACGCCGGTTTATCTTTTTCGGGGTGCCGTTCTGGCCGCAGGATTTTTACCTGGTTGCGTTTGGGCTGATTGCCTTCATCGTGTTTGTGGCGCTGTTTACGGTCGTTTATGGCCGGGTGTGGTGCGGCTGGGCGTGTCCGCAGACAATTTTTATGGAGATGGTTTTCCGGAAAATCGAAGGCTGGATCGAGGGTGATTTTAACGCCCGGAAACGGCTGGATGCCAGCCCCTGGACGACCGAAAAAGTAGTCAAAAAAGGACTGAAACACGGCGTTTTCTTTCTCATTTCGTTCGCCATCAGCAACACCTTTCTGGCCTACCTCATTGGCCGCGACCAGTGGCTGACCCTCATCACCGACGACCCGGCGCAGCACCTCGCCGGCCTGTCGGCCATCGTAATCTTTACGGGCGTATTTTACCTCGTTTTTGCCTGGCTGCGCGAAATCGTCTGCACAACCATCTGCCCGTACGGACGGCTGCAAGGTGTTTTACTGGACAAAAACTCCCTGATCGTTGCCTACGACTACATCCGGGGAGAACCGCGCGGGAAACGAGTGAAGAGTGAAGAAGTAAGAGTTAAGAATGATGAGTTAAGAGTTAAGAGTTTTCCTGATGGAGCCAGTTCGTCACCGACCGGCGACCCGGCCTTCACTCTTAACTCTTCACTCTTAACTCATCACTCCCAAAAGGGCGATTGCATCGACTGCAAGCTTTGTGTGCAGGTGTGTCCGATGGGTATCGACATTCGGAACGGGACGCAACTGGAATGCATCAACTGCACGCTCTGCATCGACGTCTGTGATAGCGTCATGGACAAAATCGAACTGCCCCAGGGGCTGATCCGCATGGATTCGCAGGCCAATATTGAACAGGGAAAACCGTTTCGGTTTACCGCCCGGATTAAGGCCTACAGTGGCGTATTGCTCGTTTTGTTGGGAATCATCGGTTTTCTGCTCGTCAGCCGACCGGTGATGGACGTGACGGTTTTGCGGGCACCGGGGCAGTTGTATCAGCGCGAAACGGGTGGCAAGGTATCGAATCTGTATCTGGTGGAAGTGATCAACAAGACCTACCGGACGTTGCCGGTTCAATTCCGCCTGAGCCGAACGGACGCCAAACTGCGCTTCGTACAGCCGCTGTCGTCGGTGCCGGCCGGGGAACAGACCAAAGGGATGTTCTTCATCGATTTACCGGAAAAAACCATCCGGCAAAACAGTACGCCACTTCACATCGACGTGTTGGCCGGTAACGAAGTCGTCGACCAGATCGAAACTACGTTTCTGGGACCGGTCAAGTAATTGAGTGATTGAACGAAGTAGATTCCTTGTTCACTCTGGACCGGTTTTGCTTCTCACTCAATCACTACTTCACTCAATCACTCCATAAAACCATGAACTGGGGAAAAGCCATCATACTCGTTTACATCCTGTTTGCCGGATTTATTGGCACCCTGGTGTATCTCATGTGCCGCCAACGGGTCGATCTGGTGCGCGATGATTATTACCAGACCGAAATCGCCTTTCAACAACAGATTGACCGGGTAGCCCGAACCGCCAAACTGGCGGAATCGCCGACCATTCGCTTCGATGCCACCCGGCAGGTGATCGAACTGATGCGATCTGAAGCGGGTTCAACCGGCGGTAAACTGACCTTTTACCGCCCTTCGGATCGCCGACAGGATCGGAGTGTTGCCTTGCAGCCCGGCCAAACGACGATTTCGACCGCCAAACTGGCCTCCGGTTTCTGGCGCGTGCAACTGAACTGGCTGGAAAACGGGCAGGAATATTACAGCGAACAAACCGTAACCATTCCCTAACGTGCCGAACGTCTGGATCATCGCAGCCCTGACCACGGGCTTAGTCGGAAGCCTGCACTGCGTCGGCATGTGCGGGCCGCTGGCGATGGCGTTGCCGGTCGGACGATTGCCCCGTTCACAACGCGGGCTGGCAATGGGACTGTATCATGTGGGAAGAATTACGGCGTATGCCGGACTGGGGTTGCTGGTCGGCACCATCGGCCAGGGGCTGTTGCTGGCGGGTTTGCAGCGATCGGTATCAATTGCGGCCGGTCTGTTCCTGCTGCTCTGGGTTTTGTTCCAGCACGGAAAACTGCCCGGTTTGTCACTGAATGGGGGACGAAGCTGGGTTACGAGACCGATGTCTCGGTTTTTACAAAGTCCAACTTTACAAGCGTTTACCGGACTGGGTTTTCTGAACGGCTTGTTGCCCTGCGGTTTTTTGTATGTGGCCCTGACCGGCGCCATCACAACCGGGAGCGCGGTAACCGGCGCATTCTACATGGCGTTGTTCGGCCTGGGAACGGTTCCGGCTTTGTTGCTGGTCCGGTTTGTCCCGACGTTTTTCCCGGCAAACCTGCGACGCCGGTTTTCAGTCTTGATGCCGGTCATCACGATTGCCCTGGCCTTTCTCTTATTGGTCCGGGGCTTCTATCCTTCTACCGTCATCGACCAGACGGGCCACGAAGTTCCAATTTGCCACGGGAAGGAAGCTAAAAGTGCAGAGTGAAGAGTTAAAAATTAAAAGTTGGCTGACGCATTTACTTTTAATTTTTAACTCTTCACTCTGCACTTTTAATTCTTAACTCATTAATACCGGTACAGGTCCGATTTGTAAGGGCCTTCGGTGGTGACACCGATGTATTCCGCCTGCTCCTGATCCAGTTTTTCCAGTTTTGCGCCTACGTGATCGAGGTGCAAAGCCGCTACTTTCTCATCGAGGTGTTTCGGCAGGATGTAGACCTTGTTTTCGTATTTATCCGAATTGGCCCACAGTTCAAGCTGCGCCAGCGTCTGGTTCGAGAACGAGCACGACATCACGAACGACGGGTGACCCATGGCAACGCCCAGATTCACCAGACGGCCTTCAGCCAGAACAATGATTTCTTTGCCATCGATTTCGTACAGATCGACCTGCGGTTTGATCTGGCTCTTCGAATGACCGTAGTTGGTATTCAACCACGCCATATCGATTTCGTTGTCGAAGTGGCCGATGTTACAAACCACCGCCTTGTCGCGCATCGTCTTGAAGTGGCGGTCTTTCACAATGTTGATGTTACCCGTTGCGGTTACGAAGATGTTGGCGCGGGTCGCAGCCTCATCCATCGTGACCACTTCATAACCGTCCATCGCGGCTTGCAGTGCACAGATCGGGTCGATTTCTGTCACCAGCACGCGGCAACCCGCACCCCGGAGTGATTCGGCAGAACCTTTTCCTACGTCACCATAACCGGCGACAACCGCTACTTTACCGGCCAGCATCAAATCGGTTCCCCGACGGATGGCATCGACCAGCGACTCGCGGCAGCCGTATTTGTTATCGAATTTCGATTTGGTAACCGAGTCATTCACGTTGATGGCGGGCAAATGCAGCGTCCCGTTTTTCATCCGCTCATACAACCGGTGAACGCCCGTCGTCGTTTCTTCCGACAAGCCTTTGATGTTGGTAATCAGTTCCGGATAGAGGTCGAAAACCATGTTGGTCAGGTCACCACCATCGTCCAGAATCATGTTCAGCGGTTTCCGTTCTTCGCCAAAGAACAACGTCTGCTCGATACACCAGTTAAATTCTTCTTCGTTCATACCCTTCCACGCATACACCGAAATACCGGCGGCCGCAATGGCGGCTGCGGCATGGTCCTGCGTCGAGAAGATATTACACGATGACCAGGTCACTTCGGCACCCAGTTCAACCAGTGTTTCGATCAGAACGGCGGTCTGAATCGTCATGTGCAGACAACCGGCAATGTAGGCACCAGCGAGGGGTTTCGACGGTCCGAACTCTTTGCGGAGGGACATCAAACCCGGCATTTCGGCTTCGGCCAACCGGATTTCCTTGCGGCCCCATTCGGCCAGTGCGATGTCTTTAACTTTGTACGGAACGTACGTGGATGTTTCTGTAGACATAAAAAGGGAGTAATTAATGCTTGATGATTTTTAAGAAAAAAGAAGTAAGACAAGAGAATAGAGACAAAGTGTCAATCGGTGAAGTCTGTCTTTATTCTCTTGTCTCACTTCTATCGTCTCTATTTATTTTAACGTAGCAACCGCGTCTTTAATGCGTTGCACGGCTTCGGTCAGGGCTTCGTCGGAAGCGGCCGTTGAAATCCGCAGACCATAAGGAGCACCAAAGCCTGAACCGGCCACGGTTGCCACATAAGCCGTATTGAGCAACCAGGCGGCAAAATCGTCCGAATCGTTGATGGTCGTTGTCCCGTCCGATTTGCCGTAATAATAGCTGATGTCGGGGAACGCGTAGAAAGCGCCTTCCGGCACGTTCACTTTAAAACCGGGAATTTCTTTCAGCAGTTTTACCACCAGGTCCCGGCGACGTTCGTAGGCTTTCGACATTTCACGCGTCGGTTCCATCGGGCCGTTCAGGGCGGCCAGTGTAGCCCGCTGCGAAATCGAACCGGTTCCGGAGGTGACCTGTCCCTGCAATTTTTCCACCCCGTCGGCGATCCATTTGGCGGCACCGATGTAACCAATCCGCCAGCCTGTCATCGCAAAACCTTTCGCTACGCCGTTAACGGTAACAACGCGGTCTTTGATTTCGGGAATGGAACCGATGCTGAAATGGCCTTTATCCGTAAAATTGATGTGTTCGTAGATTTCGTCGGCCAGCACAATCACGTTTTCGTGCCGGGCCACCACCTCGGCAATGGCGCGCAGTTCGTCCTCGCTATACACCGAACCGGTCGGGTTGTTGGGCGATGCGTACATCACGATTTTGGTGCGATCCGTAATGGCCGCTTCCAGTTGATCCGCCGTTACTTTGAAGTCATTATCAAAAGCTCCTTCGAGGATAATCGACTTTCCTTCAGCGAGTTTCACCATTTCGGAATAGCTTACCCAGTAGGGAGCCAGAATGATCACCTCGTCGCCGGGGTTCACCAGCACCTGAATCACGTTCGCCAGCGAGTGTTTGGCACCCGTCGAAACCACGATATTTTCCGGTTTCCAGTCAATGTTATTTTCCCGTTTAAACTTATCTGCAATGGCTTTCCGCAGATCGGCATAACCCGCTACGGGCGAATAACCGTGGTAGCCTTCGTCGATGGCTTGCTTGGCGGCTTCGCAAATGTGTTTCGGCGTCTTGAAATCAGGTTCTCCAACGCTGAGACTGATTACTTTGTGGCCCTGAGCGGCCAGTTCGCGGGCTTTTTTGGTCATCGCCAATGTTGACGATTCTTCCAGCGCGATGATGCGGTCTGCCAATAAACTGACAGTTTCTACCGATGCAGACATGAGATATGAGGTGATTGATTCAATAAACGGGCCTATTCAACCTGACTTTGCGTCCCGGACTGCGTATCCCGGGCACAAAATTACTAACTATCTAACGATAAGTGCGTAAAATTTGAATTTTTATAGTTATCGGGCTGAAAAATGGAACCCCTGCGTTTCCGGTTTTTATCCAATTATCCGAAAATCATCCGCGTCGCGGTTGGCCGGAAACCGCTCGCGATAGGCACTCAATTCGTCCAGGGAAAGGGTGGTTTGGAACACCGTTTCGGTCTGGTTTTGCCGGAAAAGCACCTCACCTTTCGGGTCGATCAGGCTCGAATCGCCCGCGTAGATGTGGCCGTTTCCGTCTTCGCCCACGCGGTTGACACCGGCCACATAGGCCAGATTTTCGATGGCGCGGGCTTGCAGCAGGGCGTTCCAGGCGGTGCTGCGGGCGGCAGGCCAGTTGGCCACATACAGTAAGAGGTCATACGCTAAACCGGCATTCCGGCTCCAGACCGGGAACCGGAGGTCATAGCAAATCAGCGGGCAGATGTTCCAGCCGCGCCAGGATTTCACCAGCCGCTTTGTGCCACCGGCGTAGATAAGCTCCTCCCCCGCCATCCGGAACAAATGCCTTTTGTCATAGACATCGAACGAACCGTCGGGCTCCATCCAGATCAGGCGGTTGTAGAATTGCCCCTGTTCCTGCACAATGTAGCTTCCGGTCACCACGGCGTCGGTCTGGGCCGCCATCTGTTTCAACCAGCGGAATGTCGTCAGGTTCATCGGTTCGGCCAGGGCTTTGGCGTTCATCGAAAAACCGGTTGTAAACATTTCCGGCAACACAATGAGGTCGGTTTTTTCGGGCAGCGCGAAGATTTTCTCTTCGAGCATCGCCCGATTGGCCGTCGGATTTTCCCAGTGGAGGCTGGTTTGCAGCAGGGTCAGGTGGAGCATTCCTGTTTATTTCGGAAACTTCATTTTATAATCCGCTTTCACGTTGCCGCGCGTAATGTCGGCCAGTTTTTTCTTCATCAACTGGCGTTTCAACGGCGGCAGGTAATCGGTAAACAGCTTGCCTTCGAGGTGGTCGTATTCGTGCTGGATGATGCGGGCGGCCATGCCGTCGTATTCTTCGATGTGCTCGTTCCAGTCGGTATCGAAATACTGAATTTTGACGAATTCGGGCCGAAAAACCTCGCCCCGGATTTGCGGAATGCTCAGACAGCCTTCTTCAAAGCCCCATTCGTCGCCGTCTTCTTCCAGAATCTGCGGATTAATAAAAACCTTCTTGAAACCCATCAGGCTGGGGTCCTTGTCTTCCTCTGGTTCGTCTTCGTTCAGGGCCGTTCCATCGACCACAAACATGCGGATGCTTTTGCCGACCTGCGGAGCGGCCAACCCGATGCCCGAAGCATTGTACATCGTCTCGAACAGGTCTTCACTGAATTTTTTAACATCGGTACTCCCTTTCTCGATGTTCTGCGCCCGTTTCCGCAAAACGGAATCACCGTAAGCTATTATTGGGTAAATCATCACCTTTTGGATTCCATGAAGGATTGTAAAATAATTACTGCACTCACTTTGTCGATGTTGCCTTTGACGCGCCGGTCTTTCTTACTGACGCCACTGGCAATCATGGATTGTAAGGCCATCGCCGACGTAAACCGCTCGTCGTGCCAATGCACCGGAATATCCGGAAAAGCGGCTTTGAGTCTACCAACGAAGCCTTTCACCCGGGGCGTATTGTCCGTATCCGATCCGTCCAGGCGTGTGGGCATTCCCACCACAAACGCTTCGACCGGCTCAGTGGTAACATACCGTTTCAGGTAGTCCAGCAACTGATGTGTCGGTACGGTTTCCAGGGCCGTTGCGATGATCTGCAACGGGTCGGTAACCGACAAACCGGTGCGCTTCGTTCCGTAATCAATAGCCAGTAATCGGGGCAAAGTAACTTTTGTTAAATGAATTGCAAATATACGGAAATCCGAACGGGGGTGTTTATATTGACCGCAAATCCTTCGTTGAACCGATGCCAAAGATGAATTTTTGTCCCCAATGCGGTAGTTCGCTTACGCCCGGTTTTGCCGGAGGACGTGAACGGCTCTTGTGTTCAGCCGCCTGTGGTTACATTTTCTGGAACAATCCGCTGCCGGTCGTGGGTGCCATTGTCGAATACGACAACGATACTGTTATCCTGATTCAAAACCGGGGTTGGCCGGCCGAATGGTTTGGTTTGGTAACGGGTTTTCTGGAACCGGGCGAAGAACCGGATCAGGCGGTTTTGCGGGAAATCAAGGAGGAAATCGGCCTGGATGCCGAAATTGTGGAGCGGCTGGGTGTCTACACGTTTTACCAGCGCAATGAAGTCATCATCACGTACCACGTCCGGGCGTGGGGCACAATTCAAATTGACGAAGAAGAACTTCAGGCCTATAAACTGGTTCCGATTAATGGGCTGAAACCCTGGCCATTCGGAACCGGCCCGGCGGTGAAAGACTGGTTGGCGAAACGAAATAAAGAGGCTCAATCCACAGATTAAGGTCTATTTACCCCACAGATTCGTCCCATACAGCACGGCAATCTCTTCCCGATCTTTTTTGAACTGCGTAAAGGTTTCAGGGTGATCGAGGTTAAGCTTCTCCCCGTCACAATAATATTGATGCTGATTTGTAGAGCTGGCGTAGCCATTCTGCACTTCAATTACCTTTCTGCCTTTGTAGCGATACAACACAATTCCGTTGATCAATGGGCCTCCCTGAAATAACTTAAACTGGTCATTCAGCCATTTCAAATTGTTGATCGGGTCACTGACGCCACATACCACCAACTGCCTACTGGCGTCTTTTTCTGGCTCAGCATCTTTATCACAGGCCGTCAGGAAGACAAGCAAGAACAGATAACCGGTATATTTTTTCATCAGTACATCAAGGGTTTGTTGTTTTGTGAGACCCTGAAAAGCATCCGTGAGTTGGAACCGTCAAACGCAAAGAAACAACAGTAGCACGAATCGACCCTCTCTTGCCCCTTTGGGGCACAACAGCGAAGCGTCGGTAGCCCAACGTAATGATTTTTTCCAGCGTACCTTACGGTACGCGGGCGGGGGTAAATCGTATTATTTCTACCGACGCTTCGCTGTTGTGCCCCGAAGGGGCAAAAGATTCGCTTAGTTAAAAAAACTATTCAGGCGGAACCGCTTGGCAGGGTTTTCAGCCGCTGTCAGGGTTCAGGGGCCGCATAGGTCACGATGTCAATTCCAATCCCATTCGGGTCGACGATGGCGAAATGGCGGTCGCCCCAGGGTTCGTCGCGGAGTTCGATTTCAATCGGCACATTCAACGATTGGATGTGTTCGTATTCGGCATCGACATCGTCCACTTCAATCGTCAGATAGACGCCTTCGCCGGTAAACGGTTTCTGGAAAACCGGTCGTTGCGAAGGGTGATTTGGCCGCAGAAAACTCAGTTCGGCCTGCTGATTGGGCGTGTGCAGCAACAGATAAAAATCATTTTCAAACGTGATGCCGAAGTTCAGAACGGTTTGGTAAAACGCCTTCGTTTCGGCCAGTTTGTCGGTAATTAGGCCTGCGTTCAGTTTCATAACGGTGTGGTTTTAATGGATTCCCAGATAGATTTGCGTCACATTGTTGGCCGGATTTTCGAAATCCATGTGGACATACACTTCCCGGTTGACGGCACTCAGTTGGTGTCCGCCCTGCAACAAACCACCGACCAAGGGTCCGTAGGTGGCGGCCAGATTGTCCCAACTGCCAAGGTGTTCGGCAAAACCGCCGTTGAAGGGTTCAAGACTTTTAAATTCCAGACTATCAGTCGGTTCACCCTCAGTAGACTGAACCGGCAGCGCAATATCCAGGCCGAAAACCGTGTCCGGTTTGCCGTCTGCGCCGGTGTATTGCCAGCAAATCGGCCCGGTGATTTCAAGATCGAGCCGGACGGCTTCGCGGTACAGTTGCCGGGCCACGGTCCGGACGAAGGGGGTCAGACCCGCCAGCGTGGTTCGGGTTGAAAAAGCCAGGGTGGTGAGCGGTTTCGCTTCTTTGAGTTGCATCGGAGTGGTGTTTGATCGAGGATGCAACAAAGTAAACGCCCGGTTGTGACAGCCGTATGTCAGCAGGCTTGCGGTACTTTCAGGAATTGACGCGTTCCGACAAATAATGCGCCTGCAACTCCTGCGCCAGTTCTTTCATGGTTTCGTGCAACGCATCGGGCGATTCTACCACCACCCACTGGCCGAACATCAGCAGCCAGCGACCCACTTCCCGCACACACTGGGTCATGAACTTCATCCGCACCCAACGCCCGCTTTCTTCCTCTTCCGAAACGTAGCCGTAGTGATACTTCATTTCCTGAATATGCCGCACCACCTTTTTGTCAAACCGCACCACTACCTCCTCCAGATGCTGCGTTTGCTGGATTTTTTCGAGGTACGCCGTCAGCGTAAGCCGGTTTTGGCTCGAATAGGTATGGCCCGTATGGTTCAGTTGCCGGATTCGGTCGACCCGAAAATCGCGGTAATCCTGCCGAAGACGGCAGAATGCAATGAGGTGCCAGCCCGCCCCGTAGTGGTACAAGCCCACAGGTTCTACCTCCCGGTCCGTCGTTTCGTCCTTATAAGCCGACCGATAATCCAGTTGCAAAACCTGCTGCTGCCCGATGGCCCGCTGAATATCAACCAGCAGGGCATCCGAAAACGGGGGCGTCGTGGGGCGTTTGGCCACCTGAACGCGCGGTTCCAGGTCTTCCAGGTGTTCCTGATCCTTGCGTTTCAGCACCGATTTGATTTTGTACAAAGCCGATTCAAACTCCGCCCGAATCGATTCGTCCGCAAATTTTTCAATCACTTTCGCCCCGAATAGCAGCGCGCTGGCTTCTTCGCGGGTGAGCATCACCGGCGGCAGGTGGTAATCCTCCAGAAAATAGCCAATTCCGGCTTCGGCACCAATCGGAACGCCTGCTTCCTCCAGCGAGCGGATGTCCCGGTAAATCGTCCGCAAACTGGTGCCGAAGCGTTTGGCCAGTTCCTGCGCTTTGACGACGCGTTTGGTCTGGAGGTGGATCAAAATGGCGGTCAGGCGGTCGATTCGGTTCATCTCAGGGGTCGGATTTTCTGCAAAGGTAACCAGCCTGCGGTTTCAGGGGCCATCCGATCGGATTGTTTCCGGTAAACATTTTTTTGAAAACCGCGTGGGGGTAGGACGCGGGATGGCGGTCATAGGAGCAGATTCGGGATAAGAGAACCTGGTTTTGTCAACTTCATATTGCACAACAGTAAACACACATAAAAAGGAACGATTGCCATGAAAAAATTACTCGTACTAGCCACTTCCCTGTTTTATTTTGCCGCACCGGCCTATTCGCAGGAGCCGGATTCCCTCCAAACGGAATTAAAAGAAGCCCGGAAGGGCCGTTATCCAATCCGCCCCGCCCAGATCGGTTTTGTGCCACCCCTGAGCACCAATGGACTCGACAACGCCCTGTTCAGCAACCGGTTTTCATTGAATTTGCTCGGCGGTTATGCTGCGGCTCTGGACGGCGTCGAATTCAGCGGTTTGTTCAGCCTGGAGAAAGATTATGCCAAGGGAGCGCAGTTTTCGGGCATCCTGAACGGAGTCAGGCATGAAGTCGATGGCGCGCAATTTGCCGGAATCGTCAACGCCGTGGGCGGCCCACTCTACGGAGCCCAGTTCGGTGGAATTGTCAACGTCGTCGGAAAAAGCGTGAAAGGGGCGCAGTTTGCCGGGATTGCCAACCTCTCCGGGGCGCAACTGACCGGCGCGCAAGTGGGCGGCATTGCCAACGTGACGAAGGGGGCCGTTAAAGGCGCGCAGATTGCCGGGATTGCCAATCTGGCTGAATCGGTCGAAGGCTTGCAGATCGCGGGCATTGCCAACGTGGCGAAACGCGTGAAAGGCACCCAGATCGGGCTGATCAACGTGGCCGAAAACGTCGACGGCGCGCAGATCGGTTTGCTGAATCTTTCCAAAAACGGCTACCACCGCTTCGAAATCTGGGCGGGCGACGCCCTGCACGCCAACATTGGCTTCAAAATGGGCGGAAACCGCAAGTTTTACAACATCTTCGCCCTCGGAGCGGCCTGGCCCGAAAACGACAACGTTCGTTGGAACACCCTCCGTTGGGGCTACGGCTACGGGATTGGCACCAACCAGTTTATCGGCAAACGCAACCAGATCAGCATCGAAGCCCTGACCTACCAGATTCAGGAAGAAGGCAACCACTGGGAAGATCTCAATTTGCTGAATCAGGCCCGGGTAAGTTTCATTTTACCGATTCATAACCGCATTGCCGTCACCGTTACGCCCACCTTCAATGTGCAGGTAACGAAATTTGAAACCGGCGAAGGAACCGGAACAGAATGGGTCAAATGGGAAGTATACGACAAGACGTTCAGCCGCCGGTGGTCGGACGAAGAAGTTCGGGTTCGGATGTGGCCGGGGCTCAATGTCGGGATTCAATTTTAACGCACACTGTTGTAGCAAACCACCCACCAGTAGGGATCAATCGAATCGGTTGGAAGCCAGGTTGCTTTCAACCGATTTTAATACAGGCCAGTCGGCACAGCAGGGTTCATCTGTCCCTTAATTCAATGCATCCAAGTCATTCATGGTCAACACCCGGGCGCCAGTCCGTTGCTGGGCGTCATTCCCTCCGTACACCAGTATCGACGTAGTTTGAGGAGCCAGTTTTTGGAAGTAGTCCAGGCCTTTAAAAAAGTCCGGCTGAATGGTTCGCCCTGATTTAATTTCAACCGCCGTCAGGCTTTTGCCCCGGTCAATGAGTAGATCAATTTCGTGATTCGATTGATCCGACCAGAAATAAAACGGCGGTCGCTGACCCCGGTTCAGCCAGTTTTTGGTCAGTTCGTTGATGATTAAATTTTCAAAAAGGGCACCGCGGGCAAAATGAACCCCCAGATCATCGACCGACCTGATGCCCAACAAATAGGCAGCCAATCCCGTATCGTAGAAATAAACCTTCGGTGTTTTCACAATACGCTTGCTGAAATTTTGATAATAAGGTGGCAAGCGATACGCAATAAACGAGGTTTCAAGCACCGTCAGCCACGCATTGACAGTTTTGTTATCAATGCCCAACTCCACCGCCAAACTCTGCTGGTTGAACAACTGCCCGATGCGTCCTGCCAGCAACTGAATGAATTTCTGAAATAGATTTAAATTCAGAATATTCTTGACCTGCCGCACGTCGCGCTCTACGTACGTTTGCAGGTAGTTATCGTAGAAGCCATCGGCGTCGATATCCTGTACGAGTTTTCGCGGATAGGACCCACTGACGACATAAGTGTCCCATGATGCGGGCTGATACATCGTACTCCGAAGTTCCTGCCACGACAAAGGCAGGAGGTTGAATACCGCCACCCGCCCCGCCAGAGATTGGGTGATCTGCTCCATCAACAGGAAATTTTGTGATCCGGTCAGAATGTATTCGCCCGTGCGTTGCCGCTCGTCGGTTGCCACTTGCAGATAAGAAAACAGGTCCGGCACATATTGTACTTCATCCAGAATCACCCCGTTTTGATAGGTTTCCAGAAACCCTTTCGGGTCTTGCCGGGCAAATTCCCGTTCGGCCAAACTTTCCAGACTCACATACCGATAATCGGGTTTTAGAAACTTTGCCATTGTGGTTTTCCCCGATTGGCGCGGCCCGGTAATGGTGATAATTGGATATTTCCGAAGCATTTCGGAAGCCCGATGGGTGAGTTGACGATCTATCATGGTATTTTTCTGACAATTTAGGAATTAAATTCCTAAATTGTCAGAAAAATACCATGAAATACAACTTTGTGGGGATAGAGTAGAATATTTGAAGAAACTTCATCAATTTTACAACATCGTGAACGGTGACGTTCAGCACTTTGTAGTATTCTCAACGACCGTATTCTGTTTAAACCGGACCTGCCATCCGGCTCAGCCAATGGATAACAAGTTTATTGAAAAAGCGTCTGGTGCCATCGCCGATAAATACCGGTTGCAAATTTTGCTGGCCCTTTCCGAAAAAGGAAGTTTGAACAATTCGGATATTCAGGAAATGACCGGACTGTCGCAACCGTGCGTTTCACACCACGTTAAAACGCTCATCGACAGCGGTTTGGTCAACTCCCACAAAGAAGGCCGCAACCAGAACCTGAGTTTAAATAAAGAGGGATTGAAAGACTTGTCGGGCTTTCTGACGAAGCTGACTTAAAAAATTTTCTCTAATACATTCAAACTTTTAAATGTATGGATGCGTTATCCCCCCGAACCAAGACATCCCTTGCTATGCGTAATTTACTTTTTTCCCCCATTCAACTCGGTATGCTGACCCTCACCAACCGAATCGCCATGGCTCCGATGACCCGCAGCCGGGCTTATAACAACATCCCCAACGAACTGATTGCCAAGTATTATGGCCAGCGGGCTTCAGCGGGTCTAATCATTTCCGAAGGCGTCTCTCCTTCCCCCAACGGTTTGGGTTACGCCCGGATTCCAGGTATTTTCAGTGCCGAACAAGTAGCGGGCTGGAAACTGACGACGCAGGCTGTTCACGAAAAAGGCGGGCATATTTTTGTGCAATTGATGCATACCGGCCGCATTGGCCACCCTCTTAATTTGCCAGCCGGAGCCGAGGTGGTTGCGCCGTCGGCGATTGCAGCCGACGGCCCGATGTGGACGGATCAGGGTGGTATGCAGACCAACGCCCAGCCCCGCGCGTTGACGACTGACGAGGTGAAGCAGACGATTCAGGAATTTGTTCAGGCGGCTAAAAACGCCGTGGAAGCCGGTTTCGACGGTATCGAGTTACACGGTGCCAATGGCTATCTGATCGAGCAGTTTTTAAATCCGAACAGCAACCAGCGCACCGATGAATACGGCGGCAGCGTCGAAAACCGCGCCCGTTTTGCCCTGGAAATTGCCGAACAATCGGCACAGGCCATCGGCAAAGATCGCGTTGGCATCCGGTTTTCGCCCTACAACGTATACAACGATATGTCGGTTTATCCGGAAATTGACGAAACGTACACTTACCTGGCCGAAAAACTGAACGATCTGGGCATCGTTTACCTCCACGTTATCAATACCGCAGCCCCGGAAGGAGCCGAAACCACCGTCCCGCTGCTCAAAACCATCCGGGAAAAATTCAGCAATACGCTGATTCTGAACAGCAAATACACCGCTGAACGCGCCGAAGAAGACTTGCAAAACGGCGTGGGCGACCTGGTTGCGTTTGGGTATCCGTTCATTGCGAACCCGGATCTGGTCGAACGGCTGAGCACCGGCGCTGAACTGGCCCAGGCCGACCCCGCAACGTTTTATGCTGGTGGCGAAAAAGGGTTTATCGATTATCCCGCGCTGGTTGAAGCGCAGGTGTGATCTAGAATAGAGAGGGTAGACAAGAGACGTGAGACTCTTTACTCTCTTGTCTACCCTCTCTTGTCTATTTTTTCACCTGCTGATCAGCGAAGTTCAGAAATTGTTCCCAGTCATATCGCTTGACGTCATGCTCGCCCGTGCGGATGTGGTAGCGAACCGTTTCCCCGACGGGGGTGTGAACGGGAGGCCAATCGTCGGTACCAATGCCTTTTTTACCGTATAGTTTGTAAACCGGATCGGTTTGGCGAGCGCTCATGAATTCACCTTTCGGATCGGCCCACTGGTCGCCCTGCGCACTCGCAACGTAAAGTGGGCGGGGCGCGATCAAGGCCAGGAGTTGGTGCTGATCGAATGGCAGGGCTTCGGGCCGGTTGTTATAAGTCCGGTATTGCGGACAAAACCAGTGCGGAAAACTCGTGTTAAGCCGCAGAATGGTTTCTCCAAAAACGCGCTTCGATAAAGCCGCTCCGCCTTCGCCGGATTCGTTGGCAATAACGGCCGCAAACCGTGTATCCTGCGCACCCGCCCACAAAGCGGCTTTTCCCTGGCGCGAATGCCCCAGCGCAATCGCCCGTCTGGCATCCACCAGTCCGTCGGTTTCCAGGTAATCGAGCATCCGGCTCATGCCCCACGCCCAGACCCCAATCGCCTGCCAGCCGTCGCTTTTCGGCTCCGTCGGTGGCCCCAATACGGA
Source organism: Larkinella sp. C7 (assembly GCF_006149005.1). Taxonomy (GTDB): domain Bacteria; phylum Bacteroidota; class Bacteroidia; order Cytophagales; family Spirosomataceae; genus Larkinella. The sequence continues at coordinate 68,147 of NZ_VBSL01000003.1, read as the reverse complement.
ACGAATACCGGTTTTCCAGCCCTCCGGATGATCGGGTTCCAGATCGCCGTAATAGGCCGTTGCCACGCTATACCCCTTTGAAATGATGAGTTCCAGGGGCCAACGGGAAAGTTGTACACCCCGCGCGGCTTCCGTCGCCCGGTTGTTGACAACTTTTCCGTCGGGCCGGTTGGGTAACCAGCGCGTGGAGAGGGCAATACCGGGTTCGGTGCTGATGCTGTGGTTTCCCATGTAATTGAACCCGACAAAAACCGGCGGGCGTTTCACACTTTTGGGGATATACAGCAGAATATCCAGCGACGGCAGATTGGGATATTCCGTCCAGATGATAGAAATCTGTTTGCGAATCGCCGTTCCGCCGAGCGCGGAGGAGTCCACCGATTTTACCTCATACCGGGTTGCCAGCCGTCGTTCGGGCGTTACGCCGTAGACCTGCGTGGCAAATTGTTTCAACAAGACCGGTCGTTGCTGGCTTTCCCACTGGCGAATGGTCGTGATGCGCTTCCCGGTCGGTGTGACGAGGGGATCGGGCAAGGTGTAAGGCGGTATTTTGGTTTCGTCGTAGTTGGGTTCAGGTGCCTGCGCATACAGAGTGACCTGAAGGAATAGAAGTCCTGAAAGCAGGAGGAATCTGACAAACAAAGTCTGCATCGTGTTCGATACCGTTGAAACCGGTCATTTCCTAAAGGCTTTTCCGTCTCTGTTTTACTTTGCTGATCATGACCAACTGCGGGCACTTTCCCGCTCGTTATTTACCCCAATCTACTTGTTGCCGACTCCGGCTAGCTGACCAAACACCGGCGATCTACCTTTGTTGCACCAACATAGCCAAACAACAAAGAACTAATGAACCTCACCAAAATCAGCGCTTTGGCGCTCTGTAGTCTCCTGATTAGTTTGTCATCGTGCGAAAACCAGCAGCTTGAACCTTCGGCACCCCGCCAGTCGAACACGGGCCAGCCAGTTGAATCCAACGCCTTGGGAATGGATGACATCATCGTGTCGGTAGCGAAAAAACACACCCTTGTAAAACAAGGCAACGCTACCTTGTCGTATGATGCAAACGGAAAGCTGGTGAAAGTTACTGAAGGCAACCGTACGACCACCTATGCCTACAGCCCTGGGAAGGTTACGACGCTAACGCTGGTAGGCGGTACGAAAACGCAGGATGGCACCTATTTTCTGGATGCGAACGGCCGCTGCACGCACTCTGAAGTGCCGGATTATTCTGTCGTGGATGGCATCCCACACATTACCATGAACTCGTTTAAGTACGATTACGACGCCAAGGGCCGATTGATCAACCGCTACCATTCCATTTACCCCAACATGCGGGTGGAATTTGCCTACAACGCCGACGGCGATCTGGTTGAAGTAAAGCGGTTTAATAACCCCAATGATGTAATTCAGAAAAACATTTATGAATACCAGTTTGCAGGCTCAGCCATCCTGAACGATAATAACCGTCTCAATGCGGTCGGTGTGTTCAATCTAGATCCGTACCTGCGCATTTTCGGCAAAACCAGCAAACACCTGATGCAGCGGCTAAAAACGATTCAAACCGTGTATGGTGGCACAACGACCGATTACCGATTCGCTTACACCCTCAATGCCGACGGGTATGTAACGATCAGCAAAAAATACAACGTATCGAACGGGGCCCTGCTCCAGATTTCGCCCTACGAATACGTGGTGTCAGACCTGACCGTATCGCTATAATTCAATCACCGCCCAAAGCCATTACTAACCCATCCTCTTGAACGAAAAAACCTCCCGGACCGGGAGGTTTTTCATTTTAATACCGAACGGTATCCACTTTCATGGCGCCACCCCGCCGAAGCGAATCGGTGCGGAGTTGCTTCGGATTCGGATCGCCCGTTGGCCGCCGGTCCTCAATTTGTCCCCGGCGCATCCGGTCGCCCTGCCGAAGCCGGTTTGTGTCTTTTTTGATCGTATCCTGCGTGGCGGTTTGCCCGGCAATAGGATCCCAGAGACGGACCATCCCCGTAGTTTGGGCAGAAACCCCAAAAAGGGAGACGCCGATCAGACTGGCAATCAGTAGCTTTTTCATGGTTGTAAGGAAAAAAAGCAGACACCGAGTGATGACTGCTTTTCTTGGATTACCTAACTGATTCTCTACTATTTATTTTGTAGCGTATCACGCTTCATCGTCGAATCATTCCGGTTTCTATTTCTCCGGTTTTTGCGGTCGTTCGAATTGTTGGTCGTCCCCTTGGTGTTCAATTCTGAGTTCGTCGGGCTGGTCGTCGTCGAAGGATTGGTCGTCGTTGAACCCTGAACCGGATCGGTCTGGGTAGACGTTGGATCGGTCGTACGACGCTCGCGGTTCATCTGACCCTGTTGGTTCATTTGTCCCTGCTGGCCTTGTTGCGTTTGCGGAAATGTAGTGGTTCCGGTCGTTGGTGGCTGCGTTTGCATTTGCGGATTAGCCGTTGAACCGGTAGGCGATTGCGACCCTAAAGTCGTCTGGCCCTGCGGATACGTTGTCGTATTCGTATTTCCCGTTGTACCCGTCGACTGGCCGTTCATCCCCTGGGTTTGCGGATTGGTCGTCTGCGTTTGCGGGTTTACGGTCGTACCGGTCGTCGTGCCGGTGCCTGTCGACCCGGTCGTGTTCTGCGCTTTGGCGTTGAGGGCAACCGCCATGAACATAGCCCCCATCATCACTAGCTTTTTCATCGTTGAGTTTTGTTTTATGATGGTTGTTTGAACCAAATCAATTATAAAACAAACTCTGATCATACTAAAGTTGTTCGGAAAAATTTCAAATTCCTGAGCCAACGGGACGACGGTTCGTTCATGTTTAAGGCTGCCAGTGTAGTCCGACTACCAGACCATAGCTATAGGGACGGACGCTGAAACACCGCGAATTATCGCTGATGGCGTTGAGGTTATAGACGATTCCGGGTTCAACCTGCAACCGCAATTTCTCCGTCAATTGGCGCTCAATTCCGTAGGAAGCCTGCAAAAAGGGCTGCCAGCGTTGGCTGGAGCGGCCACTGACCAGATAACCCAGACTCCCTCCGATCGCCATCGAATGCCGCAGCCCCGTCATCTGACCCGGATTCAATTGCCACCGGCCTTCTGCACTCAGCGCAACATACTGCCAGGTGGTTTTCACCCGATGTTCCACCGATTTATACAAGGGCGTTAATTTGATGGTTTGCTGATCGACCCACTCCACTTTGGTCGAATCTGAGCGGAGTGCCCGGGCGGAGTAGGTCATTTCCTGCTGCAATTTCTGATAAACCGCCCCAACCCGTAAACTGAGCCTCCGGCTCAGCGGCCATTCGGCCCCGGCCTGCACCCGCAAACCCGTTCGGGCGGACAAGGAGGTGGACGGGCGAATTTTTTCCATTACGATCTCATCCTGCCGCACCGGCGTTACCTCCCGGAACGTGTACAGGGGCATGACACTGGCAAAAAAGGAAGGACGGGCGGCCATTTTACCCGGTTCGATGTCGGGAGCCTGCTGCCGGGCCGGTGGATGAACGGCGGGTAAGGTGGCAACGGGAAACACAAGCCGGGTCGCTTTTCCGGTTACAAATGCGTAGCGCAGAGCCGATTCGGTTTCCGTCTCCATGCTCGTTTGGGGACTGGATGAGGGGATCGTAGAGTTTACATCATAAGCTTCGTCTGGTACTTCTTTCGGTATACTGCTCAGTTGACTGACTAACTTTTCGCTCGTATTCTGTTCATTCCTTCGCAATGGCTCCAAACCTGAGCCAACCGGTTTTCGCCGTTTTTTTTCAGCCGCCCGGGCAAAAACCGATGATTCACCAATCCGCCCCCCGTCTCTGACGGAGCGGGATTCTACCGCTTTGGCTGGTCTTCCGTTTTGGGATACATGACTGACTTCCCCGGTCGTTGGATGGTTTTCAGCAAACGTCCCGGCCTGCTCCGTTTCCAGTTTCGGGTCAGCCTTCACCACCGCCGGTGCTTGCGCAACGGTGCCTGTCGACGAGGCTGTATACTCCCGGATGCCAACGGTTAGCAGGACCAGAATACCCAGAAAGGCCAGACTCAAACCGATTCGCCGACCCACATGACGCCCCGGTTTTTCGACCGATGGCGGTTTTGATCCCCTTAAAATACGTTCCAGAGCGTCTTCCGCCGGTTCAGACTCGTAGTTTTCAAGTCTTTGCCGGAAAATCCGTTCCCACTCATCTTCAGTAGCTGCCATAGCTGACAATGCCTATTTTCTTCAATTTTTGTTTTAAAACTTCTTTCGCCCGCGCCAGTTGCGACTTTGACGTTCCCTCCGAAATCCCCAGCATCCGGGCAATTTCCTGGTGGCTGTAACCATCCACTACATACAGGTTGAACACCATGCGGTAGCCATCGGCCAGGTCCTGCACCAATGTGAGCAGTTCCTCCGTTGAGATGCGGGCCAGAATATCGTTGTGTTCGGTGTTGCTGGTTTCCCAGGCTTCTTCGTAATCGGTTTCGGATTGCTCGTGGTGGTGCTTGTGATACCAGTTAATGGCCGTGTTGACCATCACCCGTTTCATCCAGTTCAGCAACCGCTCGGGTTGTTCGATGGTATGAATTTGCTGGAAGATGCGGATAAACCCTTCCTGAAACATGTCTTCTGCTTCCGGACGCGAATGGGCATAGCGACGGCAAAGACCCATCATCCGGCCTTTGTGACGTTCGTACAAAGCCGTTTGCGCCCGCGCATCGTGACGCTGGCATGCCCGCAACAATTCTATTTCAGACAAAGAGTTTCTTCAGGACGACGGTGTACGTTCGAATTACAACTTTTCCTTAAACCGACCCAATTTACCATTCCTAATTTATTGAATGGCAAGATTTACCGTCGCCGACGACTTGTTGTTTTTCACGTCTGTTAATTCATAGGTAAACTGAAAACTTCCTCTGAAATCCAGGGAAGGCCGGTACACAATAGCCCCGTTTGGCAGGACTTCTAATGCGGCACCCGATGGATTATCCGTAATGGTCATGCTTCGCAAGGGTGAACAAACGCGGTCATTTCCCAGCGCGTAAATGTAAACAACCCGCTTTTTGGGATCAGTAGGCAAAATAGCGGCCGAGATCTGCCCGTTGTCATTGCGGGCCGTCAACGCACAGTCGACGTCTGGGCCGGTGACCGAAATGCGGGCCGTGGCTTCCTGACAGTCGCCGGCATCGCAACGCCGGTATGTCAATTCATCCTCTCCCGTGTAGCCGTTTGTCGGAAAATACAAAACCGTATTGTTCTTCAACACCCGTGCCGTACCCTTGCCGGGGGCCTTGACGATCGTAACCGGCAGATCATACCGGGATTTACAAAGCTGATCGTTGGCCAGAACCGGAATGCGCAACGAATCGGTAATGAACCATTGTTTCCAGTAGACCTGCTCATCTTTCAGCAGAATTTTACAATCTTTATACGGATCGCCGACGCTAATCCGAACCGGACATAAAAACGTGCGGTTTTTTTGCGGAAAAACCGCCTTCACTTTGTAAAAGAAAAAATCAAAGCCGTTGAAACCGACCGTGGGCGTGTACCGAATTTCCCCATTTTCGACGGTTACTTTGCCGTGCTCCGGTTGCTGCTGCACGGCCAGACTGGACAGATCGACCGTAGCATCGCAAAACCGGTCATTTTTCAAAACATCTACCGTAATGGGCTGGCTTTCGGCCGTCCGGTACCCATCCGGAATCGGGCCGGCATTACACGGAATTCGGCTGCTGTCGGCCGCCATGCTGATCCGGAACGACCGGGCAAGCCGGGTTTCTTTGCCTGTGCTGACCGAAAACTGGTCTTCACCCACCACAAAGGTGGAATAAGGCGTATAAACCAGCAAACCGCTGCCGCTGAATCGGGCATTACCGAGTCGCGGTGTTTGGGTAATGTATAGGGTTGTGACCGAATTGAGGCCGGAAATGGACGTCAAATCAATCGCCACCTGCTGGTCGGGCAGGGTATAGTATTCAATTTCTTCCGTATCCACGCCATTCGGGCCAGGTGCAGCGTCCTGCGCGATTCGATCGCAAGCCACTGTGCCCAGCAATAACACCGTCAATACCGTACTATAAAATCTGGATGTAAACATATCACCGTCGAGACAACGCTCTGAACGATATGACAAGGCTGATACCGAAAGGGTTGCAAAAAATAGTGAAGAGTGAAGAGTTAAAAAATAAGAGTTGAAAGTGAATCCCGTCGGCCAAACAGGCCGTGGCGTATTTCAACTCTTAATTTTTAACTCTTCACTCTTCACTCCCTAAAGGTTTTGCCGCTTCAGCTCCTGCACGGCGTAGTTGGCCGCGCGGGCGGTCATGGCCATGTAGGTGAGCGACGGGTTGACACACGAAGCCGAAACCATGAACGCGCCGTCCGTGCAAAAGACGTTTTTCACGGAATGCACCTGGTTGAATTTGTTCAGCACCGATTGCTTCGGATCATTCCCCATCCGGGCGGTTCCCATTTCGTGAATGCCCAGACCCGGCCACGAACCGTTGTCGTTGATGGTCACGTTTTTCAAACCCGCCGTTTCGAGCATTTCGGCGGCATCGTTGCCCATGTCCTTGCGCATCTTCATTTCGTTTTCCTTGAACTCGGCATCGAAGCGCAGTACCGGCAGACCATACTTATCGGTTTTCGACTTGTCAATCACGACTTTGTTTTCGAAATACGGCAGACATTCGCCAAAACCGCCGAGGTTCATCGCCCAGGGTCCCGGTTTGGTCATTTCGTCTTTGAAGGCTGCTCCGAAACCTTCCGAAGCTGTACCCCGGCCCCAGTTCATGCGGGATGCACCACCCTGGTAGCCGAATCCGCGCAGGTAATCGCGTTTTGCCTGGCCGGGCAGGTTGCGGAAACGGGGCACATAAATGCCGTTCGCCCGACGACCGTAGTAGTATTTATCGCCAAACCCTTCGTAGACACCGCTGGCACCCACCCGGAAATGGTGGTCCATCACGTAGTGACCCAGCACCCCGCTTTCGTTGCCCAAACCATTTGGAAACCGGTTGGAAACCGAAGCCATCAGGATTTGCGTCGACGCCATGGACGAGGCACAGAGGAAAATAATTTTGGCGTTGAACGTCAGTTCTTCTTTCGTCAACTGATCGACCACCCGAACGCCCGTTGCTTTTTTCTTCGCTTCGTCGTAGATCACCGACGTTACGATGGAATGCGGCCGGAGCGTCAGGTTTTTGGTTTTCATGGCCGCCGGCAGCGTGGCCGACTGCGTGCTGAAATAGGCACCGAACGGACACCCCCGGCTACACAGGTTCCGGTATTGGCACTGCGCCCGGCCCAAAGCACTTTGTTGTGCCGTAGGCTTGGTGATGTGTGCCACCCGGCCGATGGTGATTGTCCGCTCCTTGAATTTTTTCTCTACCTCGCCTTTGACGTGTTTTTCAAGGCAATACATGTCCATCGGCGGCTGAAACTGCCCGTCGGGCAACTGCGGCAAGCCATCGCGTGAACCACTGACGCCGATGAATTTTTCGACGTAATCGTACCAGGGCGAAATGTCTTTGTAGCGAATCGGCCAGTCGGCACCGACGCCTTCCTTGATGTTGGCTTCAAAATCGAGATCGCCCAGGCGGTAGCTCTGACGGCCCCACATCAGCGAACGGCCGCCCGTGTGGTAGCCGCGCATCCAGTCGAACCGCTTGTCTTCCAGATACGGATTTTCTTTATCGTTGACAAACAGGTAGGCGGTAGCTTCCGAAACCGTATAGCCTGTCCGGGCCTGAACGGCCTGTTCCTCGGCGATCTCCGACGTCACCCGCCCCCGGTGCGGAAACTGCCAGGGGTCGGTCATGGCGGTTTTATACCCTTCGATGTGTTTGATGTCTTCGCCCCGTTCGAGCATCAGCACTTTCAAGCCCTTCTCTGTCAGCTCTTTCGCTGCCCATCCCCCGCTGATCCCCGACCCAACTACAATGGCGTCGTAGGTAGTGGCTTTGATACTATCTATGTTAAGGTTCATGTTTTTTAATGACGAATAAAATGGATAATGAACAATTTCCGGAACCGCTCAGGCAGTTCCAAATGACGAACGAACCGGAAATCCTTTCATTCGTCCTTGTTCATCGACACTAGGTAGCCCAGGCTTTCTGGCCGGGTTTCAGATCAACACACCCCTGGAAACGGCCCGGAACGGCAATGTAGGCCAGGGCCTGGGTGGCCCCAATTTCCGACGTAAAATACCCGTTCAGCGTCAAGGATTTCAGGGTATTGAAGAAGGGCGTATACCGTTTTTCGGCGGGCATGGAAGCCATGGCCTTGCGTTGTTCGGCGGCTTCGGCCTGCAGTTTCGTCATGATCTCCGTTCGTTGCGTGGCATCGAGCGCCACGAAATTCTTGCTGTAGGCAGCCTGACTCAGCTCATTCGTATGGGCCAGTCCGTCTAAAAACTGCTTCTGGTCTTTTTGCGGATAACAGTCTTTCAAGATAATGTCAATGATTTCATTGACTTTGGCGGCTTTCGCACCGGGGGTGCTGGTCGTGGGGATAATGACTTCAGTCATTTCAGCGACCATCGTGTCCTGGTCGGCCGTAAACAACAGAGGCTTTCCGCTCAGGGCCCGTCTGGTAGCCGACGCTTCGAGCGTATCCGCGAGTGCAGGCAGCGTCAGGGTGGTTCCCATCAAAGCCGCAACCCGCATCAAGGCATCTCTTCTGTTCATAATATATTGAGTAAAAGATTAGTGAGATTCAAAAAACTAACGGAATAATCCATGACAAATATAGGCAATCGATCGGCTATTTGTACGGCGTTAGGCAGGTTTCATCCGAAAAAGGAAGGCCAACAGGGCGTATATTCTTACCGGTTATGTCCCGATACGTCATCCCTAATTCGGGTCATGAATCTGCCAAAAAACCGGTAGAAATGAAATGGATGGGGCATTTTTCTTTTTTTCGTTCGCGACCAAAGTGCTGAGACAGGTGACAGGAGACTCAAAAAAACGTCCTTTCAGCCTCTTGTTACTCGTCTAACTTCTTTACGCCCAATCCTTAAACGACCTTTCGTCGGGTCAATTGCGCCACTTATCCATTTTTAGGGACTTCAGGCACTGGTGATACAATATCCGCTGTTTTCATCCGACTTCCCTGGTGTATGAGAAACGTAGCGCTGTCTGTCCCCATCAACCCGAAAGGATCGGATCATCATTCCGGTTCCGATTCCCGGCCACCCGACGGGGCGGCCCGGGCGGTTCAGCGCGAACGCCCCCGCCTGCTGGATTTTATCCGTCGACGGCTCCCGACGCGCGAGGATGCCGAAGATCTGTTGCAGGATGTGTTGATGGACTGGGCCGAAATCGACCGGCGAACGCAACTGCCCTCGCCCACGGAACCGCTGACGCAGCCCATTGAGCATCTGGCCGGGTGGTTGTTTGCGGTAGCCCGGCGGAAAATCATCGACTGGTACCGGAAAAAGCGGACGGTTTCGCTGGAAGAGCAATCCAGGGGCTATGCCGACGACGATGGCGAACCGCTGCTGATGGCCAGTTTGCTGCCCGCCAACGACTTGACCGCCGACGAGATGCTGATGCGGGAAGCGATGATGGAAGCGGTCATGGAAGCGGTTTCGGAGCTCCCCGCCGAACAACGTGAGGTATTTATCCGGCACGAGATCGACGGACAGAGTTTTCGGGACATGGCCGACGAGATCGGTATTCCGATCAACACGCTCCTGTCGCGCAAACGCTACGCGATTCTGTACCTGCGGGAGCGCCTGCGGGGCTTATACGAAGAATGGATCACAAACTAAACACAACGACAATGGAACCTCTGTTGATTTTAAAAGGACTCGGCTTTTTAGCCCTCGGAATTGCCCTCTTCATGCTGGTCACGCTGGTGGTCATGCGGCTGTGGAACTGGCTGGTGCCCTCGGTTTTTAACGGCCCGAAAATCCGGTTCGTCCAGGCGCTGGGCCTGCTGTTTCTGACGAGGCTGCTGGTGGGCGGTTTTGGCTTCGGCGGTGGACACGGTGGACACTGGCGCGGGCATTCCGGTTTCGACCGCCACCCTGCCACTGTTTGCCAACCGTATGAGCATCACTCAAAAACCGGGAAATCGCTCCAACAATAATGCGGTTGAAACAAACCTTCAACCACAAACCATTACAACCATTTATTACCATGAAACTATTTTGGATTAAACGCGTAGTCGGCGGCCTGTTATTCGCTGTCATTTTTGTAACGGCGGCCGGCTGGGCCGTATCAAGTCTCTGGAACTGGCTGGTGCCGGTGCTGTTCGCCGGCCCGACGATCACCTTCGTTCAGGCGCTGGGCCTGCTCCTGCTGAGCCGGATTCTGGTCGGTTTTCGCGGGGGTTGGGGTGGCCGACGGTGGGGCGGTGGCGGCTGGGGCGGAGGGCCCTATGGTCACCCGAGACACGCTTACTGGCGCGAGAAAATGTCGAACCGGTGGCAAAACATGACGCCCGAAGAACGTCAGCAGTTCAAGCAGCAAATGAAGGAACAATGGAAAGGCGGCTGCGGCCCGCGCGGATTCGGACGACAACACTGGGGGCCGCAACCGCAGGAAACGGAATCCGGCCATCCGGCGGAGCCTACGGCGACGAAGAGTTAATTTTTCGTGATACAGGGGAAATGAAGCACTCGTTCAGGATTTCATTTCTCTTCAAGGAACAGAGAATGATGAATATCAAATGAAAAATGATGAATGTTAAATGTAAAAGTACTGAATTGGAAGCTACTTTTACATTTAGCATTCATCATTTTTCATTTGATATTCGTTTTAGGCAATCCTAAAGAGCTTCGAAATCGTTTCTACACCGAATCCTCTTTCTCTTTTAATTTTTTCTTCACATAATCAGCCGGATATTGCAGGGCGATTTCGCGGATTTTGTAACTGAATTCCGTAAACGTTTCCTCCCAAAGCCGGGCCTCTTCCGGCGTGTAGTCATAAAAACCGTGTGCATTGGCAACGCCCCGCCCCCCGCTTTTTACGATGTCGTCGATCAGTTTCGGTACTTCCGTGCTGTTGTTGAGGGTGGGCAACAGGTCTTTCATGACGGTATGGTAGGCCGGAACACCCGTCAGGTCCATCCAGCGGAAAACCCCTACCAGTGTCATGAAATAGCCCGCATTGTTCCGGCAGGAACGGTCCACATCCTCCACCGTCGCGTAGCCGTTTTCGACCAGGCTGATGGCTTCCCGGTACATGGCATACATCAGGCGATTGGTGATAAAACCGGCAATATCCTTTCGAACCAGGATGGGTTCCTTGCCCCAGAAGTGGGCCAGTTCATAGAGGTATTCACCCTGGGAAACCGCACTGTCGTCTCCGCAAATAATTTCCAGAAACCGGGTTGTGTGCGCCGGTTCGGCCCAATGCAATCCGAAAAACCGCTCCGGGTGCCGGGTTAGTTTCTGAAGCACACTGATCGGAATGGCCGAGGTGTTGCTCGCCAGCAGCGCATCGGAAGCGATCACCCGTTCCACTTTCTGATACACTGATTCCTTAATCCCCCGGTCTTCGATGGTACATTCAATGACCAGCCTGGCGGGCCGGAGTTCTTCGTAGTCCTCCGTCAGAATCAGGTTTTCCAGGTACGATTCAGGCTGATTCGTAATCAGTCCTTTCTGATACGACCGTTCGAGGTGTTCTTTGATCCGGGGCAGGGCGGTGACCATGTCAATGGGAATCGGTGCGACCGCAACGACGGGATGACCGGCAATCAGTAAACAGGTGGTAATGCTGCATCCCATCAGCCCAAGGCCAACGATGCCGACCGGGATTTCTTGCGGAATTGGGGTCATTAGCTAAAATCTAGTGGTTCAACCGAATACCGGAACGCAAAAGCGCGGCACAAACGGCCTAAAGGTATTCCGGTTTCAGTCAACAGACTACTTTTTTCCTTCTTAATTCTGGTACGAAATTTAACCCCCACACCCGGAAGCCGGGGCTTTACAGAATGACAACCTGGCCGGTCCGTACGGACTCATCGCAGGCAAAGGCGATCCGAAGGCTGTTGACGGCATCCTGCATGTGGTCGGTCAGGTCGATATCTTCCCGGATGGCTTTCAGAAAATACCGCTGCTCCCGGTTACAAAGCTCCTGATGGTCGGGTTCGTCCTCCAGATTAATCCACTCATCCGGTTTTGCAAACCGCTCGCTGGCGTCCAGTTCCGAATGGTGAAACCGGATGGATTCCGTTTTGGTATGGGCTTCGATGGACGATGATTTGCCTGCCCCCCCGGCTTCTTTGGCCACAATGGAAACACTGCCCTTCGGCCCAAAAACATCTTTGACGAAAAACGCCGTTTCGCTGACCATCGGCCCCCAACCCGCTTCGTACCAGCCCACTGACCCGTCTGCAAACCGGATCTGGAGCTGGCCGTAATTGTAGTTATCGACCGGTATTTCGTCCGTCAGCCGGGCACCGATGGCGTAGACCTGAACCGGTTTGGAACGCGTCATCTGGCACATCACATCGATGTAATGCACTCCGCAGTCGACGATCGGGCTCAGGCTTTTCATCAGGTTGCGGTGCAGGGTCCACATGCTGGTTTCGCTTTGCTGGTTCAGGTTCATCCGCATCACCAGCGGTTTTCCCAGTTCATGCGACAGTCCAACGAATTTCTCCCACGACGGGTGATGGCGTAAAATGTAGCCGACTACCAGTTTCTTGCCCGCTTTCACGGCGGCTTCCACCACCCGCTCGGCCCCGGCAACGGAGTCGGCCACCGGTTTTTCGATAAAAACGTGGCACCCGGCCTCGAACGACTTGACAGCAAATGCCTCGTGGGTGTCCGGGTAGGTCGAGATACACACGGCATCCGGTTTGGTCTGCTCCAGCGCTTCTTCAAAATCACTGAAAAGGGCAAAACCGCCCCCCAGTTTTTCATTTAAGATTTCCTTGCTTTTTCCAGTGGAGACAATGCCACAGATTTCGAAGCCCTCCAGCCGGTGATAGGCCTGGGCGTGGGATGACCCCATGTTTCCGCATCCCACCACCAGGACACGCAAAGGGGTTGACTGATCAGACATGACGGTTTCGGTTAATCGGTTTTCGGTGTTATTTCCTTCGTAAAGGAGCAAGTTCTACTTTTCTAACGAACATCTCGGCACCCTCGGATTGAATCTGGATGCGGCCTTTCGCGGGTTTCACCTGGGTAGCCTGATTGACCAGCGTCCCATTCAGATAAATGGAAACCGTGTCACCCTCGGCCACGCAAACCATCGTATTCCACTCACCCAGCGGTTTTTCGAGGTCTTTGGCCCCCCGAAACCCCTTGACATCCTTCCAGGCCGGGTCCCGGTCGAACCAGTCGATCCGGCCGCTGTGGATGGTCAGGGGCGTACCCGATGGGGAGTATACATTTCCCCGGCCTTCCTGTTTGGGCGCTACGGTGGCCGTCAGTGCGTAGTTCTCACTGCCATCGCCCACCACCAGAAAATCACCCGATCCGCCCTCGATGAGCTGGCATTCGATGGAACGCATCCAGATCCCGCGATACCCACCATCCGGCCCCGTGGAATGCAATAGAATGCCATTGTCCCGCGCGCGGTCTTCCCGGGGGGCATAGGTTCTGTCCCCCCATTTGAACTCCACCGTCAGCGTATAATTCCCGTACTCTTCGTTGGTAATCATGCTGCCATATTCTTCGCCCGAGACGTGAATCAGCCCATCGTGTACCGTAAAAACCTTTTTAACATCATTCTCCCGTCCCCGTTTTTCAATAAAGACGTACCACCCCTTCAGGTTTTTTCCGTTGAACAGTTTGACGGTTTTCGACCGCACCGATTGAGCGGTGACCATGCCTGTAGTAACCAACAGGCCGACGATCACGGCAAGGCTCAAGTTCCTCATTTGCAGGGTATATTTTTTCAGGAACAGATTCCGGTTTTATTTTTTCTGACTGGCCTGAATCATCCGGTCCAGTCGGTAGGGCAGCGCGTTGAGAAAAGCGATCAGATGGGCCATTTCGGTCGGATTCAGTTGCTGATCCAGGCCCGGCGGCATCATCGACAACGTCTGCGGTTCGATGGCGGTGATCTCCGAACGGGCAATTCGTACACCGGGGGCAGGCCCCAGTTCAATCACGACCGACTCCGGAAGCTGTTCCTTGAGAATACCCGTATACGACGTGTTTTTCGTGACCACCCGGAACGTTTCATACTCCCGGGCAAAACTGGCACTCGGGTACACGATGGCTTCCAGAATGTCGTGCTGGGAACGGATTTCACCGATGTTGGTCAGGTCGGGGCCAAAACGCCCGCCTTCGGCTCCGACGGCATGGCAGGTAGAACACGAGGCCTTGCCGTAAAACAGCTTCCGGCCTTCGCCCACATCGCCCCCTGTCAACCGGGCTTCCAGGTTTTGCAAGTGCGCCAACCGTCCCGCATGCAACGACTTTAGCCTGACGAGCAGCGGGGCTGCCTGGGTTTGCACCGAAGCGGGAAACGGCTTCAACAGGTTTTGAAAATCCTGCTCCGGTACATTATCCAGCCGTTCCGAAACCGCTTGCAGGGCCGTGATGAGTTCCTGGCCGACCCGCTCATCCCGGTTTCCTTCAAAGGCGCTCAACAGGGGCGGCAACAGGAAGGCATCCGCCTTCCCGATTTGGGTGCGGGCAATCACCAGCAGCTGGTCATTGGTCAGTTCAGCGTGGTTCAGGAGCCGCACCGCCTGCTGGCGCACCGGCGAGTCAAACGATGGGCCGAGGTACGTCAGCAAACGTTGAAATTCATTGTCCGACAAACCGGGCGACGACATGATCCGCGCGCTCAGGGCTTTCAGCCGGAAGCCAACGGGCGTCTTTTCAGCCTGAACAATCCGGTCCAGTTGCGGATTCAGCACCTTGATCCGGCGGGATTCAATCAATCCCAATACCTGGGAAAGCACCAGCTCATCGTCGCTCCGAAGTTGATTCCCCAGCTCTTCCACCCACGCGTCCGGCAGTTTCTTCAACGTACATTTCGCCATGACCTCCAGCAGCAAACCCTTTCGGGCGGAGGTTGTGGCCGCACTTCCGAGTTGCGCGGCTAAAAAGTTCTGCAGCGCGGGTTCCTTGCTAAAGGTCAGCATCAGTTCCCGCACCGAACCGGCGTCGGCATCCGAAAGCGTCCCGTCCTTCAGTTTTTTTTCCAGAAAACCGATGACGATGTCCGACCATTCCGGGTGATGAGACGCCACCCAGATACCGGTTTTCTGAAAATCCGTCTCCCGGGCGGCCAGGGCTGCGGCCAGATGCGTTTTTTGGAGCGGGGCACCGTCCATCTGATCCAACGCAATCAGGGCCGCCATTCGGATCTTCGAAGACGGATTTTCCAGCGCCCTGACCAGCAGTTCCGTATTCCTGAGCGTAATGAGTGAATGAATGATGGCGTGTCCGACAAACCGGTCGGTGTTGCTCGCGGCTGCATTCAGCAAGGCCGGGACGGCTTTCTGATCGCCGATCTGCCCCAGGGCCGTGGCCGCCTGGCGACGAACCGGCAGCACATCCTTCTGCATCAAAGCGATGAGTTTGTCCACGGCCATCCTGTCTTTATGCAATCCCAACGCCCGAACGGCTGCCGTACGAACGACGCTACTCCGATCCATCAATGCTTTATGAACGCCATTCCAGGCCGCAGGCGTATTGATTCGGGACAAAGCAAACACCACCGATGCCCGTACCTCTTCATCTTTTAAGGCAGGCAAAACCGTGAGAAGGGGGTTGACAGCCGCATTTCCGCGTTGGATCAGTTGCTCCACCGCGTTGTCGCGGACGGCCAGCCGGGTATCCGTGAGGTAGTTGAGCAGGGTTTGGGGCGTCTGTTTGGCCAGCGCGAGTTTTTTGCCCCACGCATCGTTCGGTTTGGGCGCACCGGTTTTGCGGATGCGGTAAATACCGCCCTGAACATCCGGTTTGGCGACGCGGGACAGCGGGCATCCTTCGATGAACCAGCCGCCCGTAACCACCATCAGCATACTGCCGTCGGCATCCTGAAGCACATCCGTCGGGTGCGAATCCGCGCTGAACGACTTCAAAAAGACGTCATCCACCGTTTTGAACGTGGCTCCGTCGGGCGACAGGCTATGCCGCATGATTCGTCCGGTATTGAATTCGGCATTGAACAAATTGTTCTGATAGTCCGCCCCAAACCCGGCACCCCGGTAGCGCATGATGCCGGAGGGGGCCACGCGGGGCATTTTGGTCATCGTCGGCATCAGATCGCCGGTCAGTTTCAGGCCATCTTCAGCGATGACGGGGTTCGGTTTGGGGTACGTGCCGCCTTCCACCCAGTGCATGAGGGCGTCGCGCTGCCCATCCTGCGGATCGACAAAATAGGTCATCGTTCCGATGGTTTCGCCCGACGGCAGAAAGGCAATTTCAATCGAATTATCAAAACCGCCCCCCGCCAGCGACTCCAGGCCGGTTCCGTCGGGGCGGCAGCGCCAGATCCGGGCACTTTTTCCTTTCAGAACCTTGCCCTCTTTGGTGGTAATCGAAAAGCCCCGGCGGGCGTCGGTCAGGTAAAGCCAGCCATCCGGGCCGAAAAAAGGACCACCCAGCGTGGCTCCGTTGGCGTGCAGGGTCCAGCCCGTCAGGATCACGTCTTTCTGGTCCGAAACGCCATCGTTGTTCGTATCCGTATACTTCACCAGATTGGGCGATTCGGCCACATACAGGCTACCCTGGTAAAATACCCCACCTTTGGGAAACGGGATATTTTTGGCAAAAATACGGCTTTTTTCAAACTGGCCGTCTTCGTCGGCATCTTCCAGCAGACGAATGTGATACGACGGTTCGGCCAGCATTTTTTCGGTTCCCATGGCATTGGGGCCGGTTGACTCAAACACAAAAAGACGGCCAGCGCCATCGAAGCTGGCGAACATGGGATAGGAAAGCAAATCCGGCGCTACGGCCCGTTCGATGGTAAAACCGTCCGGCACCTGAAAGCCCGGCGTTTCGCTGGGTTTTCGACCCGTTGATCCGATCAGGAACAGGCCCGCCAGAAAGACCCCACCGGTCTGGCTCATTCGACGGCCCCACCGGTACGTACTGGTAATAAGAGACATAGGTATAGCAAAGAAGACTTTTACATACGGCAATCTTATTGCATTTCCTGCGTAGACGCAAGCAAGCCAACCCAATCCCGAAATAAAGTATTATTAATCAGCAAAAATGTAGAATCGGCTCCTCCCGGTGGCAGGCTACCGATTCGGGTAGGGCGTTGGGGAGAGATTCTGGAAGGATGAAGAGGGACGGTTTTTTCGCACAACGTGGACGAAGAAAAAGAGGAAAGCCCCATTCCGCGCCGTCAGCAGCAAAACGCCAAAAACGGTAGGCTCAATCAATTGGGAGTAAAAAACCGGGTAGACCAACGTGGTCAGTAAGAAAATAAAGCCCATCCATGCAATCGGTTTAACGGGTAGAAAGAGCACAAACGGAAGTAACCAGATCAGGTATTGGGGCGAAAACACCTTGTTGGTACTGATAAAAACCAGCAAAGCGCCCAGCAAAAACCGAAGCAGACTGTCCGCCGAAACCGTTCCGGTCTGCCCATATTCGCGCCGGAACCGGAACCAGCCAAGCGCCAGGAGCCCGCTAAAACCCGCCAGAAAGATGCCCGGTAAAGCTTTCAAAACCGACCCGACCCCACTGGCTTCCAGGTGAAAGGCCCCGTAGTTAAAGGCGGTGCTGACCCGCGATAAATCCGCCACATTTCCCAGCAAGACCAAGCCGCCGGCCACACTTTCGATTTGCAGTCCCCGCAACTGGTGGTACGTCAGAAAGGAAAACACCTGACTACCCGACAGAAACACAACCGGCAGCAGTACCAGCGAAACGGCAAGGGCTGTTCCGGCCACCAGCCGCACCGACGCCCGGTATTGCTGCCTGGCCAGGTAATACACCAGCAGAATAGGAACCAGCATAACCGGATATAATTTAGCCATGATGGCCAGACCAATCCACAACCCGGCCAGCAGGGGTTGCTTCTTCAAAACCGCGAGCAGCGCCAGTAAGGTCAGCCAGGCCGGAAAGAGATCATACCGCCAGAATACAAAATCTTTGCTGAGGATGATCAGCAGCAAATAAACCGCCAGGAGCCGCCAGGGGGATAACGATTCGGGCCAAAACCGGGCCACTCGTTGTACAGTGAAGGCAATCAGCAGCAGCAATAAAAAGGTTTCCAGTAAATATAGCAAGGAATACGCCCGGTAATCGAGCGTCATGCCAGCCGTAAGCAGGTGCGGAACCACCAACGGCAACAGGGCCAATGGCGGGTATTCGACGGTAAAATCACGGTACGGTATTTTCCCTTCAGACAGTTGTGTAGAAACCGAATAATACAATTTCATGTCGGCTGGCGGAGCCGTTGCTTTTCGGTGCCACAGCAAAAAGCCGTAGCTGAGCAGCAGCATTCCCATCGCCCCGGCGACCCACTTGAAGAATTTTTCTTTCACATGAACAATCCGTTAGCACCGGACGCAATATACCGGATAAGAATTGCTCAAACAATCGTGGACGGTTTTTCACCCGGCGGTGCAAAGATTTGGCTCATATTTGCTTTTTGGTAACCAGCTTGCTGATCGCCGTGCCGTTGATCGAAATGACTTCTTTTGCCTCCATCGCCGGCTCGATGTCGATGGCTCTGAAGTTGACGCTAATCCCTCCTTTCGGCCGGACCAGCACCACCAACCGTTTATCAGCGCCCGTTCCAACCTCCCGAAACTCTCGGATGGTCGCGTATTTGTAGGCGTAGCCCTCTTCCAGCGCAGCCGCTTTTTGTCCAAATTTGTCAAACGAAAGATAGGCATGCTGATAAGCCCCCGAAGGCAATCCGCCCTTCCCAAACCGCACCGAATCCCCCGCTTTCAGGACGATGCCGCGCTTCGTGGTAACGGGGCCGTCGATGCGTTTGCCCGCAGCCGGTAATTGCGCCAGACCGTTCAGGGAAACGACGGCAAGAACAAAAAACAGGATCCATTTCATACGACTCAGGAAGGGGTTTAGGGTGTACGGTTTTTGGTTTACGGTATTCGTACGGTAGCTGACGCCTGCTTGCCTGGATGCGCCAGCTACCGTACCGTTGCGACGGCCCAGCGTAAACCGATTTTATAGCTGCGCGGCCAGAACCGCAATGCCTTCTTCAAAACTTTTGGGTTCGTATCCCAACACCCGACGCGGTTTGTCCAGTACAAAACCGGTGCGCGGGGGGCGTTTGGCCGGTTGCGAAAACGTCGACGAATCGGCCTGGGTGATGAGCGACTTATCGAGATTGAAATACTCAGCGGTTTTGATGGCCATTTCGTAGGGATTCAAAAAGTCTTTCCCGGAAATGTTATAAATACCTTCCGCTTTCTGATCGGCAATGAGCCAGCAGCCGAGGGCCAGATCTTCGGCCAGCGTTGGCGTGCGCCACTGATCGGTCACCACTTTGATGGTCTTGCCGTCTTCCAGCGATTTCTTCACCCACAGAATAATGTTACTCCGGCTCATGTCGTGGGCAATGCCGTAGACCAGAACCGTCCGGGCGATGGCCCAGCGAATACCTGAATGAATAACGGCTTTTTCAGCGGCATATTTGCTCCAGCCGTAGAAACTGATCGGGTTGGCTTCGGCTTCTTCGGTATACGGACCAGCAGCACCGTCGAAGATAAAATCCGTCGAAACGTGCAACAGGAAGCTGTCGTTGCTGCGGCAGGCTTCCACCAGATACTCGACGGCTTTCACGTTCTGCGCCCAGCAGGCGTCTTTCTCCGACTCACACTGATCCACGTTGGTCATGGCCGCCGTGTGAATCACCACATCCGGTTTGGTTTCGCCAATTACGTCAAGCACCTGCTGGCGGTCGGTAATGTCCATGGACTGGTAGGAATACCGATCTGACTCCGGCAGCCGGTTGGCCCCACGCGCCGTGGCAATGAGTTCCACCTCTGGTTGCTGGGTCAACAAATCGACTAACTTCTGTCCCAGAAGGCCGTTGGAACCGGTAATAAGAATTCGCTTTTTCATAACATGCAGTCAATCACTTCCGATAGGTATACCCAAACTGTTTCGTAATTTTTTTCTTCTTCATCCATTCGCCCGAAACCGTCATGCGAAGGTCTTTCAGGGGGCGGTTGAGTGGATTGGCGGGTTGTTTGGCCACGCTGTCCACTACGGCTAAACCGTCAATCACCTCGCCAAAAACCGTGTAGTTACCGTCCAGGTGCGGGGTTCCGCCCAGGGTTTGGTAAACCTGTTTCTGCGCGTCGGTTGGCTGTCGTCCTTTCAACTGGGTGATTCGCTCGGTTTGTTTCTGAAAGTTTTCATCATCCCAAACCCGGCCCTGCACCACGTAAAACTGGCATCCGCTCGATGCTTTTTCGGGATTGTTATCGCGGGCTGCGGCCAATGCCCCTTTCTTGTGAAACAATTCCGGCACAAATTCAGCCGGTACGGTATAACCCACGTCACCATTGCCCAACATCTGTTCGGCCTGGGCCGTCCGGGAGTTCGGGTCGCCCCCCTGAATCATAAAATTCTGGATGATCCGGTGAAACAGCAACCCGTTGTAGAATTTTTCCTGGGTGAGCTTGATAAAATTTGCCTTGTGTTTCGGCGTCTGGTCGTAAAGAATCAACCGCATGACGCCAAAATCCGTCTGGATCGTCACCAGATAATCCTTGCGTTTGGAAGGTTTCTTGCCCAGAACCGACCCGGTTACCAGGAGGCAAATAAGGAAAACAAATAGCCGCATACGTGGTGTGTTGGATTTCTCTTTATTCTTTGGTCTATCCTCTTTTGTCTCCACTACAATTTCAACGCAAAGTGGTGACTGACAATATTAAACCGCTTGTTCAGATACAGCCGGTGGGCATCATACCGTTCGGGCTTATGGCCCGAATCGAGCGTGACGGCCACACAGCCAGCCTTCCGGGCTTCTTCAATCACGAAGTCGAGCAACTGGCTGGCATAGCCTTTCCCACGCTGGTCGGGCAGGGTCGACAAGTCATCGATGTAAAGGGTTTTCCCGCTGAAAAGCAGGTTCATGTAGCGGTAGCCAATGGCCGCCGGGGCTACGGTTTCGGCCAAATTCTGATCCGACTGATCGACAAAAGCGACCACGTAGCGGTCTTCTTCCTGCAACAAAAAAATCTGTCGGAGGGCCTGTTCTTCGGTCAAATGCGGCCGCAGGGTCACCAGAGCGGGCAGACAACGGCGAAGATCGGCTTCGGTTTGGGCAATTTTAATCATGGGAAACGGTGGCAGATGGCTTGAGCCGACAAGTTACAAGTTTTGGCGAACTGCCCGCAAAATTTCGTCCCCGCCTTTCGCTAATAAACTTTCCGCCAGATCATGCCCAATCTGCTCGGCATCTGCCAGCGGACCGCTGAATTGCTCCCGCAACAGCTCCTGGCCGTCCAGACTCACGACGCCACCGGTCAGCGTCAGTTCGTCGTTCTGCAAGGTGGCCAGCCCAAAAACCGGGATGCTGCAACCGCCTTCGAGTCTCCGCAAAAAGGCCCGCTCGGCTTTCAGACAGGCTTCGGTGGGCGCGTGGTTGGTGAGTTGCCGTACGGTATTGAGCTTGTCGATGGGCAGGCTGGTAGCCGCTTCGATGGCCACGCTGCCCTGCCCCACGGCGGGCGTAAAGTCCTCCGTTGGCAGGTATTCGGCAATCAAATCATCATATTCCATGCGGTGAACACCGGCATAGGCCAGCAGCAACGCGTCGCAGTGTCCCTCTTCCAGTTTTCGCAGGCGGGTCTGGAGGTTGCCGCGCATGTCGACGGTGGTAATGTGGGGGCAAAAATGCTTCAGCATGGCCACCCGGCGCGTCGAGGAGGTGCCGACAACAAACTCCCGGCCACCGGTCAGCGACAGGCTTTTGTCGTGACTCACCAGCACGTCGTTGACCCGTTCGCGCTCCGTGAAGGCAATAATCGCCAGATCGTTTGGCAGGGACGATTGCAGGTCTTTGGCACTATGAACGGCAATGTCGATGGTTCCGGCCCGGAGCTGATCTTCCAGTTCCTGCGTAAAAACGCCCTTGCTGCCGATTTTCGAGAGGGACCGATCCAGAATCTGATCGCCTTTGGTTTCAATCAGCACCAGTTCCGACTCGACCTCAGCCGCTTTCAGCAGATCCTGAATGTAATAGGCCTGCCAAAGTGCCAGCCGACTGCCGCGCGTTCCAATTTTTATTTTCATGGGTAAAAACCGTATCTGAAATGAAGGCGGCAAGTTATTCAAGAATTGGTTGCCGACCAACGAAAACGCCGGGCCGCGATTAGTCAATTGTTTTACATTTGCCATTCAGAAAAATTACCCATCCCCATAAATACGAGTGCCCACAATAAATTAGTCTCTTTTACCGGGTCTATTGCTGACGACTGCCGACCCGATCTCTACGTGCAGGGTAAAATCCTGCCGGTGGTTGTGCTGCGATGATTGGATGCTCTGCCCGAATTGGATGATAATGGCTTGCGGGCGGCATCGGGCTACGTATTTTACAATACCGGCTATAAATTTACTCCACATGAAAAGCTGGGCCATGAAGGCCGTAAACTCCCGGCCCTGTCGAACCTGGGTATGGGCTCAGAAACAAGTCTAATAGTTTCCTGCAATGGCAAAATTAAAATTCATCTGGAGTGTAACCAATGCTGCAGGCCTGAGTTTACGCGTATATTTTAAACAAATTATTACACTAGATCCTGCCGCTATGCTTCGTCATTCTATCCTTATCACTTACCGTAACTTTTTGCGCTATAAAAGTTCGTTCCTCATTAATCTGCTGGGGCTTTCCACCGGTCTGGCCTGCACCTTGCTGATTTATCTGTGGGTAGCTGATGAATTGTCGGTAGACGGATTTCATCAAAAAGGTGATCAGCTTTATCAGGTATTGGGAAATGTCCAACGTCCCAACGGCATTAAAACCAGGGAATCGATGCCAGCCCGATTGGGCGAGTCACTAGTGGAAGAAATGCCCGAGGTTGAGTACGCGGTATCTGTCAATGCATCTGGTGAGTATAGCGGAGAAGCCATTATCGCTTACGAGGATAAACAGATTAAGGCAAAGGGGATATTCGCAAGCGAAGATTATTTCAACGTATTTTCTTATGATCTTATCCAGGGAAATAAAGATCAGGTGCTGGCCGATAAGAATGGTGTTGTTATTTCCGAAAGGCTGGCAAAAAAAGTGTTTCATACCACGGACAATATTATTGGCAAAACGCTAGTCTGCAACCACCGGGTGCGTTTTGAAGGGCCGTTTCATGTATCGGGCATTTTTCAGGATACGCCCGTCAATTCTACTTGCCAGTTTGATATTGTTTTCAACTTCAAAAAATTGCTTGAGGGTGACCGATCTGCGGATCAATGGAATGCGGGGCCTGCGGAAACTTATTTGGTTCTGAAAAAAGGGACTTCTATTGACCAATTCAACAAAAAGATCTCGCAGTACCTCTTTTCAAAGGAGCCAGAAAGTAAGGCAACTTTGTTTGTCAGCCGCTATGCAAACAAATACCTGCACGGAATCTTTGAAAACGGTGTGCAATCCGGTGGTCGAATAGAGTATGTGTGGTTGTTTTCGATTATCGCCGTGTTCATCCTGGCGATTGCGTGTATCAATTTCGTGAACCTGTCTACCGCTCAGGCTTCCAGAAAGATGAAAGAGGTCGGGATTAAGAAGGCTATGGGAGTGAACCGGAACGCATTGATCTTCCAGTTTCTTGGCGAATCAACGCTGATGGCTTTTTTATCGCTGGCCGTTGCTACTCTGCTGGTTGTTTTGCTCCTTCCTCGATTTAATGAGCTTACCAATAAGCATCTGCATTTTATTCTTGCCCTAAATCCGATCCTGTCGATTGCGGGCATTGTGTTGCTAACCGGAATTGTTTCCGGTTCCTATCCTGCGTTTTACTTGTCGGGGTTTGATCCGGCAAGGGTTTTGAAAGGAAAGCTCAGTACCACTTTTGGCGAAGTCTGGATACGAAAAGGGTTGGTCATTACTCAATTTGCACTTTCTGTTGTTTTCATTGTTGCCTTTCTAATTGTCAACAAACAGATTGAATTTACGCAAACGAAAAATCTGGGCTACGAAAAGGATAATGTCCTGATATTCCAGCGGCAGGGCAGAATCAACTGGGATAACCACGATGCTTTCATGTCCGCGCTCAAGAGTATACCCGGAGTGGTGAATACCTCATATATGTTTGGAAGTATCCTGAATAGAGACCGTGCGCTGCACGGTGGTTTTTCATGGGAGGGCCAGCCACCGGGTGTAAAGGAAATGCAATTTCCGAGCCCGGAAATTAGTCATGATTTTATCGAGACATTGACTATTGAGATTAAGGAGGGGCGTACATTTTCAAACGCGTATGCAGATGAAGAATCGAAGATCGTCGTCAATGAAGCTGCTGTTAAGATGATGGGTTTTTCGGATCCCGTAGGCAGAATAGTCCGGGATGGGCAGCAGGAAAAACAGATCATTGGTGTGGTCGAAGATTTTCAGTATGGATCGCTTCATCATCAGATCAGCCCAGTATTTTTCCGATATTCTTCAAGGGGTAGCGATGTGATGGTAAAGGTCCAGTCGGGATCGGAAAAGGTTACCATCGAAAGACTAGGGGAAGTCTACGAGAAATTTCATCCGGGATACCCTTTTGAGTTCACATTTCTGGATACTGATTACCAGCAACTCTATGATTCAGAAAACAAAGTTGCCGTTTTATCAAAATACTTTGCTGTCATTGCGATCATCATTTCATGCCTGGGTTTATTTGGACTTGCTGCGTTTACTGCCCAAAGAAGGCAGAGGGAAATTGGTATCCGAAAGATCTTAGGGGCAACCGAAGCAGGTATTGTGTATCTTTTATCAAAAGATTTCACGAAAATGATTTTGATCGGGATTGCCATCGCCCTTCCTGTCAGCTATTTCACGGCGCTGAAGTGGCTGGAAAGTTTTGCTTACCGCATTGAACCGGAGTGGTGGGTTTTTGGCGGAGCTGGTGTTACAGCGCTATTGATCGCGTGGATCACGATAGGAATACAGACGGTAAAAACGGCACGCATTAACCCGACTGAATGCATTCTTAATGAATGAGCGGATAACTCATCAATACGAACGATCAGCCGGGAGGGGTGACCGAATCGGTCATCCCTCCCGGCTTTCTGGAATCATTTCGTCCCTTCGGGATTTTGGTAATGGAAGGGTGCGGTTTACGTTCTAGGCCGAATATCTCTGCCCCGATTCGGGATGCGGATCTTGGATATATGACTCCCTTTACACCCCCACCGTATCATTTTCGTCCGTCGGAATCTTTTCCTCGATGAAGTCCACAATCTGACCGGCGATGTCGATCCCCGTTGTTTTTTCGATGCCTTCCAGCCCCGGCGACGAGTTGACTTCCAGCACCAGCGGCCCCCGCTGCGATTGCAGCATATCGACCCCGGCGACCCGCAAGCCCAGGGCTTTGGCGGCATTGACCGCCGTCCATTCCTCGTCGGGCGTCAGCAAAACCGCCTGACCGGAACCGCCCCGGTGCAGGTTGGACCGAAATTCGCCTTCCTTGCCCTGGCGTTTCATGGCCCCCACCACGCGCCCGCCCACGACGAACGCCCGGATATCGGCCCCTTTGGCTTCGGCGATGTACTCCTGAATCAACACATTTGCTTTCAGACCGTAAAACGCTTCGATCGTCGACTTGGCGGTTTTGGCGGTTTCGGCCAGCACCACGCCCAGCCCCTGCGTGCCTTCGAGCAGTTTGATCACCACCGGCGGACCGCCCACCAACGCAATCAGTTGATCGACGTCTTTGGGGTGTTTGGCAAACACGGTTTTGGGCAGCCCTACGCCCGCTTTCGACAACACCTGCAAGCTCCGCAGCTTGTTCCGGGAGCGGGTAATGGCCTGGGAACGGGCCGTTGTGAACACTTTCATCATCTCAAACTGGCGAACCACCGCGCAGCCATAATCGGTAACGGAAGCCCCGATACGCGGCACAATGGCGTCAATTTGCTCCAGCGGCTGGCCTTTGTAAAGAACTTCGGGTTTTCCGCCTTCGATCATCACCTGGCACCGCAGGTGGTCGATCACAACGGGTTCGTGTCCGTGCTGCTCGGCAGCTTTGACCAATCGCCGGGTGGAATACAGGTCGGGATTGGTAGACAGGATGGCAATACGCATATCCGTAAAAAAGGAAAGTCAGTTGGTGTAGAGTCAGGGAAGCACAGACCCGGTTTTCGCGACAGAAATCAGGATTTCGGCGTCTGTTGTTTGAGTTGATATGAAACGTTTTGCAGTGATACGTCAACAACAAATTTGTTACGCAATAGTTTGCGGCCCAGCAAGACCGGGAAGCGCATCGTACCGCGGTTGGCCAGCGAGAATTCGGCCCGGATGAGCCGACCCATCACCAGAACGCGGGTTTGGATGACAAATCGCTTTTCGGATTGACCGAACGAGTTTTTAACGGTTTTGTATTGAAAAAGGTCGGTTACAAACTGCTTTTTTTTCCGGCCCCGCGCGCCCGCCAGCGTGAAATGCAACCGGGATTGGTCGCCGTTAGACACCAGTTTTACGTCGGTACAATGCAGGGCGGAAGTATAGGCCCCGGTGTCGATTTTGGCTTCGATGTCGGTCCAGCCCAGATCCGGAAAATCCACCCGGTCCGAAAAACCGATGATTTGTTTGGGGCGCTCGGCCGAAGCCTTCTGCGTCGGCTGTTTCATTTTCCGTTGCGAATCAGACTGCTGAACGTGAGCGACAAATCCATCATTACCATTTTGGCGCGGACGTTCCGTTCGATGTGAAAAACCGCTTCGTTCAGGTTGCCGACCATGTGTTCCAGGTGTTCCGGTTCGAGGACTTTGCCGAAGTTCTCCACAAACGTACGTTCTTCGGCGGGGAGTCGCAACAGTTCATTGACGCCGTGTTTCCACAAAAACAGGTCACGGCAGAGGTTCAGGCTGTAGTCGAGCAAACCGCGTTGTTTTTCTTTCCCGAGCGCATCGAACCCATCCGCCTGTTTAACCAGCGCGATCAGGTCCTGCCGGTAGCAAAACCGCATCCACTCGGCAAACCACGCGTGCCGGTCCGACCCCGGTTCACCGTCTTTCTGCTCCGGTTCTTCTTCCGACAACCGAATGGCTTCCGACAGATTTCCGTCGGCCAGATAGGCCATTTCCCGGGCTCGTTTTTCGGGCAGATTCAGGTGCTGGCGCAGGTGCGTGGCCACTTCGTCGTCCGAAAATGCCTGCACGGCCACGCGCTGGGTTCGCGACAGAATCGTGATCAGCAGTTTGTCGGACTGATTGGTGACCAGCAGAAAAAGCGTTCGGGCGGGCGGTTCTTCCAGCAATTTCAGCAGGGCGTTGGCCGTTGCCGTATGCAGATTTTCGGCACACCAGATCAGCACGATTTTATACTCGCCTTCGTACGCTTTCAGCGACAGTTTGCCCATCAGCTCGCGCGCTTCCTCGACCGGAATATTACCCTGTTTGATGCTGATCGCAGCCAGCCACTCCTCCAGCACGCGGTAGGGATGTTGGGCAACAAACTTGCGCCAGTCGGCCATGAACGATTCGCTGGTGACCTTGCTGCCCGCCACCGGAAAAATGATGGAAAGGTCCGGATGAATGAGTTTATTCATTTTCGTACAGGACGGACACCGCCCGCAGGAGTCGGCCAGGCCATCCGGAAGTTCCTGCCGGTTTTCGCAGTTGATGAACGTCGCAAAGGCCAGCGCCAGCGCGAGATTCGCACTGCCCGGTGGCCCGTCGAAAAGCTGGGCGTGGGCCAGGTGGTTGGTCTGAACCGCCCGCGTCAACGCCCGCTTCGTGTCGTCGTGTCCGATGATTTCGCTGAATTGCATGGTATCAAAAAAGCCGGAAAATCCTGCCGTTTAGCCTGTCGTCTTTCTGTTCAAATCCCCTCTCCCGCTTCTTCCTGACGCCGGTTGGCCGTCTGCCGATGCACTTCCCGCAAAATAGTTTCTTCGACCTCGTCAAAATCCAGCCCCCGGCGGCCGATGGTTTCGCGGGCAACCTGCAAGGCTTTGTCGAGCCGGTATTCCGTAAACCCCTCAGCCCCACCGCCCCACGAAAACGAGGGAATGTGTTTGGGCTGGAAACCGGCTCCGAACACGTTGGCATTCACGCCCACGACGGTGCCGGTGTTGAACATCGTGCTGATGCCCACCTTCGTATAATCGCCCATCATCAACCCGCAGAACAGCCGACCGGTATTTTCGAGCCGGTTGGTCGCGTAGCTGTACAGGTTCACGTTGGTATAATCGTTTTTCAGGTTGGAATTGTTGGTATTGGCTCCCAGATTACACCACGCGCCAATGACCGAATTGCCCAGAAAACCGTCGTGGCCCTTGTTGCTGTAGCCCAGAAAAACCGAGTTTCCGACTTCTCCGCCCACCTTGCTATACGGCCCGATGGTGGTGTTGCTGCGCATTTTGCCGCCCCAGTTCACCGTGGCGTTGTCGCAGAGTGCAAAAGGGCCAAGCATGACCGTCCCTTCCTGAATCAGCGCATTTCTGCCGATGTAAATCGGCCCATTTTCGGCATTCAGAATAGCTGCCCGAATCACCGCCCCTTCCTCCACAAAAATGTTTTCGGGCGCATAACAACGGGTGTGCGGGTCGGTAATCGGTTGCGAAGTTCGACCCGCCGTCAGCAGTTCAAAGTCGGTTCGGATCTGCTCACCGTTGTGAACAAAGATCGACGGCAGGTCTTTCAGAATCGTCAATGGCTCTTCGAATACTTTCCAGGTACCGGCATCGTCGGTCGAAGGAGCGGTTTCCAGCATTTTTTCGGTGCGGAGTGCCAGCAGCAACCCCTCAGCCGTTACCAGCCCCGACTCCGGTTTTAACCCATTCAACGCATTAATCAGGGCGTTGGTAGGGCAAACAGCACCATTTACGAAAAAATTATCGTGAATTGTCCGACGGGGATACTTTATTTGCAGATACAAGTCCGTCAAAAACGAAGGCGTTGTCTGGAGCCGGATGGCCCATTTTTCAGTGATGGTGCAGATGCCAATCCGGATTTCGCTTACGGGCCGGGTGAACGTAAAAGGCAGAAGGGCCGTGCGAATCGTTGGATCGTCAAAGAGAATCAGGTTGTGCATACACTACTCAACAGTCAGGTTGCAAATATCCGAGTTTAATCGGGAAAGTGACTGCCTGAATTTTATCAAATAAATTAATTTTTTTGATGTGCCTTTTAAACCATTGCCCCGTCTAAATGGTCACTGTACATAACATTGCCTTTTCCCGCCTATATCCACATGAAGAATATCCTTTTACTGGCTCTGATTGGTTCCATGCTGAATTGCGACAACAAAAAAATAGGGGTTCCTCAGATCCCGAATTGTGGCAATTTCATGGCGTTGAAGAATTCGCAGGAATGGTCGGCCGCTTCAACGGCGACCTTTGCGAACCGCGACAGCATCAATGTCATGGTGGAAGAATGCGGCACGTTTCGCACCGCTGGCGAAGTCGACTGGCTCAGTATTAATCAGTTACCCACGAAACCCGGCACCTATTCGCTGCGGCCCATCCGCTGGGACGACCTCAATGGCACCCCGCTTTCTGCCTGGGTGTATACCCGCATTGGTGACAACACGACCGGCGACCGCTACAACCTCTACGCGTCGAAGACCGAGACCAATGAGGTCATCGTCGACGCCTACAACCCCGCCAGCCGCCAGCTCGAAGGCCATCTGAACGCAACGTTCGTGATCGACCCCGACAGTGATTCGCCCGGCCGGTCGCGGCCCGACACGATCCGGATTCGGGATGCTATTTTTTCGGTGGTGGTCAACGGGGCAATTTAGTCGGGTTTTTGTCGGGTTTACCGGTTTTGGTCGTAGCTTTGGGCAACCGATTTATCCTTTGCTATGCGCCGTTACGGACTGATTGGGTATCCGCTCACCCACTCGTTTTCCCAGAAATATTTTACTGAAAAGTTTGAAAAGGAAGGCATTCCGGACAGTCGCTACGACCTGTTCGAGTTGCCCGACCCGACGGCTTTTCCGAACCTGATCGCTTCGATTCCCGATCTGGTTGGCCTGAACGTCACCATACCGCACAAACAGGCCATTCTGCCGTTTCTGGACGAACTCGATCCGGCTTCGGCCGGGCGGATTGGGGCCGTCAATACCATCCGGATCTTGCCCGACGGTCGAAAAATCGGCTACAACACGGATTATTACGGGTTTCGGTCGTCGCTGGAAGTCTGGCTGAAGTCGCTCGACATTACGCCCGAAACGCTCCAGGCGATGGTGCTCGGCAATGGCGGAGCGGCCAAAGCGGTCACCACCGCCCTGACTGATTTGCAGATCCGCTATCGGCTGGTTTCCCGCCAGCAAACCGCCGAAGCCCTGGCCTACGAAAACATCAGCCCGACGATTCTGGACGAATACCGCCTGATTATCAACACCTCACCCGTCGGCACGTACCCAAACGTCGAAGCCAGCCCGGCCATTCCGTACGGTCTGCTGACGAGTCGGCATTTGCTGTATGACCTGGTCTACAATCCGGCGGAAACCCGGTTTTTGCAGCAGGGTCGCGAACACGGAGCCGCGACGCACAACGGACTGCCGATGCTCCACCTGCAGGCCGAAAAAGCCTGGGAAATCTGGAATTTATAGCCCATCTCGAAAGGCCGCTGACCGGGTCATCGACCACATCGGTGGCCCGGCACTGTCAGGGCCACGCAACCATGCACGAACTAACACTGACCAACGCCACGGTTTTTACCGGAACCGCCATTGTGCCAAATGCCTCGGTGCGGATTTCGAACGGATTGATCCAGGAGGTTCTCGCCGGAACAGTGGACGACCCGGGCGCTATCGACTTGCAGGGCCGCTGGCTGGTTCCCGGTTTTGTCGATCTGCAATTGTACGGCGGCTCCGACTTTTTCCTCAACGCATCGCCCACCGCCGAAACCGTCGCGCACATTTACGAAACGCACCTGAAAACCGGCACGACCTCCGTGGTGCCGACGCTGTATTCAACCTCGCTGGAAACCATTCTGCAAGCCGTTGAAGCCGTGCGGCAGGTGCGGCAAACGAATCCGAACGGCGTGTTGGGGCTGCACGTGGAAGGGCCGTATATCAACGCCGTGAAGCGGGGGGCGCACAGTGCGAATTACGTGCGCCTGCCTACGGATACCGAGTTGACCGAGCTGTTCGAGAAGGGCCGTGACGTCATCCGGCTGCTAACCATCGCCCCCGAAATTTTCAGTCCGGAGCAGCTTTCCAGGCTGATTGAACAAGCCGGCCAGGCTTCTACCCTGCTGTCGCTGGGTCACAGCAATGCCACCTATGCGGAAGCCACCGGGGCTTTTCACCACGGAATTACCCTTTCGACGCACCTGTATAACGCCATGCGCCCGTTTGAAAGCCGCGAACCGGGCGTTGTCGGGGCGGTTTTCGACCATCCGGGCGTTCGGGCCAGCATCATTGCCGACGGTTTTCACTGCGACTGGGCCACGATTCGGATTGCAAAACGACTGCTCGGCGAGCGGCTCTTTCTGATTTCGGATGCGACCTTTGCCAATCCGACCCAGCCCACCTACGCCTTTGAAGATTTTATTCTTCACTACGAAAACGGGCGATATACCAATCCGGAAGGCAAACTGGCCGGTTCGTCGATTACGTTGCTCAAAGCGGTTCAGAATTGCCTTCAGCACGTGGGGCTGGAACCCGCCGAGGTGTTCCGGATGGCGGCCACCGTTCCGGCCGAAATCATTGGATTGGGAGATTCACTGGGCAAGATTCAGACCGGTTTTGTCGCCAATCTGGCGGTTTTAACGGAAGATTTTCGGTTTGCTGACGTGCTGGTGGAGGGACGATTCCAGAAGCGGTAAATTAGTCAGACCTTGCCGGGTGGCGGCAAAACAACAAAGGGTACGAACTTAGGCGGCTTATTAGGTCTCAGATTGATGAAATCGTAGCGTTTGCTTCTTCGCAATCACCCGGATCGTTGCGGCCAGAGCGACCAGCACCAGCGCCAGAATCACCAGATACAGATAGCCCCGCGATGCGTCCGGATTCACGACGGTTTTCTGATTGCTGAGCATTTCATACGTCGGTATGACCCACTGGAAGACGTAAGCCTGCGCCAGCGTGATGAAGCAAATGACTGTCAGCATGATAAAGCTGTGCTTGACCGTAAAGCGAAACAACTCCGATTCTTTCCCGACCAAACTGCCGGCCGCAGCGGCCACCGCAATGGACTGCGGAGAAATCATCTTCCCCACCACGCCCCCCGACACGTTGGCGGCTACCGTCACCACCGGATCGACGCCAATCGACTGAGCCGTAGCGTATTGAAGTTTACTGAATAAGGCATTGGCCGACGTATCGGAGCCGGTAATGAACACCCCCAGCCAACCCAGAATCGGCGCGAAAAAGGGGAAGAAAAAACCGGTATTGGCCAGCACGGCGGCCAGGGTCAGCGTGATGCCCGAATCGTTGACGATGTAGGCAAAACCCAAAACCGCAGCAATGGTCAGCACGGGAAATTTTAGCTGGTTGAGTGTACTGATGAAAATGCGGGCAGCCTCCCGGTAAGTCAGCCCAATCAGGGGAATGACCACCAGATTGGCGATGAGAATGGCGGTTCCGGCCGCCGACAAATAGTTGAATTTGAATACTTTTGGCAAAACCGCTCCGTTTTCGCCCACGATGGCGTTGTGCAGGCCGGGCACTTCAAACTGGATCATGCCCACGGCGTTGAGTACGTCCTTGATCGGTTGCACACCCCAGGCAATCACCATGATCGTCAGCACCAGAAACGGTGACCAGGCCCGCAGCATCTGCCCACTGCGATACGAAACGTCGGTGTTGAATGTGGGAGCCGGTTCGTTGGCAAACCGCCAGACGGTTTCGGGTTTCCAGAACCGCAGGAAAACCATGAGGCAAATGATGGAGCCCAGTCCCGCGATCACGTCGGGCAGCGACGGCCCCAGGTAATTGGACGAAAACCATTGCAGGAACGCAAACGAAATACCGCATACCATGACCGCCGGCAGCACCTCCTTCGCTTTTTTGAAACCGGCGATGATCGTTACGAGGTAAAAAGGCAAAATAATCGACAAAATCGGCAGCGTGCGGCCCACCATTTGAGAAATCGGCAACTCCGGAATCCCGGAAACCTGCGAGGCCACGGTGATGGGAATGCCGATGGAGCCAAACGCCACCGGGGCGGTATTGGCAATCAGGCAAATCCCCGAAGCATACAGCGGATTGAACCCCAACCCCACCAGCATGGCCGCCGTGATGGCCACCGGTGCCCCGAAACCCGCCGTTCCTTCCAGAAAAGAGCCGAACGAGAACGCAATGAGCAGCGCCTGCAACCGCCGGTCGGACGTGATGGACGCCATAAAGTGTTTGATGATCTCGAACTGCCCGCTTTTGACCGTCAAATTGAACAGAAAAACCGCCATGATCACCAGCCAGCAAATGGGAAACAACCCGTACAACGCGCCGTGGGCAAACGACAAAACCGCCAGTTTAACCGGCATACCATACACCAGAATGGCCAGCAGGGCGGCAATGACCGTGGCGAGTAAACTGGCCTGATAGCCTTTCATTTTTCGGATGATCAACGCCCAGAAAATGAAGAGAATGGGGAGGGCCGCGACGAGGACGGACAACGTGAGGTTCTGCAGGGGATCAATAACCTGGGTCCATTTCATAAACTATCCGTGCGTTAAGGGTTCAGGGTAAAGGTAGATCAATCAGATAAAGCAAATTTTACCGCTTTTTACTATACGATTTTGCCCGTTCGGAATCTGCGTCTCTTTTCTGATTCGTTTTTACCGCCTTGTCAATCCGCCAACCGTTATCTTTGTGGCCTGTATTGATGTTACTTTCTGGTTTATAGGATGTTAAAAATTGCCATCATCAGCGATATTCACGCCAATCTGCCCGCTCTGGAAGCGGTTTTACAGGACATTGAAAACCGTCAGGTCGATCAGCTTTTCTGCCTCGGTGATCTGGTCGATTTTGCACCCTGGCCCAACGAAGTCATCGACCTGATCCGGCGAAACCGCATCCCGACGATCATGGGAAACCACGACGAACGCATTGCCTTCGACCTGCCGGTTATTCCGTTGGCAAAACACCGCGATTCCGAAACCCAGGCCCGGATGGCCGCCATCGACTACACCCGCCAGCACATTACGCCGGAAAACAAGTCATTCCTGGCCAGCCTGCCGCGCCAGCTTCGGGTAGAATTCACGTTTGCGGGTGCATCACTTTCCGTTCTCCTGACCCACGCCAGCACGCGGTCGATTGACGAGTACATTTACGAAGACCACGATTCCGATGAGCTGGCAACGATGATGGACGAGCAAAACGCTGAGGTATTGATCATGGGCCACACGCACCAGTCGTACGTCCGAACGGTTCAAAACCACCCCGGTTTTCCGGCCAGAACCGCCATCAATTGCGGCTCGGTGGGGCGATCCAAAGAAGCATTACCGCTGGCCACGTACCTGCTCATCATTACATCCGGCGTTCAGAAGCGGTTTGATGCCGACTCGATTAGGTATGAACTGATTCAGGTGGACTACCCCATCGCACAGACCGCCGACGGAATCCGGCGCAGTGAAATCCCGGATTTTTACGCCGACTTTTTAGAGCGAGCTTTGCCGGTCGACTAAGCCATGACCCGTCGCCAGAAAGGGAAAGGAAGCTGATTTGCAGTTGCTTAGTAAATTGATCCGCTTCGGTGCTTTAGGAAGAATAGAGTAATCCTAAACCCTACCCCATGACTGTCGGACTTTTTATTCCCTGCTACGTCAACCAGTTTTACCCCCAGGCCGCGATTGCAACCCTGCAACTGCTGCAAAAACTGGGGGTCGAGGTGGTGTATCCGCCCCGGCAAACCTGTTGCGGACAACCGATGGCCAATTCCGGCTTCGAACACCTCACGCAGGACTGCAACCGTCTTTTTCTGGAAAATTTTTCCGACTTTGATTACATCGTGGCGCCCTCGGCCAGTTGTGTGTTACACGTCAAGCAACACCTCCATGCGCCAACGAATCCGGCACTGGCGGAACGCACCCGATCAAGAGTCTACGAACTGGTGGAGTTTCTGACCGATGTGCTGAAAGTGGAGAATCTGGCGGCCCGGTTTCCCCACAAAGTCGGCATTCACCAGAGTTGCCACGGGTTGCGGGGGCTGTATCTGGCGCAGATGAGCGAACTCAACGCGTCGCCCTTTTCCAAACCGGTGCAGTTGCTGAACATGGTGGACGGCCTGGAACTGGTTGATCTGGATCGCCCGGACGAATGCTGCGGTTTTGGCGGGACCTTCTGCGTGGCCGAAGAGGCCGTTTCCGTCAAGATGGGCAAAGACCGCGTGACCGACCACATGAAAAATGGGGCCGAATACATTACCTCCGTGGATCTTTCCTGTCTGATGCATTTGGAAGGCATCCTGCACCGGAACAAAAGTGCCGTCAAAGCCGTACACATTGCCGAAATTCTAAACGCCACCGTGTGATGGAAAAAGCAACGAAAGATCATGCCGCCCTGGCCGAAGCCTTCAATCGGGACGAAGAGCACGTCAACTGGCACGACGGTGCGCTCTGGTGGATTCGGCAGAAACGGGACATAGCCGCCAAAAATATCCCCGAATGGGAACAATTGCGCGAAACCGCTTCCCGAATCAAAAGCAACGTGCTGGCCAATCTGCACGATTACCTGCTGGAGTTTGAAGCCAATCTTACCAAAAATGGCGTAACCGTCCACTGGGCGGCTGATGCGGAAGAACACAACCGGATTGTCTATTCCATCCTGAAAGCGAAGGAAATCACGCAGATGATCAAAAGCAAATCCATGCTCACGGAAGAATGTCACCTGAACGAATACCTGATCGAACGCGGCATCGATGTCATCAACTCGGATCTGGGCGAATACATCCAGCAACTGGACAACGAACCGCCGAGCCACATTGTGCTGCCCTGTATTCACAAACGAAAAGAAGAAATCGGCGAAATTTTTCACGAACACCTGGGCACCGAAAAAGGCGTTTCGGACCCCACCACCTTAACCCGGTTTGCCCGCTGGCACC
The DNA here is from genome assembly GCF_006149005.1 of Larkinella sp. C7. Lineage (GTDB taxonomy): Bacteria > Bacteroidota > Bacteroidia > Cytophagales > Spirosomataceae > Larkinella. The sequence continues at coordinate 32,116 of NZ_VBSL01000003.1, read as the reverse complement.
TGCGCGATGCTTTCATCAGCCGCCGGGCCGCCCTGACCGGCGTTAATTTCGCCGTGGCCGAAACCGGTGAATACGTCGTCTGTACCAACGAGGGAAATGCCGATATGGGCGCTCATTTGTCAGACATTCAGATTGCGTCGATGGGCATTGAAAAGATCATTCCCAAAAAGGAACACCTCGGCGTTTTTTTACGGTTGCTGGCCCGGAGTGCCACCGGTCAGCCGATCACGATTTACTCCAGTCATTTTAAAAAACCGCGCCCGGGTCAGGAGATGCATCTGGTTCTGGTCGATCTGGGTAGAAGCCGTCAGTTGGGCCGTCCGGATTTCCGGGATTCGCTGAAATGCATCAAATGTGGTGCTTGCATGAACACCTGCCCGGTGTATCGAAAAAGTGGCGGTTTGAGCTACCACAACACCATTTCCGGCCCGATTGGCGCAATTCTGGCCCCGAATCTGGACATGAAAAGGCACGCGGATTTACCTTTTGCCTCGACGCTCTGCGGTTCGTGTTCCAACGTCTGCCCCGTAAAAATCAATATCCACGACCAGTTGTATCAGTGGCGGCAAGTGATTGTTCAGGAGGGATACGCGGCCAATACCAAGGTTTTGGGCATGAAAGCGATGGCCTGGACCTTATCCTCGCCCGGTTCCTATTCAACCATCGGGCGGGCCGGTCGGTGGGTGTTGAACAACATCCCGTTTGCCGTGAACAACAAGTTCAATCCGTGGTACAAACAGCGGGAAATGCCGGACGGCCCGAAGGAGTCGTTCGGGGAATGGTACGCCAAAAACCAGGGCGACAACGGTTCCGAAAAAGTTTAAAATGCCTTTTCCATCCTGAACCTGAAAACCGGCATGAGCACCCGAGAAAGCATACTGGCTGCGGTTTTGAAAAACCAGCCTCCCGCCAGTCCGTTGCCCGATCTGTCTTTTTTAAAGGGCAACCGACAGAACCTCGTTTCAACCTATCAGGCGGTTTTTACCAGCATCGGCGGCAACGTCTTTGTCGTTGACGACCTGGCCGCCGTGAACGCCCGGCTTCTGGAGAACTTCGACCCCACAAAGCGGCTGGTAACCACCCTGCCGGATCTGGGCGAACCGTTTGAAGTTCTCTCCAAAATGGCCAATCCGCGCACCTTCAACGATGTCGAACTGGCCGTGATCGAAGCCCAACTGGCCGTGGCCGAAAACGGGGCGGTTTGGCTCCCGGAACACCGGATGGGGCAACGCATCATTCCGTATATCTGCCAGCATCTGGCGGTGGTCGTCCGGGCTGAAACCATCGTTCCGACCCTGCACGAAGCCTATGCGCAAATCGGGCCGGGCGACTACGGTTTTGGTGCATTTATCGGCGGCCCCTCCAAAACGGCAGACATCGAGCAGGCGCTGGTGATGGGTGCCCACGGGCCGATTACGATGACGGTATTTATTCTACAATAAACCCTTTTGCATTTATCATTCTTTTTAAAAGAATCGAAAATCACCTCTCGCGTTGCTGTGTGGGATTTGCAATCGGCATTTTCAGTTTTTTCAACAACTCTTCAAACCCCAAACATGACCCTAACCATTCGCGACAACCTGCAGGAAACCTATAAAGACGTCTATACCGACGAAGCCCTCACGGCCCTTTCGGCCCTGGCTCCGTTCAACCAACGCATCAAAACCGTTATGGCCGACCGGCTGAAACGGCGGGCTGATCGGCAGCAAAATAAAACCCGCATCACCTTCCTCGACCCGGAAAGTTTAATTCCCGGTACAACGATCAACGTACAGGACGCCCGCGACGGCCGTTTTGAAGGCTCGGTTATTCCGGCCGATCTGCAACGCCAGTGGATTCAGGGAACCGGGCCAGCCGCCAAACCCAATGCGCCCGTCGAAAACAGCATCCGAAACGTGGCCTACGCGCTGTTGTCGGGTGCCGACGGCTGGATGTTCGACGGCGAAGATGCACTGGGACAGATTACCACCATGTCGCTCGACAACCAACGCAACCTCAAACTCGCCATTCACAAAGACCCGGTTTTCCTGAAAGTCGCCGAACAGATCGCGCAGGAAATGAACCGCTGGTCGAACTCATTTCTGGGCCGGAAAATGATCACCGATTGGAAAAACCAACTGGATTTCACCACCAAAATCTTCCGGGCGCGGGGTCTTCACCTCGACGACCGACACATCCGCGATGCCGATGGAACGGCTATGGCCGCTTCGATTGTCGATGCGACCCTCTACGTCGTCAACAATTATCAGGCACTGCAAAAAGCCGGGTCGTCCATCGTGCTGTATCTGCCCAAAATCCAGACTGCCGGAGAAGCCGCTGTCTGGAACGACCTGCTCAACGCCCTGGAGAGTCAAATTGGACTCCCTGCCGGAACGATCAAAGTCTACGTGCTGGTCGAACAACTCGAAGCGACGCACCAGTTGATGGAAATCCGGGCGGCTTTGGGCAAGCACTTCGTGGGCTACAATACCGGTCGCTGGGATTATATCAACAGCGTTTCGGATGCGATGGCGTGGGACAAAACGTTCATCAACCCGAATATTGAAGCCATCACGATGACCTACGGGTATATGCGGAATTACGAAGACCGCGTGCGCCGGGCCGTCAACACGCCGGATTTGCACGGTAATTTTGCCTTGTGGCAGGGCGGTATGGAACCCAACATTCCGGTGGGTTCCGAAGCCGGAGTCGCAGCCAGCATGGAAAAGGCCGTGGCGGGTGCCGGTCGCGAACAGCGCGAGGGAGCCAGCGGCAAATGGGTGGCGCACTGGAAAATGGTACACATCGTCCGACCGGTTTGGGAGAAAGTGGGCGAAGCCAATCAGTTGGGCCGTGAATTCCCCCGGCTGACCTACACGCAAGCTGATGCCGACGGATTGATTCTGATCGAACCGGCACCGACCGACATTCGGGGCGCGCGGAATCTGGTGAGTGTGGCGCTGCAATACGGCAATGCGTTCGGGCAGGGCATGCAGGCTGCGGCCCTGAAACCGGCGGATTTTTTCGGCAACGACGATATTCTGTACCTGATGGAAGACATGGCAACGGGCGAAATCCGGCTGAGTATTTTGTGGGAATGGGTTCACAAAGGGGCGGTTTTGACGGACGATGATCCGGAAACCGGAGCCAAAGCGGGGACGGTTTTTTCGGAAGAACTGTACCAAAAACTGGTGGCCGAAGAATACGAAAAGCTGTTGAAAGCCGCCAGTAAGGATGTGTACGAATCCTCGAAAACGACGACCCTGCCAATTGCGCTGGCGATTGCGAACGTCTACACGCTGAGCGCAGTAAAACCGCCCTGGTTCATCGACCTGCTGAACATCAACCTCAACAATCTGGATCTGGACGTGGCGAAAAAACGGATCCAACTGTATATGAACGCGCTGGTGCAGGACGGGAAACGAATCACCGAAAATTTAGACTTTGTAGCAACGAGTCCGTATGTTTAGGGGCGGTTTTTGGCAGCAGTGGGCTGTCGCAACAATCGCCATCAGCAAACTACGATTCCATGAGTTCGCAAAAATTACGGGAAGATGCCTTGCATTATCACGCCAAAGGACGTCCGGGAAAAATTGAGGTTGTTCCGACCAAAGAAACGCTAAATCAACGGGATCTGTCGCTGGCCTATTCCCCCGGCGTGGCCGAACCGTGTCTGGAAATTGCCAGTTTCCCCGAGAAAATTTACGATTACACGACCAAGGGTAATCTGGTGGCAGTGATCACCAACGGCACGGCGGTGTTGGGTCTGGGCGATATTGGCCCCGGCGCTTCCAAACCGGTGATGGAAGGCAAATGCCTCCTGTTTAAAATCTATGCCGACATCGACGCCTTCGATATTGAGCTGAATACCACCAACATCGACGAGTTTGTACGCACCGTCAAGATTCTGGAGCCTACGTTTGGCGGGGTCAATCTGGAAGATATTGCGGCTCCGGCCTGCTTCGAAATTGAAGAGCGGCTCCGGAAAGAACTCACGATTCCGGTCATGCACGACGACCAGCACGGCACCGCCATCACCAGCGCAGCGGCTTTGCTGAATGCGCTGACTATTTCTGGTAAAGAAATCAGTGAGATCAAACTGGCCGTCAACGGTGCGGGCGCAGCCGCCATCGCCTGCCTGGATTTATACGTCGCGCTGGGTGTCAAAAAAGAGCATATTACGGTTTTTGATAAGGACGGACTGCTGCACCCCGCCCGGACCAATCTGGTTCCGAACCAATACAAGTACGTCCGGGATCAGCTTCCGGACGGCTGGACGCTGGCCGATGCCATGCAGGGCGCGGATGTGTTTCTGGGATTGTCGATCGGAAAAGTGGTCAGTCAGGATATGGTCAAATCCATGGCGAAAGATTGCATCGTGTTTGCGATGGCCAATCCCACGCCCGAAATTTCCTACGAAGAAGCGGTTTCCGTCCGACCCGACATCATCATGGCCACGGGGCGGTCCGACTATCCCAATCAGGTCAACAATGTACTGGGCTTCCCCTATATTTTCCGGGGTGCACTGGATGTGCGGGCCACCGCGATCAACGAAGCCATGAAACTGGCGGCTGTTCGGGCGCTGGCCGATCTGGCGAAAAAAACCGTGCCGGAGATTGTCAACATGACCTACGGCCAACAGAATCTGTCGTTTGGCCGACAATACATTCTACCTAAACCGACGGACCCCCGTTTACTGACCACCGTAGCACCCGCCGTAGCCAAAGCCGCGATGGAATCCGGGGTTGCCGGCAAGTTGATTACCGATTGGGAAGAATATAATTCGCAGTTATCCCACCGCATCGGATTAGACAATTCGCTGATTCGGGGCATAATCAACCAGGCGAAACGGTCGCCGAAACGGGTAGTTTTCACCGATGGGGAAAATCTAACGGTGCTGCGGGCGGTTCAGGAAGTGCTTGAACAGAAGATCGCCGTGCCGATCCTGCTGGGAAATGCGACGAAGATCAACCGGATTATCCGGGAAAATAAACTGGCGATCGAACGGGTTACCATCATCGATCCCCGTTCCCGGAAACAGGAAAAAACCGTACTGGATTACGCCGAAGTGCTGTATGAAAAACGGAAACGGAAAGGGCTGACCTTCGTCGATGCGAAAGGATTGATGCTGCACCGCAATTATTACGGCGCGGTGATGGTCGAAGTTGGTGCCGCCGATGTGCTGATTTCGGGCTTGACGCGCAATTACCCCCAAACGCTGCGACCGGCCTTGCAGGTCATTGGACCGCAGGACGGCATCAACAAGATTCTGGGGATGTATATCTTGATGAGCCGCTTCGGCCCGATTTTTCTGGCCGACACCACCGTCAACATCAGTCCGACCGCCGAAGAGCTGGTGGAAATTGCCGAGATCACGGCCAACGAAGTCAAACGGTTGAATGTGGAACCCCGGATCGCGTTTCTGTCCTATTCGACCTTCGGCAGTGCCGGTGGCGAAGACGCCCTGAAAATGCAGAAAGCCGTCAAAATTCTTCACGCCAAACGCCCGGATCTGATCGTCGACGGTGAAATGCAGGCTCACTTGCCTTTCAATCTGAACTTATTGAAGGAAACCTATCCGTTCTCGCCCCTGGCAAAATCGGGCGCGAATACGCTGATTTTCCCCAATCTGTCATCGTCCAATATTGCATATAATCTTTTGAAAGAAATTGCGCAGATTGAAAAAATCGGCCCGGTGCTGATGGGGCTGAAAAAACCGATCCACGTTTTGCAACTCGGCAGTACGGTGCGGGAAATTTTCAACATGGTTGCGGTCGCAGTTGTCGATCGGTAATTCGGTTCAGGAAGGCCGGTACGTCATCAGCGAGTCGTCGCCGATCCGCTCGGTAGCGACCAGCCTTCCCCGAGCCACGGGAGCCGCCAGCCCTTCGCCCATCACTTTCAGACTTTTAAAAACCCGCACCTCATCCCAAAGCCCCATCTTCAGAAAGCTTTCCAGCAAAGCCGCCCCACCTTCCACAATTACCGACTGAATTTTTTGCTGGTGTAAATCGGCGATGAGTTGCGGAAGGAAAGGGGCTTGGGGGTCTAACTGGGTGTATTTTGTAACGCCAACTGTTTCTTTTGCTGGCAAAACCGTATACACCAGCGTCGGCTGCGAACCGTCGAAAAGATGCAGGGCGGACGGTAATTGCAACGGTTTGTCGATGACGATCCGAACGGGATTTCGGCCGGTCCAGAGCCGGACGTTCAACTGCGGGTTGTCATACCGGGCGGTGTTGGTGCCCACCATGATCGCATCTTCCTCCGTCCGCCATTTGTGCACCAACTGCCGCGACAAGGGGCTGCTGATCGGAATGGGGCGGAAATCCGCGGGAGCCATAAAACCGTCGGCGGTTTCGGCCCATTTCAGAATCAGATACGGTCGTTGTTGCTCGATAAAGGTAAAAAACCGCCGGTTCAGTTCACGGCCCCGCTCAGCCAGCAAGCCGGTTTCTACTTCAATACCGGCCGCTCGTAGTTTGGCTAAACCTTTGCCGGCCACCAGCGGATTCGGGTCGTCGTTGCAAACGATCACCTTTTTTACGCCTTTGGCGATCAATAAATCGGCGCAGGGAGGTGTTTTTCCAAAATGCGAACACGGTTCCAGCGTGACGTAAACCGTCGATTCGGGCAGCAGCGATTCATCGGCCACCGAGCGAACGGCGTTCACTTCGGCGTGTGGGCCGCCATACTGCCGGTGCCAGCCTTCGCCAATGATGCGCTGGTTATGGACAATGACGCAGCCCACCATCGGGTTTGGGCTGACGTGCCCCCGGCCCAGTTTGGCCAGTTCCAAGGCGCGGGACATGAATAGGAAGTCGTCGATCAACGGTTTTCAGGATCAGTTGTATACGTTAACGTAAAGAAATCAGTAAAATCCGTGAAATCTGTTTCGCGAAGGTTTAGATTTACGCAAATTTTACGTCCGCATGATTACAGCCAAGTCGTTATTTGATTCGCTGGTGGGGCAACTGGTAGGTTACCGCCCGGAAGAAGCCCGCGCCATCGTGTTTTTGTTGCTGGAACATTACCTGTTGCTTCGCCGAACCGACGTGGTAGCCGGTAAGCCCATTCCCACCAATCCTCCCCAACCCGACTGGGCCGAACTCATCCGGCGGCTCAACAGCCACGAACCCGTTCAGCACCTCATTGGCACAACGGAGTTTTGTGGTCTGGAGTTTCAGGTGTCACCGGCGGTGCTGATTCCCCGCCCCGAAACCGAAGAACTGATCCGGCTCATCGTCCGGGATTATGCCGAAACCACCGGGCAACTGAACCTGATCGACATCGGCACCGGCAGTGGCTGTATTGCGGTAACCCTGGCCCGGTTTCTGCCGCAGGCATCGGTAGTGGCCTGGGATTTGTCGCCCGAAGCCCTGGAAGTGGCACAATTAAATGCCCGAACACTCCTGGCGGACGTGGAGTTTGAACAACGCGACATTCTCAATGTGGGCGAGGAAAACCGCCGGTTTGAGTGCGTGGTGAGCAATCCGCCGTACGTAACCTTGTCGGAAGCGGAACAGATGGAAACGAATGTTTTACGATATGAGCCTCATTTGGCGTTATTTGTAGAAGACCAGGATCCGTTGCTATTTTATAAAGCCGTCGCCGATTTTGGGCAGCAACACCTGAACACGGAGGGTGCCTGTTACGTCGAAATCAACGAGCGGTTTGGACCCCAAACCCAGCAGGTATTCGAAGAACGCGGCTATCGGAATGTGCAGATTTTCAAGGATATTCATGGCAAAGAGCGATTTGTTAAGGCGGTTAAATAAATGATTTCAAAATGATAAATGTAAAATGATGAACGCTAAATGTAAAAGTATTTCAAGAGCGCGTCCCCAACTTTTACATTCGATATTTATCATTTTACATTTATCATTTCTTCTTAAAAAATGACATCAGCAGATATCACCTATCATACCAAAATCCGTCAGGTATTCGACGAGATGAGCAAGGTCGTTGTGGGGCAGCAGGCCCTGCTCAACCGGCTGCTGATCGGCCTGTTTACGGGCGGACATATTTTACTGGAAGGCGTTCCCGGCTTGGCCAAAACGCTGACAATCAACACCCTGGCAAAGGCTTTGCAGCTTGACTTTCAACGGATTCAGTTTACCCCCGATCTGCTCCCGGCCGATTTGGTCGGGACGATGATTTTTAATCAGAAATCCGGCGAGTTCGAAGTGAAGCAGGGACCGGTTTTTGCCAACCTGATTCTGGCCGATGAAGTCAACCGCTCTCCCGCCAAAGTGCAATCGGCCCTGCTCGAAGCCATGCAGGAAAAGCAGGTGACGATTGGCGAAGAAACGTTTATTCTCGATAAGCCTTTTCTGGTGCTGGCCACGCAGAATCCGGTCGAGCAGGAAGGGACCTATCCCCTGCCGGAAGCCCAGATTGACCGGTTTATGATGAAAGTTTTCGTGGGCTACCTGTCGAAAGACGAAGAGCTGGAGGTCATGCGCCGGATGTCGAACCTGAATTTCGATTACGAGGTACAGCCGGTTCTGGACAAGGAAGACATTTTCGCGATCAAGAACGAAATCAACAAAATTACCATTTCGGAAACGCTCGAACGCTACATCATCGAGCTGGTTTTTGCCACCCGCCGACCGCTCGACTACAACCTCCGCGACGAAGCCCGGTACATTCAGTACGGGGTCTCGCCCCGCGCCAGCATCAACCTCAACCGGGCCGCCAAAGCCCTCGCCTACTTCGACCAGCGCGATTACGTGTTGCCCGAAGACATCAAGGAAGTGGCCCCCGACGTGTTCAACCACCGGATTCTGCTCAACTACGAAGCCGAAGCGGATGGCGTGACGACTTTGCAGATTATCGATTCGATCCTGCGGAAAGTGGCCATTGGGCGGTAGAATTCCAGTAAATCCACATCGTTCCATACGGCCATTTCAGGTCGTCGGTTAGTCCTGCTCTCTTTGTCTGTCAATCAGGCACCACCACAACCAGATCAATCTCCGCCAAAAGTTGAGCGAGCTTCCGAAGCCCCCATTCCTCACTGCGTCGATGGCCAATGGCAATGACGCCCATGCCCGTTTCTTCGACGGCTTTTTGGGCAGATTTCCGGTACTGCCCCGTCAGGTATAAACCCGCGCCCCGCTCCGAGGCTTCCTGGATCAGGGCCGGATTCATGGCACCAACGACCGCAATCTGGCCTGGTACGGTTTTCTGCCCTGGAATGGCGTCTTCATACCCGCCAAACACGTGGGCAATCCGCTGGCACCAGCCCCGGAAGTCCAGTTGTGACTCCGAACCCACCATCCCAATCGGCCGATCCGGATAGCCCGGCATCGCTTTGTAGCCGATCACCTCCAGGAGCGGTTTCGGCGTTCCGGAAAACCCCAGGGATTCCGCCAGCCAACGGTTATATCCGATCGTCAGGTGTTCATCGAACGGAAGATGATGATACAAAACCGCCACGTTCGCGGGCAGGGAAGACCGGTCGAGCAGCCAGGGGCGGTGCAGCCAGAGCGTATCGATGCGGTGGTCAACCAGCCATTCCGGAAGCGCCGGCCAGGGTTCAAGAGCCAGCCCCACCCGTTGAACCGGGTGGTCTGACGGATCGGAGCTGGAACCGTGGAATAGACCGCCTTGTTCCCCGGGAGGATAGACGGAAGTATTAAAAATCTCCGCCAGAAGCGGTAGTAATTCCGTTAATATCACCGTCCTCAAAGCTATGTGTTCATGGTGCCAGAAGCCAGGCATTCGATACCCGCTAAAACCGGTCGTATTGAGAATCTCTGCTGGTCACTTCCTACCATTGTTGAATAACGATACCGAGTTGCGTATCGGTTAAAGCGAACTCCTTTGCTCCCCAGGGTCGTAGGGTGATTTTATTGAGATTGGGATGCAGGAACTCAGGATGGGTGGATGCGATTTGTTGGTAAACCGCTTCGATCTCATCGGTTACCAGTCTGAATTCGGGGTTATGTTCCTGAGCGAGCTCCGCATTTTGAAAAAGGTTGATGCGCAAACCGTCTTTTTCAATGACGCAAAAGGGTTGCTTGGCCCCCAGTTCATTGTGCTCAATCGTGAATTCAAGACAATCGACAAATAACTTTAAAGCATCTGTTATGTCGGTGTAATATACATTCGGCACGAGTCTGGTAAATTTCATAACCGCAATTTCAGGTTTAGTTTTTGTTTCCTTATTTCACAACTCCCTATTGAACGATGGCGGGTGTGGCCGGGTCGGCGGGCCGGGTCCGGATCAGCAGCACCCCACCCCCTGCCAACCAGCCCGCAAGCGCGAACACGAACAGGCGAAAACCGCCTACCCCGTGAAAATCGTAGCCAAGCACGACCCCCAGTAGTCCCAATCCAACCAATCCGACCCCTCCGTAGCCTAACCACCTGGGCAGGTCGTTTCGACGCAGCAACAGTGCCGACCAAATTCCAACGGAAACCGTCACGCAAGTCATCAGGATATAGCTCATGGGCTTATTGATCAGAAAACCGTAGCGGATGATCAGCTTCACCTGCGATTGTTCTGCAATCGTATCAGGCTGGTTAGCCACGAACAGGGGTAGCGTAAGGCCATTGATGGTGGCAGCGATGAGACCGGCCAACAGCCCGAAAAAGAGCGTGATCAAGGCCAGCGTGGCTAACCGGCTTGGGCTTGCCAGACGAATGGCGAGTCCGTAGCAGCCGAAACCCAGCAAAGGCAAACTGCCGATCGCCAGGGCGTGTGACCCCATCAGCAGAGGAGTGATGCGCCGGATATGATCCGGTGAGCCGCCCGCCGGGTGCAGCACCATCGTACCCACCAACAGCAGCGTACCGACCAGCAGGCAATAACCCGATACGACAAAGAAGCGATGATTCATGGTGGAAGGTTACTTTGTTGGGTTTACGTTAACACGCTGCCCGAAGGTAAGGAGGTTATTGTCGGGGTCTAAAACCGAAAATTCCTTTTGTCCCCAGGGCTTTTCCTGTAAAGGCCCTGCCGGATGGATGCTCACGTTATGATCCAGCAGCGACTGGTATACATGATCAATGGCATCCGTCCTGATATAAACCTGTCCGTAGTTTTCGGCGGGATCAAGGCCGCTGAATGCAAAAAAATGAATCTCGATCGCGTCTTTCTGCACCATCAGGTAGTCCGCAAAATCGGTCTGCCCGACTTCCTGAAAACCCAACTGGTTCACGTAAAAGTCTTTGGTGACGCGCTTGTTTCGCATCGGCAATTTGGGATGTATGGCCGTCAGCATAGGGTTGCTAAGGTATCGATGAGGTAAATTGGTGCTGCCGGGCAAAACCAGGTATCGTTAGTCGTCCTTCAGCGTACTGTTCGGTAAACATAAGAAACCGGGTTTGATTTGGCACTTGATTCAAATCAAGAAAGGCCCCGCGCCAGACGCTCCCTGACCCGACTCAGCGTTTCGGGCGTTATTTTCAAGTAAGCCGCAATCATTTTCAGGGGAAACAGATGCAGCAATTGAGGCTGGTAATCAAGCACATATTGGTATTTCTGAGCGGGTGTCAGATTTTGGTCGAAAAAGCGAATCCGATCCGTGGCCTGGTTGAGCAGGCTGCCCAGTTGCAGGAATACCGGAGAAATCGCAATCAGTTCGTGAATCACCTGAATCGTCAGTTCGAGCACAACGCCGTTTGAATACGCCTGAATGGTGTAGACCGAGGGCTTCTGGGTGACAAAACTCTGGTGATTGAAAAACCACTGCCCGGGGAGGTGCAGATCGATGATGACCGGCTCCTGCCCGTCGTTGTAACTGACCTGGTAGAAAGCGCCTTCGAGGCTGCAATAAACCGTCTGGCAAATGGCTCCTGCCGCCAGCAGAATGGTATCTTTTTCTACAGACCGGCGACGCACGCGATGGGCAACCAGCCGAACCTGCTCCTCACTGAACGTGCCGATTGGAGTGAGCATTTGTGCGACGGTTGAGATCCAGGCTTCGGTCATTAGCTTATTTTCATGACGAGAACTGGCTGAGGTGTAAAACCGGACGGTTTTACACCTCAGCCAGTTGTTTCTTTACGGTCGCCAAACCGAGGGCGACTTCGTTGTCAAAATCGGTCCAGTTGCATTCCAGCGACAGGCCGCCCTCGTATTTGATTTGTTTCAAAGCCCGAAAATACGGCTTGAAATCATCGCCCATCACACCGGGCGCAGTTCGCTTCTGTTTTTCCGCGATGTGGCAATGCGTGATGTATTGGCGGTATTTGATGATTTCCTCCGGTTTTTCGTCTTCTTTCAGCATGTGGTAAATGTCACACTGCAACTTAAACCACGGGTTGTTAACGGCCTGAATAATTTCCACGCCTTCGGCCAGGCTGTTGATAAAATTGGTCTCGCCCCGATTCAGCGGCTCAACTGCCAGCGTAACGCCATGTTTTTCGGCCAGGGGAGCCATTTTTTTGCATAGTTCGATGTGCTGCGCTTTCGCGGTCGCCCGGTCAAAGCCATCGGGAATCGCCCGCGAACCGCCACTGCCAAACACGATATTCTTCGAACCGCATTCTTTCGCCCGCTTCAGTGCCAGATCGGCCCGCTGCAAAATAGCTTCGTGGTGGAGGGTGGGGCCCACCGACTTCAGGGTGCCCGGGAAAAAATAAATGTACGATCGAACGGGCAGGCCTTCCGTCTTCAGCGTCACCCGGTTTTTCTCGTATTGCGAATCTCCCGCGTCGGGAATCAAAAACCGGCCGACACTCTCCTCGATGAAGGAAAAGCCCAGCGTTTTTAATAACCCGACCTTTTCATAACCGGCACAAACGCCCAAAGGCAGGGACAAACCAGCCCTGGTTTCTTCCCCCATTCCGGCTTTAGCCAGCGCACTCGCTGCGGTTATTCCGGCCAGCATTCCGGTGGCACCCTTTAAAAAGGCTCTTCTTGACGGTTGGTTTCCGGTTGGATTCATGGAAAAAAGGATCTATTGTCAAAACCTAAACACCAGGTTGGACTCCTGAGCGGAAGGAGAACACTAAATGTAGAATGATGAATGCTAAATGTAAAAGTATTTTCCAATTCAGCACTTTTACATTTAGCATTCATCATTCTTTTTTAAAAAAGCCTTACAAACTGTTTGAATTAACCGGGGAGAGCCCTGGAAGGGCGGTCTGTCAATAGGCAATAGCAAACATCAACTCGTGGTAGCTATTGCCTATTGACAGGACAGGCCTCCGGCCTTCATTCAAACAACTTCTTGACCGGTTATTCCAACACGGCTTTGCGAATGGCTTCCCCCCAGAAAAGCCCCAGCGTAGCGGCTCCTTTGGCGTTTGGGTGCAGAAAAAACGTCCCCTGCTGGCCATTTTCGTGTTGAAAATCGGTCAGGTAATGGGTTTTGAAATAATTGAACCCCTGCGTATCGCCCACACGGACCTGTCCTGGATGGGTTTTGACATAATCAGCGACGAGTCCATCGATTTCGGGGAAGTACGTTTGTAGCCGATCCAGTCCTTCCTGAAGGTATTTCGAACGGTTGTAGGTGGTCGGGCTGTACCAAATCGGGTGGTGAATCACCAGCTTGCAACCCGGATTGGCTTTCAGTAAGGTGTCGGCGATGGTTTTCAGATTGGCGCGGTAGGATTCCGGCGAAACCGGAGCGCCGTTGGGTCCCTGCATGGCGCTGTCATTCGTGCCGAGAACAATGGAAAACACGAGCTGACCGGTTTCTTTCCGGAAGGTTTCCGCAGCCTGCGCCACTTTGGGAAACGATTTGTGGGTTGCGGGCAGAAAATCGACGGTGGTAAAACCGCCCACACCCTGATTGGAAAACGTAACCTCCTGGATGCCAGCCTGCTGTTTCAAATACGCTGTTGCCAAAACCGGTGGTGCCTCCGTCTGGCGGTCTTTCAAGCCGGCGCCGGCCGTAATGCTGTTGCCGATGAAAACAATGTTCAGTTTCTGTTCTGGAAAGCTGGTCTGATCCGACTTCGAAAAAATCCCGGCAGCAACCCGTTTCGGGAACAGATCGGCGGGCTTTAGCTTCATTCGCAACCGATCCCGTTCTTTCAGCGCGGTCGTAATGACCGGTATCCAGAGCTGCTGACCTTCCCGGTTGAGGTGCAGACCATCGGCCAGAAACAACTCACTGCGGCCTTTACCGTCCTTGCCATCTGTCAGCGGAACAACGTCAATATAGTATAACCCGTCCAGCTTTCCCGCCAGCTTTTTGATTTCCTGATTAAACCGATCGCCCTGCTTTCTAAATTTTTGCCGGGCCGGCGAATGCCGGTTCGACACGAAATACACTTCCGTCAACGGGTTCGATTGCCAAAGTCGGGCCAGAAACGTTTTGAAATTTTTGACAACGGTTTCGGGGTCATCACCACCCGCCAGATCATTCCCCCCGCAGGAAAAAACAATGCGGGCGGGGCGGTGTGGCAAAATAATCCGGTCCATGACGCGCACCACATCGGGAATGGTGGCTCCGCCAAAACCCCGGTTGACGGGACTAAACAGGCTGAAATCTTCTTCCAGCGCTGACCCCCAAAGCCGCCAGGTCGAACTGCCGACGAAGAACGTCGAACCCGGAACTGGCGGATCATCGACCGCCTTCGCTTCGTAGGCTTTAATTTCGGACTCAAAACGGGGTTCCTGAGCCAGTAACCGGGTTCCGGCCGCAACCCAGATCAGAAGAATTGGTAGAATAAACCGCGTCGTAATGCCTTCAAAAGCTCTTTTATTCATTTTAAAAAGCGAGATCGCACGAGTGTTTTAGATCGGATTCGCGCTGCGTATAGAAGCTAAAAAGGAACGGTTTTTACTTGATAAGGCGTGAATTATGGAATGTCCATTCCCAAATCGATTCTCTTGACCAGCCAACCCATCCCTCTATCCCGCAGGAATTCAACAGCGCAGCTTCGGTAGAAAAAGGACAACCCAACCACCCATCCAATCCTGCGGGGATTCAACAGCGCAGCGTCGGTAGAAAAGGATGCTCCGTTCTTCCCGCGTGCCGTGAGGCACGCGACCGTCGGATTTTTGTAGATAGTTGCGTACCTCACGGCACGCAGGGAAAACCGTTCCTCTTTTGTCTACCGACGCCATGCTGTGCAGCCCCCTAGCGGGGAAAGAAACGGCTCGACCAAGCTGGTCTTTCCATAAATACTCACCAACCCGCCTGCTTTATAATCTAATTGCCGAACGGGCCTGAGGCTAAACCGATGAACGATTTAAAACTGAAAATAGATAAACTGATTCGAGGTAAAGACGCCGAAGAGGTACGACAGAAAGCAGATCAGCGGAAACAGCACGAAAAATAGAGTGGTATTGCGCGTTGGAATCGTCAGGTACAACTTCTCTTTTACGAATAAAACCGCCACCAGCAACACGCAAAACCACAATTCGGTCGAATTGAAAGGTGTGCTGAGGGGCCCGTCGAAGGGAGAAAAGACGATTTTGCCGAGAATGTGAAAGGCGTTGCCGACCGGCGCTTTGTGATTCCGGAAAAACACCCACGTCAGCATCACCAGCATGAAGGTTAGCACGGTTTGCAGCAGTTGATAAGCCTTATTCTCTTCCGGCAGTTTGATGCCGAACTGATTAAATGCCTTGTCGCGCCAGCCCGCCATGAGTTGGTAGGCACCGTGCAAACCGCCCCAAATGACGTAGTTCCAGCTCGCACCATGCCATAATCCACTGACTAAGAAGACGATAAACACGTTCAAATACCGCCTTGATGGACTGACCCGGTTTCCGCCCAGCGGAATGTAGAGGTAATCGCGGAACCAGGTGGAAAGCGAAATGTGCCAGCGTCGCCAGAATTCGGTGATGGAACGCGAGAAATACGGTGCCTTGAAGTTGTCCATCAGCGTAAACCCCATCGTCCGGGCGGCCCCGATGGCAATGTCGGAATAGCCCGAAAAATCGCAGTAAATCTGGATCGTGAAAGCCAGCGTTCCCACCAGCAGCGTCAGGCCGTTTTGTTCCGTGGGGAGATTGTAGGCATGGCTGACAATCTCCGCCATGCGGTCGGCAATGACCACTTTTTTGAAAAAACCGAAGGCCATTTGCATCAACCCGGCTTTCAGATTCTCGAAACTGAAATGAAAATGGGTATGAAACTGGTGTAAAACGTTCTGCGGACGCTCGATGGGACCGGCTACCAGTTGCGGATAAAACATCACATAGAGCGCGTAAATCCCGAAATGACGCTCGGCTTTCTGATTGCCGCGATAGACCTCAATCGTGTAGCTCATCGCCTGAAAGGTGTGAAACGACAGACCAATGGGCAGTATCGAATCGACAATGCTAAACGAGGTGGTGTTGGGCTGGCCAAACAGCGTCAGCACTTTGTTGAGCAGACCGATGGCTTTCTGGTTGACAAGCTGGGCCGGGCCGTCGAACTTCGCCTGTTCGAGCAGCCAGACGAGGCTGTCGGTGAAAAATCCAAAATACTTGAAGAACGCCAGAATGCCGATGTTCGAAATCAGGCTGACGATCAGCAGCCATTTTCGGCCCGAACCGGGTTTGGTGCGCTCCAGCCAGATCCCGGCGTAATAGTCGATTACAATGGTCAGAAACAGGATCAGGATGTAAGCCGGCTTGAAGACCATGTAAAAGTAACAACTGGCCAACAACAGCAACACCCACCGCCCGCGCCACGGCAGACTGTAATACGCCAGGGTTACGACGATAAAAAACAATAAAAACTGGAGCGAATTAAATAGCATTCCTACTGATTAGTTAAGAGTTCAGAGTGATGAGTTAAGAATTGGCGGACGCATTTAATTCTTAACTCATCACTCTGAACTCTTCATTCTGAACTAGTTCTGGCGTTCTTTTTTCCGGATGGTTTCCCGGACGATGTACAGCGGGCGGCCTTTGCTTTGGAAGAAAATCCGCAGCACGTACTCGCCGATCAGTCCCATCCCGATGAGCTGAATTCCCCCGAAGAGGATGATGGTAAACAGCAACGCCGTAAAGCCTTCCGGCACCCCTCCGAAAAAATATTTCTTGATGAGAGTCTGAATAAAATACAAAAAAGCAATCCCGATGGAGAACATGCCCAGATTGGTCAGGAACTTGATCGGGAACTCACTGAAGTTAAAAATACCGTTGTAAGCCAGTTTCCGGAGCATTTTGAACGTGTACTTCGCATCACCGGCCACCCGGGCATCGCGCTCGTATTCGACGCCGATTTGTTTGAAGCCGATCCAACTGCGCATCCCGCGGATGAAGCGGCTTTCTTCGGGCATCTGATTCAGGACGTTGGCAACCCGGCGGCTAATGAGCGAGAAGTCGCCACTATCGAGCGGAATGTCCACGTAGGAAATGGATTTCATAAACCGGTAAAACAGAAAATAGGCGGTTTTCTTGAAAGCGCCCTCTTTCCGTTTCTTCCGAACGGCATAAACGACATCGTAGCCTTCCTGAAATTTGGCGTAGAATTCGTCCAGCAACTCAGGCGGGTCCTGGAGGTCGCCGTCGATGATGAACAGGGCTTCGGAGCCTTTGGCGGCTGCCATTCCGGCCGTCAGCGCAATCTGGTGGCCATAGTTGCGGGCCAGAAAAACGCAATGATACCGGTCGTCGGTCAGGGCCAGTTGCTGCATCAACACGGCCGTATTGTCGCGGCTGCCGTCGTCAATCAGGACGACTTCGATGGCCAGTGGCGAACGATCCATCAAGGCATTTAGCCGGGTAACGAGGTGTGGAAACGATTCCCGTTCGTTGTAGAGTGGAGCGACTATGGAAATCTGTGGATCAGACAAAGTGTATAGCAGTTAATTGGAACGCACAAAATTACATTATTGTCAGTACTTACCGAACGTTTATGAATTGATTCGAAAAACGGATGTCGGCCCCCGCACCCGAAACAATCAGAATGCCAAGCTGATAGGAACCCGGATGCAGGAATGTTTTAAACACCTGCGCACTGACATTGGGCATTCGGCGTCGCAGGTAATATTGCAGGGGGAAAAACAGGTTTTCGGCCGGAAAAAGATAAGTATGGCGATCGGATTTGACCACGATACAGGCCTCGCTGATCCCCGCAGGCAGCGGCCAGTTCTGGGTAACCACCCGAATCTCACCCGCCGATTCTTCCGCCAGCAGGTGCAGGGCGGAGTCGGCGGGAGGTGCCGGTTTCAGCAGCGTCGCTTCATACGGCGCGTAGAACGTGTTTTCGGGATAGGTATAAAATCCTTTTTCAACGGCGGTGTGCATCCATTTTTCACTGGCAGCCGCATAGGGCGAACCTATCATAGCCCCGAAACCGAGATCATTGTGTTTCTGGTTGAAGGCCGACGTCTGCCGCATCAGCGTTTGGGCACCCAGAAACGGCAGATGGTTGAAGTACATCACGCCCCAGACTACCCACCCCAGAACCAGACCACCCACCATCCATCGCTTCCGGTGCTCCGGGTTCCGAAGTTCACTCAACCGGTTCAGGTAGAGGATGCTCACAAACAGGGCCGGGTACAGCATATAATTGCTCACGAGCATGACACTGTAGCCAAACCGGGGTCTCAAAATCGCAACCACCACCGCATTGACCAGCAAAAAACCGTATACGCCCACGAAAAAATACCGCCGGTGATTGAGCTCGGCATCGGCCGGTTTTTGGTTGGGTTGCCAGAGGCTGGGAAGGAGCGTCGTTTTGAACAGCCGGAAAAGGAGGCCAATGAGCAGCATACCGCCCAGCGTGGGCAGCAGGCTGCGGATCAAAATATCGGTTCGCGGGAAAAAGTCGAACAAACCGCCCAGGAACGTAAAAAACCCGAAGAAGACAAGGTGGGGATGTTGCAGGAAAAACGACAGACTGCTTTCATTCCCCTGCAAACTGGCAAAATCGTGGAAATACAGGATGATGACCACCACCGCAATCGCGATCCAAATCGCCAGCCGCACCAGGTAGTGACGCCCTTCCAGACGCCATTGCACCAGCAAAACACCCGCTCCGGCCACCCAGCCGAACAGGCCGTTGCTCATGGAAAACGAAGCCAGAATCTGTAAAAAAAGAGCCCCGGCAAACCGGATCGAAACCGTGGCGGACCGACCGGGAAAAGCGAGCCAGTACAAGGCCCAGAGAATCATCATGCCCACGGCCAGGTGCTGCAAAGCCGTGATGGCCCAGAAACTGGTCAGGCGGTGTTGGGGTTGCAGCAGCACCAGCGCGATCGGCAGAAACGCCAGCAGGGGCAACCGCAGCGTCCGGAAAACCCGGTAAAAAACCAGTAGAATGGCCAGCAAACAGCCAAAAGCCAGCAGAATCAGCCACCGGAAGTTGAGCGTGCCGGTCAGGTTGTAGAAGACCAGCGTGGTTAGTTTGGCAAACAGGATGCGGTGTTCGTTGTTCGGAGCCAGCAACCAGTGGAATTTTTCGGAGAAAGAATCGGCTTCGGTATAATTGACCAGAAACCCCACGAACGATTCGAGGTCGTCCATCCAGGGAACGTTGTCGGTAAAGAGGAGCACCAATGCGAGAAAACTGGCAATCGGGAAAGCGACCAGGAACGGAGAAATTTTCCGAAGCGGTTCTGAAATCTGAATCATAGCGAGCGGGCGGCCTGATACGGCAACGGTTGGCATTCAACGTCTATACATACTTCCCCGGAGTGGCATCAGGCCTGTAAAATGCGGTTTTTCAGGTCAATAGACCTTTTCGATTTGCTCTACAAAATCCCCGTATTGTTTGGCCGGAATGAAGTGCGACTGCGTTCGGTAGGTCAGCACGATAAACACCAGCAACAGGGAGATCAGGAAAGCCTGTAGAATAACAATGAACAACGAAAAAACAATGTAAATGGCCCCCTGCGAGATGATCAACTGATCCGTCACCCGCAACAGGATAACCACCGTGATGACCACCGTTGAAACTGCCGCCGTGATGACGCAGAAGAGCAGAATTCGCACGGCTGTGGCTTCCATCAGCACCGAAATGGCACTCAGACCGTGTAGAATCAGCGATACAAAATTCATCTTCGACGTGCCGGCCAGCCGCGCCCCCCGTTCGGCCGGAACCGACTGGTAGGGCAATCGCGAGCGAATTACACCACCGGGGTAGTTGTTCCAGATGTCGGAAACGTGCGCCAGTTTTCGCAGCAGGTTGGGCGGAATCACACTGAAATTACCAAAGGTAATGGCTTTCCCCGTCAGCAGCTTGAATACGGATTTATAAATTAAATAAAAGGTTCGGAACAGACGGCTTTCCCGGCGTTTGGTGCGATGGGCGAAAATGATCTGTCCGGGTTTTTGGACTGAAGCCTCCAGCAGCCGGGCAATGTCTTCGGGTTGATCCTCCCCGTCTGAATCCATCACGATGGTGGTATGGGTTTCCGGCTGATCGGCCAGGTACGAAAGACCGAGCGCAATTGCTTTCTGGTGACCCACATTCCGCCAGAGCCGCATGATCGACAGGCTGTAGCCCGTATCGGTCGGCAACGATGCGTAGTTGGTAACGGAACAATCGTCCACAATCAGAAAATGAAACCGTTTCCGGAGAGCGGGGGCGACGGTTTTCGTCATTTTCTCCAGGAGCAGGCTTAACGCTTCCCAGTCGTTAAACAAAGGAATAACAATATATACTCTGTCGGTGGGGGCAGTGGGTATGTCGGTCAACGTACGATCGATTTATATAAAGAACGGTGCCACAAAAATAGAACATATCCCAGACTTGTGATAGCCCGGGCTTTACACTCTTATTCAATGGTTGCTGGCCCCAGTTTCACCCCTTTTTTGTGGTAATACCCCGCCCAGCAGCGGTTCCACAGATGGTAGGGGTCGGAACTGAAATCACCCAGCACCAGCGAAACCGGGCTAACCGGCAACGGACTCAACTGAACGGTATCGCTCTTGCTGCGCGCCATCAGCGCATACCGCTGCTCCACAGCATCGTGGTACTGCTTGGCCCGGCCTGAGCGCAAGTCACTGACAGTCAGCCGAAAATTAACATTCTGATACGTTAAAAAAAGCATCGAAATGGCCACCACCACCACGACCGTCCAGCGGTAACTGGTCAGAAACGACAGAACACCGACATTCTGCCGGAAAACCCGTACCCAAATCGTCAGGTTATAAAACCACCCCAGCGTCAGAATCAGGTTCACGGCGTTGAGCAAACGGGGCACCGGTTGGACACCAACAGCCCAGAAATGCAGCAACGTCAGGATAAACAACAGCCCGACATACGGCAGAATGGCCAGGCCCGGATGCACCTCAAAATAACGACGGGTGGGATTCCGGGTGTCGGTCAACTGGTAGGCAACGGGCAGAAAAAGCAACGACAGGGGCAGTAATGGCGTTTTCGTAAATTGTTTCGGAAAATACTGCACGCAGTATTTCAGCGTCTCGGTAACGGAAAACAGCACATCCTGGCTGCGCTCATTGCCGCCCATCCGTACGGCATTGCCGGGTGCCTGAATCAGGAAATAACAGCAAATGGCGGCAATGCCAAACAAAATGAGCTGGGAAACCGGGAGTTTTTTCCGATAAATCAGCAGGCCCATCAGAACGGTTCCCAGCAACGCCATGGCCATAATCATGCTGGTTTCGCTGGATCCGATGATCACCGCGACCAGCAACGCTTCCAGAAATAGAAAGCGGCCGTTCATGCGGAATTGAATCCGGTCGTGGGCAATCAAAACCGCTATTAAGAACAGGAACCCGACACAGGCGACGGAATAACAGGCCAGGCCGGGATACCAGTAAAAAAATTCCGGGATCGATACGAGCTGGGAAATGAACAGAAAACAACCTGCCGAGGCTGCGACGATCTGCTCCGTCAACGTCAGCAACGGGCGGGCCAGTTGATGGATAACCGCATAAAAACCCAGCCACAGCAAGATCAGGAGCAGAATCGGAAACACGGCATAGGCCCCATACCACTCCCAAACCAGCGGCCCGGTGTGCACCATCAGGTTGTGAAAATACCGCCCCGTCCAGCCATCGTAGTAAAACTTCTGCGCCTGCCAAACCCCGAATTTCCGGGCCGTATCGGCAAAACAGTAGTCGTCCACCAGCGAGGGTTGGTTGTAAAAAGACAGGGCAATGAGTGGAATGACAACCAGGGACAGGCAGCCGAGAATCAGAAAGAAAACGAACTTCTTGGGTGTAATGAATGGATTCATTAGTGACAGATT
The DNA here is from genome assembly GCF_006149005.1 of Larkinella sp. C7. GTDB lineage: Bacteria > Bacteroidota > Bacteroidia > Cytophagales > Spirosomataceae > Larkinella. The sequence goes on along the minus strand of NZ_VBSL01000003.1, from coordinate 10,072 downwards.
AATCACACGAAACACGTGTAATAGCTCGCAACATTTTGTTAGTTAATAGATTACCGTTCGCTTTACCCCTCCTCAGCACCATTGCCGAACTATTCGCGGTCGTCAAAACGAATAGCCCGCGCACCAGCATCAGCCGGGCACAGCAAACGTATTAAAAAGGGCACATTCCTTTTTAATACGCTGAAATTGACAAAAGTAAAGAAAGTAAAGATAAGGAACGCACCCCATCCTACCCAATCTTTCCACCGGGCTTCTGAAACGATTCAGGAAGGGGTCTTACGGTTTGCGGGCAATCTGGGGCAGAACGGGTTTGGGAGCGTCTGCCGGAACCGGCAGTTTTTGGAGCTTCGCCCCTTTGCGGTAAAAATAGCCAGCCCAGCAATCGTTAAACATATGGGCAGATCGGTAACTCAGGTCATCCAAAGCCAATGAAACCGGCAGGACGGGTAAAGGTGGTAAGGTAACCGTATCTCCTTTGGTGGTGCCCATCAACTGATAGCGGCCCATCATCGCCCGATGGTATTTCTGAGCCCGTCCAGAGCGGAGGTCTTCGTACATAAGACGAACATTGGCATTCCGGTACCCCTGCCATCCAAGCACCACCGTGACAACCAGCACCATCGGCCACCGATAGCGCAACAGCAATGACCACTGGCCGATGGTTCTCCGGAAAATCCGGACGAAAACCGTCAGCGTATAGAACCAGCCCAAGACCCACACGAAATTGACGACATTCAGCAGACGAGCCACTGGCGGAACACCTACGGCCCAGAAATGCAGGAAGGTCAGAATAAACAGCAGACCCAGGTAGAAACCCAGCGCCAGCCACCCGGAAATCGCGAAATAAGCCCGTGCCGGACTCCGGCTGTCGGTTAGCCGGTAGGCGATGGGTAAAAAAAGCAGCGACAGCGGTAGAATGGCCGACTGGAAAACCAGATCCCGGAAATAGATCCACCCAAACTGGGCGGTTTCCAGCGCCGAAAAAACCACATCCTGGCTCAAGCGATTGCCTCCCATCCGAATGGCATTGCCCGGCGCCTGCACCACCATGTAACTACAGAGACCAGCCCAAAAGAGCAGGATCAGCAGGGAAACCGGAAGGGTTCGGTGATCGATCAGACTGAGTAAAGCCAGAAATCCCAGGCACGCCAGCATCACCACCATCCAGGTTTCGCTGGAGCCGATAATGACCAGAATTAAAAGGGCTTCCAGCCACAGAAGCGGACTTTTCCAGCCGGTTTGCTGCCGGTGGTGGGCGATGAAAATACCGATCAGAAACAGCAGAAACACACAGGCGAGGGAATAGCCCGCCAAACCCGTATACCAGTAGAAAAATTCGGCGATGGAACGCAGGTGCGTAAGGTATAAAAAACAGACGCCCGACGCGATCGCAATTTGCTCGGAAGTGGTCAGAACGGCCCGGCCCAGTTGGCGGATCAGCGCGAAAAAACCCGTCCAGAGCGCCAGCAGCAACAGGATGGGAAAAACCGTGTAGGCACCAAACCACCGCCAGATCAGGGGACTGGTGTGGACGACAAAGTTGTGAAAATACCGGCCTGTCCAGCCATCGTAATACATCATCTGGGATTTCCATACGCCAAATCGCATCACGGTATACGCGAAACAATAATCATCGACAATTGACGGATGGTTGTAAAATGCCAGCCAGACCAGGGGAATACAAACCAGCAGCAGGCACCCGGTCAAAAGAAAAAAAATGTATTTGTTTGGCGAAATAATTATATTCATCGATTTTAGTATTAGCTACAAGAACCGAAGCCGGCGTTTGTAAACTGATGTTATTGGACAGAATAGTTTTTGTTTTTATCCATTCTCCGGTTTAAAGCCGGATACACCAGCACGGCCAGCAGAATAATCAGCGTACCGGCGTAAAAACCCGTCGTCATCCGCTCCCGGTCACCAAAAAACAACCAGGCCAGCATGATTCCGTAGACGGGTTCCAGATTAACGGTCAGATTTACCGCAAAGGCCGAAAATTTCCGCATGAGCCACACGGAAGCCGAATAGGCGTAGACGGTGCAGACAAATGCGAGGATCGAAATCCAGAGCCAATCGGCGGGTTGCGGCCACAAAGCCGTCGGTTTTTCCGAACCCGATGCCAAATATAGCCCCAGAAACAGCAGGGAACTACCAAACGCACCCGACATTTCGTAAAAGGTGATGACCATCGGTGGATATCGCCGGGTAAACTGGCTGTTGATGATGGTGAAAATGGACGCCAGCATAGCCGAAAAAACCGCCATGACCAGACCGGCAGCCCGGTCAATTTCGAAGCGAAAGATCAGATACAACCCCGCCATCACGACCACGCCGAGGATCACTTCCACAGCCCGCAGGCGTCGGCGAAAAAAAAGCGGTTCCAGCAAACTTGTCCACAAGGAACCGGTGGCCATGCCGGCCAGACAAACCGAAACGTTGGCCGTTCGGGCGGCTTCAAAAAACAACGCCCAGTGCAGCGCAATCACCAGCCCCGTGGCCAGGAGTTTCAGGCGGTCGGACCCGGAAACCGGCACCATTTTTTTCTGCACAAAGAGCAAAACCCCCAGTCCGATGGCCGCCAGCAGGGTACGATACACCACGAGGGTGAGGGCCGACACCGAAATCAGAACGCCCAGAATGGCCGTAAAACCCCAGATCAGGACTAAAAAATGCAGGTGAAGGTAATCGGTGGTGGTGGGGCGATTCATACGTTATCGCGGAATCGTATGGTATAAAATCACCCCAATGGCCGCAAAAATGATGTTTGGCAACCAAACCGCCACAATCGGATTGAGATTGCCCGACTCGGCAATGCCTTTGGCCAGCATAAAAAACAGCAGGTAGACAAACGCCAGCACAAACCCCAGCGCCACCTGCCAGCCCACCCCCCGGCGACTTTTCCGGGCCGACATAATCACGCCGATGGCTGCCAGAATGATGATGGCAAAGGGACGTGTTTGCCGGGAATATTTCTCCAGCAAATACGTTTCAACGCCGTCGGCCCCCCGGCTGCTGAGCAGGCTGATGTAATTGTCGAGTTCGGGAAAGGTAAAGGTTTCGTACAGACTGAAATCGCTGTCGAAATCCGACGGATACAGATTCAGCAGCGTATCGACTTTGGTGCCGTGGGTGAGTTTTTCCTGCAAACCGTCGATTTTCCGAACGCTGTAATCATACACCGTCCACTTTTTCTTTTCCGGGCTCCATTCGATGCGGTCGCTCGCCATTTTTTGCAGAAGTTTGTTGCCCTGGACCTGTTCCAGCGTGAATTTATAGCCCGTATTGCTCTGGTTATTATAGCTTTCCAGGTAGGCATACACATTGGGAGCCACCTTGATGTGGATGTTCCGGCCCGAATAGGTGTACGGATCTTTGGTGTATTTCAGCTCAAAGGCAATCCGGGTCTGGTTGGCTTTCGGAACCACCCAGCCCACCAGAAAATAGGTCGCTATGCTCAGGATCAGGGCACCGATGCCGTAGGGAACCAGCAGCCGGACAAAGCTCATGCCGCTGCTCAGCATGGCGATGATCTCCGATTTGGCCGCCAGCCGGGAGGTCATAAAAACCGTGGCAATGAAAACCATCAGCGGACTGATGTAGTTAGCCCAATACGGAATGAAGTTGAGGTAATAATCGAAGATGATTTTGTCACCGGGGGCCTTGTGCTTGTAAAAATCGTCCACTTTCTCGGTGTAATCGACCACACAGACCACCAGCACGATGACCATTACGACAAAGAAGTACGTCAGCAAAAACCGTTTTAAAATATACCAGTCGAGGAGTTTCATGCAAGTGGGTTAGAGTCAGCCAGACAGTCGTCTAATTGACTAATAGATTCCGGGCTACTTCATTACTGACAAACAACGTTTTTTCGTGGTTAATCTGTACAGAAACGGATTTATCAAACGCGTTGACATCCTGCACCAGCACCCGGCAGCCCAGATTCAACCCGGTTTTATCGAGGTGCTGCAAAAATTCCGGCGAATGTTCGAGTACACCCATGACCTGAACTTCTTCCCCAATGGTCACTTCCGATAATTTGGTGTATTCCACAGTCGGCATCTGCCCCGCCGGGCTGGGAATCGGGTCGCCGTGGGGGTCGAATTGCGGATAGCCCAGAAAGGCATCCAGTTTCTGCACCAGATCTTCCGAGCGGATGTGTTCCAGTTCTTCGGCCATTTCATGCACTTCGTCCCAGCCAAAACCCAGTTTTTCGGCCAGAAACACTTCCCAGATCCGGTGCCGCCGAATTACTTTCAACGCCAGCCGTTCGCCTTCTTCGGTGAGCCGCACGCCCTGGTATTTTCGGTAATGGATGAGTTGCTTCTCCGCCAGTTTCCGCAGCATATCCGATACCGAAGCCGCCTTTGTCGCCGTCATTTCGGCCAGCGAATTGGTCGTAACCTCCCCTTCCTGCCGGGCAGCCAGGTAATAAATGGTCTTTAAATAATTTTCTTCCGTGAATGAATGCATAGGCACAGGACGGATTTGCCATCCACCCAATCTCTCCAGAATCGACTAAAACCGGAAAACGACCGATGGAATCACAACCTGATATTTTCCGGCTACAAATTTAGATTTTTATTACCGTTCAAAAAATTTTTAGACGAGTCTAAATTTTTATTTAGAAACATTAGATATATTTGTTGCGTTAAATAGAAGAATATGCATGTAGCAGTCTAACGCTATGGTAACCAACGAATCTACCTCAAAGATGGCCCAGGGATGGAAGTCCGAAAATAAATCGAAATCACTGCCTGAAGTTCACGCCAGCATACCGGTCTCGGAAACGGGTTCTTTTTACAAACGCTTACTGGCCTTTTCGGGGCCGGGTTTGATGGTGGCCGTCGGCTATATGGACCCTGGTAACTGGGCCACCGACATCGCCGGGGGGTCCCGTTTCGGCTACACCCTGCTGTCTGTCATCCTGATTTCCAACCTCTTTGCGATGCTGCTGCAACACCTGTCGTTGAAACTGGGCATTGCAACGGGCCGCGACCTGGCCCAGGCCTGCCGTGATCACTACAGCCGTCCGGTGTCGGCGGTTCTGTGGTTTCTGTGTGAAATTGCCATTGCGGCCTGCGATCTGGCGGAAGTAATCGGGTCGGCCATTGCCCTGAACCTGCTGTTCGGAATTCCGCTGTCGGTGGGCGTTTGCATTACGGCGCTGGATGTTTTGCTGCTGCTCTATCTGCAACATAAAGGCTTCCGCTGGCTGGAAAGCATCGTCGGTGCGCTGATTTTTGTCATTCTGCTGTGTTTTGCCTACGAAATTTTGCTGGCCCGGCCCGAAATAGCCGCCGTATTGGGAGGACTGATTCCACAAAAAGAAGTCATCACCAATCCGGACATGCTGTACATTGCCATCGGAATTCTGGGGGCCACCGTGATGCCCCACAATTTATACCTGCATTCGAGCATCGTTCAAACCCGTGATTTTGCCCACACCGACAGCGGTCGCCGGAATGCCATCAAGTTTGCCACCATCGATTCCACGCTATCGCTATTTCTGGCTTTTTTTATCAACGCAGCCATTCTGATTCTGTCGGCAGCGGCTTTTCACACCTCCGGCAACCACCAGGTCGCCGACATCACCGATGCCCACCGCCTGCTTGATCCGCTCTTAGGGGCCACGCTGGCGAGCGTTGTCTTTGCCGTTGCGCTGCTGGCGTCGGGGCAAAACTCGACGCTCACTGGCACGCTGGCGGGTCAGATCGTGATGGAAGGGTTTCTGAACATCCGGCTTAAACCGTGGCTTCGCCGGCTCATCACCCGCCTGATTGCCATTGTCCCGGCCCTGATCGTCACCATCCTGTATGGCGAACGCGGCACCTCGGAGTTGCTGGTTTTCAGTCAGGTAATCCTCTCGGTCCAACTCAGTTTTGCCGTTGTGCCGCTGGTTCTGTTCACCAGTGACAAACTGAAAATGGGAGCGTTCGTCAATCCCCGCTGGCTGACGATTCTGAGCTGGGCGGTTGCCGGCCTGATTATTGTTTTGAATGTTGTCTTGCTGGTTGGCACTCTTTAATGGAGAAAACCGGGATTTAACGTTATCTTTACCCGGATTTCACCAGCCGGGTTCGTTTAGCCCGGCGTTTATTCTCTATGGACGATAAAAGGCACCTGGATAAGGTATCGGCAGCGGGTCTGCTGGTTGCACTGGGTATCATCTACGGCGATATTGGCACCTCGCCCCTCTACGTGCTCCGTGCTGTTGTTGGCACCGATCAACCCATTCAGGAAGATATTGTCAGGGGAGCCCTTTCCTGCATTTTCTGGACCATTACCCTGCAGACCACCATCAAGTACGTTATTTTGGTGCTGCGGGCCGATAACCGGGGTGAAGGAGGAACGTTTGCGCTCTATGCGCTCGTCCGCCGACATGCTCGCTGGCTGACCATCCCGGCGATTATTGGTGGCAGTGCCTTGTTAGCCGATAGCATCATCACCCCTCCCATCTCGGTATCCTCCGCCATCGAGGGGCTTCGCATTCTGTACCCGGACATCCCGACCGTACCGATCGTGCTCGGAATTCTGGCGTTTCTGTTTCTGATTCAGACGTTTGGTACCAGCGTTGTCGGCACGGCTTTCGGGCCGATCATGTTGTTGTGGTTTACGATGCTCGGCACCCTGGGTGTGCTGGCCATCGCCGACGATTTATCCATTCTCCAGTCCGTCAATCCGTATTACGTTTATCACTTTTTGATTGATTACCCCGGTGCTTTCTGGCTACTGGGTGCGGTTTTTCTATCGACAACCGGGGCTGAAGCGCTTTACGCCGACATGGGCCACACGGGTCGGGGAAACATTCGGATCAGTTGGGTTTTTGTGAAGGCCTGTCTCCTGCTCAACTATTTTGGACAAGGCGCCTTCGTGGAAAGTCTGGCCGGTCAGCCCCTCGGTGAGCGCAACCCGTTTTACGGTTTGATGCCCGAATGGTTTCTTTTTGCCGGTATTGTCATTGCCACCATGGCCACCGTCATTGCGAGCCAGGCCATGATTACCGGCGCTTTTACCCTCATCAGTGAAGCCATCCGGCTGAATTTCTGGCCGAAGGTCCGGCTCCGTTACCCGACCAATAAAAAAGGACAATTGTACGTTCCCAGCATCAACTGGCTGCTTTTCGCGGGTTGCGTCGGCGTCGTTCTCTACTTTCAGGAATCGTCCCGCATGGAGGCTGCCTACGGTCTGGCCATCACGCTCACCATGCTGATGACGACCATTCTGTTTAGCTATTACATGTACTCCCACAAGTACAATGCGTGGTTTGTTATGCTCTTCCTGGTATTTTACCTGATCGTTGAGACCAGTTTCCTGATCGCCAACCTGGCCAAATTCACCCACGGCGGGTGGGTGTCGGTGTTGATTGCGGGCATCATGGCCGGTATCATGATCATCTGGCTGAATGCCAACAAGATCAAACTACGCTTGACGGAATACGTTAAAATCGACCAGTATATTCAACCGTTCAAGGAACTCAGCCGGGACATCAGTATTCCGAAATACGCGACGCACCTGGTTTTTATGAGCAACGCAGCCCGGGCTGCCGAAATCGAGTCCAAGGTCATTTACTCCATTTTTCAGAAACGACCCAAACGGGCTGATATTTACTGGTTTATCCACGTCGACACCACCGATGATCCGTATACGATGGAATACAAGGTGAACACCATCGCACCCGATGATGTTTACAAGGTTACGTTCCGGCTGGGTTTCCGAATCGAGCAGCGGATCAACCTCTTCTTCCGGCGGGTTATCGAAGACATGGTGAAAAACAAGGAAGTGGACATCACCAGCCGCTACGAATCCCTCAGCCGCCAGAACGTGATCGGTGATTTCCGGTTTGTGGTGCTGGAAAAATTTCTTTCCTTTGAAAACGACCTGCCGCTGCGCGAACGGATTGTGATGGATGTTTATTTCTTCGTTAAAAACTTCACCACCCCCGAAGACCGCTGGTTCGGACTCGACAGCAGTGCCGTGAAAATCGAAAAAGTGCCGCTGGTAATCCGTCCGGTCGAGAATGTCAAATTGAAACGAATCGATACCTAATTTCTCCCATAAATGAAAATACTGATCACTGGCGGAGCCGGTTTTGTTGGCTCTTCACTGGCTTTGTCTCTCAAAACCGACTACCCACAGTACGAAATTTTTGTTCTTGACAACCTCAAACGGAAAGGCTCCGAACTGAACGTAGCCCGGTTGACCAAAGCCGGTATTCAATTTGTTCACGGCGACATCCGGAACAAGGAAGATTTCGATCCCATTCCGCCCGTCGACACGCTGATCGAGGCATCCGCCGAGCCATCGGTGCTGGCCGGTCTGACCGGAACGCCCGACTACCTCATCAACACCAACCTGTTTGGTACGGTGAACTGCCTCAACTTTGCGCTGAAATCCAAAGCCAACGTCATTTTCCTTTCCACCAGCCGGGTGTATCCCATCAAAACCATCGAAACCTTGAATTTCGATGAACACGATACCCGATTTGTACTGTCCGACGAACAACCGGTGCCGGGTGTTTCGTCCAAAGGCATTGCCGAAAATTTTCCGCTCGACGGCGCCCGCTCGCTCTACGGCACCACGAAACTGGCTTCGGAGCTGATTATTCAGGAGTATCAGGAGTTTTTCGGCCTGAAAACCGTCATCAACCGCTGCGGGGTCATCACCGGTCCGTGGCAGATGGGCAAGGTCGACCAGGGTGTGATGGTTCTCTGGATTGCCAAACATTATTTTGAGCAAAAACTGGCGTATATTGGTTACGGCGGCACCGGGAAACAAACCCGCGACATGCTCCACATCGCCGATCTGTACCGACTGATCGACTGGGAGTTACACAACATCGACCAGGTCAACGGCGAAATTCTGAATGCCGGAGGGGGCAACGAAAGCAGTGCATCCTTGCAGGAACTGACCAAAATCTGTCAGGAAGTCACCGGCAAGACCATACCCATCAGCAGCGTGGCCGAAAACCGGGCAGCCGACATCCGGTTGTACATCACCGACAATACGAAAGTAACGAAACTGACTGGCTGGAAACCGCCGCTGAATGCAAAAGAAATTGTCACCGACATCACGCAGTGGCTCGACGAAAACCGGGCAGCCGACATCCGGTTGTACATCACCGACAATGCGAAAGTAACGAAACTGACTGGCTGGAAACCCGAGTTGGGCATCAAAGAAATTGTCACCGACATCACGCAGTGGCTCGACGAAAACCGGGAAGCACTCGAACCGATTTTGAAATAACCCAGATTTCTCTTCATGCAAAAAGCCACCCCGAAGGTGGCTTTTTGCATGATAAAGAAAATGGTACGAAAATCAGGCGGCTGTCACCTCAATCTCTTCGCCCTGTTTGTTATAAAACTTGAATTCGTTGATCCCAAACGAACTGTCCTTGATCAACTTAACCCACGTTTTGTGTTTCATGAACCATTGCATCTGTTTGGAATACCAGCCTGCGGTATAATAGGCGTAGAGGTACGGATGCATCATGATCTGGACACCACGCTCGTTCTGGCGGGTCAGAATGTATTCCAGGTTCTGTTCGATGGCGTCTGTAATCAGGATACTGGCCTGAATCGTTCCGGTGCCACCACAGGTCGGGCAAACTTCTTTGGTAACGATGTTGATTTCCGGACGAACACGCTGCCGCGTAATTTGCATCAGACCGAACTTCGTCAGCGGCAGAATCGTGAATTTGGAGCGATCGGTTTTCATTTCCTCCCGCATCACGTCGAAAATCATTTTCTTGTTGTCGGGCTTCTTCATATCGATAAAATCGATAACGATGATTCCACCCATGTCGCGCAGCCGGAGCTGGCGGGCAATTTCTTTTGCGGCTTCTTTGTTGACACTGACCGCCGTGGCCTCCTGATCCTCCTCGGAATTCGATTTGTTCCCGCTGTTCACGTCGATCACGTGCAGCGCTTCCGTGTGCTCAATGATCAGGTAACCGCCCGCAGGCAGGCTGACCGATCGTCCGAACAGCGACTTGATCTGTTTTTCAAGCCCGAACTGTTCGAAAACCTTCATCTTGTTGTTCGTATAGAACTTGACGATTTTCTCTTTTTCA
>NZ_VBSL01000299.1 GCF_006149005.1 Larkinella sp. C7 | reverse complement strand
GCAGCTTACCCAGAGCGATTGCAATGGCCAAGATGACAACTAGACCCGCATAGAGGGGCAGGCTGACACCGGAAATTTTTATCTCATTGAGTTTTTTCATGATCGGTCGAAACCTCCAATTAGTATTGAGGATACCACTTGAGGTCACGAACAGCCTTGGCCATGTCAGTTTCCTTGGCTTGAGCAAGGCCTTGTTCTTGGGCCATCTTAGCAACAGCTTCAGCAACCTTGATAGAAACTTCAGCAACATATTGGAATGGTGGCAGAACAGGAGCCCCTGCTTGACCAGGATCAACCAGACCACT
>NZ_VBSL01000298.1 GCF_006149005.1 Larkinella sp. C7 | reverse complement strand
TTGCCTCTGAGGGCTACCCTCTAGCTTATGAAAAAGGCATGGAGCTGCCAGAAAAGACTTCTGGCGACCTCATCACCTACTACGCCGGTGCTAAGTTCGCTGAAAATAGCAGAGCTCTGCTGTCAAATGGCGGACGGGTCTATATGCTGGTCACCACAGCCGATAGCGTCAAAGAAGCCCAAGAAAAAATCTACCAAAAACTATCTGAGCAAGCTACTCAAGGTCTATTCTATCGCAAAGATATTGGAACTAAAGCTCTATGACAGATAAAAGATGTGTGCTCGTCAGTGCCTGCCTTCTAGGTG
>NZ_VBSL01000297.1 GCF_006149005.1 Larkinella sp. C7 | reverse complement strand
GCCAAGTCCAAGTACATTGTTTTCTTACCCCAGGTCTTGAAACGCCTGCAAGTTGGTGGCGTCATCGTTATTGATGATGTCTTCCAAGGAGGCGATTTGGTCAAACCTATTTTAGAAGTCAAGCGAGGTCAGCGGACCATTTACCGTGGTCTACAGAGATTGATGGATGCTACTTTGAATAATCCAGATTTGACAGCCAGCCTCCTGCCAATCAGTGATGGTCTCCTGATGATTCGCAAAAATGCTCCAAATGTCACTCTACCAGACTAGGCAAGATTGAATAAAGTATGTTATAATGGACAAGT
>NZ_VBSL01000296.1 GCF_006149005.1 Larkinella sp. C7 | reverse complement strand
GCCCTTTCAATTTTTGTCCGACAGGATTCTGATAGTCAATGAAAAGAAAGAACTATTTTTGCTATTTCTTGGGTACTATATAAAATCTTAGGAAAAGAAAAAGTGGACAAGCCACTCTTCTATATCTGCCCCACATAGCTTAATCCAAATGTTTGAGGACGGCCTCCATCTTAGAAATGGCCTCAACAGGGAGGGCTGTGTGAGGATATTTCTGGTTAAAGGAAAGAAGAAAATCCTGCCTAATTTGCATTCTCTCACGAATTAGCTGCTTGTAGCGATGATCAAAAGGAGGTACTGGATATTTTT
>NZ_VBSL01000295.1 GCF_006149005.1 Larkinella sp. C7 | reverse complement strand
TCCTCCTTGGACAACGATTTTTTGGCCCAAATCCTCAGGCCTTTTGAGCTTGATAACCTTGTAGAGGGCATTCTTGATAACTGAATAGGAGAGGCCAGCCGAGATGTCAGCAACAGTCGCTCCTTCCTTTTGTACCTGTTTAACTTTGGAGTTCATAAAGACGGTACATTTTGAGCCCAGATCAACAGGATGCTTAGCTAGGAGGGCAACTTGAGCAAAATCTCTGACATCGTACTTGAGCGACTTGGCAAAGGTTTCGATGAAGGAGCCACAGCCAGACGAACAAGCTTCGTTGAGCTGAATGCTG
>NZ_VBSL01000294.1 GCF_006149005.1 Larkinella sp. C7 | reverse complement strand
GTTAGCCAAGTAAACGTCGGCCATCCCACCTCGACCGATGGACTTGAGGATGCGATAGCGACCAGCAAATAATTTGCCAATCTGAATCATAATAAAGCCTCACCTTCTACGTGAAGCAAGCCCACGGTAATATTGTCCAGACCACCTGCCTTGTTGGCCTGGGCCACTAATTCTTCTGCCTTTTCTTTAACACCGCCATCGTCAGCCAAGAGGACATTAACAATGGTGTCATTAGAAATCATATTAGTCAGACCATCGCTATTCATCAAGATGAAATCGCCCGGTTCCAATTGTTGAACACCTAGAT
>NZ_VBSL01000293.1 GCF_006149005.1 Larkinella sp. C7 | reverse complement strand
GGAAAGTTCAAGTTTGAGTATCAAAAGAAACAAAAGGAACAGCGCAAGAAGCAAAGCACTGTTACTGTTAAGGAAATCCGTCTCAGTCCCGTTATTGATAAAGGTGACTTTGAGACCAAGCTCCGCAATGGTCGTAAGTTCCTGCAAAAGGGCAATAAGGTCAAGGTTTCTATTCGTTTCCGTGGACGGATGATTACTCACAAGGATATCGGTGCCCAAGTCTTGGCAGATTTCGCTGAAGCAACCCAAGATATCGCTATCATCGAACAACGCGCTAAGATGGATGGTCGCCAAATGTTTATGCAAT
>NZ_VBSL01000292.1 GCF_006149005.1 Larkinella sp. C7 | reverse complement strand
GTCTTTGAAGTAGGGTAAACTAAAAGTCAATTGACCCCGCTCTGGACTTGTTAGGACCTGACTTTTCAGTAAACGATCACGATAGACATTAACATAGGCCTTAGTTTTACCAAGCTCTTCAACTAAGTAAGCAGATGGCACCTCCAGAACATCGTTCTGAGCCATGACCTTAAGAAAGAGTTTCTCCTGCCCAGTAAATTGCCGATACATGAGAGTGTAGACATTCTGGAAAAGATAGGCTTGATAAGTAGGCAGAACAGCTTCCAAATCCTTGTCAGTCACCCTCTTTTTATTTTCAGTTTGATTC
>NZ_VBSL01000291.1 GCF_006149005.1 Larkinella sp. C7 | reverse complement strand
ATAAACCTAAGGAGTACATTCATACAATAGTTGATTTTTTGAAAACATTAGAAAAGTAATATAGTGATGGAATTGCTAACATACCACAGGGATAGGAAATAGTTTGTTATTTGAAAGTCTTATCAATAGTAATGACTTCACATGTGGTTCGGGAGATTTTCTAGTTTCTATCTTGAATGAAATTTAAAGCTTACTACCTTTCCAAATATTGATATGACTTCAATGATGATAAGTACAGATACGAACCTACCTTCGGGTAGGTTTTTTATGTTCAATTTTTCCTGAATACATAAATTAAGAAAAGATTT
>NZ_VBSL01000290.1 GCF_006149005.1 Larkinella sp. C7 | reverse complement strand
AAGTACCCGTCCAGATTACTGGTGGGTATTTCTTATTAACACCATTTTTACAATCATTTTTCAAGTTGCTCTTGTTGTTGTCCTTATCCGATTTGCGATAGCACTTGGCAATGATAACCACCGGATGGCTTCTGCTTGGCTAAAGTTTGGAGGAATTTACTATTCTAGTATTCGTGAAGGCTCCCCATTCCACGCCCAGCTATTGGCTGTTTCTGACTTTGTTTTCCATTATTCAAAAGGTGTCCTAACACTCTTTTGGTTGGGAATGATATGGAAATTAGCAAACCTTCTACCGCGTTATGCTCTTT
>NZ_VBSL01000029.1:15251-34302 GCF_006149005.1 Larkinella sp. C7 | reverse complement strand
ATATGATCTGCGTCAAACGCTGGTGCAAATGCACGACAGCATGGTGAAGCGTTTGCAGGTTCAGATCTAACGTATTCTGAAAGCAAGGCAAAGGTCAGCCACCTGCGGGCGGCTGACCTTTTTAGTTCGGAAGGTATGCTCAGTTTTGACTCAAACCCCATCGTATTTCTGGGAATTGGCTACGGTTTGCTCTGGCTGACCGGCGCTCTGGCAATTGGTCCGGCCTGGCTACGTCCGAATACGGTCTGGCAAAGCCGGACTTTGTTTTTGGTGCTGGCGCTGGGTTCCGTAGTGTTCATGCGGTTACCGGTGGTGGTTTTTAACCAGGAACTGAATCCCGACGAAAGTCAGATTATTGCCCAGGGACTAACGCTGAGTGTCGACCCGGTTTTCTGGCGCTCGGTCGACGGCACAACCGGTGGGCCACTGGATAGTTATTTGCTGCTGATTCCCGGCTGGCTGGGCTTCACCTTCGACTACATTGCCGCCCGCGTCACCGGCCTGCTGCTGATCCTGGCCACCCTCTGGCTGCTGTTTCGGACGCTGGAACGCTGGTTTGGCGAAAACGTGGCCCGCTGGGCTTTGCTACCCTCCCTGATTTTGCTGGCCATGACCCAGAACGCCGATCTGGTGCATTACAGCAGCGAACACCTGCCCATCTTTTTGTTGGGCCTGTTGTATTACTGGTACGCAGGTCTGCAACAGCAATCTATTCCGTCGCAAAGCCGGATTTTTCTGGTCGGACTGGTGGCCGGGATGGTTCCGTTCGGAAAACTCCAGGCGGTTCCGATGATGTTCTGCGTGGGTCTGTTCGTTGCCATCGACGTGTTCATCCGCAAAAATCTGACGGTTCGCCAAAAAACCGCCCGACTTGCCGGGCTTGTATTGGGTGGAATGAGCTTTCCGCTGGTGGTGGTGCTGCTGACCTCCCTGACGGGCGTTTTTGACGACATGATCACCTTTTACATCATCGCCAATTTCAATTACGGCGGTGGCGATGGACAAGCCTGGGCGCATTTGCTCCGCTTACCGGCTTTTTTTCGGAAAATCGAAGAATTCAACTGGTTTGTCTGGCTTTCCCTGCTTTTGGGCATCACATTTCTGGCTTTTCTGATCCGAAACCAGTTCCGACTAATCACCAACTGGAAAATCTGGGCTTTTTTGCTCCTGCTGATCGGTTTTACCTTTATTGCCATCACCCGAACCGGATCGGAATACACCCATTATCTGCTCTTTCTGATCGGCCCCATCGGTCTGCTGAACGGCTGGTTTCTGAGCGAAATCCGCCATTCCGTGCGCAACCGCCCGTGGGTCGCTCCCCGCATTGCCGCCGTCGTGCTGGCCGCAGCCTTGATTCCGTACGGTGTTCGCTACGTAAGCTGGGCTGTAAACCGCACGCCGTTCAATGCCTGCGTGCAGAATAGCCGGAAAATGCCCCAGTCGGTGGTTACCCGGAAGATTCTGGATTTTGCCCAACCCGGCGAAAAGCTGGCGGTTTGGGGCTGGATGTGCAAGTATTACGTCGAAGCGCAAATGCCGCAGGGCGTAAACGAAAACCACACCATCCGCTGCGTTTTCGACCATCCGATGCGCGACATCTACCGCAAACGCTACGTCGCGGATCTGCGTCGTTCCATGCCGCCGGTTTTTGTCGATGCCGTCGGGCAATCGCTCTGGCTGAACGACCGGGCGACGCAGGGTCACGAATCGTTCCCGGCCTTGCGGGATTTCGTGGCCGCGCATTACCGCCTGGCCGGCGATATTGACAAGACGCGCATTTACGTCCGCGCCGATCGTTACCAACAACCGATCTCAACTACCAACACCCATGTGGATTAAAAAAGGACTTATTTACAAAACCGACGGACAGCTTCCGTTTAGCCGCACCCACGCGCAGGTTCCCTTTGCTTACCCGATCAGCGACGAACGGCTGCGGGTGTATTTTGCCACCCGCGACGAAAACCGCTCCTCGTCTACCTCGTTTGTCGAACTGGACGCCAACGATCTGTCGAAAGTGCTGTATGTTCACGACAAACCGTGTCTGAGCAAAGGCGCCGTTGGCATGTTTGACGAAACCGGAGCGATGCCTTCGTGGTTTATCAAACGGGGTGACGAAATCTGGCTGTATTATACCGGCTGGAATAAAAGCGAAACCGCCTGGTACCGGCTCGGCATTGGTCTGGCCATCAGCCGCGACGGTGGCCTTACGTTTGAGCGGGCCTACGACGGGCCGTTGCTCGACCGTTCGATTTACGACCAGGTCTGGATTGCGCAGCCCTGTGTAATGGTCGAAACCGAAGCCGACGGAACGGAACGCTGGCGGATGTGGTACCTGTCGTGTACCAAAATCGAAATCATCAACGGCCACCCGGAACCATTTTACAACGTGAAATACGCCGAGTCGAAAGACGGGATTACCTGGGAACGCACGGGCATCACCTGCATCGGCTACAACGAATTTACGGACGCCATTGGTCGCCCGGCGGTGATTAAAGACGGGGATTTGTACAAAATGTATTATTCCTACCGGAGTGCCACCGACTTTCGGACCAGCGTGGAAAAGAGTTACCGCATCGGGTATGCGGAGTCGAAGGACGGGATTACCTGGGATCGGAAAGACGACCAGGCTGGTATCGAGCGGTCGGAAGACGGCTGGGATTCGTCCATGATGGATTATTGCCACCTTTTCCAGCACCAGGGCCAGTGGACGATGCTCTACAACGGCAACGGTTTTGGCGCTTCGGGCTTCGGCTACGCCGTTCAGGCAGAGGAGAATTAAGGAATTATTCCATAACGACTGACCGGCAGGCCATTCCGTAAGAAGGGTTCGTTTACTAAAATGCCACTGATTAAGTTGACATTACCAGTGAGGTAAGGTACCTTTGTCAAGATTCGTCCACATCGTTTACATTAGTTTAGTACTATTTTAACTCATTCATACCGCCATGGCATCACTCCGCGATTCATACAAGCAGGAAGGGTACGTTCTGCTGAAAAATTTTCTGGATAAGGACTTAATTACGGCCATCCACCGGGAAGGCCGCCAGATTTTTGCCTATCAGATTAAACGGACCCTCGGCGAATCGGTGGACATCGACGATCTGCCGTCGTTCGAACAGGCCATGTACCGGTTTTTTGCCGCCGATTTCACGGCCTTTGCCAATACCGGCAAACAGGTTCAGCACATGGTTTCGCTGCACCGGCTGGGTACGGATGCCCGCATTACGGACACCCTGAAAGAACTTGGGCTGGAATACCCCGTGATTGGGGTTCGGCCGGCCATGATGTTCAACAGCCGCCACCTCGCCAAGCGCGACGACTACTGGCGGTTGGGAGCGCATCAGGACTGGCGCACGGGTCAGGGATCGCTCGACAGCGTGGTCGTGTGGTTTCCGCTGGTGCCGGCCGGAGCCGATCTGGGCGCGCTTCAGATTTTACCGCAAAGCCACCGGACAGGTTTATACGACTCAACATCAGTGGATTACATCGGTACCATTCCCGACGAACTGCTGACTGACGACTGGCAACAGCTGGAGTTTGAAGTAGGCGATGTGCTGTTTTTCTCCGCGTTTCTGGTTCACCGTTCCGGAATCAACTCGACGGAATCGGTTCGCTGGTCCGTTCAACTTCGTTACAATAACTTATTGGAAAGTACATTCATCGACCGGGGCTATCCGTTAGCGTATATTTACAAGCCCCAGGCCGAGCTGATTACGCCCGATTTTCCGGCGGTGAATCAGATGAATGAAATCTTCAATTAAGATGAAGGTAAGCGTCTGTATCGTTACCTATAATCACGCCAAATTTGTTCGTCAGACGTTAGACAGCGTTCTGAGCCAGCAGACGAACTTCGATTTTGAAGTGATTGTGGGCGACGATCTATCGAAAGATAACACCCGCGAAATTCTGGCCGACTACCAGACTCGCTATCCCGACAAAATCCGGTTGCTGCTGCACCCGACCAACATGGGCAATAACGGGATGCACAATGCCCTGAGCACATTTGAAGCGGCCCGGGGGGAATACATTGCGCAAATGGACGGGGACGACTACTGGATCAGCCCGCATAAATTGCAAAAGCAGGCCGACATGCTCGACCAGCACCCCGACTATTCGTGCTGCTTCACCAACGCCAGGGTGGTGTTTGAGGACGAAAAGTACGATTCGGTTTTGCTGGTTGAAGACAAAAAACCGGTGGTGACGATGGATGATCTGATTGGTGAAGATGAGATTTTTTTCATGGCCACCTCCAGCATCATGTTTCGGAAAAATGCCATTCCGGAGTATCCGGCCTGGTATTACCAGTCCCAGAGTGGCGATATTCCGCGGAATGTGCTGCTGGCCAAAGCCGGTCCAATCGGATACATCGATGAGGTGATGTCGGTATACCGGAAAAACCTCGGCGGTGCCAGTTACGCCGATAATGAAAAGGACCGGAAGTTTCTGAACAACCGGATTCTGATGTATTCCAACATCAACCGCGAACTGGATTACAAGTATGACAAAGTACTGCGCAAAAACATCGCCCGGTATTATAAATTGATGCTGGATGCGAACCAGTATAGTGAAAGTTACTTCCGCCGGGCGGGCATCGCCCTGAAGTATCTGTACATGGGGAAGCCCAAATCGTCGATTGCCAAGGATATCATACAAAATTACATTGTGCCGGCACCGCTCATGAAAGTGTACAGTGCCATCCGGTTAATGCCTTACCGTTTAATGGATCGATCATGAAATTAAGTGTAGTTATTCCAGCTTATAACGAACAGGAATCCATTCCTGAAACGCTGCGATCGTTGTACCAAACGCTGGCCAAATACGGTATTCCGCACGAAATCTGCGTCACCAACGACAATTCCAAGGACCAGACGGCGCAGGTGCTGGAGCAATTAACGCACGAAATTCCGACCCTGGTCTATTACACGAATCCGGGGCCGAACGGTTTTGGCTACGCCGTTCGCTACGGTCTGGAACGGTTTACGGGCGACTGCGTGGCGGTTTTCATGGCCGACATGTCCGACGACCCGGAGGATCTGGTGAAGTTCTACAACAAAATGCTGGAAGGCGATTACGACTGTGTTTTTGGCAGCCGGTGGAGCAAAGGCGGCAAAGTGATCGATTATCCCGAATTGAAAAAAGTCATTAACCGGACGGCCAACTTTATCGTTCGGATCATGATGGGCATTCGCTACAACGACACCACCAACGCCTTCAAACTCTACAAGCGCGAGACGATGGAAGGACTCAAACCGTTTCTGTCTCCCCACTTCAACCTGACCGTTGAACTGCCACTGAAAGCGATGGTACGGGGCTACAACTACGCCGTGGTGCCGAATAGCTGGACGAACCGGAAATACGGCGAGTCGAAGCTCAAAATCAAGGAAATGGGAAGCCGGTATTTTTTCATTTTGCTGTACTGCCTGATCGAAAAATACCTGTCGCGGGGTGATTACCGGAAAAAAACCGCCAAGCCCGTGGCACCGGTAAGCCGGTAGTGTACATGCAGTTTCGCTGATTCGTTATGGGTACGCCGGAACAGCTTCTGGACGATAATTTCAACCGGCACATTCAGGCGCTGGCTGTCCAAATCGCCGGCATGGACGTTTGGGCCAACGACGGAATCACGGTCGTCAATGCGCAGTTACCGTCCGACACCTTCAATATTGTCCACATTCAGAACACCAGTCAGCCCAGTTTTGATACCCTGAAAACCGTGGTTGCCTACACAAAAGAGGCCGGGCTACCCTTCTGTTTCTGGCTCAGCGAAACCGCAGCCACCGAAACGACACGGGGGTATTTGCAGGAACTGGGGGCGGTTTGCGTGGGTTCTGATCCCGGAATGATCCTGGCACTGGACGCGTACCGCCCAATCGGTGATTCGAATCACGCAGCAATCAGAGTCGTCAAAACCCGGGACGAACTGGCAGACTTTGCCAGCATAATCGCCCGGAACTGGACCCCGCCGGATCAACAGGTAGAAATCTATTACCAGCGAGTCGCCCCGGCTTTGCTGAATTCGCCACAAAATGTGTTTCTGGTGTATGATTGGGAAGGCCAGCCGGTTTCCGTCCTCGAATTGTTTCCATCTGATCCTCAAACCGTTGGCATTTACAGCCTGGCCACCCTCCAGGCTTTTCGGGGCCAGGGAATTGGAACGGCACTGATGCGTCAGGCTTTAAATTACGCGAAACAGGCCGGGTATAAAACCGCACTCCTGCAGTCTTCGGAAGACGGTTTTCGGATTTATCAGAAATTCGGATTTCGGACGGTTACTATGTATTACGAATACCAGCTTGCCTAAAATACAGAGTCGGAAATGATTCCGGCAACGGCCATTACGCGTTGATGCGGGCGGTTTTGGCGGTGTCAGCGGCACTTTCCTGCTTATACCGATTTCGAACGGCTGGTAATACCGCAACAAAAAGAATCGCAACCGCGTAGAACATGTAGAAAGTGTGCAGCCAGTGAACGGCCTGAAAAATTACCATCTGGACCTGAATCCAGATAATGAGGGCAAAGGCGACATAGAGGCTGTACGTCCACGACCAATGCATATCCGGGTAAAAATTAAGCCGTTCGGCCCCGTCGAAAGTCGGTTTTTTTAGCAAGGCAAACACCAACCCAACCGGAACCAGCCCCAAAACGACGAATAAAATGATTCCCGGCACCAGAAAACTGCGAAAAGGCGAGTGATCCAGCACCGACACCGGCATGCCCATCAGTGCACCATCGGGCGAAAGCATGAAGGTCAGCCCTCCTCCCAGGGCTCCCAACCCCAGGAACGCCAGTAAAATCAGAAGAATATTGCGTGCTGTTGTCGTTTTCATACCGTGCTTTTGCGGTTTTCGTTCACCGGTCAGGGGATTTAGGAAGCTCTGCCAAAGCTAGTGGCAGGCAGGCCGTTCGGCCATGAGCAGGATCAGTAGAACCGTTGATTTGGATAATTCCTGCGGCCGGTTTTCGTGTATACATTAGCGGCTGATGAACTCACGAGAAAACCGCACGAACAACGGCCATGAATTGGTGGTCCTGAAATTGATTCATACCGTCATCTGGTTCTTTTTTGTAAGCGTTATTGGCTACATCTTGTATTGCGGATTGGCGGACGACATCACCATTTACACGGGAATTGCCATTGGACTGGTTGTTCTGGAAGGATTGACCCTGCTGCGATTTAATGGCCGCTGTCCGTTAACGCTCCTCGCCCGGAACTACTCCGATTCAGAACACGACAATTTTGACATCTTTCTGCCCGAGTGGCTGGCCCGCTACAATAAGCTGATATTTACCACCTTGTACCTCATCGGTGTCATTCTGGTTGTCTATCGGATGCTGAGTTAACCGACAAAGCGGTTTTTGTGTGTTTCCCTAAACCAAAGAAATCAGGACCGAACTGCTTTGTAAAGCTCGATCCAGCCTACGCCAACCAGCGCAGCCAGCGCACACCAGCCGAACGACGATGCCGGAATGGGAACGAAACCGAACAACGCCTGAGCCGGTGGAACCAACAACGTTACAAGCAAGAGCGCAAAAGTCAGACCCAGCATGAGCCACAACAGGCGGTTTGGCAGCCGAATGGTCTGCAACACCGACTGCGTAAACGACCGGTTTACCAGCGTCAACAGGATGTTGCTCAGCACCAGGGTCGAAAAAACCAGCGTTCGAACCAACTCCATGCTTCCCCCGGCCTGCATGGCGACGTAATAGATACCCAAAACGGCCAGCGTAATCCCCAGTCCCTGCGCAATGCTCCGTCCCAGTTCCGGCCCGGCCAGAAAAGTGTCGGTGAGCGGTCGGGGCGGCTGTTGCATCTGCCCCGCTTCGGCGGGTTCATTCTCAAACGCAATGGAACAGGTCGGTCCCATCACCAGTTCCAGAAAAATGACATGAACCGGGCTGAACAGATTTTCCCATTTCCAGTTCGCCAGTAGCGGCACCGCCACGGTCAGGATAATCGGGATGTGAATGGAAACAATGTAGGCAATAGCTTTTTTAAGGTTCTGGTAAATCCGGCGCCCCTGCGCAATGGCATCAACCATGCTGCTCAGGTCGTCGTTGACCAGCACGAGCGAGGCCGCCTGACGCGCCACTTCGGTTCCGCGTTTTCCCATGGCCACGCCAATGTGAGCCGCTTTCAGCGCCGGGCCATCGTTGACGCCGTCGCCGGTCATGGCCACCACCTCGCCGTTCTGCTTGAGAGCCTCCACCACCCGCAGTTTGGCCTCGGGAAACATCCGGGCAAAAACCGCCGTCTGGGTTACCTGCTGCCGGAGCGTCGCATCGTCCATTTCCATCACCTGCTGGCCCGTCACGAAGGTGTCAGCCGCGGGTAAACTCACCTGCCGGGCAATGGCCTGGGCGGTTTCGGGAAAATCGCCGGTGATCATCTTCACCTCAATACCGGCTTCGGTAAACGCCCGGATCACCGCAGCGGCATTCGGCTTCGGCGGGTTTTCAAGGGCAACGAGTCCCAGAAAGGTCCACGTAAAATCATCCTGTTCCGCCGGGAAATGGGGAATATCATACATTCCTTTGGCCACACCCAGAACCCGAAAACCGCCTTCCGACAACTGTTTGGTTAGCTGACGAATTCGATCAACCACCGCCGGGTTGGGTCGGCAAACGGCCAGAATGTGTTCGACGGCTCCTTTCCCCGCCACCATCAACTCGCCCGTCGGGGCCTTCCGGACGTGGGTCATCATGGGGGGCATCCCCGCCAGCGGATATTCCTGCACCATCGGGTACAGATTCACCGGTTTAGCCGGATTGGATTCGAAAAAAGCCGCCACAATGGCTTTTTCCATCGCATCGAAAGGTTCCGTTTCACTCGCCCAGCGGGCGTATTCCAGCACCTGTGCCGCCGAATCGGACAACGGGCCGGGTAGCGAAACCAGCACATCCGTTGCGCCATCGTACAATTGCCGGACGCTCATGCCGTCCTGCGTAATGGTGCCGGTTTTATCGGTGCAAATCACGGTGGCCGAACCCAGGCTCTCGACCGTCTGCGGTTGCTTGGTCAAAACGCCCATGCGACTCAGCCGAGCAGCCCCCAGCGCCATGAAACTGCTGAATGCTACCGGAATTTCTTCGGGCAAAATCGACATAGCCAGCGTCAGGCTGAACAACAAAGCCGTCACCCAGTCGCCGGAGCGGGCGAAATTGATGGCCCACACCAGGGCGAATGCTCCCCCGCCAATCCAGGCCATGCGGATGACAAACCGGTTGATCTGCCGTTGTAGGGGCGTTGTTTCGGTCAGAATGGTGCCGATGCTTCGCCCGATGCGTCCGAGTTCGGTTTGGCTGCCAACCGCCGTAACGGTTAGCCACGCACTGCCGGATGCCGTGTTGGTACCGGCAAAAACCGGATCGCCGGGCATTTTGGCAACGGCAACCGATTCG
Source organism: Larkinella sp. C7 (assembly GCF_006149005.1). Lineage (GTDB taxonomy): Bacteria > Bacteroidota > Bacteroidia > Cytophagales > Spirosomataceae > Larkinella. The sequence goes on along the minus strand of NZ_VBSL01000029.1, from coordinate 24,903 downwards.
CCGGTCAGGATGGATTCGTCCACCGAAAAATCGTTGGTTTCGTAAATTTGACCGTCGGCGGGGATGCTTTCGCCCTCTTCGACCAGCACCGCATCGCCCACGACGATGTCTTCCACCGGAATCGTGGTCAATATCCCATTGCGCCGAACCTGCGCTTTGGGCTGGGTCAAGTCCCGCAAAGCCCCCAACGCCTGGTCGCTGCGAACGGATTGATAGACCGAAATACCGGCCACCAGAAAAAGGGCCACGATCAGCGTGATGCCTTCCTCCAGCCGACCAATCCCAAAATAAATCGTACAGGCTACAACCAGCAGGATAAACATGGGTTCGGTAGCAACTTCCCGGACCGTTGCGAACAAGCCCGAACGGTTGACCGTCGTAAGGACATTTCGCCCCTGTTCAGCGCGTGATTGGGCAATGGCGTCGTCTGTAAGTCCCTGCAAAGGTTGGAGCGTGGTCGGCATCTTTTCGGCTGGAAAGGAAAGGCGAAGTAAACGAATGGGTGGAAAGATACGATCTTGTCGTGGATAACCGAGTGATGCAGAACAGTCTGGTTGCTGACGATGGTCATCGCGAATTAGCGGATTCCGTTTTGTGATTTTTTAACAAATGACTGCCGAATGGTTTCGTTAGGTTTGCTGCCACACCCGCCAACCATGAAAAAACCGTCTATCCGTACGTTACACGAACTGCAATTGCTGCCCCAACAACCGGGTGACAGAAGCATTCTGGGCTTTTTTGGAAAAACACGAACGTATGGGGGCCGGGATGCACTCGAACTCCTCCTGGCTTCGCCCTGTGTTACGCTACCCGAGGTCAGGGAGCGACAGGCTCTTTTCCAGTTCGTAGTCCGGCATCTGAAGCCGCTTACCATCGACGTCGCCCATGCGTATATACTGGCCGCCGAAAACCACCTCATCAGCAACCTGGCCTGGAGTTCGGCGACGGGCTGGCTGAAACGGCAACAGCGAGCCTGGTGGTTTTCCCGCTTTCATCCGCACGATTTCAACCGGCTGCGGGGCGGAACGGCTGCGATTCAGCTTGTTTTGCGGGCTATCGAAGAAAAAACCGGGTGGCTTAGCACGGTAAAGCAGCTTCCGGCTCCTCTCCACACGATTTTAGATACGCTGAATACTTTTTTTGACGATCCGGCCATCCAAATGGCCCTTCGTAATTCGAATCATCCGGTGGCGGTTCTGCAAGCCGACTTTATCCTCAGGCACCAAAAGAACGACGCTGTCCGGGTTGTGTTCGACGCTTTGTATCAATTGGATGCTTATTGTACCCTCGCCCATTTTACACAAACCGCAGGCTGGGTTTACCCTCAGTTTATCGATGCTGAACGAGCGATCTTTCAGGTTACCGGACTGGCACATCCCCTGCTCGATGCATCTACTGCCATCGTCAACGACTTTTGCCTGTCGGCTCCCGGCTGCCTGTCTTTGGTGACGGGGGGAAATATGAGTGGAAAAACCACCTTTCTGAAAGCATGCGGAATTGTCGTTTATCTGGCTCATGTCGGTCTGGCGGTACCGGCCCAATCGTTGCGAATCAGTTTTTTCGACGGTTTATTCACCAGCATTCACCTCAGCGATAACCTGGAACTGGGGCATAGTCATTTTTACAGTGAACTGATGGGCATCAAAGCCGTAGCCGATGCGATAGCTGATCACCAGACGGTTTTCGTCATCGCTGATGAGCTGTTTCGGGGAACGAACCCGAAAGATGCGCTGGCGTGTTCGCGGCAGGTGATCGATGCGTTCATCCGGCAGCGCGGCAGTTTGTTCCTGGTCTCGTCACACCTCCCGGAAATCAGTGCGACGTATCGAACGAACGACACCGTGCAATTAAACTGCTTCAGAACGGAGATCATCGACGGAAAACTAGTGTGCCGCCACCAGATAGAACCGGGCCTGGCGGCCGAGCAAACCGGTCTGGTTTTGCTGGCGCAAACGGGGATTCTAAATGGGTTGACTTAGTTCAACCGTTTGTTAGATTGCTACGCGACCAAATAAGAGCGAGATAGCCTATTTCCTACAAACATCAGGTCGCTATGCGACCAAAAACAAGTCATCATCAAGTTACCAACGGAAGCCTGAAAACCACCATTTGTAGCCTCAAAGTAACTCGTTAGAAACTGGCACTACCGACAGCGTCATCCCAAAGCTATTTTTGTAACCGCTGCTGCCAGCCGACCCGGTTTACGGGCACGATGAGCAACAGCCGCGTTACACACTACAAACAGAAAACAACACAATGAATCAGAAAACATCAGCCGCTTTTGTCGGCGCATCATGGGTTGCACTCGGCACCGGCATGATTGGGTATCTAATCGGGCTTTGGCGCTCCGAAATGCTCTTAAACGAAAAAGGATTCTACTTTACCGTCCTGATGATGGGCCTTTTCTCCGTTGTATCGTTGCAGAAAAGCGTCCGGGATCGGCTGGAAGGGTATCCGGTGACGGATATTTATTACGGACTCTGCTGGTTTTCAACGCTCCTCGCCATTACGCTGTTGACCATCGGCCTGTGGAACGCGACGCTGTTGCCGAGTGAAAAAGGATTTTACGCATTTGCCTTCATGCTCGGTTTATTCGGAGCCATCGCCGTCCAGAAAAACACCCGCGATAACCAGGAATTTGCGAAGAAAGATTGACTTGGTGGTGAATAAGCCTGGTAGGAACGGTTTTTAGAAATCAGAAAAACCGGCTTTTCCTTTTGTCGATTCCTTTCCGATTTGAGTATCAAACCCGATTGACCGGTTGAGCGATTCAGCTGGTCGCGGGTATTTTACGTTTCACGGAGTTTTGCAACCTTTGTGAGGCAATCCGGGTCTTCAATCGAACCAACCAGGAATCCGGTTTTACGATGAAACGCTTTCTTTCACAGCCTTTGCTGCTGCTACTGACGATCTTCCTTTCCTGCAAAGAGAAAGCGGTCGATCCGACCAAACGCGTACGACCCGTCACGTTGCAGATTGTCGTATCAGGCGCTTTCTATAACCTGAGTTGGGAACCCAATCGGGTGGTTTGCATTACATCGCCCTGCCCCGATATTGCCGACGTAGAAGCCCAGGAATATGCCGTTCAGATTGCCAAAAGTGAGTTAGGGACGTTTCAAACGTACCGGATTCTCGACGCTGACGAAAAATCAATCCGGATTCCGGCTTCGGAGATGGGCGAGCAAATCGTGGCCCGCATTGTCTCGAAAAACGAAGGGGCGCCCCCCGCGAACTCCAATCTGGTTATGGCCAGTACGGCGTTTCTTTCGCAATCGGCTTACTATCCTGGATTTGGCTTTTTAGAAGACGTCTTCGGGGGCGATGTAACCCCGGATGGCGCGAAAGCAACGTACACCGGATTGATTCAGGAAACCCCCGGTACGCATGTCACTCCGCTGTATGTGGCTACCCTGCAAAATGAGCAGCCAATCACTAAAAAACTCGTAAACCGCCAGGGTGCGGGAGCCTCATTTTCGCCGGATGGCAAACAGTTGGCTTACCCTTCCAGAACGGAGAATGGAATCATTGTGTATGATTTGGTGGCTGAGACGAGCCGGACCCTTCCCGTTACGGATGCGAGCCGGATTGGGTCGATAGCCTGGTCGCCCGATGGCCAATGGCTGGCGTACGCGACAGTTTCCAACGAAGAATCCCGCCTGTGGAAAATAGCGACGTCGGGTGGCTCCGCGACGGCCCTCACCCCGGTTTTGCCCGTTCGTGAATCGAATTACATCCGGCAAAGCGCCCTGGACTGGTCGCCCGATGGCCAGTTTATCGCCGTATCCCGCGCCCGCAACGCCAATGCCAACGACCAGTGGCGGGCGACGGTTTCGCTGTACTCACCCGACGGACGTGGCGAAATGAGCTATTTCGAAACGCAACCCGGCTGGATCGATACCCATCCGTCGTTTTCGCCCGACGGAAAAATGCTGGCTTTCCTGAGTTCACGGACCGACTATCTCGGGAAATCGTACAGCCTCTGGGTTCGGGATCTGAAAACGGGCCAGGTTCGACAAATCAAGCTGCTGCCGGGTCTGAACCCATCGGAGGACTTTGCACCGCGCTGGGTTGGCAATGAGCGGTTGATTTTTAGTGCAGTTGTGCAGGGCAAGAAAGGGTATTATTCCGTGTTTTTGTGAGAGCTGCCGCCCCCCCCATTCCCCTCACTTCCTCAAAAGCCCATTTCCGCCAAAGCGGCTGAATAATTCCGGCAATTCGTAGATCGCCAGCGTAAACACAATGCCCCAGAATAAGGCACTGATCAGCATGTAACTGAAAATCAGCGAACGGCTTACTTTAAACGAAACCGCCAGGATCGTTCCACCGATGGGCGTCAACAGCAGGGGCGTCAGGAAGGCAATGCCCATCATCCCGGCGCGTTTCCAAATCTTTACCGCCAGCCGCGTCCTGGAGGTAAATCGTTTGGGAGCCGAACGCCGAAACCGGGCCATCAGGAGTTGCAGGGCCGTTCCGGCATACGTCACCAACACCACGCTGGCCATCATCCCGACCACCGTAAACAGCCAGGTTTCCGGCCACGTCAGACCCACCGCGACGCCGGTTACGGGGCCGCCAACAAACTTCAACATGCTGGCTACTAAAACCGATAAATACTTTGCAATTTCCATAAGGGAACCAACCGGACTAAATTTCGTTAAAATTAACAGCATTAACGACTAAAAGGTTACGGTATGCCGGTTCTCCGACATTCTTCTTACCCCGGAGCACCCCGGTATTTGATCAATGGTCATTTTGAGACCATTATTCCCAGCATCCTCCGCAAAGTGGAAGGCGTGGTCTATGAACGGGAACGGCTCACACTGGCCGACGGCGACTTCGTGGATCTCGACTGGATCGACCGGAGAAGTGATAAAATGGTCATCATGACCCACGGGCTGGAGGGCGATTCCAACCGCCATTATATCAAAGCAACGGCCAAACTTTTTGTCCGGCAGGGCTGGGATGTGCTGGCCTGGAATTGCCGCTCGTGCAGTGGCGAAATGAACCGGGCGTTCCGGCTCTACAACCACGGCGAAATTGGCGACATCGCCGAAGTGATCGCCCACGCGCTGCGAACCAGATCGTACCGCGAAGTGGCGCTCGTGGGCTACAGCATGGGCGGAAACATTGTGCTTAAATACGCGGGGGTTCACGGCAGGCAGTTGCCCGACGTCATCCGGAAAGTCGTGGCGGTTTCGTCACCGACGGACCTGGAAGCCAGTGCCAAACAGCTCGATCTGCCCCGAAACCGGTTTTACCGCAATCGGTTTATGAAGAAACTGATCATTAAAATGCAGCAGAAGGCCGACCTCTTTCCGGGAAAACTCGACATGACCAAGCTGGACCAGGTGCGGCTCTGGCGTGATTTTGACCACCATTTTTCGGCTCCGGTGAACGGCTACCGCGATGCGGATGATTTCTATACGCAGGCTTCGGCGGTCAACTACATGGCCGACATTGCCGTTCCGACGCTGCTCGTCAACGCCCAGAACGACCCGCTGCTGTCGCCCGAATGTTCGCCCGCGTGGCTGGCCGAAAAACACCCGCATCTTTACCTCGAAACGCCCAAAACCGGCGGTCACGTGGGCTTTGCCGTTCGTGGGGATGAATTCTCGTGGGCCGAACGCCGGGCACTGGCGTTTGTGATTGGCTCTGTTTAGGAAAAAAATAAAGAATGATAACTATCAAATGATAAATGGTAAATATAAAAATCTTTCCAATGCGGCACTTTTACATTTATCATTTATCATTCGATATTTATCATTCTACGAAGCCCATTTTCCCCGTATCTTTCAGCGTCATTTCCCCCCTTTGCCCATGAACCTCGTTTACGCTGACGCCTATACCCTGAATCCCGGCGACCTCGACTGGACGCCCCTCCAATCCCTCGGCAACGTTACGCTGTATGACCGCACCGCGCCCGACCAACTGATCGAGCGACTGAAAGACGCCGATATGGTGCTGGTCAACAAAGTGAAAATGAACCGCGAGACGCTGGAACAGCTTCCGAAACTGCGGTACATCGGCGTGACGGCCACCGGCTACGACATCATCGACGTCAAAGCCGCCCGGGAGCACGACATTGTGGTGACAAACGTGAAAGGCTACGGCTCACCATCGGTGGCTCAGTTGACCATCGCACTGCTGCTCGAACTCACCAACCGGGTGGGCTTACATGCCGACAGTGTGCGGGCGGGCGACTGGACCCGGAATCCGGATTTCTGCTACTGGAAAACGCCCCTGGTCGAACTGGCCGGCAAAACGCTGGGCATCGTCGGTTTTGGTGACATCGGAAAAAGCGTGGCCTCCATTGGCCAGGCTTTTGGCATGAATATTCTCGTCAACCGCCGTCACACCGATGAGGAGCCCCCAGCCGGTATTCGCTACGTTGATCAGACGACGCTTTTTGCCGAAAGTGATGTGGTGTCGCTGCACTGCCCGGTCACCGACGAAAACCGGGCTTTTGTCAACCGTGAACTGCTGAGCCAAATGAAGCCAACGGCATTTCTGATCAACACCAGCCGGGGTGCCCTCATCAACGAACCCGATCTGGCCGAAGCCCTCAACCAAGATCGGCTGGCGGGGGCCGGGCTCGACGTCGTGTCGGTAGAACCCCCTTCAGCGGGCAATCCCCTGTTTTCGGCCCGGAATTGTATCGTTACCCCCCACCAGGCCTGGGCCACGCTGGAATCACGTCAGCGGCTTTTGCACGAAACCGCCGAAAACATTCGGGCCTTTTTTGCCGGAAAACCGCGAAACGTTGTGAATTAAACCACCCAGACTCCTTCCTCTTTTCTTCGCCCCGCAACGCTTTGCGGGGCTTTTTGGTCTTATATAATATACCGTTCCGTCAGTTTCGGTAACTTATAGACTCGAAACTTCGTATATTTTCGATTCATAAGAATACACACCCTATTCCGTCAGCAAGTTTTTATGCTTCAACCTTCTACGAAACTGTATTATGACCGTGTTGTTGGGTCGGTTCACGCCAGGTGTTCCGGCATTTCGGTGGCTTTGGGTTGCCGTTTGTAGTCTGTTCCTGAACTTTTGTCTGCTGCCGGATGGCTTCGGGAAACACATTTATGGGGGCGATATGAGTCTGCGGGCAACGACCCGTACCAATTACTACACGCTGACGCTCACCTTGTATCTGGATCAGGCCAACTCCACGCCCGACACCTACGAACGCGAGATTATCCTCTACATTTTTCGGAAAAGCGATCACGTCCGCATCAATACCGCAACCGTCCGGCAAACCGGTTCCCAGCGGGTTCGGTACGACAACCAGGCCTGCGCCGATCTGCGCAACCTGAGTGTACTGGGCATGAACTACAGCACCGACGTTTACCTGAATCCGGCCACCTACAATGACCCCGGCGGTTATTACGTCGTCTGGGATCGCTGTTGCCGCAGTGCCGACATCAGCAACATCCAGAACCCCGGGGGCGAAGGCATGGTGTTTTACATGGAGTTTCCGGCCATCGTACGCAGCGGTTCCGCCTTCCTCGACTCCAGCCCGGCGTTCAACTTTCCCAACGGCGAATACATCTGCGTTGGCAAACCGTTTAAACTGGATTTCAGCGCCACCGACGCCGACGGCGATCAACTCCGCTACTCGCTGGTAACGCCACTGGCCGGTTACACCGACAATACCCCCCAAAATACCGTTGGCGACGGGCGTTCGCACACGACCTATCCGGAAGTAAACTGGTCGCCGGGCTACAGTGCCGCCAGTTCCATCCCCGGAAACCCGGCCTTGAAAATTGACCCGCAAACCGGCCAGTTGAGCGTAACCGCCAGCCAAACGGGGTTATTTATTTTTGCGGTTTTGTGCGAAGAATACCGCAATGGTGTCCGGATTGGTGCCGTTCGGCGCGAGTTTCAGATGCCGGTGGTCGATTGCGGCAACAACACGCCACCCCCGCCCATCATCAGTTACCGAAACGTTGAAACGCTGGATTTGCCTTTTTGCGAAGGGGCCACCGCCCTGCTTTCGACCGAAACGAACCCACTCTGGTCGTATCAGTGGCAACGCAACGGCTCCAACATTCCGGGGGCCACCGCCCCCACACTGACCGTCACGGAAGCCGGCGATTATGCGGTTGTGAAGAGTTTTGCCACCACCTGCGGCAACGACACCACGTCAAAAATCACCCGGGCCAGGATTTTGCCTCCGCCCGCAGCCAAAATTACAGCGGATCAGGAGCTACCCCTCTGTGAAGGGACATCGCTGGTGCTGTCGGTTCCGCAGGAGAACGCGGTGACGTACCAATGGACCGCAGACGGTACGGTTTTGCCGGGAGCCACCGGCACCTCACTCACCGTCACCAAAACCGGTTTGTACGGCGTTAGGGCCACGTCTTCGATGGAATGCACCAACCGCGACAGTCTCTCGGTTGTCGTCAATCCGAATCCCAAAGCAACACTGACCAGTTCGGCGTCGGCGATTTGCCAGGATAATGAAGTCCGGCTGGATGCCACTGTCGGGAGCCAGTATCAATACGAATGGTACTTCAATACAGCCTCGCTTAATGCGAGTAATGCCGCCACCCGGCTGGTCGGACAAGGGGGCACCTATCAGGTTCGGATCACGGACGGCAATGGTTGTCAGGCCCTTTCAGCCCCCTTGACTTTGGCGGTTATTCCGCGTCCGGCCATGCAGTTTGACAGCCTGGCTCCCGTGTGTGCGACCCGTTCCGAACCGCTGCTGCTGGTGGCCAGCCCGGCGGGTGGGAGCTTTTCGGGGCCGGGGGTAACGGGTAGTCAGTTCGATCCCGGCAAAGCCGGAGCCGGTCTGCATACCATTACCTACACCTATGCCGGAACCTCGCCCTGCCCGGTTACGATCACCCGGCAAATCCGGGTTGAACCACCCGCCGATGTGAACCTGCCGGAACGCGTAAGTGTGCTCATGGGCAGTACGGTTACGTTAAAGCCTACCATCAAAGGGCAAACCAATGGTTTTCTGTGGGAGCCGCCCGAAAGTCTGTCGGACCCCACCAGCCTGAATCCGGAGGCCAGTCCGACGGCTCCAACCACTTACAAACTGACGGTTTCCGCCCCCGGCGATTGTCGGACGGAGAAAAGTGTGCTGGTCGATGTGCTGAAACGGATGTTCATTGCGGACGCTTTTTCGCCCAACAACGACGGCATCAACGACGCGTTTGAAATCCGCAATACCGATCAGTTTCCCGATTGCGAAATCACGATTTACAACCGCTGGGGTGAGGTGGTTTTTCATTCGAAAGGCTATGACAAACCGTGGGATGGCACCTACCGCAGCCAGAAGGTTCAGGCGGGGAGTTACCATTACCTGATCAAAACCAACCAGCCTTTGCTCCCGGAATACCGGGGGGCGGTTTTGGTAACGTATTGATTCGCTTCCCTATTCGTTCTGGTCAATTTATATACCATCGAATCAGCTTGATCTAAAGGATTGGATTTGTAGCTTTTTACCCCGGAGGGGTATTCTGTAAATAGAAACAGCCGGCAAATCCGTATTCCAAGCCCCGGCAGGAGCGTCCTGATAAAACGTAGTACGCATGCCATCGAATCAGCTTGATCTAAAGGATTGGATTTGTAGCTTTTTACCCCGGAGGGGTATTCTGTAAATAGAAACAGCCGGCAAATCCGTATTCCAAGCCCCGGCAGG
>NZ_VBSL01000029.1:0-15119 GCF_006149005.1 Larkinella sp. C7 | reverse complement strand
CCATCGAATCAGCTTGATCTAAAGGATTGGATTTGTAGCTTTTTACCCCGGAGGGGTATTCTGTAAATAGAAACAGCCGGCAAATCCGTATTCCAAGCCCCGGCAGGAGCGTCCTGATAAAACGTAGTACGCATGCCATCGAATCAGCTTGATCTAAAGGATTGGATTTGTAGCTTTTTACCCCGGAGGGGTATTCTGTAAATAGAAACAGCCGGCAAATCCGTATTCCAAGCCCCGGCAGGGGCGTCCTGATAAAGCGTAGTACGTCCCTGCCGGGGCTAAAATCGGCGGTATAGGGCGCGCATTTGTATTTACAGAATACCCCTCCGGGGTAAACAGAATGGCTAAATCCTGAGGGTGATTATCAAATGGAAAGTAGTATCCAAAAGGCTACCGGCTTTTACGGATGAATTATCCGATACCAACGCCTGAGCCATGAACCGGTACTTCCTAAAAACCAGCCTTCTGATTCTCCTATTCAATTATTTTGCCTCGAACCCGGCAACGAGTCAAACCAGGGCGGTATTCAATCCCCAAAAAAACGACCACATCATTCTGCTCGGGAACACCTTTGCCGACCGGATGCGGTATTACAACTATTTCGAGACCTTGCTCCAGAAGAATTACCCGGAACGGCAACTGACGCTGCGGAACATGGGCTGGAGTGCCGATGAAGTGGCGTTGCAACCGCGTCCCCTCAACTTCCCCTGGTTTGGTGAGGATGCTCCCAAAACAACCGAAGATCCGCAGGACCTTTCGTTCCGTAGCTGGTACGACAAACCGATCAAAATGCCGGTGGCCCTCAACGTCGACGGTTTGTACCATGATTTAACGGAACAGAAAGCCGACATCATTTTCCTGTGTTTCGGCATGAACGAGTCGTTCAAGGGGAAAGCCGGTTTGCCGCAGTTTGAACAGGATCTGAGCCGGTTTATTCAGCTCCTGCAAGCCCGAAAATTCAACGGACGTTCGATTTCACAACTGGTGCTGGTTTCACCGATTGCCCACGAAAAACTCGGTGACCACTGGCCCGACCCGGTTTCACACAACGAGAATCTGGCGGTTTATACCGAAGCCATGCGGAAAGTAGCGGCATCGCAACAACTCGTTTTCATCGATTTATTCAAACCGTCGCTGGCCCGGATGACCGCAAAACCGGGCGAACCGATCACCATCAACGGCATCCACCTGAACGACAAAGGCTATCAGGAAACGGCCCGCTGGATGGCCCGGCAACTGGGTTTTGACCCCAAAATCGTCGCCTTAAACCTCACAACGGAGCATTCGACGAAGCTGCGGCAGGTGATTAAAATGAAGGACGATCATTTTTTCTACCGCTGGCGGGCCGTCAATGGCGAATACATCTACGGTCGGCGGAAAGAACCGTTCGGCGTCATCTCGTTCCCCCCCGAATTGCGGAAACTGAACCGGATGGTGGCCTCGCTCGATTCGGTGGTCTGGAAACTGGGGAAAAGTCCGGGAACAGAAGCCTATAACCGGGCCGTGGCGATTGTGGACGAACGATCCAACCCGGCAGCTCAGGCGGCCTTTCTGGTGACGCACATGACCGGAAAACAAAGCCGTCCACTGGCTAAAGAAGGCCATGCTCACCACAATTCCATTGCCGAAGGTGCACTACAACCCGCTACGACCGAGACATTTACGTTGCCCGAAGGCTACGAAATCAACCTGTTTGCCTCCGAAAAAGACTTTCCACTGGCCAAACCGGTTTCCATGGCGTTCGATGCCCGGGGCCGGTTGTGGGTTGCCACGATGCCGACCTATCCGCAGTATATTCCCGGCATTCCGGTACACGACAAAATCCTGATTCTGGAAGATACCAACGGCGACGGACGGGCGGATAAGCACACGGTTTTTGCCGACAATCTGTATCTGCCGCTGGGATTTGAGTTTGGAAACGGTGGTATTTATGTCTCTCAGGAACCGGATATTCTGTTTTTGAAAGACACCGACGGCGACGATAAAGCCGATCTGCGCGAGGTGGTTCTGACGGGTTTTGGGGCGGAAGACAGCCATCACGCCACCCACGCGTTCACGTACGGCCAGGATGGAGCGCTGTATTTTCACGAAGGCACCTTTCTGAACACGCAGGTCGAAACGCCCTACGGCCCGGTGCGCACCTACACGGGTGCCACGTATCGCTATGAACCCCGAACGGGCAAATTGAGCCAGTATATTTCGTACGGCTACAATAATCCCTGGGGCAATGTGTTCCAGCGCTGGGGCATTCACCTGATCGCCGATGCGTCGGATGGTTCGAATTATGACGCCACGCCCCTGCGCGGGAAAATCGATTACCCCAATAAACACCCCCGAATCAACACGTTTACCACGACGCGGGTACGCCCGACGGCGGGTATCGAGATTGTGTCGAGCCGCCAGTTCCCGGACCATGTGCAGGGGAATTTTCTGATCAACAATGCCATTGGTTTTCAGGGAATCAAACAGCACCAGCTCATCGAAACCGGGTCGGGGCTCACGAGTAAGGAAGTGGAACCGCTGCTGCAATCGTCGGACCCGAACTTTCGCCCGGTTGATTTGAAATTTGGCCCCGACGGCGCCCTCTATGTGGTCGACTGGTACAATCCGCTGATTTCGCACGGCGAAAACCCACCGCGCGATCCGGCGCGGGATAAACGGCACGGACGCATCTGGCGGATCACCTACAAAGCGAATCCGTTGCTGAAAACCAGGGACATTTCCGGGCAGACCATTCCGAACTTACTGAACAATTTGAAAGGGTACGAAGACCGTTTTCGGTATCGCTCGCGGATGCGGCTCCGGGAACAGAGTCCGGAAAAAGTGGTGCCGGAACTCCGAAAATGGGTCACCAATTTAGCTAAAAACCACCCCGATTATGAACTCCATTTGCTGGAAGCGCTGTGGCTCTTTCAGGATTTCGATGTTATCAATGAAAGCCTGCTGACGACCTTGTTACACGCCAAAAATTACCGGGCGCGGGGGGCTGCGACCCGCGTGCTGTTTTACTGGAGAGACCGGCTGACCAATCCCCTGGAACGGTTTCGGGAGCCAATCAACGACGAATCGCCCCGGGTTCGGCTTGAAGCCATCATTGCCCTGAGCCATTTTTCCGGCGAAAAAGCCCTGACAACGGCACTGGACGTATTGAAATACCCGACGGATTATTCCCTCGATTATGCGATCAATGAGACATTTACCTACCTGAAACCGGTCTGGCTAGCCGGTTTCAAACAAAATCCGGCGTTTCTGGCCGACAACTCCAAAGCCACTGTCTTTTTACTGGAACGCGCTACGGCCGATGAACTACAAGCATTGCCCCAAACGAGCGCGGTTTTAAGCGCCTTGCTCACTAAAAAAGACGTAAAGCGGGAATTGAAAGTCCAGGCCATCCGGACACTGGCCAAAGAACGGTCGATCAGCCCGGTGGAATTTCTAATCGGAACTCTAATTGAGAAACCGGCGCAGGGAGATGAAAACGGCAGGCAAACCGGTAGCAATGACATCGTTTCCGTTTTGTTGAACTGGAACCCGACGGAGTTGAAAGCGGCTGAATACCAGTTGTTGGGCTTATTAGCTTCCCGAAATCGGGTCACGCAATCAGCCGCTTTCGCAGCCCTGATCACCCTCGACCAGTCGGATCAACGCGTTTGGTATACGGCTTCGCAGAATCCGGCTAATCTCGTGAATTACCTGCACGGTATTTCGATGCTGACCGATCCGGATCGGCAAACCGCGCTTCGTGAAAAAGTAAAAACGCTGACCCGCGAGGTGCCCGATGAACTCCGAAAAAAACAGTCGGATCTGGGCCTGAAAGGAACGGTTTCGCCTTTTTATTCGGTTTATGCCACGGCGTATGAAGTGCTGTTTTCGATGCCGGGCCACGAGGCCGAACGCGCTTCGGTTCTGAAAAACTTCATCGCCTGGCTGGAGACCACGCCCGAAAGCCAGCGCAATACCGTGCCGTATAATCAGGCGATTACGCTCGGCAAAAAACTGGCGCAAAAATTACCACCCCGGGAATCCGCTGCCCCGCTGGCCATGCTGGAAAACAGCGGAACGAAAGAGATTCGGCTGGCGGCTGTTCCGGCCAAAATGCTGTTCGATCAGGACACCATCCGCATGCAGACCGGCCGGTATGTTTCGCTGGTATTCGAAAATCCAGATTTGATGCCCCATAATGTGGTCATTCTGAAACCCGATGCCGTGGAGAAAGTGGGCCAGGCCGCCGACGCGATGGCGACCCTGAAAGACGGTTTTGAGAAAAACTTTGTTCCCAACCTGCCCGAAGTCCTGTTTGCGACACCATTGATCAACGCCGGTCAAAACTACCGGCTCGACTTCAAAGCCCCGGATGTTCCCGGCCATTATCCGTTCATTTGTTCGTTCCCCGGCCACTGGCGGGTAATGAAGGGAATTCTGAAAGTAGTAAAACCGCCGGTCAACTGAGTACGGGTTGGTTGGAGAAGCTTATCCCTACAATTTTCATAGAAAAAGTATAGTACTGATTGATGTATTCTATTTTTTTGTACTTTTCAGGGTCAATTGGGCTTCATTACTGCCGTAATCAATCGACTCTATTGGCACGATAGACCATTGACCTTGTCATGTAAACCCATGAATGTAGCAACATCGCGTACCTTGCCCTCCAAATTGCCTTGGGTTGGAACGACCATTTTCACGGTTATGTCGAAATTGGCGACCGACACCGGGGCTATTAATTTATCACAGGGCTTTCCCGGTTTCGACTGCTCGCCGGAGCTGGTGGCACTGGTGGAAAAATACCTCAGAACAGGATTTAACCAGTATGCGCCCATGACGGGCGTGCCCGCCTTACGCGAGGCATTGGCCCGGAAAACGGAACAACTCTACGGCGTTTCCTATCATCCCGAAACCGAAGTGACCGTTACGTCCGGTGCCACGGAAGCCTTGTTTGCCGCCATCACGGCGGTGATCCGGCCCGGCGACGAAGCCATCGTTTTCGAACCGGCCTACGACAGCTACGTCCCGGCCATCGAACTGAACGGCGGCATTCCGGTTTTCGTCGCCCTGACGCCCCCAACCTACGGCATCGACTGGGCCGAGGTTCGCGGGAAAATTACGGACAAAACCCGGCTCATCATCGTCAATACGCCCCACAACCCGACGGGTCGCGTCTGGACGGCGGAAGATCTGGAACAACTGGCCGCACTGGTTCAACACCGGGACATCTGGATTGTGAGCGACGAGGTGTATGAGCACATCCGGTTCGATGGGCGACCACATCGCTCGCTGGCGACGCACCCGGTTTTGCAGGAACGGACGTTTGTCTGTGGCTCTTTCGGGAAAACGTTTCACGTTACGGGCTGGAAAATCGGGTATTGTCTGGCACCCAGGGAATTAAGCGTAGAGTTCCGTAAAATTCACCAGTACCTGACTTTCAGTACCATCACACCGGTTCAGTATGCGCTGGCTGATTATCTGAAAAACCCGGAACACTACGAAACGCTGCCGGATTTTTACGAACGCAAGCGGGATTTGTTTCTTGACAGCCTCCGAGGCTCCCGGTTTCAGTTCCAGCCCACGGAAGGAAGTTTCTTCCAAACCGTTTCCTATCAGGCCATTACGGATGAACCAGACTACGACCTGGCGATCCGGCTGACCAAAGAGATCGGCGTCGCGTCGATCCCGGTTTCGGTGTTTTACCGCCAGAAAAATGACTACAACATCCTGCGTTTCTGTTTTGCCAAAGACGACGATGTGTTGCGGGAGGCCGGGGAACGTCTCTGTCGGTTATAATCGAAATTTCCATCGCGATTAGCCGGATAACGTGCAAATTAAAACGGGTGACAAATATCATTAAAGAAAGACAATCCCTGAGCGAACTGTTTCAACGCGTCTATACGTTATTCGCAGAATAAAGCGGCAACGATTCACTGCATTTCATCGTCAATAGACTCGTATCGTTGTTCCTAGAGCCGGGAGCCTTAGTAATCTCTCTGCGTAATTGACACAGACTCACGTATGAAAACGATTAAAAGATAATCTTCTAGTCAGTTTTTTTATAATTTTTTGTAGACAACACTATGGAATCACTGGGACTAAACTGGATGGCTTTGGCTGTTCCTTTTTTTCTGTTTTTTATGGGTTTGGAGTATCTGGTTTCCAAATGGCAGAAAAAGGACTATTTTCGATTCAATAATTCAGTCGCTAACATCAACGTTGGCATTGCCGAACGGCTGCTTGACACCTTCACCGTCGGCGCTTTTTATTTCTTCTACGACTACATTCACAAACACTACGCGATTTTTGACCTGAAACCGGGCGTGCTAGGCTGGGTGGCGTTGTTTCTGGCGACCGACTTTGTCTGGTACTGGTACCACCGACTGGCCCACGAAATCAATTTGTTCTGGAGCGCCCACGTTGTTCACCACCAGAGTGAGGACTTCAACTACACAACCTCCGCCCGGATTACGGTTTTTCAGGCTCTCATCCGAACCGGTTTCTGGACGATTCTGCCCCTGATCGGTTTTCCGGCCGGGATGATTTCGACCATGCTGATCCTGCATGGTTTGTACCCATTCTTTATTCATACCCGCACGATCGGCAAACTCGGCTGGCTGGAATACATCCTCGTGACGCCCTCCCACCACCGCGTTCACCACGCCAGCAACCCCGAATACCTCGACAAAAATTATGGTGATGTCCTGATCATCTGGGACAAACTGTTCGGCACGTTTATCGAAGAAAAAGAAGACGCCGAAGAACTCGTTTACGGCCTGACCAAACCGCTCGAAAGCCACAGTTTTTTATGGCAGCAATTCCATTTCATGATGGAACTCGCCGAAACCGTTCGGCGCACACCGGGTTTTGTTCCCAAAATCAAAGTCTTGTTTGGCCGCCCGGACGACATTGACCCGGAAGTTCGGGATGTATTGGAAAAACGCTATTTGTCCCGTTCGACCGTTCATGCCACCAGCCGCCGGTTTCGGGGGTACGTATTAGGCCAACTGATTGGTATTCTGTCGATTTTGTTCGTTTTTCTGCTCCTCGAAAATCACGTAACGGTATACCATCAGGTGTTGATCTCCCTGTTTATCCTCATTACGCTGGTCAACTGCGGGGCCTTGCTCGAACAACGGCAGTGGGTGTTTTACCTGGAAATCAGCCGGTTCTCCCTATTGGTCCTGATGGCCATTCCCTTCCTCCATGACCCCTTGTCGTTCAGCGCCTTGTTCATTGGAACCCTACTCCTCTGGACGTATTTTTCCAACTTGCAGAAGCGGTATTTGCGGCTGGTTTACGGCACGGTTTCGTATTAAGAACCCAAGAAGATAGACAAGAGAATTCAGACAATAAAAACACAGCCGTTTCGTCTCTATTCTCTTGTCTATCCTCTTTCTTCTCCTTTTTTATCGAATCCGCCCCATCACCTTGTCCAACTCCACCGACGCGGTCAGGAAATCATAAACCGCCTGCAAATGGTTGGATTTAGCCTGGGTGAGTGACAGTTCGGCGTCGGAAAGCTCCAGTCGTGACGCAATGCCCTGTTTCCAGCGGTCGCGGGTAATGCGATAACCCAGTTCGGCTACCGTTACGGTTTGCCGCTGGGTTTCGATCCGAAGCCGGGCCTCTTCCACGTTGGAAAGGCCAATTTTGACCTCCGCACGAACGATCTCCTTCAAATTGACCAATTGCGTTTCGCTTTGCTGCCGGGTAATGACGGCCTGCTGAATTCGGGAAACCGTGCGAAAACCGCTGAAAATCGGCACGTTCACTTGCAGGCCGACGTACGAACTGAGGGGCCAGCTATAGTCCGCCAGCTTCAAATTATTGGCCTGCGCCTGCGATTGCAGCAAACCAATCGCCGACAGTTTGGGCGCGCGTTCGGCGGTTTGCAACGCAATTTGTTCCCGGTTCAGTTTCTCCGTTAATTCCAGCCGATGCACTTCCGGACGAGATTGAACGGCTTCAAAAAACGCATCGGTGCCGGGTGTAACAAACCCGGTTTTATCATACCGCAACGAATCCTCCAATTCAATCGCTTCCTGCTCGTCCAGCCCCATCGTGCGTTTCAGAATCGTTTTGGTGATTTCAACCCGGTTGTTCAGGCGAATGATTTCCGGTCGCAGATTTTCGGTCGATACAAAAGCCCGCAACGTATCCACCCGCGACGCCCGGCCCTGCGCCAGCAGCGAACGGGAATCTTTCAGTGCCTGTTCGTTCCGCAAAAGGCTTTGTTGCTGAAGCCGCAGTTGTTCCTGCGTAATCAGCACATCCAGATAGGCTTTTTTAACCTCAGTAACCACCCCGGCTCTGACCTCGTTCAGGCCCTCGGCCGAAGCGTTTTCGTAAATCTGTGCAGCCCGAATTCCGGAGCGGATGCCGGCCTGAAAAAGCGGCTGCGACACGGCAACACCGCCGACAAACGCATTCGATCCGCCGACCCGGAACGTGGCCAACTGGTTTTCGCCCAGACCAACAAAACTCCCCGGCAAAAACGAAACCTGTTTCTGGGGAAAATACAGGTATTGGGCCGAAGCCGCCACGGTGGGTAAAGCATAACTCCGGGCTTCGCGCACTTTCTGCGCCGATTTGGCGGTTTCCAGCGTCGCCACCTGCAAATCACGGTTTTTCTCCAGCGCCAGTTTCACGGCGTTTTCCATCGTCAGCGGTCGCACCTGCGCGAAGGCCGGTTTTCCCGTAAGGAGGAGAATAGAGATGGTAAAGAGAATAATTTTATAAATAAGCGGTTTCATAAAAAAGTTAATTCATTGTTAATGTGTAATTTACCAGAGCATCAACCCATTGAATCCCTACGAGATCAACCGTCAACCGTATTATCCCGCAGGGATTCAACAGCGCAACGTTGGTAGAAACCAGAACCTGCTTTCTCCGACCTGTTTATCCCGCAGGGATTCAACAGCGCAGCGTCGGTAGGTAAAGGTGTCCCTCCGTGCCAGCGTGCCGTCAGGTACGCGACGGGTTATGTGCCTGACGGCACATGGGTTTAAGAAGACGACTCTTTGGTCTACCGACGCTGCGCTGTTGAATTCCTACGGAATGAATTGTATACCGTTTTACGAAAGCGGTCAGATGTACGAAAACCATCAGACCAGTTCCAGCACTTCTTCTTTTTTCGTCTTCGGAACCCGGGAAAAATAGGAATACACGGCGGGGATGATGTAGAGCGTCAGTAAACCGGCGAAGAGCAAACCGCCGACGATGACCGTTCCGAGCGAATTGCGGCTGTTTTCGGTGAGCGCAATGGGGATCGCGCCAAAAATCATCGCTAAACTGGTCATCAGAATCGGGCGGAACCGCGAGGCTGCGGCTACTTTGGCGGCTTCCAGCGTACTCAGTCCCTGCTCCTTGCTGTGATTCGCGAACTCGACAATCAGAATCCCGTTTTTGGTAATCAAACCGATCAGTGTGATGATCCCGATCTGGCTGAAAATATTCAGCGTTTGGCCGAAAAGCCAGAGACTGAGCAGCGCACCGGTCATGGCCATCGGAACCGTCAGCAGAATGATGAACGGATCGACCAGGCTTTCGAACTGGGCCGCCAGAATCAAATAAATCAGCACCAACGCGAAAATAAAGGCATACAACAGGCTCGACGAACTTTCCGAAAAATCCCTCGATTCACCAGCCAGCGAGGTTTTGATGGTGGGCGGCAGGACTTTTTTGGCAATTCGGTTCATCTCTGCTACGCCGTCGCCAATGGTTTTGCCCGGTGCCAGACCGCCCGAAACCGTCGCCGAAATCGCCTGATCGTAGCGGTAAATGGCCGCCGGACTGATGCTTTCCCGGAACGAAACGAGGTTGTCCAACGAAACCATGTCGCCGGTTCGGGTGCGGACAAACATTGCTTTCAGGTCGTATGGCGTGTCGCGTTCCTGGCGTTGCAGTTGCCCGATGACTTCGTATTGCCGGTCGTTGTAGATGAAATACCCGTAGCGCTGACCGCTCAACGCCAGTTGCAAACCACGCGCAATTTCGACCACGGAAATCCCCAGTTCGGCGGCTTTGTCCCGGTCAATTTTCAGGACCAGTTCGGGTTTGTTTACTTTCAAATCCGAATCGACAAACCGCAACACCTCACTTTTTCGGGCTTCGGCCAGAAATTTGGGCAACACTTCGGTGATGGTCGCCAGATTCTGCGCCTGCAACACATACTGAACGGGTTGCGCCTGACCAAACCGGCTTCCGATGGTGGGCGGCTGAACCGGGAAGACCAGTACGCCCCTGAAATTCTGCGCATTGCGGGCGTAAATCTGAAAGACGTCGGCCTGTGTCGTCGTTCGCTGGTCCGCTTTTTTCAGAAAGGTATTCTGAATCGCGAGGTTGACCGGAGCCGGTGGGCCAAACGTCAACGCCAGAATGGAGTAGGTCTGGAACAATCCGGGTGTGGAATCGACCGAAAATTTGGCGATCTCGCTCATGTATTTTTCGGTGTATTCATACGATGAGCCTTCCGGTGCCAAAACCGCCAGACTGATCTGGGAGCGGTCTTCCAGGGGCGCGAGTTCCGACGGGAGTTGTTTGCCAATGACGTAAATCAGGACAAAAGTGGCCGCCAGCGCGACGAAAGCCGCCCAGCGAAACCGCAGAAACCACGCCAGCGATTTTTCGTAACCCCGGTTCAGAGCGACAAAATACGGTTCGGTTTTGCGGTACAGCCAGTTCGGTTTTTCCTGTCGTTTCAGCAAATATGCGCTCATCATGGGCGACAGCGTAAGGGCCACGAAAGCGGAAACCAGGACCGAACCGGCTACAACAATGGCGAATTCCTGAAAGAGCTTGCCGGTAATCCCCGGTAAAAAGAGAATCGGCAGGAAAACCGCTGCCAGCGTAATGGTAGTCGAAATAACGGCAAAATAGATTTCGGAAGACCCTTTGAGAGCCGCCTGAATCGGGCTCATGCCTTCCTCCACTTTGGCGTAAATGTTTTCCAGCACCACAATCGCGTCATCGACCACCAGGCCAATCGCCAGCACCAACGCCAACAGTGTCAGGATGTTGATGGAATAGCCGACCGCGTACATGATGAAAAAAGCCGAGATGATGGAAACCGGGATGGCCACCACCGGAATGATGGTCGAACGCCAGTCGCGGAGAAAGATGAACAGGATCAGAATCACCAGTCCGAAGGCAATGAACAGGGTTTCTTCCACTTCGGCAATGGAATCGCGGATGGGTTCGGTAAAGTCTTTGCCAATTGTCAGTTCGTAATCCGCCGGAATTTCCTTGCGTAACTCTTTCAGTCGCCGGTAAAACTCGTCGGCAATGGCGACAGCATTCGCACCCCGCTGCGGTTCTACGAAAACACCGATGGTCGGTGAATTTCCTTTCAGGCTGTTCTGGATGGCGGTTCGTTCGTTTTCGGCACCCAATTCGGCAAAACCGATGTCTTTAAACCGAATGATGGTGCTGCCCTCCTGTCGGATAATCATGTTGTTAAAATCCGCTTCCTGCGTCAGTCGGCCCAGCGTCCGAACCGTCAGTTCGTTCTGGTCCCCTTCGACCCGGCCCGATGGCAAATCCACGTTTTCCTTGCGCAACGCCTGTTCAATATCCGAGGGGGTCAGTTGGTAAGCCGCCAGTTTAGCCGGATCGATGCGCAGCCGCATGGCGTATTTTTTCTCACCCGCAATCCCCACGCGCTTCACACCGGGAATGGTTTGCATCCGTTCTTTGATCACCGTCGAAGCAATGTTGCTCACTTCCAGAATGCTCCGGGTTTTGCTTTCCACGGCCATAAAGATCACAATATCACCGGCATTGGCTTTTTCCACGATGGGCGCATCGACGTCGCCGGGCAACAACCGCCGGGCTTTGGTCACTTTGTCGCGGACATCGTTGGCGGCCGCTTCCAGATCGGCGTCGAGGTTGAACTCGACGGTAATGACGCTGGCGGCTTCCCGCGAAACGGACGAAATGGTGCGAATGCCGTTGGCTTCTCCGATGGATTCCTCCAGCGGTTTCGTAATCTGGTAGGCAATGACGTCGGGGCTGGCACCCGGATAGGTGGTCGTGACGGTAACAATGGGCGAATCCGTGACCGGATATTCGCGGATTCCGAGGTATGAAAATCCGACAATTCCGAACAGAATAATCAATACGGACAGCACACCGGCCAGCACGGGCCGCTGAATACTAATTCCTGATAAACTCATGGTTGGTTGTATTAAAATCTCTTATCCGAAATGAACAAGCAGAACGGGATGTAACGATGATTGGTATACGCAGAAAAGTAGAAAGGTTGGTTTTACCCCGGAGGGGTAGCGTGTCAATAGCAAAAACCGCCCGCAAAATTTACCCAAGCTCCGGCGGAGCGTCCTATTTTCAGGTGTTGAGGCCGCCCCGCCGGGGCTTGAATGACTGGCTGCTTGGAAAGCTATTTACAGGACGCCCTTCTGGGGCTTGCATTCGCCTAACGAACAGATTTACTAGTAACATTCGGCACCTCCGGAGCTAAATTGACGGAATTTCAGGGATGCTGTTAACGCAAACTGGCGGATCTGACGGCAACGCCCGGTTCGAGACGCAGCAGGTTGGTGGTCAAAACCGTATCACCCAGCGACAGTCCTTCCAGAATCTGAACGGTTCCCTTGGTCCGGTTGCCGGTTTTCAGTTCCCGCTGTTCAGCTTTGCCGTTTTTGAGCGCAAACAGCGAATAGCCTTTGGCACTGGGAATCAGGGCCTGTGTCGGAATCAGAATGCCGTCATTGGTGGTGTGCAACGTGAAGGCGATTTTGGCCGACGAACCTGGGATGAGCTTGCCGCCCTTGTTGGCACTCATGGCTTTTACCAGCAAACTCCGTGTGTTCAGATCCGTTTTGGGTTCAGTGGCCACCACTTTTCCGTGGAAAGGCTGGCTGCTGTTTTCGGTTGTAAACTGAATTGGCTGGCCAATCCGAACGGCGGAAGCGTATTTTTCGGGAATGGTGAACGCCACTTCGACCTGACTCACATCGTCCAGTGACGTCAAAACCGTCGAGGGCGTCACGTAGGCTCCAACATCGACTTTGTTCAGACCCAGTTTGCCGGAAAACGGCGCGCGGATTTCGGTTTTGGCCAGATCAACGTCCACCATCGCCATTTCGGCCTGCAAAACGTTCAGGTTCGTCAAAATCTGGTCGTATTCCTGCTGATTGACGGCTTCGGTGGCCAGCAACTCGCGAAACCGTTTTTCATCGATGCGGGCCAGTTTTTCCTGAAGCGCGATTTTTTTCTTTTTTGCCAGCAAATCCGCATCGTCCAGTTTAAAAAGGAGTGTACCCTGCTGAACAAAACTGCCTTCGCGGACATAAATTCGCGTGAGTTTGCGGGCCACTTCACTCACCAGATCGACTTCCTGATTGGCGGCAATGGTGCCGGTCGTTTGCAGTTCGTCCGTTACGAGTTCCGGTTTTACCACGAAAATATCCGCCGTAATCCGTGGATCGTTGGCAAGTGCCGAACTTACGGCCTGCTTTTTGAGCGGTTCCGCTTTATTCGAGAACAGTTTGGGCGTGAACACGAAAAAGGCCACCGTCAGGACAATGATTCCGATCATGAGTGACGTTGTGCGGATGGTTGATTGTTGAGATTCCATAGAGGTTTTCCTTATCGTTCTAATGTTTTATAACTATCGAACTTTATTGTTCTATGGATGTCGAACAACATGGCTAACAAAATCGGTTCCATGATTCTGAAAAAGAATTGAATTTTTTATCCGTCCTTCGTCGTTGTACTATCAATTCATGTGGCTACTCCTTTTTTGCAGCAGCTACCGGCAAGAAATGGAAAGACTTAAATGAAACCCTATCAACATCCTACTTTCGACCAGATTACGCTAACGGGCCTGTTGCACGCGCTCAGCGATCCCGTCCGCCTGAACTTTGTCCAGTGTTTGGCAACCAAGATGTGCGAGCAACCCTGTGGAGCGATTCCCACGCCGGTGGCCAAATCCACCATGTCGCACCACCTGCGGGTTCTGCGCGAAGCGGGCATCGTTCGCATTCGGACGGAAGGCACCCAAAGCCTGACCTCGCTGCGGCTGGCGGAAATTGAAGCGAAATTTCCGGGGGTTTTGGAAGCGGTTTTGAAAGCCGCCGATGCTGAAAAACCGTTGCAAGAGCATCCATAAAAAAACCGGTCTGCGAGCAGACCGGTTTTTTTATGGCATCAATTCGCATTCCCTTACCGGCTCATCAGCAGACGTTTGGTCAGATTTTGCTGGTTTGTTTTCAACTGAATCAGATACAGTGTCGTTCCTGATGAACGCAGATCGACGGCTTCGCGCTCGATTTGACCCGTGCCCGTCACCGATTTCTGCCAGACGGTTCGACCCATCGGATCGACGATCTGCAAATCCGCCCGCTGGTCGGGCATAACCCGGTATCGAATTTCGACCAGACCGGGACTGGGGTTGGGGCTCACGCTCAGATCCAGACTTGTTTCGGCACTCTCCACCCCTTGCCGACCTCCATTGGGGCAGGTAAGCGTTTTCGGCGACCACTTCAACGTAAAATTGCTCCCTGGTACCCGACCACTGATGATGTGGGATTGGCCATCTTTCAGCGAAACCGGTATGTCGAAGCTGTAACCATGTAGTCCGTTGCCCTTGCCGGCATTCAGCAAATCCTGGCGGAAAATGTTGGCGTCTGCGCGACCGATTACCGTCGTCCCATCCAGGAACTCTACGGTAATGGGCGTATTTGGTCGGTTACGGTCCCAGATCCAGCCCCGAATGCCGCTACAACTGACCACATCCAGGTAGCCTTCATAGTTGCCCGCACCACTGCCTCCGCTGGTCGGCGGAGGATCGACCGGGCCACTCCCACCGGCGTTGACCGTCAGCGTAACGGTAGTTGCTACGGCATCACTCTTGCTGTCGGTCGCCGAATACCTCAGGCTGAACGTCCCCTGGCTGGTTGTCGTGCCGCTAATTACCCGCGAACCGCTGTTGAAACCCAGTCCTGCGGGTAATCCCGTCAGCGCATACGTCAGCGGGTCCTGGTTGGCATCGGTAAATGCGGGTAAGGCTGCGGAAGTATACGCCGTGTTGGCCGTGGCAGTCAGCGCCGAAACCGCCGGAGCCACCGGGGGCTGATTTGCGGGGGGGACGCTGGTTCCGGGACAGTTGATGGTTT
>NZ_VBSL01000289.1 GCF_006149005.1 Larkinella sp. C7 | reverse complement strand
AAGGTTGCCATAAGAATATTTTGCAAGAAGGGAGTTTTGGTAAAAATAGTCGTAGCATGCAGGGTCATCAACATATTGCGCAGATTAACTAAAAAAACTGTCAGGGTGATAGTCAGCAAATCAGCCCCTGAGACAATCATGGCCACCATGGCAAATTGGGCTGATCCCCCATAAATGAGGAGACTCATCAGACCAACTTCAAGCGCCGACAATCCTGCAGAAGAAGCAACCACTCCAAAAGCAATTCCTATAGAAATATAGCCTGGGGCTGTTGGTATGGCATCCTGCAGTCCTTCTCTAAATCCTTTT
>NZ_VBSL01000288.1 GCF_006149005.1 Larkinella sp. C7 | reverse complement strand
GTAGCGAAGAAGCCAAGCTTCGCCAAATCATCGAGGAAAAGGGAGCCAAGGATTACATCCAACTGCTAGGCCACCAGGATTTGAGCCATACTTATATGCACCACGAGGTCTACCTGTCAGGCTCCAAGAGTGAAGGCTTTGGTCTGACCCTTATGGAAGCCATCGGTTCAGGCCTTCCCCTGATTGGCTTTGATGTCCGTTATGGGAATCAAAACTTCATCAAGGACGAGGAAAATGGTTACCTGATTCCAATTTCAGAATTGGATACTGACCAAGAAATCGTTGAAAGTCTGAGCACCAAGATTGTTC
>NZ_VBSL01000287.1 GCF_006149005.1 Larkinella sp. C7 | reverse complement strand
GGCTATACAAAAAATTGTATCATTTCAATATTACAAAAAATGAAAGGAATTCATATGAGTTTATTGGAGTTAAAAAATATCTATAAGTCTTATTTTCTTGGTAAGGAGGAATTTCCTGTTTTAAAAGGGATTAATCTTTCCTTTGATCAAGGAGATTTCATTAGTATCCTTGGAGAATCTGGTGGAGGAAAATCCACTCTAATGAATATTATTGGCGGCTTGGACCGAAATTATTCTGGTGATGTTATTATCAAAGGACAACCGCAAAAAAATAAGGGTGAGAAGGCCATGGATGAGTATCGCCGCCAAAC
>NZ_VBSL01000286.1 GCF_006149005.1 Larkinella sp. C7 | reverse complement strand
ATGAGAACGACTGGCTAATTCACAGCCAGCAGGGAACTTTAATAAGTTGCCCACAACCTTTATCAGACAATCTTTATAATAAGGAGGAGCCCGTCAATGGGAAAATTTGAACAGGATGCCCGTGAGATGCTGGAAGCTATCGGGGGCAAGGAAAATGTCGCCGCGGTCACCCACTGTGCAACTCGAATGCGTTTCGTCCTAAACGATGAAAGCAAGGCTGATATCAAGCGTTTAGAAGCTATCCCAGCGGTTAAGGGGACCTTTACCAATGCTGGACAATTTCAAGCTATCATCGGTAATGATGTCCCAGTT
>NZ_VBSL01000285.1 GCF_006149005.1 Larkinella sp. C7 | reverse complement strand
GCTATCAGCTTGAGAACAAGCCTATGTTTTGCTTTAAGACCATCTACAACTGGCTTTATAAAGGTTTGATTGACTATGAATTAGCTTTCCTCAGACGCAAGGATAAAAGTCGTCAATTTCAGGAAAAACGAGGAAAATTCATTATTGGGGCCCTAATTTCTAAGCATCCAAAAGGAGTCAGAACAAGGAAAACCGTCGGCCATTGGGTAGTGATTTTTACTTTGCAGATGCTTATTCTTCTTGGCAAAGAGAAAGCAAGGAAAATGCCAATGGCTTACTGAAGAAATAATTTCCTAAGAAGACAGATCTAGT
>NZ_VBSL01000284.1 GCF_006149005.1 Larkinella sp. C7 | reverse complement strand
GGGTCGTCTTGGATAAATCAATCAATTCGCTAGAGGAAATTCCCGAGGATGTCATGGCTCAAATCAAGGATGAGCTTAATAACTGGTTGGTTTCTGGAGAAGACATCATTGCCTACTCTGACCAGTCCAACTATGCAGCTAATCTAGAGATGGCTACCAGCCTCTACAAGCCTAGTCAGGCTGTCACAACCCAAGAAGAAGTAACCAAGGTTCAAACTCCAGATTGCAAGACCATTGACGATGTCGCAGCCTTCCTCAAGGTCGATGAAGGCCAAACCATCAAGACCCTCTTCTTTATGGCAGATGACCAGC
>NZ_VBSL01000283.1 GCF_006149005.1 Larkinella sp. C7 | reverse complement strand
GCTTGCCATCCAGATAAACATCACCTGAGCTGGCATCCAAGAGACCAGCAATGATGTTGAGAATGGTTGACTTTCCAGAACCCGAAGCCCCAAGCAGGGTATAAAACTTACCCTGCTCCAATTCAAAATTGATGTCCTTGAGAACCTGGGTTCCGCTGTCCTCGAAGGTTTTCGTCACATGGTGAAAAGCAATAATAGGTTTGGTCACTTCTTGATTTCCTCCACTCAAGAAAGAAGATAAAAAGAGAGTGGGAAAGAAGTCATAAATCCAAGGATTCGACTTGACTTCCCGGCACTCCCTAAGTTTCAAGTT
>NZ_VBSL01000282.1 GCF_006149005.1 Larkinella sp. C7 | reverse complement strand
GAAGCTGAATTTAGAGCTATTGATGCAGTTTGAGTATAGCGGATACTACAAACCGAAGAAAGTCCTGAAAGGTTGCCAGATATTCTGACAATTGTGTTATAATGTTCCAAAGACTATCAAGGAGAGGACAAGACCATGACCCTAATTTATCAATCAACCAGAGATGCACAGAATCAGGTAACCGCTAGCCAGGCTATTTTGCAAGGTCTAGCCAGCGATGGAGGCCTCTTTACTCCATTGACCCTGCCTGAGGTTGACCTTGATTTCGACCAGCTCAAGGATGCTTCCTATCAAGAGGTGGCAAAATTGGTGCT
>NZ_VBSL01000281.1 GCF_006149005.1 Larkinella sp. C7 | reverse complement strand
GACCTGTCGGGAGCAGAGCTGGACAAGCTCATGCAAGACTATGATCGCCTCTCCGAGGATTTTCGAGCCCAAGGTGGCTTCACTTATGAAGCTGATATTAAGGCCATCCTCAATGGTTTCCAGTTTGATGAGACGACTTGGCAGACGCCGATTTCAGACCTCTCTGGCGGTCAAAATACTC
This sequence comes from Larkinella sp. C7, assembly GCF_006149005.1. Classification (GTDB taxonomy): domain Bacteria; phylum Bacteroidota; class Bacteroidia; order Cytophagales; family Spirosomataceae; genus Larkinella. The sequence continues at coordinate 133 of NZ_VBSL01000281.1, read as the reverse complement.
GTCTAGCCTTGGCCAAGATGCTTCTGGAGAAGCCGGAATTGCTGGTTTTGGACGAACCGACCAACCATCTGGATATTAAGACCATTGCCTGGTTGGAGAATTATCTGGCCAATTATCAAGGGGCCCTGATTAT
>NZ_VBSL01000280.1 GCF_006149005.1 Larkinella sp. C7 | reverse complement strand
CAGCACGTAGACCCGGTGGCCGTGGTCTTCGTCGGCGATCACGAGCGTGGCTTTCCGGTTGAAGTCGGTGCGGGTCGTGACACCCGGCACGATCGCCAGGTGGATGGAGTCGATGGCCACTGCGGTGCGGTTGATGAGCAAATATGATCCCAGGATCTCTGCTTTCTGACGCTCAGGATAAATCTCAATCTGCAGCCTGGCGCGCGTTGCCTCGGGTTGAGGAATACCAGCGTAGCGTTCATAGCGTCGCTCGTACTCGGCCTGTCGCCACTTCTTTTCTGAAACAGTTAAGTACTGGTTCAGGACATTGGTGTT
>NZ_VBSL01000028.1 GCF_006149005.1 Larkinella sp. C7 | reverse complement strand
GTTGGCACTCTGCACCTGAATGGGCAAGGCCGTGGGCGTCGTGGCTGTTCCTTTGTTGAAATAAGCCCGGGCCGAGGCCCCGAAAGATCCTTGCAGGCCGACGGTTTCGCCGGGTTGGGCCGAGGGGCTGGCATTGAATATAACCGGTTGGGCTCTGGCGATTGGTGAACCAAGAACGTTACCCAGCAGAACAGAAAGCCAAAAAAGAAATCGGTACATCGTTACGTAGAAATTTTATACCTGCCATACCTGCTCACCGGCCCAATGCGGTGATAAAAGTACTTCGAAATCATCAACAAACCACCAAAAAATCCCTGCTAAAACCGGGATTTCGACGCGATGTCCACCGTGCCACCGACTGGTCGAACGGATGAAAACCCAAAAAGCCCCTGCGTATACGCCCCGGAGTCCCCTTCATTTAACCGGCCCCCGTGTGACAATTACTGTGCCAAATAAGCGCAAATCGCCTTGATTCCAGCGGAGTGATTTTACGGTATTGGATTCAGATGACAGGATCATAAATAATTTACCTTTTCAACAAATTTTTATGAATTGAACTATAAACCACACAAAATGGCACTGAAATTGGATGAACACGCATGAACTTATACTCTCACAAGTTTTTACTCATCTGAGCGATTCTCCGGAATCCACTAGGGTGGCTATGCAAGTGAGTTATCAACTACCTGAAATGTCTTTCTGGTTTACTCAACGCCACCGCTTTCAAACTGAAGTTGCAGAGTCTCCGAACCGGGTTGTTCCATCAACCGGATCGGATGAGACGGAGATCCCTTTGGAGGCTCTTCTGGATCATTTCCAGGTTTGGGAACAGCAACGGCTTTCGTTATCACAAATTATGGCAAAGGCCCGCTGGTTTGTCCTGTGGCACCAGCCGTCCGGCGATTCAACACCGTATGGTTTTGCCGTTCTGGCCGAGTGTCCGAATGCCATCTATGGCTACAGTTTGTGGGCGCGTCAGAGTGGTCGGATTCAACGGATCGCAACGGCGACTGACAAAACGATGCTGGATTATTTCTTACAGGCAGAACGGTGTGAATTAACCACAGAAGCGGTTCGGGTTCGTTTATTTCTGCAAAACGTCACCCACCAATTGACGACTTCTTCATGATGCAGCAGCAAGCGGGCTCTCTACAACTAAGAGGATATAAAGTACCCCTGTCGCTCTCCGATCTCATCTGGCTGGAGGGCAATAGCAATTACAGCCTGTTGCACCGCAGTAATGCCCCCAACCTGATGACTGCCCGAACGCTGGTTCGCTGGCAGAAAATGCTTCCCGAGTTCATCCGCATCAGCCGGGGTGCCCTCGTCAACCCCACGCACATCGCTCGCCTTCACCGGATTTCCACCTACCAGGTCGAACTCACCCTGACCAACGGCACGGTTTTGCTGGTAGCCCGCCGACGCATCGCCGAAGTCTTCAGAGCCGTCAAATCGGCCAATAACTAAGCCCCATCCCGAATTGCTTCGCTGTTCCGCGTCCGTCCGAAAACCGGCGGGTTCTTTTTTTTCTAACTGGCATACTTCAAGTACAAAATATGGGGCAAAATCCGCAGTTTGCAGGCCACCCAGATTGGCAGACGCAGCAGCCGGATCAGCGGCAGATACGTCTTAAAATCCTTGTGTGACCGGGGAGCGCGGTAATAAACCCGCTCCCACTCTTCGAGCGTCCACCCCAATTTGGCCACGGCATAGATCACCACCGACCGGTCGTACTGGTAAGCACTGGCTTCCAGCTCCGCAATGGCTTCTTCCCGCGTTTTCTGCCCGGAACGAACCAGCGCCGACAATTCCGTTTTGCGTTTATCGATATTGAATTTATTCGGCAACAGAAACGACTGAAAAAACTTGGTATACAGGTTCTTGTGGTGGTACCCGCCGTAATACACCCAGCCCAGGTCGTGAGCCAGAATTTCGTCTACTTTATTCTTGTTGTAATCGATGTATTCCAGCAACCGTACCTCCCGAATGCGTTTTACGAAACTGTAATAAAGCAGGTAGGGCAACATCATGATTTTGAAACTCCGGATGACCCCGCTGCCAAACCGCCGGTGAACATTTTTGATATACCGCCCGTCCATGTAAGTCCAGCTAATGGGCGAGGTGCCTTCGGTCCGGAATGAGTGCCCGTGCAGAATATAGCCAATGCCCTGTTTGGCCGCCGTTTCATACAATACGGAATGGATGGCGTAAACAGTCGGGATGTCGGCGTCGGGTACGGACGCTTTGAGAAAAGCCCGCTGCAAATCTTTGAACTCTTCCAGATCGGCCAACACCGTATGCAGATCTACCCGCAAGAGGTCGGTTGCTTTCCGGATGTTCGAAACGGCAATTTCGGTGTTCCAGCCGTTGTCGAAATATACCGCCAAAGGTCGGAGGCCCAGTTTGCGCGCCAGAAAAAGGGTGTAGATGCTATCACGACCGCCACTAACGCCCACAATGCAGTCATAGGTTTTGTTCCGGCCGGCTTTTTTGATCCGTTTCACAATCCGCTGCAAATCCTCCTCCATGTTTTTCAACGGATGGAGCCGCTCCATTTCGTCGTGGATGTAGCAGTATTTGCAGATGCCCGCGTCATCGAACCAGATATCGGAAACGGTTGTATCCAGCACACACCGGCTACAGCGCCGGAAATCGTCAACTTTCGTGAATTTCAACGAATCGGCCGTTGCGCTCCGGTCCCGGGAATGCCTGTGTCTGCGCTCCGACCGGGAAAACGCCAGTTTTTTTTCCGACGGTTCGTTTTTCCATTTCGCAAGAAAATCTTTTGGTACGGTAATCATGCCCGGCTTTTCAGATCGTTCATCCACCCGTCCATTGTATCAAAGCGGACGAGCTTCCGTTTCAGTGCAGCAAATATTTTCGCAACAGATTGGGCTTGTCATTGCCCGACTTCCGGTAGTAGTAATACCGGTAGTCGTACGAGTATTTATTTTTGACGGAATTCAGTACAACATTCAGTTTAGGAAACCGCTTCTCCTGATACAGCAAATCCACCAGTTTGAGATAGCTCCGGTTGGTAATATTATGGCGAATGGCATAGAGCGTCACGTCCACAAACGGCCCGATCAACTGGGCATCGGTCACCAGACCGATCGGCGGAGAATCGATAATGATGTTGTCAAACCGCGTACGGGCTTCTTCGATCAGCTCACGCAGACGCGGGCCGCTGAGCAATTCAGATGGGTTGAGCGGAATGGGGCCGCAGGAAATGATGAACAAATTATCGAATCCGGGTACCTGCTGCAGCACTTCGTCCAGCGTAGCCTCGCCCGTCAGGTAGCTGCTGCTGCCGCGAAAATTGAGCATGTTCAGCGCCTTGTGCAATTTGGGTCGGCGCAAATCCATATCCATGATTAGCGTTGGACGACCCACCAGCGCCATGCTCACCGCTACGTTGAGCGACAGAAACGACTTGCCTTCTCCACTCAGGCTGGATGTAAACAGCAACACCTGGCTATCGTTCGGGTTTTCGCGCAAAAACTGGAGATTCGTCCGCAGGGCCCGAATCTGTTCGGCCGCCACCGAGCGTTTCCGGCCATTTACCACCACCGGAAATTCGTGTCTGACGTAGGCAATCTCCCCAATTACGGGAGCCTTGGTGGCCTGATTGATTTCAGCCCGCCCGGAAACCCGCTCGTTAAAAAACCGTTTGATTCGGATCACAACGATGGGAATGAGCAGCCCGACAGTTCCGAACAGCAACAGGATCAGCCACTTGATGGGTTTTACCGGCTCAAGACTCCCGCTGGCAGCATCGATCACCTGACTGTTGGATGCGACGGAAGCAAACGAAAGGGCGGTTTCTTCCTGTTTCTGAAGCAAATAGTTATACAGGTTGTTCTTGATGGCCTGCTGCCGGGTGATGTTCATCAGCGCCCGCTCTTTCCCCGGTATAACGCCAATCCGGGCTTCAAGCCGTTTGTTGGCCGCCAGCAACTGGCTGCGCGTATTGGTCAGGATGCCGCGGAGCGTCGCCAGCGTTTCGCTGATGTTGGCCCGGGTGGCAAGAATCTGGTCGTCGAGCGAACGCAATACCGGACTTGGTTCCGGCGAATTCCGAAGCAGCACCGTCCGCTGTGTTTCGAGTTCCGTCAATTTACCAATCAAGGCGGTTAAGGTGGGATCGCTGAATTTGAGCGTTGTCGGCGGCCCACCCCGGTTTTCTCCTTTGCTGCGAACGTATTTTTCCACATCGCCCAGCGTACTGAGCTGAATGGCAACCCGGTTGAGTTGCGCGTCGTTGCTCTGCAAACTGCTCAGCAGCGACTGCGCTCCCGAGCCAATGCCCGAAATACCATTCACCGCCTTATAGGTTTCGATCGACTTCTCCAGCGTGGCCAATTCCGCAGAAACGAGCTTCAGGCGCGTCTGAATAAAGCTAAGGGTATTGGCTACAGCCCGGTTTTTTTCGGTGGTAGAAGCCGAACTGTAATTGGCAATCATCTGATTGAGAATGGCCTCCCCTTTGGTCGAAACGGCATCCTCGATGGTCAGCACCAGCACCGTCGACTCTTTGCCGCTGGGTGCAACGGTGAGTTTACTCTGGTAATAGCGAATGGTCTGGGCCTGCGACATGACCTGCACCACCAGTGGTTCGTTGGTGTAGACCACGGGCTGCTTGATAAAAATTTGTAAGCGCCCAAAAGGCGTGTTGATGATCTGGTTGGCCGGATAGACCCAATCGTTGAGCCGCACGGTAGTCGGGCTGATGATACCAATTTCCAGATCAGCCCGGTAGAGATTGGGCGTTGGGTCGGTCAGGACAATCCGGATTGGTGCTTCTTCATAAATTTCCCGTTTGCCGAAGGGCGTGCTGCGAAAATAGCGGATGTTCAACCCCAGCGAGTCGACTACCTTTTTCATCAACGAACTCGACTTCAGGATTTCAATTTCGTTTTCGATGACTTTTCCGGGGCTATAAGTCGTCAGGTCTTTCAGGAGGCCGTCGCCCGAGACCCCACTCTTCGGCGGCTCGTCTTTCACCAGCAAACTCGCCTGAACCCGGTAGATGGGCTCGGTAAACCAGATATAAACGAACCCGGCCACGATTAGTGTGATCAGCGAAATCAAAAACCACTTCCAGTGTTTCAGATAGTCCTTCAATGTTCCCTGTCCGTCGGAGGAGTTAATCTCGCCCTGAGGATACATAGGATAACTATACATATTCGATGACTTCATGAGCAACCGGCTTTGAAACGAAAAAAGTAAAATTCGGACCCGTCATCCCAAAGGACGGTTTATAACGTGTTTAGTATGAAGTTCGTATTAAGGAGGTTGTATGCATCAGGACGCCATTCATACGGAGGAAGTCTTTGAAATTTCATAACTTCCTTTTTCTTCAGAATTACCCGAAAAATGGTTTTCGCCATTTTTTTTACAATATTAACTCAAAAAAAGTTTTCCGGCTCATTATAAATACCTAAGTATTTACTCTTACCCCCCAATGCACCTTAAGAACCGTTTTTTCCGTCATTAAACAGACAGATAGTTTAATGATAAAGAGACGTTTTCAGCCAAAAAAAAGGCAATTTTACTCTATAGTAACCAAAATACACATTGTGTTCACTACAAATCTACGTTAATCAAATTTTATCTTACAAAATACAAATTGCAAATTTATTATATGGTGGCAGAAATAATTTACCAATCTTTTTTTGCTTGTCTATACATATGAAACAAATGTCTTGTAACCAGTCGAGTCTATCTTTTATCCCATTTTCGAAAAAATGCACCCCAAACAACATTATAACTATCAGAAAAACAACTAATTAAAGAAAATTTAACAAGAAAATGCCGGATATACAGCAGCAGCATACAACGCTGCATACCCTCCGGATAACTGTCCGACAATTAAAACCGTACCGCCGTAAATTCCGGGTTCTTTATACCTCAAAACAGATGAGCAGAATTCTTCACGGTCCGGTTTCTGTTTCCCCAACCAAATCACGGCAGTTGCGTGTGCCTGTTGCTTGAAACCTTTTGCTTTTTCAGGGTCGATTTTGATGAAAATGTTGCCTAACTGCCGTAAAGCGGGTAATTTGGGGCAATTCTCCAACGATCAAACTACCTACGAATGGATCAATTGTTCTCCGCCGAAAACATTGTTAGTCTGCTGACGCTGACATTTCTGGAAATTGTATTAGGAATCGATAACATCATTTTTATTTCCATTGCTGCCAATAAACTCGCTCCGGCCGACCAGCCCAAAGCCCGCAACATCGGCCTGCTGTTGGCCATGATTTTCCGGGTCGCGCTCCTGTTCGGAATTTCGGTTCTGATTTCGCTCAGCAAACCATTTATGCATTACGAAAGCCGTTGGTTAAGCGCTGCTTTTACGGGACAAAGCGTCATTCTGATCATTGGGGGGCTTTTTCTATTGTATAAAGCCACTTCGGAGATTCATCACAAACTGGAGGGAAGTTCGAATGAGGAGGAAGAAACCGCAGGTTCTCCAGTGAAAGCCAGCATCTCCGGCGTAGTGGCGCAAATTGCCATCATCAACGTCGTTTTTTCAATCGACTCCATTCTGACGGCGGTGGGATTAACTCAGAATGTGACGGTTATGATTATTGCCGTCGTCCTCTCCGTGCTGATCATGATGTTTTTTGCGGGCCCTGTCGGCAAATTCGTCAATGAACACCCGAGTATTCAAATGCTTGGCCTGGCCTTCCTGATCATGATTGGATTCATGCTTATTGCCGAGGGAGCCCACCTGGCCGAGTTTGTCTTCTTCAATGCTGAAATCGGCGCGGTTCCGAAAGGGTATCTCTACTTCGCCATTGCGTTTTCGCTGCTGGTCGAATTCCTCAACATGCGCCTGCGCAAGAAGCAACAGCCGGTTCAGCTACATGGCTACGAAGAACGCGCCAAACAGGAAGGCGTTATTTGAGAAACAGAGGTGAGACGTGAGACAAGAGAGGTGAGACGTGTACTGTATCACCTCTCTCCTCTATTTCGCGTTATAACTTTCCAGCAGCGTAATCAGGTTATTTTCTTCGCTCAGGTTCAGGTCCTGCTCTTTGATCAGTTTTTCGACGCGGTCTTTCTGGTCGGTCAACGCAGCCAGCACCGACTTCTTGTTTTTCTGAATGCGCTGCATCGTGCCGTCCGGTTTGGCAATAAAATACAGATCCTGCTTCTGAAACTCCTTCGTCACCGTCGCCGAGTTGAACGGCTTATTTTCGACGATATTCACTTTCGTATGCTTCAACAGCTTCGTCGGGCCATCCACCAGCACCTGGTAAAACGTGGCCGGGGTGTTGTTGTTCACGGCGGCAAACCCGTTCCGAAAGAGCAGTTCGTCGTTGTCCATGATCCGGAATTCCTTGATCGCCGACGGACTCAACCGGTACGTCTGGTTATTTTGCAGATACTCCAGTTCGCCCGCAAAGACGTCGTAACGCACTTTTAGGTTCGGATACGACTTGTTGCCGGCCGTCGTCACCGCCCCTTCTTTCCAGGCTTCGTTCAGATACGGCGACCCCTGCACATCCACGTATTTACTGGCTCTGAGCACCTGCCCATTGACATCGGTCAAAAAAACACCCTGCGCGCTGGCGAAAGTGGTCAGGCCAACGACAAACAGGCCCAAAATCAGCATTCTTTTCATGGGAAGAGTTCCGTTTAAAGGGTTGGTTGAAAGCCGGCATGGCATTCCTTACGACAAGATAACGAACCAACCCCAAAACCAGTACGCTTTTTTTGTACCTTTACCGCCATCACAATCTGCCTATTTTTCTGCGCTTTGCAACTCATTGATCAACTGAATGATAGTATACGGAGCTTATCCGGTTTCTGGCCGGAACTGGCGCTGGTCTTTGCCATTGCGATTCTCGTCGTAACCGATTTGGTGTTGCTCACCCGTTCAAAGCGCCCATCATCGGGTCAGGATTCAGTTCAGGCGCAAGCTCTTTCCAAAAACCGCCCTGTTCTTTACGGTCTTGCACTACTGGCGGTGGCGGTGGCCGGAGCGTTCGTAACCGGGCAGGAGTCGCAGCAAAAAGGCTTTCTTTTTAATTCCGTTCTCCTGCTCGACAACCAGGCGGTTTTTTATAAGCTGGTGGTTACGCTGGCGGCTTTTTTCGCCATTCTACACGCCTGGACGGTTTCTAAAACCCCAAATCCCCTCCCGTTCGACTGGCTTCCCATTCTGTTGGCCCTGCTCCTCGGCCTGTATCTGATGACGATGTCGGTCAACCTGCTGACGATTTACCTCAGCATCGAACTGGTTTCCATCAGTTCGTATCTGCTGACGGGTCTTTCGGCCAGCCGCAAAGCGTCGGAAGGCGGTTTGAAATACCTGCTTTTCGGAGCGGTGAGTTCGGCCATCATGCTGTATGGCATGTCGTTGCTCTACGGCTTGACCGGAACCCTGGCTTTGTCTGAATCGGTCGAACAACTGACTCAAAACGATTCGTTCGTCATTTATGTAGCCGGTTTTCTGACGCTGGGCGGTATTCTGTTCAAACTGTCGCTTGTGCCTTTCCACGTCTGGACGCCCGATGTCTACGAAGCTGCTCCAACACCCGTTGTGGCTTTCTTTTCGGTGGCTCCCAAGGCGGCTGCGTTGCTGGTGTTGATGCGTGTCCTGACGGCCTTACCGGCTAATTTTCAGACACCGATGGCAGTTATTGCGCTGGCCAGCATCACCCTCGGCAACCTCTCGGCACTCTGGCAAACCGATGCCAAACGGCTGCTGGCGTATTCGTCCATTGCCCACGCCGGTTTTCTGCTGGTGGGCGTTGTGGCTTTCAACGAAACGGGTTTCGAAGCTGCTACCTTTTACGTGGCCACGTATGTGTTCATCAACCTGGCGGCTTTTCTGCTCATCGACCTGTTAGCGCAGGCTCATAACGGCAGCCTGACCATTCAGGATTTCAGCGGATTAGGCACCAGCCAGCCGCTCCTCAGCGCGGCCCTCACGACTGTTATGATTGCCCTGACCGGTTTGCCGCCAACGGTCGGATTCACCGCCAAATTCCTGGCCTTTTCGGCACTACTGGAAGCCTATCAGACGAACGCGAATCCGTGGGTGCTGGCCCTGTTTGCCATCGGTTTGCTGAACGCCGTCATTTCCCTTTTTTACTACCTCCGCATTCCGTTTTTACTGTACTTTCGCCCCGCTTCTGCAACTAATTTATCAGACATTCATATCAACCGTCCGCAACTGATTTTAGCCACCGTTCTCACGGTTCCCGTCCTGGCCCTGTTTTTCAAGCCCGACTGGATTTTGCGCTGGATCGGCGGTTTATGACGGAAAAATCGGATACCCGTTTCTACCCTTTTTTCTTGTATGCTATGAAAATCTCTTCCCTCAAACACGGTTTACTGATTGGTTTCCTGTTGTTTTATCAGTGGTCCATGGCCCAGATTCCGGTCGACAGCCTGCTGCCCGTTCGTGGTTTCTGCATCGGTGCTCCCCAATCCAGCCGCGTGGATGAATTTGTGCAGTTTATCGAAAAGGAACTGGCTCCGCGGCAGGTGAATACGCTCATTCTGCGGGTCGATTTTAACTACGAATTCAAAAGCCATCCCGAATTGCGCGATAGCGTGGCATTGTCGCGACGGGAAGTGAAACGGATGGTGAACGCCTGTCAGAAACACCACATCCGGCTCATTCCGCAAATCAACCTGCTGGGCCATCAGTCGTGGGCGGCCAAAACCACCAATCTGCTGCGGGTTTATCCCCAATTCGACGAAACGCCCCACGTCAAAATGCCGGAGAAATACCAGTGGCCAAATGCCGACGGTCTGTATTGCAAGAGTTACTGCCCGCTGCACCCGGAGGTTCATAAAGTGGTTTTTGAGCTGGTGGATGAGATTTGCGACGTTTTTGAGGCCGATGCCTTTCATGCCGGCATGGATGAAGTGTTTTACATCGGCGACGACAAGTGTCCGCGCTGCTCGGGACGCGATAAAGCCGAGCTATTTGCCGGGGAGGTGAAAACCATTCGGGACCACCTGGCGCAAAACGGACGCACGCTGTGGATCTGGGGAGACCGGCTGCTGGACGGGAAAACCACCGGCCTGGGCATGTGGGAAGCCAGCATGAACAACACCCACCGCGCCATTGATTTGATTCCAAAAGATGTGCTGATCTGCGACTGGCACTACGAGCGCCCGGATCAGACGCCGGTTTATTTTGCCATGAAGGGCCTGAAGGTAATGACCTGTCCGTGGCGAATGCCAAAAAATGCGGTTTTGCAGGCACAGGATATGGCCAAGTTCCGGGCAACGGCGACCAAAACGATGAAAGACCGGTTTCACGGCATGATCCAAACCGTCTGGTCGGATGCCGGTTCTTTTCTGGATGAATATTACGGCCGAAAAAAGACGGATGAGTCCGGCAATACAGCCTCCAACTGCTTCCGGGCCCTGTACGAAGAGATCGGAAAAACCGCTTCCAACTAACCATTGTCACAAAAAAAAGTCCCCCGCTGCCTGTCGGCGGGGGACTTTGCAGAATCTAAAATTTAAGCCGTATGCTTACGGTTTGAGCAATTTAATCGTGCGAACCTGGCCCGCCGTGCTAACCCGCAGGAACAGCAAACCCGCCGGCTGCTGACCAACGCGCAGTGTCTGGCGCTCAATGGCGCCCGCAACCGGAATGGCCCGTTCGGTTACCACACGACCCTGTGCATCATTGATTTGCAGACGCAACGCCTGGTTTTCGGCACCCTCAATTTCAACCTCGATCTGGTTCGAGACCGGATTTCCCAAAACCGTTACTTTCAGGCCATTCCCTTCTGCCGAAGGAGAGGCAACCCGTCCGGATGGGGATGGGCAATTCAACGTTTTGGGCGAATTTTTCAATTGGTAACTGGAATTCAGCACCCGCCCGCCAATGACGCGCGTCGTACCGGTTTTCAATCCTGCCGGTGTCGGAATGCTGAACGCGTGGAAACCGTTTCCTTTGCCTGCGGTTTTCAGATCCTGCCGGAAATTGCTGGCTTCTACGATACCGACGCTATTGTTTCCTTCGAATAATTCTACGGTGATCGGAGCATTAGGCTGGTTTTTATCATACACCCAACCGGTCAGAATATCGCAGCTAACAGTTTGCAGGAAGCCTTCGAAATTACCCGTTACCGGGGTTGGCGTTGATCCACCCGTCACTACCAACGTCACACTGGTAGAACTGGTTGTGGTTCCATCATCGGCCGTATAGTTCAGCAGGAACGTTCCGGCAATGGTCGGTGTGCCGCTCACCACCCGGGTGGTTCCGTCGAAATTCAGGTTTGCCGGTAATCCGGTCAATCCATACGTTAACGGTTCGGAATCGGTAAAAGCCGGCAAGGCACCGGATGTATACGCTTCATTCACCGTTGCCGAGAGAGTAGCCACAGAGGGCGCCACCGGAGCCGGATTAACCACCCCGCAGAACAGCGATCTAGGAGAATCTTTCAACTGATAGGTACTGTTCAGGACCCGGGCCGTCAGCACGTGCGTGACACCGTCTTTCAGGACCTCCGGCGTCGGGACGTTATAGGCGTGCATCCCGTTTCCTTTACCGGCCGTCAGCAAATCCTGCCGGAAGTTCCCGGCATTAATCACCAACAGCAGATTGTTTCCTTCAAATAAACCAACCTGTAAGGCCGTATTGGCCTTATTGCGATCCCAGACCCAGCCCGTCAGGTTCGTACAGCTTACGGTTTGCATAAACCCTTCGAAGTTACCTGTTACAGTCGGTACTTCGATAGTCACCGTCACCGGGGAACTACAGTTTCTCGTGTCAGGTAACGTGCAGGTTGCGGTGTAGGTCGTTGTTGCGGTCAGTGCCGGTGTTGTGAACAAATTACCCGTGGCTCCGCCGGGAGACCAGGTAACCGTACCGCCCACACAGCCCGTGGCCGTTAGGGACGCGGTTGCTCCCGCGTTGACGGTTTGGCTGGACGGCGTAACCGTAAAACCCGCCGGAAGAACGCTCTGACCACCCGTAGCAACGGCCTGAGCCTGAGCCCCCGAGGTAAAGATGGCGGTTGCGCCGGAAACCGGGTCCAGATAAGAGGCCCCGGCTGGGAATGTATTGTAAGCCGCCAGGCCGGCAAAGGTCGATGGCCAACCGCCCGCCAGCGGATCTTCTTCCGCCTTGTCCCGCTCGATGTACAGACAGTTCGTGCAGGAGGTGGCCTGAAACGTATTACAGTAAACACTCAGGCTGTAGCCGCGCAAACGCAGGGCCGCCCGTGGAATGGACCCACCGGTCGATCCGGCGAAAGTATTTCCTGTAATCTTGCCTCCTTGTGCATCTACATTAACCAGCAGATTTCCCCCCGCCGAGGTTCCGGCAGTTCCGGTGATCTGGTTATCGGAAAAGTCCAGGTAGAAAATACGATTTCCGGGTGAGCCCCCATTAAAGAAAACCAGGGCGCGGGCTACGTTAGGGACTTCGAACTGGTTGCCGACACTGGGATTATCCCCGACAAAAGTCTTTCCGGAAAATATATTATCCTTAATATCCAGCACATTAGCAAACTTCCCATACACCGTCAGCAGCCCCAGATCCCCCTTGGCAACGATTTCATTGTTATGAACTTTAACATTCTGGGATTTAATCAGGATGGCCGCGTTTTCAACGGCGGGATTGTTGTTGTCGAATCCGACGATGGTAAACCCACTGACTTCAACGTCAGAGATTCCCGCGTCAATGATGACGGTTGCTTCTGCGCCCCCTGTTTGCCCCACAATGGTGGTGCTGGTTCGGCCCGCTCCCGTAATCCTGAGGTTTTTCGTAATCATAATGTTTTCATTGTAGGTGCCCGCAGGTACGGCGATGACAGAAGTCTCCGAAGCCACGTCAATCGCGGCCTGTATGGTTGCAAAACTACCGGTACCGTCGACGGTAATTTGGGCAAAAAGTCCGGGCGTAAGGCCCAAAAGCAACACCAGTGACACCCCAAGGGCCTTCAGCCGACGGGATAAGCCAAGTGTACGATTCAAAGATTTCAAGAAGGTAAATGTTTTCATTGATAGGCACCTGATTACAGATAAATGGTAGAGAAAAATGATGCAACAGTGTTAGCAGGATACCGGCCGGAACCCTGAATAAAGAGCAGTTGAGACAATGCCTCGCGTTGTCCAGTGAACGGATCACTGGCTAGTGTGGAAAGCGAATCCCGGAGGATACCGTTGAATTCTAGATAATTAAACGGAAAGTACGTCCTGAATCAGGAGCGGCAGAAAAAAGGAGGAGAACTAATCGTGTTGGTGTAGCGAAGTTTCATGGGGGACAGAGTTATATGTGAGAATAGGCAATTTCACACCCGAATTTTATCAGGTATGACCAATATTACACCTGTAATTTGTACTTTCAAAATAGCATTTATCAAATAACTCAGGCAATAATTTATTAAAATCCTAAAAAATAAATATATATCATTGATATACAGGCAATAAAACACACATTAACAGACAAAATATTTTTCATTTTTTGATACAACTATCTTTTTAGCCGGTTTAGAGAGCCCGGAAGAAAAAAGTCTTGTTAACGGTAGGGAATCCGTTTTATCCTTTTCGTAACTTTGCCTTAACTTCATCTGAACGAAAAGCAACCATCGGAAGTTACCTTCATAACAACCTAAAACACCAGGCATGAGCGACGCCATAAAGCACGAGTGCGGTATTGCCCTGATAAGGCTCCGCAAGCCGTACCAATATTATATCGATAAGTACGGCACTCATTTATACGGCATCAATAAACTGTACCTGCTGATGGAAAAACAGGTAAACCGGGGCCAGGACGGCGCCGGGGTTGCCAACATCAAAATTGACGTGCCGCCCGGCCACCGCTACATCAGCCGCTACCGCTCGGTAGCCAGCCAGCCGGTCGCCGACATCTTCCAGAAGATCAACAAAAAATTCCGCAAAGCGCTGAAAAACAACAAGGAGAAAGCCCGCGATGCCCGCTGGCTTCAGGAAAACCTTGCGTTTACGGGTGAAGTGTGGATGGGTCACCTGCGATACGGGACCCACGGAGCGAACGAAATTGAGAACTGTCACCCGATGCTCCGCCAGAACAACTGGCGCAGCCGCAACCTCGTGATGGCTGGCAATTTCAACATGACCAACGTCGAAGAACTCTTCGATAAACTGGTTTCGCTGGGTCAACACCCGAAAGATGAGGTCGATACGGTGACGGTCATGGAAAAAATCGGGCACTTTCTGGACGAAGAAAACCAACGCGTGTTCGATCGGTTTAAAGGCATCTACGAAAATCCCGACCTGTCGGACATCATCGAGGATAACATGGACCTGCAACGCGTGTTGCACCGCTCCTGCCGGGATTTCGACGGCGGTTATTCGATGGTCGGTATGACGGGTTTCGGCGCTGCGTTTGTGGCCCGCGATCCGGCCGGTATTCGTCCGGCTTATTATTATGCCGATGACGAAGTAGTGGTGGTGGCGTCCGAAAAACCAGCCATCAAAACCGCTTTCAACGTCGAGTACAACCAGATTCAGGAGGTGAAGCCCGGACACGCGCTGATCATCGACAAATACGGCGAATACGACGAATACGAATTCATCAAGCCGATTGAAAAACGGTCATGTAGCTTCGAGCGGATTTATTTCTCCCGCGCTTCTGATCCCGATATTTACAACGAGCGTAAAATGCTCGGGAAACTGCTGATTCCGCAGATCTTGCAGGAAATCGATTACGATCTGGAGAATACGGTTTTCTCGTACATTCCCAACACCGCCGAAACGTCCTTCTTCGGCATGGTCGAAGGCCTGGAGGAATACCTGGCCAAACAGCGCAAGAAAGCCATCATGGACGGTATTCTGTTTGAACAGGATCTCGACCGGCTGCTGTCGTTCCGCCCCCGGATCGAAAAACTCGTGTCGAAAGATGTCAAACTCCGTACGTTCATTACTGACGACTCCCAACGGGATGAGATGGTGGCCCACGTCTACGACACAACCTTCGAAGTAATTCGTAAAGGCGTTGACAATGTGGTGGTTATCGACGACTCCATCGTTCGGGGGACGACACTTGAAAAGAGCATACTGAAAATGCTTGACCGGCTCGGCCCCAAGAAAATCATCATTGTTTCGTCGGCTCCCCAGATTCGATTCCCCGATTGCTACGGCATCGACATGTCGAAAATGAAGGAGTTTGTGGCTTTCCGGGCCACCTTGCAACTGCTGAAAGAAAGCGGTCTGGAAAACCGGGTCGATGAGGTATACGCGCAGTGCGTAGCGGCCATCGAATCCGGAAACGCATCCAACGTAAACTACGTCAAAGCCTTGTACAATCCGTTTACGCACGATCAGATTTCCGATAAAGTCGCCGAAATTGTGACCCCGAAAGATCTGAAAGCCGATGTAGCGGTTATTTTCCAAACAGTCGAAAACCTCCGCAAGGCGTGTGCCAATCACTCCGGTGACTGGTATTTCACCGGGAATTATCCGACGCCAGGTGGCAACAAAGTCGTTAACAAAGCCTTCGTGAATTTTATGGAAGGCAAGGGCGTACGGGCTTATTGAAAAGCCCTGAAAGCACCATAAAGTAAAAATGTAATGGCAAACGCCGAATGTAAAAGTGACTGCTGCCAAGCTACTTTTACATTCGGCGTTTGCCATTTAAATGGATCATTTTTTCCAGCTTAGGCTGTTGATATTCTTCCCGATTTCCTTTCCGGTCATCAAACCGGTTTCGTTGTCCTGCCGGGTGTGAATACCGCCCAGATAACGCGAGTAGGCCGACTCTTCGGCGGCTTGCCAAAACGAAGTAAAACTCCGCGCTTTAAAATCCGTGTTGCGTTTCAAGTCCCGAACCCGGCTGATGTGTGAGTCATCCGTAAACGAAAACGATTCACCGTACAGACCACCCAAAACCGTGGCCGCAGCCGCCGATTGCGTGGCATGCCCGGAGGTGTAGCCCGGAAAAGGCGGAGCAGGCCAGAACGGAATCCAGGCCGGATCGATGGCCCGACGCACAAACGTGTAGGGACGTTCATTGTTGAACACATATTTGCACTTCCAGCAAACCGTAAAGGCATCGGCCACGGCCATACCGGTGCGGGCGAGTGTTTCGGCGGCTTTCCCCAGATCGGCATTGGCAGTTAGAATGGCAATGCGAGCCAGGTTATACGAATGGCCGGGGGGCGTAAAGGTTTCGCTCGGATCGTCGGCCCACCAGATCGAAATTTCTTTCTCCATCTGTGTCAGGGATTTGTTTTTGGTATACACTTCCAGGTACTGCGCAAAATACTGTGATTTGACATCGGCCGAAATCGGGAGCGGTTTCGGCATTGGCAAGCTTGCGTTCGTCGCCACAAACGTCCGGTTTTTACCCCAGTAGGGTTGCATCGGAATCTTCCGCCCGTTTTCCGTGGTTTGCCACGAACCGTTGAAGAGCGGCACCTGGAAATTGGCGGGGAAATTGCGGTTGTAGCCTTCGTGTCCACCGTCGGTTTTCGACCATTCAAAAATCGCGTCGGCGATCTGCCTGCCAAAGGCCACCGAGCGATCCACGACCTCACGGCTGCCGGTTTCGGTTTTCAATTCTGTCAGCGTCAAAATTTCCAGCGAATCGATTTTTGCTTTGTTCGCATCACTGGTATTGGCGAAGAGATTCCGCAGGACCTGAGCTTCCGCAGCGTTGGCCGAAATCGCCCAGTTATAGACGGCTTTGGTGTCTGCCTGCGGCAAATGGGTCAGGCCGGTAAGTTGTCCTGCCAGCGATCGATGGGTTGGCAAACCGGGTACAACGGCTTCGTAGAGTGCTAATCCACCATAGCCCAACGCCCGGGAAGCCACCGGCGGAGTGAACCCCGCCGTATTTCGGAGCAGGTACAGGTTTATCGCCGACCATCGCAAGGCCACTTCCCCGCTGTATTGATCAGCGGTTTTGGACTGTGGAGATACCGGCTCATCCTTCGTACTTTTCGTACAATCGGTCACCACCATCAGTAGAAAAATATTGACAAAAACAATATTTGCTTGTCGAATCAAATTTAACAGCGTTAGATTTATCCATCTCAGAGGCATGGCCGTATCCGGTTGGTGGTAAAAAAAGGGAGGAGATCGGGGAGCTTCCCGACAACTCATATTAGCAAAAACGTTGCCAAAACCGGGTGGAGTTACGTACCTTTGATTATGCGTATTCCTGAGGAAACCATCGACCGAATCCGTCAGACCGCGGATATTATCGACGTGGTTAGTGACTATGTCTCGCTCAAAAAGCGGGGCCAGAACTGGATTGCTTGCTGCCCGTTTCACAACGAAAAGACGCCGTCGTTCAACGTTTCGCCCGTACGTCAGATCTACAAATGCTTCGGCTGCGGCAAAGCGGGTGATCCGGTGCGGTTTGTGATGGACATTGAAAACATCGGTTATCCGGAAGCCCTGCGGCATCTGGCCAAAAAATACGGCATCGAAGTCGCCGAAGAACAACTGACGCCCGATGAGCTGATTCGGCAAAATGAGCGGGAGAGCCTGTTCATTGTCCTGAATTTTGCCAAAGACTTTTACCATTCGCACTTATTGAAGTCGGACGAAGGCCAGAGCATTGGTCTGAGCTATTTCCGAGAGCGGGGATTTCTGGACAATACCGTTCAATCGTTCGAACTGGGCTATAGTTCCGACCAGTGGGACGCGCTGCTCCAGGAAGCGACCCGCCGGGGATATCGCGCGGAACTGCTTGAAAAAGCGGGCCTGGTCTTATCGAAAGAAGGCGGCAAAACGTATGACCGGTTTCGGGGACGGGTGATTTTTCCAATTCACAACGTTGCTGGCCGGGTGATTGCATTTGGCGCGCGCATCCTGAAAACGGATAAGAACCAGCCGAAGTACATCAACTCGCCCGAGACGGAAGTTTACCACAAAAGCCAGGTTCTGTACGGCATCTTTCAGGCCAAGAATACCATCCGGCAGGAAGACATTTGTTACCTAACGGAGGGTTATACGGACGTGCTCTCACTGCACCAGGCCGGGATCAAAAATGTGGTGGCTTCGTCGGGTACATCGCTGACCATCGAGCAGATTCGACTGATCAGCCGGTTTACCCAAAACGTAACCATTCTGTATGACGGCGATGCCGCGGGCATCAAAGCCGCCCTGCGTGGGCTGGATATGGTGCTGGAAGAGGGGCTGAACGTGAGCGTGGCGACGTTTCCCGACGGCGACGATCCCGACAGCTATGTTCGGAAAGTAGGGGCTGAAACCTTTAAAAAATACCTCAGCCAGCACTCCAACGATTTCATTACGTTCAAGACTGACATTCTCCTGAAAGACGCGGGGGATAATCCGTTTAAGCGGGCAGAGATTATCTCGGAAGTGATCCAGAGCATTTCCAAAATACCGGATCCAATCAAGCGGCAGGTGTTTTTTCAGAAAACCGCCCGCCAGCTCCAGGTCGATGAGCAGACGCTGATTTCGGAAAGCAACCGGATGGTGCTCGGCCAGCAGAAACAGCAACTGAAGCAACAACAGGACAAGGCGACAGCGCCCGGAAGAGCCGCCGGCCCGGCAGCCATACCCGAAGAACTAACGGAGATTCTGAACGATTTTTCGGTGGAAGCTCCTTCGGTCGAGCGCCGGACTGTCGATCCGCTGCATCCCAAAACCCGCTCTTCCCTCTCCTACCAGGAAGAAGAATGCGTTCGGCTACTGGTCAATTACGGCGCTCACGAACTGGAGCCCGACATATCGGTTTGCCATTACATGCTGAGTGAATTGGGAGATATGGAATTTGTGACGCCGGTTTTTAACGAAATGCTGCGGGAAATTCGGGAGGGATTTGTGGCCAACGAAATACGAACGGCTGACTATTTTCTGAAACATCAGAACCAGGAATACCAGCACCAGGTTATTGGTCTGGTTACGTTTCGGCATCAGCTCAGTGAAAACTGGCTCAAACACGAAATTTACGTTCCGACAGAAGTGGATAAATTAGCCGATGCCGCTTTCTCCAATATTTTACGATTGAAGAAGCTGGTGGCCGAGCAACGGATGCGCGACATCAAACAACAGATTGTTCAGGCAACCGACCCGGCAGAAAGCGACCGACTGATGGTAGAATACATGCACTACAAAAAAGTAGATATCGAGATCGGTCGACTATTGGGAACCGTTATATCGTAACCTAGGTGAACAGTTGGCAACAGGCCTGGAGGAGCCGTTACCAACTGTTCGCTTTATAGTAATGATACTCAGGCAGCCATGCTGTCTATTCTCGATATTTTCTTTACAAAGCGACGAAGAGTGTCCTGACTAACAGGCTTCGGCAGTTGGTGATTGATTTGTTGCAAAGCCTGACGGGGTTCTTTCGGAAACGTCATCATGGCCTGAATCACTTTTTCAACATGCTGCTGATCGTCGGGATTCAATTTCGGTTTTAAACCGCGGCCGGGTTTATCCATTAAGCCCTGAACACCATCTTCCTGCCAGCGATTCATCCAATTGTAGATGCTGCGACGATCTACCGCGAACATATCCATCAATTCGCTAACCGTCAGGCCGTAGTAGCTATACAGTACACACTGGCAACGTTTCTTCAAAACGTTGTTTTGGCTCTCACGAATCGTCTGACGGAGTTGCTCCACTTGTTGTCCAGTTAAATTCTTAACGTTCCGCATTGTTATTGATATTAGTAGTTCAATCCTTGTTTTCGTGTGAATTACAAGTGAAAACTACGTCATCAATTTCGATCAAAAAAGTCATTTCGTACGGAATAACTACTTTTTCGCGTGAAATAACCAAATTTGCCGTATCTAGCGTTTGATTCTCTCTGTCGATTCCCGCGCGTTTACGAATTGCATCAATGACTACGAAGAGGTGGAACGGCCAGTTCTCTATTTTGGTCATTTCACACAAAAAAGTATTGATTTCGATTGCCCCAATGAATCAATTCGGCTAATTAAATTGTAGCTTCAAACGCAGGCTACTATCGCTTTACCATGAACAACACTAATTCAAAACCGGAATCGTCTTCTTCTTCGTTTTCATTGAAGCGAAAGGACTTTTCTATCCTAGTAGCCCAGGCTGAATTATTTAATTGTGAGGTACTTTGCCAGGTACTCAAGCAGCAGGGGTACAATGTGGTTGGGAAAGCCATCGAAATGGAAGATACACTTCAGCAGATTCGGGTCAAGCAACCGCAATGCGTCATTTTGGAGTCAGAAATTTCCGGACGGCGTAGTGTAGACATCGTTCAGCAGGCCCGGACGAACAACCATAAAACCAAATTCATTCTGTATACCAGCAAACCGGATTTAAAACTGGTTGCCAATGCCATGCAGCAGGGGTTCTACGGTTTTTTATACGCGAATGACGGATTGGACGAACTTTATAAGTGTTTTCAGACCATCAGTACGGGTGGATATTATTACAGTCCCGGTTTTTTACTTTTGCTAAAAAACTACGGGATGAACGTCATGACCGATGAGACGAAAGAGCAACTGGGCCGCCTGACGGGCCGGGAGCTTGAAATCCTTCGGTTGGTGGCGCAGGGGACAACCGGTCATGAAATTGCGGATCAGCTACACATCAGTTACCGAACCCTGGCGAATCATAAAACCAACATCGCGCAGAAGCTGGAGCTGGGGAGTTGCCGGAATCTGGCTCGTTACGGAATTTCCGTAAAAGAGTACCTTTAAAAAGGTGCCGTGGCGAGTAAGAACGATAAAATCCGGACTTTCCTGTGTTCTGTAAAGTTTACTAGATAATTTCGCTCTTTGGAGGGAGGTATTCGACCTCCTGGGCGGAGAAGCGTACCAGACGGTTTTTAAAATCCTGCAGCCGGGCGCGCGGCATGTCGGTTTCGTCGTTATTGGGGGTTTGCATGCGAATGCTGTATTTACCATTCTCCCAATACGCATAACTGGCAACGAAGCTGAGGTTGATAATGCAATTCCGTTTGGTTCGGAAAAACAGTTCGGGGTTCAGTTCCGCTTCCAGTTCGTTCATGGTTTTGGTAATGGAGAACCGGCCGGTGGGGTGAATGGCGTAGTAATACCGGTCTTCGGTTTCAAACCAGAAGCAATCCTGAACGGCCAAGATGGTTTCGCCAAAATTGTTTTTGCCTTTCAGATGCGTCAGGAAAGTACCGGGCTGGGGAACGAGCGACTGAAAGGGGTCGGGGGTTTCGCTGCTGCGTTTCCGTTGTCGGCGTTGTTCGAGAATATCGACCAGCAGCGACCCGTTGACGGCACCGTAGCCCATGATCAAAACCGGAATCAGGTAAAAGGAATAATATTTCAGGCTATACGTACCCTGGATGTAATTACCCAGGTACAATTCGAGGTCATAATTAGGAAAGTTCACCAACAGATAGCGCACGGTTTGCGTCACCGGGTTAAACAGGAAAAAAGCGACCAGCATGACGGGTAAAATTTTTACCTCGTAATTGAGTATGTTCCGGGGGGTCAGCTCGATTTTTTTAATTCGGCAGGCTTCGTGGTAAATATTCAACAGCATCAGCAGGATGACCAGGGTTGAAATTTCCGGCAGGATTCCGCCCCGCAGGAAAATCCAGAGGTAGCCTAGTAAACCGCCGTATTCTTCCACTTTTACTAATTTCTTTTCAAACGCAAAGAGCCAGTTGAAGGCTTCGAACGTAAATACAGCCAATAGCAGAATACTGAGACTCTTGAAGGGTCTTCTTATATACTTCAGATTTAGCGGTACTTCGGTCATTGCTACCCCAATCATGTTCTCACTTCTTGAACTGTGCTAAATTACTAACAATAAATAGTAACTAGTTACTAAAGCTGCATAATATTTTAGCCAAAAGTTGCCATTCTTTTGCCTATGCCGACCCGGTACTTTTGTATCAGTCAATCGGCCAACTAATCCCGGGCAAAACAGACCGATTGATGACTGACAATTTAATCACTCTAACAGCATCTATCGCCATGAAAAAGAACTTTGTTATCAACTCAGCTAAGCAATTATTGAATTCTGCTACAACCAATCTGAACGTAATCGCCAAAAATGAAACCAGCGACCGCATCCTGTTAGCCGGTAAGGCCGACAAAGATGGTGAAGTTTGCTGCAACTGGTGGCCTTCATTCCACGGTCTGCAACCAAACGCGACGGATCAACTGGCTCTTTCTTAATCTTACTTTATCATGAGCAACTTCGTGCATCAATATCAGCGGGAATTGGATCGTTGTCGCCAACAGTTCGAATCCCTGGATCTCCGGAAAGAAAAAGGGTATCTCTTCAAATTTACTACGTTCTCGGCCAGTGTCCAGAACATTCTGCCTGAGATTCCGATAGAAAAGCACGAAGACCTTTTTCAGAAATTGTTACTTCAACAGGTTTACACCACCTTCGATCAGCAATTTTTGACCGCCAATGACCTGGTTCAAACGAAAGGGCCGATTCGGAAACTGGTAAACAGCCAACACCCGAATATTTACTGCACTTTCCACCTGGGTTCTTACCGCCTGCTGACCACGTATTTGTATCGAAACGGCATTGATGTGGCCCTCCTGGTCAGCAGGGGCACTTATCAGGAACAGGGTAAAGACATCTGGGCCACCATCAAAGGTCTTCAGAAAAAGCACAACTTAACCAACTCGTTTCAAATTCTGGACGCTGAGCAGACGTCATCGACGCTGCAGGTCATCCGTGAATTGCGGGCTGGAACCTCCCTGGTCATCTTTATCGACGGCGTTACCAGTACGACTGGGCTGAACCGTCAGGAAGATAAAGAAGTTCAGGTGCGCTTTGGAGCCAAAAATGTGTGGGCCCGCAAAGGGGTCGGATTCCTGTCTTATGTGACCAAGACGCCCATTGTTCCCGTGATCAGTTACCGGGAAAAAAATCTGAACAACGTATTATCATTTCTCGATCCTATTGTTCCGGAAGCTGATTGTGACCGCGAAACGTACTGTCGATTGAGCCTTCAACACCTCTACGATTCTTTCTGGCAGTACTTGACCAGGTATCCGGAACAGTGGGAAGGATGGAATTACATTCATAAATTCCTCGATCAGCACGAATTGGAACAACAGGCCGATTCGTATCAACCACCCAGGCCGCGACCCAAAAAGCGGGTCGCCTTCAATCAGGAGCGGTATTCTATCTGCGACTTGGAAGACTCACCCATCCTGTTTGACCGCCGGTTGTACGTCACTTACGAAATTTCAACTGATCTCCGTGACTTTTTGCTTCAGGTTGGCACCATCGAGACTCCTGAAGAAGTGCTGGGCACGGACATGTATCTCGACTTGCTTTCCAAGCAAATTATTGCCTGAGTACCCGTACAATACTAGTTTAGTCTTTTCTTGTTTTCAATCGTAAAAGTCGGATCTGCGGACATCTGTTCAGATCCGACTTTTTTATTGAACTATCCTAACAATTCACTAGACTAAAATAATGCTGGCACAAATTTTGTAACCATTTAACTACAAAATTATCGATTTGTTTGTCTGCTAATTAACCGTATTCCAGACCAGCAATTCTTTAATTATATAGTGGTTAAATAATAAAAATCCTATTTAACATTTATTTTACGTGTAAAACTCTTGCTTTATAACAATTCTCATTATATTTGAATAATTGTTCGTTAAAGACAAGCGTCGAGAATGGCTCAGAATTGTGACTGATAATTCTCTTTTGCACAGGGTAGAAATACCGAATAATTCATAAAGAGGTTTTAGTCTGCCTCCTGAGTACCCAGTAAATCAATTGCCGACTTCATACCCTGAAGTTACTACTCTCTGTCAATCATACCTCTATTTCAACGGCTGTTGAAATACTCAAAAATCACTGTTTGTTTCCGTCTTTAGAGAAGTACGGTAACCTTCGACATGATTGGTGAGCAGGCACGATGTGCCTGACTAACTAACGGTTGAAAGGTTCTGTTCCGAGGTAATCGGCGTATAACTCTCTGCGGCAGTAATAGCGGGAAAGCTCAATTGCAAAAGAGTCAGAATCTTTGCGAGCGTCCCGTCACGCTGCCAGCGACGAAAGCGATCATAGATGGTTTTCCAGGAGCCGTATCGTTCGGGCAGATCGCGCCAGGGCGCACCGGAATTCAAAATCCAAAGGATCCCATTAATGGATTGGCGATGAGACCGCCACGGACGTCCGGGACGATTGTTGGAGGGCATCATGTCCTTTAATTTCTCCCACTGTGAGTCGGTCAATTCATACTTACGCATGGCAATAGGAACAAGAGATAGAGATTAAAACAGGTTGATTTAACTAAGTAACTGCAAAAATAAATTCATGTTTCAAAAAATATCGGAGCGTAATCGTACGACCAATGACCTGGTAAAAAACCATCAGGAAGTCTGATAACTAATTCGATGTCGAAAAATGAGAAAATATTTTTGCATTTCCTAAATTCATCCTTCAAAAATTTAGGATACGGTAGGTATTTTATGGATAAAGAGGTGAAAAATATGCGAAATTATTTCTGCGGTTCTCCCTGGTTTTCTGCACAAAGCAAGCTATAGCGGGGTATTTGGCAGCCATTGAGTATCGGTTTGGGGTCTTTTCTGTCGGACAACTCGACAAATACAGTAAGTACTTAATTTATTGATCGAAAATCACAACGTATGAAGAATTGGAATTCTCTGGCACTCTGTTTCATGATCATTGCTTTCTCGTCCTGCATCTCACAAAAACAGATCACCTATTTTCAAAGCCCGGTAGCTGACAGCACGGCCGTGGCTGAAGAAATCACCAACAAATATATCCCCACCATTCAACCCAATGATTTATTAGGCATCAATGTCAACAGCCTGAACCCGGAAGCCAGCAGTTTTTTCAATCCGTATGCTGCAGCCGAGCGGGTACCCACTTTTCAAACGGTGAACGGGCAGGTGCCGGTCACGGCGGTGGTGGGCTATCTGGTCGACACGCAGGGACAGGTGCAACTGCCGCTGGTGGGAAAAATAAAAGTCCTGGGACTCACCTCCGCCGGTGCGCAGGAATTGATTCAGGAGAAGCTGAAGAATTACCTCAAAGAACCCACGGTGGCCGTCCGGTTTCTGAATTTTAAAGTATCAGTGCTGGGTGAAGTAACCCGACCGTCGATGTTCAGCGTTCCGAATGAGCAAATGACCCTGACGGAAGCCTTGAGCCTCGCCGGTGATATTACCATCTACGGCCGCCGGGACAATGTCATGGTGATTCGGGAGACGAACGGGAAACGGGAATTTGGCCGGGTCAATATGAATCAACGTGATCTGTTCAAGTCACCCTTTTATTATCTGCATCCCAACGATGTCATTTACGTAGAACCGGGGAAAGCCCGTCTGGCCTATGCCGATCGCTTTTACACCATTCTGCCATCCATCATCGGCGCGCTATCCCTGATCGCAGTGATCATCCGCCGGTAAGTAACGCATACCCAGAGCAACCAGCCCCACTGGGGTCAACTGCCAAACGATAATACCTATTTACTCAACAACGTTATGATCACAACTCCGTATGTTTACCACCAGCAGGAGGAAAAAGAACCTGACCTTCGGCTGATCATCTTCCGGTATCTGAAAAACTGGAAATGGTTTTTGCTCTCGCTCGTCGTGGCGCTGGCCATCGGGTATGCGTACCTGCAATACCAGGTTCCGATCTACAAAGTACAAAGCAGTATTTTGATCAAGGACGAGAAGAAAGGAATGTCGGCCGACAACATCATGAAAGAGATGGATCTCTTCACGGATTCAAAGGTGGTCGAGAATGAGATCGAAATTCTGAAGTCTTACACGATCATGGAAAAGGTGAACGACGCGCTGGCGCTGGATGTCTCCTATTTCCACGATACGCCGGTTGGCGAGCGGGAGATTTACAAAGACTCTCCGTTCCGTCTGATGGTTGAGCGGCCAGCCCCACTGATTTATGAAGAAGCCATAACGGTTTCATTCGTAAATCCCTCAACTGTCAAGATCGGTGAAAAGAAATACCCGGTCAATCAAAGCCTGAACACGGAATTTGGTCGGATTCGGATTTTTCCAAAAACCGCTTCCGTATCAGATACAATACCCGTTATCGTTCACGTCGCTCCCAAACAGGAAGTCATTCAGAACTTTGTGGAAGACCTGAAAGTGGAAGCTACTAGCAAACAATCGACGGTTCTGCTTCTGAGCCTGGAAACAGCCGTTCCGGAAAAAGGGCGTAATATCCTCGACAAAATTGTTGAAGAATACAATGATGCCGCCCTGAAAGATAAAAACTTAGAAGCGGCCAACACGCTGGAATTTATCGAAGAACGGCTCAAACTCATCTCCGGTGAACTGGCAACGGTGGAAAAAGATGTAGAAAGCTACAAATCAGCGCAGGGTATTACGGACATCAGCACGGAATCGCAGATCTTCCTGCAGAATGTACAACAGAACGACGCCCAATTGAGCCAGGTCAACATCCAGTTGGGTGCGCTGGAAGATGTCGAGAAATACGTTCGCAGCAAAACGGGCGAAAGGGGCTCTGCGCCTTCGACTCTCGGCCTAAGCGATCCGACCTTACTGGGTCTGATTTCAAAAATATCGGAACTGGAGTTGCAACGCGAAACGCTGGTAAAAACCACCTCGGAAAATAACCCGATCCTGCGTTCACTGGATGAGCAAATTCGAAATACCAAGTCGAACATCTCTGATAACATTCAGACGATGAAAAGCATCATGACGGGCACCCGTCAGAAGTTGATGGCTCACAATCGCAAGTTTGAATCCATGATCCGGTCGGTGCCCCGCAAAGAACGGGCGCTGCTCGACATCACCCGCCAACAGGCCATCAAAAATAACCTGTATACCTATTTGCTGGCCAAACGCGAAGAAACCGCACTATCCTATGCATCGGCCATTGCCGATAGCCGGACTATCGACATCGCCCGGAGTGGCAGTAAGCCAATTAAACCCAAGAAACCCCTCGTCTTTTTGTTGTTCGGAGCGTTGGGTTTATTGATCCCGGTGGGTGCTTTCGCCACCCGCGACATGCTGAATAACCGGATTGGCAAGCGTACAGATATAGAAGAACTGACGAGTACGCCGATTGTCGGTGAAATCTCCTATGCCAAACATAAATTCCCATTGGTGGTTACGTCCAGCAGCCGTTCTATTGTGGCGGAACAAATCCGGGCGCTGCGAACCAATTTGCAATTCCTGCGATCCAACAACGAAAGCCTCGCCATCCTGTTTACGTCCAGCATCAGTGGGGAAGGAAAATCATTCATTTCGCTCAACCTCGGAGCGAGTCTGGCCCTCATCGACCGACCGACGGTTATTCTGGAAATGGACTTACGCCGTCCGAAACTGCACTCCATGCTGGACATGCCCAACACCGTTGGGATTAGCAACTTCCTGGTGGGTCAGGTAACGCTGGATGAAATTCTGCAACCCGTTCCGGGCATGGCAAACTACTTCATTCTGACCAGCGGCCCCATACCGCCCAACCCGGCGGAGCTTCTGGTGAGTGACAAAGTGGATGACCTGTTTCACCAATTGCGCGAGCGCTTCCAGTACATCATCGTGGATTCCCCACCAATTGGCCTGGTTACGGATGCGCAGATTCTGGCCGACAAAACGGATGCCACCATGTACGTCGTTCGTCATGATGTAACGCCCAAGCAGCACATGAAGATGGTGGATGTCATGTACAAGGAACAACGCTTCCGTAAGTTAAGCCTGATTCTGAATTCGATCAACGAAGGGACTGGCTACGGGTATGGTTATGGCTACGGGTATGGCTATGGCTACGGTGCCGGTGGTTATTACGAACAGGATACTGATACCAAAAAATCCTTTCTAAAGCGGTTGCTTCCGGGCAACAAACCAGCCTAATACAACTACCAACTACTTGATGGATTTCCAACCGGTTTTTACTCCCGGTTGGGAGCCCATTGCCTAGTACCTCGTATTTACTCAACCTGGAACGTTATGATTAACCTGTTACAACCCGACTCCTCGTACTATGTCGTCAGTGAGACGGCTGCGGGAAAGCCACAGCCGGTAGCCAAGCGGGCCTTCGACATCACCGTATCCCTCTTGGTTGCCGTGTTTATTCTATCCTGGTTCATCCCCTTACTAGGGCTGTTAATCAGACTGGAATCGCGAGGCCCGGTTCTGTTCGTTCAGTTACGTTCGGGGAGAAACGGCCGCCCCTTTCCATGTCTAAAGTTCCGGACGATGAAGTACCAAAAAAATGCATCGTTCAAGCAGGCTACTCACAATGACATGCGAATTACCCGGATCGGCCGGGTTCTGCGTAAAACCAATCTGGACGAATTGCCCCAGGTGCTCAACGTCCTGGCAGGTCACATGAGTATTGTTGGGCCTAGACCCCACCCTATTCCCCTCGATGTCCAGTATATGCCACTCATACCAGAATACAAATACCGGTTCGCGGTGAAACCGGGCATAACGGGCCTAGCTCAGTCGAAGGGACTGCGGGGTGAAACCTCGGAGTTAAACCAGATGCGCCACCGGGTCCGCTACGACATCTGGTACACCAAATATACCTCACTCCCCCTGGACGTAAAGATTTGCTGGTGGACGGTGGAAAGAATGGTTAGAGGGGATAAAAACGCCTGGTAACGATAGATGCACCCAGTAGAATCCGTAAGAAGTAGAATCTTATGACTTGTAGTATCATCATACGAGCCTTTAATGAAGAAGCTCATATAGGCAAGTTGCTCAACGGCATCAAACAACAGGAAACCAGTACCGATCTGGAAGTGATTCTGGTTGATTCGGGTTCCAAGGACAATACCGTCCGCATTGCCGAAAGCTACGGAGCCAAAATTGTACGGATTCGCCCGGAGGAGTTCTCCTTTGGCCGGGCACTTAACATCGGCTGCCAGCAGGCTTCGGGAGATATTCTGTTGTTTGCCAGTGCGCACGTTTACCCGGTTTATACGAATTGGATCGATCAAATGCTCAAGCCGTTTGAGGACCAGAAAGTGGCCCTGACCTACGGGCGGCAGATCGGGAATCAACTCAGCAAATATTCGGAGCAACAATTGTTTGCCAAATGGTTCCCGGCGGTTTCCAACTACAACCAGCAGATCCCATTCTGTAACAATGCCAATACGGCCATTCGGCGTTCGCTCTGGAAAGAGTTGCCCTACGACGAAACCCTGACCGGACTGGAAGATTTGCATTGGGCCAGCGAGATATTACAACGGGGTTACCGGATTGCCTACGATGCCGATGCCACCATTGTCCACGTCCACGAAGAAACGCCCCGGAAGATCTTCAACCGGTATTATCGGGAGGCCATTGCGTTCAAACGACTGAAACCGATGGCGCAGTTTGGTCTCTGGGATTTTGCCTACCTGTCCGTATCCAATCTGATCAGCGATTACGTAACCGCAGCCCAGGAACGCGTTCTGTGGCAACACATTGCAGAAATACCGGTTTTTCGCATCCTGCAATTCTGGGGAACGTATCAGGGATACCGTTTCGTCGGTACACTCGACCGAACCCTGCGGGAACGCTTTTATTATCCGAATGAAGTTTTCAGACGAGAGAAACTGGTGAGCCAGGAACCGGTAGTCATGAAACAAATCGCTTACGAATAACCAGGCCGTCTTGCAAAACACTTAACGTTAACTATATGAAATACTCTGTTGCTGCTATCGTCCCCATGCGCCATTCCAGCGAGCGCGTGCCGGGCAAAAACTACCGGGACTTTGCCGGTAAGCCGCTGTTTCACCGCATCGTAGACACCTTGCTGGAATGCCCCTCCATTACGCAGGTTGTCATTGACACCGACAGTCCGACGGTGATCGAACAGGTCGAAGAATTTTATCCGACCGTCACTGTTCTGGAGCGGCCCGAACACCTGCGCGACGGAGCCATTCCGATGAACAACGTTCTGCTGAACACCTGCAACCAGATTCCGGCCGATTTTTACCTGCAAACCCACAGCACCAATCCATTGCTGTCGGCCGAAACCGTAGAGAAAGGCATTCAGCAATTTCTGAAAAACTACCCCATTTACGATACGCTGTTCGGTGTTACCCGGCTACAGACCCGTTTGTGGGATCAGTTGGCGAGAGCCGTCAATCATAACCCGGCCATTCTGCTCCGGACGCAGGACCTTCCGCCCATTTACATGGAAAACTCCTGCATGTACCTCTTTAAAAAAGAGACGCTGATTCAAAAGCATAACCGCATCGGTGACCGCCCCTTCATGTACGAGATCGCGGACATCGAAGCCCAGGACATCGACGTAGAACTGAATTTTAAAGTAGCCGAATTTCTGTTTACCGAACTTTATCCTGAACTGGCCCTATGAAAGTGTTGATTACCTGCCCTCCCATGCTTGGGCAACTTGCCGAATTCCTGCCCATTTTTGAAGAAGCAGGCATTGAAGTGATTGCTCCGAAAGTCGTTCAGATTTTATCGGAAGAAGAACTGCTGGAACTCGTTCCGACCGTCGACGGCTGGATCATCGGCGATGACCAGGCCACGGAGCGCATCTTTCGCGCCGGAAAAGCCGGGAAGCTGAAAGCTGCCGTGAAATGGGGCATTGGCGTCGATAACGTCGATTTCAAAGCCTGCAAGGAATTGGGGATTCCCATCATCAACACCCCGATGATGTTCGGTGCCGAAGTGGCTACCATCGCGGTGTCTTACGTTTTGGGACTGGCCCGGCAAACCTACTACATCGACCGAGAA
Source organism: Larkinella sp. C7 (assembly GCF_006149005.1). Classification (GTDB taxonomy): domain Bacteria; phylum Bacteroidota; class Bacteroidia; order Cytophagales; family Spirosomataceae; genus Larkinella. Next base: position 8,553 of record NZ_VBSL01000028.1, on the reverse strand, counting down.
GTGCGGGCGGGAAACTGGGTAAAACCGGCGGGTATGTCACTGGCGGGTCATACCGTGGCCCTGATCGGTTTTGGCGACATCGGGAAAGCAACCGCCCGGTTCCTGAAGGCATTCGATATGCACATCAATGTGTATGACCCCTTTGCCAAACGGACGGAAGAAGACGAAGGAGCCTACCGCTTTCTGAACTTCCCCGAAGAACTGGAAACCGCCGATTTTGTGGTTTCAACCTGCGCCCTGACGCCCGCAACAAAACACCTGATCAATGCCGAATCGATTCAACGGATGAAAGACGGCGTCCGGATTGTGAACGTATCCAGAGGTCCGATTGTCGACGAAGCCGCTTTGCTGGAAGGTCTCAAGAGTGGCAAAGTTCATTCGGCCGGACTGGATGTATTCGAAACGGAGCCCCTGCCGATGGATTCGGAGCTTCGAAGTTTTGACCGTTGCATTTTCGGAACCCACAACGGTTCCAATACCATTCAGGGTGTTAGACGTGCCAGCCACCAGGCGATCCGTTCGATGTTCGAGTTTCTGGAAATCGGTGTAACTGCGTAAAACGATGAAAAAAATACTGATTACAGGGGTTTTGGGCGGTATTGGCAGTGCGCTGGCACTGGCCTTCCGCGAAGCCGGTTATTATGTATATGGACTGGATATTCAGGAATCGGAGCATCACCAGGCCGACCGGCTGATCCAGTTCGATCTTCATCAGTTCAGCACCAGTGAGGAATACCGGAACGAGTGGAAACACACCTTCAATGTGTTGATCCCGGAGCTTCACGTCCTCATCAATAATGCCGCCGTGCAAATGCTCGGTAGCCTGGATGAGTTAAAGCTGGACGACTGGAATCATACCATGACCGTCAACCTGACGGGTCCGCTGCTGCTTAGCCAGCATTTTCTGGAGCAACTGGAAGACGTCAACGGCAGCATTATTAACATTGGCAGCATTCACCAGCAACTGACCAAACGCCGGTTTATCAGTTATGCCACCTCGAAAAGTGCCCTTATTGGCCTGACCAGAGCCCTGGCCGTCGATTTGGAAGGCCGGGTTCGGGTAAATGCCATTAGTCCTGCAGCCATCGAAACCGATATGCTGCTGGCCGGATTCGACGGAAATCAGGGCGCCCTGGATGAACTCCGCAAGATTCACCCCGTGCAGCGGATCGGCCGCCCGCAGGACGTCGCCACGATGGCGTTGTTCCTGGCGTCGGAGAACTCCGGTTTTATTCACGGAGCCAATCTATCGCTGGATGGGGGTATTAGTTCGGTGTTGAAGGATTTGTAAACAATCCCAAAACAAACGGAAGGCTGTAAAAAAAGAACATGGGAATTAAGACAACATACAATCGATTCCTGCTCCTCTCATTCGTTTGGATGAACGTGGCAGGCGCTTATGCGCAGGAATCGATGCGTTATCCCGTGATCCTTTCTTCCCGCTGGTTTCATCCTACCTCTCCACAGGATACCCTTAGCACGATCCGGATGGTGGAACTCTACCACCCGGATCGAATCGACTGGATGTACTGTACGGATGCCAAACAACTCGCTCAGCTACAAGCCCGAAAAGTTCCTTACAGCCTTGCCATCAATCCACAAGTACCGGATTCGGCGGGATATACGGTACACGGGCGTGTGGAAGATCTGAACGGCCGGAAACTAGCCGCTCCCTGGATGCGAAAATGGAAACTCAAAAACCCATATTGGGGCTGTGTCAATTCACCGGAGTTTCAAAAAGTATTCCTAACCCAGTCTTACAAGCTGATCGATTTGGAAGCTTATGGTTTGTTTGTAGACGATGCCCGGTTTAATGATCATGCAACAGAATGGGGAGGATGTTTCTGCGACCATTGCATCACCGGATTTACAACCTATCTGCAGGGCAATGGTGCCGATACCCTGAAGTCCGCGTTCAATTACCGGGATTATTTACGAAGCGTGGGAATCGACTCACTCCCCGTTAAAAACCGCCAAGTCCCTCTCTGGGCGAACTACCGGGCGTTTCAAACCAAGTCGGTCGTTCGATTTTTAACAAACTGGCGAAAAAAGGTTGAAGATTACGCCCGACGGCCCGTGACGTTTCTAACAAATAACTATGGAGGTCAGTGGACAGAGATTTACCAGATTTTTGACATTGGCGTGGCCGAATTACCTGAAAACCGATTAAACCGGAATTACATTCTGGCCCGCACGAGCGAAGCCGGTCGACTGAACAAAAAACAATACTTTACGCTATCTTCTGATGATGAAAGCAAGCAACTTAAGGCTCTGTTTCTAACGTACTCTACCGGTAGTGCTCTCATCATTCCCTGGGATGTATATGTTCACACGAAATCACAAGATTCAGCAACTCGTTATTACGGCAATAAACAATCTTTTCAACCCATTTACAATTTATTTCAGCAAGAGGTAAAACCTTCATCAAAAACAACTTTGAAGGCTCGAAATCTTCGTATAGCATCTATGGTGCAGATTAACAGCAATGTAAAAAGAGATTCAATTAGTGTTTATGAGTATGAGACAACAGAGCGAAAAATTATCATGGTCGAAGCAATTTCTTCAACTAAGAAGCATAATATTACAATTAAAAAGAATAAGACTGATTTAATCGAAATTATATATCCGACCCTTAACAAACTGACATCAGAAACGAGTGACTCATCAATTAACGTTCAGTTTCAAGATAATCTTCTTGTTTTAAGTATTAATAATAAATAATATGGAATTAGCATCTATATATAAAAAATTATTAAATTCTCCAACCATAACTACTTGGACAAGTTTTTTAACAAAATCATTTAGTATAACTATTATTCTACCATTGATCTTAAATAAATTAAGTGTAAATGACGTAAATCTATGGTATCTTTTTACAGGAGTACTAGGACTCCAAATGATTTTAGATGCTGGATTTGGCTCCGCTTTCGTAAGAGTAATAGCATATGGAACCGTTGGAATGAGAAATTTCGAAATTTTAAAAAGTGAACATAGAATAGAAAATAATAGTTGTGACTTTGACAATGAGTTTATTGAAACTACTTATTTGCTAATGTTAAAAGTCTATAGAATTCTATTTTGGGCATGTTTATTAATACTTATATCTGTAGGAAGCTATATATTTTCTCGTCCAATTGGATTGTCGACATCTCCAAATTTTGGTTGGCTAACATGGACAATTTTTGTTATATCATTTCCAATAATTATATGGGGAAATGTATATATAAATATATTACAAGGGACGCAAAATATACCCCTTTTAAGACGATGGGATACACTATTCAATTTATTAAATTCATTATCATGCGTTTTACTACTAATAATCTCACCAAATGTATATCTACTTATCATTGTTAACCAATTTTGGCTTATTATTGGAACTTTACGTAATTACTTTCTTGTTCACAAAAAATATAATTTTCTTAAAAAATCTACAAGCAATAATATACTAGAAAATAATATTCGAAAAAATTTAATACCTAGCGCTTTAAAGAGTGGAGTTGGAATTTTAATGTCACAGGGAATTGTACAAGCTTCTGGATTTATATATGCCCAATTAGCTTCTCCAGATGCCTTAGCATCATATTTATTAGGTTTAAATTTAATTCAAGTCATAAGAAATTTTTCTCAAGCACCTTTTTACAGTCGTTTACCGGAATTAACAACTTATACAGGAAAAGGTAACATTGAAAAACTTGCGGCCGTTGCACATAAAAATATGTTTCGTGTATATTTAACATATTCAATTTTATTTTTCTGTATAACTATATTACATGATCCTATTTTCAAGCTAATTAATTCAAATGTTGTATTTCCAGATCACACTTTATGGGGATTATTAGGATTAGCATTTCTTGTTGACAGATTTGGGGCGATGCATTTACAACTATATAGTACAACTAATCATATAATATGGCATACGTTAAATGGGGTAACAGGGATATTAATGATAGCATTATCATTAATATTATATCCTTTACTTGATATTATTGCTTTCCCGATTAGTATGCTATTGTCTTACATCCTCTTCTACTCATGGTACGCACCTTATAAATCTTACAAATTTATGAAAGTTAGTTTCCTAAGCTATGAAAAATTAGGATTTCTACCATATTTACTTCTTTTTATTGGCAACTTAATATTATAAAAATGAATATCTTTTATATAATTTCTTACTTTTTTCAAATATCATATCTACACAAACTTGTAGATAGTGTATATCTCTGGCTTTTACCTGCGCTATTATTATTGTCTTACATCGTAGTAAATTTAATAAAGAATAAAAAACTGTATCTCACTATTTTTAAAAATAAAACTCCATTTTTATTACTAGTTTTTTGCTTAATATTAGGACTAACAAGAAGTAATAACCCTGAAGAAAAAGAACTATCTTCATATATAAAGATAGTTCAACTTTTACTGCTACTATTTTCTACGGGCATTTTTATTATGAATTCTAAAAAAAATATAAATAAAATATTTTCCTCAATAATAGCACCTTTTTCTTTGTTCTGTTTATTAAATTTAATTTTATGGACAATAAATTATAAAGTAAATGATACAGAAGAGATAAATATCGGACAAGCAATTATGTTATCAAATTTTGGGTTCACTATAGATAGAGTATCTTTTCCATTAGGATTTGGAGTAAATAATTATGGAACATTAATAGGGGCAATACTTATATTAAGTATAACATCATTTATATTTATTAAAAATAACAAATCAATTTATATATTTACAATAGCTATTTGTATAATTACTCTTTTATTGCTTGATTCTAGAGCATCGTTGCTAAATGCAATTTTAATAGTACTCTTATGTCTTTATATTTATAATAAAAATGCTATCAATTTAGTCAAATATATCCCATATATAGCCGTATTTGGGCCTATTTTTTATATGGTTACAATACCTTTATTATCGCAGAATGAAATTATATCTGGTCTTACAAGAAATAGCCAAGAATTAGTAACAGGAAATTCTAGATTTTTTATATGGGGAATTGCCTTAAATGAATTGTCTAACTTTCAAATTGAACATATATTTGGTTTTGGGGAGTATGGACACTACAAATCTGGTGCTTCTTTAATTTGGTCATCGTTTTTCGGTGATTACGAGAAGAACGATCTTAAATCTCCTCACAACACTGTCTTAAGTATAGTATTTGATTATGGATATATAGGATTAGCTATATATATATACATATTAATAGATATATCTAAGAAAATTAGATCTCTCTGGCCAATCAATAAAAATATCAGTATAATTTTCACAAGCTTCTATTTTTATTTAGTACTGATTGGGATAACAGAAGCAACATTTGGTTTATATATCTTGCAGTTTAATTACCTTTTTTACACCTTTACGCTCAGTCTTTACACTATTCATGAAACATTAATAAGAGAAATAAAATGGAAAAAAAACGTGACTATGTATATGGAAAAAGAGATCGTATAACTATAAATTTACGATTCTATTTTCACAGGCTATTTCAATTGATGCAAGCATTTTTCAACAAACTAAAACCTCATAAACGCAATAAAAATGGCAAAATAACTTTTTTAGCTACAGGCTTTAATGATATTGCATCAATTGAAGAGTTTTTCATAAAGTGTAATTGGTACTTGCCTAATGGACTAATAGAGTATAAAATATTGGTTATTTCTCCATTTCAAATTGAAAGAATAGATTTGATTTCTGACAACAGATTTTCATTTATTAGTGAACACCCAGGTTTATACGGAAATATAGATTTTATTTTATTAAATGATTGGAAGCAATTATTTAGTTTTAAAAACATATTTAACATTAATAAAATTGTTATAATAGATAATAATTATTTTTCGTATGTAGAATCACTCGAGTGGCAAAACTTATTTTATAGATGTTTGAATACAGATAAAAAATCTCATTTTTCAGACATTTCCAAACAAAATTTCTCCAAATATAAGATCGAAAAATCTCATAAAGATCGTGCTGCCTGTTTTGTTACAGGTCCTTCATTTTCAGAATATCCAAATTTCTCTTTTGACTCTAATGATCTGATAGTTATTTGTAATAGTATTGTTAAAAATACTTCTTTTTTAGAGCATACTAATGGAGCTGATATCCTTACATTTGCTGATCCTGTCTTCCATTTTAGTTTCAATAAATACTCTACAGTTTTTAGAAGCAGTATGTTGCTCACCTTCAAAAAATACAATTTTTTTATAGCAATACCTATGGAAGTTTTTCCATTGATGTATTCGCATTACCCTGAATTAAAAGATCACTTAATCGGTATTAATTACAAACGGCATCAGAATTCATACAACATCCCTTCTCTTGAAAATATGTGGGTAAAAGATAACGCTAATATCTTAACTAACCTCATGATTCCCATGGCATGCTCTGTGGTTAATAAAATTGATATTTTAGGCGCAGATGGTCGTAAACCTGATGAAAAATATTTTTGGGCGCATAACTCCAGTGTTCAGTTTGACGATTTGATGAATTCTGTATTTGAAGCGCACCCTTCATTTTTTAGAGATCGAGATTATAAAGACTATTATGATCAACATTGTCAATCCTGCGCTGAACTATTGGAATATTGCGAAACTTATGGTAAAGAGTTTAATCTTCTTACCAATTCTTATATTCCTGCATTTAGCAAACGATATTCTGTAAATAAAACTGTAGCGTCATGATTTTTATTTGTATTCCTGTCTTCAACAGATTAGAGTATACTATCAAGTGCATTGATAGCATTATCCGGCAAAAAAAATCTCCGACTTATGAAATAATTATTTGTGATGATGGCTCAACTGACGGAACCTATAATTATATTTCTCATAACTACGAAAATGTAAAACTGCTCAAAGGGAGTGGTAATTTGTGGTGGGCTGGCGGCACTAATGAATGTGTCAAATATGCATTAGGAAAAGCTAAGCCAGGAGATTATGTTTTTACGCTTAATAATGATACAGAGTTATTTGAGGATACTCTCGAAAAAATCACCTCTTTTGCAAAACTTAATCCTAAAGCTCTTATTGGATGCGTCAGCCTCTTTCATAGTGATTTGAATAGTATTGAAGTTACTGCGTTTCAAGCCCGGAAAAAATTCCCCTTTTCTAAATATCATAAACCTATTTATGAATGGGGTAAAAGTATTAGCACTATTGATAAAGAATTTGATTTAGCTGACTCTTTGTCAGGCAAAGGTGTTCTAATACCGATTGAAGTCTTTAATAATATTGGAATTTACAATTTCGAAAAGCTCCCTCATTATCATTCTGATACTGAGTTCATTCGTAGAGCTATTAGTGCTGGGTATAAAGCTTATATTTATTATGGAGCGCGAGTGAAATCGCACCAAGATTTGTCAGGAGTTGGACAAATAAATAATGCACCTGATATTAATAAATTCATAAAGAGTTTTTTTATTCTCCGGTCTTCTAATCATTTAACTACCCAATATAATCGTGCTAAATTAATTTATTCAAAGAAATGGCCAGCTTATTTTCTTTTTAATAATTTGTACATTATATATCAATTTTCAATTCGATATATCAGCTTCCTTTTCAGAAAACATTCAAAAGCGTAACTGCTCAACGTTAATTTAATTATATGGCAACTTTGTATAGGACTCGCGCTTTATTCGACAGTGTAAATTATGCGTTAGTTGATTACCATTCAGCTTCTGACATCATAATCGAGAAAGCTTCGGTACACCAATCATTTGGAGTTTCAGCTCTCGCGGTTCATGGGTTAATTGAATCCTACAATGAACCCAATCTCCAGGATTCCGTAAGCAAAATAGACCTTATAGTTCCTGATGGTCAACCCGTAAGATGGGCACTGAATGCTTTTTTTAAAGCAGGTTTAAAAGACCGTGTATACGGTCCGACGCTGGTTTTACATGTTCTTGAAAAAGCGAATACTTCAAGGCTTAAGATTTACCTTTATGGAAGTCGAACGGAAACATTGAAGAAATTGACAGCTTTCATAAATGAACATTACCCAAAGATTACAGTCTGCGGTATTCACCCTGATCGCTTTCGTGAAGCTACACCTGAAGAAGATATAGAAGATATCCGTAGAATTAATGAATCTGGTGCTCATATTGTCCTAGTAGGCCGTGGTTGTCCAAGACAGGAGAAATGGGTTGGCAATCACGTTGGTAAAATTAACGGAGTTATGATGGCAGTTGGAGCCGCTTTTGACTTTCATGCCGGTACATTAAAACAAGCACCTCGGTGGATGCAAAGTTCAGGTTTGGAATGGCTTTTTCGGTTAATCCAAGAGCCCAACCGACTTTGGAAACGATATTTGCTGACCAATTCTCAGTTTATTTTTCTCTTTTTTAAGTATAAAGTAAAATCAATTTCAAACTTTAGAATACAATCTATATGAACGTTGCATTAGTTACAGGTTCTGCCGGGCTCATCGGTAGTGAATCAGTTGCCTTTTTCTCAGAAAAATTCGATTTGGTAATTGGCATTGATAACAACCTCCGACAGTATTTCTTCGGTACAGACGGCTCGACCGATTGGAACCGCGACCGTCTGAAAG
>NZ_VBSL01000279.1 GCF_006149005.1 Larkinella sp. C7 | reverse complement strand
AACACCAATGTCCTGAACCAGTACTTAACTGTTTCAGAAAAGAAGGAGCGACAGGCCGAGTACGAGCGACGCTATGAACGCTTCGATGGCATCCCTCAACCAGAGGCAACGCGCGCCAGGCTGCACATTGAGATTTATCCGGAGCGTCGGCAAGCAGAGATCCTGGGTTCCTATTCGCTCATCAACCGCACCGCCGTGGCCATCGACTCCATCCACGTGGCGATCATGCCGGGTGTTACGACCGGCACCGACTTCGACCGGAAAGCCACACTCGTGATCGCCGACGAAGACCACGGCCACCGGGTCTACGTGCTG
>NZ_VBSL01000278.1 GCF_006149005.1 Larkinella sp. C7 | reverse complement strand
CCAATATGATTATTAAGGGCTAAAGGCTGGTACTGGGTGATGACACCAACGTTATTGATGCCGGAATTAGCACAGTTGGAAAGGGCGAAATCAATAATCCGATAGCGACCCCCAAATTGAACAGCTGGCTTAGCAATAGATTGAGTTAGTTTACCCAAACGTGTACCTTGACCACCTGCCAAGATTAGTGCTAACATTTCATTTTTCATAAAAGACTCCTTTCAAAGAGAAATATGAGTTAAAGTGATGAGAGATCCTTTCTCTCACTTATTTATTCGTTTTTGTTCGTTGATGTCGTTTAACTCTCCAAATACTT
>NZ_VBSL01000277.1 GCF_006149005.1 Larkinella sp. C7 | reverse complement strand
AACCCCGGCTTGCCCGGCGAAGGCAATTTTACGGCTTTCTGCAACAACGAACCGGGTAGCAACAGCATGTCGGCTCCCACGCTGGCTTTGTCGGCGGGTATTTACCAGCCGGTCCTTCAAAACACCCCTTCGGTTTCCATAACCGTCTCCGGCTGTGAGGGCGGCACCGTCAACTGGGCAGGGTCGAACAGTACGAAAGGAACGGGAGCAACGATTCCGGTTTCTACTGCTGCCGTGGGTACAATGGTTTACTCGGCAACCTGCACCGTCGGCAGTTGTGTCAGTCCGCCCGGAACCGCTTCGGTGGTGATCAGTG
>NZ_VBSL01000276.1 GCF_006149005.1 Larkinella sp. C7 | reverse complement strand
GGTGGCTATGATGGGCATGGACAAAAGGTTATTCGTTCAGAAGCAGATTTGGAAGAAGCCTATGTGCTAGCTGACTCTGCAGACTGTGTCTTGGAAGAGTTCGTTAACTTCGACCTTGAAATTTCGGTTATCGTGTCTGGTAACGGCAAGGACGTGACGGTTTTCCCAGTTCAGGAAAATATCCACCGCAACAATATCCTCTCTAAAACTATCGTGCCTGCCCGCATTTCTGATAGTCTAGCAGAGAAAGCTAAAGCTATGGCCGTGAAGATTGCTGAGCAACTTAACCTCTCTGGTACTCTCTGTGTAGAAATGTTT
>NZ_VBSL01000275.1 GCF_006149005.1 Larkinella sp. C7 | reverse complement strand
TTCTTCAATGGTCATATTAGAGCGACTTTCATCACCATCCAACACAGTTGTCACCAAATTCTTCTTGGAATCCTGCAATTCAAGGATTTTTTCTTCAATGGTTCCTCTAGTAATAAGACGATAGACTTCAACTTTTTCCTTTTGTCCTAGTCGGTGAGCCCGACTGATGGCCTGCATCTCTACAGCTGGATTCCACCAAAGGTCAATCAAAATGACCGTATCTGCTCCGGTCAGATTGAGGCCAACACCGCCAGCTTTAAGTGACACCAAGAAGACATCCTTACTGCCGTTATTAAAAGCCTTAGTCATCTCCTGCCT
>NZ_VBSL01000274.1 GCF_006149005.1 Larkinella sp. C7 | reverse complement strand
ATCTGCTCCTTAATCCATTTAATGGTTTCGTCTAATGACAATCCTAAAGGAAGGGAGCCAAAACCATAGAATTTATCTGGATATTGCTGGATAGCTTGAGCAACCTCTTGGTTATTTTGTCTCATTCTGTCTAATGGGGCGATTGTTTGACTATGGCCTGATAGCAACTCAAAAAGAGTATTCATTTCTTTTTTGAATTCAGAATAATTTTTGGCTTTTTCGGGGTGTGGTGTTGTACAAAATAAGATAGCTTTATCAACTTTGGCTTTTTCTAATTTATCCACTTGCATTTCTAATGGGAGCATGACGTGTTGGATGT
>NZ_VBSL01000273.1 GCF_006149005.1 Larkinella sp. C7 | reverse complement strand
GGGAAGCAGCGACGTGAGCCTTAATCTCAGCCTTTTCTTGGTCGGTCCAATCAGCGTAAGGGCGGTAACGCACCTCAGTTGGTAGATTCATAGATATTCCTCCGATAGATATATGTCAACAATTGCTTATAAATGTCACTTCCATAACATAGTAAAGGTTTTCATAGGAAAAATCAAGGGGCGAAGTCAGTCTAGGAAAAATTTTTTTCCAAGACTGACTTCGAAAGTTGCTATAGCAACTTTCTACTCCACTTACTAATAAAGTTAGGTCAGTATCACCGACTGACCTAACTTTATGTCGCAAGTGTCAAAGTTCTAA
>NZ_VBSL01000272.1 GCF_006149005.1 Larkinella sp. C7 | reverse complement strand
TCTGAAGAAGGTCGGCTGGAGTCGGCAGAAACCACAGCGGAAAGCCCGCCAGCAAGACCCGCAGGCAGTTGCACACTGGCGAGAAGAGCGCTTGCCCGAGCTCAAAAAAAGCCAAAGATGAAGGGCGAATTGTTTTGTATGTGGATGAGTCGGCCTGTTATTTATTACCCTTACTAGCTCATACCTGGGCACCTAGTGGGCAGACCCCAGTACTAGTTGAGCAAGCGGGTCGTACTCATTTGAGCTTGATTGCCGCTATTGCTCCTAACGGTCGGATTTATGTAGCGGGTCAAGATCAGGCATTTACCAGTGAGGACATCG
>NZ_VBSL01000271.1 GCF_006149005.1 Larkinella sp. C7 | reverse complement strand
CGACCTGCCCTGCAAATCATCAAGACCAAACCAGGTATCTCTCGGACCTCAGGTGTCTTCCTAATGAACCGTGAAAATACCAACGAGCGCTATATTTTTGCGGACTGTGCTATTAATATTGATCCTGAAGCGCAAGAATTAGCAGAAATTGCTGTTAATACGGCTGAAACAGCGAAAATCTTTGATATTGACCCGCAAGTGGCCCTGTTGAGCTTCTCAACCAAGGGAAGCGCCAAGGCTCCTCAAGCAGAGAAGGTTCAAGAAGCGACTAAGATCGCTAAGGAGTTAGCACCTGACTTGGCCTTAGACGGTGAATTACAAT
>NZ_VBSL01000270.1 GCF_006149005.1 Larkinella sp. C7 | reverse complement strand
GTGGTACCGGTCTTACCAATCCAGTCAGCCCCCGACATGAGGCCAGGGTTAAGGCCATTAAGATCATCCTTGAACTTGGTCGTCTTGCCTGAAGAAATTGGACCATGCAGCAAATCAGTCATAATACTGGCTGTTGCCTTGCTATAAACTGACACAGGATGCTCTTGATGTTCATAGACGACCTTGCCTTTGCTATCAGTAATCGATTGCACCAGATAACCCTCTTGGTAATCACCCCCGTTGGCTAAGGTCTGGTAGGCATTGGTCTGTTGTAAGACCGTGGTTTCGATTCCACCACCCAGAGGCAGACTTTCAATGTCGTA
>NZ_VBSL01000027.1 GCF_006149005.1 Larkinella sp. C7 | reverse complement strand
AGAAGCTAAAATCCGGATCAAAGCCTTTGTGGATTACCTGGGAATTATCGCGGACAAAGACCGTCCTTTCGATGAGCGCAATGGTGCCATTCGGCAGGCCCTGCTGATGTTCAAGAAAGATGTCAGCGTTGAGGTTTCCAATATCAATACGGGGGGGCGGACTACATTGCCATTGCGGCAATACCTGGAAAAGATCAAGGCACTCAAGTACGATAAAGTGCAGATTACCAACTTCGAATCGGTCCGATTGGATGATTGGAGAAAGCAACCCGATGGGTCCTACCAGGCAACGGGGCAGTATTTTCAGGCCTTTAAAGCCTGGCGAAATGGCGTCCCGGTTTATCAGGATAAAACCACCAAGAAGATAGAAGCGGACCTGCGGGTGCGGGAAGATCCCTTCTACAAAGAGAAAAACTGGATGGTTTTGTTGGGGAATATCACGGTGGATGCCACGGTTCGGGACGATAACTAACTGCACACAACGCGAATGACAATTTGGCAAGTAGTAATGGGAGCCGTTCCGCTGCTGGCGGTTTTGGGCCAGACGCCGGCGGTTATCGAGGGGCCACGAACGATGGGGGCGGCCGATACACTCCGGCTTGCCGGAGTGACGGATACGCTCAAAAAACCGGCGACGGATTCGCTGACCAGGCTCTCTGCGGATTCGGTGACCAGGCCGACCTACCTGTCCGTGGTGAGTCGGCCCGCCGAACCGTTCATGATTCAGCGCGTGGCTTTTGTGAGTGATTTTCTGCACCGGCTCAATTACCAGCAAACGCCGACGCAGCAGGCTTTCGACTCCCTGAGTCGGCTGACCTACCCGCGGGAACGTTACCTTCGGATGCTTTTCAACGAAGATGACCCGCGGCTGAATGCGCGCTCGGGCCGACACAGCCCGGCCTATCAAACCCTGGTGGATGAGTTTGTGTCAACGATCGTAGCCGACACAGCCGCGGTTTTGCTGCCGAAGGATACGGAGCAGTTATTTGGTGAAGTGGAATACGCGGTTTTGTATAAAAATACGCCCCAGAAGGTCACCTTTTTTCTGAAAAGAAACCGGACAGATTCCTATTCGGACTGGAAAATTATCGACGCGGAGGCCCCGTTTCTGAAGGCTTCGCGGACGGATACTATGCGACTGGATACGTCCCGACGCAACGATCGTTCGCTGTTTATCAGTTCTGAAACGCACGAAACCCGGTTTTTGAATCTGTTTAATTTTTTGCGCAACCGCGAAAACCTCCTGGCCTTCACGCTTTCGGCCTATCCGGTTAGTAAAACGCTGATCCGGCTGTCGAAGGCTGTTCAGGACGGTAGCCTGACGTTACAACAAACCCAGAAAGTGCATCTGTATCTGGATATTCGCCGGGGCTGGCTGCTCAAACTGGAAGATTTTCACCGGGAAAAAGAGAATGCGGGCTGGCTGATTACCGACCTCTACAGCGTCGAGTACCGAACGCCCCTGCCTGCCGCCCTGAGCCGGTACATGAAATGGTCCGCATCGTCTAAAAAGTCTGACTGACATGAATAGCATGAAAAACACACTGCTAAAGATTCTGATTGGTGGCTGGATTTCCAGTACGGCTGGTTGGGCCGCCCCCGATAAACCCGCCGGATTCAATCTGGTGAATCCGGCCGTGGCAAACTGGCTGGCGAAGTGGGAAAACCGGGTCAATCGACTCAGCAGCCGGGTCGATTCGGCCGAGACCGACACCCGGAAACTGGCTTCCTGGCAAGACTTTTTTGTGGCCGACACGGTGAAGATTCCGGATTTGCGCCAGCCAGCGGTTATTTACCAGCACGTTTCGCCCCAAACGACCGCCCGGAACTGGGTCAACGGTTTTTCGCAACTGTTCTGGGAAGATGTCTTTCATTTCCAGCTTCAGCCGACCCGGATGCGGCAAGTGGGCAAAAAGAAGAACCGCACCCGCCTTGAAGTAACCGCGTCGGTAGCCTTGACGGGCATCCTGAGCGAAGGCCGGCAGCCGCTGCGGCAACTCGACGAGTGGGTGCTTGAACTGGATGCGACGGAGCGAAAGGGGACCTACCAGGATTTGGTCATTCACAGCATCCGGCGGAAAGCCGACGCGGTCGAACTGCCGGGTTTGACCATTGCGAAAGTGGCCGACTACCACGAACAGATGCAGCATTGGTTTGTTCGGTTTCTGGCCGACTCAACCCGGCAAACCCCGGCCCTGGGTAAACTGAAACAACTGATGCGCTCGGATACCGTGGTGGTCATCACCGGTGAAAAAGCCGATACGCTGACGCTGTCCCAGCTTCTGGCCCTGCGGCTGCGCCCCGAAGCCATCGCCCGGTTCCAGATTCAATCGTTCGACCTGGAATACTGTGATGATTTTATCGAGAACCCGGATAAGGTCGTGGTCGGACAGCTTATTGTGCTGGAGGGCGTTACGGTTTCGGTCGAAAGCCCGCAGATTTACCGGCGCAAACGAACGGATGCCGTGCCGTTTCCGGCCGGTCGTCGGGAGCCCTGGGTTCAGGCATCCAACCTGGTCGTTCACTGGAATCAACCGAGTCAACTGCGATGAAAAACCTGTCAATTTTCGTGCTGCTGCTGAGTCTGGCCGTTTTTTCCGGCCCGTCGATTCAGGCCCAGTCGGCCCGGACGGCGCTGCAATGGATGGAGCTGGCCGACCGGGAAACCGATCCACAGAAGGCCATCGGCTACTATCGGGAGGTCCTGAAAATCCAGCCCGATGGCCTGACAGCCGCCGAAGCCTATCACGGGAGTGCGGTGGTTCGCTCGTTGCCCGCCGTGAAAGCGTACCGGGAGGCTCTGGAGGACGTCAATCAGGCCATCCGCCGGGATGAGGGACCGGCCAAATACTACGCCCAGCGTGCGTATATCTACATTCAGTTGAGCGAGTATGAACGGGCCGCCCGCGATTACCAGCAGGCCATCAACCGCGCGCCCTCCAAAGCGGATTATTACAGTGGGTTGAGCTACTGCCAAACCAAACACGGCCGGTTCGACGAAGCCGAAACCACGGCCCAGAAAGGCATCGATCTCAATGCGAACTCGCCCTATGCCTATCGAAACCGGGGCCGGGCGCGGTTGCGGAAAGGCCAGGTCGATGTGGCCATCGCCGATTTTCAGACCAGCCTGAAATTGAAACACGGCCAGCTTTTTCGGGTGTATTGCGATCTGGGTGAAGCTTATGAACAGAAAGGCGAACCGCAGCAGGCGCTGAAATACTACCAGCAATCGCTGGACATCGATCCGGATTTTCCGGATGCCCTGGTGGGCAAGGCACAACTGGAGCAGAAATTGAAAATTGGCGGCAAAACCGGTGCGCTGCCAGCTTCCAATTTTAACGGTCGGCGGGTGGCACTGGTGGTTGGCAACTCCGACTACAAGAACGTGAACAGTCTGGAGGGGCAACCCCGAAACGACGCCAAAGCCATGCAAAAACGGCTGACTGACCTGGGCTTCGAAACCATGCTCGTCACCGATGTGACGCGGGAAGGCATCGATAAAACGCTGCTGGAATTTTACAAAAAAGCCGGTAAAGCTGATGTCGCGCTGGTATTTTATGCCGGCCACGGCGTGCAGCACCGGGGTGAAAATTACCTTCTGCCCGTCGATGCGCAGCTTAAAAACCCGGAAGACATGGATTTGCAGGCCATTTCGGTGACGAACCTGATCGACGCGATTCAGAAACAGGAGCCCCGTTATTGCATCATTATCATCGATGCCTGCCGCGACGACCCGTTCAGTAAACCCGCCGGAACTGCCGCTCCCGCCCAAAAAGACAGCCCCCGGTCGGTTCGGCTTTCGGGAGTTGCGGGCGAGCAGCCCCGCCCGGTGTCTCAGGGTGGGCTGAGTCGCGGATTCAAGCGGATTCATGTCGAAAACAGCATCAATAACTGCTACGTAGCCCTGGCCACCGCACCCGGCTCCACCGCCCGGAATGGCCCCAAGGAGAACGGATACTATACGGCGGCCCTGCTCGCGCACCTTCGGCGGGGACGACGGATCGGGGATGTTTTTCAGGACGTACGCAGTGAAGTGATTGCCCAAACCCAGAAAAATGGATTTTCCCAACAACCGGAATACATCGACCGAACCGTCGAACCCCTTGTTCTGTAACCCTAACGCTGATGAGATTTATGAAAAAATATACGGCTACTGCATGTCTGCTTTTCCTGTCGCTATGGGGCGGTTCTTCGGCGGTCTGGGCTCAGCAACGCTTCACCCGGGGAGATAGCACCGCGTTCATTGTCAATTGCCGTACGGCCCTGGAAGACTATACCAGCGCCCTGAACGCGGCCGGTTTTTACTGCCAGTCGCAGGGGGAGTTCAACAGCAAACAACAGATTCTGATTGCCCAGTCGTTTGCCGGTAAAGAGACGTTTGTGTTCAGCGATCTGATGGGGGAGTCGTATCCCGTTGAGCAGTATTCGCAACAGTTTCGCCTTTTCAAGGGCGCTGCGGAAACCAATCTGGATCGGGAGAAATACGTGCTCAGCCGCAACAAGGAAGGGAAACTGGTGATGGTTACCTACGTAACCCAAACGACGGAGTTTGCCAAACCGGGAACGGCCCGAACCAAACGGACGACCCCGCTGGCGATCCATTTTTCCTTCGATATCCTCACCGAATCGAGCGGTTTTGAGCCGCAGAACTACCGGATTGTCAAGATCGAAAAAGCCGCCGTCATTCCGCCCCAGGCTGTTTCTTTTCCGGTGGATGTGAACCTGGCCGAAATTCGCCAGCGTGAACGCAGCCTGAGCTGGGCGGTTTATCGCCTGGCCAAAAGCATCACGGAAAAACTGCCGGACAAGAAGAAACCGGTGGTGGTAAGAAAATTTTCGTATGACAACAGCCAGCTCACCAATGCGTTTTCCGACCAGTTGGTGAACGAGCTTCGTCAGCGGCTAAAAACCGACGAAGGCCTGACTGTGGTGGCCGACGATCCGGCCCAGGGGCTGGGGATTCGCGGAAGCTACCGGCAACGGGGCGGTCAGGTTGAAATCATGACCGAGCTGTTTGATCCGGCTACGGACAACAGTTTCGCCAAACTCACGCCGAATCTGGATCTGCCCGTTACCTGGGTGCAGGAGAAGGGGCTTCAACTGAAACCGGAACAGAACGATGAAGTGATTGCCACCCAGCAGACCATTACGGCCGGAGCGCCACCGGCTTCGGCTCCGCCCGTGGAGGCCAAAGCCGAACCCTTTCAAATTACGATGAAGGCCTCCGGGACGGCCCGGAAAAACCTGGAATTCTGGGAAAAAGACACCATGACGGTGCAAATCCGGGTCAATAAGCCCGGCCACGTCCGGCTCCTCTATGTGCAGACCAACGGCGAGGTTGCCCTGCTCTGGAATGACTTCGAGATTAAACCGGGGCAGGAAAACAAGGACATCGTGTTTCCGGATCAGTTTGAGTGTATTCCGCCTTTTGGTCAGGAAACCCTGATTGCTGCGGCATCGACCACCCGGTTTTGTTCGGTCGAAACCAAACCGAACGAACACGGCGCGGACATCATCGTGGGAACGCTGAAAGATGCGCTGAAAAACGCCCGGTGTGTGGATCGCGGCATGGCCCGGTTGCCCCAACTGGCCGAAACACGGCTGGTGCTGACGACCCGCAGCGCGGTGGCGCAACGCACGAAATGAAGTTTTGAATTCGCCGTTGACTCGGCCATACCTTTTTATTTAACCCTGGTCTTATGAAAATCATGCGTATCAACCTGTTGATGGGAATGCTGCTCGTTCTGCCGCTGACCCTGGTGGCCCAGAAGGGCAAGAAAAAAAAGGAAGAATCGAAGCCGGAAATAACGGCTCCGAAGCCCGTAGCTCCGGTGGTGCCGGACACGCCGGTGGACGAAGTGCCCCTCGATAAAACCGGAAAAGGGATTATCATCGAGTTTAAACCGCCTTATAAATACATGCTGGTGCTGGCCGAAAACGATGAAGAGGGGCGGTATAGCCACGTATTCATGACCGATTCAACCCTGTTTCCGAAACGCAGGGTGAGCTATTCGAAAGGGGTCCGGCGGAAAGTGAAACCCCAGGATTTACTGACGCCGTCCTCGTTCCGGGCCGGTATGGAGATTAGCTTCCATTTCGACCATTACCAGCGAACGTTGCGGAACATCGCCAAAGAATTTTACCTGGATGATGATTATTTCGGGAAGGCCAAAGTCAGCGGTATTCTCGAATTTCGGGATGGAAACCGGGCGATCATCGACGGACAGGAGGTGCGGATGGACCCCAAAGCCGAGGTGAAGGGCCAGGACGAATGGAAAAACAAAACTTTCAACTCGTTTAACCAAATGCAATTGGGAGCCGAACTGACCGTAACGGGTCGGCGCGATACGAGCGGGGTTATTTTTGTCAAATCCGGCACCATGCGCCCGGTTGAAATCAGTAAGGACGATCTGTTGATGCGCCGGGCCATCAACAAGGCTTTGTTCATGAACAAAGATGTTTTACAGATCGGGAAAGACATGTCGTATCGCTTTGTGACCGAACGAAACCTGTTTGCGTATGTCAATGATGTGGGGCAGAAACTGATTCCGGAATACCTGAAATCACTGGATCCCAACCACCCTGATTTTATCAACTTCAAGTTTTATCTGGTTCACGACGATACGTTCAACGCGTCGGCCTATCCCAACGGAACGGTCATTGTGCATACCGGACTGATCAAACAACTGGAAAACGAGGCCCAGTTGGCGGCCATTCTGGGCCACGAAATTGCCCACGTTACCCAGCGGCACCACACCAAAAGCTACCGAACGGGCAAAGACTGGCAGGCACTGGCGGATTTCGGTAGCACGGTAACCGGCTACCAAACCGGCAGCGATGTACCGGCCAAGTTGATTCAGGCGGCCAAAGACATGTACCACAGCAGTTATAACCGCGAACAGGAAACCCAGGCCGATCGCATCGGGCTGCAATACATGTTCATGGCCGGCTATGACCCCCGGCAGGCCGCTAAAGTCTGGAGTAAACTGGCGCGGGATGAAAAGGAAGCCGGTGAATCGCCGGAGGAAGCTGCGGCCCTGCAATATGTCATGAACGCTTCGGAGACCGGCGAGCAACGGCAGGACAACAGCCAGCGGGCCTCCGACCTGGCGGCCACGGGCTATGCGTTGAGAAGCCAGAATTACGCCATGCTCGCGTTCCGGAATGTGGCCGCCAAAAAAGGCGAGTCGGTGTATTCATCACACCCGCGCTCCCTCGACCGGTTCAACCACGTTAACTTCCTGCTTTCGACTGCCTTTGCCTATACGGATTTTAATACGCTGGAAACCAACGAGCCTGACTTTAAGAAGATCCAGGCTCAGCTCAAGAAAATTGTTGTTCAGCCTGCACCGGGGGTGAAAACACCGGACAAGCCCGGTGACAAAAAGAAGAACCCTAAAACACCGGGGAAGCAACCCGGAAACAACCGGGGAAAAACATTCGTAAAACCGCAGTAGCCCTATGCGCGTCCTAGCCCTTCTCTTTCTTCTCTGTTTCGCCGGCCCGGGGACGACATCGTCGCTGGGGCAGGCGAAACTGCATTTCATCGTTTTTGCCGACACGGATGATCCGACCCTCGGCGATGCCAACCGTAAAACGTACAATTACCTGACCGGCAATTACGGACCCAACGTTGCCCGATACGCCGGTTTATCACTCGAAATGGCGGCTTATAGCGGGGCCAAATGCCTGGCCACCGAACTGGACCAGAAACTGGACGCTCTGAAAGTGGACGCCGACGATGTGGTGCTGTTTTACTTTATCGGACACGGCTGGAACAACCGTCAGAACGAATACCCCTCCCTGATTTTTGGAAAAGCCAACGCCGACCGCGCTACGCTGGAAACCAGTTCCCGAAATCTGCAAACGATTTACGAACGGATTCTGGCCAAAAAACCGCGTCTGGCGCTGGTGATTGGCGAAGCCTGCAACAAAGAACGGAGCGATGAGCCGCCCGTCACCAGCAAACGTGAGGCCATTCCGATGGATGCACCGGAAAGTGCCGATGCCGCCAAGTACAACGCGTTGTTTCGGAATTATGCCGGGAGTCTGATTCTGAGCAGTTGCAAACGCAACCAGTACTCCTTCAGTGATCCGAAGGGCGGCTGGCTGGGGGTTTCCTGGCAGGTGGCGACCAACCGGCTGCTGTCGTCGAAAACAAAGGAAAAGCCGACCTGGGACCAGTTTATAAAAACCGTTGTCAAACTGACCGAAAGTGCGGCTGCGAAGAACAACCAGAACCAGAACCCGCAGCAGCAGATGGCCATTCGCCCCGTCCAGGGAGGAGGGGGCGGTGTTCCGCCGAAACCACCCGTTCCACCCGTAGTAACAGATCAAGCGCCCTGCCCGCCTTTGGACAGCTACGTAAACGAGACGGCGCTGGCCGGTATTCGGGAAGATTTGCCGCTGTTGAAGCGGATGGATGAGGAAATCAGCACGGATAATGCCGAGCAGTTTGCCGAAAAATTCGACACGTTTTACCGCAATCAGAAGAATTTCTATGATTCCCTGAACCAGATGCTTTTCTACGATCAGGCCGATATGCCGGAACGTTGCCGGGCTGGCTTTCAACAGGATACGCGCTGGGTAAAACCCAAAACGACGGAAATCATCCGGCGGTATCAGATCGTGGTCAAAATGAGTAAACAACCCCAGCAACTTGTGGCCCAGGCCCGGAGCGAATTGCCCTCGCTGATTCGCAGGCTGGAGGAAATTCTTGAAAAACTGGATAAATAACCGCGTACTCAACACCAATTTTTCTCTCGTTAAAAACAAATCACGTTTACTATGAAAGTTCTCTTTACGTTAGCTGCATGGCTTTTTGTGGTTCCCCTGACGATGGCGCAGGTTTCGTCGCAGCCGGTTGTGAGCGTGTTTCCGTTCAAAGGAAACTACAGCGACCGGGTCACCTCGGCCGTTTTTTCGGGTCTCACGAGTTCAAGGCGGGTTAAAACCGTCGATTCTTCCACCCTGGATGAGATTGTTCAGCAGCAGAAAAAGTCGCTGGACGACAAATACGATCAGACCAACGCCATTCAGGCCGGGCAGTTGGCCGGGGCGCAGTTTATGATCAACGGCGAGGTAACGGCAGTGAATTTCAGTAACCAGCGGATCGGGAATGTGACCTATAATAATTGCAATGTGGAAGCCAAAGTGCAGGTAACCGACCTCGAAACCGGCGTCAGTGAGTTCGAAACGCTTCAGAGTTCGTCCACTTCCAGCAGCAATTCGGATCGGGATTACCTGGTCAACATCGCCATGAATTCCCTGATGTCCAAGGCGGAAAGTTTTGCCCGCCGAAAATTTCCGGCCAGTATGCAAATTCTGGAAGTGCTCGAAAAAAGCGACAAAAAAGGCATCATCAGCTTTCGGGTCGAAGGCGAGGGGCTGACCTCGAAAGCATCGGCATCGGACGAAGACGGTATTCTGTTTCCTTTTCCGCTGCCGGGCATGCGCACGCGCATCATCATCACTAACCAACGCGAAGTAGCCCGGCCCGACGGAACCAAACGAATTGTGAATGAGGAAGTTGCTTTTGCCAAAATTAAAAAGGTCGAGGATGGCGGCACGGCTTTATGTACGGTGACCGAAGGCGGAAAGAAACTGCAGGAATTGTGGGATAAACAGGCCCGGCTGATGCTTAAAACCACCAACTAAGAAGAGACGATGATGAGATTCCGATTGAGTGTGCTGTCGGTTCTGATGGGGAGTTGGCTGGCGTGTGCCACGGTTTTTGGGGCCGTGGCCGAACCGCCGGTAGCGGTCGTGGTGAAGACGGGAAGCACCCACGAGCTGACGTCCGTCCTGCCGGTTTTGCAAGGATTGCTCCGCGAGCGGAAATATTCAGTTGTGGCGGGTTCGCAGGCCGGCGAGGCCGGGTGGCGGATCGAGTTAAGCTGTCTGACGGATAAATGCCCGCTGGATGCGTCGGTGCCGCGGGTGATCGTCAAACTGGAAGCCTTCGACCCCGGGCAGCCGGAGCCGGTCGCCGTTGTCAGGGCTCCCCATTGCAGTGTTCAATCGATTGATCAGGCGGCTTCCCAGGCGGTTACGATTCTTTTCAAAGGCCGGGGGGCGTATGAACGCGACCGGGAAGCGTTTTTTCGACAGATTGGCTTTCATTTTTCCGGAAAACAGGTAGCACCGGTGTTGGCCGTGCGGGATACCGTTGGCCCGCAAATTGATGTGATCAGCCCTTCGCTGCCGGAAGCGGCCCGGGGCATGGCCCGGTTGGCAAAGGCTAAAACGGGTGAGGTCGCCATTATCGGGCGGGTTACCGATCCCTCGAAGGTCGATCGGCTCACGCTCAACGGGCAGTCGGTTGCGCTCGACGAAAAAGGGACGTTTCAGCCGGTGGTGCAACTGACCGACCGGGGCGATTACCCCATTCTACTGGAAGCACAGGACGCGGTGGGCAACGTGAGCCGGCTGGAATTTACGCTGACGCCCCAGATGGCCCAGCGAATTGCGGCTGCGAAGTCGGCGGTCGATAAACGGCTGGCGCTGGTGATCGGGAACGGCGGTTACAAGGGGGTTCCATCGTTGGGCAATCCGGTCAACGATGCCGACGCGATGGCCAGCTCATTGACCAGCCTGGGATTCAGGGTGATCAAATGCACAAATGTCGACCGGATTGCCCTCATCAGTGCCATCAATACGTTTGGAGAGGTGCTGAGCAAGGAAAATTACACGGTCGGGATGGTCTATTATGCCGGTCATGGCGTTCAGCGCAACGGGTTGAATTACCTGGTTCCGGTGGAAGTGACGAAGCAGAGTGATGTCGAATCAGAATGCGTCGGTCTACAGCATATTCTGAATAAAATGGAAGCCGCCAACACCCGCGTCAATATTCTGGTGATGGATGCCTGCCGAAACGATCCGTTCGTCAAACCGGCCCAGCAACGGGATGCCGGCAATTCGGGCGGCCCGGCGTCGATCAAAGCTCCAACCGGCACGCTTATTGCCTTTGCCACCGCGCCCGGCAGTACGGCCGCCGATGGAACCGGTAAAAACGGCACCTACACCGAAAGTTTGCTGCAACACATCCAGAAGCCCAATGTCTCGATCGAATCCGTTTTCCGGCTGGTGCGCACGGATGTGATGCAGAAAACCAACAACGAACAGATTCCCTGGGAGTCGACTTCGCTGACGGGCGACGAGTTTTATTTTCGGCGTTGAAGGCAGGCTCAGTTCAGTGGGCAATTGACCCGGTAATTCCAGATGGTTTGCCCCGTGACCCGAACCGTTACATACTGGCTTTTGGTTTTGATGAGTTGCTGCATGGATGCCCGTGACCAACTGTCGTAGATCGTGCTGCCGTAGTAAATAAACAGCGGTTTCGAATCCTCATCGATGTCGTCTTTGCGGCCTTCAAACACCTCGATCTGATCCGGGACGGCATCCGTGTAGTAGTCCAGCGCGAAGGTGGCATCTTCCTTGCCCAGATCATATTCGGCAATCACCACCTTGATGTCAGGGCTTTGATAATCCTGTCCGTCCTGCCCGCCATTGCATTGAGACAGCGCAATGTCGTCGTGAATTTCCGGACCGGCTTCGTTCAGCGTATCCGGAGATACGGCGGTCGAATCGGGGGCGACGGGGTTCAGGCTATCCGGGGGGGAAAGGCGGTTTTTGTGGGGCGCGAGATGCTTCCGGACCGATGCGTTCAACTGATGCTGGGAGAGCGGTTTTTCGTCATAGGCGAAGTAGTAGTAGGCAATCAGCCCGGCCACCAGCAGCACCAGCAATCCCAGCAGCAGTCCCAGACAACCCAGGCCGCGCTTCACCGGTTTGAGCGGGTCCGGAATAAAAACCGGAATCACATAGTCGGCCTGGCCGCGTTCGTGGACGTAGGTTTTGACCAGCGGCTCTTTTTTATCGACGAGGTCGTAACACTGCACACTTTCGCCGTAATAGGTATTGTTCAGCAGCAACCGTCCCTGTTCATCAGCCTGGGCGGGCAGTTGCATCCCCTGATAATCGAGCCGGATATGGTGCTTGGGAACCGCCCGTCCGTGCTGGTCTACCACCCGGAAAAACATGGAAAACGGCAGTCGTTCGAGCAAAACCGGATACGGTTCCGCCGGGTTTCGTTCATCCACGAAGACGGTTTGCCGATTCACCGGCTGCCCACCGGCGTCCTGCTGATACACCGTTATTTCGCTCAGATACGGAACCTCTGCAATCGTTAACAGGCCCTGTTCGTCGGTTGTCAGCGTCCGTTTATGGGTTTCAAACTCAACCGCCAGCGGCTCGTTGGCTGCGGGCAGGTTCGTTGGCCGGTACGTGGCCCTGATCACCACGGGCGTGACCCCAAACGGCACCAGTTTCCGGATGATGTTGCGCTCGGGTTTCTCCGTTTCGAACATAAACCCCCAATTGGTCAGCGTAAACCGGGGGCCGTCGGGTGTGTTGAATACCAGGATATGTTCCGTCGAAGGTACTTCCAGAAAGCTCTCGACACTTTGGCGCAGATTCCGGTAGCTGGCCCGGTCATATTGCCCCGGCCCTTTTTTGATATACCGGATGATGTCGCGAAACAGGGAGTTGACCTGCTCGTTCAGAATCGGCAGAAGCTGTTGCTGTTCCTCGGGCGAATACGATGCCAGCGTCCGGAAATCGCCGGAATACGCCCCATACCAGGTAATTTCATCGCGGCCAGCCCCCGTTACGAGGGGTTCGGCAAACAAACGGTCGTGACCGTTGACAAACAGGCCACGCACCTGTTCATACCGTTTGACGTTTTCACCCACGTTAAAAAATACCGGCCGAATGCGTTTCAGGGGGGTCGTAAGAAGTTCACGTTTCATGCGGAAAGGGCTTTCTAATGGTTTGGTAAAGCGCCGGGAGCGCCGGGATGTCTATTGATGCCCGTCCGTAAAAAAGGTTATCACGGCCGGTCGTTTTTTTGAGCGGTCAGAGGTGAAACCGGTCCACAAAAACCCGCTCGCCCTCTTTGGATGTCTCCCGTTGCAGGACGTACTGCTGATTGCCGTGCTGAACCGTGATCTCGAACGGAACGGCCTGTCCTTTCGGCGAACGGCGTTTATAAAACGAAACCTCGATGGTGTAATACCCCGCGTGTGCTTTCTCCCAGTAGGCGTTTTCCTGCGGCTCGGTCGTGGCCGAATCGTCATCGGCGTTGGCGTCCAGATCAAGAATGCCTAGGTTATCTCTGAAATTCACTTCCCGTTGCTGGTAATTGAGCAGATTGCCGCCGGGATCGGAAACGAACAGATCCAGGTCGTCGGTCGAAAACCAGCGGAGATTGACGCTGAACGCACCGCGACGCCCCCGAAGCCCGGATGAATTCAGTTCCACAACGCGGATTTGGTCCCCGGCCGCCAGTTCCAGGCGCTCGTCGGCAAAATCCGGATGCGTCACATACACCACCGCTTTTTCACCGGCCAACAGCAAAACCGGGTTGAAGGAAACCAGGCCGGTTTCCGAACTGGTCTGGGTAAGGTCGGAATTGGCGGTCGTTAGCCGTACCGTGGCACCGTTGACCGGTTCATTCGTAGCAAGATCGATAAGCTGGAGCGGGAAGGCGTGTTCTTCAAGTCGCGGGTGCAAGGTTAAGGTGGTGATGAGGGGATAAAAACCGTCGAAAATGAGGTCGGCAACGGTTTTTTCGCTGGTCAGCGTGGTGGTTGCCACGGCGTACGCGTCGGCTGCGGCCTCCACCTGAAACACCAGCGGATCGATGGGGACGATCTGCTGGAAACTGACGTTTCCGTCGGTGCTGGTCGTCAGTTGATACGTCTGTCCGCCGTGGTACAGGGATACTGTCGCGTTGGCAACCGGCTTCTGGTCAACGGCTTGCACCACTTTGGTGTTGAGCATCATCCGGGGTGCAACGGCCTGCTGCGTCAGCTTGTGAACCAGGCCACGGGCGGGGTTGAAATCACTGCTCAGAAAGCCCCACAGGATTAAAACCGGGCGTTTGCCAATGAGATACAGGTTTTTAACCTGCGGAATTTCAAGGCAGTCGGCCAGCATCCGGTGCAGGTCGTCCGCGTCGTGGTAGCGCTGAATCTGGTCATACGCCAGATCGGTATAATACCGCAAAACCGCCCGGGATTTGGCCTGCCATTCGGGCGACAGTTCCTGATAGGGCTGAATGGCACCGGGCAGATCGCTAAACCAGCGAATCTGACCGGGTTCGATAACGGGCTCGGCAAAAACCGCATGGCCGCTGCCCACCGTTAGCAACTCCCGGAGGGTCTGATATCGTTTGACGCCTTCGCCAACGTTCGAGCCGAAAACGGGGCGCAGGCCGGCAGTGGGGGTAGTGGCAATCAGTTGCCGGGGCATAGGCGTTAGGGCTGGCGTTTGAGTTTGGCAATTTCCCGTTTCAGACTGTCGAGCGTTGCAGCACACGCATCTTTTGGCTCCAGCCGACAGGCTTCCAGGGCTTTGTGCAACTGAATGAGCGGCCCGATGGATTTGCCGTTCCCGCCCAGGTGCGGGTTGCCGGTTTTTACCAGAATAGCCCGGATTCGGTCGGGGCTCAGGTCCGGACGCAGGGAACACATGAGCGCCACGCCACCGGCCACGATCGGCGTGGCCATGCTCGTACCGCTCATGTAGTCGTAGCCTCCGCCCGGCACCGCGTTGTAAATCTGCACACCGGGTGCCGACACGGTCGACAACGGGCCGTAATTGCTGAAGGAAGCGCGTTCGAACTGGCCCGCCTGGTTGGGTGGACCATCCGCCGACACATTGATGGTGTACGGCGTATCGTTCATCGGGTCGAAACCGGCCGGAATATTTTCGTTGCCGGTTGCTTTCACGATGACGACGCCATTGCGCGAAGCCTCGCCGAAAAGGGTTTCGAACAATTGGCGTTCGGTTTGATAGGCCGGACTTTGCTGGTAACTCGCCAGCAGGACGTTTTGCCGGGCTTCGGGCATAGCCGCCAGTTTGGCCGCTGCGGGAGCCGGAATACTGCGGCCCAGCGATAGACTGATGACGCGGGCACCGTTTTTAATGGCATATTGAAGACCAAAAACAATCGCTAACGTACTCGGTTTGTCGGTGCCTACCTGAACGGCCATGACCCGGCAGTTGGGTGCAATGCCGGAAGTGCCGGCGGCATTGCCCGCCCGTCCGGCTACGGTGGCTGCGACGTGCGTACCGTGTCGGCCACCGACGGGGCTGTCGGTGTTGATCTTCCCCGACTCGGCGGTCATGTTGCGGGCTTGCACAATCTGGTTCTGGAGTTCGGGGTGGCCCGTATCAAAACCGCCATCCAGCACGGCCACCGTCACCTGATCGGAGCCGCGGGTGATATTCCAGGCTTCAAAAGCACCAATGGCTTCGAAATACCAGTTCCTGGTCCGGTTTGCCAGATCCGGATCGTTGGGCAGACCGCTCGACTGGAACAGACTTTCGTCGAAAACCAGGTACACTTCCGGCATTTTCTGAAGCCGGTCGCGCCAGACATCCCGCTGATCGGTCGGAATCTGGACTTGCAGGGCGTTCAGGGTGGTATCGAAGGCCACGATCTGCAATTCGTTGTCGGTATAACTGGCTTTCACTTTGTTGACAAACGCGACCAGATTGACCTCCTTTTTCAAAAAGACGTTCAATCGGTTGCCAATAATCGGGCGTTGCAGGGAGTCTTTCGGGTTGGTAATAATCTGAGCTGAGTCAACGGGCGCGACAATTCCCTGCGGGCGATCCGGCAAGTGGGGGCTGAGGGTTCGTCCCGACCCGGGCATCTCGCCCGGCCCGGTTTCGACACCCGGTACGCCCACCCCAACGGGACGACCCCATTGCGCGGGCCAGAACCAGTACAACAACCCCAGCAGGAGTAACAGCAGAAGCAGTCCCAGCAGCCAGCCGATGCACCCGCAACCCACCGGACCGTCGGTTTGCCGTCGCCACCAGAACCAGCGTGGCCACCGCCAGTCCCACCACCACCGCCGGGTTTTCACGGTGTCCGGTGCCGGCTGAACCGGTACCGGGGGCGGGGTCGGATTGGAGGACAGTACCGGATTCATGGACGTTGCCAGCGGCACCACCGGCGGCAACGCTGGCGGTTCGGGAATCTGGTGTTTGAGGTACTGATTGACCCGAAACCGTTCCTGGCGGCTGCGATCGGATTCAAACCCCCACAGCACCAAAACCGCCTGATCGCCGTTGGTCAGCACGCATTCCGGCCCCGGAATTTCGATGGCGAGCCGCAGCAGGGTTCCCAGTTGCTGGTTTTCCGTCTGCGAAGTCCGTTCGAGTTCATCGGCCAGTTGGCGGATGGCGAAGAGCTGGGCATCCAGCAACTGGCTGACGCGGGCGCGATCCGGAGGAATGAGGTTGGGTAAGGGCGTTCCCTGCCGAAAACTATCGGAAAACCAGCGGGCTTCGGTGCGCGTCTGTTCGTAGGGCGGTGGAATGAGCGGCTCGGCCAGAAGCTGCGCGTAGCTTTCGCCCAGGCGGCTGCGGAGCAGATCCCGAAGCTGGTTGTAGCGCGTGTAAACGGGCTGCGCTAACCAGATAACCGGCCGGTAAGCGGAGAGCGACGTACTGAAGATGGGATAGTGGGCGGGCATGAGAATAACGGGCTAACCGATTACTGGCACTGATAACCAAGGTCTTTAATGATGGTGTCGAGCAGGCCATTTACCCGGGCTTTTTCGGGGTCGGTCAGGTTGGCTTCGCGCAGGACGTTGTATTCAAACGACTTGTCGAAACCGCTGAACCACTGGCTATAGAAAACCCGGGACGGATCATCCACCGTGGTTGTCAACTGGTTTTTCGCCGGCACGTCGGCCAACGGATTGCCGTAAATGGGAACCACCACGTTGGGCGCCGACTGGTAGACGGCCTTGTTGCTGAGTTTGTCGTCGGCACTCACCCGCGACCAGCCCAGCGTATTGACGAAGTCGTTGATGGCGGCCCGGCCCAGCGTCAGAACCACCTCCAGGTTATCGGATTGGTGAATGTACGGGCTGACGTCTTCGGCAACCCGTACTTTCAGGCTGTCGCGTTCCATGCTCCGCTCCATTTCATCGACCAGAATCGTTACCTCGTTTTCGGCCAGGCCAAACTGCCCCTGAAACTGTCGGTCGGTGCGCAGTTGCTTGAGTTGTGTCACCCACTGCCCTAGTAGGCTTTCTGCATAGCGGGTGGCCAAAACCGAGCCCGGCGCTGGTTTGGGAGCGGATTCCTCACTAGCGGGTCCTACATTCAGGAGGTCATTAACAAAGTCATTTAAGCCATCTGGATCTTCAGACGTACTACCCGCGCTGGTCGATTCAGCCTGTTTCAGAAACAGATCGGGCTGGCTCATCACCTGGCGAACCAGCTCGCGATCCCACAGGCTGTTTTCTTTGCCGTTCACAAATTGCTCGGCGACGGTAAAGGAAGCCAGGAAGCGGCCAAATTTTTTCTCTTTGATCAACCGTCCGACCGGTTTGCGAAGCTGATCCCGGCGTTCGCG
Organism: Larkinella sp. C7; assembly: GCF_006149005.1. Taxonomy (GTDB): domain Bacteria; phylum Bacteroidota; class Bacteroidia; order Cytophagales; family Spirosomataceae; genus Larkinella. The sequence continues at coordinate 21,710 of NZ_VBSL01000027.1, read as the reverse complement.
GGCGCGGATGAGTTTTTCCTCCACCGATCCGCCCTCGTAATGGTGGCACAAAGCCTCCCCCACTTCCTGCCGAACCCGATTCAGGGCTTCCCGGATCTGTTCCTGTTTGATGGCCGGATGACAGGCCGGTAACAGGTATTTCAGCAGGTAATCGATTCCGTTCCGGCCCGGCTGCGTGGCTTCATACCAGGCCGTCATCGGATCGTGAAAATGCCGGTTGGTGTGTTCATTGTTTACAAACGAGCGTTCCATGTCGGCAAAGGCCGGGGTGTAGCGTTCGTTGTAGGTTTCGACGCCGTCCGTGATCTGGTACGAGACTTTGCAATACCGGGGGTCGCGAATCATGAACGTGTTTTTGAAACTATCGTTCTGGCCGTTCCAGCTTCGCGTCCATTTGTCGGTCGAAACCTTGTCGAATTCCTTGTCGAAAAACCGCTCCAGCCGTTTTTCCCAGATGTGGTCGTAGAGGTCCGTGCGGCCCACCCGGGTAGGGTCGCATTCGTCGATCTCGACGTTGATCTTGGTCAGCACCAGAAAGAACGGATTGATCCGGTCGACGCCGACGCGGGCATCCAGCGGCACCAGGTTGTTCAGCACGCGTTCGCGTTTTTCGCGCTCCTCCGCCGAGCGGCCCACATTCATGCCGATCCACTGGCTGATCATGCTGTTGATGTTGAGCGTGCCTTTCACCTCCGACTGCATGTTGTGCATGCAGAAAAGCAGGCTGCTGATCCCGAACGAATCGTTGTAGGCGTTGAAGAGGTAAAAGACTTTTCCGCGCAGAAACGGGTCCATTTTCTTGGAAACCTCGGTTTCCTGCTGAAAAACGTTTTCCGGTGAGCCTTCCATGCTCCGCGCACCCGGAAAATCGAGGATGTCGGCGTGTTGCAGAAACCGGCGGCTGGGGTGATTTTCGAGCGCTTTGGGCAGGGGCAACACCAGCTCGGAGGTCAGCCCGGTCAGAATGCTCCGCGTGAGCTGAATCCGCTTTTTGTCGCGGGTGACCACCGTTACGGTGTTGAGCTGACTGTCGGCCTGGTCCATTTCATACAGCCGCATGACGTCGACAATCGTCTGCTTCTGGGGCGCAACGGCTTCCAGACCAACCCATACTTCCGACTCAAATCCCAGTTCGATCAGCCCCTGACTCAGTTTGTTGAATAAGTTGGTCATGAACTCGTCTTCGTGCCAGAGCGGGGCAAAAATGGCCCAGCGGTCGCCGGGCCGTAAATAGGGCGCAATCGCGGCCACTTTCTCCCAGTAATTGTATCGACGCAAGGTGCCGATGAGGTCCATGCCCTGAAAATATTTCGATAGATAATCCCGCAAATCCAGGATGTCGTCTTCCGTCATTCCCGGCTGAATCGTGGCCTGCCGTTGTCGCTCCAGGCGGTTTTGCAGTTGATCCAGTTGCTCGACCGTGAGCTTTTCGGGGTATTTCGAATTGATGATGTTGTACTGATACCCAATGGCCATGGTTTTCACGATGTCCGACTGGTTCAGCAGCCGCAGCAAATAACCGCCCTCGTTGTTCTGGTGGTAGGTCGTAAAGCGCGTCACCACGCCGGTGGCCTCGGTTCCGCCCCCCACGGGGTTGATGTCGTCGATAAAGCTGATCGGCCCGTCGTGCCCCGTGATTTGCCGAACGGTTTCGGCCGGTATTCCCGCCGATTCGATCTGCAACAGATTGTGGCCGGGAATGCGGGCCAGATTGGAAACCAGGTACGATTTTCCAACCTGACTGATGCCAAACAGGGCGAGTGCCGGACGCATTTTGGCGGCCTGTTCGAGCCGTTTGGCGCGTCGGCGCAGCTTGCCCAGTTCATCGAGCGTACTCAGCCGTTTTTCGGGTTCTTCGTATAAACTCAGCCATTCGGTGCCGCGCCGAATGCTCTCCTGTAATTGCAGACTTTCCTGAGATAGAGTAGGAAACATAGTGAATGGGTTTCGGGATGTTTTCGAATATTTATGCCTGAACACCCGTTCAGGTTATCAAAAATCTTTATTCGGTAAGGATGTCTGCGTAAATCACCACGGTTCGTGATTGCCGCCGGATGACGGCAAACGACCGGCCTTCGCGGACGGTATTTCCCCCCAGACCCTGCACGTTGTGAAGGGCCGGGTCCACCTGCCGGGTTTCTTCGGGCGACACAAAAACGAAATCCTCAAAGTGGTTCGACGCCCATTGGGCCACCTTATCCAGCAGGGCGCGACGCTGGGGAATGTACAGGCCCGCCAAGGCGCTCAGCAAATCGGTCAGCGCCTGGTGGTATTGCCGAACCGCATCCTGTGGCGATTCGTTCGGGCTCGTTTCCAACGCCCGCAAGGCTGTCCACCCGCCCACAAAAGCCGCCAGAAAACCGTTGAGGTCGGGCGTGGGCGACTCCGTGGCTTCGATGAGCAGGTTCCGGATACCGGCTTCGGCGGCAGTACTGAAAAATAACCGCACAAACTCAGCCGCTGGTAGCATGGCCGCCCGCTCTTTCCGGAGTCGAAACACCTCGATTTCGGCCTGCTCGCGACCGGTTTCGGCGGTTTGTTTCTGCTCCAGCGCGAGCGTCAGTGCCTGCTGCTGTTCCAGTTGCTCCCAGCGCAAATTCTCGATCTGCTGCTGCAACGGTCGGCTGATCGTGAGTGGCAAATCCCTGGCCCGGCTGCCCACCGTTTCGAGATCGTCGGACGACAGAATGGTTTGCAACCCCCGGCGGAGCCAGTCATTGTCGCTACTGTTTTCGTCGGCGTAGGGCAGGGCCAGATTGGGGTTTTGCCGCAGACGCGCAATCACCTCCGGACCCAGCAGGTCGCGGAGGTGGTTGACGAACGAATCAAGTGGAGTGGGCAATGGATCGGGTGGCGTAAAGTCGGATTGAGCGTTCATACGGGTTGCAATAGCCAGTCAATCAAATCATGGGAAATAGCCTGGTTGTCAGTTCAAATAAGGGTCCAGATAGAAATTTCCGGTGTCGAGCCAGTAACCGTGCGGATCGGTCAGCGTACAAACCGTCAGCTTCAGCGCCGGAATGTCGCGGCCCGTTTGCGGGTCCATCACCGTCAGGTTATTGCGCAGGATCAGCCCTTCTTTGTCGCGCAGGTTCGGGCGACCAATCCGGACTTTGAGCGGCAGTTTGGGCATGAGCAGAGTTCTGGCCCGTTCGCTGTCGAACTCGATTTTGTACAAAGGCGTGGCAATCCACTGATCACTCGCCATTTGGCGCATCCCCAGAAAGGTATCTTTGGCACCGGTCAGCTCGATTTCGTCGATGGGTTCGATGGATGAATCGTCGGGGACGGCCAGCACATGCTCGTTTTTGATGCGGGGTGGCTGGCCATCCGTCAGCAACCCAATGTAGTCGGCAGTGGAAGTCATGCGGGCTGCGAGCAGACGTGTGTCGAGCCGGAAACCGTTCAGATGCCCCAGTTCCGAGAGCAGGGCGATGGCAGCCCCGACCGAAACGCAGGTTTTGGGGTCCTTGATGGTGTATTCGTGGGGATCGCTGAAGGGATACCAGAATTTTTCGCTGGTGGCCACCCGGATGCGGTTCATCGGCACAATCCGGTCGGGCGAAACCGGCATGTTTTCCAGAAAGAGATCCAGCACCACCGGCAGCGTCGACGGACGACCCGACAGCAGGACGTAATCGCACTGGTACTGGGAAATGATGCCGCACAAATCGCGGAGCATCGTTCCGATGACGTTACGAATGGCTTTCTGGTTGATTTCCTCCGGCGACACTTCCCAACTCATCAGCCGGATGTCGAAACCGGTGGCCCCTTCGCGCCGGAATCCCTCGTTCACATACTGCAACACGCTCGGAATCGGCGCTTCGTGTTCCTGAAAAAACTCATCGAAAGCCACCTGACGGGTTTGATCGGGGTGGGCGGTAATCTGTCCCAGCATGCCCTGCGCAATAACCGTGGCTACCTGGTTGGCAAAATGTTTCTTGAGTGTGCGTTTGTGGTCGGTATCGGTGCTCTGGAATGGGCCGAAGAGCGAATACAAAACCTGCCCCGCGCGGCCACAACCCAATCGGCGGGCTTCGCGGGCGATTTGCGGCAACACACACTCTTCAATGAGTTTCTTGATGATGTGGTCGCCGGCCAGGTTGAATCCTTCCCAGAAAACCGGGTTCTGGTAGAGGCTGGTGACCGCGCCCGGTTCGTATTCATAGTGGCCAATCATCAGGTCGGTCGTTCCCCCGCCAATGTCGACGCTGGCGATCATCAGCGATTTGCGGGATTGGTCGAGGTCGTCGGTGCGCCGACGGCCCATGGTCTCAAAAAACCGGGGGGCATTTTCCGGCCCAAACCGGTGAACGATCTCGTTGTACATGAAGACCAACTGGCTGCAGGTGGCTTCATCATAGCCCCAGGAGGTGCGCAGCCGAACGGGGTCGTGGTTTTCCCGCAGGTCTTTCAGGTTTTTCGGAATGCGGCTTTCAACCGGGTCGTTTTCAGCCAGTTTGCTGTAGTCGGGAATGATTTCGAGGTCGGGCGAAATCAGTTTGTACTTGTCCCCGTAGTATTCACGAAGGGCCTGAAGGGCGTCGGCGGCACATTCGCGCAGCTTGACCCGTTCGGTTTTGGGCATGGCCGTCGGGCAGGTCAGCACGATCCGGCGCAACCGCCGGGGCACCCCCGCTTCGCCCCGTTCGTTGCGGAACTCGTAGCTGTTGATGTAACTCAGCGTCTGGAGCAGAATTTCGGTCAGCGCAAAGGTCATCAGTGCGCTGCGGGCGTAGAGCGGATTCTGGCCGCTCCGGTAGATCAGTCCCGGGCCGTTTGCGCTGGCCAGTTTGTTGGCCTTATCGACTAGCATGCCGTCGCTCGTAAACAGGTTGGCGAGGGGAAGGCTCGACGCCGAATTCTGCATCAGCTCGGTGTGTTCGGAAAAATAGCCCCAGGGCTTTTCGCGTTTTTTGGCGTCCCACAAATACCGTTTGGGGCTGGAAAAGGTCATTTCATACTGGTCGTTGACGGCCTGGTTGTCGCCGAAAATGACCCCGTATCGGGTGGCTTCCGTTCCTACCCGAACCATGCTGGGCCAGCGGAACAGGAAGTCGTCGGTCAGCCCTTCTTTTTTGCCAAAAGACGCTTCCATAAACGCCAGCTTCATCTCGAACGGTTTGTTGCTGGTGTGGGTCGGGTTGCGGAGTTCCCGGATTTTCAGGCGTTTGGCGTCTGTCAGGGCGAGTTCGGCGTCGCGCTCGCGGGCACTGCTTTCCAGCACCAGTCCGCAGGTGCGCGAATTGCCGACGTCGAGCACCAGGTTGACGTCGATGCTCCGGCCCAGGGCGTCCTGTTGCAGCGTTACGACGGGCCAGCTATTGGTCTGCTCGATCATTTTCAGGAGCGTCATATACAGCCCCAGGTGCAGCAGGTGGTGGGGTTCGCTGGTAAGCTGGCGTGGAATCCGGCTTTTCCGTTTCGTAATCACTTCTTCCAGCCAGTCGTTGACGCGTTTCTGCGACAGAAAAAAACCGTTGGTGTCTTCGTGGGTAGCACACTTGAAGCGGGTGTTGCCACCTTCCGGATCGCTGGAATCCGGCACGACGTAATACGTATGGTTGAGCCGTGGGTCATACTTGTCGTCGCAGTGCGTATCGAAGGCCAGCACCAGTTTGTGGGTATAGGGGCTGCCCTCGGCTTTTTCCTGCGAGCTGATCCGGCCGAGGTACATGCGCGCCCAGGACTGCGGGCCGGGCATCAGTTTGCCGGCGTCGTAGTGATCGGTGCGGAAATAGGGCAGGGGGAGCCAGACGCCCTCCAGGACATCGAGCGCATAGCGACCCTGGAGATTGATCAGGTGATCTTCCCGGATGTAGTTCAGGTTTTCGGGCCTGATTTTGCTTTCATCGATGGAGCGGTCGGGGCGGAAGGCTTCGGCGTTGATGTCCAGGCGGCTGATGTACTTTCCGTTTTCGAGCATGTACGGGATGATCAGATACACCCGGTCGTTGTCGGGGTCTTCCTGTTCGGCATACTCAAAACGCAGTTTGGGGGCCGCGCTCGTATCACCGAGGTTAAGGGGAATATCTATAAACTGGATGCCGGAGTTGGCGATCAGGGAAACCATGTTCATGAGTGGTAGGAAAAAGGACCGGTTAAACGGTTTTGTAAATGATCTCGAAGGTTGTACCGGCACACTGGCGGCAGACGACCGCATCCAGCCGGTTCGGGGTATGGCAGTTGTTACATTTTTTGTAGTCGGGTGGGGGAGGAGGGGGCGTTCCGTTCAGGCGTTTCAGCCGGATGTATTGCTGATTGGGCTGCCAGCCGTCGAGGCTGAGCCACTGCCCGTTCTGTTCGATGGTGCAGACATCGCCACTGATGAGCGGAGCAGTGTTGCCCGGTTTTTTCAACGGAATGCCCACTTTTTGCGGAACGGATTGCAGGTTGGTGAAATCGGCCTCGTACGGAGAACCGTCCAGGTGGATTCGGACGGATTTGCTGGCACTGCCGGCCAACTGGTTGATGATTTCTTCCTGAACCAAATCAAATTGCTGGTTTACGGGCGGAAAGGTTAGGGTTACTTTTTTTGGGTTTTGGGTTGGTTGCTCCCAGATAACTTGTGGCATAAATGGATTCCGTTTTAAGTCAACGTTCTTGGAAAAGGATGGAATTTATCAGGGATAATCAGCCGGGGTAAATCAATTTTTAAAACTGCTAAAATTGGGTGGTTACATCTTCATTCGCAATACCATATTCCATGATTCTTTCTAAGGGGATTCATGATTTTACAAATGGATCATCAACCTTTTAGACATATTGTGTAATATTGACGCGTCGGCTCCTGGGATTTGCTAATTTATGCCGCTTATCTACGAAGGTTATCATCTTATTCCGAAAATATTTCTATGCAGCCACCGTCTACCCCACCTCAGAAATATAACCCCTATTATTTGCCCGTACCGGAAGGCTGTGGAAAACGCACAGATTGCCCGTACAAGTCGATGCCGGAATATTTGCAGCCTTCGGATTTCAAAAATGAAATTCTGAGCAGCTTTGACGATCACTACTGTTCACTTTGCAAAAGCCAGTTGAAGCTGGTGCCACCACCACCTCCTCCGCCAAGACCGCGCGTTGAAGAAACCACTAAAAAAGATCCGGATTTGCGACCTTGGTATCGTAAATACCGGTGGGCTATTCTGGCAGCCCTGCTGCTCCTGATTGCGGGACTTGTGTATTGGTTTTGGTTCAAAAAGTCACCTCCTCCCGCTCCGGTAAAGAAGAAAGAAGTATGTCAACGGGGGGACGTTGTTGCGGGAAGAGATACGTGTGTAAATGATGTCAAATACCAAGTGATCTGCGACGGAAAAGGAGGGTACGATAAAGGCAAAAAGATTGGTAGTTGTGGACCGGTTGCCCCCTTTCCGGCTGCCGGAAAAATTATAGGTACTGATTGCAGGGGTAAAACATTACATAATAAAGTAACCGACGGAAAAGGAGGGTATAATTTGGTGCCTGCACGAGACAATAGCATAACCTGTTTCGAGCCGGATGTTCCACACGTGGTAAAGCGTGGTGGAAGATGCCAAATTGAAATATATCATAATGGAATGCTCAAATCGCAAACCTCTGTCCCTGCCGAAAGGCAATCAGAATGTGCCAATGCCCCCAAAGCACCCAAATTACGATGATTGTAAAGCGAGCAGATAACCTTTCATGGTCTTAGGACATCGATGGATGTATAAATCTCTGACACCCATGAAATCGATTCTCTACGCATTGCTGATTCTGACGTTGCCGACTACGGCCTGGGCGCAATTGCCTGCCGGGTTTGTCCGCCATACGAGTTACATCTATACTGGAAACTCGAAAACGCCCCTGGCGACCAGCTTTGTGGTGGAAAAAGACGAATACGTCTATATCGAAGTCTCCGGCGATGTGTATCTGGGGCCGTTCACGGGGGCTGCCGACGCGACCGGAAAATCGGCCTTGGCGGCACTCCGGTTTAACAAATACAAGGACTATGATCACGGTGCGCTGGTGTGCCGGATTGGGGATCGGACTATGCCCTGTCAGGAGATGTTTCGGTTTGTCGATGCCGTCTATGATCCGATTGCAGACGGAACGATGAATTACTTAATTGACGGAAGCCGAATGGTCCGGGTGCGGGGCATCAATTATATTCCGGGGGTTCATTTTTTGTCACCCACCACCGGTCCCCTGACTTTCGAACTGAACGACACCGATCCTGATAACAATGAAGGGTCGTTCCTGATCGCCATTTACGCAATTAAAAAGAATGCGCATTTCAACCGCAATACGCTGAACTACTGCCCGGTCAGGATGCCGTCTGAATCGGAAACAAACGAATGGAAGCGGGAAGCAACGGGTTTCTTCTACCACCACCCGGACACGTTTCGCGGAAAAGGGAGGTACAAAGGCTGTCAGTGTGCTTATTTTGAGGATAATGCCCATACGCTGGACAACTCGACGTCAAAAAAAGGAACGTTCGATTTTGGCTATTTTCTTTCGCAGGACAAAACGACGGCAGATCATCTCCACGTCGTTCTGGATATGCTGCCTCACGAATTGTATGGAAAACGGTTTCCTGCTGAAACCTACCGGCCCATGCCGAATGCAAATCTGACCCGCTGACTCACCTGAGAAACGATTGATCGTTTCTCAACGGTGGTCGATGAGCACCAGCACCGGCACGACGCTCCCGGTGGCCTGGCCCTCCACCTGAAACGCGATCCGGTTCGGCTCATACCGGATTTTGGTGAAATCGATCAGGCTCTCCGCGCTCAGGGTTTTCTGAAGCCGGTCGAGTAACCGCCCGCCCTGCGCATTCCGCAGCGTTCGGTTCATGCGGCCACTATCGACGGGCCGATTCGCGAACAGCAACAAAAAATAATCGGTCCCGGTGTTCTTGTCCAGCTCGATGGTGTTGGTGGGTGGGTAGGCCACGGTGGTGTTGGCACCGAGCAGGGGGCTGTAGTCCACCAGCTTCCCGTCCGGTCGTTTTTCGCTGTACGGAAAAAGCCGGGTCAAATCGGAATTGGGTCGTTCGTCGGTACCGAAGGCAAACAGGTAGGCCTGCCGGTCGTTGTTGATCAGGAACTTGAATTCGTCGCCCGACACATTGGGTTTGTTCATGCGGTAGACCAGCATCCCGGCGGTTTTTGAAGCGGCTTCGTCAATGTGAAGCCCCATTTCGCCCATTCCCTTCTGCTCAAACTGCACAGCCGCCTTGAAGCCGCCAATCTGGTAGGTCGCCAGTTGCTGCATCGGCGGGTAGAGTTGCACGCCGTAGCGGGTGAACGTTGCCAGATCGGCGTACCGAATCCAGCAGAATCCCTGTTTGCCCCAGCCCGGCCCACGGCTGTTGACGATCCGGAACGCTCCGCCAAACTGCTCGTCGTCGTAGCCCAGGATGCACAGCGCGTGTCCCATGCCCGACTGGCCTTTGGTTTGCAACTGCTTCTGTTTGTTCGCCAGCAGCGTAAGATCCTCCTGACCGGGTTGCCAGACCTCCTGATTCAACTGGTCGAAAGAGGGCGTCATCAGAATGCTGACCACCACCGGCAAACCCTCCGCCAGCACATTTTTCAACTTGGACACTTTTTCACTGACGGGATCGTCCAGCCGCAGAAACCGCTGCGATTCGGCCACGCGGTAGCGCATCGCCATTGTTCTGAATTTTCGCGTATCGGTCTGACTGCAAGCGGGATAGCCCAGGTAGCTGAGCGGGATGATGCCCTTGTGCTGAATGACGTTGGTCGCCGAATCGATCCGCAATCCATTCTGACAATACGGGTCGTTCCTGAGCTTGGCTTCTTCGTAGAGATAGGTCGGCGAAAAGGCCAGTTTGTTGATTTCCACCCGATTGGTGGTGTTGAGTCGCCGGGCTTCCATGATGGTGCGGAGGTAGTAGCCCAGGGCAAAAGCCAGACAGGTGCCGTGTTTCCCCTGGTCGAGGGGTTGGGGGCAATAGGCTTCGTAGGATACCCGCGCCGGGATTTGCTGCAACCCGAACTTCCGGATAACCGGCGGTTTGGCCGGAATCCGGAGGTAGCTGTCATCATCCATGATGAGTCCGTAATTAAACTCATCCTGAGCAAAAAGGGGCCACGTTAGCAGGAGGCAGAACAGAAAAGTGAGCCGTTTCATGGACAGAAGGGGTTATCGGGGAACCAATGGGCATCGCCAGCAGGCTGATCAGCCAAAGGAACCTTTTCATGGGAAGGAACGGGTTATTCGTTTAAACGGCTGCGTAGTTTTCGGGCTTCTTCCTGATACGGGTGTCCATCCGTTCGGGCGATGCGCGTCAGGATCGACCGGGCTTCCCGGCGCTGCCGGTTGCGTAAATACGCCAGACTGAGGTACCACTCGGCACACGCCCGCCAGTGGCCGGGATAGCCTTCCAGCACGGTTTTCTGCAAAATCGGGATGGCCTCGCGGAGTTGCCGTTGCTGCAACAGCCGGGCACCCTGCCAAACGGCCAGCGAGTCCTGCGCCACGGCGGCTGAGTCGGTCGTACCGGCGGCATCGGTTTCATCGGGCAGTTCGATGGGCAGCGGGGCGGCTTTGGGTGTGGGTTTGAATAGGGCGTCGGCCAGCAGCAGACCCGGATCCGCGGGGGGAGCGGGCGTCGGCGGTGGGGGCGATGACCGAACGGTGTCGGCGGGTCGGGGTTGCGTAGCGGTGGTGTCTTTTTGGGCAATTGGCGTTTCCGGGCCGTCTAAACCGTCGGTTTTGTAGAGTCGCCAGAACAGCCCGATGGCCAGTAGCACCGTGGCCGCGGCCAGCCAGACGGCGGGACGTTGCCAGAGCGGGCGGACAGTCACCTCGGCGGGGTGGACGGTTTTTTCCGTGGCCAGTTCCTCTTTTGCTTTGGCGTAGAAGGCCGCAGCTTCCTGCTCGAAAGACAGGAGCCGCATGCCTCGCCGGACCTTTTGCTGGACTTGCAGTTCCCGTTGCAGGGCTTCGTTCCGGCTGAGTTGTTCTTCAAAGGCGGTTTTTTCGGCGGGCGCCATCTGGTCGGACAGATAAGCTGCGATATCGTCGTGCTGTTGATCCGTCAGTTCTTCCATGATTGACAATCGGAAAGGTAGTGTTTAAAGAGCCTGACGAAATTTTTTTTGGCGCGGTGATGGAGCAATTTTCCGTGCCCATCTGCTTTTTCTTCCATTAGTTCAAAATCTTTCAATTTCATTCCGTTTACGTAATGCTCCCACATTAGTTTTTGCTGAACGGGCGTTAGTTTTTCATAGGCTTTGCGGGCGGCAATCCGCATGCAATCGTCTTCTTCGGCAGCCTCATCCATGGCGGGTTCGGGCCCCAGAGGCCGGTCATCAAACTCCCGGAAGAGCGAATCCCAATCGACTCTGAGGGACATTTCTTTTTTTTGTTTTTTCCACCACCCCCGCCATTTATTAATACAGATCCGACCGACGTAACTAATGGGTTTATAACCCTGGCAAATAAATTTTTTTGAATAAATATCATCCATAAACTGGACCAAAGTATCCTGAATCAAGTCCTGGATATCTTCTTCACTGGTGCCGAATTTCTGGGCATAGTTAAAGAAAAATTTATACAAACGCTTCGTCAGGCACATCCAGGCCGTTTCGTTGCGCGGATCTTCGCGAACCAGCGTTTGACAAAATAAATCGGGATTATTTTCAAGGTAAGTGCAGGGGTCGGGAGGGGCAACGGGAGATGTTTTCTGTAGAAATTTAAACATACATACAAATGGGTCAAATGGAGGCCAAGTAGCAGTTAAAACTACTAAAATCTCTCCATCTGACCATTTGTAGTTAATTAAATTTTCATATCAGGCACTTTGGCGGTAAGGCGTTGAACGCAGACTTATCGTATCGCGCGAGACATGCCGGCGCATTTCCGGCACGGTGAAATTCAGGAAATCGAACCACATTTCTTCGCGGTTGGCGTAGTATTCCCAAATCTGCTGCACCTGGCCCGCGAGTTCCACTTCGCCCTCGAACAGCGGGTGTTTAACCACCTGCATCTGAAAGTCCCGGATCTGGGCGTGAACGGTTCCGCCGACGATGAAGGGCTGGTTGGTGGCGTAGGCGTCGGCCAGCATGAACAGATACACCTGCCAGCGCCCGAGCCTTCCAAGGGCTTTGACGTCCATCCAGATGGCTCCGATTTCGGCCACGTCTTCTTCCCGAATTTGGCTGTCTTCCAGCATCTGGGCTTTGATTGCGGCCGGCAGCACATCGAAATACCGATGCGGTGGGCGGGCATTGACAAAATAGCCGGCAATCCATTCGCCGGGTTGATCGCTATCCTGAAAAACCCGCACGGTGGTGTGTTTCAGGAATTCCGGGTTAACGCTAATACCCTGACTGCGTTGGCGATACGTGTCGATAAACCGGTGATGATCCGTTGTGCTTTGAAGCAAAAATGTCTGTAACATGATCGCAGATGGTTTGATTTTTCATCCATCTATTGCGGTTATGACAAGAAGTTATCATCTCGTTTGACTAATTTTGACGGTCTACTATTCCTCCCTATCGTGAAAGGCAAAATCAAAGTGCTGCTCCTCGACGACCATAAAGTGGTGATCGACGGTCTGCTGAGTTTACTCCGTGACGACCCGCAAATTGAAATCGAAGAGGTGTTTACCAATGGCGAGGAAGCCCTGCAGTTTTTTAAGAATGGGACGGGCAAAGAACCGCTGGTCGATGTGGTCGTGGCCGATTTGCGCATGCGCCGGGGAATCAGTGGGCTGGAATTTGTGGTGCAGCTACGCTCCGTGTCGCCCCGAACCCGGGTTATCATTCTGAGCATGTCCGAAGATCCCAAAGACATTCATGCCGCCGTTCGGCTGGGCGTATCCGGGTATCTGTTCAAAAGCCAGGACGTCGATCTGGTTCGGAAAGCCATTTATGAGGTGATTCGCGACGATCGGCCTTACATGAGCCAGGAAGTATTGCGAACATTTGTCGATTCGCAGGAAGAAAAACAACCCGAGCAAATCCGCCAGCTTACGGCCCGGGAAATTGAAGTGCTGCGGCTGATCGCCCAGGAGTTTACCACCGCCGAAATTGCCGATAAGTTGAACATCAGCGAAGCGACTGTGGATACGCACCGCCGGAATATGATCCAGAAACTGAAAGTGAAGAGCATTGTCGGACTGGCCAACTTTGCCATTCGGAACGGTCTGGTGTAAAACCGGGTGGCGAAAATCTTTTTTTTCACCTGATAACCTCCCCCCTGAGCGGGTCATAGATGGGTGTTCCCGGACCAAACCGGGCGTTCCAACCCAACATTTCCAGCTCTATGAATACTTCTGGTACATTTTTTCGCTTGCCGGTCGCCGTCCGCCGATTCGTGTTCGGCCCGCTGACCCTGGCCGGTTTTCTGGTTCTGATGACCGGTGCCTGTAAAAAAGAAACGGACCCGGCTCCGGTTTCCCATTCACCCATCACGCTGTTCACCTCCCCGAGTAACCCGCTCGTGGCCCGCATCGACAACAAGTCCGACGGGATTCTGGAACTGTACGGCACAAAAAATGCCGCCGGGGTAACCCAGCAACTCACCATGCTGGTTCACCAGATGGACCCCAGTTCGAAGGATGCGACGTATTTGTTACTCGATGAGCAATCGAGGCTGAAAACCATTCTGGGTCAGGATGGCTCTAAAATTGCGCTGAAATGGCAGACGGAAAGCCGGGCGACGGTAACCTACATTTCGGCCGATGGGGAGAATCAGGTGAATACCGAAATCGATCTGGATGAGGAAATCACCGGAGGGCGACTGGCGGCCCCGACGACCAATCCGGTTTTTCCGGCGGGCAGTGGTACTTCGGTTCGCAACAACCAGCCGCTGCGACTCAGGCAGGAGTTTGCCAACGACGCCGTTTCTATTCCGTCCGGTGCGCGAAAAGCCGCTGGACAGCAGGAGGTTACCATTAACCTGACCAATTGCGGAGGATTACCGTCCGATGCTGAATTTGTATCGGTCATCATGTATAAAAGCCCGGCCAGTAAAGGCAACCGGGTTGGCGAATTTCAGGCCCGTCGGGTCACCAAAGGAATGTATAGCGTGATTCTGCCGACGGACGTGAGCGCCGAGGTGAATCTGTCGAATCAGGATATCTGCAAAGGCGTCGGCAAGGTTTTCGACAAGATTTTGTGCAATAAAGTGACCAAAGCGCTGCGGAAAGTGGCCTCGAAAGCGCCGAAAGTTACGCCCTGGACGCTGATTGGCGGGTTTGTACTGGATAAGGGATTGGGAAAATTGTGTGAGGTCGTTACGCCGGAGGGCGAACTCTGCAAAGCCAATTTTGAGGATGAAAAGAAGAACTACTGGACCGGTGATGTGCTCTTTATTGCCAAAGCCGTACCCACTTCGGGGGGAGAACCCAAGTATTCCAGACTCACCGATCCAATCGATGGAAAAGCATCGTATCCGGACTTGTCCGTCGAACTGGGCGCCGAACTGAAGGTGCAGCCACTGGTACTCTCGCCCGACCGACCCGTGGCCCAACAGTCGTATGTGGCACGGGCGTCCATCCATTGCGTTCCGGTCAATTCCCGGGTGTCGCTCAGTGTGGTAGGAACCGATTCGTATACGGATGAAGTATCAACGGTGGTTTATTCGCTGGATGCCAACGGGGCTTTCAATTTCAGTCTGACCATACCGGGTGCCAAAACGTCCGGTATTCAGGACGAAATCAAGTTGACCGTGACACTTCCCGATGGAAAAGTGATTACCAAAACGGCGTCGCTGATTTTTGGGTAAAAAGCTAAAAATCGGGGCAACTCAACGAGCCGGACTCACCAACGGCTCGTTGAGTTGTGGATGGATGGGCGGTTTTGGCAGATTGAGCTCGATCAGTGGGATCCGAATCTGCACCCAGGTGCCTCCGCCGTCCGGCAGGTTCGATACGTTGATGGTGCCGCTCATCAATCCCGCCCGTTCGTTGATGCTTCGCAGTCCTTTTCCCTGCGGAAACTGGTCAGGATCGAAGCCCAAACCGTCGTCGCGGACGCTCAGCTTCAGAAATTGCCGGTTTTCGTCGACCATAAACCGGATGGTGGCTTCACTGGCCTGGGCGTGTTTCAGAATGTTGGTGACCAGTTCGAGGCAAACGCAGTAGAGATGAAACTTGGCAATCCGGTTCAGTTGCTCTTCCATACCACTCAATTGGAGAACAAAGCTGGTTTTGCCGGCGCGGTTCAGGCTGTTGGTCAGTTGTTGCAGGCTACTGCCCAGCCCACGTTCGTCGAGTTCGTCGGGCCAGAAATTATGAGCGATCAGCCGGATGCCGTCGTAGGCGTCCTGTACGGATTGCAGCAGCGAATGCAGGGCCGATCGGTCGATAATCGGCTGTTTTTCAGGGTTGTTTAGTTCGCTCAGGCGGGTGCGGATGCTAAACAGGACGCTGCCCAACTGGTCGTGTAATTCGTCGGCCACCCGGCGTCGTTCCTGAATCTGTCCGGCAATGAGCGCTTCTTCCATTTCTATTTTTTTGCGAATCTCCTGTTCGTAAGCGGCCAGTTCGGCGATTTCGCGTTGGCGTTTCATCTGCCGGACCGACCGTCGTTCATTCCGGATGTAGTCGGCCAGCCCCACCGACATGAACGTAAATTCCAGCAGCGAACCAATGTTCTGGGAATAGTGAATCAGAAGACCGGTTCCGGGGACGACGCCGACCCGGTTGAGCACGAAAAGCGCAAAACCGAAGGAGTAACACATGGAAGCAATTACATAAAATTTCGAGGACGTCTGCCCCTGCCGCCACGTCAGCACCCCGGCTACAAACATGCCGATGACCAGCGGACAGGAACTCATCAGGGCCACAAACTGGAGCGACAAGGGCAGCAGTTCGACCAGATTGATCCCGACCAGAACTACGCTCAGGCCGCACAGAATCCAGAGGGTGTAATACAGGCGGGGAATCGTTTGCCGCAGGTTCAGCGCCCGGGAATAAAAAATGATAAACGTAAAGAACACGCCCAGCGAAAACAACCCCAGACCGTGTTCGGCCAGCCAGGTTGAGCTGGGCCAGAGGTAGCGGATGCCAATGTTACTCCCCCGGCAGGCTTCGTAAAACAGGTAGGAAAGCAGGTAAAATGCCAGGTAGAGGTAGCTGACAATCCGGGTAAAGAGCCAGATGACGAGGTGATACAGCAGCATCAGACACAGCGTTCCCCAGTAAAATCCCCACAGCAGGGTGGCCACCTGGGCATGGGCCTGAAACCCCCTTTCTTCCCAGATGATGAGTGGGAAGTAGCTGTGAAGCTGGCGGTTATCGATGTGAACATAAACGGTATACGGTTCTCCGGGCCGGAGCGGCAGGGGAAAGACGTAGGTATTTGACGAAATCGGCCGGCTATGGCGCCCCAGGGCATCGCCTGCCCGGAAGCGGGTCATTTTGCCGGTGCGGTCGATCAGGTAGAGATCGATTTCCCTGATGTTACCAAAGCCGACTTCAAACAGGTAGCGGCTTTCCGGCCGAACGTCCTGATTCAAAAGCTGAAAGCGAAACCAGTAGCTGCTGTTGGCAAAAACCAGGTTGGGGGTTTCCTGCAAACTGGGTTGAAAGAAGCGGGCCAGTGCTGGTTTGCGTACATCGTTGATCGTCAGATGATCCATCGTGTCGGCCAGAAAATCCACCCGCCGTCCCAGGCTGTATTTCTGTTGCGATGCCGAGAGCAGAACCGGAAGGCTGGCGTAGACGTCTGCCGCACGGATGCCGAGGAACAGGAGAAGCAGGAAGAACCGGAAAGGCATACGATCAGGCTGAAAAGAGGATTCTACGTCTTTGAATGCCAGAAGTTTACGCAGAATTACCCATTCACTGCAACTAAATGCTGTAAAATCATGGCAGGCTTGAGTACAAATAGCAGAAAGTGGGTATTTTTTGAAAGGACGCTTTTTCCGTAGTTAAAAAAAAATTAAAGGAACCGATAACCTTGAAACCGTAGACAGAATAAATGGTCAAACGCTTCGGACGGGGCGGAAAAACCATAAACTATTTTTCTGTATGAAGTCACTTATCGCCTTTCGCAATCGGACCGGAATCACGGTCGCCTGTATCGTCGGTCTGCTTACGTTGTTCTCCTGCAACACGACGAGAGAACCGGTTTATCAGGGTAGTTATCAGGAGGCCAATGCTTTCGTCGGCCAGTATGCCGGGCTATTGATGAACCAGTATTACCCGAACACGGGCCGCGATTACCAGGGCATCACCAACCAGTGGAATTACGACCCGGATACCCGTCGCTACACCATCGACATGACCTCGACCTGGGTGGGGCGGGGGTGCTGGATTTGCGACGAGTGCCAGGTGGAAACCCGGGGTTATCTCTACGTCAACGACGATGGCACCCAGCCCCAGTTTAGAATGGAACGCGTGAACGACTGTGCGCTGGGCCACGATTTGCAGGGGTTGATGATTGGCACGCTGATCAACGTGGCGGCTGATGAATTAAGCAAAGGGAATTGATGAAAATCATAAAAGTTGCGGTATTCACCCCCAGCGGTTTTCGTAAAATAGAACCGTGTGTAAACCGTACCACCTTCCGGCGTTTTTTGATAGCAAAAAACGCCGGAAGGTGGTACGGTTTACACCGTGTTTTTGGCCTTCAACGATTAGTTTTGAAATAGCTTTTTTTAGGATCAAAATTCGTGATCAGACCCACCAATGAAATACTGTCTATTCCTGTTTTTAGTGAGTTTTTCTTCCTTGCAGGCCCAACGGGCTTTTAAGCCCATTGCAAGTACTGGTCAACCGCAAAAGGGTCGCCTGGCCCTGGTGATTGGCAACTCCGCTTACCCCGTGCAGGCACTCCCCAACGCGGCCAACGATGCCCAGGACATGGCCGCCTTGCTGCGGCAGTTGGGCTTTGAGGTGATCCTCAAACTGAACCTCAACCAAACCGAACTGGAAGACGTGGTGTCCGCGTTTACCCAACGCCTTAAAAACTACGAGGTGGGCTTGTTTTATTTTGCGGGACACGGTTTTGAAGCTGGTGATAACCTGAATTATCTCATGTCGGTCGAGGTGCGAAGCGATCTGAATGAAACCCTGGCCAAGCGAAAGTCCCTCTGCCTCAACGATGTGATGAGCAGCATGAAAGAAGCCAATAGCCATACCAATATCCTGCTGGTTGACGCGTGCCGGAACAATCCCTTCCGGGGGTGGGATCGGAATACGGCTTCCGGTTTGGGAGCCGTCAATGCTCCCAGCGGCACGATTGCCTTTTTTGCGGCTTCTCCCGGCCAGACGGCCAGCGAAAACGCGGGGCAGCGGAACGGTCTTTTTACGCAGGAATTGCTCAAGCAACTGCGTCAACCCAATGTGGAGTTGATCAGTATATTTAAAAACACCGCCCGGGCCGTGAAAGTAAAAAACACCCGTCAAACCCCCTACCAGGCCGGTTTTATTACGGATGATTTCTATTTCAAATGGACCGATACCCCCACACCGCCCGCCAAGCAGCAAGCGACGGCCAAACCGGTCGTGGACTTAGAGCCGGTAGCGATGGTGAGCGTAGCCGAAGGAAGTTTTTTGATGGGTAGCAATAAAAATGATTATGAGAAGCCCATTCATCGCGTGACGCTCAGTAGTTTTCGGATGGCCAAGTATGAAACAACCGTGGCCGAGTTTGAGCGATTTGTGGAAGCGACCGAATACAAGACCGAGGCCGAGAAAGGTGAGGGAAGCTATACTATTAATGCTGGTCTTACTATACCATCCTCCGGATTGCAATATGGTGATGCTAAAACACAATCCGGAGTGAATTGGCGATGCGACGCGTATGGCAAAATTCGTCCTCGTTCGGAGTATAATCATCCGGTCATGCACGTGAGCTGGAACGATGCGGTGGCGTATTGCGAATGGCTAACGCTAAAAACGGGCCGAACGTATCGGTTACCGACCGAGGCCGAATGGGAATCTGCGGCCCGCGGGGGTCAGCAAAGTCGCGGAACCATCTACGCTGGCAGTAATGACTTTAAGGAGGTGGGGTGGATTGCTGATAAAACCCCGCGAACCGGTACGCGTGCCGTGGGTCAAACGAAGCCCAATGAATTGGGTTTACATGATATGAGTTGGAATGTATCAGAATGGTGCAGCGATTTTTTTGAGAAAGGCTACTATGCCATCAGTCCTGGCAGTAATCCCACAGGCCCCTCGGTTACGGATTATAAGTGGCGTATCGTGCGTGGCGGTGGCATTGGCGGCAATACCAATGATCCGCACTCAGCCAGAGTAGCGTCTCGCTCCTGCCTGCAGCCCGATGCTGGCAGTTTCTGCGTAGGCTTCCGGGTTGTGTCTGTTCCGTAAACAGGGAGATCGCCCGTCATACGTCTGCGTTTATACCCGGATCGATACTTTGTTTATCAGTTAGGCGACAGCACCGGGTAGTGTGGCTCAAAATGGTGCGGGGCGTAATGGAACTTTTACGACAGATTTGCTGAAATTTCTGCAAAAAGGCGAGCGGTTGGATGATATTTTTCAGGACACAACCAATGAAGGGATGAACCGCACGGGCAACGCACAACGCCCTTTTCAAACCTCAAGTTTGCGGACGAAACTGATTTTTTAATTTCCCTTTTTCGGTTAAAAAATAACGCCTTGATTACGGGTGTATGTCGAACCAATTTTGTAGATTTGTATAAATAGAAATGAACAAGTAGGTAATTCTTTACACGTTTCTATTGCGTTTTAAAACGGTTATTTATTTCCCCTTTTCTCTGGCCAGATGTATCTTTCTTCACTCGTTTTCTCGCTGGCCATGAAGTGCCAGTATTCTCGTTTCCTGTTGGGGTTTGACAGCCATTTTAAACGCATCGGCTACTCCTGATCTCATCCCGCCGATCATTTCTCCCGTCTCTCTTTTTAGCAGCAACCGGACGCGTATCCGTCGATTAGTGGACGTATAGACTCCATCGTACTGCTGTGTGTTGCATCCATTGGCCTGAAAAGCCGATGGATAACGGACGTTTTTGAGTAATAAACCCCAATTCCCACATAGTTTACTTTATTTATGAATCATTTTTACCCAACCGGAACGAATCGGCTACGCATGGCCGGAAACTCTCTCTTTTTGCGGAAAAACCGCCACTGGCTCAGCCGAACGCTTGTCTGCTCCCGGTTTTTAGGAATGCTCATCGTTTTCGGGTTAGCGGCCTCTTCGCTGGCTTCCGGCGCCGACCCGCATCCCGATTACGCCCCGCTGGCTGATTTGTATAATGCTACCAATGGCTCGGGCTGGAAAAGAGCTGATAAGTGGCTGACGGACAATAATCCGTGCGGGTGGTATGGGGTGACCTGTACGGGTAACCGGGTGGGTGAAATTAAGCTGGAAAATAACAATTTGGTGGGGACGATTCCTGCTACCTTGGGAAATTTGACCAGCTTATGGCAACTTAGCCTGACTTCTAATCAGCTGAGCGGGGAAATTCCCAGTAGTTTCGGGAATCTTTCCAATCTGGTGTCTCTTAGCTTGTTCTCCAACCAGTTGACAGGATCAATCCCTGGCAGTTTGGCGAATTTGCCAAATTTAAGTTCTATTACTTTAAGTTTCAATCAATTAACTGGGGAAATTCCTGCCAGTTTGGGAAGTCTTACAAAGCTGATTTCGCTTTCCTTAAATAATAATAAGTTGAGTGGAGAAATTCCCAGTAGTTTAGGAAATCTGACAAAACTGACCGGTCTCGGGTTGTACAACAACAAACTCAGTGGACCAATCCCCAATAGTTTGGGAAATCTTGTCAATCTGCAAGCTTTGGCTTTATATAATAATGAGCTAACTGGCGAAATTCCTGATGAATTGGGAAATCTGATTAATCTCGACAGGTTTTATGCCGATCATAATAAGCTCAGTGGATCGATCCCGGAAAGCTTCGGTAATATGTCTAAACTAAGGCAGATTTTCTTATATAATAATGAGTTAACGGGGCCCATTCCTAGTAGTTTGGGGAATCTGACTAAACTGGAATATCTTCAATTGTTCATAAATAAGTTAAGTGGAGAGATTCCGGCGAGTCTGGGTACAGTTACAAGTCTGCAATATCTCGATTTACAGGATAATCAGCTGAGTGGGACTATTCCAGGCAGTGTGACTAACCTAACGAATCTAAAATCTTTGAACTTAAGTACTAATAAATTAACGGGGATTATTCCTGATGATTTAGGTAATTTGACCAGTCTTGAAAATCTTTTCTTGCATGGTAATGAGTTGACCGGCGGCATTCCTAACAGCCTGGGGAGCCTGACTAAGCTTCGATACCTTTCCTTAGCCAATAATAAACTAAGCGAAGAAATACCGGTGAGCCTGGGAAATCTAACCAATCTGCGATACTTCTTTCTGGAATACAATGACCTGAGCGGCACCATTCCCAGCAGTTTAGGAAACCTGACCAAACTCGAATATTTTTCTCTTTATAAAAACAGACTGAGTGGCGTTATTCCCACTACACTGGGAAATCTCATTAAGCTTCAAAATTTATATTTACACGATAACCAGTTCGTTGGAGCGATACCAGTCAGCCTTGGAAATTTGACGGACTTGCGATGGCTTTTATTAAGCAATAATCAGTTAAGCGGTTTCATTCCTGAAAACCTGGGTAATCTTCCCAATTTGCAACGACTTGCGCTGGAAAGAAACCAGCTAAGCGGCTGCTTTCCGGAATCTTTGCGAGCATTATGTGGTAAAGAAGTAAGTTTCTACGGAAACCCCGGCTTGCCCGGCGAAGGCAATTTTACGGCTTTCTGCAAC
>NZ_VBSL01000269.1 GCF_006149005.1 Larkinella sp. C7 | reverse complement strand
CTTTGACGACTACCGTCAAGTCAATGAACTAATCTTGACCGGCCAATCCTACGGTGGTGATATGATTATTGCCTGTGGACCAGAGGATCAGGCTTACAGCAATATTATTGCTAGTAAAGCAGCTGATACCCTGCTGTCAATGGCCAATGTCGAAGCCAGCTTTGTGATTACCAAAAATCCTGCTGGTCAAACCGCCATTTCGGCCCGTAGTCGTGATAAAATCAACGTTCAACGTATTATGGAAAAAATGGGTGGCGGGGGCCACTTCAATCTGGCAGCTTGTCAACTAGATGACAAGACTGTCAAGCAAGCCTACTCTGACT
>NZ_VBSL01000268.1 GCF_006149005.1 Larkinella sp. C7 | reverse complement strand
TAAAACTTTTGACAGTTTTATGCTTTTTATATAGGTATTAGGTATATCCATTAACATTCATACGCTTTAGAAATTATAAATCTAGGAAGGAGAAAGTCGGCCATTCGTAGCAACCTCCAGTGATTTTAAAAAGTGATGTAGTACAGAGGAAACGGCCTTGATGAGGCCATAAGGAAGGCCTAGATAGACCGCGTGGACTACTCAAGCAAATTGAGTTTCTCTAAATTATAGATTTTCTTTGCCTGTCGGGGTGTCAGGATATTTAATTTTCAAAGTATATTATACAGTTTTTACAAAGACTAAACGCTTATCGTTTGATAGGTCG
>NZ_VBSL01000267.1 GCF_006149005.1 Larkinella sp. C7 | reverse complement strand
AGCAATGGGGCTCCAGTCAAGGTGACTACCAAATTCGGCCAAACCAAGCAAAGCTTTCAAGGAGTAGTAGAGGAATTGACCCCCATGACAGCCAGTCTCAAAACAGTAGACGGCTATCGCTTGATAGAAATTGAGGAGATACTGGAATTGGCTTTGGCGGATGAAGGAGTAACACCAAAATCGTTGGATTCGATAGACTTATAAAAAACTAACAGAGGTCCAATCCAGACATTTATCAGTGAGGAAGAGAACTTTTCTGTGGGCTAGAGTGTAGAGTGAAAGGGGTTCTTTTCCCTTTAGAACAGAGCGAAAATCCACAACTCAT
>NZ_VBSL01000266.1 GCF_006149005.1 Larkinella sp. C7 | reverse complement strand
TCGTTATCGGAGACGGGATATACTTTTAATCTGGGATGGGGCAGCGATCCACCGCAGTGAAAGGGTAAAAGCCTTTTTGAAAAGCCGTCCAGGCCGGATTCATCTGGAACGTTTACCCGCCTATAGTCCCCAACTTAATCCAGTCGAGTTGGTCTGGAGCCAGTTGAAACGTAGTTTAAAGAATCAGGTATTTACAAGTTTGGAAGAACTGACCGTTGCGGTTCTTGATCAAGTCAAAAGCTTGGAAAGAGAGCCCAAACTAGTGCAAGCCTTTTTTAACAAAAAGGAAATTGGGTTTATTACGGACTAATGCACGGACCAATAA
>NZ_VBSL01000265.1 GCF_006149005.1 Larkinella sp. C7 | reverse complement strand
GGTCTTCAACGAATTCTTTCGCGAATTTACCAGATTGAATATCAGCAAGAGCAGTCTTCATATTTTCCTTGACTTCAGGTCCGATGACACGTGGACCAGTTACAAAGTCACCAAATTCGGCAGTATTTGAACATGATTGACGCATCTTCTTGAAGCCACCTTCATAGATAAGGTCAACGATCAATTTCATTTCATGAAGAACTTCAAAGTAGGCCAGTTGTGGAGCATAACCCGCTTCAGTCAAAACTTCGAAACCAGCTTCGATCAAGTGAGTCAAACCACCCATGAGGACTGCTTGTTCTCCGAAGAGATCTTCTTCGGTTTCTTC
>NZ_VBSL01000264.1 GCF_006149005.1 Larkinella sp. C7 | reverse complement strand
TGGTAACGTAAGTTAAGATTAGTACCATTGGATTGAAAGCCCAGTCGGTCAAGTTGGCTACTGGAAGCTGTATTTCTGACAGAAGAAAATTGAGAAATACCAGTGTAGTTGAATTTCATACTGTCATTACCAGTTTGAGGCAGAAGCCTTTCTGTTCTAAAGAAGGTATCGTGCTGTTTTTTACTATAGCTGACAAGGTAGTCAATGTCCGACATATCTTGTTCATAGCCACCTCTAGTTGGAAAAATCCATTCATCATTAAGACGATTGACTTGATAGTAGGAATTAAGCCCAATCTCAAGAATCGAGAAAATCAAAGTGAAGACTA
>NZ_VBSL01000263.1 GCF_006149005.1 Larkinella sp. C7 | reverse complement strand
GATGTTGAACCTAAGTTGTCTGCAAACGGTGTTACCAAGAAGGCCTTTGAAGCAGCAGTCGACCGCTTGGCAAGCCTGGCCTACGATGACCAATGTACCCCAGCCAACCCACGTCAACCATACATCGAAGATATGAAACAACTCTTGATTGACCAATTCTAAGCTGTCATCAAGACCAATAAGAAACACGGAACTCAAACTCAGTTTGGGTTCTTTGTTTTGGGGGTTCAAAGTGAAGTGACTCAGTTTGGCAAAGTTGGGGCTAGGACTAATAATGTCATTTGAGTGACAGCCAGAGGGAGTGGGACAAAAATCATGATTTCTAAGA
>NZ_VBSL01000262.1 GCF_006149005.1 Larkinella sp. C7 | reverse complement strand
AAAGGAAGAACCAGATAGGAGGTTAGAACCCCCGTAACCGTAGCTATCATAGCCACCAATAGATAAGGAAGCACTTCTGAAAAGATAATCTTAGCACTGGTATAACCCATTGCCTTAAGCACCCCCATATTAACCACTTCTGATTTAAGGTGATTTTGAATTCGAAAAGCACTCAAGAATAAGCTAATGATAAAAACTATCCCAGCTACTGCTATAAAAATAGCAATCAATAAGGTGCTCATCATGGTTCTCGCCTGCTTGACGGTTTTACTATCTTTAATAAGCACAGCTGCAATACCTTTGTCAGACAAGAGCGAAGTCAGTTTTTT
>NZ_VBSL01000261.1 GCF_006149005.1 Larkinella sp. C7 | reverse complement strand
TCAATGATAAAAATATTTGGCAAAGTTAGATACCATTGGCAACCGGAATTATCATGGTCTATCATTTACTGGTCCATCACCTTTATTCCGATTTTTCTTGCCATGTCATTATATCGTGAGCAGGTTTCAGTTCCTTGGGTGGGCTTAACCTTTATTGCTATTTTTTTGATTTTTGTTGGACTGGGCTTCCACCGCTATTTTATTTTCGGTGAAGACAATCAGCTCTGGATTATTTCTTTCAATGTCTTCAAATCACTAAAGGTAGATATTGCCACCATCAAGCGGGTAGAAGTAACCAAATCAACTCTGGCTTTAGTCTTTACTAATGG
>NZ_VBSL01000260.1 GCF_006149005.1 Larkinella sp. C7 | reverse complement strand
TAGCCCCCTGATTAACTCGGTTAGGCCAGTAAAATCGGCTAGCCTGACCTCGTGTCGTAATGAAACTACGTGAGTTCCAAGAAATCATCCACTGGCTAATTTCTTCTTGCGTCCGCACTTTTAAACGACATTCCCTTTTCAAAATCGATATTATTTTGAAAAGGGAATTAGTAAGGTAGCTAGGTAAGTCGCCATAGCGATTACCGTAGTTCATCAGTGATTTTTAATCGCTGATGAACTTGCTACGTTAGAAAGTATTAAAATCGAAAGTTTTGATGTTGGATGAGTATTAACCTGCTATATCCAGCAAAAAAGGGCCGCTGCCCTTA
>NZ_VBSL01000026.1 GCF_006149005.1 Larkinella sp. C7 | reverse complement strand
CTTTATTATCACTGTCCCAAACGGTGGCGCTTTTGAAGTTCGGGCGTCGGCACAAGACGGTTCTGGTTACGCAACGGCTTTGCTGGGAAAGGGCAAGGCGAAGTACGCTCCCACTGTTCCCCGCCCCGATCTGTATAAGTTAACCGCCAACATGAGTCGAATGGGTGGGATGGGCATGGGTACGATGAATATGGGCAAAACCGACACAACTGCTCAGACTAACTCCGACATGAACGGCCCTATGTTGCACAATATGGCCGGGATGAATCATGGGGCTAGCCAGCAACCCGTAAATCCAGCAAAACCGAACACGAAAGAACCGACCACGGGGACCATGGACCATAGTCAGATGCAGATGGGACAGGATAAGCCAGCACATGCCGTATCTATCAAACCAAAAAAGCAGGATTCGATGGCTGGGATGGACCACAGCCAGATGGATATGGGTGGAAAGCCGACTGCCAAGCAGCCGATTCCGGCAAAAAAGGCCTCAAAGCCGTCCAAACCGGTGGGATCAATGGCTGGGATGGATCATCGTGGTATGAACATGGATGGCATGAAAACGGCCAAAGATGGTAAGATGGACATGACGGAGCTGGACCATGGACAGATGGACCACTCCTCCATGCCGGGCATGGATCATAGTAAAATGGGCATGAAAATGGATTCGATGCCCAATACGAAAACGGACGGCAACAAGCCGGATAACATGGCTGCCATGGATCACAGCAAAATGAACATGGACAGTAAATCCGGTACTATGGCCGGTATGAGTATGATGGACGAGCAGAATACCATCGACTATAGCATTCTCAAATCTCCCGAACCCATTGTGTTTCCGGCAAATCATCCGGTTCGGGAAATACCACTCACGTTGACGGGAAATATGTTTCGCTACATCTGGGGCTTCAATGGGCAGCCTCTGTCACGGGCGGATATGATTCAGATTCGGCGGGGCGAAATTGTGCGTATCCGCATGATGAACAACACCATGATGATGCACCCGATTCACCTGCACGGGCATTACTTCCGGGTGCTGAGCGGGCAGGGCCAGTATTCACCCCTGAAGCACACGGTGAACGTATCGCCGATGGAGAACATCACAATTGAGTTTATGGCTGATGACGAGAAAGACTGGTTTTTTCACTGCCACCTGCTCTATCATATGCTTAGTGGCATGGCTCGCGTGGTTAGCTATGGCGATAAGCCAGATTCATCCATTGCTAACATTCAAAAGCAGCACCTGCGCGATATGCGCGACAACCAGCCGTTTGTCTGGGGCTTTCTGCAACCCGGTTATCCGATCAATTACTTTAATCTGAATGTCTCCAATAATAAAAACGCCATCGTTGCCGGGGGCGATCACGACTGGCGCACGAATCGGTTCGAGTTCGACCTAGACTATGAACGCTACCTCGGCGACTGGTTTCGGGTGTTTGCCGGGGTTGACGGCGGTAATGAGGAATTCCTGCGCCGGATACGGCCCGAAGAAGCACAGCCAACGGGAGATCGGCGCATCGTCCGGGCCGTGGCGGGTATTCGGTATATGCTGCCGTTTTTGATTCAGTCAGAGGTAAAACTCGACACACGCGGCAACGTTCGTTTCCAACTTACCGGGCAGCAGATGTTGTTTCCCCGTTTAGATTTCCAGTATCAGACTCAGTGGCTGGTAGGAGGCTATGTGCGGGCGCACATTGAGCTGCAATATACGGTAAGCAAGAACCTTTTTCTACACACAGATTATGACACGCGGTACCGCACTGTCGGGGGTGGGCTGGGGTATAATTTCTGATCGGACAATTTCGCAAGTAGCCGAATGACCAACGTCAGCATTAGCAGGTTGGGTAGTCGTGTCGGTGGCCAAGCTAGCATAGACAGTGGGCTCGTACAATAATAGTTTTATGCCCTTTAGCCGCCCATTTCCTGTTGTTTCCTGCTGGACTGCCCGGTTGAGCGGGACACCAAATCGGTGCTCCTTTTTCAGTATTGTAGTTGCAACCCGCGAGGGCCACGCACACAATGGCGAGGCAGCCTACGATGCCGGACTACAGGGTAATCCCGGTTTTTAGTGTGGCAGGTTGCAGGCAGGGGAGCTACTACCGTTTGCTGCTAAGAAAAAAGATTCGTTCATGATCGCCTGAGTTTATACCTGACCGACTGAGGACTCTGCTACATGAACTCGACTTCCGAACAATCGGGCGAAATGGGGCTTGTAATAGTTAGTAATATCGTTACAGAACTTCCAGAATATCAGACAAATAGCCATCTCATGCTTCTGGAACGTGTATTATTTTACGGGCCTTGCCCGATTTTCCTCCCAGACAGGCTGTTGCTAAACTATTCACCTTACCCGCTGTTTTGATATTGTTGGTTCATATGAGCGACGGAAAACTCAACTAATAATGAAAAAGTCACTGATTACCCTGGCTCTCTCACTACTGCTACTTGGTGGAGTTTTTGCTCAGGACGCCAAACAGGTGAAAACTCCAAAAAAGTCAACGAAGGCGGCTAAAAAAATGGATCACAGCAAAATGAAGACGAAAAAAGATTCGTAATCAAACCGTTGGCTACCGCATCAAATAGCATCAGCTGACCGGAGCATTTGCTGGTTGATGCGGCTTAATTATTAACGTAGGCTTGCTTCCAGCCGCTTTAATTCGTCAATCTCTTTGGTCTGCATCTTAACAACGTTGCTGGCCATCGTCTGCATTTTCTCTGTCTTCCCTTCTTTCAGGAATGCACGGGCCATGTCAACGCCCTGCTGGTGATGTTGCGCCATCATACTAGCAAAGTCATGATCGACTTTGCCGTTCATCGTGTGATTACCGCTGTGCATAATTTTCATCGCGTCCTTTCCGAATGCCGAGGAAGCTGATTGGGGTTTATGGCTACCAATGAATTGGGTCAGATTCTCGATCTCTTTTTGATTGGCAGCTTTTATTTTACTGGCCAACATTTTAACCTGCGTGTTCTGGCCCTTCTTAAGCTCCAAATCTGCCATGTCAACCGCCGATTGATGGTGCAACAACATCATCATAGCGAAATCGTGATCGGGATCGCCCGTCATTTTCATGCTCATCATTTTATCCATTCCCGATTGCATCGCCTTCATCAGAGTGTTGCCACTCGCCGGGCTAGTTGTTTTATGACCAGCATGTTGTCCCTGTTGGGCCACCGCTGGATGCGCTAGCACCAAGGCCAAGCTAATACCCGCTGCCGCAAAAAATCTTTTTTTCATCTGTTTCGTAATTGATTAGACTTCAGTATAACTACGGACCTAAACCGAGGGTTATTACAAGATTTTCCAGAAATGTTATAGAATTTTTGGGTATTATCTTGCTCAAATATTGATGAAACTCTAAAAGCCGTTTTTATTTAAAACTTTCCGTCTTTTCCTAGTGGCTACTGCGTTGCTTTTGGGTGCGCGTGTTCATGACCATTTGCGTGGCCTTCCCCGTGTTGTTCCAGGTAAGCCCCCCGAGGACCGATACCATACTGATAAGTTAAAACACCTCCCTGATGACCGGCTAGCCCAACGGCTATTCCGGCGCACACCAGAGCAGCCGCTGTCACCGTTTCAAGCCACTTTAGCGGTTGCCAGAACGTGATTGCTTTGAACAGTGTTCCGAATCCCCCCAACCAGAGGGAATAGTCGGCATACATCTCATGGGCTTCCAGAACCAGTTGCGCGGCCTGGCTGATGCCTGATGTATGGGGATGAACTAATGTACTGGCAACGTAGGCTCCAACCGTTCCCCCGGCAGCCAGCAAGAGCGTCAACACATGCACAGGGCGCGATGGTTTGACCAGAGCGATCAGCTGTAATAGCCCCGCCAGGATTAGTAACATGATGGGGACATGGACCACCATGGGGTGATAAGTCGGGTAGTCGGCTAAGGGAGCGGGCATCGAAGCGATTGACTGAACCTGCTTTCTGGTGATCGTGTCGGTAACTCGATCACCAGCCGGATAGGCTGGATTCATGTCCGAATTTAGGCGGGTTGTATCTGGTTGTGGTTTCTTTTTAGGATGACCCGGATGAGCGTAACTTATGTGAAAGCTTACCAGCAAGAAAACCAATAATCCTAGGGCTTGGAGTTGTTTCATGATAGAGCACTATAAAGGACCAGTATGCCCAATGGCGAGTTAATCCGGTCAGTCTGAAAAATACGTTTAAGTCTAATTTAAATGCAGGTAAGGGATGTGTCCCTACAGGGGTCGAAGAGCTGAAGTCCGTAGAACAACAGACATATCAGCCTATTTCCAAACTGCGACCAGACGCTGGTAGTAATAGCCTTACAGCCTCCAGTGGGTCGTTCTTGGCAAGATGGCTCAAACCAGCCAAATACTGAGGAATATTAACCTGAAACGCGCGGAATGGATAAGCGGATCATCCAGCAGGGGTGCCGCAAAAGCGATTCCATTCATGGGAAACAACACGGCCAACCACCGCCTAAAATCATAAGGTAATACGTTGACCTTCTTTGGGCATCAGCTGAACTTTCACTTGCTCCCCATGCATCAAACACCAATGGTCAACCACAACAAATCCACTACTCCCCAGCAGCACTGACACCGCCAGCCATAAACACAGCTGGCGGGTTAAAAAGGAGAGATGAGTAGCGGAACTTTTCACATTACAAACTTAATAGAATACGATTGCTTAGGTATTGTAATATTTTTCAGCGGGTTTATAAAACTTTTCGTTTCCGCATATTCTGCTTCCATCCTTCCCTAGGGCCGCCCTTTCTTTTGGTGACTTCGCCCGAAAAGAAAGGAGGTTTACTTCCCAACCCATTCGAGGCTTCTCTTTTCCTACGTAATCCCCAAAAGTCCGTCGTTCGGAAAAACACCCGTGTTACGGTGCTTTAGTGAGAAGCGGTAGAAAAAAGGGGGACCAAAATTTTGTAACTTCCTGGATGAATATTGCAAAAACACGATCGGGTTTTAGGAGTTATACTCTTTACAGGCTGTCGTTTCACAAACTGTATGCAAAGCACGCTCTTCCGTATGAGCCTCTGATCCAGATTTATAGCCAATCTTTGGTAATAGTATAGGGATGGTTAACGGAAAAAGTAGTTTTCATGGCGACCTCAGGTGCAGTTGGAATGAATCGAATGGCTAACTAGCCCTGCAGAACGATTGATAAAAGCCATTCATTATCCGTAGCAGTAACACATCCTTTATAATAAATTTTAATCATGAATAAAATCTATCGTAGGCTGTATCCGTACACCTTTCTGGGCGCTTTTTTCTTTTTAGTAAGTTGTTCCGATCACCGCGATGATGCGGTCTGTCTGGAAATCCAACCGCATGATGAGAACGTACTGATGCAAATCAACCACCGCATGATGGAGGAAATGGACCAGATGACACACACCAACGATCCGGATCACGATTTCGCCATGATGATGTCCATGCACCATCAAAGTGCCATTGATATGTCCCAGGAGGAACTCAAGAGCGGAGATGATCCCCAGATGAAAGAGATGGCGCAGCAGGTAATTAACGCCCAACAGGCGGAAAAGGCCATGCTCCAGCAATACCTGCAGTCCCACACCCCGGTCGTGGAGCCCGATGGTCCCACGTTTAATTCCGAATCGATGATGTCCATGGACAAAATGATGAAGGCCCAGGACATCCGGGTGCTCTCCGAAGATAGCGACGTAACGTATGCGCAGCTACTGATCGATCACCACCAAAGTGCTCTGGAGATGGCCATGGCCGAATTGGCCTACGGGGATGATCCAATGATACGGGAGATGGCCAGCAAAATGATTGAAGACCAGCGAAAAGAGATCATGGAACTTCAGGATTGGCTCATCAAAAACAAACCATTCTAATAGACTTTTTCATCTTAATTCGAAAACCAAATCCATGTCACACGAAAAATTTCTAGGCTGCATCGAAGCCTGCCAGGCCTGCGCCGTTGCCTGTGACCATTGCGCCAATGCCTGTCTGATGGAACCCAACGTTCAAATGCTGGTGGAGTGCATTCGCCTGGATCGGGCCTGCGCCCTCATTTGCCAGACTGCCGTAACCTTTATGGCTTCCAATAGCCCCTTGACTACGCAGGTTTGTGAACTTTGTGCCCGTATTTGTGAAGCCTGTGCGGCCGAGTGTGAAAAGCACGCCCACCATCATGAACACTGCCGCCAGTGCGCTGAAGCTTGCCGCAGGTGCGCTGAAGCTTGCCGGAACCTAAGCATAGCGGTGTAATGCAAAACAACGAATCCTTATAACATCGTCTGTCGGGAAGTAAGTGGGCTCAGAAAGATCCCTTTCCTCGGTAGGAAAGGTTAATCTGTAAAAGTGGTACAAAACTTTTACCTTCACTAATTAACTACCTAATCATCAGGTACTTGTTTTCGTATTTTTGTTCCCTTTAATTAGATTGAGGAGTTTATAGACCGTAGCGGAGGAAGGAATGGAGAAAGCCTACATGTTGTCCCGAATGGTCAGGCCTTCCTGATAAGCACTAAAAACCATCGGTGCGATTTTGGGTATATTTGCAGAAACGTAGGCCATGGCGCGATAAATCATCACC
Organism: Larkinella sp. C7; assembly: GCF_006149005.1. Lineage (GTDB taxonomy): Bacteria > Bacteroidota > Bacteroidia > Cytophagales > Spirosomataceae > Larkinella. The sequence goes on along the minus strand of NZ_VBSL01000026.1, from coordinate 33,879 downwards.
AGTTGCTATTGCTGAGTCTGACAGTGGCTTTTACGTGGATAGTATCCAACTACATAGGGGCAAAAATCCAAATCATTTTGTAAGAGCTACTTTTGCTTTTCGTTAACATTGTTTTATAAGCCCCGAACCAGATTCCAGCAAAAAAACGTGTAGGTTTGTTGAAATCCTTTGGTGACAAAAAGAAAAAATGATGAAACACATACCTGCATCCGCTTTATTGATTTTTCTTTTTTGCACTTCCCTTTTCTTCTGACTTGTCAGAAGAAAAGGGAAGTGAATCATAAATAATAGCTGCCGGGCAACCAAAACTGATAAAAACTCAAGGCTCACAACCCGCTGACAATGTTCTTTGTAGTCTACAGGACTAAGCAGGTAACCTTTGGTTCGGCACAAAGGACGACGGTGTTTATAAATATGACGTGAAATCGTTTAGCCAATTTAATTTGATCCATCACACCGTGTTGGTTTGAATGACCCATATCTGCCGAACTCGTATCCCGGGGCAGATTTTCCACGGTCTGTTCTTCCTTTTATTGAGCGGGTCGTGTCGGTTGGAGCGGTACCCTGTGGGTGATGCTGATACTGCCCAAAAGAGAAGTTGACCAAACCTCACTGAGTCAGAATAAGGAGTAAGATTATTTTCATCATGCCAATTCAAACTATAAAATAAAAAAGCAGCACAGGCTTCTTGTGATCAGCCCGTGCCGCTTCTATGTAGTAAATAAGCCGGTTGATTCGTACCCTACCTAATCAGAACAGTAGGATAACCCAGCTGATTAAAAAGTGTCCTGCTAAACGGCTTGTAATATTTAGCGTTAAAGATTACAAAATTACTCCCTTATAACTTAGTTACCTTAAGTCTTAGACTGTTGGTAACCACCGAAACGGAGCTTAAAGCCATAGCTGCCCCGGCAATCATGGGGTTGAGCAAAAAGCCATTAAACGGAAAAAGGAGACCAGCCGCGATAGGAATGCCAATCACGTTATAGATAAAGGCCCAAAATAGATTTTGCCGAATGGTCTGCACGGTTTTTTTCGAGAGTTGTAATGCCTTTGGGATACTTCCTAAATCGGACGTAATCAACGTCATCTTGGCGACATCCATGGCAATATCTGATCCGCGTCCCATCGCGATACTCACATCCGCTTGCGCCAGTGCCTGGGAGTCATTAATGCCATCCCCAACCATCGCCACCACTTTTCCTTGGCTTTGTAGCTGTTTGACAAATTCGGCTTTATCATTCGGTAAGGCTTCAGCACGGAAGTCTGTAACACCTACTTCCTGCGCCACAGCCGATGCCGTTTGCCGATTATCACCCGTCATCATATAGACCTCGATACCACGGCGTTGCAAGGTCTGAATGGCTAACCGGGAAGTCTCTTTGATGGGATCGGCGATCGCAATGATGGCTTTGACGGAGGTTTTATCGAAGAAATAAACGACCGTTTTTGCCTGATTCTGCCAGCGATCAGCCAACTCATTCGCCTGCGGAATCGTCTTAATTCCTTCCTCTGCCAGCAAGCGGGGATTGCCAACGAAGTATTTCTCTCCCTGATAATAACCCGTGACACCGCGACCCGTTAGGCTCTCAAAGCCATCCAACTGAGCTCCTTTGATGCCATCCGCTTTCAATCTTTCCAGTACCGCTTCCGCAAGCGGGTGTTCCGATTGAGCTTCCAGGGCGAACAATACTTCATGAAGGTAAGTAGTGGTTGTTTTGGGCATAAACCATTCCAGATCGGTTACTTTTGGTCGGCCTTCCGTGATGGTTCCCGTCTTATCTAGAATCACGGCATTTACTTTATAGCCTAGTTCGAGGCTTTCTGCATCTTTAATGAGGATGTTGTTTTCGGCTCCTTTGCCAACACCAACCATGATGGCCGTTGGAGTAGCCAGCCCCAGGGCACATGGGCAGGCAATCACCAGGACCGTGACTGACGTTAGTAAAGCATGGGTAAACGCATTATCACCACCAACAATCATCCAGGTGACAAATGTTAGGAGCGCAATTCCAATCACCACCGGAACAAAGATGCCTGCGATTCGGTCTACCAACTTCTGGACCGGGGCTTTACTACCTTGCGCTTCCTGAACCATTCGAATGATTTGGGCCAGTATGGTATCGCCACCTACCTTTTCGGCTTGGAATCGGAAAGCCCCTTTTTGATTGATGGTTCCGGCAAAAACCTTTTCACCTTCCTTTTTTTCGACGGGTACCGGCTCGCCGGAAATCATGCTTTCGTCAACATACGAGTAACCTGAATAAACGACGCCATCCACCGGAATTTTTTCGCCGGGTCTCACAATTACGATTTGTCCAACCCGGACCTGGGCAATCGGTATTTCGCGCTCGGTCCCCTCTTCGATAATACGTATCGTTTTAGGTTGCAGGCCCATGAGTTTCTTCAAGGCCGATGATGTATTGGATTTGGCTTGTTCCTCCAGTAACTTTCCCAGTGAGATAAAGGCAATGACGACCGCTGCCGCTTCATAATAGACGTGTGGATGGACTCCGCGGCTATGCCAGAAATCAGGATTGACAGTGTTAAAAACACTAAACAGAAAAGCGATTCCGGTTGAAAGGGCGACCAGCGTATCCATATTGGCCTTTCCGTGACGAGCCTGTTTCCAGGCATTGACAAAAAACGGGCGGCCCAGGTAGAATACCACTGGTGCTGATAAGGCCATCATGATCCAGTTGGCATAGGGCAGCGATCCGGAGTCCCCGTCCATAAAGAACATACCAATAACGACAACCGGAATCGAGAGGATAACCGCCCAAAGAGTTCGTTTTTTTAAGGCTTTATAGTTTCGCTGCTGGGCTTCTTGTTGTACCTGCTGGGGATTTTCCTCATCAATAATAAGATCATAACCGATTGATCGAATGGCATTCTGTAACGTCTGCTGAGTCACCGCTTTGGGGTCATACTCCACTGTCGTTGACTGGTTAGCATAGTTTACCGATGCATCAACGACGCCTGGCGTATTTTTAAGCATCGATTCCACACTGATGGCGCAGGCGGCACAGGTCATTTCAAGTACCGGATAGTTTTTTTTCACAACTCGACCCCCTCGGTTTTTGACCGGTGAGGGAGCTATATCTTCAGGATTGACTTTCATAGCTGTTCACTTTTAACCTTTATGAGGCAAAATTACTAAGCTGGCCAAGTGGGGACGTTATATAATACCGGGAGATATTTTGTAATATTTAAGTATTGATCGAGGCATTTATCCAAAATTGAGATGAGCCCTTCCAGGTATTTTAGTCACCGGCTTACGTTTTCGACAAATAAGTATGAATGGTATCATAATCGAAAGTGTGAGATTAAATACAGGTTGCCCGGTTTATAGAATAGGTTTCATTTGCCAACCAGTTGTAAGAATTGTGCTAAATCAGCTCCGGTCATATCGGCAACTTTCATTGAAAAAAACTTCTCTTTGACCGCATTTCGTTCGGCAAGCCTGTATTGGCTGACTAGCTCCTGAATCATTTGTGGGTTATTAATAGCAAGGCCAAGTAGTAACATGGGGTTGCTTTCGCCATTGGTGCGATACAATTTATAATCATCGGCCCTGTTTTTTATCTGCTTCTCACCAAATTCCAGCAGTTTTCGAATAGCGGATAGAACCGAATCACTATCTGCTTGCGAATAATGGCCTTTTTGAACCTGTTGTTGCAATTCGCCATGGTTAACTTTAACAATAAATTTTTCAATACCTTCTAATTCTTCTCTGCTGATCTGAGGTTCCATTTTATTTTCAGTACGGTTGGTCTGTATTGGATAGTAAGCTCTTATTGGTGATAATCCTAAGAGTTCATGTGTTCCGCTATTCGATGGCGAATTTCATCGCGTTCTGCTTTAATCATTTTAAAGTGAGAAGGAGACAATCCCGTGAGTTGTTTAAATTGGTTTGACAAATGCTGGAGACTACTGAAACCGGTTCGATAGGCAATTTCCGATAGGGTCAGGTCAGAGTAAACCAGCCATTCTTTTACTTTGTCAAGTCTTTTTTCAATGGTGTATTTTTCAATTGTAATCCCCTCATACCCAGAAAATAGCGAGCTTAATGTGTCGTAGTCCACACCCGCTTTCTCTTCAAGCAGGTCGGAATAACGGACTTTATTGTCACCTAAATCATATCGTTGCAAGGTTTCTTGGATGAGGTCTTTTACCAGTTGAATGAGTTCAGCCTTCCGATCAACCAATAAGGAAAATCCCAAGGTCTCTAATCGCTTACTGAGTTCGTGTAACTGCTTCGTATTGATAGAGGAGACGGTTGCCACACCTAGTTGAACGTCGGTTGGTACCAACCCCAAGGCCTTCAATTCCCCTTCGACGGCTTGGATGCATCGTCCGCAAACCATACCCCGTATCCGCAATTCTGTATTCATCCCCTTTAATTTTAAGCCAAGTCTACGTTGAAGAACTGCACATTAATCGGTAATAAGAGTTGCCATCTGGCATAGCTATTATCAAGCAATTGTCTGATCTTGAAATTGGGCCATAGAACTCATTCAAAATGCTTATATCAAGGGCAACAGTGGCTGATATGCTGCATGGTTTTGAAGCTGGTTTGCCACTACAAATGTATACCGACCTAGTTTATGTACTGTTGTAAAATTTTGTGTGTAACTTATAAGATTATAGCTACTTGATACGATAAGCTATTTTGAATTACAAGGATGTAGGTCGTCGAAATAAAAAACATAGGCAAAAATTTTATAAGTGAGAGCCCGAACCTTGTAAAGCAATTGGCCCCTCTTTCGAGTTACTTTGTATATCGAATCATTGTCATACTCGATTCCAAGATGAAACTTCAACATCACTATTGGTTGCATGGCTTGTCCAAACCCCATGAAGTGGAAGCAGTTCGGGTTGCTCTCCAAAAACACCCCGACATACTGGATGCGGAGGTTACGTTAAATCCGCCCCAGGTATTCGTTACCGTTGAAAAACATCCCATCTTGGCGGAACTTCAGCAGGTAGTTTCTACTGTAGGGTCATTTCATCTGATGGAAGTCGAAAAGGGGAATGAAACGACCACGCACCCCCATCATGGCTCGCATCACCAGGCCGCGGAGGGAGAAGCACCAGTTGCCCACGATACTCGGAAAAATAATCCAAACCAAACACCCGATCACCTCAAGGAGCCGCCCGCTGTGCAGCAGTCCCAACAGCATATTGGGCATGATGATCACAGCGGTCCGATGGACACGGACCCTGGTAGCGTAGGGAAAGTCGACGTGATGAATCATGATCACCACCAGAGTCATTCCCATTCCCATGGGAGTTCAATGAATCATGAGGGACATACCGGCCATGATCACGGTGCCATGATCGCCGATTTTCTGCGTCGATTTTGGGTATGCCTGGTTCTTTCTGTACCCGTCATTGCCTTTTCCATGATGTTTCAGGAAGTGGCGGGCTATCACCTGGATTTTCTCTATCGCGACTGGATCGTCATGAGCTTGGCAACGATCATTTATTTTTACGGTGGCTGGCCGTTTCTGACCGGTTTGATCAGTGAGATCCGCAGGCGTCAACCCGGAATGATGACCCTGGTAGCGGTCGCTATAACCGCAGCCTACACCTACAGCATGGTGGTCGCCCTGGGTATTCTGCCGGGCATGGATTTCTTTTGGGAGCTGGCTACCCTGATTGATATTATGTTACTGGGCCATTACCTGGAAATGAAATCCGTTGCCGGAGCCTCACGCTCACTGGAATTGATTGTTAAAATGCTTCCTTCCGATGCCCATTTAGTGAATGGCGATGGAATTCGTGACGTCAAAGTTGACCAGCTTACCATTGGTGATATTGTTTTGGTACGTCCCGGTGAGCGGATTCCGACCGATGGTGAGGTGGTTGAAGGGAACAGCTTTGTCAATGAAAGTATGCTGACGGGTGAGAGTGTGCCGGTGCAGAAAGAGCAACAAGATACCGTCATAGCCGGGGGCATCAATGGCGAAGGCGCTCTAAAAGTGAAAGTAACCCACCAAGGGGCAGACAGTTACCTCAACAAGGTTGTTAAGCTGATTCAGGAGGCTCAGGGTGCGAAATCCCAAACTCAAACGCTGGCCGACCGGGCTGCCGGATGGTTAACCCTAATTTCTTTAACCGTAGGGGTCATTACACTATTGTTCTGGCTGTTCAGCGGCAAGGATATGGCATTTGCTGTCGAACGAATGGTGACCGTCATGGTTACGTCCTGTCCGCATGCCCTGGGAGTGGCGATTCCCCTGGTCGTGGCAATTTCCACCGCTATTTCCGCGCAAAAAGGTTTGTTGATCCGAAACCGAACAGCTTTTGAAGAGTCCCGTAAAATAACAGCGATGGTTTTCGATAAAACAGGCACCTTAACGGAAGGGCAATTCGGTGTGACCCGCGTCGTTTCATTCGTGGATCAGGTAGATGAAACGGCATTGCTTCGCACAGCCACAGCCCTGGAGCAACAATCGCAACACCCCATCGCCCAGGGTATTGTACGGGAAGCAAAGACCCGTAACCTGGCACCACTTTCCATTAGTGACTTTCAGTCGATTACGGGGAAGGGCATTTCAGCCACCGTGGATGGAAAAAAAGTGGCCGTAGTTAGTCCCGGCTACTTAAAAGAACATGGGATCGAATTGCCCAAAGACGCCAATAGCAGCGAAGCGGAAACTGTGGTTTTTGTACTCCAAGATCAAAAAGTAACCGGATTCATTGCACTGGCTGATACGATTCGATCAAACTCTAAAGAAGCCGTACAACGTTTGCAGGAAGCGGGTATCAAGGTCTATATGGCGACGGGTGATAATCAAAAAGTGGCCGATGCCGTGGCAAAGGAATTGGGTCTGGATGGGGTTTTTGCTGAGGTGTTGCCGGATCAAAAAGTTCGAATTGTAAAAGACTTACAGCAAAAAGGTCAATTTGTGGCAATGACGGGTGATGGGGTCAATGATGCACCGGCCCTGGCACAAGCCAATGTGGGCATCGCCGTTGGGTCGGGAACGGATGTAGCGGCAGAAACCGCCGACATTATATTGGTCAACAGCAATCCTACCGATATTACCAATCTGGTTGAGTTCGGCAAAGCCACTTACCGAAAAATGATTCAAAATCTTATTTGGGCCACCGGGTATAATGTGGTCGCTATTCCATTGGCTGCCGGGGTTTTATACCCCAATTTTGTCCTAAGCCCGGCGCTGGGTGCTGTCCTGATGAGCGCCAGCACGGTGATTGTGGCGTTGAACGCCCAATTATTAAAACGTGAGATAAATTAATAATCGTAAGAGTGAGTTTAAAATTAGGTTAACTGTTTTTGTGACTTTGCCAATCGTCGCACTAAAAAGTGGGTATTGGCGGTAGATTTAGCGTGGCAAACCGATCCGTGTCGAATCTGAATCTCACCTCTCATGTGGACTTGCTACATTTGACTGGAGACTTTTTTTAGGCAGATTTGGGACAAATCTAAAAGTAGCCATGAAAAAAAGGCGTGTATTTGACCGCACCGGCGGACCGGAAGTATTTAAAGAAATGGCACCGGGCCGGCGGACCGGTCGAGTTATCCTATGCAAAAAACTCCTTTCAGGAAGCGGCTCGTGAACTCGGTATCGACTTGGACCTGTTGATTATTTTAGGTACAGTTGAGGCAGGTCATTACGTTGTCATAGAAGTAGAGCAGGTTAGAGTTGACTATTGAGAGTGAGAATGTCCTTTCAATCCACCTTGTCGGAGCGTAAGTTCACCACTGAGCAAGTATCCTCCCGAAGTAACCACTATTTCTCCATCATGAATACCTTTAACTACTTCTACTTCTTGCTTATTCTCAATCCCCGTTTGAAGCATTCGGCGTTCAAACATTCCCTCGCCGGTTTTTACCCATGCCACGGTCATCGTGCCAATAACTAACGAGGACTTCGGAATGACCAACGCCCTTCTTCCGTTTCGATTAAAATTCACGTAGGCCATCATCCCAGGCTTTATTTTTAAGTCAGTATTGACGATCCGGAAACGGGCCAGGTTTATTTTTTGATTTTCCTCCAATTTGGGATTGTTAAACACCAACTTGCCAACGTAGATCCGGGAGGGGGAAGCTTCGAAATGGAGCGTTACTTTTGGCTGTTGATCCATATACTGCACCTCGTTGGAATAGAGTTGAGTTTCAATCCACAGTGTCTGCAAATCGGCCAGTGTGAAAAGGGGAGATCCAATTTCTACGTACTGTCCTTCTTTCACCTGTAAATCTATCAGGTAGCCCGAAGCAGGACTATAATAAGTAATAATAGCAGGTGGCGTATTTGTGCTGGCAATTTGGTGGACTTGGTATTCGGTGAGGCCCCACAATAGTAATTTTCGTTTAGCTCCTTCCTGAATTCGCCTACTTACCAGTTGGCTAGTAGGTGCAACATTAGCCAACTGCTGAAGGGCGAAACGGTATTCATTGATGTAAATCAATAACTCCTCACTATATATTTGGTAGAGTGCCTGACCTTTCATCACAGCTATCCCCGGGTTTCGCACAAAAAGTTTTTCAATTCTTCCTTTCACCCGGGCACTTACGACGGTTATGGCTTCCTGATCCACAGCAGCTATGCCCACCAAGTTGTCGAACTGAGAAATAGACTTCTGTTTCGCCGTATCTAATTTTAAAGCAGCCAATAAGCTTGGCAAGGCTTCCAAATGTAACGTATCACCTTCTATGGCTGGATGAGTTTCCGGTCCAATCTTATGGGTTTTGTGGCCAGTGTGAGGTGCTGATGCATTTTGCTTAGGTTGCCCTTCTGGGGAGGTGGATATACCGCAACCGATGGCCCACCACAACAGGCCGCAAATGATAAGCAAGGAACGGTATTTAATAGTTTTATACATCTGCCGGGAAATAAAGGCTAGAAAGGATAAACCGAAGGCTCAATATAACTTTCACTATCTACCAGATAGCCAGCTTCCTGGGCAATCTCTTCTTGTCCATTTAGCCCTTGAAGTATGGGTATGTAGCCGTCTTGCGGTACACCTGTTAATACCTGGCGGGCTTCAAAACGCTTCTTGCCGCTTGGTGTTTTACCCACATATACCCAAATAATCTTTCGTCGTCCAAGGTCATACACGCTTGATACAGGCACAACGAAGAGGCTTGAGGATCGCGGAATAAGTATCCCGCTCACCAGAGCGTTTATCTTTAACCGGTGGCTGGAATTGTTTAGATAAATCCTTACTTGCGCAAACTTTTGGTTTTTTTGAAAAATTGGCTCAATAAAGTTAACTCTTCCGGCTAACTTCTGATTAGGCACCAGATCGCTGTATAATATCACTGGATCGTTTAATCGGACATCAAAGGACATTCGGGTTTCGTAGGATCCAATTGCCCAAAGAGTGTTCAAATCATTTACAGAAAATAAGGTTTGCCCGGTATTTACATAGTTTCCCTCCCGTAGTTCATCGTTCCTATAAGTGCTGTATGAGGTCACCTCCTCAGTAGTACTATTCATCTTTTTCATGCCATTGGGTTCTGTTTCGGAGCCACTATCGCCCATGGCGGTTGCTGCATCTAATGCGGTTTCAAAAAGGATATACCCCTGATAAGGACTATGAACAGCAATCGTTTCAGTAAATTTCCCCGTTTTTTCTAAATGACCTATTTGGTCATCTGATAGCCCTAACAGCCGGAGTTTTTCCCGTCCTTTCTCAATAAGGTTAGGATCGTTATCGGATTGCAAAAGGTACAGAAACTCGGCTTGGTAGGTGTTAAGTTCTGGACTATAAAGATCCATGATTTTATCGCCTTTGTGAATAAACTGATAATTGTATTTATAGTAGAGTTTTTCTATCCGACCTCCTACCCGAATGGCTACTTTATTGTTCCGACGACTATCGTAAGTGAGGTATCCCTTAATAGGAACACGGAGATTGTGTGGCACAAACTTTGGTTTAACCAGCGTCTGGTTGGAAATAACAATGTGATTAGTGGATTGAGCGATGTCTTCCATTAACTGCACTTCCTGCGGATTCAATAGATCTAAAGACGAAGGATGCTCGCCAGACAAGTGTTCTTTTTGAGTGCAACCTACTAGGTAAGATAGCATCAATAGGAACAGAATTGTCTGTTTCCAGGAAAAAGGAGAAAAGCAACCTATGGAAAACATTTGTTTTTATTTTTTGAATAATCGTGTTTATATCGGGTTCTTGAACCGGTTAATTCTCCACAGTGAGAAAAGAAAGCCTACCCTGCCGTCGAAACTCCCAGATTTTTACAAGTGAAAAGACCACGGGTAAGATAATTAAGGCATATATTGTTGCCGTAACCAGACCAAAAACATACGGGTACGTTATGGGCTTCATGATGTCGCTACCTACCCCCGTTGAAATCAAAACCGGGAATAAACCAATCATGTCTACCACTACCGTCATCAGTACGGGCCGAATTCGTAAAACAGCTCCTGCAAAAATTGCATTTTCAATATCGGTTTCGGATAGCGTTTCCTGGCGCTGCCCCTTCTGCCGAACTAAGTTTCCCAAGGATTGATTCATGTAGACCAGAATTAATACACCCGTCTCTACGGCTACCCCAAAGAGGGCTATAAAGCCGACCGCTACCGCCACTGAAAAATTTACCTGAAAGAAATGCAACGAGTATACGCCCCCCATTAAGGCAATAGGTACACTGCTTAGCACAATTAATACTTCTCGTAATGATTTGAACGTAAGGTATAGGACCAAAGTGATGATAAGGAGCACGATGGGAATAATGAAAGTCAGTCGTTGTTGGGCTCTGACTTGATTTTCATATTGCCCGCTCCACTGGATGAAGTACCCTTGCGGTAGTGTTTTAAACTGCTCTTCAACGCGAAGTTTAGCCTCTTTCACCACACTACCCATGTCCCTGCCTCTTACATTAAAGAGTACCGTTCCCCGTAGCAATGCGTTTTCAGAATTAATCATTGGTGGCCCTTCGGTCACTCGGATATCCACAACGGAGGAAAGGGGAATGGTACCATATTGCGCCGTAAGTATTGGAATTCGTTTAATTTCAGCAATATCGTTCCTATAGTCCTGCCCAAGGCGCAGATTTACATTGAAGCGACGGCGACCCTCCACGGTACTGGTTAAATTCGCCCCGCCCAGGGCGGTTTCTATGATCATTCCTACATCTTCCTCATCAAGGCCGTACCGGGCGATCTCCTTGCGTTTCATGGCTAATTCAAGGTATTTTCCACCCATCAACTGCTCGACGTATAAATCCTGTAATCCCTCCACGCCTTTGATGACTTTTTCTATCTGTAAAGAAAGGGCATAGATGGAATCAAGGCGCTGCCCGTACACCTTGATTCCCACATCAGTGCGGATACCTGTTGACAGCATATTAATTCGGTTGATGATGGGCTGCGTCCAGCCCACTGAGACCCCCGGAATTCTTATTTTATTGTTCATTTCCTGGATTAACTTCTCCTTTGTCATTCCTTCCCGCCACTGGTCACGGGGTTTAAGGATGATAATGCTTTCAATCATGCTGATGGGAGAGTTGTCTGTAGCCGTGGAGGCACGTCCGGCCTTACCTAAGATGTTTTCCACCTCCGGAAAACTTTTAATAATCCGGTCCTGCACTTGTACGATTCGCTTGGCTTCTGAGTTGGAAACATCGGGCAGAGCAACTGGCATTAATAGCAAGGAGCCTTCATCCAAAGGGGGCATGAATTCAGAACCGGTATTTATCAGGATAGGAATACTTCCCAACAGCGTCAGTAGAACCAAGGCAAGTGTAGTTTTTTTCCACTTCAGACCTAAATGCACGGCGGGGCTGGCAAGGTGAATAAAAAAGTTAGAAACCGGATTACGACTTTCTGGAATTAATCTTCCTTTTAGGAAAATCCGTAGTAACATGGGGATAATCAGCAAAGTGACAACTGCCGAACCGCCCATGGTAAACGTTTTGGTCAACACAAGAGGGCTAAATAGCTTTTTTTCTTGCCCGGTTAGAAACAGAATGGGGGAGAATGAAATTAAGGTGACAAGTATGGAGGAAAATACAGCTCTGCCAATCGTTCGGCTCGATTTTTCAATGATATCAATTCTATCTTGTTCTTTGAGTTCCTTCGTATGACCGATACGATGCTTTGGATTAGCCATGGTAGTCATTCTTTGCTTTAGTAATCCAGCTTTTGCTCATCAATGTCGAGTACCTCATTTGTTAATTGCTTATAAGCGTTCTCTACCATCACAATGCCTGAATCGACTAAATCACCCACCGCTAATGCTACCCCTCCCAATGACATAATATTGGAAGTTATCCCAAATGTTTTCATGAGTATAAATCCGATCAGGATGGAAAATATAATGCTGAGAATTGCTACCAGGCCTCCTCCCCAATGGAAGAGAAACAACAATACAATGACCGATACCACCACGATTTCTTCCGTAATAGTCTCTCGTAACGTATCAATGGCGGCCAGAATGAGGTTGCTTCTGTCATAGGCCACTTGAAAGGATACTCCTGGTGGAAGCCCTTTTTCCACTTCCTGAAGTCTTGACTTGACCCGTTCAATTACATCTTTGGCATTCTCGCCGTACCGCATTACGACAATGCCACCGACGACTTCTCCCTCGCCATTCTCTTCGATAACTCCAAGCCGGATATCTCCGCCCATTTGCACAGAGGCTACGTCTTTCACTGTGATGGGAATGGATTTATACATTCCCAACCGGATATCTTCAATGTCCTCCATGCTTTTCAGATACCCCAGCCCTTTCACCATATATCCGGCCCGGTTCATTTCAAAAAGACTTCCCCCCACATCCCGGTTATTCCGGGTTATGGCTTGAATGAGGGACATAAAGGAAATATTATAATAGACTAACTTATTAGGGTCTATAGTCACCTGGTATTGCTTCTGGAATCCTCCGAATGAGGCAATTTCTGCTACCCCCGGAACGTTTTGAAGAGCAAATTTGACATACCAATCCTGGACCGCTCGAAGTTCACCCAAATCATAGCCTGGAGCCTTCAGCGTGTACCAGAAGACATGCCCGATCCCCGTGCCATCCGGGCCGAGCGTTGGGGTGATACCGGGAGGCAGTAAGCGAGCAGCATAATTGAGCCTTTCTAATACCCGTGAGCGTGCCCAGTAGATTTCTACATCGTCATTGAAAATGACAAAAACGAAACTCATTCCGAACATGGACGACGCCCTTATATTTTTTATGTTTGGAATACCCTGCAGATTGGCTACCAAAGGATACGTAATCTGGTCTTCCATTATCTGCGGGTTACGCCCCATCCATTCGGTATAAATGATCACCTGATTCTCAGAAAGATCCGGAATGGCATCCACGGGGGTCTCCCAGATAGCATATACACCACCTGACAGGATAGCGATAATCAGTAGCAGCACCATGAACCGATTGTGGATAGACCAGGTAATAATTTTTTCGATCATATCATGAGCACAATTAGGCAATGAAAGCGATAGATATTCACTGACTGGTAGGTTCAATTTTGAAGGTCAGCTCTAATAAACATTAGTCATTATCAATTGAACCTTTTAAGGAAAAAGCTGCATTGATAGCTTTCCTTTGAAATGAAATGGAGAATTTGCCTGCCATGCCATGACGTTGATAAACTATTTGTGTAAGGGCGAATTCTAGAGAGTGCTGAAAATCAAAAAGTGGTGGGTGCAATCGAACCTTAATGGAAATATTCTGCTTTTAGAAATCGCAAACACGGCTTGGGTAGAATTATGCTTCATTTCCCTTCAGACATAATAGGTGTTTCCCAACTTGCCAGCTCATCGGCAAAATCTACCTCCTCTCAAGCCGTCAATACAAGCAACAAAAACATCGGATACACCACGTTGCCGGAAGTCGGTCATTACCGGAAGCCGCACGTGCTGCCCTGCAAAATTTAGTCTCTTTACTTTCTGTCAGGTAGATACCGAGCACTTCTCATTTCCCTTTCAAACTTAAGCCAATGACGCTATACAATACGCGGGAAACTACGCTGCCTTTCAGCTGAATTTTAAACAGAGCCTCCACATTTTAGCTATTAACGATGGCAGCACTTATTTTTCTTGCAAGCGCAGGTGCATTTTACCTTGAGAAGCCGTTATTAAAAAATGCTTCAGTAAAGGAGCAAATACGCATTTCCATCGGTGAGAGACTTCCCCGCGTACAGGGCTTTAATGGTCTGAGACTGAAACTGGTCGAACTTGATCGCCCACGCGGTTAAATTGCTCGGCCATGATACAACTGAATTGGAGTTAAGTTTCTGGTATTTGTTAACTTTTACTCCTGCTGCCGTTTAATGAACAGAATCTATTGCCTCGAAGCTAAAAAATGATGCAGATAGATTTATTATGGCTTTTTGACATGTTGCTCCTGAAAGCAAACCAAGGCACAGGCAGAACCTTTTAAGCTGCTGTGCACATTACCAATTTTCTTTCCTTTAGCGTCGTAAACATCACAGGTTTTTCCATTGTCTTTAATCGTTAACTCAATATCTCCATTGACATTATAGTACGTTTTGCCATCCTTACCCATACGGCCCATTTTTTTGTTGGTTTTGGCATCAATGAGATTGCCCTGGTTGTCGATAAAAGCAATTTTCTGGCCATGACTGTCCTGAATAATTTGGTCCTTCGTCACTTTGCCTATGGTGACTCCTCGTTCGTCTTTAATTTCCCCGTTATGCCCAATATGTTTGTAGTTCTGGCTTTGTGCAGTTGAAGAAATGGAAACGGAAATAAAACCCAAAAGCAGCAGAATAAAAAAAGTGAATGATTTCATAGTTGTATAATGATAAAATTGGTTTCAGATGAAGGTCCTAAAAATCCGTATAGTGAGCACTTCTAGAGAATTAATCCCTGACTTACATACGTTGTTTGGCCTGGTACAAAGGTGTATAGTTTTCTAAATCAATTAGCTGATCCTAATCATACAGAAATATGAGATAGATTTTAGGCATAACCCTATAAAGGTTGTTAGACTGAATAGTTTCAGTACCCTAATATACGACATGAATTAGGCTACTGATACTTCCGGATCCAAATACACATCCTGGATTGCATTCAAAAGCTTCACTCCTTCTTCAAAGGGCCGCTGAAACGCTTTGCGACCCGAAATCAAACCGGTTCCGCCCGCCCGCTTGTTGATGACAGCCGTGCGGATAGCGTCTCTTAGATCCGAGGCCCCGAGGGAGCCTCCTCCGGAATTAATAAGTCCTACGCGGCCCATATAACAATTGGCCACTTGATACCGGCATAGATCAATGGGGTGTTTACTGCTGAGCTGGGTGTAAATCCGCTCATCCAGTTTACCGTAACTACTCCCACCGGTATTGAGAGCTTGAAAGCCTCCGTTGATTTCCGGAAGTTTTTGTTTAATCAGGTCTGCCTGTAGCGTAACGCCAAGATGGTTAGCCTGACCCGTCAAGTCCGCGGCTACATGGTAATCCTCTCCTTTCCCTTTATTAAACGCGTTGTTTCTAAGGTAGCACCATAAGATAGTAGCCATTCCCAGGGTGTGCGCTTCTTCAAACGCCCGGGCAATTTCAACAATCTGCCGACCTGATTCCTCGGAGCCAAAATAGATCGTTGCCCCAATGGCAACTGCCCCCAGATTCCAGGCTTCCTTCACGGATCCGAAAGGGATCTGGTCGTACTTGTTGGGATAGGTTAGCAATTCATTGTGGTTGATTTTAACGATAAAAGGAATTTTGTGTGCATACTTCCGGGCCACAATACCCAGTGCTCCGAATGTGGTGGCGACCGCATTACAGCCGCCCTCCAGCGCCAAACGGATAATATTTTCGGGATCAAAATAGAGGGGGTTTCCGGCAAAAGAAGCCCCGGCACTGTGTTCAACGCCCTGATCAATGGGAAGAATCGACAGATAACCAGTTCCGGACAATTGGCCATGATTGAAGAGGTGACCTAAACTTCGCAGCACTTGAGGAGACCGATCAGACGGTACAAATATCCGGTCAATAAAATCAGGCCCCGGAAGGTGGAGTTGTTCTTTTGAAATGGTTTGGGACACGTGGGTCAACAGGCTTTCGGCCTCTTCGCCCAATAAATTGGTTATTTCTGATGTATTCATGGCTTCGCTAGTTAAAATAGAAAATTCAGCTTGCGGATGGATCGGTTCGATCCATCCTTCGAAAC
The DNA here is from genome assembly GCF_006149005.1 of Larkinella sp. C7. Classification (GTDB taxonomy): domain Bacteria; phylum Bacteroidota; class Bacteroidia; order Cytophagales; family Spirosomataceae; genus Larkinella. The sequence goes on along the minus strand of NZ_VBSL01000026.1, from coordinate 17,746 downwards.
TTATTGAATAACCTCTTTGGTTTCCCCGCAGCTGAGCATTGCTTCCCCAAAATAAGGGTTTCGAATGGTTTTTTGATCACTCAGCCAATAGCCTCCCTTGTTGTTTTGGGCCATGGGGCAGTACTGCCGGTAAGCAGGCTTATCAGTAATGCCAAACGCTTTGACACTACGGTATAACCCATCCTCAAACCCGGCAAAAGCCGTACGCTGTTTTTCCAGATTATTCGTGGTGCGAATAATTTTCAGGGCCGCCTTCATGGTGCTTTCATGTTTCATCCATTCCTGATGCGTCGCGCCGGAAAGTAAATTCATATCAACGCTGGAAATGGCCTTCTCCGCCCCGCCCGCTGCGGTTTGGGCTTGCCGGGCATCCGACCGAATCAAGGCTTCGGTCAGTTTTAGTGAAGCCTCGTACACCAGGGTCAGTTGTTTTTTAAAGGCGTCAGGCGTCTGTTGAACGTTGGGTGAAGCCGCTTGTTCTGCGACAGGAGTTTCTTTCTGATTGGAAGCCGTTTGAACGTCCTCCTCATCGATTTTGGCCGTGATCGGATTAATCCCTTTTTTCAGAATCAGTTCGCTGTAGAGCAGGTACGCTCCCGACATGGCAATCTTTTCGGTACCGATTAAACCCTTCGTGATGGCCACGCGCTGGTCGGTTTCGGTGCCGGTTTCTACCTTACGGGGCCGAAAGGTGCCCGTACCCGTCTGAATGAACACAACCGCTCCGTCGCCCGCCCGTACGACCGCATCCGTCGGCAGAGTCAACCCACGCTGGATACCATGCCGGATGAATACCCGCGCCTGCTGGCCGGGCTGAAATTTACTGCCCGGATTAGCCAAAATCGCCCGCATCGTCAGCACCTGGCTTCCGGTTCGGTATTCCGGATTAATGAACGCAACCCGTGCCGTCAGATTCAGCCTTTCTTCGCTGCCGACCACCTCAACCCCAACCTGATCCCCGACTTTTATATAATTCGATTCGCCGGCGTAGAGATCAGCCTCCACCCAAAGTTGCCCCAGGTTCACCAAACGGTACAGCAAGGCCCCTTCACTCACGTACTGGCCTTCACTGGCCGCTACCTCCGTCACCGTTCCGCCAGCCGGAGCCACGAACGGGATGCGCGGTTGCACCTTTCGGGTGCGGGCCAACTGACGGATTTGATCGGGTGTCATGCCTGAAAGCCGTAGTTTTTGTTCGGCCGCTTTGCGAAACTGTTCATAACGAGGTTCCTTGAGTTCATTTTCCTGCTGAAGAGCCACCAGATATTCCTGCTGGTCGGTCAAGAGTTGTTCGCTATAAATTTCGTAAAGTACCTGCCCTTTGCGAACGAACTGGCCGGATTCCTTGACAACCAACCGCTCGATTCGTCCGGATACGCGACTGCTGATGACCTCAGTTTGCTCCTGATTGGCTGCCAATCGGGCGTTGAGCACCGTTGCGTTGCTAATGCTACCCGCCGAGACCGGTTGTACGGTTACGTGAGCGAGTTGCATTTGACTTTCACTCAGAATAATCGCGACGGCTGAACGGTCAGCCCCTTTTCCACCGGTTTTGGTAACCGGTACTAAATCCATCGCACAGATGGGACACGTTCCCGGGGCACTCTGCATAACCTGCGGGTGCATCGGGCAGGTATATGTGGTTCCACCTTCCTGCTCAGGACCATGAGAATGTCCATCCGATCCACCAACCAGGTGCGGGTGGGTATCGGCCTGAAGTTGAGTTGTATCCTTTGATTTAGTCGCGGTTGATCCGCCCGACTGGCAGGCTGCATTCAGCAGCACCAGCAGAGCGGCTGATCCATATATCCATTGCCTGAGCATAGTTATTCGGTTGAATTAGAAACGTTGATAAAACTTTCACTATCAATCAAAAATTGGGCATTTCGGGCTACCTCCTGATCTTCCCTCAATCCGCCCCTAATGGCAATCCGATGACCAGAAACGCCACCGGTTTGTACACGTACCGGCTTAAAACTTCCATTCTGGCGAATAAATACCACCCGTTCGTTTCCTAAATCCAGCACGGCTGTCGCTGGAAGCCATAGCCCTTCCCGGGCCGGTTGTCGGATAATGGCGCGGGCTAATTGGCCCACGCGCTTATTTTTTCCTCCTGGAAGGTAAGCGCGGATTGTCACGAAGCTTGACGACGCCCCGGTGCCCCCATTCTCAAAAAAAGGCACAATGAAACTCACCCGGGCTGACTGTGAAGGCTGGCCAGCCTGGTCGAAGGACATGGTTAGCGGATCGCCTGGTTTGACCCCGGTCGCATCCCGGGCGTATAGCCGGAATTCTGCCCAAAGTCGGCTGGGGTCTACCACCCGAAATAGGGTTTGACCAGTCTGTACATACTGCCCCTGACGCAACAACAGCGGAGAAACTCGATCATTACCCATGCCAGCTGACGCGGGAGCGGGTTGGGTGAAGGTGATTTCATCCGAACCGCTACTCATGCCATTAGCACTCATACCACCGGCAGCTTCGCCCGGTGGTGTCGATGCGGCTGGTACAGGCGCTGATTCTTCTACCACATACCCGTCGTAGGGACTAAATACCGCCAGCGAATAGCTAGGCTTGCCGGTCCTGATCAAGTCAGCAATCTGGTTATCGGTGACACCGAGCAACCTGAGTTTTTGTTTGGCGGAGCTTATCAAAGGCTGGTTATCTGCGTCGGCACTCACTAGGAAAAGTAGCTCCCTTTGGGCCGTAACGATATCGGGGCTGTAGATTTCCAGCAGCTTCTGCCCTTTTCGAATGGGCTGGTAGTTATAGCGCACGAATAACTTTTCAACCCGACCGCCAAATCGGGTGGGAATGGTAAAAAGTCGCCGGGTATCGTAGGTAACCATGCCGTTAGCCTTCAACTCGACGGTTTCACGGCGTCGTTCGGGATGTACGGTCGATATCGTGGCCACCACAGCGGAGTTCGTGGGCTTGAGCAGGTTTTTTAAGTCCGCATCAATCACTACGCTGTCACCTGCACTGGCTTTCTTTACCAAATCCATTCCACAGATTGGGCAGCTACCGGGCTTGTCCTGGACAATCTGCGGGTGCATCGGGCAGGTGTATTCCTCTTCCACGGACTGATGAGCGTGCCCCTGGTGTGTACCTTCGTTCAATTTGCGGGAATCACCTTCAAGTAATTTCTGCCCGTTCTTCGACTGGCAACCTCCTAACAGCAGCCAGGTCATTAGCAGGAGGGAAATTCCTCTATTTTTCCAATTCACGTTCATAAGCGACAATCATTCGGTAATAGTCTTGCAAGCGATTCAGGTAATCCATTTGGCTCATATTGAGCGTTTCCCAGCCATCGATCACGACCGGTAACTGCTCTTTATTTTGCTCGTACGCAATCATCAGCGTTTGATAATTCTTCTGGAAGGTCGGAATGACCCGCTCCCGGTAATTGTCCAGCTGCTGCTTCATGTTGCGTAACTCCGTCTGCATGGCGGCAACCATGCCCTGCGTTTCATTGAGCATCGCTTCCCGCTCTTTCTGCATAGCCTGGATCTCATACTTCATACCTTTAATCTCTGCTTTGTACATCCGCGAAGACCAGGGAGCGATAGGAATTGTCACCATCCCCATTGCCGTGAACTGATTGGGCATCCCTTTATCGAGGGGAGACATATGGTCGAAACGAATCCGAAATTCGGGTCTGCGCTCCGCTTTCTGGGCTTCGATGCCAAAGTACATGGAACGAATGGTCTGATCCATGCGTCGAATGTCGCTTCGATTGCCGGCAATCAGCGCCGTGTCGATCAAGGTTACCTCCGACAGGGACAGGTCTTTCGGAATGATTAAGGTCGTATCAATCGTAAAAAGCTCCGTTTTGGGTCGGTTCATCAACGTATTCAACCCAATTCGTTTCTGGTCAATCTCCGCTTTAACCATCAACAGCATATTATCCAATTCGTAAAGCCGGGCCTGGGCTTTGTAGATATTTCCCAGGCTACCCTTCGAATAGGGATAGCGGATGTCCGCCAGTTTCTTCATCGTTTGCAAAATTTGCTGATTTTCGATCAGGACCGCCTGCTTCTGCTCGCCTACCAGCCATTCGTAGTAAAGTTGCTTGGCCTGCGCCCGTAGCTGATTGAAACTAACCGCCCTCCCGGCTTCTTCGACGGAGGCCCGGGAGCGTTGATAAGCTACCTGTGCCCGTTGTTTGGCCTGATTGGGAACGGCCTGTTCGCCGGAAATCATTACCGAACCTTTGTCGCGTTCTTCCATGATATAGCTTCGTGGGTAGGCCATCATGAATGTTCCGGCGCCCACCATCGGGGCCATCCAGCTCCTGGCGCCCTCCGCCGTCGCCCGCAGGGAAGCCGCGCGATTCCCATATGTTTGGAGTTGGGGATTGCCGGCGTCAATGACCGCCAGAATGCTATCGAGCCGTAGAACCGGGCCGCGATCATTCGGGTTACGATTTGCTGGGCTGGAAAGGATGGCTGGTTCGGCAACCGTATTGCCTGGAGCGGTTTGTGCAAACCCGGTCAGGCAAAGGAGATAGGTTAAACCCAGAAAATAGGGGGATTTAATGCGTAACATCGGATACGTCCAGTTTACCGTATTTTTTTAATTCATACTCCTTGGTCATCAAAAAGATGAGTGGAGTTACCAGCAGAATATGCGTCGAGGAAGTTAAAACACCACCAATCATCGGCAGGACGATGGGTAGCATCACATCGCTGCCTACGCCTGACGCCCACAGAACGGGCACGAGGCCAAACAGGGCCACCGAAACCGTCATGATTTTGGGCCGCAACCGTTTGGCAGCCCCATCGATGACGGACTCTTTTAAATCTTGCGGGCTTATGGTTTCTCTGGAATTGCCTTTCCGCTCGACCAGTTTTCGCATGGCATCATTGAGATAGATGACCATCACCACCCCCGTCTCCACGGCGATGCCGAACAGGGCAATAAAGCCAACGGCCACCGCTACCGATAGATTGACCCCGTAGAAGTAAACCATGTAGGCACCACCGATTAAGGCAAAGGGAATGGTGATCAGACTTAAAAATGCTTCCCGGGCCGAATGAAAAGCCAAATAGAGCGACAGAAAAATAATGACCAGCACAATCGGTGCGATCAGCAGCAGGGTTTGCTTACCCCGAATCAGGTTTTCGTACTGCCCACTCCATTCCAGAAAGTAACCACCCGGCAGTTTAAGCTCCCCATTTACTTTGGCGATGGCTTCCTCAACCGTGCTGCCTAAGTCGCGGTCGCGCACGTTGAACATCACCGCCCCACGCAACAGAGCATTATCCGAGGTAATCATCGGGGGGCCATCCTCAAATTTCAAGGTTGCTACTGCGGATAGCGGAATGGTCCCGAAAGCGGCTGTCGCAATGGGGATGCGCCGAAGGCGCTCCACGCTGTTTCGGTAATCCTGCGCCAGTCGGACGTTAATGGCAAACCGCCGACGCCCTTCGATGGTCTGACCGATCGGCGAGCCGCCAATGGCCGATTCAACTACCCCATTGACATCATCGACGCTCAGTCCGTAGCGCCCCAAGGCATCGCGATTGATGTCCACCGTTAAGTATTTGCCGCCCGTGACGGGTTCTACGTACAGGTCTTTTACCCCCGCTATGCCTTCGAGAGCGGCTTTGACCTGTTCAGACACCGCATAAATGCTATCCAGCGATTGACCGTGAACCTTGATTCCCACGTCCGTGCGAATACCGGTGGACAGCATGTTGATGCGGTTAATAATGGGTTGCGTCCAACCGTTGATTACACCCGGAATTTGTAGCTTGGCGTCTAATTCGTTGATAATCGCTTTCTTGGTAATGCCTTCCCGCCACTCCGACTTGGGTTTGAGCATGATAATGGTCTCAATCATGCTAATGGGGGAGTTGTCGGTTGCGGTTGAAGCCCGACCGGCCTTGCCCAGAACTTTGTCCACCTCCGGCACCGACTTAATGATCTTGTCCTGAACCTGCAAAATTCGCTTGGCTTCGGCGTTGGAAATGTCCGGTAGCGTGACGGGCATAAACAGGATGCTTTGTTCATCAAGGGGGGGCATAAACTCCGACCCTAAACTCAGCAGCATGGGGATACTGATGGCCAGAGCCAGCAGATTAATGGCCAGGGTGGTTTTTCGCCAGCGCAACACGCCCCGGATGAGGGGCTCATAGACCCGCTCCAGGAAGCGGTTAATGGGATTGGCGTGATCGTCCTTGAAGCGACCTTTCAAAAACAGGGACAGCATCACGGGGGCCAGCGTGACGACGAGGACCGCATCCACTAGCAAGATAAACGTTTTAGTCCAGGCCAGCGGGTGAAACAGCTTGCCTTCCTGCCCGGTAAGAAGAAACACGGGCAGAAACGACGTGATGATGATAATGGTCGAGTAGAACACCCCTCGGGAGACTTGAATACTGGATTTTTCAATAATCGCCAGCCGCTCTTCTTCGGGAACTTCGATGTAGTTCTTGGGTCCAAATCCGAACCCGCGTTTTATTTTCGTCCACATAATTACGGTTGCGTTTGGGGATGGGGAGTAGACTCCGGTTTATTTTCATTCGTTTTCTCGTACGCCCCCACCTTCCTGCTTTCCGCCGTCAGTTCAGCCTGGCGGACGGCCAGGTTTTTATAGGCGTTTTCAGCCATGATAATCCCGTTGTCGACAATGACCCCGATGGCCAGGGCAATTCCCGTTAGGGACATGATGTTGGACGAAATATCGAAGGCGTTCAGCAGAATAAAACTGGTAGCGATGGTGATCGGAATCTGAACAATGATGCTGATGGCACTCCGCCAGTGCAATAGAAAAAGAATCACCACCAGCGAGACGACAATCATTTCCTCCATGAGGGTGTGCTGAATGCTACTGACCGACTCCTGAATCAGCCCGCTACGGTCATAGACGATATTAAACTTGACGCCCTGGGGTAATCCCCTGGCAACTTCCTCCATCTTCTTTTTAACATTGCCGATGACCTCGTCAGCGTTTTCTCCGTAGCGCATCACCACGATACCGCCTACCGCTTCGCCAGCTCCATTCAAATCGAAGATGCCCAGCCGGGTAGCTCCCGTCATCTGAACTGTAGCCACATCGGCTACGCGAATCGGAACCGTGTTTAGGGTTTTGATCGGAATATTTTGAATCTGCTCGACTGAGCCTAAATACCCCGTCGTCTTGATGATGTAGCCAATGCCGCTTAATTCAAATTTACGCCCTCCGGCTTCATTATTATTGGTGCGGATCGCCGTTATCACCTGGGGTACAGACAGACCATAGTACGTTAATTTGTTCGGATCAACAGTGACCTGGTATTGTTTCTGAAAGCCGCCAAATGAGGCAATTTCAGCTACTCCCGGTACGTTTTGCAAGCCGAAAGCAACGTACCAGTCCTGGATGGCCCGCTGCTCGCCCAGGTCCATACCCGGTGCGTCAAGGGTGTACCATAGGATGTGACCGACGCCGGTACCGTCGGGTCCAAGTGTCGGTGAGACTCCGCCTGGCAAGAGCCTGGATGCATAGTTAAGCCGCTCCAGGACCCGCTCCCGGGCCCAATAAACGTCGGTGTCGTCATTAAAGATGACATAGACGAAACTCATGCCAAACATGGACGTGCCACGTACGTATTTTACCTGCGGGAGGCCCTGTAAGTTCGTTACCAGCGGGTAGGTAATCTGATCTTCGATCAGTTGAGGGCTGCGCCCCATCCACTCGGTAAAGACGATGACCTGATTTTCGGAAAGGTCAGGGATGGCGTCTATTTTACTAGTTTTTACGGAGTAAATGCCCCATCCAAATAGCCCACCGGCAATCAGTAGCACGACAAAGCGGTTTCTTAGCGAGAACCGGATCAGTTGCTCAATCATAAAAAGAATACGTTATTGCAAAATAGATAGCGCTGAACCTACCAATTGGTAGATATCATTGAGTTACGCGCTTTTGTTTTAGGGGAATAACCGAAAGACCACAAGGTCAATGGTATGTAGTTGCCTGGCTTATAGTCTGAACGTTTCGACAAGCAGGAGAATATCCCGGACGGGAGATGTAGGAAGGTAAGAAAAACTACGCCGGGTTGCCAAATCCGACTGGGCCAGCAAATAGCAATACAGCAGCGCAAAGTTAGGTCGAGGTTTTAAAACGGGTTGATGATCCGCTGGTGGGGCAACGACCTGAATTGTGCTCAGAAGAAGTGCGGGACGCTCAATTGAGGAAAGACAGGTCATATCCTGGCACTCCGACACGGGTACCTCGCAGCAGGGACAGGCTGACGCTTGCATAGCCACACAGGCCGGTGCTGCTACTAGACCGGTGCTTACCGTCACGAGCCAGAGAATCCAACTCAATAAGGATATGTGTTTGAGTGATCGCATACGTAACTATTCTTCTACTAGGCAAAAATAGGGCTTTGCGGATTTATGCGTGTTACAAAATTAAGTGTCGGTCTTACAAAATTTCGAAATATATCCTTGCATCAGAGCTGATTCTGAAGTGGTTGGACGATTACATCCGGTGTAAGTGGAAATCCGCGGCATAGTAATACTTGGCCAGCCCCTATTTCGTCCACCGTTAAACTATGATTTCGTTCCATGTCTACTTTTCCCCGGAGTAACTGAGCCCGACAACTACCGCACTGCGCTTCCCGACACAAATAAGGTAGTTTTAGATCAGCGGCCAAGGCCGCATCCAGAATACTTTGACCGCTGGGAACCGTGAAGGATTGAGTAAGACCGTTGTGAAGGACCTGAACGGTTTGCGTTGGAAGGTTAGAATAATCGCGTTGGGGATTCATTTCTTGAGCAGGTACGAAAAATTGCTCTTTAAAGCGTTGGTTGGCTGGGATATTCAGGGATTCGAGTGCTTGTTCGATGAGTTGCATAAATCCAAAGGGCCCGCACATATAAAATTCGGTTGGCAAGGGAATCAGAGTCTGGAGCCGGGCAATAAATTTCTTAACCAATAGGCGACTGAGGCTTCCTTTAAAATAGACCCGTTTAAGTTCCGTATCGGATAAATCCGAGTATTGATCGAGGGCGTGATAGACCGAAAACCGATCTGGATGGGCAATCTGCAACTTGTTTAATTCTTCCCGGAATACGACGCTTTCCCAGGATCGATTCGCATAAATTAAAGAAATAACGGAATTGGTCTCGGCATACAGTATCGACCGGATCATCGAATACAATGGGGTAATGCCGCTACCTCCAGCGAATAGAACCAAATGACGCTGGTTAACCGGGTCAGGAACCGTATAAAACTGGCCTAGAGGTCCCTCGATGGTCAACGGCATTTCCGGTTTGGCGTAATCAACCAGGTAATTCGACAGAACTCCATCGGGGATACGTTTCACGGTGATGGCTAATTCGGAATCCATTACAGGAGATGTACTCAATGAGTACGTCCTTGTAATGGGTTTTTGGCCCACAATCGCCGTCACGGCCAGGTGTTGACCTGGATAATAGGTAAACCCATTTTCCGGGGTATCAAAATAAAGCGTTACTGAATCAGTCGTAGGGTGTACGACTCGTTTAATGGAAAGGCTCGTTTTCATGGTATTCTTTAGACAACCGCACAAAACTAGAGGTCGGCAGTAGCCAGTCCGTTACAAAATTGCCGGGAAGCTTTGTAGTTTTTTGTTAAAGGGGCTCAACCGGGTAAGGCCCGTTGGTAACCTCGAATTCTTCTATTTATTTAGGCTTTAAATCGTATTAGCTATGAGAACCCTGTTTCGTTTTTGCTTTTTCTTCCTTTTTCTACTGTCTTTTTGGGCGGCTAAACCGATTGAAACGGATCAGACGCTGGCCGCCGGGAAAATGCCCGTTATTATCGCAGACCGAAAGGGGGCCATTCACCTGGTATTTGGTCGGAATGATACGGTATTTTATGCTTCGTCAGTGGACAAGGGTAAATCATTCTCCCGGCCCGTACCGGTTGCCCATCTCCCCAAATTGGTCTTGGGCGCTACCCGTGGCCCCCAAATTGCGGTCACTGATAAAACGGTACTCATTACGGCGATGAACCAGACTGGAAATGTCATGGCCTATTCCATGACTCGCGCCAGCCGCAAGTGGTCACCAGCGGTCCAGATCAACGACCAGCCGGAAATTGCCAAAGAGGGTTTTCATGCGATCGCCGGATCGGACGATGGGCCCTTTTATGCGGTCTGGCTTGATCTTCGGGGGGATAATCATAATAAAATTGTGGGTTCCCGCTCAACGGACGGGGGGCGTACGTGGACAGCAAACCAAGTGATTTACCAGTCGCCCGACCAAACCGTGTGCGAATGCTGCCGGGTGTCGGTGGCTGCGAAGGGTAATCATGTATACGTCATGTTTCGAAATTCGGTCAATGGCTCGCGGGACCTGTATATAGCTGGATCAAAAGATGGAGGCAAGAAATTCCTGCCGTCGCAAAAACTTGGGACGGGAACGTGGAAGCTGAAAGCTTGTCCCATGGATGGTGGAGGAATAGCCCTAACCAAGGACGGCCAGCCTATTACGGTATGGAGACGTGAAAGTTCGCTGTATCAGTGTCGGCCTGGTGAATCCGAGCTATTGCTGGGTCAGGGAAAGAATGTGGCCATAGCGGCTGTAGCCGATCATTGGGCAACCACCTGGCAAAAAGATGGGGTTATTTTTATTCAGCCGGTCAATCAAAAGCCGATTGAGGTAGGGAAAGGGCAGACACCCAGTATCGCCTTCGCGGGCTCCGTTATGGTTTGTACCTGGGAAAGTGAAAAGCAGGTTAAAGTAGCTTCGATTGCTTTGTAGGTTCTCGGTTTTTACCGGATCGTACATACGCGTATAAACGACAAAGACGGTTCCAAGGGCCGTCTTTGTCGTTTAAATTGGTGTGGGATTGTTACCGGTCAGTTCAGTTGTTCCGCTTTATAACCGGCGTTCTCTACGGCTTTTTTAACCTGTTCCGCCGAAATTCCTTCGGCCACAACGGTTAATACCTTATCGGGACTCTCCGTATCGACTTCCCAATTTTCTGCCCCAACCGCTTCATTGAGGAATGGTGTTGCTTTGGCAATGCAACCACTACACTTGATATTGGTTTTGAATTTTACCGCTTCCATAATGGACATTTTTTAATAAAACAAATTACTGATGCAAAGGTCGTCGTAGAACGTAAAGGGGATGTTACAAAATTCCGGAACCGATTTGTAACATTGTTGAAACCTGCCTCACGTGTTGTGTAAATTATCGAATGTCTGCACTATTAGAATGGTTTTATTTAAAAAGTGAAATGAAGGATCGAGAAAATTACCGGGTAGATAGTGCTTGAATTGCTTTTACCTCCTGCCTTAATCGTTGACGGTCCTGGTGAAGGGCTCTGAAGTGAGTAACCGGTAGCCCTGTTTCCCTGATCAAATGGCCGGCCATTTGTTGGACCGACTCGTAACCCATTCGTTCGGCTAGAAAAGGGAGAGGCCAGTCGGTATAAACCAGGAGTTCTTTTACTTTATCTACGCGCTGAAGGTTAAGGTATTTTTCAAAGCTCACGCCTTCTACGATTAGAAATAGGGCGTCTAATTGGTTTGCGGATGTTCCTAATTCAGTGGAACACAATTTCAACTCATTCCAGGCGATAGGTTGTTGTATTAATTTGTCCAACTCCAGCTCAATCCAGGATTGCGTCCGATATATAAGAATTTGGGAAGCTTCGTCCAGCCGAGTCATATTCAAAGCATGTAATGCTTCGTCCAGTAAGTATTTGGCATTAATTTGGGATAATCCGGAAAGGGTAAGCCAATTACCATGGCTGGTTTTAATTTGAATTCCTATTGTAGCTAATTTATGCTGTAGAATTTCTTGTCTGCCGGACCCTTTCAGTCCTTTAATGGCAATGGTCTGCACATCTTCCATGTTTAATCAATCTTACTTGTAGAGAACGGACAAATCTCGCTTAGAATTGAAGGATTTCTATTACAAAATTGGCGTACAATTTTACAGAATTGTTGGTCCGAAACCCCTTGATGCCATTGACCAATGTTAAGACCCAAGTTCGTCGAGTTGGTTTAAAAAATAGGACAGGGCGGAACAGGGGCAAACTTGCTGGAAGGGAAAATTGAAGAAAGAAGCGAGTAAGGGGAATTTTAGAGTAAGGATCAGTTCGTGCCGTAAACAGTCCAATATGCTGGTAAAAATAAGTATTTATAGGAATTAACTTGAGTTAGATAAGCGATTTAAATCCAATCAAGAGGGTTACGATCTGAAGAACTGCGATTCCGATAGGCAGCTGGAGTGAGACCTGTAATTTGCTTAAATTGGTTTGTCAAGTAAGCCACACTGCTATATCCCAATCGAATGGCAATTTCATGGATCGATAGTTCACGGTAACTGAGGAGTTCCTTAGCTTTTTCGACTCGTTGGAAAATCCAGTATTTTTCAATCGTCACATGTTCCGATGTGGAAAAGAGGTGGCTCAGGTGGGCGTAATCCATTCCCATATGTAGTGCTAAATAGTCGGATAAGGTGGTCTTCAATTGCATGATGCGGCCACTTTGAATCAGCTCGATGATGAGCGTTTTAAGTTGATTAACCAGGCGTGTATTGCGATCAGTTAATAACTCGAAGCCTTGCTCTTCCAAGGCATTGGCTATGGCCAGCAAATCAATGTGAGGGGCTTCCACCGTTACTTTACCTAACTCGATACGATGAACCTGGTATCCCTGCTTTTCCAGGTCTTGCCGTACTGCCCGAATGCAACGGTCACAGACCATATTTTTGATAAACAGATCTTGTATCGCCATTTCGATGATTATTAATTTGGTTAAAATATGGAGAGTGGCATGCACCACTCTCCATTCTAGACTTAAATTTCGTCTGTCACTTTCCCACACTTGAGCATTTTGCTTCCATAATACGGGTTAGCGACTTCTTTTTTGTCGCTCAGCCAGGAAGCATCTTTCATGGGGCAAAATTGAACATAGGCTTTACCGGGCTTGGTAGATTTAGCCAAAACGATCATATTTTTCGATAACGTTTCGAACTGTTCCCGTTGGACTTCTATTTCACTTGTTTTGCTGATGCTTGCAGCACTCGCTTTCGCGGCAGTCAGCGCTTTCTGATCCGTTGCTGAGAGGGCACTGGCTGCTACTTTATTAAAAGCGGAAACCAGTTCTTCGGCTTTGGCTTTCGCTTTATCCCCATCGGTTGCCACCAAGGCATCTTTAACACTTAAATAAGCTATCAAGGCAGGTTTTGTGGCTTGAGCAGAAGCTGCCTGACCGAATAAACTCAGGCCTATGGCCGCAATTATCATTCGCATCGTTTTCATGTTATAAATTGGAGTTTGAAGGTAATTTATTGATTGTCAGTTTAATGTTTGGAAATCGGGACATTGTCCTGCCTTTACTGTTTTTTCTCCCACTCAGCGATGAATTGGTTATTGATGATTACATAATCGATTATTTTTTCAGCCTTTGCCATTTCTGCGGATTGCTTAGCCGCAACAACGGCAGCTTTGTAGTCGCCATGCCGAGCGAGAAGCTTCGCTTGCAAGTGCAGATAATTAAATGCAGGCTTCAATTGAACCGCTTTAGTTGCCCAGGATAGCGCCTGTTTCGTGTCCTTCTCATTATCGAAGTAATAGAGTGCCGCTTGATAGTAAAGCCCAGGGCGATCTTCCTTTTTTACATTTATACGGTCTAGAATCTCGGCAGTGATACGACGGTCGGCGGTACTTTCCAAGGGGATTGCCAAGGAAGTATTTGCCCAGTGCAGATAAATACAGCCGTTGTTGCGGGTCAGATCCTGGACTTCGATGGTGAAAGACTCATAAAACCGCGTTGAAGGTTGGGGTTTTACCCGGAGTCGGAGTAAATCGTTCTTTTCACTATACCCTTCAGTACCATGCCCTTCTACAAAAGTGTTGAGAATAACGGTCCAATGCTGATCTTCTGGGATTGTAAAAAGGGAGTATGCTCCTTTAGGGACCCAAGTCCCCGCCACGCGCATTGAGTCTGAAAAGGTAATAATTGTAGCATCAGAGGCACCGGTGCGCCATAACTTTCCGAAAGGAACCAGGCCACCGAAAATGATCCGTCCTTTTACTCCCGGCCGGGAGTAACGAAGGGTGACATCCGTAAAGCCGATTTTTTGATGAATAGTCGTGGAAGGGCTTGGTTCTGGAAGATTCAACTGAGCCCGAATGGCGCTGGAGACTAAAGACAAAAGTCCAACTGCTATGAGAGTTCGTGTGTTCTTTTTTAATTGATTCATGAATAAGATTTTAATTTTTTAGTACAATTCCGTTTGGTTTTTTACCGACAACAATATCTTTGATCTTGGAGCGAGTTTTTGTGTCAATAATGGAAACTGAACCTGCTCCCTGATTGGTCACATAAGCCAACGATCCATCCTTTGTAAAGGCAATGGCATGAGCATCAAGGCCTGTAACTATTTCACCCGCTTTCATCCAGACATCGTTCATGCGGTGAAAAACCACTACTTTATTGCCGCTTGCCGCCTGACTAACCCATAATTCATTCAAAACCGGATTAAAGGCCGCATAGCCCGGTATAAATCCAAGAGAGATGGTTTCTGTAACCGCAAGTGTACCAACATCGATGATGGATATACTCTGGCCCTTTTCATTATCGACGTACATTTTTCCATCGGCACCCGGCCAGGCGCCAACCGGATCTTCACCAACCGGAATCGTTTTTACTACGGTTTTAGTAGCTACCCGGATGACCGTAATGCTGTTGCTATGACCATTGGCTACAAAAGCATATTGCCCATTGGATGAGAAGGTCACTTCCGCCGGTTCTTCGCCAACCGGAATGCTTTGTTTTAAGGAGAGCGTCGTCGCATCGTACACCAACGCTTTCCCGGCTTCATCCATCTCAACAGTCCATAATTCGGTGCCGTCTGGAGAGAAAGCAGCATTGTGATTCATTGCGGGAGTCTCCTGGTTGGCCAGCAATTTACCGGTGCGGCTGTCCAGAAGGACAACGCGGCCTTTCATGCCAGCCATGCTGCCACTGTGCCCTCCACTTAAGTCTGTTCCTGGTACGCCGAGGCTGAGCCGGGTACCATCCGGAGAAAGATAAATGTGATGCGGCCACATAATTTGATCAGTCGTGCCGCCCATCGAATGACCGCCCATGGAAGCATCTCCCAGAGAAATAGTTTCCTTTAGCTGTTGGGTAGTAAGATCGATAATGGAAACGGAGTTACTCTCTCCATTGACGACATAGGCCGCTGGGTAATTAATGTTTAATTGTGGGGTTGTGTCTTGCATTCTCCAACAGCCTGATAAAATCAGGAGGGGTATAGCCAGCAAGAAACGCGAAGCGATTTTCATAGCCAGGGTTAATTTCGAAATTATGAAGAGATAGAATAAACTTGTGCCTTATTACCTATATCCATATAGGTACGGATAGTAGCTAAGGTTCTTTGCCACAACGGAACGTGCCAGAAACAAAAAGTAAGGCATGCAGGCGGGGAGCCTACAACGAGTGAAGGTGGCTTAAATTAGCCAAATACAGTAGTTAGTCAATCGAAAGCGTACAGAGCGGGATGGAGGATCATCAGCCCTATAAAGCGTCGGATGGTACGATTCGATTGGCAATAGGGTAGTCAGCCAATGAAATAACCCAAAATGCTCTGCCCAGTCAGTAACAGGCGGATTCAGGTCAGTCGCTTTAATTGAAAACTGGCTTTTGGGTTCCAATCGCTCGAACCGCTCAGCATCTTTGCAACAGGGTGATTTATAGATGATAGGCCCGGTTTCATTAGAAGCAAATTTTGGTTTATCCGGGCACTGCTTTTTGCACTCTTTCTTAGTGAACAGCAATTCCATCGACTTTCCCCTCATCTTACACCAATGCTCCGCGACGATATGCCCGCTGCTGCCGATCAGCACAAAGGCTGCCAGCCACAAGCAGATAAGTCGGTGATACCAGGTCAGTTTCATGAGGAGAGTCTTACGGGTACAAACTTAGGGGGTCTAGTCAATAAATCAGTTACAGGATTTAGGCAGGAATTTACAAAATTTATAGATTGAGGGAAATAACCGAATTCTTTCGCAAAGTTGTAGGATAATCACGGAATAGTAGAAACTAATATGTTCATTATCAGTATAAATAAACTTGGCCGGCGCAAGTGGCCAAGTTTAAATAGAATAATTGTAGGGACGCGCTTTCTCCTTGCAGTCAGCATCCCCGAAATTCAAACTAAAATTTTCTTCGACAAATAGACGATACACTTTCCTTCGGAGCTTATGTGAAAGTTAGAACTAAAACTGAGTTCGTTGTCTTTCCCATTTTCCTCCAAATACTCTTCGACTGCACACCAAACTTCCTCATCGATTGATACCTCTTCTACTAAGAGGAATCCGTGGGCTAAAACTCTTCTTTGGGGATCGAGATTGGTAATAATTGCCATTGGTAAGGGGAGTAAAAAGTTGAAAACATATTAACAGGTCAAGCGGTCTAAAACTTCTTGTAAAATCCGGGCAAACTCCTTGTCATTTGGCGTTGTAAATAAGTTGAAATGATCGCCTGGTACTTCATAAATAGTTACCCCTTTTAACGCAAATGGCTTCCAGCCAAGAAACTCGAAATCATCTAGATAATAACTTCGTTTTTTGGCACGAAATAACATAACAGTGATTTGCTGAGGGATTAATAAAATGCATCCCGTGGCGGATATACCCGAACTGTGTCAGCTTCCCCTTTACTATCGGCGATTTTGGTTTACAGTCGCTCTTCTACTAGTAAAGCTCAGTCTTCGGAAACACTACCATTCAAGTAAACCAAAAAAATTCAATCAAGCGCCTTCAAAGGCCTCTTCTTCATATCACGTTTTCACAATGGTCGTTGCTATAACAGTAAATGAACATTTCAAAAATCCATAAACTAAAATGTTTCACCTTGCCGGGTCGCCCCGATAAACCTTCACGACCGGGCAAGGTGAAACATTTTAGTTCTTTGGTGACTTTTAACTCGCGAATACTTTTTAAATTCAAACAGGATTCTCTTATAAAACCCCTTCCATCTTCAACTTTTTGGTGTTATTTCCCGGGTTTAAATCAATCAGCAGGTGATTCGGATCAAGGCCGGCACGCCCGGGCTTTTCTGGAACCGTGAGAATGATGGTCTGCTTACCCGTGCCAATGCGATGCTTTCGAAGGTAGAGCACTTTTTCCGATGGCTGGTCTTTGGCAGTCGGTGCGTAGACGCCAATTTCTATCCAATCCTTCATTAGAACGTTGGTCTCCATGCCGATGCTGTCGACGGTCATCTTCCGGGCTTCCAGTTCCAGGATTACTTGCCAGGTGCCCTCCTTGAGTTGTTTCGCGGTGGCTCGTTGGGTCTCCAGTTCCCAAAAGGTGTTTGCCGCAAAGAGATCATGGACCATAACGTGCAGCGAGTCGGGCGTCACCGTCTGCAACTCCCGGTAGAAATCGAGCGTCGTTGGCAAGGGAGGATTTGGTGTATAATCGCGAAGCATCCGCCGAAGCGCATCATTGACCCGATCCTTTCCAATGTACTTTCTCAGGACGTACAGCGCGAAGGGTCCCTTGCGGTAATTCATGAACTGGTTGTTGGCGCGCAGCAGGGGTGGAGCTGCCCGGGAGCGCGGCACTTCATACTCCAGTCGCATCTGGGATAAATACCGCAGCAGGTGCTCATAACCCAGTGTTTCCTCCACCACCTGCATTGCCGAATACGTCGCCAGGCTTTCAACGAGTACACCGGCGCCTTCGACCGCTGCGGGTGAAAGAAAAAGGCCCCACCACTGGTGCGCCACTTCGTGGGCCATGATG
>NZ_VBSL01000259.1 GCF_006149005.1 Larkinella sp. C7 | reverse complement strand
GGCATCGTTCAAAGGTTGACCGCCGAGTTGTTCATTTGAACTTAACTAAAAAAGGCCGCCTGATTTATCGTTTACATAATCGTTTTCATAAAAATATGGTAACGCGAATTACAGAAGGGATGGATGAGATGGAAGTTAAGACCCTAGAACGAGGCTTACATAAACTCTATCAATTCCTTGAGGAGTTGAAATAATGGCTTTTGCAAAAATTAGTCAAACAGCCTGCTATGTACCAGAACAAATTGTCACCAATGATGACTTGTCTAAGATTATGGATACCAGTGATGAGTGGATTTCCAGTCGGACTGGTATCAAAGAGAGGCGCATCAG
>NZ_VBSL01000258.1 GCF_006149005.1 Larkinella sp. C7 | reverse complement strand
GTTTAAGTCCATGCCAGCCTATCTTGGTCAGGACATCCACTATTTCGATCATTACAATCCTTTGGTTCGTCAAGAGAATAAATTGCTGCAGTTGGCTATTGAGGATGCTAGGGATGTCTTTTTAAAGACAGAGGCTGGTGTCTATCACGATGCTCCCCGAACCAGTCCATTTTCGGACCTTGGTTTGCGAGCCAGACTGCTCCTAGGCCATTTGAAAAAGCATAGTCAGTAAGTCCGAGTATTAAGCTAAATATTAAAAACTTGCTTATATAAGCAAAAGATAAAAAAGGAGTTTTTTATGAATTACGTTACAAAATTTGCTGAAGGCTTTAT
>NZ_VBSL01000257.1 GCF_006149005.1 Larkinella sp. C7 | reverse complement strand
GATTTTTTAACTAACACTACGAGTAAAAATTCGTATTTTTATACCTAAAAACCGTCCTAAGAAATCTCCAATCATTTTAGATATTCATGGTGGAGGATTTGTTGCAGGCAGTATAGACCTTGATAATACAAGGTGTATAGCCTTGGCGGAGGCTGTCCCAGCAGTTGTGGTAGCTGTAGAATATCGTTTAAGCGGCAAAAATGGAGTTGCTTTTCCGCAACCTTTAGAGGATTGTTACGCTGCTTACGATTTTCTCCGTAAAAACGCAGATGAATTTGGAGCGGATCCTGATAAGATTGGCTTACATGGATCAAGTGCTGGGGGGACTTTAGCA
>NZ_VBSL01000256.1 GCF_006149005.1 Larkinella sp. C7 | reverse complement strand
GCCAGCTTGACTGATTTGTCAAGCTGGCTTTTTATTGGCTTCTGAAAGAGTTTGGAACAAAACTCGCCTTATAACAGACGAAAAGAGGCTTGGACAAAAGGTCCCAGCCTCTTAACTTTTCCAACATCAAACCGTTTGATGCTTTTGCTTTGTCTCTAAACCTAACGATTATCCTGTCTACGATAGATAAGCAGACCGAAAATCATAGCACCAGCCATGAAGGCCAGTAAAGTAATTAGTTCCCGTCCGACATCTCCGGTTAAGGATATGGTCTTACGTAAACCTAATACTGAATAGGACATCGGTAGATAGGGCTGCACGACTCTAAAGAATT
>NZ_VBSL01000255.1 GCF_006149005.1 Larkinella sp. C7 | reverse complement strand
GGTCAGACCCATAAGGAGGACATCCATACGGGTGCCCTAGCGGCAGCAGCAGGAGGGGTGACAACGGTGGTCATGATGGCCAATACCAATCCTACCATTTCAGATATTGCCACCCTCAAGGAAGTCCTGGCCAGTGCGGCTAAGGAAGCTATCCATATTTATACCAATGCTACTGTCACCAAGAACTTTGATGGTCAAAATCTGACGGACTTCAAGGCCCTCCTAGAAGCCGGTGCTGTTTCCCTATCGGACGATGGCATTCCCCTAAAGAGTACCAAGGTGGTTCGAGAAGCTCTGGAATTGGCCAAGGCCAATCGTACCTTTATCGCTCTGC
>NZ_VBSL01000254.1 GCF_006149005.1 Larkinella sp. C7 | reverse complement strand
GACGGGCAACTTCGAGGGCTATTTGTCGGTGGTGAATTGCCAGGAAATCCGGGGCTGGGTGTGGGACCGCAACAAGCCCAACACGCCGATGCTGGTGGAGTTTTTCGCCGACGGCATCTCAATCGGCACCACCGAAGCGAAGAATTTCCGGCAGGATTTGAAAGATGCCCAGAAAGGCAACGGTGCCCACGGGTACGTGTTTGCAACCCCGGCGCAGGTGAAAGACAACGTCAATCACCAAATCAGTGCGAAAGTCCAGAACAGCGCGTATGTGTTGAAAGGCTCGCCGATCAACCTGACCTGCTCGCCCACCGGCGGTCGGTTATCGGCGGAA
>NZ_VBSL01000253.1 GCF_006149005.1 Larkinella sp. C7 | reverse complement strand
CATAAAAATCGTCAGCTCCTTGAAGCTTGGTGCGGTGGAGCTTGAGATTATTGTCAAAATAAGCCGTGAAACCTTGCTTATCTCCCTGAAGAAAATCAAAGCGACCTAGGCCACCCAAGAAAAGGGTCTGACTAGGATTGAGCTGATAGGTTTTGGGCTTGATTTCCTTTTTCGGACTGACATACTTGAGATCCTTGGCAGATAGGTAGTGGGCCATTTGGTGGCGGTGGATAATCCCCGGGGTATCAAAGATATAGGAACCGTCGTCCAGGGGAATCTCAATCTTATCCAAGGTCGTTCCAGGGAAGCGTGAGGTGGTAATAATCTCTTGATTC
>NZ_VBSL01000252.1 GCF_006149005.1 Larkinella sp. C7 | reverse complement strand
ACGGCAGTCTCTTCTGGCTTTTGGATTCAACTAAGACAGCCATGGGGATGCGGCTCTTGCGGACCTGGATTGATCGGCCCTTGGTTAGCCAAGAGAAAATCTTGGAGCGGCAGGAGATTGTTCAGACCTTCTTGGATAACTTTTTTGAACGCAGCGACCTGACCGACAGCCTCAAGGGGGTCTACGATATTGAGCGCCTAGCCAGCCGAGTGTCTTTTGGTAAGGCCAATCCCAAGGACCTCTTGCAGTTGGGGCATACTCTAGCCCAGGTTCCCAAAATCAAGACCATCTTAGCCAGCTTTTCTAGTCCCGTTTTAGACCGGCTAAATGAAGCC
>NZ_VBSL01000251.1 GCF_006149005.1 Larkinella sp. C7 | reverse complement strand
TACTGATAAAGAACAAAGCCCAAAAGGAAAACCAAGACCAAAACGAAATGGTCATTGAGAACATAGCGAAGATACTTGAGACACTGCTGATTGAAATCAAAGCGACGTTTGGCAAATACTGCTTTCATAATCAGACCTCTTTTGTCAAAGCCATGTAGAGGTCATTGAGACTGGCATCTGCCTGACCAAAGCTGGCCCGCAAATCCGCCAGAGTCCCTTGTGCCCTGATTTGCCCCTGATGGAGGATAACAAAGCTATCACACATCTTTTGGGCCGAATCCAAGACATGGGTGGACATGAGAATGGCGGTTCCCTTGGCTTTTTCTTCTTCTAAGAG
>NZ_VBSL01000250.1 GCF_006149005.1 Larkinella sp. C7 | reverse complement strand
CAAACTTGAACTTTCCATAGTCCATAATCTTAGCAACTGGTGGAGTCGCTTGCGGTTGAATCAAGACTAGGTCAACATTGGCATCATCTGCGACTGCCTGTGCTTCAGACAAAGGTTTGATGCCAAGCTGTTCTCCGTCAAGTCCCACAAGGCGAACTTCCCGAACGCGAATTTCATCATTTATGAATAAATCTTTTTTTGCGATGATTTTCACCTCTTCATTATTTTAGAGAAAAACGAAAGCGGACTTGCCAACGCAAGCCCGCACTACAGTATATTCCATGGGAATGAAATTTGACATGTAGAGCCAGACAACGTTTGTCGCAAGGCGAGAAGC
>NZ_VBSL01000025.1 GCF_006149005.1 Larkinella sp. C7 | reverse complement strand
GTTGGTATACGAATCTTTCAGACGGTCGCGGTTCCAATCGGTCGAACCGTCCGTACCGAAGAAATACTGTCGGAGGTTGTTATCGACGCCAATTACCAAATCGAATTTTTCTGAGAAAAAGGCAACTGATTCACTACCGATGAGCCCGGCAGAACCTGTAACTAATGCAATATTCATATCGCTTCTTGACTAAATAAGGTTGGATACATTAAAAAAATACTATTCTCCACTCGAAATCGGGTGTAAAGTAAATCAAAAAAAGTATAATAGTCTATACCGCAGGATAAAACCGGAAATCGAACAAAAGGCGATGCAATGACTTCATGAAGCCTTTACATCGCCCGTATCGTCTTGTCTATTTCTTTTTGCTATGGCAGCGTCACTCGATTACTTCGCGAACAGTTTCTGACGAATCTTGTTCGTGCGCTCGGCCAATTCGGGCCGTGAAGCATATTTATACGTGGTTTGAACGGCGGCCGAATCCAGGCCGGGGCCGTATACGTATTTATCGCCATCCCGGAAATCCTTCTGACGAATGGTATTATATTTCTGGTAATCGCAGGAAGTCAGCGAACCAACCACCAGCAGGAATACTCCTATATTCAAAAGACCTTTCATACAAACGGTTTCAAAATTCAGTACAAAACTATAGACTACCAGCCAATTCGCCAATAATACTTCAAATTTTTATCATTCTGATCAGAATCCCTTTTTCAACCGCTCGATTTCGTCCCAGACAAACCGGATCAGTCGCCCGATGTGTGCTTCTGAAAAGTCGAACGGAACGTCGGCGGCCCGGTAAATGTCGCGGATGGGCGCGGTATAGCCCAATTTCAGTGCGTTCATGTAGCCCTGTAAGCCCTTTTGCGGGTCCTGCCGGAAATTCATCCAGACACCAATGGCTCCCAACTGCGCAATCCCGTATTCGATGTAATAGAACGGCACTTCGTACAGATGCAACTGCTTTTGCCAGCTATAGGCTTCGTATTTCTCCAGCCCGTCCCAACTCGTAATCGTATCCGAAAACTCCTCGAAAATGCGTACCCAAGCGGTTTTGCGCGCGTCGACGGTCGCAGCCGGGTCGGCTGCCGTTTCATATACCCAATGCTGAAATTTGTCGATGGTGGCCACCCACGGCAGTGTTTCGATGATGGACTCCAGGTGCTGGATTTTGGCCCGCTTCAGGTCTTCGGGATTCTCAAAAAATACGTCCCAGGAATCCATCGTCAGTAATTCCATCGACATCGACGCCAGTTCGGCCACTTCCATTGGCGGATTGCGGAACGGTTTCAGCGGCAGATCGCGGGTCAGAAACGAATGCACGGCGTGGCCGCCTTCGTGTACCATCGTCACCAGATCGCGGAGGCTCGAGGTTGCGTTCATAAAAATAAACGGTACGCCGATTTCTTCCAGCGGGTAGTTATAGCCGCCCGGTGCCTTGCCTTTCCGCGATTCCAGATCCAGATGCCCCATCGCCTTCATAATCCGCAGACAGTCACTGAAGTAAGAACCGCCCACAGCGGCATCGAGCCGGTTGAAACAGGTGATGGTTTTGTTCAGTAGCTCATTACCGGTTTCAAAAGGTTTCAAAGCCGGTAAACCGTCGGGATCGACTTTGGCATCCCACGGGCGCAGCACATCGAAAGCAGCATCGACCCTGGCCAGTTTCGCTTTCCGTTCCAGCGCGAGCTGATCCAGCAGCGGCACCACGGCTTTTGAAACCGACGCGTGGAAATCGAAGCAATCCTGCGGGGTGTAATCAAAACGGCCCATCGCGGCAAATATATAGTCGCGGAAATTGGCAAAACCGGCGTTAACGGCCACCTGATGGCGCAGATCGCGCAGACGGGTATACAGTTCGTCGAGCTGGTCTTTGTCCTGATACCGCCGTTCCTGAATTTTCAACCAGACGTCCTCGCGCAAGGCCCGGTCTGGCGATTGGAGCAACGTGCCGGCTTGCGGCAGCGTGATTTCCTCCGGAACCCCCTCGGTGTTGTTCACCGAAATGGTCATGGCTCCGACCAGGGCCCCGTATTTTCGCTGCTCGGTCTGGATTTCGGTTTGCAGCGGAATATTTTCGTCGCGGAAGATTTCAATGGCCTTTTTCATGCCGCGCAGGGCAATGTCAAACCCCTTTTCCCGCAATTCGGTCAGGTACGGACTTTCGACGGTGCGTTTATCCAGCGTGTTTTCGTAGGCGGATAACTGCGGCTGAATTTCGGTAATGAAAAAATTGAACTGGTTGATCAGGTCGGCATCGGACGTGTCGCAGGTCATCCGGATATACCGCCAGGCGAAATTTTCGGACAGGTAAGATTCCAGTTCACTGCGGTCGGCCAGCCACCGGCGCAGTTCGTCGGCGTTGTTGAGGGGGCGCTCCACCAGGTTGTCGTACAGCGGTTTCACCTCATCCCACGTTTTCAGAACAAATTCTTCGCCAATAAACGGCCGGGCCGGGCGCATTGGCAGGGTTAGTGTCGTTTCCATAGGCATAGAATTACTGACTGGTTTCGCAGAAAAAACGCAGGTTTCGCTGCCCTTTTTTACCTCCGCGAAATATTTTTATTCAATTTCAATCACGACATCGTGGGTCATTGGATGGGCCACGCAGGTCAGAATATACCCGGCTTTCAGTTCGGATTCCGCCAAACCGTCTTCTTCGTCCAGGTGCACTTTGCCCGACAAACAGCGCCCCATGCAGGCCGTACACATGCCCGCCTGGCACGAATAGGGCAGGTCAATGTCCAGTTCCAGCGCGGCTTCGAGGATTGTTTGGTGTGGTTCGACAATAAACTTGTATTCACTGCCTTCGTATAAAACGGTAACTTCTGGTTTCGATGACGACGGATTGACCGGTTCGGCCTCCACCACCTCGCCGTGGGTTTCGTGCGGAGCGGTGGCGAAGCTCTCCTTGTGAACCTGATCGGTCGGAACGCCCAGAAGTTTTAGGGCTCCGCGGGCTTCATCCATCAGGCCGTCAGGGCCACAGATGTAGTATTCAGCCCGGCGCGTGGCATCAGCGGGGAGCTCTTCGAGCAGTTTCAGAATCGCCGACTGGTTCAAACGGCCCTCCAGACCGGCCCAGTTGCTTTCCGGCTGACTAAGGATATGGGTAATTCGAAACCGTCCGCCCGATTGCTGCGCCAGTTCGTTCAGTTCTTTTTCGAAAATAATCGACTGGCGGTTCCGATTGCCGTAGAGCAACCAGAGTTGCGTCTGCGGTTCAACGTGCAAAATTGATTTGGCCATCGAAATCAGGGGCGTGATGCCGCTTCCGGCTCCGATCAGAACGATCTGACGGCGGTTTTTAGGGTCTAATTTCGGAACAAAGGTTCCCAGTGGTTCGAGCGTTTCGAGAACATCGCCGGGTTTGGTGTTATCGCACAGGTAGTTGGAAACCGCACCACCGGGCAGGCGCTTGATGGTAACGGCCAGCGACACGTCGGTGTGCGGTGAACTGGACATTGAGTAGGAGCGACGCACTTTTTGACCTTCAAAAGGCAATATAAACGTCAGGTATTGACCGGGTTGATACCGGACCTCTTCATTGATGGGGTGCC
Source organism: Larkinella sp. C7 (assembly GCF_006149005.1). GTDB lineage: Bacteria > Bacteroidota > Bacteroidia > Cytophagales > Spirosomataceae > Larkinella. The sequence continues at coordinate 42,874 of NZ_VBSL01000025.1, read as the reverse complement.
AGAAATGGATGGTAACAGCGTCCGGTGTTTGCCGAACAACCTCTTTTACTTTCAAAAAATAACGATTTGCCATAATTCAAATATCGCCGGAGCGATTCCTCTTCATTCATTTAGTGGCGGTGAGTAAGCAGCACTGGAAACCATTCCGGAGACTGTCGGCCGACGAAGCCGCAATATACTATTGAATTGCCAATCCGCTTGGGTAACAAATTGTAGTTGATTCAGGTTTGCCGTTCTTTACGCCAAATTTCAATTCGCATCGCTTTTATAATTATTTAGGCAGATATTCGCAGCCGAAGTTCCGTTCGATCCATGAAAAAAATACTATTCTTTACGCCCTACGGGTCTTTTACCGGCTCAGAAGTTGTGTTGTGGACGTATCTGCAAAATTACGACCGGCAGCAGATCCAATCGGCTTTGTATAGTGAACAGCGCGGACCCCTTACGGCGCAATTACCGGCTGATATTCCGTTGTTTACTTCCCCATTCAACCGCGGTTTTGCCCGGAAAGTGTATTCGAAAGTGACCCACGCGATGGGGGTGAAAGTGTACGAAAACAACATCCGGCGTCTTCAGGAGCAGTACAAAGCCGACTACTGGTATCTGAATACGGTGCTGATGTTTCCGCTTTCGAAACTGGCCGAGCAGTTGGGCGTGAAGGTGATTTCGCAGATTCACGAACTGCATTCGTCCTTCGAATCCATTTCCTACGACGAAATGGCTCATGCCATGACGTATTCGGATCTGGTCATTGGCGTTACGCAGCAGATTTGCGAACTGGCGACGGTGATGGGCGCCAAACGGACGGCTTTGCTTTATCCGATTGTCGATTTGAGCAAAAAGAACATTTCCACCGAGCGGGTGGAGGCTCTGCGGAAAAAGCTGAACATCCAGCCGGGGGCTTTCGTCTGGACGATGGTCGGAACGCGCATTTACCGGAAAGGCGTCGATATTTTCCCCTTCATTGCCCAGGCCCTCGCCGACCAGCCCTGCCATTTCATCTGGATGGGCAATTCGAAGCCGACCGGTCTGAATTACCTGGTCGATAGCCAGATCAAAGCCCTGAACCTGCCCAATATGAGCTTCGTCGACGTCCAAACCGACGACTATTATAATTACCTGCAACTTGCCGACGGGCTGGTGATGACTTCCCGCGAAGAACCGTTTGGTAAGATAATGACCGAAGCCGCGTCGCTCGGAAAACCGCTGGTGGCGCCCAACGCCGGAGGGGCCAAAGAGTTTATTGTGCCGGGTATGGGCGAGCTGATCGACTACCCGACGCCCGACCAATTCCGGAAAGCCATGCTGACGGTGATGACCAGTCCGGATTCGTATGAGCCGAACCTTCTGATTGAAAAAAGTCACCAGTTTGATGCTTCCATTCAGGTAAAAAAGTGGGAACAGGCCATTTTGGCCCTCTGAAAGACCGGTTTTACTTCAGCAAATGTTACCGCTTACTAACATTCCGTTAACTTGAAGTAACCGTTTTTGCTACCGCATAATAAATTCGGACGCAGTCTGCACAATTTTTGCGGGCCTTATTCGCTACACCTTTTGAAGAATTTGTCAGATTACGACATATTCAATATCCGCATGCTCTTGTGTATCAAGTATCCAACTTTCATCCATTCATTTATTCATGCTGTGACGTATGCAGCGACAAGGATGGTTCCGCCGTCATTCCGGGCGTTCAAATACATTGGAATGATTTTTGTCTTTCGTAATAATCAAAACCGAGTTACAGCCAGCTAAACGATAGCTGGACTGGTAATCAAATCAACTCATTCGGTCAATGCGTACAGGGATTTTCTCTTGTTGAAATCGACAGACCGAACTTAGCCATTGATGAGTACGAATCATATCAATACGTGGATTTTCCCCGTATCTAAGATTTTTTGTATCCTTATCAAGCTGAAAAATTAAGTGAAACATAGCCCATCGCACTGATGATCAGGAATTTGACTTTAACCTTTACTTGTTTTTTGTTGTTTTTCGGATTGGTGTATACGAACGCAATGGCGAATGGCGGAACTGAGCCATCGGCCCGCTCGAATTCGGCACCCAAAATCCCGGAACGCCAGCGTTATCTGGCCATTGTGGTTTTCAACTACGAAACCGACCCGTCGAAAGACGATGAAATAATTGAAAATGCGGGCCGGATGGGCTGTAATGCCGCCGAAATTTCCGTACACTGGGACAAGGTGTATACCAGCCGCAACAGCGCTCCCAACTGGCGGGTTGTCGATTCTCACGTCAATACAGCACTTCGGATGGGCATGAAGGTCGCCATCCGGATTCACCTGGCCCGCGAACCACAGTCGCTCGGCGGATTCTATTCCAATTCTGAAGCCATGGTGGCCGCCGATAACACGGTTATGAATTTTGGGGGGGCTGTTCAGTTTAGTTTTGCCCACCAGCCCACGCTTGAATTAGCCAAGGATTTTGTCCGGCAGGTGGCGCAACATTACCAGTATTTGCAGGATCAGGATCAACTGCTGTTTATGTCGGCCACCGCTTCCCCAATTCAGGAAGCGGAATATTCGCCCCGGAACCAACGCGGAGACTCGACCTACCCCATTCCCTTCGACTACAGTGAGCCCATGAAACAGGGGTTCCGGCAGTGGTTGCAGGGGCGGTTTTCACTCGATGCGTTGAACCGGCGCTGGGGAAGTGACTTCAGTCGCTGGGATGCCGTTACACCAACGCCCTACAACCAGAGTGACCCCTACATCTCGTTTGGCCGTGGCCGCTGGGGGGAAGACTGGTACGTTTTCCGCCACCTGATGCTGAAGCGGTTTCTGGATGAGACGACGCGAACCATCAAAGAAGTAAACGGATCGATTCAGGTAGTTAATCAGCACGGCTGCGTCTGGGATCGCCAGAGCGGGTTGCGGTCGACGTTCGCTTTCAAAAACCTGGGTCAGAACTCGGATGGCCTTAAAATCAACGATGGTCCCGACTACAACCACCGCTTTTCGATCGATGTTGCCCGGAGCAATGTTCGGCCGGGCGCCTGGATTTGTAATGAAGTGGATGGGATGTACCAGGCCAGTGTGCCGGTTTCGCGTTTTTATGATCAGGTGGCCGAAAGTTTTGAACACGGTGCCCGGATGGTCACGCTTGCTAACTTTGCAGGCTGGGACGCCCGCCCGGCGCTGAACCAGGTGATTCAGCAGGTCGTTAGCCGGGGACTGCTCACGCAGCCGGTTACGCAGGTACAACCCGCCAGCAGCACCAGCTATAAACTGTCATCGATGGTGAGAGACGACGTCTCCGACCCCGAGGGCCGCGCCGGTGACCAGTGGTCGAGGCAATATTTCCAGAACGGACGCCGGGCCGTTAACATCACCATCAATGAAGACTGGCTGGAAGACAATGCCAACCAGGATCCGCGCGTTCGGCAGACCATTCCGAACCAGACGGCCTACGTGGAAAAACCGTTTGAATTCAGCATTCCGCCTTCCACCTTCGAAGATCCGGATGGTTCGATCACCAAAGTGGAGGTTACCTCCGGTTTGCCCGCCCTGGGGCTGTCGGCCAACGGCGTCACGATTTCGGGAACGCCCAACGGCACGGGCACGATCACGGTGACGGTTCGGGCCATTGACAATAAGAATTCGCCGGTAACGACGCAGTTTCAGATTACCGTGCAGGGGCCGAATGCCAACCAGGCACCGGTGGTTTCGCAACCGATTCAGGATCGTACGGCACTTGTTGGGCTGGACTACTCGTTCCGGATCCCGGACGAAACATTCAAGGACCCGGATGGCCGGATTGTCAGTGTCAATGTCTCGGATCTGCCGGGGGGACTTTCCTACAACGCTGAAACGCTGACGATCAGCGGAAAACCGACCAACGAAGGCGTTTCGACCATTACCCTCAAAGCTACCGACGACAAAGGAACCAGCGTTTCGACGAGTTTCAAACTGACCATTACCAAACAGGACGACGTCAATAAAGCTCCGGTGGTCAGCAGAACCATTCCGGCCCAGACGGCCACCGTCGGCCAGAGTTTTAGCTACACCATTCCGAACGAAACCTTCACCGATCCGGATGGCCAGATTACGAGCCTGGAAGTGTCGGGACTGACCAATGGCTTTACGTACGAAGCCGATAGCCGTACCATCAAGGGGACACCGGTTACGGCCGGTACGGTTACGGTGAAAGTAAAAGCCAACGACAACAAGGGGGCCAGTGTTACGACCGAATTCCGGTTGACCATCAACAACGGCAGCTCCACGTCTCAACTGGTGATTCTGGAGCCCACCATGGACTGCACGACCGGTGAAATCAAATTCCGTACGAGCGGGGGCGATGGCACAGCGGTTGAATTCCGGGCTGCCGGCATCACGGAATGGACGGGCAACAGCACCTTCACCGTAGCGCCCTGGCTCCGGAATGGCTCTACCCTCGATATCCAGGCCCGTCAGAGTGGCAAAGAAGTGAAGTTTACGTACACAACGCCCTGTAAAGGCTATGAGCCGCCAACGGTTGCCAAACCGATGAGCGACCAGTCGTATCCGATCGGCCAGTTTCTGATTCTGAAAATTCCGGCGGAAACCTTTCAGACCTCAACAACCGTCGTGATGGCGGCCAGTGCTTTACCCGAAGGACTGGCGTTTGATAGAAACACCCGGGCCATTTCGGGCACCCCAACGAAAGCGGGTGCAACCACCGTGACCATTACGGTTACCGACGAACGGGGTGCGAAGGCCGAAGATGCTTTTGTGATTACCATTCGGGAGAATGCCTCCCAGCCCCTGGTGATGATCGCGCCCACCCTGAACTGCCAGACGGGACGAATCACACTCCGCACCGAAGGCGGAAACGGGAGCGCTCTGACCTACTCGATCCCGGGTTTTGCCGACTGGAACACCAGTCCGACGTTCACACTCGCGGCTAATCAATTGAGCGGAACGGAACTCCGGTTGCTGGCTCGCCAGGGCGACCGTGAAGTGAGTTATACCTACACGACGGCCTGTTCGCCCCCGGGTTCGTCGACGCTGGCCGACCAGACCATTTACGTGGGGGAAGCGTATTCGTACGCCCTGCCTGATCCCGGTGCCGGTGTTAGCTATGTGGTCACCGGACTGCCGGATGGATTGACGTACAATGCGGCAAACCGGATCATCTCCGGGTCGCCGGCAAAAACCGGTGCTACCCGGCTGACCATCAAGGCTACGAATGACAAAGGGACCGAACTTGGGTCACTGTCTTTTAATCTGCTGGTCATTGCCCGACCGACCAATCCGACGAATGGCAGTTTTGAGGGCTACCTGGATGTGGTGAACTGTGTGAACATCGCGGGCTGGGTGTGGGATGCCAATCTGCCGAATACGCCCCTGACGATTGAGTTTCTGGTAGGCAGTACGCTGGAGTCTGCCAAACTGGTCGGAACCACGGTTGCCAGTCTGTTCCGTCAGGATTTGAAAGACAGTGGCAAAGGCAACGGGAGTCACGGCTATCGCTGGGATGTTCCGGAAGAATTAAAGAACAACCAAACCTACTCGATCTGGGCCCGGGTTCAGGGAACGACCTATCTGCTGAAAGGTTCACCCAAGACGCTGACCTGCACCGGTACGTCAACGCCGAACAACCCAACGGACCCAACGACGAATCAACCGCCGGTAGCACCGAGTTTGTCGACCTTAACCGCTGCGGCTAACGTGGCTTACCTGACAATTTTACCGGCCTTTGTCGACGCAGGACCGCTGACGTATGAATTGACGGGAATACCAGCGGGTTTACAATTTGATCGCCAGACCCGGGGATTTGGTGGAACACCGACGACACCCGGAATTTACACGCTGACGTATACGGCAACGGATAGCCAGGGTGCTAAAACCAGCACCGAGATTACGCTGACGGTTACCGGTTCGGGTGGAAACACGCCCACAACGCCAACGACCCCAATCACCCCAACGAACCCGGTGAGTGGTAATTTCGAAGGATTTCTGGATGTGGTGAACTGTGCTAACATCGCGGGCTGGGTGTGGGATGCTAATCAGCCCAATACGCCCCTGACGATCGAATTCCTGGTGGGCAGTACGCTGGAATCGGCCAAACTGGTCGGAACCACCGTTGCGAACCTGTTCCGTCAGGATTTGAAAGACAAAGGAAAAGGCAATGGCAGTCATGGGTATCGCTGGGATACGGCAGAAGAATTAAAGAACAACCAGACCTACTCGGTTTGGGGCCGGATCCAGGGAACGACCTATTTACTGAAAGGATCACCCAAGACCCTGACCTGCGCCGGTAATCCCACCACGCCCACCACCCCGGCTACCAATCAGCCCCTGGTGGCGCCGACTCTGTCGAGTTTAACCGCTACCGTCAATACCGCCTACGCAACGCAATTGCCGGTTTTCACCGATCCCGAGGGAAGTACGCTGACGTATGAATTGACGGGAATACCAGCGGGTTTACAATTTGATCGCCAGACCCGGGGCGTAAGTGGCACCCCAACGACCGCAGGCAGCTACAAACTGACCTACAGTGCTACCGATAATCAGAACGCCAAAACCAGTATTGAGATTACGCTGACGGTAAATCCATCAGCCACCACGCCGACCACGCCCACCAGCCCGGTGAGCGGAAACTTTGAGGGTTATCTGGATCTGGTGGGTTGTCAGAACATTTCCGGCTGGGTTTGGGACGCCAACCGACCCAATACGCCCCTGGTCCTTGAATTTCTGGTGGGCAGCACACTGGAATCCGCCAAACTGGTGGGCACTACCGAAGCCAGCGTGTTCCGTCAGGATTTGAAGGACAGTGGCAAAGGAAACGGTAGCCACGGCTATCGCTGGGATACGGCGGAGGAACTAAAGAACAACCAGACCTACTCGGTTTGGGCGCGGGTTCAGGGAACAACCTATTTACTGAAAGGCTCGCCCAAGACGCTGACCTGCACCGGCAACACCACGCCGACCACGCCGGTTACCAATCAACCTCCGGTGGCACCAGCCCCGTTGAGTTTGACGGCCACGGTTGCAGTTGTTTACTTAACGCAATTGCCGGTTTTCACCGATCCCGAGGGAAGCACGCTGACCTATGCGCTGAGCGGCCAGCCGGCCGGATTGTCGTTCGATGTGAACAGCCGGGGCCTGAGCGGCACCCCGACGATCGCCGGTAGCTACAAACTGACCTACAGTGCTACCGATGCGCAGAACGCCAAAACCAGCACCGAGATCACGCTGACGGTGAATCCGGCCGCCACCACGCCCACCACCCCGACCAGCCCGGCTCTGGTTGTGCTGGCACCGGAGTACGATTGCCAGACGGGTCGAATTACCTTCCGCACCAGCGGGGGTGACAACACGCTGATCGAATACCGGGCCGTTGGTGTGACCGACTGGACGACGACCGCAACCCATACGCTTTACCTCACCATGCGGAAGGGAAGCACGTTCGATATTGAAGCCCGGCAAAGCCAGAAGGTGGTGAAATACACCTACACAACGGCCTGTGCTGACGGCAAAAGCCCCCTCAGCGATCAGATCATCACCAAGGGGCTGTTCCACACCTTTACGCTGCCGGAAGCCGGTGCCGGGGTTCAGCTTGAGGTGACCGGTTTGCCGGATGGCATTGCCTACAATGCGGCTAACCGGACCTCGAGCGGAAAACCGCAAACGGCCGGGGAGTACATTGTAACGGTAAAAAGCACGGGCCCCGACCAGAAAAGCAGCAGCATTACGTTCAAGCTCACGGTTCGGGAGCCTCAGTTAACGGTTCAGTTGATGAAGGCCGGCAACGCAGCGTCCCGCCAGGTCATTCAGGAGTTGTTGAACAACAGCTCGATCGGGATTGCCAATTTGCCGGATCGGGTCAATTTCTTCTGTACCTCGAACGTGCCGGTGGGCAGTATTTCCTTCGAATTGACGGGTACTTCGCAGAACAACTATGTTGATAACCAGTCTCCGTTTGGCCTCTTCGGCGACGACGACGGTTTTAAACCGCAGACCGGCGCGTATGTGCTTCGGCTGGCAGCTTTCACGGGAGCCAACGGCAGTGGGGAAACGATTATCACCAAAAATATCGCCTTCTCATTCGTGCCGGGCGGTGGTCGGATCGCCGTTCAGAGCATCACGGACAATGCCGAAACCGAAGGTGACGCGTGGCTGGTGTATCCCAACCCGGTTCGGGAAGAAATCAACCTGACCCTGCCGTCTTCTACGCCAACCCCTTACCGGTTTTCGCTCTCGTCAACAACCGGAAATCAGTGGGAGTTGCAGGACAACACGATCAATACCGTCCAGCGCAAGGCCGTTCTCAACGTCAAAACCCTGCAACTGCCGACCGGTTTGTACTTCCTGCGGGTCGACAATGGCAACGGGGTCTTGAAAGTGATCAAGGTGTTGAAGCAGTAGGTTCAGAGGCAAGACGATCGATCTGAGAGAAGAGATTACAAACCAAAAAAGCGACGGACAGTCCGTCGCTTTTTTGGTTTTGCCAGCAAAGGGTTAAGCTATTTACCGGACAACAGTGACTCGGCATCCTGGTGGTAGAGCGTCAACCCGGCGATGGGTGTTTCCAGAATGTGGCGAACCGTTAGTCCTTTGTCATTGGCCACCTGCCGCAGAATATCGCTGTAATAGAAGGCCACCGAGCCGACGAAATGGATCGGCAGGTTTTTGGCATCGGCAAACTTGCGGATGTAGGTATCAAAAAACAGGCTGAAGGCGTCGTAAACCATCTGATACGCGACCGGATGACTCCGGTTGTCGAACAGAAATTTGGAGAAGGACGCAAAATACCGGTTCGGAAAAGGCTGTTTATAGGCATGATCCAGCACCGTTAACCGATCGACTTTGGGGTAACGTTTCCGGAATTTTTCCGCTAATTCCGGCGGGAGCTGGTCGTGGAGATACCGAACCACCAGCGTCTTGCCCAGATAACCGCCACTGCCTTCGTCGCCCAGCCAGAACGCCAGCGAACCGCTCAGTTGCACAATGTCGCGTCCGTCGTAGAGGCAGGCATTGGAGCCCGTTCCGAGAATGCAGGCAATCCCGGCGTTGTGGTGGCACAGGGCACGGGCTGCTCCCAGCAAATCGCTGCTGACCTGCACGTTCTGCGCATCCGGAAAAACCGCCCGAATGGCCTTCTCGACCACCCCGCACGATTCTTCGCTGTTGCAGCCGGTTCCGTAATAAAAAACGTCCGTCACCGTTTCTTGAATGGTTGGTAACAAACTGGTTTGTAGCTCGGCAGCGATGGCGGCACTGTCCTGGTAATAGGGATTAAAGCCAATGGTGCGGGCCTGGTCTACCCGGCCGGTGGTGTCGATGGTTCGCCAATCGGTTTTGGTGGAACCGCTGTCTGCGATGAGTATCATGTTCGGACTGTGAGTTGCTGGTTAACTGATTAATTTTCCGACCGGTTTGAAACGCCCAAACACCCATTCACCGTGGGGCGCATCGGGCAGTTCGTCGGTGAGATCCTGACCGGCCCAGTGTTCGTAATGTTTTCCGTTTCGCCAGAGCCGGCTTGGTGATACGTCGTAAATAATACCCTGGTACGCGCACCAGATTTCGTCGCGGTCGGAGCCGTTTCGGAGCGCGAGTTGCGAGCGGGTGTATTCTTTCAGCGTATCCTCTTTGCCAACATTCATGGACTTATCAACAGTTCAGTCGGCAAAAATGCAACTTTACGGAGAAGTTTGTACAGGGATTTCGTAAAAACACTTAACTTTAACCGCTTACTAATGAACACAGTCGCGTCTTTAAATTTTTACGTTTTATGAAAAAAACTACACCAATCGCCTTTGTTGCCGTGTTGACCTTGTTTGCGGTTTTAACCGGCTGCAACAAAGACAAGACGACCCCGCTTTCAGACCGCATCAAGAAAAACTGGACGGCGCAAAAAGTAGAGGAAAACAACGTGGTGGTTTATACCAAAGGTGGAACCAGTAACGTCAAGCCGGGTTATTCACAATATTCACTGGATTTGAGCAATCCGCCCACCGTGGTGATCAAGCAGGTCGATGGGTTTACATCGACCGGGCAATACGAATTGCAGGGCGATACCAAGCTCATTCTGAAGAGCCTGAGCCCGGCACCGACCGATGGCCCAACCATTGAATTCAACATCGGCACGGCCACTGAAACCTCCCTGGAACTGACCCGGACGACGGCAGACCGCAAAACCGGTGGCACGACCAACAAGTATACCCTGGCCAATCCATAGATCTGTCCGGTTCCCGGTTGGGATCAACCGGGAATTGCTCCGTATATTTCGCCGTTTTCGAACCGAAAGCGGCTTTTTTGCTTTAGTATCTGTATGAATACACGAACCGAACTGGATTCTTTGGGCGAAATTGCCCTCATCGATCGCATCAACCGGGCATTTGGCCAAACCGCCCAGCCCGAAACCGTACGCGGAATTGGCGACGATGCGGCCGTGATCGATACCGGCGGGCCGGATTACTGGCTCCTTTCCACCGACATGCTGCTGGAGGGCGTTCATTTCGATCTGGCTTATACACCCCTGAAACACCTCGGATTTAAGGCCGTTGCGGTCAACGTCTCCGATATTGCGGCCATGAACGGAATCCCTTTGCAAATCACGGTGAGCGTGGCCCTCAGCAACCGGTTTTCGGTCGAAGCCGTGGAGGAGTTATACGAAGGGATCAAAGCCGCCTGCGAAGCTTATCAGGTCGATTTGATTGGGGGCGATACCACCTCCTCACGCTCGGGGCTGGTTATTTCGGTAACGGTTACCGGCCGGGTAGAACGGGATAAAATCACGTACCGCAACACCGCCCAGCCCAACGACGTCATCTGCGTGACGGGCGATTTGGGAGCGGCTTTCTGCGGATTGCAATTATTGGAACGGGAAAAGCAGGTTTTTCTGGCCGATCCCACCATGCAGCCCGAAATCAGCGAAGACAAATCGTATGTGCTGGAACGCCAGCTTCGGCCTTCTGCGCGCACCGACATTGTGTATGAACTCCGGGATCTGGGGGTGGTGCCAACGGCGATGATCGATGTGTCGGACGGCCTGGCTTCGGAACTGATTCACATCTGTACGCAATCCAAAACCGGGGCGGTTATTTTCGACGAAAATCTGCCGATCGACGATGTGACGTATCTGGCCGCTACTGAGTTGAATATCAGCCCTATCACGGCGGCTCTAAACGGCGGAGAAGACTACGAACTGCTGTTTACGATCCGTCCGCAGGAGTTCGAGAAACTAAAAAACCACGCCCGCATCACGCCCATCGGTTACCTCACCGACAAACCGGAGTCGATTTTGCTGGCCACCAAAGCCGGGCAATATACGCAGATCAAGGCGCAGGGGTGGAAACACTTTTAAAAAGCAAAATATCGAACACTGAATAGTAAATAACGAATATTGAAAGCCAGATCACTTACTTCAACATTCGTTATTTACTATTCAGTATTCGATATTTTGCTTTTTCAGTATTCGATATTTATTCTCTTTCAACTACACAAAGTGTATTCCGTGATTCTTGGCATCGGCCACGAACTCTTTCACTTTTTGTTCTTCATCTTTGGGGCAGATCATCAGAACACCGTCGAATTCAGCGACGATGTAGCCTTCCAGGCCGCTGATAACGACCAGCTTGCCCTTCGGTGTTTTGATGATGCTGTTGTTGGTATTGTAGAGCATGTGGGTGCCATCCGTGACGTTTTCATTCTCGTCTTTTTCGGATACTTCATACAGCGACTTCCACGTTCCCAAATCCGACCAGCCAAAATCACTCAGCACGACATAAACGTTGCCGGCTTTTTCCATAATACCGTTGTCGATGGAGATGTTTTTGCATAGAGAGTACGCTTTGTTGATAAACGAATGCTCCTTTTCGGTGAAATACCACTCGTCGCCCTCGGCAAAAATCTCCGCCGTTTCGGGCATGTAACTCTCAAATGCCTTGCGAACGGCCTGTACGTTCCAGACAAAAATACCGGCATTCCAGACAAATTCGCCACTTTCCACAAACTGTTTGGCCAGCTCCAGATGCGGTTTTTCGGTGAACGTCTTCACCTTTTTACTGCCTTGATTGTCCGAGTCCGGGATATACTGGATGTAGCCATAACCGGTGTCGGGGCGGCTGGGCTGGATGCCGAGCGTAACCAGAATATCCTGGGTGGCCGTGGCTGCCAGCGCAATCCGGATCGTGTCGCGGAACTCCTCTTCTTTCAGAATAATATGGTCGGCCGGCGCAACGACCATGTTGGCTTCGGGGTCCTGCTGGGCAATTTTATAGGCTGCGTAGGCAATACAGGGAGCGGTATTCCGGCGGACGGGTTCACACAGGATCTGATCGTCGCTGAGATACGGGAGTTGTTCTTTCACCAGTTGCTGGTATTCGGCGCTGGTCACAATATAAATATGCTCTTTCGGGCAGATTCCTTCGAAGCGGTCGGCGGTTTGCTGGAGGAGCGACTTTCCGGTTCCAAGAACGTCGTGAAATTGCTTGGGGTTGTTGGTACGACTAAACGGCCAGAAGCGGGTTCCGACTCCGCCAGCCATGATAACGACATAGGTATGGTTCATAGTGAAGAATTCTGTGTATGGGATTAACCCCCTAAATTGAAGAAGGGGTTCCTAAACTACAAGGAATGCGTTAAAAAGTTAGTTAAGACGGGACTTTCTTATCGAAACACCAAATCGAATTATCGGACAAATATACGTAATCGCAAAATTAATGCCGTCGGAGGGAAGTCATGATTTTGTTAAATGAACACTGCAGGGTGGGCCACGGGTAAAATCAGTGGTGAACGTATACGGATCAGTCTGGTTTTCAGGGTAAATAGGGCTTACACACATAAGAATGTGTTTTCTTAGTCGTTTGATAGTCAATTACTTGAATAATAATTCAACAATTTAATCACGGGTCTGTGCTAATTTTTAGCATTTATTGTAATTTTCTCCCGTTCCACTTTCCGGAACGTATGAACCCTTGTTTAACTGGCCGCTTATGAAAAAAAGTACTACCCGACTTGCCTTGTCTATTGGATTCTGTCTCTTGATAACCATAAGTTGTTTTGCGCAAACAAAAATTTCAGGTACGGTAACCGAGAGCAACACCAAAATACCCCTGATTGGGGTTAGCATCACCGTAAAGGGAACGGTGGCGGGTACAGTTACCGATGCCAAAGGGCAATTTGCCTTAACGACCTCAGCTTCGGGACCCTTAACCGTAGTGGTTTCATCAGTGGGTTTTCAGACCCGGGAGATCGCCGTTGGCAACCAGTCGGATTTGAAAATCGAACTTAGCGAGCAGGTGATGCTGGGGCAGGAGGTAATTGTGTCGGCGTCGCGGGTAGAAGAAAGTGTGATGCAATCGCCGGTTTCGGTCGAAAAAATGGACATTCGGGCCATTCAGTCGGCACCAGCCGCCACCTTCTACGATGCCCTGCTCAACCTGAAAGGCGTCGACATGAGCACCCAGAGTTTGATGTTCCGGTCGGTGAACGTGCGGGGGTTTAGTGCCAACGGCAACACGCGGGTGGTGCAGTTGGTCGACGGCATGGACAACCAGGCGCCGGGGCTGAACTTTTCGGTCGGCAACATTGCCGGAATGTCAGAACTGGACGTCGAAAGCGTTGAACTGCTGCCCGGCGCGGCTTCGGCACTCTACGGTCCGAACGCGATCAACGGGTTGCTGCTGATGACGAGCAAAAATCCGTTTCAGTACCAGGGCTTGAGCGCGTATGCCAAAACCGGTATTATGTCGGCCAGCAACCGCAGTACGGCCACTACGCCTTTCTACGACGCGGGCATTCGCTACGCCAAAGCATTCAACAACCGGCTGGCTTTCAAGCTCAGTGCTTCCTACATCAGCGCAACCGACTGGCAGGCTACCGACACCCGCGATCAGGGTTTTGCGAACGGTTTTACGTTGGACAATGGCAATCGCCAGAACAATCTGGGTTACGACGGCATCAACGTTTACGGCGACGCCAGTGCCAATCTGAATGCTTTTCAAAGCACGGTGGCGCAGCTTTTACCGCTTCCCGTCGCCCAGATTGCCCTGATTTCACCGGATCTGGCCCGCATCATCGGGGGAGTCAACCAACTTTCGGCGGCCACAAAAATACCGGCTACACAGATCGTCAACGATGTGTTGTTGCCCAACGTGACGGTTTCGCGGACGGGCTACAACGAAGGCGATCTGATCAACTACAAAGTCAGCAGCCTGAAGTTTAATGGCGCATTGCATTACCGCATCAACGACAATCTGGAGGCTATTTTGCAAGGCAACTGGGGAAGCGGGACAACCGCCTATACCGGTCAGGACCGCTACTATATTAAAGGCTTCAGCATTGGTCAGTATAAAGCCGAACTGCGCGGGTCCAACTTTTTCATTCGGGGCTACACCACCCAGGAACGTTCCGGCGATTCGTTTGCCATCGGGATTTTGGGGCAGGGCATCAACGAAGCCTGGAAGCCCAGCCTGGACCAAAGCAATTTAGTGGGATCGTGGTTCCCGCAATATGCCTTTGCCTACGCCGGTGGCGCTTTGCAAACCTTCAGTACGGCGCTCCAGCAGGCGCTGGCCACCAATCCGGCCACGGCCTACCAGACGGCGCTCAACGCCGTGAATGCGGTTTCCGGCACCTTGCATACCACCGCCCGCACCACCGCCGACCAGGGGCGGTTTTTGCCGGGGACGGAACCATTCAATCAGGCTTTGACGACAGTGACGGGCCGACCGCTGCCTGGCTCACTGCCTAACCTCGGGGCGAAATTTATGGACAAAACGAACCTCTACCACGGGGAGTTTATGTACAATTTCACCAAGCTGATCGATCCGAAAACGGTCGAAATTCTGGTGGGTGGCAATTACCGCCAATACGCCCTGAATTCCAGCGGAACCATTTTTGCGCTCGACGAAAACAATAACGAGTATCGAATCAATGAGTTTGGCGGCTACGCGCAGGCTTCCAAAACCGTGGCTGAAATCCTGAAGCTGACGGGCTCGGTTCGGTACGATAAAAACAGCAATTTTAAGGGGCAGTTTAGCCCCCGGTTGTCGGCGGTTTTGACGCTGGCAAAGTCCCACAACATCCGGGCGTCGTTTCAGCGCGGTTTCCGGATTCCGACAACGCAGTCCCAGTACATCGACCTGAATACGCCCACAAGCCACTTGATTGGCGGGTTGAAGCAGTTCAGAGACAAGTATAATTTTGGAACCAATCCGGCCTATACGCTGGAGTCGGTTCGGGCCTTTGGCGATGCGCTTCAAAAAGGGATAGCCTTGCCGCAGGCGTCTCAATTGCTGCAACGCTACCAGGACGCCCAGTGGGATCCGGAGCGGGTGGAAACCTATGAGATTGGTTATAAGGCGCTTGTCAAGAATAAGTTATTCATTGATGCCTATTATTATTACAACCGCTTCCTGAATTTTGAAGGGGTTCAGGCTACCATTCAGGGTACCCAACCGGCGACAGTCGACAACCCGGCTTCGCTGCTTCAGCTTCTGAGCAGCACCACGCGGACCACCTACGGTTTTTATGTCAATGCGCCGGTGCAGGTGAAAAATCACGGCTGGGCCGTCAGTGCCGATTATTTGTTGCCCGGCAATTTCGTCGTTGGAGGCAATGTGGCCTACAATGCGCTGGCGGACCGTGACAAACTGCCGACCGGCTTTGTGACCTTCTTTAATTCGCCCAAATACCGGTACAATCTGTCGGTGAGCAACCGCAACATTCGCAACAGCGGTTTTGGTTTCAACGTTGTTTTCCGGCACCAGGATTCGTTTCTGTGGGAATCGAGTTTTGCCAATCCTGAAGCGACGCTGCTCCGGCAAACCGTGATTCCCGCTTTCGGTTCGCTCGATGCACAGGTGAGCAAACGCATTCCGGGGATCAGGTCGGTTCTGAAAGTGGGCGGTACGAATGTGCTGGGCAAATTGTATACCCAGGCTTGGGGCAATCCAAGTGTGGGCGGCATGTACTACGTTTCGCTGACGTTCGATGAGCTGATGAATCGCTAAAAGTCCGGCGGGAAATACCGGCAGACCGTCCTGTCAGGGCTGTCTGCTTTTTCAGGTGCTGGCGATGCGAATCAAATCTTCTGCATTGTTGACGATCGTGGTGTTGGGCGGGGTGCGAATATCCTGGCCAACCACCTGATACCCCGTAAACAGCAGGTGAGCGTCGGGGAAAGCGTTGGCTAATTTATCGACATACGGCTGCACCTCGTGGTTGCTGGGCGACGACGTAATGGACGCAAAAATATAGTCCGGTTTATGCAGATTGTAGGCAAACTCCAACTCCCTGAACGGCAGGCTCTGGCCCAGATAGACCACTTTGTTGTTCCGCGCCCGGATCACATAATTGGCAAACAGCAACCCGATTTCGTGTAACTCGCCTTCCGGTAAGAAAAGCAGGTATTTTTTAGCCGCCGGCCGTTGTTTGTTCACCTGACCGTCGATGGCAACGATGATTTTCTGGCGAATCAAATTCGACATGAAATGCTCCTGCGCCGGGCCGATAGAACCCGTTACCCAGAGCGTACCGATCCGGCTGAGGAAAGGATAGATGATGTGGATCATCGTGTTTTCGAAGCCAAACTGGAGAATGTTGGTACTGATTATTTTCTCAAACCGATCTTCATCCAGATCGATCATCGAAATGGTCAGGGCATGAATCTGATCCGGGTAATTGAGCTTCCGATCCGAAATCGTCATCACCTCGCTGGTCATTTCGCTCAGCGACATTTTAGAAATCTCGGAGATTTTAAAACCGTGGTCTTTCAGGAGCGAAATATTGAGGACCAGTTTCAAATCCAGGTCATCATAAGTGCGGATGTTGGTGTCCGTCCGTTTGGGCGAAATGATATTATAGCGTTGTTCCCAGATCCGAAGCGTGTGGGCTTTGATTCCGGAAAGCTGCTCCAGATCCTTGATCGAGTAATTACTCATGGGAATTGTACAAATTATAGTTGACCTAAGCCATTTGATTTGAAAAACAAGCGACGTATAAGCGTCATTATGTGCAATTCAATCAAATTAAACCCTATAAAACCAGGGACAAGATACCAAAGATTGTTAATATATTACAATGTCAGGTGGCTAAAAATTGTAATAATCGGATATGGAATAAACGCCAATCAATCTTGTATAACCGTCTGGGACTAAAAATGTTTATGGTTTAGTCAGGAAGAATACCAGATTCATGGCGGCAAAAAACAGAAACTGAAGAATCAGCAAGGGCAGCGCCAGGCGGTTTTCTTTGCGAAAGGGCAGACCGTACCAGATGCCAAGTATGATCAGCGACACGATCCACCAGCCCAGGTAATTTCGGATCGGGACATCGGCTTCGAACCAGTTCCAGAAATCGAGACGGATGGCAACCGGCTCAATCAGGAGGTCGAGCAATACCATCAGCGAGGCTGCCACGATCGTTTTCAAGTACACCCGGAGTGGCAAGGCATCGCAAATGACCCCGCAGCAATAGGTCAGCATCAGCCAGTTAATGCCAATCACAACAGGAACGTCCCAGAGCTTCCAGCCGAGGGTTTCGCCGTAGACGTAATTGCCGAACACAAAACCGGTATGCACGCCCAGAACTTCAATCAGAAAACCCCACAAAATGGCCAGAATGCAGTAAAACCGGAAAGACGGTTTCCAGTCGGTATGAAACGCCAGCAACAGCAGGAGGGAGCCCAGCAGGTTATACGGCACGAGGCTGCGGAAGAGCGGAGCCAGCGAGGGTGTTTGCAACCCGATGACGCCTGCGGTATAGGCCAGGATGAGGAGCGTCAGCACGGGGCGGTAAAATCGATCGGGCATGACGGAGTTGCTGGGTGAAAGGGTCAAAAAACGAAGCGAAAAGGCGTAAAAAAGGCCCTGTCAAAAACAGGGCCATCAGGAGGGAGAAAGACGGGTCTCGAACCCGCGACCTCCAGAACCACAATCTGGCGCTCTAACCAACTGAGCTACATCCTCCGTATTATGACGCAAAAGTAATAAAAAATGATGAATGAAGAATGATGAGCGATGAAAATTTATTCGCAAACGCGATCCATCGGCCATCATTCACCATTCATTGTTTTTTATTAAACCGCTTTCGTATACCGGTCGTCGGCACCTTTCCAGTCGACAAGGTTCCACCAGGCGGCAATGTAGTCGGGACGTTTGTTCTGGTATTTCAGGTAATAGGCATGCTCCCAAACGTCCAGACCGAGGATGGGCGTGCCTTTTACTTCGGCGATGTCCATCAGCGGGTTATCCTGATTCGGGGTTGACGTCACGGCCAGTTCACCGTCGGCCGTAACGATCAGCCACGCCCATCCTGAACCGAAACGCGTGGTTGCGGCTTTGGTAAATTCTTCTTTGAACGCATCAAATGAACCGAATTTCTGCGTAATGGCCTCGGCCAGTTTGCCGGTAGGTTCACCACCGCCGTCGGGCGACAGAATGCCCCAGAAAAACGTATGATTCCAATGGCCTCCACCATTATTCCGAACTGCCACCGGATATTTGCTGATATCGGCGACCAGTTCTTCGATCGACTTGCCTTCCAATTCGGTGCCTTTCACCGCATTGTTGAGGTTGGTCACATACGCATTGTGGTGCTTGCCGTGGTGAATTTCCATCGTCTGTTGGTCGATGTTGGGTTCCAGCGCATTGCTCGGATAAGGCAGGGGAGCTAATTCAAAAGCCATATTATGATTTGTTATAAGGTTAGACATACATGAAAGTTGTCAAACGCGATAACAGCGACTTTTTCATTTATGTTCGTAAGCCTCGAAAAAAGTTACTCAGCAAGTGCATACTTTCGTCGGCCAAAATGCCCGTTGTAAGCCGGGTTTTGGGGTGAAGCAGTGACGGTTTTACGTTTGAATATCCTCTTTTGGGATCGGGAGCGCCAATAACGATGCGCCCGATTTGCGCCCAGAACAACGCCCCTGCACACATCGGACATGGTTCCAGGGTTACATACAAGATGCAATCGGTCAGGTATTTAGAACCCAGAAATTGTTCGGCCGACGTCAGGGCGAGCAGTTCGGCGTGGGCCGTTACGTCGGTCAGCCGTTCGGTCTGGTTATAGGCCTTGGCAATAACCCGGTTTCGGCACACGACGACGGCCCCGACGGGAATTTCGCCTTCTTCAAAGGCGTATTCCGCCTGTTGAAGGGCCATTCCCATGAAATACGCGTCGTTGAACATCCGCCGGAACGTTTCTGGTCAGGCTACGGAGGTAGCCTGACCAAAAGTTACTGTTTCATAATTTTCCGAACCGTGGTCCGGTTGCCAATCTGGATTTGCAGGAAATAGGTGCCGGCCGCCTGCTGGCTCAAATCCAGTTTGGTTTGGCGTTGCCGGGTCGTGAGTTGTTTGGAAACGCGGCCGGTTTCGTCGGACAACTGAAGTTTCGCGGGGTCTTTTTGCAGGGGCAGGTCGATGTCGATGGTCAGGATGGTTTCGGTCGGAACCGGGAACACCTTGACGTCGGTGATGAGCGGGTCCGGCTCCAGACCCAGCACGGGCAGCACCCGCACAATGGCCGTTCCCGTCGCCGTACCATTGCCACAACCGTTCGATACTGAAACCGCTTTGTACGTCGTCGATTTGACCGGCGTTACCGTAATCAGATGCGGGTTGGTGCTGGTTGTAATTTGGGTCGTTTTCAGGCTGTCGGAATACGCAAAGGTCCAGGGACCGTCGCCCGTCAGGGCAAAGGAAAGCGGGGTGCCTTCGTTGTCATAAATGTCTTTCGAGCCCGTCAGCGTAACGGTTGGCAGGGCGCGGATGTTCAGAATGGTTGGACTGCTACTGCCCGGCACCGGCACCTGCGGGTTGGTCGCCGTAACTCGAATCCGGTACAAGCCCTGCGCCAGTGTGGTCGGAATGGGGGCCGTAATCGGGCTTTGCAGGGCTCCGGTCAGAATCTCCGTTTTGTTGATAAAAGCCGTATCCGCAACGGGGGCCATCTCGACCCGGAATGTATTCCCGGCGGTAAATGGACCGACAGCGGTGAAAGGAACCTGAATTTGCGTACCGACACATATGGTGGTGACCGACAACGGGCTGGTCGTAACGGTCGGGACGACGGCGTTGACCGTAAACGTTCCGACAGGCGTTCCGGCTCCGCAGGAATTGGTGATGTTGGTGACCCGGTAGATGGTGGTTTTACTCGTCGGCAACAGAGTGATTTCCTTTTGCATGGTTGTCGATGTGCCGCTGGTGCCGTCCGACAGCGTATAGCTAAACGGCGGAACGCTGGTGAATGAGATTGTCACCGGGACCGTATTGCCCAGGTTGACCGTCGTCGTGCCTTCAATTTTGGCGGTGGGTGGGGCGTTGACAATCAGTTTGATTTCGGACTTCCGGCTTTCGCAGCCATTGGCACCGGTTTGCGTCACAAAATAGGAGTCACCTTCGGGTTTGGTCGAAATATTGGTGGTCGGAGGAACCGGTGTGGTGGTGGTTTCTCCGCCGTAAGGATTGATCCACTTCAGATTCGTTCCCGTCGCTTCCAGCGGTTTGGCAGTGGCGTTCTGGCAGTAAATAACCGGCGTCACGACCGTTGGTTTGGGCGTGACGTTGACTTTATAATTGACGGTTAGTTTGTCGCTTTCGCAACCATCTACTGTTTGGGTGGTCTTATAGATATACGTAACTCCTTGTTCAACGTTAGTTGATGGTTTTGGCGCATCTCCAAGAGGGTTGTTATCTATATCGAACCACTTGATGTTCTGGCCACCTGCTTGTAAGGTTTCTATCGGGGCATCCTGACAGACCTCTTTATTCGTTGCAATGGTCGGTGCACCAGGAAGCGGTTTGACGCGAATCTGCGTTTTAGTTTTTGGGCCTTCGCAGGCTTTAAGCGTTTGGCTGACAAAATAAACGAAGGTGCCAGCATTATCGGTACTTTGAGTCGCATTAGGCACGACTGTGGTCGAGTCACTAGCATACCATTTAAGGCCTTCCCCATTTGCTTTTAGAGGAACGGCAGCCTCTTTCTGGCATACTACTGGCCGATCAATCGTCACTGTAGGAGCCACCGGCGTCGGGTTGACAGTTACTTTGATTTCTGTTTGATCACTGGTGCATCCATCCAGCGTCTGGCTAACACGAAAAGTATAACTCGTGGCATTTGAATTCGGGATCACTGGTATAGTAGCAGAAGACGCTCCATTAAAATTGAACCAGTTTAGCTTGGCGCTGGCTTCTGGCGTTGCGGATAATTCGGGAGCTTTCGTATTTTGGCAAAACTCAACGGCGGGGTTGGTTACACCAGGCTTACCCGGTTTTCTCTTTACCGTAATCACAACTGAATCTCGGGGGCCTTCACAGGTGTTTACGGTTTGCGAAGCTAAGTAGATTTGTGTTCCGGGTTGATCTGTCGATGGGGTGGGTGCGGTATTCACTGCGCCTTTTGAATCGTACCACTTGATGGCCGTACCGACCGCTTTTAAAGCGGGAGCACTCTCGCCCTGACAGTATGGACCCACAGGCGTTATGGTCGGTTTTCCTGGCAAAGGATTAACCGTAAAATCTAATTTTGCACGGTCACTTGTACAGCCATTGACGGTTTGAGTGATGTAATAACTAATTGTACCGGTGCTGCTGGTGGGTGGAGTCGGTACGGCTGTTACACCTGATACACCGGTTGTGGACGTATACCAGGTAAGGGTGGCCGTAGGATCTTTCGTTACATTCTGATCCAATGGTGAAACCGGTGTGTTTAAACACGCGATTACCGCTTTGGTGCCAGGAAGCTCGGGTTTGGATTTAACGGTAATCGTGATTTTTACAGGCTCACTTTCACAACCATTTATTCGCTGACTGACTGTATATTCGAAGGTGCCCGCCGATGTAGAACTCGGCTTAGGAGCTACGGTTGCGTTTGTAACACCAGGACCGCTCCAAAGCAGCGTTCCACCAGTGACAGCCGTAGCCGATAAAACAGGAATGTTTTCGCCCTGACAGTATGATAAAGTTGTTTGTGTACCAGTTGGAGGGGCGGGCAATGGATTCACGTTCACAATAATGGCTGTTCTTGGGCCTTCACAGCCATTGACTGTTTGACTAACATAATAGGTTTTTGTGCCGGTTACTTTTGTGTCTGGTGTGATGGAAGCTGCGCTTGTGCCTGCTGTGGAAACCTCATACCATTTTAGATTCTGACCCGTAGCATTCAAGGCAATAGCTTGTGCGTTTTGGCAGTAAGCGACAGCAGTGGTGGCAGTAGGGGCTGAAGGTATTTGGTTAACAGTGACCAGAATGATTGCCTTTGGGCTTTCGCAACTGGTACCAACGGTCTGGCTGACGGAGTATGACGTAACGCCGGTTGCAGTGGTAACCGGTGTTGGCGGTGCGGCCAGTTTGCTGCCATCCAAACCGTACCATTGAAGGGTTCCTCCACTAGTGGCAATGGCTGTAAGAGGAACGGCCTGACCTCCGGCGCAATAATTGACGGGTGCAACCGTGGGAGCGGGTGCGGTTGGTTTTACTTCTACCGTAATCTCTGTCCGCTCACTTTCGCAGCCAGTTGTCGTCTGGCTGACGTAATATTTGAATGTCCCCGCTGTTTTTGTATCTGGGGTACTGGGAACTACATTACCACCCGTTGCTGCATTGTACCACTTGAGGTTTTGTCCGGTTGCGGTTAATGCTGTAGCCGTTTGATTTTGGCAATAGGTAACGGCGGTATTTGCAACTACAGGCTTTGCGGGACGAGGGCTGACCGTGACAACTAAGCGAGAATCATAAGTTGGTGAACTACGACACCCAGCATCAGGATTTATAGGTGCGTAATACAGCAAATAAGTTGTAGTACCTGACACTTTGGTATTAGGTACTGGAGGAATAAATGTGTCACTATTTGCTACACCTTCAATGGAATAGCCAACTTTGAAACCGGCTGGAGGGGAACTATGGCCATTGATATTGAGAGGAAGTGCAGAATCGCCTTGGCAGTATTGTAACGAACCAATGTAAGGTGCAGTATTAGTAGAATTAGTTGGGCTTGGGCCTGTACTGTATCTAGATCTTACTACAAGTGTAATTGGAAATTTGTCACTTTCGCAGTCACCTACAATTTGTGTTATGCTATATTTTTTTTCGTATGTGGGAACAGGTCCTGAACCCGAATTGCCAGGTACACTTATTGAATAAGTGTTTCCATTCATAGTAGAAGACTCAATACCTATCTCATTCCCGCTCTCATCGTAAACTTTTATTTTAGCATTAGGCTCCCCTTTAACAAAAAAATCAAATGTCACATCAATTGTTCCAGCTACTCTCTGGCACTCATATTGAACTGCATCGCCGGTTGGTGGAGCCGGTTTGCTTTTCACCGCAAACGCCGTCGCACTCGGTGTTCCCGTGACAGTTACTGAGTTTGTGGTGGTATTTACAGCAACAACCCGCATTTTGTAGGTCGTGCCTGCGGGTGTAGCAGATGGTATAGTGGCTTTTAAAGGTGAAGTAGTTCCAGCGGTCGGAATTTCACTGTATTCACCCCCAGTTGATAGTTGGACCTTAAAACCGATATTGGCAGCAAAAGTACCCGTGCGCGTAAAAGCGACGTCTACCTGAGAGCCTGGGCAAATTGAAGTTGGGCTAATCGTCCCCGTTGTAATGGTTTGGGCATGAAGTGTAGTAAAGCCGCCAATCACCACAACCAACATCCAATATGCTTTAAGAAGTATATTTTTTTTCATAAGTGCAGATAAAGAGGATATAATACTTCAAAAATAGAAGATTTTCCAGACAAGATCGCTATTCAGGCAAAGACTCTGATTGCCATCTGGTCACAACCCCCAGCAAATTACATCGACTGATAAATAATCTCGTGAATTTGTCGGCGAATTTTTTGGGTATTGATCAGGGTATTGCCTGCGCTGGGGTTGACGCGATTGGATAGAAAAATGAAGACAAGGTCGTAGTCCGGATCTACCCAGACCACATTTCCGGTAAAGCCCGTATGGCCAAAAGAGCGGGGCGACACCTGCGTGGCATGATACACACTGTTGCCATCGACTTCGGGCTTGTCCCAGCCCAGCACGCGGTGGCTGCGATCGCTTTGCGTTTTGACAAAAAGCGGTACGGTGCCGGGCATCAAAAACCGCTTTCCGCCGTAATTGCCTCTTTGCAGGTTCATTTGCAGGATTTTGGCAATATCGTTGGCATCGCCAAAGAGCCCGGCATGGCCCGACAAACCGCCCTGCAAAGCCGCGAGTTGGTCGTGAACCGTGCCTTGCAGCAGGGAGTTGCGGAAATACGTATCCTGCTCGGTGGGCGCAATCCGGCAATTCGGGTGGCACTGGAGCGGATTGAAACAGAGCGTTGAAATGCCCAGGGGTTTGTATAGGTTTAAATCCAGAAAACCATCCAGCGGTTGTTGGGTAACCCGCTCGACCAGCTTTTGCAGGATCACAAAACTCAAATCACTGTAAAGATAATTGTAACGCCCGCTTTCATCGACGCGGTTGGTCAGGGGGGTTCGAACAATCCATTGCCAGATCGAATCGCGCAGGGCGGGGGGCGCAAACAGGTTCGGACCCACCTGCAGCGAATAGAGCGTGTCGCGGGTAGAGCGGAAACTCGACATGCCCGGTGCCTTCGACCGTTCGATGGCCCGCGACAAACCCGCTGGCAAACCGGTTTGGTGCAGCAACACGTCGCTGACGGTCATGTTGCGTTTGCTGTTGTTCTGAAATTCGGGCAGATAATACGCCACTTTCTGGTTCAGGTCGATGGCTCCGCGCTCATTCAGCAGCATCACCGCCTGGAGGGTCGCCAGTACCTTCGTGAGCGAAGCCAGATCGTATAAGGTTTCGTCGGTTACGCGCTCGGCATTGTTGTAGGCCAGCGTACCGAAGCTTTTATCAAAAACCACCTTGCCTTTGCGCGCTACAAGCACCTGACAGCCGGGGAAGGCCCGGTCGCGGATGGCTTTCTGAACGACGGTTTCAATGTGCCGCAATTGCCCGGAACGCATGCCGACACTTTCGGGCAGGCTGTAGGCCAGCCGTTGGCTGGGTGCGGTCAGCAAACCGTTGCCGATGCGCCATTCGCCGATGGTGACCGGCATCACACCTTTGGCCGGAACTGCCCCAAAAATGATCTGGGGAACTACGCGCTGCATTTCTTCGCCGTCTTCGTACGCACACAAAACCGCATCGGCTTCCGTACCGATGAACGGGCGAAGGGCATAGGCTGGCCCAAAAGCGCATACCACCACCCGAACGCCTTTTTGCTTCAACCGGCTAATCAGATTCAGGGATGCGTTGGTGACGCCGTAGTTCCACTTGGCCGACGGACTCATCCGGTGGAAACTGACTACCACCAGATTGGCATCGCCCACCTGGGTCAGCATTTCCTCGACATTGTGATCGCCCGACGGTTTTTCGCCGTAGGTAATCTGCTTGAAAGGGGCATACCGTCCCAGCATTTTCTGGAACGCGTTGCCATAGTCGGTACCGATCGAGATCGACGCCATCCGCACCGTATCGAGTGAATGAACCGGCAGGACGTTATTCGTATTTTTAACCAGCGTAACGGCTTGTTCGCACAGCTCCTGTTTGAGCAACTGGGCCTCCGACGAATTCAGGTCGCGGCTGAGGTTTTCGAGTTGGATGGGCTGGTATTTGTTCAAACCCGTCCAGTATTTGGCTCGCAGAATTTTCTTAACCTTTTCGTCAATCAAATCCTGCGAAATCCGCCCTTTTTCGACGGCTTCGGCAATGCGGTGAACGGCGTCGGGGACATTTTCGGGGTAGAGTAACACGTCATTCCCCGCCATCAATGCCCGCAGGTTGATTTCTTCGGCGGGCAGTTTGCCGATACCGCCCATGTTTAGCGCGTCGGTAAAGACCAGTCCTCGAAAGCCCAACTCCTTCTTCAAGAGGTCGGTAACAATTTTTTCGGATAAGGTAGCCGCCAGCCGGGGGGTGTTATCAACCACCGGAACGTGCAGGTGGCCCGTTACAACGCCCATCAGACTATCCGCAATCAGTTTGCGGAACGGATACAGATCAATGTCATTTAATTGCGTAACGGAGCGGTTAATGGTCGGAAGCGTGAGGTGGGAGTCGCTGCTGGCGTCGCCGTGGCCGGGGAAATGTTTGGCGGTAGCAATCACGCGGGTATGTTGCAACCCTTTCATATACGCTGATGCTTTCAGGGCGACATTTTCCCGCGATTCGCCGAACGAGCGGTTTCCAATAACCGGATTGGAAGGGTTGCTGTTGATGTCGGAAACGGGAGCGAAGTTGATGTGAATGCCCAGGCGCTTGCACTGGCGGCCAATTTCGGCGCCCATGCGGTAGATTACCGACGTATCATAAATTGCCCCCAGCGTCATTTGCTTCGGGAAATCCATGGTGCTGTCGAGCCGCATGCCCAGGCCCCATTCACCGTCGATACCGATGAGAAGCGGGATGTTGGCGGCTGACTGATAGCGGTTGGTCAAAACCGCCTGGCGGTGGGGACCGCCCTGAAAGAAAATCAGCCCGCCAATGTTATAGTGACGGACCAATGTTTCGATGTATTGATAATGCGCTTCGTCCCGGTTTGAGAACGTCGCTACCATGAAGAACTGCCCGATTTTCTGCTCCTGGGTCATGTTCCGGAACACACTGTCGACCCACCGCGTTTGCTGCGGGGCAGAACCCCACACCTCCACCGGATGCGCATGGATTTTATGACGCCATACCTCGGCTTTCGCTACGCGTACCGGGGCTTTCTTTGAAAAAGAAGCCAGCAGATCCGTGGATGAGAAGGCATACCGCCAGCCTGATCCGTGCCACACAGGCCGGGTCGATCCGGAACGGTCCCATCCAAAAGCTGTCAAAAAACCGGCCAACAACAAAGCCAACACTACCCGAGAGACAACTTTAGTACGCATTTTGGTTAAGAAATACAGTTACGTCAGGTTGTACAGTTTATTCCATTCAAACGATAAAGTTAAGTAATTAACGAAAAGATGCCTAATAAAAACGCGTAATCCCCCGCCTATTTATTCATAAAACGACGGTTTTTAGGAAAATATTTTTGCCGGAAATGGTGCGATTCCCGGGCGGCAGGAGCGATTTTGTCCGTTAACGACGACAGTTTAACCGGCAATTCCTGTGCCACAAAAAAAAGCGGTGCCACGACCCGAAGTCGTGGCACCGCTACCCTTGAGGAAGGTATTCTATGCTGGCCTAAAGAAATTTCTTGCGTATCGTAACCCACGTTTGTAGAACCGAAGGGGCGGCCACCTTGACGCAATTTGTGAAGGTACGCTTATCGGTATCGGTAACCGTTGTCGTTTTGCAGACAACCGGCTTGTACTGCTTCGCCTTGCGGTGAGCAGAGAACAGGTTGTGCGGATGACCCATGGCTGAAGCATTCAGACTGGCACCAATCAACAGGAAAAAAATTACCAAAGTTTTCATACTCTTCACGGGCTTGCCCCTTGTTAAGTTCTTTACAAAGATATGGGTTTTCTATTGTACCTTGCAATACATAGTACCTTGTTTTTCTAAAATAATTCGTAAACGGTACTATTTCTTGATGAACGGTATTGACCTGCCAAACCTCCTGCAACTAATTTACTTTGAGACGTGTGTCCTCCTAAAAGGTAACGCAAAGGTAGTCGGTCTTTTTCCAATCTTTCCAGTAAAAATAGGTGAACTGTTCAAAACAACCGATCAACCCCCTGAAAGAAAGGACGAAACTTTGCCAGCGTCCGACAAATCACCTGATCCGTGGGGTGAAATCAGGGAATGACAATCCGCTTCACCGCCCCGTCATCATTTTGGGTGACGTTGACAAAGAAAACGCCTTTCGCTTTTTTGTCGACATCGATCTGTCCGGAATAGCTTCCCGAGAAGTCTTTCACGTCTTTCTTCGCTACTTCTTTGCCATCGGCCGTTGTCACCCGGATGCGGATGTCACCCTTCGACGGGGCCGTGAAACGAACGTTCAACTGGTTGGTTTCCGGATTGTTGGGAAACACCTGCAAATTGCGAATGGTGGGGGCTTTCACATCATCGTCGAGCGACCAGCTCCAACTGCGGAACGAGTCTTCCATGCGTTCCGCGAAATTTTCCGGCCACCGGAATTCAAACCGCTTCAGCCGATCGACCAGCGAGTCGGAATCGAAGCGATACCGGTTTTGTAGTTTTCCATCCTTATAATACCGGAATTCACTCGGTCCGTGGGACGAATTCGGGCTGGTGACGCGATTGGGCCGTCGGGCCGTAAGATCGCGTTCGCGTTGCGCCCGGTTCGTAATCCGGTCGGAATTACGGTTTTGATGATGCTGTGAATCGCTGTTGTCATCAATCACAATGGTGATCTGTCCTTTGCTATTGCCCCGTTTGGTTCGGATCGAATCGACCAGCCGGTTGACCAGCGCATCCCGCTCATCGTCTTTCAGGCCGTCCAGGCGGTAGGTACGTTCCAGTTCGCGGACTTCACCGGCGTTGGTACGTTCGATAATTTTTACGTTGACGCTGTTTTTATCAGCATCCGTTTTCGGGTCGGATTGGGCCAGCACCGTGGCCGAACAGGCGCAAACCAGCAAAGCAGCCAAGATGGAGCGGTAGCGGATAACAGATGGAATTCGCATGGTACGTTATTCGTTTTTACGGTCAGAACACAGGGCAAACCTAGGTCAAATCGAATTGTTTCGCTGTTAAAGTTTGTTAAAACAACAGGGCCGGTTTCGCCCGTGGCCCGGGGGTTTCGTAATTTTAGGTGGGTTAACCAATCAATAGATGCGAGGGAAACCGAAAATGTTGCACAGGAGGAATAAAAAATGACAAAACAACGCATACGCTGGATTGCCGTGTTGATGACCGTAGGTTTGCTGGGCCTGATTTCGCTGCAACTCTACTGGATCGACAATGCGCTGTCGTTGCAGAAAGAACAGTTTGATTATAAAGTGACCGACGGGTTGCAGGAAGTGGTGCGGACGCTGGAACGGAAGGAAATTCTGTATCTGGCCCGCCAGCGCATGAACCAGCAGCAGCAGCAACGGCAGCTCATCGCCATCTCGCGGCCCACGGTTGCGGCACAATCCCTGAACAACCGCGACCAACTGGCCAAAGCCGCCAGCCGGTTTTCGAAAAGAAACCGCCCGGAATCCTATGCGGCCAACCCGCCGAACGAAACTAAACCGGTGGTGTCTGCACCGGAAAGCACAAATGGCACGGTTCCGGTAAAAGTCTGGCAGCAAACGCAGGTTTCGCCATCAGACGCCTTTCAATCGGATGTTCAGAAGTTATCGGAAGTTCAGCAGCGGCATTTTGAAGACCTGGTTCGGCAGCAGGATGCCCTGGGGCCCGACGAGCTCTGGGATTTGCAGCTGCAACAGCAACGGCATTTCAATACGCTGGTCGATCAGGTATTTGAACGCCAGTTGCGGTTGATGTATGCCCAGCCAGACAGCGTGTTGGTAGTGCAAAAACCGCTGAAAAAAGAACAGATTGTTCGCAAACTGCGACCCAAACGGAAGGTTCCGGTGCCACCGGCTCCGATCGTGGCGGCTTCCGGTTCTACAGTGGGCTTGCAGAAAGTGGAACAGCAATCGGAGATGGTCAAGGGCGTGGTGCGGGATTTGCTGTTTGCCAATCGCCCCATCGAGAGCCGCATCAACCGGACCTTGCTGGATTCGCTGTTAAAGGAGTCCATTGCCGAGCGGGGCATCACCATCCCGTTTGAATATGGTGTGCGGACCAACGTGGGCATGGGACTGGCCAAACCGCAACTGCTGTTTGCATCGCATTCGGACAACCAGATGCAGGGGAAAAAGAAGATTTACAAAGCCGTGTTGTTTCCGAACAACTTTCTGGAAAAAGGCAACTACGTTTACGTCTATTTCCCGGATCAGCAGCAGTTTATTCTGCGGAAAATGAGCGCAATTCTGGCGGGGTCGGCGTTATTGGTGCTGGTCATTATGGCTTGTTTTTACATCGCCATCAATACCATCATGCGACAGAAAAAACTCGCCGACATCAAGAATGATTTTATCAATAACATGACTCACGAGTTCAAAACGCCGATTTCGACCATCTCGCTGGCGGTGGAAATGGCGCAGGAACAACTTAGTCACGGGATCGAGACGTCGGAAGAACCAGCCACGCGCCTGACCCGCTACATGGGCATCATCCGCGACGAAACCCGGCGCCTGGGCACACACGTGGAGAAAGTGCTGCAAATGGCGCTCCTCGACCGGGCTACGGCCGGAAAAGGAGCGGTGAAACTGAAACTCTCGTCGGTCAATATTCACGATACAATCGGCAATGTTCTGAACACGATCGGGTTACAGATCGAGCAGAAAGAAGGGGAAGTTCACCTGGATTTTGAAGCCGCCGAAGAGATTGTGGAAGCCGATGAACTCCACCTGAGCAATATTCTGTATAACCTGCTCGACAATGCCATTAAATATTCGCCCGAAAAACCGGATATTACCATTCGGACGCGGAATGTGGAAAATGGCGTGAGCATCACCGTTGCCGATCACGGCATTGGCATGACGAAAGATCAGGTCAGCCGGATTTTTGAGAAGTTTTACCGCGTTCCGACGGGGAACCTGCACGATGTCAAAGGCTTCGGCCTGGGGCTGAGTTACGTCAAGAAAATGGTTGAAGAACACCACGGTTCCATTCGGGTCGACAGCCAGTTGGGAAAAGGAAGTTCTTTTGAGTTAGTTTTGCCATACCAACACACCTAAACGCTCTGCTAACCTCTGATTTTCTCTGATCAACTCTGTGTAAGAGTTTTAATGGTTACACAGAGTTGATCAGAGAAAATCAGAGGTTAGCAGAGGAAAATACAAGATGCCTAAGCTCTTACTGGTTGAAGATGACCCGAATCTGGGAATGTTGCTGCAGGAATACCTGAGCTCGAAAGGATACGATACCGACCTGGCTATCGACGGCAATCAGGGCTGGCAGCGGTTTGTAGACAACGCCTACGATCTGTGTCTGTTCGATGTCATGCTTCCGAAAAAAGACGGTTTTTCACTGGCGAAAGAAGTCCGGATGTCGGGCCGGGATGTGCCGATTATTTTCCTGACGGCCAAGTCGATGAAGGAAGACACCATCCAGGGATTCAGGATCGGGGCTGATGATTACATGACCAAACCGTTCAGCATGGAAGAGTTGCTGCTGCGGATTCAAGCCATTCTCCGGCGGTATCACAAAACCGACGAAATGCAGCAACCGGCCACCTATCAGATTGGCTCTTTTTCGTTCGATTTTGCCCACCAGCTCCTGACCCGCAACGGAACCGACGTCAAACTGACCAGTAAAGAGTCCGCCCTGCTCAAATTGTTCGCCCAGAACAAAAACCAACCGCTCAGCCGGAGTTTCGCGCTCAAGCTCATCTGGGGTGACGATTCGTATTTCAACGCCCGCAGCATGGACGTTTACATCACCAAGCTCCGCAAATACCTGAAAGAGGACGAGTCGGTGCAGATTGTTAACCTGCACGGCGAAGGATTTAAACTCATGGCGTAACGTTGCCGTATGTTATCTTTGTAGTCAGAAACCAATTGCGTTATGCTACGAAGACCCCGCAGAAATAGAAAATCGCCCGTGATCCGGGAACTGGTCCAGGAAAACTTCCTTTCGCTGTCCGACCTGATTTATCCCATGTTCGTGATGGAAGGCCAGGGTGTTCGCTCCGAGATTACGTCGATGCCGGGTGTCGCCCGGTTTTCGCTCGACCTGCTGCTCGAAGAAATGCAGGAATGCGTCGATCTGGGTTTGCGAACCTTTGCCCTGTTTCCCAATTTGCCCGAAAGCAAAAAAGATAAATACGCGACGGAAAGCCATAATCCCGCAGGTTTGTATTTGCAAGCCGTGAAGGCCATCAAAAGCCGCTTTCCCGAGATTGCCCTGATGACCGATGTGGCGATGGATCCGTATAGTTCCGACGGCCACGACGGGATTGTGGAGGAAAGCGCGAACGGTTTTGAAGTGGTGAACGACGAAACGCTGGTGGTGCTGGCTAAAATGGCAGTGGCGCAGGCCCGCGCCGGTGCGGACATCATCGGGCCGTCGGACATGATGGACGGACGCATCGGTTACATCCGCGAAGCGCTTGACAAGGAAGGCTTCACCAACGTGTCGATAATGGCCTATACCGCCAAATACGCCGGTGCTTTCTACGGCCCTTTCCGCGATGCCCTCGACTCGGCCCCGCGGTTTGGCGACAAGAAAACGTACCAGATGAACCCCGCCAACAGCCGCGAAGCCCTCATCGAAGCCGAGCTGGATTATGCCGAAGGGGCTGATTTCCTGATGGTAAAACCGGCGATGGTGTATCTCGATATCATCAAATTATTAAGCGATAACTTCGACCTGCCGATTGCTGCCTACAACGTCAGTGGGGAATATGCGATGGTGAAAGCCGCAGCCGCCAACGGCTGGCTCGACGGCGAACGCGCCATGCTCGAAATTCTGACGGCCATGAAGCGGGCGGGAGCCAAAATTATTCTCACGTATTTCGCGAAGGAAGTCGCCCAACTCCGGAAAAAGGCATGAGCACGATTTTAATACGAAATGCCCGGCTGGTGAATGAAGGCACCATTCGCGAAACCGATGTCTATTGCAAAGACGGTTTTATCGAGCAAATTGGTTCGGGGCTGAGCCAGCAGGCGGATACCGTCATCGACGCGGACGGTAATTACCTGTTGCCCGGTGTCATCGACGATCAGGTGCATTTCCGCGAACCCGGTTTGACCCACAAAGCGACCATTCATTCCGAAGCGCGGGCCGCGGTGGCCGGGGGCGTAACCAGTTTCATGGAAATGCCCAATACGGTTCCGAATGTGCTGACGCAGGAGTTGCTGGCCCAGAAATACGAGATTGCTGCGCGGACGTCGCTCGCCAACTATTCGTTTTTTATGGGCGGATCGAACGACAATCTGGCGGAAGTTCTGAAAACCGACCCGACAACCGTCTGCGGGATCAAGATTTTCATGGGTTCCTCGACGGGCAACATGCTGGTCGACAACGTGACGGTGCTGGAGGAAGTGTTCCGGCAAAGCCCGATGCTGATTGCGACACACTGCGAAGACGAAGCCACCATCCGGGCCAACACCGCCCGGTATAAAGAGCAGTATGGCGATGCCGCCACGGCTGAAATCCATCCGCTGGTGCGAAACGAGGAAGCCTGCCTGAAATCGTCGTCGCTGGCGGTGGAACTGGCCAAAAAACACAACACCCGGCTGCACATCCTGCACATTTCGACGGCCGACGAACTGGCCCTGTTTGACAACACGGTTCCGTTGAAAGAAAAGCGGATTACGGCCGAAGTCTGCGTTCACCACCTGTGGTTTGACGCCGACGATTACGCGCGACTGGGCAACCTCATCAAGTGCAATCCGGCTATCAAAGCACCCCATCACAAACCGCAACTCTGGCAGGCGTTGCTCGATAACCGGCTGGACATTATTGCCACCGATCACGCGCCCCACACCTGGGACGAAAAGCAGCAACCCTACTGGCAGGCACCCTCCGGTTTACCGCTGGTGCAGCACCCGTTGCTGCTCATGCTGGAAGCCGTTCAGCAGGGAAAACTGTCGATTGAAAAAGTGGTGGAAAAGATGTGCCATGCGCCCGCCGATTGTTTTCAGATCGACCGGCGTGGCTATGTTCGGGAAGGTTACTGGGCCGATCTGGTGCTGGTGGATCCGAAACAGAAAACCGCAGTGTCTAAAGAAAACATTCAGTACCAGTGCGGCTGGTCGCCCCTGGATGGAACGACGTTCGGGACGGCCGTTACTCATACCGTAGTTTCGGGGCATCTGGCTTACGCCGGTGGTTCGTTTAATGATACGGTGACGGGGAAACGGTTGCATTTTGTCCGGTAATAAAAAAGGCCGACTTTCCAGCCGGCCTTTTTTTACTATGTATTTCGCCTGTTTACGCTAACCTTCGTCGGTAAAAACATCGGTTGAGAATAGACAAGTATAGATTACTAAACTTCTCGTAACACCACGATTTTAACTGTTTTACCTCCTCTGGAATGAGGAGACCGATCGCTTTTTTTAATTCCTTCTCAAACAATTTCTTGTCAAAGCTAACTTTTTGAAGGATAGTTTTAATGTACTCCAGCATTGTTGCCATACCACATACTACGGTTTTTTGGTTAGAGTTTTGAGGAGCTACTCCACATTCAAAAGATGTTCAACTGAATCGGAAATGATCCGTCGGCATCTCTAAAATTGTAACGCATTCTACGTATTTTTGTTGCTCAAATTTAGAGATGAAATTTTTAAAATTCCAATTTTTAGTTGCATTATTTTTTTACGGCCTACTGAGCATGAAAGCGTTAGCCCAGGAGCCGTCGATTTCCATTGATTTGGGTGAAACAGACATTTCGATCGAACGGCCCTTTACCATCTCCGTTGTCATCAAAAACAGCGATTCCCGGCCTGTCGTTAACTTTCCCTCCATCAAAGGCTTCATTAAAAAAGGAACGGTTACCAGTGTTTCGCCCGCCGAAATGAATGGGAAAACCGTTGTTTCACAAGTGATTACCCAATCATATGCCGCTATACGTCCCGGCCAGTTCCGCTTGCCTCCGTTTGAACTGATCGTGGGCGAAACAACGATCCAATCCGAAGAGGTCATTATTACCGTTAAACCGCAACCCACTCCCGGCGATAGCGTCAGGGCGGTGGCTGCACCTCCGGAGACCATCGCCAAAAATGACGTTTTTCTGTCATTAAGTACCTCAAAAAGCTCGGTTTACACCGGCGAGGGATTTTCGCTAAAATTGTCTTTTTTTGTGGCCGAATCCTACCCATTCGAATTAACGTTTTATGAACTTGATCAGCAGTTACAACAACTTCTGAAAATAGTGCGCCCGGCCAATTGCTGGGAAGAAAATGAAGGAATTACCGACCTGTCGCGGCACACGGTTTTCTTCAACGGTAAACGTTATGCCGAATACCGCATCTATCAGGCTACCTTTTTTCCGCTCAATAAGCAATCCATCCAGATTCCGTCGGTTCGGTTGAATTTATTGCAATACCGCCCGGCGACTAAACCAGGGGGGGAGCGCAGGAAAGAGGTTGTCGCCTACACGACTCGCCCTTTGTCGGTGAGCGTTACGCCCCTGCCGCCCCACCCGCTCCGCGATCAGGTGGCTGTCGGACAATACCGGCTGATTGAAACGAGCCTGCGGAAGAACCCCGCCGTTGGGCAAAGTGTGCAGTATAATTTTCGGATTACAGGCGAAGGAAACATTGCATCGTTGCCCGCCCCGGTGGTGCCTGACTCTACGGCGTTCGATATTTTTCCGCCCGGCGAAAAAACCATCATCAACCGAAATAACGGTATCGTTTCGGGCTACAAAACCTTTTCCTACGCCCTCATTCCCCGCCAGAACGGCAATTTTCCACTGGCGTCGTTTTTTCAGTGGATTTACTTTGACCTGAAACAGCAGCGGTATGACACCCTGCAATCGGCTATTACGTTACGGGTTGGCGGAACGGCTTTGCCCGAAGGCGATACCGTCCGGGTGAGTTTACCGGGTTCGATTTATACCGGAATTGAGCAGACGGATAGTTCGCAGCAGCCGGTTAATCTCCAGGAAATGCTTCGATTGCTGGTAAATATCCTGCTGGTCGGCATGATTGTGGGAATGATGTATTTATTTTGGAGAAAATAGGCGTAGACAAGAGAAGTGAGACAAGAGAATAAAGAAAGGTCAGCAACGGTTTTTTAATCTCACGTCTCTTGTCTATCCTCTCACATCTAGAAAGAAATGAGCAGTACATACGGAACGCTTTTTAAAATAGCCACATTTGGTGAATCGCACGGCGCAGCGATCGGGGTCATCATCGACGGTTGCCCGGCCGGGTTGGACGTAGACACGGCTTTCATCCAGTCGGAACTGGATCGCCGGAAACCGGGCCAGTCGCGCATCACGACGCAACGGCGCGAAAAAGACGAATTTCAGGTGCTTTCCGGCATCTTTGAAGGCAAAACCGAAGGCACACCCATCAGCCTGGTGATCTGGAACGAAGACCAGCGTAGCAAGGATTATTCGCACATCTCCCAGCAGTTCCGTCCTTCGCACGCCGATTATACCTACCAGGAAAAGTACGGTGTGCGCGACTACCGGGGTGGTGGCCGTAGTTCCGCCCGCGAAACAGCCGCGCGCGTGGCTGCCGGAGCCCTGGCCAAATTGTTGTTGAAACAGCAGGGCGTCAGCATTCAGGCGTATGTGTCACAGGTTGGGAAACTGAAGCTCGAGACACCATATCAGCAACTCGAACTGGCAAAGGCCGAGGAGAACGCCGTTCGGTGTCCGGACCCGGAACTGGCGCAGCAAATGTTCGATTACATCGACGAAACCCGCAAGCAGGGCGATTCCATTGGGGGCATCGTGTCGTGCGTCATCACCGGCGCTCCGGTGGGTTGGGGAGAGCCGGTTTTCGATAAACTACACGCCGAACTGGGCAAAGCGATGTTGAGCATCAATGCCGTAAAAGGCTTCGAATACGGCAGCGGTTTTGCCGGCGTCGAATTGCATGGCTCGGAACACAACGATGAATTTTACATCGAACCCGGCGACGAAACCGGGCGCGTTCGGACAAAAACGAACCATTCCGGCGGGATTCAGGGTGGAATTTCCAACGGCGAGGATATTTATTTTCGGGTCGCATTCAAACCCGTAGCTACCATCATGCAGGACCAGGACAGCGTGGATGTCAACGGCGATCCGGTGGTGGTTTCGGGCAAAGGACGGCACGACCCGTGTGTGGTTCCGCGCGCCGTTCCAATTGTAGAAGCCATGGCCGCGCTGGTGCTGGCCGATTTTTATTTGCGGAACAAAGGCGCGAAAGTGTGATTTTTTCTGATTGGAGTCGCCGAACGGTACTTTTTGTCCTTTTTTCACTGGCAAGTTGGGCAATCATCGCCCAGCCGCTCCAGCGGTACACGTTCGACCGGGGACTGTTTGGTACCGAATTCCGGCAGATTTTTTACGCGCCCAACGACAGCGTTGCGCAATACGTTCGCCGGGCGGTCGATGCCCGGATGGATTCGCTCAATGTCGTCATGAGTGATTACCTGGACGGCAGCGAAATCAACCGGTTGTCGGCCACGGCGGGTTCGGGTCAATGGGTGGCGGTTTCCCCGGATTTGTTCGACATCCTCAGCCGGGCGGTTGCCATTGCCAAAGCTTCCGACGGTTTGTTCGACCCCACCATCGGCCCACTGTCGCAACTCTGGCGCCGGGCCGTTCGGCGCAAAATCTTTCCCACAAAACCCGAACTCCGAAAGGCCCACCAACGGGTCGATTACCAGTTGATCGAATTGAAAAAACCGGGTTTGGTACGGTTGAAAAAACCGGGTGTGCGGCTGGATGTGGGTGGTATTGGACAAGGCTACGCCAATGACGAAGGACTGAAGGTTCTTCATCGGTTGGGCATCAAATCTGCTTTGCTGGATATCGGGGGCGACATTCTGGTGAGTGACCCACCACCGGGTGAACGGGGCTGGCGGATTCTGATTGGCTCTGATGCCGATACGACGACCTTGCTCCTGCAAAATGTGGCAATTACTACT
This sequence comes from Larkinella sp. C7, assembly GCF_006149005.1. Lineage (GTDB taxonomy): Bacteria > Bacteroidota > Bacteroidia > Cytophagales > Spirosomataceae > Larkinella. Next base: position 5,371 of record NZ_VBSL01000025.1, on the reverse strand, counting down.
TCAGGTGCCACGCACCGGTATCTCGAACACAACGGCAAACGGTATTCACACCTGATGAATCCGCGGACGGGTCTGGGATTGCTGCACCACGCCCAAACGACGGTTTTGGCCCCCGACGGCACGCAGGCCGATGCGCTCACCAAAGTTTTCAGTGTCGCGGGAATTCAGAAAAGCAAGCGGCTGATAAAGCGGTTCCCGGGCGTAAGTGTCTGGATTACGGAAGAACGAAATGGGAAATGGAAGAAATGGCGTTCGGTTACTTCGACGTCGCCATCACCATTTTGATGTTCAGTTTGGCCCCGGTTTGCAGCACATCGACCAGATCCTGAACGGCCAGGGTTTTATCGACCCGTACCACAATCGTTGGTTCAGCAACATCCTTCAACACCGATTTCAGTTCCATTTCCAGGTTTTCGGGAGCAATGGGCGTTTTATCGATGAAATACTGCTTCTGACCATCGACCGACAATGTCACCTGTTTCTTGCTCAATTGCTGCGAAGAGGCCGCTTTGGGAAGCAATAGCTTGATGACGTTGGGATTCGCTACCGTCGAGATGATTAAAAAGAACAACAGCAGGAAAAACATGATGTCGTTCAGGGATGAGGTGGCCACCTCGGCGGCAAACTTATGTTTTCTTCGGAATTTCATGGAAGAAGATTCTAGAGAAAAGACAAGAGAAGAAAGACAAATAAATAGCGGTATGCGCAGTCTTTACGCTCTTGTCTATCGTCTCTGGTCTAAATAAAATTTATCGTACGCGGGCCGCTTCAGTCGGTTTTTGCAACACCTCCATGAATTCGAACGAGTTGATTTCCAGCTTCAGCGTGAATTTTTCAATGAACATGTTCAGCAGGTGATAGCCCGTGTAGGCAATGACCCCCACGATCAGACCGGCACCGGAGGTGATCATTTTTTCGTACAGACCACCGGCAATGATGCCGACACTGATGTTGTCAGACAGCGAAATATCGTAGAAAATCCGGATGATCCCCGAAATGGTCCCGATGAAACCCAGCATTGGCGCAATACCGGCAATAATTCCCAGGTAGCCCAGATTCTTTTCCAGCCGCGACAACTCGATTTGCCCGACGGTTTCCAGTGTTCCTTCAATTTCCCGAATCGGCGAACCGATGCGGCCAACGGCTTTTTCAAAAATCCGCCCGATGGAATTCCGCTGGTTTTTGCAGAATGATTCGGCCGATTTGATGTTGCCCTGCAAAACCATGTCTTTCACGTTGTCGATAAAATTATCGTCGACCTTCGTATTGTTCCGAATGAACAGCCAGCGTTCGATAATCATGTACAGGGCGAAAAAAAACAGGAGAGAGATCGGAATCATGACCCAACCACCTTTGGCGACCAGATCGAACAACTGCATGCTTTGGGCCGGGGCTACTGCCGTGGAATCGACGGCCGGAGCACCAGCCGTTGGAACTTGTAATAGAATCATGTGCTATGAATCAGATAAATCGGTTTTACTGGTTGCAATGGAACCGGAGCCGGGCAAACGTCTTCGTTCTCAACGTCCTCCCCGCCGGATTTATTGTTAACGACGGTTGTTCAAATATAACGAAACAATAAGCAGAATAGTCAGAAAAGTTACTGACTAGACCTTAATCAAAATCTTGCCGTGTCGGCCAGCCTGTTCGCTGTGTTCAACGGCTTTTTTAATTTCCGAAAGCGGATACGTCGCTTCAACCGGCACCTGAATCTGGCCACCAACGAGCAGCGTAATCACGTTGCGGGCCACGGTCTGCCGGGTCTGGCTATCGACCCGGCGCATCCAGTCGGTGAGCCAGAAGCCTTTGATGGTCAGTTCCCGGAAAATCATCAAGCCCACATTGAAAGACGGATTTTGCATGCTCAACACCCCGTAGAGGATCATCGTGCCGCCTTTCGCCAGGCATTTCAGCGCGTCGGAGGCCGTGTTGCCGCCCACGGCTTCCAGCACGCAGGTCACGCCCTTGCCTTCCGTGAGGGCTTTCACCCGGCTGGTCAGTTTCTCTTTTTCCGTATTGACGATGGCCGTGATGCCCAGGGCTTTCAGCTCGTCGTCAAGTTCATTGTGCCGAACCGTACCGATGGTTTGAATGCCTTTGAGTTTACACAACTGAATCACGAGCTTGCTAAACGACGAACCGGCGGCTGTCAGCAACACCCACTGTCCCGGCTGTAGACCCGATTCTTCGAGCATGGCGTAGGCCGAAAACGGATTGACGAACAACTGGGCGGCCACCTCATCCGAGAGAGCGTCCGGCACCGGAATCAAACTGCGCTGATTGGCCAGCACATACGCCGACCAGGCTCCGATGGCCGTGAAACTCACCCGAATCCCGGTGCGCATCGTAACGCCTTCCCCCAGCGCATCGACAATGCCAACGCCTTCGAAACCCGCGCCTGAGGGCAATTCGGGCTGAATACCGTACAGATTCTGCACGAACATCAGATCCGAGGGATTGATCGGGCTGGCGATGACCTTGATCCGGACTTCACCGGGGCCGGGTTCGGGCAGGAAGGTATCGATGACCTGAAGCGTGTCGGCAGGTTTTCCGATGGTTGCGAAGTTGACCGTCTGCATGGATACGACAAAAGCAATGGCGTGCGAAATATCACTTATTCGACAAAAGTACAATGCATTCGGTAGTTACTGACTGGATAATAGGTCAGAATGAACAAACTTTCTATTTTTGCGGCACAATACCACCCGGTCCCCACCGGCAACTAACCAACAGAAACCGATCTTATGAGTGAATTCTGGGCTTATCTCCAATTGGGCTTTGCGCACATTACCGATCCGGGTGGTTACGACCACATTTTGTTTGTCGTGGCTTTGTGTGCTATTTACAGCCTGAACCAGTGGAAACAAACCCTGATTCTCGTGACGGCTTTTACCATTGGCCATTCCCTTACGCTGGCGCTGGCTACCTTGCAACTCATCAACTACAGCACGGAGTTGATCGAACTGCTGATCCCGGTGACGATCCTGATTACGGCCATCAGTAATTTTTTCTTCAAAGTCCCCAAAAGCCGGTTTAACGAACAGCCCAAACAACCCCGGGGGCGGTATGTGCTGGCGCTCCTGTTTGGATTGATTCACGGCATGGGTTTTTCCAATTACCTCAGGAGTTTGCTGGGGCAGCAATCCAGCATCATAAAACCGTTGTTTGCGTTTAATATCGGGCTGGAATTTGGCCAGATTTTTATTGTATTTGGCGTGTTGACCATGGCCTTTATCCTGATCGAAATCCTCAAAGTCCGCCGACACGACTGGAATCTGATTATCTCCGGTACCGTCGCCGGGATGGCACTCTCCCTGATCATCACCAACCCCTATTTCGCCTGACGGCATTGCGACCGTCAACGCAGCCAGGTGCTGGTTGCCAGGCCTTTGTACACGAACAGGAACTAGGAAAATAACAGGGATAAATAGAAACTTTAGTAGCATTGCGGTTTCCGGCAACCGTTCGATAGATATTGTTTGGCGGTTTTTAGTAACTTCATAGCCATATTCATCTACAAATTATATTCTGATACCTAACTATGAAGTTGAGATTCTCCCTGTTGGTTGCAGGATTGACTGCAATAGTATTTGGTGCGGGGGCCCAGGCACCACCTTCGCCAACCTACAAGGCCAACGATCGTTTTGAACAAATGGGCTCGATGTTACCCACGCCCAATACCTTCCGCACGGCTTCAGGCTCACCGGGCCGTGATTTCTTCCAGAACCGGGCCGACTACGATATTAAAGTTGAACTCGATGATGCCAATCAGAAGATCATCGGATCGGAAGTGGTGACGTATTTCAACCATTCGCCCGATGAACTGAAATACATCTGGCTGCAACTGGAGCAGAATCTCTTCGAAAAAGGCTCAATTGGCGGCATTTCCCGAACGGGTAGTGTGAATGAAACGGGCATGTCGGCGGCTTCACTGGGTGCGCTGACTGCAACGGCGGGCCGGGGACGCGGGCCAACCGCCAACCGGGATTTTGGCTACAAGATCACCGCTGTGAAAGACAAAACCGGTAAGCCTCTGAAATACACCATCAACCAGACAATGATGCGGATCGACCTGCCAGCCCCGCTGAAACCAGGTCAGAATTTCGTGTTCGCCGTCGACTGGAATTACCTCATCACCGAATACTACGGACGAAGCGGGTACGAATATTTTCCGAAAGACGGCAATTATAATTACTTCATCGCCCACTGGTTTCCGCGGCTGGCGGCTTACGACGACGTGAATGGCTGGCAGCACAAGCAGTTTCTGGGGCAGGGTGAGTTTACGCTGATTTTTGGCAATTATAAGGTGGCCATCACGGTTCCCAACGACCACGTTGTGGCGGCTTCGGGCGAGTGCCAGAACTACAAACAGGTGTTGACGCCTACGCAAAGCCAGCGGCTGCAGAAAGCCGCTAACTCCAAAACGCCCGTTGTGATCGTGACGCAGGACGAAGCCGTAGCCGCTGAAAAGGCGAAACCGACCGGCAAGAAAACCTGGATTTACAAAGCCGACAACGTCCGGGATTTTGCCTTTGCCTCGTCGCGCAAATTCATCTGGGACGCCATGCAAACCGACGTCTACGGTGATGGGAAAAAGATCTGGAGCATGTCGTTTTACCCCAAGGAAGGCAATCCACTCTGGGGCCAGTATTCGACCCGAACGGTGGAACATACCCTGAAATCCTACGGCAATCGCACCTTCAAATACCCGTATCCGGTCGCCATTTCGTGCCACGGAACTGCCGGAGGTGGCATGGAATACCCGATGATCAGCTTCAACGGCGGTCGGCCTGAACCCGACGGAACGTATTCCGAAGCGGTGAAAGCCGGGATGATTGGGGTGATTATTCACGAAGTGGGTCACAACTTTTTCCCGATGATCGTCAACTCCGACGAGCGGCAGTGGGCGTGGATGGACGAAGGGTTAAACACCTTTTGTCAGTACTTGGCCGAAAAAGAATGGGACTACAAATTCCCGACCCGGCGCGGAGAACCCCAGCAGATTGTCGATTACATGAAATCCGACAAATCGGTGCTGTCGCCCATCATGACCTCATCGGAAAACGTGATCAGTCTGGGACCCAACGCCTACGCCAAACCGGCCACGGCCCTGAACATTCTGCGCGAAACCGTCATGGGCCGCGAACTGTTCGACTACGCTTTCAAGGAATATGCCAATCGCTGGGCCTTCAAAAACCCCACCCCGGCCGATTTCTTCCGCACCATGGAAGATGCTTCCGGCGTCGATCTGGACTGGTTCTGGAAAGGCTGGTTCTACGGCGTCGAACCTGTCGATCAGGATCTGGTCGAAGTCGACTGGTTTACGCTCAACACCCAGAATCCCGAAATTGAAAAAGCCCTGGCCCGCGCC
>NZ_VBSL01000249.1 GCF_006149005.1 Larkinella sp. C7 | reverse complement strand
TGAATTTAGACTGGTATTATACTTTTCTTATTCTTGCTAAACATTTGAACTACCGAAAAGCAAGTGAGGAGCTTTTTTTAACTGAGCCGACCCTACACCAGCAAATCAAAAAACTTGAAAAACACATACAAGTTAAATTATTTGAAACCATTGGTAGACAGTTAACTCTAACAACCACCGGAAAAGAGTTTATACCTATTGCTGAACGACTTGTAAAAACCTATGAAGATGGAATAAAAACAATTCAATTAAAAGATAGGAATCTATCCAAGCAACTCGATATTGCTGTCTCCCCTTATATCTCGACATACCTCTTACCAAAATTTTTACCAGCATT
>NZ_VBSL01000248.1 GCF_006149005.1 Larkinella sp. C7 | reverse complement strand
TGCCCAAACCCTCGATGAGGTTAAATCTGCCATGGGTATCAATTACTTTAAATAGAATTATGGGCTGGGATGCGATAATCTCACCCTTTTTTATTTAACAAATAGGTCTTTGTCTCGACCTCGAAAAGGGAGCAGGATTTTTATGATTAGCTCAGAAAATTTTATTGACAAATTTTTTTAGCATGATATGATATTATACTAATAACAAGAGCTTTTAGGGACTAATTTTTATAGAAAAGAGGATGGATTTAATGTCAAATTGGGACACTAAATTTTTGAAAAAAGGCTACACTTTCGATGATGTTTTGCTTATTCCGGCAGAAAGTCATGTGCTTCCA
>NZ_VBSL01000247.1 GCF_006149005.1 Larkinella sp. C7 | reverse complement strand
CAATTTTAAACCGCCCTTGACAATTGAGAAGAATTAACATAGAATAGTCAGTGTAGTTAGAAACTCAGAAAGTAGGGCAAATACTATGAGTATGCTGAAAGATATCCATGATTACGTAAAAAAGAATTACGAAGCGGGAAACTATGATGATGCCAAGGCAGCCTATACTTCTTGGAAAACCGAGAATAACCAGCAATCTAATCTAACCGATTTTGAAATGGGTATCCAAAAAGCCCAAAGCGATTATAAAAAAAGCGGGACATTTGCGATCTATCCAAAGCTAGCAATTGATGTCGCAAACAAATTATTTAATGACAAAGCTTTTGAAATCAGTGAATT
>NZ_VBSL01000246.1 GCF_006149005.1 Larkinella sp. C7 | reverse complement strand
GTGCCGATATTGATTACGCTTGGGAAGAAGCAGACACTACTTACGGAAAACTTGGTGTTAAAGTTTGGATCTATCGTGGTGAAGTGCTTCCAGCTCGTAAGAACACTAAAGGAGGCAAATAACAAATGTTAGTACCTAAACGTGTTAAACACCGTCGCGAATTCCGTGGAAAAATGCGTGGTGAAGCTAAAGGTGGTAAGGAAGTAGTATTCGGCGAATATGGTCTGCAAGCTACAACTAGCCACTGGATCACCAACCGCCAAATCGAAGCTGCCCGTATCGCTATGACGCGTTACATGAAACGTGGTGGTCGAGTTTGGATCAAGATCTTCCCTCACA
>NZ_VBSL01000245.1 GCF_006149005.1 Larkinella sp. C7 | reverse complement strand
TTTCATTGTGACGGTTCATCCAATAGTAAGAAAGGACAGCTGAACCTTGAGCGATATTTGACAGGGCAATCATTGGCCAGAGGCCGGTACCGCCAGAATCGGCCACCAACTGGGTATCGATAGCATTGGTCATATGGTGGAGACCCGTGATAACCAAGGGGGCATAAAGGGCACCAAAAATAGCACCGAAGAGCCACTTGACAGGACCTGTCAAACCAGCTAGAACAACATAAGAAATTCCCTTACCAATGGTCCAGCCAATTGGTCCTAAAACAGTGTGGGCCAAAATCAAGGCTGGCATCAAAGAAAGGAAGGGCACAAAAATCATGGAAACGACTTCTGG
>NZ_VBSL01000244.1 GCF_006149005.1 Larkinella sp. C7 | reverse complement strand
GATCTGGCGGCTGCTGGCCGTAAAACTCAGTCCGGAAGGCAAACCACTCAGCGAATACGTCAGCGATTGATTTTCAGGATCGGTAAAAGCAGGCAAAACTACATTGAAAGCATTTCCAATCGTGGCCGACAGCGGACTGGTTGTGGGGGCTACCGGTGGCTGATTGATTGGCCCACCACTTCCCTGACAAGTCAGTGCTTTGGGTGGATTTTTCAGCATGAAACTGCTGCCGGACACCCTTGCCGTGAGTAAATGCGGTTGACCATCTTTCAGGTTGGCAGGAATGGGGAAACTAAAGGCATGTTTGCCATTGCCCTTGCCCGCGTTGAGCAAATCCTGCCGGAAA
>NZ_VBSL01000243.1 GCF_006149005.1 Larkinella sp. C7 | reverse complement strand
TAATGGCTTGGGCAACATTTTGGCTATTTAGGCCACCGGCAATAAAGAAGGGCTGCTGGATTTGGCTAGTATCTAGGCTTCGCCAATCAAAGGTCTGGCCTGAACCTGCAAGTGGGGCATCAAAGAGCAGGTAGTCTGCTTGGCTGGCGAGATTGGTCTGCCCCTGAGAAATGTTCAAGGCTCGGATAACCGGAACCGATACTTGAGAAAGCAGGTCTTCGTCAAATTCTCCATGAATCTGAACTAGGTCCAGAGGAATTCGAGCGATGGCCTCTTCTAATTCAGCCAGGCTGGGGCTGACAAAGACCCCAACTGCCTTGCAGATCTCAGGGATGGCCTGGGCTAG
>NZ_VBSL01000242.1 GCF_006149005.1 Larkinella sp. C7 | reverse complement strand
GTCATCAATGGTAAATTTCAGACTGCCCTTGTGGCTGCCAATTTTTAGTTTGGAATCGGCCTTTAATTGGCCTGACAGGAGCAATTCGGACAATCTGTCTTCAACTTCAGTTTGAATGGTTCGGCGTAAAGGCCGAGCTCCCATTTCTGGATCATAACCATGCTCAGCCAAGAGTTTGAGAGCAGCTGGCTGAACTTTAAGGTCGATTTGCTTCTCAGTCAGGGTAGCTGCCAGTGGTTTCAGCATCAACTTAACAACTTGACGCATGTGGTCTGGTGTTAAACTGTGGAAGACAATCTTCTCATCAATCCGATTGATGAATTCAGGCCGGTAGGCTTTTCTGAGT
>NZ_VBSL01000241.1 GCF_006149005.1 Larkinella sp. C7 | reverse complement strand
CAAGAGATTGACATGTACCTTGACGATCCTGACTACCAACTTTACAGTGGTATTTTAGCGAATTTGTATCCAAATACTAAACTCACTCAAGACATTGCAGGAAGCCAAGAAAGCCTAAAGAAAATCACTTTAAAATGGCTTAGAAACAGTCATAAGGCCTATTATAGACCTGACAATCTGTCTCTCTTTTTGGTCGGAAATTTTGATTATCAGACAGCTCTTGCAACTATCAAAGAAAATCAGAGAAACTTTACTACTAAGTTGACAAAGATTGACAAAAAAACCTTGAAGTTGACAGAGCCTGTCAAGCGAAAATCCATTCGTTTTGATGTGGCAAAACCCAAATT
>NZ_VBSL01000240.1 GCF_006149005.1 Larkinella sp. C7 | reverse complement strand
CGGAATGATAACCAAAGAACCTTCCTTGAGTTCGACAGGATCCTTGCCTTCTTCCTGGTACCAGCCTTCACCGGCGGTACAGATGAGGACCTGCCCACCGCCCTTAGTTGCTTTGTGGACATGCCAGTTGTTGCGACAAGCAGGTTCAAAAGTAACATTGTGGAAGGCCAGCTGACCATCAGAAGTCGCTCCTAGATTTTTGAGGTAGGATTGGCCGATTGGCCGATGAAGAATTGGGCATAAGCCTCATTGCTGTCACCTAGGCCAAAAGCGTTGGCCTGGTCGAAATCTTTCTTAGTTGCGTATTTCATGTGGATACCTCCTATTTTTGCTTTTATTCTAGTCTT
>NZ_VBSL01000024.1 GCF_006149005.1 Larkinella sp. C7 | reverse complement strand
AAACCAAAAGGACCTTACATAACAAACTTACTCACGTATCAATAACGTTCGTGTCTTTCCCTGGTGTCTAAACATGGTAGATTTTTTCTTTGTTTGTCAAGGTTTGTGAAATTTCGCAGCACTAATTTTAGTTTCCTCTCTTTCTTGGCCAGTATACAGCACATCGAACACAACAATAGCCGGACAACTAAGCCCGGCTATTGCTATAAAATCAATCAACGTCCGATAACCTTACACTTTCCCCCGCAAAAAATCCGCCGTATAATTCTCCCCCTCCGGCAGTTTCACCAGTTCTTCCGGGGTGCCGGCAAAGGTGATGTAACCGCCCGTATCCCCGCCTTCAGGGCCGAGGTCGATGAGGTAGTCGGCCGATTTGATGATCTCGGTATTGTGTTCAATGATGATTACACTGTCGCCCTGATCGACCAGCGCGTTGATGGCTTTCAGCAGTTTGCGGATGTCGTGGAAGTGCAAACCGGTGGTCGGTTCGTCAAAAATGAAGAGCGTTCCGCCTTTGTTGGCGTTGCCTTTTCCCAGAAACGACGCCAGCTTAACCCGCTGGGCTTCACCACCCGACAAGGTGTTGGACGACTGCCCCAGGGTGATATAGCCCAAACCGACGTCCTGCAACGGCATCAGTTTATCGACCATCTTCGGTTCGGCTTTCCGGAAGTAGCCAATGGCTTCATCGACGGTCATTTCCAGAATATCCGCCACGTTTTTGTCGTTGAGCGTCACTTCCAGAATTTCCTGCTTAAACCGCTTGCCGTTACAGCCTTCGCATTTCAGAAAAATATCGGCCATGAACTGCATTTCGATCTTGACCTCGCCTTCGCCCTGACACACCTCGCAGCGACCGCCATCCACGTTGAACGAAAAGTGCGACGGTTTATAGCCCCGTGCTTTTGCCACGGGCTGTTCCGCCATCACCTGCCGCAGATAATCGTAGGCTTTGATGTACGTAACCGGGTTCGAGCGCGACGATTTACCAATCGGATTCTGGTCGATCATCTCGATGGAGGTGACGCGGTCCAGACTGCCGCCCAGGCTGTCGTGCTTGCCCGCTTCTTCCGAACCGTCGCCCTTCAACCGCGTCAGGGCCGGATACAATACCTTGCGGATCAGCGTCGATTTGCCCGAACCACTCACGCCCGTCACCACGGTCAGCGTGTTCAGCGGCAACCGCACATCCAGATCTTTCAGATTATTCTCCCGCGCGCCGTTCACCTCCAGCCAGTGCGTCGCTTTCCGCCGGAATTTCGGCACCGGCACGGTTTCTTTTCCCGTCAAAAAAGCGAGGGTGTGCGAATTGTTAGTGAAGACGGGGCCGCCCGGCGGTGAAGAGTTATGAGTTATGAGTTGGCTGACGTGTTCTGTTTTTAACTCTTCACCGCCGGGCGGCCCCGTCTTCACTCTTAACTCATAACTCATAATTTCCTCCCAAGTGCCCTGAAACACCAGGTGGCCACCGTTGACACCCGCATCCGGGCCAATGTCAATGAGCTGATCGGCCGCCCGCATCACTTCTTCTTCGTGTTCGACCACAATGACGGTATTGCCCAGATCGCGGAGGGTTTCCAGCACGCTCACCAGTTGCTTGGTGTCGCGCGGGTGGAGGCCAATGCTGGGTTCATCCAGAATATACATCGATCCTACCAGCGCACTACCGAGCGAGGTTGCCAGTTTAATACGCTGGTATTCACCGCCGGATAACGTATTGGTTAGGCGGTTTAGCGTTAAATAGGTCAGCCCGACGCGCTCCATGTAATCCAGGCGGTTGCGGATTTCGGTGAGCAGCCGCTTGCCCACTTCCTGCTGGTGCGGGGGGAGTTCGAGATTCCGGAAAAAACCGGCGGCTTCGCCAATCGGCATCAGCACAATGTCGGTGATGGATTTTCCACCGGCAATTTTTACGTAACTGGCGTCCTTCCGCAGCCGCGAACCCCGGCATTCGGGACAGGTCGTTTTGCCTCGGTAGCGCGACAGCATCACGCGGTATTGGACCTTGAACGTCTGGCTTTCGACGAAATCGAAGAACGCGTTCAGGCCCTGAAAATATTTGTTACCCGTCCAGAGAACTTCTTTCTGCTCCGGTGCCAGATCTTTATACGGGCGGTGAATCGGAAAGTCGAACCGAATGCCGTTTTTGAGCAGCGGTTTTAAATATTCCTCATTCATTTTCTCGCTCCGCCAGGGTGCCAGGGCGCCTTCGAAGACCGATAGATTTTTGTCGGGAATGACCAGATCCGGGTCGATGCCCAGTACTTTACCAAAACCGTCGCACCGGCGACAGGCACCATACGGATTGTTGAAGGTGAACAGGTTGACGCTCGGTTCTTCAAAAACCAGTCCGTCCAGTTCAAATTTATCCGAGAAAACGCGCGATTCTTTGCCCACGACATCGACCCGGCAAACGCCTTCGCCTTCGTTGAAAGCGGTCTGGATCGAATCCGAAAACCGGTACTGACTGTCTTCATCGGGCTGCCCGTCCGCATCGAACTGAACCGTGCTGCGGTCGATCAGAATTTCCAGCGATGCCCCCGGCGCGGGTTCTTTCACGCCCTGTTCCAGCATTTCTTCTATGAACAGCACTTCGCCGTTGGCCACAATCCGGGTGTAGCCTTTCTGGAGCAACACCTTCAGTTCGTCGGCCAGCGTCCGGTCGGGGCGAATGTGGAGCGGAGCCATAACCAGCACGCGCTGTCCCTGTTCGTAAGTATACAGGTATTTAACGACGTCCGTTACCGTATCTTTGCGCACTTCCTGCCCCGAAATGGGGGAGTAGGTGATGCCCACGCGGGCAAAAAGCAATTTCAGGTAGTCGTAAATTTCGGTGGTCGTTCCAACCGTTGAGCGGGGATTGCGGGTCGTTACCTTCTGTTCGATGGCAATGGCTGGCGACACCCCTTTGATGTAATCGACCTCGGGTTTTTCCATCCGGCCCAGAAACTGCCGGGCGTAACTGCTCAGGCTTTCAACGTACATGCGCTGACCTTCAGCAAATAAGGTGTCGAACGCCAGGGACGATTTGCCCGAACCCGAAAGGCCGGTGATCACCACCAGTTTGTTGCGCGGAATGGCAACGTCGATGCTTTTCAGGTTGTGAACCCGGGCACCCTTGATGATAATATACTGTTTGGGATCAAGATGTTCAACGTTGGGTTGCTGAAAGGAGCCGTCAGGCGGCAGACTAACCGATAAATTCATCCTATAAATTTAGCAAAACTCTATCTTTGGACTAACGGTTTTTTTGAAAGGATGGTTTCTTTTTCAATAACGTTTGACACCCAGCCGAAGCAGGAGATGGCGTAACCAACGGAAATACATGGATTCAATTGTTCAGGAAGATATTCTGAAACTTCTGCTGGCGATGGTGCTGGGTGGTTTGATTGGCGCGGAACGCGAATACCGCAGCAAATCGGCGGGACTCCGGACCACGATTCTGATCTGTGTCGGATCGGCGCTGTTCACCATCGTTTCGCGTCGTTTCAGCAACGACGACCGGATTGCGGCCAACATCGTCAATGGGATCGGTTTTTTGGGTGCGGGGATTATTTTCCGGCAGGAGACCAGCGTCAAAGGATTGACCACGGCGGCCACGATCTGGGCCGTAGCCGCCATCGGAATGGCAGTTGGCGGTGGTTTTTACGATGTTGCCGTGGGCGGTTTTATCATCATTGGGGCCACGCTGCTGGTGTTGCCGGCGCTGGCGGCCCGCATTGCCCGCGCCAACCAGGCCCGACAATTCCGAATTGTTACTACCTTTAAACACAAAACGCTGATGGCGTATGAAACGCTGTTTGAAGAATGTGGGTTGCATCCCCGGTTGCAGAGTCAGCAGCGCATTGGTAACGAAATCATTGGCATCTGGCGCGTAACGGGGTCCGAAAAAGCCCACGAGCGATGTATTCAACACTTGTTGAATGACCCGGAAGTAAAAGAGTTTGGGTTTTGAGTGAGGGCATTACTTACTAAAAACCACTATTTTTTCGTTTATAATTCGAGTATCCATTTTTGTTCATTAATCAACTCTATGAACCTCATACAGAAAGGTTTATTAGCAATCATGCTGATAAGCAGCAGTGTAGCCTTCGGGCAAATTACCGAAGATCCCGAAGAACGACGCGGAGAAGGAAAAGACCCATTGAAAACAAAAACGCCGGAAGGAGATCCGTTGCCCTTTTCGCAGCGGCTGCGGTTTGGGGGCGGCATCAGCAATGTGTCTATCGGTAACCCGTTCAGTATTGGCGTCGCTCCCGTCCTGGCATATCAGGCTTCGGAACGGGCTATTGTAGGCGTTGGCATCAATTATGTGTATTACCGGGCCAAGTACTACTATCAGGGCGGTGCCACCGAAATCTACCGGGCCAATCAGTACGGTGGACGGGTATTTGGGATGTATGAGATCGTTCCCAATATCGTGAAGAACCTGTATGTGCACGGGGAATTTGAAAATACAAGTGTTGGCTATCAGAACAACACCATTCCTCCCCAAGATTTGCGACGCTGGGTGAGTGCCGGGTTGGTTGGGTTGACCTATTCGCAACCGATTAGCCGACGGTTTGGTGTGAATTTAACGGCCTTATACAACCTGAGTTACAACGCCGATCCTATCTTCTCGTCGTTCGTTTACGGCGGCAGTCCGTGGGTGATTCGGGTGTCGTTTTTTTAATTGAAAGAAAAGACGCGGGAGTAGAGAATAAAGACAGTCGCAGGAACGGTTTTCTTTATTCTCTACTCCCGCGTCTTTTCTCTCCCTTTTTAGCATTAATGCCATTAGAATTATAAAAATTTCTACTTAATTCGGGTAGATTTTCAAAACCGAATTAAGACCTTGACCACCGAACGGCAACCCGACCCAATTCTCTGGAACGCCCTGAAACAAGGCGACCGGCGGGCTTTTGCCGAACTCTACGAGCGGTATTACCGCATCCTCTACAACTACGGATACAAACTGCTGCCCGACGCGGCTCTGGTGGAAGATGCCATTCAGGATTTGTTCGTGGATCTCTGGCGGATTCAGCAGAATCTGGCCGAAGCCGAATCGGTCAAGTTCTATTTGTTTCGGTCCCTGCGCCGAAGAATTCACCGCCTGAGTGAGAAAGAAAACCGGTTTTTATCCATCGACCAGGCTACATTAGCGTCTCAGACTGACACCACACCGGAGCATCAGTTCTCCGACGGGGAGCAGCAATTGACCCGGCAACTGGCCCAAGCTCTGAAACAACTTCCTGATCGTCAGCTGGAAGTAATCACGTTGCGGTTTTATGAAAACTTCAAAACCAGCGAGATTGCGGCCATTATGGGCATCACCGACAAGTCCGTCCGGAATACGCTCCACAAGGCCATGATCCACCTCCGCGAAAATGCCCGCTATCTGGCTCCGTTTCTGGGGCTTTTGTTTCTTCTTTTGGCATAGCATCCTCTAATAGTCATACGTGATTCGTTTTTTCAGCCCGCGTTTTTAACCGGGGCTGATAGAACCGTGTCGGTCGTAATCAAGTCCGTAAACCCAGAGTCGGGTAGTTTGCCGTTTCGTACAAAAAAACAGCACGTAGTGCCGTATGGAAAATAGCATACCGCAGCTGCAAGCCGGAGATTGGTACGTTGAGCGAGTGCGTAGGAATCAAAACGCCATTGGCACTTGTGTCCGAAAAAAGACAGGTGATGTCCACTTTTGGACACCACCTCATAAGGACAAATATAGTTAACTACTTGGTAGTCAGTTGTTTGCATTTAAATAAGCGGGTGTTGGCAGGATATTTGTTCTACAAAAGTTAAAGTATTCCTGCTTTACGAATCGTTGTTTCCTGACCAACCCCAGTCCACAGGGACATAGACTGGTATCCCAGGTAATGCAGCGCAAAAGAAATCCATGAGTAAGTACTAAAATCTTTACTTTGTGAAAAGGTCTCACCGCTTCCTACTTATCTTAGCCTTTCTGGCTCAGCCCCTTCTATCGAATGCTCAGGCCAGCAGGGCACTCGACAGTTTGTTTCATGCCTTAGATACAGCCCATGTTTTTAACGGGAATGTGCTCATCCGTGAGAAGGGTCAGACTACTTTCCAACGGTCAGTTGGCTTGTCAGACTTAAAGACCTCTAAAAAGCATTCGTTGCATTCCGCTTTCCAGATTGGCTCCATCTCCAAGACGTTTACCGCCGTGGCGGTCATGCAACTAATCCAGCAGCATAAACTTGGTCTTAAAGATAGTTATCAAAAATATTTCCCGGATTTTCCTTTCTCACAGATTCATATCGACCATTTGCTTTCGCATACGTCAGGTCTGCCCGACAAGGAAGAATTATTCTTTCCGCTAATTGATCAGGACTCAACCCGACAAATAAGCAACCACGATATTATTCCGGCTTTAAAGCAGTCGAAGAAAGCACTGGCTTTCTTACCGGGCAGTCAATGGCGTTACTGCAACATCGGCTATGCCTTACTGGCTACTTTGGTCGAAAAAATAAGCGGTGAACGGTTCGGCGATTACTTGACTCGTCATATCTTCCGCCCGGCTGGTATGAAGCACAGCTACCTACTGGGCGACTTTCCCGGCGATACCAGTTATGTGACGGGCTACTTGGTTCGTCACCATTATCTCAACGACATGGAAAGTATTGGCAGCAGCCAAAAAGTCAGGCGCTGGACGTTTAATCTGCGTGGGCTTTACGGGCCAACGAACATCGTCAGTACGACCGGCGATCTGGCTACCTATGCCACTGCCCTGGACGAGCACAAGTTACTGAGTAAGGACATGCAGGACCTGGCCTTTACGCCCTATCAACTAACAGACGGCACTCTGGCCGCTCCCGGCGGTGAGTTTGGGGCGGCTAACTATGGCTTAGGTTGGTTTCTGCCCACCAACACCCAACTGGGTCGAATTGTCATGCACACCGGTCGCGAACCTGGTTTCTTTACCTTCTTCTGGCATGATCTTGCGCACCATCGGACCATTATTTTACTCGATAATGCGGAGAGTACCGGTTTTGGCATGGCCTGCAAGCAAACGATCAATCTGGCTTACCAAACTCCTTTTTTCGGGACGAAACAGCCCGGCAAGCGGTCGCTCTTCCTGCCTTACATTAGAACGTTACTAAAAGAAGGGCCGGATGCCGCTGCGACCTTATTCAACCAGCTCAAAGCCGACACCGCTCATTACTTTACCGACGAGCGGGAATTGAACGAACTGGGTCTGGAACTTCTGTCAGACCACCATGACACCGCTGCGCTGGAAGCCCTCAAACTAGCGACCTTGCTTTACCCGCAGAGTTGGAACACGTATGATAGCTACGGAAAAGCCCTGCTGCAAAGTGGTAGACGCAAAGAAGCCATCGCCATGTATCGCCAATCGGTCCTGATGTTTCCCGGTAATTTGCCGGGCCAAAAAATTCTGAATGAATTGACGAAGGACTAGTGAAGGCCCTATTTGTCTTTCAAGCGGTTTTACTCACTCGAATCAGAAGGTAGCACGTACTGAAAAGGGGCACAGTTCTGCTGAAAATTACCACAGATGCTTTAGACGCTTCTTCAATCGGCTTTCAATACCGCTTCACACTCGCATACGAACGCCCTTCAACCGAGCCCACGATTCAAATCGTGGGCTGGTGCAATTACATTGTCCGTAATCCAACGCGTAAATCCAGAGTCAAAATAAAAAAATCAGAAAAGGAGGGGACACTTCGCCATTTCACCGCTCTTGGTAGAAGAGAGCGGAATATTCATCTATTTTATTGCCCGGATGCAATGAATGCCTATACGGATTATACCACCGAAGACTTTGCTGAAGATGATTTTTTCCGACGCTGGGTGCTGGCACCCGATGCCGAAACCGATTCGTTCTGGCAGGGATTTCTGGCTGAGCATCCGGAAAAAAACACGGTTATTCTGACGGCCCGTTCACTGTTGCAGGCCGTTTCGCAGGTGCAGACCATGCCCACGGAAGCGCAGGGACGACGGATGTGGGCCGCCATCGAGCACCGCACCACCGGTTTACCCGGGCTGGAGGAACAACCGGACGCCGATGATGAAAACCGCTGGGTTTGGCCAAAAATCAGACGCCCGAACTGGTTCCAGCTGGCGGCTGCTGTAGTGTTGCTGGTGGGAATAGGCTGGTGGTATATGCTGCGGTCCAAACTGGCCGAACAGCCGGGAACCTATTCCGGACTGGTTGCTCAATCGAAGATTGATCTGATCGAAAAAATAAACAACACCCCGCAACCGCTGACCGTCCGGTTTGAAGAAGGCAGCACGGTGGTCTTGCAACCCGGTAGCCGGGTGAGTTACACGGCCACGTTTACGGGCGAAAAACGGGAAGTGTATTTGTCGGGCGAAGGATTTTTTGAGGTCTCCAAAAATCCGGAAAAACCCTTCATGGTATATGCCAATGGATTGGTTACCAAAGTGATCGGAACCAGTTTTGTGGTTCGGGCGCTGGAGGAAGCCAGGGGCGTAACGGTCATTGTGCGAACTGGGAAAGTAGCGGTTTTTCCGATCAAATCGCTTGATCGAAACCAGCCCGAAACCGGGCAACCGGCGGGAGCGATCTTGTTAACCCCCAACCAGCAGGCCTTTTTCGATACCGACAGCGACCGGCTGACCCGCAAACTCGTGGAAGCTCCGGTGCTGATCAAAACGCCCGAACACAACCAGAACTTTATTTTTGAAAATACGCCGGTTGCGGAAGTGTTCAAAACGCTGGAAACTTCGTATGGCGTGTCGATTGTCTATGATGCGAAGACGTTGAAAAGCTGCAACCTGACCGCCCCGCTGGGCGACGAACCGCTGTTCCGAAAACTCGACATCATCTGCCAGACCATCGACGCTACCTATGAAGTCTGGGATGCAAAAATTGTGGTAACTGGAAAAGGCTGCCAACCAACGGAATAAATCCTGAATGAGTGATGCGGTTGCGTTATTGGGATGCTAAAAAATAAAATAGTACAAATAACTCATAACTGAATCTTAAACCCTGATTGCATGAAGAAACACTGACCTGTTGATGAAAAAAGCCGGAACAGAACCGTACTGTTGCGACCAGTACGGCTCCATCATCCCGGCGAATCAGTGCCCTCCCTTGCTTTACCGGTATTGCGACTACCCTGAAAAACGGGGACGGGGATTGTTTTTGCCTCCACTTCTGAAAAATGTTGAACAAAAACACTGCTAAAAGTATGAAAAAACTGCGGGATTATTCCCCAACTCTTTGCCAGATTATGAAGATTACTTGCGTACAGTTGGTGCTGGCCGTAGTCTTTGCCGGGCTGACCCTGGCCCGAAATGGAATGGCGCAGGAGCTGCTCAATCGATCGATCTCTGTTCAACTGGAAAACAAGGACTTACGGACCATTCTGAACCGATTGGAGAAAGCCGCGAACGTAAAATTTACGTACGTTCCGCAACTCATTTCGGTCGGTAATAAAGTGACACTCCGGGCCGAAAACGACCGGCTGGAGGTGGTACTGAATCGTCTGCTGAAACCGCTGAACATCACCTACCAGGTTTCGGGCAATTACATCGTGCTGAAAAAAGAACCGACCAGCGCGGTGTTGCCCGAAGAAACGACGCTGGAAGCGCCAGCCCTGATGGCAGAGATACCCGTTACGGGTACGGTGACAGACGAAAAAGGCGAAGGATTGCCGGGCGTCAGTGTGTTGCTGAAAGGCACGCAACGCGGCACGGCAACCGATAGCAAAGGCGCATTCCGGCTGGCGGTGCCCGATAATTCGGCGGTTCTGGTGTTCAGTTTTGTGGGTTACAGAAATCAGGAAATAACCGTTGGTTCACAATCGACCCTAAAGGTTCGGCTGGAAGCGGACGAAAAATCACTCAACGAAGTCGTCGTGGTCGGCTACGGAACCGTGAAACGTTCCGATCTGACAGGTTCGGTGGCCAAAGTGGGCGAAGAAAACATCAAAGCGACGCCCATCGTGGCCCTGGATCGGGCCATGCAGGGCCGGGTGGCCGGTGTGCATGTGACCACCAATTCGGCCCAGCCCGGTGGCTCAACAACGGTCCGTATCCGGGGAACGGGTTCGGTAAATGCGGGGAATGAACCACTGTATGTGATTGATGGCTACCCAACCGGTAATCTGAACTCCATCAATCCCAATGATATCGAATCCATTGAAATATTAAAAGATGCCTCGGCGACGGCTATCTACGGCTCGCGGGGCTCCAATGGGGTCGTTATGGTTACCACCAAGCGCGGCAAAGAAGGACAATCAAGGGTCAATTTTGAGAGTTACTACGGTGTTCAGTCGGTCCGTCGGAGCGTTCCGCTAATGAATGCCCGGGAATATGCTGAATTTATCAACGAAGCCCGGATCAAGGGCGGCAGCACGGCCTATTTCGACGGTTCTTCGGCCGACCGTCCATTGCCGGCGTCGCTGGGCGAAGGCACCGACTGGCAGAAGGAAGTGTTTCGGGAGGCACCTATCCAGAGCTATCAGATGAGCTTCACGGGGGGCGAAACGAAAACCCGGTACGCGATATCGGGAAGTTATTACGACCAGCAGGGCATCGTCAAAAACTCGTATTTTAAACGCTTTACGCTTCGTGCCAATCTGGATCGTGACGTAAAGTCGTGGCTGAAGATCGGTTTATCGATGCAGGGCGCCTACACCAAATCGAATGCAGCCCGGACGGAAACCGACGGCGGGATTAACAGTGGCGTTACGACATCGGCGATCAACTACGCGCCGGTTTTTCCGGTTTACAATAGCGCAGGCAGCTATTATCTGGATCAGGGTTCTTTAAACGGCAATCTGGTCGATAATCCGGTGGGGCTGGTGAACGAAATCACCGACCAGAATCTGAACACCCGGCTGCTGGGAAATGTGTTTGCCGATATAAAGCTGGCCGAGGGATTGACGTTCCGCACGAGTTGGGGGGCCGACATCCTGAATACGAAATCAAACTATTATGCTACCCGGAAGATTCGTCTGGGCGCTACCTCCAACGGAAGTGCTTCCGTCAATTCGGGCTTTAATCTGAATTGGCTCAACGAAAATACGCTGTCGTACACCCGAACCATTATCCCGAAACACACCCTGAACGCCCTGATCGGGTATACTACGCAAGGATATCATAACGAAGGAATTACGGCGAGTGCTGTCAACTTTACCGACGACTTTGCCCAGTTCAACAATCTGGGGGCCGGAGCTACGCTGCAAACTCCATCCTCATCGGCGAGCGATTGGGCGCTGGTTTCGTATCTGGCCCGCCTGAACTACAACTATGATGATCGCTTTCTGCTTACGCTTACCGCTCGACGCGATGGATCGTCGCGGTTTGGAACCAACAATAAGTACGGATTTTTCCCGTCGGGAGCCTTGGCCTGGCGCATTATCAATGAAAAATTCCTACAAAATCAGAAGGTATTGACCGACCTCAAGCTCCGGACCAGTTATGGCCTGAGCGGGAATCAGGCCATTGGCGATTATCAGTATTTATCGGGGTTGGGCGTCAGTACGGCGATCCTGGGCGGAGCTTCTCCCGTTTTGCGGACTGGGTGGACCCCCACGGCCATCAGTAATCTGGATTTGCGTTGGGAAAAGAATGCCCAGTTTGACGTAGGGCTTGATGTTGGCTTATTGAATAACCGGATTCAGTTTACCGCTGATTATTACATCAAAACGACTTCTGATTTGTTGTTTTCGGTTAATATTCCCCAAACGACCGGCTATAGCACGGCCCTCCGGAACATTGGCAAGGTAGAAAACCGGGGCCTGGAACTAGCGTTGTCAACGATCAACATGGACAGAAAAGGCTTCCGGTGGAATACTGAGTTTAGTATGGCCGTCAACAGCAACAAAATTCTGACCCTCGATGGTCGCCCTGAATTTACGACGGGCAGTGGAATCGGTCACCTTCAGGTATCCAACACCGTGTTATTGAAAGTGGGTGAAGCGCTGGGTAATTTCTACGGACGGGTAATGGACGGCATTTTCCAGAACCAGGGGGAAATTGACAATTCGGCCCAGAAAACCGCGAAACCGGGCGATATCAAATACCGGGATCTGAACGGTGATGGAATGATTAACGACAACGACCGCACCATCATCGGAAATGGGTATCCTAAACTCTTCGGTGGGCTGAACAATACCGTAACGTTTAAAGGCTTTGAGCTGAATGTCTTTTTTCAGGGCGTTACGGGAAATCAGATCCTGAATTACCTGCGGTTTGATCTGTATAATCTGAACGGAAACAACAACCAGGCCGAGGAGGTGGTCAACCGCTGGACACCAACCAACCCGAGCAACGAAATTCCACGGGCCACGCTCACGGGTGGTCAACGGATTCTGTCGACATTCCAGATTGAAGATGGGGCCTATCTGCGGCTTAAAAACCTTTCCCTGGGCTACAACCTGCCGTCTGCGCTGCTGAACAAAATTGCCGTTCGGAATGCCAAAGTATACGTAGCGGCCCAGAATTATCTCACGTTTACAGCTTACAAAGGCTATGACCCGGAGGTGAGTCGCTTCGGTACTACATCGATCAGCCAGGGGATGGATTACGGGGGGTATCCGGCAGCTAAAACACTTCTTGTTGGTTTAAACCTGACCTTCTAAACGCCTTTATATCATGAGATTCTCTATTTTTCTTCTGTTGATAACCGGCTTCCTGACGGCCTGTTCGACCGATCTGGATTTGAATCCGCTCGGTTCTCAATCGGTCGGAACCTACTACAAAACGGCTTCCGATGCGGAGGCCGCGGTGTTGAGTATGTATGGTCAGTTGCGGGGAATGTACCGCGATGAAATTGTCGTTACGCCGAATGTGATTGCCGCCGACGATGGCATTCCGTTTCTGACGGGGAATGCCGACCGGGTGGCGATGTGGCGATATGGCCTTATTTCGACCAATACGTTTGTCGGAAACATCTGGAGTAATGCCTATACCGGCGTTCAACGATCCAATCTTGTCATCAGCCGGGTTCCGGCCATTCCGATGGAGGAGGCTACCCGGAAAAGCTACGTTGGAGAAGCTAAATTTCTACGGGCCATGCACTATTTTACGTTGGTCCGTTTTTTTGGCGATGTGCCGCTGGTGACCACCGAAACGACTTCACTGGAAAATGTGAACGCAGCACGGTCTTCGGTCGATGAGGTGTATAAGCTGATTGAAAGCGACCTGAAAGAAGCCGAAACGGTATTGCCTAAAAGTTATACGGGCAACAACATCGGTCGGGCAACATCGGGTGCTGCGAAGGGCCTGCTGGCCAAAGTCTATCTGACCTGGGCGGGGGCCAATGCAAGCTCACCGTATTGGGCACAGGCGGCTGCCAAGGCGAAAGAGGTGATCGATTCAGGAATTTATGATCTCTGGGCCAATTATGCCGATGTGTTTGACCTGAAAAACCGGGGTGGAAAAGAATCCCTTTTTGAAGTCATGTACATCACCGATCTGGCGGGCAACAATTTTACCACGGGGTATGCCCCGCGTGGAGCGCCCATCGTACCGAGTACGGGCAGCGGTATTTTTCGGGTCAGCAAAAGCTTGTTCGATAGCTACACGGCCGCCGATAAACGCAAAGCAGTCACGTTCCTGACGTCGTATGTTCATCCGACGACCAAAGCAGCCGTTACCCTGTCGACCGATGATGCCGATCCCGCCCGGGCCGTGTCGTTCTGGAAATTGGCCGATATAACCGCTACCGTTAGCGGGGGAGGGGGAAAAAGTTTTAGTGTCCAGCGCTTTTCGGATATTCTGCTGATCTATGCGGAGGCACTCTCGGAAGCCAATAACGGCCCGAATGCCGAGGCCTATGCTGCGATAAATCGGGTGCGGGTGCGGGCGGGCCTTCAACCACTGAGTGGTCTCAACCGGCAGCAGTTTAAGGATGCCGTTTTGCTGGAACGCCGGCTTGAGTTTGCCTTTGAAGCGAACCGGCGGTTCGATCTGGTTCGGACAGGACGTTTGCTGGATGCGGTGAATGCCGAAACGTCGTACGGTCGGAGTCCCGCCATCAAGGCAACCAACGTCCTGTTCCCCATTCCGCAACGCGAAATGGATGCAAATTCGGCTTTAAAACAAAATGACGGCTATTAAACGCGAACGCAATGACTTTTCGAAAACAACTCCTAGTCCTGGTTTTCCTGCTTTCCTGGAAAGCCCAGGCCCAACAAACCTATGATGTCGTCGTGTATGGCGGAACACCAGCGGGGGTCATGGCAGCCATTCAGGTCGCGCGCATGGGGCAGTCGGTGGTCGTATTGGAACCGGGTAAGCATCTGGGGGGCATCATGGTCGAAGGGCTGGGCGGAACGGATATCGACAATCAAAAAGATTTTCAGAATAGCCCTGCCGTTGGGGGCCTGGCCCTTGAATTTTACCGGCGGATTGTCAAAGTCTATGGCCGTAGCGATGAATTTGAAGAGGTGCTGCGTACCAGAACCAAAAAAGCAGACATCTGGCGCTTCGAACCGCACGTGGCCGAGCAGGTAATCAAGGACTGGGTCGCCGAGCATAAGATTGTCGTGGTGTATGAAAGCCAGTTGCTGGAAACACCGGGGGCTGTCTCGAAAAAAGGTACAGCCATCCAGCACATTAAACTTACCAACGGAAAAACGTATCGCGGAAAAACGTTTATCGATGCGACATTGGAGGGCGATTTGCTGGATCGGGCCGGGGTCAGTACGGCCATCGGTCGTGAAGCCAACAGTGTTTATAACGAAACCAAAAACGGCATTCGGGCCGACACGGACCACAACCAGTTTGCGGTGAAGGTAGACCCGTACAACGTGCCGGGCGATCCCTCCAGCGGGGTGATTTATGGGGTCTCCGGCGAGCCGCTGGGAGAGCCTGGCTCAGGCGACCACCGTCTCCAGGCCTATTGTTTCAGAGTCTGTTTGACCAACAAGCCGGAGAACCGAATTCCGTTTCCGAAACCGGCAAACTATGACCGAAAAAAGTACGAATTATTCGAACGGTATCTGAAAGCGGGCGGGCGGTTGTATCGCCCGGGTGCGAACATCCCGAATCAGAAGACGGATTTTAACGGGGGCCGGGACGTATCGCACAACCTGAACGGGATGAACTATGCGTATCCGGCGGGAACGTACCAGAAACGAAAGGAGATCATTGATTCCCACCGGCATCACACGCTGGGACTTTTCTACTTTTTGGCAACGGATCCCGAAATTGGCCGACTGGATCCCGATCTGCAAAAAAACTGGTCGCAATGGGGACTTGCCAGGGATGAATTTACCGACAATGGCGGCTGGCCCCGGATATTCTACGTACGCGATGCCCGCCGGATGGTATCCGACTACGTGATTACGGAACACCATGTCAAAAAAGACAGCCCGACGCCGGTTGAAGACCCGGTGGCCCTGGCCTATTGGCCTCCCGACGTACACAATGTTCGTACCCTCGTAAAAGAGGGCTTTGCGTATAATGAAGGATTTGTGTTTGGCGGCCATGATTGGCAACCGTTACCCATTTCATACCGGGCCCTGGTGCCCAAAGCCTCGCAATGCACTAATCTGCTGTCGGCTTCCTGCCCGTCGTCCAGCCATATTGCTTACGGAGCCATTCGGATCGAATTCACCTTCATGGCCCTGGGGCAGGCCTGTGGCACGGCGGCCGTGCTGGCGAATGAAAAACGCGTGGCCGTTCAGCAGGTTTCATACCCCAAACTACGGGAACGGTTGCTGGCTGACCGGCAGGTGATTCTGCTCGAAAAGACCGACGCACCCGCTAAGTAAAAAAACGGTCTTCGGGCCTTTCTGGTACATGACTGCCGGTAGACTCAAATTCCTTCTTGTATACGCTATTCTTTTCCTTTCGTTGCCTGGGAACGGAGTTGGGCAAACGCCCGACTTCTCCCGGGTGCCGGGAGTGATCGTTACACACAGTCCGGCGTCTTCCGGGCTGTACATCGGTTCGCCCAGCCTTTGCGTGTTGCCCAATGGCGATTACCTGGCGTCCCACGACCTGTTCGGCCCTCAATCCAATGAGTTCGTGAAACCCAATTCGCGGATTTATCGCTCGACCGACAAAGGCAAAACCTGGACGCAGATCGCGGAAATCAACGGACAGTTCTGGTCAAAACTCTACGTCCACCGCAACGGTTTGTATTTCTTCGGAACCGACAAACACCACGGAAACACGATCATCCGGAAATCCGACGACAACGGCGTGACCTGGACCAACCCGACCGACGGCGACCACGGCCTGTTGCTGGCGGGCGAATACCACTGCGCCCCGGTGCCGTTTCTGGAACACGACGGGCGGCTCTGGCGGGCGATGGAAGACGCGATGGGACCGATCAAAAAGTGGGGTAAACGCTACGGCGCTTTCATGCTGTCGATGCCGCTGGAGGCCGACCCGATGAAAGCCGCGAACTGGACCAGCAGCAATGTGCTGCGGTATGATTCGACGTATCTGAACAACGGTTTCGGCGGCTGGATCGAAGGCAATGCGGTTTTGAGTCCTAGCGGTGAAATGCTGGATATTCTGCGTGTCGATCACAAAGCCTCACTGGACGAGAAAGCCGCTTTTGTAAAAATCAGCCCGGATGGCAAAACCGCTGTGTTCGATGTCAGCACCGGTTTTGTGCCGTTTCCTGGCGGCAGCAAGAAATTTACGATTCGGTATGATCCGACATCAAAGCTCTACTGGACGCTGACGAATTACATTCCGCAGGAATTCAAGCAGGCCAATGCCGGAAAAAACCCGGCCAGCTTGCGGAATACGCAGGCATTGTGTAGCTCGAAAGACCTGAAAACCTGGGAATTACGCCAGGTCGTGTTGCAGCACCCCGACGTTGCCAAACACGGTTTTCAGTACGTTGACTGGCTGTTTGAAGGAAAAGACATCATTCTGCTATCGCGCACGGCGTATGATGACGGCTTGGGCGGGGCGCACAACAACCACGATGCCAACTTCCTGACGTTTCACCGAATCAAGAAATTCCGAAAAAAAACGGTGGCGAGTTTATAATAAAGGTCGATCCGGCAGCGATTTCCCTGGCAGAAGTAATTCCTAAGAAGGCGGTTTCATTCGTTTTTTGCTCCTGTCGAGACCCATTTTCTATTTTTAAAACGCAGAAAGGTACTCTGACTGACGGGTTGCGGAAGTTGCCGGTTAAGTTCTGCCAAAGCCTGCCGCGAATCGTGAGGGTATTTGGACAGGGCTTTCTGAACGGCTTCTACATGGCGGGGATTGGCCGGGTTTAATTTGGGCTTCAATCCCCGCCCCGTTTTGTCATACAATCCGGCCATTCCCCTTTTTTTCCACCGGTTTAACCAGTTATAAATACTCCGCTGATCTACGTTAAAAAGCTTGGAAAGCTCCGAAACATTCATCCCATAATAATGATAAAGAACACATTGGCATCGCTTTTCGAAGGGTTTTTCGGTGCCAGCACGCACGATTTGACGGAGTTGCTGAAGATCTTCTTTATTGATATACATAGAAACTACAGTCTAAAAATAATTCATTGACTAGTTTGATAAATCCGTGCTTTGGCCCTGAACCAGGCCGTTATTTTCACTCAGTACGGTTTGATCAAATGGGATGAAGCGTAAATACCTTTTCGGCTTTTTACGGTGTTTTTAGACAGAGAATCAGAAGAAGTAAAAAAATAAACCAGTGCTGGTAATTGAACGATAAACGTTATACGTTTATCAGTTGCTGCCATTCCTGTTCCAATCGCCACAGATGGCAGCGAATGGGCGAGCCGTCAAACGCTTCGACCGGTAAATGAATACAACTTACAGGGTCGGATAGAGAGGCTGATAACAGCAAAGCCCCTCCCCGGACATACTGATTGAGCACTTCCAGCGCTGATCCCAGATCCGGCCGTGTAAAACTGATTTGTTGATAACCCCACACAGGAGACAGTAAACAGGCGCAAATGGTTGTTTCCATAATCCATTGAAGTTTGCAGCGGGTTTGAAAAGGGTATGGTCTTGCCGGGCCAGATTTTTGACCGATCTTATACGGACGATCCCGTACTTTTTTTGCCAATCGATTGCGGGCATGGATTGCATCTATCAGGCTTACATCGTGCTGTTGGGTGGATTCGTCAAAGATTTTAATACCTTTTTGATTCCAGAAAAAATGTGGAATTAATTCGGACATACTATCGGATGAGTTTAGGAGTATTACACGACTTCAATAAGTATATATTGTTCAGAATTTATGCTTATCGATATGAGATATCGCTAAGCATAAATCCTTTGTCATGCACTAATAATTAGACATAAATATTGAAATCTCTTTGATTTAATTCATTATTTATATTGTTATTATTCAATATTTTATTAGTATTATTTATATAATATTGCAATTGTGTTAAAATAATCATGTTTTTTTTAGAAATAATCTAGATTGATTCATAATTATTTTCAGACAAAAATATGCTACCCAATATTCTTTGGTTATTTATACAAATTTTGAGTTTTATACTGGATTGGTTTATGAATTGAATAATAATAGCACCGGCAGGAATTGTGTAGAGGATCAAGCCGCTTTATCAGATTGATTTTGCCAGATTTTACGCAGTAATATAGCCCTCTAATGATAGCCTAGTCTGATCCTGAAGCGCTTTTTTGCCGTTACTGAAAATTTTGCTGTCGGGGGTTTTACTGTAAAACGTTTCGGTAACGAATCTGGTCATTGGCTGATTCCCCTTTAACCAGATGAGTGGTTTTCGTGTTTAACAACTACACGATTTCATCAACACGGCTCCTATCATGAAAAACAGAGATGTTATGGCTACCGGTTTGCAATTTCCGGAAGGTCCGGCTTTTACCTCCGACGGAACGCTCTGGTGCGTCGAGCAGGAGGGTGGCAGCCTGTTCTGGCTCAAACCGGATGGGACAAGCGGTCGGGTTCACGTTGGCATTGGGAGCCGCCCGAATGGACTGTATATCGACGACCGCGATCGGCTGTGGTTTTGCGATTCGGGTCTGCATGCCATCCGTTGCATCAATTACCCCGGTCAGGAACCCGAAACCATCGTCGATCACATTGCCGACGAACCGCTCAACTGGCCTAATGACCTGATTTTCGATCCGGAAGGCAACCTGCTTTTCACCTGTCCCGGTTCGCCCGACGACGACGAACCGGGTTCCGTCTGCGTGTGTTCGCCCGTGGGCGAGGTGAAAAAAATCTCCGAAAAACTATTCTACCCCAATGGCCTGGCCTTTTTGCCGAATGGCCGAACCCTGCTCGTGGCCGAAACGCACCGCAAGCGCATCTGGGTCGGCCGCTGGGATGCCGTTGGTCTGAACTGGATCGATCCGAAGGTTTGGGCCGAAACCGGTCCGGATGGTTTTGGCCCCGATGGATTGACGCTGGGGCCGGATAACCTGCTCTACGCAGCTATTTACGGCGGCAGTTGCCTACAGGTTTACAAGCCAACCGGCGTTTTATCGCATACCATCAAGCTTCCCGGCGAAAATCCCACCAACTGCGCCTTCGATCCCACCGGTCGACTCGGCCTGGTGGTGACGGAAAGCGAGAAAGGGCAATTGCTGCGGATTGAAGTTTAAAATAATATCGAATACTAAATAACGAACACCGAATAACGAAGTAACTTCGCCCGATACCCACTTTGTTATTCAGTGTTCGTTATTCAATATTCATTATTCGCTTTTATTTTCCCCCCCTTTCCAACCTTTCTCCTTCTTTTCTGCCCTTTAGGGTGAACGTTCAACCCTAGCCTGGCTCCTTTGACGCTGACGCCCGATATATCGGAAAGTGAACTCGTTGACTTCTGTCTGCGAAGGGATCGGCCTGTGGCGCAGCGGATGGCACAGCGGCTGTTGTTCGAGCGGTATAAACGGGCGATGTTTTCGGTGGCCCTGCGGATTCTGAACGATTATGACCACGCCAACGATGCCTTGCAGGATGCGTTTGTGGAGGTGTTCCGGCATCTGGCATCGTTCCGGTTTCAGTCGACGCTGGGGGCCTGGATCAAAACGATTGTGGTTCGGCAGGCGTTGCGAAAACAGCAACTCGAATGGCGGTTTGAAACCCTTGACGAACAGCTTCACGATCAAGCCATTGAGGTGCCGGACACGATAACCGGGGCGGTTCTGGATGCAGCCATTCGGTCGTTGCCCGACGGTGCCAGGGCGGTTTTTGTGCTGGCCGAAGTCGAAGGGTATAAACACCACGAAATTGCGGCCATGCTGAACATTTCGGAAGGGACCTCCAAATCGCAGTTGAGTTATGCCCGAAAATTATTGCGAAAAAAGTTATCGGAACCGCCGGGCGGCCCCGTGGGATTACACGGATTAGAAGATTAATAGGATATACACGCTGATGGACCTGCTCAAAGCCCTGCAAAAGTTACCCGAACACGAACCCCGGCCCGATCTGTGGGATCGGATCGACGCGGATTTGCGGGCAGATGCAACGATCGACCGGGTGCTGGACGACTTGCCGGTTTTTGACCCGAAAGCTGATGCCTGGGAACACATTGCCGGGCGACTGGAAAAACCGGTGCTTCGGCCGTTGCAGAAGCCCTTGTTACGGTGGACAGCCGCAGCAGCCGTTGCTGCGGTGGTGATGGGGCTCTGGCTGGTGTTGCAACCGGCTTCGGACGAAAAAGTCACGATTTCCTACCAAACTGAGGTCATTGAAACAGAATTGACGGTGGCGTCGGAACCAAAACAATCGGCTGCTGATCAGAAAGTGGAAACCTTTATCAACGAACAGTGTGCGCAGCAAACCGTCGTCTGTCAGAAACCGGAGGTGAAGGAACTGAAACAACACCTGAACGAATTGAGCAGCCGGAAAGAAGCCGTCGAGCAGGAATTGCTGGTGTTTGGCAACGACCCGGCGCTGGTGCAGGCCCAGATCAAGATTGAAAACGAACGCGCCGAGGTGACCAAAGAACTCGTCCGGATTTTAACGATATGAAAACGCTGTTTTTTCTACTGACTTTCGTAACGATTTCCACCCGGGCCCAAACCCGGCTGCAGGTGGTGACGAAAACCGTGGAAAAAGAACTGGCCTACAGCACCGGCCAGCGCGTGAATCTGACGGCCCAGAAAGCCGACATTACCATCAAAGGCTGGAGCAAAGCGACGGTGCTGGTGCGGCTTAAACTGATTGCCAAACACCCCGAGCGCGAGGTGGCCGAACGCGAACTGACCTACCTGAACTACGACATTCAAACCCGCAGCAATGTGATCGACCTTTCCAACCGTTTCACGATTCCGCAGCGGGCGGGCGCGATCAAAGGCAATCTGAAGGCGGTTTATGAAATCTGGGTGCCGACGCGCTGCGCCATAAGCCTTCAGAACACGTTCGGCGACGTAATCCTCAGCGATCTGGCCGGCGACACGAGTTTGAAGGTGGAATTTGGTAAACTCTCTATTTCCAACCTGAACGGAAAAACGACGGTGGTTTCTGATTATGGCGACATCGAAGCGACGGAGTTGGGCGGTTTCTTTACCATCAAAGCCGAAAAAGCCGAAATCATTCTCCACGATCTGAGCGGCAATGGCACTATTCAAAGCCGGTACGGCAAACTCTCCATTCAGCCAGCCGCCAGCCTGACGGCCCTCACGGTTCAGGCCGCCCGCACCGAAGTGTTTCTGTATCCCAAACGGCTGGACGATTTTCAGTATGAGATCGAGACGACGTATGCGACGATCCAGGTACCTGAGCTATACAGCGGACACCTGGGTGCCCACAAGCGACGCTTTCGATACGCATCCAGCGGCAGTAAAGGCACCATTTTCGTAACGAATTCATACAGCCCGGTGATCATTCAGCCAAGCGTGGGCGGGGTGACACTGGCGAAGTAAAACACAACCCATTTCTGAAATTAACCTCAATACGGTATGAAGCGGATCATCTTTACACTTTTCTCTTTCTTTGGTTTCTATGCACTCTACGCCCAATCTGTTGGTGAGCAAACCGTTACCTATTCGCAGGAAGAGTGTCAACTGACCACCAGCGAATTACAGCGGTTCATTTGCTACGTGACGAGGGCCAATGTGGAGGAGAAGACCTTGTTGAAAATCGGTATTCGACCCAATTCTCTCTCTCCTTTATTCACTAATAACAAAAATGTGGACTTAGGTCTCAATCTGGAAGTATTGGCCGAACAAAAAATCAGCCCGGCTTTTTCCGTGCTGGTAGGCTTAGACTATATTCCTCAGTATAGCTCGTACAGACAATTTGTAAATACTAAGCCAGGAGTGGGACTTAAAGTGCGCTCGTTTGGCAATCAGGCCAAGGCTCGGTTCGGAGTTCGTCACTATTACATGATGGCGCGACGTATCCGGGAAGGTAAAACCGCCAATAATTTTTCAGGGAATTATGTCGGATTACAAGTCGACCGCCCGGTGATCTATCAGTATACTCGTCATGATTATGATTCGCAGACAGGCACCCCTTATACGGATAAGACTAGTATTCCATTATTCAGATTAAATCAGCCTTCGCTAGAGCTTACGTGGGGAATGCAGCGACGACTCTGGCGCTTAGGCTATATAGACGTAAGCGCAGGACCCAGAATGACTTTTATTGGCGAAAGTAGTATTCCAGTAGTGTATGAAAAATATACGTCGTTCTCTTTTCAATTTAACGCATTGATCGGCATTGGGTGGTAATTGCCAAAACCGTATAAAACCTGATTTCAATGAAAACTATTTCCACACTTCTTTTCAGTATCCTTTTATTGAGCGGTTTATCTTCCGCCATCGCCCAGCAAACCACCTATTCCCAGGAAGACAGCATGATTACGACCGGTGAACTGAAGCGGTTTTACCGGTACATCACGCGGGCTAATGTGGAGGAGAAAACGCTGTTCAAACTGGGATTCTGGCCCAATGCCGGAGATCGGGATTTTACGGGAAGGCCTTCCTTTCGGATTGGCCTGAATGCCGATGTGTCGGTGGAACGGAAATTAACGCCTTCTTTTTCGGTGATGGGAGGTTTTGATTTTATGCTTCGGTACAATAAGTATGATCAATTTGCGGTGCCTTATTATAATAATGGAACTTATATTGATACCGATAGAATGTTCAGAGGATTTGTTTATGCCAAAGTAGGAACTCGGTTTTATTACGATATGGCAAAACGCATCCGGGAAGGAAAAGCGGCCAATAATTTCTCGGGAAACTACATTGGTATTCAATATACTCGGGCGCTTTCGGTTCGAGTCATCGAACACCGCTATGATACAAAAACTGGATCATCCGTAGGGACGAATAATTATGATATAGGGGGGGCGTATGGCGCACCACTGCTTTCAGCCATGTGGGGATTTCAACGCCGGATCGGGCGACGGGGTTTTGTCGATCTCAATGTTGGGCCAGAAATCACTATTCCAAAACGGGAGAAAAACCATCTTTACGGGCCGGGTCGTGCACTCGGGGACTTTTATAAAAATACATACGGCCCCAGCCTGGCTCTCCGCGTCAATGCCGTCATCGGTTTAGGCTGGTAATCATACGTAATCATCAATCGGTTATTCCTGCCGGTATTAAAATTGAATACCGGCAGGAATGCCTGTTTTTTAACATCAAATCGCGGGATCAGCGGGGGTATTCGGATTCGTTAACCGCTCCTGGTCGGGGTACGGGTAGAAATTCCGGTTCCGTTCCGTCAGCGTGGTCGGCGGGGCGGGGCGTCCAAACCGGCGGCTGTCTTCGAGCCGCAGCCCGGTCAGGAACAGTTCAGTTCCGCGTTGCTTGTAAATCTCCGTCAACAATGCTTCCGCTGTAACAGGTCCGGCGTAAGCAGCCAGTCCGGGATACACTCCGAACGGATCACCGGTTCGCTGCGTCCGAACGGCGTTGATGTCGGCCACGGCTGCCGTCAGGTCGCCATTGCTGCGCACCAGGGCCTCTGCCCGAATCAGCCGCACCTCGTCCGGCATATACACCGGGATGGGCCGGTCGATGGCGTCGAAAAAGCCTTTGAGTGTTTTCAACGCTTCGCCATTAACGGTTTTATCAGGTGTCGACAGATAAAACGCCAGCCGGCCGTCGCCCGCTTCGAGCAGCGTGGCCGGTAAGCCCAGCGTGGCCCGGGGCGCGTAGTTCGCCGAAATCTGCACCTGCTGGTAAATCGGATTCGGGCTTTGCGTATTGTACACAAACTGCGAGCGAGCCGTCAGATTCACCGCATTGGCCGCAGCCAGAGCCGCCGGGTAATTGCCAGCCGCCAGATTATACCGCGCCCGGTAGGCCTGAATGGTGTTGACCAGATCAAAATCCGCCCCCGTCACCTGGGTGGTGAATGTCGCGGTTGGCGGATTGGTTGCCACGAGCGAAGCGGCTTCGTCCAGCAGCCGGATGGCTTCGGTCAGGGCGGCTTTGCGGTCGGAGAACGTCACAGACCCGGTTTTGTTGGTTTGCAGCGGCACTTGCTCAAAAGCCGTGGCGAGTCCGCCGAGGGCCATCGCCTTGAACAGATTGGCGTGGGCGATAATGCCACTGCGCAGGGCCGGTTCGTTGGCTAAAACCGTCGGTGCATTGGCGATCAGATCCTCGGCCATGCCCATGACCCGCAGCATCCGCAGCCAGAGGCCCAGCACGTTTCCGTTGAACGTGGGTAGGCCCGTACCGCCCGCTTCCAGCTCCAGAATGTTCGTAAAGGTCGTGATGCCCTTGATCTCGCGCGTGGTGGTGCCGGGGGCCAGCAGCAGCGATTCGAGCGCGGAAGTCGAGTAAAACTGCCGCATCCCGATGCTGAGCGTAATCATGCCGTCGCGGGTGCTGAGCACCTGGGCGTCGGTGGGGCCGTTGGGGTTGGTGATGTCGAGCTTACAGCCCGCCAGCAGCAGAAAAGCAAAGAAAATGATTAATCGTGTTGGCTTCATATCAAATGGATTGGAAAGAACAGGAGACCGCCGAAGCTGCTCCCGGTTTACCAGATAAAATCGTTAAAACGTTGCGTTGATGCCTACCGACAGCGTGCGCGGAATGGGAACCTCCACGAAGTCGAAGCCCCGAACGGCATTGGATTGACCAGCCGCATTGGTTTCCGGATCGTAGCCGCTGTAGTTGTCGATCGACAGCAGGTTGCGACCCGCTACGCTAAAACGCACGTTGCGAAAGCCCCAGAATTTAGGCGTCACCGTATAAGCCGCCGACAACTCCCGGAGTTTAACGAACGAACCGTCTTCAATCCAGTTTTCAAAAATACTGAACAGGGCGGCACTCGTGCCTTTCGGAACTTCTCCGCGCAGTTCGGGTTCGTAGCCTTTCAAACCACCGTACAGATCGCGGTCGCCCACACGCTTGGTGAAGTTGAACACGTCGAAATTCTGCATGGCATCCCACTGCATCCGGAACGACCAGCGCGAACCCACCGCTACTTCGTTGATCAGCGAGTAAATAGCGGTCGGATTGGGGTTACCGATCACCTTGCTCAAAATCGTGCCGCTCGGCTGACCGTCTGCGGCCCGTTGAACGGTATACGTGCCGTTGGCACCCTGAATCCCCCGCTCGCGCTGGGGCAAACCGCCGGGCGTCAGCAACAGGCTTCCGTCGGGATTACGGGCAAAAAACGTGGCATAAAACGCCCCCAGCGGATAGCCATTGACGGCGGCCACCTGTCCAAAACCGCCCGCGAAAGGCAGCACGCCGTTGCCTTCGACGCCGTCGGTAACGTTTTTGTTCTGCGTATAGGTCGCGGTAATGTTCCAGCGAACGTTTTTCGTATCGACGGGAATAGCCCGCACCAGCACTTCAAAACCGCGGTTGGTCATCGTACCGATGTTGACAAACCGGTTGTTGTAACCAGTGCTGGGCGACAGCGTGCGGTTCAGAATCAAATCCTTCACCTCCTTGTGGTAATAGGTGAACTCCACACCGATGCGGTTTTTAGCCAGACTGAAATCCGTTCCGATTTCGAGTTCGGTTTGCCGTTCGGGTTTTACGCTGAAGTTTCCCAACTGCGCGGGAGCGGCATAGCCCACCTGTCCGCCCACCGAAACCGGTGAGTAATTGGTAAACCGGTCGTAGGGACCGATGGCCGTCAGGTTACCCGCCTGTCCCCAGGCCGCCCGGATTTTGAAGTCCGGCAAGGCATTCGCCAGCGACGAGTTTTTCCAGAACGATTCGTCCGATACCACATACGAG
This sequence comes from Larkinella sp. C7, assembly GCF_006149005.1. GTDB lineage: Bacteria > Bacteroidota > Bacteroidia > Cytophagales > Spirosomataceae > Larkinella. Next base: position 23,286 of record NZ_VBSL01000024.1, on the reverse strand, counting down.
CCACTGACTTTGGGGTAAAACTGCCAGCGATTGTCGATCCCGTAGACCGAAGCGGCATCCACCCGACCGGCGGCCGTCACGAAAAACCGGTTGAACAGGCCAAAGGTTTGCTGCGCAAATACACCAAAGAAACTCCGTTCGGTACGGCTTTCGGCCGCGAGGATATTGGCCCCGTTGTTGATGGTCTGGCCGAAAACGCCCAACTGCTGGGCGGTGATGCCCGTCGTGAAGCTGCGGTCGTATTGCAAGGTAGCCCCAATGCCGGTCGTGGATTTCAGCCATTCGGTGGGGCTGGCCTGGTAACGGATGTTCAGGTCGTTGTTCAACTGCAAAATCGACGCTTCGCTTTTGCGCGAATACCCGGCGTTGTACGAGGGCGTCGTGTTGTTGGGCGGAATGTAGCCCGTGGCCAGTTGGGAATACGTATCCAGACCGAACGTAAAGTCGATGCCTAAACCAGGCAGGGGCGTCAGGTTAAGCTGGGCATCACCAATGTAGCGGCTGGTCCGCTGGCGGAAATCGAAGCGTGCAATGGCTTCCAGCGGGTTCGTGCGACGCACCACCGAAACCGGAGCCGTCGAGGGATAAACGCCCGTGGCCGGATCGGGTTGCGGGTTGATGAAGTTGTTGCTGAAAATAAAACCGGTGAGCGCACCATACGCTTCGTTGATCCCGCCGTTCGGAATTTCCTTGCTGTTGCTGTAGGTATACGCCGAACCGATGCTCAGCGTCGCCCACTTGGTCAGCGTCTGCTGAATGCGCATCCGGCTGGAAGCCCGGCTGAAATCCGATCCCTGAACAATGCCCTGGTTGGCAAACAGCGACCCGGAGAAAAAATACTGCGTGGTGGGTGTTCCGCCCGAAACCGACAGGTATTGCTCGTGGCCGGTGGCGGTTCGGAAAATATCTTTCTGGAGATCGTAGCGTGTAACCGGCGTCTGCGTCTTGTCCGTTACGGTCGCGTTGGCAAACGTCGCGGGGTGTTCGTTGTAAGGCAGCGTTTTCCGAATGTCACTCAACCGAAACTGGGTGGAAAACGTAATCGTCGGGCGGCCTTCCTGACCCCGTTTGGTGAAAATCTGCACGACCCCGTTGTTGGCCCGCGACCCGTAAATGGCCGCAGCAGCCGCACCTTTGATGATTTCGATGCGCTCGATATCGTTCGGGTTGATGTCGACCAGGCGGTTTTGCGAGTAACCTCCCAAGTCGATCAGTTCCCGCGAATCGTTGTTGACGATCACGCCGTCGACAATGTAGAGCGGATCGGACGAGCCGACGATGGTGCTGGGCCCCCGCAGCCGGACGCTGATGCCACCGGCGGGGTTGCCGGAGTTCTGGGTAATCTGCGCACCGGAAACCTTGCCCGCCAGCGCCTGATCGATTGAGGTGGCGGCTGAGAGTTGCAGGTCTTTGGCCTGCACTGTCGCAATGGTATTGCCGAGTTGCTTCCGGCTGGTGGCGCCGGACGTTCCGGTAACGACCACTTCGTCGAGGCCCAGGGCGTCATCGGCCAGACTGATGCTGGTCGAAACGGTGGTATTCTGCGAGAGCGTAACGCTCTGCCGCTGGGTCTGGTAACCGATGGAACTGAACTGGAGCGTGTAGGTGCCGGGTGCTAAATTAGCCGTAAAACGATACGCACCGGTTTGGTCGGAAATTCCGCCGGTGGTGGTGCCAATAATGCCTACCGCAGCGCCGGGCATCGGCTTGCTGTCGTTTTTTGTCGTTACTTTCCCTTGAAACGTATACGTTGTCGTTTGGGCGTTAATTTCCCAACCGACCAGCAAAAAAAGGACAAAGAGTAGCCCACGAAAGCCACTTTTCACATGAAATAGTTTTGATTTCATAGAATGTTGATAAAAAACCTGTAAATAAGACGAGGACTGATCGTCCATTGAGTAAGTAATGGATTTTTCAGGAAAGAAAAAAGACGTCTGTGACGAATGGAAGGACCTTTTGAATCGGTTCGCGACGTACGATCATTTTTCTGAACGGTGCAGCAGATTGGGGCGGTTTTTGTTCCACTATTCAATACTTTCTATAATTTGTCCTGTCCAACACCAAACCGATGTCTACCGAAACTGCTTTTCAAATCCTCAATGCGCTCGTGCTGCCGCAATGGCTGCTGATGCTGGTTGCACCCCGTTGGAAACCGACTGACTGGCTCACCAAAATGCTGCCAATTCCGGCACTGCTGGCGGTTTTTTACATCTATTATCTTTTTTCCGGAAATAGTGGGCTGGATTGGCAATCGTTTAGCACGCTGGCGGGAATAAAATCGTTATTTAGCCATGACAAGGCTTTGCTGGCCGGCTGGATTCACTACCTGGCGTTCGATCTGACGGTGGGAAGCTGGATGCTGCGCGACAGCAAACGCCGGAAAGTGCCGCATGGCTGGATGATTCCGTGTCTGCTGTTCTGTTTTCTGCTGGGTCCGGTCGGTTTGCTGCTGTACCTTGGCGTTCGATCCATGAAACAGCAGACCATTTATTGATACGCTATTTTTTACACCGATGAAAACGCTTTCTTTTTTACTGGTTCTCGTTTCCACGACCACATTTTCGCAATCCCTGCTGTGGAAGGTATCGGGGAATGGGCTGAAAAAACCGTCCTATCTCTTTGGTACCTACCACATTATGAAGGATAGCTATCTGAAACAGAATCCCAAAATCAAATCGGCCTACGAAGGGGCGGAGGGCGTGGTGGTCGAAACCGAAGTCGACTCGTCGGCCATGCTGTCGATGGCCATGCGGGGGTTGATGCTCGACAAAAGCCTGGACAAACTGCTGTCGCAAACGGATTACAAGCTGGTGGCCGACGAATTCAAGAAGGGAACGGGCTACGATCTGGCGCTTTTCAACCAGATGAAACCCATCGTGACGGCCACCATGCTCAGCCTGGCCTACGTTCAGAAAGAGTCCGATACGCTCAACAGCTTCACGGGCTTGCCGCTTGATCTGTATTTTGCCAGCGACGGTCGCAAACGCCAGAAAACCGTCAGTGCGCTCGAAACGATGGAGGAGCAGATGGCCTTTTTGTTCGACCACGATCCGGTGGAAAAGCAGGCGCAGAACCTGGTGGAAATGGTGAAGGAAAAGGACGAGATGCACGACATGAGCAAATCCGTGACGGAACTCTACCTGAAGCAGGATTTGCAGGGCATGTGGAAAATGAACGAAAAATCCGGGAACACTTTCGGCAACATGACCTACCTGCTTGATGAACGCAACCACAACTGGATGAAGCGTTTACCGGGCCTGATGGCTTCACGGCCCACCTTCGTCGCCGTGGGTGCGCTGCATTTGCCCGGTCCGCAGGGACTGATCGAGTTGCTGAAAAAGGAAGGCTACCAGGTCGAACCGCAGTAATTACACGGCAAACCGACGTTTCAGAATGTCGACCAGCATCGCTACTTCGTCGCTGCTCATGTCCCACAGATACTGGGCGGCATACCGGTACGAAACCAGATCGCGGGCCTGATCGTAGCTCGTTGCGCGGTTGAGTTCTTCAATCGCTTCGTTGTACGAAGCCGCATTCCCGTTGAACAACTGATTGATAAACATGAACTTCTGATTCAGCGAAATGCTTTTGCTGATGCTTTCGATGGGCGCGCGGTAGAATGTTTCGCCAATGGTTGCCGGACCGGTCGATTCCGTATTCACTTTCAGGCTTTCTTCGAGCGTCGACGTTTCGTTCAGATGGGCGGTTGCCTGGCTGGGCTGCATCGACGGTGCAGGCGGTTCAACGGAAGAACCTGAATCCGACAGAAAAAGCGGTTTTACCGGGGCATCGTCATCCGGGGGTGTACCATTCACCGTCAGGCCCGAACCGTTGGCGGGTGGTGGAACGGCTGGCGTTGCCGGAACGACGGTATTCTCCACTTCGGTATCAAAAAAGGACTTGTTCGCCGTTGGCGTCGGTTGCGCGGGCGAAAACTCGTAGGAGGATTTACGGAGCAAAATCACGGGGTCGAGCAGCAGTTTTTCCGAAAACAACGGAATGTATTTCTCCGGTTTTTCCAGCTCGCGGCTCCGCTGCATCAAAATTTCATCGAGCCAGTTCAGTGCCTGGTTGACATAAACGACGCTTTTGCCCTTCATACGGTCTTCAATAGCCGCCGGAACGAACTTGTTGATCTGGGTATAGCGGGTCAGTTGGTGCGCGGCTTCGGCCGTCAGGGAGAAGTCGGGCTGGTTCCGCAGGGCTTCGTCGAAATAATGGCGCGGGTCGAACAGCAGAATCAGCGTCCGGCGGGTGGCTTCGGTCAGCAACGGCTCCAGATGTTCCCGGCGCACCGAAATATGTTGCGACACGGTATTCATAAACACCTGCATCGCCTGCCGGACATCCGGGTGTTCAAAATCAAAAAAAGGACTGCGAAAACGCTCCGCATCGCTCCGCCATTTGTCGGACAGGCTGCTGATAACGAACAAATTGATCTGACTGACGGGGCTTAGTTTTAGGAGTTCCTGCCCGCTGATGACGGTATGATGGGCATAAAAATCACCCGCCACTTTTCGGGCGTATGATTTGCAATATTCAGTAAGGGAGGAGGCATTGAACTTGTTCGACATATCAAAATATCTTTGCTTTGTAAAGATATGGTTTTCGCTTAGAATATTCCGATCAGACATTGGTGAAATTCTCGTTAAAGCCAGTTTGGCCACTACAAGAAAGGTGCCAGATTAGTATTTTATTCAACGCTACGAACGTATGTTTATTGAACCGAACCGCCGGCGTGAACCGCCCCACCTGCGCACGGGTTGGATTGAAGTGATTTGCGGCTCCATGTTTTCCGGAAAAACCGAAGAACTGATCCGGCGCATCAACCGGGCCGTGATCGCCCGGATGAAGGTGGTGATTTTCAAACCGTTGATCGACACCCGGTATCACGAAGAAAACATCGTTTCGCACAACGCCAATGCCGTTCGTTCGCAGCCCGTCCAGACGGCCCACGAAATTCTCACGCTGGCCGGGGATAGTGAAGTCGTAGGCATCGACGAAGCCCAGTTTTTTGACGATAAAGAGCTGATCGAGGTGTGTAACCACCTGGCCGACAACGGGAAACGTGTCATTCTGGCCGGGCTGGACATGGACTTTGAAGGCAATCCGTTCGGCTGTATGCCGCAGTTGATGGCCATTGCCGAATACGTCACGAAAGTCCACGCCATCTGCGTCGTGTGTGGCGACATCGCCAGCTATTCCTACCGCCTGAATCTTTCCAAAGAAAAGGTGTTATTGGGCGAAACCGACAGCTACGAAGCCCGCTGCCGCCGGTGTTATAATCTGGGCAGTCAGGTGGTTAGCAAAGAATGGGTGTATGAGGACAATGTGAAATGATGCGCATTGAATGCTAAATATTAAATTTAAAATGATGAATGTAAAAGGAATTGTAAGCCGGAAGCGAGGGCGGTCTATTTCACTTTTGCATTCATCATTCATCATTTTACATTTATCATTTACAACACTTCTTCCCTGCGCAAAGGCGCAGCCCGGCACCTGGCATTCTCACCCCAGTTTTCTTTCTGCCCAAACGCTGGCGGCTGTTCAGAACAAGATCTACTGCGCGTCGGAGAACGGTTTTTTCTATTTCGATCCGGTGGCGAATGAAGCCATGCGGCTGAGTCGCGACGACGGTTTTAGCGAAACCGGCATCAGCCAGTTATTTTATGTAACGGACCAGAAACGGTTGCTGGTTGGGTACCGCAGCGGCACCATCGACCTGCTATCGGTCAGCGATGCCGGCGAACCCGGAGCCCTGACCACGATTACCCTTATACGCGACGCCACGCAGATCCCCGGTAGCAAACGCATCAACCACGTCTCCCGAACCGGCAACGACGCCTACCTGGCCTGTGATTTTGGGATTGTGGTGCTGGATGTCGTCAAATCCGAAATCCGGGATACCTACCGAAATATTGGCCCCAACGGAACGCCGGTGGTGGTGTATGCCACGGCGCTGGCGAATGATTCCATCTACGCAGCCACCTCGCGCGGACTACTGGCGGCCCGCTTCGCACCAACGGTCAATCTGGCTTTTTTTGGAAACTGGAAAACCGTCTCCCTGCCGACTGGCGCTTCCGTTCAATCGGTGGTGGGGGGCAACAACCGATTGTATGTGGCCTGGCCGGGACAGGGCGTTGCCGAGCGGCAGGGCGGGCGCTGGACGGTGGTCAAACCGTTGCCGACCATCACCGGTTTGCTGGCAACAGCAACCGAATGGATTGCCACCGCACCCGACGAACTTCAGCGTGCCTCGGGCGTACTGATGCAAAACGCGTTGCTGGGCGAACCGAAGGAAATAACCGAAGCCGCCGGTAGTTTCTGGGTGGCCGATTCACTGTCCGGCTTGCTGCGTATTACGGGCACCGCCGTTCAGTCCGTAAGCCCGGACGGTCCGGCTTCGGATGTTTTCCAACGGCTGGCTACCGACCCGTCGGGTCAGGTGCTGGCGTTGCCGGGCGGTTTTACGGATGATCTGAAACCGCTGCGTCGCCGTCGGGGCTTCGATCGGTTCAGCGATGGGCGCTGGCAGAATTTTCAGGCGTCGTCGCTCCCCACCGATTTCGTCACGGCAGGCTATAATCCGACCGATCAGCGGACGTATCTGGGGAGTTTCGGGGGCGGATTGTGGTCGTCTGATAACCAGAATTCGGCTGAAGTCGTCAACCGGGTGTGGGCCAGCATCAGCAGCCTGGCGGTCGATCCAAACGGTGACGTCTGGCTGGCAACGCCGACGCTGGATTTCGGAAAAGCAACGGTTCAGGTTCGGCGGAAAACCGGGCAGTTCGAGTCGTTCATTCCGGGACGGGGCGATATTCACCAACTGATTTTGGACGACAACGGTTTTTTGTGGATGCGGCTGAGTGCAACCAACGGCGGGGGGCTGCAGGTTTTTGACCCGAAAACGAACCGAACCCGGCTTTTGTATAACCAGTCGGGCGAGGGCGATTTGCCGGATCGGAACGTTCGGTCGCTGGTGAAAGACCGCGACGGCCTGATCTGGATTGGAACCGACAACGGCGTGGCGGTTTTTGATAATCCGGCCGCGGTTTTTACCGGAACCGTCAACGCGTACCGACCGGTTTTCGATCGTCGGCGGTTGCTCAGTGGCGAGTCAGTGACGGCGCTGGCGGTCGACGGCGGCAACCGGAAATGGATCGGAACCACCAACGGAATCTATCTTTTCAACGAAGACGGGACGGTTTTGGTTGAAAATTTTACCACCGACAATAGTCCGTTGCCTTCCTCCCAAATCACCGATATTGCCATTGAACCCACGCGTGGCGAGGTGTTTATCGCTACGCCCAACGGCCTGGTTTCATACGGCGGAACGGCCAGCGAACCCGCCCCGGTTTTCGCGGGCATCACGGTTTTTCCGAACCCGGTCCGGCCCGATTTCGGCGGCCTGGTCAGCATTCGGGGGCTGGTCGAAAATACCGTGGTCAAAATCATGGATGCGGGGGGGCAACTGGTGTACGAAACCCGGTCGCAGGGCGGAACCGCCACCTGGAACCTGCGCGACTACCGGGGCCGGTCGGCCGAAACTGGCGTCTATTTTGTGTTTGCGATTTCGCCGGATGGAAAAGAAGGATTGGCGGGTAAATTGGCCGTCGTGCGGTAATTGTGGTTCCAACGTTTTATTTTTGTAAAATGACCACCAAACCATTCATTGTCGGGATCACGGGCGGGAGCGCATCGGGAAAGACATCGTTTTTGAAAGGACTCATCTCCGCGTTTTCGGAAGACGAAATTTGCCTGATTTCGCAGGATAATTATTACAAACCACTGGACCAGATTCCGCGCGACGACATTGGGGTGCACAACTTCGATTTGCCGCAAACCATTGATCACCTGCGGTTTGCCTGGCATATTCGGCAGCTTCACGAAGGACAGATTGTTGAAACGATGGAATACACGTTCAATAACCCGAATGTGGTTCCCCAAAAGCTGATCTTCAAACCAACGCCCATCATTGTGGTCGAAGGGATTTTTGCCTTTCACTTTGACGAAGTGGCGGAACAGCTTGATTTAAAGGTGTTTATCGATGCCAAAAATAAGATTAAATACGAACGGCGGATGGTGCGCGATCAGGCCGAACGCGCCCTGACTCCCGAAATGATCAAGCACCAGTGGGACTACCACGTCCGACCAACCTACCAGGAATTTATCAAACCGCACAAAGCGATGGCGGATATCGTCATTCCCAACAACCTGCACTACCAGAAGGGGCTGGAGGTGGTGATTGGGTATTTGAAAGGGAAAGTCGCTACTTTCGAGCCAAAATAATAAAAACCGGTCGCCGGATGCGGTGACATTACTTCCTAAACCCATTATGAATTTCACCTTAACGCTGCTTTCAGCGACGCTCTTACTGGCAACTTCTGCGATGGCTCAAAAACCGGAAACCGTTGATCTCTGGCCCAAAAACCAAATTCCGAATGCGATACCGAACGAGGCCGTTCAGGAAAAATCGGAGCTGGGCAAAGACGGTATTTTACGAATCAGTGACGTTAAAGTTCCGACGATAACGGCTTTTCTGCCGCCGAAAGACAAAGCCACCGGAGCGGCCATTCTGGTGATTCCGGGTGGAGGGTACGGCATTCTGGCCTACGGACACGAAGGCGAAGAAATGGCGAAGTGGTTCAATGAACGCGGAATGGCGGCTTTCGTGCTGAAACACCGCCTGCCGGACGACCGGACGCAAACGAACAAACACGAGGTGCCGCTGGCCGACGCCATGCAAGCCATGAAGCTGATCCGCCAACATGCGGCCAAATGGAACGTCAATGCCGACCGCCTGGGCGTGATCGGGTTTTCGGCGGGCGGTCACCTGGCTTCGACTTTATCAACGCACTACCACCGGGGTGCTGCCGCCAGCGAAGAGGCCAAACCGAATTTTGCGATTCTGATGTATCCCGTCGTGACGTTCGGGGCCAAAGCGCACGGCGGTTCACGCGAGAAATTGATCGGCAAAACGCCCAGCGCGGAGCAGATCGCGTATTATTCCAATGAATTGCAGGTGGATGGCAAAACCCCGCCGACGTTTCTGGTCCATGCGCAGGACGACAAAGGCGTGCCGGTGGAAAACAGCATCGACTACTACCTGGCACTGACCAAAGCCAACGTCCCCGCCGAAATGCACATCTACCCGAAAGGCGGTCATGGCTATGCGCTCCGGGTGCAGGGCAAAGGCTCGATTGAAAACTGGCCCGCGGCCTGTGAAGGCTGGCTGAAGTCGATGGGGTTGCTGGAGAAGAAATGATTGTTACACAGGGTTGATCAGAGGAAATCAGAGGTTATCAGAGAAAAAACTCTGGTTAACTCTGATCAACCCTGTGTAACAACTTGCTATACTCTCAGGAACACCTTCTTCTTATACAGAAAATACAGAAACGCCCATTTCACGGCCAGGAACGCCAGCACGGCACCCACCGCCCGGACGGGTTCGGAGAAGAAACTGAGGATGCCTTCGAAGAAGAATTTGGCCGCGTATTCGAAGTCGATAAACTCCCCGGCGATGTAGATCAGGATGGAATTCATACCGATCACCGTGAAGAAAAACGCCCAGCCGCTCACTTTTTTGACGTCGATAATCCAGTAAAACAACGCCAGCATCAGGATGCTCCAGCCTCCGGCTACGAGCGTGAACGAACTGGTCCACAGGTTTTTATTGATCGGAAACACCAGCCCCCAGCTATAGCCCAGCACCAGGCAGGAGATGCCGCCCAGCACCAGCCACAGCGTTTTCTGGTCGCGGTGGGCAGATGGACCGTCGCTACGGAGCAATTTCCCGGAGAAAATACCGAGCAAGGCCGTCGCAATGGCGGGAATGGTGGAAAACAGACCTTCCGGGTCATGCACCTTCAGATACAGACGACCCGGCAGCACTGACCGGTCGACGTAGCCCGCCAGGCTGCAATCCAGCGTTAAGACGCCCGCTCCGCAGCCCGGTACCGGAATCAGTTTCATGGCGGCCCAATAGCCCAGCAGCAACCCGGCAAACCAGGCATACTGGACTTTCGGATTCGGAAAATACAGGTAGATCAACTGGCCAAACATGCCGGCCAGACCGATCCGGGCCAGAACGCTCGGAAACCGCATGTCGCTGATGGGTTTGGTGAACAGACCGTTGTTGTAAATGATGCCCAGCACCACCAGAATCAGACCGCGCGTGATGATTTTTCGGGCTAGTTCACGCTTCGCAACGCCCCGTTCCAGCCGACTTCCGACGGCAAACGGGGTGGAAACGCCCGCCATGAACAGAAAGAGCGGAAAGATGCAGTCGTAGGGCCGAAAACCGTCCCATTCGACGTGGGTGAACTGTTCGGCCATGAAGAAGGCCCAGGCCCAGCCGGTGGTTTTGGCTAAAACGTGAAAAATTTCTTCTCCTCCGGCAATCCAGAACATGTCGAAACCCCGCAGGGCATCCAGGGACATCAGACGCCGGACGGGCGCCGGTTGGGCAAGGGCAGGCTCTGAAGCAGCCGTAGAAGTTGATTGCATACCAGTTTGTAGAATAGACCGTCTATAGTACTGCTTGGGGTCTGGAATGGGCTATTGCTGCTGAAAAGCAGTTTTTCGGAGGCAAGCCGGTTATTTATCATTCAGAATCAGCGGCACATTTCCGCGACTGCCCAGAACGATGATTTTGGCATTGGGCGAAGCGGCCAGTTCACGTTGGGCCTTTATCTGTTCGTAGACCAACTGCTTGTCGGACAAGCCCGTGGCCAGAATCTTCTGGTAATCGGCAATGCCCTGGGCTTCGACGCGCTTCCGTTCCGCTTCCTGCCGTTCCTTTTGCAAAACAAACTGCATTTTCTGGGCATCCTGTTCGGCATTGATTTTCGACTCGATGGTGGTTTTTACGGATGCGGGCAGGTTGATATTCCGGATTAGCAACTGTTCCAGCATCAGCCCGCGTTTCGTCAGATCGGACTCGATGGTTTTGTAGATGCGGTTTTGAAATTCATCCCGTTTGGTGGAATAAAGCGCGACGGCATCGTAATAAACGGCATTGTCACGAATGCGGGTGCGAGTGATCGGCCGAACGACTTTGTTGGAATAATCCGAACCGATGCTGCGGTAAATTCGCGGTGTTTCGCTGGGGTTGACGCGGTATAACACCGTCAGGTCGATGATGACTTCCAGACCGTCGGCGGTGAGCACCCGGATGGCATCGTCACCCTGTTGGCCGCTCTCGTCCTGAACGCCCGACATGGTGTAGTTCTGCGTTTTAACGTCAAATTCTGTGACTTCAACCAGGGGATTGACCCAATTCAGGCCACTTTCCAGAACGCGATCCTGTACACTGCCAAACAAACTCTGGACGCCCACGGTCCCGGCATCAATTTGACGAATGGACGAAGTGGCTAATCCGATCAGAATCAATATAATACCGACTACTTTTAGTGGCCGGGAGAAGCGGGAGAATTCAAGCGACGGCGTATTGGTGGCGAAACCGATGATTAAGGCGAGTGCGCCAAGGATCAGAAGGAACATAGTTTTGGGTAGCAATGGGCCTTGGCCCGTGGTGAGTTTGGAACAGCAGCTTGTAAAGCCCTGGAAGAAAGGGGGCTAACGGCTAGTAATAATACAAACTTTTATCCACAGAAGCTGGTGATTTTTTTGATAGGAACGCGGATGCAACGGATTTTCACGGATAAATCAGTTTTGATCCGTTCCATCCGCGTTCCTATCATTCCTATCAACTATTCTACGCTAAACCGCTGAATCCACTGCGCAATGGTGGCGTTGGAGAGATTGAACAGGAGATTGGGAAATAAACCGAGCAGCAGTGCCAGAACCGCCAGCGGAATCAGCATCAGTCGCTCGCGGGCCGTGAGATCCGTAAGCTGACCGGTAAATTCGGTGCGCGACCAGAGGGGGCCGAAAAACATGCGCTGGAGCGTCCAGAGAAAATACGCAGCCGCCAGAATGATGCCCAGCGTGGCGACGGCCGTCATCCAGCCGGGTAGCCAGAGCGATTGGAAACTGCCCATCAGTGTAAAGAGTTCGCCTACAAAACCGGAAAAACCGGGTAATCCCAGCGAAGCAAAAAACGCAATGGCGGTTAGGGCGGTATAAGCAGGCATGGTGCTGGCCAACCCCCGGTAGCTATCGATACGCCGGTCGTGGGTGCGGTCGTAGAGAACGCCGGTGAGCAAAAACAACATGGCCGACAACACGCCGTGGCTCGCCATTTGGTAGACGGCACCGTTGACGCCTTCGGAAGTCAGGGAGGCTATACCAAGCAGCACAAAACCCATGTGGGAGACAGACGAGTAGGCAATCATTTTCTTGAGATCGCTCTGGGCCAGGGCATTAAAGCCACCGTAGACAATCGAAATTACGCCTAAACCGGCCAGCAGCAGGGCATATTCGGCGGCTCCGTCGGGAAACAGCCCCCAGCCAATTCGCAGAAAACCGTAGCCGCCAATTTTGAGCAACACCCCCGCCAGCACCACCGAAACCGGTGTTGGCGCTTCCACGTGGGCGTCGGGGAGCCAGGTGTGAAAAGGCACGACGGGCAGTTTGATGGCAAATCCCAGAAAAACGCAGAGAAAAGCCAGCATCCGTGACGGAAGGCCGAACACAATGATTTCGCCGGTTGGCCCCAGAAACGAGTCGGGCAGGTAATTGCCGCCGTGGGCCATGTAGCGCAGGTCGAAGGTATGCACCAGTTGCTGCGACTGGATTTTGTAATCGGCCAGCAGAAACTGGACCTGACGGATGATGTCGTCGGTGATTTCCGAACGGTCGCCGATCAGGCCGATATTAATAGCGGTTTCGACCGGGTCCATGACCGATAAATACAGGCTGATCATCACCAGCAGAATTAGCACCGAACCCGCCAGTGTGTACAGGAAAAATTTGATGGACGCATATTCCCGGCGTGGCCCACCCCACAAACCGATGAGAAAATACATCGGCAGCAGCATGAATTCGAAAAAGAGGAAAAACAGGAAAAAGTCGAGGGCAATAAAGCAGCCGATGATGGTGGCCGTCAGCAGGAGATACAGGGCGTGGTAGGCTTTTAAGCGCTTATCGATGGTCCAGGAGGAGAGGGCACCGACGAGCATGACCGCGCCCGTCAGCAAAACCAGCGGCAGGCTGATGCCATCGATTCCCACCAGATAATCAATGGAAACGACGCCGAGCGAACCCAGCGGCAGGCTGATCCAGTCGAAGCGTTCGAGGAGTTGGTAGTCGGCCTGCGTGGGGTCGAAGGCGGCATAAATGGCTCCGCAGACCAGCAGTTCGAGGCTGCAGGCAACCAGGGTAATCCACTTATAAACGTTTTTCCGGCTGTCGGGCAAAAGAACCACGAGCAGCGACCCGAGCAAGGGAATGAATAGGAGTGATGACAGCATAATAGTTTGTCAGGAACCGCCAACGCGGCTACCGACTAGATCAAAAACCAGAGAATTACTAATAAACCCACCACCGCACTGGCAATGTAGGATTGCACCCGTCCATTCTGCACCGATCGCGTCAGGTTGCCCAGCCGGTGCGTCAGCCACGACGCCCCATTGACCAGCCCATCGACAATCATGCGATCCGCCCAGCCAATCATGTGTGCCAGCACGACGGTGCCGATGCCGGCGAAATCAACCAGCTTGTCGATAACCCGGCGGTCGAAACCGTATGAAAGATAGGCCAACCGAACGAAGGGCCGGACAAGCAGCCGTTTATAGAAGCCGTCGAGGTACCAGTTGTGTTCCGACAACCGGCTCATGGCGGTTGATTGCGTCAAAACCGGCATTCGCCAGCCCAGCCACAAGCCAACCGCAACGACCGAAATGGAAAGAAGCGCAATCCAAAGATGACCTCCATGATTGTCCACGGCAGGAAATAGACGAAAAAACCAACCCTGTGCCGCCGAAAACGGATTTCCGGCAAACACAAAACCGATGGATAAAACGGCCAGCATCAGGACCGGAACCGTCAGCAGCCGATCCGATTCGTGCGCCCGATTTTCCGGGTTTCGGGCGTCACCAAAAAACACCAGCCGCCCTTGCCGCGCCATGTAACAGGCTGTTAAGCCAGACGATAACACCGCCAGGATGGGAATGACATAGGCCAAACCGCCCTGCGCACCAGCCCAGTCGAATGCGCCGGTCAGAATGGTTTCTTTCGATAAAAAACCGGAGAAGAAGGGAACACCGGCCAGCGCAGCCGCACAAACCGCCCAACCAATGAAGGTGAGGGGCATGGCTTTGCGTAAACCGCCCATCTGCCGCATGTCCTGCGAATGAACGCCGTGAATAACCGACCCGGCCGCCAGAAACAGTCCGGCTTTGAAAAAGGCGTGGGTCGTCAGGTGAAAAAGCGCTCCGGTTACGTTGCTGGTTCCCATCCCGATTACCATCAGACCGAGTTGCGAGACGGTGGAATAAGCCAGCACTTTTTTAATATCGGTTTGATAGAGCGCCGAATAAGCCGCCATCAGCATCGTGATCGTGCCGACGATGGTGATGAGCAGCAGGGCGTCGGGTGTCAGTAAAAAGTGGATGCGGGCGAGCAGGAAAATACCGGCAGCCACCATCGTGGCGGCATGAATCAGGGCCGAAACCGGCGTTGGCCCTTCCATCGCGTCGGGGAGCCAGGTGGTGAGCGGAAACTGGGCCGACTTGCCGATACAGCCGCAAAAGAGGCAAAAACCGGTCAGTGTCGCCAGCGGCCCGTTGGACACAAACAGGTCCGGGAGTTCGGCCAGGTCGGTGGTTCCCGATTGAAAAAGCAACAGAAAAATGCCGAGGAGAAAACCCGCATCGCCAATGCGGTTCATGATAAACGCCTTTTTAGCGGCCGCAGCCGCAGCTGGTTTTTGAAACCAGAAACCAATGAGCAGATACGACGAGAGGCCGACCAGTTCCCAGAAGGCATATAGAACGATGAGATTGCCCGCCAGAACAATGCCGAGCATGGAACCGATGAAAAGACTCAGAAAACCAAAATACCGGTAGCGGTCGCGCTCGTCGTGCAGATAGGAAATGGAATAAATCTGGACCAGCAAGGCAATGAAATGCACAATGACCAGCATCAGTAAGGTGAGCGCGTCGAGCCGGAAAGTGATGGGAACCGCACGACCCGGAATCAGAAGCCAGTCCGTGCGGAGGGTCAGAACATCGGGGCCGGTTTGGGTGGCCACAAAGACCGACAAACCCAGCCCGGCCAGCGTCAGGACTGCGGCTGTACCCCCGGCCCAGAGATTGATTCGCCGACCCGCCAACAGACTCAGGGTGCCACTCAGAAAGGGCAGAACGATGAGAAGCCAGAGAAGTGTATGGATGGTATTTTCGTCGAACATCGCGCAAGATAACGCCGGACGTTTGCCGGGGCAAATATCCTGAATAAACCAACCAATAAAAATAATTAGTTACTTTTATGGCATAGTAAGTGACGTGCTAATCAATAGCATTATAAATTTGGTTCACACCCTTAATCCTCTTATTCCGATGGCCGTGGCAACCTCACAATCTACCGAAAATTACAGCATGAATCTTCCGTGGACGGAGTCTCCTTTTTTTCGCTCCGAATTGAAAAAGGCGAATTTAAGTCCCGAAATGGAACGCATTGTAACGCAGTTTTCAGAAGGCGGTTTTGTTGTTTTCGATCCCGATATCGACGAATCGATTCTGAACACGGCCCTGGAGAAGCTGGAGCCTAAGCACCTGGCAATCAAGGACGACCGGATTCAGGATGCCTGGCGGGATGTCGACGCCGTTCGGCAGATTGCCATCGCTCCGAAGGTGCTGGACGTGCTGCGAACGCTGTATCGCCGGGAGCCAATTCCGTTTCAGACCCTGAACTTTAAACTTGGTACGCAACAACGGACCCACAGCGATTCGATGCACTTTCATTCGATTCCGCAGCGGTTTATGTGTGGCGTCTGGGTGGCGCTGGAGGATGTTCGCGACGACAACGGTCCGCTACACTATTACCCCGGTAGTCACAAGCTGCCATTTTACGATTTGTCAGACATCGGAATTCGGGCAACGTCGGCCAAAAGTCTGGACGAAGCCTACGGGAAGACCTATCCCAAATATGCTGATTTCCTGAGTGATATGATTGAGGCTCAGGATCTGAAGAAGGCGATTCTGAACATGAAAAAGGGTCATGCCATCATCTGGGCCGCCAATTTGCTGCACGGTGGCGAGAAGATTCTGACCCCCGGTTCGACCCGCTACAGCCAGGTAACGCATTACTTCTTTCAGGATTGCGTGTATTACACGCCGTTACAGTCGGACATGCCGTTGGATAAATTGTATCTGCGCCAGATTACCAACATCATCACCGGCGAGAAGGTCGCCAACAAATACATTGATGAGTACATCAAACAGGACAACGAAGGCTACGCGATGCGGATCACGATTCCAACGTCGGTGCGCCGGATCGGGGGGCTGATTTTGAAACCGTTCCGGAAATTGCTGGGGCGATAAGGCCACGCTGGTTGGGTCAAATTGATCGTATGCCGTTTGTTCGGATTTCACCCCGACGTCTACCTGTTCAAAACTCCTTCTCCCCAAATTCGCTGGCCGGCAGCCGGGCCTTTCTGGATGTCTGGTTGAAGGTATAGCTGAGGTTTAGCAGAAAAATGTCGGTTTCCTGGATGTAATTGGTCGTGGTGTAAAAATTCCGGCCAAAGGTCGTGATGCGTTGCTGATTGGTACCCAGTAAACCCAGGTCGATGTTCTGCCATTGTAGGGTGGCTGTCATCCGGCCTTTCAAAAAGGTCTTTTTGGCCGACGCACCCGGAATGATAAACCGGGAATCCTCACCCTGGGCCGTGATTCGTTTCGAGAGGTAATTCAGGGTGGCCTGAAGCTGAAACGTGGGCGAAAACCGGACCGTCGTATTGGCATTGACGGAATAAACCACACTCGACGTATTCACGATTACGGCGTTGTTGAACAGCGCCCCTTTGATCTGGTAGCGGTACACATTTCCGCCCGCATACACCTGCCAGGCTTTCGTCAGATTCAGGGTCGTTCCGGCTTCCAGTCCCCAGGACGTAGCCAGTCCGGCATTCGTATAAATCCGGTTCAGAATCGTGTCGTTGTAAACGCTGTTGACGCGGTTGACCACATTCTTAATCCGCTGGTTGTAAACCGTTACGAACACATTGCCTTTGTCAAAATCTTTGATCAGGCCGATTTCCGACAGATCGATGAACTCCGGCAGGATGTTGGGATCGCCGGATTCGAGGGTTTCGGAATGCTCGCGCTCCGGAAACGGATTCAACTCGTTGTTGGTCGAGCGTTGCACCCTTTTGCTGTATCCGGCTTTGGCCCGCAGCGTTTTGCTGATTGCGTACTGGACATTCAGGGACGGGAAAAGGTTGGATAAATTCAGGTTCCGGGTTTCCTGATTCCCCGCCGTAAACGCCCGCGTGGCGTATTCATACCGCAGTCCGCCGATGTATTCCAGTTTCCCGGTTTTGGCCGAATACTGCCCATACACCGAATGAATCTCGTTGAGAACCTTCGTTGTGCTGCTGAACTGGGGAACGGCAACAAACGCACCGGTTTCCAGATTCTGGTCGAGGTATTGAAAATCGCCTTTCTGAACCTGGTTGCGGTATTGGTAACCAGTTTCGAGTTTGCCCTTGCCCACCGTGACGGCGTAATCGGCCTTCAACCGGTAGGCATTCAGCGGATTCTGGCTGGGGTTGCGGGTGTTTTGCAAAACCGTCTGCCGGTCGGGCATCCGCAGGTTCGCATTGGTCGTCAACCCGTCCAGATCGGCCTTTTCGAAGAGGCCGGAAACCGTAAGAAGGGATTTATTGGAAAAAGTGTGGCTATAATCCAGATTGCCGAGCGTAATGGCGCTGGTCTTGCGGGCAATGTTCGAATTAAAATACGAGATCCGGCCGATGACATCCCCCGTAACCAGGTCGGTTTTGGTATTGTCGTAAACGATGTCGGCCCGGCGCGACTGGGAGCGAAAACCGGTGTAGAACCCCGCCGAAAACGCGTTGTTTTCGTTGGGTGTATAGGTCGCCGAAGCCCGGCCCGTGTAGTTATACCGGATAAAACTCCGTTCGCCCACGGAAGGGAATGCCGTGTAGCGGTTGCCGATGGTGGTGCTGACGTCGCCCACCCGCCGACCGGCGATGTCGTTTCGGAAATAATTACCGCTGACGGTCACATCCCACCGGGCCGACTTCGCGCTGAAGGTGACATCGGCACCAAACCGGACGGGCTTGTTCAGGTTATCGTACGTAGACAGCGAAGGCAAACCGCCCTGGATATTGGCCGAAAAGGACCGCTGGCCGACCTGCGCGGTTTTGGTCGTAATGTTGATGATGCCGCCCTTGCCGTCCGGGTCAAACCGGGCCGAGGGGGAAGTGATGACTTCGACGTTTTCAATCGAATTGGCGGGAATCTGGTTTAAAATCAGGGCCGGATCGGTCTGAACCGGTTTTCCGTTGACCAGCACCAGAAAGCCCGACGACCCCCGGAGTGTAATGCCGCCTTCGCTGTCGACCGTGACCGAAGGCGTGTTTTTCAGGACGTCGATGGCCGTTCCACCCTGGCTGCCGATGAATTTATCCGCCCGGTAGACCTGCCGGTCAATTTTGTTTTCGACGGTTTGCCGCTCGCCCTGCACGTTCACCTGCTGAAGCGTCTGCGTATCTGCCTGTAATGCGATGGTTTGGGGAGCGGTTGACTGGCCCGAGACCGGAAAGCTGAACCGTTTTTTGCGGTAGCCGATGTATTGGGCTTCCACGTAGTAGGGCGCAGCGGGCACGTTATCGAATTTGAAATTTCCCGCGTCATCCGTCAGGGTGCCATTCACCAGGGTCGAATCCTGGCTTTTGTAGAGCGCTACCGAGCCAAACGGCAAGGGGCGATTGGTTTCCGGATCGATCATTTTACCGGTAATCGATCCGGAATTTTGGGCGTGAACGAACGGAATCGCCAGAAATGTGGCCAGCAGGGTTACAAAAAATTTCATCGGAAGTATACCTTCGCCTTGTGAGTTAGTCAGAAGCAAAGGTATATCCTGCTATGTCAGGCGGTTTTGTAGATTACAGCCGTAAACTGGTACATTTAGGAAATTCCTTTCCGGTAGACGC
This sequence comes from Larkinella sp. C7, assembly GCF_006149005.1. Taxonomy (GTDB): domain Bacteria; phylum Bacteroidota; class Bacteroidia; order Cytophagales; family Spirosomataceae; genus Larkinella. The sequence continues at coordinate 4,202 of NZ_VBSL01000024.1, read as the reverse complement.
TCGGCAAAACGCCCGTCTGGCGTTTAAAAAACTTGTTAAAATGGGAGGGGTCCGTAAAGCCCAGCTCATACGCCACTTCTTTCAGGGTTTGGTAAGAATACAGCAGCAGTTTTTTGGATTCGGTCGTCAGCCGTTCGTCGATGATTTCGCCCGCCGTTCGGTTCACAATTTTCCGGCAGGTGTTGTTGAGCGTTTTAGAAGTGACATTCAATTGTCGCGCGTATTCGCCCACCTCGCGGTTGGTTCTGAATTGCGCATCGACCAGCGCGAAAAACTCTTTTAAGAGGGTTGGAAGTGCCTGGCTTTCATCCGATTTGATTTCCCGTTTCAGCAGGTTGAGCAGCAATTGGATGTAGGTCTGGATGATGGCCTGGTAGTTACTGTTCTGTTGTTCATATTCGACCTCGATGCTCCGGAACAGTTCAAGGATGGTCGGATGGACATGGCTCAGGTCAAAACCGCTCGGAAAAGCCAGCGGAAACGTTTGAAACAGCGCTTCGTAAAAAGGATGATCCAGTAAAAAATCCTTCTGCACCATCACCACGTATCCTTTCGGAATTTCGGTCAGTTCCCAACTGTGAATCTGGCCCGGCATCACCAGATACAGGCTATGCGGTTTTACGGTAAACCGGTTGAAATCAATCTGATGCGTACCGGCACCGGCGTCCAGGTAAATGATTTCGAGATAATCTTTGTGACCATGCGGGTTGGTGGTTTTAATGACCTCCTTCATCCGTTTGATCCGGAACAGTTCGCGCTGGTTCAGCTTGTTTTTGATCGTAATCTGCATGGGTTAAGGGTCGTATAACGAAGCGGCTGCGCCGTCGGATGGTGTCGTAACGCTTAAATCGGCTGCCGGTTTTGTTCTATTTTCAGAACCGCAACCCCGCCACCTTTGCGTTAAACAATCGCTAAAATTACAATGAAATTTGCAACCTTGATTCGGGCCTGTCTTAGCCCGGAAACTGTTAATTTCTGTGGATGTGGGCTTGTTCTGGAAAACCTGCCGGAAGAATGATAAAATTAGTCTGTATTGTACTAATTTGCTGGTCTATTATTCCTGAACCCTGATGATCACTTCCCGCAGAAAATTTCTTCAGAAATCGTCCCAAATCGCCACCGGTGTGGGCCTGACAACAGCCTTGACCGAACTCGTTGCCGCGCCCGTAAAAACCGCCCCGACCGATGAGGTGGTGGTGGCCCTGATCGGCTGCAACAGCATGGGTTGGTCCGACCTCAACTCGATGCTCAAACAGCCGGGTGTGCGGTGTGCCGCCTTGTGTGATATCGACAGCAACGTGCTGAACAAACGCGCGGCTGAACTGGAAAAATCGTCGGGCAAAAAACCGGTTTTGTACACCGACTTTCGGAAATTGCTGGAAAACAAGGACATCGACGCGGTGATCATCGGCACACCGGACCACTGGCATTGCCTGCAAACCGTCTACGCCTGTCAGGCTGGCAAGGATGTGTACGTGGAAAAACCGCTCGCCAATTCCATCGAAGAGTGCAACCTGATGGTGGATGCCGCCCGAAAACACAAACGCATTGTGCAGGTGGGGCAGTGGCAACGCAGCGGTCTGCACTGGAACGAAGCCCTGGACTTTGTGCGTTCGGGAAAAATCGGCCGGATTCGTTCGGTGAAAACCTGGGCGTATATGCCGTACGGGAAAAGTTTTCCGGTTATGCCGGACGGCCCCGTTCCGGCGGGTGTCGATTACGACTTCTGGCTGGGACCGGCTCCGAAACGCCCGTTCAACCCGAACCGGTTTCATCGCAGTTTTCGTTATTTCTGGGATTATGCGGGGGGCCTGATGACTGACTGGGGTGCCCACATGATTGACATCGGGCTGGCGGGCATGAATGTCAGTTCGCCCAAAACCGTCGTGGCGCTGGGGGGCAAATACGGTTTTCCGGATCATGCCAGCGAAACACCCGATACGATGCAGGTGGTATATGATTACGGGAATTTCACGCTGCTCTGGGAGCAGTCGCTCGGCACGGGGCGCGGCCCGTTCGACCGCGAACACGGTGTGGCTTTCGTCGGAAACCTGGGAACCGTCGTGATCGATCGTTCCAAATGGGAGCTCTTTCCGGAAACTGACGCGGGGAATTACCTCGTTCCGGCTATGCCGCCGAAATTCGGGAATGGAAAAGATTTGGACAACCATACGCAGAACTTTGTGACCTGCGTCCGGACCCGGCAGAAGCCCAATTGCCCGGTGGAAGTGGGCCGGGATGTGGCCCTCCACGCGCACCTGGGCAACATTGCTTACCGAACCGGTGAGAAGCTGATCTGGGATGCCGAAAAAAAACAGATTGTTGGCAATGCAAAGGCCAGCCTGCTGGCTCAGGCCCATTACCACGGCAACTGGGTCGTCCCCCGCTCGTAGCGAACGCCTTTCAATCATTTTTGCCCTTCAAAATAGTGACTTTCGGGAACAAAAAACTTCTAAAGTAGTATGTTTGTACAATAAAAAAATAAACACACCGAAAGACCGCCTATGAAAACGACTACGCGCCTGAGAAAGGTTTTGCGAAACGCTTCTTTGATCCTGGGATTGGGACTGTTGGGAGCCCCTGTGACGGTGGCGCAATGCTCCCAGAAAAATGCGAAGGATCAGACTGTTGACTTTCGGTTGACATACGATAAAGCCACCCAGCGCTTCACGGCCTGGTATGTGCCCTCCATATCGAGTACGCACCGGCTGGTAACCGCCCAGTTTAGCATCATTACCCCCAACGGCTTTACGGCCCCGGAAGCCGGTTCGGGGCGGGATTCTCAATTTGAAATCACGAATATAAACGGTACTTGGCAGGATTTTGTTTTTGATAATGAGCTGTTTACGTCAAAGGCCTATTCCCCCCTGGCGTCGATGGAGAATGTGGCGGTTCATCAGGTAGGCATGGCTCCGCAGGCCACGGATGTCGGGGCGGTTACGGCAGGTGTTCCGGTGCCACTCTTTTCCTTTGTTTCAACCGAACAGGAAGGGGTGGTACGGATTGCGGAAACCGGAGAAAAAATTCAAAAAGATATTCTGAGCAAATTTGGGAGCAACATCAGCAATGAAATGTCCATTCAATCGCCCGTCAAAGCCTTTGTCCGGGCCGAAGAGCGGTATTGCAAAAACGACGTTCAGAAAAAAGTCGAGTTTACAAAACCGGTTCTGATCGACCCCAGCGCGGCCACAGCCGTCAAACCAACGGCGGGGGGGCAAACCATAGGCATGGCCGGAACGGATGAGTTGCTGGGTAATGAACAACTGATGGTGACGCCGAATCCGGCCACGGTCGAAGTAACGGTGTTGTACCAACTGCTGTCGGCCGGCAATGCCGGGATTGATTTGGTGGATGGACAGGGCCGGATCATTCAGACGCTGGTGGCCCGCAAACACCACGCGATTGGCAAATACCAGCTAAAAGTGACCTTGCAGGATGTGGCCGCCGGGATGTATTTCTGTTCCCTGAAAGGCGAAAATGTTCAGAAAGCCGTGAAAGTGATCATTGCAAAATAGTAAAAAATGCCCCTGAAAGTAAAAAGCCGGAAACTGCCTCGTTTCTGGCTTTTTTGTTTGGTCTGACCTTGTCCGTTTCGGGACGTAAACTGTCCGTTTTTGGACACCCGCCCGGTGGGAATATGTTGAAATAGAGCCACAAGAGCGCATGGGCTGGTTTGGCAAAGGATTTGTACGATAAAATAGAGACTAATGCCGGAACCCGATGCGTCGTACTTATTTAGGAGAGTTTGAAGAAATCGTTTTGCTGATGGTGGCCATTCTCGACGGCGATGCCTACGGCGTAACCGTCAGCCAGGAGATTGAGCAGCATACGGGCCGCCAGGTGACGTTCGGAACCGTTCACAACACGCTCATCCGTCTGGAAGAAAAAGGCTTTGTGACGTCCCTGCTCGGCGGGTCCACCGCCGAACGCGGTGGTCGGCGGAAGCGGCTGTTCAAGGTCACGGCACTGGGCAGCCGGGCGTTGCAGGACATTCAGCAACTCAGGAATGAACTCTGGCAACTGCTTCCTCCCAACACCCTGAAACTCGGCGGCTCATGAAGAAGACTCCTTCACCTATCCAGCCACATCCGCCCCGCTGGGCGCAGCGGCTTCTGGCCTGGCTTCATCCCGAAGAAACGCTGGAGGAAGTCGAGGGCGATCTGGATGAATTGTACACCTACTGGCATCGGCGGGCGGGCAAA
>NZ_VBSL01000239.1 GCF_006149005.1 Larkinella sp. C7 | reverse complement strand
TGGATCAAGCTGGTCAAAACAACCAAGGCTCGCAATAAGATTCGCCAATTCTTCAAGAATCAAGATAAGGAAATGTCCATCAGCAAGGGGCGTGACCTCTTGGTTGATTACTTCCAAGAACAGGGCTATATCGCCAATAAGTACCTAGATAAGAAGCATATTGACGAAATCCTGCCCCGTATGAGCGCCCGCAGTGAAGAGGCCCTCTATGCAGCTATCGGTTTTGGTGAGATCAGTCCAGCTGCCGTCTTTAACCGTCTAACAGAAAAAGAAAGGCGGGAAGAAGAAAGAGCCAAGGCCAAAGCAGAAGCTGATGAATTGATGAACGGCGGTGAAGTTAAGCATCA
>NZ_VBSL01000238.1 GCF_006149005.1 Larkinella sp. C7 | reverse complement strand
CAGCAACTGATTTACCAACAACAAAGAAGGTGGCCTTGGCCTTGTATTTCTTGAGAATCTTCAGGACTTGGGGAGTTGTATCAGGATTTGGCCCATCATCAAAGGTAAGAGCAACCACATGACCTGACATTTTTTCTAAACGTCCATCTCCTCGCTTGTAGGCCTTGTAGGTCTCCAAGTCATCCCCTTTAAGATAATTGGGATTCAAGATATTATACAGACCGGTAAGAGGGAGATTAATGGTCTCCCCAGCCAGCTTGAAGGTCAGTTGGCTACTTTCTAGATTGAAAGCCAAATTAGCCAACTTAGTCTCTTTCAGACTAGTCAAAACCTTCTCTTGCTGATTTTG
>NZ_VBSL01000237.1 GCF_006149005.1 Larkinella sp. C7 | reverse complement strand
CAAGCCTATAAACATATCCTAGTCGCCGTTGATGGTTCTAAACAAGCCGAATTAGCTTTCAAAAAAGGGATTGCAGTCGCTAAACGTAACGATGCCGAATTGGTTCTAGCCCATGTCATTGACACTAGGGCTATCCAAAATATTGCTGCGGTTGATACCTTCACCTATGAAAATCTCGAAAAAGAAGCCGATACTCTCTTGGATAACTATGAAAAAACCGCCAAGGATGCTGGTGTCAAGGAAGTTCGTAAGGTTATTGAATTTGGTAATCCTAAACGTCTCTTGGCTATTGATATTCCTCAAAAAGAGAAAACAGATTTGATTTTGCTAGGGGCAACTGGTCTTAACA
>NZ_VBSL01000236.1 GCF_006149005.1 Larkinella sp. C7 | reverse complement strand
GTACCACGGCCATCCAAAAAGCGGGCCTGTACGCTGCGAAGCGGTACTTTGCCCGCTGGAACCGCGCGTGGAGTCCGCCTTCCTTACTCCGCACCCAGAACAGCGTTGCCACTACCGCCAGGAGAAACGCCCAGGAAGCCCAGTAGAACTTGAACCACAGCCACGGGGTGATCGAGGGCCCGAAGCCCTGCATGTCACTGTAAGACCATCCCGGATCGGATGCGTAGATCAGGAGGTTGTGCTCAAGGCCAATCATCGACGCGAAAAGAATGTACCCATAGACGCCGAATGCCACCATGTGACCAATGTATTTTTGATTCACCAGAATATGAATCGCGTAAACGAGCAGG
>NZ_VBSL01000235.1 GCF_006149005.1 Larkinella sp. C7 | reverse complement strand
GTACCACGGCCATCCAAAAAGCGGGCCTGTACGCTGCGAAGCGGTGCTTTGCCCGCTGGAACCGCGCGTGTAGTCCACCTTCCTTACTCCGCACCCAAAACAGCGTCGCTATCACTGCCAGTAGAAACGCCCAGGATACCCAGTAGAACTTGAACCATAGCCAAGGGGTGATCGTGGGCCCGAAGCCCAGCATGTCACTGTAAGACCACCCGGGATCGGATGCGTAAATTAGTATATTGTGCTCAAGGCCAATCATCGATGCGAAAAGAATGTACCCATAGACGCCGATTGCGACCATGTGACCGATGTATTTTTGATTCACCAGAATATGAATCGCGTAAACGAGCAGG
>NZ_VBSL01000234.1 GCF_006149005.1 Larkinella sp. C7 | reverse complement strand
TGACAGGCGTTCACTTCTACCATGGTCGAGCTGAGGACTTTGGCCAAGACAAATCCTTTCGTGCCAGCTACGATATTGTTACAGCTAGAGCCGTAGCCAGAATGCAGGTTCTGTCTGAGTTGACAATCCCCTTTCTCAAAGTTAATGGCCAACTTTTAGCCCTCAAGGCAGCGGCTGCAGACCAAGAATTGATCCAAGCCCAAGGTGCCTTGAAGCTTTTATTCGCTAAAGTCACAGAAAACAGGACCTATCAGCTTCCAAATGGGGATCAACGCACTATCACGATTGTTGAGAAGAAAAAAGAGACCCCAAATAAATATCCGCGTCGGGCTGGGCTTCCTAACAAGAAAC
>NZ_VBSL01000233.1 GCF_006149005.1 Larkinella sp. C7 | reverse complement strand
GGACGTACTGTTGGTTCAGGTATCGTTTCAGAAATCGAAGCTTAAGAGATTTAAGTTCCCAGAAAAACGATTAAAAGTCAGACAAATGAAAAGAGGCTGGTAATTTCTACCAGCTTCTTTTTTGTATGATTTTTGGGTAGAAAAGTGATTTGCGATGCGACAAAGTCATCTTGCTACTAAAGTAGTTAATGACAAACAGCAAGCATCATCATGCTAGTCTAGCCTCCTCACTAGCTACGATAAAAACTATTATAACCATAGTTTTATCTCTGCGTCGCAGTCCTTTCTAGACAAGTGATAGGTCAACAGTCTGGAAGACAGTTGAAAATGTCAAGTCGACTTTGTGAGGGCT
>NZ_VBSL01000232.1 GCF_006149005.1 Larkinella sp. C7 | reverse complement strand
TGCCCATCATAGCCACCTGTCGCGGTTTTGAGGACATAATTTTTTGACAGGTCAAGGCCGTCCAAGTCACTGCTGCTTCTGATGACCTGATAAGGTGCCACAGTGACACCAGCCTTATTTGACAGAAAATCTTTTTCAAAGATGCGGTTTTGGGAAATGCGGAGCAGGTCTGTGCCCTGCGGTAGCTGACCTGGCTTGACAACAGCGTCAAGGCCGTCTGCATCCACATTTTCAAACTCATAGGTCAGCACATCGCAGCGCTGGGCTAATTGACGCAAAGCATCTACGTCATCATAAGGCGCCACAATCATATCGCTGACCTTGGAGGCCGGGCAATCAGCTGTCGGATCCAG
>NZ_VBSL01000231.1 GCF_006149005.1 Larkinella sp. C7 | reverse complement strand
CATGCCAGTTGATGTGACTGCCAAGGATGTCATCCTGGTTGATGATGTTCTCTACACCGGTCGGACTATTCGGGCAGCTATTGATAATCTGGTTACCTTGGGACGGCCTGCGCGAGTCAGTCTAGCTGTTTTGGTTGACCGGGGGCACCGTGAATTGCCAATTCGGGCTGATTATGTTGGTAAGAATATCCCAACCAGCTCCGAAGAAGCCATCACTGTAGAAATGGTCGAAGTGGATGGAAACGATCGGGTAACTATCAGCGAACCAAACGAGGTATAAGTCGTTCGAAGTAACCCCTTAGTAAGGAAGTAGTTGTGGAAGAAATAAAATACGATATTAGTGATGTTCCCAAGC
>NZ_VBSL01000230.1 GCF_006149005.1 Larkinella sp. C7 | reverse complement strand
AAACCCTTACTCTTCGATTTCGATGCTCTCTAGGTCAAGGGATAACTCTTCTGGCTCTTCCTTGGCCTCTGCTTGGACCGGTTGGGCTTCTACAGCTTGGTCATCTTCAATGAGACCATACTTGATACGAACCTTCTTATCGATTGCGTCAAAGACTTCTGGATTATCCGCCAGGTATTTCTTAGCATTTTCAGATCCTTGACCAATCTTTTCACCATTATAAGAGTACCAAGCACCGGCTTTTTGGATAATATCAAGGTCGGTCGCAATCTTAACCAGCTCACCAGTTCTGGAGATGCCTTCTCCGTACATGATTTCCACTTGGGCTACCTTAAATGGTGGGGCTACCTTGTTCTT
>NZ_VBSL01000023.1 GCF_006149005.1 Larkinella sp. C7 | reverse complement strand
ATATGATCTGCGTCAAACGCTGGTGCAAATGCACGACAGCATGGTCGCAAGGTTACAGTTTGTATAAGGATAACTGAGGGAATTTTAAGAAGCCTGTACTAAACCAGTGCAGGCTTCTTAAAATCGAGATGGTACTACCATGTTTTTCGAATACTAATCCAGCCCCCTACTACATTTTTCAATAATTTACCCTGATCGACAGCAATTGCTGTTTGTAAGTGAGACTTTCCAAAACCTGCTAAAGGCCAGCTTAATCCTAAAAGACCTGACACCTGATTTATCTGCTTCCCAAATGGATTACGAAACAAACCATAATTTCGGCTATAAGATAACCGCGTTTGCAATTGAATTCCTGATGCAAACTCACTGATAGCTCCTAAATGAAATAATTGTACCCGATTATTCACAAATGCCAGACGTGGCCCACCTGGTACTTCCTGCCATTCTGATCTCACTTCTTTTCTATTTGTGATAAATGGTGTCCCTAAAACCTGGTTTTGGTGGGTCCATCCATTCAGATACTGAAAATTATTAAAATAATCATCTAGCCCTTCGTAAAGTCTTCGGCCAATTTCCACGGTGCTCCCACTTTGGCTCATCGTTGTCAAATATTCTATAAGCAACTGATTAAATTGAAAAAACTGTTTTTGAGTAGTTGCATGCCGCTTCAATCTCAAACCATACAGACCATCTGGTAGATTAACCATAGCAAGACCTGATCGATCTTCGAAGGGGTGTTGATAATAAGCAAGTGCCTTCCAGTGTTTGAAGGTTATTTCCGCGCCGACATCAATAGAGCCTAGATGGTTACCAACTTGATTAACTTGATCATGATTCGAAACATTACTGTTTTTTTCGGGCTGCTTCGCAAGAATGAGATGTAGGTAATCATTAAAAGAAGACGGTAACTTGCCATTGTATGCATGTTTTTCGTCTAAGTAGTCGGATCGCCCTCCCCATTGAGCGTTATGCAAAACTCCTCCAAATAATTTTACTTTCCAGTGTGGTTTTCCGAAGCGGACATAAAATGCTTTCTGATGTAGATATGAATCCTTGATAGAATCGGAATTGTTAAACCAACCGTGAGCAAAGAAAGCATTAATAGCGATTAGGTCTTTCGTAAAATGCAATGAAGCGAAACCTCTAGTACCAATTTGTACTTTGGGTATTGGAAGTGCATTACCCGACCATGAATATGAACCTGAAGAAAGAGTGGTATCCACCAAACCTAGAATTTCTTTACGGCGTCCTATTACCAGCTCAATAGAGCGAAAGCCAATTTTTGCGTAGGCTTCGGGCAATAAAAGTCGACTATTTGGCCCAGCATATCCAACTGCTTCAACCCCGTAACCTAGTATCCAACCCTTGGCAACACTATCTCTCCGAAACACGCCTGAATTTCCTAGCCGAATGATTCCGGCCGGGGCTACCAAGGGCACAGTGCCAAATTGATTGGCCCTTAGCCAAAATGGCGTCCGGCGGGCTGATGAAGCCAGCGTGCCTACTTCAGCCGAAAACTGCACTGAAGAAAGCGGTTGCTGTGCATAAAGAGTGCAACTAACTGGTAGCAGTAGAACTATAATGCGGAATAAAGCTTTCATGCAATACCAAGTTATAAAAACAATTGCGATGCCACATATTGACGAAAATCTATTCCTCTATTACAGTAGAATGCCCCCGATATAATAAAGTGGTAATGGTCAGATAGGCTTGTTGAACAACCCATTCCACCTGTCCTGCGATGGATAGGTGCGAGGTGTCCAGAAGCTGGGCATCCGACGCCTTTCGTAATGGGCTTTCGGTGCGGGTCGTATCGAGATGGTCCCGCTTTTCAAGATTTTGAGCGATTTCGGCTAATTCAACCTGCTCTCCTTTAGCCTGCAGTTCAATGCGTCGGCGTTCCGCCCGAACCAGTGAATCAGCAGTCATGAATACCTTCAGCTCGGCATGCGGAAAAACATGCGTACCGATGTCGCGCCCGTCCATTACGATACCCCGGTTTTGACCAAGTTTTTGCTGTAGCCCCACCATAGCCTTCCGTACGTCAGGAATAGCACTAACTTCCGGTACAGCATTTGCTACCGGAAGTTTTCGAATTTCTTCTTCTACATTCTGACCATTCAAATGCGTTTGAATCGTTCCGGTTTCCGGGTCACCTTCAAACGTGATGTGAATTTTTGCAAGCGCTTCCCGTACCGCTTTTTCACTTGCAAGTTCGATTTTGTGCTGAATGAAGTACAATGTGACCGCCCTATACATCGCTCCAGTATCAATGTAGGTGTATCCCAACTGGGCAGCAACCTGCCTGGCCGTTGTGCTCTTACCACAGCCGGAGTGCCCGTCAATAGCGATGATAATTTTGGTACTGCCGGAGAAAGTAGTTACGGGAGTCGCTCTGTGAAACTGATAGGAATCATTGATAAGGCCCATATCCATACCGATTAAAAACGTTGAGTAGCTGCTATTCCAATCAGGCAGATCAGCAAAAAAAGGAAAGAGATCACTAACCCGATTCAGTCTGCGATTCGTGATCTCCGAGGAGGTTACTCAAAATAATTCATCACCAAATGCCCGCCTTCAGCCAGCAACTGATCACGACGGAACAAGTCGATGTCGGCCGTCATCATGTCTTTTACCAGCGCGGCCAGGTCGTATTTCGGCTGCCAGTTCAGTTTGGTCATGGCCTTCGTCGGATCACCCAGCAGCAAATCCACTTCCGTCGGGCGGAAATACCGCTCGTCGATGCTCAACACCTCTTTACCGACTTCAACGGGATAATCCGGGTTCGAAGCACTCACCACAAATGCCCGTTCGGCCACACCTTCGCCCCGGAATTCCAGTTCAACGCCAATTTCGGCAAACGCCATCCGGACGAAATCCCGGATGCTGGTGGTGACGCCGGTGGCAATCACGAAATCTTCCGGTTTTTCCTGTTGCAGAATCAGCCACATGGCTTCTACATAGTCTTTGGCATGGCCCCAATCGCGCAGGGAATCGATGTTGCCCAGGAACACCTTGTCCTGCAAGCCCAGACCGATGCGGGCCACAGCGCGGGTGATCTTGCGCGTTACGAATGTTTCACCCCGCAGCGGTGATTCGTGGTTAAACAAAATACCGTTGCAGGCATACATGCCGTACGCTTCGCGGTAGTTGACCGTAATCCAATAGCCATACAGTTTGGCAACGGCATAGGGCGAACGCGGGTAAAATGGCGTCAATTCCGACTGCGCGTGGCCCTGCACCCCGCCGTATAATTCGGAAGTGGATGCCTGATAAATGCGGGTTTTTTCGGTCAGACCCAGCAGCCGGACGGCTTCCAGAATGCGGAGCGTACCAATGCCATCAACCTGAGCAGTATATTCCGGCTCATCGAAACTCACCCGCACGTGCGACATGGCACCGAGGTTGTAAATTTCGTCGGGCTGCACTTCCTGAATAATCCGGATGATGTTGGTCGAATCGGAGAGATCGCCAAAGTGAAGCTTGAACCGCACATTTTTTTCGTGCGGGTCTTCGTATAAATTATCGATACGCTGCGTATTGAATAAGGAACTCCGGCGTTTGATGCCGTGTACTTCATACCCTTTTTCTAATAATAATTCGGCCAGATACGCGCCGTCCTGCCCTGTGATACCGGTAATAAGTGCTTTTTTCATACGTGAGTAATTAGCTGTATTCTAAGGTTTTAATCTGGTTAGACGTAAACTTCCTGGTGGTTCAAAAAATCCTGATACGTTGAGGTAATACCGGTTTTTAGATCGGTCTGGTGTTGCCAGCCCAGGGTATGCAGCCGCGAAACATCCATGAGTTTGCGGGGCGTACCGTCCGGTTTGTCGGTATTCCAGCGAAGTTCACCTTCAAAACCAACGGTTTCTTTCACCAGCTCGGCCAGTTCGCGAATTGTGACGTCTTCGCCTGTCCCGATGTTGACAAACAATTCATCGTTGTAGGTTTCCATCAGAAACACGCAGGCATCGGCCAGGTCATCGGCGTGCAAAAACTCCCGGCGGGGCGAACCCGTTCCCCACACCTCAACGAAGGGCTGGCTACTGATTTTCGCTTCGTGGAATTTCCGAATCAAGGCCGGCAGCACATGCGACCCCTGAAGATCGTAGTTATCATTCGGGCCGTAGAGGTTGGTCGGCATCGCCGAAATGAAATTGCAGCCATACTGACTCCGATACGCTTCGCAGAGCTTGATGCCGGTAATTTTAGCAATCGCATACGGTTCGTTGGTCGCTTCCAGATAACCGCTGAGCAGGTATTCTTCTTTCAACGGCTGCGGAGCCAGCTTGGGATAAATGCAGGAGGAACCCAGAAACAACAGTTTTTCGACACTGTTTTGGTAGGCGCTGTGGATAATATTGGCTTCGATCAACAGGTTATCGTACAGAAAATCAGCCCGGTATGTATTATTGGCCCAAATACCGCCGACTTTGGCAGCCGCTAAAAAAACATAATCCGGTTTTTCGTCGGCAAAAAAATCAGCGACAGCAGCCTGGTTGCGCAGATCCAGTTCCGACGAGGTACGGGTGATTATATTCTGGTAGCCTTTGGCTTCCAAACTACGCACCAGGGCCGACCCCACCATGCCCCGGTGTCCGGCAACGTATATTTTGTCTTGTTTCCTCATTAATGATAGCTATTCGTTCAGCAAAATCCTTTTCACTGTCCTTGATCAACGCACCGAAAATTCCCGATGATAAGCCGCCTTGTACAGCTCTTCTTCCGGCAGATTCTTGAAGTACTCGTACGTAATTCGCAAACCTTCCGCCCGCGATACCTTCGGCTCCCAGTCTAAAATGGCTTTCGCTTTGGAAATATTCGGCTGGCGTTGTTTGGGGTCGTCGGTCGGCAACGGTTTATAAACCACCTGCTGGCTGGTGCCGGTCAGCTTGATAATCTCTTCCGCAAATTCTTTGATCGTAATTTCAACGGGATTGCCAATGTTGACCGGAGACGGATAATCGCTCAGCAGCAGGCGGTAAATTCCCTCGACCAGATCATCGACATAGCAGAACGAGCGGGTCTGGCTGCCATCTCCAAAAATAGTCAGGTCTTCGCCCCGCAAAGCCTGGCCGATGAAAGCGGGTAAAACCCGTCCGTCATTCAGTCGCATCCGCGGACCGTAGGTGTTGAAAATGCGGACGATCCGGGTCTCCAGACCGTGGTAGGTATGATAGGCCATCGTCATGGCTTCCTGAAACCGCTTGGCTTCATCGTATACCCCACGAGGACCGACCGGATTGACATTACCCCAATATTCTTCGGGCTGGGGATGAACCGTTGGATCACCGTAGACTTCCGACGTGGAAGCAATCAACACCCGCGCGTTCTTGACCCGCGCCAAACCCAGGCAATTGTGAATCCCGAGGGAGCCGACTTTCAGCGTCTGAATCGGGATTTTTAAATAATCAATGGGACTGGCCGGCGAGGCAAAATGCAGAATGTAATCGAGTTCGCCCGCAACGTGGATAAACTGCGATACATCGTGGTGGTGAAATTCGAAGTTTGAAAGGGGAAACAGGTGCTCGATATTGCGGATATCACCAGTAATCAGGTTATCCATGGCAATGACATGGTATCCTTCCCTGATGAATCGATCACAGAGGTGTGAGCCCAGAAAGCCAGCCCCACCCGTTATCAGAATGCGCTTCATGTAAGACGACTAGAAAAGTTTCATAACGTTGAGTAAAGCTGGCTGTCTGATGGTAGTTCAGACAGCCAGTATGAATTCGGTAGTGCTCAAACCGGTTGTTCCACCGCCTGCGAGATGGTTTCCCGACCAACGCTGTAGTAGGTATAGCCCAATTCTTTCATTTGGTCCAGTTCGTAGAGATTCCGTCCGTCGAAAATGACTTTATTTTTCAGCAGCAGGTTCATTTTGCTGAATTCCGGCGTCCGGAACATGGGCCATTCGGTCATGATCACCAGCGCATCGGCATCATCCAGGGCGGCATACGAGGTGTGGGCGTACGTAATTTTGCTGCCGAATACGTTTTTCACATTGTCCATCGCTTCCGGGTCGTAGGCCGTCACTTTCGCGCCGGCATCCAGCAGCGCCTGGATGTTTTCCAGCGCCGGAGCTTCCCGAATGTCATCGGTATACGGTTTGAACGCCAGCCCCCATACGGCAATGGTTTTTCCTTTCAGATCGCCGTTGAAGTGCTGGTTGATAATCGGAAGGAGTTTGGTTTTCTGCTTCGCATTGACGTCCATCACCGATTTCAGAATCTGGAAATCGTAGTCGTACTCCTGGGCGGTTTTCGCCAGTGCCTGCACGTCTTTCGGGAAACAGCTTCCGCCGTAGCCAATCCCGGCAAATAAAAACCGTTTGCCGATGCGGCTGTCGGTCCCAATCCCTTTCCGGATGTCGTCGACGTTGGCACTTGCTTTTTCGCAGAGGTTGGCAATTTCGTTCATGAACGAAATCTTGACGGCCAGGAATGCGTTGGCGGCATACTTGGTCATTTCGGCCGAACGTTCGTCCATGAAAATCACCGGATTACCCTGACGAACCAGGGGCGCATACAGTTTGCTCATCACGGCTTTCGCGCGTTCTGATTTGGTGCCGATCACCACCCGGTCGGGTTTCATGAAGTCTTCGATGGCAACGCCTTCGCGGAGAAATTCGGGATTCGATACCACGTCGAACTCCACCTGGGCAGCCAGCGAGATGTAATCGTGTACTTTTTCGGCGGTTCCCACCGGCACCGTGCTTTTGTCGACAATCACGGCATACTCTTTCAGCAGTTGCCCCAGATCACCGGCTACTTTCAGGATGTATTTCAGATCGGCAGAACCGTCTTCGCCCGGAGGGGTGGGCAGGGCCAGAAAAATAACCTCGGCACCTTCGATGCCTTCGGCCAGGCTGGTCGTGAATTTCAGACGGCCTTCGGCGGTGTTGCGGTTAAACAGCACGTCCAGGCCCGGTTCGTAGATGGGGATGATGCCGTTGATGAGCTTTTGAACTTTGCGCTCGTCAATGTCGACACAGGTGACCTGGTTGCCGGTTTCGGCAAAGCAGGTTCCGGTTACGAGTCCAACGTAACCGGTTCCAACAACAGCAATTTTCATAACGTTGAGTAAATAGAATAATAAGTAAAAAAATGTGGGTTTCCGACAGAAAGATGGCTGATTAAACGAAACGACAGTTCGTGGTGAGCTACGTTTCAGGGCGATCTGTAAAGATACTTACCTTCAAAATCAGACAAACTACTACTAGCTTTTTTTAGATATTACCTTCTAAATATAAAAGGGAGAAATGAGATTACCTAAGCAATCTTCAATGTTTCTAAGAGAATACGGTATAAAATCTTTAAATAGTTCAACAAAAAGTTTTTTACGGAATACTATTTTTCTATATTTTAAAAATATCCGCAAAGTTTTTTTCCTATTTATCAGACAATAAACAAAAAGTATGCCGCAGAATCTTCCTGCCGGAAAAAATCGACATAGTAGAACCCCGCCTGATGGGATGTAACCCGGCAGCTTTCCGCAACCAGCCAAAAGGAGGCCTTTTAGAGTAGGGAGGCATTCAGAAAGGTGTGCGAATCGAGGAGCGCCAGCTCTTTGGATTGAAGCAATTGCCCCAGCTTTTCGGCGTCGCGGAGCCGGTGCAGATCGGAACCCACAAAATCGACCATCGAATCATCGAGCAACTGTTTGGCCTGTTGCTGCACGCGTCCGCCATACTGCCCCACGAGCGAGAGCAGATTCAGTTGAAACAGACACCCCTGCACCCGCAGTTTATGAAACCGCTCGGTTTGGTCCTTCAGATACAAATACCGCTCGGGATGGGCCAGAATGGGCTGGTAGCCTTTCGTCTGAATCTGAAAAATGATTTCGTCCAGGTTCAGGGGCGGATTGGCAAACGACAGTTCCACCAGCAGATAGTTAGGTCCGAATGTGAGGAGGTCATTCGCCTTGAGCAACGTTACGAAATGGTCGTCGATGAGGTATTCCGCAGCCGCTTCAACCTGAATCGTCAGGTCTGTTCCGGCCATGGCTTCGCGGAGTTCGTCGAGCCCGCGCCGGATGGTGTCGCTGCTGTTGGGGTAATAATCGCGCAGCACGTGGGGGGTGGTGACCACTTTCTTATAACCCAGTTCCTCGAAAGCCCGCAGACAGGTCAGCGCCGTTTCGAGGTCGGGTACGCCATCGTCAATCCCCGGAATCAGGTGTGAATGAATATCGACTCCCAAAAATCCGAAATCCGAAAAAGCGGATTGTTCCTGGCGACGCTTAAAAAATGAGAACATAGTGTAGTATAAAGTCGTAAGCCCGGCAATTATCAGCTTTCCGGAGACAAATCGGACCGACGACTAACGTGTGAGAGACGAATGACTTTCTTTTTACCCGCGACCTCTTCCAGTTCTTCCCGAAGCAGGTCGCTGGTTTCCTGTAACAAAGCTACGCGTTCGTTTAACTGAAACAAAAGAAACTCCATATTTCGCAGTCGCTCATCTAACGTCATGGCAGACAGGGGAGTTTGCGGTAAGGTGCGAAACATGAGCCCTTCGCCCCGCAGCAGCCAGTCGGCATTGACCGTGGGATAAGCCAGCAAAATTTTTTGTAACGTTTCGTAGCGCGGTTTCAAACGACCGTGCAAAATATGGTATACTTTCTCACCCCGCTTCTCCCCCAATTGTCGGGCAAACTCCAGGACGCTGATGTCTAACGCATCGATCAGTTGCTGCAAACGGGCTCCAATGGGCATGAGAAGAGGGATTTTTTACACAGAACCATGTAATTTCTGTTCTTGCGTTCCGCCGTCTAATGTAGAACAAATTCAGATTCTTCGAAATAGCCCAGGCTCACAAAACCTAAAATAAGGACAAAAAGGCGGTTTTTAGGGGGTATTCGCGGCTACTCTATTTTTTTAGTAAACTTTTTATGTGTCGTTTTGTATTATACATAATAGTGTGTATATTTAAACTCAAATACAAACCCCCTGAAAAGGCAAAAGGGATCGCATAGCGGTCCCCCTGTCCGAACAGTAAACAACAAATACTAATGAACACACAAAAAAACAACACCGGCACAACAAATCAAAATGGTTTGGAAGTGAAACTTTATCAGAAGGTTAACGAATCGACGGGTGAAGTCATCGCTAATCCGGATACGCGTCACTTCAAATATCTGGAGGGACATCCCCGCCAATACCGTTTCGACGCCAAGGAAGGCATCTTTAACATCAATGGAACCGAAAAACTGGGTGGGCCGACGAACGGCCGCACGCTGACATTCCAGCCGATTGCGTGGCGTATCTTTACCGACAATATTTTGAACATGGGAACCAAGAACTGGGCCGAAATCTTTTTCATCGATGAAAAGAACTGTGTTTCGGCGGTCCTGTTCCACGGTTATTCGGTCGATAACATCTTCCGGCTCATTGAACCGCTGTTCTACGACGACCTGACGCTGGCCGATGTCGTGATCACCGCCGTGGCGGAGAAGAAGGAAAATACCAAGATTCAACCCAAAGGCGTCTATTACATCGCCACCTTCAGCTACAAACTGGCTGATCCGGAAGAAACGAAGGTGCTGAAGGCTTTTGGCCAGTCGAACAAAATTTTCCGCCAGGAAACCCTGACCGACATCGCCAACATCAAAACCGCTTACAATTACTTCAATCCGTTTCTCAATCCGACGGAAGAACTGCTGGTTGAGAATGGCATTCATTTGCTGAATTAGTCTCCGTGGAAATCCCTGAAGAGGATTTAGGGATTGCTATTTTACTTCATCAAAAACCCCATCCAGTCATGATAACCGAATTGATCGACTACCGTTCCATCCCGCGGGTTTCGAATTCCGATTTGACCCGGTTGAAGGAAGAATGTTTGGGCTATACCTCGCCGGGACGGCTGGTTCCGCAGCGGGCCATGCAGTTCGGACGGGCTTTTCACTCGCATTTGCTGGAACCGGAGCGCATCGGTGGCATTATCGAGCAGTTGCTGCCCGACATGAAACCGGTCGAGTCGGGGCGGTTGGAACACCTCACCGAACAGGTTCGGCGTGATTCGTTCTGCAACCGGTATCTCCGGAAATCGGAACGCGAACGGGTGGTTCTCTTCACCGATCCGATCACCGAACTGGGTTGCAAAGCCCGGCTGGATATGGTCTACACCAGCCCCAAACGGCGGAGTGCGCTCATTCTGGATTTCAAAACCACCTCGGCCCGCACGCAAAGCCAGTTTCTGCAAAGCTGCTACGACTACGACTACGACCGGCAGGCGGCTTTCTACATCGACAGCCTCCGCTCCGCTGAGAGTCAGGAATGGGAACAAACGCGCCAGATTCGCTTTGTGCTGATCGGCGTTCAGAAACAGAAACCCCACCGGCTTTTTGCCGTCGATGCTACATCGATCCCGGATTTTGTGGACTACGGACGGAAAAAATACCGATTCTGGCTCCGCAAATGGAAGGAGCAGCAGCAGGAAGACACCGGTTTCTGGCTGCGGCAGGCTTCCTGAGCCGGGAATCAGCGGTTGGCAAACAACCCGTTTTCATTTTACAGTTCACCTTTAGAAGTTGTTTGAATGAAGGCCGGAGGCCTGTCCTGTCAATGGTCAGTGGCCGCAACTCGTGGTAGCTTCGGAGGAGCGGCTATTGACCATTGACAGACCGCCCTTCCGGGGCTCTCTCCGGTTAACTCAAACAGCTTGTTAGTCTTTATCAGCATGACGAACGACATTGTGATAACCGAACCCACCAGCCGGGCGTCTTCCGCTCCGCTGTTCGATTGGGGCATCGACGGTCTGGTGATCTGGCTGGAAGAACTCGACGGTTTTGGCAGTCTGATGGCCTACATCAACGAAGCGCTGGCGCAAATTGCTTTTGCCATTGAACTGCAAACCGGCTGGGATCACCGCACCGACGGCCATACCTACCATCCACTGTATGGCTACCGGCTGCTGCTTCGCGATGCGACCGGTTTGTGGTATGCCATCCGCATGGACGAAGCAGGCCGGTTTGCCGACTTTATCCCGCTGGAGGAATTCGACTACGATACGGCCTACGACAAAGCCCTCTGGCTGCCCTGAAGGGCTGAAAAATCATAAATGCAAAATGCTCAATATCGAATGTAAAAGTAAGAGGAGACACGCTCGCCCAACACTTTCACATTCGATATTGAGCATTTTACATTTATGATTCCTTCCTCGGTCCGTGCAACCTTTGCCGACGTATTTTCATCCTTACGGAAACTCTCATCTTTCCCGTATGAAAACGATCCTGATTACCCTCCTCCTCATTGCCACCACCTTACCGGCCGTTTGGGCTCAACGCACGGTCGATGCCAAAGAAATTCTGGCTAAAATCAACCGGAAAGAGGTTGTTGCCTACGAAAACGCCACCATCACCGGCGACCTCGACCTGACGGAACTGGCCAACAAAAAACGTGTTACCAAAAACCTCTGGGCCGAAAACGAAGCCTACGAAAGCACCGTTGAAAGACCGGTCACGTTCCGAAACTGCACCTTCAGAGGTAATTTCCTGGCGTACAAAAACGTCAAAACCGAAGGGCGGTTTCTGAACGGCAGTGGAATCATGTTTGCTACGCACTTCACCGAACCCGTAACATTTGAAAATTGTACGTTCGAAAAAGCCTCCGAGTTTAAGTATTCTGACTTCAACCAGCGGGCGTCCTTTATCGGCACCGGTTTTCGGGAAGAAGCCAACTTTAAATACGCCAAATTCAGGGCATTAGCCGATTTCACAGACGCCCGGTTTGCGAAAACCGGCAATTTTAAATACACGAGTTTTAAGGAAGCAATCGCCTTCCGGAAAGCCCGTTTCGATCAGTACGCCGATTTTAAATACACCAAATTTGACGAAGGCGTCAATTTTAACAACACGCGTTTCGACGGAACCGCTGATTTTAAATACACCCATTTACCCCGCAATTCCAGCTTCGACGAAACGGTATTCGACGGCCCCACCGATTTTAAATACGCTACCCTCGACGGCCGGAAGTTTTCGCCCAGTCGTCACTGATCCAACGGCCCGGCGATTGTTTGTTCGTCGGGCCGGATAACTCTTCGGCTGATTTTCAGTTCTATAAGCAACATCAACGCTTGTTGCTTTGAAACGATCCACAAAAATTATCCTGGCGATTGTCGTTGTCCTCATCGTCGCCAGGCTTTTGCTGCCGTATTTTGTACTGCGCTACCTCAATAAATTGATGGCCGACATGGGTTCGTATACCGGACACGTCGATGACGTCAATATTGCGCTTATTACCGGTTCTTACCAGATCGAAGATCTGCGCATCCGGAAAATTAACGGTAAAATCAAAGAGCCTTTTCTCTACGTTCCAAAAATCGATCTTTCCGTCGAATGGAAATCGCTGTTTAAGGGCGCCCTCGTCGGAGAGGTCGAGTGTTACCGGCCCGAACTCAATTTTGCTTTCAGCAACAATGAACAGGCCAGCCAGACCGGCCGGGAACTCGACTGGACCAAGCTGGTGAAGGACATTTTGCCCATCCAAATCAACCGGTTTGCGGCATATGACGGCAAAATCGATCTGGTCAATCTGTTCGAAGCCACCAAAACCGACCTTTCGCTGGAAAAAGTTGCCCTTGACATTCGCAATATCCGCAACGTCGAAGACAAGGAAACCCGCTTGCCCTCGCCCGTTACAGCAACGGGTGATGTACCGGGCTGGGGGGGCACGATGAAGTTTGGGGCAGGAATGTACTTGCTGAAACCGCTCCCGGATTTCAATTACAACCTCAGTTTCGACAACCTCCAACTGGCTAAACTCAACGATCTGGCGCGCAAATACGGCAACGTCGATTTCGAAAGTGGAACCATCAGCGTCGTCAGCGAAATGGCCATGTACGATGGGCGGCTGGTGGGGTATTTCAAACCGCTGACCAAAAACATGAAGATTTTCAAGCTCAAAGAACCGGGCGAGGATCGGAAAGTCGGCCGGTTTTTCACGGAACTGCTGGCCGAAGGCGGTGCTGCCATTCTCAAAAACCAGAAGCGCGATCAGGTAGCCACCCGGATTCCACTGCGGGGAACGGTCGAGGATACGAAAACGGAAGTCTGGCCCATCATCATCGGTGTGCTGCGGAATGCCTACGTCGAAGCCTTCACCACCGAATTTGACAATACCGTCACCTTCAAAGATGCTGTCGAGAACCTGAAAGAGGATTATAAGGAAAAACGCCAGGAGAAAAAAGCCGAACGAAAGGAAGAACGGAAGGAGCGAAAAGAAGAGCGGAAACAGAAACGCGAGGAACGAAAAGAAGCCCGAAAAAAAGAGAAGGATGGTTGAGGAAGGCAGCAAAAACCGTAGTTTCGCGACAACACGAAGCCGTTGTGACCAATCAATCTGTACCTTTCGCCATGCCCCAACCCAAATACGCCCGCGAGTCTCTGGTTACCATGACCGAGATGGTATTACCCAACGATACCAACACCCTGAACAATCTGATGGGTGGCCGATTGCTGCACTGGATGGACATCTGTGCCGCCATTTCGGCCCAGAAACACTCCAACCGCATTGTCGTTACGGCTTCGGTCGATAACGTCTCGTTTTCGGAACCCATCAAACTCGGTAACATCGTAACGATGCAGGCCAAGGTCACGCGGGGATTCAATTCGTCGATGGAGGTCAACATTGAAGTGTGGGCGGAAGATATTCCGGCCGGAACCCGCGTCAGCACCAACCGCGCGTTTTACACCTTCGTGGCCGTCGACCAGAATGGCCGTCCCATCGAAGTGCCGCCGGTCACACCCGAAACCGAGGCTGAACACGACCTGTACGCGAGTGCGCTGCGCCGTCGGCAATTGCGCCTGGTGCTGGCCGGACGCATGAAACCGAACGACGCAAAGGAATTACGGGCGCTGTTTGGTGTTGAAAACTAGTTGACGGTTTACTGCACTTTCAGCTTTGCGACACCCACCACAGGCCGGCCATCGGTCGTAATGCCCTGCACCACAACGCGGATGGTGCGAACGACGTCCGACAGCGGGAACGCCAGATTCGACGTTCCTTTGGAATCGGTTTGAACCACCGGTTTCCAGTACAACACATCCCGGCGGTCGATGGGGGCATTCTGTTCGGCCAGAACCGCCCCCGGCGTGTCTTCATACCGCGGAACGTAGAACTCCCGCTGGGCCGGAAAACCGATGAGTGACAACTGATTAAGTCCGACGCTGGGCTCCGTTTTTTTTGCTTTGGAAGACCCGCGCTTCGAATAAAACGCAATCACCCCATTGCCCCCACGCGCACCGTAAATGGCCGATGTAGCCGCGTTTTTCAATACTTCGATGCGCTCAATATCATTCGGGTTCAGGCTCGACAACGCACTCGCGTCGGCCAGATAAGATCCGTCAAAAATAAACAAAGGCGACTGTAGTTGCATCGAATTACCAACACCAAACGAAATGGCATTCCGAATATTAACGGTATAACCGTTCATCGTCTGCTTCACCTCAACGCCCGGCACTCGGCCCCGAATCATTTCGTACACATTCGAAAATTGCGGAGATCGTTCATCGAACAGAATCACCGCGTCGGGCGTACCATGCAGACTCATTCGCTCAACCGATTCGGGTCGCTCGGGCGGTCGATAGCCTTTGATGGTTACTTCTTTCAGCACTTTAGCCTGTTTATCCCGGTACAATCCCGGATCAGATTCCTGACGCAGCCGCGCCACGTCGAGTTGCTGTTGAAACCGTCGCCAGTCCGGCGACGGCTCGGCCACCACTTTTCGTAACGACCAGACGCTCCCGGCTGTATCCGTTTCAACGGTTGCCTTGATGGATTTAAACTGGGTATTCATCACCTGAACCAGCAGTTGCAAGGTATCCGTGATGCCCAGACCCGCCATCCGAAACCGCCCGTAGCGGTTGGTGCCAATGGAGTGCGGAATGGCTTGCGATGAACCGGGAGCCGCCACGAGCAACTCCGCAAACGGAATCGGGTTGCGTTTTTCGTCCACCACCCGGCCACTGAACACAATCCCGCCCAGCGTATCCGACGGCGACTCCGGTTTGCGCAGCCCGATGCGTCGCCAGCCCTGCGTCAACAGCAGATCATCGAGCGCCCGGCGGGTGGTCGCCGTCGTGTCTTTGAAGAAAAAACCAGGTTGTTCGATGCGTCCGCGTAAATCGCCCGTCAGCAACAGATGGGTTCGAATGTCCGCAGCCAGGGAGTCGTCCGGAACCTGATCGGCATCGGTTACAGCCGCCGACAGCGTGGCCACCATCGACATTTCCGGCTGAGCGTTCACTTTGAGATTCAGAATGACACGCTCCCGGGGGGTGTAGCGGGGTTTATCCGCCGTCACCGAGATCTCAACCGGCGGAATCTGTTCCGAAATAAAGAGCATTCGCTCCGCGCGGGGCTGACCATAGGCATCATACAGCGTTACCTGACAGAGTCCGGGCGGAAAAACGGCCATCGGCAAGGTCAACCGGGCTTTCCCGTCCTGCAACTTCATTTTGGTCCGTTGCACCAACTGCCCGTAGCTTTGGAAGGTCAGGTAAATAACCGGATCAGGTTGTGGCACGTTGGCCAGGATGCGAATGCTCAGATTAGCGGTATCGCTGACCATATCGGCCATCAATATAAACCCTTCCGGTTCCACCTTCGGCAAGGCAACCCGCAGGCTTTTGCCGTTGTGCTGGATTTCAGCCTGGTAAGTCTGGTCGGCTTTCGGATCGAGCAGCACGCTTCCCATACCAAAGCGGTTACTGACAAACCGGGTCACTTCCCGCCCCTGATCGTCCAGAATCCGGCCCGACAAGGTTTTTCCGCGACCATCCTGCCCAACGGCCTTAAACCCCATCCGCGTCGGCAGATTTGCCACCCAGCGCCCTCCTTCCGGCAAAAACTGAACGTCCAGTTCCTCCTCAACCCCGACGGATCGTTGGCCGGGGCCGTTCAATACATTGTAGACCGTTATGCTTCGTTCAAAAGCCGGACGGGTGGCGGCATAATCTTCGTCCGTATAGGCCCGCAGCCGATACATGCCGGTCGCCAGCGTATCCGAAAGCCGGAAATCGCCCGTTGCCCGGCCGTCGTTGATGCGAAGCCACTGGTGTTGCACCACCTTCCCACCCGGTGTCAGCAGATCGGCGTGCAGGGCACCCTCGCCAAACATCAGTTGCGCGGTGACCGGCTCCATGACGTACGCACTGAGCCAGATCCGGTCGCCGGTCAGATAAAACGGTTTGTCGATGTGGACAAAGGCCGATGGCGCCTGATACGGATGCGCCAGTTTCCAGTGGCGCAGCATCGAATCGAGCCGGTAGTCGGCCGCCAGAATCTGGCCTTCGATCGGCGACGCCATCACAGAATCCGGTTGGCTGGAAGCCGCACTTGGTTCCCAGTTGGCAGGCAACAGCAACGAAAACCGGTCGTTGCCCAGATACCCCATCGCCAGCATGCCCAGCGGGAGCGTCACCCGGCCATCGACGGTGATCTCGCTCATGCCCTGTGGAAACCGGAACTCGGTATAGGCATACGGCGCATCCCGGTAAGGGGAATACGCCGAGAAAATCCGGTTATAAAAGACTTTGAGCGGAGTCGCCGTAACCAGTTTGCGCTCAAACGACAACCGCCCCGGTTTAATCAGCGAGTCGGTGACGACCGGCAGCAAATGGCGGTTAATGTCCTGAAACAAACTTACACCGCCCGTTCGTTCGGGGTAGCCGGGGTTCACCTGATACACCAGAAAGCCTTCTTTTTCGTAGGTTCCGGCCACCAGACTGGCCATCAGGTGGCGGGTGGAGCCGAGGTAGGCGCGTTGCCGGTTGTTTCGCCAGCGGTCGGCCTGACGGGTGTCTTTCGGTTTCAGTTCTTCAAACCGGGTGGCTCCGGCAAAATACATCGCCCCGTTCGTCTCCACTTCAAAATACTGCATATCATACTGAATGCGGTAGCCAAACGCCCGGTTTTCGATCACCAGCGGTTCACGGGCCGTTGCTTTCAGGATGCTTTTCTGGTAGGTGAACTGAAGCACGTCCGGATTCATGATTTCGCACTGGCTCCGAAAAGGCGTTTTTCCGAGCAGTTCCCGTTCAAATTCCCGGTAATGCCGCTCCCAGGTTTTGTCCCTTTTGGCCTTCACCGTAACATCGGCGAGGGTGAATCCCGTACTTTTTAACACCAGATTGATGATGCGGGGCTGGCTGTTCTCAAGCCGAACCGACTGCCGGGCGGGCTGATAGCCCAGATAGGAAGCTACGAGTTCGATGGTGCCGAGTGGTACGTTGGGGAGTCGGAACCGGCCTTTTTCGTCGGTTGTGGTGCCTTGCGTGGTGTTGTTGAGGTAGACATTGGCAAACGGCAGGGGCTGGCCGGTTTGTGATTCGGTCACCCGCCCGGTGATTGTTGTGGTGGTTTCCTGAGCCAGAACGCCGGTATACGCCATGAACACCCCAAGCCAGCCGACCAGCAGTTTACGAAAACGATCGGCGCGAAAAGCATTCATGGGGTTTGAAAAATAGCGTTTTTAAAACTACGAAATTCTTAGCAAAATACCATATCAAACCTGAAAAGGCACATTTCTGCCCCTCATTTCATCAATCCCTTACTTCGTCTATTTTCTCCACCGAGAATGCCGTTGCACGGTTGGCAAACAATTGTTTCGTGGCCGCCCAGGTAGATTTAAACAGCGCTGAACGGCGGTAATGTTCCAGGGCTTCGGGGGTTTCCCACTGGCTGTAGGTCACGTAAACCGTAGGCTGATTGAGGTCACGGAGCAATTCGAGGTGAAGGCAGCCGGGAAACGTGCGGATTTTCTGTTTTGATGCCTCGAAAATCGCCAGAAAATCGGCGGTTTTCGTTTCCTGAAAGGTCATTCGAACGATGCGAATCAACATTATTTAGTGAAGAGCTAGGAGTTAAGAATTAAGAGTTAAAACTTGCGGTGCAAAAGTAGCGACATTGACAATCTGGCCTTTCACCTTCAACTCTTAATTCTTAACTCATCACTCTTAACTATACTATGAAGTACCGTACTTTTGGCCGAACCGGCTGGCAGGTGAGTGAAATTGGCTACGGCATGTGGGGACTGGCCGGCTGGACGGGTTCCGAACGGCAGGAAGTGGATCAGGCGCTCGACCGTTCCGTTGAGCTGGGTTGTAATTTCTTCGATACCGCCTGGGGGTATGGCGAAGGGCTGAGCGAGCGGATTCTGGGCGATTTGCTCAAACGATTCAGTGACAAACGGTTGTATGTGGCGACCAAAATTCCACCCAAAAACCGCCAGTGGCCTTCCAAACCCGATTTCGCCCTCAAGGATGTTTTTCCAGCCGACTACATCGTTGAATACACCGAAAAAAGCCTGAAAAATCTGGGCGTCGAAACCATTGATTTGCAGCAGTTCCACGTCTGGGAAGATGGCTGGGCCGAGCAGGATGAGTGGAAAGAAGCCGTCACAAAACTGACGCAACAGGGCAAAGTACAGGCCTGGGGGATTTCGGTAAACCGCTGGGAACCGGACAATTGCCTCAACACCTTACGCACCAACCTCATCGACGCCGTGCAGGTGATCTACAACATTTTCGATCAGGCTCCCGAAGACAACCTGTTTCCGCTTTGCCGCGAACTAAACATCGGCGTCATTGCGCGCGTGCCGTTTGATGAAGGAACCCTGACCGGCACATTGACGAAGGAATCCACCTTCCCGGCCGACGATTGGCGTTCGACCTATTTCGTACCGGAAAACCTGAATTCCAGCGTCGACCATGCCGACGCGCTAAAACCGCTGATTCCGGCCGGCATGACCCTCCCCGAAATGGCATTGCGCTTCATTCTGGAAAACCCGGACGTGGCCACCACCATCCCCGGTATGCGCAAACTCCGCAACGTGGAAGCCAACATGGCCACCAGCGACGGCAAAACGCTGAATCCAGAACTCATCAAAGAACTGAAAGGCCACCGCTGGGATCGTACACCAACGGAGTGGTCACAATAGAATGATGGATTATGAATGATGAACGATGAATGGGCTTCGCCGGTAAACATTCATCATTCATAATCCATCATTCAATTAATAAGAGTACCGTAGCGTTACGCCGTAGGTGCGCTGGTCGCCCACGATCCCGGCATATTGTCCGGCACTTCCAGGTGCCGCCAGGAGTTGCTCGTAATAGTCTGTATTGAAGAGGTTTCTGCCCCAGAAAAAGAACGAAAGCCCGTTGGATGCCCGAAAACCAAGCCGTCCATTGGTCAGCGCATACCCGTCAATGTTCAGGTATTGCGAAGGAGATGGACTTGACGAGAATTCGGACCGGTAAAAGACATCGACACCCAGAAAATAATTGCCTTTGAGTCCGGTGAAGGTTCCTTTGGTGGTGACTTCACCGCCTACGGAGCCCGACCATTTGGAGATGCCGGGTAACCGTCCCCCCGAAACATCCTTGAAAGCCTGCGCCCCTCCTACTTCTTCCAACGGTACGGGCGCATTGACGAAGCTCACGTATTTGCCATCGGTATAGGCCACCGCAGCATTCAGGGTCAGGTTGGTAAAGCGGACATTCCCGTCCAGTTCGGCACCCTGCACCCGTACTTTTTCCGCATTCGCTAAATACCCCCGGTTTACGCCCGGTTCCGGCGTTTGCACCTGAGTCTGGTAATCTCTGATGTCGGAACGATAGACCGTTAGGTTCAACACCGAATTGCCCGACGGTTTGGTTTTGATGCCAAACTCCTTGTGATCCACATATTCGGGTTTCACATTGGCCAGATCGATCAAAATCTGTCCGTTTGCCGTTGGCAAACCACCCACGTTCACCCCAATGGGCTTATAGCCAATGGCGTAGGTAGCGTAAGCGTTCAGCTTGCTGGTGGCTTTGTATTGCAGGGAGAGTTGTCCGGAAAAATTCCCTTGCGAATAATCTGTATTGAAGGCCTGGTTGGTATAGACTCCGTTTTTCAAGGCGATCAGGGCAGCGTCCGTGGTTTGCAAACCGCCATAGGTCACGCGGCTGTAATCCACCACCTTTTTGTCGTAGTTGTAGCGCACACCCGGCAAAACGTGGATCCGGTCGGTCACGGCCCAGTCAACCTGTCCGAACACCGCTAAACTCGTGCTCTTGATTTCGTTGGTGGTGCGAATGCCAAAGTTGTCGAACAAACCGGGTGTTTTCCAGAGCGCGCTGGTTGAGCTTTGTGCAAACCGCCATTGGGCCGAACCGGCTTCTTCCGTCTGCACCGGATCGGATTTCAGGTCCTGCCAAAGGCCGAATACGCCAATTACGCCACTCAGTTTGGGTGAAATTTTCCCGGAATACCGGATTTCCTGCGACCATTGATTGTGTTTGGAGTTGCCGGAAGAAATCGTAAAGACGGGCAGTCCGATGTAGTCCCGGTCATTCAGTGGCACCCATTTCCAGTAGCGCCAGGCCGACGTACTGGTTAACGTTCCGTTCCCGATTTTGATATCGGCATTGACCGAAACACCCCCTAACTGGTTATCGGCTTTGGAAGGCGTATCCAGATCCAGTTTGCGTTCAAAGGCACTCTTGTAGGGAAGGGTATAGCCTAAATCAGCAATGATGGCATTGAACTGCCGGTAAGCCGCTCTTTTTGTTGGCACAACCCCAGCCACCGGCCATCCGTACCCCGTCGGTTTTTGGTCCGAAATATCCCCGATCACGGTAATGTTTACATTTTCGCTCGGTGTATACAGGATCTGCCCGCGTACGCCGATGTTGTTAATATCGTTGATCGGCAACTGCGTATGCACGTTAAAAAACGTGCCGTTGCGCTGCGTCCCCGTAAAGGAAACCCGCGTAGCCAGTTTCTTGCTCAACGCGCCGGTCAGCGACGCTTTTGCCTGAACGAAACCCAGATTGCCATAGCTCAGTTCAAGGTTGGCTCCCGGCGTAAAGCTGGCCGCCCGCGTGGTGATGTTGAAAGCCCCGGCGGTTGTGTTTTTCCCAAAAAGCGTTCCCTGGGGCCCGCGCAACACCTCAACGCGTTCAATGTCAATGAAGTCGAGGGCCGTGGCCGCCGGACGTGCGTAGTAAACACCGTCCACGTAAAAACCCACACCCGGGTCAACGCCGTCGTTGGTCAATCCGTAGGTGGACCCCAACCCGCGAATGTTGAGCGTTGTATTGCGGGCATTGGAAGCATACAATTGCACGGTAGGCACCAGTTCTTTGAGACGGTTTACATTAAAAGCCCCGGCGTCTTCCGCCCGAACGCCCCCGATCACGGAAATCGGAATCGGCACTTCCTGCGCAGACTCCTGACGACGACGGGAGGAAATCACGACGTCGTCCAGTTGGGTCGTATTCGCATCAAGCTTGATTTCAACCTTACTTTCGTTGATGACAACCTCCTTTTTGAGGTATCCTACGTAAGAGACGATCAGCGTGAAGGGTAGCCGCTGGCCCGTGATCAGGCTAAATTCACCGTTTGCGTCCGTTGCACTGCCATTGGTCGTTCCTTTGATGGACACCGTTGCGCCAATGAGCGGTTCGTTGGTGCGGGAATCGATCACTTTCCCGGAAATCGTCGAATTGACAATGGGGGTATTTTGGGCGGAGAGAAACAGAGGGGAGAGAATGATCCCAATCAAAAAAAATACGCTTAGGACTCGTTGCATTGTGGTGATTGATAGTTTTAATTTATCATTCCTATAGAATTACTAGGAAATATTGCAAACAATTGGCTTCAACTTATGAAGGAAATTACTGGAAGGAGGAAATCTGACCAGAAGCTTGTGCAAGTGGCATCAGCAACATCGCTGTAACAAGCGGGAAGAAGGTACTGGTTTTTTCATGCGTTTCGGATTAATGGACATAACTACCTTCTTAGATAGACTATACGGACTACTATCCCTTATAATCTAGTGACTTTGTAGTTTTTTGCACAAAAAAAGAGTGCCACGCTGCGATTTGCAACTAATGGCACCGAAAATTTTCTCAGAAACCGTAAATTCTTTAAAAAATCACATTTAATCGAAGATTCCGGTCAGAATCAGGCTACTTTTTTCACCGTCGTCCGGCGCGCTGGCCGAAGGGCATCGCTCTTGGCACTTTCCAGGACCGTATCGGAAATAATTTCCAGTTGGTGTGCCCGCTTCAGCACAAGCTCAAACGGCAGGTTGAAATAGTTGGAAACATCCATGCGGAAGCTATCGGGGAAGCGGGACAGCCGCACGCCGAAGAAACTCCGGATTTCGGTTTCGGGCAATAAAGCCGCCAGTGCCACGCGCTCGGCTTCGGCCAGCAGTTCGTTGCGGTTGGTATGCAAATGCTCCAGACCGAGGGCGGCCGTCAGAATATGCAGATAAAGCTGCTTGTAGGCCCCCGACAGTTCGTTCGGCAGAATCACCCAGCCCTGCTCGCGGAATTTGGCCGCAAAACCGGTCAGGCCGGGAATGCCCCGCAAATCGCCCGCGATGACCTCTTCGGGAAATTGTAAGCGGTCGTCGGATTTCGACAACCGATAAACCACCGCTTCAACCGGGCTTTTCTGAAACAGCAGGTCAGCCGGGAGTTGACGGTTATTTTCCCACTGATCGCTCAGTTTGACGAAAATCGTTTCGTTGACGGGCGAGCTTTGTGAATCCCCCAGACTGACGAGCATACGCCGAAACGCAGCCAGAAAGTCGATCTGAAATTGATTCGGATTAAATTTTGTGCGTCTCATAGCGTATTGTCCTCAGGCGACCCATTCGCCGGAATTCGTGAATGTCAAGGGTTTACTACCCGAAAAGGCCTATAAAGATACAAAATACCGGAAGTATTTGCAATACGTTCTCTAACGCCGGATCAGCCCATCTGGTTCTAACTTCCGGACTTCCACCGCAGGGTTTTGAGCAAATGCAACACATCTTTCCGCAGGTAGTCGATCACCGGTGCCAGCGAATCATTGCGGGTAGCAACGTTGAAATAAACCGCTCCCCGCAGGAAATGGGTGGTCGTATCGGTCGTAAAAAACTGCAGTTGGCTGGGCACTTCACCCGTTATAGAGAGCACATCCGCCTTTAAACCGCCCGGAAGCTGAATCAACTCTTCTTTAAAAGCGTAGGCTTTTTCGTTGTGCATGGCGGCCAGTTTATAGGAATCGCCAATCATGCCGGCCAGCCGCTTTTCGTTGTGCAACACCGGATGATACGTCAACTGAACGCTCGCTTTGAAAGCCGGGTAATGGATAAAAATCCAGTGGGGCTGGGCCCCCCGAAACGTATCGGGCAAAATCCGGGCCTGTCTGGAATATTCGAACGTATACGGATGGGCTTCTTTCAGCGTCTGATACTGATGCGATGGCAGATCGATGCGGTTATAGCCTTTGGGTTTCGGAACATAATTGTCGGCATCGCGACTGCCGCAAGCCGCCAGCAGAACCGCCAGAAAAACGAAAACTGATTTTGTCACAGGCCATGAGATGTTACACCAGAAAGGAAACGAAAAAGCCCGGCGTTTTCGTGCCGGGCGAACAAACACCTTACAGGTTCGTTACGAATTGATCATTTCCAGTTCTTCCTGTCGCACAGGCTGACCGAGCAGCGTTCGGAACCGGTTGATGTTGAAAGTCGGTTCAAACCAGACTTCGCCCAAAACCGGGTGACGCACCGGCACATCCGGATTCTGGATCTCGCCCAGCAGCACGCCGGTTTCACCGTTGGTATGGCGTTTCACCATCCGAACCGTATACATCTGATCTTCCTTGGGCGTTTTGACTCCAAACTCCGCATAAAAAGCCAGCACCGGAGCCGGGAAATTCTCGTTTACACAAATGATTTCCATCTCTATATCTCGATATGCTATTTAACTCCTTCTAAAATTTAAGCGGCCAAGACTGCCTTGTAGCTTACTAAATGGTCGGGCTGGGATGTATTGGTTCCTATAAACTCCTGAATAGGATACACATTATCGTCATCCGCAAACATAAGGACAGTTCCATCGGCAATGTGATACTGTTTTCGTTGGTGACCATTCAAACGGGCGATTGACGTGAATCGGCTCAATGGCACATACAAAATCCGCCCGTCCTCCAAAAACAACGATAAATAACCTTGTTTACGAAACGAGATTCGATCAATGATTGGCTGTTCTGTCTTAAAACCTTCCGTTTTCATGATAGATGCAAAACATTTATCTTACCTTCTGTTGCAAATTCTGTAATTCTTTTTGCAATCTGAGAGCCATATTTTTCCAACAACTTTACTGCCGTATTAATTTCCTTAGACGTTAAACTTCCCTGCTCGAACACCTCCAGCGTATCCAGCCAGATCCTGGCGGATTTGCCTTTACGACTTTTTGTATTGGAGACATGACGTGCGTTCGTTCCGACAAATCATAGGCATACAGAAAGAATACCAATGCTTTGTAAATCGCCAGTTTCGGCACGATTAATCCTCAAACAATTTTCCTAAACCGCCCAACACCGAACCTCCTTCTTTGTTAGCCTGTCCGCCCCCGGCCGACAATCGATCCACCAGCTTGGAGATCGGCATCGACTGAATCCAGACTTTTCCGGTTCCGCGTAAGGTGGCCAGGAAAATGCCTTCTCCGCCAAAAATCATGGACTTCAACCCGCCGGAACGCTGAATATCGAAGCTGATGGAAGGTTCGAAACCGACCACGCAGCCCGTATCGACCCGCAACGTTTCGTTGTTCAGCTGCCGCTCCATCACCACGCCCCCGGCGTGAATGAAGGCCATGCCGTCGCCCTGAATGCGTTGGAGAATGAACCCTTCTCCGCCGAACAAACCCGTTCCGATCCGCTGGTTGAAGTGAATCGCAATCTGGGTTCCCATGGCGGCACACAAAAAAGCGTCTTTCTGAACAATCAATTGATTGCCATAAATTTTGGCCAGATCGATCGGCATCACCGTTCCTGGATACGGAGCCGCAAACGCCACTTTCCGCTTGCCGTAGCCGCGGTTGGTGAAGTGCGTCATAAACAGGGACTCACCCGTCAGCAACCGCGAACCGGCCTGAAACAGCTTGCCCATGATGCTTTGGGTAGCCTGCGAGCCGTCGCCCATTTTGGTTTCAAACTGAATACCGTCTTCCATGAATAACATGGCACCGGCTTCGGCAATGACGGTTTCGTTCGGGTCCAGTTCAATTTCAACGACCTGAATGTCTTCGCCGATGATCTTGTAGTCGATTTCGTGAGAACGCATGAAAATCTATGAATTACAGATTAAAAATTACGGATTGTACCTGGACTGCTGTACGTACCTATTCCTCCTCTCCATTTTCATACTCCTCCCCGTCGCCCTTCTCACCGTCTTTCAGGTCTTTCCGGTTCCGGAGTTTTTTATCATCGACGGTTTTGTTCAGAAACGCGTTGATCTTGTCAATATCGTAGCTGTTCGTAATCTCGCCGAACGTATTGATCTTGATGTCAAAACCTTCCAGTTCTTTGTGAACCCGCGGTTTTTCGTTCGGCTGGTCTTCGGGTTTCGTGACTTTCTTCGCCATTTGGGAATTAAGAGTTATGAGTTAAGAATGAAGAGTTAAAAGTGAAGAGATGGACCGAACGCGTCAGCCAACTCATAACTCTTAACTCATAATTCATAACTCTGTTAAGGCTTTCTGCAACCGGTCAATCGCGTCCTGTTTGCCGATAATTTCCAGCGTCATCATCAGGTCCGGTCCGGCTCCGACGCCGGTGATGGCCAGCCGGAGTGCCTGCATGATTTTGCCCTGTTTAACACCGGCTGCGGCTGTTGCAGCCGCCAGCGTAGTTTTCGCCAGATCAACCGTCAGCGGTTCCTCAACCGAAGTTAATGCATCTTTCAATGCGGTCAAAGCCCGAACCGCTTCATCGTTCCATTTGGCCGCGACAATGGCCGGATCGTACTGCTGCGGTTCCCGGAAAAAGATCGCCGACTCGGCATAAATCTCACGGGCAAAGTTGACGCGTTCTTTCAACAAACCCGCTATTTTGGCCGCTTTCTCCGGTGTACAGTCAATCCCGTCGGCGGCCGCATGAGTTACAATGGCTTCGGCCAGTTCCTCGTTCGGTTGCTGCCGCAGATATTCGTGGTTGAACCACTTCGCTTTCTGAATATCGAACCGCGCCCCGGCTTTGTTGATCTGCTCCAGACTGAAAGCCTGAATCAGTTCGTCCATCGTAAACATTTCCTGCTCCGTGCCGGGATTCCAGCCCAGAAACGCCAGAAAATTGACCAGGGCTTCGGGCAAATACCCGTCTTCGCGGAAACCACGGGCGACAGTATCGGAAAACGGATCTTTCCACTCAAGCGGGAAAACCGGAAAACCGCCCAGATCGGCGTCCCGCTTACTGAGTTTGCCATTGCCGTCGGGCTTCAGCAAAAGCGGCAGGTGGGCAAACTGCGGCATCGTACTTTCCCAGCCTAAAAACCGGTACAACAGCACGTGCAGCGGAGCCGACGGCAACCACTCTTCGCCCCGAATGACGTGCGTAATGCCCATTAAATGATCGTCTACGATGTTGGCGAGGTGATAGGTCGGCATGCCATCCGATTTCAGCAATACTTTGTCATCGATCTGCGACGAATGCACCACCACCCAGCCCCGAATCAGGTCGTTCAGTCGAACATCTTCCTTGCGCGGCACTTTCAGCCGGATCACGTACGGACTGCCCGATTCCATCAAGGCGGTGACTTCCTCCGGTTTGAGCGTCAGGGAGTTTTTCATCTGAAGCCGCGTGATGGAATTGTACTGAGCCGCCGGGGCGTTGGCTTCTTCCATCCGTTTGCGCATCGCATCCAGTTCTTCGGATGTGTCGAAGGCATAATAGGCTTTGCCTTCCGACACGAGTCGTTCGGCGTATTCACGGTAAATGGCTTTGCGCTCCGACTGGCGATAGGGCGCATGAGGACCACCAGCGGTTAATCCTTCATCAATTTCAATACCGACCCATTTCAGGGCTTCGACAATGTATTCTTCGGCACCGGGGACAAAGCGGTTTTGGTCCGTGTCCTCGATGCGGAGCAGCATTTTGCCGCCATGTTTGCGGGCAAACAGGTAATTATACAGGGCAGTTCGCACACCCCCAATGTGAAGCGGCCCGGTTGGGCTGGGCGCAAAACGAACGCGTATTTCAGTTGATTCAGGCATTTTTAGAAAGACTTTTTCACCAGATGGGTCGGCAAAAGTCGGTAGTCAAACTCTGCTAACCTCTTTTTTCCTCCGCTTAACCGCACGGGCGGCCCCGTCTGCGAAATAGTTATGGTACTTATTTAACTGCAATGACGGATATTTCTACATTGACATCTTTTGGCAAACGCGCCACTTCCACCGTCTCACGGGCGGGTGGATCGGTCGTAAAAAAGCTGCCGTATACCTCGTTGATGGCCCCGAAGTTGTTGAGGTCCTTGACAAAGATGGTGGCCTTCACGACGTTCTCGAACGTGAGTTCGGCTACCTTCAAAATCGCACCGATGTTTTCCATCACCTTGCGGGTTTCGGCCTGGATATCACCGGACGAAGCGACATCGAGGGCAATCTGGCCGGAAACATAGAGCGTTTCGTTCACCATAACCGCCTGGTTGTAAGGACCAATGGGCGCGGGTGCATCGGGGGAGAATATGATTTTTTTCGTTGACATACGAATTGGGGGATTTTATGCAAATCGGGCTGCAAGTTAGCAATCAAATTCATCGAATGGTAAATAAAAAAGTCCGATACGGTTTTGAAAACCGTATCGGACCCTGCTTTTTCGTGTTTTTGTTACTCCACCGTCACCGACTTCGCCAGATTGCGCGGCTGGTCGACGTTGCGGCCCCGCATCACGGCGATGTAATACGACAGCAGTTGCAACGGGATCACCGAAACCAGCGGCATCAGGATGTCGTGAACGTTCGGAATTTCGATGACAAAATCGACCATCTCCCGAATTTGCGTATCGCCCTCGGTTACCACGGCAATCACGCGGCCCTTGCGGGCTTTCACTTCCTGAATGTTCGAGACGACTTTCTCGTAGGAACTGTCCTTGGTCGCAATCACCACCACCGGCATGTCCTCGTCGATGAGCGCAATCGGGCCGTGTTTCATTTCGGCGGCCGGATAACCTTCGGCGTGGATGTACGAGATTTCTTTCAGTTTTAGCGCCCCTTCCAGTGCCACGGGGAAATTCAGCCCCCGACCCAGGTAAATGAAATTCTTGGCATACGTGAAAATATACGCGATTTCCTTCACCTTCTCAGCGTTTTGCAGCACCTTGTCGACCAGCGCGGGAATGCGCTCCAGTTCGGCCAGCAACTGGCGGAAAAGCGTTTCCGAAATCGTGCCTTTCTTTTGAGCCGCAGCAATGGCCATAAGCGTCAAAACCGTTACCTGGGCCGTGAACGCCTTCGTGCTGGCCACCCCGATTTCCGGTCCGGCGTGGGTGTAGGCCCCCGCGTGCGTAGCCCGTGCAATGGACGACCCTACCACGTTGCAAACGCCAAAAATGGTCGCTCCTTTCGACTTCGCCAGTTCGATGGCCGCCAGCGTATCCGCCGTCTCGCCCGACTGCGAAATCGCAATCACAATATCCCGTTCGGCGATGATCGGGTTGCGGTAGCGAAACTCCGACGCGTATTCCACCTCGACCGGAATGCGGGCCAGTTCTTCAAAAATATACTCAGCCACCAGTCCGGCATGCCAGGACGTTCCGCAGCCGACAATCACAATTCGCTTCGAAGCCGCCAGTTGATCCAGGTAATCGCGCAAACCGCCGAGTTGCAGATGCCCGTCGTCGGCCCGCACCCGACCGCGCATGCTGTCGGCAATGGAACGGGGCTGCTCGAAGATCTCTTTCAGCATGAAATGCTCAAAACCGCCTTTTTCGATGGCTTCCAGTTCCATTTCCACCTTCTGAATGTACGGCGTCGTCTGCGTGTTGTCGAGGTTGATCACCTTCAGTTCCCCGGCGCGAACGACAGCAATTTCGAGATCGTTCAGGTAGATGACATCTTTGGTGTATTCAATGATCGGCGTGGCATCCGACGCAAAAAAATACTCGCTCTCCCCTACTCCAATCACCAGCGGACTGCCTTTCCGGGCGGCAATGAGTTGCGTTGGGTCCTCTTCCGAAATGATGACGATGGCGTAGGCCCCTACCACTTCCAGCAAGGCCTGCCGGACGGCTTCCTCCAGCGACGAACCGGTTTCTTTCCGAATGTCTTCAATGAACTGAATCAGCACTTCCGAATCCGTTTCGGAGCGAAAAATGTGGCCTTTCCGAATCAGGTTTTGCCTGATTGTCGCGTAATTTTCAATAATCCCGTTGTGGATAATCGCCAGCTTCCGGTCGTGCGACTCGTGCGGGTGGGCATTCACGTCGTTCGGTGCCCCGTGGGTGGCCCAGCGGGTGTGTCCGATCCCGATTTTGGCATGCAACGCCTTGCCCGCCAGTTCGTGCTCCAGATCAACCACTTTTCCTTTTTTCTTGTATACCTTCAATCCCGACGATCCGGGCGATTCAACGTCGAGCAGGGCGATTCCAGCACTGTCATATCCCCGGTATTCCAGTCGTTTCAAACCTTTCAGAACCAACGGAGCCGCATCGCGATGACCGACGTAGGCGACAATTCCACACATAGGCTTTAAAATTTAAATGGTGTTGTACAAACTACTTTTTAAAATATTTAAGAAAGTGATCTTCCATTCCTAAATTGTTGACAAAACCGCCCTTCTTTCTGGGAAAGATACCCATAAAACCGCTGATTAACGCGATTTATAACCGGAAAGTACAGAAACAAAAAAGCCAGCTCCTGAAAGAAGCTGGCTCTGTTTTTTTCGTCTACGTTTACGGCGTGTACGTATAAAACACCACCAGTTTAGCATTCATCGGTGCGTTTAAGATGGCTCCGTTTAACTGGTTGTTGAGGTAAGGTTGAGCCAGAAAACTCGGCGCTCCCGTCGTTTGACTGGTCGTAACCAATGAGGTGTTGGTGGCCGGTAACAACGCTAAACCGTTGTTGGCCTGAAAACCCACCAGAATGGCCTGCAAATACGTCGTAACGTCAAACGTGTAAGTCTTTTGACGGCTGCTGTAGCCGACAATTTGCGGATAATACCATTTATTGGCCGTCTGAAACGTGCCCGACTGGGTCTGGAGCAAGTGTAGCAACCGGGTG
Source organism: Larkinella sp. C7 (assembly GCF_006149005.1). Classification (GTDB taxonomy): domain Bacteria; phylum Bacteroidota; class Bacteroidia; order Cytophagales; family Spirosomataceae; genus Larkinella. The sequence goes on along the minus strand of NZ_VBSL01000023.1, from coordinate 27,875 downwards.
CCGGTACTGACTTCCGGCGTGTACAAAAGTCGGTTGTTGGCATCGGTCTGGGCCAGCGTCATAACCGAAGGAACGGGACCACCGGGGCTGCTTCCTTTCACGAAAAAGCTCAGTTCAGCCCGGTTGATGGCAATCCGTCCACTTTCTTTTTTCAGGTTCTCAATGGTCGGAAAATTCACTTTCGTTGTCACACCGGCGGCACTTTGAACAAACATTTCACCACCCGTATCGGCTCCTGTCAGCGATTTCGTGAGGCTCAAGCCCGCCAGTTTCGTTCCCGAACGATCAACCTTGACCTGACTGAAGGAGGGCAAACCCGCCGTCGTGAAAAAGTCGATGCTCAGTACTTTGGTTGTATCCGCCGATTTGTGGTAATACAACTCGATAAACATGTTGTTGGAAAACCCGAAAACCGTCGTGTTGGTAGCACCCGGAACCACGGCAATGCCTTTGAACACTTTCCGGAAATCGGTCTGAACGATGCCGGAACCTTTGGAAAGCTCCAGCAACTCACGACCCAGTGCATCAGGCAGACGGGCATAACCGGCTCCTCCGACGGCGGTTGGTGTCAGCTTGATTTTGGCCAGCGGTTCGGCGGCATACGCGACTGACGACGCATTGGTGTACCGTTTGGTCGAATCCAGATCCTCCGTCAGCCGGTGAACCATAATCTCCTGCGCCCGGGTCGTATCGCCGTATACATACGAATAACCGACCAGTACGCGCAGGGAATCGTAGACGATTTCACCTTCGGTTTTGAAACTGCCGCCTTCGACATACAACTGCCCGAACGTTTTGGCAACGACTTTGCCAAAAACCGGGTCGGTATATTGCCCCACCAGCAACCGGCTGTTGCGGTCGGTGACGACCGAGTCGAGCAGAATGGTGGACGTTTTGACGGTCAGTGTGTCGGTATACAGCACGCCAATGGCCGTGGGTGGTGCCAGACCAATGTCTTTCGGCTCTTCGCAGGCCACCAACGCCGACACCAGCGCGAGCATTCCGGCCATCAGACTGAGTTGTACCGTGCTAACGGCTTGGCGGCCCCGGTTAGCCCGCCAGTTCCGTATAAAGGTTGTAGTATTGATCAGCAACTTCCTGGCCTTCTTCGGCGAGTTCAAATTTCTTGTCGGACAAATCATTCAAAATAGTATTTAAACTCTCGCTATAATCTTCGTCGGCTTTTACAACCACATCGGCATAGGTACATCCCATCCGGATAAAACCGTCATAATCAGCCGATTTTAGATATTTCAACATGTCTTCATCCACATCCATGGCCTTGGCTTTTTCAACCAGACCATCGTCGAAACGGTACGAAAACGAGTTGTTGTAGACCGAGAATACCGACTTGGTATCCTTAAACATGGGGTCGTTTTTGTAGGTTGTTTTCAGATACAGCGGAATCAGGGCCGTCATCCAGTCATTGCAGTGGACGATGTCGGGTGACCAGCCTAATTTCTTCACGGTCTCCAGAACGCCTTTGCAGAAGAAAATAGTCCGCTCGTCGTTGTCTTCGTAGAATCGGTCATCCTTGTCAAGAAAAACGTGTTTACGCTGGAAATAGTCTTCATTGTCAATAAAATACACCTGAAGCTTGGCATTGGGAATGGAGGCCACCTTGATAATCAGCGGCTTTTCTTCATCGCCCACCGTAATATTGATACCCGATAAACGGACCACCTCGTGTAGCCGGTTCTTTCGCTCGTTGATCAGCCCGAAACGTGGCACCAGGATGCGAATTTCCATGCCGCGTTCCTGCATCGCCTGCGGCAGTTTCCGAACAAAATCGGCTACCGCTGAAGTCTGGAGGAAAGGGTTGATTTCACTGGCAACGTAGAGAATCCGAAGTTTGCTCATAACACGATTGGGGGGCTTTAGTGAAATACACCGCCGTAGCGGAACAAATTAAAAATCTGCAAAATTATACAATTTTTTCTGGTATTTCAATAGAATTCCGCCAGAAAAACTCCTGTTTTGTCAACATAAACCGCTCGTCGCCGAATTCCCGCTTCGGCCGAATCCGGCGGCTGACCAACTCAATTTCTTAAAAAGTCACTATGCAACTCTACGAAACCATCGCCGGTATACGGCAAGCACTTGATTCTCAACGCCGGAACGGTCACTCCATCGGACTAGTCCCCACGATGGGCGCGCTGCATGCAGGACATATGACCCTGGTCGACGCCTGTAAAGCCCAGAATGACCTCACGGTTTGCAGCATCTTCGTCAATCCGACGCAGTTCAACAACGCCGACGACCTCGCCCGGTATCCGCACACGCTCGAAGCCGACTGTCAACTGCTGGAAGAAGCCGGTTGTGATCTGGTTTTTGCGCCGTCAGTAGACGAAATATACCCGACCAATCCCCTGATGAAACTGAATTTTGGCGAACTCGAAACCGTGCTGGAAGGGGCCTTCCGGCCGGGGCATTTCAACGGCGTCGGCATTGTGGTTTCCAAACTGTTCAACATCATCCAGCCCAGCCGGGCGTATTTCGGTCAGAAAGACCTGCAACAGGTGGCGGTGGTGAAACGGCTGATCCGCGATCTGGGTTTTCAACTGGAACTGGTGCGGATGCCCATCGTGCGGGAAGACGACGGCCTGGCGATGTCGTCGCGTAACCGCAACCTGTCGCCCGCCGAACGGCAGGAAGCCCCCGTTCTCTTCCAGGCATTGACCCAGGCGCAGGACATTTTGCGCAACGACGGGACGCTCGAAACCGCCAAAACCGCCGTAGAAGGCTATTTACAAAACCATCCCGCTTTCCGGCTGGAGTATTTCGAGATTGCCAATGCCGACACGCTCCAGCCCGTTGAACAACTCCAGGCACCGGGCGCAACGGCCTTGTGCATTGCCGCACATCTGGGAAAAACCCGGCTGATCGACAACCTGATCCTGTGACAAACCGGCGGCTGAACTAACTCTTTTCGCGGGCTGTTTTTGCGGTAACTGCTTCGGGTGGACGGTTTTTCACTACTTTTGATCGTCCGTTTGAACCGGGCAGTCACTACAACTATGTTTATTACCGTAATGAAATCCAAGATCCACCGGGTCCGGGTAACGCAGGCTGAACTGAATTATGTCGGCAGCATTACCATCGACGAGGATCTGATGGATGCGGCCGGATTGCTTGAAAATGAGCAGGTGCATATTGTCAACAACAACAATGGCGAACGTTTGGTCACCTACGTGATCAAGGGAGAACGCGGTTCCGGCATTATTTGCCTCAACGGGGCAGCCGCCCGGCGCGCGCAGGTCGGCGACATCATCATCATCATTGCCTACGGCATGATGACCACCGATGAAGCCAAATCCTACAAACCGCTGGTGGTTTTTCCCGACAACAATAACCGATTAGTTTAAATTTGAATGGTTGTGCTGGCTGGATGGTTACGTATGGTTGAATGGCTCACTCTAATTTTACCCATTCAACCATACGTAACCATCCAGCCAGCACAACCATAAAAACCATTTAGCCCTTGAAAAACATTTTAAAATACGGCATTTCGCTCAGCATTGCCGCCGGATTGCTCTGGTACGTATTCAAGGACATCGACCGGGCGGCCATGTTCGACGCGTTCAGCAAAGCCGACTACACCTGGATTGCGGTGTCGGGTGTGCTGACGGTGGTGGCCCACTGGAGCCGGGCTTATCGATGGGGTCTGCTGCTGGAACCGGTGGTGGGCTATCGGCCCGCGATTGTCAACACGACCCTGGGCGTTCTGACCGGTTATTTTGCCAATCTGGTGGTTCCGCGCATGGGCGAAGTCACCCGCTGCGGGACGCTCAACCGGCTGGAAGGTGTTCCCGTCAACGTCAGTTTCGGCACCGTTGTGGCCGAGCGGATTATCGACGTCGTAGTACTGTTTTTCCTCCTCGGTGCCACCTTTCTGATCGAATTCAACCGGCTCAGCACCTTCCTGATGGACTTTTTCGCATCCAAGTTCAACATGGCCGGTGTGCGCGACAACACCTGGTTGCTGGTCATTCTGGCTGGCTGTCTGCTCGGGTTTGCGGTGATGATCTGGTTTTTCTACACCCGCTATAAGGAAGTGCTCCGCCAGAAACCTTTCTACCAGCGCGTTGAAAAGTTCGTGGTCGGCCTGCTCGAAGGCTTGCTGAGTGTCCGCAAGTTGAAAAACCCCTGGGCATTCATTTTTCACACGGTGTTGATCTGGACAATGTACTATTTCATGTCGTTCGTGCTGTTTTCGGCCATGCCCCAAACCGCCGATCTGGGCTGGCGCGCGGGGCTGACGATTCTGATCATGGGTGCGTTGGGAATGGCCGCTCCCGTTCAGGGCGGTGCCGGAACGTTCAACATTCTGGTTGGGGCCGCATTGGCGCTTTACGGGATCAGTAACCAGGACGGGGCCACGCTGGCCACGCTGATGCTGTTTACACAGTGGTTCTACGTCGTGGTGCTGGGCGCACTGAGCTTCCTGATTGTGATGCTGAAAGGCCGAAATCCGCAACAGGTAGTCGGGGCGGAGTCGTGATAAAATAAAGGATGGATAGATGGTTTTTATGGTTAAAAATGGTTGTTTAAAAACAAGCCATTCAACCATTATAACCATCTTAACCACAAAAACCATTCAACCATCATAACCATCCTTCAACCATTTAAAGTAATATGACCGAATCCAAAATCCTCAGCCGGGATCAGGCCGTTGCCTTAGCCGAACAGTGGCACGCTGAGGGTCAGCGGCTGGTTTTCACGAATGGCTGTTTCGATATTTTGCACCTGGGTCATGTCGATTACCTGGAAAAAGCCCGTCAATTCGGCGACAAACTGATTCTGGGATTAAATACCGATGCGTCCGTCAGTTGCATCAAAGGGCCACTGCGCCCCGTTGTCAACGAATACGCCCGTGCCCGGCTGATGGCTTCACTGGCGTTTGTCGATGCGGTCGTTCTTTTCGGTGAGTCCACACCGCTTGACTTGATTCAGGCGTTGAAACCGGATGTGCTGGTCAAAGGCGACGACTACACCGTCAGTGCCATTGTGGGTGCCGATTTTGTGCTTGAAAATGGCGGCCAGGTGCAAACCATTCCGCTCGTGGCGGGTTATTCAACCACGGCGCTGATTGGAAAAATCCGCAACGCTTACCCGGAAGGATGATTTTCCCAAAACCGGGATCAACGGTTGCCCGACTGGATGAACAATGAACTGTTTTTTTAGTGATATTTGTTAGGTTAGTATAGTGATCCACACTACCGTTTAACCATGTACTCTTAATCGTACCGGCGACCCCGGTCTTTGTTGAATTATGCCTGGAATCTGGATTATTTTCATCATTTTCGCTCTCCTGAGTGCCGGTATCAGCTGGCGTCTGCGGAGCAAGTTTAACGAGTATTCGCAAATCGGACTGAGCAACGGTCTGAGCGGCAAGGAGATTGCCGAGCGGATGCTCCACGAAAACAACATTTTCGACGTTCGCGTCCTCTCGGTGGAAGGAATGCTGACCGACCACTATAACCCGCAGGACAAAACCGTCAACCTGAGCGCCGACGTCTATTACGGGCGAAGCGTATCGGCTGCGGCTGTGGCTGCCCACGAATGCGGTCACGCCGTGCAACACGCGACGGCCTACGGTCCGCTTAAATTCCGTTCGGCGATGGTGCCGTTCCTGACGGTTTCGTCGAGTTATCTGCAATGGATCATCCTGATTGGTATTTTACTGATCAACACCACCATCATTCCGCTGGCGGTTGGCGTGGCTCTGTTTGCCGTGACGACGCTGTTCAGTTTTGTCACGCTGCCCGTCGAGTTCGACGCCAGCCGCCGGGCTCTGGCCTGGGTGCAAAGCCGGAACATCGTTAACCAACGGGAATACGGTTTTGCCAAAGATGCCCTCTGGTGGGCGGCTATGACCTACGTGGTAGCCGCACTCGGTTCACTGGCCACACTGCTGTATTACGCCAGTCTGCTGATGGGCGGTCGCCGGAGCGACTAACGTTCAGTGTTGCTTATGCCAAAAGGGGTACCACGGAAAATAGCGTGGTACCCCTTTTGGCATAATGGCCCCGTTCACTGCTATAAAAAAGCCCATAAGGAGACCCTATAGGCTTTCTGCATTATTGCGAGATGTAATGATTAATTTCAATTGGAAACCGCCTAAACCATTAACAGACCGCAACGATTTCCGGGTCACAAGATAATATTAAATTTTATTGCCTGTACAATCAATTCATAAATTATTGCATTATTTTTCTATTCAAAGTTTAAAACCGCCCGTTACGAAGCGGCTTCGACAGCCAGTTTGCTTTTACGGTAACCGTACGAAAAGTAAATGACCAGACCGATGACCAGCCAGACTACGAAAATGGCCCAGTTGCTGATGCCCAGTTCGGTCATCAAATAGAGGTTGGTCAAGATGCCCAAAACCGGGAGAAGGGAAAAATTATACCGAAACGAGAGTACGGCAAGCAGCGCCCAGGTAAACCAGAAAAACGCCAGCAACGGTTTTTCCTGAATCCCGCTCAGCAGACCACCCGCGCGCAAAACCAGAAACATCGCCACAACCAGCGCTAGGCCGATGATGTATTTGCCGTTGATGTAAGGCACTTTGAATTTCGAATGCTTGGAAAGGTCTTTGGCGTCCAGAAACAGAATACCGGCGCAGACCAGGATAAAGGCGAAGAAGGTCCCGACGCTCGTGAGGTCGATGAAAAACTGCATATCCAGAAACAGCGACGGAATGGCGACCAGAAAACCGGTTACGATGGTGGCGAACGAGGGCGTCCGGTAGCGCGGATGAATTTTCGAGAAACGCGGCCACAGCAAACCATCGCGGCTCATGGTCATCCAGATGCGGGGCTGGCCCAGTTGATACACCAGCAAGGCGCTGGTGATGGCAACAACGGCACTAACCGAAATCACCCCCGCAATCGCGTCGAGCCCCACTTTCTGAAACACATACGCCAGCGGATCATCGACGCCCAGTTCTTTATAATTCACCATACCGGTCAATACCAGCGTAATCAACACGTACAGAACCGTACAGATAATTAAACAGTAGATCATCGCACGGGGTAAATCACGCTGCGGATTTTTGCACTCTTCCGCCGTGGTCGAAATGGAATCGAAACCAATGAAGGCAAAAAATACCGAAGCCACTCCGCTCAACACCCCCGCAACCCCATTGGGTGCAAAAGGTGACCAGTTCGCCGGTTTTACGTAAAAGGCACCAGCGGCAATGACCAGACCGATGACGGCCAGTTTCAGAACCACCAGCAGATTACTGGCGGCCCGGGATTCCTTGATGCCGACGTAAACCAGAGCCGTGATCAAAACCGTGACAAAACCAGCGGGCAAATCGGCAATGAATTTCAAACTTCCGAGTGCCGGAGCATCCTGAAAAGCCTGCGCGAGTTCCCGCGTATTTTCGGGCAGACTGGCGGGGGCAGCACTGGCCTGCACGAGCGCGTAGGCTTTGGCCGCCGAGCCGTAATCCGTGGCCCAGTACGATGGAAAATGGACCCCGAACCCTTCGAGCATCGACGTGAAATATTCGGACCACGAAATGGCCACGACCATGTTGCTGACGGCATATTCCAGAATGAGCGCCCAGCCAATGATCCAGGCGAAAATCTCCCCAAACGACACGTACGCGTAGGTGTACGCACTGCCGCTGACCGGCACGGTGGAGGCAAACTGGGCGTAACTGAGGGCCGTAAAAACACAGGCAATAGCCGTAAAGACGAACAGCAGCGAAACCGCCGGCCCGCCATTGACACTGGCCCGCCCGATGGTGCTGAAAATACCAGCACCAATGATGGCCGCGATTCCAAACGAAGTCAGATCGCGGACGCCCAGCACCTTGTTCATGTGTGACGCATGCCCCTCGCCCACATCGGCGATGGCTTTTACAACCGATTTTTTCCGGAATACAGAGTCACTCATAAGGCTGGCGTCTATTGTCTAAGTTTGCGTTCGGCTACTAATTCTTTTAATTCGGTAATCCGGCTCAGGGTGGTGGCTTCCTTGCAGTTGGCAATGACCATCAGCAGTGCGGAGCCGCCTTCGTACATTTTTTCGTAAATTTTGCAGTGCGCATCGCGGTAAACGATCCACTGCCGCTGGGCTTCCATCACGATGGCCTTCTCATCTTTCGAAACCAGTCCGATCAACTGTTTGTAAACCGCATTCAATTCGTGATCTGCTTTCTGAAACCGCATCTGGGCGCATAAATTCAGATCCGTCTGCGTTTGGGCGTTCTCACAGTTGGTAAAAACCTCCGGCGGATGGCTGAGAATATCGATGTGTTCCAGTGCGGGACTTTGGGTCGCCGGTCGCTGCGCCCAGGTACTGATGGCCATCAGGCAACCCACTACCATGCCGATGTGCTTTGTTCTCATTGCAGTTGTTTCAACCCGTTTCAGGCTGAACGGAAGGCTAAAAATAAAAATTGTTTTTGGTATTAAAAGCGGTTTTCCAAAAACGCCGTTAATAGAGGGACTTCGCATTGTTTTTTTACCTTGCACACTGTCTCTTTGCATTTTCGTATTGACCGATGTCCATTCTGGTACAAAACCTGACCAAACTCTACGCCCGAAACGGCGAAACGGCCCAGCGCGCGGTCGATGGGATTTCTTTTTCCGTTCAGCCGGGTGAGATTGTGGGATTTCTGGGTCCCAACGGAGCCGGGAAGTCCACGACGATGAAAATTGCAACGGCGTATCTGCCCCCTACCGAAGGCACGGTTGTGGTGAATGGCTTTGACGTCCGCACGAATTCAATCGATGTACGGCGAAGTTTGGGCTATCTGCCGGAGCATAACCCACTCTACCTCGACATGTACGTGAAGGAGTTTCTGCACTTCGCGGGATCGCTCCACGGTTTGCGGGGTTCTGCACTGAGCCGGCGGGTCACGGAGATGATCGGATTGGTGGGGCTGGACCTGGAACAGCGCAAGAAAATCGGCCAGTTATCGAAAGGCTACCGGCAGCGCGTCGGGCTGGCACAGGCGCTGATTCACAACCCGCCCGTTCTGATTCTGGATGAACCCACCACGGGACTTGACCCCAATCAGCTCACGGAAATCCGTCAGGTGATTCGGGAAGTGGGCCGCGAAAAAACCGTGTTGTTTTCAACCCACATCATGCAGGAAGTCGAAGCCCTCTGCGAGCGGGTCATCATCATCAACCGGGGCCGGATTGTGGCGGATGGGCAATTGAGTCAGTTGCGGGAAACGTCCGATGGTTCGGTCGCTGTTGTGGCCGAATTCGAGCGGGATCTGGAGGATATTTCGGTCCTGAACACGCTTCCTGGTATTCTGCGCATCGAGGCACTGGGCGAAAACCGCTACCGGCTGACGGCCCACCAGGACAGCGACCTGCGAGCGGCTGTTTTCCGGTTAGCTGCCGACAAAAACCTGACCCTCGTCGGGCTGAAACAGCAGGAAAGTAATCTGGAAGGGGTGTTTAAACAGTTGACAACACCAACCAATCAATAACGAATAATGAACGCTGAATAGCGAATAACGAAGTGGCACTGCCTCTTTATTTCGTTATTCGCTATTCAGCGTTCATTATTCGTTATTCAATTCTCATTAGTTAACTTTTACTTCACTTTCGGGCAGACGCCATCAGCGGATACTGGTCGAAGATGGATCGGACAATGCCTTTGAAGTAATTATTCTTGAAGTTCGGATTTCGGGTTACGCGGGATGCGTAGCCTTTCCAGATCACCTGATAGGTATCGGCGTCGATCAGGGAAATCATCAGTGTTCCTTCGTCGAGGTTGTAATCGATGCGCTTGTAGGTTGCGTCGCCGTCTTCACTCACCACCCAGTCCTTGATAACCGGTTGCTGATAGCCTCTGAAACGCAGATCGTTGCGGAAAATATTGTAGGAAATCAGCAGGTTGGGGCCCCGGTTTGCCACTTTATAGCCCCTTGCTTCCATTTGGTGACGAATGGCTTCCTGAATGTCCGAGCAGAGCAGGGTGGAGTCGATGTACTCACATTCCAGAAAGTTAAAAGATTCATAGTTTTTAAAATGCCCTTCGTAGCTGTAATCGTGCTCAACGAATAATTTCCCAGGCATGCATCCGGCCAGCGAAACCACAGCCAGTAACACAAGAACGCCGATAAAATGTTTCATAAACGGACTGTTTAACAGGGTTGTAAATTTGAATCGTATAGACAAACTGGTTAAAAATGAATGGTACTATTGGTATAGTAAGTGTCTAGCTATAAGGTTCAAAAAACCGCTTCAACGGCCCTGCTTACAGACTAGTTTAGGTTCGATAGTAATCCAATGCCCGGCGCATTTCTGCTTTCGTCACCAACACATCGTAGGTGCAACTTCCCGGTCCATCCAGCAAAGCCATCCGAACCTCGCCGTTGCGGTTTTTCTTGTCCTGCAACGTCAGCTTCAACACCGGCTCCAGGTCGGCATCCGTCAGTTTGACACGGCCATAGATGGAAAACAGGTACTCTTCAATCTGCTCCAGCAATCCGGTTTCGATCAGTCCTTTGCGTTTGGCAATAAAAGCTTCGGCAATCATACCGGCGGCAATGGCTTCACCATGCAGCAACCGGCGTTTGGGATCGGCCAGAAAATGGGTTTCAAGCGCATGTCCCAGCGTGTGTCCGAAGTTTAATACTTTACGTATTCCCTTCTCGTTTGGATCTTGCTCGACAATATTTTTTTTCACGCCCACCGAATGCGCCACCAGATCATTCCAGTCCTGCTGGTGCAGATCCCGGCGACGGATGACGTTCCATTTGGCCGCGTCGGCAATCAGGCAATGTTTGATGATTTCGGCAAAACCCGACCGCAACTCCAACTCCGGTAAGGTTTGAAAGAAAACGGTGTCGATCAGAACGGTTTCCGGTAGTTTGAAGACCCCAATATGGTTTTTAAATCCGTGAAAGTCAATACCTAACTTTCCGCCCACACTCGCATCCACCTGCGACAACAAGGTGGTCGGAATCTGAATAAAATCGATGCCCCGCTTGTAGGTAGCGGCACAAAAACCGCCTAAATCCCCAATTACGCCCCCTCCGAGATCAATCAGCAGGGCGTGACGGTCAAATTGGGCGTCGGTCAGGGCCTGCCAGACGGTTTCGCAAGTCGCTAAATTCTTGAATTCTTCCCCCGCCCGAACCGTAATAATCTTATGTTTCGGTAAAAAATTTTTTATCGCCGGATAGCAAAGGCGCTTGGTATTTGCATCGGCCAGAACCGCAATGGCCGAATAATTGTGCTGCTTTAGGAAAGCTGGCAAGCTTTCGGCCAGGGATGAAATATGAACGGACATAGGTGGTTATATAGAAAATCGCTCCCAAAGGTAAGCCTTCGGAAGCGATTTCAAGGTACGAAAGTCCGTAGGTACTTACGAAATAACTTTCAGCGCGTCGGCGAAGTATTTCATTTGATCCATCGTCCCGAGGCTCACACGGCACCAGAACTGACCGTCAAATTTCCACTGCCGAACGCTCACGCCGTTTTCCATCATTTTCTTGGTGAAATCGTCGCCCTTCATCCGGATCGGGAACAACACGAAGTTGGTGCCGGATGGCAGGTAGGTGTAGCCGTTTTGCTTCAGCGTAGCATACAGAAATTCGCGGGCTTCCAGTCCTTTGCCCAGCGAATATTTGATAAATTCTTCGTCTTTGTAACACGCCAGTGCAGCCCGTAACGTGGTCATGCTCAGGTTACCGGCTCCTCCACCCCATTTCGAGATGGCTTTCAGCGTATCCGGCTGACCCACCATGTAGCCCATCCGCAAACCGGCCATGCCGTAGATTTTCGAGAACGTTTTGGCCACCATCACATTCTGGCCTTTTTTGATATTCTCGATCACCGTGTATTTCTTCGGATCGCCGGTGTAGTGAATGTAGGCTTCATCCACGAATACCGGTTTTTTCGCCGAAACGCGGTCCACAAAGGCCCGCAGGCTTTCCGGGTTGATCGTGACGCCCGTCGGGTTGTTGGGATTACAGATGTAAACCAGACCGGTTTTGTCGTTGACCTTCTTCTCCATTTCTTCCAGATTGTGGTCGTATGAACCGCTGGTCAGGGGCACTTTGTCCCACGTCATGCCATGCATCACAGCCGCCCGAACGAGTTGTTCGTAGGTAGGGTCGGCCGACAGCACGCTGCTGCCCGGACTGGCATAGGCATACTGCAAAGCCGTAGCGTGCAGCAACGCGCCCGAACCCGCCGAAAGCAGGATTTGCTCCGGTGCCACCCCTTCCTCATCCGCAATCATTTTCTGCAACTGTGCGCCGTAAGAAAACGGATACAAAAAGCCATCCGAAGCGGCTTCGTTGATCGCTTTCAGCGCCTTTGGCGATGGACCATACGGATTTTCGTTGGCCGACAAACGTGCTTTCAGCGCACCTTTGGGAGCCGTTGGCGGTAAGGCACCGGCTGGCGCAGCCTTGTCCAGCCAGGGTTCACAATACGCGGCCGGGGCTGCGGCTAAACCGACACCCGCGAGCAATCCGGACCGGAGCCATTCACGACGATTAAGAGACATAATAAAGAAGTGGTTAGATGTTTGTTTTCATTTAATTTATCCCCTGAACCCGCGACAAACGGGAAAAAGCCTGGCCTTTGTGTTCGCCCATCCAGGTCAGCGACACACTGCTGCCGACGGCGGGCGCTGCAATACCGAGTTCGGCCCAGGTTTTGGTGAGCGTGGCTTTGCCGGTTGCATCGGTTTTCAGATCGGCAATCGCCGTCATGACGGTCGCCGTACCTTTCACCTCGCGTTTCATCAACTTGATGGTCAACGACGCTACCGGAATGGAGTCGATGCCCACCTTATAGTCCAGAATACCGCTTTTGTCCAGTTCCAGAATTTTCACGGTCATCACGACCGGTGCGGTGATTTTCTGCGTCACCACCGGTTCAGCGGTTTGCCCCCCCCCATCGGAAGCGCCATCGACCAGCACCAGAACCGGCGCAACGACGCGATCGACAAAAGGATCTTCCGTTTTTTCGCACCCGGCGAGCAAGCTGCTTACGACCGTTAATCCACTTAAAATAAGGTATTTATAGCTCTTCATACGCATTTTCATGGTTAATTATAATTATTTCTCAACCCACCACAATTTGGACTTCATATCGTCGGCTCCACCGAGCAGGGATATGCCCTTATCCAGACTCGCTTTGTTCAGGGAGTACTCCGAAGTGGGGTATTTCAGGCGGGTTGGCAAAACGCCATCGTTCGAGAAAACCGACCGGGAATCCTTCGCGGGCAGCACCGGCAGACCCGTCCGGCGGTACTCCGTCCAGGCTTCGATGGCTTGTCCGAACAACGAAATCCATTTCTGCTCCATGATGGTCGTTTTGGTAGCGGTTCCTACTTTGGCCAGATAACCGGCAGGTACCGTCAACCCGTATTGGTCGAACGAAGCGGTGATGCCTTTCTCCAGATACGTCTGCGCACTGCCCGTGATGTCGCCATCCGCAGCGGCTTCGGCCAGAATCAGGTTCAGTTCCGAAAACGTCATGATGACGGCCGGGGCCGTTGGGGCCGTAAAATACGTTCCCAGTAAGGAACTCGTTCCGAGGTAGGCCGTGGCAACCGCATCGGGCAATCCGTTGGCGTGGCCTTCGTATTTACCGGCTTTGTTGGGCTGCGCATAGACCGTAATCCGGCTGTCACCCAGTTCATTCAGCCGGTCGGCCAGGGTTTTACTGATGTTCCAGTCGGTCCGGCCGTCCTGAATCATCACCTGGTGCCACTCGTTGTTGCTCGGTAACACGGCGGAGTTGGTCAGTTTGGCATTGTCGGCATTGCTCGTAAAAATTGGATAGGTCGTTGCGTTGCCCAGAATCTCGGCCATAACGGCTTTCGACTCCGCCGATTTTTTTACAGCCTGACGGTTTGCCAATCGCAAGCGCAGCGAATTGGCAAACTTCTTCCATTTCAGAATGTCACCACCGTACAGAATATCACCGGCAATGGCCGGGCCCGTCACGCTCAACTTCTCGTTGGCGGTTTTCAGGTCTTTCAGCAAACCGGCATACACCGTTTCGACCGGATCGTAAACCGGCGTGTAATTGGGTGTCTCCGCCGTGCCTTTCAGGGCTTCGGTATACGGAATGGGGCCGTAGACATCGGCCAGCAACGAAAATACCCACGACCGCATCACCAGTGCCACGCCTTCGTAATTGGCATTTTCGAATTTGCCGCCCGGTCCGGCCAGCGTAATGATCCGCTGGTAGTTTACCTGAGCGTCGTTGAAAAATCCTTTCCAGTTGTTGGTGTAAAAACCAACCGAAACTTCGTAGTTATCCCCCTCGTTCGAGTAGATGTTGCGGGTCAGATACTGCATCCAGCACATGGCCCCATCCAGATTCAAACGCTCAAAGCGAGTCCGGACGCCCCAATAGCGGTCAACGGACGCTTCGAGGGCATAGGGCAACAGATACTGGGGGCTGATGGCGGTCGGATCGTTCGGGCTGACGTTCATTTCGTCAAACTCCGACGTGCACGAACCCGCCAGCGTCATCAAACCGATACTCACAAAAAGTGCTTTTATGATCTTCATAGTCAAATCGTTTGGTCGGAATTAAAAGGACAGACTCAGGTTGGCACCGATGCTGCGCGAGCTCGGCAATTCGCCGTAGGCAAATCCCTGCTGGTTGGCCCCGAACCGGTCCACTTCAGGATCGACGTGGGTGGTATTTTTGAACAGCATCGCCAGGTTGCGGCCCACCAGAGAGATCTTGGCCGAGCGGATTTTGACCCGGTTCAGGAAACCCGCCGGTAGCTGGTAGCCAATCGTAGCCTCGCGGAGTTTGACGTAGCTGCCGTCGTAAATCGACGCTTCGTGGTAGCTGCGCGGGTTGTTGTAGGCAATGAGGGTTTTAGCCGGTACAATCACCGTGTTGGGGACGTAGTTCGGTGCTTCGGCCGTTCCGGCGTTGTAAACGCCTTTGCCAATCACGCCTTCTTCGCGGCCCACGGCGGTTTCTTCATACTGACCCGTCCAGCGGGCGGTTCCGGTGCCTTCGTCGAAGAAGTCCCCCCCCCATTTCACATCCACCAAAGCCGAAACCGAGAAGCCTTTGAAGGTCAGGCTATTCAACCAGCCACCCGTCCATTTCGGCTGCACATTGCCCAGCGTGCGGGGCGTGGTCGAAATCACCGGCAAGCCATTGGCATTGTAAATCCGCTGTCCATCGGGGGCTTTTTCAAACCCGGTTCCGAAGAAACTGCCGTACGGCTGTCCTACCCGCGCTTCCGTGATCAATCCCTGCCGGGTGGCCAGGGTGTAGGTCGTCAGCCCTTCGGCCAGTTCGAGCACTTTGTTGCGGTTGCGGGAGAAGTTCAGGGTCGTTTCCCAGCTAAAACCGGTGGCGGTTTTGACGGGCGTACCGGTCAGCACCACTTCAAGGCCTTTGTTGGAGATTTTACCGGCGTTGAGAACGCGGGAGTTGTAACCGCTTGATTTCGAGATCTCAACGGCCAGAATCTGATCGCGGGAGAGCTGATCGTAATACGTTACGTCCAGGCCAATCCGACCTTTCAGGAAGCGGACGTCAAGCCCCAGCTCGGTTCCGGTCGTAATTTCCGGCCGCAGCGTGGAGTTGGCAATCTGGGTGTTTTCATAAAACTCCGGGGTCGATCCCGCCCAGGAAGTTCCGGCTCGGAACGTTTGCAGCAACTGGTAGGGCAACGCATCGTTTCCAACCTGCGCCCAGCTCGCCCGAATTTTACCGAACGAAATCACATTGCTTTGGACGTTGAACAGATCGGTGATCACCGCACTTCCCGATATAGACGGGTAGAAATACGATCGGTTGTTTGAAGGCAGCGTGCTCGACCAGTCGTTACGGGCTGTGGCGTTCAGAAAGAGCGCGTTTTTGTAGCTTACTTCCAGCGATCCGAATACGCTGTTGACCTGCGACTTTTCAATCGCGCTCTGGGCCGTGTTCCGGCTGGGGTTGGCGTTGGAAGCATTGTAGAGGCCGTCGACAACCAGTTCGCCCACGGCGAGCGAATTGCGTTTGTAATAGTTCGTCCGGGAGATTGCACCGACCTGGATGTTGGTCGAAAAATTGGAATTAAGGGCTTTGTTGAACGTCAGGATGGCATCGTGGTTGGTTTCCTGACGACGCAGAATTTCTTCCGTGAAAGCACCGGGCGTCCGGTTTCCGTTCCGAACCCGCTCGAAATTGTTGACACTGATCCGCGTATCGGTCCAGACATCGGTTCCACTCCGGACCATCAGACTCAGCGACGGAAGGATTTTGTAGTTCAGCGCGATGTTGCCCACCAGCCGGTCTTTTTCGTTGTTAGACGGCAGCAGTTCCGAAGAATAATACGGGTTGGTGAAGAACGTGTGCTGCCAGTTCGGGGGATCAGTATCGGCGGGTTTGCCGGGCAGGGCCCGCTGGATGTGAACATCGGTGTAATCCCGCCAGTTGCGCAGCTTGGTGTAATCCGTTTGACGGTGCGCCCAGATAAACTCTTGACCACTGCTGTAGCTCCGGTTACCACCCGATTTGATGTATTCCGCCGAAACCGTTGCACTAAATTTCGGGGTGAAGTTATAGGCGGAATTAAATTTGAAGTTATTCCGGTAGAAGTCGTTGTAGTAAATCAGTCCTTTCTGATCGAGCCGACCGGCCGACAAGCGAAAGCTTCCTTTGTCATTCCCGCCCGAAACCGCTACGCTGTTCGTAATGGTCTGTCCGGTTTGCCAGAAATCTTCCCAGTTGTTGGGGTTGGGTGTCAGCGGAGCCACTTCCTTGCCCGACCACCAGTGCCGAACCAGCCGACCGTCCATCGGACCGCCCCAGCTTTCGTCGGTGCCTTCGGTGCCGGTCAGCGGAGCCGTTGGATAAGCCGCCCGGTATTGCTGAATTTCGAGCGGATCGGTAATGGCGCCCGACCAGCCGTCGTTGTACCAGGTGCGGTAGCCATTTCCGCCCCCGTAGGTGTTCTGGAATTGGGGTTTGATCCACGGGCGTTCAAACGTGACGTTGGAGTTGATTTCAACGCCGATGCCTTTCGTTCCCGCTCCATTTTTGGTCGTAATCAGAATGACCCCGTTAGCCGCCCGTGATCCGTAGAGAGCAGCCGCATTCGGGCCTTTCAAAATACTCATTTCCTTGATGTTATCCGGGTTCACTTCCGAAATGCCGGAACCGTACGTTTTGTCGAAGGATTGCTGAATCGGTACACCATCGACTACAATCAGCGGCTGGTTATTGCCCGAAACCGACGATGCACCCCGAATCTGGATGGTGGAACCGCTGCCCGGCCCGCCGTTGGAGCTAACCCGCAAACCCGCCACTTTACCGGACAAGACGTTGACGACGTTGGACGAACGCGCTTCGGTGAGCGCCGTGCCTTTGATTTCCTGCACCCCGTAGCCGAGCGATTTTACTTCTTTCTCTACCCCAAAAGCCGTTACAACGACCTCAGACAGCGACTTGACGTCCGTTTTTAGGGTTAAATCGAGGGTAGAGCGATTGCCGATAGCGATTTCTTCGGTCAGAAAACCGATGGAGCTAATGATAATGGTTGCGTTTTCGGAGGGAACTTTCAGGGTAAACTTGCCCTCATTGTCGGTGGTCGTTCCGGTCGTACTGCCTTTCACGACGACATTGGCCCCGGGGAGAGGTCCTTCTTCTGCCGCCAGAATGGTACCGGTAAGCGTACGTGTCTGGGCCGTAGCAACCACTACCGACAACCAGATCATCCCTACTAGCAATAGTAGCGTTTTCCTCATAATTAGCTAGGTTAACAAAGTGCATTAATTAAAGATGGATAGTTGAACGCGTCCATTGTCATGCAAACCCGGAGCGTTGGACGGCCGGACACTGGCCGCTTCGCCGAACCGCCCTCCGCAACCGGGCGCATGACAATGACTGACAATTCGGATTGGCTCCGGATTCAGTGCTTTGTCCGAACTTTCTGGTGCTGTTTTGGTCCGAATGGACAAAGCAAAACCGTGCCGGCCAGATTGTCGGTAATTGGTTTGATTAAGGCTAAACGGAATGGTTGAACTGCGCTGAATTGCTCAGGCAGCGAACCCGGACCCTCCCTGCTCCATGCAGGAAATGCGTGATCCGGTCAGGGCTTTCCGGTAGTGCGGCCAGCGGATTGCCCTGTAGAAAGAAAGAAGTCACTGTGGTTTGTCGATAAATCAAAAGTAAGCAAAACAATATATTTGCCAAATTAAATTGTCACTTTTTTAAGTATATACGTATAAAATTTTCAAAAAAATATCATTTGCCAAATGTAACCATTGGTAACGTAAAATTATTTCTCCTTAAAATCCAACTTTCTAATCCTCTATTTAGCAGTATATACAATCAAATGATTAAGCGTACACTAAGAGCCAAAAATGAACCTATGAGCAACAAAAAGCAACATACTACCCCGTAATAGCCCTGGTTTTCACGAAAAATGGGTACACTTCGCACGCTAGCGTAGAATGGGAAATCCAATCGAATATACTTTGTCAATTCCCCGCCTGACCTGAAAGGTGGCAATCAGAATGATGATTGAATTTAAGA
This sequence comes from Larkinella sp. C7, assembly GCF_006149005.1. Taxonomy (GTDB): domain Bacteria; phylum Bacteroidota; class Bacteroidia; order Cytophagales; family Spirosomataceae; genus Larkinella. The sequence continues at coordinate 9,375 of NZ_VBSL01000023.1, read as the reverse complement.
TGTAGAAGCCGACGATAATGGCAGAGACCAATAGCGGAGAAAAGGCGAAACCATGTCCAAAGAAAACATTTAAGACCAAACCGAAAACAAGACCAAACGTGACAAACGTCCAGGTAATCTGGAAATTGATGATGCGTCGGCCCAGTTCATTGACGTCTTTCACTCTGTCGCGCTTCATGACCCAGAGCGCGAGCGGAATAAAAATATTGCCCAGTGGAATGACCCAGAAAGAAAGTGCCGACAGATTCATCAACTGCAAAAAACCGGTATCTTCTTCTTTCGTAAAATCCTGGAAATTCTCGACAGGGGTTTCCAGGGCTTTGGCAATCAGGCGGAGCGTCTGCCCGCGCGGTTCAGTTTTCCCGCTTTCAATTCGCTGCAACGTCCGCAGGTTGATCGATGCATGCTCAGCGAGTTCTTCCTGAGAAAACCCTTTGTTTTTTCTCAGTGACCCAATTTTTTCGGCTAATAGTCCCTTGCTCATTGTTCAGTTTTTGAACAAATGTAAATCCGAAGCCGTCTGAGTCTGCCGGTTTTATGCCGACATTTCTACGGCATTTGTGCCTTTTTGGATAGAAACACGGATTGGACGGATGCTGCGGATTTCCACGGATAAAATCTGTTTCAATCCGCGGCATCCGGTCAATCCGCGTTCCTATCTATTGCCGGTTGTTCTTTTCGCCGATATACCGCTCGAAAAACTCGTAAATCCGCAGCATCCGGTCAATCCGCTGCCGAACGTTCCCCGACCGGCTCATCTCGTGCGTACCACCGGGCATCCGAACGTATTCGACCGGGCGACCCAGTATTTTCAGGCTTTTATAGAGCATTTCACTCTGGATGACGCCCGTCCGCAGATCGTTTTCACCGTGTTTGATCAACAGGGGCGTTTTGATGTTTTCGACAAACGTGTACGGCGAATTGGCTTCCAGCGTTTCTGCAACCTGCTTTTGCCACGGATAGCCCCCGAAATAGTTCGGAACCAGCCGCCACGCGTTGCCTTCGCCCATGAAGGTCGTGAGGTCATACACCCCACGCTGTGAAAAAGCGGCTTTGAAGCGGTTGTCGTGGGCCACAATCCAGGCCGTCAGATAGCCCGCATACGAACCGCCCGTAATCACCTGCCGACTCGTATCGACCCAGGCTTCTTTGGCGGCATCGGTCGCGGCTGCCAGCACGTCTTCGGTCGGGCCGGCTCCCCAATCCTTGACGTTGGCGCGTTGAAAATCAATCCCGTAGCCGCCCGATCCTCGCGGATTGGCATACACCACGCCGTAGCCCTGCGAACAGAAATACTGAAATTCGTGCCACATCGACGCTTCGCCGGGTCCCCACATCGCCGTTGGGCCACCGTGCATGTTGAGCAGCAAGGGGTATTTCTTAGTAGAAGCAGACGCTTCGTTTGCCGCAACCGCCGTGGGCTTCATAATCCAGTACTCGATCGTCTGCCCTTTCGAATTTTTATAGGTCCGTTTTTCCGGAAAACTCAACGCTTTTCCGGCCACCCAGTCGTTGTGATTGCTCAGTTTAACCGCATTGGCGGTAAGCGTTTTTTGTGTGGTAGCACCTGTAAAAGCTCCCATATACAGTTCCGACGGATTGGCGACGGCGGTTTTGGCAAACACCACCTGATCACCCGCCAGATCGAACGCGCTGATTCCACTGTCGAAATCCGACAACTGCGTCACCTGCTTCGTGGCCGGATCAAGCCGGTAGAGCGGCACCCCGCCGTTCGATGAGGCCGTAAAAAATACCGCATAGGCCGTTGTCGCGGGGCCTTTTTTCTTTTTCGAACCCGCCACCGACACCGCTCCCCATTTCAGGTTGCCGGCCGCCCGGTCGAAGGCAACCACCTGCAAATCAGAAACCGACGTACCGTTCAGGGCGGCCATGGCAAGCTGCCCGGCATTAACGCCCTGCGCCGAATTGGTCAGCAAAACCAACTGGCGACCATCGGGCGAAACCGAGGGCGAGAAATACGTTTTCCCGGCTTCCGACAACAGGCTAATCCGTTTGCCCGACCCATCGGCTGCCAGCCAGATCAGTGCGGCATCCTGCTCCCGGTCGGGGTGCCTGAGTGTGTCGCGGTCGGTTACGGCCAGAATCCCCTGGCCGTCGGGCATCCAGACCGGGGCCTGAAACGAATAAAAACCGTGTGTCAACGGTTTCGGCGTCGCATTCTCCTTAACCTCGACCGCATACAGGTGTGTAAAGCTCAGCTCGGGTTCGGTGGTCGATTCGCCCTGAAAATTGAGCCGGTTGATGACTTTCGCTTTTTTATCCTCCACATCCTTGTTCAGATAGGCCCGGATTTCGGCCAGCGATCCGTCGGGATTCGCCTTCACGGTTTTGTCCGGTTTGATAAATTCATTGGTGGCGAAACCCGGTTTTTCCAACGACCAGGCCGGCACGGTTTTCCCCCGGTTCAGCAGCGAATCTTTCAGCATGTCGGACAAGGAAGCGTTGGCTGTAAACAGAATCCGTTTGCCGTCCGGCGACCATTGCGGACTGGAAGCCCCGTAACTCAGTTTGGTCAACTGCCAGGCTTCGCCCCCATCGAGCGGCATCACAAAAATCTGCGATTTGCCTTTCACCGTCCGCACAAACGCAATCGACTTGCCATCGGGCGACCAGTCGGGCTGCCGGGCGCTTTCGCTGCCGTGGGTCAACGCTTTTGGATCACCAAACGGTGCGTCGCTACGCTTCAAGCCGGTTAAATAGATATGAGTCTTATACTCGTATTCTTCTTTTTTCTCGGCGTCCGGTTCAATCGTCGTCAGTGTATAAACCGCGTGTTTACCATCGGGCGATGTTTTAATACCGCTTACTTGTTTGATGCGGGTCAAATCGGTTACGGTGATCTTCTGTTTGCCGGTTTGGGCGTGAGCGTACGGAATCAACAGCCCGAAAGCGGCTGTGAGGAGGAGAATTTTCTTCATGAGTTTGTTTCTGAATGACTCCCGAAGATAACAAAAAGCCGATCTCTACCAACACCCCAAAGCCTGAAAGGCTATCATCACTAGCCCCGGATAACATCCGGGGAAGGCGTTATCCAACGGGGAAGGCGTTATCCAGTGGGGAATCTACAACCCGACGTGGTAATCATACCCGCGTTCGGCCCAGAAGTCGCGGGGGCGCTCGTCGCTGAACCAGAGGCTGCCGATGCGTTTCAGGTTTTTGACACCGTATTTCACCGGAATGATGAGACGCAGGGGCGCGCCGTGCAGATCAGTGAGCGGCTCGTCATTCATTTCGTAAGCCAGCATGGTTTGCGGATGCAGGGCGCTGGGCGTGTCGATGCCAACGTAATACCCACCATCGGGCGTTTTCATGCCGACGTACGGATACCACGCTTCCGAGCCGTCTTTCTGCCCCAACTGGTATTTTTTGGCAAATTCGGCAAAGTTTACCCCGCCCCAATGCTGAATCTGGCTCCAGCCCTCGATGCACTTGAACTCATAAATGATCTCCTGCTTGGGCAACGCTTTTAGCTCGTCGAGCGAAATCAACAGGGCTTTCCGGCCCGGTTGCTCCACTTTCAATCGCCAGGCGTCTTTATCGATCGCGCTCCGCAAACCGTCCCGGCCATTCACCCGCACGTTTTTAACCGCCCAGTCTTTCGGAAAAGTCGGTGCCAGATTTGCGTTGCTGAAATAGCCATTGGCCACCTCTTCATTCACCTTCAGCACCTCGCGGAACACCTTCGGCAACCCGGCTTCTTTGGGTTGTATTTTGATCCATTTCCAGAGGCTAAAGGGAATAACACCGGCCAGACCAAACAACGCGAACGCTTTTAGGGTCCGACGCCGGATCTGCTGCTCGGAGGTCAGCTCTTCGCGATGCGGCTTTTTTTCGGGAAGTTTTTCCTCGGTATCGTCAACAGGAGCCATAGTGGTTCAGGATTAGTCAGGCCGGGGTAGTCGGGGCTGGTGGTGTTTTTTCAGGCAGTTTCTTTTCGACTTCAAAACCGGTTACCATCGCCTGAAAATTGTTCCAGCCCGCCCGCACGACCTGAAAAATATGGATGACAAAAAACAGAACGTAGCCGATGGTCAGGATGAAATGCCACAGCCGGGCGTTTTCGTAGCCCCCCGTTAAGGTTGTCAGGCCCGAAAACTGTGTGGGTTTGTAAATCGCCAAACCGGTCAGCAGCGAGCCAATCCCCATCAAAAGAATGGCCGTGTAGGCAATCCGCTGCGCACCATTGTACTTCACCTGCGGAGGGGCGGTTTTACGAATGCCCAGATCGTGCAATGTTACCTGCCAGGCTTCCCGGAACGACCGTCGATTGGGCAGCAAAAACCGCCATTCGCCCGAAATAAAGGTATAGAGAACGTACAGAACCCCATTGATCGTGAACAGCCACATGAACACAAAATGCCACGACATGCCCTCGGCCAGCCGCCGACGCAGGTTCAGGGCCTGAATAAACCAGTTCGGAAAAAATTTGAACAGTACGGTATCGCCAATCTGGATTTTGTAGGGCTGGTAGGCCCAATAAATCAGCAATCCGCTCCAGATCATGATGACCAGAATCGGGAAGTTGATCCAGTGAAACCAGCGGATCGCCAGCGGGTGTTTGTGGATGATGCGCTTCATTTTCCGACGAGTTCTTTCACGAGCCGATCCGCTTTGTAGATGTAGCGCATCGCTGCCACAATGGCTCCCGTATTGACCGAAACCGTCCGGTTTTTATCGGGAACAAAAATGAAACTTCCCGGCAGGCTTTCCATGTTGCCGTCGAAAGCCAGCCCGACGGCTTCGCGGTTTTTGTTGATCAGCGGGCTACCCGAATTGCCACCAATGATGTCGTTCGTAGAGACAAAACACATCGACTGGCGCAGCAATTCGGCGGGGGGAGCCAGCCAGCGCTTGGGCAAGGCCCACGGAAATTTACCGTTGAAGGAATAATACCGGTCATACAAACCGGCAAAAGTGGTTTGATACGGCGCAACGGTTCCGTTGTACGGAAATCCTTTCACGATGCCGTCGTTGATCCGCAGCGAAAACGTCGCGTCGGGCGGGATACCAGTTCCGTAGACTTCATACAACAACCGCCCCAGGTTACTCCGCAACACCGTCTGCCGACCCGTAATGGCCTTCACGGCGGCTGATGCCTGCTGGTAGCGCGGCACCGAAATGCGCGAAAGCGCCAGCAACGGATCGTTGTCGGCGCTGATGGCCACCGGGCCTTTCGTCACCAGATCGTTCACATAACCCTGGTCGTTCAGTTTCGTGTTGTTCATCAAATAGGCAGCCGCTTCCTTGGGCGATTTGCCATTCAGGGCCGCTTTGATGTAAGGATCGTCGTTGCCCAAAGCCGCCTGAGCTTCGGTCAGGTGAGCCGCCAGATAGGCTTCTTCCAGCGCCCGGTCGGTGAGTTTGGGCGTTTCCAGCAGGTTTTTGATCTGCTCTGCCCGACCGGGATTCTGGCGGGCCGCGTCGGCATAGGTGATCAGCAAATGGGCAAACACCAGCAAATCACCCCGCGCCAGTTCGCTGGGCGACAGGTAGGTATTATCCTTGTAGTATTTCCGAAGATCGCCCACGTTGGTGGCAATGTTGTCCCAGAGTTTCAGGTTAATATCGACCTTCGATCCGGCAGCGCCATTGGCCGCGTCGCTCTTCTGGCCGGAACCGGTACTCACTTTAGCCTGTCCGCGCCCGCCTTCCAGCCGCTGGGCGTCGGCTTTGAACTGTTGCTCGAAAGCACCTTTCCGGGCCAGCAAATACGGATCGCGCAGGCCTTCCAACTGACCACCGTAAGCTTTCAGGCTGTTTTCGAAACTAAAAATTTCGTTCTGGATGCTGTCGCTTTTCGCCGTGGCGTTGTAAATCTGCAACGCATCGGCGCGGTTGCGGAGCAGTTGCAGGATGTACGGGATTTTCAGGTCGCGGTCAAATTCCAGTTCGGCCACGGTTTTCAGTCGCTCGGTGCTGCCCGGATTTCCGGTTACAAAAACCGGTTCGTTTTCTTTGATCCCGTTGGGATTGAACTTGAAGAAATGCGTCGTTTTCAGCGGTTTTCCATTGTCATACACCCGGAAAAAAGAAAAATCCAGCGCATACCGGGGATAGGTGAAGTTGTCGGGATCACCACCAAAAAAACCGAGTTGCAGTTCGGGCATCAACACCAGCCGGACGTCGTTATACCGTTTGAAACCGTACAGCGAATACCGCCCGCCGTTGTAGAACGTAATCGTTTGCAATTCAAGGCCTTTCCATTCCGCCTGGCTACCAAATTCCTGCTTGATGGTCGCAAATTCCCGCTCACGCATCTGCAATTGTTCGGCTTCGGATTTCCCCAATGCCATCGCGGCCTGTACGCGGGTGGTGATGTCTTCGATTTTCAGCAACTGATCGACGTACAGATTCTCCACTTTCCGTTCTTCGGCGAAGGTTTTGGCAAAAAAGCCCGTACTGTTCAGGTCTTCCCCTTTCCGCTGCACCCCCGTTCCCGACTCCCGCGCGCAGTGGTGATTGGTCATCACCAGACCATTCGCCGAAACGAACGACGCCGAGCAGTAATCGGCAAACCGCAGCGATGCCAGCCGCACTTCGTCAAACCATTTCTGGTCGGGCGTAAAACCGTATGTTTTCTGGAAATACTCCTGAGGTGGATTATCAAATGTCCACATCTTGCCCATATCGAACAGACCGGCTTTCACCGTATCGGGATTCAGAGTAGGTTGGGCAGAAGCCGTAAGTGAACCAACGACCAAAAAAGTAGCCAGCAGAATTCTAACAGAAGAATTTATCATAGTCAATCATTGAAATCACCATAATCATAGTCAGGCAATGTTAACCGATTTCATTCTTCATTACAAACTCTTCGGCGTCTTTGTCATCTTTTCTGACAAAAGGTCTGATGATCAGCCGGGTACCGCGCTCGTAAGTAAACAGGCGGTAAATCCAGTTGCTCAGGACGACCAGTTTGCTCCGAAAACCGATGAGGTAGTAAATATGGACAAACAGCCACGCTACCCACGCCACAAAACCGCTGAGGTGCAGATTGCCCGGCAAATCGGCGACGGCCCGAACGCGGCCAATGATCGCCAGGGAGCCTTTGTCAAAATAATCAAACGGGGTCATTTCCTCCTTGCGAATCAGCCGGCGCAGGTTTTTCGCCAGGTGCTGGCCCTGCTGAATGGCCGGTTGAGCCACGCCCGGATGCCCGTTCGGCCATTTTTCGCTTTTCATGAAAGCAATGTCGCCGATGGCAAAAATATCGCTGTATCCGGCCACCTGGTTGAATTCATTGACCGTTACGCGGCCCCCGCGCACAATACTTTCTTTCGGCAACCCATCGATGAGCGCGCCCGTGACGCCAGCCGCCCACACGACCGTCTGCGACCGGATTTGCTCCCCGGTTTTGAGCGTCACCACATCGCCGTCGTAGGAATCAACCAGGCTTTTCAGCTTGATGATCACCCCCATGTCTTCCAGGTATCTCTGTGTTTTGGCACTGGCCTCCGGCGACATCGGCGGCAAAACCCGGTCCAGTCCTTCGACCAGATAAATCTTCATCTTGCTGAAATCCAGCCCCGGATAATCGCCCGGCAGAACGTGTTTGCGCATTTCGGCCAGCGAACCCGCCATTTCGACACCCGTTGGTCCGGCGCCGACAATCACGAAATTCAGCAAGCTTTCCCGATTTTCGGGATCAACCGTAATGCTGGCCTGCTCGAACGACTGCAGCAACTGGCTGCGGAGGTTCAGTGCTTCCGGAATGGTTTTGAGTGAAAAGGAGTATTTCTGAACCTGCTCATTTCCGAAAAAATTAGCCTTCGTTCCCGTCGCAATGACCAGGTAATCATAGTGCAGATCACCAATCAACGTCTTCACGGTTTTTGCCACCGGATCGACGCCGAGAACCCGGACCAGCCGGAAGTGAAAATCCTCGTACTCTTCATCGAACATTTTGCGGATTGGCTCGGCAATGGCGTCAGGCTCCAGCCCGGCGGTAGCCACCTGATAGAGCAGCGGCCAGAAACCGTGGTAGTTCTGTTTATCGAACATCACAATCTGAAAGTCTTTGCCGTTCAGCTTTTTCACCAGATTGAGCCCGCCAAAACCGCCACCGATGACGACCACCCGCGGTTTGGTTGTTTCGGGAATATTGAGTGAAAGCTTATCAAATTTCAGCATGATCGTAGGGTTCTATCGAGTTGTTACGTTGGTAACTCTTCACCAGCGAAACTGTTAACTTCAGTCTCTGTTATACTTTTTGAATACCTTCTATCGTACTAACAAAGAATAAGCTCATTGAATGCCTGAATGAAGTATTTCTTCCTGTTTTATTTTGTGTTTTTGATGGTCGGTTTTATCGCCCTCGCCCAACCTTCTTCCACCCGGTCCGTCGCGACGGTGAGCGGCTATGTGCGCGAAAAAGGGAGCAGCGAAGCGCTCATTGGCGTCAATGTCTACCTGCCCGGCACCTCAACCGGCACGGTTACCAATACCTACGGTTTCTATTCGCTGACCATTCCCGTTCAGGACAGCCTGACGCTGTCGTTCTCTTTTGTCGGTTACGAGAGCATACAGGAAACCCTCCCCTTCCGGAAAAATACCGTGCTTGATGTTCAGTTGACGCCCGGTCGTTTGCTGTCGGAAGTGGTCGTCACCGGGAATCGCAGCGAAGAAAAAGTGAGCGAAAGTCCGCAAATGAGCACCATCGACGTTCCGGTGGCCCAAATCAAGAAAATACCGGCTTTTCTGGGCGAAAAAGACGTCCTGAAAGTGCTGCAACTCATGCCGGGCGTCCAGAAAGGCTCCGAAGGCAGCACCGGGATTTACGTCCGCGGGGGCGGCCCCGACCAGAACCTCATCATTGTCGATGACGCCATTGTGTACAACGCCAACCACCTCTTCGGTTTTTTCTCGGTTTTCAACGGCGATGCGCTCAAAAGCGTGGAACTGATCAAAGGCGGTTTTCCGGCGCGGTACGGCGGACGGCTGTCGTCGGTGATTGAGATGAATATGAAAGAGGGCAACAAGGAAAAACTCCACGGCGAAGGCGGCATTGGCCTGATTGCATCGCGGCTGACGCTGGAAGGCCCGCTGACCAAAAAGAAATCGGGGGCGGGGTCGTCGTCGTTTCTGGTGTCGGCCCGCCGGACGTACCTGGATTTTGTGGCCCGGCCCCTCATCAAACAGCAAACTGACGGACAGGTTGTGGCCGGATATTACTTCTACGATCTGAACGCCAAAGCCAACTACGATTTCGGGCCGAAAAACAAGCTGTACCTGAGCGGTTATTTCGGTCAGGATCGGTTTTATGTTGATGATCAGGAAACCGCCACCAAAATCAACCTCGACTGGGGCAACAGCACGGCGACGCTTCGCTGGAATCACCTGTTTTCGCAGCGGCTTTTT